>DDLX01000011.1 GCA_002340355.1 Cytophagales bacterium UBA2561
AAGTCTTATTTTTGGAGTTACATTTACAACTCAAAAGCCTCCAAAATTTAGAATATCAATTGTTGCTCAATGTGGAGCGACAAATGACTGCTTTCCAACTTAGTCAAAAAGATAAAACGGATAAGTAAATGGAAAAGCACAAAAATAATAATGATGCAGTTGGGAATTATGCCGTTTATCAAATTATGGTTAGGGACAAAATTTATAAAATCGGCAAGGCAGATATTGACCGCATTACCAAAAGTTCGGGCGACCCAACCAGAATTCACCAACAAGTAACCGAATTACGCAAAAAATATACCCGTAGAGGTGTTTTTCATATTGTTGTGGAGACCATGTTTGGCGTAACAACCCAATACGCAAAAGAAGTGGAAGAGGCTATTTTAGAGTTAGTTACTCAACAAATGGGCTATGTTCCCGAAGGCAACCAAAAAAGTTATAAACCTAAAAAATAAAGCCATGCAAAAAACCATGCAAGTAAGTATTTCTGGCATTTTTAATCAGCCTGATTATTCTTTTGATTTATCAGGCGACTACTTGGATTTATTGGGAGATTCGATAGAAAACCTCCTTCAAAAATCACCTTTACCCAATGTAAAATCCGAAGAATTAGAACTTTACATTTGTACCGATGGCAAAAGTGAAGAAAGTTCAATTCGTAAAATATCAAAAGACGACAAAGGTCAATATTTAACCTTTCATTTTTGGATAGCTTATCCGAAAGTAGTTCGAGAAGTGACAGAACAGCTTTTGATAGATGTGGATTTGGAAATTTTTACAACCGAATTCATAAAATGTTTGGAATTGGCTTTGACTTCCTATCAACTTGATAATCAAATTATTGAAGAAACTAAAAATAAAATTTTAGCGGAAATAAATCAAGATTTAGGAAAATATGCCTTCAAATTTTCAGAAGAAGAAAGCAGACGGCGCATTACTCAGAGAGAATTATTGAGCAAGAAAATTGGGGAGCTAAATGCTAAATATGGACGGGATGTTACTAAGGAACTCGTGAAGATTTGAGATTCTACCTTACTAATGATTTATCAAATATATAGTGGTGGGTTTGCAAACCCACTGCTATGAAAAAATTAAATACATTTTGAAGATTTCTATTCTACATTAAAGCCATTCAATTAACCATTCTTTTACCGTTTTATCATAACAGTTCATTCCAATTAAGGCTATCTTTTTTCCTAAATTCTGGTACTTTTCGTAATATTTTCGGTCATGGATTTGTTGAATTGCCTCTTTTGCGGATTGATTAACTTTGAATTCAATGATGTAAATTGTGTCTTTGGTTTGAACTATTGCATCTATACGCCCTCGATTGGTCTTCACTTCGGCTTCAATATGATAACCCACTAATTTTAAAGCCAAATAAAAAATCGCTTGATAATATTTTTCTTGTTTTGCCTCAAATAAGTCGTAAGGAATATTTGCTAAAAGAACATTGAAACGATGTTCAACCATTTCCAAATCAGCTTGACGAAATCCTTTTGCAATTTGATAGCAAACCGCACCTGCATTATGTTGCTCTGCATAATAATTTAACAAATACCGCTCAAAAGATTCTTGTACTTCATGGTTTGGATATTTTAACTCATAAATATAATAATTCGACTGATTGGCAATGGTCAAATAACCCGTCTGGAAAAGCAGTGTATAAACATCCAAATTTTCAATCTGATAGCTTTTGATACTTTGCGTTTCTACTTCTAAACTATCCATTTGATATAAGTTTTGTTGTCGGAGCATTTTGAGCAAAAACGTAGGCGTGCCTGTTTCAAACCAAAAATTATTGAATCGTTTTTGTTTCATCAAATGCAAGACCGAAAATGAGTTATACAAGGTTTCTTCTTCCACATCCCAACGGTAGCCATTATACCACCACCGAATTTTTTCAATCATCTCCAGACGGCTTACCTTTTCTTTTTTGGCTAATTCATCAATTTCAGTGGTAAAATAATGTTCCAATTCGGTTTGGGTATAACCGACCAAAGCATGAGTTTGGGGACTCATCGTAATGTCTTCCAGATGGTTCAAATCTGAAAAAATCGATACTTTGCTGAATTTAGAAACCCCTGTTAAAAAGAAAAAATGAATATGTGCATCTAAACTTTTAATCACGGAATAAAATTGCTTGAGAATACTTCGATTTTCTTGTGCCTGTGGCAGCTCGGTTTCATCTAAAAAATCAATGATGGGTTTGTCATATTCATCAATCAAAATGACCACTTTTCCAGATTTGGCAGAAAGTTGTATAATCAATTTATAAAAATAATCTTTAAGATTATCGGCTTGAATAGTAAGCTGATATTTTTCGGCTATAAATTGCAAATGTGTCTGAATTGCCTTATCCAAAGATTGATGATGATACTCCATAGGTGAAAAATCCAGCCGAATTACAGGGCATTTTTCCCAATCAGTTTTATTTTCTATCCAAAGTCCTTCAAAGAGTTCTTTTTTACCTAAAAATATAGCTTCTAATGTACTGATTAATAAACTTTTACCAAATCTACGGGGACGAGATAGAAAGTAATATTTACCCTGAGTAATTAGCTTATAAATATATTGTGTCTTATCAATATACAGATACCCCTCTGTTCTTAAAGATTTAAAATTCTGAATACCTACTGGATATTTTTGCATGGTTTTATTTATCTAAAGAGTATAGATTTCTGATTTTGTGAGGATTACAAAAATAGAAGTAAACTGTAAATTTGTTCAATGAAAATCAATCAAAAAAAGTTTAAGGTACTTGGTGCAAAAGTCTCCTAAAAAAATAACCAAATTCTTGCTAAAAACAGTACTTATAGCAAAAATTTGGTTAAAATAATTTATATAAATCTTATTATTTTCTAAAAAAATCCTTGTTTATTTTTATCATAAGAGATAAGCATATTTTTACTTTGTTGGTAATGATTCAACATCATCAAGTGAGTTTCACGACCAAATCCTGATTTTTTGTATCCACCAAATGGGGCATGAGCAGGATAAGTATGATAACAATTAACCCAAACCCGACCTGCTTTGATGCCTCGTGGAATTTGATACAATTGGTGAGCATCTCTTGTCCAAACACCAGCCCCTAAACCATAAAGGGTATCATTGGCAATTTCGAGAGCTTCGGCTTCATCCTTAAATTTAGTTACACAAGCTACGGGACCAAAAATCTCTTCTTGGAAAACACGCATTTTATTATGTCCTTCCAATAAAGTAGGTTGCACATAAAAACCGTTTTCAAACTCACCTTCCAACTGACAAGCCTGCCCCCCTGCCAATACTTTTGCTCCTTCTTCCTTACCGATATTGATATAGGACAATATTTTTTCAAATTGGTCATTTGAAGCTTGCGCGCCCATCATGGTATTGGGGTCGTAAGGATTATTTTGGATAATGGCTTCGGTACGTTCAACGACTTTCGCCATGAATTTATCGTAAATGTCTTCTTGAACCAAAATTCGAGAAGGACAAGTACAAACTTCTCCTTGATTAAAAGCAAATAAAACCGCTCCTTCGATAGCTTTATCTAAGAATTCATCGTCTGCATCCATGACACTATTGAAGAAAATATTAGGTGATTTTCCACCCAATTCCATCGTGACAGGATTTAGATTTTTAGAGGCATATTGCATAATCAATTGTCCCGTAGTAGTTTCACCTGTAAAGGCTACTTTATCCACTTTACTACTGGAAGCCAGAGGCTTACCCGCTTCAGGACCAAAGCCATGTACTACATTGATAACACCTTTCGGAAATACATCAGCGATTTTTTCCATCAATAAAGTTGCTGAAGAAGGAGTTTGTTCGGCTGGTTTCAAAACCACACAATTGCCCGTTGCCAAAGCAGGAGGCAATTTCCAAGAAAGCATCAACAAAGGAAAGTTCCAAGGGATAATTTGAGCCACTACACCAAGCGGTTCTTTGACAATCATCGAGACCGTATTTGCATCCAATTCAGAAACAGAACCCTCATCCGCACGAATTACAGAAGCAAAATAACGCCAATGATCAATAGCCAGAGGTACATCCGCATTTAATGTTTCACGAATTGCTTTCCCATTATCACAGGTCTCCACTAAGGCAAATTCTTCGAGATGTTCTTCAATTATATCTGCTACTTTATTGAGTAGTGCCGAACGCTCTGTAACAGAGGTATTTCCCCATGCTTCTTTGGCGGCGTTAGCCGCATCAACTGCGAGTTCAATGTCTTCTTTCTGTGAACGAGGATAGTGAGCAATTAAGCTACCATCTACTGGAGAAGTATTTTCAAAATACTCACCACCTACAGGAGCAACAAATTCTCCATTAATAAAATTGTTGTACTTTTCTTGGAATTGAGGTTTTGAATAGCTCATAAATTAGATTTTTTCATTTTTAATAATACTCTATCTAATGAGAATCATTATAACAAAACAAATCTGCTGAATGTTTACTTTATTTAAACAAGAATAAGATAATGATAAAAAATCTCCAAGAAAAAACGATTTAGGTAAAAAAATAAGTCTTACAAAAGACTATTTTTGGTATAAATATAACGCTCTTTCTAATCCTGTATCTGATTTATAATTAATAACTTTCATTGATGAAAATTGCCCTACTTTTTGGAAAGCTAACATTTCTTCATGGGAAGGAAGGTAAGCATTTAATTCTCCCCACTCTGTTTCAACCTTAATTTTTTGATTCCCCACATGCACACCCACATAACGAATCTGTTGAGGGATTTCCAGAACTAATAAGCCTCCTGATTTTAGGGCTTGAGCAAATTTTTTAATGACTTCTTTTTGTTCATCAGGACTTAACTCAAGAACGCCTGACCAAAGCCATAAGATAGCACTAGGATGTTGTTGAATAGGATAAAATCGAATATCTGTTTCGATAACACTTACACTCTGACTTGCATTTTGACGAGTGTACGCACACATTTTAGGAGACCTATCCAGAGCTGTAATATGCCCTTGGAATCCCTGTTGTGTTAATCCTTGAGTTACTCGTCCGTAGCCTGCTCCAATTTCTAAAATCTCTAAGGCATTTTTGAGATATGGATATAGAATGCGTAAGTCAGGACAAGTATCAAATCCTTGTAAACGAGCAATTTCTTTAAACTTAGAAAGCTTAATTTTTTCGTAAAAAGCTAAATTTGTATCCATAACTGTAACTTGTCCAAAATCTGCTTGAGCAAACTGTACCGCTTCCATTATTGGTTATATTTTAGTTCTGAAATTACATCCGTAAAGTAATTGAGCGTTCTAATCGTAAAGTTTAATCGCAAACCACTTCATAAAGCCTAATTTGTCTTCAAAAAGGATAATCATTTTTAAGAGACAAAGATAGTTATTTTTTCTGACGTTTTAACTCCCTGAAATACTGTAAAATACCTTGATAATAAGCCTCCGCAACTTCTTGGACTCGTTTAGCAGGACGATCAAGACGATTCACTTTGAGACGTTCCGATTCCCAACGATGATTCTGAACTAACGTTTCTCCAAAACAAAGTGGGCTGTTCAGTCGTCTGCAAAGCCCCAAATTACGAGCATAAACTCCATGTTGTACGTAAATACTAGCATTTTTCAAATAACCTAAATGGTTCTCTTTCGGAATGGTATTTACTTTTAGTTTTTGTTCAAACTGCCTGATAATATATTTAGAAGCTAGTACTGATTTATCGAAATTCTGCATTAATAAAATCCGCAGAAAATGTAAACGCTCTTCGGGTTCATCCATCTCATGACGCATAAATGCCCCTGCCACGAACGTCATATTATAATTGTGTGAACTGGGCTGGTCAATGGCTTTGATATCGGGATCAGCATTATAATGAATGGCAATAGTTAAATCAGGATCGTAGGCATTAATGATATCGGCTCGTAAGGCTAATTCAGGACTTGCCAAGTATAAAGTATGTAGTCGAGCATCGAATTTTTTGAGTTTTTGCGCCCGAACTTGCGTAAATCGTTTCTCTTGGATATCCTTTCGGAATAGAGCAGGAAAATCACTTTGTTTCCACTGTTTGAACGTTTTACCTGAAACCAAAACTCCTGCTTTTGGTCTCGTAATCAATACATTGGCTCCTGCTCTGGTGAGTTTATCTTTCAGAAGTCGTGCAGTGGTTAGGGTCAAATTTGCTTCATAAAATCGAACGGTATCCTTATGCACATATGCCAATTCAATGAATTTACCTTCAATCTTTGCCGTTTCAAAATCACCTGCAAAATGTCCTGGATCAAGAGCAATCTTATACCCTGAAAGAGGTTTATATTTTCGTCCATAATATTTTTGTCCACCTTTTAATTTAGCACGGTGAATTCCATATTGAATACGTTCATTTTTGGTAAATCTTCGTCCGCCTTTTCTCTGGAAAATTTTTAATTGTTCCTCTGTATTTCTATGACGCAATAAGTTTCTAAATATCTCAATTTCATCCCAATAAATGCGACATTCAGGACGATTTCCTCTTTTAGCACTCAAAGAAGCATAAGTTGTAATTCCCCGCCCATCAATGGAGTAATAGCATTTGTTCTCACTATGTTTGATAAGGTATTTATCGGCGAATCGATTGTAGTAATTGTGTAAGTCATCTACCGTTTGGGCTTGCACAGAGTTAAGATTAATGGTATTCCAAATAAAAAATAAGCAAGAACACCAAAAAATTATTTGTCGCATTCGTATAAATTAATTCGTGAAACAATATTGTTTTATGATTTTGCAAAATAAGATGTTATTCAACAATTTTTACAAACTAATCACAAAAACAACATTTAAGGAGTACTATTTTTAATCATATCATACAAAATTTGGTGTAAAGTCGGACGAATATCCAATTGATATAACTTTCGGTTATTGCGGGTAGGATAAACTCGATTTGATAAGAAAATTAATATTAACTCATGTTTAGGATCTGCCCAAACATAAGTTCCCGTAAATCCTGAATGTCCAAAACTTTCAGAGCTAGCATCTAACGAAATACTGGCATTTTTTCGATTTTTTTCAGTGATGGGAGGTTTATCAAATCCTAACGCTCTACGATTCCCTTCAGAGCAATACTGACAAGTAGTAAATTCTAAGATTGATTTTTCATTAATGTATGTTTTACCTCCATATTGTCCTTTTTGCAAATACATTTGAGTTAATTTAACTAAATCATTTGCATTTCCAAATAATCCTGCATTAGCCGAAACCCCTCCCATCATCGCAGCAGCTTCGTCATGTACTGTACCATGAATTTGTTGTTTTCGAAATATTTTATCATTTTCTGTAGGGATGATTTGTGACCTTGAAAAGTATCTCAATGGATTATAAACCAATGTATTTGCTCCAAGTGGATGATAAAAGTTTTTATTCAAGTATGTTTCATAATCTGTTTTTGTCAGTTTTTCAATAATGTTAGGAAACAGGAGAAATGCTAAACCTGAATATTTATATCCCTTTTTAGGAAGTAAGTTAGATTTTGCAATATATTTAAATATTTGCTTCTTATAATTTTTATGTATGTAAATATGACCTGTAAGTTTTATTGGAAATTTGTTAGATTTTTCGCCTGATAAGGTTTTATTTTTAACTAATGATTTCGGAAATTCATCATCAATTTGATGTTTTTGCCATGTTCTGTAGCCTCCTCTTCGGAAAGTATATTGCCAAAACGGAAGACCAGGCACAAGTTGAGCTTGGTGAGCCAAAATAGGACGAAATTGTAAACTTGCCTTATTTGAGTTTTTGAATTCGGGTAAATAATCACTCAAACTAGCTTCCAAATTAAATTTGCCTTCACCATGTAATTTCATCAGAGCAGGCAATGCCGTTGTAACTTTAGAAACAGAAGCTAAATCATATAAATCGGTTAATTTAACAGGATGTTTTTGGGCATAAGTATGAAACCCGTAGGCTTTGTGAAAGATAATTTTTCCATTCTTTGCCACCAAAATTTGACAGTTCGGTGCTACTTTTTCTGTCAGCACTACTTTTCCAATAGAATCAATTCGTTGATGTAAGATTTGACTGTTCCAATTCACTTCTTCAGGAATAGTATATTTCAATCGAAATTGATTTTGAGTAATCAGTCCATCTCCTCTTTTGAAAAATTCATTTACAGAAATGGGTAATCTTCCAATTGCTCCAATGCCTCCAAATAAAAGTTGTGCCGCTAAATTTTGTGTTAAACTATCTGCTTGATGAGCTAATATAAGTCCATTTGCTTGATTAATATTCTTGAAATAATTTAATTTTTCAGCACGCGCAAAAAAGCAAATTATCGTATTTTTTTGTAAGGCAAGTGTATCAATTAAACTTTTTTCCTTTGAAGTTAAAGAATCTGGGTTTATGATGGGAATAATTTTTAACTCTCTATTTATAAGTGATTTATTGTCATTTGATGACATTTTTAAGAAATCATCTAAAGTAAAATTATCTTGAAAGATAACCGTATAATTTTTACACATTTCCGTAAAGTGAGGCGTTTTAGCATTCCCAATATTTAAAATATGAATCTTTGTTTTATCTAAATTCTGAATAGGAATTAGACTAGATTCGTTACGTAATAATACAAAAGCACTTTCGATTTGTCGGCGTAATCCGAGTTCACTTTGAGCCTGTAAATCTCCACTTTTATGAAGATAAAGTAAAAATAATGAATTAAGTACTAAGACGATTTTTAGTATATTTTTCATATGAAAAGCGATGTAAGTTTTTGATTTATAAGTTTGATTTTACCAATCCTTTTCCTTTACTGACCCATTTGTTATTTTTAATTGAAAACCGCCAAGGCAAATATGCTGACTTTCGGTTAGGATTCATTCCAACTCGTGTTCCAATTTGAATCTTCTCAGGAGAAATTTCATTTGCATTTTCAAGCCAAATCTGGTCTCCTAAAAGGTCAATTCCATCATGATTTTTGGTAATTCCAAGCGCAATGCTTAAAGTGGCAGGACTGGCACAAAGAGTTGAAGAAATTTTACTAAGTTTTCGGCGTTCGAGCATAAAACGTTGTCCTTCAATTGGTTCTACTCCTCGAATTAAAACAACATCTGCTATATCTTTTTGATTAGTTACAATATTAACCAAATAATGAATCCCATAACATACATATACGTAAGCTGTGCCACCTTGGGCATACATGGTTTCAGTTCGTGGAGTTCTTCGGTCGGGATAAGCATGACAAGTATCATCAGTTCGCCCACAATAAGCTTCCGTTTCTGTGATACGGGCTTTAGTTAATTTCCCATCAAATTGCGTACATAAAACCTTGCCTAACAGGCTTTTAGCTATTTTTGTTACATCGGTTTCAAGATAAAAATTTCGAGGAAGTTTAGCGTAAGGATTCATTTAGAAAGTAATAAGGTTAATACTGAAATATCCAAAAATAAGGGAATTTTCAGACTAATGCCAATTGGTTTCAAGAAGTATATTACATCCATTAAACCTATAGAAATCTTAGGACTCCAAATCTAAAGGTTCACCAACAATATTTATTTTGCAATTCTTGAATTTCATCACCATAAATTTTAGAAAAGCCATATTTTTCCGCTTTCAAGAGGTCAGCACAGGCTTTCTTATATTTTTTTTGTG
This sequence comes from Cytophagales bacterium UBA2561, assembly GCA_002340355.1. Taxonomy (GTDB): domain Bacteria; phylum Bacteroidota; class Bacteroidia; order Cytophagales; family Thermoflexibacteraceae; genus UBA2561. The sequence continues at coordinate 9,565 of DDLX01000011.1, forward strand.
CCAAAAAAATCAAGGCTCGGTTCCGATAAGCATAGGCATTTTCTTCCCATAATTCTAAACTTTTGTTTATATCCTTCAATGCAATGGGGTAATTTTTAATTTGATAATACGCATATCCCCGATTATTATAAAACAATGGATCTTCAGAAACACCTAGTAACTCTTCGAAAAGTTTAATTGCTGATTCAAATTCTCCGAATTCAGCTTTGAGTAAGGCTAAATTATTTTTCGTTCGGAGGTCATCTGGTGCGAGGCGAGTCGCATTTTGAATGGCATCAAATGCCAGATATTCGTTACCTATTCGGCGATATAGTAAAGCGATGTTATTATAGATATCAAACTTATGCTCAGCTAATTCTAGAGCTTCATAAAAATCATCGCTAGCTGACTCATAATATTCAGCTTGCATTTTAGCTAAACCTCTCTTATTCAATGAATAACATCTAATTTCTGTATCATCTGTCCGAGACAGTACATTTGTAAAATCAGCAATGGCTAATTCAGGATTTTGATATGCCATATTTAAATTTCCTCGCACATAATATCCAAGATAACTACCTGTATCTAAGGAGATGGCTTTATCGAAATCAGCAAGTGCTTTATTATAATCCTGATTATCAAATAAATAAGTATTATAAAGCTCTTTACGTTGAATTTTAGTTGTTTTTCCAATTAACTTACCTCGAAGAATAAAGGCTTTGGCACTTTGTGTTCGTAATTCAATAGCCTTATCATACAGGCGAAGTGCTTCAGTAGTATCTCCTATAAACTGCGCCTTTTGAGCATCTCGAACAAAATCGGCTGCAGTTTGTCCAGAAACTCCTAATATACTCATTATCAATACTAAAAAATAAGGGAATAAAATTTTCATAAACAAAATGATTTAAGCATTCTTTCTAAATATACGAAGGAAGCCAGAAAAAACTTTTGCAGGCGAACAATTTTTATTTCAGAAGCTCAAATTTATCCGCATCAAAATGAGCAGGAAATTTGCCCCGATATTCGGCTAACTCATCAAAGTCCAAAGTCAGAGTTTCGATAGATTCTTGGGCAGAAATATGGATAAGCTCTTCTCCTTTGAAATCAATTACTGCCGAATCCCCTGAATAAGCAATATTGTTACCATCGGTTCCAACTCGATTGACTCCAATACAATAAGCTAAGTTTTCTATTGCTCTGGATTTTAGTAAGTTACACCATGCTGAAGAACGAGCTTGAGGCCAATTTGCTACATAAATCAACACATCAAAATCCAAACTTCCATCTATATTTTTAGTATTTCGACTCCAGACAGGAAAACGTAAATCATAACAAATTAAAGGACAAATTCGTATTCCTTTTAGTGTCTGAATTAAGCGTTCTTGCCCTGCTGAAAAATGCTGGTGTTCGTTTGCCATTCGGAACAAATGCCGTTTATCGTAAGTTGTAAAACTACCATCAGGCGACATCCAAATTAATCGATTAAAATATTGATTATTTTCTTGAATAATGTAACTACCTATGATAACTGCCTGATTTTGTTTAGCTTGTTCATACATCCATGTAAAAGTAGTCGATTTCATTACTTCTGCTACTTTTACGGTTTCCATCGTAAAACCTGAATTAAACATCTCAGGTAAAATAATTAAATCTGATTTTTGTTCAATTTGTGAGATCTTTTCTTCGAACATTTTCAAATTTGCGATACGATTTTGCCAATGCAAATCTGACTGAATGAAACTAATGGTTAGTTGATTAGACATTTTAGAATAAATTTTAGGTAGATTTAGAATATCGTTTTCAGAAAGCCAAATTAAAAGAAAAAAGTAAGTTTTCTATCAAAATTTATAACGCACTTGAAATCGTATATCTCGTTTACGATTGCCTTGGATTTCTTCTAAACCTGAACTAATTATTTCTTGATTTTGGTAGGAATAAACGGAGTATTTGAACCAAAAGTCTAATTTTTTGCCAATTTTCTGTTGAAAAAGCACATAGCTACGTAAGCCTTTTCCATGATAAGCTGGAATCGAAAAGGTATATAAAACATCTTTCTCATAAGTGTATTGTCGGTTCTCAAAGTCATCCGTGTCGAACAAAGCAAAACGGGTACTAACTCGACTTTTTCCAAAGTCAAAATTAAAATCTTGTATCAAAGCAAATCCCTTTGTTTTTAAGCCATTTTCTTGAGAAAAATCTGACCATTGTACTCTGGAACGCATTGAAACGTGATTACGAATACTATAATCTAAATTAAATTGGTAATTATTTTTTAATGAAGGAGTTAAAATATTAATTTCTGTTGATTTAATACCTAAATTTCGCTCTTTTTGTTCGGTTCTAAAGCGAAAATAAATGGACGTTGTTCGTGAAAATTTTCGGCGAACTTGGGTCATAAACTCATAGCCTTCAGAGGGAGAATCAGTTCGAAATTTGAGCCAAGGAAATCGAAAACGATCATAATAAGCAACCCATTGCCATCGGCGATTAGGTGTATATTTGAAACCTAAATAAGCACCAACTTCGTTTTTATTAGTTGTATTTTCACCAAAGGAGTTACCATAGAAATTGTGAAAATGACTAGAATACTTACGTCCGACTAAGGCAATATCAATTCGATGTGATAAGCTTGCCATAAATCCGTTTATTGTACCGAACCCACCATTTTTAGAAAAAGCAGTCTCTCCGAAGAAATTGAAGTTTTGCAAAATATGTGAATAATGGATTCCAAAATTAGCATTTGTATTTCCTTGAAAATCAAAGGCTTTATAAGGTCTTTGGATTGGAATTATTGGAAAGTTGAATGAAGTCTGTAAAAAAGTCAGTCCAATTTCGGTACTTTTTGAATTTGATTGCCAAATTAAATTCCCTCCCCAAATCAATTCTCGAAGTAAATTTTTCTTGGCAAGTTCAGAAGAAGTACGATGAAATCCTGTCTTAGAACGACTCGTAAAATAGCTTATTCGAGTGGAGTCCTCAATAGAAAATTCAGGGGTAGCATCTTCTTTTTTTCGAGATAAAAATCCTGTAAAAGTCCAATTTTTAGAAAGTTCGTAAGTACAAGCAATACCTCTCCAAAAATCAAATTCAGTAACCGAGCCATAAGGTAAAATTCCTAAAGAATTACGCCGAATAGTTCGAATGGTTTCAGCTCCTTTACCCAGACTAAAGCCAGCCGAAGAAATTAAGCCCTGCCCAATCTGAATACGGTAATCTCCAATAATAACTTTTTTGATACGTCCTTTATTATAAAGTGCAAAATGTCCTGAATAGTAATCAAATCCATAAATTTTTGATTTTGAGTTAATTGTAAAAGGTTCACCTGCATCTTTTTCTACTCGGAAATCTAAACTAAAATCTCTGGTATGACTCATCCGAAGACGCATGAACATTCGATAAGGTGAACCCAAATACGGGTTTTTAGGCTCATTTGTAAATCCTCTTTTGGTTTCTAATGTTCGTTCCCAACGCCATAACACATAATTATTCTTTTCAGCTCGAATGCGTTGCCAAAGTGTACGATTATCGGCACTAAAGTCAGTTTCTCGAATTTGTACAAATGGTAAAATCTTGAAAATGGTTCCTAAATCCCATTCAGGAATGGCTTGAAGTTCATAAATCGAAAGTAGTTTTCCGTTTTTGGATTGGTAGGCAAAAAAGTTTGAAATTTGGCGGTCAGTAAGAATATATAATTTTTGTAAATCGGATTTTTCAGCTCGATTAAGTGGGATAGGGTCAGCAACAAGTGCATAAAAATTCTCGTAAATTTCTTCGTAGTTTATGTCCTCATCTTGGTTCGCAAAAAGTTCTTGAAGGAATACATCTAAATCGGCTGACTTTGGTTTTTGTGCCGTGCTTATCAGCGGGTTAATAAATAGAAAAATCCATACGGCACGCCATAAATAGCGCATAATTTTTCAAAGTAACTTTACTGGTATAAGACAAAAGTAAAACTCTGTAAGTAATCAAACTCCTTACAGAGTTAGTAGGTATTAGAATTTAATTAGTACATCTCCTTTATCTACATTCTGCCCTTTGGTGACACTAATAGCAGTTACGGTTCCATCTCCAGGGGATTTTACCACATTTTCCATTTTCATCGCTTCCAAAATCAGCAATTTATCACCTTTTTGTACCTCGTCCCCTTCCTTGACGAGAATATCCAAAATCAATCCAGGCATTGGGGCTGGCACATCTTTGACGGCTTGTGTCAGTGCATCACTCATTCCGAGTTTGTTCAACAATAAATCCAGACTATCTTGGGCGGTAAGTGTCAAAGATTGTCCATTCACCTTGATTTTGAAAGTTTTAGTAGCATAATCAGCTTGTTCAACCTCCAAATCAAAAGATTGATTTTTATACAAGGCATGGAAACGACCCTCCGAAAGTTGAGCTAAATCCCAATCCAGTGTTTCACCATTGATACTAAGTTGCCCACCGTCTTGTGTGGCTTCGTATTCGTTTTCTTGAACTTTAATTTTATACATTATATAGATTCTAAGGGGTTAAAGTGGGGTAAAGATACTTATTTTTAGGAATAATGTCAATCCATTTTTGGGATGATGGGCTGATAAAATCCTAAAATCATTCAAATGATTTGGTTTTCAGTTTTTTAGTTATTAGAGATTATTATGTTTTTTTATGAAACAAATAAATTCAGTTATTCAAGAACACAGCCAATAGTTAAGTCTTGTTTTATAAAATATTGACTATTCATAAAGTCTTAAATTCATCAGATTTTTAAAACCAAAGGAATTTGTCAATTAAAGTTGAGTAAGCATAAATAAAAGAACGTATTTTTATAGATAAAAACTTGATTATCAAAATATTAACAATAAAAACATTTAGTTTTAAATATCCGTATTTTTAGAAAATACTTAAAACTTCCCTCCTCTTTTTTCGCTACAAGAACTAATATTATTCATCAAAATAATTCTCCTATTTTTGTCTTTATTCAATATGAAAAAATATGTTTTGGGTTTTATCTTTATTGCCCTAAGTTTCGTTCAGGTGTTGGAAGCTCAACAAAATACCTCACAAGCTAAACGTCCTGTAGTTGCGGTCTTAAATATTGATATGCAAGGACTTTATGGTAGCCATGTCCAAGCAGGAAATGTAGTACGCCGTGAACTAGAGAAAATAGACACTTTTGAAGTCATGGATAAGTACGATGTGATGTACCTTATCAAAAAGGATTCCTTCGATATTAATGGTTGTTATGGAAAATTATGTTTAACCGAAGTGGCTAACATTCTGAAGGCGGACAAAATGCTGACAGGAAGTATTGAAAACTTTTCAGAAACCATGACCGTCACTTTGCGCCTTATTGATATCAAAACGCAAACGATTGAGAAAACTTTGATTCGAGAATTTATTTCGATTCCTGCTCAGGTCGGATTAATGCTACAAGTAAGCGTTCGAGAATTTTTTGGACGCTCCAACGATCCCGAATTATTGACTAAATTGACCAAAAAATATGATTATGCCAATGCAGTCAATACGCCTAATGTAGATATTTTGCGTTTAAATGGTCCTCGAATGGGATTTACTGTTTTTACGGGTGAAACATGGAAAATTTTACAACAAAAAGAATACAATGGAGGCTATGATTCTAATTTTCCTGCGATGTTTCAATTTGGTTATCAATTTGAGAAACAGTATATTAATGATGGAAATTTTCAGGCATTGTTTGAGTTTATTCCAATGATAACGGGAGTAGAACAGGGGCTTTTTATTCCAAGTTTAACAATTCTGAATGGTTTCCGAAGTAATAAAAATGGTTGGGAATTTGCTTTTGGTCCTACAGTGAGTGCAGCAAAAATTGCAGATGGTTACTATGTAGATGATGAATGGTTTCTGGAATCAGATACGCATAACTTTGACCCTGATATTCATCGAATTGAGTCTCGCTTAGATAGTCGAGGAGATCATGAAATTTATCCAGGATTTGTTTTTGCCCTTGGCAAATCATTCAAATCAGGACGATTGAATGTTCCTTTCAATGCGTATGTGATTCCGAATCGAGATGGTGTTCGGTTTGGGCTTTCTTTTGGATTTAATACGAAATAACACCTCTTACATCTAC
>DDLX01000002.1 GCA_002340355.1 Cytophagales bacterium UBA2561
TTTCGTTTCATTATCTTTGTTGATCATTAGAAATATGGTTTTTTGCCTGAAAAACTATTTTCATGTAAAATGACATACAAATATATGTAAATTTTTACATAAAAATACTAAAAACATATATATTTTAAATAGATTTCATGAACTTTGATAAAGAAAGGCTTAAGGAACTAAGAGAAAAGCATCTCAAGATGACCCAAAAGCAACTTGGTGAGACCATTAATATGGAGCAAAGCAATATTTCTCGTTTAGAAAAAGAAGGTGCAAAAAATATACCAAAAAGATATATTGAAATTTTACATAAAAACAATATATCACTAGATTGGCTTATGGGATGGTCAGATATAATATACATATCTGACAAAAAAAAGCCATCAGAAGCGGATACGCAAAGCATAAAAGAGAATGTAAAAACAGTAGGATGTGATAACTGTCAAGAGTTTGAGAGACAAAAACACCAAATAGAAAAAATGGCTAAACAAATTAAAGAGCTTGAGAAAGATAGAACAGAATTAATGCGATTGCTCAATAGAATAAGTGAATGAAAATCAGGATTACTCAAAAATTGCACTAAAAAAGACATAATCATAAAACAAAAGTATTTCTAATGCAGAGAGAGCAATCCAAACGATTACCTGCAAATTTTTCAGTGTAAAAAATTATGGATAAAAGTAATCAAAAAGAAAATAACTTTAAAAAAGGAGCTTCTAAAAGGTTTATTGAAGTTCTGGATAAGCTAATAAGTATCCATAATGATTACAATACTCATGCCCAAATATCGGATACTATTGGGATTTCTAAACAAATGGTGTCGAACATAAAGAATAATCAAAAGTTCGTGAGTCTTCAGACTTTATACAAACTAAAGGAGAAGTTTAATATTGTGAACTTGAATTATATAATATCTAACGAAGGAGATATTTTTCTTGGGGAATACACTAAGTTGAAGCAAAAAGACAAAGAAATAGAGATGCTTCAAGACGAAGTTAATAGACTTAAAATAGAAATTTATGATATAAGAAAAGCCTCTGAAAATAGCTAATAAAGCATTAAAGCAACAACAGACTGTGAGCCTTACAGAATTTGACCAATTAGCCCAAAAGTTGGAAACTTATGCCGAAATTATTCGGATGTTGAAAAAATGAATTGTAGGCAGAATACTAATAATTTATTCAGTACATTATTTAGAAAATATAAGAAAAAGGTTGGTGTATGATGTACAGAATATACACTATACACCTTTTTGGTTTATTTTTTGGATAGTGCTAAGCTCACTCCCAGTAAAGATAAAACAATGATTTTCCCCCACTTTGTAGCATCCCAAAACTTTGGACTATTGACATAAACCGTCAATTTTCCTGAGAGAATGGCTATTAAACTAAATACGACAATGGCTTGAACCATAAAAATCAATCCAAGCAAAATCATTTGGATAGTGACGTGGAAACCATCTGGACTGACGAATTGAGGCAAGAAGGCAATAAAAAACAAGGAAACTTTTGGGTTCAATACATTCATCAAAAAACCTTTTCGGATTAGAAAAAAGAATTTCGTTTTTGGAGTATTACTATCCGATTTGAAATCCAAAACAGGCTTCTTTTCGTTATAAGCCTGATAAGCCAAGTACAAAAGATATACAGCTCCCAAATACTTAATGATTGAAAAGGCAATTGCTGATTTTTGTATAATTAATGATAATCCCGTTGCTGCGGCAAGTGTATGAATAAGTACACCACATCCAAGCCCCATCGAAATAGCAATACCATTTCTTTGTCCCTTAGTTAAACTTTCTGTTAATACAAAAATATTATCTGGTCCAGGCATCAATGATAAGATAATAGATGCACCTAAAAACGAGAGTACTAATCCTAATTCCATAGATTTTATTTTTTAATTACAGACAAATATTCAAATATAAGTATTTGTGTGCATAAAAAATACTACTCTACCCTACTAAAAATGATTTACAAAATATATTAGCATTAGAATTATTTAACAATCTTTATTTATAGGGCTAAAAAGCCATTTTTCCGTAGCGGTGGGTTTGCAAACCCACCGCTACGGAAAAATCAAATTTGGTCTAATATAACTGATAATCAATAATTTACAAATAAATAAAATTTTGGTAGGGTAGAGTGAAAAAATACTACACCATTTTCGGAGTCTTTCCAGTCAATTTATTTTCATTAAATTTTTCCATATTCTCCACTTCCAAAACCGAAAGAATGCCTCGAACTTGCAACAAAGCAGTCAAAAAGTCTTTCATCAATGGTTCTTCCATATAATGTAAATTACATAATAACTCTAAACTGCTATCGGTTAATTCATCTTTCAATTTTCTAAGATCTTGATCAGAAGGAGTATTAATTTGCAAATACATTTCTGCAAGTCGTTCCGATAATTTACCTTTTAAGATAAATTTCGTTTCATTACCTTTGTTGATCATTGGAAATATGATTTTTTGCCCTTATCAACAAAGCTAATACTTTGTCAAAAAAGGATTTTTGAACTTCATTTCATTGAGGCAAAATTACTAAAATCAAAATATAGTTTACAAAAATTTTGGTAAAAATATTTTACAAAAAGAAAAATGGATTAAATTTGTGGATATAAAAATAGTTAAAGCTTATAAAACTGCCCGAAAATATTTAAAACTTACACAACGAAAGGTAGCTGAGCTTGTGGGAGTTACTCATGCTTCTATTGGTAAACTTGAAAATGGTGAAGTTAATAATCCAAGTTGGATTTACACCAAGTTTTTGGTTGAAAATGGAATTAATTATTTTTATTTGATTGGACAATCTGAAGAAATCAAAGGGCAATTAGTTGATACGGTCAGTCGTAAAAATTACGAAGTTTTACAGACTGAATTAGAAACCTTAAAAACTGAAAATGAGGAATTAAAAAAACAACTCGAAGAAACGGTTAGTCGTGCAGAATTTGACCAATTAGCTCAGAAATTGGAAACCTATGCCGAAATTATTCAGATGTTGAAAAAATGAACCCTAAACTGAAAAATTATTGATTATCATTTAAATCAAATTTAATTTTTCCGTAGCGTAACCCTACGCTACGGAAAAATGGGTTTTTAGCTCAATGAACAAAGGTTTTTTAATAATTTCATAAAGCATTTTTAGTAGGCTACTAAAAAATACTACATCATTCTGGGAGTTTTTTTAGTCAATTTATTTTCATTAAATTTTTCTATATTTTTCACTTCCAAAACCGAAAGAATGCCTCGAACTTGCAACAAAGCAGTCAAAAAGTCTTTCATCAATGGCTCTTCCATATAATGTAAATTGCATAATAATTCTAAACTGCTGTCAGTCAATTCATCTTTCAATTTTCTAAGATCTTGATTAGAAGGAGTATTAATTTGCAAATACATTTCTGCAAGCTCTTCCGATAATTTACCTTTTAAGATAAATTTCGTTTCATTACCTTTGTTGGTCATTGGAAATATGATTTTGTGCCCTCATCAACAAAGCTAATACTTTGTCAAAGAAGGATTTTTGAACTTCATTTCATTGAGGCAAAATTACTAAAATTATGATTTAAATCATATTATCAATATTAAAACTTAAAGCATAATTCTGATTATATTTGATAAAGTCAAAAAAATATGAATATTGTTCAAGAGCGTTTTAAAAAAGCCCGTAAATTTTTAGGAATTTCTCAAAATGCTGTTGCTAAAAAAATAGGACTTACCAGTACTGCGATTAACCGTTTTGAGTCTGGAAAATCGGAGCGTCCAAACTGGGATTATGGACAATATTTAATCGAAAATGGAATTAATTATTTTTATTTGATTGGACAATCCGAAGAAATCAAAGGGCAGTTAGTTGATACGGTCAGTCGTAAAAATTATGAAATCTTACAGACTGAATTAGAAACCTTAAAAACTGAAAATGAGGAATTAAAAA
>DDLX01000015.1 GCA_002340355.1 Cytophagales bacterium UBA2561
GTAAACGGCGGCCGTAACTATAACGGTCCTAAGGTAGCGAAATTCCTTGTCGGGTAAGTTCCGACCTGCACGAATGGTGTAACGATTTGGATACTGTCTCAGCCATGAGCTCGGTGAAATTGTAGTTCCGGTGAAGATGCCGGATACCCGCCGCGGGACGGAAAGACCCCGTGAACCTTTACTACAGCTTAACCTTGTTTACGCCTATTGGATGCGTAGGATAGGTGGGAGACTATGAAGGGGTGTCTTTGGGCATCTTGGAGTCGTTGTTGAAATACCACCCTTCTGATAGGTGTACTCTAACCCTTTCTTAGGGGACATGGTTTGGTAGGTAGTTTGACTGGGGTGGTCGCCTCCAAAAATGTAACGGAGGCTTTCCAAGGTTCCCTCAGGACGGTCGGTAATCGTCCGAAGAATGCAATGGTATAAGGGAGCTTGACTGAGAGACTAACAAGTCGAGCAGGTGCGAAAGCAGGACATAGTGATCCGGTAGTTCTGTATGGACGGGCTATCGCTCAAAGGATAAAAGGTACTCCGGGGATAACAGGCTGATCTCCCCCAAGAGCTCATATCGACGGGGAGGTTTGGCACCTCGATGTCGGCTCGTCACCTCCTGGGGCTGGAGAAGGTCCCAAGGGTTGGGCTGTTCGCCCATTAAAGTGGCACGCGAGCTGGGTTCAGAACGTCGTGAGACAGTTCGGTCCCTATCTGCGGTGGGCGTAGGAAGTTTGAAGCACGCTAACTTTAGTACGAGAGGACCGAGTGGGACAAGCCGCTGGTGTATCTGTTGTCTTGCCGCAGGCACAGCAGAGTAGCTACGCTTGGACTGGAGAAGCACTGAAAGCATCTAAGTGCGAAACCACTGCTAAGATGAGACTTCCATATAAGGGGCGTTGGAGATGACAACGTTGATAGGCGGTAGGTGTAGCGTCTGAGAGGACGAAGCTGAGCCGTACTAATTCCCCAAAAGCTTACAAGTTAAAAGACTTATTACAACTTTATTCAAAGCACTATAAAAAATATGTAAAAATTTTACGGTGGCAATAGCGTGGGTGTTCACCTCTTTCCTTTCCGAACAGAGTCGTTAAGCCCCACTGCGCTGATGGTACTACCTTCACACGTAGAAGAGTAAGACGCTGCCGATTCAATCCTAACCCCTTTCCCAAAAGAAAGGGGTTTTCTTTTTTATCCCCCCTTTTTCGAAATAATACTAAACAATAAAAAAACCTGTCCAATTTATCTATAGTGAAATAAATTGACAGATTATTTTTGTTAATATATTAACGAGATTGATTGTGAAAATTATACCCTTATAACTCTTTTAAGACTGAACGAGAAATCACAATTTTTTGGATCTCAGATGTCCCCTCATAAATTTGAGTGATTTTAGCATCTCGCATCAAACGTTCCACATGGTATTCCTTTACATAACCATAACCACCATGTACTTGGACGGCTTCAGTAGTAACATTCATGGCTACTTCAGCAGCATATAGTTTTGCCATTGCACTCATTTTTGAGTAATCTTTGCCTTGGTCTTTAAGCCAAGCCGATTGTAAAACAACTAATCGAGCAGCCTCAATTTGAGTTGCCATATCAGCTAATTTAAAGGCTATTGCCTGATGATTAGCGATTTCTGTACCAAATGCTTTACGTTCTTTAGAATACTTAACGGCTAATTCGTAAGCTCCTGAAGCAATTCCTAAAGCTTGTGCCGCAATACCAATACGACCACCATTAAGTGTACTCATGGCGAATTTAAAACCAAAACCATCATTTCCAATTCGGTTTTCCTTTGGAACTTTTACATCCGTAAACATTAATGAATGAGTATCCGAACCTCGAATCCCCATTTTGTCTTCTTTTTTTCCAACCACAAAGCCTTCCATATCCCGTTCTACAATTAGGCAATTAATTCCTTTATGTTTCTTTTCAGGATGTGTTTGAGCAATTACCAAATAGACTGAAGCTGAATTACCGTTTGTAATCCAGTTTTTTGTTCCATTTACTAGATAATAATCACCCATATCTTCAGCAGTTGTGCGTTGTGAAGTCGCATCACTTCCCGCTTCGGGTTCAGATAAACAAAATGCCCCGTTAATTTCGCCTGTAGCAACAGGAATGAGGTACTTTTGCTTTTGTTCTTCTGTACCATAAGTTTCTAATCCCCAACAAAATAGAGAGTTATTAACAGACATACAAACCGAAGCAGAAGCATCGACTTTTGAGAACTCTTCCATCGCTAGAACATACGAAATAGTGTCCATTCCACTTCCACCATATTCAGGTGAAACCATCATGCCCATAAAGCCGAGTTCTCCCATTTTCTTGATTTGCTCAGCAGGAAATCTTTGATGAGTATCACGCTCAATAACCCCGGGTAATAACTCCATTTGTGCAAATTCTCGTGCGGCATCCCGTACAGCGATTTGCTCTTCTGTCAATTCAAAATTCATGACAACTTGGGTTTTAAAAGTCAATTGAAAAGTTTACTTTGTAGGCAAGATACAAACCGTCCCGAAGGATTCCTAAAAAAAGTTGATTGAAAATTTTTTGTATCTAAAATTTCGGAATATTGCCAAAACAGTAAACCTTTGTGCGAAAATAAGAAGTTGGGCAAGGGTTCAGAAAAAATGGCTAATTTTACTCCTGTTTTTGGACTTCATTTGAACTATAACATTAATATAATTCATAATTAAACTATGGCTTCGGTAAAATTATTTGCAGGAACAGGCTCAAAAGTGCTTGCTGAGAAAATTGCATTTGCCTATGGAAAGCATTTGGGGGCAATGGATTTCAAGCGATTTAGTGATGGTGAAATGTGGTTAGCTTATCAAGAATCTATTCGAGGCGACCATATTTTTTTGATTCAATCAACTAGCGCACCATCTGATAATTTGATGGAATTACTCCTTATGATTGATGCGGCTAAACGAGCTTCAGCAGGTTATGTAACGGTGGTTTGTCCTTATTTTGGCTATGCTCGACAAGACCGCAAAGACCAACCTCGCGTAAGTATTGCTTCGAAATTGGTGGCAAATATTATTTCTGCGGCAGGTGCAGACCGTATTATTACCTGTGATTTGCACGCTGGACAGATTCAAGGTTTTTTTGATATTCCACTTGACCACCTAACGGCTTCGGTTGTTTTTGTACCCTATCTCAAGAGTCTAAATCTACCGCTTTTGTTTGCTTCTCCTGATATGGGAGGTGTGGCGCGAACGAGAACAATGGCAAAATACTTTAAAGCTGATATGGTTATTTGTGATAAACATCGAAAACGAGCTAATGAAATTGCATCTATGCAAGTAATTGGAAATGTGGAAGATGCAGATGTTGTCTTGATTGATGATATGATTGATACGGCAGGTACACTTTGTCGGGCGGCAGGCTTATTGAAAGAAAAAGGAGCAAAAAGTGTGCGTGCAGTTTGTACTCACCCTATTCTTTCAGGAAAGGCATATGAAAATATCGAAAATTCTGAATTAGAAGAATTAGTAGTTACAGATACGATTCCTCTGAAACAAGAATCATCCAAAATTAAGGTACTTTCGGTCGCTGATATCTTTGCGAAAGCAATTCATAAAATTTATGATCACGAATCTATTAGTACACTATTTATTTAACAATTAGAAAAATATCTATTCTTTAAAAAATATCAAATTATCAAAAACGTTTCTCAATTTATTGCTCAACGTATCGCTTCGGACGGATTAAGCGGTTTTTCGGTTATTGTCTCTCGAATTGCCATTGGTAGCATTGCGATTGGATTGGCAACAATGTTGGTTTCGTTTATGATTTTTCGAGGATTTAAAGAAGAAATCTTACAGAAAATTTTCAGTTTTACGGGACATATTGAAGTTGTTAAATATGACTCCAATAATTCATATGAAAATTTACCCCTTTCGGTAGAACGTCCTCTTTATCAAAATCCCCCTCTTTCAGAAATTGCACATATTCAGGGATATTCCCAAAAACCTGCTCTGCTCCGAACCTCGGAAGATGTGATGGGGATTTTGGTCAAAGGGATTACGAAAAACTTTGATTCTCTACGATTTAAGCCGAATATGGTCACAGGTAAATTGCCTCGTTTGACTGGAAAAAATTATGCTAAAGAAATTATTATTAGCCAGCATATTGCGGATAAATTACACCTTAAAGTAGGAGATGAAGCTGTAATTTTTTTCATTCAAAATCGGATTCGAGCTAGAAAAATGACAATTTCTGGTATTTATCAGACTGGTATTGAAGATTTTGACCACTTACTAATTTTTGCCGATAATCGCCTGATTCAACGCTTGAATAATTGGGGAGATAGTTTGGTGGGTGGCTATGAAGTCTATTTGCATGATTTTGATTTATTGGATGTAGCAACTAAGGAGATGTTGGAATATATTGATTATGATATGCAGTTAGGAACAGTCAAGGATGAATTTGTTCATTTTTTTGACTGGTTTACGATGCTTAACCGAAATGTGTACGTTATTTTAGGAGTAATTTTGGTAGTGGCTTGTTTTAATACGGCTTCTATTTTGTTGATTTTAGTTATGGAGCGAACTCAAATGATTGGTGTTTTAAAGGCACTTGGAGCAACTAATCGACAAATTAAAAAAATATTTATTTTCAATGGGTTACGAATGGCTTTGAAAGGAATCTTTTGGGGAAATACTTTGGGTTTAGGATTTGGATTTATTCAAAAAGAGTTTCATATATTACCACTTAATCCCGAATATTACTATATTTCATTTGTCCCAATTTCGTGGGATTGGGAGGCAGTTATAGGAGTGAACATTTTGTTAGTTTTCGTTATTGCCTTGGTAACATTTGTCCCTGTAACTATCATTTCACGTATTACTCCTATCAAATCAATTCGGTTTAATTAAAATTGCATTTAAAGTAGAGGTTGATATTTTTATGAGATGTGTTACACTAATTCTAATATGAAAAAATATTATTTTACAGGTATTTTATTGAGCTTATTTCATTTTTTATTTGGTTTAAATGCCTGCCTACCTAATTCACAAAAAAATGAGGAAGAAATCACAGAAAATAAAACTCAAATTGAGCCACCTACCGATAGCCTTACTCATCTAACTATCTCATCTGTTGGTGATTTAATGTGTCATTCTACACAATATCAGTATGCTTATCAGCCAGATGGGACATATAATTTTGCTCCTGTTTATGATGTGGTTCGAGAGTATATTTCAAGAGCAGATATTGCAACAGGAAATCTAGAAACAGTTTTAGCAGGAAAGACGAAAAATTATGGTGGTTATCCAGCTTTTAATACGCCAAATGCTTATGCTGATGGAATTAAATCAGCAGGTTTTGATATTATAATTACCTCAAATAATCACTCCCTTGACCAAGGTGAAGAAGGAATTAAAAGAACCTTAAAAGAGCTGAAAAACAGAAATTTAGTATCGATTGGAACATTCCAAAATTTGCCTGATCGTGATTCAATTCGGATTTTTGAACGGAATGGAATTAAGTTGGCAATTATGGCATATACCGAATTTTCAAATCAAGGTTATCCAAGTGGTAAGAAATATTTGCTTAATTTTATTGATTCAGCTACGGTTCAAAAAGACATTCAACAAGCTCGAAAAAAAGGAGCAGAAATTGTTATGATTAATTTTCATTGGGGGCATGAATATCAAAAAGAACCCTCTGTTTATCAGAAAAATATGACAAATTATGCCGTTCAACAAGGAGCTGATATTATCATTGGACATCATCCACATTGTTTACAGCCATTTCAACAAATTTCTAAGAAAAATACTAAAATAGGATTAGATACAGCATTTGTAGCTTATTCTTTGGGGAACTTTTATTCTAATCAACGTTGGCGCTATTCTGATGCAGGTGTTATTGTAACTTTTCATTTGACTAAAAACAAAAATACAGGTAAAATTCGATTAGAAGCAGAATATCTTCCAACATGGCTTTTTAAGGGACAAGCTGAAAAAAGAAGACGTTATATTGTCTTACCGTCTGCGGTCATTCACTTAAATCAAGACTCTATAAATCAATTGGATAGAATACCAAAAGAAATGAAATATTTAACAGCAAATGATAGAAAACTAATGCGCCAAGCAGATGAAGATACCAAACGAATTTTAGAAATGTATGGCGTAAAATTAGAAACAGGATGCTGGAAAAATTTCAAGCCACTCGAAAAATTACCCCGTTTAGATTCCATAAAAATTTTAGTAGATACATTGAAAGATAAAACTTTAATGTCAAGCCTTGAAATTGAAAAAAGATAATGATAGTACTTTTTTAAATACTATTTGAATTTTATTATTCTCAATCTTTAAAAGATATTTGATACAAAATAGTTTTTTGAAAAGTTTAACTCTACTTTGGATGAACCATATAGTCCCAAAATTGCTTCCAGAAAGAAGGTCTTTGAGATGCTTTAAAATGAATAGGCTTTAATGGTTTAGCCCTTTTGAGGGTAGTAAAAATTAGTTTTAAATCTTTGTAAGTGAGATTTTTACCAAATTGATAATAGCGTCTTTGGTAACGAAAGCGAATTTGTCCGCCACTTTGGTCATTACTTGATCTCGAAGAATGTTGAGAAACACTTTGAGGAGGTGGAAGGATCATAATATCTGAAATGAGATCAGGTAAAAAAGTTTTTGTATTTCTTAAAAAAATGGCTTCTCGGCTAATTTTCATATTTTTTGTATTAATAAAAATGGTTTCTTTACCATCTGATAACCAAAGAATTCCGACTAAAATTTGACGTAGCCCTATCAACCAAATTGCGCCTAATACAAAATAGAAGAATGTGCGAATAAGTGTAAAATTAACTAAAAAAGCATGATTTAGTACCAAATAACCACCATAAATCCAAAGTGCTGTAAAAAAAACAAGAGTAGCAGCTTCTGCGAAATGTCCATCTATATCTTGTAAGATCGTGATAGTAGTTTGATTTTTAGTTTGTTTGATGTGAGCCGTAGCAGGTTTAGATTGAAATAATTTTTGAGAAAATTCTTTTGTGCTGAATGCCAATAAGATAACTCCAAAAAACCAAAATAACCATGCAGGAAACCCTCCTTTGAAAAGGCGTAGATGGTCTGGAATTCGAACGACGGTTTGGGCTTGTTTATCAGTAGATTCTAATTTTTGGCGTTGAATTTCAGGATAAAAAATACCTGAAGAGATAAAATACCGTATCTGATTAGGTAAAATAATTTCTTGATTTTCAGGGAATTTCTCAAAAGCTAAAACTTGATCTTTACGAGTCTGAATTAATTCACCATCAGCATTAAATGTGTGAATTGCAGATGTTTTTTGTACGGCAACAGTCAAGTTTCCATTTTTCTCAGGGCGCATCCGAAAGGCTTGCCCATTAGCATTTGGTACTCGAAAACTGGTTTTAAATCGTCCATTTCGATTATAAACCTGAATCATTCCATAAAATTCTAATGCCACAAAAATATTTTCTTGTTGATTGACTGTAACTCCCGTTGGGGCAAGTGGAAATTCTCGAATAATATCGTCTAGAAAACCACGTGAAGCCAAATAGCCACTACTAAAACCGATTCCACCGATAACTAACAGAAAATAAGCCCAATACCGAATAATTTCGCGAAAAGTCATGTTTTTTAGATGTGGTTTTGAAGCAAAATTTTATTTTAAATCGTATCGATATAACTCAGCTTTCCATGATACATCGTCAATAATTTCTACTAATAATGGATTGACAACCTCTAAAAGTCCTGCATTGCGTTTTGGGACGGAGAAGCTATAATATTCCTTACTTAAAGCTCTTGGGACAATTTTCAAATCTATTCCCATTCCGTAGGCTTGAATCAGATAGTTACAAATAGGTTCATCATATACAAACCCCTCAATTTCATCATGTTGTAAAGCTCGAAGTCCTTCTAGTGGCGAGGAATACGCTTTATAATGATAATGGTAGTGATTCATAAAATCTTCACTACTTGAGCCAGTTACAGAACCTAATTTTTGTTGTCCCAAATTCTGTAAATGATTTAACTCGGATTCGATGGCGTCTACGGTCATGGCTGAAGACATTTTTGCCGTAAAACTTGAAATAATAAAAACTGCCCAGAACATCCAAATTAGAGCTACAAATTTTCCTAAAGGAGTTCTGGGGGCTTTATCACCATATCCGACCGTAGTTATGGTTACGGCTGACCACCAAACTCCATCCATAAAACCCATACCATCTTTCTGAAAATCAGGATTTTTGTTTCGTTCAATCAACCAAATTAATAATCCGAAAAGTACTGTTGTTCCAACTAATAAGAGCATGGGTTGAATGGTATTCAATAAAATATGGCGCACTACTGCAAATTCATTAGAAGGTTTGTCTTTGACCGTTAAAACTAAATCAGCTATATAAAAAGGTTGAGAGAATTTAAAATCTTTGATCCTATCACCTGTAACTGTTAAGGGACTAATACAAATATCTACTTTATCTTGTCGGACTGCTTGGGTAATTGAAATCATATCAGGAAATTCTTTGTATTTAAATTGGATTCCCAATTTTGTGGCAATTTCTTCCCATAGATCAATACTAACTCCTTCATAACGAGAGCCTTTTTTGAGAATAAAAGGCGGTGCTTCTTTCAAGGCAACTGTCAAAACTTTATTTTTCTTGAAGAATTTAGCGTTCATTTCATGTAATAATTCTGCTAATGAATCTAATCGTTCTCGAATAAATCCGTCCGTACTGTCTGTTTTGAGAATTTCTTCGGTAGTTAGCGGTTTATTTTGGGCAAATGTTGGTAGTACCATACAGCCCCAAAAAAAAGAGATAAAGCATAAAATATATTTTTGAGGATAATTCTTCAAAGGTTTTCTAATTGACTGACTTTGCATTTTTTATTCGACATTTAGAATTTGTATATGGGGAATTTTTTGAAGTTTCGAACGGATCTCTGTGGTTAGTTTTTGACGTACCCAAATGGTCATTTCACATTGATTATCGAATTTTTGATTTTTTATATTTAATTGATACTCTTTGATTAGTTTCATGACATCATTCATTTGTAAATATTCAAAAGTAAATGTAACTTCATCTTGCACAATTTCTTCTATGATTGAAGCATTTTCAAGAGCCTCAGCAGTTACAGTTTTATAAGCATGAATCAAGCCACTCACACCAAGTTTTGTTCCACCGAAATAACGTACCACAATCACTAGAACATTGGTTACATTTTTGGATTTTAATTGTCCTAAAATGGGTAAGCCAGCACTTCCTGAAGGTTCACCGTCATCATTAGCTCGATATTGACCTTTGTCTTTTCCTAAAATATAGGCATAACACCAATGCCGAGCATCATAATAAGTTTTTCGCAAATTTTGGAGGTGATTTTTGACTTCTTCAAGTGTACGAACGGGATAAGCAAAAGCTAAAAATTTGCTGCCTTTTTCTTTGTAAATCCCTTGAGAAGTGGTTTCAATCGTTAAAAATGTATCGTGTTCCATTAGTCTATGAAGTGCGTTGAGAAATTGCGATAAATTGTATAATTATGCTTTTATAAATTTATCAATAAAAATAGAATATTCCTTTTGATATGGATAAAAATGTAGGATTTTTTAAGGAAACCAAGTTATCAAGTACCTAAATGTAGTTTTTTACGTTGAAATTTTGACTTCATTTCAAAAAACCGAAACTTAAATTGGGTTTCTTTACTTTTATTTTGTATCATTGAAATTGCAGTAAGTCAAAAAAATTGTCCAAATCATACTATTGATACTCACTAACTAAATTTGACATTATGGCTACATCAAAAAAAGTGCTGGTTGCCGAAGACAGTTCGGTCATTCAGAATATTACCAAAAAAGTTCTCCAGTTTCAAAATTATGAAATTACTTCGGTAAAGAATGGAAAACAGGTTTTAGACAAACTTCAAAAACAAAATTACGATATTTTGTTACTCGATATCAATATGCCCGTAATGGATGGTATGGAATGCGCTCGGCGAATTCGGTCAATGCAAGACGAAAAATTGGCTCAAATTCCGATTGTGGCAATTACAGGAAATGCCAAGAATTACAGTATGGAAGATTTTAAAGAAGTAGGAATTAACGAATATCTTCAAAAGCCACTCAATTTTGACCGATTGGTTGAAGTAGTTAATGATATGACTGCTTAAAAAGTGCTAACTTTGTCAGGGTACTGAGCTTTGGCAAAGTTTGTTATAATAATACGTGAGATGAAAAATACGAAAAGTAAACTCAAAAAACTAGAAGCTATCTTCGAAGAAATTGGCTATGAAGTACGTTATGAAAAAGGAAACTTTCAGGCGGGGTACTGTTTAGTCAATCACCAAAAAACAGCATTAATTAATAAATTTGCTACTCTAGATGGAAAAATTAATTGTTTAGTTGAAATTCTACAAGAAATCCAACCACTACCCCAAGAACTCTCCGAAAAAAACCAAAAGATAGTTCAAAAATTGATAAGTGAATAATTCTCTGTTTGCTTTCTAAGAATCATCTTATTGTTTCCTTTTTATTGCTTTCCTGAAAAAAACCTAAATTTTGTCTTATTATAAATAGAAAATCTTACAAAAAATCTATGGAAACAGATATTGTAATTGGTATTGATATCGGAGGAACATTTACAAAATATGGTTTGGTTAATCGAATGGGTGAAGTTATGGGTGAAAATGCCATGCCTACTAAATCCGAAGAACCAATTGATTCTTTTTTGGAACGTCTCCAAAGTAATTTGGATGGTTTGATAAATGAAATCGGAACAACTGCTATTAAAGGAATTGGTATCGGTGCGCCTAACGCTAATTTTTATTCAGGAAATATCGAAAAAGCCCCTAATTTAGGTTGGAAAGGAATTGTTCCTTTGCGAAAATTAATACAAGACATATATGATTTACCTGTTTTCATAACTAATGATGCAAATGCGGCGGCAATTGGGGAAATGCGTTATGGTATTGCTCAAAATATGCAAAACTTTGTTATGATTACACTGGGCACAGGTCTGGGAAGTGGAATCGTGGTTAATGGACAATTGGTTTATGGGGCAGATGGTTTTGCAGGTGAAATTGGACATACTTTAGTACATGGTCGGCATCGGATCGGTGGATTTGGGCGCAGAGGGGTGTTAGAAAGTTATGTTTCGGTAACGGGTTTGAAACGAACAGCCTTCAAGATGATGGCAGATATGGTTGAACCGAGCGAATTACGAGATATTAGTTTCAATCACTTGACGGGTGTGATGGTGACTCAAGCGGCATTACGGGGAGATCCCGTTGCGATTGCGACTTATGAATATACAGGGATGATTCTTGGTGAGGCACTTGCCAATACTGTAGCTCATTTAAGCCCTGAAGCAATTATTTTGTTTGGTGGATTGACTAAGGCAGGAAAATATTTACTTGAACCTGCTCAAAAACATTTGGAAATCAATTTATTACCTATTTATCAAAATAAAATCAAACTTATTTTATCTGGATTACAAGATAAAAATGTAGCTGTTTTAGGAGCTGCTTCTCTGGTTTGGGAAGAGTTAGATAAATTGGAGAAAAAGACAAAATACTAGCAAAAGAGCCAAAAATTTTAGTAGTTTTCAGTCGTTACTATTGGTAACAAATGAATTCAAAAATGGCTTTTATCCGATTATCCAATGAAAAAAATGACGCTTACTTTTTGTGTGTTATGGCTCACATTTAGTGCATTCGGGCAGAATAAAAAATATTACTTTGAGCAGGGAATGGCTTATTTCAAAAAAGGACATTACGCCCAAGCTATTACTAATTTTAATCAAGTCTTAAAACAAACGCCTATTGCTGAAGTCTATATGAATCGGGGGATTGCTCACGAAAGATTAGGCAATTATGAACAGGCACTTGATGACTATGAAAATGCCAAAATAAACGACAAGAAAAAAAAGTTAAATAAAAAATATCATTACAATTCGGCGAATGTCTATGTAGCTCTGGAAGAATATCAAGAGGCTATCAAACATTACACTACAATTATTAAACGATATGACCGCCAAGACTACAAAGTTTATTTTAATCGAGGCATTGCTTGGCAAGGGCTAAAATTGAATCTCAGAGCTTTAAAGGACTATCAAACGGTTATTCGAATTAATAGAAACTTTAAGCAAGCCTATCTCCAAAAAGGCGAAATTTTGCAAGGTATGGGCAAAACAGATGAAGCCCTTGCCGACTATAACAAAGCCATTCAATTGGATGCTACATATGTCCAAGCTTATCTGAAACGGGCAAATTTGTATCAAAATAGGGGTAAAATTTCAGAAGCTCTCACCGATTATAATATGGTTTTGAAATTACAACCTAAAAATGTAATTGCCCTTCATGCCAGAGCCAGATTATTTTTAGCGGATAAACAGTTAGAGGGAGCATTGCAAGATTATTCAACATTAATTCAAATTAACTCGAAGGATATCAGAGCTTTACATAAAAGAGCTTTTATTTATATGCAAACTGAAAAATTGCCAGAGGCTCATCAAGATTATTCAGCAATTTTGACTAATGAGCCTAATGATCTTATGGCTCGCATGAATCGAGGAATTTTGAATCGAATTTTAAAACATTATCCTGAAGCGATAGCCGATTTAACTAAATTTATGCAGTCGGGAAATAAGGAGGAAAAAGTATTTTTAAATCGGGCGTTGGCATATCGAAAATTAGGCAAAAATATGGAAGCTCTCCGAGATTATGATTCTTTAATTCAACGCAATCCAAAACAAGCTGATTATTATAATAATCGGGGATTTGTGAAAATGAAACTTCAAAAATATGCCGAAGCTGTTCAAGATTTTGATAAAGCTATCAAATTAAATCCTCAATTTGGTTATGCCTATAACAATCGGGGAAGGGCAAAATACCATCTCAAAAATTATCGTCCTGCTTTGGATGATTGTTATGAAGCCCTAAAATACAATCAAAAAAATGCGTTTTGTTTGCACAATATTGGGTTGATCAAATGGGCAATGGGGCAAGAACAAGAAGCCTTAGTTATGTTTAATCAAGCCTTAGCGATTATTCCAAATAATACTGAATTTCAGCAAAGTAAGTCAAAATTAAAAAGCAAACTGAATAAAAACGATTGAATTAATATTCATAAAATATGAAAGAATTTTTCGAAAATAATAAAAATAGCATTCAAGAAGAGTGGAATGTTAAAGGGGAGAAGTATGCTACCGAAATTAATGAAATGGTTGAGTTTGGGGAAAAGAATGGCTGGGAAAATTGGGAAGGAAAAGAACCTGAAGATAATAGAGCGCATTTAGGAGATGAAATAGTTGCACTTCTACAAAAGGCAAATTTGGAAAATAAAGTAAAAGAATTTAGGCTTAGTTTTCCACCTGCTCATGCTCCTTTGATAAAATTTTTTGAGAAAAAAGGACAAACAATTGAACAGATTTATTTCATTGAAAACGAGAAAATTGTATTTCTAATAGGAACAGCCTATCAAAAAAGACAAGCCTATATCTTGGATGGAGATAAAGTCACAAAACTGGAGGAAGCAATTGATGCGATTGGTAAAGCAAAGAAAGGAAATATATTTGCCGTTCAGATTGGAAATAAAATCATTACCACAAAAGGGTGGCAAGGGGAAATAATTGCCGAATTTGAAATAAAAGATGAAAGGGGAACTGGGATTACTCAATTAACTCCGTTTAATGATGGGTTAAAGATTTTGTCAGTTACGAGTGAAGGTATTTATATAATCTCTGAAAATCAGGAAATTATGATTCATCCAGAGCCTGACTTGGAAGATCAGGAGTGGGATTCAAATATAGCTATGGAAAATGCAACGATATCAAATAATAATGAATTTATCGTAGTAGGAGACCAAAATTCAAACCATAGAGTTTTGGATATGAATGGGAGTCAAATTGGAGAGATTGGAGCGCAATCTGCATATGCTCACTTTTGTCTTTTTTCAGAAGATGATAATCAGCTAATTACAAATTCTTGTCATTTTTATAACGGAATGACAATCGCTGTTCAGGCGAATAAATTGGATGGAATAAAAATTGAAGCGTGGGAAGACAGCTCAACTTATATAACGATTGACAATGATATGAGGGTGTACTGTGGAATTGCTTATGAGGATTACTATATTTTGGGAGATGCTTATGGTTATATCAAAGCCATTGATAAAAATGGAATCTTAAAATGGAGGCATTTTTTGGGTTCGACAATTGGTGGGATAGCTATCTCTGAAGACCAAAAAACGTTATGGGTGGCTTCTTGTACAGGAATGATTCATAAATTAAGGCTTGGGGAAGGACACCGAGATAAACATACTATTGGAAATGCAAATCATTATGAAGACTTTAGATTAATTGCTTGGAAAGATGAACCTATAATGAAGTGGTGAAAACTTTAAAGGGGATATTATTGATAGAATATATTTTTCTTAGAAAAACTTATTGAAAATACACGAAAGAAAAATACGATAGAATTAAGATAGTGCGAACCAAAAATAACCTCTAAATTTGAGGCGTTTTTTAAAGCAAGGTAGTTTTGAGATACATGAAACGCACATCATTTGATTTTTTTGAGCGACTGAATCAATTTGGGAAAACGAAGACTCCGTTTGTTTTCTTAATTGATTTTCAGCAAAAAATGCCTATCGTATTTCCACTTTCCGAAGTCAAGCCCAATCAACTTTTATTTGATTTTAACGGTTTTCGAA
Source organism: Cytophagales bacterium UBA2561 (assembly GCA_002340355.1). Classification (GTDB taxonomy): domain Bacteria; phylum Bacteroidota; class Bacteroidia; order Cytophagales; family Thermoflexibacteraceae; genus UBA2561. The sequence goes on from DDLX01000015.1 coordinate 14,683, forward strand.
ATACAGAATCTATTCAAAAATTTTACCGAAAGAAAAGCACTGAAATTCGGCTTGAAAAATTTCCTGTTTCCTTTTCGACTTATGAAAAATCCTTTCAAATTGTTCAAGAACATTTGCGATATGGCAACTCATATTTGGTCAATTTAACCTTTCCCACATCCATAAAAATCAATGCTGATTTAAAGACTATTTTCCATCAAACACAAGCCAAATATAAAGTTTGGTTTCGAGGAGAATGGGTTTGTTTTTCGCCTGAAACGTTTATTCAGATTCGAGAAAATAAGATTCGAACTTTTCCTATGAAAGGCACTATAAAAAGTTCGTTACCAAATGCTTATGAACAAATTTTGAAAGACACCAAAGAATTTGCTGAACACGCCACAATTGTCGATTTGTTACGAAATGATTTGAGTCAAATAGCTGAAAATGTAAGGGTTAAACGTTTTCGATATGGAGATGAAATTTCAACTGATTCGGGTGAAAATTTACTTCAAATTAGCTCTGAAATTACAGGAAAATTGTCTTCAAATTATGCCGAAGATATTGGTACAATTTTACAAAAACTATTGCCTGCGGGTTCAATTTCGGGTGCGCCCAAACCCAAAACAATGACTATTATTGAGGAAGCTGAAATTTATGAACGGGGTTTTTATACAGGAATTGCAGGATATTTTGATGGTAAAAATTTGGATACAGGGGTATTAATTCGGTTTATCGAAAAAACACCTGACGGTTTAATTTTCAAAAGTGGTGGTGGAATTACAGCGCAAAGTGATGTTCGGAAAGAATATCAGGAATTATTGGATAAAGTCTATTTACCATTTAAAAAATACTAAAAGGTGAAGTTTTATTTACAAAACAAGATTTGGGATAAAAATAAAATCCTTTCTCAAAAGAAATTCAGACCAGATTACTTTGGACAAACCTTACAATTTTGTCAAGATTGGTTGAAAGGGAAACAAGAATTTGAGTTGCAAACTTCGGGTTCGACAGGAACGCCAAAGCCAATTTTGGTTCAACGTTCTCAGATGAAAGCTAGTGCTAAAGCTACCGCTAAAAAACTGAATTTGCAAGCCGAAGATACTGCACTAATTTGTTTGAATACCAATTATATTGCTGGGAAAATGATGTTAGTTCGAAGTTTGGAAGTGGGAATGAATGCCGTCATTTTTGAACCTCAAGCCAACCCGTTTACTAATTTTTTTCCTGAGAAATTCACTTTTACAGCTCTTGTTCCAATGCAGTTACAAAGTATTTTGGAAGATAAATCAGCAATTGAGAAGTTAGAAAAAATGAAGGCGATTTTGGTAGGTGGTGCGCCCGTAAGTCAGGAATTAGAAATGAAAATTCAATCTCTTTCTGTTCCAATTTATGCCACTTATGGTATGACCGAAACCGTTTCGCATATTGCCCTAAAATGTTTGAACGGAAGTCAAAAACAATCTTTTTATGAAACTTTACCCGCCGTCAAAATTGGTCAAGATGAACGAGAATGTTTAACAATTTCTGCCCCAATGACTTTGGGTAAAATATTGATTACCAACGACAGAGTATATTTAATTTCGAAAGAAAAATTTGAATGGTTAGGACGAATTGATAACGTCATTAATTCGGGTGGAATAAAAATTCAGGCAGAAAAAATTGAGGAAATAGCTCTAAAAATTTTAACTAAAATGGGCTTAAAAATGCGGTGCATCACTATCGGAATTCCTGATAAAAAATTGGGTCAAAAAGTAGTTTTGGTTCTCGAATCAGAAGATTTATCAAGTACGATTCAAGAAGAAATTTATCATCAATTTCAGGAGAAATTAAGTCGTTACGAATGTCCAAAATCCATCCAATTTCTATCCAAATTTCCTGAAACACCCACAGGAAAAATTCACCGTTTGGAAATTATCCAAAACCTCAAAATTTCTGAAATGGCATAAAAAAAACTTTGACGAAAATTGAATTTCGCCAAAGTTCTTTGGGTTTATTTTTTGGAAAATGTTTTAGGGAAATGGCTTACATCATGCCACCCATTCCGCCCATACCACCCATTCCACCCGGAGGCATTGGAGGCATTGCACCACCTTCTTCAGGTTCATCAACTACCAAGCATTCCGTAGTTAAAAGCATAGAAGCGATTGAAGCGGCATTTTCTAAAGCTAATCGAGTTACTTTAGTTGGGTCAATTACACCTGCACCAATCAAGTTTTCGTATTTGTCTTCACGAGCGTTGTAACCAAAATCCGCTTCGCCTTCTTTGACTTTTTGTACAACAACTGCACCTTCACCACCTGCGTTTGCTACGATAGTTCGCAATGGAGCTTCTAAAGCCGTTCGGACGATATTGATACCTGTTGCTTGGTCTTCATTTTCAACCTCTACTTGGTCTAATGTTTCGATAGTACGCAATAAAGCGACACCACCACCAGCAACAACACCTTCTTGAACAGCCGCACGAGTTGCATGCAAAGCATCATCAACACGGTCTTTTTTCTCTTTCATCTCAACTTCAGTAGCTGCACCAATGTAGAGAATCGCAACGCCACCAGACAATTTAGCCAATCGCTCTTGGAGCTTTTCACGGTCATAGTCCGAAGTAGTCGTTTCGATTTGTGCTTTGATTTCGCTTACACGAGCTTCGATAACAGCAGGCTCACCAGAACCATTAACGATAGTGGTATTGTCTTTGTCAATATTCACTTTTTCGGCTGTTCCGAGATAGTCAAGTGTAGCATTTTCTAATTTATAACCTTGTTCTTCGGAAATAACTGTACCACCAGTCAAAACAGCGATATCTTGGAGCATTGCTTTTCTACGGTCACCAAACCCTGGGGCTTTGATAGCCGCAACCCGCAAAGCACCACGAATTTTGTTTACAACTAAAGTAGCTAATGCTTCACCGTCGATATCTTCGGCAATAATCAAAAGAGGCTTACCAGTTTGAGCCGTAGCTTCAAGGATAGGCAACAATTCCTTCATCGCAGAGATTTTCTTCTCATAAATTAGGATGAGTGGAGTTTCTAAAGTTGCTTCCATTTTTTCCGTATCAGTAACGAAATAAGGAGACAAATAACCTCGGTCAAACTGCATTCCTTCTACAGTTTTAACCTCAGTTTCAGTACCTTTAGCTTCTTCTACGGTGATTACGCCATCTTTTCCGACTTTATCCATTGCATTGGCAATCATATTACCAATTTCTTTGTCATTGTTTGCCGAAATAGTAGCTACTTGAGCAATTTCCTCAGAAGAACTAATAACTTTAGATTGTGCTTTCAAGTTAGAGATAACTTGAGCTACTGCCTTATCGATACCTCGTTTCAAATCCATTGGATTCGCACCAGCCGCTACGTTTTTGATTCCGCTTGCATAAAGAGCTTGTGCCAAAACAGTCGCAGTAGTAGTTCCGTCACCTGCGTTATCAGCAGTTTTAGAAGCTACTTCTTTTACGAGCTGTGCGCCCATGTTTTCAACAGGGTCACTTAATTCGATTTCTTTGGCAACTGATACACCATCTTTAGTTACGGCAGGTGCGCCAAATTTTTTGTCAATTAACACATTACGACCCTTAGGACCTAATGTTACTTTTACTGCATCTGCCAAAGCATCTACACCTTTTCGGAGTTGGTCTCGTGCTTCAGTATCAAAAATTATATTCTTTGCCATCGTTTTATTGTTTTTAGAAATGTTACTGAATTCATTTTTTAGTGATGAATTACATCAAGATAAAAAATGAAAAGTATCGGAAATTAATTTTTTTTAGAAAATAGAAAAAATTACAGAAGGATTGCAAAAATATCCGACTCACGCATGATGAGATAATCTTTGCCATCTACATTGATTTCCGTACCCGCATATTTGCCGTACAAAACCGTATTTCCAACTTCAACGGTCAACGGCTCATCTGGCTTCCCAGTACCAATTGCCACTATCGTACCTCGTTGTGGTTTTTCCTGTGCATTATCAGGGATAATAATACCTGAAGCGGTTTTTTGCTCGGCTGGAGCAGGTTCAACGACCACACGGTCTGCCAACGGTTTGATGCTTAATTCAGCCATTTGTATTCTAATTTTTTAACGTTTAATAGTTCCTACTTCAATGTCTTTAATTCGCCCCTTGTGCATTTTATGTGCCAAGTCTAAAATCTGACATTTTGCAATTCAAAACCTGACAAAGTTGCAGGGATGTTGTCATTCTTTCAAGATTTTTAGGGATACAGGTATCAAAATTGTCACTTGTAAGAAAGTAGTTGATGGATACAAGAAATTTTCTTGAAAATGAATAGACTATAGATATCTTATAAAAAAATTCACTTTATAAAATAAATTAGGAAATATCCAATTAGAGATTTAATTGTCTCCAAATTGTATCTTTAAGTTCCATCAAACCTTTTTGAGCCACTGAAGAAATAAAAATAGTTTCAATACCTTGAGGTAATTCCTGACGCATTTCTTCCTCCAGTTCTTCATCTAATAAATCACTTTTTGTAATGGCTAATAGTCGTTTCTTATCCAACATCTCGGGATTATAGGACTGGAGTTCATTTAATAAAATTTCAAATTCTTTCCGAATATCATAGGTATCGGCAGGAATCATAAATAATAAAACAGAATTACGCTCAATATGTCGTAAAAATCTAATACCTAAACCTTTACCTTCGGATGCACCTTCAATAATTCCCGGTATATCAGCCATAACGAAAGAACGGTCATCTCGATAAGCAACTACTCCTAAATTAGGTGTGAGTGTTGTGAAGGGATAGTTTGCAATTTCAGGTTTTGCAGCCGATAAAACCGAAAGCAAGGTTGATTTACCAGCATTCGGAAAGCCCACTAAACCCACATCTGCCAACACTTTCAGTTCTAAAATCACCCACATTTCTTGAGCCAATTCGCCAGATTGGGCATGACGTGGCGCTTGATTGGTTGGACTTTTAAAATTAGTATTTCCTAAACCACCTCGCCCGCCTGAAAGCAGAACCTTCTGAGAATTATGTTCTGTAATTTCAAGTAATATTTCGCCTGTCTCGGCATCTTTAGCAACTGTTCCAACGGGTACTTCAATAATTTCATCCTTGCCTTGTTTCCCTGTTTTGAGTGCGCCTTGTCCATTTTCGCCCCGTTCTGCAAAAATGTGTTTTTGGTATTTGAGATGAAGTAATGTCCAACGGTTTCGGTTGGCTTTCAGGATAATATGCCCGCCACGTCCGCCATCTCCACCATCGGGACCACCTTTTTCTACGTGTTTTTCACGGCGAAAATGGACAATTCCTGCGCCACCTGCGCCAGACCGACAAAATATCTTGACATAATCTACAAAATTTGGAGAAGCCATTTCTACTAACGTTCGATTTGAATTAAAATTTAGTATAAGTTATTGGTTATCTGAGTCTTCTTTGGGTTGAGGAGTAGGTGTTGGTCGAGTTTCACCTTCACCTTCTGGTTTGGACTCAGTCTCGCCTTCACTTTGGATTGTTGCATTTCGCAAAGAATCATTTCTTCTACGGTATTTTTCCCGTAACAATCGTAATTTTTCTTGATATTCAGGAGACTTTTTATATTCTTCATCCGCAATTTTTCGATTTACACGGTCAATTGCTTTTTGAATTCCTTCATTTTCAGCATCTTTGGTTTGTGCTTTTTGATAATGTGTCAGTGCTGTTTTGTAATTTTTTACATATTTTTCATAAAGCCACCCCAAACGCAAATATCCATTTTTAATATCAGGATTAACTGATAAGGCAATTTCCAAATATTTTTTCCCTGCTCCAAAACTTTCTCTCCGTAAAAAATAATTAGAAAGGTAAAGACTTGCTTGCCAGAAAGTTGAATCTGATTTTACAGCATTTTTAAAGCATTCCATCGCTTTATTGTATCTGGATAATTTTCGGTTGGTATGTCCTGCCATGAAGTACAGGGGAGCTTTTCGTTTACAGTTTTGGATACCTTTGTTGATATAACGCAGGGCAGTATGTGGTTTTCTATATTCATTAAATAACTTACCAAGAGCCTCGTAAGCTTCTGGATAATCAGGACGTAAAACGGTGGCTGTAACAAATGAGTGTACCGCATGACTAGTGTCTTCTAAAGCAAAGTATGATTTTCCCTTGTAATAATGAACTTCGGGACGCTTCGGAAATATCTTTTCAATTTTTTGGAGATGCCGTACTGATTTTTGTGGTTTTTGGTTTTCAAAATACAATTTTCCCAAAAGCATATCTAATTCAATATCACGAGCTTTCTGACTTTGCGCCCGATTAGCTGATTTTAAAGCTTGTTCACTTTCTCCCATGATATCCAAAATTTGAGCATGAATAAAGTGATATTTGCCCGCTAAACTATCTAATTTAAGCGCATTTTCGATATCTGTTTTAGCAAGACGTTCTTTGTTGAGACGCAAATACAGCACAGCACGACGATAATAATATTCTGGTTTTTCGGGATAGTCTTCAATAACTTCTCCCAAAAATTCTACCTTCTTTTGGATATCTTCACTCGAATTTTGAGGAATAGGAACCACCTCATCTCCTGAAGGTTTATTAGAATAACAGCTTGAAATTCCTAGTAAAAAAAATCCCCAAAGAAATATAGAATAATATTTTTGTAAAAGATTTTGCTTATCGTGAAACTGCGTTTTCATTTGCTTCTAACTTTCTTAAAATTAATCATTTATTCATACCCAATTCCTCATTTTATTTGACGGTAGTGTAATCTCCAATGCTCAAATCTGAGGCATTACCATAAAACTTGACATGATTACCAATCATTGAATTTTGCATATTGGCATTTTCAATATGAGTTTCCTGTTGAATAATTGAGTTTTTAATCATCGAATGTTCAATTCGTGTTCCATCACCAATCGAAACATGAGGTCCCACTACTGAATTATAAAGTTCGACATTTTCACCGATATAGACAGGTGGAATCAAAACAGCATTTTCGATTTTTGCAGAATCTGAAATCAATTTAGTATCCTTAATAAATTCCAAATAACGGCGATTCGTATGTACAGTAGCATCTTTATTTCCACAATCTAACCACTCCTCTATTTGTCCAGGAACAAACTTAAGTCCTTTGGCTTTCATATTCTCCAGCGCATCAGTTAGTTGATACTCGCCATTATGCATCACATTATTATCAATCAAATAGTCCAACTCCTGACGTAATGTTTCGCCACTTCTCATATAATAAATTCCGATAATTGCTAAATCTGAAACAAATGTTTTAGGTTTTTCAATAAAATCGGTAATGTATCCATTTTCGAGTTTAACGACACCAAATGCGGAAGGCTCAGGTACACTTTGCACCCAGATAATACCATCTTGTTGCGTATCTAACTGAAAATTAGCTCTAAAGAGCGTGTCTGCAAAAGCAACAATTACATTACCATCTAGAGACTCACGAGCGCACCAAACAGCATGTGCTGTACCTAGTGGATCTTCTTGGTGATAAATTTTCCCTGTTGCTCCCAATTCTTGGGCAATTTCGATAAGTTGTGCTTCGACCTCCTTGCCAAAATCACCAATAATGAAGGCAATTTCTTCGATCTCAACAGGACAAACCTTAGTAATATCTTCCAATAATCGGTGAACAATTGGTTTTCCTGCAATCGGAGTAAGTGGTTTTGGAACAGTTAAAGTATGAGGACGCATTCGGGTTCCACGTCCTGCCATTGGAACAATAATTTTCATGCCGTCTTTTAGGTAAGTGTTTTTGAGATTTATAAAAATAGGGTTTGATGTTTGGGCTTAAACTCCTGTACTGCCGTATCCTTTTTCGCCTCGAAATGTATCTTGAAGAATCGAAACCTCTTCCCAAGCTACCTTAACGAAAGGAGCAATCACCAATTGAGCAATTCTATCTCCATTTTTAATGGTGAAATCTTCCTGAGAAAGGTTGATTAACAATACTTTGATTTCTCCTCGATAATCAGAATCAATCGTACCAGGTGCATTGAGTATGGTGATGCCATGTTTATAGGCTAATCCACTACGAGGGCGAATTTGTCCTTCAAAACCATCTGGAATCTCTACATAAATTCCTGTAGGGATTAAGATTCGTTCCATCGGTTTGATAGTTTTATCTTCTTCCAGAAAAGCATACATATCCATACCTGCCGCTTCAGCAGTTTGATATTCAGGCAACGTATTATCAGATTTATTAATCACCCGAATAAACATTTGATATTCATATTTTTTATTGTATCCAGAGTCGGAAGGTAACATATCTGCCATAGTAGTATCAGGTATTTGAATGAGTTGTTGAGATTGTTTATGCTTCTATTTATCTACGGATAATAATTCGACTTCAAAAATCAAGGTTTCATAAGGTCCAATTCCTGCAGGAGTTCCCGCCTCACCGTATGCTAAATTATACGGAATATAGAGCCGCCATTTTGCACCTTCTCGCATCAATTGAAGGGCTTCTACCCAACCTGGGATTACACCATTAACAGGAAAAGTAGCAGGTTGTCCACGAGCGACCGAACTATCAAACACTGACCCATCCAAGAAAGTCCCTTCATAATGGACGGTTACTTGATCGGTTGAAGCGGGGTTTTTGCCCGTTCCTTTTTGAATAATTTCGTATTGTAAACCACTTGGTAATTCTACTACACTGGGGCGTTTTTTATTTTCAGCAAGAAAAGAAGCTCCTTTCTGAATAATTGCTTCATATTTTCGGCGGTGCATATTTTCCATATAACCCCGAATCATTTCATCAATCGCACCTTGTTCTAGTAAAGCAGGATTTCCTTTCAGCACGTCATCAATGGCTTGAGCAATTAGCTGAGCATTGATTTCTGTAAAGCCAGTATTTTTCATGTTTTGAGCTACATTCAACCCAATCCCATAACTAACTGAATCCAATTCATTTTTGAGTGGATTTTCTTGGGTATCTTGGGCAAACGTGGGAAGTACAAACCATGATAATAAGGCGGAAATTGTAAGTTGTTTTAAGGTCATTTTTATGTGGATTTTTAATTAACCTATAAGATTCTTGAGAACCTTATAGGTTGGTATTTTTATTGATTTTCTGGAGTAATTTCTTTCGTCTCTAAAACTTCAATTTCAAAAATCAAGACTGAATTTGGAGTAATTGCACCCTGAGCTTGTGCGCCATAAGCTTTATCCGCAGGAATATACAAGTTACATTTTGTCCCAACTTTCATTCCTTTTAAGGCATTCCAGCCTTGAATTACACTTCCAAATTTGAAGCTAAAAGGTTTACCTCTATCTACAGAACTATCGAATTTTGTTCCGTCAATCAATGTTCCTGTATAATGGACAGTAACTTCTGAGTTTTCAGTCACGACTGCTCCCGTTCCTTCCTCCAAAATTTCGATTTGAATCCCCTCTTCATTTTCCGTAATTCCTTCTTTCGCTTTATTTTCGGCAAGGAATTTTTGCCCCTCTTCCAGATTAATACTTCCTACCGAATCCATCTGGGCTTGGTGTTTGGCTTGATATTCGGCTTTCACTTTGGCACTATATTTCCCCCAGAATTCTTTGGCTTGGTCAAGCGTTAAAAGGGAACTTTCTTGGTTTAAATGAGCTTTATAAGCTCTTAAAAATATGACATTATTCACTTTAAAGGGAGCTTCAGCAATGGCATCTCGGAGGCGTGCGCCTTCTGCATTACTTGTAGCTACACTAAAGCTATCGCCTTCAGTAAGCGTTGCTGTTCCATTGAGATTGGCTTCAATATTTTTGAGCCAAAGTTCACGGTCAGTTTTAGTGCTTTTAGGGTCTTGGGTAGTTTGTACTGAGTCTCTAAAGTCCAATCCTTTACGGACTTGGTCGCCTTCGAACATTCCAACTACATAACTGACCGAATCAATTTCCGTTTTAAGGGGATTAGAATTTTTATTTGTATCACAAGCATTGATGACCAGCCCCGTACATACGGCAACCAATGCTTTTTTAAGATTCATTTTCAATGACATAATCTAAAATATTTAAGAAATTTTCGACAAAAGTAGGCAAATTCCAGCGCAAAATACTAACCTTGAGGCGATGGCTTTCGGGCTAGTCCAATCAAACAGACACCAACTCACTTCTTTTTTTTATTAAACCTTTGGTTGTTAATAAATTATAAAATTTTCTTTTTATGATACGTTTATTACACACACTCCCAAAAGACGATTCTGGTCAATATAGCCGAATCAAGAATTGGATATGTTGGGGGATTTTTTTAGGCTTATTTTTAGGTATAGAATTCGGGAGGCTTCAAGCACAATCTTCCCTTGAATTAGAGCAAAAAAATGCGTTTTTATCAGGAAAACGTCTTACTGAACAAGGGCTATATCGTCAGGCTCGGAGAAAGTTAGAATCCCTTACGATTGGATATTCCAAAAATCCTTATAATTTCCCTGCTACTTATTTATATGCCTTAGGCTGTTATCACCTCAAGGATTATTACTTGACCCAAGTCGCTTGTGAAAATTTGGCACGTAATTATCCAACTAAAAAGCAAATAGATGAAGTGTATTTGTTATGGGGACAGTCTTTCTTTGCTGAAAAAAATTACGAAAAAGGATACGAACTTTTAGATAAAATTCGTCAGAAAGAAGCGTTAGAAACAGAAATTCACCGTATGAAAAAGCACTTCTTACTTCGAGAAAATGCCGAAAAACTTAAAAAATTAGGTGAATCTTATCCTGAAGATGAAACGTTAGCCGAAGTGCTTCTATTTAAAATCATGCGTTCAGCTATTAAACAACATGATTGGAAAACAGTCGACAGATTGCTCAGAGAATCGGGAGATACTTCAGCAAATTTTAGTGAGCCAGAAGAAGAGCAAATAGAAGAAGTGGAAATTACACCACCTGTTTATAAGGATACCTACAAAATTGCACTTTTATTCCCCTTCAATTTACAAAAGCCACGTAATTCGGCATATTCTCGAAATCGTCCTTCACAATTTGCTTATGACCTATATGCAGGTTTACGATTAGGAAAACAACGACTGAATGAACTTGGGATTAAGGTCAAATTTGAGGCGTATGATACACAAGATGATTCGGCTACGGTGGCTCGTTTATTATTTTCCAAAGAACTTGACGAGGTCGATTTAATTATTGAGCCAAGCGCAACTCGTTTTACGCCTGATATCGCCAAATTTGCCCGTTATAAAAATATTGGCATAATTAATATTTTGTCTTATCGACCTGATTTGCAGAATAATCCGTATTTATTTTCAGTTATTCCTTCTTATGAAAGCCAAGCCAAAAGTGTATTTAAACTTGTTCGAGATAGTTTATCTCAAGTACAAGCGTATATTTATTTTGGAGAAGAAAAGCGAGATTCACTTATGGCGCATGCCTATAAAGAAATAGTGGAAGAAAATGAGGGCACAGTAGCCGTTTTCAAGAAAGTCAAAAAATACCGAAGTGGTGGTTATCATGCTTTTTCGCAATTTTTACGAAGTAAAGGAAAAGGACATCTTTTTGTATGTAGTAGTGACCGTTCATTAGCAGCAAATATTGTTACTGCCTTGGAGGTTACGAAATCTCGTGTACCTGTTTTTGTTACAGAAGAGTGGTTACAGTTCCCAGATGTTAGTTTGGAGCAATATGAAACTTCAAGAGTTTATTTTATGCTACCTCAGTTCATTGATCCTGAAGGGCTTTATATTTCGGATTTTCGAAGAGATTATTATAAAGAAATGAAGTTAATTCCGTCTCGATATGCCTATATTGGCTACGAAACGGCACATTTTTTTGGTAATATTTTGAAACGTTTTGGCACGAATTTTTATCAACGTATTCATACCCTCGAACCCGAAAAAGGAGTTTTATTACCTCAATTGGACTATCAAGAAGGGAATGACAATCAATTTTCACCGATTTGTCGAATTATTAATGGAAAATTACAAGTTGTAAATTTACTCAAAGAGGAAGATGCTGATACGGATGAAGACTGATTAAACGGAAGTCATGAAAAATGCTCCGAAAGTGGAGAAGTCCAATTCTTTTATTTTAACTCATAACCCGAAAGATTTTGGAAAGAACCAAACTAACCCCGACCAAAAAATATGGATTAATTGCTGGACCCATATTTTTCTTACTGATTCTATCACTACCTGAGATGTCGCCGATTACACCTGATGCCCAGAAGGTTTTGGCAGTAACAACTTGGATGCTTATTTGGTGGGTTACCGAGGCTACAAATTTGGCGGTTACTGCCTTATTGCCTGTGGTGTTATTTCCACTTACGGGAGTCATGCCTGTGGCTCAGGCAGCCGCTTCTTATGGTAATCGGATTATTTTTCTTTTTATGGGAGGATTTCTGATTGCTTTAGCCCTCGAAAAGTGGAATTTGCATCTTCGAATAGCTCTTTGGATTATTCGAGCAACAGGAGCCACCGCCGATGGCATTATTTTCGGATTTATGTCTGCAACGGCATTGCTCAGTATGTGGATTAGTAATACCGCTACAACGGTGATGATGTTACCAATTGCTACCATTGTGATTGATTTATTGCAACTTAACTCGGGACTTCCAAAAGAAAGATTGAAAAATTTTGCCTTATCCATGATGTTAGCAGTAGCATACTCGGCAAATATTGGCGGAATGGCAACCTTGATTGGAACGCCTCCTAATATTATTCATAAAAACTTTATGGAAAAATTATACGGTTATGAAATCAATTTCTTGGATTGGTTGATGGTCGGCTTCCCGTTTGCTGTGATTTTATTACTCATTATGTTCGTGGTATTGGTTAAAGTTTTTTATCCGCACCGATTAGGAAAATTGGAGAATCCCAAAAAAGTTATTGAAGATAAACTTCAAGAATTGGGACCTATGAAAACCCCCGAACGCTTAGTCATGACTATTTTTATAATGACGGCATTGCTTTGGATGTTTGGTAAACAAATTCAAGCATTAGAATTTGTGAAAACACATCATATTGATATTCATGATTCGGTGATTGCCATGATGTCGGGAGTGTTAATGTTTGTGATTCCATCGGGTTCTAAAAAAGCCAATTATCTATTGAGTTGGACAGATACGAAAGAATTACCTTGGGGTATTTTGATGTTATTTGGTGGGGGATTAAGTGTAGCGACTGCCCTTAAAAATGTAGGATTAATTCAATTAATTGGTGATTCCATTGCAGATAATACGGGTTGGAGCATCTTGATTATTACGGGAATACTGGTTTTAATTATGTTGTTTATGACTGAGGTAATGAGCAATTTGGCTCTAACCTCAATTTTTGTACCTGTAGTGGCTGGTATTGCAGTAAGTTTAGGCGAGAATCCTTTATTAATCACCATAGGGGTTACGATGGCTTCGAGCTGTGCTTTTATGTTACCGATGGCAACTCCACCCAATGCGATTGTTTTTGCAAGTGGACATATCAAAGTTTTTCAGATGGTCAGAATTGGATTTTGGTTGAATCTACTATCGATATTACTCGTCATTCTATTTATCCAATTTATTATTCCGCATATTTTTGAGATTGAATTAGGAGTTATTCCTGATTGGGCAATTGAAAAATAACGTTGTAAAAAAAGGATTATGAATTTATTGAAAATCAAATTGTTTTAAACTATTACTGAGGCTTTGGTGGAACAAAACTAGTAACCCATTACATATTGCCAAAATTTTTGAACAACCTCTAAGGCTGAGTTCTGGTAGAGCTGGAAATTAGTTTTTTTGATAAAAAACAATGTGAAAATGCCTGAATAGTAGTTATATGTTTACTTTCGGGTTTAAAGAAAAATCACAATTGTAAAAAAATATGAAACTGCTCATTAAAAACGCTCAAATCATCAATGAATCAACGATCACCGAAGGCGATATTTTGGTGAAAGAAGGACGAATTGCTAAAATTGGGCGAGACCTGTCTGACCCTACTGCTCAAGTAATTGATGCCAATGGAACGCACCTCATGGCGGGTGTGATTGATGACCAAGTTCATTTTCGAGAACCGGGCTTAACGCACAAAGCCTGTATTCAGACCGAAGCACGAGCGGCAGTGGCGGGAGGAACTACTAGCTTTATGGAAATGCCTAATACGATTCCAAATGCCTTGACTCAGAGTTTATTAGAAGATAAATATCAGATTGCAAAACGGACTTCTTTGGCAAATTATTCGTTTTTTATGGGAGCGTCTAATGATAATCTGGAGGAAGTCTTGAAGACGAATCCGAAAGATGTTTGTGGTCTAAAAATCTTTATGGGATCCTCGACTGGAAACATGTTGGTCGATAATGCTACGACACTTGAGAATATCTTTTCTCGAAGTCCGATGTTGATTGCCACACACTGCGAAGACGAAGCTACCGTTCGGGCAAATACTCAAAAATACCTTGAAAAGTATGGTGAAAATATTCCAATGGAATGTCATCCCGAAATCCGAAACGTAGAAGCTTGTTACAAATCGTCTCATTTAGCGGTTGAGTTAGCTAAAAAACATGATGCCCGTTTACATATTTTACATATTTCAACAGGCGAAGAAACCGAACTTTTTGATAATACGAAACCTCTTGCTGAAAAACGCATTACGTCCGAAGTTTGTGTACATCATCTCTGGTTTGATAAGTCTGATTATCAAAAACTTGGATCGCAAGTAAAGTGTAATCCTGCCGTCAAAGAAGCACATCATAAAGCGGTTTTATTGGAGGCACTTTTGCAAGATAAATTAGATATTATTGCCACTGACCACGCCCCCCATACTTGGGATGAAAAACAAAATTTGTATAGGAAAGCCCCTTCAGGTGTACCATTAGTGCAACACTCTTTATTGATGATGTTGGATTTTTATAAAGAGGGTAAAATTACGCTTGAGAAAATTGCTGAAAAGATGTGTCATGCTCCTGCTATCTGTTTTCAAATCAAAGAACGAGGTTTTATCCGAGAAGGTTATCATGCTGATTTAGTTCTATTTGACCTCAAAAAACCGTTCGGAGTGAATAAATCAAATGTGCATTATCGGTGTGGTTGGTCTCCATTCGAGGGCTATGAATTTGGTTCAAGCATTACTCATACGATTGTTTCAGGACATTTAGCATATGAAAATGGTAAGTTCTATGAAAATCAACTTGGGCAACGGCTGGAGTTCGAGCGATAGAAGTGGTTGAAAATTGTGTAAAAAACGAATCCTCATAGTTTTTCAAATGCTATGAGGATTATATTTTTTAATTAGTTCTATTTGATGATAATAATTCGTAAGTTTTAGGATAATTCTTGATATACTCTCCTTTGGTTTTCAGCTAAATTTCTTCAAAATTTACGTTTTCCAAAAGCCGAAATAAAAAAACAAGAGAAGAAATAGTATTACTAAATGATTTATTTGAAAAACCATATTACTAGTGTAGTTTTAGATTTTATTTTAGAAAATCAAGATTCCTTCTTAAACTATTTGGAAATAAATATAATAATAAAAGAAATTAGTGGTGTAAATAATTTCTTTGATACACAGGAGGAAGTCACTCGACTTTTAACAGAAATAAGAACAGATTCATGTATTATTTCAAGTCTTGATAGAAGAGAATACGGAGATTTTCAAACTAATAGTACTTTAGCTTCTCAAGTGGTTGAATATATTTCCAAGAAAAATGAAAAAATAGAATTTGTATTAGAGCCGACCTGTGGAAAGGGAAATTTCCTTCTTGCCTGCATTTTACAATTTAAACAATTGAAAAAAATAGTGGGAGTAGAGATTTACAAACCGTATATCTGGTATACAAAATTTAGATTACTAGACTATTACCTAAAGAATCCGAATTGCCTCAAACCTGAGATTGATATTATTCATGGAAATGCTTTTGAATTTGATTATAATACGCTAGCTAATTCTACAAGATATTTAACTACTTTAGTTATCGGGAATCCTCCATGGATAACGAATTCGGAACTAGGTTTGCTCGAATCAGAAAATTTGCCTCGTAAATCAAATTTTAAAAAATATACTGGAGTGGATGCCATGACAGGAAAAGGAAATTTTGATATCAGTGAATACATATCCTATATTCTCTTAAAATGCTTTGAGGGGCATGATGGAGTATTTGCCTTTCTAATTAAAAACTCAGTAGCTAAAAATTTGATTCATGACCAGAAAATAAACCATTTTCGAATAGGCTATTTGGAAAAACTCCTCATTGATTCAAAAAAGGAATTCAATGTATCAGTCAATGCTTGTTTATTCTTTGCTTACTTAAATGCTGAACCTAATCAAACTTGTATGGCATTAGATTTTTATACTCGCAAATTGAATGCAAAATTTGGATGGTATCAGGATAAATTTGTCAATTCGATCGATGACTACAAAAAGTCAAGTGTTGTGGATGGGAAATCTATTTTTGTTTGGCGTTCGGGGGTGAAACATGATTGTGCAAAAGTCATGGAATTGAAACAGGAAAATGGATATTTCCTGAATGGGTTAGGAGAAGAAGTAGAATTAGAAACCGATTTAGTTTACGGTTTGTTGAAAAGCTCTGATTTAAAGGTAATTAGAACAAGTATATTCAGAAAATTAACTATTATTACGCAATCTAAAGTCGGACAAGATACAGGGTATATTCAAGAAAAATATCCGCTCACCTATGCTTACTTATATGACCATAAGGCATTTTTTGAGAAACGTAAATCTTCCATTTATAAGAGTAAGCCCTATTTTTCAATTTTTGGCATTGGAAATTATTCATTTGCCAATTATAAAGTGGCTATTTCGGGTCTTTACAAATCTACCCATTTTACATTAATTTCTCCAAATAATAATAAACCTATTATGCTTGATGATACCTGTTATTTTATTGGTTTTGAAAATATGAAGATGGCTCAGGTTGCACACTTTTTAGTTAATTCGGACTTGGTTCAAAGATTTTTAAAGTCAATTATTTTTTTTGATTCCAAAAGATCAATCAATAAAGATATCTTAATGCGGATTGATTTTCATAAAGTATTTGAAAATGCTGATTTTGAGGTGGCTAAACAAAAAATTGATGATTTAAAAAGGAAACACTGGAACGCATTTGAAAAAATGATAAAGGAAAATTGAACTGAATTACTCTATCCTACTGAAAATGATTTATAGAAATACATTAGCAATAAAGCTATCTGGGAAACAAATCTAATTGATAATTAAAACTTATGTATTTAGTAGTTATTTAAAATTTTTTGTAAAATGCCATCAGATTAGGGGGATAACTTTATGTCAATATCAGTAAATAATTGATACTTTGGATTATGACCATTCGTTTACTAAATCATGCCAGTATTTTGATTACTCACAAAGGATTACGTTTGGTGTGTGATCCTTGGTTGGAAGGCACAGCCTATGCCCAAAGTATTGGTTTACTTGCCCCTTCAATTATTGATTATGAAGAGTTCAGTACGGTTCAATATATTTGGTTTTCAGGAGAACAAGAAGACCGTTTTTCATTGACAACATTACAAAAAATCCCTTTAAAATATCGTGAAAATATTACTATCTTACATTATGCTAATTTCGATAAAAAATTAATTATTAAATGCCAAGAAATTGGATTTTTGAATTGTATTGCCCTCAAATCCGAGAATTGGCTTCAACTCTCAGACGATTTTTCGATTCGTTCCGAAGCATTTGGAGAGGGAGCTTGGGCATGTTTTACAACTCACCAAATGAGCGTTTTACATATTGCTAATACGTCTATTCGGAACAATAAAAAAGGCAAAAAAATCTTACAAAAAATTGGAGGAGAACCTGAATGGCTTTTAACCCAAAGTAACTTAAAAAGTTATATTCATCATTTCCAGAAAACCAAAGAAAATTTAGAAAAAAAGGCAAATGAAAGCATTGAAATATTTAAAGAACAACTCGAATTATTTGAACCCAAGATAGTTATACCTATTTCAGATTTTAAGTGGTTTTGTCATATTGAAAATAATTATTTAAATCAGTACCTAAATCCTATTTCTCAATTTTTGGATATTGTGAATCAAGAAACTTATGGTCGTACTGCTCTTTTATTTCCAAATGATGAATTAGAAGAAGGCATTATTCCCAAAACTGAACAAGCTCTAAAAAACTGGACAAATATTAAACAAGAAGCCCTCAAAATTATTCAAAATCAACCTATTGACATAACTTTATTACAAAAACAAATTACTGTTTTTAATAAACAATTTAGTATAAAAAGCTTATTTTTTATCCGAAAAAAATTCCAAAAAACAAGAATTTATATTAGTGATTATAATAAATCTTACATTATTCATCTTCAAAAGGGATTACTTGAAAGTTTATATCAAAAAAATGAATGTGATGTAATATTAAGTTCTGAAGTATTATTATATTGTTTAGAGTTTTCAGACGGTATCGAAAGATTAAGCCAATACGGGCGCATTTGTGCTACGGAGAGAAAAAGAGCATATAAATTTTATAATTTATTTAAAATCAGGTTTTTATATTTGAGAAATCAACCTCTAACGATGCGCATTCTTCTGCAAATTTTAACGAATAAATTCATTACTACTTAGAATGTACACCCAAAGAATCCTGATAACTAAAAATATCTTTGTCTTTTTATTCGATATAAATTTGAAATAAGTGAGCGTTAAGAAAATACTCCTTAGATGCTTCATTGATCAACAAACAACAAAACCACATTTCTATTATGCGTCTGATTATAAGCTTTTTAATGCTCTTATTGATGGGAGCAAGCCTACAAACAACTGACGAAAATGAGCGAAGTTTTCGTATTAATTTGGATTACAAAAATCAAAAAATCCATGTCAATAGTAGTGGTTACACCTTTTCATTTGACCAAACGTCAACGATTAGTGACTATGAGCTTGTGTTTGGAGAAGCCAGCCAACATTCCGAAAGAGGCACGACTATCTATCATTTTAAATATGGACAAGGCATTTTATTAATTGGTAAAGTTAATTCTGAGGATATTTCCGAGTTTCGGGTTTCATTCCAGAATGGTGGTTTGGGAAGTTTCAAAGGTGCAATTTTCCTGAATGGCAAACGTATAAAACCGCTTTATAAAATTGAGTATATTCAGGAATTAGCTCCTAATATTCAGTTTTCGAACTGGACAAGTCGTTGGTTTTTTGCAAATAATGGGGATTATAACCTCAAAATTTCATATTCCAAAGCAGGGCTAAATCAACATATCGAAAGTATTAAAGTTTTTTTTGATAAATAAACTAAGCTTAATTGTATGTTACTTCAGAAGTTTTTGTTTGGAGTTCTGCAATTTTAATCATTATGGCTTCGAATCTTCTTCGAATTTCTTGGGCAGAACAGGCATGATTATTCGAAATCATCGCAAAAGTTAATAATCGTCCGCTCTGGTCGTGGGCATATCCTGCATATCCTTTGACTCGTGTCATTGTACCGCTTTTGGCTCGAACATTATTTTCAGCAACTGTTCCAATACAAAGTTTTGCCATAGTGCCTGTCCGCCCTGCAATAGCTAAAGAATTGTAAAAATTTGGGAAATTTATAGAATCATTCTTAAAATAAATCAGCATATCTGTTAGTAATTGGGTTGAAATGGCATTACTTCGGGAAAGTCCACTTCCATCTGTTTGCCAAAAACCATTGATATTCATATTTTTAGACCTCCAAAATTTTTGCATTTCTAAACTTGAGGCATACGAACCTCCATAAGCTCCTGCTTTTATCCCTATTAACTTAAATAAAGTTTCAGCATAAAAATTCTGACTAATTGTATTTGTATGTTGTGCCAAATATTTCAATTTTGGAGAGACAGTTACATGAAAATCAGTACGTTCAGTTTTTGTATAAATGGTATCTCGCTTGATACGTAATATGGTGGTTGCTGAATCTCGGACAAATAAGCTGTCCCGTTCTAAAGTTTTCCAAAGTAGATAAGCACAAGTATAAGCGGGGTCAGGAATAGGACAGCGTTCTTGTACTTTTCCAAGACGAACTACTCCCTGTAAGATTCGTTTTCCGTCATAAGGCGCACCCGATAAAAGGACAAAATTTTTAGGTGTATTTTTGACTATTGAAAGTTTTCCAAATAATTTTAGTTCGGGAATAGTAGGGGAGGTTCTTGTAACTTGACCGTTATTAATAAATAAATCAAATGTATTTTCTCGAAAAGATAAACCTGAAACTCCTGTTCCATAGTCACTTTTCATATCGCCCCAATTCCAGCCTTGTGGAATCATTTCATACTCAAAAAAACGGGCATCGCCGATAATTGCCCCATTAATTGAGTCAATTCCAAGTTTTCGAATGGCTTGTTTCCAGCGACTCATTAAATTTTTAGTGTCATTACCTGTAAAAACACTTGAGCCTAATGTTGGGTCTCCACCGCCTCTAATATAAATATTTCCATTAAGAACATGATTTATTGTATCCAATTCTCCATCATATTGAAGACGAGTTCGGAATTGATAATCTGCTCCTGCTAATTCCAAAATTGTTCCTGTAGTTACGATTTTCATAACTGAAGCAGGAACTAAGCTTTGATTTGGATTTCTGGATCTTAAAATTTTTCCCGTCTCAGCATCTCGTAAACAAAAACCAAAGGAAGCATGACGCATAAACTCAGAAGTATCAAACTGGGTTAATAAATCCTTTAAAGTCAGATCTTTAAAACTAGTATCCATAGAATCAATACTGGTAGAATCAATTAAATTCATATCCAATGTATCAAAATCAACCAGAAGTAGAGTCGAATCAATTTCTGAATCTGGGGTTTGAGAGGTGAGTGCGGTACCAATAAAATGTTGATAAATTGAAAAAAATCCAACAACTAAAATTAATCCTATCGTAAAATAAACTAGGAAGAAATAAGTAGGTAATGATTTCATTTTAAGGTGTGCTTTTCGATATTTTACAGACTATTGAAATACGACAAAAAAGAGTTATCTGATTAGCAAGATAAAGTCTATGGACTTAAATCTGTGGATTTGATAATTTTTTTGGCAAATTTGGTGTTATTGATATGAACCCCTGATAAGTCCTAAATTGCTTAAAATCATGTTACAAGATTTCCTAAATTTATTTTTTGCTAAGTAAAAATGAACATGATTATAGGCTGATTACTAAATGAAAGGATGTGAATTTTCGAGCTGAATAAACCAATATTTTTGCAAAAATTTTTCCTCAAAAAGATATGAAAAAAAAATATCTCTTCAAATATTTTGTGCTTACCCTGATTTGTGGACTTGGATTTTCCCTCAGAAGTCAGGCACAAGATGTCAATTTTTCTCAGTTTTATAACAATCCGTTACACCTAAATCCTGCCTTAACAGGTACCAATCCTCATTGGCGATTCGCTTCGTCTTATCGTAACCAATGGACAAATATCCCTGGTAATTATGGTGTAAATACGGCTTCTTTTGATTATAACTTAGATTATTACCACACTGGACTGGGGGTTATGTTGATGAATGACAGGGCTTTAAATGGTAATTTTCAAACATCTCGTTTATCTTTGTTTTATTGCTATTATTTATTGCTGGGAAATGGATGGATGGCACGTGCAGGCTTGGAAGGAAATGTTACGTTCAAAAGTGTAAATTATGATGGTTTAGTTTTCGAAGATCAATTGCCACTTACTGACTTGGGTTTTGGCGGAAGTACCGAAGAGGAAATTACTTCAAATAGTGTTTCTTATGGAGATTTCAATGCGGGAGCCATGTTTTATAATCAGAATTTTTGGTTTGGAGTTTCATTTCATAATTTAATGAATCCTTATCATCGATTTTTGACAAAAACCGACCGTTATCCGCTTCGATTTTCAGGACAGATGGGGGCAAAAATTTGGTTGAATCATGATGGGGAAGTTGCGCTTTCGCCTGCTTTATTGTTTAATAAACAGAGTACTTTCCAACAATTAGATGCAGGAATGAACTTTCATATTCATTATATACGATTGGGAATTTGGTATCGAGGTTTACCGTTTCTTCCAACTCTCGAAGATTCACCCAATCAAGATGCTGTAGTTCTATTTTGTGGGCTGAAGTACAGAGGATTACAATTTGGATATAGCTATGATTATGGAATGTCTGAACTGACAGGAAAGGGTAGTACGCATGAATTTTCCTTAATTCTACAGCCTTGGTACGACCGCCGAAACAAACGAGGAACAGAACATGTTGATTGCCCTATTTTTTAATATAATTAGCTAAATGAGATGATGTGAATTTCGCTATCAACCAAATTGGCTATTTGAAGCGAAATTCACATGAATTAAAGTAATCTTAATTAATTTGTGTCAATAAGTCTTCCTGAACCAAGAATATTTTTAGTGATGTTGGGAGTGCCTTTGTAACTTACACTTCCCGAACCCAATAGATCTACTGATAAACTATTGGCAGCATATACATAACAATCACCTGATCCTAAAGATTTTATAGAACAGTTTTGAACTTCGAAATCATAAATATCAATAGT
This sequence comes from Cytophagales bacterium UBA2561, assembly GCA_002340355.1. Classification (GTDB taxonomy): domain Bacteria; phylum Bacteroidota; class Bacteroidia; order Cytophagales; family Thermoflexibacteraceae; genus UBA2561. The sequence continues at coordinate 37,035 of DDLX01000015.1, forward strand.
TCCGCTTCCTAAACTATTAATATTTAAATTTGTTAATGAAGAAAGTTTTCCTACTGTTCGAATATCACCACTTCCAGTTAATTCTAAGTCTAATACTTCTGTTCCTTCGAATTGAGTTAATTCGAGAGTATTCGATCCTGTAAGTTTTATCACTACCTCATTCTGATTTGTGAATGTATTAATGTGGGTTTTCCCAGCTCCTCTTAATGCTACATAGTTTAAGGTAGGAAGAACGATATCAAGGCTCACTTTGAAATTTTGATAACAACCTTTTTCTGTGACAAGCTCAAAAATCTGATTTTCTACTTTTGAAGATAATTTGGATAGAATATTTGGATGTCCAGTTATCGTAACTTTCTGATTATCACCTTGTGAAATTGTAATATCACATGGAGCATCAATATCAATGCCTCCAAAAGATGTTACATTCCACTCTTGGGAAATCAAATCACCTTCCCCTATAATGACACCATCCTCACAAGAATTCAAGAAGTTATTCCCGACAACAAAAGTGATATCATTTTCAGTAGTATTATTGTCATGCTTGTTTCCATTCTGTCCCGAATTATCCGAATCGTCAGGTTGATTTACAGTAATGGTATCTTTATTGACACTACTATTGGAATTACTATCAGGATTGACAGCATCCTCATCACATGAGGTAATAAATAGAATTAAACTTAAAAGACCGAATACAAAATTATTTAATTTCATATGTAATTTGTTTATGGTTAAACTAGTATAAAATAATACTGTAAATAATTTACATTTCCTTCAGAAAGGACGAATAAATTTTATATATTTATTTCTAGTACTGATTTTTTATTTTAATATGAATATTGAAGAATTTAGAGACTTTTGTCTTTCATTTCAAGGTGCGACCGAAGGTTTTCCATTTGATAAAAATATATTGGTTTTCAAGGTGATGGGTAAAATGTTTGCCTTGGTAGATATTGAAATGTTTGAAAGTGTAAATCTCAAATGTGACCCTGAGCGAGCTGTTGAATTAAGGGGGCAGTTTCAGGGAATTCAGGCTGGTTGGCACATGAATAAAAAACATTGGAATACGATCAAATTTGGGGTAGATGTTTCAGAAAAATTGATACAAGAATTGGTTACACATTCTTATGATTTAGTTGTTTCTAAGTTACCCAAATATAAACAAGCCGAACTCAAAGCCTTATAACTAAATCTGACTTTCGAATATTGTATTTATTGAAAATATTTGAGAATAATCTTCAAAACTCAACGTTCTTTCTCAAATTTCGTTTGTTATGACTATAAACCTTTGAAAATAGATAGGAGTTTTGCCCCAAAATTGATAAAAACTTATGAAATGTTATGCCTTCATTATCGGGCTGTTTTTAGGCTCTTACGTAGGCTTTTTCCATCCACAAGTTTATGCTAATTCTTTGACTATAAATACAATACATAAACCTTCTTCTATTAAATTATTACGAGGAATAGTCATTGATTATAGTTCAGGTATGCCACTGTCCAATGCTGAAATTTGGATTCAGGGAACATCTATTGAAGAGGCAATTCAAATTACTACGGACGAAAGTGGAATTTTTGAGCTAGAGATTGCTTCAGGAATTTATCGTATACAAGTCAAAAGTCAACGGTACTACACCACAGAAATCCTTAAATCTATTCCGTTTGATCAGGAAACAGAAATACAAATGACAATTTCTCTTCAACGTGTCGTAATAGGACAGGTTTTTGCCTTAAAAGGAATTCAATTTAGTTTAAATAGTTTCCGTTTTGATACATATTCTCGAAATCTTGAAGAACTCATTCAGATATTACGAACGAATCCTAATTTAATGGTTGAAATTTGTTGTCATACCGATTCACGTGGCGATGACGAATACAACCTTAATTTATCTCAAGAACGTGCTGAATATATTGTTAAATACTTGATAACTAGAGGAATTTCTGAGAGTCAACTTGCTGCTCGTGGATACGGCGAAACACTTCCACTTAATCATTGTACAAATGGAGTACGTTGTTCAGGACGAGAACATACCCAAAATCGCCGATTGGAATATGTAGTGATTGGGCTTAAAGACGATGCCATTGAATAAAGATAATTTGTGTACATTTGTAAGTTACCAAAACTTAATAAAAAAATAATGGGAAAATCACAGGAAACGTTTAATAAGAAGGAAAAAGAAAAGAAGCGTTTAAAGAAGCGTCAGGCAAAACAAGCTAAAAGAGAGGAGCGTAAGGCAAATCCTAAGAAAAAATCTGGCTTGGATGATATGATTGCTTATGTTGACGAATATGGAAACATTACAGATACGCCTCCAAATCCGACAAAAAGTAAAGAAATAAAGGCAGAAGAAATCCAAATCAACACACCCAAAAAAGAAGAAGTAGATCCTGTCCGTTTAGGCAAAGTGGAGTTCTTCAATGAAGATAAGGGATTTGGTTTCATCAAAGAAAATGGCACAAATGAGAAATTCTTTGTTCATGTCAGTAGCTTAACGGAAGATATAGCTGAAAATGACAAAGTTTCTTTTGAAGTGGAACGAGGTCTGAAAGGCTGGAATGCAGTTCAGGTAAAGAAAGTCTGATATGTGAAAACAATCACTCATAAATTAGGGTAATCAAAATCAGCGTTTGCCAATCTAAAGAGTAGAGTATATTATATTCTAAAAAACTTATTTGCCATAAATTTCTTGATAAATTTTGTCAGCAATATTGAAACTTCGATACTGTTCAGCAATCCTTCGAATGCGTTGGTAACGTTTTTTAGAATTGTACTTTTTTAAGATTACATCTATTTCTTTAACAACTCGTAGATAATCCGTTGGATTAAACGCTCGAATAATTGCACCAATTTTTTCTTGTTCAATAATTTCCGAATCATCTGAAATATTTGCTGTGCTGACAATGGGTAAACCTAGTGCCCAATATTCCCCATTTTTGATAGGCGTACAATATCTTTTAGTGGGGATAGGTTTGACAGGAGTTAAGGCAAAATCAGCTAATCCCATGTGATTCGGGACTTCGGAATGAGGAACAAAAGCTGTCTGAACTAAGCTTTCATCTAATTGACTTGCTTGACAAAACTTACTGATTTCATGAGGTTTATGATTCGTCAAAATTAAAACTCGAAATTGGTCTTTCCAATAATCTGAGGCTATTTTTAGAAAATCAAAAACTTCTTTATCTAAATAAATTCCTCCAAATTTTCCTGCATAAACTGCCACAATTTTATTTTCGAAACCAAACTTTTCAACTAGTTTTTGACGTTTTAGGTTGGTTTCAGAGAATAATTCTAAATTGACACAGGCAGGCTTAACATAAAAATGCTCAAAGGTTGCCCCATATTTTTCGAGTGCATATTTTCGCATTCCTTTAGTGGCAGAAATAATCGTTTTGGCTCTTCGAGATTGTAATTTTTCAAGAAATAATAAAAACTTAAATCGGAAACTATTTCGTTTCCAGTCGCCATTTTCTACTGAGGCTTCGGCATGAGGTTCATAACTATCAATAATTAATTTTCGTCCTGTTAAAATGGATAATACCCATCCTGCAACTCCTGGCGGGGTACAAAAAGAATGAATAACTTGAATGTTTTGTTGAAATATTAGGAAGAATAATCGAACTAAAATCAATAACCAAGTACATATTGCTTGGATACCAAAAGATTGATAATTAAAAGGAATTCGAGTAATCTTATAGTTAGCTAACTCAGCATCAATTTTTGTGTTTTCTTCGGGTGTAATTTTAAGATGAGACTTTTCTAAATTTAACAAATAAATTTGGCTATCGGCAGGCAAATGTTTGTGCATTAATTTCAAATAGGGTAGGGTATAAGTTTGAATTAAAGCATCTTTATAAGACCAAAATGTAAGGACTAAAATATTCAAAATAGCGTTTCGTTTTATGGAGTTAACTCATCAGAAGTTTAGCGTATTTATATTAATCAAAAAAACCTTTGACAAGATAAAAAGCTCGTCAAAGGTCTGAACAGAAAACATATTTTATTTATTTAAGCCAAATCCATAAAAATAGGTTGTCTTGTTATCAGGATAAATGCCCTCTACTAATACTCCACCATCTTGAGTATTTTCAATTTCTTTATTGAGGTCTTCCATCGTTCGGACTTTATTCCGATTGACTTTGGTAATAATAAATCCTTCTCGAATTTCAGTTTGAGAACGCAATACACCTGCTTGTAATTTTTTGACTCGGATACCATAAGGAATACCTAATTTTTCAAGTTCTTCTTGAGAAAGTTCTTCAAATTCTGCCCCAAGTTTAGAAACTGTTAAGGTCTTTTCTTTCCGTACAATTTCAGTATTTCCAGAGCCATTTTTCAATTCGACCCGTTCCAAGGTGACAATATCTCCTCCACGATTGATTACGACTTTAACGGTTTCTCCTGGACGGCGACTACCAATTGCTTGTTGAAGTTCTGCCACCGACTTGGTTTCTTCATCATTAATTTTAATAATCACATCACCTTTCTGAATTCCTGCGCGGTCAGCAGCTCCACCTTCTTGGACTTCCGCCACAAATACCCCTTCATTCAAGGTAACTCCTTTCTGGTTTGGATTATTTTTATCTAAATTTTGAATTGAAACGCCTAAAAATGCTCGTTGTACTGTGCCATATTCCATCAAATCTTCTACGACTTTACTGACAATTCGAGTCGGGACAGCAAAAGAATATCCTGCATAACTCCCTGTTGGTGTAGCAATTGCCGTATTAATTCCAATTAATTCACCTCGTAAATTTACTAAAGCACCCCCACTATTCCCTGGATTCACGGCAGCATCGGTTTGAATGAATGATTCAATAGCTGTTCGATTTCGTAAAATATTGATATTTCGAGATTTTGCACTGACAATGCCTGCCGTTACGGTTGACTCTAGATTAAATGGATTACCAACTGCCAAAACCCACTCTCCGACTTGTACTTCGTCCGAATTACCAAACAACAATTTAGGCAAGTTAGATTCTTCAATTTTTATCAATGCTAAATCCGTAGTTGGGTCAGTTCCAATCACTTTAGCTTTGTAAGTTCGATTATCATTGAGTGAAACTTCAATTTCATCTGCATTGTCAATAACGTGATTATTGGTAACAATATAACCATCTTCATTAATAATTACACCTGAACCACTTGATTGCTGAGATTGTCCACGATTAGGATCTTGAAATCCAAAAAAATCGCGAAAAGGATCACCTTGAAGTTGGCGTTGCGAAACTCGAACTGCCGAACGGATATGCACTACTGCGGGCGTGACCAAAGAAGCCGTCTCTGAAAAATTAGGATAACTTCCTGATTTTGAATCTTTAAAATCAGCTAATACTTTTTTATTGTCGGCTTTCTCAATAATAACCGTTTCGTTGGGGAAAAAGAAATAATTTCCCACCAAAGCAAATCCGCCACCCAATAGAGCGACAAATAACAATTTCACTAATCCTTTCATACGTTTATTATGGGTTTAATTTTTAATTAATTTGAGCAATACCTGTGAATATGAGATATCAAAAATATTTTATTAGATATCTTCAAGTCTAATCTTTGAAACTAATACATTCTATTTCAAAACTAACCTCAGAAACGAAAGTAGGGTTTTAAGAGCTGTTAATACTTGCTTTAAAAACGTTAAATCAATTTAGCAAAAAGTCTGATTTGGAACTATAAAAAAATTATAGGTTAAAACTAGATTCAATCCATCCTCCTGCAATAACATCATTTCCTTGATAAAAAACAGCAGCTTGCCCTGGAGCAATCGAAGCAACAGGTTGGTCAAATAAAACCTTGATACGGTCTCCAATTTGAGTAATTTTGGCGGGTGTACCTCTGTCTTTATAACGAACTTTGGTAACGGTTTGTAGTTCTTCTCCTTCCAAGGTTTTATATTTTAAAAAACTTAACTGATTGACCCACATACCATTACGAGAAAGCTCTTGATCAGTTCCTAAAATAACTTCGTTGGTATCCTTCCGAATTTCGGTGACATAAACAGGATAGCCCAAAGCAATTCCCAAACCCTTGCGCTGTCCTACGGTATAAAATGGATAGCCTTGATGTTGTCCGACTACTGTGCCATTTTCCAAAACAAAATTTCCTCCTTCCACACGTTCTTCGAGTCCATTTATGCGGCGTTTTAAGAAACCTCGATAATCATTATCAGGAACAAAACAGATTTCGTAAGATTCCGATTTTTGGACTAATTCATGAAAATCTCGCTCTAAAGCCATTTCCCGAATTTCCGATTTATGAAATTGTCCGAGTGGAAACAAAGTACGACTGAGGCTAGATTGTGAAATTCCCCAAAGGGCATAGGACTGATCTTTTTTATCGTCTATTCCCTTGTAAATCACATACCTACCATTTTGTTCTCGGACTTGGGCATAATGTCCAGTCGCAATATATTGACAGCCTAATTTATCGGCACGGCGCAATAGAGCATCCCATTTAATATGCGTATTGCAAAGTACACACGGATTAGGCGTTCGTCCAGCCAAATATTCATCGGTAAAATAATCAATGACATAATCCCCAAATTCAGAACGAATATCTAAAATATAATGTGGGAAACCCAAGTTTACGGCAATCGTTCGAGCATCATTAATTGAATCCAAACTACAGCATCCTGTTTCCTTGCTTGTTCCGCCCGAAGTTTCATAGTCCCATGTTTTCATCGTCATGCCAATCACTTCGTAGCCTTGTTCGTGCAACAATACGGCAGCGAGTGAACTATCAATCCCACCACTCATGGCAACTAAAACCCGTCCTTTTTTGCTCATTTTTTTCCGCTTTTCGCTCAATTATCATTCATTACTAAAAAAAATGGTAACAAAATCAAGTTGATTCTGCTACCACTTTAGACGTTGTGAACTTTATCAACGTGAATTACGAAATCGAAGTTCGTACTTTTTTGGTATAATTTCGCAATTCTGTTTTAAAGTCTGTCTTATTTTGTTCCATTTGCTCCAAAATCCAGATGGCAGCATACGCATGGGTCAACTTTTCGCCTTCGTCTTTTCCTTTTACTTCGATTTCAGGCGTTTGTTCTTCGGCAATGGCTTCTTCTGCTTTTTGGAGTTGTTCTAAGGAATAATTTTCAACCAATTGCTTAATGACAGGAATCTTCATAATTAGACTAACAGTTATTTGATTTTAGATAATAATTCTCGGAGAACCTCTTCTTTATTTGTCGAGACAGCATCAATTATTTTTCCATCTTGATAAACTGCAAAAAATGGTAAATTATTTACGCCCACAGCTTGTCGAGTGTTTGGGTTTTCTTCTGCATTCACATCTAAAAAAGCAATATCTTGGTTCTCGTCTTCTTTGGCAATGCGTTTAAATTTGGGTTTGAATAAACGACAACTGCCACACCAGCCTGCATAAAACTTGACAACTGCTTTGGAATTTTGCTGAATCAAAGTTTCGAAATTTTCATCAGTTGCAACTTGGATTTCCATAGTTATTATGAATTAATAAAGTGTAAATTAGACATTATTCTAAAACTGTGTTTTCATAACTCTCTAAGTCGAAAAGTGTTTATAGGGCAAGAATTTTGATACTTGGGATAGGACAATAAAATAAGAGTTTAATTCTATGTTTTAGTTATCAAAAACAAGAATTTTATCTTCTTGAAAACCAACAAAATAGGAGTCAAAATAAAAAATTGAACGTAGCTTTTTGGGATAATTTAAAGTAAAAATTCGTTGGTTATTGGTATAAAAATCATAAAAAATAACGGTGTTTTTTTCAGGTGAATGTTGTAAAAAATAAATTTGATTTTTATAAAATTGAAAGTGCTGAATATTCCTAAAAGGCAATGTTTTCTGATGATTTCCGAGATTATCAAAAACTAAAATCCCTTGATTTTCTTCACTGATAAACAATAAATTTTGATATTCTTGAAGAAATTGAATTTCAAAATCATCGTCATTAGCTGTTTCATTTGTCGAAAAGTTCAAGGCAAAAATTTCGATACTTTGCTGAGTAAATGGATTAAACTTTTTGAAGGAAAAACTGGAATTGTCCATGACCCAAATTTGGCGGTCAGCACTCGAAGCTGCCCAAGAAATATAGCCCAAATCAGTCTCTTCAAACTCGACTTCTTGAATCGGAACTAAAAACCGATTGAACAAAATATATCTTTGTAATTCTTCATAAAAAGCCCAAAAAGTCAGTCCTGTAGAGCTTTCCAAAATGGTAATTTCGCTCTGTTGATTGGCTGAAAATTGCTGTAAAATTTGCCCTGCAGAATCCAATAAATAAATATTTCCGTTTTGATCCGAAGCACAAAAATTTCCCTGCCAATTCTGACTTATTTTTTGAGGAATAAAACTCAATTTTACAGAATCGACAGGAATTAATTTATTGATATTCTGGGCTTTGATTGTGAAAGCTAACCCAATCCAAAAGAAACAAAACAATAATTTCTTCATAGCATTACTGATAAAAATTAATGAACATACTTTTTAATGAGATCTTCGGTTGCTGAAGAATCTTGGTTATTTTCTTTGGCGACTTCAATCGCTTTTTGAGCCATTTTCTGACCATTTTCGAGGTCTCCCGTCTTAAAAAGTAATGCCGCATACGTATCCAAATTAGCATAGGCTTCGACCATTTCTAACGATTTTTGAATCCATTTCAAGGCTTCGGCAAGGGCTTTTGGGTCATCTACATTTTCATAAAATTTCCATGCCATTTGATTCAACTTATCGGCTTTTTGCTCTTCGGAAACGCCATGATTAACGTAAGCAATGGCTGTTTGAACATACTCATCGTACCAACCCAAACGGTCAAAAAATACTAAATCAAATTCATAAATTAAAGTAGGAGCTTTCGAATATCCTTGACTTAAAATCTCTTCTTTGAGTTTTTTGTAATCCTTGTAAACTTGTTCAGTTTCTTCACTCTTATTAGAAACCGCCCTTAAGTAATCAATGGCTTTTCCTTTAAGTGCATTTTCATAAATGCTAATAATCAAATAATCGGGGTCATCACCGTATTGATTTCTAAATTTTTCCAAATTTGCCAATAAATAAGTGAATTGCTCAGAATGAATGTCTTTGACAAAATTTAAATACATTCCCCAGTTATATTCATCAGTATAATTTTCAGGTTTTTGGGTTTTCCAGTAGGCTTCTACTACTGGCTCGGCATCCGAACAAGATTCTATCGAAATTTGTAAAAAAGACTTCAAAAAATCTGGATTTCGATTCCCTGACTTAAATTTTTCGGCAAAAAAAGCAAATCGTTCTTCAGGATTTAAGGCATTTTCTCCATCGGTCAGAAGGGTTTCTGCATTCCGAAAACCGCAAACCTGATGTAAAACTTTTCCATTTTCATCCAAAAATAACAGGGTGGGGTAGGCTTGAATTTCGTATTGAGTGGCTAAAGTAATCCCTTCGCCTTTTTCCATATCCATTTTTACGGGAATGAAATTTTGATTGTAAAATTCACCTACTTTAGCATCTGTAAAAGTTTGTTTGGTCATCTGTTTACAAGGACCACACCAGGAGGCATAGGCATCTAAAAAAATGGGCTTTTTCTCTTTTTTGGCTTGGGCTAAAACTTCCGTCCATGTCAAGTGAGAAAAATCAATGCCTTGTCCATAAGCAAGTGAAAAACAGGAATAACAAACGACCGTCAAAAGCCATTTTGTCGTATTTTTAGTTTGAATTATCATCGTAAATTGAGGTTTTAAAAGGAAAATTTACCAGATAACGCTTAAATCATAAATTACGCATTTCTGAGAAGTTGTTTAAAGATTTTTGTGAAATATAATTGAGATGTTAGCAATGATATGAAAGTTAATTTGTTGATTTTCAACTAAATATTTTATAACTTGAGTTTTCTAATCAATAACCAAATTGATGAAAAAGAATTTCCCTGTTCGTCCTGAAAAACGAACTTTAATTTTATCGCTCAAAAAACAATATTTTGCTGGAATTTTGGCATTGATGACCTTGGTTACGGCTTCGGTCGTGTCGCTCGAACGAAATGAGAAAAGACTCGAACTCATCACCAAAATTTTGCGAGAACATTTTACGCCAGTTTGTGAACAGTATGCTTTAGTTGCCAAAAAATCAGGTTATTATCCTTGTTTTGAGTGCGAAAGTGGTCAAATATTCTTGAAAAAAGGGCATATTTGGCGATATGGTTTTGCAGGAGAAGGGGGTGAAAAAGCTCGCTATCCTACAAGCACGTATTACAAAGATGATAAATGGCATCTTACTAATAAAGAGTTAGACTACATTTCTCAATTTAGGAGTGTAAAATGGCGATGTTTGATTGAAGAAATCAATAAAATCATTGATTATCCTGATTTGCCTGAAGCCCGTAAAAGAGAAATAAAATTGATTCGTCCACCTGGAAATAAACAAGACCGATGAAATTAACAGAAAACATTTTACCTGTAAAAGAAATGCTTGGTACAGACTGGGATATTATTTTTTCTGGTTTTGTCATAAGTATTAAAAGGGACTGGCTGACTCCTACAGAAAATGGGTTTGCAGGACAAATTCTGGAATATTTATTCAATACAGAATTAAATGTTTCTGATTACACACAGTATCAGGAGTTTCATTTTTCACCAACCGTTTATATTGCTGAACCTTTTGTTCGTTATCCCGAAGGAGTCAATCTTCTTGACCAAGGTTATGAAAATTTAGTTTGTGATTTGGAGGTTTATATGCTCGATGCCAAACGATTCGCAAAAGTCAATAAACACGAGGCTCTTCGTATGATTGCTCAACTTTTATTGAATAGCATTCCGAAATATTTATTTGACCGAGACGATTTTGATGGGAAAAAATTTTACGAAGATATTTTGCCAATTGTCCAACCGATTGCAGACGGAACAAGGGCTTTTCGAGAGGAAGAATTTCCATTGTAAATCTGTTGTAAAAAATATGCCGTCAGATTTTATATTCTAATCTTGTTCATTTATAAGCTCCTCAAAATCAATTTTTTGAACATGAATTTCAGAGGGAACAATTTTTTGATGAAAAGCCAAATGCGAAATATAACCTTCAGGAACAGAGACAGGATATAAAAACCATTTTTGGTCATGTAAGATGACTTCATCCGACCGAACAGAGAAATTATTTAGCATAATTCCTAATCCTTTTCCATCTGCTTTAATAATGGCTTCCTTGCGTGTCCAACAACGATAAAATGCCTCAAGTCCTTCTTTTTCAATATATTGAAGTTCTTCTGAAGTCCATTGTTCTAAAAAATACCTTTGTTCGATTGGCTTAATTTTTTCAAGGTCAATGCCCAATCTTCCTTCCTTACAATAGGCACAAATCACACATCTTTCCGAATGACTAATATTAAAATCTGCACCTCCCTCCAAATAAGGACGATGTTTAGCGGTATATTTTAAGTCATCAAGTGTAAAAATAGAGTCTTGTAAATGTTTGTTCAACAATAATTTACCAAAAAGTCCTGCATACGCATCGGCTTTTCGGAAGTACCGTTGAATCTTATTTTGTTGGAAAGGAGGTAACTTTTGGAGAGCTTGTTGAAATCTAAAATCTGATAACACTTGAGGAACTAAAGTATAAAAAATAGAGATGGACATATTGACTTCAAAAAATATGAAAAATTAACTATTGATTATTTGAATAACTTGAAAGACTGACGATGGAATGGTGTAATGCCTTGATTTTGAATGCCTTCATAATGCTTTTTAGTTGGATAGCCAACATTGGTTTCCCAGCCATAACCCGTATATTTTTGGGCATAATTTTGCATCAATTGGTCTCGATGATTTTTAGCAATAATTGAAGCTGCGGCAATAGAAAGATATTTATTGTCTCCTTTAATTATATTTAGGTTGGGAATTTGCTGGTAACTTTTAAAGAATTTTCCATCGACCAAAATCAATTCAGGAACAAGTGAAAGTTGGTCTAAGGCACGGTGCATTGCCAAAATAGAAGCATTCAAAATATTTATCTCGTCAATTTCTTGAGGGCTTGCTATACCAATCGCCCACGCTAAGGCTTCTTTTTTGAGTTCTACTTCTAACTTTTGGCGTTGCCGAGCGGTCAATTTTTTAGAATCTTTCAAATTTTCATTTTGATAATTCTTAGGTAAAATGACTGCTGCCGCAACAACCTCACCTGCTAAACAGCCTCTTCCAACTTCATCAGTGCCTGCCTCAATTGAATCTTCGGTATGTTGTGATAATAGCATAAAAATAGGATGAGATGATAGTTTAGTTCTTCTAATTTTCCAGCCCATTTTACAAAAAAATTTGAATAAGAACAATTTAATATCTAACTAAATTATTTAATATTTTAATTTTTGTTAGATTAACGATTTATTAAAAAATTGGTCTGAAACGGCAAAATTTGTAAAAAAACACTTCTCTACCTCTATTTTTGATGATTTTGAAGCCTTTGAGTTAAAAACTTTTCAATTTCCCCTAATGAGAGGAAAGGAAACAAAAGGCTTTTTTCTACCTTTGAAGCGTATTGAACATTTCTACGAAAAACAGCTAGAGGTTTTTTAGTAGTAAATTGATATTCAAACTATTAATTCAGCGATTCAAACGTAATGGGCAGTTCGTAGGAACTGTCTCCTTGAATTGAATTTCTACACAATCCAAATCCTTAAACTTTTGTATAGTTATGGAGATTAGTGCGCTAGATACTTGGGGAGTCATTAAGAATCAACCCTTTGTCATTGCTGGTCCTTGTAGTGCCGAAACAGAAGAGCAACTCTTCACGACCTGTCAGGAAATCGTTAAAACTCAAGAAGTGGACGTTCTGAGAGCAGGTATTTGGAAGCCTCGTACTCGCCCAGGGACTTTTGAAGGAGTCGGAGAAGAAGGCTTAAAGTGGTTTCAAGCCATCAAAAAAGAACTCGGTAAACCTATCACTACCGAAGTTGCCAATCCTGACCATGTCGAATTAGCCCTGAAATATGACGTTGATATTTTATGGCTTGGCGCACGGAGTACGGTGAATCCGTTTACGGTTCAAGAAATTGCCGATGCGCTCAAGGGTGTAGATGTACCTGTTATCGTTAAAAACCCTATCAATCCTGATTTAGCCTTATGGATGGGAGCATTGGAACGTATCAGTAATGCAGGAATTACCAAATTAGCAGCATTGCATCGAGGTTTCTCAACGTTCGAAAAGTCGAAATATCGTAATATCCCAATGTGGCAAATTCCTATCGAATTGAAAAGTAAATTGCCTGATTTGCCTTTGCTTTGCGACCCCAGCCATATTGCAGGTACACGAGACTTGATTTATGCCGTTTCACAAAAAGCCTTAGACCTCAATTATGATGGTTTAATGATTGAAACGCATTACAATCCTGATGAAGCATGGAGTGATGCTAGCCAGCAAGTTACACCTTCTCGATTAGATGAAATTGTTCATGAATTAAGAATTCGAAAAGCAGGATTTGAAGATCCTGATGCCGTTACTCAAATTCAGGAATTACGGGAAAAAATCGACCGAATTGACCGTGAATTGGTAGAACAATTAGCCATGAGAATGGAGGTTGTTCGAAAATTAGGAGATCATAAGCATGAGAAAAACGTAGCGGCTTTCCAAGTAGACAGATGGTTGGAAGTTTTCCAAACTCGTCCAGAATGGGGACAAAAAATGAATCTGAACCGAGATTTTATTGCTAACATCTTCAAATTTATTCATGATGAATCTATCCGTGTTCAAACAGGTGCAGATGGAAAAACTTTGTAAGTCAAGGTAATATCAACAATAAATAGAAAGAAATAGTCATTGCATAATTCTAATTTATGTAATGACTATTTTTATACAAGTCTAAAATTTAGGCATAATATTTTTATTTAAAACAAACAATATCTATTCATTAAGAGGAGTAGAAAAATGCTACATCATTCCGTTTTTTCCCAAAAATAAGATACATTTGTTTACAACAAATTTCGAAATCCTACCCCGAATCCATGAAATCAAAAAAACCCGCCATATTGTACGTAGATGATGAACGGGAAAATTTGATGATTTTTAAAACTACTTTTCGAAGAACTTACCAAGTGCTTACAGCCCAATCGGCGCATATTGGTTTGGAGATTCTCGAAAAAAATCCTGATATACAAGTTGTTATCACTGATCAACGTATGCCAGAGATGACGGGAGTGGAATTTATCGAACAGATTGTTCAGAAGTATCCCGATATTGTACGTATGATTATGACGGGATACAGTGATATTGAAGCAATTATTCAAGGAATTAATAAAGGACAGATTTATCACTACATTACCAAGCCTTGGGAACATAGTGAGCTTAAAATTACAATTGACCAAGCAATTGAACGATTTCAACTCAAACGAGAGAATCAATTGTTATTGGATAGCCTCCAAAAATCCAATCAGGAACTAGAACGCCAGAATCATAAAGTACTGGATACCAATCAAGAACTTGATCGATTTTTATATTCTACTTCGCATGACCTCAAGGGACCTATTGCCCGACTTTTGGGATTAGTTCAATTAGCTAAATTAGAACTAATTGGAAATTCGGTATTGTCTGATTATATCCAGCGTTTTGAAGCCACTGCCCAAGATATGGCGGATATGGTTGATAAATTATCCGTTTTGCATGGCGTAACACATGCTCATGTTGAGCCTGAAACCTTTATTCTATTAGATTTTGTTCAACTTCATTCCTCACCTTTTAGTGAAAAAATCAAAATTGAATGGAATATCTCGTCTAAGATAGAAGTTGCTTCTTATCCTTCAATTTTGGAACAAATTTTTAAGGTGATTCTAGAAAATGCAATTGCTTATCAAACTACTCACCGTTTTAAAACAAGTCAAATTAGAATTACTGCTCAACAAAATGAAACGAATTGGCAATTAGTATTTTGGGATAATGGTATTGGTATTTCTGAAGAGATGCAACCTAAAATTTTCCAGATGTTTTTTCGAGGAGCAGAGCAATCGAAAGGTCATGGCTTGGGTTTGTATTTAGCACAAAAAGCTACTACCCGACTCAAAGGCAAAATTGAAGTCCGAAGTATTGAAGAGGAATTTACTGAATTTACGTTCACTTTTCCTAATGATGGACAAATCGAAGCAGAATATAATCTTGAGGAATATGACAAAGGATTTTTCCTACCCAAAGCTTAAATTTTAGTTTCTAAATGATTTTTGTTCTTCGAAATTTAACTTTTTCTTCCCTTCATTTCTCATTTTTTCTCTCTAAATTAGGTCATTAAATATAGTTTTTGCCAACATTGTAAACCTCAAAATTACGAAATTATGGGATGGTTTTTTGGAGATGATGAAGACCCGACTATCGTCGATTTGGTCAATGACTTGGATGAGTCGAGTATTACGGTATATGCCCTCAAAGCCTTGGACTACATTGTCCCAGGGGAATGGGAAAACATCACCAATTTTGATGAGTTAGTTGCGCTTGTTACCGAAAATGATGACGAAGAGTACATCGAACAAATCAAAGAAAAAGTCATTGAATTGTATAATGACGAAGAGGAAAATTACAAATCAGCCATGAAAATCTTCACTTTGATTGATAGTGCAGATACCGCAATTGGAGCAGCAGCAATGGCAGATAAATTGGCTGATAGTTTCAGTATGTTTTCCTTTATGGATGACCTTACACCCAAAGCCGATACCGTTCAGACAGTTGATTTAGCCCTTAAAATCGTGGCGGAAATGGTCGCTTTTGCCCTCTTAAAAGGAGAAGATATTGAAGATTTGGAGACTTTTGCCGAGCAACTTGGAGCGTATTCAGGAGAAGCCAAAATGAGATTAGCCGCTTTGGTTTGCTTTGATGGCATGGTTCCTTTAGGTCCCGATTTTGTCGGAATCGTCATTGAATCTTTACAAGAAATGTCTTCGGATAGTCTCGAAGAAAATGAAACCTTTCAACGTATTTCGGACTATGTTCCTGGTGATGAGGTCGAAACGCAACTTGGTTTTATTGGGCAGGCTTTTGAAAATGTACAGGATTGGTTACAAAATTTCATGGAAGAAAACGAAATTTCGGTAGAAGGCATTCTCGAAAACCTCAGAGAATACGTAGAAATTGCAGATGATAAATTAGATTATGTCGCTGCATTTTTGGATATGTCCACTTCGTATTTTGAGCATACAGGCACACACACCGTAGCGGTTCATATCATTCAGAGGGCAGCCGAAGAAATTGGATAAGCTTGAAAATCAAATTTAATTTTTCCATAGCGGTGGGTTTGCAAACCCACCGCTACGGAAAAATGGTTTTTACCCTGTTGATAATCCAAAAAATTGACTAACTTTAGTGCCTTCGGTACGAGCAAGTCAGAAAATGGAACCTATGAGCCAACAAAAGCGACCTCAAGACTCAAAAACGAGTGGGGGATTTATGTCTTTGGATGAATTACGGGACAAAATGGGCTACCAACCCCAAGATGAACCCCAAAAAACACCCACTTATCAGGATTTTGCACCTAAATTTTATGGACGAGAAAATGAACTCCAAGAAATTCAAGACTTTTTGGACGATGCCGAAAGTCAGATTTTGGGAGTCTATGGAGTGTCATTGATTGGAAAATCTTTGTTGGTAAAGGAAGCTCTCAATAAAATTACTGACCGTCAGAAAGTTACGATTCAATTTCGAAATCCCGAAGAACCCGAAAATACATTTCGAAAGTTCCTGACAGAACTCAAAGAAAAAAAATATGACCTCCAAAAAAACCTCATTTTGGTCATTGAAAACTTTGAGGAGGCGTTGATTTGGACGGGAGAAGACGGCGATTTGCATAGTATCGAATCCGAATTTTTGCGAAAAGGACTCCGATTACTGATTGATTTTAAGCAAGTTAAATTGATTCTCGAAAGTCGGTTTCAGGTGCATGATGCCAATTTGAGCATTTCGACCCTCCAAAATATTTATCTGCAAGGTATTGAAACAGAACATTTTTGGGAAAGTTACCAAGCCGAAGACGTTACTCGTGAGGAATTCGACCAAATTTGTCAAAATTTCAATAATCATACGGGATTGTTGGCGTTGGCTCTGGAGGAGGTGGATTGGCTTTATCAAAATGAACTCCACCAAGCCGCCGAAGCCGAACGTGCCGAAAATACCATTCGTTTGCTATGGCAAATGATTGAAAATCTGATGTTTCGTTTTCCTGATGCGGAGGTACTTTTGTTGTGTGCGATGACCTTGCGCCATCCCATTCGCAAAGCCCAGTTAGAAACGGAACTCCAGCCGATTGCCACCTTCCGAAAAGATACCGAAGCCGTTCATGAAGGGCTGTTTTCCTTGGAGCGCAAGTTTTTTGTCCAATACCAGCAAAGAGCTTACGACATTAATCCATATTTGCAGGAGATTTGTTATACTTTTTTACGGCGTAGGCGCAGTCGGGAGTTTCGCAAAATCCAAAATGTTCCCTTTTTTGGAAATGCCTTTATGCCCAAATATGACCCCATTTTACAAGCTCATGCCCAAGGACGATACAAAGAATTTTTTGCATGGGTCAAAGAAAATAGAAAAGCCCGAAGATATGATACAGTTTTAAAGACACTCAAAAAAGTTTATTGGGAAAACCCCAAACCCGAAGTTATTTTAAATGAAATTGCGATTACTTACAAATGGGCAAGAAAATATGATAAAGCCAAAGAATATTTAAGAAAGTCATTGAATATTGACCCTAAAAATGTTCGAAATTTAAATGAATTAGCTTCTATTCATAGACAACTCAAGGAATTTGAAGAAGCCAAAAAGGTGTTACAAAAAGCCTTAGAATTCAATCCGAAAGATGTTAAAATTTTAAATGAATTAGCGATTCTACACCGAGAATTGAAGGAATTTGACGAAGCCAAAAAGGTGTTACAAAAATTAATTGAGGAACATCAACATCTTCCTGCTTTCAATGAATTAGCGATTCTACACCGAGAATTGAAGGAATTTGAGGAAGCCAAAAAGGTGTTACAAAAAGCCTTAGAAGTAGAACCTGATAATATTAAGGTTTTAAATGAATTAGCGATTCTACACCGAGAATTGAAGGAACTTGAGGAAGCCAAAAAGGTGTTACAAAAATTAATTGAGGAACATCAACATCTTCCTGCTTTCAATGAATTAGCAAAATTATATTTGGAATTAGATGATTTTCCGAATGCCTTACAAACGGTCGCACAGGGTTTGAAAATTGAACCAAATAACCGTTATTTCCCAAATACTCGGCGGAAAATCTTGAAAGCACAAAAAGCGTATTTCAAAAGTATCTTTTTTGACCTTGACGAAACCAATTATGCGGCTTATTTTGAAAAAATGGATAAGATGGTTACTTCGAATTTGAAACATCAATACCAAACCCTCAAAAATAAAATTATAGAAGGCAATACTACTAAACCCGTTATTGAAGGTCTCAAAATCCTAACTCGTGATATAGAAAATGCTCAGAAAAAGGGAAACCTATAAGATTCTGAAAATTTTATAGGTTTGATAGTGAGAATTTTAACCAAAAAACACAAGAATAATGCAAACGATACCATCTGCTCAAGTTCAATTAAATTTGACCGAACTCATTAATCAAATCATCAAAAATAATGAACGAATAAAAGTAGCAAGTGAAACAGGTTCAGTCGTGATATTGTCGGAATCGGACTGGAATGCCTTATCTGAAACTTTGCGCCTTTTGCAAGATGAAACTTCATTAAAATCGCTTTTAGAAGGGCATCAGGCTCGAAAAAAAGGACAATCCATTGGTAAACCCTCATCCGAATTTTTCAATGAATTATAAATTATTTTTTCTCAAACAAGCCGAAAAAGATTTACAAGAATTTCGCAAAAAAGACAAGCCAAGTTATCTTAAATGCTTTGATTTAGTGCGTAGTACGATGCAGAATCCACGTCAAGGAATTGGGAAGCCCGAACGCTTAAAATTTTTTGAGGAGGAAGTTTACAGTCGTAGAGTTAATCAAAAAGACCGTATGATTTATACGATTTACGAGGAAGAAAAAGAAGTAGATGTTTCTTCCTTCAAAGGGCATTATGAAGATAAATAACCTCTTCAAAAAATATAAGATTTTGAAAATCAAGCATTAATCAATGGCAAAAAAAGCAAAAACCTCTTATTTCTGTCAGAGTTGTGGCTACCAAAGTCCCAAGTGGATGGGAAAATGTCCTTCATGCCAGTCGTGGAATACGATAGTCGAAGAAATTATTCAAAAAGATACGGCTTCAAATAAAGTGGCAGGAATTCCTGAAAGTACTTCTCGTCAAATTGTCTCCAAACCCAAACGACTAAAAGACATTCGATACACCGAAAAAGAACGTATCAAAACCCCTGATAATGAACTTAATCGGGTGCTTGGTGGTGGAATTGTAGGCGGAAGTATGATTTTATTGGGTGGAGAACCGGGAATAGGCAAATCGACTTTGATGCTCCAAATTGCGATGCGTCTGAAAAGCCTTAAAATTTTATATGTGTCGGGCGAAGAAAGTGCTACGCAAATCAAAATGCGTGCCGAACGACTTTCATCTGCCTCAAATCATTGTTATGTCCTTATCGAAAGCAATACCCAAAATATTTTTCAACAAATCGAAAAATTAGAACCTGAATTGGTGGTCATTGATTCGATTCAAACCCTAACAACGGCTTTCGTGGATTCGGTGGCGGGGAGTGTTTCCCAAGTTCGAGAGTGTACAGGTGAACTTTTACGGTTTGCAAAGGAATCGGGAACTCCTGTTTTTTTGGTCGGACATATTACTAAAGATGGTGGATTGGCGGGACCTAAAGTTCTGGAACACATGGTCGATACGGTTTTACAATTTGAAGGAGACCGCCACTTGAGTTATCGGATTTTACGGACGACTAAAAACCGTTTTGGCTCAACTTCGGAATTGGGAATTTATGAAATGCAGGCGCAAGGTTTACGAGAAGTGAGTAATCCTTCCGAAATTCTGATTTCACAACGTGATGAAGACTTTAGTGGAATTACTATCGGCACGACTATGGAAGGAAACCGCCCTTTATTAATTGAAGTTCAGTCACTTGTAAGTCCTGCGACTTATGGAACACCTCAACGAAGTTCTACGGGATTTGATGCCAAACGTCTCAATATGTTATTGGCAGTTTTGGAAAAAAGAGGAGGCTACCGACTAGGCACACAGGATGTTTTTTTGAATATTGCAGGAGGTTTGAAAGTTGAAGACCCTGCATTAGATTTGGCGGTTTGTGCCTCTCTGATTTCTTCTTATAATGATTCGCCTGTTGCACCCAAGACGTGTTTTGCGGCAGAAGTGGGTTTAGGAGGTGAAATTCGAGCCATTAATCGTATTGAGCAACGCATCTCGGAAGCTGAGAAATTGGGTTTCCAAGAAATCTATATTTCAAAACATAATGCGAAAGGTTTGGATATCAGTCAATTTAAAATTGGAGTACGAGCTATAGGAAAATTAGACGAAATCCAGATTGGAATATCAAGTTAATATTTCTCATGTTTTAAGATAAATATCCTATACTACTGTTTCTCCTTATGTTTGGTTTGGATAAATGGAGTTCATATACTAAATTCGTTTGAAACTAATTAGGTATTGTCACCTATTTGTTTCATATCTTAAACTTACTATGATAATCAACTGTTTTTCTATTTCTACACTAGACTTTATCACGATTTATTAGTACTTCAAAATCGCCGTTGGCTGTGTCTCACAGCCGACAAAAAGACCCAAATTAGAGAACGTGATAATGTCTTACTATCGTAATAATTTCTATTACTTACGCCTTATTATTTTATGGAATATCCATCAAAATTAATTGAAGATGCTGTTGAGGAAATAGCCAAACTTCCTGGGATTGGACGGAAAACAGCCTTACGGTTATGCTTGCATTTGCTGAAAAAAGAGGAGGCTCAAACCCAAAATTTAGCACGTGCTTTAGTTGATTTACGCACCAAAACTACTTATTGTACTGAATGTCGAAATATTTCGGATGCGCCTCTTTGTCGAATTTGTAGTAGTACAAAACGTTCAAAATCAATTATTTGTGTTGTGGAAGATGTTCCTGCTTTATCTGCTATCGAAAATACGGCACAATACGATGGACTTTATCATGTTTTAGGTGGACTAATTTCGCCTATGAATGGAGTTAGCCCCAGTGATTTAACCATTGAAAAGTTGATAGAACGAGTAGAAAAAAATGAAATTGAAGAAATTATTTTTGCACTAAGTGCTACGATGGAAGCGGATACTACAGCTTTTTATATTACCAAAAAATTAAAACCTTTTTCATTGAAAATTAGTGCTATAGCTAGGGGTATTCCTATCGGGAGTGAACCTGAATATACTGATGAAGTCACATTAGGTAGAAGCATTATGAAACGAATTCGGTACGAATAAAGTTGGACTAAATTAAATCATTTATGAAACTGAATAACATTTTATTTTTTCTCATTACAGTTGCTTTTTTATCCTGTAAAAATACAGAGAATCAGAGTCAAAAAAAAGCATCTAAGGTTACTTTCGAAACTATTGCTCAAGAAAAATTGAGTAAAAGTTTCAAAAAACTATTTAATGCGTCAGGCTCACATGTCATTTGCTATACACAACACAAGACGACCCAGTCTAATCCTGTGGCTCAGATTCATTTTTTGGTATTTGAGGTACAAAGTCATCGATTAATTTACGAAAATACAGCAAATCAAGCCACTATCCAATGGCTCACGGATAAAAGATTTAAGGTTCAAACCCTTAAAAAAAATGCAGAATTGAAGGCAAATTATTATGTTTATGATGTTGAAAAACAGCGAAAGGTTCAAGTAGATACTGATTTATAATCCTTCAACTATTTTAGTTCTGAACCCAATAAACTCATCAAGACTTTAAAAACCTGATGGGTTTAAATACTTTCCGTTTCAATCCATGTTTGGAGTAAACTCACCATTTCCTTTCGATGAGTTAGCGGTAATTTAATTTTATAAGCATTTCCTTCAGGATATTTCCCACTAATAATTATTTGACGGTCATAATTTTCAGTAAATTTCTCACTGATTCGTTGAATGGTGTGTTTTGGTAAGAGCGTATGAATATCTTCATTAATAATTAATAAAACATCCGAATCATAAAAAAGACCATCATGATATTCACCACTTTCGGTCATCATTCGTTCTCCTTCCAAGCGGCGAAATTTTCGATAATATCGAAAGGCAATAATACCAAATGGAATCGCTAAAGCAGGCAATAAAATGACGCTTGCCCCATCGTATTCCATGCCCGCAAGCATCTTAAACCAGCCGTAAAACATTGGGATTGCCGTCAACAAACTGAGTAGTATAAAAATAGGGATAATAATGAACTTCAAAACTGTACTTGCTCCCTCTCCTTGGTATGGGATAAAGTGTAAATCATCAGGCAAATCATTTGTTTTGATATATAGCCACTGCTGATAATGCTTAGGCAATTCATTTTCAGTAACTTCGATAAGTAAAGATATCATGTTCTTATAGTATAGTTTCAAAATGGGTCTTGATCACAACTTAGGCTCAAATTGACGTAAAATACCTTTTTTGATTTTCAAGGTTTGCATGTATTTTGAGATGTTGAAAAAGACTAAAAACTTACCTCAGAAAGGACAAAAAATTTGCCAGAGTTGAGTTCAAAGGCGATTTTCGTTCGTATTATTCATGTAACTTCTTGTATTTTCTTATGAATCAAGCGTCCTCGTCTATCATAAAATTTCCATTCGCCTACAGGTTTATTATTACGATATTCGCCTCGTGCTTCGATTCGTCCTCGTTTACCATAAAATTTCCATTCGCCTGTTTTGGCACCCTCTATAAATTTTCCTTCTGCTTTGATTTGTTCTCGTTCGTCATAATATCGCCAAATACCGTTTGGTTTTCCTTTCTTGAAATTTCCTCGTGTAGCCGTCTTTCGGTTATCATGATAAAAAATCCGTTTTCCTTTTCCATTCTTGAAGTCACCGATATACATTTTTTTTCCGTTGCGCCCTGTCCACATAGAAGCTTGAAGTAAATGCCCAAATTTCCAAGTTTCCGTTTGTTTCGTTCTCCCATTAGTATGAAAATAAGTCCAAACACCTTCTTCTTTTCCTTGTAAAAACTTTCCTTTGACCTTGACGTTTCCATGTGCATAAAATTCTTGCCACTCGCCTTCAGGTTCGCCATTCAGAAAATGTCCTGACTTGGCTAATATTTCTGATTCATCATAAAATTTCCATAACCCAATTTCTTCTCCATCTGAAAATTGTCCTTCCTCAGCAAGTTTTCCATTTGAATGATAGGATTTCCATTTGCCATTTTTTTTGCCGTTTTTATATTTTCCTTCTGAGAGCAAACTCTGTTGATTGGCATTATATTCCTTCCATTCGCCACTTTTTTGACCTTTTTCATAACGTCCTGTTCCTGTCTCGCTTCCGTCTGGAGCAAAGGTTCGCCAAGTTCCTGTCTTTTTTCCCTCGAAAAAACGTCCATCTTGAGCTTTTACACCATTGGCATAAAATTCAGCATATTCACCATGCAAAAACCCTTCTACAAATTCACCTTGTCGTTGAATAGTTTGGGTACTATCAGGAAAAAATACTTTCCATTCTCCATCAGGAATATTGTCCCGATAATGGAGCATTGCCCGCAAGTTTCCATCTTTGAAATAAGCTTTGAAAAAACCTTCAAGTAAACCGTCCTTATAGGTGGCTTCGGCAATTTTTCGTCCTAAACCATCATAAAAGATACGTAATCCATTACCTTTTTCGAAGGATGATTTTTCTAATCGAAAGCCCTCAGCACTGAAATAGTTGGTAATTTCCATCAATTTTCCATCCTGAAAAACTAAAATCTGACGGGGTTGATTATTGCTAAAATATTCTCGATACTCACCATGTAATATGCCTTTCTCAAAATTGGCATTATGTTTAATACGCCCATTTGGATGGTATACTTTCCATTGACTATATGGTTGATCATCTCGAAAAAGACCTTCTAAAGTTGGATAGCCTTGTCCGCCATACATTTTCCAGTATCCTTCAGCTAAATCTGTTAAATAATTCATTTCTAAATGTTTACGACCATCCAAAAAGTAATGGGTAACATTTCCTTGTTTCATACCTGTTCGGTAAGTCATTGAAATGGCAGGATTACCATTTTCAAAAAATTCCGTCCATTTGCCTGTGGGCTCCCCATATTTAAAGAGGGCTTTTGCCTTAAAATTTTTATTAGTATAATATTCTACTCGAAGGCTGTCGGGTTTTCCATTTTTAAAGTAACTCTCAAAGATGGGAATGCCATTTTGGTATTCTGTAAATAAACCATGCAATTTATCATCTCGATAATTCATAATATGTGAAATTCGTCCTGTAGAATCATACCGAAACCACTCTCCTTGACGTTTGCCTTTGTCATAAAGCCCTTCTAATTGAATGACCTGATTAGAATAGAAAAACTTCCAAGCTCCTTCTCGTAGTCCATCCGCATTGTATTTTCCTTCAGGAAGTGTATTCGGATTTTCAGATGAATTTTCGTTAGTTTGTCCTGAAAGTGAATTCAAGATCGTGATTCCGAAAAAGACAAGAAAAAATAGAAGTAGGATTGGTCGTTCCATGAGCCGAATTATTTTGGTTTGATATTTTTATAATCGAGAAACACTACTTCAATTTACATGAAAATCATACCAGAATTCAAAAAAGAAGGGAATTATTCAGATATTTTGAGTTAATATTAGAAATGCAACTTAGAGCAATACCAGCCTACATATTTGTTCCTACTTATTCCACTAATCACTATTAAATCAAAGACTTGATGAAAAAACATATCACAGAGCAATTCAAAGTATTACAAGACACGATTTGTCAAGCACTGGAGAATACAGATGGAAAAGCAAAATTTCAACAGGACTTATGGGAACGTCCTGCGGGTGGTGGTGGGCGGACACGTGTGATAAAAAAGGGCAAAATTATTGAAAAAGGTGGCGTTAACTTTTCGGCAGTTTGGGGCAAAACACCTACTAAAATTCTGAAAGTATTGGAATTACCCGAAGCTGATTTTTATGCTACAGGTGTCTCTATCGTTTTACATCCTAAAAATCCATATGTTCCTATTATTCACATGAATATCCGATATTTTGAAATGTCTGATGGTACTTTTTGGTTTGGAGGTGGAATTGACTTAACTCCCCATTATATTGATTTGAAACAAGCTCAGTTTTTTCATCAACAGCTCAAAGAAGTTTGTGACCGTCATCATCCTGAATATTATACTAAGTTTAAAAAATGGGCGGATGACTATTTTTATCTAAAACATCGCTCTGAAACCCGAGGCATTGGAGGAATCTTCTTTGACCACCTAAAAGAAACTAAAGAAAAGAATAAAGTACAACTTTTTGATTTTGTGATAGATATAGGAAGTATTTTTATCCCAATTTATACTCATTTAATGAAAGCAAGTAAAGATTTACCCTACGGAGAGATAGAAGAAGACTGGCAAAAAACTCGGAGAGGACGATATGTTGAGTTTAATTTGATTTGGGATAAAGGCACAAAGTTTGGCTTGGATACTAACGGACGTACCGAATCTATTTTGATGAGTTTACCACCATTGGCAAGCTGGGAATATGATTTTAAACCAAAGCCCAACTCTAAAGAAGCCCAGACCCAAGCCTTACTTCGAAAGGGGATTGATTGGATTAATATAAAATAATCGTCCCTCAAATAAAATCGTAGAATCTTGTACCTTTGTTTTAACCTTTTACTCAAACGAAAAGTATGGTTATTGAGATAAAAAGCGATTTCAAAACGAAATAGAAGATGGCAGTTATTCCTTATAAAACCGAAACGGGCAGTAAAAAAGAGCAAGTCGCTCGGATGTTTGATAATATTGCTCGGAATTATGATTTTCTGAATCACTTTTTGAGCTTGGGTATTGATATTTTATGGCGTAAAAAAGCCGTCAAGATGTTACGTCCCGAACAACCTAAACTGATACTGGATATTGCGACAGGGACAGGTGATTTTGCTATTGAAACCCTCGCACTGAATCCTGATAAAGTAATTGGGGTTGATATTTCGGCAGGAATGTTAGAAATCGGAAAGCAAAAAATTCAGAAAAAAGGCATGATAGATAAAATTGAAATGCAACTTGGCGATTCTGAAAAACTACTTTTTGAAGATAATACGTTTGATGCGCTTACGGTGGCTTTTGGTGTTCGAAATTATGAAAATCTGGAAAAAGGATTGATGGATATGTATCGGGTTTTGAAACCAAATGGGACAGTAGTCATTTTAGAATTTTCGCAGCCTGAAGTTTTTCCAATGAAACAACTTTATCAATTTTATTTTAAATTTATTTTACCCTTAATTGGAAAAGTGGTTTCAAAAGATAATTCGGCTTATACCTACCTACCTGAATCAGTTCAGGCATTTCCTTATGGGAAGCAATTTGCTGGTATTCTGGAAGATATAGGCTACCGAAATGTGACTATTACACCTTTGACTTTTGGGATTAGCTCAATTTATATGGCAAAAAAATAATACAAATCGACTTTGACGAGATTTTTACATTTCGTCAAAGTTTATAATTAAAATGCAATTTCTCACCTCAGTTCGACTTCCCGATTTTCCACAAAAAATCAGTTTGCAAAGCCATATTTTAACTTTAGGCTCATGTTTCTCTGAAAATATTGGTGCAAAATTAGAAACGTATAAATTTCAAGTTTTAGCCAATCCATTTGGAATAATTTTTAATCCATTATCTATATTTACTGTTCTGGAAAAAACTTTAAATTATACTAATTTTGAAGGCTCTAAAATTATCCAAAATCAAGAAATTTGGGCGCATTATGATGTTCATTCTCGATTATCAGATCTGAGCCAAGAGAAGCTTTTAAATAATCTTCAAAAAGCTCAACAAAATACGTTCGATTGGTTTGCTAAAATAGATAAAAATCCAAGCGAAAATTTTTTGATTTTAACTTTTGGAACAGCTTACATTCATCGACTCAAATCTTCGGGTGAAGTGGTTGCTAATTGTCATAAAATGCCTGCTCATTTGTTTGAGAAAAAATTACTCTCGGTTAGTGAAATTATTGGAAGTTTTGAAAAAATTGCGTCACTTTTATTCCGAAAAAAATTGACTATTGTATTGACAGTTAGCCCAGTACGTCATATTAAGGAAGGACTTTCGGAGAACTCAATAAGTAAGTCAATTTTACGAGTAGCTTGTCACGAGCTTAGTGAAAAATTTTCCAATATCTATTATTTTCCATCTTATGAACTTGTATTAGATGAATTGCGGGATTACCGATTTTATACTGCTGATTTGATTCATCCGAATGAAATAGCCATTACTTATATTTTTGAGAAATTTTCAGAAAGTTTTTTTGCT
Organism: Cytophagales bacterium UBA2561; assembly: GCA_002340355.1. Classification (GTDB taxonomy): domain Bacteria; phylum Bacteroidota; class Bacteroidia; order Cytophagales; family Thermoflexibacteraceae; genus UBA2561. The sequence continues at coordinate 64,370 of DDLX01000015.1, forward strand.
GAATCAGCAAAAAATTTTGTAAAAAAATGGCAAAAAATTCAAAGGGGTTTAAGTCATAATCCCCAATTTAATTATACAAAATCACATCAAAATTTTTTGAAGAAGCTTCTTGGAAAAGTACAAAACATAAAGGAAGTAGATACCTTAGAAGAGTGTCGATTTCTTGAGAAACAATTAGAATTATTGAAGTTGGAAGGCTAGTAAACAAAAAGATATTGTAAGCCGAGCATCAAAGCACTTAAAAAAATTAAACGATAAAGCAGTAATTTTAAAGAACTGCGAATTAGTTTGGTTTTCACGAGTGTAGTTTTACAGTAGTTTAGTCAGAATCATACGGCTTAAAGCAACTTTGTGCCGTTTACTTACAATATCTGCTGAAAAAATGACCCCCCTTTTCCGAAAAGCGTTGCAAATCAGTCAAAAATAAATGTGATAAGGTCTAATGCTGTTTTTAAGTTCGAAATGATGAAAAATCATACGATAAAATATGACTCATTGAACCTAGACGATATTGTAGATTTTCCAAAAGCCGACATACCCGCCGATTTGCCGATTGTGTTCCAATGAAAGTATAATCTGCTCCTACTTCCCGTAAATGATAAGTCATCTCCGAAACTAACTTTTGTCCCCAGCCTCGGCACGTAGGCGCAACTGCAAACAAAGGCATTCGAGAGGCATTTACGCCCAGTTTTTCCCAATCTTCTCGGAAATATTTGGCAGTCAAAAAGCCATCTGAAGGAACATTTGGTTCATTTGGAACTAAAACCATATCGGCAAAACCTTTAACTGATTCACTCACATATTTGGCTAAGAAACGGTCTGCCATTTCCTCTGAAAATACTGAATCGGCATGAAAACGGTCATATTCGTTTCGCATGAATTGAGCTACTCGTTCTAGATTTGGAATGTCTTTTGGAAGTGCTTTTCTTATATTAAATCTTTGATAATCAATTTTTTGTAAATCTGTTTTAAAGTAATTTAGTCGAGTTTCGACCTGTCGAAAGCCTCCATGAGTTAAAGCCTGAATCACGGAAATATCTTCAGTAGGAATATCGGCAAAAACATAGATTGATTGAGAATCAGGAAATAATCTTGAAACTCTGTTTTGAAGAGAAGACATAAAGGTTTGAGTGGCTTTACTCAAAAGTTGAAAGTCCGAATGAGCAAATAAAATCGGCAGTAATTTATAGGTTGGTATTTTGAAAAAAGTAGAATCCCACGCCAAAAATTGCATTAAAAATATATGTAATTGCCCATCTATTTTGATTTCAAAAAGCTGATTCTGGGCTTCGTTTTGAAAGTCCAAAATAGGTTTGATTACAAAATTTTGTGTTTGTCTTTTAGCATTTGTTTCTCGAACAAAACTATAAGGACTATAAAAAAACAGTTTTTCCGCACGACTTTCTAATAATGAATTATATTGATTCATAAATAAAGTTTATGATTTTTTTAGTTACTAGAAATACCAAACCAATTAAATGCCTCTTCCATACTGTCAAAAAACCTTCGTTGGATTTGTTTTTGATGAGGCTCTTCAAGCGTTTGTTCAATACTTAAATGAGTGAAAAATTCGGTAGGTAAGATAAAAGCTTTTTTCCTAACAATCTTCATTTCTACAGCAGTAATATTGGTATCTAACCACACTTGTACATCAGGAGTTATGGAGAAATCTAATTCTCTGATATTCAATAGAAAATACTTGGGCATATACCTTTGCAATTGCTCAAAATATTCTAAAATTTCTGCTTTGTATTCTTCTATGGTCATCTTATTTGTGCTTGGTTTCCAAGTATAGACAAACAAGGAATGTTTTTCATCGTATTTGAGGTCTTGGTACTTTGATTCGTGAATTATTTTCATGTTTTAATTGTATTTTTTCTTAGTAATCAAATTTGCTGTAATTCGGGCTGAACTTAAACATAGCGGAATACCTCCTCCGGGGTGAACACTCCCTCCACAAAAATATAAATTCTGTAGTTGTCTCGAAAAGTTGGCATGACGCAAAAATGCAGCATATCGATTATTACTACTGTTTCCATATAAAGCCCCTTGTGTTGAGGAGGTAATTAATTCAATACGGCGAGGATCAAGATACTCCTCAGTAATAATCAGATTTTCAACCTTTTGTTTTAGATTTCGAGTGAGTTTCTGAAGAATATTTTGACGGCTTCTATCTATTATTTCATCCCAATTTTGTCCTTCATTATTCGGAACGTTTATCATCACAAACCAATTTTCACAACCTTTTGGAGCATCGTCCGAACAAATCTTAGAACTGATATGAACATAAATAGTAGGGTCATCAAAGACCGTTTTTTGGTGAAAAATTGCCTCAAATTCCTTTTGATAATCGGCACTAAAAAAAATATTATGTACATCTAATTCAGGAAACTCTCTTTGGATTCCCCAATAAAAAATAAGTGCTGAACTGGATTTAGGTTGTTTTAGAAGCGAAATCGGAGCAGGAATATTGGGCAATAAATTTTGATAAGTGCTGACCATATCAGCATTACTGACAATTGTATCAAAAAAATAATCTTTTTTATTGATTTTCAGACCAATAGCAGTTTTATTTTTAACTATAATTTTTTCAACTTTACTATCCAATATAAATTTAACACCTAGTTCTTGAGCTAACTTTCCAAGTGATTTTGGAATTGAAATCATTCCTTTTTCAGGAAAAAATGCCCCAATATTGTACTCCAGATGTGGAATAATATTGAGTGTAGCAGGAGTTTGGTAAGGATTTGAACCGTTATAAGTGGCATATCGATTAAATAACTGCACAACGTGCGGAGATTGAAAGGTAGCTTCATTAGCTTGGTTCATTGTGCGAAAAATATCTAATTGATTGAAATTCAAGTATCCTCGTAAAGCCTTAGCATTTAACCAAGTTTCAGCCTGATGCAGTGAACGCCACAAAAATAAGTCGGCGGTAAGGTCAAATTTCCGTTTACTTTTTTTCAAAAAATCCAAAACCACCGAAGTGGGCTCATTTGTTTTTTCGTAGAGTTCTTGAGCAAATTTTTCAGGATTGGCATATGCCGTGATTTTTGTTCCATCTTCATAAAAATACTTTGTGATGATATCTAAACGGCGATATTGGAAATAATTTTCAGGCTTTTTACCTGCCAACTCAAATAATTCTTCAACCAGTTTGGGCAATGTAAATAAAGAAGGACCCTTATCAAATCGGAATCCTTGTGACTCAAATTGAGCTAGCTTTCCTCCTAAATGTGAATTAGATTCAAATACAATAACCTGATGTCCAGCAATTTGTAAACGAATTGCCGTAGCAATACCTGCAATACCTGCTCCAATAATTGCTGTTTGATTCATAGAAATTTCGAATAATACTTATAAAATTTCAAACCCAAAATCTGAGGCTTCTTGACGAAACGGTTTGTTTGTATCTAACATATCTTCTACTAAGATTGTCATAAATTTTTCGACATATGTCATAAATTCGGAAGTATTTTTGGGTTCATCCTTAATTTTATATTCGATAAATCCATCAAACAATTTTCGGAAAAAGAAGAACCCCGATTTAATGTATTCTGTATGTTCTAGAAAAATATTTGATGGATTGAAATTTTTTGGTAAATTTTGAATCTTTTTATTTTCTAAATTCTTAATTAATAGATATTTATAAATCAATAATTGAATAATTTTAGCTTTATCAGGATTTAGAAAAAGATCACTCATTTCTTTTGCTCGTAAATCCACAGGGTGATAGGTTCCTGTTTTGTAGTCCACTACTCGAATTACTTGATTATCAATAATATCAATGCGATCAGCTTTCCCCCAAAGTCGAACTCGACAATTTCTTCCATCTTTTAATTGAATTTTTAGGCAATGTTCCAAGGTATTCTCTTGATTCACAAGATAATAAGGAGCTTCTTTTTCGATTTGTAATTCTAAAAATGTATTAATCAGATATTGTGCTACATACTTGAGAATGAAGTTTTTACCATATTCTGTAATCATACCTCCTCTAAATTCTTTAATTAAAGCTTCGATTTGTTCTAAAACAGCCTTTCTGTCCTCATAAACATGACGAATTGTCGCTTCAGAGACTTCCTTACCAATGTAAGATTGAAAGCGTTTATCTAAAAATTCATGAACAATTGTCCCGAAAGTATTCACCATCATATTCTCTTCAATATCATCAGGTTCTCTTAATTTGAGAACTTTACGTTGAAAAAATTCCAAAGGATTCCGAATATACATATTGACAAAAGACGGCGTAATGCCTTTTTCGAGATAAGTCTCTACTTTTTCGAGTAACATAGGTTCTTTTTCAACTTCCAAATGCTCAATTTGATTTTCAGGAAGTTGCATAACTACTTGTTTTTCAGTAATATTTATGTTTGGTAATTTCCCTAATTCGGCTTTAACTTGGGTTAAAAAACGACTTTTTTCGGAGCTTCCTACTCCTTCTGTAACTGTAGAGTGAATTAAGTAGATTTGTTTTGCACGATGAAATAGCCGATAAAATGTATAAGCATCCATAGCATCACTCTCTAGATGTGTAGGTAACTGGAAACTTCGGCGCAAATCCAAGGGAATTAGAGAATTTAAAACTTTGCCTTTTGGAAAAATTCCCTCATTACAAGAAAGGATTATAATTTGCTCAAAATCAAGGGTTCTACTCTCAATTGTTCCCATAATTTGGATAGGAGCAAGTGGTTCTCCTGTAAATGGAACTCGTTTATTTCGAAGAATTTCGTATAAAAAATGTTTAAAGATTCGTAGGTTTAATTTGTATTCATAAGGGGCTAATTCCTCTCGTAATTGAACCAAAATCGTATAAAAAGCATATAAATATTCATTTTCTAATACATTATGTTTATTATCAAATAAGGCTGAAAGTACATTGACCAATTCAAAAAAGGCATCTAATGCTTGTGATAGTTGCCCGTTCCAGCTACGGAAAATGACTTCATAAAAAGACGTTTTTTGTCCAAATTTTAGTAATTCAGAAAGTGGAATATAAATCAGGTTTTCTTGTTGAATTTTTTCAATCTGATTTTGAATAATTTCGTAATCTGTTTTGTGATTTTTAGAATATTGAATGAAAGAATGTCGTAATAAACGAATCACATCTTTATAATAAATATAAACTTCTCCATTCTGTTCTTGACGTAAATTTTCTTGCATTAAAAACAGATTATCAATCAAATAGAAAAGAGGAGTTCTATCAATAGTTAATCCAGCCGTTACATTTATATAATCTTTTAGAGGAAATCCTATTGCTTTTTGATTTTCTTGATCAACAGGTAAGGAGTACAAAAGAGGTAATAACATTGCTTCATCTGGTAATAAAACTAAGGTGTGATTGACTTCCTTTCGAATTTTGGAAATTTGTTGGTTTTCATGAATTCTTTGAAAACTATTTTTGAGAATATCTCCTGTTAATTTGGCTTGTGTAACTTTATCATTTACGCTAATTATTTCAATATTTTTAGTGTGAGTTGTAATACTATTTTGTGTAAAGTATTTTGTAGCATTTTTTTGTATTTTTTTTAGATTTTGTCTTAAATATAAACCTGCCTCGTGTAAGGGATTCTTCAAATAAAACTCATCTGCATCCCAAAATAATTCTGCCTTTTGTTGAGCATCAAATTGAGCAATAATTGCTGATTCGGAAGCTGAAAGTTGGTTAAATCCAGCAAAGACGACTCGTTCGATACCGTGATATTCACTAATTTCTTCTAAATTTTCGGAAGCATATCGAAAGGCTAATCCTAAATATGCCATTTTTTGAGCCAAAAGTTCCTTTCGAAAATCCGTGTAAGTTTTTCTTAAAAAATCCCAAAATTCATAATAATTTGTAATACTTGAATTTTCATCTAATTCCAATTCATCCTGACCTAATTCTTTTCGCCAACGTTCGAGGGCTTTGACTTCATTGAGATAATCAAAAAGATGATCACCATCAACTAAATTTTTATCAATTCCATCAAAATCTTTTAGGATAATTGTGCCAAGTGGAGCAAATTTTTCGAGGTCATGGCTTTCGTCTGTATCAAATTTTTTATAGGTCTCAAAAAGTCGGAACAATAACTTTACTGAATCCAAAATTTCGAGTGGGGTTGTATTCAAAATAAAGTCGTCCATTGACCAAATTTCAGGAGAAAGAATAGTTTTGGTCGTTTCTTTTAGGAGGTAATGTCGAAAATACATACACGCCCTCCGAGTAGGCAAAATAATGTGTAAATCAGTTAGTTGAGTATTGTATTTTTGCCATAAAACCCGTGCAACTTGATGCAAAAAAGGAAGATTATCGGGGATAGTTTCAGCGAGATCAGTCATAAAAATGGGTTCAAATCAAACAGCTTCCAAGGAAGTGTTCTTTTTTTTGTACATTTGGTTCGTGTCTAAAAAAGTTAGCTAAAGTACATCTTTTTTGCTAAAAATGGGCATAAATTCCGAAAAATAGAATCCGAAAAAACATGACTAAGAAAGTTCGTTTAGAAAATATTTCGCCTAAAGCATGGGAACATCCGACCGACCGTGTGGCATTAGAAACCCTCCAAAATGTACCTGGATTAGATCGAGTAATTCAAACTTTTATCGGTAATACGACTGAACGTTCGTTACGTTTGTTGTATTTAGCAACGGCTATTCGTAGCTCTGAAAAGCAATTTCCAAGAGTATATCAAATTGGTAATCAAGTTTTTGATATTTTTGATGCTCCTTATCGTCCTGAAATCTATATAACACAAAATGCTAATCTTAATGCTATGGCGGTTGGCGTGGAGCGTCCGTTTATTGTATTACATTCTTCACTGGTGGAATCAATGAATGACGAAGAACTAGGTGGCGTTATTGCTCATGAACTGGGACATATTTTGAGTGGACACGTCCTTTATAAAACCTTGCTTTGGGTATTATTGAATATGTCTCAATTCTTATTTCAGATTCCGATTGGAGGAACAGTATTGGCGGGCGTAATTATGGCATTGCGAGAATGGGATAGAAAAAGTGAACTTTCGTCTGATCGTGCAGGGCTTTTATATACGCAAAATCCTGATGTTTCTGTACAAATTCTGATGAAGTTGGCAGGTGGAAATAATTTAGAACAACTGGACTTAGGAGAGTTTTTGAAGCAAGCCGAAGAATACAATAATTCAAATAGTTCATTTGTGGATAATCTATTTAAATTATTGAATCTCATGCAACATACTCATCCTTTTGCTTCGATTCGAGCGGTAGAATTGATTAATTGGGTGCGTTCTGGGGATTATGATGCGATTTTAGGAGGAACTTATGAACATAAAAAAGGAGATTTTTTTGATAATGTGAAAGACTTTACCAAAGCTTATCGAGAAGGATTTAATGATACGATAAATCCATTAAATGATAATATTAGTGAAGCAACTAAGAAAGCAAAAGATATTTTTGATACACTATGGAATCGGTATCGTTAGATGAACTACGAATTAAAAACTTATAAATATGATTGGTCATGTACTTTGTTGATGAAAAATTTGAATTTCTGAATACTTCAGAAACACCACTTGAGAAAGGTGAATATGAGGATTGCACCTTTATAAATTGTCAATTAGATCAAGCTGATTTACAGTCATTCTCTTTCTCAGATTGTCAATTTGAAATGTGTGATTTGAGCATGGCAAATCTAAAAAATGCCGCATTTCAGCATGTAAAATTTAAAAATTGTAAATTATTAGGCTTACGATTTGAGGAGTGTAATAAATTTATTTTAACATTAGATTTTGAAGGTTGTATGCTTAATTATTCGTCTTTTTATCAACTCAATCTGAAGAAAATAAACTTTGCAAACTGTCAGCTTCAAGAAGTTGACTTTACAGAAACAGATTTGACCCAAGCCCGTTTTGATCAATGCGATTTGCATCTTGCCACCTTCGAGCGGACTATCTTAGAAAAGGCAGACTTTCGGACTGCTGTTCATTTTGCCATTCATCCAGAAACAAACCGCCTCAAAAAAGCAAAATTCTCAACTAAGGGATTATCAGGATTACTTACTCAGTACAATATTTTGATTAGTGATGAAGAGGTTGTTTAAACATTTTTGAAAAATATCTTTAGGGCATAAACTTTATTTAGTGAAATAGTTTTCATTGCTCAAGATCGCTGATTTATATAAAAATTTGATAATCAATATTTTATTTAAAATTTAAACAATCTCTAAGAGGTGTTTCAAAATAAAATTTATACATAAATTTTATTATTTCGTGAACTCTTTTTAGAATTTGAGGTCTATAAAATGAACCTGCCTTTGATAGAAGCGAAAAACCAAAGCCAAAATTGCTTTTTTTCACTCTGATTTATTATTTTAGTCTAGAACCAAAACTCCATACCAAATGCACAATAATTTTATTACAAGAATTTATATCAAATCCTCACGAAATATCAAAGATTTTGAGATTCCACTTACGAATCAAGAACGCAAACATTTGATTATTACAGGGAAAAATGGAAGTGGAAAAACCAGTTTTTTGAATGATTTATTTAAATTCTTTCATCTCATTGATAATGGACATTATACAGATTATTTATTCAAGCTAAATAATGTAATTAAAACCAAAAAAGAAATTGATGAGCTTCGGAAACAACCTAAAAGTTATCAGCATACTGAACCACGTTATTTATTAGCGCGTATTGAAACTTATCAAAATGCGGTCAATCAGCTTAGTTCTGTGCATGTTGATTTTCGTGATCAAAATGTACTGGCACACCAAGTCGAACGAGGACAATTCTTACTGGCATTTTTTGGGTCAAAACGTGAAATGAACCTTAAAGTTCCTGAAGGAATTACGCCTGTCGAACTCAAAAATAAATACGATATTAATGATAATGCCAATCGTGACTTTATTCAGTATTTGGTTAATATGAAAGCGGATCGGTCATTCGCACGAGATGATGATGAAACTGAGACAGTTCAAAAAATTGATGCCTGGTTTAATCGACTTGAAAATCGCTTGCGTATTCTATTTGATAGCCCTAGTTTGCGTCTAAGATTTGACCGTAAAAGATACAATTTTGATATCATTGAAAGCCCTGATAAAGAGCCGTTTGGTTTTAATCGACTTGCTGATGGTTATGCGGCAATTATCAACGTTATTTCAGAGCTTCTTTTACGAATGGAAACTTTTCATCAAAAAGCTTATGACTTACAAGGACTGGTTTTGATTGATGAAATTGAGGCTCATCTACATGTGCATTTACAACGGAAAATTTTACCTTTTCTAACAGATTTTTTCCCAAAAATTCAGTTTATCGTAACTACGCATTCGCCTTTTGTGTTATCTTCGATTTCAAATGCCATAATTTGTGATTTGGAAAAACGCTTGATTATTCAAGATCTCTCAGGATATTCTTATGATACCCTTATTGAGAGTTATTTTGATACTGATAAATATTCCGAAGAGGTGAAACGTAAAATTCAACGCTATACCGAATTGGCTCAACAAATTGATTTTACTACAGAAGAAAAAAGTGAACTAAAAAGTTTGAAAGACTATTTTGAGAATATTCCGAAATATGTCCCTCAGGATTTGATTTCAAGATTGCAAGAACTTGATGTATAAAAGAAAGGTATTCATCGGACTTTATTGAAAATTATGGACTATTTAAAAGCCATTATCCAAACGCTTTCTACGGATGATAAAAAACAATTTCGTAGTTTTTTGGCTCGTCAGAAATCCAAAAAGAAGCGTAAGGATGTGGCATTATTTCAAATTCTTGCGGAAACTAAAAATTATAAATCTCATCAAATTACCCAAAAACTCTATCCTGAAAAGCCCAATCGGGAAGGATATCATGCTCTGCGTAAACGTTTAATTCGAGAACTAACTAAGTTTATTTGGCTCAAGCGCACAGATAACGATACAACAACTGCTTCAGTAATAACAGGTTATATTACTTTAAGTGAATATCTATTTCATAAAAATAGTGAAGCAACCGCATGGCATTTTATTCGAAAAGCAGAGGATATTGCTCGAAAAAATGAACAGTTTGAATTATTGAATCGGGTTTATTTATTACAGTTAGAATTTGGAGATTCGGAGTTTGCAGATGAAACCGATCTTATTATTCAGAAAAAAAAAGCGAACCAACAATTTGCTCAAGAAGACGAACGAGCTATTACTGCCTTAGCATTGGTACGGCGGGAAATGCGAGAACGTAGGCGTTCAGGAAGATTTAAAAATATTCGAGAAATTATCCAGAAAATTTTAGCAGATTATCAATTACATGAGGCAGTTGTGCGTCGTCCAAAATTATTGCATGGTTTTATTTCAGCCGTTCGGTCAGCACATTTGGCAAGTAAGGAATTTCTTGATTTTGAACCGTTTGTCATTCAAAAATATCGAGAAGTGGAAGCGATAGCTGGTTTCTCAAAACCTAATCACTTTTACAAATTACGATTATTATATATGATAACTCATATTTTGTATCGTAACAAAAAATTCGAAGAGGCAGAGCAATATTTGACCGAATTTCATGAAAATTTGACGCAATACGACCAAAATTACTATGCTTTCTTTTATTTAAAATACCAAACTTTGAGGGCAGCAATTCTACATTTTCGGGAAAAAAATGAGGTTTCCGTGCAAATTTGTGAGGAATTATTTTGGCAACCTAAATACAAGCTTTCGACTTCGGATTTATTGAATATTCAACTCAATCTGATTGTTTATTATTTTACGGCGAATCAATTTCGGGATTGTCATAAATTGTTTTTAGAACTAAATCGTTCAGATAAATTTTATCTCGAAAAGGCAGGGACGGAGTGGCTTTTGAAAAAATATTTGATTGAGGCACTGACCCAATACGAAATTGGTAACCCTGATATTGCCTTGAAGATTTTGAAAAATAGCAAACGATTTTTTGCCGATTTTTTTGAAGAGCATCCCAAATTCGAAATTATTCGTCTGTTTCTAAATTATTTACAAAAATTCATTGATGAGCGTCAAGGGTTTGGACGTAAATTTTTCGAAAACGAGGTTCGAGAAAATGTTACGTTGGTATCGCCTGAAGCGGAAGATTTACAAGCAATGGGATTTTATTCTTGGATGAGAGCTAAAGTTCTGAAACGAAATTATTATGATGTACTTCTGGATACGGTGGGAGTACGAGAATTGACTTTATAAATCCACAAAGTGGAACTTTGACAAAGTTTGGGTTTTGGACTCTGTCAAAGTAGAAAAAAATGGAAATACATTAAAAGATTTTGCCATTAATCAGAAAATTCGGTAATCCGCCTAATAACAACGATAAAGTAACGCTAATGCCTAGAGTTGATGCACCTGCACCATCCAAGTCAAGAGCGAACATAAATGTTGCGAAAAGAACAAGACCAACTACCGTAAAAATTAATCCGATAAAAGCGTACAATCGATAATCTTTCATAATATGAGTAATTGAGAGTACATATAAGGAAAACGATTGGAGCAAAGGTAATGTGTACTTTCTGAGCAAAAAATGACAAAAGTCACTCAATCCAGAAATTACATAGAAGCTTAATCAAAAAAATTTGAGTATTCGAGGCAATTTGGACAAAATTCTATAACGATTTTCTTTTTAATTCTAAATAATAACTGATTAGTGAATAACCTAATAAAAATAAAAACTGGCAGATGTGACTCAAAAAATCACACTTGCCAGTACATTCAGAAATACAACCTTTTTTCGTTTGCTCATTTAAAAAAACTGCTTCCAGAAGCTTCAGCTTTTTTTTCTTTGAGAACCAATTCTTTCATTGAGTTCTTTATCCTATGACATTTACAAAGTAAACCTCACAAAACGTAAACTATTTACGGCACCATATTTTTTACAATAGTTTGTAAGTGTTGCCTAATCCTCCAAGATTTTTAAATTATTAGGGAGTTAAAATATTGATACACAGTGAAATAATTGATTACCAATAAATTAAAATCATAGAAAATTATATTAACAAAAAACTTACGAACTATTGTTTTTAGAAGAGTTTTCAAAATATAATTTAGTTTCTTACACTGAAATGATTAGAAACAGCTCAAAAGTTTTATTTTAGTTAGAGTATTAACCAATTAATTATTAAAAATCTGATAAAACAATCTCTAAATCATAACAAGGAATTTTTTCTATAACTTTGTTTCTATTATTTATACGTCAAAAAAAGGGATAAAAAAATCAATGAAATTACCCAAACTATATTTCATTACGTTGGATGCCTCACCATATTCTCATGCCGAACAAGCGGAAGGAGCGTGTCAGGGAGGAGCGAAACTTATACAATTACGTACCAAAAATAAAGATGAAGAAACATGGCTTCGATTAGCACTAGAAGTAAAAGCCGTATGTCAAAAGTATGGAGCTATTTTCATTGTTAATGATAATGTAGAATTAACTAAGGAAATCAAGGCAGATGGTTTGCATCTTGGAAAATACGATATGCCAATTCCTGAAGCTCGCCAAATTTTGGGTAAGAATTACATTATTGGCGGTTCAACGAATACATTTGAAGATATTTTACGAGTAGCGGAATGGAAAGCCGATTATATGGGTTCAGGTCCTTATAAGTTTACAACCACCAAAGTCAAAGAAGAATTAAACCCATTACTCGGAATAAAAGGGTATCAAGAAAATTTACTAAGATACAAAGAATCTAATATTTCAATTCCGATTTATGCCATTGGAGGTATTAAACAAAGGGATATTCCTGTGGTCATGCAATTAGAGGGAGTTTATGGTGTAGCAATTTCATCCTTGATTGCCAATGCAAAAAATAAACCTGAAGTGACCCAAGAACTTCTTCAAATTATTGAATCTTGTTAAATTATTGCCTTATTACTAAAAAAGTATTATGTTACAAATTGCAGATAAAACCTTTTCGTCTCGACTGTTTACAGGAACGGGCAAGTTCAGTTCTTCCGCCGAAATGCAAAAAGCCCTCAAAGTTTCTGGTAGTGAATTAGTTACTGTAGCGTTGAAACGAGTTGAAATGAATAATCCTGAAGATGATATTTTGACTCATTTAACCGATGACCAATTTTCACTATTGCCCAATACTTCAGGAGTTCGAACGGCAAAAGAAGCCATCTTTGCTGCTCAATTAGCACGGGAAGCTTTGGAAACCAATTGGTTAAAGTTAGAAATTCATCCCGATCCTAAATATTTAATGCCTGATCCTATCGAAACACTCAAAGCCACTGAAGAACTGGCTAAATTAGGCTTTGTGATTTTGCCTTATATTCATGCTGATCCTGTTTTGTGTAAACATCTGGAAGAGGCAGGGGCAGCAGCAGTTATGCCTTTGGGCGCACCTATTGGCAGTAATAAAGGCTTAAAAACCCTTGATTTTCTGGAGATTATTATCGAGCAGAGTAATTTACCTGTGGTGGTGGATGCGGGTTTGGGCGCGCCATCTCATGCGGCTTGGGCGATGGAGATAGGTGCTGATGCGGTCTTAGTTAATACGGCGATTGCTGTCTCTCCAACTCCTAATCAGATGGCAAAAGCCTTCAAAATGGCGGTCGAAGCTGGACGAATGGCATTTGAAGCCAAACTTGCGGAACCTGTTTCTCATGCTGAAGCTAGTAGCCCTTTGACGGCGTTTTTGGATATTTAAGGAAAAGGATAAAGGTTAATTTGTGAGGCAGTCTGCTTTTTGAAAGTTTACTTGAAATTTGAGTAGAAGAAGATTTATCTTCTAAAACCTAAAAAATTTGGTAATGAGCTGAAAATCAACAAAAAAATTACAAAAAATTGTGGGATACTCAAAAAATATATAAATTATGAAAGCTCCTAAAGTTCGGTATGTTGAAGCCCTTGCAAAATCTGGATTTATTTCGAAACTTAAAGATTGATACAGATGGTTATGGAATTAATTGGACGGACGAAATTGACCTTAGTGAATATGAATGCTGGAAAAACAGTCAAGAAATTACGCAAGTTCGGACATTGATTGAAAGTGTGCTTTAAAAGTAAATTTTAATATATTTGTAAAGACTTGTTTATCAAAAAAATAGTCTCATTCCATACTCGAATCTCAAGACGCAAAAATAATGACGGATTCCTATCAAAGTTTGTTGGAAAACCTCAAAGCCTACAAACGTAAATACTATAAAAACATCTTACTTCGAGGTTCTATTTTTACTGTAAGTGTTTTAATAACGGCTTTTTTGGTCATTAATGGACTCGAATATTTTGGGAATTTTAGTGGCGCAGTTCGAGCAACCTTATTATTTGGTTTTCTGGGAGTTGCCTCAGTTTCGGCGTGGCTTTGGATTCTTACCCCCATTTTCAAATTATTGAATATCAACAAACCCATCACAAACGAAGAAGCCTCCGAACAAATCGGGAGTTTTTTTCCAAATATTGATGATAAATTATTAAATGTCATTCAGTTAGGTTCAGTTTCGAATGCCGAATCTGATTTGCTTCGGGCAAGTATTCAACAAAAAGCCAAAAAACTAAATCTTGTTCATTTTCCTGATGCAGTACAATATTCTCGAAATCGCAAATATTTACGTTATGTTTTACCGCCTGCTCTATTGTTATTTTTGATTTTGATGGTACAACCTGCCTTTTTTACCGAAAGTACCAACCGCATTATCAATTACGATAAAACCTTTGAAGTTTCTGCTCCCTTTCGGTTTGAGGTTGTCAATAAGAAGCTGGAAGTATTTAAAAATGAGGATTTTGAGATTCGAGTGAGACCCGAAGGCAATGCCATTCCTTTCGAAATGTTTTTGATAAATGAGAATGGACGCAAAGTCCGAATGACCAAAAAAGGAGAAGAATTTTCATATAATTTTACTAAAGTTCAACGGAACTTGAATATGCGTTTTGAGGCTTCGGGATTTAGTTCATCGGATTACAAAGTGAAGGTTTTAGAACGTCCAAATCTGAGTAATTTTAGTGCATGGCTACAATATCCGTCTTATGTTAATCGTAAAAACGAAACCGTAGATAATACAGGAAATTTGATTGTTCCCGCAGGAACTCGTATTAGATGGCAGTTCAAAACTCGACAAACTGAAGCTCTTAAAATTCAATTTGATTCGGTAAATTTTGAGGCAAAACCTTCGAATAATGGCGTTTTTCAATTTGAGAAAACTATCCGAAAACCAGAACGTTACGAAGTTTTATTGAAAAATAAATTCAGTCAAAACAAAGAAAAAATTGAATATTATTTGAATGTCATTCCTGACGAATATCCAACCATTAATTTGAAACAATTTGAGGATACCACTTTGTACAATTACTTGGTTATTGGAGGAAATATTTCAGATGATTACGGTATTCGAAATCTTCAATTTAAATACCGAGTGAATCGAAGTGGACAAAACTCGGAATATCAAACCATTAAACTAAAATTCAATCCTTCTTTGATTAATCAAAGTTATTTTCATCAATTGGATTTGTCGGAATTAGGCATCAAGAAAGGAGATAAATTAGATTATTTTGTGGAAGTTTGGGATAATGACGGGGTAAATGGAAGTAAAAGTACCAAGACTTCTAGTTATCAATTTGCCTTGCCAGATGATTCAGAATATCAAAAAGAACTCGAAGCGGTTTCCGCAAAAACCGAAAAAAATATTGAAAAAAGTTTGCAAAAAGCTAAGGAGCTAAAGCAAGAATTAAAAGACTTACAAAATCGACTTCGAAGCAAGAAAAAATTGAATTGGCAGGATAAAAAAATGGTTGAAAATCTGATGAAAAAGAAATCCGATTTGGAAAAAGAAATTCAACAATTACAACAACAAAATCAGATTTTGAATCAGAAACAAGACCGATTTGGGGCGCAAAATAGCCAAGTTGCTGAAAAAGCCGAACAATTACAAAAATTAATGGATGAGTTATTGAATGATGAAACCAAGCAAATGTATGACCGATTGAATCAAATGATTGACCAAAATCGGAATAATCAACAAATACAACAGTTATTGGAACAAATTGACCAAAAAGAACTCAATACAGAGAAAGAATTAGATAGGGCTTTGGAAATGTTTAAACGATTGAAGTTTGAACAAAAATTGGATAAAACGACTAAGGCTTTGGAGGAATTGGGTGAAAAACAGGAAAGTTTGGCGGATAAAACTGAAAAAGCAAAAACTTCTGAATTGAAAAAAGACCCTACAAAGTCGGATAAAAATCAGGATAAAAATAAAGGTGAAAATTCTGAAAATAAGTCTGAGGAAAACTCAAAAGAGAATCCGAAAAATCAAGATAAATTGGATAAAAATACGGAGAAGAATTCAGACAAAAACTCAGAAAAGAAGGACGGGAATAAGTCCGATAAAAACCAGAAAAGTGATAAATCTGACCAAAATCCAAAGGATAAAAATGCTGAAAAAAATTCGGATAAAAATCAGCAAAATAAAAAGCCAGAAGACTCAAAATCAGATAAATCTGATGACCAAAAATCTATTCAGGAGAAACAAGAAGATTTGCAAAAACAATTCGAGGAAATTCAAAAACAATCCGAAGATTTGGAGAAAATGAACGAAGACCTCGAAAAGAAAAAATCTTTGCCTGAAGACCTCAAAAAACAACAAGAAGAAATTCAGAAGCAGTTGGAACAAGCCAATGAAAAGCTGAAAAATCGGGAAAAACAAGCGGCTGCCAAAGAACAACGAGATGCCGCCAAAAAAATGAAACAACTCGCCAAAAAAATGAAAAAAGCGGGAGAATCTGCCATGATGCAACAGCAAATTGAGGATTATAACGATTTACGGCAAATTTTAGAAAATTTGGTGACACTTTCTTTTGACCAAGAGGATTTGATGAAAAATTTTAAGGGGTTACGTCCCGAAGATCCTCGTCTTGTTCCCTTGGGACAAAAGCAATTAAAATTACGAGATGATGCTAAGATTATTGAAGATAGTTTGATGGCTTTATCGAAACGAGTTTTTCAAATTGAGTCTTTTGTGACTCGTGAATTGACCGCCATGAATAAATATATGGACGAAAGCACTGAAAATATTCGCCAACGAAAATTGAGCGTATCGGCTGGAAAACAGCAATTTGCAATGACTTCAATGAATAATTTGGCATTGATGCTTGACCAAGTTCTGCACGATATGCAACAAAGTATGGGCGAACAAATGGGTGGAATGCAGATGATTAATAAAAAACGTCCGCAAAAAGGAGAACAAAGTTTGGGAGGTTTGCAGAAAAAATTGAATGAGCAAATCCAAAAATTACAGAAAAGTGGAAAATCTGGATCAGAATTATCGAAAGAGTTGGCAAAACTGGCGGCTCAACAAGAAATGATTCGGCAGGCTGTTCAGCAACGCATGAAGGAATTGCAACAAGGTGGAAATCCTAAAGGCAAACAAATGGGGAATGAACTGGGTAAAATGTTGGATGATATGGAAAAAACGGAAGAAGATTTGGTAAATAAACGTATTACTCAAGAAACTATTAATCGCCAGAAAAAAATTGAAACTCGTTTGTTGGAGTCGGATAAGGCAATGCGTGAGCGTAAAACAGATCAAGAACGAGAAAGTCAGTCAGGGAAACAAAAGAAACGTCAGAATCCAAGTGAGTTTTCGGATTATTTGAAGCTCAAAGAAAAACAAATTGAACTGCTCAAAACCATTCCACCCTCCCTGAATCCGTATTATAAACAAGAAGTGAATGAATATTTTAAGAAAATGGCGGAATAATTTATAAATTTGTGTACTTTCAGGTCTTCGAACACTACTGAAAATGATGATATGAATTCACTCAAGCTCAAAATTCCATCTTTGCCCGATAATATTAGGATTGTCGAAAGTTTTATTGACAATGCCCGTGATGAATTTCATTTTGATGATAATATTTATGGTAATATTATGGTTGCCGTAACTGAGGCAGTCAATAATGCCATTGTACATGGAAATGGAAGTAATCCAGAAAAAAGTGTAGAGTTGTCATTAGATATCTCTGAAAATTTTCTCCAATTTATAATTGAAGATGAGGGTGAAGGATTTGAGTTTGAAGATTTGCCTGATCCCACAGCCCCCGAAAATTTGCTGAACCCCGGTGGAAGAGGTATTTTCTTGATTCAGCATCTTGTCGATGAGGTAGATTTTGGAGAAAATGGACGTATTATTAAAATGGGCTTTGCAGTCACGAATGATGACGAAATAGAATAAAGCTTTAACTAGGTTGCTTCATTTAAAAAATACGTTGAGACTAGCAGTTATATTAAAATGAAGCTCCCTTTTTGTCTTATAGGAAATCATCAATCTGTAAAAGAATTATAATTCTATTTGATTTGTAAAACGTTCTTTTAATCGTCCGTCATGGGTTACGATGACCAAACAACTTCCCACTATTTTTGCTTGTTCTTCCAATAAATCAGCTACTTGCTTACAATTTTTATCGTCTAATCCAGAGGTAGGTTCATCTGCCAAAATTAGTTTAGGTTGGTTTAATAAAGCCCTAGCAATTGCGACTCGTTGCTGTTCTCCCTGACTAAGTTGAGAAGGCTTCGAATTTAGTTTATGCTCTATATTTAGGCGATGAAGTAAGGTTTTGATTTTTTCCATATCTTTTTTCTCACCTGCCAATGATTGCGCCAATCGTAAATTATCCTTTACAGAAAGAGCCGATACAAAATGAGATTTCTGAAAAACTAATCCAATATTTTTACCTCGAAAGCGGTCAATTTGAACATCTGAAAGGGAATTCAATTCAGTATCTTCGATCCAGACTTTGCCTTTAGAGGCTTTTAAAAGTCCTGCCAATATATGCAAAAGAGTAGTTTTTCCTGTTCCTGACTCACCAATAATGAGTAAGTTTTGGTTTTTAGTACATTGAATATCAGGAAATTGAAAAGAGTTTGACGAGTTATAAGCAAAAGTAAGATTTTCGGTTCGAAGCATTATTTGAGTATAAAAATTATGTGTATAGATTTTACAAAAGAATAGACTTATTAAATTTTGAAAACTTAATAAGTCTATATGAAATAACTATAAACCAGCATTTTAGCTTAATCCTAAAGTACCTAAAATCCATTGGTTGATTGCCCCTAATTGATTGGCATAAGCCGCCCAAACATAACCACAATATAAAATCATCAAAAATGCACCAAAAGCTTTCCCAACTTTAAATTTGAGGACTGCCATTAACCCAATGACTAAGAATAAACTGGCAAATAATAAGGTTACTGAAGAATTAATATTTTCAGCATCGGCTGCAGGAATAATAATATCGCCTTGCATTATGGTAAAAAGTAAAACGGGAAATCCTAAACTCATCAAAATATCAAAAATATTACTACCAACTGCATTGGCAATTGCCATATCACCCCGTCCTTGTCGGGCTACGATTGCCGAAGAAATCATTTCGGGGACAGAACTACCACCTGCTAAAATCGTCAAGGCAATAATCGCAGGAGCAATACCGTAATGTCCTGCTAAAGCTTCGGCGGCAATGACCATCCAATAACAGGCATATCCAATTATGGCTAGGGATAAAATAAATACAGGAACTGTCCATTGGGGTTTTTCTTGAGCATCAGGAATGAGGCTTAAAATCCATCGGAAGGGAAAAGTAACGAAATTGATGACTTTCATGACTGGATTGGTGGATTCAATTTCTATTTCGGGTTCTTCTTCTTCGGCAAACATTTCTTCTCCTGAATATTTTGCCCAAAAATACATCACTAATAAATAAACCACATACCCCACTACAAATCCAATTCCTTCATAAAGAGTTAGTTTTCCATCAGCAATAAAAAATAAAAGCATGACAATCGAAAGGGCATAACTAACTCCATCCCGAACAATGGGTTTCCAATCCAATTTGGAAGCTCGAATCATGGCAGGAAATCCAATCACCACCAGCATTTGAAAAATAGCCGAGCCAACAATCGCTCCAATACCTGTAGCAGGATTGCCTGGTTCCCCACCTCTTGTTACGAATAAAGCAATTAAGGCTGTTGAAATTTCGGGCGCACTTGTTCCAAAGGCAAGTAAAGTGGCTCCAGCAACACTGGGGGGTAATTTGAGCCATTCGGCAATGTTATCCAGACTCTTTATAAAGTGCTTATCTACGACCTCAGTCATGATATAAAACGTAAATAAAAGCACTAAGACCGAAACAATAGGTTCCATAAGATATTAATTTCTTGAATTGCTATTTTAATTCCTTCGGAGAAGGTTATTTGAGATGGAATACGATTTTTTACCCAAAGTAAAGAATTTTTTTTATGGCAATTAGGTTTCTAAAAAACTTCTAAAACTTTTCGTCTTAAAATATTATTTGAAATGATATTTTTCTCGTTTAATAAAACTAAATTTCTTAACGGAGTTTAGTCAGAGCTTTTCCAATATTTTGAATAATATCTCTTGCAATCATAGATTCTTGAGCATCATTTTCAGAAGCTACATTTCCTGCTAAGCCATGTAAATAGACTCCTAACAAAGCAGTTTCTTCTGAGGTATAACCTTGTGCCAAAAGAGCCGTCAACATTCCTGTTAGTACATCTCCACTTCCTGCAGTTGCCATCCCTGGGTTGCCACTTGTATTGAAATAACAATCTCCATTAGGCAGAGCCACACACGTATGCGCTCCCTTGAGAATGATACAAATTTTATATTTCATAGCTAGTTCTCGTTGTTTCTGATGACGTTCATATCCCGTTAGTGTTTCTCTAACAAGTCGTTCAAATTCCTTGGGGTGTGGAGTCAAGATACTTCCTCTCGGAATATGCTCCCATAAATTTTTTTTACTTTTTGCAATAATATTTAAAGCATCCGCATCTAAAACCAACGGGCGTTTATTTCGGTTCAAAATTCCTTCTAAAGCTTTTTCAGTTAGGACGTCCGTCCCAAGTCCAGGACCTATACCTACTGCTGAATAAAGTTCATATCGAAGGTCAAAATCTGAAATCAAACGTTCAGCAGAATCTGAAGTAACCATGGCTTCAGGAACAGCATACTGTAAGACTTGATAGCCACACTTGGGTAAGTGTATTGTCAATAATCCTGCGCCAGTTCGTAAACACGCCAAAGCCGATAAAATTGCAGCTCCAATTTTGCCATAACTGCCTACTACCAATAAGGCATGTCCGAACTCACCTTTGTGGTCCGTTTTTCTGCGTGGGCGCAAAATTTTCTGAATACCTTGAGCTTCGATTAAGTAATTTTGAGTCTCTGTTTCTTCTAAAAACTTTCGATGTAATTGAATATCAATAAAATGCCAATTTCCTGTGTAACGGTAATAATGGTCATATAACAAAGTAAGCTTCATTGACCCAATAGTTAAGGTATCACTTGCTTGAATAATTGCCCCTTGATTTTCGGTATTATCTTCGGCAAATAATCCTGAAGGCATATCAATTGCTATGATTGGGACTTTACTCATGTTCATTTTCTGAATAATCTGAGCCGAAAATCCTTGTACGGGTTTATTTAAGCCTGAGCCGAAAATGGCATCTACCAAAATATCTGTAGGCTTAATTTCAGGAAATTCATGAGCGGTATGGATGTGTAAAATTCGACAATGTGTCGTATTTTTTAGTCGTTTGAGATTTAGGTCAAAATCGGCTGAAGTGGTATCTGAAAAATACACAATATAAACCGATACCTTTTTAAAATAATTGGCAACATAACGAGCAATTACTAATCCATCACCCCCATTATTTCCAATACCACAAAATAATTTGAGGGTTTGATTGGGAGAAAACAGCTCTTTTAATTTCTCAGCACAGGAACGCCCTGCTCTTTCCATTAAGTCAGGAGAGCTAATAGGTTCATATTCAATAGTATATCGATCAGCTTCACGAGTTTGTTGAGCAGTGAGTATTTTTTGCACAGGAAATATTTTTTTCGTAAATAATTTATTAGATAAATATAAAAAGGAATTTTACCCAAACAATTTATCAAAAATTCTGAAAAATTTAATTCTATTTCAATGAGATACCATAATTTTTGCTGAGAATATGAAAAAATTTGTAGCACAATGGAACACGTACATAGTTTACGGTTTACTGGCTTTTTTTTGTGATAGTTTAGTTAATCGAACCTCTAAAATAAGCCCAAACATGAAAAATACTGCCTATTTTCCTTGTGAACTAATTGATACAGGATTCGATTATCGGATAGGTATTGAATCCAAAAATTTAACCAGATTTATTCCCTTATTCGAACAGCAGGGGATTCGTCCGAATGGCAAAAGTTGGGAACAATTGGTCAGATTTCTTGTTCATACTAATATCCCAAATATGAGTCATGTAATTGATTACGAATCAGATAATAAAGGAATGGAAACTTCCTTACGTTCCAAAAAAGATCAACTAAAAATTGCAACCTTAATTCATCATTCTTGTAAGGATACAAGGCAATTTCAACGATTACTTCAAGAGATTAGTTTTTGAATTCATACTTGTTTTTATGTCCCTCGCCAAATTTTTAAGTCCATTCAAAACTTATCTTTGAGTGGACTTCTTATGTCAAAATAATGTAATATGAATAATAGTCTTTCAAAGTGTTTTTGTTGGTGTTTTAACGAAGCATCAAACAAAAATAAATTCGTAAATTTTTTATTAATATAATTCTCTAAAATTTTAATTTATTAATAATGAATTGTTTACGTAGTGTAGGGTTTGCTACACTATGGAAATAATATTAATTCTTGAAAATCAATATCTTAACTCTCTGAGGGTTTAAAAATCTTGGAAGATTAGGCAAAATTTATGAGCAATTGGGTCTGAAACAGTTAATAGACATAGACTTTATTTCGCCGTTGTCGGACGTACTGCGAAGGAGATGTTTTCATAATTAATCGAAATTGACGATTAAAATTAGAAGTGTTATTATAACCTGCCAAATGAGCCACCTCAAATATACTTTTTTTCTCTTCTTCTAATAAGATTTTGCAGGCATATCCAATGCGAATTTCATTCAAAAACTGGAAATAAGTTTTTCGAGTTACTTTTTTGAAATAACGACAAAAAGCCGTTTTGTTCATTGCCACTAAATCCGCCATTTGTTCTAAAGTGATATTAGAATTATTAAAATTATTCATGGTATACTCATAAACTGTATCCAAACGTCCTTGTGTATAATTCAATGAATTGGTATAACCTTCACTCGCAATAAATTCATAAGGAGTATGTTGGGCTAATAATTTCAAAAGTCGCAAAAAATAAAGCATACGGTCGTAATTATCACTATCCAGAATTTGCTTTAGTAGGTGCTTTGTTTCAGGCTTTGAGTGAAGATTTCGAAAACATATTCCACGAGCCGACTTTTCTAAAAAATTCTGTAAAACCTGAAATTCAGGAATATACCGTAAAATTTGTTCTAAAAAATGAAGTGGAAAATGAAGCGCACACTCCTCTAAACCATCTTTTGGATGCGTATTATTTTTGACATCGGGGCGGAGCATATGGGGAAGATTTGAGCCAAAAAGTAATAATGTACCTTTTTCGAAAGTAAGTACTTTATCTCCAACAAACGCCATCCCCGAATGCTCCTCAAAAAAAAGAATTTCCAGTTCTGGGTGATAATGCCAAATAATATAAAACTGCGGAAAAATATGCGGATGAATAATAAAAGATTGATGAACGGAAGTACTTTTTTTATTGAGAAGTCTTGGTTTCATTATTTATTTGCTTTTGAGGTTGTATTTCTGAAAAAAGAGGCAAATATTTTGGTGAATTCTGCAAATATTGATGTTTTTTTCCACTCTAAAATCCCCGAACTTTACCATCGAACAAAATCTAAATTTACAAAAAAACACCTTAAATCTCATGTCCTATAATCCAGAATATCCGTCCATTGATGCCCTTCGACTAAGAGCTAAAGAACGAATTCCTCGTTTTGCCTTCGAGTATGTGGATGGTGGCTGTAACGAAGAAATCAACTTAGTTCGTAATACGTCTGAAATTCGAGAGGTGCAATTGCAACCTTATTATTTACGAGATTTTCAGGGAATATCCATGAAAACAAAACTCTTTGGAGTCGAATATGATGCTCCTTTTGGCATTGCCCCTGTGGGTTTACAGGGATTGATTTGGCCCCACGCTGCCGAAATTTTAGCCAAAGCCGCCACCCAACACAATATTCCTTACTGCCTCAGTACTGTGTCCACTGCCAGTATCGAAACCATTTCTGAAATTACCGAAGGTAAAGCATGGTTTCAACTTTATCATCCAACTGAAGATGCTATTCGGGATGACCTTCTTCAAAGGGCAATGGATGCTGATTATCAGGTTTTAATAATTCTATCTGATGTTCCTACTTTTGGATATCGCCCCAAAGAAATCCGAAACGGTTTAGCAATTCCTCCCCGAATGACCCTCCGAAATATGATGCAAATTTTAGGTTCTCCTAATTGGGCAATTCAGACTTTATTAGCAGGACAACCTGAATTTAAATCCTTAAAAAAATATATGCCTAAAGGAATGAATTTAAGACATTTAGGGCTTTTTATGGATAAAACATTTACAGGACGGTTGAGTGAAGAAAAAATTAAATTAATTCGGGATAAATGGAACCGAAAATTGGTACTAAAAGGAGTGGCTACGGAAGAAGATACCGAAAAAGCCATCAAATTAGGTTTAGATGGTGTCATTGTTTCTAATCACGGTGGACGACAATTAGATGCAGGTGAATCTACGATTAAACCGCTTGAGCGTATTGTTCAAAGATATGGAGATCAAATTGAGGTAATGATGGATAGTGGAATCAGAACAGGACCTGATATTGCCCGAACGCTTGCCAAAGGTGCAAAATTTACTTTTATGGGGCGTTCGTTTATGTATGGAGTAGGTGCACTTGGTCAGGAGGGAGGAAATCACACGATTTCTATTCTCAAACGTCAGTTACAACAGGTTATGGAACAATGTGGTTGTGAGAATGTTAGTGATTTCCCAAAACATTTAACACAAATCTAAAGGTAAGAAATTGTTTTATCATTAATAATCGCTTTTTAAGTGGTATGAAATAAATTGTGCTAACTAAAATAGAGTTTGAGATCAAGTAATTTTAGACTTGGAGAAAAAGCTCACAATCCTCGAATGATCGTATTTAAATCATTATCTGCATTTAAGTTCATTTTTTTTTTCAGACGATAACGAGAGGTTTCCAACCCTTTATAAGATATATTTAGGAGTTGAGCCGTTTCTTTATTGCTTAATTTCATCTTGATATAAGCACAAACCTTCAAATCATTATCCGACAGGTTCGGATATTGCATTTGTAGTTTTTCGAAAAATCGAGGATGAACATCATTAAAATGTAACACAAATTTACTCCAATATTCGTCATTACGTTGCGTATTTTTGATAATTCTTACCATCTCATTTACAGACTTTGCAGATACATTCTTACTAGTGGCTAATCGTTTTTGAATATCAGATAAGATTTCGTTTTTACGAGCAATTTCTGCACTTAGTATCGTTAGTTCTCGAACTTTATGGTCAATAATATCCTGCATTAATTCTTTTTCTCGTAGATGTAATGCTTGGATTTTAACATTACTTTTTCGAATTTCTCGTAAATACTTTGCAAGTTGAATGGCTGACCGAGAGCGAGCAATTAATTCGACTTTACTGAACGGCTTTCGTAAATAATCCACTGCACCTTTGGTTAAGGCTTCTTTCAGATGCTCGTCATCAGTCATTCTTCCCGTAGCAATAATGACAGGAATATCACGAGTTTTTTCATTGGCTTTCAGCAATATAAGGGCTTCCATCCCATTCATAATAGGCATATCCCAATCCATAATAATTAAATCAGGACATTTTTTGCCTGCAATTTCATAGGCAATATATCCATTTGGAGCATTTAGTAAGCGATAGTTTTCTTGGTATTCGTCAAAATATTGCAATATAACTCGTAGAGTATCAGGATTATCATCTACGACTAAGATTTGTTCACTATACATCAATTGGTGGATTTTGAAAGTTGATACATTTTTACAATGTTAAAAGACTTCTTTCAGGAGTACAATTTTTTTACCCCTTCAAAATCCCTTCATATTGAGTTAATTTTTTGAAATCTGCTTCATTATAAGTGAGTACAGCTTCCTGAACTTGATTTTTCCATAAATTAATCGGCTCTAAATCGCTTGGAATTTGATGTAAAATATCTATAATTTCACTTGCCTCATAAATTTCAAATTCTCGTAATTGAGACAAATAGTTATCTAAAATTTCCTTACTTATTTCGTCTAAATCGTTTAATTCAATTAGTTGATAATTTGTCTTTGGGTTTTGTTTTTTTGTGACTTTCATTTGGACTTTTTCCAAAGGCACTGTAAACCAAACTTCTGTTCCTGCTTTTATTTCAGAAATAACACCAATTTGTCCTTTGTGTGCTTCAATGACCATTTTGGCAAAGGTCAAGCCCAAGCCTGTTGAATATACCGCTCCGTATTTTTGAGCATTAACCTGTGAAAATTTTTCAAAAATTGTCCCTTGTAAATTTTTAGGAATGCCATTACCCTCATCCCTGATTCTAAGTTTAAGAAAGTTATTTTCAACCTTTGGCGAAATATAAATTTTAGCATTCATTGGACTATATTTGATGGCATTACTCAGAATATTTACAGAGACCCGAACGATTAATTCTTTATCTACCTGAAGAACAAAATCTTGTGAAAGTTCCATCTTAATAGTCAATGATTTTTGCTCAATAGCTACCTGAAGCTGTTGCAAAGCCATTTGTAATAATTCCTCTAAATATACTTTTTCGGTTTGGATTTCTAATTGTGTATTTTCATATTTATAAACATCTAACATATTGGTTACCAGATTTAAAACTTCATAGCCTGCTTGTTTTATGTATTTTAGATTATCTTTTCTAAAGCTGTATTCGTTCGTCAATGCAATAATAGTATTTAATGGATTTTTGATATCATGAGCAATCATAGAGGTCATTTGCTCTTTAAAATAATCCAACTCCGCTAATTTGTCATTCGTATTTTGAAGTGCTTTAGCTTGTGCAGAAATTTCTTCTTTTTGTTGCTCTAATGCTTGGTTGAGTTGTTTTTGTTTCAATTGATTACGGTAAATTATGAAAGCTAAAATCACTACGAATGTGAATGCTCCAACTGCACCAATAGTCAAATATTTTTGTTGTTGTAATTTTTGTTCTTCTTGTGCCATCTGATTTTGATATTCTGCTTCTTTTTGGGCTTTCTCTTGGTCAAATTCGTATTGCATGGTTTTTTGAACTAATTTCTTATTGTGCTTTGCTTCTGTGATACTATCTGATGATTGTTTGAATAGTTGGTGCATTTGATAGGCAGATTTATAATCTTTTTGGAGGGCATAGATTCGAGATAAATAATCAGATGCCATTTGAGTATACTTAGGAAGTTTCAGGTTATCAGCAATTTGTAAGCATTTCTGTAGGTTTTTGCTTGCTTCTTCAAATTGTTGTAAATGAAAATAAGCCTTGCCTAATAACCCATAATTTTCTGCAAGGTGTTTATATCCAATTTCTATTCTAAGATGTAATGATTCAGTAGCATATTCAATACCCTCTTGAAATTGATTTTGTTTTTCAACTAGCAAACTTGCTATTGATGAATAGGCAAAAGCAATTAGTGCCTTATTTTGAATCTGTTTTGAAAGTTTTACTGCAACTTGGAAAGCTTCCATTGCTTTTTGGGGTTGATTTAGGGCTGAATAAGTTGCCCCCATATTCGTATAGGCAATAGCAATAAATACCTTGTTTCCTACTTGCTCAAAAACTTTGATTGCCTTATCCATATATTCCAAGCTTTTCTGATGGTTTTCTTGTGCATCGTAAATTAATGCTAAATTGCCATAACACTTCCCAATAAACAGGGAGTCTTGTGATTTTAAGCTCTCTTTTAGGGCTTTTAGGTAATATTCTCCAGCCTTAGGGATTTCATGTTGTCGATGATAGACATTCCCTAAATTTCGATAATCAAGGTGTAAATCTTCTTGGATATTTAAGTCTTTTTTGATTTTAAGCGATTGATGAGAGGCTTCTAACGATTTTGAATATTCTCCTAAACCATAATAGAGATGAGCAATTGCCTGATAATACTTATAAAGTTTAGGAGTGTATTTTTTATATTCTTGGTAGTACTCAAGTGCTTTTTCATACTCATGTGTATCTACTGCTATTTGTCCTAATCCAAAATAGGCTTGAGCCATTCCTTTTTTATAGTGAATTGATTTTGAGATATAAAGAGCATCTTGATAGGTTTTCTTTGCTTTCGTATAGTTGCTCTTGTTATTCAGAAGTTGCCCATAAAACGTATAAGCATCTGCTTTTGCTTGTAAATTACTGTCTTTTTCTGCTAAAAAAATCAATTCTTTTAGGTAACTCTCTATTTTGAGAGAATCTACTCTTTGGCTATAAACTTCAAGAAGAGCAAGGTAGGTTTGTATCTTTTTCGTATTTGTGTTAGCCTCTCTCAATGCTTGATTTAAAGAATCAATTTCTTGAGCATACCCCATAAAGGATACTACAAAACTACTGATGAAGATGATAAAAATAAATATAGTTTTCATTGTATATTAAATTAGAAGTCTGTATAAGTTTTCAAAGATTTTTAAGATAATTCTTTCTCAAAATTTTCCGTTCGTTTTCTAACTAAAAGCTTAAATTTTTGATATAAAACAAAATATAAATATTTAAACATAAATTGTAATTTTTAGAAAAAACTAAGAATATATTTAACTTTATACGATAAAAAATTAAACTATGAAGGGATTTTGAAGGGGTGGTTTTTTTGGAGATAGTTTGGAGGTATGACAACTTTGCACCAACAATAAAAATATCATAACCTCTTAAACTTAATAGAGTAGACCATGAAAAAAAATTATTCTCAAGAATTTCCCCAGATTTATTCCACATTAAGGCTAATGAACCACCGAAAACGGTTTTTCTTTTTTTCGATTTCGCCTTTTTTGTATCGCCTGTTTTTGATAGGGATATTATTGTTCTCAAACATAATGTTTGCATCAGCTACTGATTATTATGTGAATGGAAATGCGACAGGAGGAAATAACGGCACTTCGTGGACAAATGCTTTTACGAATTTACAATCCGCCTTAGCAGTAGCAAGTTCAGGTGATAAAATTTATGTCGCCAAAGGGACTTATAAACCGACTCAGCAGTATGACGTAAGTACAGGAAATACGACAACAGGAGATGCCCGCAAAGTTACTTTCAAAATCCCTGATGGTGTAGAAGTATATGGTGGGTTTGTAGGTAATGAAAATCCAATTAATTTAAATACTCGTAATATAGAAACCAATAAAACGATTTTGAGTGGGGACATCGGTACACCAAGTGATGATACTGATAATGCCTATCATGTGGTTTATACCCATAATAATACTAGTTTTACTACAGTAGATGGATTTATTATTTCGGGTGGAAATGCGAACAGTAGCAGTCCTAATGATGGAGGTGGAGGCTGGTATAATTATGCTTCCAGTGGTAGTAATTCTTCCCCTAGATTAAATTATATTACATTTAAGGAAAATTCGGCGAATAAAGGAGGAGGATTGTGTAATACAGTATCTGGTTTTAGTGCTATTACCAATCTTATTTTAACCAATTGTACATTTACGAGTAACACTGCTTCAGGTACTAATGGAAAAGGTGGAGGAATGTATAATCTTCAAAATAATAGTATTTGTAAGCCTACTTTAATCAACTGTGTATTTACAAAGAATATAGCCAAAGAAGGCGGAGGGATGTTTAATGATAACCCTAGTGGTTTTACTGGTAGTTTTGAGCCCAACTTGACAAAGTGCACGTTTACGAAAAATCAAGCTATAGTAGGAGGTGGAGCGATATGTAATTTAGGCTATTATGCTATCCCTAAAATTCGGAATAGTGTTTTTTGGGATAATATATCTCCTATTGGAAAATCTTGGCTTAATAAGCATAATAGTAGCCCCTATGATCCTGCACCCAATGTGGCTTATACGTTAGTTCAAGAAGCAGACGAAGCAACCATCAAAGCTGGCAGTTACTCAGGTACCACTGTTGGTGCAGGAATGATTTATGCTATAGACCCATTATTTATAGATGCCAGCAATGGAGATTTACGCTTACAAAGTAGCTCACCTGCTATTGGTAAAGCGGATGACGGTAATGATTTAGGGGCTCTTATAAAAACTGCCCTTCCTAATATTAATTTGAAGCAAGGTGCTACAAATATGGCAAGTGGTACAGGAAGTCATGATTTTGGAGCAACAAATGTGGGGGGTAATAGTGGTGAAATTACGTTTACGATAGAGAATACTGGAAATGCAAACTTAAATCTTACCTCTTTTGAATTGAATGGAGTAGATAAAAGTGAATTTTCTACCGTCAATTTTGGAAGTACAACAATTGCTTCTTCAGGAAGTACCATTTTTAAAATGAAGTTTTCGCCGACTTCAGCAGGTTTTAAAACCGCATTTGTGACGATTTCAAGTAATGCCAGCCCTTCCCAATATACTTTTACAGTTGTAGGCTCTGGAACAGGAAGTTTAGCTTTTGCTGCTACAGATTTTGTAGAATCAAATCAGAATGATGGTTCTATTTCTAATTCTATAACTATCACATTATCAGGAGATACATTTACAGGCACAAATGGTAATGATTTTGCCAGTGGAAGTACTGGCTGGGTGGACATAACAGGTGGTGTTACACACAATGGTCAGATAGAATCATTAACTGTATTCAATGGAGAACTATATGCGGGAAGTAATGGAAAAGTACTGAAATGGAATGGTTCTACTTGGATGGATGTAATGGGTGGAGCTACTCATAGTAATTTTGTACGCTCGTTAATTGTTTTTAATGGTGCATTATATGCGGGAAGTGATGGAAAAGTACTTAAATGGAACGGTTCTACTTGGACGAATATAGGGGGTGGACATAGTGGAGGAGTGTATTCACTAGCTGTTTTTAATGGTGCATTATATGCGGGAAGTAATGGAAAAGTACTGAAATGGAATGGTAGTACTTGGAGTAGTGTTACAGGTGGACTTGCACATACAACTATTGTACTTTCATTAACTGAATTCAATGGAGAGTTGTACGCAGGAGGTATTGGATATGTACATAAGTGGAATGGTAGTACTTGGAGTAATGTTACAGGTGGAGTTTTTCCAGCATATGTTTTTTCGTTAGCTAAATTTAATGGAAAACTATATGCAGCAAGTAGTGGAGATGCACTGAAATGGAATGGTAGTGCTTGGAGTATTGTAGGTAATTCTACTATCCATAGTGGGGCTATAGGTTCATTAGTAGTGTTTAATGGAAACTTGTATGCGGGAAGTTCAGGAAAAGTCGTAAAATGGAATGGTTCTGCTTGGACGAATGTAGCAGGTGGTGCTATACATAGCAGTTCCGTATCCTCATTGGCTGTATTTAATGGAAATTTATGTGCAGGGAGCAATAATAAAGTCGCTAAGTGGAGTACTGCCAAATTAGGAGTGAGTAATGTTCCTACAGGGTTGACTGTATCAGCGACTCGTTTAAGTGCTACTCAATTAAGCCTAAAGCTCACAGGGAATGCAACCAACCATGCTCCCGCCGATAATATCAATAATTTAACATTTACTTTCCTTGATGGTGCTTTTACAGGGAAGTGTGCCTCATGTATCTCTAATTTCACTAAAAATAACTTAACGGTTAGTTATACTAATAAAAAAACATCTGTATCTACTAATTCGGGTAGTGGAGGTTCTAGTTCATCAAATACAGTCTTTGAACCTGCTCCAATAGTTGACCAAATTAGTCCAGTGTTAACTACCAAAGTTAGTTTCCAAGTTGGGGAATATGTCCAATTCCCCAGTAATATTAATGGAACACCAATTTATTACACCATTAGAAAGGGTAAGGGAATAGTAATAGGGAATAAACTATATCCTCAGGGAGCAGGGGAAGTCCAAATTGTTGCACAGACTAAAGGTGGAGGATATCTTCCTACTACCCACGATTTTAGTCTACAAATAGACAAAGGAAATCAAACATTAACCACTTCGGATTTGAAGCCTATTTCTTCGATTACCCAAAATACTCCAAGTTTCAAGCCTGATTTTGGTATTGAAGGAGTAAAGTTTGAAATCCTTGAAGGACAGGAGTTTGCAACCGTAGATACAGATGGAAATATCGTACCGACAGGCAAGGGAGTTGGCGAGGTGAAAATTAAAGTTTGGAAACCTGAATCAGATGACTTTAATGCTTCAAGAACTGTTCAAGTGAGTTTTCTTATTCTTAAAGCTCACCAAAGCATTACGTTTGATAATATTTCCAATCGTATATTTGATCCAAATGCGACCTTAGTTCTTTCGGCTACCGCCAGTTCAGGATTAGATGTTTTCTTTGAAGCAATGACGAATAATGTTGAAATTCAAGGAAATACACTTACAATAAGAAAAGGCGGTTTTGTGAAAATCAAAGCCGCTCAGGTAGGAAATGAATTGTATCATCCTGCTTCAGAAGTCATCCGTACATTTTTCATTGATAAGCAAAAGCAAACGATTACTTTCGCCGAGATTAACAATAAAGTTTTTGGGGATGCTCCTTTTAATTTGGTCGCTGAAACTAGTTCAGGTTTGCCTGTTTCTTTTGAGATTCTGAACGGAGAAAATACCATTCAAATTCAAGATGGACTCGTCACGATCTTGAAAGCAGGATTCGTGAAGATTCGAGCATTTCAGGAGGGAAACGATAGTTATTCCTCTACTGGAAGTGTTATTCAGACTTTTACAATTTATCCTACTTTAGCGTTAGATAAAGTCACCTTTAACCCAGAAGATTATACACTGAATTTGACCTTCTCTAAACAAGGTAATTTTGCACGTAGTAACCGATTTACCGTACAACTCTCTGATGAGAATGGGGAATTTACGCGATATACGAATTTGAATACTCAATTTGATCTTAACACTAATACACTAGTTGCTACTATTCCTGAACAATTAAAAAGTAGTGGACAATATCAAGTTCGCGTGGTATCTTCAAGTCCTCGACTCTTCTCGAATAAATTACCCGTTTTTATCGAATTACACCCTAAACCTCGTAAACTGAGCATTGAGCCACAAGGAACAATTGTTTGTGCCTCAAGGGAATTGGATGCTTATCAGTGGTATCGTCAGAATGCTGACGGAGCTTGGGAAGCTATCGAAGGAGCGACCGAACGTTGTTTAGATTTGAGTAGTCTCTCAGGGCGTATCGAGGGAGATGCAATTGTAGTTACTGTAGCGGGTTTCATCGGAAATCGTCCTAGTGATTTGGCTTCGCCATATACTTATCGTGAACCAACTGCAGGAGTTTTGGCTACCGAATCCGATATTGTGAACGAATTACGGCTTTATCCGAATCCCACCTCAGGGCAATTCTCCATTGAGTTGACTTTGAAAAAAGTCGGAGATGTTCATATGAAATTAATAGACGCTTCAGGAAATGAGATTTATCCAAAATCCTTTGAAAATATGCCACTCCGATTCACTAAATCCTTTAATTTGGAGTATTTTCCGAATGGCATCTATTTCCTATATATCCAGACACCGAATGGCACAATCGTTCGAAAAATTGTTAAACAATAAATAAGTATCTTATCATTTAAGTATCAATTCACTGGAATCCCTAGACACCTTGTGACTAGGGATTTTTTTATTCCAAATGATTCGATAAACTTTCAAGCCAATAAGGTGTATAAAAGGTCTGCAATAAGTCCTTAAACAATCTTTATAATAAAAATATTATCTAACAAAACTAAAAATTTTCTCGATAGACTAAGTCTGCTATTCCTCCACTTACCATTTTCCAAGTCGGAATTTCGAATTTTAATTCGACTAAAGTGGCGGGTTTCATGGCTGGTAAATTTTCTCCTGTCAAGTAACGAACAAACTCAGTAATAGTAGGATTGTGATTGACAATAAGTAAGGAGTTTATAGCGTCATCTTGTGTATTCAAAAAGTGTAATAAACGCATTACATCCGTTTCGTATAAACTTAGTTCCAACTGAATTTTTGATAAATCATACGTCAATTCTTGGGCAATAAGTTGAGCTGTAGTAGCGGTTCGGAGTGCCATTGAAGCCGTAATTTGGTCAATGGAAGTTTCTTGAGATTCGAGATAGTTTTTCAAATAATGCCCGATCTTTTTAGCACTTTTCAGTCCTTTCTCGGTTAGTTTTCGTCTTAAGTCGGAGTGATTTTCAGAATCATAACCAGCTTCAGCGTGTCGGACTAAGTAGAGCGTTTTCATAAAAATAAAGATTTTGTAATGAAGGTGTGTTTATTCGGCTAAAATACAAAATACCGCAACTTTTACCAAAGTTTAAACCTTCCTTGTTCCAATAGGTTAATGCAAAAACGAAAACAAATATGGCAAATACACTTTTTCCGATTTTCGTCAAAATTGACCAAATCAAGATTTTATTGGTGGGCGGTGGGTATGTAGGAGCTGAAAAGTTAGCTACTTTATTACGAAATAATCCCCAAGCCCAAATTACTTTGGTGGCAGATTTGATACGAGAAGATACCGAAAAATTAATCCAAAATGCTTCCTGTGTTCAGGTGGTGCGGCGTAAATTTGAGTGGAATGATTTGGATGAAAAAGACCTTATTATTTTAGCTACCAATAACCGAAAATTACACGAGGAAATTAAAACGGAAGCAAGCCGTAGAAATATCCTGACTAATGTTGCTGACACTCCTGATTTATGTGATTTTTATTTAGGCTCAGTTGTCCAAAAAGGAGACCTCAAAATCGGTATTTCAACCAATGGAAAGTCTCCTACTCTTGCGAAACGAATACGGGAGTATTTGGAGGATGGACTTCCTGATGATATTCAAGATTTGTTAGATAATTTAGAAAAATTTCGCCAAACACTTAAAAATGATTTTGACCATAAAGTCAAAGTCCTCAATGAATTAACAGAACAAGCTTTTGAGAAACGAAAACCCAAAGAATGAACTAAAATTCTTGATGCGCCAATTCTAAGGGAATGATTTTTAGCTCATGAATTATTTCTAGAACTATGGGAGACAGGATCAGTAAATGAGCTTCAATCTCAGCATCTGATACGGATGAATTTTGTAAGAGAAGTTTTCGTCCCTCCTGACTTAAATCCATAATTTTCTTCATTTGTAACATAGTAAAAACAGGCATCATTCGATGAATATTATCTCGAAATTTTAGCTCTTGTTTGGTACGTAATGCAAAGGTGTATTTTTCTAGAAAACGTTCCATTTGTTCAATGGTATTTTCCATCAAATCTTGCCAACATTTTTCATCATCTTGAGCAATGTCTCGGTATTCTGCCAAGTCAAACAGTTTATCAGTATTCATGGTGATTTATAAATTGTATAAAAATAATAATTTATACTAATTGTGTTAGTATTTTTGAGTGTTATTCATTGCCAAAAAAAATTATTCAATCCTTTTTTTGGAGCATCTAAAGCGAGTTATTTATAGCGTTACACAAAAAAGTAAGAATCAATTTTAGCTGAGTCAGCACCCTAACAGAATATAAGAAATTGATAAAGATTTATGCAAAGCCCCAGAATCTCATCATTTGACCTGACTATTAACTAAATCTTTGTTGTTATTTCCAAAAAACTTCAAATGATTCCTTGAGTGAAAAAATGAAAATTTATAATACATAATGATATGATAACCAAAAATTTGTTATAAAATCCCACTTCTTTCAATTTTATTATCTAGATTTTTATAGGATTCGAAAAAGGGGAATCAAGTAATTACATTCTTTGTCTGTTTTGTTTCCAAATGATAATTTTATGATTTATCTTGGAAGGTACGTAATGAATTGAAATTCCATTATTCGAAATTAATCTCTATTTTTGTAACGTTGAAAAGTGAAAAAAATCCTAAAAGACTTACTTTTTTTATGAAAAATAGTTTAAGCTTTAAAAGGAATTTTTTGGCTTTATTTTGATTGGTGCAGTACAGCACTTTTGTATTTTAAGAAGAACAACACACCTGTAATTGTGGTTACACACTATTGCTAAAACGTATTTTATCAGATAATCATCCTCAATCTTTAAACCTTAATCAAATTGAAAAAAATTGGCGTTTTATTCGGGCAAGAACGGACTTTTCCCGAAGCCTTCGTTGAAGCGGTGAATGCCCAGAAACCCAAGGGTATTATTGCTGAAAAGTTAGAAATGGAACGAGTCGTACAGGGTGAAGCCTCTGGTTATGCGGTCATTATTGACCGTATCTCACAAGATGTTCCATTTTATCGGGCTTATCTCAAGAATGCGGCATTGTCTGGCACGGCGGTTCTTAATAATCCTTTTTGGTGGAGTGCTGATGATAAATTCTTTAATAATGCCATTGCTACTAGAGTTGGTGTACCTGTTCCAGAAACAGTTTTATTGCCTTCTTACCAAAAACCAGACGGTACAACTGATGAATCATTTACAAATTTGGGAGCAATGGATTGGAATAGCTTTCATAAGATTGTAGGTTATCCTGCTTATATGAAACCGTTTGCTGGTGGAGGTGGGCATGATGTCTATAAACTCAAGAACGAAGCCGATTTTTTAGCCAAACATCCCCAAACAGGACAATTAGTAATGTTATTCCAAGAATCGATATCTTTTACGGATTATTACCGATGCTATTGTATTGATCGTAAGGATGTTAGAATTATGGAATATGATCCTACCAAGCCCTATTTACAGAATTACGTACAGGGAAAAATGAGCAAGGGAAAACAATTATTAGCTACGATTAAAGATTATGTTTTGCGACTTAATCATGCCTTGGGCTATGATATTAATACGGCTGAATTTGCGGTTCGGGATGGCATTCCTTATGCGATTGATTTTGGTAATCCTGCTCCTGATGCTGATTTACATTCAGTGGGACAAGAAAATTTTGAGTGGTTCATTTCGAAAGTAAAAGCAATGGCTCTGAAGCGTGCAAGAGCTTACAAAGAAGGTAAAATGAATCTCACTTGGGGGAAATTTGTGACTGATTCGGTCGATGGAAATACGGTAAATATTGCTTCCATTCGCAAAAAAATGAATCGTAAACATTCTTCGAAAAACACTTCCAAAAAATCAGAATAGATAAAGTAATTTATAGCCTGACTAAGCGTAAAACTTGGTCAGGCTTAATAAAATTTTTATAATTGGTGGAGTAGAGCTTTCGCCTGAATTTGCCAATTTCGGTTAGGGCAATGTTCTAACAATTCTTCTAAATAGCCTTTGGCTTCATTTTTCTTACCCAATCGATTTAGTGCTTTTGCCATCATTAATACTGTCCCGTAGTATTTTTTACTGTGCGGAAATCGTTTCTTAAAATCATAAAAAGTAGCCTCAACCGAAGCCCAATTTTCTTCGGCTTCCAAAATTTGCATCGTCCAGAAAACAGCTTTTTCTCCTTCAATATCATTTCGGAAATAGTGAGCATGTAAGGCATTCTTAGCTTGCACAAAATCCTTATCTTTCAACATTTTTTGAATGTTGGCTAGGGGTTTTTGTGGTTCTTTTTTCGTTATTTTCTCAGGAATTCGATAGGTTTCGATTTCTCGAATTTTTCGCTGAACTTTACGGGTAAGTTCTGTATCCTTAGTGTGAATCTGACGTAAGATTTTCAGCGCATTTTCACGGTCTTGTAATTTCCAGAAAGCAGCTCCGACCCAATATTTTGCTTCGGCTTCGTAGTGAGAATTTGGAAACTGAGCATTGAATTTTGATCCTTCCCCGATGACCACATGAAATTTTTTACGTTGGTAAAGTTGGCGAATCTCTCTCATCCTTTCGGCTAGAAAAGTAGTATTTTTTTGACCTAAATACTGTACTAACCTTTGGAAATCAGGGATTTCAATAGTGCTTCCATTATTCAATTTTTGTAATTCATACAAGGCTAGTATTGCAGAAGTGGTTTGGGGATAACGATAAATCACTCTTCGGAAATCTGCTAAAGCCTCTTTAAGCTTTGATTTTTTAAGGAAAATTTTTCCGCGTTCTAAAATTGCTGTTGCTTTTAAAGTTCGACTATTTGAGATCGAAATTAATTGATTCAAATTTGAGAGTGCTTTTTCGTACTCTGAAATTTGCTTATGAGCTATCGCCTTATGCCAATATGTATCTTCGATATAAGGCATATCTACAAAATTAGAAACGACCTCTTCAAAAGAATCAATGGCTTCCAAATATTTTTTTAAAGAACTCAATGTCAATCCTTTCTGAAAAAATAAATGCCCTTTTTGGGATGCTTGAAGATAATTGGAATCTTGGAGTTTTTGGTAGTTTTGAAGAGCTTGACCATAATTTTTTTCTGCAAAAAAACAATCCGCAATCCGTATCTGAACTTCTAACATCTGGTCAGGATTTCCTCTTTTGCCTTTCCAGTTTTGAGATAAGAAATCTTCGAAGAAAAGGCGAGCATTTTGATATTCACTCAAATTATAATAGGCATAACCAATACCATAGAGCGCCTTTACATATTCAGGAACTTCAGAAGGAACACGAAAGTAATACTGTAAAGCATCCTGAAATTGATTCATTCGAAATCCAATTTCACCCAACCAATAATTGGCTCGATGAATTAGATTTTCATTATACGGATAATTTAGTGACATTTGCAAAGTTTGCTGAGCTTCTTTAAGATTACCTATCTCCATCAGTTCAACAGCTTTATTATATAAAACTCGCTGATAAGCCTGCTTCATTTCAGGGGTTTTATGCTTAATTTTTTTTAAGAAATTAACGGCTCCCGAATCATTATCTCCGTACAAACAAGTATTGGTAATCAGATATTTCACTTCATTAGAAAATTCACCATCGGGATAGTTTTGTTGATAAAATTCGCATCCTTCCAGAGTAGCAGTATAATCTTTAATTTCATAACTCATTTTGGCATAATTCAAAGCACTTAATTCGTGCAAATGCCCCCACTGAGAAGGTTTTCGAGCTTTCTTAAAGGCTTCTTGTGCCATTGTCAAATAGTCTCCCTTCACTTTAGCACAAGCTACCCCCAAATGATACCAAATTCGGGCTTCATCTTGTCCAGATTCAGAAGCAATTCGTAAATATTCAATAGCTTCGAGAGGTTGGCTTAAATTGAGTAAACAAATTCCAATTTGAAAGTTTACTTCTTGATTATCAGTATAATATGTGCTTACTTTTTTTAGGAAAGGTAAGGCTTTCTCATAGTTTTTTAGTTGATAGAAGCTTGTTCCCATCATCAAATTAAGTTTCTCATGATTGGGATTATCTTTCAATAAGTCTTTAGTATATCGAATAACCTTTTCAAAATTCTGACTCAAAAATAAAACCTCAGTAATTAATTCTTGTAACTGAATTTGAGATGGAAACTCTGAGCTTACTCGGCGTAAATCTCGGAATGCGCCTTCATAATCCTTATCTAAATATCGAATATACCCCGAATAATACCAAACAGCATCTTGATAAGGATGATTTTTGATTTTGATTAGATTTAATAAATCACGAGCTTCATCATATTTTTTAAGGCAGAAAAATACATATGCCAGTTTATAGGTTGTTTCGATTTCAGGGACTGTTTGCGGATTCGATAAATGAATTTCCCGAAAATAAATTTGTGCTAATTCGTACTTACCTTGTTGAAAATAGTAATCTCCTAAATGAAATCGGATTTGAGTTGCTTCCGTACAATGGGGATGAAGTTGTAAAAAATGTTCAGCAGAAGCCTGAAAAGATTTGTAACCCAGCTTCTTAGTACAAATTAATTCGTAAGCATTTGCTTTGCGCCTATCGGTAAAATGGCGTGCTTGTTTAGCACTCCTGCGAAAAAAAACTTGAGCAGAACGGTAATTTTCGGAGTCGAAAAGGCTTTTTGCTTTTTGAAAATAATCGGAAGAGGTTCTGGTGTTTTGTGCCATCAGGACACTACCCAAAACCACCCAGCCCCAAATCGTGATTTGGGAGAGGAGAAAAGGGATTTTCATTGTTGTAGTTGTTTGTTGTAGTTCTGTTCTAAAGTGAAGTTTGTTGTTTGGAATGTCTAAATTCTAAAAACTAAACTAAAAATAAGATTATTGCATATAAAATACATGATTTTCGAGAAAAAGTACAATGATGTATAATAAAATGAAAGTTATTTTGTTTAAGGTTTAGAAATAGTTCTATTTGAAATAGAAAGTTATTATATAAATAAATTTTATAATGAAAGATACCGAAATTCATATTAGAGAAACAGCAGTAACTGATTTTCAAGATATTATGAAAGTTGAAGAGCAAGCATTTGGATATGACAAAGAGGCAAAGTTAACAGCTGACTTGTTGAAAGATAAAACTGCTAAGCCCATCCTTTCTTTATTAGCTTTTCATAGCCAAAAGGCGATTGGACATATATTGTTTACTCGGGTGTATATGAATGAGATGGACAATAATCAGCCGTTATTACACATTCTTGCTCCTTTGGCAATAATTCCTGAGTATCAAAAGAAAGGAGTTGGCGGGCTACTGATTCAGCATGGTTTAGAAACGTTGAAAGAAATTGGTTCAGAAATGGTATTTGTACTTGGGCATCCTACATATTATCCCAAATATGGGTTTATCCCTGATGCCATGCAAAAGGGATACACTGCTCCATTTACTATTCCTGAAAAAGTGAAGAATGCATGGATGGTACAATCTTTAAACTCAGCAGGTTTTGTTATTCCAGCAGGTCAGATAGTTTGTGCTGATGCACTCAATAAACTCGAACATTGGCAAGAATAATCTTTTCAAATCATAGTTTGATTATCAGATTACTATAAAGACATTATCAATAGTACTAGATTCAAATACCAACAAAGTTGTATAGAAATCTATCTTACTTTGAAGAAATTGCTGGTATTTGATATACACTAGGGTAGAATTGAGGTTTGAAAAGCAGTGATTATAGGATCTCTATAAACAGAATAAACTTATTTTGACAAAATATGCCAATTATAAATACCCAATTTAGTTAGGAAATATAACACGGAAGTTTTTAGAACACCAATACCATATACAGAACTATTTTTGAAATTAATAGAGGAGGCTTCTTCAAAATATTTGGTAGGGCAGGTAACTTCACCAATTTCAAAATCAGCATAAAAAATTTGTGCAATCATCTGATTATCAAACACAAAATTGTCAGAATTGCGGTCAAATGGAATTTTTCTTAAAACTTCTCCCGAAAAAGCTCGATAACCCGTATGATATTCCGATAATTTTTGATTCATCAAAATATTTTGAAAAAGCGTCAGAAAACGGTTAGCAATATATTTATAAATAGGCATTCCTCCCTTGAGTGCGCCCTTGCCCAAAATTCGAGACCCGAACACAACAGGGTACAAATCTTGTCCAATAATCGAGACCATTGCCGTAATTAGTTTAGGCGTATATTGGTAATCGGGGTGCAACATGACCACAATATCAGCCTCAAGCTCAAGTGCTTTTTGGTAACAGGTTTTTTGATTTCCGCCGTAACCTTTGTTTTTTTGGTGTCGAATGACGTGTTGAATTCCGACTTTTTTGGCGACCTCAACAGTATTATCTTGTCCTGCATCATCGACCAAAACGACCTCATCTACAATATCAAACGGAATTTCTTGGTAAGTCATCTCAACGGTTTGTGCCGCATTATATGCAGGCATTACTACGACTACTTTTTTGCCTAAATACATAAGTTATTGGAGGGACTATCTTGGAATTATCTTAAAAAATTACTTTGGACAAAATACGAAACTAAAATTAGTTTGAAGCAAAGGTAAGTAAGATAGGCGAATCAGATAGCCTTTTAGAAGGCGTTTTATCAAGTGTTTTCCAATTTTTCTTGAACCTGAGCGATAAAATCCGCCAGACTTTGATTTCGTTTGGCAAATTGTTTCAACTTTTTCGATTTGCGGAAGTCCTTCGTTAATCGGTCATAATAGTGGCTTAATTTCTCTTTTGATTTTTGTTTCGTTTTTTTATTTTTTGGAGCTTCAACTTCCAATAATTTCTTTTTGGGGTCAGCACTTTTGGAGGTATCCGTTGTCTGAAAAATGGTCAAAATCCAAGCCTCTGTTTCTTCGATACAAACCGCATAAAGTAACTCATCTTCATACTGATTTTCAATCCATTCATTAATTTTCTCAATGACATTTTTTCGTAATTCTGTCGAATAATTTTCCGCTTTTTTATCAGGTTGAATTACACCAAAATCTTTATCGCCAGCTTCGGCAGTATCAAGCTGAATCACGATAAATCGATTATCCTCAACCCAAAAAAAATCTTCAAAAACAGATTCTTCACGTTCCAAACAATCATTTTTTACACCCTGCCAAGTTCCTCCTTTGTATTCCGAAATTTTATAATTTTTATCGGTTTCATCTTCTTGTAAATCAGGTCGTAAAGGTAAAATATCTGAGCCATCCAGCCCCAAACCACGCAAAATATTTGTAATAACGGCTTGGTCACTTGTCCCTTCGGCAATAATTCCGATTTGCATTGTTGAAAAAAGGTTTTAGTTGATTTTGAATTAAAATTCTTTAGAAATTGCGCCTAAAAATCCCCGTGTCCAAAGTTCGGATAATTTCCGTTTCGATTTGGTATTGGGCTTGAGTTTGATTCGGCGAGTTTTGGTATGTCCCGAATCGTTGCGGTAAACTTCAAAAAGTCGAATTTCGTCATCATTCAAATCTAAGCCGTCCAAAATGGCAGGATTGTGAGTCATAATTAAGGCTTGGCGGTCGTTTTCTTTGGCTAATTTGCACAAAATCCGCATTGTTTCGGTACACAAATGAGGATTCAAACAAGTTTCAATATTATCAATTGCAAAAAATTTCGGAGTGCGTTTGCTGATAAATAATGCCAAATAAAACAGTACATACAAAATGCCTTCATTGGAGTTTTCGGACGAAAAAATATTGTTTTTCTGTGCCATAAATTTATCCTGAAAATACAAACCTGACTGACTTCGATTAATTTTATAGCCTTGCAATTTCAGGCGGTCATCGGTATCAATAAAAAAATCTTCGAGCCAAGAAATTAAATATTTGTATTCTAAAATTTGGTTACGTTCTTCTTTGTCAAAATTGGCTAATAAAACGTCTAAATTTTCGCCATTAATTCCAAGTGGATTTTTTCTACTTTCGTTATAAATTCCTCGTAATGATTTGGTGTTGAGGCAGTAAATCACATAATTAACAATTTCTTGTGTTTTCTGTTTATACATTATGAATTCTCTAAGGAATTTATTATTAATTATTTTTTCATTATCTTTCATTTGTAATACTGCTAGCAAATCTTTATTTGTAATTACAAAACCATCGTCAAAACTTTCTCCTAGCCCTGTTCCAATTTCTAGTAATGACTTCCAATCTGAAAAGATATCGTCTACATTTTCAGGATTAAAATCTATTTTTTCGTTATCGACTGTAATTCTAAATTCTTCTAAGAGTTCCGAATTTTTAAAAGCACTTATTGTTAATTTTGGTTTCGTAGCTCTCATTCCTAGAGAATACAATGCTTCAGCATTAATTATATCTCCTTTTTGCCCTAATGAAAAAAAAACTAACGCTTCCAAAATATTCGATTTTCCGCTCCCGTTTTCCCCAATAAACACATTAATTCTACCTAATTCGATTTCGTCTTCGTAAATGGATTTGAAATTCTTGATAATCAGATTTTTGTACATAATTTTTCAAATCAGTTTTTAGTAATCATGAAGGTTATTGAATTTAAACTAAAAAAAACCTACCAAGTTTTTTGGTGACTTGGTAGATATAATTTGATTTATCTTTTT
Source organism: Cytophagales bacterium UBA2561 (assembly GCA_002340355.1). GTDB lineage: Bacteria > Bacteroidota > Bacteroidia > Cytophagales > Thermoflexibacteraceae > UBA2561. The sequence goes on from DDLX01000015.1 coordinate 108,049, forward strand.
ATGCCTCTACGGATTCAAAAACCCGCTCAATTTTTAAACTTGCCATGATGTCTTCGAGGTGTTCAGGCTGTATTTTTTTGAGGGTATCCGCTACGTCCAAAAACTGTACGTAAGCCGTTTCCAACTCCTCCCCTGATAAACGATACCCTAATTTTGCTAAGTTGTAGCGCAAGGCGGCTCGTCCACTTCGGGCAGTCAAAACAATCGAACTACCACTTGCTCCAACATCTTTAGGGTCAATAATTTCGTAATTTTCACGATGTTTAATGACACCATCCTGATGAATTCCAGAAGAGTGAGCAAAAGCATTCGCCCCTACAATGGCTTTATTAGGTTGGACAGGCATATTCATCATATCCGAAACGGCTTGACTAGTTGGGCAGAAAAGTTCACTACGAATATCGGTTTTTAAGCCTAATTCCTTATGGGTTTTGATAGTCATAACGACCTCTTCCATGGAAGTATTTCCAGCTCGTTCTCCAATCCCATTCATTGTGCATTCCACTTGTCTGGCTCCATTTTGTAAACCCGCTAAAGAGTTTGCCGTAGCTAACCCTAAGTCATTGTGGCAGTGCACAGAAACGGTCGCCTTATGAATATTGGAAACATTTTCAAATAAAAATTTGATTTTAGCTCCGTAATCTTGTGGTAAACAGTAACCTGTGGTATCTGGAATATTAACCACTGTAGCACCTGCTTTAATAACTGCCTCAACTACTTTGGCTAAAAATGGTAAATTGGCTCGTCCAGCGTCTTCACAGAAAAATTCCACATCATCGACAAAAGTACGGGCATATTTAACAGCACGGATGCCTTGTTCCAAAATTTTATCGTGAGTCGTTTGAAATTTATATTGAATATGAAAGTCAGATACGCCAATCCCCGTATGGATACGACCTCGCTGAGCATAAGCGAGTGCCTCACCTGCGGCTTTGATGTCTTTTTCAACTGAACGACTCAATGCACAGATGACAGGCTCACGCACTGCCTTAGAGATGCGTTGTACAGAATCAAAGTCAGCAGGACTTGAAATTGGAAAACCAGCCTCCAAAATATCTACGCCTAACTTTTCCAATTCCTTAGCTAAAATGATTTTTTCTTCGGTATTTAACTGACAACCTGGCACTTGTTCGCCATCCCGAAGGGTCGTATCAAAAATATAAACTTTATCCATTAGAGTTAGTATTTGAAAATTATGGTATTACCTAACATCATTGCTGACATATTTCATTTGATGTCTATTTCTTTAAGATGTAAGGCAAAAATATTAAGGATAAGAAAGAAAAAATAAATTTACTTTCTTAGAATATGTGTTTAGTGTAGCGTTTTACCAGACCCAAAGTCTGGTAGGAGGCGTTGATAAAAGGACATGAGACTCATGATCAATCAATTTATTGTGATAGAAACGTAGGAAAGTTGTACATTGTTGCTGCTTTGTATTAGATATTTGATACTAATTGAATTCACTTTTGAGAAATATGATAGAGGCAAATATTTTAGAATCAGAAAATGTCCAACCTTGCGTAACTAGGCTCAAAAATAGCAAAAAATTGTTTTAAGGCGACTTTCATCTAAGATTGATATAAATATTTACAATAAAGAACTGATTTCCAATTTATTAAAATTATATATAATTTATACTTAGCTGCTTATTAATTTGGTTATGATTTTTTATCACTTCCTAAAAGCTTGAATTTTATTTCTCCTAATTTTGAAAACGATTAACCTGAAATGTTTAGTTTTGTGGAATGCAAAATAAACCTTACTTTATCGGTATCACGGGGGGAAGTGGTTCGGGAAAAACCTATTTTCTGAAGCAACTTTTGAGTCAGTTCTCTGAAAGAGAAATTTGTTTGATTTCACAGGATAATTATTATAAGTCTGAAGAACAACTTCAACGAGATTCAAATGGTGTAATTAATTTTGATATACCTGAATCTATTGATTACAAAGAATTTGGAAGGGATTTAGAGGCTCTTCAGGCAGGACAAACTATACAAAGACCAGAATATACTTTTAATAATCCGACTCAAACGCCTAAGTTATTAACTTTTTCTCCCTGCCCTATAATTATTGTGGAAGGCTTATTTGTCTTTTATGTTGATAAAATTCGTGAATTGATTGATTTGAAGTTATTTATCGAAGCACAAGACCACATTCGTATTAAACGCCGAATCATGCGGGATAATAAAGAGCGAGGTTATGACTTGGAAGATGTTCTGTATCGTTATGAATATCATGTCATGCCCTCATACGAACGTTTTGTTAAACCCATTAAAAATTTTGCAGATATTGTTATTCCTAATAATAAAAATCTAGAAAATGCCCTTGAGATAGTTGTTACCTTCTTAAAACAAAAACTACATGACTCCCAATAAATTCGCTGTTATCGGACTTGGACATTTTGGTTTTTCAGTGGCTAAAAATCTTGCCGAACGAGGGGCAGAAGTTTTGGCAATTGATAAAGATATGGAACGAGTTGAATTGATTAAAGATGATGTCGCTTACGCTGCAGCTTTAGATGCTACTGATATTAAGGCACTTACAACACAAAATATCGCTGAAATGGATGCCGTTATGGTTGCCATTGGTGAAAATATTGAGGGACTATTATTGACAACCGTTTTACTGCTCGAATTAAAGATCAAGCGAATTATTGCTCGTGCTGTCAGCAAACAACAACGTTTGATTCTTGAAAAATTGGGTGTAAAAGAAATTTTATCACCTGAAGATGAGGTGGGAATTTTAGTCGCTGAACGATTACTTAATCCCAATATGACTGCATTTTTGCCTTTGCCTGATAATTATCATATTGTTGAAATTCAAGTTCCGAAACGAATTATCAAAAAAAGTATTGGTGAATTGGAGTTCGAATCTAAGTATCAGCTCGAATTAATTGCGATTCGGCGAAAATACGAGGAGTTTTCAAGTGGGCGTAAAACCGTAGTTGAACACCTGATTCGTCGCCCAGGAAAAGATATTATCTTGGATGCATCTGATGCTTTGGTCGTTTTGGGTATGACCGAAGATACAGATAGATTTGTTGAAGTCAATGCTTAAAAATTACTGAATTTCAAATCGTTTAGATAAATAGGCATAAATCCCAAAACTTTAGCTATCTTTGCGCAGAGTCGGTTCAGATAACTTGCTGAGCTGACTTTTATTTTTTTATTTAAACTTTTTCGCATGAACATTTTTGTTGCTAAGTTAAGCTATGATACGCAAGAACCTGACTTACGTCTAGCTTTTGAAGAATTTGGAGCTGTGGATTCTGTAAAAATTATTATTGATAAATTTACAGGCAATTCGAAGGGATTCGGATTTGTTGAAATGCCTAACGATGACGATGCCCGAAACGCTATTAATGCCTTGAATGATAGTGAAATGGATGGACGAACTATCGTAGTCAAAAAAGCAGAACCACGTGAACGCCGTGATAATCGTGGCGGTGGCGGTGGCTACCGAGGTGGTGGTAACGATTATGGTCGAAGATATTAATCTTACCTAACTTGGATATCAAAAAAGCTGGTCATATGAATATGTCCAGCTTTTTTAGTTATAATAATACTTAAAATGATTAATCTCCATCATTATCATTAAAAGTGACTGTAATGCTCAATGCACTTGCCAAATCGACCTTAAAAAGCACTAATAAATCTCGTGTAGCAGTATAAAAATCCTCTAATTTTTCAGGCTCAGTCGTGACCATTTCTGAAAGCGGTTTTTGTAATTTTCCGAATTCTGTAAAACAGATATTAAATTGATTATCAATATTTTCATAGAGTAATCTTTCATTTTGTTTATAATTTCGAAGCTCTTGTAACTGAGACAATCCCATATTTTCTGTACCTTGAAATGAAGCTTGCACTCCTTCCAAATTTGCCCGAATCAAGTCCAATGAGAATCCACTTCGGAAGGCTTCTGCATCTTCAGGATTAGGAATTCCGCCGTTATCCTTGCCAAGTGGTTTACCTAATTTGGAATTCACAACTTCCTCTAAAAGTGAAATTTGGGCATTCACCAAAATATTTAATGACCCCTGAATCCCATTTTCAGTTTTTGCCTGAAAATCAGAAATTTCACCTTGCCAAACTTGTTGTAATTCAGTAGATTGTGTCAATAAATCAGCAGTCATAGCCATTAAATATTGACGTTTTCGGGCAGCAGTTGGTGTAGAGATAAAACTTTCCAATTGTTTTTGTACTGAGTTTGAAGCAGTTTTTCCAAACAAAAGAAATTCGATAGCAGGTAAACCCTTAGAAGTTGAGCCTGAATTTTGGACAAAATTAGCATCTAAGGTTTCTGAACCACCTAGATTCTGTTCAATAAACCCTGTATTTGTTTCCCATTTTCCAATTTTATTGTGCATAAATAAATCTCTGGCTGTCCCAAACTCAAAAATTTCACATTTTTTCCATGCTGTTTGAGTTGCTTTCCATTGATTCTGAACTTCAAGTAGTTGATCTTCGGAAGGATTATTCTGGAAAGTTTTGGTAATTTCATGTAAGTTCTGACACTCCTTCTGAAAATCCTGATGAAAAGGAACAACCACATTTTCACCAATATTTTGTAATACTACCTCTCGATCAAGGGATTTAACTTCAGGAGAATCCTCTCCACAAGACACTAGAAATAAAAGAATAAGGAGAATAATAGAATAATGTTTCATTTTTTTGTATTTAGTCTAAATAAAGGCAAAAATACAAATTAAAAACACTAAAATGACTTTGGTGTTTTTTGATGGTTTTGATTAAGTGCTTAGAATAAGCTTACTCTACCCTATTAAAAATGATTTATAAAATATAATAATAAAACTATTTGAAAGTCTTTATTTACTAGGCTAAAAAGCCTTTTTCCATAGTAGTAGCAAACTTACCGCTACGGAAAAATTAAATTTTATCTAAATGATAACCAATGATTTGTAAATCAATAAAATTTTGGTAGGGTAGAGCAGAATAAGTTAATACTCTTGAAAACCGATTCAATTAAATTTCGTGGTCAAATCTTTTTTTTATTGAAAGTTTTTATCAAAGGAGGAGATAATAGAGTTGATTTCAGGTTTGTATAGATTTCTATACACTACAAATTGATAGAGAATGGGATAAAAAGAGTGATTCGTCCAGGGTTCGAACCTGGAACCTACTGCTTAGAAGGCAGTTGCTCTATCCAGTTGAGCTAACGAACCATGTCGAAAAAAAAGATGATTAAAAATAAAAGTCGGGGCAGTAGGATTCGAACCTACGACCCCCTGCTCCCAAAGCAGGTACGCTAACCGGGCTGCGCTATGCCCCGAACTATAATTTTTATCTTTTGTCTCGAAAAACGAGCGGAGAGTATGGGATTCGAACCCATGCATCAGTCTCCTGATGACGGTTTAGCAAACCGCTCCATTAACCACTCTGGCAACTCTCCGAAGCTCTGAAGTGCTTCTTGCAAAACCTCATTTGGTTAATTGCACCGCAAAGGTAAGATAATATTTTAGTTTTCTCAAAATTTGATGTGCTTTTTTTCTTTATTTTTTTCGAAAATTCTCAACATCAAAAAAGCCGCAAAGTTTTACGGCTTTATGGTTTTGTTTTTGGATTGAAAATCAGCTTATTCAACCTTATAAATTTTTTCAATAGTGCGGTCTCCACAAGTGAGCGTCAAAGTATAAATGCCTTTTTTGAGTTGAGAAATGTTGTATTTTTTGGCATACATATCGTCATCTTGTGTATTTTCCTCATAAATCATGTTTCCATCTTCATCTTTAAATGAAATACTTACGCCTTCATGTCCATTTTTGTAGAACAAACGTACTGAGTTTTCTTTGATAATTGGTGAGACATAAGCCTGAAATGTTTTATCAATACTTTTGTCCGAAACACCAACTGCTATTTCATTTTCTGCTTTGAGGTCACCCATTTCAATTTGGACTTTGTAAATGCCTGCTCCAATATTTCTCATATCGTAATTTCGATTAAGAGCTTCTTGATCTTTGAGAATATCCTTATAAATCAATGTTCCTTTCGTATCCAAAATCCGAACTGTGATTTTGTCCTCAGAGGCATTTTTGAAAGCTACTTTGAATTTCAAAGAATTTTTTAAGGCAAATACATTATACGCAAATTTTTTAGTGGAAGTAATTGCTACTTTTTCTTCATCATCGCCCCCTTCAGGATTGGTCGCAAAAGCAAGATTAGAAAATAATGTAGTTACTAAAACAGCAAGTACGGCAAAATTGACTTTGAAGGTTTTCATGATTTACTGAGTTTTGAAGTGATTTTGATTTAATTAATTTGACACTAATCTTTATTTCCAATTGTGTGCCAAAAAATCAAAACATATTAGTAATCAGTAAATTATGATTATTTTGAGAAAGACTAAAAACAGAAAAGAGTTCGAAAATGAACAACTATTCGCACACTTTCGCACGTTTTTGACTAAATTTTAAATGGTTTAGGTAGTTGCTTGATCTAAATCTTTCTCAACTCGTAGATTTTCAATGATAAACTTTTGACGAGCAGGTGTATTTTTTCCCATATAATAGGAAAGCAACTTTTGAATGGGTGTTTCTTTTCGCAAGATAATTGGGTCAAGACGCATCTCTTCCCCAATGAAATTCCCAAATTCATCAGGAGAAATTTCTCCTAATCCTTTAAATCGAGTAATCTCTAATTTAGATTGTTTTGTACCTAACTTCTTAACTGCTTTTTGTTTTTCTTCTTCTGAATAACAATAAATGGTTTTTTGTTTATTTCGGACTCTAAATAGGGGCGTTTCCAAAATATACAAATGCCCATTTTTGACTAGATCAGGAAAAAATTGAAGGAAAAAAGTCAGCATTAAAAGACGAATGTGCATTCCATCGACATCGGCATCAGTTGCAATGACAATTTGATTATAACGTAGACTTTCAATTCCATCTTCGATATTTAGGGCGTGTTGTAAAAGATTGAATTCTTCATTCTGATAAACTATTTTTTTCGTTAAGTTAAAGCAGTTCAATGGTTTTCCTCGAAGACTGAAGACGGCTTGTGTCTGAACATCTCTTGATTTGGTAATACTTCCACTTGCCGAATCTCCTTCTGTAATAAACAAAGTCGTGTCATAACGGCGGTCATTTTTAGAATTATAATGAATTCGACAATCTCGTAGTTTTTTGTTGTGAACACTGGCTTTTTTGGCTCGTTCGTTTGCTAATTTTTTGACTCCTGCAATCTCTTTCCGTTCTCGTTCAGATTGTTGAATTCGTTTCAATAATGCTTTTGCCGTTTCGGGGTTTCGATGCAAGAAATTATTGAGATTAGTTTTTAAAAAATCATTGATGAAAGTTCGCATCGTTACCCCTTTGGGGCTAATATGAGTCGAACCTAATTTAGTCTTGGTTTGTGACTCAAATACAGGTTCTTGCACTCTGACTGCAATGGCACCAACAATTGCCGAACGGATATCCGAAGCATCAAAATTTTTCCCGTAAAAATCCCGTATAGTTTTCACCAATGCTTCCCGAAAACCTGCTAAGTGAGTTCCGCCCTGCGTGGTGTATTGTCCATTGACAAAGGAATAATATTCTTCACCATACTGGTTGGCATGCGTTAGGGCAAGTTCAATATCATTTCCTTTGAGATGAATAATTGGATAACGTAAATTTTCTTCATCCGTTTTGCGTTCTAACAAGTCAGCAAGTCCCTTTTTGGAAACATAATTTTGCCCATTGAATCGGATAGTCAAGCCTGCATTTAGGAAAGCATAATTCCAAATTTGATCATCCAAAAATTCAGGAATAAACCGATAATTTTTAAAAACCGTAGGGTCTGGTTCAAAGATGATTTTTGTGCCATTACGCTCAGAAGTTTTAGTAATATTCTGATTATTAATAAGTTCTCCTTTCTGAAACTCTGCTACTTTTTGTTTTCCATCTCGGAAAGAAGAAACTTGAAAATAGATCGCTAGGGCATTAACGGCTTTTGTTCCTACTCCATTTAATCCAACTGACTTCTGAAATGCGCCTGAATCGTATTTGCCACCTGTATTAATTTTAGAAACGCAATCAATGACTTTTCCCAATGGAATTCCTCGTCCAAAATCTCGAATTTCGACACGGCGTTCAGAAACCGAAATTTCGATACGTTTACCGTGTCCCATCATATATTCATCAATACTATTATCAACAATTTCTTTGACTAATACATAAATACCATCATCTTTTGCTGAGCCATCGCCGAGTTTTCCGATATACATCCCTGGACGCAAACGGATGTGTTCTCGCCAGTCCAGCGACTTAATACTATCTTCAGTATAAGCAGTTGAGTTTTTTGGGGTCTTATTTTGCGCCATTTTTGGATGCTTAAAGAATAGGAAATTTGGTTTTTTATGTAAAAGTATAAGATTTTTGGAAAAACTTTTGACAAAAAAAGAATCAAAGATCGTAAGGGTTTTACGGGGTGAGTTGATTATATTCTCTTAAAGGAAAAAATAGAAGAAAAAGCCACCTGAATAGGTAGCTTTAAAAAGAATAGTAGCATTTATAAAAATTTCTATACCCAGTATAACTGTGTTGCTATTTCGGACGAAATTTAAAAAGAGCTTTTATTTTTCTTCTGTTTCTACAAATCGAAATTGTGTATCCAAACTTGGAAAACGGTCATTTTTGGGATTAATATCCGCCATTCGTTCGCTTGGGTTAATTTGGATACTTTGAATATTTTTTAATGATTCGTCTAATTTCAGCTCATATTCTGGGAATGTCCAAGGCCAGTCGGTTAAAGTGACTCGTTTGATTTTATTTTCTTCGGGCTTCTCACCTCTCATAATTCGTAATGGAATGTAATACAGCTTTTTAGAACCATCTTTCTGAGTTACTAAAATATCTAAAGGCATAGGTGTTCTTCCAATCCGTTCCAGTAAAATGGTTACTTTTCCATCTGTTTCAGTTACGGTTTTGATGCCATAGTCAATTGTATTGGTTGTTTCTACCCAGTGTTCAAAGTACCAATCTAACTCAAGACCTGAAGTTTTTTCCATGACTCGTTTGAAGTCTCGTGCTGTAGGGTGCTTGAATTTCCATTCCTCAAAATACCGAAGCATTCCTTTTTCTAAGTTTTCCTGTCCAATGATATAGCTCAATTGATGAAGAAAAACTGCCCCTTTGGAATAGGATGAAATTCCATAAGCTGTATTTCGTTCATAATGATCGGCATGAGTGGTTTGGGGTTCTTCAATATTACGTTCTATCATCACTTGATAGCTTCTATAATTTTGATATTGTGGATTCGGCAGTTTAGTATCAAACAACATATCTAAAATCAAATCTTGAGCATAAGTAGTAAATCCTTCATCCATCCAAGAATATTTGGCTTCATTAGTGGCTAAAAGTCCCTGAAACCAACTATGAATTGATTCATGCACCGCTACACTGACTAGGCTCTGAAAATTTCGCCCGCCTGTAATTAAAGTTGCCATAGGATACTCCATTCCGCCATCGCCACCTTGAATAAAGCTATATTGTTTATAAGGATACTTCCCAAATTTCTGGTTCATAATTGCAAAGCACTCTATCATGACATCGGGTAACTTTTTCCAATTATCGGCTACATCCTTTTGATAAAAAAAGTGAAGTTCGATACCCTCCTTAGTTTTGACCATATCATGTTGATAATCAGGGTCAGCACCCCATGCAAAATCATGTACTTTTGGAGCGACAAAATGCCATGTTAGACGTTTTGTTTTGGGTTCAACTGTTTTTTTGGTGTAACCATGTCCGATCTCATTAGGATTTTGCAAATATCCTGTTCCACCAATAACGTAATTTTTGTCAATGGTAATTTTTACATCAAAATCCCCCCAAACCCCATGAAATTCACGACCAATATACGGATTGGCATGCCAACCTTCGATATCATATTCGGCTAATTTAGGATACCATTGTGTCATTGAATAAGAAATTCCTTCTTTATTATCTCGTCCCGAACGCCGAATTTGTAAGGGTACTTGCGCCTCAAATTCCATTTTGAAAACCGTTTTTTGACGTGGTAAGATGGGTTTATCTAAGGTAACTTCTAGAATTGTTCCTACGGTTTTGTAAGTTACTTTTTTGCCATCTTGTGTCAAAGATTGAATTTTTTGATAACCAATTTCATCTTCATTCAACTTGTAAATGCGGTTTCCAACTCTGGGATCGGGATCGGTGATAGTCCGAGAGCGTACATCCATCATACTGTTGGGTTGGAAAGCATTGAAATACAGATGATAAAAAACTTTAGTGAGTGTATCAGGGGAATTATTTTGGTAGGTTAGTTTTTGTTTACCCGAAAATTGATGTTTGGTTACATCAAAATCAATCTCCATTTCATAATTGACTGCTTGTTGCCAATACGTTTGAGCTTGAGCAGTATTCATCAAGAAAACGCCAAAAAATCCAAGCCAGAGTATACGTAATTTGTTCATAAAATTTTGTTAAAAAAATAGTGAAGTGAACTAAAAAGAAATGCTCTTAGCATTTACATTAAAAATAATTTTCAAGGTAAGAAAAAGATTTAGTTTTAGAGCGTTCGAGATTTTGACCTAAAAAGTCAATTTTAGATGAATTTTGATAATTTGAAAGAATAATCTTTTATATCAAATAGGGAGGAGAATTCTTGAGAGATGCCAGAATAGTCTTGTTTTGAAGAAGAACTAACGAATACTACTCTGGCATTCTAATTATTTTAATCTGGAGGAATTTCTACAAATCAAACCGAGTAACTTTCAAAATGTCCTGAATTTCTTTTAAGTTATTAATGACTATGTTTACTTCATTGAGGTCATGAACTGCTAGCGAAATATTACCTTCAAAAACTCCTTCACTTGTCTGAAACGAAATTGCCGTAATATTCAATCCTTTACGCCCAATAATTTGGGTTACATCATTGACTAAACCAACTCTATCCGAACCAATTACCCGAAGATTAATATCAAATAATTCTTTATCCATCGAAGCCCAACGCGCCCGAATAATACGGTGTCCAAATTTTGCCATTAGATTCACCGCATTCTGACAGTCCGTTTTGTGAATGCTGACCCCTCGATTGATTGTTACCAAACCAAAGATATCATCCCCTGGCATCGGAGAACAACATTTAGCGATACGATATTCGATTTTGTCGTGGTCTTCACCAATCACCAAAACATCTTCTTCCTGATGCTTAACCGTTCTCATTTTTCTCTTAAATTCTTTGGCGTTTGCCGCATGAATTTTTTGATCTCGAATATTACGTTCGTGTTGATCTCGAAAACGCTTGATAACTGTATGTTCGATTGTTCCTTTACCAATCTGATAGTATAATTCTTTTTCGCTTTTGGTATGGAAATAATCGACTAACTCAGTTAAAATCTTAGGTGTTAAGGACAACTTCATTTGCTTGAGCTTACGAGCTAAAATTTCTTTGCCAGCGTCTGTATATTTCTCTTTAGTGGCTCGGAGGTATTCTCGGATATGACTTCGAGCTTTAGAAGTAGATACCAATTTTAACCAACCATCATTAGCTTTCGCTTTAGTTGACGTAAGAATTTCGATTTGATCACCGTTCGATAATTCGTAATTTAGTGGAACTAATTTCCCATTCACTTTTGCTCCTAAACAACTGATTCCTATTTCACTATGAATATCAAAGGCAAAATCTAAAACGGTAGCTTTGGAAGGAAAGGCTTTAAGGTCTCCTTTCGGTGTAAATACAAAGACCTCATTATTAAATAAATTGGCTCGGAATTCGTCCATAAACTCCAGTGCATCCACGTCTTGACTTTCAAGTGATTCCCGAACTTTTTCAATCCATTTCTCTAATGAGCTATCTTCCTGTACCGTAGCATCTTTATATTTCCAATGTGCAGCTAATCCTTTTTCTGCAATTTCATCCATACGCCGAGACCGAATTTGAACCTCAACCCATTTTCCTGCCAGTCCCATTACCGTAGTATGTAGGGATTCATAACCATTTGCCTTTGGGAATGTAATCCAATCTCGCATTCGATTCGGGTTAGGGCGATATTGTTGAGTAACAATAGAATAGGCTCGCCAACATGTTTCTCGTTCTTCATCTATTGGAGTATCTACAATGATTCGTACAGCAAATAAATCAAAAACTTCTTCGAACGGAATTCCTTGTCGTTTCATTTTTCGCCAAATCGAATAAACTGACTTGACTCGATTCTTGGTTTCGAAACTAAAACCGTGTGCTTTCAACTGAGTAGCTACTGGACGGATAAAATTCCGAATAAATTTATCACGAGCTGACTTGGTTTTTTTCAGTTCTTGCACGATATAATGATACCCTTCTGAATCAGTATGTTTCAAACACAAATCTTCAAGTTCGGATTTAATTTCATATAGCCCTAATCGGTGAGCTAAGGGTGCATAAATAAATTGAGTTTCAGATTTAATCTTGAGTTTTTTCTCTTTGGGCATACTATCAAGTGTCCGCATATTATGGAGGCGGTCAGCAATTTTTACCAAAACAACCCGAATATCTTCAGTAATGGTAAGGAGCATTTTGCGAAAATTTTCCGCCTGAATTGAATGCCCTTTACTCATTGCTCCCTTAATTTTGGTCAGCCCATCAATACTTTTCGCCACTTTTTCGCCAAATTCTTGCTCAATGTCTTTGAGTTCATATTCGGTATCTTCTACTACATCATGTAATAAAGCACAAACAATCGAAGTAGGTCCTAATCCGATTTCATCGACCACAATCCGAGCTACTTCAATCGGATGATAAATGTAAGGTTCTCCCGATTTTCGGCGCACATTGGCATGAGCAGACATAGCTAATTTGAAAGCCCTTCGAATCATGGCAGTATCTTGTCGAGAGGAAATTACAGGTTTGGCATGACGCAACAGTCGTCGATATCGCCGTAAGATTTCCTTTTTTTCTGCCTCGCTTTCTGCGGTAGATGGATTGGAGTTCGAGTTCAAAATATCTGAAAATGAACTACTTGTTACTTTAGTGGTTTCAGCAGTCATGTCCGATTGGTTTTCGCCTTGTGCAAATGGGGTCATAGTTTCAAAAGATTAGTGTTTAGAGGCTAACCGCTTCAAAACTAAGTGAATTTGGTTCACTTCTTAGCGGACAGCACTAATGATATCCATTGTGCAAAATAGAAGTTTTACTTAGAAAAGTGGCGAATTTGTAAGAAAAATTCAGAATCGAATGCTTTTTTATTTTAGCCTCTTAGGTTTGATAAGTTTCAATAAATTGGATGATCTCAGATAAACGAGAATTAAGCTCATATTTATTTTTTGCTTGTAAAATATCTGTTCCCAATCCTTCCCATTCTTTTCCAAAATGAATTACATATTTTTGATTATCAATGAATTGAAGCATTAATTGAGTACGTTCAGGGACTTGCTCCTGAGAAATATTTTGATTTTCAAAAACTACAATTTCCGTTTTGACATCGGAAAAATTAGACTCAAAATTCGTCCAATAAGTCACTTCCTTCTTTGTAAAATTTAACAAATCAAATAATAATACATTCTCAGGAATTTTTTCCAGACTAGAAGATAGTACAAAAATAGGAAACCTAATTTCTCGATGGACAGCATTAGCTCTTTTTCGAAGGTCATTGTTTCGTATCGTGTCCATGATTTTTTTTAGTCCCGTAACAATATTTTTTTCCCTTTCTTTATAGTCTTGATAATTCAAATGCTCTTGTAAAAATGCTCGCTTTAAAGCATTAAATTCTATATTCAATTCCATTAAAGCGGTATATTTAGGAGAGCGTTCCCGTAAATTATACCGCAGTAATGAAGTCAAAGTTTGAAAGTCTCCTGAGTCGTATCGTGCTTGACATTTTCGTAGAAACTTATCTAAAAACATTGCTATAAATTTTTGTTTATCAGAATTTTAATAATAGTTTTTTCAGAATACTACCGTAAAAAAGGATTATGTAATTTTTCAAAACCAATGGTTGTTTCTCCGCCATGTCCTGTATAAACTACGGTATCATTGGGCAATTTGAACATTTTTTCTTTAATACTTTTGATGAGTGTTGGATGATGTCCCCCAGGTAAATCTGTTCGTCCAATACTGCCATAAAACAAGACATCTCCATTAATACAAAACTCTTGCTCAGAAGAGTAAAAAACCACGTGTCCAGGGGAGTGTCCAGGTGTAAATAAAACTTCTAACTCACTATTCCCAAATTGAATTTTATCGGTTTCATCAATAAACTTATCAGGCGTAGAAGATTCGACATTCCGAAAACCATAACTCTGAGCATATACTGGAATATTATGCAATGGTTTTTCTTCTAACTTATGAATGAATAAAGGGACTTTCCATGTTTCCTTTACAAAACGATTGCCTAATACATGATCAATATGGCAATGTGTATTAATCAAATACTTGGGGTTCAGTTTATTATCATCAATAAAGCCTTTCAATTCCTCTTTTTCGTATGGTTGAAAACATCCCGGGTCGATGATAATACACTCCTTTGTTTCATCCCATAAAACGTAAGTGTTTTCCTGAAAAGGATTAAATATAAATTTTTGAATTTCAATCATTCTTATGTCATTTTATATGATTTCAGACCAATTTTGTTTTTGCTTCTTGCCAATATTCTTCCATTTCTTCGAGAGACATTACATCCCAATTTTTTCCTTCTTTTTGGCTTTGTTCTTCCAAATAATTAAATCGTTGTATAAATTTGAGGTTGGTTTTTTCTAATGCTGTTTCAGGATTTACGCCAATAAATCGAGCATAATTAATCAATGAAAAAAGTAAATCCCCAAACTCTTCTTCTATTTTTTCTTTATTAGCATCTTGATTATTAGTATTTTCAGCTTTTTTTAATTCGGCATTGAGTTCACTCACCTCTTCCTGAACCTTTTCCCAAACTTGGTTGGCATTTTCCCAATCAAAACCAACTCCTCGTGCTTTTTCTTGAATTCGTTGGGCTTTAACCAAAGCAGGTAAAGATTTTGGAACACCACCTAAGACGGTTTGTTTATGTCCTTTCTCAGATTTCTCTTCTAATTTAATTTTTTCCCAATTTCGTTTGACAGTTTCCTCGTCTTCAGCTGAAATTTCTCCATAAATATGTGGGTGTCTTCGAATTAGTTTTTCACAAATCCCTTCTAATACGTCTCCAATATCAAAATCTTGAGTTTCCGAAGCAATTTTAGCATAAAATACAATATGTAAAAATAAATCGCCTAATTCTTTTTTAACTTCCTCTAAATCACGAGTTAAAATAGCATCCGATAATTCATAAACTTCTTCAATAGATAAATATCGGATAGATTCTAGGGTTTGTTTTTTATCCCAAGGGCATTGTTCCCGTAGCTCATTCATAATACGCAACAAACGCTGAAACTGCTCAGTATATCTCGGGTTTTCTGGATTAACCATACTTTAAGAACTTGGATTTTTGAATGGATTTGATTCTATTTTTAGTGTAATAATTGCTCTACTACCTCTGTTATCTCATTAGCTTTCAAGATATAATCTACAGATGTAACCTTTAGTGCTTCTTGGGTCATCGTATCAATAAAACAATCCGCAGGGTCTTGTATAATTGCAATGCCACCTTGCTGTTTTATCATTTTTAGTCCTGTTGCTCCATCCTTATTTGCTCCTGTCACTAAAACTCCAATAGCTTTAGCCTTAAAAACTTCACTAATAGACATAAAAAGTACATCAATGGAAGGACGAGAATAATGGACTAAAGGTGTTCGAGAGAGTGAAGCGGTTTGGTTGGTTTCGACTACTAAATGATAGTCAGCAGGCGCAATATAAACATGATTGGGCAATAAAACCTGACCATTGTGAGGTTCAAGAACAGGCATGGGCGTAGAATACTGAATTACTTTGACCAAATTAGAGGTACTATCATGTGCCATACGATGCATTCCCACAATAATTGGAATGTTCAGAGGACGACGTATATTTTTCAAAATCGTCTTCAAAACCTGAATGCTCCCCGCCGAGCCACCAATGACAAGAACTTCGTAATTTTCCACAACTCAAAGCAAGGTTAAAAGTTAAGATTACGTTTGGTTTTCTTCAAACGCATGATATTTTAATACAATTAATAACTCTTTAATCACACGATTCAAATAAGTTAAGCAGGCTTCACTTTTCATCAGGTAATTATAAACACCTTCGGCTTGAGCTTCTGCCAATACATCCATATCACGTTGTGCAGATACCACCACGATACGAATATTTTCATCAAATGCCCTAATTTTTCGAATTAGATCAAGTCCATTGATGTCAGGCAAATTCAAATCGGCAATGACAATATCGGGTTTTTCAGGTAAAGCCTCCAGTAATTTATTTCCTAAGTCGAAGTTTCGGACTTCTAAATCTTCAATCCCTGATAGGGCTAATTGTAATAAAAGTCCTTCAGTTCGGTTGTCTTCTATGACGAATAATTTGTATTTTTTCATGCGTTCTGCAACTATTTTGGTGATGAGTTCATTTGGTTGCTGATACTAGGACAAGATATAAAAAAAATTTGGGTTTGTTATTTATTGGCACTCATCGCATTTTTTTTACAGATATAAAAGTTCAGGGATTTATAGAAATCAGTTGACTGCGAATATACAGCCAACTGTTAAAATAAAAATCTTAAATCTAATTAAACTTCCAACTTTTAGAGAATAATTTGACAAAATCTTTTTCAGAATGGTTTTCACCTTTCATCTTTACAGAAAGCTGATGCTCTCCTTTCACAGTAATAGAAAAAGGCTTTATATTTTTGATGGTTATCGTTTCATCCTTTCGTCCAAATGTTACTTTTCCATCGTATAATTCGGCAGGGTTTCCGTCTGGTTGTTTACAAATTAATCTGACATTCATGACCAACTTGCGAGGTCGCCCTACTTCACGAGTGATTTTCAAGTCGAAAGTGGCTTGCCCCGTATTTTTGTTAGAAGCCGAAAGATAAACCTTGAAATTTGATTTGTACTCATTAAAGAACACACCCTGATTATTAATTGCATCTTGTAGCTCCTTGAGTTCACGCTGATAATAACTAATCATCCGTTCGTATTTTCGTTCAGAGCGTTTGGCTAAAGCACGTTCTCGTTCCAAAACTGTCATTAAAGAGTCGAACCTTGCTGAGTTATCAGAGTTATTTTGTTTTTTTTGAACTTTGGCTAACTTGATTCCCTGAATTTCATTCAGCCGATTTCTGACTACTGTAATTTGGTTTTCACTGAGGTAATCAAGGGTTTTGTCAAGCTCACTTTTAACTTTCCGATATTGACGTTCTTTGTCTTCGAGGGACTTCTGCCAATAATTCACTTGTTGACGTAATTGACCAAACTGTTGCATAATGGAATCACGGCTACTCAATCCTGAAATATCTTTTTCAGTTTGATTCTCACTAATTTTTAGTTGTTTTTTGAGGAGTTTTACTTCCTTTTTCTCGTATTTTAATTGTTTGAGGGCATCGTCCAGCATGATACGTTGGTTCATGATTTTTTCCTTATACATTTCCCGCTCATTTTTTTCGAGTTCGTTATTTTGACACGAAAAAAGTAAGGAGAAAGTGGCTATCCATGCCATACGTCTGCCATAGGTATATAGGTTCGAGAACATAAAGGCTATTATTTATTGATTTCCTGTACTTCGAGGTACATTAATTCATTTTCGGTTGTGGTTTTTAAGTTAATTACCCGAATCGTATCGGCTGAATAGACCGTGCCAAGGTACTGTAAATAATTTTGAATACTCATTCTCACGGGTTTAGATTCAATCCAGAGGGTATCGGACGCATCAATGATTTGGTAATCTTCTCGGACTAAAATTTGAAAGTCTGAAGAAGGAAAACAGCACCGAATGGGTTCTAAATCTGCATTTTTATTCTTTTTTAAGGTCTGACTCAGTTGATTAAGTCGAAACTCTATCTCTTCTGAAGTACAAGCACATGAAGATACAGTCCCTTGATTTTTTTGAGCTTGAAGAAAAATGAGGTAATTAATCAATCCTAAAATTAAACAAACTGCCAAACTCATCCAAATTTGTCCACTCAACACATATTTATTGATATACCAAAAGTAAATGGCAACAAAAATAAGTAAGTCCAATAATATGAGTAGAGCTATTAGTGTCATGTGTTCATTTTTTTTAACGCTCTCAAATAGGGAATATTGAGGTCTTAGATTTATCTAGAAACGAGACAAATCTGAATAGATTGTATAATAAACTAACTTTGGATAAATCTTCTATTTATAGAGAATCACGCTCGTAGTGTTCTTGTTGTTCTCAAAGAAAGCAAAAAGATTTCGTTTTCGAATCAATTCAAAGATAAAATCCCACTTTGAGACAAGTACTTTTGTGATGAGTTAGTTCAAAAATTTTTCCTAAAAAGATGCACGAAACTCGTGCCATTTTATCCTGAACTTATTTTTGATGAAGTAGATATTTTCACAAACTTTCGTTCTACCTTCGTTTTTCTCCTTATTTTTCCTATTTCCTACCTTTGAATTTTATGGATTAAGTATAAATTAGAAACGCAAAAACTTAGTCAATCAGGAAATTTAAATACTTGGTTTGCTGTTTTGGTTAAGATTTCAGGCAAAAAAATTACGCAAAGCTAAGTAAATGAGTCAGAATGAGTCAGATTGTAATTGATTTTAAATATTGTTTCTACTCATTTATCCCAAAAAAGCTCTCTAGTTGCTGGAGTATGGGAGCCATGTTGTGTTAAATTGTCCTACAAGAACACAAATAAACAAACACTATGAATAATTTCCCGAATTACCTTAGATTCAATGTTTCGAAATTAATACGCCATCTTTTTTGGAGTGTATTGGGAGTAGGCTTGGTCTGGATCATCAATTCTGTTTGGTATAAACCTTTTGATATTGACCACTTTTACGAACGGCTTTTGATTCAGTATGCTTTGGAAATTCCTGAAGATTTAAGCAAAGCGGGCTTCTTTGAGTATTATGGTTTGAAATTTCATAATGATGAACTAAATCTTCCTGCGAACGAAGAAATACGCATTCAAGGAATTACCGAAAATCTAGATATGTTGGTCAGTTATAAACGCACCCAACAAACAGCAAGTCAATTGCTCTCAACGGATATTTTGCATCGAGAGTTAGAAACCCGTATGATTAGTCATGTGTTTGCCTTTCATGATTATCCAATGAATCATCTGAATGGTATTCATCTAGAATTTCCCAATTTTATGATTCGGTTTCATCGAATTAATAATTTATATGATGCTGAACAGTATATCGCACGTCTTTCCAAATTTAACATTAAAATTGATAAGTTTCTGGAAAACATGGTTTTACGGCAAGAAAGAGGACTATTACCCCCCAAAGTTATTATCCAAGAATCCTTAAAGCAATTACGTGAATTTATTCGATCTGATACTCGTCAAAACTTATTGTTTTTGGATTTTCAGACCAAAGTAGAAGAAGTAGAAGTATTAACGGCTGATGCTCGTGATGAGCTTTTTTATGAAGCCAATACCATGCTGACCGATGTTGTTTATCCATCTTATCAAAAACTAATTGAGTATTACGAGACCATCTTACCCGAGGCTCCTGAAGATGTTGGAATTTGGCGATTTCCTGATGGAATGCCCTATTATCACTTTTTATTGAAAAAATATGCAGAAACCGATGAAGGTGATTTAGTTGAGGAAGAACTTATTGAAATTGCGAAAGATGAGGTTCATTTTGCAAAGGCAGGCATTCGGCGAGTTTTGGATTTAGCTAGAGAAGCGGACGTTGGGGAATATATGGATAAAATTTTATCGGATACCATTAGTCGCTATTCTGATACCCAGTCAGGACGTGAACATTGTCTCCAAGATATTGAAAAATTATGTGAAACAGCCCAACAAAAATTGAGTTCACAATTCCAATATTTTCCTGAAGCTAAATTATATGTACGACGAATGCCACTTTTCAAAGAAAAATATGCACCACTTTATGAGTATATGCCCGTCAAATTGAATGGAAGTAAATACGCCATTAGTTATGTAAATCTTCGACATATTGATTATGTGCATCGTTTCATGACTCCAGCTACGGTTTTTATGGAACTGATGCCAGGGAATCATCTCCGATCGGCGGTTCAACGAGAACGAGTTGATTTGCCTTCATTTCGGCGATTAATTCAGTTTCCTGCTCATGCTGAGGGCTGGAAAATGTATGCCCTAAAACTCGCTGAAGAACAGGGACTTTTTAAAAATAATGATGAACTGTTAGGAAAATATTATCTTGAGTTATTGCATGCTGTTAGTATGCGAGCAGATATTGGAATTCACTATGAGCAGTGGAGTCGTCAGCGTGCGTATACTTATTTTGTCGAAAAGACAGGAATGCACGACGACGAAGCCTATCGCCGAATTGATGAAATCATTGTATATCCAGGGCGAGCATGGGCATATTTCACAGGTAGAAATAAAATTCTTGAGCTTCGTACTAAAGCGATGCGTGAACTAGTCAGTCAGTATAATGCCAAAGAGTTTCATACGATTATTATGGGAAAAGGCTTAATGCCGTTGGATTTACTTGAAACTGAAGTTGAAAATTATATTTATCAAAAGAAAAAATAAATATAAAACTAATTATTTTTTTAGTAAAATATTTTCAATGGAATTGAGTTTTTTCAATCTACTCTCTATCAGTAGTTAGTGAATTTTTGGTTAATATAATTTAGTCAATAACTTTTATAGTATAGAGTTTATAAATCTTACATTATAGAAACAAACATTAATTTTTTGAAAATCAATATTTTAACCCTCTAAGAGTTTTAAACTCTTAGAGGGTTAGACAAAATTTACGAACTATTGATCTATGAAAAACTAAAATAATCAGATTTCTATCCTTTCTGCCACCATTCAATATCTAATTCTCTTTTAATTTTTGTCCCTTTTCTGCCCAGTTTTGATAAAAAACGATGTCCACTTTGTTCTTCGATTTCCTTTACTGAGACGGCATAATTCCATAATTTCTTATTATTCACTGCTTCGTTAGGCATAACGAAACCAATCGTTTTCTTATGTGAAAATGAATAAATAACCTTATAAAAATATTTCGGAACAGGAATTCCTTTGACTTTACGAGGTCTTGAGCCATAAAGTGGTCCTGTAACCACGTATAATTTACCTTTAGTGTGTGTCCATTTTCGAGATAAACCTTCTAATTTGCTCCATGCTTGTCGGTTTAGTTTAGGATCTTGAAGGGCAATATTGCTCATCAAAAAAGTTTCATCATTACTTTTTCGACTAAAATCAATGGCTGCACTTGGGGCAAGATGTCCCTTATCATATCCGCTATTGGTATAATCTTCAGGCTTAACACGATGTTCTTCAGGGACATTAGGGTCAGCATCAAAATCATTTATGCGTTCTACATCTACTCCGATTGATTCCCGACTAATAATATAAGAAACCCATAAGGCACACCTTCGTTGAAAACTATATCCCAAACTATACCCCTGACGATCTAAAACTAGATCAGTTTGGCAAGGAATTCCCATTTTTTTATGATTTCGCAGCGCAAACACCCATACATAAGTTAAGTGTCGGTACGGAAGAACATAAGAAGATAATAGAAAGTGCATCAAAGCTCCTGAAAAATAAGCGATTACGATGATGACTAAACACAAATCGTCCATAGATTGGCAAAATTAGTAATGAGAAATAGAATAGAAATTTCTGAGATTGTTTAAATTAAACAAAAAAACTGATATTCAACTCTCCAAAAACTTCAAATTTTTGGAGAGTTCTTTTCCCTAATGAAAAAACTATAAAAAGTAGGTTTTTAAATAAATTTTATTCCAAAGAAACGGTCTAAAACGGTCAGGATAAATAATGAACCCAAAACAAGTGGACAAATATAGCTAATACCTAAATTAATCAATTTTTCTATTAAGCTCCCCTTAAATTTAGGATTTCCTACTGCAATTTCATCTGATAGATTTTCTTTCTTCCAAATGTATGCAGTAAATAATGTAATTAAACATCCTCCTAAAGGTAACATCGTATCATTTGCAAGGTCACTTACAAAAGTCATAAAGTCAGTTGGTTTATCACTTCCAAAATAAGTAACAAATTCTGTCCAAAATGGAGAATAACCATTTGATAAAAGAGAAGGAACTCCAATAATAAAGATGAAAGTAGCTAATCCCCAGACGGCTACTTTACGGGGTAATTTGAATTCATCAACTACAAATGCCACAGGGACTTCCAGCAGAGAAACTGTAGAGGTTAAAGCAGCAAATGATAATAGCAAGAAAAATAATGCGCCTATAAAGACTCCTGTTCCTTGCCCTAAAGTTTCGAAGACACCTGGTAATGTAGCAAAAATTAATCCTGCACCACCTGAAATATTGCTCATATCGCCTTGATTCATGTATGCTACTAAAGGAAACATCATTAAACCCGCAATAAATGCAATTCCAACATCCGCCAAAGTAATCAAGACCGTTGATTCAATAATATTATCATTTTTACCAACATAACTTCCATAGGTAATAAGTGCGCCCATTCCTAAAGACAAAGAGAAAAAAGCTTGTCCTAAAGCACTATAAACAACATCCGAAGTAATTTTGGAAAAATCAGGCAGGAAATAAAACGTTACACCAGCCATAGCATTGGGGAGAGTCATGGCGTAAAAAGCAAGTGATAGAATAATAACAATTAAGGTTGGCATCAGGAACTTAGCTGCCTTCTCGACACCGCCCGCAATCCCTTTCGAAACAATAAATGCTGTGGCTAACATAAAACAAATACCATATAGCCCGACTCGGCTGACATTTTTCACGAAGTCCGAAAACTGTCCTCCAATTCCAAAATTACCCTGTACCATCTCCAGAAAATATCCAAATGCCCAACCTGCCACTACATTATAAAATGACAAAATCAAAACTCCGCTTAGGATTCCCATCATCCCAATGAATTTCCAATTTTTGTAACCTAGGGCTTCGAATGCCCCCACAGGATTACGTTGGGTACGCCGTCCGATAGCAATCTCGGAAACCATGACAGGAAAACATAGTACAAAGCAAAAGCCTAGATACATTACTACGAATGCGGCTCCACCTCCATCACCTACTTCAAATGGGAACTTCCAAATATTACCTAAACCGACTGCCGACCCTGCTGCCGCTGCAATGAATCCAAATTTGCTTGAAAAACCTCCTCGGGTAGCCATAAATTTCGCTTTTTTCGTTGATTTTCGTTTAACTTCAAAATGTAAAGATAGGAGTTTTTCCAAAATGGGTATTATATTGATACATAGGTCAATTTTTAATCCGTAAAACAAGAATATGGGAAAGAACTTATCTTTTTGACTTTTGCCGAGATTCTCTAAGGTTGGACTTGGAATGAATTGGAGTAACGGAATGAGGATTAAATTCCATGTTAAAAATTATGTTTGTGTTGTAATTAAAAAATAATTATTTTGAGAAATTCTTTATTGATTTTATCTGAAATATTGAATTACTTCTATAAAAAAAATAATTATAATGCTTCTTTTAATTGATGTAATATTTGTGTATTTGTGTTCTAAATATTTTTATAATACAATTATAAGAATATAAATATTGAAATAATACTATTACAGTATTTATAATTTGTTTTTTATACCGTAAAAAATCATTTTTTTTACGGCAAAATCATTCAATTTATTACATAGTCTTTCTTTGTATAGCACTCTTCAAATCGTACTAAAAATTGTAATTTTTGGAGATGAATAGTGTTAAACGTGAAAAACAAGCCATTGAAATAGAAATCATACCCATTCACCGAAAATGCCTAACTTTTCTATTAGGAATATAGTATATTTGAGCAAGCAACAATTAAAACTTAACTTTAAGAAAAATCAAACAAACACAAATTAGAACATAAAAACAGAATAAGAACTACGACTCTTCAAAAAACTAATCAAAAACTCGTAGCGCTATGAGTAAATTTTTAACTGTATTATTTGTTCTTTCATTTCTTGTTTTTCAGGTTAAGGCTCAACAGGAAGTCATGTTCACGCAGTATATGTTTAATCCGATGGCATTAAACCCCGCTTATGCAGGAAGTCACGAAGCTATCAGTTTTACAGGATTAGCAAGAGAGCAGTGGGTAGGTTTGGAAGGTGCGCCACGAACGCAAACGTTTTCAGTGCATTCACCAACTTCTAATGATAAAGTCGCTTTAGGGTTTGGCTTAGTTAATGACCAACTTGGTGTAACTCGACAGACGACTATGAACCTAAATTATGCCTATCGTATTCGGTTTCCTGAAGGTGGAACGCTTTCTTTTGGATTACGTTCATCTTTAACCAATTACGTAGCTGAGTTTAGTAAACTGAGAGTCCGACAAGTCAATGATGTTAATTTTACAAATAATGATGTCAATAAGTTATTAGTCAACTTTGGAACAGGGCTTTATTACTATACTGATTATTATTATTTTGGTTTGGCAATACCGCGCCTATTGACGAATAAGCTCTCTGATAACGAAGCTTCTTTTGCTAGAGAGCAACGCCATTATTATCTAAGAGCAGGCTTAGTTTTTCCGCTTACAGATGGCTTAAAACTAAAACCTCACTTTCTATTGAAAGCGACAGAAGGTTCACCATTGGAATTGGATATTAATGCAAACTTATTAATTAAAGAAGTACTATGGTTTGGGTTATCTTATCGAACAGGAGACTCCTTTGATGCTCTAACTGAGATTCAATTAACCGACCAATTACGGATAGGTTATTCGTATGACTTTTATACTGTTACGGATTTACGAGAAGTACAAAGTGGATCACATGAGATTACGATTAATTATCGCTTGAAATACGCAAAACATAAGGTCATTACACCAAGATATTTTTAAAAGATATTTTTTCCAAAACAAGCTATCTTTCTGAAAGTAAGTTGAATATATGAATGTGGAGTTTGCACAATTAAAACATTATCAACCTTTTGTTTTCTTACTTCGGTAAGTCGTTTGACTTACCGAAGTTTTTTTTTATGAAAAATTTATTCAATTACAGTTTTACCTTCCCCTGTCACAAATCCATAAACGTGGTTATCATGTGGCATACAAATCAAAACAACTCTTCCTCTTTCATGTAAATCAGTGTACATTTTCCGAGTCGTAACTAACTCTTGTGAGCCTTGTAAATTAGGAATTTGCTTCCCTTTACCTTTTGAAGTCAAATTAAAAGCCTCATCAACATTTAACAAAACATGATATGAATCCTTAGGTATTTCACTGGTGTGGTCTGCCTTGTTTGAAATCCGTTCTTTTTTGGAAAGTGTGCCAACTAAAATATAAGGATCATTAGTTTTTAACTTACCTACATCTATTAGAAAAAATGCACCAAATGAGGCGGCTGTAATTAAGGCTAATAATCCAGGTATTTTGGTGTTTTTAACAACAATTAGTAAAATAATTCCGACTACGGCACTCGTAATAACGATGTTTAATCCCACAACGGAACCAGTTCTTGCGGTATGTTCTACATAATACGATACATCTTCAAAAACCTGAATCCAATTAATTTCTTGTTCCATGAGTATAGTGCTTAGTAAAAAATGAGTAATGGAGTTGCTGTAAATGTAAGACAAAAATGGCAATAAATTTGACTGGTTATCCTTATTTATTTAAACGGAAATCAAAAGAGCGAGGTTTGTAAGTTGAATCTAATGTGAGTAAAATATTACTTAATGTCGTATTAATTACATTTTTACTCCAAATCGTTAAAAGTACAAAATAACTTAAATAAATTATTCATTATTCGATCTCCGAATCAGGGTACTTATTATCAAAGGAGAATTTGAAATAAATAACCATTTATTTATAGTTTTATTGTGAGTATATTATTTATACAATTTTGATAACCAAATTTTTATAAAAAAGATCAAATATTAGAGTTGCTAGATTGCATACAAGGTTTTACTACAAAGTTTGGCGGAAATCCATGTATCCCATAGCGTTTACCTTGAAATAAAATCGGAGATAGAGACAACAAAAAATCCAAAGAAAGAATTTTTATTTGTTGATTTTCTTGTTTTCCTGCATTCAGAATTAAGCGGAATTGACATTCGTATTTTTCATCATAAAAATAATCAACAAGTTGATTTCGGATAAAATCATAGAGCGTATTTTTAAATTTCTCGTGTAAGTTTTTTCGATGAATAAATTGTTGTTTTTGTACGTTTTTTAATTCTACTAAATAAACCTGATATTGATTCTCTTGACAAAATTGAATGATTAAGCAATCTACTGAAGCAGGTCTAATTTTGAGATGTTTGGCATTATAAAAATCATCTACCTTAATAATTAAAACCGAATTTCGATCAATTTTAGGGGTAAACTCTACACAAATTCCTTCGTCTTCACATTCGGAAACTATAAATGATTGGATGGAACTTTCATTTCTGAGACGCTCAATTAATTCCATTTCTTGAACTTTTAATCTAAAATTTGAAACCGTTCTTGGTATAATTTTTCGGCTGTTTCTGCAAAATTTTCATCCTCAATGCCACTTTCAGAAGGTTGAGCATGAGGATTAACAATACTTCCTTGAGTAGTTTGTACAATATGATAGACTGCCATTTTATTCCTCTCGGTAGCTTTCTGGAGGACTAAATTATTGATTTTATTAAAAATATAATTACTGTGCGTAGTCATTACAATCTTGACATTATGGCGGGTCAATTCGCTAAAGATTTCGGTCAATAAAACTTGAATTTCAGGATGCAAATGAGCCTCAGGTTCTTCTATGAAAATAACTTTGTATTTCTTTTCATCGTGGTTCATTAAATATTTTAGATGTGCCACCATCGGAGCCAGCTCTGAAACCATCGAAGAAGTTTCCGAAAGGTTCAATTTAAGTTGAATTTCAGGGTTATAGTATTCTAATTTTTTCGAATCTTCATTAAATATAATTTCAGCATTGACTAAACTTTGTTCAATTTTATGAGCAAATTTCTGATAAATATTTTCCTGTTTTTGTGTTTTAATTGTAGAAATATTTAGAAAATAATCTGCAATTGGTTCAGGCAAAGTAGGAATTTCTATCTTACTGGAAATGAAACTTCTAACTTTGGATAATTCGGCAAAAATAGAACTGAATGAACTCATTGCCTCATATAGCCCTGACCGAGAAGCAGGTAAAAAATAGGCTTGAAAATTTTGTTCAAAATCAAAAAATATAGAGGATAAAAACGTATTAGTTTTGAAGATGAATTCATCTTTGAATTTTTTTAGAGATGAATTATCCTTAAAATCAGTAGTTTTCGAAATAGTCAAAATATCTGAGTAAATCTTAGCTGGAATAGTTAGTGAAGTAATCGCTAACTCCTGATTTTGAATGCTTACTGCAAAACTCAATCGGTTTGGAAAATCAATAGAAACACAAAGTGGTTTATTAGTAAACTTACTTTGTAAATTCTCAAAGTTACCCGTGTATGAATGTTGATAAGAATGTGTTAAATCACTCAAAAAGATCTCTTCCAAACACATAGTTATAAGTTCTTGATAAGATTCCTCAAAATTGGATTTTTTATCTGAACTACCTGAAATAGAATTGATTATCTTATCAATAATTGAGTTTTTGGCATAAAGATTAAGAAACTTGCTTCTAGCTTCAGCCTGAAGTGTGTATTTCAAGATCAAATAAATCGCTGACATGGCATATGATTTTCCGATGTTATTTTTACCATAAAGCACATGAAAATCATTATTCAAATCAAACGTGAAATCATGAAGAGGTCCAAAGTTTTGAAGGTGTATTTTCATCATTTATTCTGAGAATCTTTTTAGATAGGCATTATCGTTTTGCAATTACCTAATTAGTCGAAATTTAAGATAATTCTGAAATTAATGGCAAATACACCGTAAAATAAACTTCTGAGACCTCAACCTCAACTTTCTGTGCCGTAACTAAAGTGTAACGACTTTGAATACCAGCTAAAATACTACACGGTGAATAGGAAGGTTTAGAACGGCGACGCAAATTATTACGGACTAGAAGTGTGTTTTCGTCTTTAGGCAAAATTTCGATATAAAGTGGATTTTTTTTGCATAATCTATTGTGTTTTAAGGCATTAGTAATCAGTAGTTGAATTACTAAAGGGGGTAAAAGTTTACCTTTAAAATCTTGGTTTGAGATATTTATGTCTAATACTACGGCATCTTCAAATTGACTCCTTAGGATAAAAGAATACGCATCTATAAATTCCAGTTCTTCCTGTAAAGAAATGGGTTTTTGATCTCGATGGGTGACAACATATTGATAAATCTCAGTCAATTTTTGTGTAAAAATACTTGCTAATTTAGGATTTTCTGCCTGTAGTTGAGCTAGTTTTTGAGTACTTTTTAGTGAAAATGCAGGGTCAATATAATTCTGTAAGGTTTCAAGTTGTGTTTGATTTTTCTCTTGACGAAGCTGTTCAGAATAGAGAGATGTGTGCTGCCATTTTTGTAAAAAATAATGAGCATAATAAATTGAAACAATTGGTAATGAAATGGCTCCACCCCATAAATTAACTGTGACTAACTGTGAAATCGTAGGAAGATATTCTGCAAAGCCTATTTGCAAAAAGAAGTAAGTGAGATTAATACAAATTAATGAATAAATTAACACTACAATTAGTTGAGTTGCTAATCGTTTTGTCTTATAATTTTTCCATGTATATTTTTCATCCAAATATTGGGCAATCTGTCTATTCCCAAAAGCAAAGAGAATCAGTAAAATAATGACCCAAAATAAGGCAGTTAGTACTGAAGGGTTGGTCTCAGAGAACTTACGATAAACAGGATAAAAACTCGCCAAAAGAATGGCAAGAAACAAGATAATATGACGATTTTGGAGTTTCATAAACCTAATTTTGGGAGAGTGGAATGAAACAAAATAGAATGGCACAAGGAAAATTACGCAATAAATCTGATAAAATAAATACTTCGGGAGAGAAAATTAAATTCGTACTCCAATTAATAAAATATCATCACGCTGAGATACGCCATTCATGTATTGAGAAAGCCTATTTTCCAGTTCTTCTTTTTGTTTAACAACGGGTTTTGAAGCATTTTTGATTAATAAATCTCGGAGTCGTTGCCGTCCAAATCGATCGTGATTGATGGCACTATTTTGATCTACAAATCCGTCTGTTGTTAAATAAACCATACTTCCCTTTGGTGGAGTAAATACTTGAGACTGAAATTGTTTACGTTCATTTTGTCGTCCTCCGATAGACTTTCGTGTTCCTTTTAAGATTTGTAATTCTCCATCTGTTCGTACACACGTGAGGCTGTGTTTTGCTCCTGCAAAAACTAATTTAGTGTCTGAGCCTTCTTTTTTTTGAATAGCTAAAATTCCCAAATCCATACCGTTAGGATCACCTGTTTCATGTTGGCGGAGAGCAACCTTCACTGATTCATGCAATGCCCATAAAATTTGAGCGGGAGCCGCCACATCATTCATATGAATAATTTCATTGAGTAATAAACTTCCAATCATGGTCATAAATGCCCCAGGTACGCCATGCCCTGTACAGTCTGCTACTGTCAATAATATGGTATCTCTCACTTGATCAATACGATAGAAATCACCTGAAACTACATCTTTTGGTGAGTAAATAATAAAATAGTCGTGCAATAAAGCCTGCATTCGGCTTTTATCAGGTAGCATCGCTTGTTGGATAGTCAAAGCTGCACGAATACTCTCTCCAATACGAATATTTTGCTTTTCGATTTTATTTTTTTGCTGGCGCAATTCGGTTACGTCTTGTCCCACCGAAATAATTTTGTGGGGCTGTCCCTTACGATTCAAAATAGGAGCAAAAGTTTCTGTAAAATGAATAATTTTATCATTTACAAATAAATCAGTTTCACGAGTTTGTGCTTTTCCTTTGACGACTTCCTGCCAAAATGCTTGTACTTCCTTAACATCCTTAGCAGTACGAGAATTAGCATGACGATTGAACTCAGCAATATTTTTACCTATTAAATCTTGTCGTTCCACACCAAAAAGTTCGGCAGTTTTATAGCTGACATTCAGTATTTTACCTTCTAGATTAAATTCTGTGATTGGAGCATGAATATAAATGGCATCTAATACGGCAGTCATTTCAGTTTCTCGGACAGCAAGCGTTTCAAGAATGGCTTGGATTTCTTCTTTATTCTGCTTAATCGTTTCTTGACTGGTTTCGAGTGCATGATTTTTTTCAGTAATATATTCGGTTTGCTGAATTAATAGTTTGTTTTGACGAATAATTTCCTGATTCTGCCCAACAATTTTATTTTTTTGTTCTTCAATTTGTGAATTTTTATGGGCTAATTCCTGATGGGATTTTCCAAGTGATTGATTGATCTTATGTAGATGATTTTCATACTGCATATTCATCTTTTGTAAAAAAACAAATCCTGAAGCTAATACTAAAAACATAAAAGCTTGTGGAATTTTAACTGATAACCAGCTCGCTACTTGCCATCCATTAGGCTCAATCCAAGTACAATAAATAATATCATAAGCCATAATAAAGCCCAAATTCAAAATAGAAATGACAATAAACCATTCTTTTTCTTTATGATAATCAATCAATAAAAAAGGATAAACACAAAAAATGACACTTCCGAATAATACGGCTGAATAATGCTCAGTTTCGTGAATTTCGGTTACAGGAAAAAAAATGGTAATGAGCGTAGGTAAGATACTAAGAATCAGACGGGAAATAAAAACTTTATGAAAAAAATTTAGTCCTAATGTTCCTAAAATTAAAATGCAAAATGATACGAATCCTAGAGCTAAATGGTATTCTTGATTGAAAAGTGCAATCCCGCCCGAAACAAGCAACAATGGAAGAGTTGTCCAACTAATACGGTTAGCCAAAATAATTTGCTTTTTGAGTAGTGTACTCATTCCGCTTCTTACTCCAATTTGAAACCAGTTCTTGACTGTAAATTTCATATATTAAATTATTTACTCACTTCTTTGCCCAAAGTATTACAAATATAGTACCTTAATACTGTTTTATGACCTAAAATATTGATGTTTGGTTGGTTATATAATCTTAGATTAAAGTTCATTTTGAGTCAGTTATAGAAATATAAGGAACAAAAAATTATAGAAATAATCAAATAAAAGGAAATAAAATCCATTTATAACATCAATCTATATTTCCTTTAGGCTCAAATATTTGGCAGATTCTAAATTTATCAGTACATTTGCTGGTTCAAAATATAACTGCAACTTCAGAATGGCATTCAGAAAAAACAAAAAGTTTAGCAACGATTTTACGAGTATTACCATTAGCCTGGCATCTCCCGAATCAATTTTGGAAAGCTCTTTTGGTGAAGTTACCCAACCTGAAACCATTAATTATCGTACTTACAAACCCGAGATGGGTGGCTTGTTTTGCGAACGGATTTTTGGACCTGTCAAGGATTGGGAATGTCACTGTGGAAAATACAAACGGATTCGTTATAAAGGCATTATTTGTGACCGTTGTGGCGTAGAAGTGACCGAGAAGAAAGTTCGCCGTGAGCGGATGGGACATATCCAACTCGTCATTCCTGTTGCCCATATCTGGTATTTTCGTTCATTGCCCAACAAAATCGGGTATTTACTCGGACTCCCCACCAAAAAACTCGACCAAATCATTTATTATGAGCGCTATGTCGTAATTCAACCGGGGGTTAAAGCAGATGATGGAATTGCCTACTTAGACTTTTTGACTGAAGATGAATACCTTGATATTTTAGATAAATTACCACGTGAAAACCAACAATTGGACGATGACAACCCTGATAAGTTCATTGCCAAGATGGGAGCTGAAGGTCTCGAAATGTTATTGACACGTATTGAGCTTGATCAACTTTCGTATGACCTCCGTCATGCGGCAGCTCATGATACATCTCAACAACGTAAAGCCGAAGCTTTGAAACGGCTGAAAGTTGTGGAAGCCTTCCGAGAAGCACGTACTCGAATTGAAAATCGCCCTGAATGGATGATTATTAAGATGGTGCCTGTTATTCCGCCTGAATTGCGTCCACTTGTGCCATTGGATGGAGGACGATTTGCTACTTCAGATTTGAATGATTTATATCGCCGAGTGATTATTCGAAATAATCGTTTGAAGCGACTAATTGATATTAAAGCTCCTGAAGTTATCTTACGAAATGAAAAACGAATGCTCCAAGAGGCAGTTGATTCATTGTTTGATAACTCCAGAAAAGTAAATGCCGTTCGTGCCGATGGAAATCGAGCCTTAAAATCTTTGAGTGATATGCTTAAAGGAAAACAAGGACGATTCCGTCAAAATTTATTAGGTAAGCGGGTTGATTACTCAGGACGTTCTGTAATTGTAGTAGGTCCTGAATTGCAGTTGCATGAATGTGGTTTGCCTAAAAATATGGCGGCAGAATTATACAAACCGTTTGTTATTCGGAAATTAATTGAGCGAGGTATTGTCAAAACGGTTAAATCTGCTAAGAAAATTGTTGATAAAAAATCTCCTGTCGTTTGGGATATTTTGGAGAACGTTTTGAAAGGACATCCTGTCCTGCTGAACCGTGCGCCAACTTTGCACCGTTTGGGTATTCAAGCTTTCCAACCCAAGTTGATTGAAGGAAAAGCTATTCAATTGCATCCCTTAGTTTGTACGGCATTTAACGCCGATTTTGATGGTGACCAGATGGCGGTTCATGTTCCACTAGGAAATGAAGCGGTTTTGGAAGCCTCTTTATTAATGTTGGCTTCACATAATATTTTGAACCCTGCCAACGGAAAACCAATTGCTGTACCTTCACAGGATATGGTTTTGGGATTATATTACTTATCCAAAGAACGAAAACCAACGGCTGATTATCCTGTACCAGGAACAGGAATGCGATTCTATAGTGCTGAAGAAGTTATTATTGCTATTAATGAAGGAAGACTACACAAAAATGCTGGTATCAAGGTTCGGGTTACTGTCCGAGATAATGAAACTGGCGAATTTGAAGAAAAACTCATTGATACGGTAGCAGGTCGGGTTTTGGTAAATCAGTTTGTTCCTGAAGAAGTAGGTTATGTGAACGAGGAATTAAGTAAAAAAGCGCTTCAAAAAATTATTGCTCACGTTTGTAAAATCGTGGGAATGCAACGAACGGCAAAGTTTTTGGATGATATTAAGTATCTCGGTTTCCAGACTGCTTATAAAGGAGGTTTATCTATTGGATTAGATGATATCCAAATTCCAGATGATAAAGAAAAACTGATTCTTGAAGCTAAGGAAGAGGTAGATGGAGTTTGGCAAAATTACTATATGGGCTTGATTACAGATAACGAACGCTATAATCAGGTTATTGATATTTGGACACGAGTAAATAATGGATTGACTTCGACCTTAATGCAAGAACTTGCTGATAATCAAGGAGGTTTCAATTCTGTTTATATGATGATGCACTCTGGTGCAAGGGGTTCACGAGAACAAATTCGGCAGTTAGGCGGAATGCGGGGCTTGATGGCAAAACCTCAGAAAAACTTACAAGGTTCAGTAGGGGAAATTATTGAAAACCCTATTCTTTCTAACTTTAAAGAAGGACTGGACGTTATTGAGTATTTTATTTCGACACACGGCGCACGGAAAGGTTTGGCAGATACCGCACTGAAGACGGCTGATGCTGGATACTTGACACGGCGTTTGGTGGATGTAGCACAAGATGTTGTTATTAACGAATACGATTGTGGTACATTGCGGGGGGTAGTTATGGAAGCACTCAAAGACCAAGATGATATCATTGAGTCTTTATTTGATAGAATTTTAGGACGTTCTTCAGTACATGATGTTTATGACCCTATTAATGAGGAACTTATTGTTGAAGCAGGTGCTGAAATTACCGAAGAAGTCGCTAAACGAATTGAAGAAACCAGTATTGAACAAGTTGAGGTTCGTTCAGTTCTGACTTGTGAAACTCGTCAAGGAGCTTGTGCAACGTGTTATGGTCGAAATTTATCTACGGGTAAGGCGGTTCATGTAGGCGAATCAGTAGGGGTAATTGCGGCACAATCCATTGGTGAGCCAGGTACTCAATTAACTTTACGGACTTTCCACGTAGGAGGTACGGCTTCTAACATTGCGGTAGATGCAACACTCTATACGAAATTTGCAGGAGTGATTCAGTTTGAGGACATGAAAAGCGTTGAAATTGAAGACAATGAAGGCGATATTCGTCCTGTAGTAATGTCTCGAACGGCTGAAATTCGGATTATTGACCCGAAAACCAAGCAAATGCTAAATTCGCATCATGCGCCTTATGGTTCATTCATGCACGTTAAGGATGGTCAAAAAGTGGATAAAGGAACATCACTTTGCCATTGGGACCCATATAATGCGGTAATTTTATCACAATGTAATGGCACAATTGAATTTGAAGCTATTGAAGATGGTATTACTTATCGTGAAGAATATGATGAGCAAACAGGACACCGTGAAAAAGTAATTATTGAGACAAAAGACAAAACCAAAAACCCAACAATTGTAGTTCACGGGGATGAAGGACAAGAATTTAGTAGTAATATTCCTGTAGAAGCTCACCTTGCGATTGACCATGGAGAGCGTGTAAAAGCAGGGCAAATTATGGTTAAGATTCCACGCCGAACAGGTAAAACACGAGATATTACGGGTGGTTTACCACGAGTAACCGAGTTGTTTGAAGCACGGAATCCATCAAATCCTGCGGTAGTTAGTGAGATTGATGGGGTAGTGAGTTATGGTGGTATTAAACGAGGTAATCGTGAAATCTTCGTAGAGTCGAAAGACGGTGTGAAGAAAAAATACATGGTTTCGCTCTCAAAACATATTTTGGTTCAGGAAAATGACTTTGTAAAAGCTGGAATGCCGTTGTCAGATGGTGCGATTACACCAGCCGATATTTTGGCAATTAAAGGACCTACGGCAGTTCAAGAATATTTAGTAAACGAAATTCAGGAAGTATATCGTTTACAAGGGGTGAAAATCAATGACAAGCATATCGAAATTATTGTTCGACAAATGATGCAGAAAGTTGTCATTATTGATCCAGGGGATACAACTTACTTGCCTAATCAAATTGTGAATCGTTTCGAAGTCCGAGAAGACAACGATAATATCTTGGATAAGAAAGTTGTAACAGATGAAGGAGATTCACGAAATATGAAGAAAGGAATGATTATTACGGCTCGACAATTACGAGATGAAAACTCAAGTTTACGCCGTAAAGACCAGAAACTCATTAAAGTACGAGATGCTCAGGCAGCTGTTTCTCGTCCAACTTTACAAGGAATTACACAAGCCTCATTAGGTACGAAAAGTGTATTCTCAGCAGCATCATTCCAAGAAACAACTAAAGTACTTAGCGAAGCTTCTATTCGAGGAAAACAAGATGACCTCATAGGCTTGAAAGAAAATGTAATTGTAGGACATTTGATTCCAGCAGGTACAGGACTACGACAACATCAAGAACTAAAAGTTTTCTCGAAAGAGGAACAACAAAATTTACAGGAATCGGTACAATCACATCGAAGCCGTAAAGAATTACAGAGTTAAAATTAAAGGTTAATATAAAGTCAAATAGTCATGGTGTAATCTCATACCATGACTTTTTTTTGCAAAAAAATGAAGATAAGAATTGGGAAAAATAAATAGAACTTTTTACCTTTGCACCTCAGTTCGGGATATGGCGCAGTCCGGTAGCGTACTTGTATGGGGTACAAGGGGTCGCAGGTTCGAATCCTGCTATCCCGACAATTTATAAGATACACTTCATGCTTTAGGTATAATAATTCCTGTTTTTATTAGCACAAATGCTGAAATCAAAAAAACTTCCTCCCATCTTCCAATTC
Organism: Cytophagales bacterium UBA2561; assembly: GCA_002340355.1. Classification (GTDB taxonomy): domain Bacteria; phylum Bacteroidota; class Bacteroidia; order Cytophagales; family Thermoflexibacteraceae; genus UBA2561. The sequence goes on from DDLX01000015.1 coordinate 143,843, forward strand.
TTCACCTTACTTTCCAGAAAATAAATACTAAAACTCCTAAAATATACAATAGCTCGTAATTTTTGTGTAATTATCCAAAAACCTTAAGCTCTTAAAGATATAAAATATTGATTTTCAGTATATTGATATATTTCTATAACGTAGGATTTGCAAACCTTACTTTCCAGAAACAATTGATTATCAATAGATTGTAATTTTAGAAAATTATATTAATAAAATTCACGAACTATTGATAATATAAGGAGATCAGATTTTATACTAAAGTTAGATTTGCAAACTCTAGATTATGGAAATTTTTATAAAAACTTGATAATCATTTTTTTAGTTAAAATTTAAACAACCTCTTAAGTGCCAAAACTTAGCTCTAAATCTGTTATGTTAGGCTTTAAAAGTCTAACTGGAAATATTAAATTTCTAGAGATCTTCTAATATCTTCGATTTCGATAATAGACAAGTTTGTGATATCAGCAATATCTGCCACTGAATAACCTTTCTGAAGACTTTTTCGAGCCATTTTAATGGCTTTGGCTCTCTCGCCTTCCTGTTTTCCTTGTTCTAATCCCTGTTGTAACCCTTCTTGTAGTCCTTGTTGATGGGCTTCCTTCTCAGTCGTAGCGATAGTATTGTAATAGTCTCGATATTCTTTCAAGCTTGCTTCGTATCGTTGGCGAGTTTCTGGGGCATAATTTGTGATTTCCGCCAAGTTGAATACTTTCTGAAATAAAAACCGTTGTAAACGCTCTGGAATTTCGTCTAATTCCGAGATATTCTTTAATAAGTAGAGCCATTTATCATAGTTGTTCTCTAATTCGTCCTCTGTCTTATTGAATTTGGGCATTTCTAAATAAATAAAACGTAACTTATCCGTGAATTGCCTCTCATTTTCAGTATCATACAAAATAATATCTGATTTGACATGCTCATGTCCCATCCCCGAAAACTCAAAATCCAGAATGGCAATCGTATAAACTGACTGCCAATTATAATCCCATTTCCCTCGTTTGGACTGCGCTTGAATGGCTCGGCTGGCATAAAAAATACTACGTTCCTTGAAAAACTCTTGTTTGGCACGTTGCAGTTCGACAATGAATTGTTCTCCTTTGTCATTTTCACAATACAAATCAAAAATCGCTTTTCTTTCCATTATATTTCCTCCCAAAAGTTCACTATTCAAAAATTTGAGATCAATAATCTGTTGTTTATCCGCCAAAAGTGTATTCAGAAAATCCAATAAAATATCCTTATTTTCTTCTGAACCAAAGATCTTTTTGAATCCAAAATCAGTAAATAAATTGATGTATCTGCCCATATCCTTATCTTTTTGAGATTTACGCCAAAACCTTATTGTATATTTTTGCCTAAGATTATCTGTACTTCAGGAATCTTAACGAGATCATGTAAACTTTTACGGAGCGGGTGTTGAGTTGCATGGTATTTCTGATAGATCTGACGAACAAAAGCCAAAACTACCTTTTCATTATCTGAGGCTAAAATAGGTGGAATTTCTGCTAAATAGGCCAAAATTCTGTTTTCTGCCTGATGGAAACTTTCCGAAAAATACAATTCATATACGCCCCCGTCTAATATTTGCTCAAAATAATCGCTCATCGCTTGGTCGGTCGCAGCTACTAACAAATTAGGATGCTCCTTGAGCCATAAAATATAATCGACCAATATCTCAAACGGTTTTTGTGCTGTTTTCGAAATTTGAGGAATAGGAATTTGTTCTACGTATTGTTTGGTATAGCGTTTTCGCCCACCCGCAATTTTGGCAGTAATCTGAGAAAAATAAAAATCGGCTACTTTAGAATTTAAGAGTGCTAATAAATATTTTAGATTTTTACCCGATAAAAAATAGGCTGAATTGGTCAGATACATTCCTGAGTCGTCATACGCATAATTTGCCTTATCCGAAATTTCTATCCATACGATTTTTGGTTTTTCATAGTTTTGCCAAAAATCTGCGCCATATCTTTGCAAGGCATACCACTCATACCTAATTCCTGTTTCTGCTTTGTTCCTATTACTTAATGGCTCTTTGTAGGTCAAAAAATAGTTATAAACAACAGGATATAATTTTTGAAAGTCTTTTTCAGCTTCGTGAGAACTTCCCGTAATTGAGGGATTATTATGTAGAGGAAAATGCCAAGGAATAAATAAAGTATACCAATTTTTATATTGATAATTCCATCGTTTAATATCCTTTCCTCTTAATAAAGGTTTTATGACTTCTTTAGACTTTGAGTCTTTGGCAATGAGTTGATTTTTAATATCTTTGGTAATATGAAAGGCTTTATTATAACCTGTTTTGATTCCAGCATAAAATTGAATGCCTTTCCAGTTTTTAAGAATTGTTCCTTTCTCCTCAATTTGTAGATTTACTTTTTGCGTCAACTTATCAGTGACGTTCCAAGTTTGCTCCCCTAATTGATTTAAAGTAAATGAATTGGTTTCAAAATAAGTTCTGAGCGGTTCTGTGGGTAATTTTTCACCTTTAAGGGCGCAAGCTTGCAATTGCTCTTGATTATCAAAGTTTTGAGAGACTAAAATATTGACGAATACAGTGGCATTTTCAAAAATTTTTACTTTTGCGAAATCTAATAAAATTAATGGGTTTGTTTTTTGGGCAAAATATTTTCGGGTATTTTTTCCATAATTGGCGTGCATCCACTGTCGGGAAGTAATGTAACATAAAATTCCTTTTTGCTTCAATAGTTGATTTCCTTTTTCATAAAATAATGAATAAATATCCCCTGTATTGGCAAATGTTTGGAATTTTTGCGCTTTTAAGGTTTTCTTTGACTCCATCTTGGCAATACTAATATAAGGCGGATTTCCGATAACTAAATCAAAGCCTTTTTCGATCCCAAACATCCACTTGGAATCATACCAATCGGCGGTGGCATTTTGGTCAAAAATATCAAATTGGGCAATTTTTTGTGCATTTTCATTATCCCAGCCATCTTTTCGGAGGAGCCTCTGGAGGGTTTGGCGGTCTTTCTGAGCGTATTTCTGTAGCCTTAGTTTTTCTCCTTTGTCTTTAATAGTAAAATGAGTGGCGCGGTCAAGTTCCATCTTCTTGCGTAATGCTTCAATCTCCAAATTTTGGATTGCCATTTGGTTTTGTTGTTTCAATCCAATCAGCGTATTGGCTGTAATGAATTTGGTTTCGAGATTAGGTAAAGGTTGGATATGTTCATTTTTCTGCTCAATGACCAAAGAGAGGAAAAAGCGTAATTTAGAAATCTGAATTGCAATGGATTGGATATCAACGCCATAAATACAATTTTGAATTAGGTATAATTTTTTTCCATAGTCGATTTCGTGTTTTTCGGGGCTAAAATTGGCTTCAATCTCTTGGATATTTTGCTGATGCTGCCTAAGTAGCTCTTCTTCTCGTTGGTTTAGACTGGTTCGGTTTTCTTCTCGAAGTTCCTCAAAAGTAATTTGTTCAATCACCGCTTTATTTTTCTTGATTTCGGCGAGTTTATTTTTCAGTTCGGTATCTAGTTGTTTTCGCAATTGTTGGATGAGGCGTTCTTTTTCTTGGTCTTGTTGCGAAAGAATCACCTTTTTGGAATATTGATTATCCGAATCCAATTTTTGGAGTACGGAAAGCAGTTTGAGTAAAACACCCATCGGAAAAGCACCCGAACCACAAGCAGGGTCAATGACTTTGAGTTCATAAATAGCCTGTACGAGGAATTGCGTTTCTTGGGGTTTATCCTCGAATGGATTCCTTGTTTGTTGAATATCAAGCAATTTCCTTAGATCAGCTTCTGTTTTTTGGCTCTCCTTTTTGGACTTGGCAAAGTCTATAATTTTGGTTTTCAGATAGTTGATCAAACTTTCTTCGACCATATAATCCACAATTTCACGAGGCGTGTAAAATGACCCCGTAGATTTACGGGCGGTTGTTGCGGTTTCAGGATTATAGTAAGCTAATAAGTTTTCGAATACTTGTCCCAAGAGTTCGGGATCAAGTGCAACATCCTGATTAATAGGGGTATTTTCCTCAATCGTAAATTTATAATCATTCAGAATCTGGATAAGTCCTCGTACGTGGTACTTTTGTTTTTTTACGCCATAGATTTTTTGTAATTTATCAGAAAAGGAATTAATATCGGTCGCAAAAAACAGAAAATCAGGAACTTGAGCTTGATATTTTGGTCTTCGCGTAAAGCCATCATAATACGCTTTTCCTCTATCTAGACAGTCAAATAATCCGCCATTCAAAAAGGGAACGGTATCAAACCATTGGATAATCTTTTGGGTATCTTTATCTCGGAATAAGTTTTCGTATCGATACAACGACTTGACATCGTTATCTTTTGCTCGATTCCTATAAAAGCCCTTATCTTCGGCAAATTTTCGTTCGATTTTTTTCCCATCATTATCGGTTTTGGGCTGATTTAAGGTAGCAAAAAAGAGATTTTGGAGAATAGCCTTATAATACGTAGTTGCATTTTTAGGATTGGCAAATAATCCTTCATTTGGCTGGGGTTCAAAATTTTGCAAGATTTTTTTAAGCCCTTTTTCATCAAAAAAATAGGAGGGAACAAGCCCTTTTTCTTTGATGAACCAAACAAACATAAACCGAGTTAGGAGTCGAATCACTGCAATTTGATTGGTTTGCTCTTGGGTTTTATCCTCTACGATAGGAAACTTAGTAAAGTGAACGGCACAAAAAAACCAATTCGAAATTTCTTGATAAAACTTTTTATTTAAGAGATTCAAATCGAAAACATTACGCCATTGTGTATAGAGGTCTTCGAAGGAAGTGAGTTTTTTGCCATGTTTATCGGCACGCATATCATCAATGATTTGGAGATGTCCCCGATGTGGATTTTGTACATCAATATCCCGAATCATGGATACTTTTTGAATTACTTCTCCCTCATATTGCGATTTTTTCTGGCGGTCTTTACGCAGTGCCGTAGTAACGGAAATAAATGTTCTCTGAGAATTGTCGAAGGTTGTTTTTGGATATCGAAAAACCAAAATGGCGGGAGTTTGCTCATAATTTCGGTTAAACATCCGAGTCAGAGCAATTAAATCAGCTTTTTTGGGTTCAAATGGCAGTTCGAGCGAAAAGACCAATAGCCCACTGGCATACTTTTTTTGAGCTAAGGTTTCCAGATTAAAAGCCTCTTTTGAGCGATGATTCAAGCTATCAGTAGTTAGAAATCCTACCAAATTAGCTGTAATACTATGATTAGCTAATAGTTTACGATGAGTTCGGTCAATAAACGCTGTTTCATCCAATGTAAAGAGCAAAAACGGAAGGTCAAAATTTTCTTCTTCACTGAATAAACTAAATCCTAAAACCTCAAATAGTTTTTGAGAGGCATGAAATAAAGCAAATTCCTTTGTTTCTTGAAATGCAGATAAAGCATTTTTAATTTCCTGATAATCTTGTTGTTGACTCTCCATATTTTGTAGGTGATGCTTTTTATTACGTTTAAGATTACAATAGTTGGTAAGTTTTCTCCAACTCTCCAAAAGTTTTAAACTCTTGGAGAGTTAAAATTTTGATTTACAGCAAATTAATATTTATTTCCACAGTGTAGGATTTGCAAACCCTACGCTATGGAAATACTTGACTATCAATAAATTGTAATTTTAAAAAATCATATTAACAAAAAATTTACGAACTATTGAGATTAGTGATTTATTTTTTAAGAAATTCCCAAACAATGAGTTCAAAATTTTCAGGTTTGTAATAATTTTTAGACCGATTATTAGCTTTTCCAAGTTGCCTAGAAGCACTTAGTCCCAGTTTAGCGATGGCTCTAAGGTCATTTTTCACCTGTTTTTGGTTCATATTTGGAAGGTGCTCAATAAGCATTTGTCCATACTTCCGAAGTTCTTCGACAGGAGGCACATCTTGATGCGTATCGCATCGTTTTTCGTTTTTGGTCATCCGTAAAAAGTTGAGTTGCTCGTGCCTATTTTCGAAAACTCGCTGACCATTTTCATTACAAATAGCTAAATGCAAGGCACCATCATTTTTATGCCGAAGTAGTGCGACCACATTTTGGGAAGTTACGGTTTGAGGGGTAAGTTTTTTCGGAATTTGTAATCCTGAAAAGATGGCGTGTGGCATTTCTTCGAGCATTCTCCGATTTTTAAAGAGAAATTCACGGAGTTCGTTTCGGAATACTTCTAATGAAAAATTGGCTAAAGATAAGGTTTTCGGATTGACCTCGATATCTTCCCAAGAGGTTTCCATATTTCGCATCATTTTCTCATCTTGCTTGGTAATCAATGGGTTATTATTCATTAACTCTTCCATCTCTGGGGTAAGTTTATCCATTGTTTCGGTACCCGCTAGTGCCATAATTGCCATCCGTTTCTCGACCCTCCCTTTGAGATTCATTACATCCTCAAAGTTTTTTCCAATCCAGAAATTAATGCCAAATACAGTTTTATTTGGCGAGCCTAGTCGGTCAATCCGCCCAAACCGTTGAATCAATCGGACGGGATTCCAATGAATATCATAATTAATGACACAATCACAATCTTGGAGGTTTTGCCCTTCTGAAAGGCAATCAGTAGTAATCAGAATATCAATAGGTTGAGATAATATTTGTTTATTTATTGGATGATTTTTGAGCATATATTTTTTCCAAATGGCAAAGGTAATTTTGTGGTGTTTCTGCTCAATCTCGGCTGGTGTCAGGGTTGTATAATTGGGTTCGGTTGCTTCCAAATATGGTTTTATCCAGTCTTTTTCTTTGTATAGTTTGGTGTAGGGTGCAAACTGTTCTAAAACAGGCTCAAAATTTTTACCAACATATCCATAGGAACTTACTGCACCATCACCAGAGACTACTGCAATGCCGTCTTTTTTGAAATGTTGCTGAAGTTGCTGATATAAATAGTCTGCCGTATTTTTAAAAGCAGTGAAAATTAATACTTTTTTATTCTGTTTTCCATTTCGTTTTGCCTCAATTTGTCGGATTAACTCAGCTAATTTAGTGTCTTCTTGTTCTCCTTTCTCAAATTTAGTTTTATAATTTTCTACGTTTTTGAGAAGGGCTTTGAGTCGTTTTAGTTCAGCATTCAGATGTTTCTTATAGTACTGAATATCAGCTATATTTTCTAATGGAATAGGGTTATTCTTACCAAGTTGATAATATTCTTCACCTTGCTCTTCATAAATGGCTTCGTCCTCTTCATCAATTTCCAACCCTAGCGTTATTTTTTCTGCGCGGTCTTCTTTTCGAATAAAAGCTTCTACCTTTTCCAAAGCATTTTGATGATGCGCATGAATTTTTTGAAGGGTACTATAAAATGAAAACCACGAGGATTCGAGTCGTTTCATTAATAAAAAAAACATCATCCGAGCTAAAAAACCTTGTCGGATAGATTCGTCTTCAAAGGCTTGTTTCTTCTCTTTTTTCCATCCCCCATCCTTGCGGGTAAATTTGGCTGGTTGATAACCCCAAAAATGAAGTTCTTCCAGTTTTTTTAAGATTTGTTCAGAACCTTGTAGTCGTCCAAACTTTTCGGGTAAATGATAGCAATTGATAGGTTTCGATTTTTTCGGAAACTGAAGACGAGCTTGGATTTTAGATTGTTCATGAGTGGAAAGATTGGAATTTTGTAGGTTTTTCTCAATCATAGGACGAGTCCGAGCCATTACTAAGGAATCTACTAAACGGAAAAAATCTTGCGAAACTACTTTAATAAACTGATTAACAGGCAAATCACTATCTTTCCAATCCCTGTATTTGGTTTGAATTTGTCTGAATAAACTTTCTAAACTATGAACCTTCAGGGTGTTCTCAAATCCTTTGTCATTCCCCTTGACCAATAACTTGAATTGATTTCGGATATCATTCAAATTATTATTAATTGGAGTAGCTGATAAAAGCAAGGTTTTGACATCCTTATTTTGCCTCAAAAGTTCATCGACTAAAAACTGATAGCGTGAGGATTTATCATTACGTAAATTATGACTTTCATCAATGACAAACAAAATTTTAGGATTGTGGATAAAACTATCAATTTTGTGGTCATTCTTAGTCATTCGATTCGTCCCTTTTTCTTCATCTTTTTGCAAATCTGTATGATAACGCACCATATAGGTAAATTTATCCGATTCAAAAAGAGAGTCCTCATTGACCAAAAATTTTGTCCAGTTTTGAGATAGTTTTTTAGGACACAAAATTACGACACGATAGCCTTCTAACTCAAAAAACTTGATGACTGCTAGGGCTTGCCATGTTTTTCCTAAGCCTACCGCATCTGCCAGAATTGCCCCATTGTATTTCTGGAGCATCCGAATGATGCCTAATACGCCTTGTTTTTGAAAAGAAAATAATCTTTGCCAAATTTGGGAATCTTCGAGATGTTCTAATTTTTTGGTGCCTTCTTCAAAGTCTTGTTCTTGTATCTGTTCATAAAATAATTCAAAAAGAATTTTGTAATAAATTTCAAGGGGTTCATAATGACGATACAACCTTTGAATTAGCCTAATTAAATATTCTTTATAGTTTTCTTTAGTCTTAGCTACTTTGTCTGTAGTAATAATCGTAGCACTATCGACCCAAAGCTCCTTATTAAACCATTCTTCTTTTATCCGCCTAAATTGAGTATTATTCCCCGTTTTGAGGTAATTCAGTTCGACATTACCATTTTTATCTCCTCTTAGTCCTGCAGAAGTGAAGTTGGAGCTCCCTACACTAAAAAATGAATTAGTAGGATTTTTTTCATCAGTATAAATATAGGCTTTCGCATGACAAAATTTCTTTTCATAAGTTCTGACTTCTGCCTGTTGCAAGAACTTGACCGCATCATTAGCCCTATCACTAAGTTGAAAGTCCTCCAGTAATCCAGCTTCAGGATTATTAGCCAATAAATTTATTTGAGCAACAGCAGTTTTTTCATCATTTATTAAATTACCTAAAATTAATCTATATCGCTGAATGTCAGCAAATTCTTTGTAAAAAGTAGCTAACATTTCCACAGAAAAATAGCCAGAAACCACATCAAATTTACCCGTTTTTAGATTATGTTTAAAAAACTGATACATACTCTCGAAATCATTCCCTTTGAATGTGTCTCGGTTATCTATTAACATAAATCGTAGTTTTAGTGATGAAAAAGTAGGGAGTAAGAACCTTTATTTTTGTAGTAAATTTTCGTAATAAAAGGTTTGAGTTATTTTTATTACATCTTATAAAATTGACAAAATAAATTAATTGCTAGACAAAGTTAACATTCTAATGAAGCCTCGAACTCGTTCAGTAAAAGATCGTCCACTTTGCCCATCAATCAAATCGAATTGTAGTGTCGTAAAAGTTGGTTTGTTATATTTGAGATGAACTTGATTTTGTTCAATTTTATCAAAAATTTGTGCGAATTCTAAATGATCTAATAAATCATTTAACTCTGCTTTAAATTGCACTAAATCAAAGTTTTGCTCCGAAGAAGTTGCTGAATTAGGGGCTTGTTTCTTTTGCTCTTCATTTTTGGATATTTCTAATTCAGGTAATTTTTCGATTTGTCGAAGCAACTGAGTAATTGCCCGTACTATTTTCGATTTTTTCAAACTAGCATTTTCTACGCTAATTGTTCCTGACATAATTTCATCAGAAACCTCTTGCCATTTTTGATCTTGTTCTAATGCTTTATCATAGAGATCTGGAACAAAATCCTCTTCTTGATCTTCTAAAAAGTTCAAAATCTTGGTTAGGGCTTTTTCAGGGCTTCGCCGTAAAAGTTGGCGGGTGGCTTTGGTAAATGCTTTATTATTCATTCCGTTTCCGATTAATGTCCAATGCTTAATAAAATAAAATTCGTCGGCATAGGCAAAGTTCCAAGGAAATTTTTCTTGAGTTGACTTATTTTTACGATATAAAGCTCTAAAGTTACTTCCTCCTTTTCGAGTTTTGAGTACATTCTCAGCTTGTCGATAGGCTTGAAAATACGTTTTTTCGGAGGCTAAATTTCGATAAAATTGTACGGCAAATTCACAGGCTACTTGATCATCAATGGCGTTTTCGGTCGCAATAACCGAAATAGCACTTGTTTTAGTCAACTTTTGAGCATATTGATGGGTCGAACAACCATTTAAAAAGACTAATTCTAAGGCAGGAAGCTTTTGTAAAATTTCAGTAAAACCTTCTCCATGAGCTACTTCGTTCTTATCTTTTTCAGATTCCAAAAGTAATTGAAAACCATCCGCATGCCCTCCATAATGAAAAATAGCGATTCGATTTTGATAATCCTCAAAAACGTGTAAAATATCATTCAGAGTTGCTCCTACCAGAACCTCAATCTGACAAAGATTCTTTTGTTTAATAGGACGAAGCGTCCGTTGAATTTCTCGTAATTCCTGATTTAACTCCCTCAAGTAGCGCATATTATCTACTTGATCATTTGCAAACGCCAAGACAATAACAGGAGGTTCTTCAGTCAAAAAATATAACTTTTGGGATAAATTTTCCATCTTAATTTATTTAACTGGATATATTTATTCTAAAATAAAAGAAGAATAGTTTTAAATTAGAAGAGTGATTTCTTTATACGTTTTTTCGAGTGACAAAAAACACTGACTGAAAAGAAAATCTATTTTTTGCGTCTTTTCTAGTATTTCTCCGTCTATGAAGACGAAATTAATTCCTACTCACCTAAATCATAAATGTATGAAATCTGAAGAAAAATTAAACGCGCAAAATGGTTGCACTTGTGAAAATTGTACTTGTACGGCTTGCGATTGTCAAGGAAACTGTAAGGATAATGACTGTACTTGCGAAAAATGTGAGTGCGAAAATTGTGGTACTAACGGATGTTGTGCCTAAAAAATGAGCAAAGTGGAGTAATTACTAACTCCGCTTTGTACTTTTATAAAAAAGAGAAATATGAATACAACTTATATTTGGAATCATTTTGCGGATAATATTCTTCATTTTATCGAAAAAAGAGTGAATAATTCAGAGGATGCTAAAGATATTCGTCAAGATATTTTTATAAAAATTCACTTAAAATTAGTACAAATCCAACATACTGAAAAAATTTTACCTTGGATTTATCAAATTGTACGGAATAGTATTCGTGATTATTATCGATATCAATATAAGAAAAATCAAGAACAAGAAAGATGGCTCTTACAAGCTCCACAGTACGAAGAAAATCAAGCCGAACATCAAGAATTATTTTGTTGCCTAACCCCTTTCCTAGATAATCTCTCTGAAAAGTACAAAATTGTAATGGAAATGCACTATCAGAAAGGCATTAAACAACATGAGATTGCTAAAGAATTAGGTATTTCTATTTCGGGTGTGAAATCAAGAATCCAGCGTGCTAGGGAAGTTTTAAAACAGGAATTTACTTCTTGTTGTGGTTATCATTTGGGAAAAGATGGGTATTTGAAAGGTGAACAAGACTGTTCTTGTCATCATTAAAGATATTATCTTATAGAATTATTACTAATTACCTTCATTATACGCCCTAGGTTGCTTCATCCTGTTCAAGGAGAAAAACTAACCTTTCGTTTACCTTTGTTCAATTTTTAGAATTTTCAAAAAGATTGAACAAGCACAATATGAAGCCAATCACCTTTTTTTCTAAGTGGATATTTTTAGGAATTTTATGGGGTATCTCCATACAAAATTACGCCCAATCTCCTGTTCCACAAGCCCGAATGAGTGTCAGCGAATTGAAGTTAGCGCTCAAAAAAATGCAAATTTTGGGAAGTGTGTTGTACATCGCTGCCCATCCAGATGACGAAAATACTCGTTTGATTTCGTACCTCTCCAAAGAAGAATGTGTTCGGACAGGCTACCTTTCCTTGACCAGAGGAGACGGCGGACAAAACCTTATCGGAAGTGAAGTTGGCTATGAATTAGGCTTAATTCGCACTCAAGAATTATTGGCAGCTCGGCGAGTTGATGGCGCAGAACAATACTTTTCTCGTGCTAATGATTTTGGATTTTCAAAGAACTCTTCTGAAGCCCTAACTATTTGGGATAAAGAAAAAGTTTTAGCGGATGTAGTTTGGACTATTCGAAGATTTCGACCCGATATAATTATTACTCGGTTTTCGCCTAATCGGGATGGAAAAACACACGGACATCATACTTCTTCGGCTAAATTAGCTCTGGAAGCCTTTCGAATTGCTGGCGATTCGACCCAATTTCCAGAACAATTGAAATATGTCAAAACATGGCAACCCAGCCGTATTTTTTGGAATACTTCATGGTGGTTTTATCGTGGACAAAAGAAATTCGATACGACTGGATTGCTTCAAATCGATGCAGGAAAATACAGCCCATTACTCGGAAAATCTTACGGTAAAGTTGCAGCCGATAGCCGAACGATGCACAAAAGTCAAGGGATGGGAACAGCTCCTCGAATTGGTAAAGAAACCGAATATTTAGACTTTTTAGACGGAAAAAAAACTGAAAGTGAGGATTTAAAACATATTTTTGAAAATATCAATCGGAGATGGCAACGCCTAAAGGGTGGAGAGAAAATTGGAGTTTTGACTACTAAAGCCTATGAACAATTTGATTCCGAAAATCCAAAAGCCAGTTTGCCCATTTTATGCGAAATTTATCGACAGATTGACCTTTTACAAAAAACTAATTCTGACCCTTGGTTAAATTTGAAAAAAGAAAATTTAAAACAAATTATTCGAAATTGTGCAGGACTTTGGTTTGATGTCATTGCGGATGATTTTTCGTATGTGGCAGGTGATAGTTTAACCGTTAAAATTCGAGCTGTAAATCCTTTTGATAACCCTATAAAATTAAATTATTCTAAGTTTTCATTTCTTGAAAATAACTCAAAAATGCAACGTGATTCGGTCTTAAAATCAAACATTCCCATGTTGATTGAGGAACAAGTTCGACTCAAATCCGACCTTGAAATTAGTCAGCCATACTGGTTGAAAAATCCACCTAAAAAAGGAATGTTTCAGGTTTCGGAGTCGGAACGTCAATTGATTGGCTTAGCCGAAAATCCACCTCAATTAGTTGCCGAATTGACCTTCGAAATCAATGGACTGCCTTTGACTTTTGAAACACCATTGCTCTATCGAACTACTGACCGTGTACGGGGTGAATTGTATCGAAACGTTGAGATTGCACCCAAAATGACGGCTACTATCCAAGAAAAAGTTTTAATTTTTTCAAACTCAGAATCTAAGAATATTACTGTTTCCTTGAAAGCTGGACAAGCTAATTTGAGTCAAAAAATCTCCTTGGATTTGCCGAAAGGTTGGAAGGTAACACCACTCGAACAGGTCGTTAATTTGGAGAAAAAACACGAAGAGGAGCAAATTACATTTTCAATTATACCACCTCATAAGAAAGCCGAAGCTATTATTAAAGTTTTAGCAGACGGAGAACCAATAAAAAACTTGAAACATATTGAATATGAGCATATTCCTACACAAGTTGTTTTTATGCCTTCAACCATTAAAGCCGTCAAGTTGGATGTAAAAACAGTTAAGAAAAAAATTGGCTATTATATAGGAGCGGGTGATAAAATTCCTGAAAGTTTACGTCAAATTGGTTATGAAGTTACGGAACTTACAGACGAAAATTTTGAGGCTTATGACCTTTCTAATTTTGAGACAATTATCACAGGCATAAGGGCTTATAATACTCGAAAACGGATTTTATTTCATCAAAAAAAGATATGGGAATACATTCAAAATGGTGGAACAATGATTGTTCAATTCAATACGACTCGTGGTCTGATTTCTGGAGTAAATGATTCGACTATTGCGCCTTATCCGCTTACGATTTCGAGAGACCGAGTAACGGTTGAAGAGGCTGAAGTTCGGATCTTGAAACCGAAACATTCATTAATGAATTTTCCCAATAAAATTACATCTTCGGATTTTGAAAATTGGGTACAAGAGCGAGCTGTTTATCTTCCAAATCAATGGGATAAAAATTATACTTCGATTTTATCAAGTAATGACCCCAATGAGTCACCAAAAGATGGAGGATTATTGGTAGCGAAATACGGAAAAGGGACGTTTATTTATACGGGATATTCGTTTTTTCGGCAATTGCCTGCGGGAGTTTCAGGGGCTTATCGACTGTTTGTCAATTTGATAGAGAACTAAAAAAACAAAGATAGAGTAGTGAGATTTTGAACAAAATAAAAATTTCTCATTACTCTATATGCTTAATTATGCTACTGTTTCTACGTCCAAGACTTGCCGTCCACGATAGTATCCGCATTCGGTGCAAACGTGGTGTAAGCGAACAATGTCTCCACAATTAGGACATTCGGTGAAGGCTTTTGGAGTTAAAGCATGGTGCGAACGCCGTTTGTCTCGGCGAGTTTTGGAAATTTTTCGTTTAGGATGCGCCATTTTATTTCAAATTTAAATCAATTCAACAATAGTTCAAAAAATACTACTTATTAAAACGATTCTTCAAATTTTGCAATTTATCTTGCAAGGAATCGGTGATTTCTTCGGAGTTTTCGGCTTCGCTTTCGTCTGTTTCTGCAGTAGAATAAAAGAAATCTTCATCTTCAGCATACTTGGGATGAATTTTCCGCATCGGTACTTGTAAGTTAATCAGTTCGTAAATCGGTTGAGCTATATTGATTGACTCTGCCGTAGGCAAAATATAAATAATAGCCTCATCCTCACTTTCTTTATCCACCTCTGTGGTGTATTGATAAAATAACTGTTCTTGTACTTCAAAAGGAAAATTAAATTTTTCAAGACTACGGTCACACGTCAGTTCGAGTGTTCCTTCGATTGCAAAATCCAAAGTGAGCAATCGTTCTGTTTTCTCCAGTTCCAAATTTACCGTGCAGTTTCCTTTCTCGAATAAATTATGGTCTGGGAATGCCTCAAAAAATGCGGTATCGACCTCAAAACGAAACGAATACGATTTGTGTTTGAGTCCGAAAATCTGAATATCAAAAAGTTGGAGTATATTCACCACTTTCAAAAATTTAACAGGGCGCAAAGGTAATTTTTTTGTAGCTGAATTCCAAGTACTAAGGATGAATTTTTGAGATTTTGAGTCCCTATTTGATATATTTGATAAATTTTTGAAACTTTGTCCAAAACTTCAAGTCTATCCGAATTCTCAAAAATCACATAGATTTGATGGACACGAAATTTAATCAAAATTAGATATGAGTTTATTGACGGTGGGGTCAGTGGCATTTGATGCGATTGAGACCCCTTTCGGGAAAACCGATAAAATCATTGGTGGTGCCGCTACATATATTACCTTAACTTCTACCTACTTTACGGATAAATCGAATATTATTGCGGTTGTGGGAGGGGATTTCCCAATGGCAAAAATTGAGTTTTTACAACAAAAAGGCGTAAATACGGCAGGTTTGCAAATTAAGGAAAACGAAAAGTCCTTTTTTTGGTCAGGGAAATATCACAATGACATGAATTCGAGAGACACTCTCGTTACCGAATTGAATGTATTGGGTGATTTTGACCCTATTGTTCCCGAAGAATATCAAGATTGTAAATACTTGATGCTAGGTAATTTAGCTCCTACGGTACAAAGTAAATTGATCCAACGACTCAAAAAACGTCCTGAACTAATTGTCATGGATACCATGAACTTCTGGATGGATACGATGTGGGATGAATTGTTACATACCATTAGTTTAGTCGATGTTTTATCAATTAATGATGAGGAAGCTCGTCAATTAACGGGTGAATATTCTCTTGTTCGGGCAGCTCGAAAAATCCGAACAATGGGACCTAAAACCGTCATTATCAAAAAAGGAGAACACGGAGCTTTACTTTTTGGTGAGCATGAAATGTTTTATGCTCCTGCTTTGCCGTTGGAAGATGTTTTTGACCCAACTGGTGCAGGGGATACTTTTGCAGGTGGATTTATTTCGTACTTGGCAAAAACCGATGATCCTACTTTCGAAAATATGAAAAAGGCGATTATTTACGGGTCGGCAATGGCTTCGTTTTGTGTTGAAAAATTCGGAACGGAACGCCTCGAAAATCTTTCTCCAGAAGAAATTAACTTGCGGGTTTCGATGTTCTTGAAATTGGTGAGTGTAGGCGGAAATATGGAACTCTAAATAAATATTTAGTCTAAAAAGATAGCTTTTTATTGGTATTCTTGCCTTACTGAACTTCAAAAGTTTAGTAAGGCTTTTTTTGTTTGTGAAATTAGACTTTTCGAAGATAGGAAATAGGATTTAAACCATCTTATTCAAATAGAGTTCTTGAAAAAAGACAACATACAAAATCGTAAAGCAATTTTTCATGAAATACATTTTTCATCAAGCAGATTCCCGACATTATAATAATTTGGGTTGGCTACAAACCTATCATACCTTTAGTTTTTCCAATTATTTTGACCCTAAAAGAGTGAATTTTGGAGCATTACGTGTTCTAAATGATGATACATTAGATCCTGCTAAGGGGTTCGGACAACATCCTCACGATAATATGGAAATTGTTTCTATTCCTCTGGAAGGTGCATTGGAACATAAAGATAGTCAGGGAAATAAGACAGTTGTGAAGAAGGGTGAAGTTCAGGTTATGAGTGCGGGGACAGGTATTTTTCATAGTGAATACAATAGATATAAAGACAGAACCAGTAAGTTTTTACAGATTTGGATTTATCCAAATAAACGAGATGTGACTCCTCGTTATCAGCAAATTTCTTTGGAGGTAGATAAAACCCGAAATCAATGGGTACAAATTTTATCTCCTTATGTCGAAGATGCTGGTGTTTGGATTCATCAAGATGCTTGGTTTCAGTTAGCTAAATTGGATCAAGGAACTCAAATTGACTATGCTCCAAAATTAGCTATGAATGGCGTATATGTTTTTGTGATTGAAGGACAAATTGAGGTGAACGAAAAAGTATTACATAGACGAGACGGTTACGGAATTTGGGAAACGGAGAAGTTACATTTTCAAGCTCAAGAAGACACCTATATTTTATTAATGGATATCCCTATGACTTTTTAAGGGACTAATGTTTGATATTTAATTTTTTTCACGAGACCATAAAACAATGAAACCACTTCAAATTTTAGTCCTTTCAAGTCATGCTAAAATGTTGAAAATCATTTTACGTGCTTTAAATAAGTCAGAATATTGGGAAGCAGTTGGTACAAAAAATTTCCAAGAGGGTATCCAAGAATTTCAAAAAAATAAGATTGATATAATTCTTTTTGGGATTGGAGTCACTCCTGAAACAGCTTCCAAAGCCACTTCCGAATTTCAAAAGTCAAATCCTAATCTAAAAACTGTTTGGCATTATGGAGGTGGAACGGGACTTTTATTTAATGAAATTTATACAGTTTTAAATAACTGATAGTCAAAAGGAAAAATCAACTTATTGGGTTTGAAAATTCAATAAGTTGATTTTCCAAAAATTTAAATTATCTAAAATCACACCTGTAAAATTCCCGTATTGTATCGTTTGGTAATTGGGGCATGATTTGCGGCTTCAATACCCATCGAAATTACTTTTCGAGTTTCTAAAGGCTTGATGATTCCATCCGTCCAAAGTCTGGCTGCCGAATAATAAGGCGACAACTGAGCATCATATTTTGCTTGAATTTTTTGAAGATGTGCCTGTTGTTCTTCTTCACTCATTTCTTGCCCTTTGGCTTTTGCACCAGCCACTTTGATTTGTAAAAGAGTTTTGGCAGCAGATGCCCCACTCATTACCGCAATTTGAGCTGTAGGCCACGCATAAATCAGACGAGGATCATAGGCTTTTCCACACATGGCATAATTCCCTGCTCCATAGGAGTTTCCAACAATAATCGTAAATTTTGGAACAACCGAATTAGCCATTGCATTGACCATTTTTGCCCCATCTTTAATAATTCCACCGTGTTCGGCTCGACTTCCAACCATAAATCCGCTTACATCCTGTAAAAAGACCAAAGGAATTTTTTTCTGGTTACAATTCATGATAAATCGTGCTGCTTTATCTGCCGATTCGGAATAAATCACGCCACCCATTTGCATCTCACCTTTTTTGGTTTTGACAATTTGGCGTTGATTAGCAACAATTCCAACTGCCCAACCATCTATCCGAGCATAGCCACAAAGTAAAGTTTTGCCGTAATCCTGTTTATATTCGTCAAATTCAGAATTATCCGCTAAACGATGAATAATCTCTAACATATTGTAAGGCTTGACGCGGTCAGTAGGGAAAAATCCAAAAATTTCATTAGGATTCTTGGCAGGTTCGGAAGGCTCAATACGGTCAAAACCTGCTTTTTCATAATCACCAACTTTGTCCATAATTTTCCGAATTTGAGTGAGACACTCTTTATCATTTGGACATTTATAGTCGGTTACTCCTGAAATTTCAGAATGGGTACTTGCTCCTCCAAGAGTTTCATTATCAATACTTTCACCAATAGCTGATTTCACCAAATACGAACCTGCCAGAAAAATTGTTCCTGTTTTATCGACAATCAGAGCTTCGTCCGACATGATAGGCAAATAGGCTCCGCCAGCAACACAACTCCCCATCACTGCCGCAATTTGTAAAATTCCTTCAGAGGACATCATGGCATTATTTCGGAAAATACGCCCAAAATGTTCCTTGTCTGGAAAAACCTCATCTTGCATTGGTAAAAAAACACCTGCACTATCGACCAAATAAATAATTGGCAAACGGTTTTCCATTGCAATCTCTTGTGCGCGGAGATTTTTTTTGGCAGTAATCGGGAACCATGCCCCTGCTTTTACGGTGGCATCGTTTGCCACAATCACACATTGACGACCAGATACATATCCAATCCCACAGACCACACCACCAGATGGACAACCTCCTACCTCGTCATACATTCCTTCACCTGCAAAACCTCCAAATTCTAAAAAATAGGAATCTTTATCTATCAAAAAATCAATACGTTCTCTAGCAGTAAGTTTGCCTTGTTTGTGTTGTTTGGCAATGCGTTTTTCACCTCCACCTTGTTTTACTTTGGCGAATTTTAAGTCTAAACGAGAGCAAAGTAGTTTGAAGGCATCCTCGTTTTTATGGAATTCTAATTCGGTCATCGAATGTGTACGGTTAAGTTTATAAAAATTTAAATACAGTCAATAAATTTTAAAAAATAAACACAAAAAATAGTTTTAGTCTTTCAAAAAACTGAGAATATTAGCATCTGTTGTGAGTAACTCTTGAGGTTTACGAGCTTCGGATTCATAAATTTTGAGAAAATCAAAGGTCGATTTCTGAAAAAACGTAATGGTTTTTTTGAATAAATTAGGTGGAATAAATAAATGAAGTGATATATCCGTACATTGAATATGAACTTCGCCCGCAAAAATATTGGGCTTGGCGGTCAAGATAGGGTATTTTTCAAAAGTCATTTCTCGAATTTCTGACTTTCCAAAAATAATTGCTCGAAAGGCTCTATTTTGCCAAACTCGTAAAACAAAGCCTTTTTTTAAGATTTCAATATTGGAATAAATAAATTGATTTTCAATAAGTTGTAATTCATCTAATTGAGATTCGTCAGCTTGTAAAATCATTCTTGGTGACCCGACACCACCCATTTTAATTTTTTCAAAAAATGAATACTCCCCTCCAAAATTAGTCAAAATTTGAGGTGGAAGTTGTCCATTAGGTGTCAGCAATAATATTTTCATAAGAAATTGATTTTCAAAATTTGATAGTATATCAGCTTTTATCAATAAGGATGATAACATTCTTCTGTAAAAAGTTATTTAAATTTTTAACTAGAATGTTACGTATCATTTTTTTGTAAAAATGGTTTTTGTTGATATCACTTTGTTAAAAGACTAACAAAGATATTATCGGATACCGTTACAGGTATTTAAACACACTGGTTTAGGGCGTACAAAATAATTTATAATCTTGTATTGTTCTTTTTTGTATCAAAATAGTTATAATATTTTATTATTGAATAATGTTTGTTAAAATATTGATAATGAGACAAAAAAGATAATATTGTAAATTTTATAAAAAAAGAAATCGGATAGGTTATTATCTTGTGAGAACAAAAAAATAAAATTTATCTTGAAATCTGAGCCTTTGAAGTGTACCTTTCGGAAACTTTTGTATTATGAAGATAAATGAACCCAATTCATACATTTTGGGAAATAATTTGGCATAAATTATATATCATTCTAAAAGTCTTTTTCTGCCAGCTCTACAAAGGAACTTCTGTCATAAGAAGTGGAGCATCCGCCTTCTAGGTGGATGCTTTTTTTATTCATACCCATCTTTTGTATTTTGGACGATGAATGGGTAACAATAAAATTACTATAAAAAGTATAGGACAAATGTCTCAAAATCGTAAAGTGTTGATTTTTAGATAATTATTTTTGAGCAGAGTTTACTTTTTCATGATTTTCTTGAAAATAGTATATTGATAATCAATAAATTAAGTTATGCTAGAAAATTGTGCATAGTCGCTTTGATAAAAAGTAGAGATAGCTTCTGAATTGATGAAATTATTGTATATTTGAAATTCAAGGTTTCCAACCGTCAAACATTTATTACCTATCTATTGAAACCAAATAAAGTTCGATTATCTTGATTTCCAAACTGATATAACGATATGAAATATTCTATTGAGAAGCATGGTAAATATGTTTTATTATCATTGCAAGAGGAAAAGTTAGACTCTTCACAAGCACCAAGTCTTAAAAGTGAATTTATTACACTAACCCAATCAGGTACACGCAACTTGATCTTGGATATGTCAGGAGTAAAGTACGTTGATTCTTCAGGATTGAGTGCTATTTTGGTCGCCAATCGATTAGTTACAGAACAACATGGCACACTTGTATTGACCTGCCTAAGTGACCATGTGATGAAATTAATTACTATCTCAAAATTGGATAGTGTATTGAATATTTTACCTACTATCGAAGAAGGCGTAGATAGAATTTTTATGGAAGAACTGGAGCGAGATCTGCGCCAACACTAAATCCTATTCCCTCTTCAGTAGCTATTTATTTATCAGCGTAGTACCTCAAAAGTCTTTGGTGAAGTTCCTTTCTTTGAAAGAAAACCAAGCTTTACCAAAGATTAAATCCATTTACTTATGGAATTCAAAGAGTCCAAAAGACAGGTTTTATTTGTCATCTTAACAGGTATTTTTTTGACTAATGCGCTGTTAGCTGAATTGGTAGGTAGTAAGATTTTTTCCTTAGAAGGAACTTTAGGGTTCGAAGCAGGACAATTTTTAGAACGTGAATTTAACTTAACAGCAGGAGTCGTATTGTGGCCTGTTGTTTTTATAACTACTGATGTTATTAATGAGTATTTTGGTAAAAAAGGAGTTCAACAAATTTCTTTTCTGACTGTTGCGCTCATCTTGTATGCCTTTGTAATGATTTGGGTCATTTCTGGGTTATCACCTGCCGAGTTTTGGCTTAGTTTGCATCAATTCGATTCTCAAAATCAACCCTTAAATATTAATGAAGCCTTTACGAGGGTCTTTCAACAAGGAATGTCTATTATTTTAGGATCTTTGGTGGCTTTTTTGGTTGGACAATTTTTAGATGTGTATATTTTTCAGAAGTTGCGTCACATTACGAAAGGTGGACAAATCTGGTTTCGAGCAACAGGCTCTACCCTTATTTCTCAATTAGTGGATAGTTTTGTGGTTTTGTTGGTGGCTTTTTATTGGTTTGGGAATCCTGCTTGGCATTTAGAACAAGTCTTTGATGTCGCTATCACTAATTATATTTATAAATTTATCGTTGCTATTTTAGTTACACCACTGATCTATGGAGCGCATTATGTTATCGAACAATATCTTGGGAAAGAGTATGCTCAAAAGCTTGCCGAGAATGCCAGTCAAAATTAGATTTATTCCAATTTTATTTTTGAATTAATAACCTAAATCTGAATAGCTTCAGAATCTTGATCAGCTTTGATGGTTTTCAAATTTGATAAATCAACATCAGCGATCATGGTTTCCAGATTTTCAATACGCTCACGAAGCTCTTGATTTTCAATAGTTAATTGTTGAACTAAGGTTTTGTCTTCAGAGGATAGCTTTTTATTGTTTTCAAGTTCTTTGCCTTTGAGCCATGCATTAGAGGCAATTGCTGTCATGGGAATTAGGGCAAGAATGGTGATAATGGCGAACATCATAAGAGGCAAGAATTAGGTCTTAAATATAGGTTCCAAATACAGAAGTAATTCTGTCCAAATTTACGAAATTTATTAGAAAAATTGTTCTGGCGGGATTCTTGATAAAAAATACCGCAACAAGTATTACATTTCGGGCAGTTTATTCGTTATTTGAAAAAGAAAAGTATCCCACATCGTATGAGACTTCTAAAGCAATTTTGGTTTGGGTGGGTCTTTTTTTTGTGCTTTGGGCATATTAGTTTAGCACAAGAAAAGGACTCTTTAGCAGGTAAATCAATTCAAGAGCGTATTCTAGTAATGCGTGAGATGGCGGTTGCTAGCATGTACAAAAGCCCAACTGATGCCCTCAAATTTGGGAAACAAGCCCTTTTTCTAGCTGAGGAAGGGGAATTAGCTATGGAAACCGCACGTTGCTATGAACTCATTGCTCGTCTATGTGCCAATCAGGTGAATTACCTACAAGCTACTGAATATTATATTCGAGCCTTAACTTATTATGAAAAAGTAAACAATCGAAATGCCATAGGATTTACGTGTAATCTGATTGGACGAGTTTATACCGATTTAAAGCAATATCATATCGCTTCTCGTTATTTTTTTAAAGCTTTAGATATTGGTAAAAAATCTGAAAACCAGACTTTAATAGCTGATTCCTACCGAAATTTAGCCTATCATTTTGCAATGCAGGAATATTATGAAAGTGCTTTGCAGTACAATGATAAAGCCCTTAAAATTTATGAATCAACCAAAAATATGCGGGGAATGGGATCGATTTGTAATACTTTTGGTGAAATTTATAAAAACACTGAACGTCCTAAACAAGCCTTACCTTTCCTGAATAAAGCCTTCGAAATTTATTCTCAATTTGGAGAAGAATGGGAAATTGTAACGACACTAAGCTTGACGGGAGAGGCTTATTTTATGATGGGAAATTTTGAAAGGGCTGAAATCTATTATGATAGAACCCACAAAAAAGCCTTCAAAATGAATCATCAAAGGGCATTATTAACAAATATTCGGAATTTTGCGCGTTTGTATAGAGCTATGGGACTTCATCGTAGAGCCAATCGGTATTATGAAAATTATAATGAAATTTATGAATCAGTATATAATAGTCATTCTTTACAACAAACTTCATTCTTACAAACACTTTATGAGATTGATAAAAAAGAAGCAGAGATTAAACTTCTGAATCAAAAAGGAGAACTACAAACTCGTATTAATTATATTTTAGCGGCTAGTTCGATTATCTTTTTAATGTTTGTATTTTTCTTATGGAAATCAATTCGTTCAAAGAATCGAGCTTATAATTTATTAGAAAAACAAACTCGAGAAACCCAACGCCAAAAAGAAATTGCGCAACAACGAGCAGTAGAATCTAAGAGAGTGGCTGAAGAACTTACGGCTGTGAATCAACAATTGAAAGAGACTCAATACAGTCTTGAAAAAGCCCTTGCCCAAGAGCAAAAAAGTAAAGCTCAGCTCCGAAAAACTTACGAAGAACTCAAAAATGCTCAAGCTCAATTAGTACAATCTGAAAAAATGGCAAGCTTAGGACAACTAACCGCAGGAATTGCACACGAAATAAACAATCCAATTAATTTTATTTATGCAGGTTCAGAGGCGATGCGTGATGTTCTTGAGGGACTTTTTGAAGATTTAGAACCTCTTTTAGGGCAGGAGGGAGCAGGTGAACTCATTGATAAAGATGAGGTTGAAGAATATAAAGAAGATGTGTTTGAACTTCTAGAAAGTTTACGAACAGGAGCCAAACGAACTGCAGATATTGTGAAAGGTCTGCGTACCTTTTCACGACTGGATGAGGATGCCCTTAAAGATGTTGATTTACATGAAAATATTGATTCGACTTTATCTATTTTACGTAATCAGTTTAAGGAAAAAGTAGAAATTGTTAAAGATTATTCCCCTGATATCCAAAAAGTTGAATGTTATCCAGGTCCTCTGAATCAGGTCTTTATGAATATTTTAGCCAATGCGATTCAAGCCATTGATGAAACAGGACACGTTTTTATTATGACTCGTAAATCGGGGGGTATGGTTCGGATTCATATCAAAGATACGGGCAAAGGAATGTCACAAGAGATTAAACAACGTATTTTTGAGCCTTTTTATACAACCAAAGATGTTGGTGAAGGAACAGGCTTGGGGCTTTCAATTTCGCATGGAATTATTGAGAAACATGGAGGTACAATTGATGTCGTCAGCGCACTCAATGAGGGAGCAGAATTTATTATTTCTTTGCCAGAAAGACGATAATTTTAAAGACCTCATATTACGAGGAGATCTGTTCATGAAGTTTCTTTTCCAATCGTTCCAACTGGATTTTTCTATCAAAAAAAGTTAGTGCTGTTTTACGTCCATTATCTCCAAGTCTTTGCTGTTCGGATAATGTTAAATTCTGAATTTTTAAGATATTTTTTGCTAAACTCTTATAATCTTTTGGAGCAGAAACAAAACCAACTGAAGAATGCTGGATAATGTCTGCACTTTCACCTCCACCACTCTGCAAAATAGGACGACCTACCGCCATTGCTTCATAAATTTTAGAAGGAAATGTTCCATAAACTTCTGCTTTTTGAATTACTAAAACTGCATCAAATTGATGCAAAATACGAGGAACTTCTGTTTGATTAACTGCCAAATGTAAGAAAATTCCTTTATTCGGATTATGCTCCAAGTATTGCTCTAATTTTTTGCGGTCAGCACCATCACCATAAATATGTAATTCAGTATTTAGATTATTGAAATTCAAATTTTTACATAACTCTAAAACATCCTGAGCAATACCTAATAATCCTGCATAAACTAAACGAAATGGGCGTTCATTTTGATGATTTGAAATAGGGGTTTGAAAAAATAATTTACAATCAGTTCCTGTTCGATAAAGTACTGTTTTTCTAGAGGAAATAGTATGTTGTAAATGTATTAAAATTTCTTCTGATTGTCCTATACATAAGTCAGCTTGACGATATAAAAATTTTTCAGATTTAGTTAAAATTTGAAATAGAAATGGCGAGCGTACTGCTCCTAAATCTAACAAAGCACGAGGCCACAAGTCAGATAAATTAAGCACAAATTTAGCTTTGACCTTACGTGCCAAAATCCATCCTGAAAATCCTAATAAAAGTGGTGGAGACTGAACAAAAATAATATCGGGTTTAAATTTTCGAAGTCTGAAAAATGCTCCTAAAATGGAAACTGCCATAGAACACATTCCAATTATCCGCCAAATTAGTTTATTTGAAACAGTTGGAAAGAGTGGAAAACGCCAAATTTTAATTTGTTCTTGAGTCTCTGAAAAACAGATTTTTCGGCGATATTCTTTCAGAATTTTACCTGTTGGATAGTGTGGTAAGAAAGTAAAAACTTCTACTGCATGTCCTTTTTTTTGGAGTGCGCTAGCCGTATAATGAATGCGAGAAGCACAAGCTCCTCGCTCAGGGGGATAATTAGGGGTGAGAAAAGCAATTTTCATAAGAAAAAATCACATTGATAACGACATTAAAAAGGAGGTAATTTTTTGATATACAATATTTTATATTAAATTCTTAGCCTAAAATGATATTCTTATTAATTTCATAACTACTTAATAAACAATGTCTGAATTTTTGATTTGTTAAAAACACGCATAATTTATAATCTGGCATTATGTATGTTAACAATAAACCCCTCTAAACGAGCAAGTTTCTAACTTGTTTTTTTGTAAATTATTAATAACTAAAATAATTAATGATAGTTTTACCATATGTCATGCGTGAAGTTCGCTTTGCCCCAAGAAAACAAAAATCTGGAAATTATAGCCTCCAAGTTAGCTTAAAAATCCGAACAACATGGATTTTACTGGTGAAAAAAGTTTAGGAATAAAAGTAAATCCTGAAGAATGGGATAAAAAATTAATGTTGTTCAAAGAAATGCACCAAAATAAAAATCACAGGCGAGTTACACGTAATAAAAACAAATGGCAGCTATTAAGCCTGAAAAAAAACTTAGGATTTCAAGAGGATTAATAAAAAGAGAAATAACGAGATAATGCTATTTTCTACTGAAAGTCCCCACCTCTAACGTCCGAAACGACTTTTGTTTTCTCCTTTTCGTGAAAATACAAAAAAGTTTTAGAGGCTGTTTAAATTTTAAATAAAAAATTGATAATCAAATTTTTACATAAATTCCCTAAAGGTATTTTTCAAAAATTTTTAAACAACCTCTTAGATCATAAAAAATAGTTTAATAAGAATATTCTGTACCTTGTTTACCATCTTTGAGTTGTACCCCAATGGTATTTAAATCGTCCCGAATTTTGTCCGAAGTACCATAATCTTTTTTGGCACGAGCTTCATGACGCAATTCAATCAACAAACTAATCAAGTCATCAGTCAATTGATTTTCAGCTTCAGCTTCTTTCTGGAGTCCAAGAACATCGGCGAGCATTCCTTCAAAAGTCTTTTTTGCAAATTCAAATGTTTCTGCTGAAATTTTAGAAGAATCTAACTGCTTGTTTTTAAAGGCATTAAACTTGCTTGAAAGCTCAAATAAAGAGGCTAATGTTTTGGCAGTATTAAAATCATCACTCATAAATTCGTAGCAAGACTCAGTCAGTTGGCGTAATTCAGTATCTTGTTTTTCGTCCAATTTTTTAGGTTGGTGCGAAAGATGAGGCAAAATATCCAATGTATTGATTAATTTTTTAAATCCTTTTTCGGCTGCTTGCAATGCCGAATTTGAAAAATCAATTGGACTTCGATAATGTGCTTGCAAAATAAAAAACCGCACTGTCATCGGCGAATAGGCTTGCTCCAAACGAGGGTGATTTCCTGCAAAAAACTCCTCAGTTGTAATAAAATTTCCTGCCGACTTGCTCATTTTTGCCCCGTCAATCGTAATCATATTGTTGTGCATCCAATAATTGACAGGTTGGCAACCGTGCGCGCCTATACTTTGAGCAATTTCGGCTTCGTGGTGAGGAAATTGTAAATCCATACCTCCACCGTGAATATCAAATGTTTTTCCTAAATATTTGGTACTCATTGCTGTACATTCCAAATGCCACCCAGGGAAACCTACACTCCAAGGCGATTCCCAGCGCATGATATGTTCAGGTTTAGCTTTTTTCCAAAGTGCAAAATCGTGGGAATGTTGTTTTTCATCTTGCCCTTCGGTATCACGGGTGTTTGTTTGTAATTCTTCTAAAATCTTACCCGAAAGCTCACCGTAATTTTCTGATTTTGAATATTTTTGTAAATCAAAATAAATGGAACCATCTACTTCATAAGCCCAGCCGTTATCCAAAATACGCTGAATAATCTTGATTTGCTCCAAAATATGTCCACTTGCCGTAGGTTCAATACTGGGCGGTAGATTATTCAATTGATTCATTGCCTCCCGATATCGAAGCGTATAAGTTTGGACAATTTCCATCGGTTCGAGTTGTTCGAGACGGGCTTTTTTGGAAACCTTATCTTCTCCTTGTTCTGCCACTTCGTCTTCTAAATGTCCAACATCTGTTATATTACGTACATAACGAACTTTATTGCCCAAAAATCGAAAGTAGCGAGTGACGACATCAAAGGTAATAGCAGAACGAGCGTGTCCCAGATGTGGATCTCCATAAACGGTTGGACCACAGAGATAAACTCCAACATATCCTTTTTGAATAGGCTTAAAAACTTCTTTCTGATTGGTTAAAGAATTATGAATAGTTACTTGATATTTTTCTGTTATCATTGGACTTATAGAAGATAAATGCGACTTATTTTTGAAGACGTAAAGGAAATACGAAATTTTAAGAACTAAAAATAAAAGTATTTTTTGAGTTGAAAAAATCCAAACTTTATTTTTTTGTTGTGAAGCAATCGGCAAAATGAAATGAATCTTAAATTTAAAACTCTTCATTTAGGTGAAATACCGAGTAAAGAAGACTTTTTACCGTCCAAAAAGGGAATTTCAGAGATAAAATAAATAAAACAGTCGAAAATTTCGGTGCAAGCAAGAAACCCCATCGTATAATTAACTAGAAATCGAATTGTTTTGTAAAATACAGTTTTTTTACTTTAGGAGGTTACAAGGTGTTTTTTCTCAAACTTTTTTCCCAAATTCATTTTTAATTGTCTAAAATGAAACATACATCTGAATAATCAGCAACTTTATCGAATAATCCCATACAAATTGAACCGATTACAAACAAATCGGATTAAATACGTAGGTCATCAAGGTCAGGTTTTTTCAATGGTGACCCAAACAAAGATTAATGTTAATATTTTGACTATCAACTTTTTACTCAATTTTTGAGCAAAAAGCCTTCCAAAAATACAACAACAAGAAAACCGTTTATGGTCGATACAACCAATACGTTTGAGCAACTTGACCCCAAGAAATACATTATTATCAAGGGAGCGAGAGTCAATAATTTGAAAAGTTTGAGCGTGGCGATTCCTCGTAATAAGCTAGTGGTTATCACAGGCTTATCAGGCTCAGGTAAGTCTTCACTAGCATTTGATACGCTGTTTGCCGAAGGGCAGCGAATGTATGTAGAAAGTCTTAACTCATATGCTCGGCAATTTCTTGGGCGTATGGAAAAACCTGAAGCTGATTATATCAAAGGCATTTCGCCCGCAATTGCTGTCGAACAAAAGGTCAATACTCGAAACCCACGTTCGACCGTGGGGACAACCACCGAAATTTATGATTATCTTAAATTACTTTTTGCTCGGTTAGGAAAAACGATTTCACCCATTTCAGGGCAAGAGGTTCGGAGAAATACTGTAACTGATGTGGTTAATTTTTTGAAAGAAAAACCTGAAGGACAAAAATTTATGGTACTTGCCCCTTTGGTTATTCATCAAGAAAGAACAACCGCTGACGAGCTTAAAATTTTATTACAAAAAGGTTTTTCAAGAGTTTGGATAGATGACCAAATTCAGTTTTTAGAAGATATTCTAGAA
Organism: Cytophagales bacterium UBA2561; assembly: GCA_002340355.1. GTDB lineage: Bacteria > Bacteroidota > Bacteroidia > Cytophagales > Thermoflexibacteraceae > UBA2561. The sequence goes on from DDLX01000015.1 coordinate 172,887, forward strand.
CAAGATTTTGATGATAGAAATACGCCTTTATTTGTCTTAATTGACCGAAATATGGTACGTTATGAAGATGAAGATAATGTATTTCGGATGACAGATTCGATACAAACCGCATTTTATGAGGGTAAAGGGGAATGTGTAATTGCCCTAATTGGAGATAAAAACTATTCGTTTTCGGATAAATTTGAAGCAGATGGTATTACTTTCGAAGAACCCAGCGTTAATTTTTTCAGCTTCAATAATCCTTACGGAGCATGTAAAACGTGTGAAGGATTTGGGAAGATCTTAGATATTGATGAGGGAATGGTTATTGACGAACATTTATCAGTATATGATGGTGCTATCATTCCTTGGCGAAGTGAAAAAATGAAGGAAGAATGGTTAAAACCGCTACTCAGAACAGGAATTGAATTTGATTTTCCAATTCACCGAGCGTATGAAGATTTAGATCAATTTCAAAAGCAATTACTCTGGGATGGAAACGAATATTTTCATGGTCTAACAGAATTCTTTGATTTCTTAAAAAGCAATACACATCAAATTAAATATCGGGTAATGTTATCTCGTTATCGGAATAAGATAGTTTGTCCTGATTGTCGAGGCACGCGCTTACGGAAAGATGCCCAATACGTTAAGTTTGCCGAAAAATCTATTTCGGATATTGTATTAATGCCTGTAGAAGAGGCATATGACTTCTTTCAAAATGTTAAATTGAACGAAAGAGAGCAAAAAATTGCACAGCGTCTATTAACCGAAATTCGTAACCGATTAGAGTATTTAAATCAAGTAGGTTTGGGATATTTAACCCTGAATCGTTTGACGGGAACACTTTCGGGTGGCGAATTTCAACGTATTAAGTTGGCAACTTCCTTGGGGAGTGCTTTAGTTGGTTCAATGTATATTTTAGATGAACCTAGTATTGGTTTGCATCCACGAGATACCCAAAATTTAGTATCCGTACTCAAACGTTTAAGAGATTTAGGAAATACGGTGATTGTTGTTGAACATGAAGAGGAAGTTATCAAAAATAGTGACCAAATTATAGATATTGGATTGGATGCAGGAAGTTTAGGAGGGAATTTAATTTTTCAGGGGACAGTTTCAGACCTAATGGCAAAAGAAGCCAAGGGTTATACGGCAGACTATATGCAAGGCAGACGAGAAGTTCCTCTGCCTCAAAGACGTAGAAAGCCTACGGAGTTTATTAGTATTGAAAATGCGAAAGCCCATAATCTAAAAAATATCTCAACTAAAATCCCATTACATAGCTTAACAGTCATAACAGGAGTAAGTGGTTCAGGAAAAAGTACTTTAATCCGAAAAGTACTCTATCCTGCTTTGTGTAAGCATTTAGGGCTAGGATTTTCAGGGGAATATGAATCAGTTTTGTTGGGTGGCAACCTAAAAAGCATTACAGGTATAGAACTGATTGATCAAAATCCAATTGGGAAATCATCTCGTTCAAATCCAGTAACTTATGTAAAAGCCTATGATGCTATTCGGGCATTATTTGTCAAACAGCCTATTGCAAAGCAACGAGGCTATAAGGCGGGTGTTTTCTCATTTAATACGAATGGGGGACGGTGCGAAGTCTGTCAAGGTGAGGGCTTTACCAAAGTTGAGATGCAATTTATGGCGGATATTTTGTTACCTTGTGAGTCCTGTCATGGAAAACGATTTAAACAAGAAGTCTTAGATGTAACCTATAAAAATCGAACAATTGCTGATGTTCTTGAAATGACAGTAAGTGATGCTCTTTTATTTTTTGCTCAAGAAGCGAAAATTGTGGAAAAATTACAACCGCTAGAGGATGTCGGTTTGGGATATATTAAATTGGGACAGTCTTCAGCAACGCTAAGTGGTGGAGAAGCTCAACGAGTTAAGTTAGCCGCATTTCTTACCAAAGGTAATCGCTCAAAGGAACATTTATTATTTATTTTTGATGAGCCAACGACAGGTTTACATTTTCATGACATTCGGAGATTAACTGAAGCCATCAATGCCTTGATTCGAATTGGACACACCGTAATTATTATTGAACATAATCCTGAAATAATTAAATCAGCAGATTGGTTAATTGATCTTGGACCTGAAGGTGGTGAGAAAGGAGGACAAGTTTGTTTTGAGGGAAAACCGGAAGATATGATTCAATTAAAAGATAATCATACAGCAAATTTTATTCGTGAAAAGATAAGGATTTTGGCATAAATAAGTTTCTCTGCAGAGAGAATTTCGAGGGAGACGGCTGAAATTCGGAATTAATAAGAGGTAGTCTTTGTTGAGTTGAAAAACTTACAAAAAAGCGTAAATTTGTACGAATAGCACGTGTGTACTTTTCAAGAAATCTAAAAACGTTTCTTCTTACAAATCAATGCGTTAGCCAAGAAGCCTCCTTAGGCACATTCCTCTTTATTTATAAAATAAATAAATTGATTTTTCAAGAGTTCTTTCGAAAATAGTCATGACCGAAAAACTTGAAGTTCATGCACATAACATGAAAAAAAGTAACTTGTAAATGGATTTTAGGTTTATTTTTCACGTTTTTTCATTGGATTTTCATTGGACTGATAGTCATTAAATACATATGGATATGAAGCGAATTTTTTTACTGGTCGTTATATTTAGTGTTGGGCTTTTCCAACTCACACTTCGAGCGCAGGAACCTGGACACGAACTGAAGCATTATGTAGATGCCGAACGCTACTTTAAGGCTGGCAATCTCAAGAAAGCAATCACAGAATACCGTCTTGCTGTTAAGACGGCTGAACCCAATAGCTCGAATCTTTTTAAATATCATTATCAAATCGGCAAATGTTTTTTTCGACTTAGGGATGCGGAAAGAGCCTTAGCTGCGGCTCAAGAAAGCGTAAAAGCGAAACAAGATTTCGTACCTGCATATTTATTATTGGCACGCATTTATGGAAAAACAAGAAAGGTGACCGAAATGAATACTGCCTTAGAGTCTGCCTTTAAACACGAAAGTAATCCTGCTCGCCGTGTAGATTATATGCTTCGGGTAATGAAATACTATGCCAAAAGACAAGATTGGCAAACGGCACTTGTCAAGATTAAACAGGCTCGAGATGTGGCACCTAAAGAGCCAATCGTCAATTATTATTTTGCTAAAATTTCTAATGAACTTGGTAACTACCAAGACGCTAAAACAGGAATCAACTCTATAGAGTCTAGCCTTAAAACAATGCAACAAAAAGAATATGCCAAGTACTATTTTGAACTAGGATTTGCTCATTATCACCTCAAAGAATTCAAAGAAGCCAACACCGCTTTTAAAGGAGCCGAGTACGGTGTTTTTATTGGAAAAATAAAGCAATTTAAACCTGAATATTTCTTATCTATTGCAACAGCCTACTATAAGGTACATGAAAATGATAGGAGTCGAGAATATGTAGATAAAGCTTTAGAAGTACAGCAGTCTTATCCTTATGCTCATGTTATGATGGCACAACTCGCCAAACGAGAGAATGAAGACCCTTCCAGTATGATTGAGAATTTGAAAACAGCAGCCTCCCATGAAACCAATTTTGTAAAAAAAGTACAATTGTATGATAAAATTGCAGAATTACAAATTGACTCAAGGCAATATGATGCCTGCCTCAAAACGTTAGAAGAATCCCTCAAGATTAAAAGCGATGACCCTACGGCATGGTTCGAAAAAGCTATTGCACTCTATAAAATGGGACGCTATGATGAATCTACAAATACATTAAATACCATTTTGAAAAAAACCTCAGATAGACGTGCCAAAGCAAATATGCACTTTTTATTAGGGCTATCGAATAAAAAAAATAACAAATTAGAAGAGGCAAAACGGGCTTTTTATGTAGCCTTACAGAGTTCATTACGAAATGCAGCGACTCTCGAAATTAAAGAAGTTGAGAAAGCACTTAGTAATAAACCTAAAGGCAGTCCGAATTTGGAAGAGTAGAGTATAAAAAAAAGCGATTACTTGTCCAAGAATCGCTTTTTAGTCTAACTTATCCATACGACTTAGATTTATTTAGGATAATAAAGATTTGTTTAATAGGGAATATTGTTCTATGAGCTGCTCGCAAAAATCTTCATCCTTGCCCTCTTGTAAATGACGTAAATCCAGACGATAGGCACGTGCTATCATTGAGCGGTCTTCAGGATCATATTCTAAGACCTGAGCCAGACGTTGTTCCAATTCTTTAATGACTTCCTGTTTTGTTTTTTTCATCACATAATTAGTTTTAAGCTAAATCACGAACGGCAAATCAGCCTCATAAGATATATATTTTATAAAACAATAACGTAGCTTGTTCCTCAAAAATGTTGATTTGTACCCTAATTTTTTGCAAAATCATTTCACTTTTTTAGTCAAAAGCCTCAAAATATCCTAAAATTTCCCTTCAAAAACCACGTTATTAAACTACACATCAATCCCATATCTTTATGACAATTTTCAGTTTATCTTTTCAGTTTTGGGCAAGGTCTTGTGTTTGGCTCTCCATATTCCTAATAGGTATTTTAACGGCTTGTAAATTAGACCAAATGGAAAGCGTATCTGAAGTAGAAATTTCATGGCAAGACACCAGTTCAAAAAATATAAATCATGATAAATACCTTCAAGTTTTAGAGAAATATACTGCTGAACGAGCTTTGCCAAGTTTATCTCTTTTGATTTATACCCCCCAACAAGGTATTTGGACAGGTGCATCAGGTTACGCCCAATTAGAGGATAAAACACACCTTTCATCGGCTCATTTATTGAATGCCTCAGATATCACAGCAATGTTTTCAGGTGTTTTGATTTTGCGCTTGATTGAAGAAGGCTTGCTCAATTTAGATGATCCTATTACAGAGCATTTGGATAAAAAATATACTGATTTAATTAAGAGTGCCAATAAAATTACTGTCCGAAATTTATTGAATCATACCTCAGGTATTCCTGATGCTATTCAAACGCGAAATAGTGTTTTGGATGTCTTGAATAATTACGAAAAGAAAAATTCGCCTGAAGATTTCCTCAAATATATCAAACGTAAGAAAGCCGAGTTTGCACCCAATGAAGGCGTAAAATATTCTGCCACTAACACTATCCTTTTGATGCTCATTGCCGAAAAAGTAACTGATGCTGACCATGCCGATTTATTCCAAGAAAATCTTTTTCCAGCCATCGGAATACAAAATTCGCACTATAAAAATAGTGCTGGTTATCCTAATCCCGAAGGACGAATCAACTTTTATGTCGATAGACTTAATGATGGAAAATTGGAAAATATCACCAAATCCTTGATGAAACAAAATCAATATTCAGCTTATGGACATGATGGTATTCTAACTAATTTATATGACCTACATTTATTTACTAACCAGTTGTTTCGAAACTCTTTGTTATTACCTGCAACCCGTTCTGAAATGCAAATTTTCACTGATAAAACTGACGAAAATAATATGCGTTATGGGTTAGGAATTCAGCATCTTCGGACAAAAAAAGGAGCCGCTTGGGGACATATCGGAGTTTCTTATGGCTCTACAGTTTATGTCTTTTATTTCCCTGACTCGGATGCCACTCTCATTTTTCAGACTAATACCAGCATCGAAACGGCAGAATGGGCAAAGGATGCCATCATGGATTTTTGGAATGAAATTCAGGATATTGCTTTAGAATAACCTTATGAATTTTAAATTTCCAAGATTTTCAGTTCAATGCGCCGATTTAATTTCCGATTAGTTTCAGAATTATTTTCTACTAATGGTTTCTCTCCACCATAGGCAAGAATTTCAATTCGTTGTTCATAGATTCCCTTCATAATCAGAAAATTCTTAGCTGCAAGTACTCGCCTTCGAGCTAAGGCACGATTTTTTTGGGGATCGCCTACATTATCGGTATGTCCCTCAAGTCGAATTTTGAGGGTACGATTCTTTTTCATTAAATTAACCAACTGCTGGAGTTCATCAAAAGCCTGATTTTGAAGAATATAACTTCCTTGATTGAAACGTACTTTTCTTAAATTTATTGTTTCGCCTTCTGTGAGTAACTTTTCTTGAAAAAATATAGTTTTCTGAACTCTATGAGGTTTTTCAGGCGTATTCTCCAATATATTCACAGGGTCAATTTTCTTAATTGAAACTAAAGCTGGAAGAACTTCTTCAATCTTCTCTTCCCAAATTCGAATTGTACCATCATAACTTGCTGTAGCAATCAAATTTTTGTGTGGATGAAACCGAGCAGTACGAATAATTTCTTGATGTCCACTAAGCTCTGCAATTTGTCGTCCGTGTTGTAAATCCCACACTTTAGCTACTTTTCCATCGGCTCCCGTCACCATTAAAGTTTTACTTTTATCAAAAGAAAATGTGCTATATGTTTCGGGCTTGCTTACTTGCATACTGGATATTTTTTTGCTTGTGGTCAGATTCCAAAAAGTAACTCGCCCATCATAACTCCATGTCGAAACTCCATTAATAAAAGGACCCGTAGTTACATCATTTAAGTGTAACGTTTTCTGTTTTTTATTTCTGGGATAAGAAAGTTTTTTCTTCGTAAAAAAATTCTGTAAATCAATTTGATATATATAAAGTCCGACACAGAAAATTAAACTTTTTCCATCTTCAGAGACTCTTCCTCCAGTAATCGAAAAATACCAATCTCCATTCGGATGATTGCTTGAAAATACGACTTGAGCTTGCTTTTTTCTACCAATTTCACCTCGCATAATATACCCACTATCCCCACCAAAATAGACGTATTTGCCATCCTTTGAAAAGTCAACAAAGGACACAAATTTAAAGGCTTGTCCTGCACGAGTGAGATAGGTTTTATTTCTGTATGTTCCAACTTTTAATCCTGTATGTATATTCCAAACGTTTACCAAACCATCCGCTCCCGCACTGGCAATTAATTCCCCATTCTGACTAAAGGTAACTTCATTTACGGTTTGATTATGTCCCCAGAAACGCTTCACTAATTTCCCTGTTTTGATATCCCAAATCGTAACATAACCGTTTTTAGCTCCAGCCGCTAACCATACTCCGTTAGGACTAAATCGAATATTTTGTACAGGACTTTTGACTGAAATTACCCTACGTGTAATATACTCATTATCTTGATTTTCAGCACAAAGAAAGGTAGAAATTATCCAGATTATCCAAAAAGTAAAAAAACTTTTCATCTGTTATCTATTTTTGGTATTAAGGAAGTTTAAGGAATTAAGTCATTGCCTAGTGGATTTGTTCCTTTTCGTCGATTTTTAACGTTTCTCAAGTATTAATTCTTACAGCAAAAATTGTACAAACTCAAAAAATAGAAATGTACCTTTTTTATAAATAATGCTACTGCAAAAACTATTTAGGTAAAACTTAGAGGTAGAAATTTTGCCTAAATTTGTAGAAGAAGCAATATTTTTTAAGCTTCTTTTTGGGAAAGTTCCTTTACTTTTTGAGTAAAAATAGATGTTTTATCAATTTTAGTGTGGTTTGGAATTAACTTCTTTTGCTGAGGTTTCCGATCAGAATATTTCGCTTGTCTTTCTGTTTTTTCAATAAGCCAAGTTGTATTCTCTACTTTTTGATTTTTATACTTAATATTTTGATATAAAGCTTCAGTACAAAAATTTGCCAAATTGGTATCTCCGATTTCGGTAGCTTTGATACTCAATTTACCAATTAATTGTCTAAAAATAGGATGTTGAACATAAAGCACAGTATTAATTATATTTTGTAAAATACGTTGATTTCGAGTAGTTAGTAAATTTCCAAAATCAAAATCAAGGGAAGTTTCACTTGTTATTTTGAGCCAATACGCCACTGTTTCGTAATATATTGTGGGTGTAATCTTAATAATTAAAACTTTGATTTCAGCCTGATAGGTTTTAGGACTAGAGTCATATTTTTCACATAATTGCAAAATTTTTTCCCATTGAATACGCCTTTTAGGTGATTGTTTCTGGAGAAAATTCATAACCGTTTTCCCAAAAATATCATATTCATGAAGTTTAAAACTGGTAGTTTTTAACCAAATATCAATCTTTTTATGCAGAGGAATCTTATAAGGCGTAATTTCCTTAAGGCTCTCTAGTAAACGATACATTTCAATAGTATTTTTTTGCTTTTGGAGAAAGTAATCTAGAGCTTTCCAGAGCCATTCATATGGAAAATTTAAAACAAAATAATTAAGTTTCCCTACATTTTCTCGTAAAGATTTTAGGGATCGGATAATAAATTGAAAATCTTTTTGGACAAAAGGCAAACTACGCTTTAAAAGATTGGTTATCAAGCCTTCGCATAATATTTTATAATATCGTTTTCTACGGTATTCGAATTGAATCCCTGTACCTTCCAAAAATAAAACTCTGACTATTGCCACTTTAATTAGACGAATTCGTGTGATAGGGGTAGCTCGTAACATTTTTTCGCCCATAGGTTGTTTACGAAACTGGCTCCCAACATAAAACGCTTGCATTTCGTCAGGTATTTCTGCAATTAATTCACCTATCCAAATTTGTTCAGTTTGGTAAGGGTCATTTTCACAAACTCGGTAGTGATCAGGTGCTGTAAAAAGATGTTTGCCTATTCCATATTCAGGGAATTCCGTAGCAAATAATATGGCGGGAGTAAACGATGAAGTCTGCATAGTTTTTCATTTTGGAGTTTTGAAATTGTTTGGTTTTTAGTGTCAGTTTCAAAAGTACAGACAGACATCGTATCCTTTTTACGTACCAAAATGAGGAGTGGAATTTTTTGATTCGACCAAATAGACTTTCATTCGTCCATCTCTTCAGCATCCTCTTTTTTAATAAAATACACCTCTATAATTTTATTTCCTGCAATACGGTAAATTGCCATCACTTCAATTGGTGGAATTTCCTTACCTAAAGAAACATATTCTTGGTCAATGACAGTTTGCCCAAAAACTACACGATTCATCAAAGTGCAGTGTAAATTAGGTGTTTCACTAAAAAGTCGTCTGAAATCTTTCCGCATCTTCTCTTTACCTTTATAAATCAAAATATTCGGAAAATCATACAATTTAACACTATCAGCAAATGGCTCTAAAAATTCTTCCAAATCTCGTTGATTGTAAGCATCTAATTGATGTTGTGCTAATTGAGCAGGTAATGTATCCTGAGCTAGAAGTTTTTGCTCTGTGACCAAACCCAGTATTAAGCCAAGAGAAAGGAGTTTTAGAAATGTTTTCATCGTTTTTTTAGGTTTTGAAAAAAAGGTAAAGATGGGTTGTATATTAATAAATAATATTAACAGTTTTAGAAAATTATTACTCTACCCTACTAAAAATGATTTATAAAATGTATTTAGTATTAAAATTAGTTAAAAATCTTTGTTTATTAAGCTAAAACGCCATTTTTCCGTAGCGGTGGGTTTGCAAACCTACCGCTATGGAAAATTAAATTTGATTTTATCTAAATGATAATCAGTGATTTGTAAATCAATGAAATTTTAGGTAGGGTAGAGTAGAAAGTTATTTTTCGATTATATCAATTATGAGAATAAAACTTCAAACCCATCAAGTTTCTAAAATCTGATGGGTTTGTTATTTTTAAGATATGAAATGACTTAAGAATTTAAACTTTTGCACGATCACGCCACTTGCTTCGTGTGGTCGTAGTTGTACCATTTGTACTTGATGCTTGAGGAGTAACATTTGTTTCACTCAATAACTTCTCAACCAAACCAACTGCCATTAGCTCAGTTTCTTTAGAAAGCTCATTATCCAAAACATCAGGTGTATAATATTTATCTACAAATTTGGTATCGAAATTACCACTCGTATAGGCTTCATGCTCCATTACGTACCGACAGAATGGCAAGGTAGTCTGAATGCCAGTGATTTTGTAGTCATCAATGGCTCGAATCATACGCCAAATTGCTTCTTCACGAGTATCCGCATAAGTTACTAATTTAGAAATCATGGGATCATAATAAATCGGAATAGGCATTCCTTCTTCGAAACCATCATCTACTCGAACTCCTACACCTCTAGGCGGTTGGTAAGTTTGCAATGTTCCGATATCAGGCAAGAAATTATTACGGGGGTCTTCAGCATAAACACGAACCTCAATAGAGTGTCCGTACATCTTCAAGTCTTCTTGCTTAATGGCAAGCGGTTTTCCTTCAGCTACTCGAATTTGTTGTTTTACCAAATCAACACCTGTAATTTGTTCTGTGACAGGATGTTCTACTTGCAAACGCGTATTCATTTCCAAGAAATAGAAGTTCAATTCAGCATCAACAATAAATTCAACTGTACCTGCTCCGTAATAGTTACAGGACTTAGCTACATTAACGGCTGCCTTACCCATTGCTTCCCGAACTTCAGGAGTCAAACAAGACGAAGGAGCTTCCTCAATTACTTTTTGGTGACGACGCTGTACTGAGCATTCTCGTTCAAAAAAGTGAATCACGTTTCCGTGTTGATCACCCATTACTTGGAATTCGATATGCTTAGGTGAGGCAATAAATTTTTCAATAAAAACGGCACCATTACCAAACGAAGAAACCGCTTCACTTACGGCACGCTCCATTTGCTCTTCAAACTCACTTTCACTTTCTACAACCCGCATTCCTTTTCCGCCACCGCCTGCGCTGGCTTTAATCATAATGGGATAGCCGATTTCATCAGCTCGTTTTTTAGCTGCAGCGACATCCGTAACAGCAGTTTCCATGCCTGGCACCATTGGTACGCCACCATGACGCTGAACAGCTTGTTTAGAAGCTAACTTATCTCCCATCACTTCAATAGACTCAGCAGATGGACCAATAAAAATTAAGTTTTCTTCTTTGATTCTACGAGCAAAAGTAGCATTCTCTGATAAAAATCCATACCCCGGATGGATGGCATCTGCGCCTGTTTCTCGGCAAGCGGCAATAATTTTATCCATATCCAAATACGACTGAGCAGAAGGCGGTTCACCCAAACAGATGGCTTCATCAGCATAACGGACATGAGGTGCATTTCGATCTGCAGTACTATAAACAGCTACAGTTTTGATGCCTATTTCACGTGCTGAGCGCATGACTCGTAAGGCAATCTCGCCTCGATTGGCGACTAATATTTTTTGGATTTTCATCAAATTGGGGTTTAAGTGTTAGATATAACTAAACTTGGTATTGGGAAATTTTTATGCAATTATTAGGATGTAAATTGAATTTTACTTTTTCAGGCAAGATATTAAAATTTACGAAAAATCCGAATTTTATATTTTATTATTTAAAATAACTAAAAAACACGTAAAAGTTTTACTTTATTAAAAATAAAGATTGATTTCCAAGTATTTAAATCCATAAAATTTCTAAAATCTTATAGGCTTAACAAAATATGAAATGAATAGATTTCTAAAAAATTATTGATGCTTAAATGCCGAAATAGTTTCGCTTGGATTTTCAGCTTTAAAAACCGAACTTCCAGCCACCAAAGCCGTAGCACCTGTTTCTTTGAGTTTAGAAATATTGTTTGCACCTACTCCTCCATCGATTTCGATATATGGAGAAACTTGATTTTCAGCACAAAGCTCTACCAATTGCGTAATTTTGGCGTATGTATTTTCAATAAATTTTTGTCCTCCAAACCCTGGGTTTACGGACATCAAACAAACTAAATCAAGATTAGCAATGATATTTTCCAAAACACTTATGGGAGTATGCGGATTAAGAGCCACTCCAGCCATACAACCTAAATCTTTGATTTCCTGAATAGTACGATGCAAATGAGGGCAGGCTTCGTAGTGTACTGTTAAGATTTTAGCACCTGCTTTTTGGAAGGTTTTCAAATAACGTTCAGGTTGTGTAATCATCAAATGAACGTCTAAGGGTTTGGTACTGTGCCGATAGATGGCTTCACAAACAGGAATTCCGAAGGAAATATTAGGTACAAAAACGCCATCCATAATATCGACGTGTACCCAGTCGGCATCACTTTGATTAATCATTTCGACCTCCGCTTGAAGGTTCGCAAAATCAGCCGCCAGAATTGAGGGAGCAATTACTGCCATATCTTTAAGATGTGAAAAAACTTTGACAAAGTTTATGGTTTATTTAAACTTTGCCAAAGATAAGGAAAACTTATTCTTTGATTTTGCCCTCAGCAGCATCTTTTTGCAATTTTTCATTCGGGAAGATTTTAATTTCTACTCTACGATTTTGAGAGCGTCCTTCTTCGGTCGAATTATTGGCTACAGGATTTTGTTCTCCAAATCCCGTAGTAGTGATACGATTTTCAGCTAATCCCAAAGATTTAGCATAATCAGCTACTGATTTGGCACGAGATTCAGATAACTTTTGGTTATGAGCATCAGAGCCTCGACTGTCGGTATGTCCTTCGATAGTCAGATTTGTATCTTCATATTTTTGCAACGTTTTGACCATTTTCTGGATGTTTTCTTTGGCTTTAGGCTTCAAAGTTGAGGAATTCGTATCAAATAAAATTCCCGACTCAAAAGTAAGTTTTAAGCCTTCTTTTTCGGGTGCCGTAGAGTTTCCTTCAGCATCTTTAGGACTTTCTATGCGTTCGATTTGCACATCTTCGTCCAAGTCTTCTTCTAACTCCTTTTTCTGTTTATCCATATATTTACCAATAGCCACTCCTGCTACTGCTCCAACTGCTCCACCAATTATGGCTCCAGCTCCTGTACTTCCTGCTTTTTTACCAATAACTCCTCCCAAAACAGCTCCAGCTCCAGCCCCAATAGCACTTCCTTTTGTGGTGTTACTGGCTTGACAACCTGTAAATAAAATCACAACTGCCAAGATAATATTTAAGAATAAATTTGTAGATTTCATGTTTCAAATGATGCTTTTGATTATTGATAGATTTGACATAAGATTATAGTTCTAAAACGATTTTCCTCAAAAAAAGAATGCGTCAAGAATGTGATTAAAATGTTAAAGAACTATTCTAAACCTTCAAAATTTTTGACTAATCGAATAAACTCATGTCGATATCCTTCCGTATCCTTGCCTTTGGCTTTTTGAGCGATTTCTATAATTTGGGCTGTTGAAGTACTCCCTTTAAATTCGGAATTTCTGAGTAACATCCCAAATTGTGCAACCACCGCTGAAAATCGAAAGCTCTCGGAAGTTTCTGGAAAAACGGTAGCTTGTTGATTGACAGTGGTGGTTAGTAATTGACTTTTCGTACCATCGGGTTGTTTGTAGCGTAATTTTAATGTAAGCATCTCATCAGTCGTTTGCGCCTTGGTAGTCATGGTATTACCTTGATATTTTAATTTATCGACTTTATCCTTAAAATCTTTGGCATTTTTCGTTCCTGTCGGTATGATTTCATAAAGTGCGGTTACGGTGTGTCCCGCTCCCAAATCTCCTGCATCTTTTCGGTCGTCATTAAAATCTTCATCGGCTAAGGCTCGATTTTCGTAACCAATCAACCGATAGGCTTGGACATATACAGGATTGAATTCAACTTGAATTTTTACATCTTTGGCGATGGTGAAAAGCGTTCCTCCAAATTCTTGCAATAGGACTTTTTGCGCCTCAGAAAGTTTATCAATATAAGCATAATTCCCATTTCCTTTATCCGCTAAGATCTCCATTTTTGAATCTTTGTAATTGCCCATTCCCAAACCTAAAACAGTCAAAAAGATACCTGATTTTCGCTTTTCTTCAATGAGTTTTTCCAGTTCGCTATTGCTGGAAACTCCTACATTAAAATCGCCATCAGT
>DDLX01000043.1 GCA_002340355.1 Cytophagales bacterium UBA2561
TATTTAACAATCTTTGTTTATTGAGCTAAAACGCCATTTTTCCGTAACGGTGGGTTTGCAAATCCACCACTATGGAAAAATTAAATTTGATTTAAAAAAATGATAATCAGTAATTTGTTAATCAATAAAATTTTAGGGTAGTGTTGTAGAATGTATGATGGCTGTAAATTGTTTTTACTCATGAAATATAAAATCTTCATTTTTGACCTAAAAAAGCTGATTTTCTTTCGTAAAAAATAGAAACAAAAATACCCATCATACATTTTGAAACACTATCCATTAATGACTTATCAACTAAGTTTTCTTAATAATTTATTTGTCTAGTAAGTTTACTGAGAATTTGATTGAAAGTAGCAGAAAATATTTATCTTAAACTATTAATTCTTTATAAAAGAAATTCAAATGAAATATAAATTTCTGATTATTAACATTTTATTTTTGGTTTCATCTCATAAGATTCAAGCGCAACAGTTACCTCATGTCGATAGTGTAGAAATGCTTTTGACAAATATGGCAGTCCAATTAGAGGCGACCGAAGCAGTAGATGCGATGTATAATTTTGAATTCAAAAATGCGGAAAGTCAATTTCATCGGATACGCCGATTTTATAAAAATCACCCTTTGCCTTATTTTCTCTTGGGGCTGTGCCAATGGTGGAAAATGATGCCGAATATGGACAAAACGAAATATGACAAGAAGTTTTTTGCCTATATGGATACAACCATTATGAAAGCCGAAAAAATTTATGAAAAGGAAGGCTCAAAAAAACTGGAAGCAGCCTTTTTTTTAGCGGGGGCGTATGGTTTCAAAGGACGTTTATATGGCGAACGACACAATTGGTCAAAAGCTACTTTTGCAGGAAAAAATGCCCTAAAATATATGGAGGTTGCTGAAGGGAAAAGTGATTTGAGTCCTGAATTTTTGTTTGGTGATGCTCTTTATAATTATTTTGCCGTTTGGATTCCTGAAAATTATCCAATGCTCAAACCCATTCTTTGGTTTTTCAAAAAAGGAGATAAAGAAAAAGGAATCAAGCAATTAGAAACAGTCGTAAGTGATGCCTTTTATACTAAAACCGAAGCACAATATTATTTAATGCGAATCTATGCGGCAGAGAAGGAACGTTCTACTCGTGAAAAAGCCCTAGCTATTTCTGAATATTTATACCGAACCTATCCCCGAAATGCTTATTTCCATCGATATTATGCCCGAATGTTATATTCAATGGGGCAATTTACGAAGCTCGAAGGTGTAGCATACACTTTAGTTCAACGAGTCGATTCTACTTGGACAGGTTATGAAGAAATTTCAGGGCGATATGCAGGATTTTTTCTGGCTTCAATTTATCACTCTAGAGGACAAGTAGAGAGTGCCAAGAAATTCTATAAAAAAACAATTACCTACTCTGAGAAAATAAGAGCTTATAAATCAGGCTATTATTTGCATTCGCTAGCTACTTTAGCCCAAATCGCAGATAAGGAAACCAAGTTAGTTACAGCTTATGAATATTATCAAAAAGTCAAACGGAATGCTCCGAAAAAACATGACACTTATAAGGAAGCTGTCAAATATCTCCGAAAAAATAAGCGGAAATATAAAAAATCTTTGAAACCATAACTTCATAGAAAATACAATTGGGTTAAAACTCATACATGAGATACTGGTTATACTTGGCATAATATTCCTACTTATTAGAAGGCGTGGCTGTTTGTATCCTTACTAGGAAACATAGTGGAATGAATGGCGAAGAAATGAGATTATTATGTAATATTGAACTACATTTTGAAGATAAACGATGGCAAGTGATTCATGAGGCGATTTTCCTGCGTCCGCTTTCTGATGATGCTTCAATAAATTAAAAATATTTGATGTCACGATGTTATTCATCTTTAAATTTAAAAAAATAAATTCATGACCCAAAGCGAGAAAGCTACTGAAATTCGTCAAATATTAGATGAATTATATCCTGAAGTTCCCATTCCATTAGATCATAAAGACCCTTATACTCTATTAATTGCAGTGGTTTTATCAGCTCAATGTACAGATGTACGTGTAAATAAAATCACGCCATCTTTATTTGAAAAAGCTGATAATCCTTTTCAGATGAGAGAATTAGATGTAGATGAAATCCGAGCAATTATTCGTCCATGTGGATTATCACCCCGAAAGTCCAAAGCCATCTCAGGGCTTTCTCAAATTTTGGTCGAAAAATATAATGGTGCTGTTCCTCAAACTTTCGAAGAATTAGAGGCTTTACCAGGAGTTGGACATAAAACGGCTTCGGTGGTGATGTCTCAAGCCTTTGGGTTTCCTGCTTTTCCTGTAGATACACACATTCACCGACTCGCAAAACGCTGGGGACTATCGAATGGAAAGAATGTGGTTCAAACTGAACGGGATTTGAAACGTCTTTTTCCTAAAGAGCATTGGAATAAACTCCATTTACAAATTATTTATTACGGACGAGAACACTGTCCTGCACGAGGACATAAACTTGAAAATTGCCCAATTTGTCAAAAATTTGGCGAAAAAGATTAGTTCTTTTCCAGATGCCAAAAAAGAGCTTTATCGAATGGCGACCAAACTGCTGTACGAATTCCCATTTTTTGGAGTCCTGTATTTGTCCAGACATTACACGTCTTCAAAAAACTATATGTACCAGTGGCTTCATAAAATTCATCTCTTCGACCGTAGCCTTTACCTTCTAAAATTTGAAGTTGATTTTGTGTATCTTTTTCAAAACTTTCGGTAATATAATGTGTTAAAATTTGCACTTGTTTGTCATTGATCAACAATTTTTTACAAAACTCTGACTCCTGAGGCAAATCGGAAAAAAAGGTTACGTGCATGGCGGTTGTACTTCGGAAAAATAAGGCATCAAAGACAATCTGAAATCGAATTTTATCCCAAGTTGGAACTTCCAAATAAAACCCCTTATCCCCCCAACCAAAGGCTACAAATTGGGCATTTTGGGCAGATTTATTTTCTAAACTAAACGTGTTCAAATCGAAGGGTAAATACTCCGTAGGCAAAATAAAATCTGAATGAATACCATTGGTCGAAACATAAATTGGGATTGAACCTTTCTCATTTTCAACACTTAAATTAACAGGAATAATCCCCAAAATGACTACCATCAGTGCATACAAAAAAAGTAGTCCGAAAAAAATTCCGATACTTCGAAAACTCCAACCTATAACTCTTTTAAAAAATTTACTTATCTTTCTGGACTTTTGCAATTTTCAGGTATTTTTCGTGAGAAAGTTTCTTTGTAATCTTTCAGCCTTACTTTTTCAATTGAAAACAAACACAATAAAAAAATAATCTGGATAAAAATACAATAATCCTATGTTTGCCTATCTTAATTTTCGGTTCAAATTTATCAATGACCAAGGAAATCAGACTTCTATTCTTGAGCAGGAAGGACGTGTATCAGAAGAAGGCATTATGCTTGGTGGTGAAACATTGATGCTAGAAGATGTCGAAAAAACAGCACGTTATTCTAACAAAATTGTCATTGTTTTAAAGCCTTATATTACAATTAGTCAAGAACTTACGGAACATATATTAGAAGGTACACATAGCATTGTTATTCGAACAACAGGAGGGGCTGAACTAGCCAAAGATGTCAAAAGTACAATTGACCAAAAAGTATCTCAAATCAGTATCAAAGTTCGTGAACAAGAATTGAGAAACGAAGGACAACATCACGAATTCCGCTCTGCTAAATGTCCGAATTGTTATTCTGAAATAGATGTAAGTTACTATAAACCAACTCCTTTAACATATTGTAATTACTGCGATTCCATTTTTGAAAGTAAAGGAATGCCTATTTCAGGAACAGAAGAGCATGGTATTTGTCCCGAATGTAATTATTATGGGCGCATACGTTCCCACCAAGAAGTACATTTTTATGCCTTTCCTGAAGGAAAAATCTTTAGGAAAAAGCGTTATTGTTGTGATACCTGTGCTGAACGAATTACTCAACCAATACTTAAATACAATGCTCCATTTTTAGTTGGAGTTCCCTTCAACTTATGGACACTTTACCGAGCTGGACGAGGAAAAAATCCAAGCTTCCCACAATTAGCACGAGCTAACCAACTAGCACAAGATGGTAATATTGCTAAAGCTGATCAACTCTATACATTGATTTTATTACGAAACAATATGCACCCAGGATTTTATTATAATCATGGATTGGCACATTGGCAAAATGGTGATGAACAAGGAGCTGCAGCAAGATTTCGAGAAGCTTTGAATTTGTGTAGTAATTATGAGCCTATCTTAGAATTCTTAGAAATTCATGCTTCTGAACAAGTTGGTTAAAATACTTTGGTTTTGAAAATTCAATTTATTTTCTGTTGGGGGTTGTTTTTAGGTGGAATTTTGGGAAAACTGCAAGCCCAAGAAATCTTGTCAGATACGACCATTTTCCTAAAAAAGTCTGATTATCAAGGGGTAATTTTTAATCAATACTCTGCCCAAATTAAGCTTTCTCCACAAGACATTATTCATGCCGAAGAAGCTTTAACTTGGTTTATGGAAAAACAACGGCGCAAAAGATCTCTTCCTAATCAGGGAGGAGAATGCCCCTATATTCATCGGAAATTACGAAAATATAAACGTCAATATCTTGGTGAATTAGATGAAAAAGGGCGGAAAGTTGTTCGAATCTTAGCTTTCTTAGAGTCTGAAACATACTTCTTCCCAACTTGGAAACAAAAAATTGTCCAGTCACAAGGCGGATGCAGTCATTTTTGGGAGATTAAAGTGCGCCTCAAAACACAAAAGTGCTATGATTATCGGATTAATCCTAGAAACTAACAATCCTTAAATGGGCAAGGAATGGCTTTGCCTCTCCGAATGCCTTTCTTTGATGCACATGAGCTATCCGCCAACAAAGGCAATAAGATGAGTAGTAAAATACCAACTCGTTTGCTAAAATGAGCGCGAAAATATTTTTGAGTGAATCTTTTGATAGGGTTCATTTTTTTACCGTTTTTTCATGCGTCTATCACTTGGACGCTTAGGATTTCTTTTCTTATGACTTCCGTAATCGACAGGTTTGTGTAGCCATTTTCCGGGAGTCCAAGGAGTTCGGGGATTGTGATAACAGCCTGTCCCTATCCACAAAAAACAACATAAAATTCCAGAAAGAAGCCAAAATTTCTTTTTTTTCATATCTTTAATCTTAGAATTCAAGACATCAAATGGGTTTTACCAAAGCCGAACACGCTTGAGTTTTCGTACGTCTTTGTTGGTCTTTTTGGGTTTTTGTTTATAACCGCTTGCTGTAAGCCGAGCTTTTCCCGAACACGCAGGCAACACCAAACTTACCGATAATGCCAGAATTAGCCCAAAAATATACTTTTTCATACTTGATTCTAAACCAATTATAATATTTAATTTATATTCAAAAAAACATCTAATGTCGTCTCTAAATCATTCCTTTATACTACGAACAAATTGGGTGAATATTGCTGAAAGAACGATTCAGCCTGTTCGTTTGTTTGTTGAAAATGGCATTATTAAAAATATAGAAAATTATACCGAATTAGCTGATAATTACCTGATTATGGGCTTTATTGATGCCCATGTTCATGTCGAAAGTTCGATGATTATTCCCTCTGAGTTTGCTCGTTTAGCTGTTCCACATGGAACAATAGCTACCGTTTCTGACCCCCACGAAATAGGAAACGTATTGGGTGTAAAAGGAGTTCGATTTATGATTCGAAATGGAGAAAAAGTACCCTTTAAGTTTTATTTTGGTGCGCCTTCTTGTGTCCCTGCCACTCCCTTCGAAACAGCAGGAGCCACGATTACTGCCGAAGATATCACTGAACTTTTTGAATCAGAAAAAAGTATCAAGTACTTGGCGGAGATGATGAATTATCCAGGGGTTTTATTTGATGATGAGCTAGTAATGTCCAAAATCGAGGTGGCTAAAAAATATGGCAAAGTCATTGATGGACACGCTCCAGCCGTAGAGGGCGAGGACATTATTAAATATGCTTCGGCTGGTATTTCAACTGATCATGAGTGTGTTACGAAAGAAGAAGCACTCGAAAAATTAAAGGCAGGGATGAAAATTTTAATTCGGGAAGGAAGTGCTGCTAAAAATTTTGAAGCTCTAGTCGATTTAATCCCTGAACATTACGAAAACATCATGTTTTGTTCGGACGATAAACACCCTGATAATTTGGTAGAAGGTCATATTAACCAGTTGGTTATCAGGGCTGTGGAACGTGGCATTGATGTGTTTAAGGTGTTACAGTGCGCTTGTCTAAATCCTATTTCGCATTATAATTTGGAAGTTGGACAAATCCGAATCGGAGATCCTGCTGACTTTATTTTAGTTGATAATTTACAGAATTTCAAGGTATTAGCTACTTATATCAACGGTGAAAAAGTAGCTGAAAATGGAAAGTCGTTCATCAATTCAGTCAAATCTGAAATTCTAAATCAATTTCAGACTAATAGTAAGATTCCGTCTCAATTTGAAATTTTGGCGCAATCCAATAAAATTAGAGTCATTGAAGCTCTTGATGGTGAGCTAATTACAAATGAAATTATAACTCAAGCAAAAATCGAAGACGGGAAAGCCATTGCTGATCTTAAAAATGATATTTTGAAGCTAGCTGTAGTCAATCGCTACGAAAATGCCGAACCAAGTTTAGCATTTATCAAAAATTTTGGATTAAAATCAGGAGCAATTGCTTCCTCAGTGGGGCATGATTCTCACAACATTACAGCAGTTGGGACTACAGATATAGAACTTTGCCGAGCTGTAAACTTAGTAATTGAAAATCAGGGAGGTATTTCGGCTGTTTTTGGTTCTGAAGAATGGATTTTACCTTTACCAGTTGCAGGAATTATGAGTCCTGAAGATGGCTATACAGTTGCCGAAAAATATAAAAAGATGGATGCTTTTGTCAAATCAAAAGGATGTACTTTGGGTGCGCCATTTATGACCTTAGCTTTTATGGCTTTGTTGGTCATTCCCGATTTGAAACTAAGTGACAAAGGCTTGTTTAGTGGGAAAAAATTTACTTTCACAGATTTATTTTTACCTAACCCATCCTAGTATTTTGCGAATCAACTGAAAAGAAATATACATAAAAATATTTAACACGATGAATAAGACCTTTAAGTCGAGTGCCTTCTCTTTTCAAGGAAAATTCATCAAGTCAAAAAACACTTTAAGCTAAGTTTTCAACCACAAGAAATTCTCTAAAGATTTTTTTAATTTTACGAAGAAAAAATTTTTCAATCAAAAAGTGTAAATTTTGAATATTTTAAGATCATCAAAATTTACACTTTTTCTTTTTTAATTCTAAAATAAAACCAATTTTAGTAGGGCAACATACCCTAAAAAGCACAAGTTTAATTCTTATCAATAGTTTGCAAATTAATATATTAACTTATTGGAAATTAATATTTATTTCCATAGTAGGGTTTGCAAATCCTACGCCACGTAAGTAATTGGTTAATAATATATTATGATTTAAGAAAATTATAGTAACAAAAAATTTACGAACTATTAATCCTTATTTGAACGCTAAAAAAATAACCAAAACCAATGAACAAAGGATTTTTTAACGTCCCCACTCCTACTAACGAACCCATCAAAGAATACCGAGAAGGGTCACCTGAAAAACAGGCTTTCAAAAAAGTATTGGCAGAAATGAAAAGCCAAACGATGGATATTCCGATGGTTATCGGGGGGGAGGAAGTCTATACCGATAATAAGGTTCGGATTTCGCCACCTTATGACCATCAACACATCTTAGGCTATTTCAATCAAGGTGATAAAACGGATGTACGACAAGCCATTAATGCCGCTCTTAATGCCAAAGCCCAATGGAACGCCTTATCGTGGGAACAACGAGCTTCCATTTTTTTGCGTGCCGCCGACCTACTAGCAGGACCCTACCGAGCCAAAATTAATGCGGCAACGATGTTGGCACAATCCAAAAATATTTTTCAGGCAGAAATTGATTCGGCTTGTGAGATCATTGATTTTTTGCGCTTCAATGTGAAATACATGACCGAAATCTATGCTCAACAACCTGAGTCTTCGGCTGGTATTTGGAATCGATTGGATTACAGACCATTAGAGGGATTTGTATTTGCAATTACACCTTTTAATTTTACGGCAATTGCAGGAAATTTGCCTGCGGCTCCTGCTTTGATGGGGAATACAGTAGTTTGGAAACCCGCAGATACACAAATTTATTCGGCTCATGTCTTAATGGAAGTTTTCCAAGAAGCGGGCGTTCCTGATGGCGTGATTAATTTGGTGTATGTCGATGGACCCGAAGCGGGTGAAGTTGTTTTTCAACATCCTGATTTTTCTGCCTTGCATTTTACAGGAAGCACAGGCGTTTTTCAACATCTCTGGAAAACTATTGGTGAAAATATTCACAAATACAAAACGTACCCCCGAATTGTAGGCGAAACAGGTGGTAAAGACTTTGTCATGGTACACCATTCGGCAGATCCTAAGGCAGTTGCTACGGGATTAGTGCGAGGTGCATTTGAGTTTCAGGGGCAGAAATGTTCCGCCGCTTCAAGGGCTTATATTCCTTCTAATCTTTGGGAAGAGGTCAAAAAATATTTGCTCGCCGATTTAGCTCAAATCAAAACAGGAACTCCCGAAGATTTTACCAATTTCGTCAATGCTGTCATTGATGAAAAAGCCTTTGATAAAATCACTAAATATATTGACCAAGCCAAAGAAGATCAAGTAGAAATTTTGGCAGGTGGAACTTATGATAAGTCAGAAGGATACTTCATTGAACCGACTGTTTTGAAGGTCGAAGATCCACTCTATACCACCATGCAGGAAGAGATTTTCGGTCCCGTTTTGACGATTTATGTTTATCATGAAAGTCGTTATGAAGATACCTTACGGCTCGTAGACGAAACTTCACCTTATGCGCTTACAGGTTCAATTTTTGCTAAAGATCGGTATGCGATTGACTTGGCATACAAGAAGTTAGAGAATGCAGCAGGTAATTTTTATATTAATGATAAACCTACGGGAGCGGTCGTTGGTCAGCAACCATTTGGCGGTGCCAGAGGTTCAGGAACTAATGATAAAGCAGGAGCAATGATGAACTTATTACGATGGGTTTCTGCTCGAACTGTTAAAGAAACTTTTGTTTCACCAACCGACTACCGTTATCCTTTTATGGAAGCCAAATAAGATGTTCTAATCCAATAAACCCGTCAGATTCTTAAAAATTTGACGGGTTTAAAAACTTATTCCAAAATTTCTTTTTTCTCCTCGACAGCTAAATATTCTTTTTTGCATCTATCTAAATAAACTCGAATACTGTACAACGCATGATAAATCAATTGTTTACGGTCACTGGGTTCGCCCTCAGTAACCAAACAATAAAGTGCATCATACAAAAGTTCAGAATAATCATCTAATTCATAGGTTTGCAGAAATGAAATAAAATCTTCGGCTAAAATTTCCGTTTGGGTTACGTTTTTCATGTTTTTAGAATTTAAAAAATGATTAGGGAATCTTATCTTTGGAAAAGTTTATTTAGCTCTACCAAATTTCAATAGTTCGTATGTTTTGCCTAACTCTCTAAGATTTTTAAACTCTTTGAGTGTTAATATATTGATTTTCAAAAAATTATTATTTATTTCCATAGCATGGGGTTCGCAAACTCCACGCTACGTAAGTGATTGATTAATAATATATTCCGATTTTAGGAAATTATATTAATAACAAAATATACGAACTATTGTATTTCTTTTTATAAGTATATGTCTGCAAACATACAAACAAATGTCTGCATAAAACAAACAATCCTCGTTATTTTTTTTAAAAAAACATTTGTATCCATAGAAATGAAAAATATCAATGATAGAATTCAGTATTTAATAACCTCTAAAGGTTTGAATAAGCGTTCATTTGCTAGAAAAATAGGCGTTGATTCTACCAAAATACAAAATATAGTAAAAGGTAGAAACGTAGGCACAAAAGATGCTCCAGAGTATAAGAAAAACCCACCAAGCTATGATATTATCATTAGAATACTGACAACATTTAATGATATTGATGCTTATTGGTTATTATTTGACGATTATAAAAAATTAAATGTTTGCAAAAAAGAAGTTCGGAGAAACATATCAACTACGGACAGGCAGATAGAGCAAAAAGAAGATACAAAAGTGAATGAATTGCAGACGCAAATAAATAAATTAGAGGAACAAAACACATTATTAATAGAAGAAAAAAATAAGCTATACAAGATATTAGACCAGCTTTCAGCTAAAAAATAGCGATATAACAAAACAAAGAAGAAATATAACGGTAAATTCACCAACCTAAACAAAATGTTCAGGTTCATGTTCAGGTTTGATACTCTTTAAGATTCTTTAATTCGTTTCAGAGGGTTTGTATTTCAGGGGTGTTCAGGGCATTATAGGCTATCGTTTAAACGCACTTAAATGCTGTTTTTCATATTTTCGTTTAAAACTTATTTATTCGACAGCTTCTTTTAAGACCATTTCCACCAAAAAGAAAGTTTTTATAAACCCTTACTAATTGAGTTAAGATAGCTAAAAGAAAAAATCTTATGATTAATTTTATTAGTATATTTGCTAAATATTATTTTGCCCAGATTTGTGGCATTCGTTTCTTCTTTTTTATTAGAACTCATATACAAATATATCTACTTATTAGATTGAAAACAAATTTTTAGATTAGAAAATCAAAATAAATCTATTTGAAAGATGGTAACTAAGGAAAATTTAGGCAAATTGATAAAATTTTTTCGAGAAAAGAAAGGCTTATCTGTTAAGGCTTTAGCAACCAAAGTCCCAAGAAGCCAAAGTGGACTAACAGAAATTGAAAATGGTAAACGTTTTCCTAAACTTCAGTTACTTATAGATATTTGTAATGAATTGGATATTAATATTGCAGAAGTATTTTATTATTTAGATCGTGTAGAAGAAATAGATTTGCAACATCTTGATCAGGGACTTCAATCTAACAACAGAAAAGACAAGAAAGACGAAAAAATAGAGGCTCTTAAAAGGGAAGTTAATAGATTAAAGGTAGAAATCTACGATATTCAAAATAAGGATAAAATAAAAAAATAACAGCTCTTTCTATAAGTATATATATGCAACAATAATATTAAAAAACAATATCCCAAAGTATCTCGGAAAATGTCTTGTAAAAATGTTATCAAAAAATAATTCTGTAAATGAAAGAATAGCAGAAATCATAGGATTATATGACTTAAATATAAATTCTTTCTCTAAAAATATAAACATAAATTCATCGGTTATTCATAATATTGTTTGCCTCAACTGTTCACAAAAGCCCAACCTTATAAACGATATAAAAATTATTAACTAAGCAACTTATCCAATAAATAAAACTTAATAAATTTAAAATTTAACTAAAAAAATAGTAAAAATCTTCTGAGAAATCCTAATTTCCAAAATTTTACTGTATTTTGGGAATCCGAATTAAATAAAAATACCAAAACTATCATTGACCAATAAAGTCAAATCTTCTATGCAACGATATAGTATTTTGTGGGCAGATGACGAAATTGATTTGCTCAAACCTCATATTTTGTTTCTGACCAAAAAAGGCTATGATATCACCCCTGTCAATAGTGGAGCTGATGCCTTAGACCAAATTAAGGAAACTCCCTTTGACCTGATCTTTTTAGATGAAAATATGCCAGGTATGACAGGCTTGGAAACTCTGGAACAAATCAAAGCGACTCAGCCCCATATTCCTGTCGTGATGATTACCAAGAGCGAAGAAGAATACATTATGGAGGAGGCGATTGGAGCTAAAATTGCCGATTATCTCATTAAGCCCCTGAATCCCAATCAAATATTACTTTCAGCAAAAAAGATTTTACAACGCCAAACACTCGTGACCGAAAAAACAAATCGGAATTATCAGCAAGAATTTCGGGCAATTAGTATGGCATTTAGTGAAGAAATGGATTTTCAGGAGTGGGCAGAAGTCTATAAGAAATTAGTGTATTGGGAACTAGAAATCGAAGACACAATTGAGCAAAGCATGGAGGAAGTGATTGAAATGCAGAAAGATGAAGCCAATGCGAATTTCTCAAAATTTATTGCTGAAAACTATGAATCGTGGTTAAATGATGATGTTCCTGCACCCGTCTTATCGCATGATTTGATGTACGAAAAGGTCTTTCCACACTTGCAAGCCGATCAGCCTTTGTTTTTTATTTTGATGGATAATTTGCGTTTTGACCAATGGCGCATACTGGCACCAACGATTAATAATTTGTTTAATGTTGTTGAGGAAAGTACCTACTATTCCATTTTACCTACCACAACAGCTTATGCACGTAATGCTATTTTTTCGGGATTAACCCCCAAAGAAATGCAGGAATATCATCCTGAATATTGGGGAGATGAACTTGAAGGCTCGAAAAATAATCATGAAGAAGACTTCCTACGCGTCCAATTAGAAGAATATGAGTTGCCAATTCGATTTTCTTATAATAAAATCATTCATGCCAATCAAGGTAAAAATTTAGTTGATAATTTTCAGAACCTACTTCATAACCAACTAAATGCAATTGTTTATAACTTCGTAGATATGCTTTCGCATGCCCGAACGGATATGAATATGATTCGGGAATTGGCTCCTGATGAAGGGGCATATCGATCTTTGACAAAATCGTGGTTTTCGCATTCCTCTTGTCTGGAAATGATGAAATTAATTGCCGAGAGGGGGTACAAATTAATTTTAACAACTGATCATGGTACAATTCGTACCAAACGTCCTTACAAAATTATTGGAGATCGTCATACGAACACCAATTTACGATATAAACACGGGAAAAATTTGAACTATGATACTCGCAATGTCTATATCTGTAAGAAACCAGACCGTCTTTGTTTGCCACAAGGCAACCTAACTTCGAGTTATGTTTTTGCAACTGAAGACTACTTTTTTGCTTATCCGAATAACTATAATCATTACGTCAAATACTATCGAGATACTTTCCAACATGGTGGCGTTTCGATGGAAGAAATGATTATTCCATTTATTGTTTTAGAACCTAAATAAATAATGCGATTATAAATAGATACCAGCTAGTTTTGAAACAATAACCTCACATCAATAGTCTATCTCACATGATCTTGTTTTATAAATATATTTAAAATAAGTCCATAAATCTGGTAAGAAGTAAGCATACCTTATTGTTTATCAATATAAAGGGAGTATGTAGCTCACTGAATCAATTAGCAGTTAGTTCATTAAGCTATAAGTATTGTTAGAGCCGTTTGGCATAATAATTTTATTAAAATTAATATAGATTAAATATAAATAATTACTTAATTTATTACAAATTCTGGATTATTGGTTGCTGAGCGATGATTTGACGAATTTGAATCTATAAGGTTATTTTTTTTAATTTCTTTTATAAATACTAATTTAATCTGAAGTCCGTTCTCTAGTAAGAGATAAAATTTATGATTACTAACTTTTTTGGACAGAAAATTGTATTTTTGCTTATACTTTATAGCTCACTGCTTAGTTAATTTTTAGTAGCCCGATTCCTTCCCATTTTATTGATTTTTTTGAAGATATCAAAACAAAGAATCTACTTCGTTTTGTTTTTTGATTGATTACACATATTTATTATACAGATTGATTATATTATCCTAAATATCAGGAGTTTTCCTTCAAATAGTTTGAGTGTATGAAACTCATTGTAAATAAATTACTATCCAAACAGACAAAACTGCGTTGGTTAATTTTTGGCAGTTTGATGCTATTTTTAATTATCTCAGAATTTGTTGCTCAGAAGGTAATCGCAGACCAAATGTACAGTTCAGAGGTGATTAATTTGGCGGTTCACCAGCGTATGATTAGTCAAAACATTGCCAAATATGCGTGGAAAATCAAAGCCCATGCCCACCAGATGTCTGAGAAAGATTTTGAGAAATTACAACAACTTGCCGAAGAGTGGGAAAATAGTCATATTCATTTGGTGAGTGGGCAAGAAAGCATCGGTACTACCTATCAAAACAGTCATAAAATTAAAAAATTATATATACAGAAAGAGCCTCATTTTCAAGAAATTCTACGATGTTCACGGCGTTTATTAACTTTTCCTGATATACAACAGATGAAAATTTGTACCGAAAAAATTCTTAAACATGAACAGTTATTCTTAATTATTTCTGATGAAATTATACGCCAATATAAAGCTGAAAATCAGGAGAAAGTCGCCATTTCAAAATTCACAGGACTACTCACTACCAGCCTGCTTGGATTGCTTGTAATAGCAATAGCCTATCTTACCTATCGAACACAATCGGCAAAAAATAAGGAATTGGCTTATCTCAATAACCGCCTCAAAGAAAATAACCAAGAATTGACTTCGGCAAATAATGGACTTAGTTATCTAAATGAAAAAATCTCCGAAGTCAAAAAGAAACTTGAAATTGTACTAGATAATACGACCCAATCTTTTATTCTATTGGATTCCAAAGGTCAAATTCAGTTTTTTAATCGAAAAGCTCAAGCCCTGATGCGGGTTACTCAAGGCATAACGATGGAAGAAAAAATGAGTATTTATGATATTATTCCTAAAGAATACTTTACTGAATTTCAGGAACATATTGCTTATTCATTTGAAGGAGAGCCTATTACGGCAGAATACCAAATTCAAACCCTACATTCACGGACACTTTGGTTACAATACCGTTTGATTCCTGTTTTTGGGAAAAAGCGGGAGGTAGAGGGTTTATTAGTGAATATTGCAGATATAAATGACCGCAAAAATGCCCAACAAGCACTTGCTGAAAATGAAGAAAAATACCGCTCCTTGTTCCGAAATATGGCTTCGGGCTTTGTTCTGATCAATCTTCAGGAAACTGAAAAAGGCAGGCAGGAAATTATTCAGGAAGTGAATTCGTCTTTCGAGGAAATCATGAACTTAGATGCCGAAGCGGTGCAAGGTAAAGCTTTTCAGGATGTTTTTTCTTATTTCGATTTTTCAAAATCACCTTACAAAGAACTGACTATCAAAGTACTACGAGGTGAAGTCGTTCAGTTTGAACTCTTTTTTAAACCACTAAAGAAATATCTTGAGATTCTGGCTTATACACCGCGCAAAGCTCAAATTGCATTATTAATTCGAGATATTACTGATCGTAAGGAAACGGAGTCTGCTCTACAAGATAGTGAAACTCGTTATCATTTGATGGTTTCTAATATTCCGAATACTGATGTCTTTATGTTTGACCAAAAGATGCGGTTTATTTTAGTACGTGGAAAGGAGATGTTGAAAAAAGGAAAAACCTTTACTGATTATGAGGGCTTAACACTTGAGGATGCCTTCGATAATTTGAGTGCTAAAGTTTTACATCCTTATTTTAAACAAGCCTTACTCGGACAAGCTACTCAAGAGGATTTATATTTAGAAAAACAATGGTATCAAATCCAGATTATTCCCTTGACTCATGAGAATGGGCAAGTTTATGGCGGCGTATTATTGGCACAGAATGTAAATGAAAAACAAGAAGCATCCGAAAAAATGAAGCAAATGAATGAGGAATTGAGGAGTATGAACAGTCAGCTTCAAGCGTCACAACAAAAATTATTACAAGCCCAAGACAATACCAAAAAAATCTATAAGATTACATCTCGTGTATCGGGAAATCTTCAACATCAAATCAAATATGCACTCCAAGCTCTAACCGAAATCTTTGATTTAGAACTCGCTATTATAAGTAAAATTGAAGGAAACGATTACATTGTTGTTGATTTTTATTCAGCTGACCCAAATATGGGGTTACAAATAGGAACGAGTTTCGATTTCAAAAATACCTATTGTAGTATTACCTATTCGCATGATGATATTATTGCTATTCATAGTATGAAAAATTCACGCTATCATCGGCATCCGTGTTATAAAAATTTTCAACTAGAGGCTTATATCGGAATGCCACTTTGGGTAAATGGAAAACGCTACGGAACAATCAACTTTTCCTCTCCGAGACCACGTGATGAGTTTTCCGAATACGAAAAAGAATACCTCATGATCTTGGCGCAATGGGTCAGTGGATTGCTTGTTCGAATAGAGGCAGAAAATCATGTTCAACAAATTAATCAACGCTTACAAACAAGTAATGAAGAATTACGAGCCTCTGAAGAAAAACTAATAGAATTAAATTCGGATTTAGGGAATCAAAAATTAGAATTACAATTACTTAATCAAGAATTATCAACTCAGAAATTAGCTTTAGATTTAGCGGCTATCGTGGCAATTACGGATGCAAGAGGGAGAATTACCTATGTCAATGATAAGTTTTGTGAAATCTCAAGATATACTCGAAAAGAGCTTTTGGGACAAGATCACCAGATTTTGAATTCGGGTTATCATCCTAAAAAATTCTTTCAGGATATGTGGTACACGATTGTCCGTAAACCTTGGCGAGGCACTATTCGAAATCGAGCAAAAGATGGTACTTTATATTGGGTAGATTCGACTATCATTCCATTTTTTGATACAGAAGGTCGCCCCGAAAAATTCCTTGCGATTCGGTTTGATATTACGCCTCGTATTGAAGCTGAAGACAAATTACGCCAATCTGAATATGTTTTACAGGCACATTTCAATAGTTCAGTAGATGCTTATTTATTGGTAGATAAGATGTATCAAATTTTAGCCATGAATAATGTAGCACAAGGAATCATTGAACACGGGTTAGAGAAGAAAATCGAAGTAGGAGCTAATTTGAAAGACTATCAAATACCTGAATTATTCGAAACATTCCAGATTCATTTTGAGCGTTGTATAGCAGGAGAAACTATTGAAATTGAGCAAAATATCTTACACAAAAAAATTAATCTTTGGGCATTAATCCGTTATATGCCCGCTTATAATGAAGAGGGAGAAGTTTTTGCCGTTTCACTTAATGTGACAGACATTACTGAGCGAAAACGATTTTTAGAAAAAATTAAACAAAGTGAAGAGGATAAAGAAAGTCTTTTGAGTGCTATTCCTGATATGATGTTTCGAATGAATAGCGAAGGAACATATTTGGATTTTAGAGCCGAACAAGGAGTCACTTTATTGCCAATTGAGCAAATTATTGGGACAAATATTGATCAAACACCATTTCCTAACGAGATACGCCAAGATATTAAAAAAGCTATTACTCAAGCCATTGAAACTAATGAGTTACAGACTATCGAGTATCAAGCCCCCTCCGTAGAAGAAAAACGCTTAAAAACCTATGAAGCTCGTATTGTGAAATCTGGTTTACAAGAAATTACGGCTATTGTCCGAAATGTTACTGAACAAAGAGAGGCAGAGAAGAAATTGCGAGATGTAACCGAACGGCTCGAAATAGCAACCCAGAGTGCTAAAATTGGTATTTGGGAATATCAAATACAAGATGATAAGTTAATTTGGGATAATCAGATGTTTGATATATATGGTATCAAAAATCAGGGAGAGATTCTCTCTTATGCTGATTGGGAAAATAGAGTATTGCCTGCGGATAAAGAGCGAATGAGTGAGACTTTCCATAATACATTGCTCCGAAAACAAAACCTAAATGCAGAATTTCGGATTACCCGAAAGAAAGATACCCGATACATCAGAGTCATCGCCAATGTATTTTATGATGCAACTGGGCAATCCCAGAGGGTAATTGGCGTAAATTGGGATATTACTGAAGCCAAGGAAGCCGAACAGCGAATCATAGAACAAAACCAAGAATTGATTACGGCAGGTGAAGAATTGCGTGTGCTGAATGAAGCTTTAGCCGAGTCCCATAAACGCATAGAAAAAGCACTCATTACAGAAACAGATAGTAAAAATAAACTCCAAAAAACACTACTAGAACTTCAAGAAGCCCAGACTCAACTTGTACAATCTGAAAAAATGGCAGGACTAGGACAACTTACCGCAGGTATTGCACATGAGATAAATAATCCTGTGAATTTTATTTCGGGTGGTGTATATGCCTTGCGCCAAAATTATGAAGATATTAAAGCCATGTTCGGAAAATACATCCAATTCGAACCCAATTTTAAAGCGCAAATTATACAAGAGATTCGAGCTTTTAAGGATACTATTGATTTTGAATTTTTGTTAGAGGAAACCGATAACTTGCTTGTAGATATTAAAACAGGAGCAGATCGTACTGCCGAAATTGTAACAGGTTTACGAACATTTGCCCGCTTAGATGAGGATGCTTTGAAACTCATTGATATCCACAAAAATTTGGAAGTTACATTAGTTATTATAAATAACCAATTAAAACATAGGATTGAAGTAGTTAAAAATTATGCCTGTGATTTACCCAAAATCGAATGTTTCCCTGGGAAAATTAATCAGGTATTTATGAATTTGTTGATTAATGCTATTCAAGCGATTCCTGATAAAGGGACAATTACGATTGGAACAACTCAAGCCCAGAAAGCTGGCAAAGTTTATGTAAAGATTTCTATTCAAGATACAGGCGAGGGAATGGATGCTGAAACCCAAAAGCATATTTTTGAGCCATTTTTCACGACTAAGGAAGTCGGTGAAGGAACAGGACTCGGTTTATCCATCATTCATGGAATTGTGGAAGAACATCATGGTGACATTAGTGTTGAGAGTGTCCTTGAGGAGGGAACAATATTTACGGTATGGCTTCCAGTAAAACATCAGAAAAAGAGAACATAGTCTGAAGTGGATTTTTTTTTGACTAAAAAATCGTATTTTTGAGAACGAGCAGACCTGCTTGAATTAAAACCAATGATAATCAAAATCTTTAAACCAAGAGGTTACAACCCTAAAAATTTTACTTTCTTCATGGCAAATCGTATTTTGCGACTCACAAAAATGACCTCCAAGGAGTTATGGCACTAAAACTATCACAGTTATCGGCATTATATCTTGCATTCGTTTTACTGATGGTGGCTTTTATTGCGTTGGCTTTTGGACAATGGCTTATCTCGGATACTCCTACAACTCAAGTATTAGAGAATCGGAATATCTTAGATGTGGCTGGTAGACAGCGTACTTATAGTCAAGAAATTGCAAAATGGGCGTTGCAAATTCGTTATACTGATACTACAGAAAATGCCAAAAAAACACTTCAAAATACGATCCCTAAATTTGAACAAATTGTTCAGGAATGGACAAAAACACACACTTTACTCAGCAATTATACCCATAACTCTTCCGAAGTCAAAAAATATTATCAGCAACAACTACCACATTATCAAATAATTGAACAAGCATGCCAAAAAATAATTGTTCTCTTTAGAGTTGGGCATCTCACTCCCAAAGATATTGAACAACAAACGAATAATATCCTTGAAAATGAGACCTATTTCTTAGAATTTGCAGATCAGATTACCCAAGCCTACGGGGAAAATATGCAAGAAGAAAGTTATCTCACCCGAAAAGAAGAAACGTTTTTTTTGATACTTACATTAGGTGTGGTCATTTTAGGAGCAGCTCTGATATGGCTTTATGCTCGAAAATCTATCGAAAAAACAATACAAAAATTAGAGACCAAAAATCGGAAATTATTAGAATCAGAGAAAGAGATGCTTATTCAGAACTTTAAGCTCCAGAAACTCTATACTGAACTCAAGGAATCCGAAGAACAGCTCAAAGAAACAACTGAGAAATTACAAACTTCTGAGGAAGAATTACGCCAACAAGCCGAAGAACTTCGTGTAAAGAATGCCAAGTTACTTACTCACGAATACGAACGAGATGCTTTTATCCAAGATCTCCAAAATGGAGAAAATATTTTAGCTGAGACACTCCTCAAATTGCGTGATAGTCAAGCTCAATTAGAGCGTTTATCCTTAGTAGCTGAAAAAACCACTAATGCTGTCATTATTACTAATGCAGATGGAATAGTCGAATGGGTAAATCAGGGATTTACAGACATTTCAGGTTATCAGACCGAAGAAATTCTTGGGCGAAAACCAGGGCATCTTCTTCAAGGTAGAAATACAAATCGAGATACTATAAAGTTAATTCGTAAAAATCTTCAGGAAGCCCAACCTATTGAGGCAGATGTTCTTAATTATCATAAAAATGGTAAGCCTTATTGGATACATTTAAGTATTACTCCTATTTTAAATCAACGCAATAAACTAACTAATTTTATTGCTATTGAATCAGATGTCACAGAACGCATTGAGCGAGAAAAAGAACTCAAAACGATTAATGCTAAATTGGCAACTCAAGAGAAAGTCCTTGCTAGGGCATTGAACGACCAAAAAGAACTTTGGAAAGCTCTTAATTCTAGTGCGTTGATTTCGATTGGAAATAGGGAAGGAAATATTATTGAAGCGAATGAGATGTTTTGTAATGTGTCACAATATACTCGTGAAGAACTTATTGGTGAAAATCATAATATTGTAGGTTCTGACTTGCATTCTGAAGAATTTTGGGCAGTAATGTGGAGTACTGTTAATGCTGGAAAAGCATGGCGCGGTGAGGTGTGCAATCGTAAAAAGAGTGGAGAGCTGTATTGGGTTGATTCGGTGATCAATCCGATTTTGAATGATAAAGGAGAGGTTTATCGTTATTTATCAATTCGGTATGTGATCACTCAACGGAAACTCCTTGAAGAAGAAATTCGGATTACGCAAGAGCTTCTCGAAAAGCAAAATAAAGCCATGTTGGATAGTATGATTTATGCTTCTCGAATTCAAGAGGCAATGCTTCCACATGAAGACGAGTATGCTCAATTTATGCCTGAGCATTTCATTTTTTATAAGCCTCGTGATGTGGTTTCAGGTGATTTTTATTGGATTAGTAAAAAGAATCATCGATTGATTCTAGTAGTAGCGGATTGTACAGGGCATGGTATACCAGGGGCGATGATGAGTATGATTGGGAATCAATTATTACACGGTTTGATAAATATGTTAGGCATCACTACCCCTGAATATTTATTGTACGAGCTACATGACGGAGTACGAAAAACACTACGACAAGATCAAACTACTAATCGAGATGGAATGGAAGTTTCTCTGTGTGTCATTGACGAAAAATACCAAGAATTAGAATTCGCGGGAGCAAGAAGCCATTTAGTTTATATCCAAGAAGACCAAATGCACGAAATCAAAGGGAATAAATACCCGATTGGGGGACATCAAAAAGAAATGGAACGTATCTTTGACACTTCTACCGTAGATATTTCGAAGCCGACCCTTTTATATATGTTTTCGGATGGGTATCAAGATCAATTTGGAGGAAAATATCGACGTAAGTTTATGTCAAAAAATTTAAAAAAATTATTCTTCAAAATTTACCAAGAACCCATGCAAACACAAAATGAAGAACTACAACTTGTATTGGCAGATTGGCAAGGTAAAAATCGACAGGTAGATGATATTTTAGTAATGGGCGTGAAAATTAATTTTGACAATACCCCAACATAATTTATCTTCAATCCCTAATAATTTTGTATGAAACTTATTTACAGTATTTTGTATGTGGATGATGAAGCCCAAAATTTACGGGTATTCAAGTCTGCTTTTCGTAGAAGATATACAATTACTACTGCCTTATCAGGAACCGAAGCCTTACAGTTATTGCAAGACCGACCATTCGATATGCTCATTACTGATCAACGAATGCCTGAAATGACTGGTTTAGATTTGCTTTATGCCATTCGAGATGATTATCCGCACATGATGCGAATTATCTTGACAGGATATAGTGATATCAATGTGATTGCTCAGGCAATTAATGAATGTCGATTGTATCGCTATTTTACCAAGCCTTGGGGGGAAACCGAAATGCAAATTGAGCTTGAAAATGCGTTTAAGTCCTATCAACTCAAAAAGGAAAATCGAACCTTAATTAATCAACTGACTGAACTTAATGAACAACTTGAAGAAAAGGTATATCAAAAAGCAAAAGGCATTATTCAACAAAAAGAAAAATTAGAAACACTCTCGGAGACGCAAGCAAGAAATTTAGAAAGATTAGAACAACAAATTAAGAAAAATAAAATCCAAGCTCAAGCTCTCCAAAAAGCCAATACACATATCCAGCTCAAAAATGAAGAACTAGAGCGGGCATTCTTTATTATTCATGAAAAAAATCAACATATCACTTCTAGTATTCAATATGCCAAGAAGATACAAGAAAGTATTTTGCCGTCACCTCAGAAGTTACAACGAATTATAGGTGAGCATTTACTTATTTATCGTCCGAAGGATATCGTCTCAGGTGATTTTTATTGGATACATGAATTTCAAGGGGGGTATTTAGTGGCAGTCATTGATTGTACTGGACATGGCGTACCTGGGGCATTAATGTCCTTAATTGGACATACTTTATTAAATGGAATTGTAAAGGATGGAAACATAAATCCTAGCCAAATTCTAGCAGAGTTACATCAACAAATCTTAAAGTTTTTGCATCATGCCGAAAATATCAAAAACGACCGTTCTGATGATGGAATGGATGTAGTATTATGTGCCATTTATCCGACTGAAAACCGATGTATTTATGCAGGGGCAAAACGTCCGTTGTGGTTGGTCAACCGAAGAGGAGACTTGAGTGAATTTGCTCCTACTCGCTTTTCCATTGGAATGCTAAAAACACAAAGAAAACCATTTGAGAACCAATATATTGAGCTTCATAGAGGAGATAAAATTTATTTGTTTTCGGACGGCTTTGTTGACCAATCCAATCGAAAACGAAAAAGATTAGGCTCAAAACGTTTGAAACAAATGATCAAAGAATTTTCACTATTATCTTGTAAAGTACAACTTCGGAAAATGGAGTACTTATTTGATGAATTTCGCTCAGGATGTGACTACCGAGACGACGTAACTTTTCTGGGAATTCAGTTTTGAGTTTACCTCATTCAACTCTTTAATACAAAGAGCGAACTCTTGGAACAGAGCTAACAGAAGCTATATTCTTCGTGTTTCACAGGTGTAACCCTCTGTAATGAAGCATTTTTTAATTCATAAGGTCGATTAAAAGCCTCCTGAGATAACTTAAAATGGATTGCAAGTTTTCGTATCGTATCTTTTGAGAGTCCACTGCGATAATTAAGGATTTTAGAAATAGTACCCTTCGATAAATCTAAAATCTCGACCAAATCTTTTGCCTTTAAAGAATGGTCTTTCATCAAGGCTTTCAGCAATTCAATTGGGTCAGAATCATTAAGCGTACTATGTTCGCTATCCCATTTTTCAATTAGAAGTGTAAGCAATTCAATCTCGTCTTGCTTTTTTTCATCATCTTGAAGAATTAACTCTTCTAATGTATCGCAATACGTCTTGTATTGATTCAAGTTTTTTATCACGATATATTTTAATGTTTCCATATCAACAGGTTGTTTAAAAAAAATTTTGAAATATCATTTTTTGCTGTTATTTGTGTGTAACAAATAACTTACTTTCAAATACTTATAATCTGACATAAGAACACAACCAACAACAAGCTGTATTTTAATGAAGCATTAAATAATCAAGGTTTTAATTAAAACTTAAACAACCTCTAAGACTCTACCTAATAAGCATCAATTTCATATTGTTCACCATTATTGCAAAGTTTAGAGTACTCTGCATGAGTACTAATCCATTTGATAAATAAATGTACTCTTGTCTTTCCAAAGTGATATTTACAAATCAGTCGATAATTATTTCCACCAATATTAAATACAACTCTGTCCGAACTTTTCCCCAAAATATCAGCACTATTAAATGTTGATATTATGTGATTAGGTTCATCCCAATCGGCTCGTTTTACGATTGATAACCAAGTTTCAAAATATGCTCTACTATTGGCGTTTTTCAATAGTTTGTTTTTTAATTAAATGAATTTTTATCTGCTGGTATTATTAATTTATGATGGCTGTAAATCGCT
The DNA here is from genome assembly GCA_002340355.1 of Cytophagales bacterium UBA2561. Taxonomy (GTDB): domain Bacteria; phylum Bacteroidota; class Bacteroidia; order Cytophagales; family Thermoflexibacteraceae; genus UBA2561. The sequence goes on from DDLX01000043.1 coordinate 23,904, forward strand.
TGTACTCCTGAAGTATGAAAGCTTCACTCTTTCGCAAGAAATAGAAGCTAAAATACTCATTATACATTCTACAACAGAGTCCATATATTTATTCGCAAATATACGAAAAATGTTTCATGAAAGGAAACTTTATTGAGGAAACCCTACTGAAAATTAAGCCAGTTTCCATCTTTCAAACTATTTTCCAAAATTTTTAACAACCTCTAAAACAAATAGAAACAGCAATAACTGTTTCATAATTCTTGATTTTTAGTGAAGAGTCAGGTAAGTTTACTGAGAATTTGACTGAAAACAGCAAAAAATATTTATCTTAAACTATTCATTTTTTATAAAGTAAATTCAAGTTTCTGATTATTAGTATTTTATTTTTTATTTCATCTCATAAAAGTCAGGCTCAACAACTCCCTCATGCCGATAGCGTAGAAATACCCCTCCGTTGGTCGTAGTCTTGAGCGAAGCGGAGACTACGAGCTAAAATATTACAAATCTTCAGATTTGACGTTGATTCGCCCCTTAAAATGATAAGAGATGTCTATTTTTGACGAGCTTGTTTGTTGTTAATAGGTCGAGAGATCCCTACCACAATACCGACCGAAGTAACTTAAAAGGTTTTCTGAATACCACTGATTTAGAAAGCAATCGGTTAGGATGCGTCAATGGCGATTTAGACATCAAATACCAATATGATGGTGGTGGAAATCGCATTCAAAAAACAGTACAGAAAGGTGAATTTATTTCAGTAACACACTATGTCCGTGATGCTTCAGGGAATATCATTGCCACTTGCAATAATGAGAATAAAGCTAAGTAATTTAAATATTTATGATGGTTCTCGCTTAGGTATATATACTCCTAAAACAGGTGATTACGGAAAACTGATTTTAGGCTATCGAAATTATGAACTCTCCAATCATCTCAGTAATGTTCTTTGCTGTCGGCTGTGTCCTCATATCCGACCATAAACCTTTGAAAACGAGTCATTCATGAGGACGTGAACAACAGCAAAAAATGATATTTCAAAATTTTATTAAACAACCTGTTAAACCGTAACTAGCGTTTCAAAGTGAGAATGTTTCTCTTGTAAGCGAGTTGGGATTTCAATAAAATCTGGATGAAAAACACCTGCCAAAACTTCAATTCCATCGACTAAAGTACTCGCTGATGGTTGTGTAAATAATTCAAAATCAATAATATGCACATTATTGTTTTGAACAGCCTGTAATTCACTCCAGCCTTCTTTTTCAGTAAGTAAGTGTACTTCTTCTAATGTCCGTGAAACATTAAATCCACACGGAGCAATGACCAAAACTTCGGGATCATACCGTCTAATTTTTTGCCAATCCGTAACGATACTATCTCCAGAAGGATTAGACAACATATCTATACCACCTGCGTATGCAATTTGATGCGGAATCCAGTGGGCGCAATTATAAATCGGATTTATCCATTCTAATAAAGATACTCGTTTGGGTAATACTCTATTAGCACGTTGTATATCAATAAGGACATCGATCCGTTGTCTTAGATTTTGTAAATGTTGATAAGCTTTTTCTTCCTGTCCTATCGCTTCCGCAATCGTTATAACAGACTGAAAAACATCCTCTAATGATTGAGGTGAGATTGAAATTAATTGAGGTTGTTTCTCTAATTTTGCGACTGCCGTACTGGTACATACCGTATCAATTTGGCAGATTTCGCAAACATCCTGTGTAAAAATTATATCAGGGGCAATCTCTTGTAAAATAGCTTCATCTACATAATAAAGACTTTTTCCTTGTGCTTTTGAAGCCGAAAAAATACGGTCAATTTCTATACTATTGTATGTATTACCTTCCAAAATACAACGTACTACTCTAGCTTTCTCGGCAAGTGCGGTACTGGGACATTCAAAAGTAACACCATGTAGATTATCCTGCAGTTCCAAATCATAAATCATTTGGGTAACAGCAGGTAAAAAAGAACAAACTTTCATTGATTATACTATTTATAATATGTGTAAATATAATATATTTTTTATGTAACTATCTCAAGTTCAATAAATAAAGAAACCGTGACTTAGTTCTTCGAATGTCATAATTTTTAACAGAACAATACAGATTATTATGAGTTATTTTGCATACCAAAAAAATGTATTACATTTAAATATCAACAAAAATAAATTCGTAATATAAGGTCTAGATTTTAGAGTACTCTACCTTACTAAAAATAATTTAACAATCTTTGTTTATCGAGCTAAAAAGCCATTTTTGCGTAGTGGTAGATTTGTAAATTCACTGCTACGCAAAAATTAAAATTGATTCAATATATTTGATAATCAAATAGTTACAAATTAATAAAGTTTTAGTAGAGTAGAGTAATTTTAGAGTTTTTTTGTAATATTCAAGTGCTTGAAAAATTAAAAACTAATAAGTTTTTTTAATAAAAAATGCAATATATTTTATATATAGTACATACAGATAACTAAAATCTTTAAAACATCAAATTCGATTTTATCGTTTATACTATAATCTATTTTAGTTGAACCTTAACCAACTTCTAAGATAATTTCTTAAAGGATGAAATCATATATAAAAAGACAAAATAGTCTAATTTAGCCCTATATGATTCTGTGATTGGAATTCAAGAAAATAAAAAAATCTTAGTAAAATTGCTTGAGCAAGCCTTCATGCTGGAATTGCAACTACTTAACCAAAAAGCTCATGGTACACGAAACTTATCACAAATGGCACACTCCTCGTCTGCAACGGGAATTTGAGATGTTAGTCTTTGGATACGCAGGAATTCCTGTAGTTATGTTCCCTACTTCCTATAATCGGTATTACGAATACAAAGATCGAGGCATCATTACCACCATGTCAGGATTTATTGATGATGAAAAAATCAAGGTCTATTGTCCTGATTCTATTGATCAAGAGACTTGGTACAATAAAGAAATTCCTGCTGCTGACCGTATTAAAGGACATGAACGTTATGAAGATCTGATTATCAATGAGATACTTCCGAGAGCTTGTTATGAAACAGGATATGACAAAGTGGCTTTGGTTTCATGTAGTTTTGGAGCATTACACGCCACAAACCTTGCACTTCGGCATCCTGACAAAGTTTCGCATTTAGTTTGTTTGAGTTCAGGTTTTGATATTCGTCCCTTTTTGGATGATTGGTATGATGAATCGGCTTATTTTATGAATCCTGTCGAATATATGGCAAATATCGGCGAGTCGTGGCATTTGGAACACATCCAAAAAATTCATATTATCTTGAGTGCGGGAGAACACGATATTTGCAAAGAGGATACTTTACATTTTTCGGGAATTTTAGATGATAAGGACATCATGCACACCTTAGATATTGTTCGTAATTTTGACCATGATTGGGGTTTATGGCACCATGCTCTTCCAAAATATCTTTCTCAAATTACTCAATAAAAGTACAGAGCTTTGGTAAAAAGCTACATCTTGCCAAAGCTCTTTATTTGAATTGTTTATTGAACTACTTTTTTTAATACCACACTATCAACTGTTTCTACTTTAGAGATATCCGAAGTAATTCCCCAACTGATACTGTTGCCAAGTGATTGGGCTTGAGCCGTAGCCTGTTCTTCACCTGCGTCATTCAACAAAGAAATTGTAGCCACTTGACCATTCACCGCACCTTTAATTTGATATTTTGCGGTACAATCTTCACCCGAACAATGTATACCTGTCAACTCTGTTCCGTTTTGTTCAAATTCTAATTCCAACTTCAAATTACCTTGCGAAAATGTCCATTTACCCGAAAAATCAGCCTCTTCTGCCAAGTCACTTCCAGCATCTGTTGTTTCACTTTCTTCAGTTTCAGTTTTGTGTTTAGTTAAAGTGATATTCAACTGAGTAGCCGATAATTCGTAAGGTAAATATTTGATTTTTAGGGAATCACCTAAATTTTCCAGAATTGAGAATACAGCAAAATAACCGCTTTCTTTTCCTAAAACTAATGTGTTTTCATTTGATATTATATTGCCTGATTGTTCAGTAATGCCCAAAAAATTTTGAGCAGAATAAGTACCATCCTCTAAAATTTCTAAGATTTGTTCTCCTGCCACTAAGGTTTTTGTGGATACCTCTGAGGCAACTGTAATGACTGTCCAAGTAGTTCCATTTAAATCCTGAGCATAAGCTTTTGATGTAACAAAGCTTACACACCATAGAAAAAATACTAATAAAATATTGACTTTCATATTTTTAGAATTAATTTTAAAATAAATTAATAAATTTAGTTTTTATGGAAAATATCTCCAGATCGGCAAAAATTAGGATAATATATAATATTTAATCTTTTCTCAAAAGTAGGGGTTTTGCCTGAAATTGTGAGCTTAGCTTCAGACTTAATTTTTTCTGTTTTTAGGATAACTTCTCCCAACTGCCAAATTTAACCAAAGTGGGTATTTTTTTGGAATTCCGAATGGAAACTTAAAACATTCCGAAAGTTTCCGTAGTTTTGTGAGCAGTTTGATTAAAAATATACACCGCTTTAAATTGCTCAAATTTTGGAACTGAGGGATAGAATTTTAGAACAAGCCATTTTCCTATTCAAAACCTATGGAATTCGTAGTGTAACGATGGACGACATTGCTCAACGTTTAGCCATCTCTAAGAAAACATTATACCATCATTTTAAAAATAAAAGTAATATTGTTAAGGAATCTATGCTTATCATTCTAAAAGAGGATAAGTGTTGCATAGAAGAAATTACCACCAATTCTAGAGATGAAATTGAGGAGGTTGTAAAAATGAATGCAAATATGCGTCAGATTTTACGTGAAATCAATCCGGCTATGATTTATGATGTGCAAAAATATTATCCTGAAGCATGGAAATTGTATGATGATTTCAAGAATTATATCCATGAGCGAATTGCACGTAATCTGAAACAGGGAATTCAACAAGGTGTATTTCGTGCTGAAATAGACCCTGAAATACTAACGATCGCTCGTTTAGAACAAGTTCAGTTAGCTTTTGATCCTATTATTTTTCCTCCTGAAAAGTTTAATATGCTTAATATACAAGTACAACTTTTCGAGAATTTTGTACGAGGGCTCTTGACTCCTAAAGGGCTGAAACTCTACAAAAGTTATTCTCAAAACTATAATATAGACTAAAAACGTGTTTCTAAATTTTTTCAAAAAAATGAAACTTCAAAAACGAATCCTATTGTTTTTCGGACTCTTTTGGCAATTCCATTTGTTTGCTCAAGAGCCACAAGAAAACAAGGTTGTTTTGGAAAATTACACCCTTGAACAGTGCATTCAATACGCACTTGACCACAGTAATACCCTCAAAAATGCTAAGCTGGATATTCAAATTGCGGAACAGCAAATTCGTCAAACTGCCGCCGATGGACTGCCACAAGTTAGTGGTAGCTTGAATGTTTTGCATAATTACAAAGTACCTAAATCATTTTTACCTGCCCAACTAGTTGACCCTAATGCACCTGAAGGAACATTTGCTGCTGTGGAGTTTCAACCTTCCTTAAATGGACAAAGCGTATTCTCTCTGAATCAATTATTATTTGATGGGGCATTTTTCACAGCATTACGAGCTTCCAAGGTTTTCAAGAAACTTTCTGTTCGTCAGTTAGATATGACTAAAAATGACATTATTGCTAATGTCAGTCAGGCGTATTATATGGTTTTAATTAATCAAGAACGAAAATCCTTATTGGATAAAAATATCGAGCGACTTGAAAAGTTACAGACCGAAACAAAGGCACTTTACGATAATGGTTTGGTCGAGAAATTAGATGTTGATAGAATTACTGTCAACCTTAATTCACTTAAAGCCGAAAAGCAAAAGTTGGATGTGGGGGTGGCACTCAGCTTAGAGTTTTTGAAATTCCAAATAGGATTGCAAACTATCGATGAGATGACAATTGGAGAGAAACTTTCTGAGATTCAATTTGAAGCACCTGAAAATTTGGCGGCTTTAGCTGATGAAAAATTTGATTATACACAGCGTCCTGAGTATCAATTACTACGAACTCAAGCCGAACTAAATGAATTAAATATTCAACGTTTTAAGTCTGGGTACTATCCTAAAGTATCATTTTTTGCGGATTATGGTTGGAACTCAGGAACAAATGAAATGAGTGATTTTGTCAATTTCGGAGATTTTTGGTTTGGAAATGGTAAGTATGGTATTTCACTACAAGTTCCTATTTTTGATGGGTTTCGTAAAAATTCATTAATTCAACAGAATAAATTAGAATTACGAAAAACTCAAAATGATTTGCTGGAAATTCAGAGAAGTATTAACTTACAAATTGTACAAGCGGCTGGCAATCTGCAAAGCAACCTCGAAATTTTGCAGGCTCGTCAGCAAAATGTAGAATTAGCTAAAGAAGTTTATCGAATTACGCAAGTGAAATATCGCGAAGGAGTAGGTTCAAATCTTGAAACAATGGAAGCCGAAAATGCCTTAAAACAAGCGGAAACTGATTATTATACTGCTCTATATGATGCACTTCTGGCTCAAGTTGATTTGCAAAAAGCTATGGGAACCTTAGGTGAGTAAATAACTTGATTTTCAATATTCTATTAAACCTATAAGATATATATCTTATAGGTTTTTTTATGGCAAAAACTAATTTAAATATTTTTCTAAATACCAATCAACAGTTTTAATGATCCCTGTCTCAAAATTTTCTTCGGCTTGCCAAGCTAATTCCGTTTCAATTTTGGTGGCATCAATGGCATAACGGCGGTCGTGTCCTGCACGGTCTTGGACAAAAGTGATGAATTTTTTATATGATTCGCCATTAGAAAGTGGTTGTTTTTCATCCAAAATTTGGCAAATCGTTTCTACAATATATAAATTATTTTTTTCGTTTCGTCCGCCAATATTGTAGGTTTCTCCTGCTTTTCCTGTTTTATAAACCAATTCAATTCCTTTACAATGATCAAGCACATAAAGCCAATCTCGAACATTCAAGCCATCACCATAAATAGGAATAGACTCTTGATTAAGGGCTTTTCGAATAATTACAGGAATAAGTTTTTCATCGTGTTGTTTAGGACCGTAATTATTGGAGCAATTGGTCGTAACGACATTCATTCCATAAGTGTGAAAATAACTCCGAACAATCATATCGCTGGAGGCTTTCGAAGCACTATACGGACTATTTGGGGCATAAGGAGTTGTTTCCTTGAAAAGTCCTGTTTTGCCTAATGAGCCATATACTTCATCAGTCGAAATATGATGAAACCGACAATTTTCATACCCTGATTTTGTTTTAAAAGGAGCTGACATCCAATGATTTCGGGCAACATCCAAAAGTGTAAATGTTCCGTTTACATTGGTTCGAATAAAGGCTTCGGGACCCGAAATTGAGTTATCAACATGCGACTCGGCAGCGAAATGAATCACTCCTCGAATGTCATATTCACGGAACAAATAAGTCACCAATTCCCGATTACAAATATCTCCTTGAATGAATTTATAATTAGGATTTGGTTCGATTTCTTGCAGATTTTGAAGGTCGCCTGCATAGGTCAGAACGTCCAAATTGAGGACTAAAATATTAGGGTTTTGTGCCAAAAAATGGGGCAAAAAATTCGATCCAATAAATCCTGCTCCACCTGTTACCAAAAGCGTTTTCATAAATGAGAATAATTTTATCCTTATTTCACTATCCATTTACCGCCTCAAAGATAGAGACTTCAAAAATGGGCTTGAGACTTTTAAGGTTTTTTGTAACTTAATTTTACAAATCAAAAATCAAGGTATCTAATTCTAAATCCAACTCAACTTCCAAGGCAGTCGCAAAACTCAAATTTTCCTTAAATTTCAATTGCTCTAAAAATTCCTCTTCATCATTAGATAAACTTTTGAGAATTTTGATTCTTTCCACATGATTTTGTCGGTCTATATAAATTTCATGTTTGTTGAGTTTCAATAATTTAATCAAATTATTTATTTCCGTATCATTCTCATTTACAGATTTATAAATTCCATCTTCGTATTGAAGTTTTTGTTTTAATACTTCAGAATTTGGTGTAGCAATTGGTAAAAATGGCTCAATTTTTCTGGGTTTATAGCCGTTAATTTTGGAAAGTACAGCAAACCAATTATGATAATTATCAGCTTCAGTATTTTTCAGGCGAGGGTCAAAATGCTCAATATCAACCGCATCGGTTTCGTGAATAAAGCGTTCTGAATATGTACAAAAACCCACTTGTTCGGCTTTCAAAATTTGTCGAATTTTAGTTCGATTGCTTTGTTTTTGATAGCTTAATTCTTGGCAGAGAATTTCAGAATCTGGTTTTTTGATGAGGTATTTCATGGAGCTGGAAAGTTATATGCCTGACCAATTTTCATGAATTCTTGCATAAGTTGCTGTTTTACAGTAGTATCAGTTTCGTGTTTTATCAAAATTTTAAGTTCAATGTAACGTTCCCATTTTTTTACGCCTTCTTTTCCTAAGATATTTCGTACCCCAAAATCCCTGATAAGCAAATCATTAGGGTCATCTCCTGCAGGACTGTTTCCTTTTCGAGCATATACTTTTCCATTTTCGCCAAACTCCAAAATAACCCGTTCACAAGGCTCAAATTGGGCTGCAATAATTGGGCTATGGGTTGCCATAAAAAGTTGTGTATTTTGTATAATTCCAAGATAAGTATCGACTAAATCATACAAAAAATCGGGAAAAAGACTGTTTTCAGGTTCGTCAATCAATAAAATTCCATTTTTGATTTCTCGGTTAAAATACAAAGTAAAAATATGTCCTAACCGAAAAATAAAATTTCGAATTCCTGTACTTAACTGGTTGTAATTCACTTTTTTATTTGTCTCCGAAGTAGCATTTTTAGTTTTGATGTATGCCTTGAGGTTATCCGTTAATTGAATGGGTTTTGAGGCATTTTTGATATCAAATTCTAAGCCTGCCTTATCTAAAATCTTATTCCATAATTTGGCAATTTCTTGTAAAATATCAGGATTGGCTTTATCAAATTCGGTTCTAACTTCTCGGATAGTTTTATCTAAATTTTCTTCTCTTTCTTCGAATTCTTTTAAATCATTTTCTCGTTTTTTAATTAGAAAAATGAGTAATTCCCAAAAGGTTCTTATTGAATCATTGGAGACTTCAAAACGAGTAGGGAAATTTTTAAAATATCTCAAGGCATGGTCTAGTATAACTGAAGGGACATCCCTAAGACCTACACCTGAATTTGTGTGAGTTTCAGCAGGAGAATAGATAATTAAATCTGAATTTTGAATACGATTATCTGTATATAAGTTTATTAATAAAGTAGATTTCCCTGTTCCATTTCCACCAATAAAACAAACTTTATCAAGTGGTTTTCCTGCTTTGGGATGATTTTCGGGATAAGTCAAATCCAATTCAAAATCCTGAAATTGTCGAAAATTTTGAATGCTAATTTTGCTAATTTTCATAGGTCAAATTTCTTCTAACAAACTGAATATTTGATACTAACTCACGGCTTCTTCTTCACTTTGAAGCTGTTTATCATAAAGTTCTTTATATGTCCCGTTTTGGTTTATCAATTCCTGATGTGTGCCATTTTCTACAATTTTACCATCGTCTAAAACGTAAATTTTGTCTGCCAATTTTGCTGAAGAAACCCGATGTGAAATAACAATTGAAGTCCGATTTTTCATGATACGCTTCAAATTATTCAAAATAGTATTTTCAGTTTTAGTATCGACTGCTGACAAACAATCGTCTAAAATCATAATTTTCGGATTTCGGGCAATGGCTCTAGCGATTGAAACCCGTTGTTTTTGTCCACCCGAAAGTGTAATGCCACGTTCTCCCAATTCGGTATCAAAACCTTTTGGAAATTGCTCAATATTTCCTTGCAAATCAGCATCTTCACTGGCTTGTACTAATTCCTCCTCCGTCAATTTTGGAACACCAAATCGAATATTATTCCGAATCGAATCCGAAAATAAAAAAACATCTTGCGGAACATAACCCAATTGAGAACGTAAACTATCCAAATTATAATTTTTAATTGGGGTATCATCAACTAAAATTTCTCCTTCTGTTGCATCATATAACCGACAAAGCATATTGGCAAACGTACTTTTTCCTGAACCTGTCGTTCCTAAAATGGCAACTGTTTCTCCTGCATTTATCTGCATATCAATATTTTGTAAGGCTTCGATTCCTGAATCAGCATATGTAAAACTGACATTTCGAAGCGTTATTTTTCCTGCAATTGACTTGGAAATATTTTCGGTAGAAATAATATCGTTTTCTTCCTGCAAAAATTCATTAATTCGTTTTTGAGAAGCCGCTGCCCGTTGTGCCATACTCGAAATCCAGCCCAATGCTGCTACGGGCCACGTCAGCATATTGATATAGATGATAAATTCAGCAATATTTCCCGCCGTAATTGTTCCGTCAATCACCTCAATTCCACCCACATAAATCGTCAAAATAGTACTAAAACCAATCAAAAGTAACATCATCGGAAAAAATAAGGCGTTTACCATTGCCAATTTTAACGATTGTACTTTATAATCTTCACTATGCAAGGTGAATTGTTGATAAGAATCATCTTCTCGTACAAATGATTTCAGAACTCGAATTCCTGAAAAGGCTTCCTGTACAAAACTCGTCATCTGAGACAAACTTTCTTGAATTTTGGTCGATTGTCGATTAACAATACTATTGATATAATAAATTCCAAAAGATAAAATAGGCAAAGGCAAAAGTGAAAAAACCGTTAGTTTGATATGAATAGATAGCATAAAAGAGACCACTAACGTAAAGGAAATCAGCATACTTAAACCGTACATGACCACAGGACCTAAATACATCCGAACGTGATTGACATCCTCAGAAATTCGTGCCATCAAGTCGCCTGTATTATTTCTTCGATAAAAACTCAATGGTAAATTTTGGTATTGTTTGAAGATTTCATTTTTCAAATCATATTCGATATGACGAGACATCACAATAATCGTTTGGCGCACCATAAACAAAAATACACCCCGAATTAATGCCATAATTACAATCAAAACACCGTACAATAAAACCGAAAAAGCAAACAATTCGTAAATCGTATCTTGTTGATTTTCAAATTCATCATAAAGTGGATAAATTTTTATCATATCACTCACCGAGTCGAAAGCATAGCGTACAAGTTGGGCAGGAATGATTTGAAAAAGTACCGAAATTATGGTAAATAAGATACCAAAACTTAACAGTCCTTTGTATTTCCAAAAATATTTATTCAGATAAGCTAAATCTTTCACGTTATTAGGTGGATTGGTGTTGAGATTACATTTGAATCGTAATTGCCAAAATAACCAAAAGCCCTGAAATTGGTTCGGATAAGCAGGTAAATTCCTATCACCTTCGTACATTTAAAGATTAATTCCCAAGATAAAACAAAATAACTCATGGAAATAAATACCGTAAAAGCCCTCATTACAGGAGCAACTGGCGGAATTGGTTATGAAATAGCTCGTACCCTCAAGGAACAAGGAGCGCAAGTTATCATTTCTGGACGAAATCAAGAAAAACTCAAGCAAGCAGAGCAAGAACTTGGAGTACGTGGTTTCAAGGCGGATGTTTCTAAGGAAAAAGAAGTTAAAGCCCTTTTTGAATTTGCACTTCAAGAAATGGAGACAGTAAATGTTTTGGTCAATAATGCGGGTTTTGGTGGATTTGCTCCACTCATAAAAACATCCGTTGAAGATTTTCAAAAACAATGGGAAGTCAATACCAAAGGACTTTTTATGATGGGCAGAGAAGCAGCAAAGCATTTTGTAGAAAAAAAGTATGGTAACATTATTAATATTGGTTCAACGGCTGCGGTTAGTGGTTTTCCTGCGGGTTCGGCTTATGTAGCGAGTAAGTTTGCTATTTCGGGATTAACCCAATGTTGGCGAGCAGAATTAAGACCGTATAATGTTCGTGTGATGCAAATTAACCCAAGTGAAGTTGTTACAGATTTTATAGAAAAAGCAGGCTTGGAGCGAAAAGACACTGAACATAAATTAAAACCTTCGGAAGTGGCTCATATTGTGGTTTCGATGCTGGCAATGAATGATGTTGGATTTATTCCAGATGCTTCTATTTGGGCAACCAATCCTTGGGGAAAATAACCCTAAAATAATTTTTCAATTTCTCAAAACCAAAAGTTATCAAAGATTTAAATAACTGAAAATCAAGTTTAAACTACTCAAACCTTCCAATAAATAAACACAATACAACTTTGAATCCAACCAATCGGAATGCTCTTCTTTTGTTATTTGTGGCACATGGTATTTCGGGCTTTGCTCAGGGAATTTCGATGTTGTCCATCCCTTGGTATTTTGCCCAAAAACACCTCACAGGCGAATTTAATGGATACTATGCTTTTGTTACTTTTCTGACCTTTTTTTGGAGCATTGGAGCAGGTACAATTGTCGATAGATTTTCCCGAAAACAAGTTTTTCTCATCAATAATAGTATCGAAATGCTAGTACTTGGAGGAGTGGCTTTGATAGGACTTTGTATGCACCAACTTTCTGATTTACTGGTTATTCTGGTGTTTTTTACGACCATTTGCGGTTATCATATTCACTATCCAAACTTGTATGCTTTTGCTCAGGAAGTTACACCCAGTCAGGAATATACCAAAATTAATTCGTACTTGGAAGTTGTGGGACAAACTACAAATATTATTTCGGGATTCTTTGGAGCAATTTTATTGGAAGGCTTTGACGGCAACGTATCATTTTGGGATTTTAACTTCACTCTTTTCGTCATTCCCCGTTGGCAAATTTGGGAAATTTTTGCGATGGATGCTTTAACTTATCTGATTGCTATTGCTTTAATTATTCAGATTCGTACTGTAGCCATTAAACCAAAGAAAATTGAAAGAGGTCTTTTTTGGAAACGAGTTCGTTCGGGGTTCGAGTTTTTGAAAGCTCATCCTGTAATATTCAAATTTGGACTTTTTTCGTATTCAATATTTATCGTAATGTTGATTAATATTCATGCACTTGTTCCCGCTTACATCAAAAATCATTTACTTTTGGGAGGAGTAGCATTTGCTTTCGGAAAAGTCGCTACGGCATTGGGAGCATTGCTTTCAGGAGTGGGTTCACGCCAGATTTTTCGAGGATTTGACGAAGTTAAAATTGTGATTATTTTTTGTGTATTGTCAGGAATAGTTTTCTTTTTGGCTTCTACAACACAAGAAATAGAGATTTTTTTATTGGTGTCATTTCTTTTTGGATTTGCCAATTCAGGCGCACGTATTTATCGCTTGAGTTGGCTTTTTAGTCATGTTCCCAATTACATTATTGGACGTACAAATAGTATTTTTTCAATAGCAAACATTATCCTTCGGATTATTCTAATTTCGATTTTTGCTTCTGAATTTATCAATACGGATTCGAATATCGTTTATGCCTATGCCCTAACAGGTCTGATTATGTTTGGGTCAGGGTTGTTTTTGCTTCGAGACTATCAGAAATATCGAAATTTGTCAAAACCTAAAGCGTAATATGACACGGTATTTTTTAGGGATTATGCAAAACTTGGGTGAAACGGACATGATTTTTGAACTTCACCTGTTGAGCTAATTTTGAAATAGTCCGCCTTGTATCGGACGTATCCAGTCCTGAACAGTGAATCTCAATTTTACGTTCTCGTAAATCTGTCCACGCTTCGATGCAATCCACAAGTGGCATTAAAATATCTTCGGAAAAGGTCAGTACAGGCATAAAGTCAATGCTCAAGACGGCAGTTTCGCCTTTATAATGTAGCTTAACTTCTGGAATTTGTGTACTTCCTTTTATTTGAAAATCTTCCATATTTTTAGTGGGCGATATTCAATTTCATGCAGGAATCATATCCCCTTTCTAATATTTGTTTGATACAAGTTTTCGAATCAATAAAAAAATATAAACCGAAATTTGTGCCAGAGTTTAGATTTAGCTCCAAATTTATATTTTATTATGGGCTATTTGATTTAGTTTCTGACGAATCTGGTGCGTAATATCGGAAAAATGTTCGGAATTTTGCACGAAATCAATTTTTTCAACTTTAATAATCAGAATGTTTTGTATGGATGGCATTTGTTCTATCCATTTCTCGTAGAGCTTATTGAGATCTGTTAGGTATTTTTCAGGAATATCTCGTTCATAAGCTCGTCCTCGTTTCTCAATATTTCTAAGTAAATGTGATACATCTGCTTGTAAATAAATCAATAAATCAGGTGAAGGCACAAAACGCATCATCGAATCAAATAGCATTCGATAATTTTGATAATCTCGTTCACTCATCCAACCCGAATGCCGTAAATTTTGAGCAAAAATATGGCAATCCTCTTCAATAGAACGGTCTTGAATTACAATTCGTTTCTTTTTTTGAATAACATTATCTAACTGTCGGAAACGACTATTCAAAAAATAAATCTGTAAAGGAAATGACCACCGAGCCATATCCTCGTAAAAGTCAGCAAGATACGGATTATCATCGGTAGACTCATATTCAGGTTCCCAATCAAATTCTTCAGCTAGCAAACGGGTCAGGGTTGTCTTACCAGAACCAATATTTCCTGCTACCGCAATATAATTTGTCATTTAATTTCGTAAACTCATTCTTAAAACAAAAAACAAAATTACAATTTTTTTGTGGTGTTTTTTGATGACTTACGCCATAAGATTTACTTTTGAGATGATAAAAAAACTTCAATTTTTGGAATGCTTTGCTAAAACGCAAAAAAATAACTTATGGAATACCAAGAATTACTAAATAAATTCCCTGTAAAATTACAACTTCCCGTACAGTGGGGAGATATGGACGCTTTTCAGCATGTCAATAATGTGCGATATTTACGTTGGTTTGAGAGCGCACGGGTAGAGTATATGCGCTATTTGCCCAGTATTGAATTGAGTGGCGAAACCTCCATTGGTGTTATTGTAGGAGCAATCGAATGTAAATATTTATTTCCTGTAACTTATCCTGATACGATTGATTTAGGGATTCGGATTGAAAATCTAGAAGCTGAAAAATTTGATATGGTGTGTCAAATGTTCAGTCAACACCACCAACGCATTGTCACAATTGCCAAAGCAAAAATCGTCATTTATGATTATATAAATTTCCGAAGAACAAAATTGACAAAAGAAATGCTAGCAGAAATCCAAGCATTAGAAAATCGAAGATAGTTAATAAAAAAACTTTCACAAAGTGTGATACTTTGTGAAAGTTTTTTTCAACTAAGAATAATTTTCTACTTCACTTTTATTTATTATTGCCTGATAATTTATCAGTATCATTTAGTTTGGTTTTAACCACTCGAAGTCCCATCCCATATAATTTTACAGTTGGCGTATAATGATCTCGAATCGTATTACCACACCGAGCAGGGACAAAAAACCAACTTCCACCTCTTCGGATTTTTCCTCGTCCAATTTCAGGACCTTGAGGACTATTTTCAGGACTTTTTTCATAGTACTTACGGTCATACCAGTCCGAACACCACTCCCAAACATTTCCACTCATATCATGAATTCCCAATTCGTTAGGTTTTTTGAGACCTACAGGCTTAGTACGATCAGAGTTTTTATTGTGCCATGCTACAGCATCAGGATCATTGCTCCCAGAGAAAGTATATCCTTTAGATTTTTTTCCTCCTTTTGAAGCATATTCCCACTCTGCTTCAGTTGGGAGTCGTCCTCCAACCCACTCGGCATAAGCTTTGGCGTCGTGCCAACTCACATTTACCATTGGGTGGTCTTCGACCCACCCGCCCCAAGGTGGGTAAAAGTCAGGCATCTCACGTCCTGTAGCTTCGCAAAACTTTCGATATTGAGCAACCGTTACTTCATATTTGCCAATATAAAAATCCTTTATTTTGACATCATGAACAGGCTTGGAGTCAAAGCCTCGTGCATCACCCATTCTGAATGAACCACCTTCAACAAAGACAAATTCATCGAACCTACGGTCATCATTTTCATTCTCTTCTTGGGCATACAGATGTCCACCAAATGTGAGTAAACATCCCAGCAAAATGTAAACAAAGAGAACTTTGGTATCTTTCATGTGTTTAAAAATTTGTTTTAAAGAGTGAGGGAAAATTAGTAAAAAAACCAACGTTTTTTGAAGTCTATTTCAAAGAACACTGATAGCTATTTTTGTTCTGTTTTGTTGGATATTTTCTTTGAGGATATTAAACTAAAAATCCTCTACAAGGAACTTGCAAATTACGAATCTATTTGCTATGAATAACGATGTTTTAAAAATTGCGTTCACTTTTTAACTTTTTATTTAAAATTTAGAATAACTGAACCCCGTAAAAATAATGTAAATTGCCTATTCCTATTTTTTAATTCAAGGTAAATTCAAAAACAAACCAATCTAAGCAATCAACAGCTTTATTTTATAAGACTTTTGCTGTATTTTATAGTACAAAAAAAAGAATATCTGATTTTAGTCTTATAAGTTTGAATTTAACGGAGAAAAACAATCGCCAATGCTGTTAAGCGATTCTAGAGGCTTAAAGAATTAAAAAAAACTATTCATGTTTTTATCTAATCAATAAATAATTAATTAATTATCCGATTTTTAATTAAGTAAAGCCTAAAACCAAGATACATTTAGCCTAAAAAAATATCAAGTTTTCTAACGATAAGAATCACGCATCTTGATGGTGTGCTTCCATAATTTATAACCTATTTAGTACAATAAAATTCTGAAAAACAATGAAATACGGAATTTTCCTTTTTATTGCTATCCTCCTCAGTGCTTCGTCCAGTAGCATGGCACAGTGTATTGATTGTAAGGAAATTTACGTCTGGGACTTTATTACCGAAGACGGAGAGCGAGATAAATATACCTCACGACTGACTCGTCAATTTTTTAATGTTTTGAGTCAACGAAAAGAGTGTACTGTAGTTCGCCGTGCCTCATTTAGTAAAACTTTTCCCTCAGAAGGTGAAATGATTGATGCGCTTTATTTTGATGATTTACGTTCAGGTTTACAAGATACCTTACAAAATTGGTCTAAAGCTAAAGTGGTTGTCTTTGGAATTTTGATTGATGAGGGTGGATCGAGTAAAGCTCTGAGTTTGACACTCCAAAATATTGATCCTTCCTCTGGAGACCGCTTTTTCATTAGTCATGATTTATATATTAACACTGAAGAAATTAATGATCCCCAACGCTCACAAGCTTTGGTAAAAAATGCACTGGATGAAGTGATTTGTCAGAAAATTACTGACCCTGATTTTGCGAACCTAACCAAAGAAGAAACGGCTCAACAACTCGAAACTATCGGACAACAACTTCAAAAATTTGCTGAAGTTTCTCGAGAAAAGCGAAATACTGATTACTATTCTAATGTCAAAAAATTATCAGAAGATTTTCAAAAGTGTTTTAATCGTTTTTCACAACTCCAGCCTTCTATTAAGGAAGTCGAGAAGTTCAATATTGTCGAAACGGAATTTGTCAAACAAATTAATAATATTGGTTATGACTATTTGTTTAATAAATTATTTGAAGAAGAATTTAAGTATGATGAGTTAAGTGCTTCCTACAAATTGGGAAAATCAGAGATTAGTAAGTTGATTCAGAATCGAGAGTACTGTATCGAATTATGCCAAAAATTAATTGCTCATGATTTGACTAAAGGAGATCGTAATAAGCAAAGTAAACTGGAAACCATCAAGTTGAATTGCTATCATGATTTGCTTTATCTCTATAACGAACAAGGTAAGAAAGAGACCGAAATCGTAGGAATTAGAACTCAGATTGAAAAATTAACACCTGATTTAAAAAAGGTACTGGCGCGGGATGAGCCATTGAGTGTCATTACCAATAAAGTTATTAAACTTCATATCCGATTCAAAATTGGAACATCTGATTTCCAAGCAGAGTCTTTTGATGAGATGGAACGTCTTGCTCAGATCGCTCAAAAATACCCTACGTTAAAAATCGAATTAGCTGGACATACGGATAATATTGGTGAAACAGAAATCTTACATCGTCTTTCAAAGCAACGCGCCGAAGCCGTCAAGCAGATTTTGATGAATAAAAATATTGATGGTAAACGAATTATAACGATTGGATATGGAGGAGATTTACCTATTGCTGATAATGCAAATAAAGAAACTCGGAAACTAAATCGACGAGTAGAAGTCACTTTTAAAGAATAATTGGGCTGAAATCCACGCCTGTAAGGTTTGGGACGGAAAAGATTTTTGAATCTCCTCGATATCTGATATTTTTGTAAAAAACAAAATTAAACTTACTTCCGTCCTTATCTTAGAATAAATTGTAAACTCCAAAACGAAACGCTAATGACTCGCAACTTTCAAGACTTTTTCGTATTTATTTTTATATTTATCTCATTAGGAGTTAATTCTGAAATCAAAGCTAATGATTTAATTTCAGAACTAGACTCTCCCGAAGTCAAATTAAAAGATGCTCATTTGGCGTTTACTGGAGTAGTTCAGATGGATGAAAATATGACGTTTTTGCGAACCACTCGTGCCATTCTACATACATTGAATGAGATTCATTTGATTTCTAAGACACAAGAAAACACGAATTTGGATGCTTTAATTCAACGAGGTAAGTTACGGCGTTTGATGAATATAGCTAGTGGAGTTTCATGCTTGATTCCCTTCAATTTTGCAGGCGCACAAGTCTCTACCAAAGAGATAGGTTATCTTGGAAATTTTATTGCTACACTGGACTCAATTAATTCTACTTATCGCACTCGTTATCAGACAGATTTAGGATTTGAAATTGCAGTTTTTGGATACACTGATCATAGTGGTTCAAATTCTCAAAATCAGATTTTAGCCCATGCACGCGCCCGAAATAGTGCTAAAATTTTAAGTGCCTTAGCGAGTGAAAGAAACCTTAGTTTGAAAATTGTTACTATTGAAGGATATCCTGACCAAAATCCATACGGTGAAAATGCCTGCCATGAAGATGATGCTTCCTGCCGAGTTTGTAAGATTATGCTTACCCGACTTACTAATTAATAGTCAAATACGTAATATCAGATAAGTGAAAATCTCAGCTTTTTCATCCGTCATAACTTTCTATTCTCTCAGGGTTTACAAACTATTCCATGAAAGATATTGGTTCTGAGTAATAAATATTTTTAAGCATATTAAAACATTCTCCCGCATATCCTTTTACGAAAAAGCAATACCCAAAAGTCCTATCTCCTTAGAGGGATTACAGACTTAAAATAAAAAAGATGAATTTTTTGTTACTTTGCAAAAAAACGCATTCATCTTGTTTCTCTTCGTTAAGATTCATCTCTCATTTATGTTTTTGGATGCGTAACTAATTGGTAATCAATTTTCTTATGAAAATCTCATATAATCGACTCAAAAATTATATTCATACTGATAAATCAGCCGAAGATTTAGGACATATTTTGACGGCTTGTGGACTAGAAGTAGAGGGAATTGAAAAATTTGAAGCAGTCAAGGGTGGTCTAAAAGGAGTGATCATTGGTGAAGTTTTGACTTGTGAAAAACACCCTGATGCAGATAAACTCAAAGTTACTACGGTAGATTTGGGCGAAAATGAACCTGTTCAGGTTGTTTGTGGTGCACCCAATGTGGCTCAAGGTCAGAAAGTTCCTGTAGCTACGATTGGAACAATGCTTTATCCAGAGGGGGCAGAAGATGGCTTCAAAATCAAAAAATCTAAGATTCGTGGACAAGTTTCGATGGGAATGATTTGTGCCGAAGATGAATTGGGATTGGGTACAAGTCATGATGGCATTATGGTCTTAGATACTGATTTACCAAATGGTTCTCCTTTAACTGAATTGATTGCTCTAGAGGAAGATTACATTATTGAAATTGGAATTACACCCAACCGAGCTGATGCCATTTCACACTACGGTACAGCACGAGATTTAGCGGTTTTATTTGACCAAAAAATTGATTTACCTTCAGTTGATAATTTTAAGATAGATAATCAATCACTCCCAATTGAGGTAACAGTTGAAAGTCCTGAAGCTTGTCCTCGTTATTCGGGTGTAACTATTTCGGGTGTAATTATCAAAGAATCACCTGATTGGCTTAAACGATTTTTACTTTC
Source organism: Cytophagales bacterium UBA2561 (assembly GCA_002340355.1). Lineage (GTDB taxonomy): Bacteria > Bacteroidota > Bacteroidia > Cytophagales > Thermoflexibacteraceae > UBA2561. The sequence continues at coordinate 43,983 of DDLX01000043.1, forward strand.
ATTAGGCTTAACTCCGATTAATAATGTGGTAGATATTACGAATTTTATCTTGCATGATTTGGGACAACCTTTACACGCCTTTGATGCGGATAAAATTGCCAATAATCATATCATTGTCAAGACTTTACCACAAAATACTCCTTTTGTAACGTTAGATGAGCAAGAGCGAAAATTAGCGGAAAATGACTTGATGATTTGTGATGGAAATCAAAAGCCAATGTGTATTGGTGGTGTTTTTGGTGGAATTGAATCAGGAGTCACAGAGAAAACGACAAAAATTTTCTTAGAAGCGGCTTATTTTAATCCTATTTTCATTCGGAAAACTTCACAAATTCATACACTCAAAACGGATGCTTCTTTCCGATTCGAACGAGGAACTGACCCTAATGCAACGATTTATGCTTTAAAACGAGCGGCATTATTGATTCAGGAGTTGGCAGGTGGAGAAATTTCATCGGACATCGTAGATATTTATCCCGAACCCATCCCTAATTTTGAGCTTTCGGTACGTTATCAAATGATTAATCGACTGATTGGTCAAGATATTCCAAAAGAAACGGTCAAGAAAATTTTGATAGGCTTAGAAATTGATATTTTAGAAGAAACAGCTGAAAGTCTAAAAATTTCTGTTCCGCCATATCGGGTAGATGTACAACGAGAAGCTGATGTTATTGAAGAAATTTTACGGATTTATGGTTATGACAATATTGAAATGAATCCACATTTAAGTTCTTCATTTTTAGCAGATTTTCCAGCCAAAACAAAGGATAATATTCGAATGCAAATTACGCACTCTTTGACAGGTCGGGGATTTTCAGAAATTATGACAAATTCACTCACTAAATCGGCATATTCGGCTTCGATGGAGTCTTTGGGAAGTAAGTCAGATGTAGTGATTTTGAATAAGTTAAGTGAAGATTTGGATGTAATGCGCCAAAGTTTATTATTTACAGGTTTGGAAGTATTGAGCCGAAATATTAACCGTCAACGTCCTGATTTAAAGTTATTTGAATTCGGTTCGACTTATCATAAAGTTACAAAAAATGATGATACTATTCATTATGATGAGCATGAAAATTTAGCTTTATTCCTAACAGGTAATCAAACGTTGGAAACTTGGAAACACCAAACCCAACAAACTGATTTTCATGATTTAGCAGGTGTCGTATTGGATATTTTAAAAAATATTGGCATTACTGATTTTAAACAACAAAACTCTGATTACGAAGGATTCACAGGGGGATTATCCATTCTTGTGAATAAAAAAGAAGTTGCTAAAATAGGTTTATTAAAAAAATCAATTTTAAAACCTCATGGGATTAAACAAGCGGTTTTTTATGCAGAATTGGATTGGGAAAATTTGTTAAAAATTAATAAAAAAATCAAACTTTCTTTTTCTGATTTACCTCGTTTCCCTGAAGTACGGCGTGATTTATCGCTAGTTGTTAATCAATCGGTTACATATGATGAAATTGTACAACTTGCCCAAAAAACCGAGCGACGCATTTTACAGTCAATCAATGTTTTTAGTGTTTATGAAGGACAAAACTTGGGGAAAGGCAAAAAATCGTATGCGGTCAGTTTCATCTTACAAGACCACCAAAAGACCCTCACTGATAAAGTGATTGATAAAACTATGAAACGTTTAATTTCGGCTTATGAAAGACAATTACAGGCAATAATTCGGAAATAATTTCGTATCTTTTCGCCTGTTGCCGATTTTTGTACACCTCAATCTCCTTGAAGTTTTTAAAGATAAAATCTTTCAAGGGGTTAGAAATAATTCAGTAATATGGACACCGCAAATCTTGGCACCTCAGTACAAGCACTGGAAAAAAAGGTGCAACTTTTGCTCAAGGAATATAACTATACCAAAGTAGCCTTAGAGCGAATTACTACCGAGAACCAGCATTTGAAAAAGATTATTCAACAACAAAAACAAGAATTATCCCAATTTGATTATCATCAAACGCTGGGAGAATTAACAGAGACTTTGAAAAAAGAACAAAACCCCGAAGTTTTGGAGCGTAAAATTGACGAATATATTACAAAAATAGATAATTGCATTGCTTATCTTAATGCACAATTATAAAATCGAAGTAGTATTTAGTGAATCGAAATTAATTTTTGAGTAACTACTTAATTATTAGAGGGGAAAATGATATGAGGAAAGCACTTCGTTAATTTTTATGCCTAAAAATTTCGGTGATTTATAAAAAAGTAGTGCAGTACTTTATAGAATATTTTTGGACAAAAAACTGTCTTATGTGCAGTTTAATAAATGTATAGATGAGCGTAATTCCTGTAAGAATCAAGATTTTAGACCGTGAATATACGCTACGAGTTAGCCCAGAAAATAAGGCACAAATTTATCGGGCAGCTGAAGCCCTAAATCAAGCCTTAAGCCAAAAGCAACGGCAGTTCAGTGTTCTTGATAAACAGGACTTATTGTCCTTTGTAGCTTTTGATGGCTTTTTCGAAGCTTTACGACAACAAGATGAGACGGAAACTGTCCAGGTACATCTTGAAAAATTGACTGAAACGATCAATGAATCTATACCAACTGATGTTTCGACATTGTCCTAAATGAACGGGACGAAATTCTTTTATAAATCCATCCGAAATTATCGGATTCGTCTATTTTTGTTTTAATTTTTTCGGAGTCTCTGCATGGGTCAGTTCGAACGGTTCGGATTACCCCTATATTTTTTATTAAAAAAATAGTGAGAAAATGATAGAGACAGCCATTGCCCTTATTGCACTAATTACTGGTGTAATTATTGGGCGATTCCTGTTGCAAAAGGTCTTTACCGCACAGGAACAACAAGCTCGAGAGCGAGCCTCCCGTATTATTGAAGATGCTGAACAAAAAGCTGAACGTATCCAAAAAGATAAACTTCTAGAGGCAAAAGAACAGATTTTAAAAAGAAAATCAGAACTGGATGCGGATATTTCTCGGAAAAAAAATCAAGTAATTCACAACGAGAAAAAACTTCAAAAACGAGAATCTACCCTTAAAAACAACGAGTTAAAACTAAAACAACGAGAGTCCACTCTTTCCAAAGGACAGGAACAACTCAAAAATCAAAAATCAAAAGTTGAATCTTTACGTGAAAATATTGATTCTCAGTTAGTAGCTGCTGAGAAGAAAGTAGCTGAGGCTGAAAAAATGCGCCTTTCACAAGTTTCACAATTGGAGAAAATTTCAGGATTAAAAGCCAATGAAGCCCGTAAGCAACTCATTGAAGCCCTCAAAAGTGAAGCCGAAACTAAAGCGACTTCACACATCAAAGAAATTATGGAAGAGGCAAAAATGACCGCTACAAAGGAAGCCAAAAAAATTGTCATTAACACCATTCAACGGACAGCTACCGAACACGCTATTGAAAATTGTGTTTCGGTTTTTAATTTGGATAGCGATGATTTGAAGGGAAAAATTATCGGACGGGAAGGGAGAAATATTCGGGCTTTGGAGGCAGCTACAGGAGTCGAAATTATCGTAGATGATACTCCTGAAGCTATTATTATTTCAGGGTTTGATCCTGTTCGACGAGAAATTGCCAAGCTCTCCTTACATCGATTAGTAGCAGATGGTCGGATTCATCCTGCTCGTATTGAGGAAGTTGTAGCTAAAACTCGAAAAAGTATTGAGGAGCAAATTGTCGAAATTGGCGAACGAACTGTCATTGAATTAGGAGTCCATGGTTTACATCCCGAATTGATAAAAATGGTAGGAAGAATGCGGTTTCGGTCGTCTTATGGACAAAACTTATTACAACACTCAAGAGAGGTGGCAAAACTTTGTGCAACAATGGCTGCTGAGCTTGGCTTAAATGCCAAATTTGCCAAGCGAGCAGGTTTATTGCATGACATTGGAAAAGTTTGGCACGAAGAACCCGAATTACCTCATGCTATTTTGGGGATGAATCTGGCTAAAAAATATAAAGAACATCCAGAGGTTTGTAATGCCATTGGCGCACACCATGATGAAATCGAAATGACTGCCATGATTTCCCCAATTATACAAGCGTGTGATGCCATCTCAGGTTCACGCCCAGGAGCAAGACGGGAAATGATGGAATCCTATATTCAGCGTCTCAAAGATTTAGAAAGTTTAGCACTGACTTTCAAGGGAGTAAATAAATGTTATGCGATTCAGGCAGGACGTGAGCTACGTGTTTTAGTTGATGCAGATAATGTATCAGATAAACGAGCGGGAGACTTATCCTTTGAGATTTCTCAAAAAATTGAAAAGGATATGCAATACCCAGGACAAATCAAGATTACTGTAATTCGAGAAACTCGTGCAGTAGCGTATGCTAAATAAATTATAAATATCTAGTAATCAAGTTATTACAAATGATTATGGCACAACTTAAAAGCTGTGCCATTTCCTTTCTTAGAGAATAATTTTATGATAGAATGATATAGCAATTTTTATAATTGAACACCTATCACAGTAATATCATCTCGTTGAAGTTCATTTTGTTGGTGTAAATGTAGTTCATTTTGTAAAGTTTCAAACTGTTTTTTCATAGTGTCATTCTGAATTCTTTCTAAAACCTGCCGAAATCTCTTAGAACCAAATTTTTCTCGCTTTACATTATTTTGATCAATTAACCCGTCACTACTCAAATATAATTTTGTACCTTCTGGAAGATGTAATTCGTGTTCTTCGAATTGACGTTGTGTTCTTTCACTACTAAATCCCCCAATCTTACGACGAGAACCTCGAAGTAAATATAATCCGTTATTTATATAATATAAATTTTGTCCTGATGCTCCAAAAATCACCTTATAACCTGTACTTTCTTTATGAATCACTAAAATTGAAATATCCATGCCTTCTAAATTTCCTGTTGAGTTTTGCTGTAAGGAACTACGAATATGCCGATGTAATTCTTGCATAATATCTAATGGTCTAGAAAGATGTTCCTGTAAAATAATTTGATTCAAAATAGAGTATCCAATTAGGGTCATAAATGCCCCTGGTACACCATGTCCTGTACAATCAGCTTCAATTAGAATAACTTGCTTTTGATGTTCATTAAGCCAATAAAAATCCCCAGAGACAACATCTTTAGGGGAATATAAAATGAAATGGTCAGTAAAATAGTTCTCAAATATACTTGTAATGGGTAAAATAGAAGTCTGAATAAGTAAAGCAGATTCAATACTTTTGCTAATACGATATTGATAATCCGATAATTCAGCATTTTTCTGTTCTAAGATATCACGTTGGGAAGCAATTTCTTCCTGATTTTGTTGCAATTCTTCATTATTTACTTGTAATTCTCCATTTGATTCTTGCAATTTTTGTTGTGACTTTAGAAGTACTTGTTGTTGGCGTTTTATTTTTTCAGCTTGCGCTCGAATTGCTTCATTTTGCTGAGCTAAACGTTTATTTTTCCTAAAATTAAGGTAAAAGAACACCAAAATAATGACTAAAATACCTGCCCCTACCCCAAGTAATACATTGGTAAATAACTGAGTGGCTTTTTGCCTTTTCAGTTCTTGGTCTTTGAGTTTTTGTTGATGTTTGAGTAATTCCTTTTCCTTTTGACTCTCAGCTTCTTTGAGTTTTTGTTTCTCTAATTCAAGAGCCTGTAATTTTTGTTGTTTCTCCAGATTACCAATCTTTTTTTGTCTTTGCTCTTCGGCAAGCTTCGCTTTAGCAAGTCCAAGAGCTTGTTTTACCTTTTCTTTTTCGAGTTCTTGATTTTTGAATTGAGTGGCTTGTAATACTTTATCTCTTTGTAAAATTTCTAATTGTTGTTTTTGCAGTTCAAGGGCTTGTTGTTTCTTTTCATTTTCAAGATGAATTTGCTCTAATTCAAGGGCTTTATGCTTATGTTCCGAAATGAGTTGGCGCATTTGGCTTTCTCTCTTTTCAGTTTCGATCTGTTTATCTAATAACTTCTTTTGTTTCTGATTTTCTTCTATTTGAATCTCTTCTTTGAGCTTTAAGTACTTTTTCAAGTTGTTTTGGGAGGCTTGTGAATTGCCTTCACTTGCCTGAATTTCAGCCAAAATCTGATAACTTTCAGCTAACAATTTTTTGTGATTCATTTTCTCATTTAGAGCCAATGCCTCTTCTATTTCTTCTCTTGCTTTGTGATTATCACCTTGTAAATAGTAAGTAATTGCCTTCAGATTTTTAGTCTTAATTTGTTGTTTGGGCTTCCACTGTTTCGTCTGTAAATTTTCTGCTTTGATGAGATATCTCATGGCTTGTTTATACTCCCCAATGTAATTATTAAGGATAGCCATATTACTTAAAATTTGGCTATTCTGTTGAGCAACAGGTAATTTTTTATCCTTTTCATATATTTTATCAGCAACAACCAAAGCCTCCTGAAAGTACCTTTGAGCTTCTGTATTTTGTTTATTAGCTTGATAAATTACTCCCATATTATTGAGGATTTGAACAACTTGTGAGTCATCTTTGTCCTTTTGGCTTAACGCAAGTAGTTTTTTATTATAAACAAGTGCCTTTGAATAGTTTTTTTGTTGATTAAAAATACTGACCATAGTAGTCAAAATATTTTTTTGATTTTTAGTATTATTCTGATTTACAGCAATTTGATAGGCTTTTTCAAAGGCTTTCAGAGATTCTGTATATTTTTTAAGTGCTAACTCGTTTCTTCCAATTTTTTCTTGTAAAGCAATTTTTGCATTGGCTTCCTTTTCTAATTCATATGCTTTTTGTAGATATTCACTAGATTTGGTATATGCTTGTTCTTTCTGGTAGGTATAAGCAATTTGTTTATAAATACTTAATTTTTTGGTAGGTTGATTGGTATTCTCAAGTTTTACTAATAAATCGTTAATACTTTGGGCATTTACAGTGAAAATAAATGACCAAAAAACGACCAAAAATGGAAATATATATTTTACAAATCTCTTCATTTTATACAGTCGATTATTTAAAATTATAAAATAAAGAAAAAGTCCACCAACGCCCTGCCTGTGGAAGAGGTTGTGTATTAATTTCTCCTAGTTTATATTGTTGGTCAAAGAGATTCGTAACTGTAAAACTAGCACTTAATCCTTGAATAATTTTGCGCCAACTTAAAGTGGCATTAACTAAGAAAATGTCCTCAATTTGGTATTCAGGATTCTTAGAGGTACTCGTCTGATAAGCTCCAATCCAGTTCGTATAAGTATTAAAGCTTACATCTTTTGTAAATTGATAAGTAAAACCCAATAAAGCCTGATGTGTTGGGATATGTTGAAAACGACCATCTATTACATTTCTTGTCTGGTACAGACTATCAGACACACTTTTTCCAAAAACACTCCCTAACGGTAGGTTCATACTATAGTTGCCATAAATCCGCCATTTTTTGGTCATTTGAAAGCCAGTTTCTAGTTCTATGCCATGTGTCGAAACTCGACCTAAATTTTTATAAAGTCCCTCTTCTAAACGAATTAAATCATTTAAATAATTTACAAAATATACTAATTGTAGATTTCCTTTTTTCTTGAGTTTGATATTACTTACTAACTGAATATTATTAATAATTTCTGAGAAGAGTTCAGTTGTTCCAAAATTAACTCCTGAGTTATTATTAGTTGTACGGTACAGGTGTGAAGGAGCCTGAAAAGCACGTGCATACAAAAATTTAAAAGACATATTTTCTTGAGGTTGATAAACTACTGCAATTCTGGGATTAAAACTAGTTGGGAACTGATCCGCAATATCTAGTCTCGCACCTAAATTAAAAGTCCATCTTTTGTTCCAAGTGTATTTGCCTTGAAAATATAGAGCGCCACGATATTCTTTACCCTCTGGAAACAAAGGAGTAGTCGATAAAGCAACTACATTTGGGTCTGAGGCATTGGTTTGTAAATCTCCTCGACCGTATTCTCTTTTCTCCCCAAAAGCCCCGAATAAAAGAAACCAATTATTCTTATGATAGAATGCTTGATAATCTCCACCTATACGCAAACTTGGAATAACAAAAGAAATATGCCTTGTAAGTGGGAATTCAGTAGTATGTGAAGTAACTGATTTAGTATCAGTTAGATTGGTGTAATCCACATAATGTTGAAAAGTAAAATTCCAATTTTTATAATTTGTGAGATATTGTATATCATTATGAAAATTAAGACCAGAAAACCCAAGGTCCATCAGCGCTGAATCTCTTAAAAGATTAGAACCGTTTGCTGTCCAAGAGAACCTATAATCTTCTCTTCTGAAAGCCGTATGAATTTTTATCTTTTTGTGATGCAAATAAAATCCTACATCAATGTTATTGGGAAAGTAATCAACTAAAATATCAGTAGCTATAGGTTGGGTAAGGTTGTAATCTTCAGTAGCAGGAACAAAACGCTTTTCACCTTTTATATGGGCATAACGGAAAAAGGCAGATATTTTAGTTTTGGTAGAAGGGTTATTCAAATTATAGATACCATCAGTAATAAACTGTCCATTATTACCTATGCTAACTTTAATATTTTGCATCTCTTTATCATCTGTAATAATATTAATAATAGCCATCATAGCTCCTGTTCCATATAAACTAGAACCTCCACCACGAATGATTTCAATTTGTTTTACACTCTCCAGAGAATAAGCATAAAAAGGAGTGACTCTATCCAAAGTCCCTTCATTCATACGGTGTCCATTACGAAGCAGTAGGTATTTTTGATTAGTTGTATTATAAATTCCTCTGATGGTAATTAATTTCTCATCATCATTTTGGGCAATACAAAAGCCAGGAATAGTAGCCAAGATTTCGCTTAGTTGTCGAAAGCCTCTTCTATCTATTTCTTCTTTAGTAATTACTGTAACTACTCCAGGAGTTTCGGCTAAGTTTTCCTCAAAAAGCGAGGCTGAGGTGACTAAAATTTCGTTATTTTGTTTGACTTGAAGTTCTAATAAACTATCTCTTGGGACTTCCAAAAAATTACTTACCAAGCTATCTTCCTGAGCAATAACTAAATCACACCTCCCAAAAAAAAATAAAACAAGGAGTATAAATTTTTTCATCTAAGTAAAAAATATTCAATAATATTAACTTGATTTAACTCTAAATTAGAGTATTAGATAATACCTAGCATCAGTGTGAGGTCTAAATAGTTATACTCAAACATAGTGTGCAAAAATTTCGCCAGTTCCCAGATAGTAGAGAGCAATTATTTTAAGTAAATACTTAAAATTAACACTTCTACAAGAAAGAGTTGGTTATCAGATATGTCTAACTAATCATAAGATGTTCCGAAATATCTTACGATTATCTAAATTATCTAAGATTTCTTTTTGCTGAGCATTTTCCAGTTTCTTATGAATACTCAGTAAAATATCTCGTTCGAGGGTGATATGTTTATCTTGTTTTTGGATGGCGTGTTCTTTTAATCTATCGGCTTCTTCTTGCATAATTCGTTGAAGAACAGATAGTTCTTTGTCAGTAAATTCTAAAGCATACATAATGATTGCCATAGTGATAAGGATTATAAAAGTCTTCAGGATATAGATTATAATCAAGGTAAAAATTTTTTTTGAAGATTGACTGGTTGAACCGAACTTTTAAGACATTAAATATACGAACTTTAGAATTAATGTGTGGAGAAGATTCACTCATTCTTCACTCATTCTACAACCTCATAATATATATCATATTCGAAAATATCAAAATCAAAGACTTGTCGTAAAATCAAGGATTGGGAAGAAACTTGGAGGATCGTATAGATGTAAGTTCCGTTTTCCGTTTCAACAGTCATTTTCGTTCCACTATCATTGAGTCGCCAAGTACCTAACGAATTAGATTCTCCGCTACAAACATCTATTCCGACACGACGCTCAAATTTTCCTGAGCGATTCCCTTTATAAAAAATCAGCTCATCATCTAATAAACAAGATAAATCATCTGTATAATCAATTTCAAATAGCTCAGCACGAGTCATTTGCCATTTTTTACCCTGAGCTTCTGAGAGCATCTCACTCAGGTTTTTATCTACAATCAAGGTAGTGGGTTCTAACGAAAATGACCCTTCAATATCTATGGAAAGACGAGTTTTACCTTCTAAATTACTTGAACTGTCATTCAGTTTGGTATCAATAAAATAATCTCCTGCTGCCAATCCGAAAAAGCGTACTCTCCCATTTTTGTTTGTTAGTTGGCTGTTTTGTAGTGGATTAACCTCATTAGCCCAATCTTCTTCAGTAGTATAAATAGAAACCGTTACGCTATCTCTCAACTCAGAAAGTTTATCAATTACATTGACTTCCAACACAACCGTAGGTTCAATTTCTTGGCAACCTATGAAAAACAGCAATCCAAAAAAGAGAATGATTAGGTGACAATTATGCTGAAAATTTGGAGGTATATTCGATAATTTTATCATATAAATCATCAGGTTCAAAAGGCTTAACGACATAATCATTCATACCATAATACGAAATTTTATTTCGTTCGCCTGCAAGTGTGGAAGCAGTCAGAGCAATAATAGGAATATTTTCAAAATAAGTTCCTCCCAGTTTTCTAATTTTTTTAGAGGCTTCATAGCCATTCATAATAGGCATTTGAATATCCATCAAAATAATAGAATAATCTTTTTCTTGAACTTTTTCATAAGCAACTTGTCCATTCTCAGCAAATTCGGGCTGGGCTTTCCACTTTGTTAAGAACTTTCGAACCAACATCGTATTAATTTTATTATCCTCAGCAACTAGAATATGCATACCCTGTAAGTCTTTTTCTTTGGTGGTTTTCTTCAGGAAGTGGTTAGTAGTAGTAGTACTTTTTTCAAGCCATAAATGAAACTTAAATGCTGAACCTTTTCCAAATTCACTCTCCACCCAAATCTTACCTTGGTGCATATTAACCAATTTTCTGGTAATCGCTAGTCCTAATCCTGTTCCACCGTATTTCCGAGTGGTATCTGTACTAGCCTGTGAGAAATTTTCAAAGATTGCCTCTAATTTATCTTTTGGAATTCCAATCCCTGTATCCATCACTGAAAAACGTAAATTGGATCGGTTTTCAGCTTGTTCTACTAATTCAATCTTGGTAGTTACGCTTCCTTTATCCGTGAATTTCAGTGCATTACCAATTAAATTAGTTAAAATTTGACTTAGACGTACTTGATCTCCTTTGACAAATTCAGGGATATTTTCCGCACAATCTAATTGAAGTGATACCCCTTTGGTTTTCGCTCGACTATCGAATGTTTTATGAATTTCTTGAAGGACATAACGAATATTAAAATCTAATGTTTCCAGCTCAATTTTCCCAGCATTAATCTTTGAAAAATCTAAAATATCATTAATCAAAGCCAATAGATGTTTTCCTGCAAATTGCAAGGATTGTACATTTTCGGTTTGATCTTCGTTCAGAGGAGAGTCTTTGAGTAATGTAGAAATTCCAATAATACCATTCAATGGTGTTCGAATTTCGTGGCTCATAGTAGATAAGAAAATCTCTTTGGCTTGGGAAGCTTCTTCGGCTTTTTGTTGTGCTTCGAGGGCTTGTTGTTCAGCTTTTTTTCGTTCATCAATTTCGTCATACAATTCAGCCGTTCGTTCCTTAACCTTGATTTCGAGGGACTCGTTCATTGCCCGAAGTTCTTGGATAAGGTCAATACGCTCTTTACGAAGTTTAAAAATTTCAAGAGCCTGTTCGATATTAGTGAGCATTTCCGCCTTTTTCCATGGCTTAACCATATAACGAAAAATACCACATTTATTCAGGGCGTGCATAATATCTTCAATATCACTAAAGCCCGTCAGAATCATCCGAATTTTGTCATTATATTTAGGTAAAATTTCTTCTAAAAATTCTACGCCTGTCATTTGGGGCATTTTCTGGTCTGTAATAATCAACTGAATTTCAGAGCAATGGGCTTCTAACAATTCTAATGCTTCTTCGCCAGAGAGTGCCGTAAAGATAGAAAACTCTCGTTTGAAAGCTCTACGAAAAATTCGCAGATTGCTTTTTTCATCATCTACATAAAGAATTCCATATTTTACTATATCTTTCATGTTTTAGCTGTCCAAAATCGGAAATGGTTTATCCTTCTTCATCATCATATGAAGAACTGAAAGTAAATATTTATCAATGAAAATTAGATAAAAAATATTAAGTATGCAAGTTCTTTTTTACCTATATTGACAATGTACGGTTTTTGAATATTAACAAAGAAACAATAAAAAAATAAATGATGAGCATCTTTGTCTTATTTTTCGGGAATGGGGAAACTTTGCTCAAAAAGTGGTCTCGCTTCTTTTAACATCTCATCAGTTTGTAGGTTTACCTTATAAAAACCTTTGTTTTTCCAAAAAACCCTGGCAATCAGTGATTTTAAATTATTTCTGAGAAACGCTTCGGATCGTTTAAATTCAGACTCATCGTACGAAACTCCTGCCTCAATGCCCATCTGAATTAATTCTTGTAACATGGCTGGAGTCACGATAAAATTGGTGCAAAAGTCCTCTAACGTCTGATTTTTTAGTTGAGCCTCTTGAGATTTAGTATAAGTCAATACAAATTCCCGAATTAAATTTGCCCCATACAATTTATTGAGATAATTGCTATAATAACTCGTATCACGTGCTACAAAAATATCAGGCATAATGCCACCACCTCCATAAACGACACGTCCGCTTGTTGTTTTATACTTTTGGGATTCATCGAATTTGATACTATCCTTCGAAAATAATTCTCCATTTCGGGTGCGTTCATAAAAATCAGCCGTATATTCTTCTCCTTTCCCTTTCTCATAAGGACGTTGAATTGATCGCCCACTTGGTGTATAATATCTTGAAATTGTGAGTCTTAACTCTGAACCGTCATCTAATTGAATTGGCTTCTGAACTAATCCTTTTCCGAAAGTACGTCGTCCGACAATCCAAGCACGATCATGGTCTTGGAGTGCGCCCGAAACAATTTCAGAAGCTGAGGCACTACCTTCATTTACTAAAACAACTAATTTTCCTGTTTTGAAGTCCCCTTTCCGAGAGGCTTTAGCTTCTTCATTAAAACGATGCGCTTTGCCTTTGGTATAAACAATTCGCTTGTCATTGCTCAAGAATTCATCTGCAATTTTGATAGCTGTTCCCATATAGCCACCGGGGTTATCTCGAAGGTCTAATACGAGTTGAGTCATCCCTTTTTCGAGAAGTTTATCCAGTTTATCCTTAAATTCATCATACGTTTTTGCTCCAAAACGACTGATTTTAATATAGCCTGTTTTTTCGTCTAACATTAATCCTGCTTCCACCGTAAAAATGGGAATTTTATCTCGTCTGAGGGTAAAATCAAGCAATTCAGCATTTCCTTTTCGAGCAATAGAAACGACGACTTTTGTACCTTTTTTGCCTTTCAATAATTTAAAAACTTGGGGAGTTGTCAAGTTAATTCCTGCAATATTTTTCCCATCGACCTTAATAATTTTATCCCCTGCCTTGAGTCCTGCTTGTTCGGAGGGACCTCCAGCCAAAGGAGTAATTACATAAAGCGTATCTCGAAAAATATTAAATTCAATACCAATACCTTCAAAATTACCTTCGAGTCCTTCGTTAGCGGCTCGGATTTCTTCAACGGGAATGTAACTGGTGTGCGGGTCAAGTTCTTGTAAAATTTTACGGATGGCTTGCTCAGTGAGTTGGTCAGTATCTACGGAGTCGACATAATATTTATCTAAATAACCTAATACAGATTTAATTTTGGACGCATTATTCCCAACCGTGAGGTGTGCTTCATCTCCAAAAAATTTCGCACCAATCAAAATTCCTGCACAGGTTGCTAAAGCAATAAATAAGGGCAACCGAATATAAAATTTCGAGTTTTTTTCCATTTTCCTATGTTACATTTAGCCATCTCATAACATATGTAATGAAGTATGAGATGGCACATTGAAGTCTCAAATGTAACGAAAATCTACTTATCGTGTTTAGAAACCAAGTATTTTGCCTAAAAATCAATTATTCTGAGGCGTACTTTCCTTTTCCGAAAAATTAAACTCGGTTTCTATTTTTTGGCGTTCTGCTTTAGAAGTTGATAAGTTTAAGAGTGAATGATAAAAATCTACAAATTGTACCCAGTTGTTTTGGTGGTTTTTTTGCCATGTTAGAAAATTTTGCAAAAATTCCTGAAAACCAACTGTTTGTATAATATCATAAAAAGCAATCGCTCCCTTACTTTTCGCTAAATAATCTGGTGAATCAGAATAAAGTAAAGGCGGTTCTCCATTAGAATCATTATGGCGTTCTCGGTTATAAACGGTTTGCTTTTTTGTGATTAAAGTCCTAACGGCTTGCTCGCCGAGTTGTTCTTTCACAAATTGGAGGGCTAAAGCTTCAGGTAAAGCAGTTTGCCACATATCTGCCCCCTGTACATTTGCTATTTGGAGATTTTGTTGAAACCAATGTTTACAAGCTTCCGCAGCAATACTTTGGTGTAAATATGCCTTTTCATCAATGGCACTCGTATCCGCTAACCAACCCTGTTTTTCATTCAAGGCAATAACATTCGGGAAAGCATAAGCATCGTCATAATAAAAAGGAATTTCGACTAATCGGACTTCTGAAAATGGATATTTTCCCAAATTTTGAGATACAAATTTTAGAGCCTTTCCCATAATTTCGTGGTAATAAACAATATTGTAATTATGTGCTGTATGATGCCAAATTTCAACCTTTCCGAAAGGTGTATTTTGAGCTGAAATAGTTAATTCACTTGAACCTAAATACCAATCAAAAGGACTTTTTTGTCGAACTTGATATTCGAAATAATTGCGTCCATTTACTTTCCATTTTTTGGTTAAATTTCCTGCCGAAATAGCCACTTGTTGGGAGTTAGTACTGATTATCACTTTCCCTGTTATCCAATTTGCATCAGGAGCATAAATATCTGATTTTGAATGAATTTTATCCGCTACTTTAGGAATTCGACTGCTCAATTTTTCAAGTCCTTGTTCAGCACGTTTTCGATTTTCCTTCAACATTTTATCCGTATCAAATCCGATGACAGGTAAAAATTCTCGAAGACTTCCAAATGAGCCATTTGCAATTAAATCCAGAGCCATATCATCAGGACTTTGTGGAAATCCCTCATATTGTTTTTCTGCTTCAATTTCTAAAATAGCTACGGTATTAGAATCTAATTTACTTGGAAATAAATATGCCCAAATTAGTTGTTCTTCATTTGCCCAAATTGGCTCAACTACCTTGTTATTTAAACTAATTTTTTTGATTTCTAAGAAATCTTTGAAATTCAAAAAGAGCGTATCTATCGTTTTTAGCGAAGCGTTTTCAAGCTGAATTTTAGCCTTATAAATTGCCTTATTTTGTTCAGGAAATAGGTCAATTTGTAATTGTAAATCATCATATTTTGGTTGTGTAACTGTTTGCAAATATCCATATTTTCGTTCGTATTCGGCATCGTTGGCATTAGCTTGAACCTCCAACTCGAAATGATTTTTTTGATTTACATTTTCATAAATAAAATACTGTAAATAAGCAAAAATACCTACCAAAATCACCATAACAATTTTTCCACTCACATTTAATTGAGAACTGGCAAAATTGAATCGATGACGGAAGCTCGTGACGGATCCACGTCCCCAAAATTGGATGCCAAGTAAGATGAAAATAATTGCCAAGGAAGCCCACATTACAAAGTACCAAAATGCAGAAGTTTCAAAAATGCCGTAACCAATTACATTAGAATAATCCTCAAGCCCTGGAACTAAAGCATATCCAAAGCGGAGTTCTTCGGCAATGCCCATATCAAAAAAGATAATATTACCAATAAAATAACCGATGGAAACAAGGTGAGTAATAAAGCGATTTCCTGTAATGCCTGCAATAAAAAAAACTAAAGCAATATGTAATAAATAGGTCAGCCAACCCCAGTTATAACCCAATAAATCATAAACATAGAGTTTTAAATCAATGGCATCGGCTCCGCCTTGTATGGTTTGTGTAACAATTCCAATCAGAATAAAAAAGACTGAAAAAATAAGTGAAACTCCTGAAATAGCAACAAATCGGGAAAGCTGTGTTACCCAAACAGGAACAGGCAATGCATCCATGATTTGCCAAATTTTTACGGTTTTATCCTTGAAGAAAAGTTCACCTGCCCAAAGCATGACAATCATGATAATAAAGACCCCAAAAGTAAGTCGGCAAAGTGTAAAGTTTGAAGTAACAGCCACTTGTGCCCCTATATAATAAGTGGCATTAAAAAGTAAATTTTGTAGTAAAACCATTAGTAGAATGATTCCTAATACAATTTTAAACCCCCAAGGACGCACTATATTTTTAAACTCTAAAATAGATAAATTTATTAATTTCTGTAAATACGCCTTTGTGCTAAAAGAAAGAGACGGAATGAAGGCATACGGCTGAGTCGTTTTAGATGTAGTTTTAGATGTAGCTTGCGAAGTAACTTGATTAGGAAGTGAGGTCTGTTTTTGATTTTTATTAATGAAATATTTGAAGCTAAATTTTCGATAAGCCACCACAAATAAAGCAGTACTAATGCTCAACCAAACCAGTCGATTTAAGAGGAAGTAGTCAGTCATTTCCAAGTAGGCTGTATTTTTTTCGAGGGCAGTCATTGTTTTGCCTATCTCCGAAGCCAATAAAAAACCAAAGGGATCAACTAAAAATAAAATCGGATTAAAGTTTGTTCCTGAAACCGATTCCATCACAATAAATAATACTACAATAAGCATCACAAATACGTAACCTGCGGCTAATCGCTTGAAAATGACGACTGAAGCTAAGACAACTGAAGTTAATAAAAAGAGATTTGGCAAGGAAAAAATAATAAATCCATGAATCATTTGTCCAATAGGAGCATCGCCAAAAACCGAATCAGGACCCAAGCCAACATAAGGAACAAGTAGCATTCCGAAAAAATACCCTGTGGCAATCAGTACGTTCAATAAATATCCTGAAATAAATCGCCCCAAAAAGAAAGCTTTTTCAGGTATCGGATAAGTAAATAACCAATATCCCGTTTTGTGTTGCAAATCCTTATAAAGTGCCGTTCCTGTTACGATAGCTACCATAATGACCATAATCATTCCACCACCTGCGAAGTTGCGGTAAAAAATTGAAGCCCCATTCATCAAAACGGCATCATTGGCATAATAGTCATAAGTTCCTTTGGTGTACCAAATCCCTTGAAAGACCAACATCAAGAAAAATAAAATGCTGGTACGCCCAAAAAGACGGCTTTGGAGTTCAAATTTGATGATTTTAGCTATCATTAGTTTTTAGAATAAAGGGTGTGAAAATAAGCATCTTCTAAAGTGGGGGACTTTGCCCAAAAATCACCATCTGGTAAATCTTCGGCAATCACCGTAATCAGCATTTTTCCGAGATGAAACCGATACGAAATGACGTGTAAATTTTGTTGATAGGATTCTAATTCTGATTTTTCGATTTGTTTCTCCCAAACTTTTCCTTCAAGTGACTGCTCAATTTGTTCAGGACTACCTGTTAGTAAAACTTCCCCTTCACCGATAATTGCCATATCATTGCAAAGTGTACTGACATCCTCAACAATATGGGTCGAAAGAATAACAATCGTATTTTCTCCAATTTCAGATAATAAATTATAAAAACGATTCCGTTCCGTAGGGTCAAGTCCTGCAGTTGGTTCATCTACAATAATTAATTTGGGGTCGCCCAAAAGTGCTTGAGCAATACCAAAACGTTGTTTCATTCCTCCCGAATAGCCGTCTAATCGTTTTTTTCGGACTTTGTATAAATTGACCCGATGAAGCAATTCCTCAACCTGTTCCTGCCGCTCTTGAGGATTTGTAATCCCTTTCATATCTGCAATGTGAGAAAGTAGTTCTTCGGCAGAAACATTAGGATAAACCCCAAATTCTTGTGGTAGATAGCCCAAAATTTGACGTAGTTCATGGGGGTTTTTGAAGGTATCTATTCCCTCAAAATGCACCGTACCTTTATCAGCATCTTGTAAAGTGGCAATCGTCCGCATTAAGGTCGATTTACCTGCACCGTTTTGTCCCAATAACCCAAACATTCCCTTGCCGATGGTAAGAGAAACATCTTGTAAGGCACGCACGCCATTGGGGTATCTCTTGGATAAATTCTTGATTTCTAAAGCCATAATGTGGATGTGTTTTATGAATAATATAATGTGTTCGTTTTTAGAGATTTAAATGATTTCCAAACGATATATGCAAGCCATATTGTAACGGTAATATCAATTGCTGTTGCGCCGTAATAAATTCCACTAATTCCTATCCATTTGGGTAAAAACCACATGACAGGTACATAAAAAATGAGCTGTCTTGCCAACCCAATAATGCTCGCGTATTTTGGTTGTTCAATGGCAGGTAGATAGGTTAGTGCCATAAATACCACTGGTAAAATTGGAAGAACTAACATATAGATTCTGAAATTCCATAAGTGTTCAGGCTGAAAAATCATGTTGGGAAGTACAAGGCGCAATACGATTTCGGGAAAGATGGTTAAGGCTATCCAGAAGGGAGCGACTAGAAAAAAACCTGTTTTGGAGAAAAGAATAAAGGCTTCTTTTACTCGTTGGTATTGTTGTGCGCCAAAATTGATCCCGACTACGGGCTGTAAAGCACGCATTAATCCAAAGAGAGGAGTCATTAAGAAAAGTTGAAGTCGATTTGCTGCTGCAAAAAAGGCGAGATCGTCTTCAGTACCGACTTCTACAATTGCATTAAAGACCACAATTGCCTGAATCATGCTCATAATTGTCATGATAAAAGCAGGAAATCCCATCTTAGCGATAGATGAAAAAATCGAACTATCATAAGACAAGGAATTGATATGAGCTGGAAAAGATGCCTTTCCTTTTTTGAAATAAAAATAACCTGTTAAGCAATAAACCAACATCCCAATATTGGTTGCCCAACCTGCGCCTTCTACACCCATTTCCAGATATTGAATAAAAATAGGTGTTAAAATGAGATTAACTATAAGTCCATAGCTCATCAGAATGGCGGCTTGCTTCATCTTACCCTCTGCTCGAATAATAAAATTTAAGCCTAAACCATAAACCCACAGCGGAGATGCAAATAGTGTTACTTTAAAATATTCTACTCCATACATTAATATTTGCCCTTCTCCACCCATCATCTGAAGCAACGGCTCAGCGAAAAAATAAGCAGGTAAAGAAAAAATCACAGTGGTCAAAATCATGAAAGTCGTAGTATTTCCAATAATTTTACCTTGAGTTTCCTGATCATTCTTTCCTAAAGCGATACTCAATAAATTGCCTGCACCTGTTCCTGCCCAAGACCCTAAACCTAACATAATTGAAGTTAGTGGATAAGCAATGGCAACACCAGAAAGTGCCATTTTATCCATTAATTGCCCAATATAAACCGTATCCATAAAGGCATTTAGCCCAAACAATACCATTGCGACAATGGCAGGAAACGAAAGTTTCCAAAGAATATTTATAAGGTTATTTTCTATAACCATCGTTTTTTGTTGGTCTTTTAAATCCATCGTTTTCCTTCATTTCAGATTTCTTAAAAAAATCAAACCTATAAGGTTTCAGAAACCTCATAGGTTTATAAAATACTGATTATCAGAATTCTAATTTCAAGGCAGTACCGAAAGTCTGAGGCATTCCATAACTTAGGAAAGTTGTTCCTGGTGATACATAACCATAACTAAAATAAGTTTTGTCTAATAGGTTTTTTGCCCAAAAACTGATGGAGATGGCTTTATAGGCAAACGATAAACGACTATTCAACAAGCCATAAGATTCTTGTTGAGCGGTATTTTCGACATCAAAATACATATCGGTTTGGAATTGGTAATCTGCTGCAAATGTGAGACTCAGTTCGTTATTAAATGTCGTCTCATAATTTAAGCCCAGATTTCCATTCCACTGAGGTGAGTAGGCTTGTTTATTTCCTTCATTGTTGATTTCACCTGAAAAGTTTGTAATCGTAAACTTTTCGACTTTTGTCTCCAAATAACCTATATTGAATAGGGCTTTAAATCCTTTGGCAAGCACCCATTCCGTTTCTAATTCCAAACCATAACTTATACTTTGTCCTACATTGCGCCGTCCTAAGGATAAACTTTGCATATCTACAAGCGTATAAATTTGCTGGTCTTTATAATCAACATAAAAACCTGTTAAATTGGCTTTGAGTCGATTCTTCCAAAGTGTCGATTTCAAGCCAATTTCATAATTCCAACTATATTCAGGATCGAAAATGGCTTTATCGGACTCGAGGACAAAAGCATTTATTCCGCCAGGTCGGTAACTTCGTGCAATGTTAGCATAAGCCAGAAATTGATTCTTATCATATATTAATCCGATTTTTGGGGAGATAGCATTATAGTCGGCTGTTTTCTTAAAAGAGTCAGGAATTAGTCCTGCTGAGGGATTAGAAAATGAAGCATCACCATCTTTGATATATGACCTCCCCGTTGAAGTTGTATTTGATTCAATTTCATAACGTAATCCAGCCGTTACTTCCCACTCTGGTGTAAAGGAATAGTCCGCATTGAAAAAAATGGAAGCTCCTGTTTGTGTGATTTCTCCTAAGTCCACCACGTGATAAGGGAGTAGGGCGGCAACTTCTGGAGGACTCCCAAACGCATAATCTTCTCCGTACTGATTATATTGGTCGGTGTCACGTTGTACATGATATAAGAATAACCCTCCTAACCAACTAAAGGGGCTGTCCTTCCGAGTAGAACTAATTCGTAATTCCTCTGACCATGTGAGCATCATACGATCATTACGAGTAAGCTTAAATAAATCGAATGACGAAACATCAAAATCCTCATTTTTTGATTTGACATCAGTTAATTGTAAGGCAGTAATTGATTTGATAGCAATATTATTTGTATAATATCCTATTTTGAAGGCATTATTAGACAACAGCACATTATACGTTCCTTGTGTATCATAAGCTAATTCATAAGGATGATTATCTTTTAAGGAATCTAATTTAGTATTATCAAACCCAAAACCTCCGACATAGGCATTTGCTTGAACCTCACGTACTTCTAAACCACTCATCAGCATAAATTCCCATCTTTCATTGGGATAGTAGGTTAATTTTAGATTCCCTGTTACACTTTCTCTACTTAATATATCATTTGTATTTAAGAAAGTATTTGTAATATATCCATCTCTGGAGAGGTAAGAACCACTTAGTTTAGCATATAATTTATTGGGGACTAAGGGTGTAGAAACTCCTGCACTAACATTGAGTTGGTTCAAATTACCATATCCTAACTCAATAAATCCTTCGGTTGTATTTCGGGGGGTATTCGTAATGATATTAATAACTCCACCTAATGTATTTCGTCCATAAAGTGTCCCTTGAGGTCCTCTAAGAATTTCAATTCGTTTTAAATCATTCAGCGCACTTGGGAAGGACATGGTATTAAATATGGGAACATCATCAACATAAAGTCCAACAGTTGGAATTTCATCAAACGTAAATATGCCACGACTCGCCATTAGCGTGAACATTCCACCGCCATCATCATAAGATTGAAAATTAGGGGCAATTCGTCCGACCTCATTCGTATTTGCAATTTGTAACTTTTCGATTTGCTCAGTAGAGATAGACGCAACCGCAAGAGGAGCTTTTTGTAATAATTCTTCTCGTTTTTGGGCAGTAACTGTCACTTCTTGTAACTCAAGTAGATTTTCTTGAACTTGAAAATTAATTATCTTACTTTCTCCTGCCTTGAGACTTACCTCCTGCTCTTGTGTTTTGAATCCCATTGCCGAAAATTGCAGGGTGTAATTTCCTGCCTTGAGATTAACTAATCGAAATTTACCTTCAGTATCTGTGACTGTACCTTGTTTGGTCTCTACTACGACAATAGTCGCCGAAGGAATGGGTTCATTTGAGTTTTTTTGTGAAACCATTCCTTTGATTTCAGCAAAAGTCTGCGGTACATTTTGTGGATTATCTTGGGAATTATCTTGGGAATTATCTTGGGCATACCCTCTGATTCCCAACCCTAAGCACAAAAAAAATAGCCAAATATTTCTTAACATTATACAATAAATTTATTTGGATTTATTCTAAATAAGGGCAAATGTAGCCGTGCTTTAGGGAGCGGTACTAACGTTTTGAGGAGTAAAACCTACGCCAAACGGAATAATTCCCTACGTAATTCTGAAAATGGGCATTCCACGATTTTCACAACTTGGAATGCCTGTGCATAAAGTGTTATCTCAAGTGTTGTTGTTATATTAGAATTTGTATTTTAGTATTGTACCAAAAGTCTGAGGCATTCCATAATTCAAAAATGCGCCACCTACGAAAGCATATCCAAAACTGTAATAAGTTTCATCTAATAGATTCTTTGCCCAGAATGCTAATGATAAGTCCTTATAACTTACTGATATTTGGCTATTTAGTAAACCATAACCTTCTTGTTTTAGGGCGTTTTCGGGGTCAAAATACATTTCGGTTTGTAATTGATAATCAGCACTTAATTGAATACTAACTTGATCAAATGTTTTCTGATAATTCAAACCAATATTTCCGTTCCACTGTGGAGAATATGCCTGCGTATTGCCTTCATTACTCATCATTTCGCCCGTTATGGCATCCGTAATTTCAAATTCCTTAATTTCAGTTTCCAGATAACCGATGTTAAAATTAGCTCGTAATCCTTTTGCCAACATCCATTCCGTATCCAACTCTACGCCATAACTAATACTACGCCCTAAGTTATCTCGTCCAAAAGCCCAAGTTGTAGGATTGAGGATCGTATAAATTTGTTGGTCTTGATAATCAATATAGAATGCGGTAAAATTGGCTTTGAGGCGATTATTCCAGAGCATTGATTTTAGACCTGCTTCATAATTCCAACTATATTCAGGGTCAAAAATAGCTTCCTTGTTATTCAATGAAAACGGATTAATTCCCCCTGGGCGGTAGCTTCGAGCTACATTTGCGTAGGCTAAAAATTGATTTTTATCGTATATCAATCCGATTTTGGGAGAAAGGGCATCGTAGGTGGCGGTTTCTTCGAAATAATCAGGGACTAACCCCATATCAGCATTAGCATACGTCTTACTACCATCTTTGATATAATATCGATTTACTGCCGTTTTATTAGATTCGATTTCGTAGCGTAATCCACCCGTAATTTTAAATTCTGGCGTAAAAGCATAATCTGTATTGAAGAAAAGTGAAGCTCCCGTTTGTGTGATTTCGCTGAAATTTACGGCATGATGTGGCACAACATCTAAGGGAAAACCACTTTCCAATCCATAGTGCATATCTTCGTTCGTTTCACGGTCGAAATGATAGAAAAATAGTCCACCTAACCAATTGAATGAGGTGTTTTCTTGAGCTGAGCTAATTCGTAATTCCTCTGTCCAAGTATAAAAATCTCGGTCATTATGAACAACTCTCAGTCCATCGGCTGGAGAAAAGTCGAAATCTTCACCTGCTACATCCAAGTCCGTATATTGCAAAGAAGTAATTGACTTAATCGAAATTTTATCTGTATAATATCCGATTTTGAAGGCATTGTTAGACAAGAAAATATCATAAGTCCCTTGGGTATTATAATTCACTTCATAGGGATGATTGGCTTTCAAGGAATCTAATATTCGAATATTTGTTCCCATTCCACCCACGTAACCCGTAGCGGTCATTTGGCGTTTTTCTAAACCTGTCATCAACATAAACTCCCATTTCTCATTTGGATAATAGGTAAGTTTAAGATTTCCACGAACGGTTTCAGTCGATAATACATCATCGATATCCAAAAATGTATTTGTAATATACCCATCTCTGGAAAGATATGAACCACCTATTTTAGCATATAATTTATTGGTAATTAATGGAATACTAACACCCGCATTCACGTTAAGTTGATTCAGATTACCATACCCTAACTCTATAAATCCTTCGGTTATATTTCGAGGTGTATTTGTAATAATATTAATGACTCCTGCTAATGTATTTCGCCCATAAAGTGTTCCTTGAGGTCCTTTCAAAATCTCAATCCGCTTAACATCACTCAATAAATTAGGAAAAGACATCGTGTTAAATAACGGAACATCATCGACATAAACCCCAACCGTAGGGGTGTCGTCATTGGTGTAAATACCCCGACTTGCAACCATCGTATAAATTCCACTTCCATCATTGTAGGTTTTGAAATTGGAAGTTACTCGTCCGACTTCGTTGGTACTGGAAATTTGTAATTCTTCAATTCGTTTGGTCGAAATCGAAGCTACAGCAAGTGGTGCTTTTTGTAATAATTCTTCTCTTTTTTGAGCCGTTACGGTTACTTCTTGGAATTCAAGCGGATTTTCTTGGCATTGGAAATCTACCGTTATAATTTCACCTGCTTTGACGGTGATATTTTGTTGTAACGATTTAAATCCAATGGCTGAAAATTCCAACGTATAATCCCCAGCTTCAAGATTCGCTAATTGAAATTTTCCTTCAGTATTAGTTACTGTTCCTTTTTTGGTTTCTATGACGACAATAGTTGCCGAAGGAATAGGCTCGTTCGTATTCTTTTGAAGGACGACTCCAGTAATTTGACCGAATTTTGATGAACTATCTTGGGCATAGCTCAAACTAAAAATGCTCCAACATAAAAAGAGTAAGAGGGTATTTTTCAGCATAATATGACTTTATTTTATTTGGATTGGTTCTAAATAATTGTAACTTTGGGGCAAAATTAGAAGGGAAACAAACGAGAGGGGTAACGTCTAGAGGAATAAAAAACTACGTTCAACGGAATAAAAATGATAGCACGATTTTGAAACCTTCAAAACTCAGCATATCTGGCTTCAAATTACGTTTTTTCTAAGACTGGATTACACATTTTAATCAATTGATTGGTATTACTATTCTATGATGTGCTAAAAAAGTTAATCGAAAAAACAATGAAAATTCGACTACATGCCAAAGATTTAGAGGAAGTGTTCTTTGAACAAAATTATCCTGCCCATTACAGAATCGGGACACAACAAGTTCTCGACCAGACATTCAATGCCCAATTGGTAGGAGCAAAAGGATATTATCGGGAAATTTTGTTACAAAATATGCGGATTGGGTATGCCGATTTTAAGGGAATGTGTCCGTTACAATTTAGTTTTGAGAGCGATTTTGAAACCGTAGAGATGCACTTTGCCTTACAAGGCGCAAGCTATTCCACTGATTTTGAGAATAAACACCGTTTTGAGTTTGAAGAGAACTACCATAATATTGTTTATACTTCTAACTTCAGAGGTGAATCTGAGATGTATTCTCAAAAAGGGGTTAAGTTCTTTGAAATCAATTTCAATCCTAATTTTTTTGTACAATATTTAGGAGATGATTGTAATTATTTTTATCAATTTCTGAAAAATGTACAAGACCAAAAAAATGGTATGATTTATCAAAAAAACTTCCCAATTACTCCTGAGATGTACTTAGCTATCCAAGAAATATTAGGAAGCCAACGAGAAGGAATGCTGAAAAAAATGTTTTTAGAAGCAAAAGTTATTGAGCTGTTAATGTTGCAATTAGAGCAAATCTCAAGATTATTTTCGACCACTTCCCTCAAACCCAGTGACCAAGAAAAAATCTATGCTGTTAAAGATATTTTAGATAAACAAATCCATCAACGAACTTCCCTTATTGATTTAGCCCGTCAAGTCGGAACAAATGAGTTTACCCTTAAAAAAGGATTTAAAGAATTATTTGGCACAACTGTTTTTGGGTACTGGAATGATCTGAAAATGAGATATGCCCAAAAAATGTTACTGGAACAAAATACTCCAATTTATCAAGTAGCCGAAGCCATTGGCTACAAAAACCCCCAACATTTCACAACTGCCTTCAAACGAAAATATGGTATCGTTCCAAGTGCCTTTAAAAAATAAACTCAAGTAATCACAAAATATAAGATACTGATTTGCAAGTTTTTATAGAGCTTGTTTTTATTAACATCTCCTCAGTAAAAATAGCACCAAAATAAAAACTATATTGAACTATAAACTCATCATTTAAAGTTTGTCATATCACTCATAAACCTTGAGAATCAAGTTTTTCTTGACGTAAATCAAAAAAAAATCTACTTCCTAAGACAACCTTTGTGCTAAGAAGCTCATCTTGAAACTGAACCTTAAATAATGCGAAAGTTTAGATCTTCATATTCGGACGATGCCGAACTCATTAAAGATTGTAAGAAAGGAGTTCGGAAAGCACAAAAGGCACTCTATGAGAAATATAGTGCTAGAATGTTTGCGGTGTCTTTGCGCTATCTCAAAAATGAGGTCGAAGCGGAGGATGTCATGGTGACGGCATTGATGAAAGTTTTTAAGCATTTGGATAGTTTTAAGGGGAAAGGAAGTTTTGAGGGATGGATTCGGCGGATTGTTGTTAATGAAGCTTTGACAGTACTTCGTAAAAAAAAGGATAAATACTTTGAAGAAATCGAAAATGCTGATTTTTATCCTGAATATCAATTGACTGAAGCACATCTCGAAGCAGATGATTTGCTAAAAATGGTGGCGCAATTGCCTACGGGTTATCGAACTGTCTTTAACCTTTACGCCATCGAAGGATACAGCCATAAGGAA
Source organism: Cytophagales bacterium UBA2561 (assembly GCA_002340355.1). GTDB lineage: Bacteria > Bacteroidota > Bacteroidia > Cytophagales > Thermoflexibacteraceae > UBA2561. Next base: position 70,535 of record DDLX01000043.1, read on the forward strand.
ATTGCTGAAAAATTAGGAGTTTCGGTAAGTACCTCAAAATCACAGCTTAATCGTGCCAGAAATATGCTCAAAAAAGCAGTTCAGAAGCACGAAGAACATTCGATGCGTATTTAACTGAAACAAACTTAGAATTGATTTTGAATCCGAAAGACCGTGTTACCGAGAATGAAAACAGAAAATTCAACTGATAAATTTTTTCGGAAAAATCTCCGAAATCATAGCGTCCGACCTTCGGCTTCGGCATGGGAAAAGTTGGAACAAAATCTTGATGAAGATGAAGAAATGCCCAAATCTACGGGATTTCGAAAGCGAAAAATACTTTTTGGCGTGGCAGTATTGCTTTTGGTCAGTGGTGGAATTTGGTATGGCTCAAATTTTCAAGCTGAATCCGAAAAAGCTAAAATCGTATTGGGAGATTCATTAAAGAATTCTTCGAAAAATACTAATTCAAAAATATCTCAAAATATTACTGAGGGAGATTCTAATCATACTAAAAGTACTTTCGAAATAACCACAAATCAGGTAGTTACTAGCTCCAAAATTAAAACAGAAAATCATCCTGTTCATTTAGTATCTGAATTGGTACAAAATCAAAATAGAAACACTTCCTACTCTACACCAAAAGCAAAAAATACAATAGAAATTATTGAAACAAAAACTACACACTATCAGAAACTTGATACTGAAAATACTATTGAAAATTTGAGTCTAAATAACTCAGATTTGGGAGCTTTAGAGTCCGAAAAACTGGAGACTCAAAAAGAGCATTCAAAAGCTCCAAAAAAGACTCAAAAAGTGGAAATTATTATCAAAATGGGGAGTCAAGGAAGTAACCGACAAAGTCCTCGAAATGAGAAAATGAAGGAATTATTTCCTGAAGCGGATTCTATTGAAAAAGTACAAAAACAAAAAACTCGTTTAGGACGAGTGCTTAAACAAGTAAGAAATTTCAAGAATGGTAACAAAGTAGATTTAAATCAGCTGAAAAAAAATCCTGAAAACCGTTCTTCTACTCAAAATTAGTAGCCTAAAAGTAGTTTTCATACTACTTGGTTAGTGGTCAAAATATAGATTAAAAATACAGGGGTTATGCACAGAATAAATGCTTTTTATCGCTTTCTTTTAGGAGGAGTAATCGGAATAATTAGTTTGTTTGTCAATGACTTACAGGCATCTGAAAATGCGCCCAAGTTTGAATCTAATGGCGATACAGTCATTATCAAATTTGGTGAAAACAGTCAACTTACACTTTATATTGATAATGCTGAAGACCGTCAAACTTTAGGCGAATTAGATTTAAATGCTTTGGTCGAAAAAGTTAATGCCTATATGAATACCCAATATTCAGAAGAGCCGGTTTATTCTGAAGCTAATCCGAAAATGGTTGAGAAAGTAGAGATGGAGGCGGAGATAAAAGCAGTTCAAATTGAAAATCGGACGAACATTCCAGATGAAAATCTACCTAAAGAATTTGGTTTTAGGGATACATGTCAAAATGAAAATATAAAATGGGTTTGGAATTTAGATATTGGGTTTAATAATTATCGGCAAAGTGGAACAGAAGCAGGGGCTACTACTCAAGATTTGAAAGCAGGACGTTCAAATTACTTTGCAGTAGGAACAGGACTCAAAATGAAAATTGCAGAACGAACTTCGCTGAAAGTTGGCGCAGAAATTTCGTGGAATAGCTTACATTTTGCTAATAGTACTCGTCTTGAAAATTCGGAAAAAGGGACAAATTTTGTGATTGATACCTTTGCAGTGGACAAATCAAAGCTGAATATCACGTACTTATCTATACCTTTAATGTTTCAGTTTGAGAGTCAGAAACGCTGGACATTTGGCGTAGGTGGACATTTGGGCTATCGAGTGGGAACACATTTTAAGCGGGAGTATCGTAGAGATGGTGTAAATAAAACCGAAAAAGAATATGATTCCTTTGGTGTAAATAATTTCAAATATGGTTTGCGTTCGGAGGTAGGTTATGAAGGTTGGCGACTTTTTATGAACTACGACTTGAATGCCTTATTTAAAGGAAATTCACCTGATTTACAATTGTTGAGCTTCGGATTTCGAATGTAAGATTTTTTTCAATTCTCTCTTTTTTAGACTTACTGAGTCCTTCGAACTCGGTGAGTCTCTTTATTTAATGCCTAATTTATTATTAATTTTATTTTTAAATTATTTATGACCAAATTTTTAATTAAAATCTAAACCACTTTTAGAGCAACTTTAGAAATGCAGCAATAAATGGAGCAGCCAACAAAAGTCCATCGAAACGGTCAAGAAAACCACCATGCCCTGGGATAGTATGTGCCGAATCTTTAATATTGATACTTCGTTTGAACATTGACTCCACCAAATCACCATAAGTTCCTGCAACTACAATGATAATAGATACTCCCAACCACTCCCATTGTTTTAGGTCTGTTAACCAAAATGATTGAATTAAACCAATACTTACCGCAAAGATTCCTCCGCCAATACTTCCTTCCCATGTTTTTTTGGGCGAAACGGTCTGAAAAAGTTTATGCTTACCAAAATTTTTACCTGAGAAATAAGCTCCTGTATCATTTGCCCATAAAATAAACAAACATCCCATTACAATATGCCAGCTATACGAGCCATCAGGATTGAAAATCACAGAGTTAAGTAAGGCAAAAGGAACAGCGACATAAAGCACTCCTAAAAACGTAAAACCAATATTGGCAAAAGGTTTTATATCTTTTTTGTGTTTATAGCCATACAATTTGATAAAATATGCTCCCGAAAGCCCCACAAAAATCAGATGGTAATAATGAGCGGGTAAGTTTTCTTTCTCAATAAAAAAGGTCATAACATAAATAAAAAGTCCATTAATTGTACCGAATGTCTGCAAAGGAACAAGGGCTTCATCTAACTTTAGGAGTTTATAAAACTCAAGCTGTGCCAATAAACAAATGACAAAAAATAAGGCAAAATATCCCCACTCACTCCAGTACAAGGCGTTTAAAATCAATATAATACCAAATATGGCAGTAATAACACGTTGCTGTAATTCGGAAAGATGGGCTATGGGATTTTTCATATTTATGTGTTGTTCCGTCTCAAGGTTGGAAATAGATAATTGATTGGAGTTAAATTGGTATTAAGGTTTTAGTAAAATTTAGAGTGTAGGTTTTTCTCCTAAATAACTAAAAATCTCGAACTTATTCAAATTTAATACCTGATTCTGTATAAAAACCCATAAGGCTCTGAAGACCTTATAGGTTCGATCCGAAACTAGGTTTTATTTTAAATCAATTCTTTCTGAATTCCGAATTTCCGATGCACATGAAAATAAACGACTTGTTTTCGAACTTCTTTATCCTCAATTTTAAAACGGCGAGCTAACCGATTGGCTTCCTTGAGAATTTTTTCGCGGTCTTTACCATGAAAGAGATAAGAAACCCCACTTGTCATGCCAATGTCTCCGTAATAATCTCGTTCTTGAAAACTTTCAGGAAATGGGATAAAACGAGTATAAACTAACATATTTGGCTTCATCGTCTGACTAAACCCCCAATCCACTAAACAAAATGGTCTTCCTCTTTCCTCTCCTGTCATGGTGAGGAGTTGTATAGTGCCGTCCTCTTTATCCACATGTTCAACTTCGAAAATATCCACATGACTTTGAAGTGCAACTTCTAAAAATTCGGTCATACGAGGCGTAATTTCAGCAGGAGGATTTTCTGCATAATGCTCCATGGCGGTCTTTTCCTGTACGCGGGAGGTATAAATCGAAAATTCCATCAAACTGTGTTCTTCGTCCTCTGATGCTAACTGAATATGGTTATTTTCGACCAATCGAAACGTTTGAAAAGTCGGTACCATATAATACTTATTATATAACTCAAATACCTGATTCTGAACCTTTATAGAATCCTCACGCAACTGTTTATAATACTCTAAGACATACATAAGTCTAATATTTAGAAATTCAAATTTTTGGAGTAGCCTTGATTTCACAAAACATAATTTACTAAAAACCAGTTTCTTGTAAAACGTTAATTTCAGAATAATCCCAAACTCCAGTAGGATGGCTCAAAATTAATTAAACCATTCACATTTTAAGAACATTTAAGCTATGCAATAGGTTATGGGGTCAAAATTTAGTCCAAAAATAGCGCAAAACTAGATTCAACTATGGCACATCTTAAAGTTATTGAAGTTTCAAAATCCACTCAACCAGCAATGCACCCCAAAAAATTTATGCTGTGGTTGTTTATCGTCAGTATTGTTATGGTTTTCGCTGCGATGACAAGTGCTTATGTGGTACGTCAAGCCGAAGGTGTTTGGCTTTATTTTAATCTTCCACCTATATTTTATGTTAGTACGGTCATTATTTTATCAAGTAGTTTGACCATGCACTGGGCGTATTTGCAAGCTCAAAAAGATAGAGTAAGAGGAGTAAAATTAGGCATGATACTTACGACCCTTTTGGGCTTTTTATTTTTGGTAACACAGTGGCAAGGTTGGCAGGAATTACGTTCGATTGGTGTATTTTTTTCGGGTGAAGAAGCCAATGCTTCAGGCTCATTTTTTTATGTACTTTCGGGATTGCATGGCGCACATATCGTAAGTGGAATCATTTATTTGCTCATTATTTTGGGAGCTACATTTCAATACCAAATTCATTCTAAAAGTTTGGTTCGTTTGCAAATGTGTGCTACTTTTTGGCACTTTTTGGATGCCCTTTGGATTTATTTATTCTTCTTTTTATTGCTTTACCAATAAAATTTGATTGCATATAAAAATTATTATGAATTATATTTTCATAACTGACTTCAAATAAAAAATCTACAAAAGTATCGTAACTCTTGTAGATTTTTTTATTTTAATTTATTAGAAAACAATATTTTATCGTCTTTTACGGCGTGATTTGCGGTCTCTATCTTTTCGTCCACCACCTCGTCTATCTGAAGAATAATCTCTACTACGATTACGACTTGATGAATCTTGCGCTCGTTCTACTTCAATATTTTTATGTCCGAATTCCTGTTGAAATCCTTCGATAATTTGCTCAGCATGATGTTCAGAAACTTCAAAAAAAGCAAAGGATTTCATAACATCAATTCCCTGAACCTCAATAGATTTATCACCTGTGGCATCATTAATCATTCCTAACAACTTAGCAGGTCGTAAACCTTGTTTCGCACCCATATTCATATACAAACGAACCGCATTATCAACTCCTCTTCTTCCTCCTCGATTTCGGCGGTCGTTGCGGTCTCTACGATTAGAACGGTCATTACGATCTCTACGATCACGGTCATTTCTACGGTCAGGAACGTTCAGATTTGGTGCATTTTTATAATAATCCAACAAACGAGTAAATTCCAATCCAACTACATTCCGAATGAGTGCCTCAGTATCCATATTGGCTAATTTCTCAGAAATTTCTGCCATAAATGGCTCTATTTCAGGCTGAACTTCGGCATTCTCAATTCGATCTACGAAATGGAAGAGTTGCGTTCGGCAAACTTCCTCACCATTTGGAACGGGTTTCTTTTCGAATTCTTTCTTAATGACTCGTTCAATATCCCGAATCCGATATTTTTCTCGCTGATGAACAATCGCAATTGAGGTTCCTTTTTTATCAGCACGTCCTGTTCGTCCGCTTCGGTGGGTATAACTTTCGACATCATCAGGCAAATTATAGTTGATAATGTGCGTTAAATCATTGACATCCAGTCCTCTCGAAGCTACATCGGTTGCTACCAATAATTGTAAGTTTCGGACTCGGAATTTGTTCATTACCGTATCTCGTTGAGCTTGTGACAAATCACCATGCAAAGCATCTGCATTATACCCATCGTGCATCAATTTCTCAGCTACGTCTTTAGTCTCTTGACGTGTCCGGCAAAAAATAATCCCATAAATATCAGGGTGAATATCCACAATTCGCTTGAGAGCCAAATAACGATTTCGAGCCTGTACCATATAATATTCATGAGTCACATTGTCCGACCCAGAATTTTTTGCTCCAACCGTTATTTCATGCGGATTTTGCATATAATTTCGTGCAATCCGAGCTACTGCTTTGGGCATTGTTGCTGAAAAGAGTAAGGTTTGTCGGTCTTCCGAAACACTTTCCAAAATTTGGTTAATGTCTTCAGTGAATCCCATATTCAGCATTTCATCCGCTTCGTCAAGCACTAAAAAATCAATCGTTTCAAGACTAATTTTCTTCCGCCGAATCATATCTAACAAACGCCCAGGAGTAGCGGCAATAACCTGTGGAGGAGTATTTAATAACTTGAATTGCTTGACAATAGGTTCACCACCATACAGCGCAACCACCTTTAGATTCTTAAGATATTTCCCGTAATTTTTCAATTCTCCTGCGATTTGCATACACAATTCGCGAGTAGGAGAAAGAATTAAGGCTTGGGGAGCCTGTTGAGAACGGTCAATATTTTGCAGGACAGGCAAGCCAAAAGCGGCAGTTTTTCCTGTTCCTGTTTGTGCCAAGGCGACCAAATCGGTTTTTTCGGTCAATATCAAGGGAACTACTTCCTGCTGAATAGGGGTCGGATGCTCAAAGCCCATTTCTTGAATACCTTGTAAGATATTTTCCTCCAGCCCCAATTCTTCAAATGTCGCCATAATTATTTGGTAATTAATAGATTATGAAGGTTTCGAATTTGAAATCTTGCTCCAAATTCATAATGAGGCACAAAGGTACGAGTTTTTTTGGATTGAACCAAGTTAAACAAATTTTGAATCAAACTGTTTCTATTTTTTTTCTTATTCTTTAGTCCATTAATGGGGTTTAATCAGTTATTAAACGTAATTTTTTTTCAATAAAAAAACCTTCCCACCAACTAAAGTTTGAGGATTCCTTTTTGGAAAATTTAAATTTTTCCTTTCCCTAATTGCAGTCGAATAAGTGATAAAAAACCATCAATTATGTATCTATTTTCGATAATATAAAGTTACATAATTCATCCCGTAGATTAGTATTATGTCTATAATTATCTAAACTTCTTGATTTAATGCAATATTGGCTAATTTTTTAGTTCTTTCTGAGCGGTGTAAATTTACGATGTTATCTTGCCATCAGAAACTTTTTGGTTTTCGAGCTTTTTCTTCCAAAACTTCTAATTTTGGTTTATGGCTAAATGTTGTCCCATGCCAACCAATTCCTGTTTTGAAACTGGCTTCTGATAAGATTTAAGATAAAATTTCTGAGAGTTCTCCTATTGAAATTTCTCATTTTTTCAGCTCAAATCATTGCAAAAAGACCCAATAGTGAGTTTATGACCAAGCTATTTCAAAAAGTGAAATTAAGCCAATTAAAACTTTTTATTTCTCTAACACAAAGTTTTCTGAATCATCAATTTTGGATTAATGATTTATATCAAAATTTATATACTTTCTGGAAAATGTCACAAACTGACTTACTGGAAGTCGTGGAACAGGTCAAGGAATGGAAACAAAATTTTGCCAATGGAAAAGAATTATTTAAATAGTTGAATGAAAATAGTTCTAATTTCGATAAATTAAAAATCGCATCTGCTTTTTTTGTCTATAGCCGAATTACCTTTTCGGGAACAACTGAGGCAGGAGGTTTTTCTAAACAAGCTTTCGAAAAAAGGTTTATTGATTCCAGTATCCAACGTTTAGAATTACTTCAAACCGTTTTGCTAAGATTCAGCAATGGGATTTGACTTATGGGATGCGAAATGTTACTGCTACGTCTAACCAAGAAGGCAAGGAGCTTTTCATTTCAAACTACGATTTTTGTCCTGAAAAAACACAAATTAATTTATTTTAGTGTGAGTTGCCATTTGAAATATAACTCACACTAAGTTTTTAATTATCAATATATTCTAATCCCTCTTCCTCTGTTTCTTCTTCAGGTTCATATCCTACGACCACCAAATCAATCACCGAACCAACCTTTACTTTCTTATCTTGGGTATAAGGTGGTGTTTGTTCCAATACCGTTCCGAGTTCTTTCTCTTCGTCATTTTGGTACTCAATAGAACCTAAATTTAATCCTAATCCTTGTAGCAAAATTTCAGCTTCAATCAATGGCATTCCCACTAAATCAGGAATTTCCAAAGCATTATGACCCAAACCATCTCCTACAACAATGTCGATCTTTGTGCCTTTAGGAAGTTGATATCCTTTTTCCAATCGACTTTGGGGAATTTTTTTTCCATCTACTTGTACTTCCAAAACCTTATTTCGTCCAATATCAGGCTTATAAATAATTTCACCTTGTTTAAAGCCATAGCTTTCTAGCAATGGAGTGACTTGTTTAATCAAATTATTGTAAATATTTGGAACAGTCTCTAAAGGCGGTTTTTCTGAACGGATAGTAATATGAATTCTACGATTAACCTTGACTCGTGCGCGTTTGGGAGGATCTTGTTTCATCACCGTGAGGGCAGGAACTTTGGCATCATAACCTGAATCAGCAACTACAAATCTCAAATCTCGATCTTCCAAAAATTCCTCTACTTCCTTGAGGTGCATCCCTGTCAGGTCAGGAACCGTGATGGTTTCGCCGTGATGAGTTGTAACAGGTAAATACACATAAAAAAAGAATAATACCAGCAAAATTCCTAGCAAAATTATGGCACTCAGATGAATAAGTAAAGCACGGGGTGAATCATCCAGTAAAAACGGGGGTAAGTTCTCTTTTTTTAGGAAATCTTTCATGGGATGGTAAACTTTTAGGGCGATAAATTTTAAATGTGTTTTCGAGATCCAAAGGGCTACAAAAATACGGAAATAGAGTCGTAAAAAAAATGATTCCAAACGATTGATATAGATTGATAGAAAATGGTTCTAGAAATTATTTTAAATTTTATCATTTTTATTTAAAATCATTTTACTAAATGTACTTTTATAAAACATAAAATATAATGAAATTAGAAAAGTGATTGAATTTGTCCTAAAACAAAAAATGGCTATTTCATACCTTTGGCAAGATTGAAATCAATACGAAACATAAAAAATAATTAAAGTTATGAAAATTCGCCTTTTTATCTTGTTTTGGATAGCGATTAGCCATTTTAATTTGGGACAAACTGTTGTCCCTCAGACTTTCGTACCACCTCGGGTTGCTTTTGCAGATTTGACGCTTGTTCTCTCCGAAAAAGTTCGAAAAATTCTCCAAAGAAAAATAGATAGTCTCAAACGAAATCCTCAAAAAATACAACTACTGAAAAAGCGAATAGCTGTTTATTCTTCACACATTATTCCGATTTTAGAAGCTCAAAAAGTTCATTCTGATTTTCAATACTTGCTATTACTTGAGAGTGGGGCAGAGGGGAATTTCGAGACGCTAGACGGAGTAGGCTTTTGGCAAATTTCCGAAAGTAGAGCAACAGAAATTGGACTACAAACTGAGAAACCAGACCTTCGAAAGCATTTGATTTTTTCGACCCAAAAAATAGCTCATTTTTTTGCAAATAATCAATATTATTTACGAAACAATCTATTTAGTTTATTATCTCATAAAATTGGATTGATTCAAACTAATAAATTGATAAACAACAATTTAAGAAATATTTCTGAAATGAAAATCACAGAAAATATGGATTCTTATTTATTTGATTTTTTGAGCTACTTTCTAGTTTTCAAAGGGGCAGAAGACCAAGATAGTGATTTTAAATTATGGCGTTTTGATAATCCTAAAGGTTATTCTACGACCCAAATTGCCAATTTAACTAGCCTGACTACAGAAGAAATTTTGACCTTTAATGCTTGGGTTTTGGATGTTCATAAATCTTATCATTCATTTCCTTTATTATTACCTGTTCAACCTGAAAATTTTCAAGAGATTACTCGAAAATTAGGAGTAAATATTGATAATAAAGATTTTTTTATCTCTAAGAATAATACAAAACTAAATTATCCTGTAATTCTAAATGAAGAACGAGTTCGATTCAAAGGAAAAACGTTTAGACTAGCCACAATTAATGGTCTAAAAGGGGGAGTAATTGAAGAACCTACTTCTCTTAATGAATTAGCTGAGTTAGGAAATCTTTCGGTATCTAAATTTTTGAATTTCAATGATATGTCTGAGTTTGATAAGATTCAACAAGAAAAAGTTTATTATTTTGAATCGAAAAAAAATACAGTAAATGCCGAAAAACATATTCTCCTAAAAGAAGAAACTTTTTGGGATGTTGCTCAGAAATATGGTATAAAACTTAATACTCTTATTAAAAATAATGCAATTGGTAGAAGTGAGTTTCCAAAGGTAGGACGAGTTTTATTTTTGAATAAAAAAGAATCGAAAAAACAACCTGCTTCCGAAGTAAAACCTATTGTTCCCGTTCCTCATATCTTGCCTCAATTTCAGCAAAGTAAAGATACTTTAATTCAACATACGGTTCAAAAAGAAGAAAATTTATTTCAAATTGCACAAAAGTATAAAGTTTCGATGGCAGAAATACGAAATTGGAATAATTTGGGTAGTAATCTTAAATTAGTAGAGGGAATGGTATTAAAAATATTGAAACTAAATACTTTTTCACCTACTCCAAAAGGCACGTCTAAAAATGTAGAGTCTAAAAAGAGTAAGACTAAAGCAACCCAAGTGGAATACACAAGAGATTCATTATATATTTTACATACCATCAAAAAAGGCGAAGTTCCATATCAGATCGCTCAAAAATATAATGTTACTACCGAGGCTATTTTGAAATGGAATAACCTGAAAACCAATAGTGTATTGCTTGAAGGAGATAAGATTAGAGTTAAGGTTCGAGATGGAGAAGAGAAAAAACCTCAACCCTTTGAACGGCAGCCGATTCCAATCACTACTTATTTGGTAGTAAAACCTGAAAGTCTCACACGAATAGCCTATAAACTAAATTTGCCTGTAAATCGATTAGCTAAGTGGAATCCAACTCAATCCTTGAGTACTGATTTGATAATAGGTACAAAGTTAGATTTAAAAGATAAAGTTAATGTATATAATGCAGTATTTGGCGAAAGTATTATAACAATTGCTAAGAATTTGCAAATTGAAGCTCGTCAATTGGCTCGTTGGAATCATAAACCAATGATTTCTTATGCTATTGGAATTGGTGGTGAACAACTGCTCTTAAAACCCTATGGCGAAAAAGAAAAAGTTTTGCCACAAGGTTACGTAGAACCCGAAGAAACTCCTGAAATTTCAACGAATTCTGAAGTTCTTAAACCTTTGGAAAATACAAAAAAAGAAATTTCTGAGTATCATATTTTAGAACCAGCTCAAACACTTCAACAAGTTGCTCAAAAATACAATTTATCTAAAAAACAACTAATTATTTGGAATAATTTTACTGCTTCTGATCTCCAACAATTGAGTGTAGGGGATACAATTTATTTAAATTCAACGGGGGCATTATTTGCTCAAAACCAGCAACCTTGGCAAAAAAATCGTTTTGATTCACCGATTGATTTCCAAGATTATGAGTTGGTTCCTGCGGATTATCATTTGTATCGAATAGGAGAAACATTGCAAGAAATTTCAATTGCTGAAGCTGTTTCCTTAGGTAATTTAATGAGCTGGAATAAAATTACATCTAAGACTATTTTTTTGGAAGGGGATACACTTCTTTTAACTTCACCCGATTTATTAAAACCAAAAAATACACTTATTTCTTCGAATCCAACAAAATATGGAAATCAGGCAGGGGCATTTTATGTTGTGAAGGAAGGAGAAGATATTTATACAATTGCGGATAAATTTAAAATCAAAGTTTCGGAATTAATTGAATGGAATGGCTTGCCTGTGGGAACATTTCGTTTGCGAAAAGGATTACGCTTGATTGTACAGTTACGAAATAAATCAGTAGATTAAATATCTAAAATTCCATCGCATTCCATGTTATTGGGTGCGATGGAAGAAGTATGAAAATCCCTTAAAACTGGTGTTTGAGTAATGTAGCCTCACGGTCAGCACCATAAGAAAGCACCGTAATTGGTACTTCGGTTACTTCCTGAATAAAAGCAATATACTCTGATAATTCTTTAGGTAATTTCTCAAAATTATCTAAATCCTTTAATTCGCACTGCCAACCCTTAAAAGTACGGTAAATTGGCTTGATGTCTTCATGTTTGAGATCATAAGGGAAAATATCCGTTTTTGTACCATCAGCTAACTCATAGTGCGTACAAACTTTAATTTCTTCAAATGTACTTAATACATCTGCCTTCATCATAAATAGCTGAGTAACACCATTTAACATGACGGTATATTTTAAGGCAGGTAAATCTAACCAACCACATCGGCGAGGTCTTCCTGTAGTAGCTCCGAACTCATTTCCAATCTTGGCGATTTCTGCACCTACTTCATCAAATAACTCTGTTGGAAAAGGTCCCGATCCTACTCGTGTACAATACGCCTTAAAAATTCCAAAAACTTCGAGTACTTTTTGTGGAGCAACCCCTAATCCTGTGCATGCACCTGCCACTGAGGTATTAGAGCTAGTGACGAAAGGATAGGAGCCAAAATCAATATCTAATAAAGTTCCTTGTGCGCCTTCAGCAAGCACCTTTTTTTGGTCGTTAATTTCTTGATTAATAATATATTCACTATCAATAATCTGAAATTCCTTGATAAAATCAACGGCTTGGAAAAAATTTTCTTCCAGCTCAGGAAGAGACTCAATGCCAAAATTTAAATACTCTAATTTTTGAAGATGTTGTGTTCGCAAGTCTTTATACACTGCTCTAAAATTGGGTAAACACAAGTCACCTACTCGTAAGCCGAGCCGTCCAATTTTATCTTGGTAAGTAGGTCCAATTCCTTTGAGTGTAGAACCAATTTTTTTATCTCCTTTTGCTTTTTCATAAGCGGCATCTAACAAGCGATGAGTCGGTAAGATGAGATGTGCTTTCTTCGAAATATACAAATTTTCTTTGACTGCTGCACCACGTTCTTGGAGAGCCGTAATTTCATTTTTAAGAATAACTAAATCTAGAACGACTCCATTACCAATTACATTTTTGATATCTGAACGAAAAATGCCCGAAGGAACTTGATGCAAAACGTGCTTTTGTCCACCAAAGTTCAAGGTATGTCCCGCATTGGGTCCGCCCTGAAAACGAGCGACCAGATTATATTTTGGGGCTAAAAAATCAACGATTTTTCCCTTGCCTTCATCACCCCATTGTAAGCCCAATAATATATCCATGAGAAGAAAATAGTTTATAAGATAAATGTAATTTAAAAATTATGAGTTATAATGTGGAAGCACCACCTTGGTAGGATTTGGTCGTTAGTTAAGGTTTGTTTTCCAATCCTAAAGAGACAAAAATACGCATCTTGAGCTTGGAATTATAGTTATTAGATGGGGTTTTTGAAAAAAAAATACTACGAAAATAATAAATTAAGGTTACATAAATATTGAGAAAAATGATGTTTTTTTTGCTTTTTTTTAATTTTTTATTATATTTGTATTGAACTAACATAAAATTGCATCTTCATAATAAACCAAAACACCAATGACAAAGCTCATCTATCAAAGTGAACACGTGCAAGTTGAATATAATCCTGAGTATTCTCTACTCACCATTAGCTCTAATATTGATCAAGGAACTAGCCTGCCTTCTGAGAAAGCATTACGCCGAGAGGTACTTCGTATTCAAGAAACGATTGATGCTTTCCGACCTATTTATATGCTCATTGATAAAAATGAATTTTATTATTCCTTATCTCTGACTCAATTAGACTGGCTTCACGAACAAATAGTTTGTCGAGCTATCGGATATGGTTTGCAAAAATTTGCTGTTATTATGAGTGATGATATTTATGCTCAAATTGCCTTAGAACAAATATTAAAATGTGGAGATACAGAACATTATATGAATTATTTTTCCTATCGAGCTGAGGCTTATTCGTGGTTAGTTAGTGAAGCCCGAACTCCTATTTTGGCATAAAATCTAACTTTTAATTTTTGAATATTTCAAAGTAAAAATGTTCAAGTCTTGAGTTATTTTCAGAACCTGAACATTTCCATTTTTGAGTATTTATACCTTAAAAGTTTATTAATTCTGAGGAGTAATTAAGCTCCGTCCAATACTTTGGTAATACCAATTTTGTGCTTGCATTACATCTAAAGAATACAAATTTCGCCCGTCAAAAATAACTTTGTTATTTAATAATTTATCCATTAACTCAAAATCAGGATTACGGAACATTGTCCATTCTGTAGCAATAACCAAAGCATCTGCCTTTTGTAAGGCATCATATTGATTTTTTGAGTAGTTAATTTGCTCTCCTAAAATTCCCTTCACATTTTCCATTGCTTCAGGATCAAATGCTTGGATTTTTGCCCCTGCATCAAGTAATTTTTCAATCATATAAAGTGCAGGTGCTTCTCGAATATCATCTGTATTGGGTTTAAATGATAAACCCCAGATAGCAATTGTTTTGCCTTCCAGATTTCCGTCAAAGTAATTTTTGACTTTATCAACCAAAATAACTCTTTGGTTATCATTTACTTCCATTACAGAGCTTAATACTCGAAATTCGTAATTATGTTCCTGTGCTGTTTTTCGGAGTGCCTTCACATCTTTTGGAAAACAACTACCACCATAGCCGATACCAGGGAATAAAAATCGTTTTCCAATTCGCATATCTGATCCTATTCCACGCCGAACCATATCGACATCTGCCCCTACGATTTCACACAAATTAGCAATTTCATTCATAAAGGTAATTCGAGTAGCTAAATAGGAGTTAGCCGCATATTTTGTCATTTCGGCGGAACGCTCATTCATGAAAATGATAGGATTTCCTTGTCGAACATAAGGATCATAAATTTGTTTCATCAATTTGCGAGCCTTCTCAGAAGTTGTTCCAATGACGACACGGTCAGGCTTTAAGAAATCATCAACAGCAACCCCTTCTTTCAGAAATTCAGGATTAGAAACTACATCAAATTCGCAGTCCGTGTGTTGGGCAATAGCTTTCTGAACTTTTTCAGCTGTTCCAACAGGGACTGTGCTTTTATCAATAATGACTTTATATTCTGTCATTAATTTCCCAATTTCTTCGGCAACTCCTAAAACATATGATAAATCTGCTGAGCCATCCTCATCAGGAGGAGTAGGTAATGCCAAAAATATGAGCTTGGATTGAGCAACAGCATCGGCTAAATCAGTCGTAAATTCGAGCCTGCCTTGTGAAATATTCCGATGAAACAAAGTCTCTAATCCTGGTTCGTAAATAGTAATCTCTTCATTCTGAAGCTTTTGTACTTTTTCGGCGTTATTGTCTACACAAATTACATGATTGCCAGTCTCAGCAAAACAAGTCCCTGATACTAAGCCAACATATCCCGTTCCGATAACTGCGATTTTCATACGATTTTGATAATTGATAGTTTATAAAAAAATAAAAGGCTCACATGAAGCTTTCTGCAAAACAGAAAATACAAAAATAAAGGTTCTACATCAAGATGGATTCTTTGATACACTCTTTAACGCTTTTTGGGATTTCAATCCCTCAAATTTGTCCCCTATTTATTGAATATTTTCCAAATTGCAAGCAAATCATGGTTTTCGTCTCATTTTAATCTTGAGTCAAAGCCTTATTTTAACCTTTTTGAATAATACCAATAATAAGTAAACAACATGAAACACACACAAGAAATTCAAAAGATCTTAGAAGCACTTCAAATTCAAGATCGTAATCCTGCTTTTTCAACAGGACAAAGTCATCAGTTTAATCAAAAAAATCATTGGTTAAAAATTGACTCTCCAGCTAATGGCAAATTGATAGCTTCAGTACAAATGGCTTCAGTAGAAGATTTAGAAACTGTTACTCAAAAAGCCCAAAAAGCCTTCCCAATTTGGCGAAAAATTCCTGCGCCTAAACGAGGTGAAATTGTTCGGCAAATTGGCGAAAAGTTAAGACTTTATAAAGAGCCTTTAGGCAAATTGGTTTCTTATGAAATGGGTAAAATCTATCAAGAAGGACTCGGTGAGGTACAAGAAATGATCGATATTTGTGATTTTGCCGTTGGACTCTCTCGACAGTTACACGGTTTTACGATGCACTCCGAACGTCCCGAACATCGAATGTATGACCAATATCATCCGTTGGGATTAGTGGGAATTATTTCAGCATTTAATTTTCCTGTTGCCGTTTGGGCATGGAATGCTATGATTGCGGCAGTTTGTGGTGATGTCTGCATTTGGAAGCCTTCCGAAAAAACACCTTTAACGGCTTGGGCTTGCCAGAATATTGTAGCTAAAGTTTTGGAAGAAAATCAATTGCCTGAAGGTATTTTCAGTTTGGTCATTGGAGATGCTGAAATTGGGGCAAAAATGTCAAGTGACTCTCGTTTTCCTCTAATATCGGCAACAGGCTCAACCCGAATGGGTAAAAAAGTGGGCGAAGCTGTTGGCGCAAGATTAGGACGAGCATTACTCGAATTAGGTGGAAATAACGCCATTATTTTGACTGAAAATGCCGATTTAGAAATGGCAATTCGAGCGATTGTTTTCGGGGCAGTAGGAACTTGTGGACAACGTTGCACCTCAACCCGAAGAGTGATTATTCATGAGGCTATTTATGAAAAAGTAAAAAATCGATTAGTTAAAATTTATGAAAATTTACCTATCGGTAACCCATTGGATACAAATACGTTAGTAGGTCCTTTGGTGGATAAATTGGCAGTTGAAAGTTTTACTGATGCTCTTGAAAAGATCAAAAATGAAGGTGGTAAAATCTTAATCGGAGGAGAAGTTTTAGAAGGTGAAAAATATACTTCAGGAAATTATGTCAAGCCTGTAGTTGCTGAAGTTGAAAATCACTTTGAAATTGTGCAAGAAGAAACTTTTGCGCCAATTTTGTATTTAATTCGGTACTCAGGCGAGATTGAAAATGCAATTGAGATTCAAAATGATGTAAAACAAGGTTTATCATCTGCTATTTTTTCTACGAATATTCTAGAAACAGAGACTTTTTTGGCACATTGGGGGTCTGATTGTGGCATTGCCAATGTTAATATTGGAACTTCAGGAGCAGAAATTGGCGGAGCATTTGGTGGAGAAAAAGAAACAGGAGGCGGACGAGAATCAGGTTCAGATGCGTGGAAAGCTTATATGAGACGACAAACCAATACTATCAATTACAGTCGTGAACTTCCTTTGGCTCAAGGAATTAAGTTTGATGTATAGGTATTTTGAATTTTATCAAAACAAACTGATAACCAACTCTCCAAGACGTTAAACTCTTGGAGAGCACTCTGCCTTACTAAAATTTCATTGATTTGTAACTCATTGATTATCGTTTGAATTAAATCAAATTTAATTCTTCCGTAGTGGAGGGTTTACAAATCCTCCGTTACGGAAAAGTGGCTTTTTAGCCCGATAAACAAAGATTGTTAAATCATTATTAGTAGGGTAGAGTACTTGGAGAGTTCAACCTTATAAAAAGCATAGTGATAACTTTACTATTTCTATGGAAAATCTTTTTCAAAAGAAGTATTTAATCCCCTAATACTTTCCGAGCCAAATAATTATTATATTCTTGTGCTAAGGCATTATATAACATTTCGCCGACTAACTTTGCGCCTCGATGATTGAAATGAGTATAATCTTTATTGGCTAAAGAAGGCTTAGCATTTACCCAAGCAGGCATCGAATTTTCACCACCCATTGCCGAATACAAATCCCAAAAAGCACACCCCGCCCGAAATGCAGCTTTTTTTTGAGCATCTCGAATCAAGGTTACATTTGGATAAGAAACATAACGCCCACCTCGTCTTCGAGACATATCTGAAACACCTACTACCAAAATACTTAATTCAGGCATTAGTGCCTTAATGTATTGTAACTGCTTGAAAAACATGGCTTCATAAAAGGCATAATTTTTTACAGGATTTGGTACGACATTAACCCCAAACTGCAAAACCAGTAATTTGACATTCATTTTTTCTAATTGACTTCGCAAAAGAGTTCCGCTTGTTCGTTTGAAATCTACGACTGCGCTCCCTCGTAATGCCACATTATCCACTGCAATTCCATGATTACAGTCTAATGCTACCCCGTACAATTCGGCAGTTGATTTGGTTTTAAAATTGACTGTCAATTGCTGGAATTGTGTGTTTAAGTTCATTTTAGCTACGGCAAAATTTTCATGAGGAGGATAAATATTTTTTAAGGTTGAATCTTTTTCTAATGTTACATCTACGTATAAATTTCGATCAGCTCTATATAAAAATTTGAGGTTTTCAATTTTCGTATGTTTTTCATTTCCAGCATCATATTTCGATTTTCGAAAACGGGTATAGGTTTTGAATTCTGTTTCTGAGCTTGGAGGAGTATCAGGCGTAAACATAAAGAATGCACCTAATAAACCGTATTTTCGTTTAGGATTTCTTTTTCTATCCATCAAACCATATCTTCGAAAGTTGGGAGAATGATAAGTATGTAAAGTAGAACGAATCGCTTGTTTTTCGAGTAGTGGTACAAGTCCTACACCACAACCGCCAAACTGTCGTTGCAACCGAGAACGTAAATAGCGAGTGATTCGATCCCCTTCTAGTTGTGAGTCGCCGTAGTGTACAATCCGAATCAAAGATTCATTATCTGGGAGATTTTTCAGGGATTTAAAAAAATTATCAAGTACATAATTGGTCGAATCAGGGTACTTAATTCCTTGACGTGGGGCTGCTGAGGGTTCAAAAGTTTTAACTTTACTGGTATCCGACAAGTGTTTTTGATAAAGGGTATCTTTTGAAGACAAAATGTTTGTAGAGTCCTGATTTTCAAAGTTATCGACATTGTTTTGTATATCCGCCACAAGGTTAGTAATATCTGCTGTTTCTTCGGTGGGATCAGGGATTTGGTAAATATCTTCGAATGTAAAGATATTTAAAGATAAAGAGTCGGTAATATTCAGCTCACGAGGGGAAACGACCATAATTACCGAAGTCAGGCAACCGATATAAAACAAAAAGAGTAAAATACGTACAGGTTTGACCATTTTAATTGTATAATAATCAAGGAATCAATCCAAATGAATTAAATGATTTAATGAGCAATTCAAGGTATTATAAAAAACAAAAAGAAGCCAAAATTTTACTAATAAAATTCTCTTTAGGAGAAAGTTTTTCCGAATTACTTCTAGATTGATTTTCAGGAATGATTTTCGCCTTACTTTCAAGAGTCCTACCCTGTTTTTGTAGGAGTTCATCGAAAAAACCAAAAATTACCTCAAAACCCTCTCATAAACTTGTACTTTGCCAATATGTTTTCGAAAGAATATTTACGCCATTATCGGGAAAATTTCAATTTAGCTTATCCAATTGTATTAGGACAATTGTCTCATATTCTCATCTCGGTAGCTGATAATGCAATGGTTGGTAATTATAATAGTGAGTCGCTAGCCGCCGCTTCCTTATCGAATAGTATTTACGTTACGATTATGGTCTTTGGAATTGGTTTCTCACTGGGAATCACGCCATTAATTGCTACAGCACACGCCTCCAAAAAGATAGAAACCTGTCGAAAATTACTTAAACATGGAGCATTTTTGTATCCACTTGTAGGAACAATTTTGATGATTTTGGTTTATCTGTTATCTCATAAGTTACATTGGTTTAATGATAAATTAATTATTATTCAACTTGCTGAACCTTACTTACGAATCGTCAGTTTGACGCTTATTCCCGTCATGTTATTTCAATGTTTTCGGCAATTTCTCGAAGGGCTTTCAATGACCAAGTTACCGATGTATATCAATATTGGAGGATTACTCTTGAATGTCTTATTGAATTATATATTGATTTTCGGAAAATTTGGCTTTCCAGAGATGGGTTTGAATGGAGCAGGATATGCCACACTTACGACCCGAATATTAATGACTCTTGCTTTGATGCTTTTATTTTTAATGAACCCGAAAACACGATATTACTTATTTAATAAACAACATCTCTGGGATTCAGGGTTATTTCGGCGACTTCGTAAACTGGGTACACCAATTGGTTCACAAATGTTATTGGAAGCTGGTGCATTTGGTTTCGCTGCGGTATTGGTGGGGAAGGTAGGGGTAAATGAATTGGCAGGACACCAAATTGCAGTTAATGTAGGATCCGTTACTTTCTTGATAACTACAGGATTAAGTGCAGCGGCTTCTATCCGAACCGCAGGACAATTAGGCTTACAAGATATTCATAATTTACGACTAGCAGGCAAAAGTGCCGTCTTTATGGGAGGAGCATTTATGATAGGATGTGCGATTTTCATTTTTGGAATGAAAGATATTATTCCAACGTGGTATGTAACAGATGAGCCACAAGTTATAGAAATCGCTTCTTCTCTATTAATATTAGTGGCAACTTTTCAACTCTCAGACGGGGTTCAGGTTGTCTCAATGGGGGCATTGCGAGGTATCGAAGATGTCAAAGTGCCTACTTTTATTGCCTTAGTTGCTTATTGGTTGATTGGTATTCCATTAGGCTATGTTTTATGTTTTAAGGCAGGATTTGGAGCAGAAGGTATTTGGATAGGTTTATTATCAGGGTTAAGTGTTGCTTCTGTGTTATTATATGTACGATTTTTACGTATGGCAAATCAAGTTATTTTTACACCAAAATCTACGAAAGAGATAGTTTAGATAATTCATATCAAGTTAGTAATGAATATTAAAATTTAGACCTTATCTAGTAGCTAAAATGATAAGAAAGATTACATTATATAAAATACTATCATTTTGACATGATTATTCGTTTTCTGGTAAATAAAAATACAAAAAAATGTCATTTTGGCAGTGTTTTTAGAGTGGTATATCAATTGTTAAATCTCCAATAATTGAATATTAAACCTCAAACCTCTAAGAACTTATGAAACAGAAAGATTGGAAATCAGATTATGAAGAGCTTGTTCATGAACTTACCGACCGATTTTTTGGAGAATTTGACTCGGTAGTAAACCATTTTACCCAAGAATTTGGCAATACATTTGGCAAGAAATTTCATGGTATTCCCCCCGTGAATGTTTTTGAAAATAGTGAGACTTATCGTTTAGATGTTTCGGCTCCTGGGCTAGTACGGGAAGCTTTTAAAATTGAGCTACACAATAATATGCTTACGGTTTCTGCCAGTCGTTCTGCTGATAATACGGGCTTTATTCGTAGAGAATTCGGATTTGGTCATTTCAAGCGGACATTTCGATTACCCAAAACGGTAAATACTGACGAAATTAAGGCAGGGTATAAGGAAGGAGTTTTACATATTCATCTTCCTAAGTTTCAAGAAGATGATACGACAGCTTCTACTGGTCGTTCGATTAACATTGATTAAATATTGAAGTTATCTTGTAATTTGTCCAAAGAACTCTATTTATTATAATTAAATTTTTGTTCTTTGAGAATTTTAATAAAAAAACCTTACTAATTTATAGGAAGTTAGTAAGGTTTTTCTTTTGGGTTTAAAAAGTTAAAAATTAACCTTTCAATTTGTCATAGGCTTCCATGACAGAGGCAACGTGTCCTCTAGATACTTCGAGTAATTCTTTTTCTTCATCGTTCAGATCCAACTCGATGATTTTCTCAACACCGTTTTTACCCAAAATAACAGGGGCGCCCAAGTAACAGTTATTGATACCATACTCACCATCCAACTGTACACAAACAGGGAATACACGGCGTTGGTCTCGAACGATAGCTTCAACCATCTGAGCAGCAGCCGAACCTGGTGCATACCAAGCTGAAGTTCCCATTAATTTCACTAATTCACCACCACCTTTTTTAGTACGTTCGATAATGGCATCTAATGTCGTTTTGTCGATTAATTCCGTTACAGGAATGCCACCAACAGTAGTGTATCGTGGAAGTGGTACCATTGTATCACCATGTCCACCCATTAAAACAGCTTGAATATCCTTTGGAGAAACGTTCAATGCTTCAGCCAAGAAAGCTCGGTAACGTGCTGTATCCAAAATACCCGCCATACCCATTACCTTAGTTCGAGGTAATTTTGAAGTTACGTGAGCGGCATATGTCATTACGTCCAACGGATTAGAAACCACGATAATCATGGCATTTGGTGAGTGTTGGATAACGTTCTCAGTCACCGAACTAACGATACCAGCATTGGTAGCGATAAGGTCATCACGGCTCATGCCTGGTCTTCGAGGAATACCTGAAGTAATAACAACAACCTCAGAACCAGCTGTTTTGCTATAATCATTTGTTGAGCCGATTGTACGGGTATCGTACAAATTAATCGGGGCTTTTTGCCAAATGTCTAAGGCTTTTCC
Source organism: Cytophagales bacterium UBA2561 (assembly GCA_002340355.1). GTDB lineage: Bacteria > Bacteroidota > Bacteroidia > Cytophagales > Thermoflexibacteraceae > UBA2561. The sequence continues at coordinate 92,780 of DDLX01000043.1, forward strand.
TTCAGAGAGACCTTCTTTAATGTCCACCACAACCACTTCATTGGCTACTTCACGATATGCTAATACATCAGCACACGTTGCTCCTACATTCCCTGCGCCTACTACGGTGATTTTCATACGACTATTTCGTTTAAATCGGTTTATATTTAGTACTTACTTAGACGCTAAGTTAATCAAAATTTTCAAAATGACAATCTTTCATTGAGGACTTTCCAAATACTTCTACTCGTTTCAAAATTGGCAAGCAACTGACAATCAAACTAATTTCTATGAAGAGAATCTTTTTTAATAAATTATAAATTATTGAAAATGAACAACTTATTATAAGATAAGATTGAAGTTTGGAAAGTCCTCTAAAGAAAATTAGAATTTCACCTTAAGTGGAAGCCATGCCTGTACCCCCTGTCGTTTTTGAAGTTCTTTCAATTGGTGGGCATATGGATAGAAAAGTCCAAGTTCTTCTTTTAAGGTTTGGTTTCGATACTGAATTTCTGCTTCTGAGAACAATTGCTCCATAAACTCCTTTTTTTTCGGATAATAAACTAGCATATAATCCTCTTCCTCAATTTCAGAAGCATCTACTGCTAGTTCTACCGCTTTATCAAAACCACCAATAGCATCTACCAAATCAATTTTTTTGGAGCGTTGTCCTGACCAAACTCGCCCAGAAGCGACTTTCAATAAACTATCTAATGGCATTTTTCGACCTTCAGAGGCTTTCCGAGTAAACTTCGTATATCCTTCATTTACAGTTGTTTGAATAATATTTTTTTCTGTTTCAGTCATTGTTCGGTTAGGATTGCCTAAATCAGAGAATACGCCTGTCGTGACACGGTCAAATGTCAATCCTGCTAATCCATTGGCTAAGCCTTCCGTATTGAGTAATATGCCAAAAATCCCGATTGAACCTGTAATCGTAACTGGAGAAGCTACAATTTTCTCACATCCCATTGCCATATAATAGCCACCTGAGGCAGCAACATCTGACATTGAGGCAATTACAGGTTTTTCTTTTTGAGTTAATTGAATTTCTTTCCAAAGATTATCTGAACCTAACAAACTTCCTCCAGGGGAATTAATTCGTAGAACTACGGCTTTAACTTCCTCATCTTTACGCACTTCTTGGAGTTGTTTAATCACTTTTTCGGGACTAATTTCATCATCATCTCCATTTTGTGTTACGATGCCTCCTTCAGTGAGAATTACGGCAATTTTATTGGTGGAATAACTAAAATCATCTAGCTTAAGAAGGGTTTTATACTTTTTGTATTTTACAAAATTGATATTTTCATGGCTGTCAATTTCTAATTTTTCTTTCAGTTTTTGGAGGGCTTCGGCTTCGTAAAGCGTATCTGTTATTAGGCGATATTTGAGAGCATCTCCTGCATTTCTGACTAACATTGAATCAGCAATTTTTTCGACCTCCGAAAATGATAATCCTCTAGAATTAGAAACTTTTTGAAGATGGAAATTATATAAATCATCTAATAAAACAGTAGTCTGGAGGCGATTTTCATCACTTAGATTCTTCCGAAAAAAAGGCTCTACGGCTGCCTTAAAGTCACCTACTCGGAAGATTTGTGGTTTTAAACCAACTTTTTCAAATAGTCCCGTAAAAAACATGGTCTCAGAGTGTAATCCATTCATTTCCAATGTTCCTGTAGGGTTTAGGTAAATTTCGTCGGCTAAGGAAGCTAAAAAATATGTTCCTTCAGAAAGAGATTCGCTATATACATACACGAACTTACCTGAAGATTTGAAGGCTTCTAGAGCTTCCCGAATTTCTAATAAGGAAGCATAACCCGTTTTGACAGTATTGACGTGTAAGTAAATTCCTTTAATTCGTTCATCTTCTTGGGCATATCGAATAGTTTCCCGAAGTTCATGTAAACCAATATACCCTTGTCGAGCTTGAAATTGTGCAGGAGGCGAAATCCCTAATTCCTCGAATGGATTGTCTTGAGCTACTTCCCGAATCGGTTTTGAAAGCGTCAACTTTAAAACTGAATTATCTGAAATGGTAGGTACTTCGCTATCACTAGTAAATGAACCAACTACAAGTATCGTAAGGCTTACCGAAATTATCCCAAAAAGAAACAAGCCAAATACAGTAGCAAAAACATATTTAATAAAATTCATAAATTTAGTTTTTAGGTTTTACGCATAATAAAGTAGAAATAATTCTACTCAGAAAAGTACAATTTGTTTTCCAATTTTACGAAAATAAGACTTTCGCTCAAAAGAAGTGGTGATATGAGCATTTTTAGAGCATATAAGTATTCAAGCAAAATATAATTCATGCTTTGGAAACATCTGTAAGTCTTCCTGAAAATAGAAAATCAAATTTTTCAGTGGTTCGGACACAGTCAGCAAAAATAAAATCCAATATTCCTAATAATTTATCAGGATTATCAATACTAATAGGTGTAAGGTGTTAGTAAGTAGATTTTCCTTCTAATTTACCAAATTCTCAGCCCTTGCCAATGTCAGCAATGGCATAAATTGGAATCTCGTCATTCTACATTGATAAGGCGAGCAACTACCAACTGCTTGTGAATATCCATCCAACTTCTTTTATAATTATTATTTTTAGCTTATACGTTGATTAACAAAGGTTTAGTGAAAATATTCAGATCTGTACTATCTTTGGGCGTAACAACATAGTCGGGTATTTGATTGGGAGATGACTACATAATTTAACTTTGGGGTTTCGTTTCTAAATTTCTTGTAGAATCGGAAAAATAAAGGCTTCACAGGCCTAAAATCCCATATCAGTATTTCCACGATTTGCCAATGAAAAATCAATATTTTCAGCCAAATATTCAGGTATTGTTATAGAAGAAAGTTGCTGAAAATCAATAAATTTTTGAGGCTGCACATTCAAACCGAAATATTTCAACAGTTCAATATTATTTTTTAAGGGAGATACTCAAAAATCAGAAGAAAGGCAACAATATTAAAAGACGAAACCAGTGAAACTCTTAAAGATAGAAGACCATACCAACTCGACTGATTTTTAAATATTTGAGTAAGGAAAATTGAAAATATTGGATTCCCTATTTCAAAATTTTAACTTTGCTCTTTTGAAAAAATTAAAAATATAATTTAATAAAATATCACCTATCTCTAAAACAAATCTTAAACTAAAGAGTCGCATGAAAAACTATACCCATTTTGTGAGTTTATGCTTTATTTTTTTTATTAGTAATATACTGATTACCAAAGCTCAAGATTTAGGAAGAATGTATTTTGATACGGCTTCAGTATTGCTAAAAGAAGCCAATTATGATAGTGCTATTTATGTCTTCGAAAAAGCGATGCACGTCTATAAGACTCGAAATAATCCAGCAATGCGAATTCAGGCATATGGCGGAAAAATTAAAAGTGAAGCCGAACTTTATCAACTTCGAAATGCCTCTAACTCTGCTGAAGAAGCCAAACGCATTCAAGAAGAAGAACTACCAAATAATAAATATTTAGCAGGATTAACTACTAACTGGATTGGACAAATTTTAGTTTATGAAGGGAATTATATTCCTGCTCAACGGGAATTTAAAAAAGTATTGGCTTTTTCAAATGATACCGACAGCTTACAACAAATCAATATAGCTACGGCTATGATGTATCTGGGAGATATTGAATTTGTACAAAATAAATACGAAAATGCCATTAAATTTTATCAGAATGCGATTGAATTATACAAAGTTACTGTTGGAGAAAATTATCCCTATATAGCTGATTGTCACTTGCGATTTGGACGGGTTTATCGAAATCAAGGCAGTTATAATTTAGCAATGGAACGGTTTGAGAAAGCAGGTTTCATTTACCAAAAAGTTTATAATGATAATCATCCCCGTGTGGCGGAGGCATATGTTGGAATTGGTGATATTTACCGTTATCAAAAAGCAAATGATACGGCAAAAGAATATTATGACCAAGCCTTAATTATTTTCAAAAAAATATTTGGTTCATATAATCCGTATTTATGTGAGGCATATTTGGGATTGGGATTAGTTGAAAATCATCACGGGAATTATGCCGAAGCCTTAATTTATTATAGTACTGCCCGAGATATTTATGACGCAACGGTTGGAAATTATCATCCGGGGGTGGTACAATGCTATTTATATATGGGAAATGTCGCATTAAACGAGGATAATTATGCTAAGGCTAAAGAATATTATAATTTGGTTATTGAAAGTAATTATGATTTACGAGGTGAGAATCACATGACCTCTTCGGCGGCTTACAATAATATGGCGAGTATTTATTATTTCAATGGGGATTATGAAACCGCAATTGACCAATACGAGCAAGCTTTGACTGTAGATTTGAATATTCATGGCAAAAAACATCCTGACGTAGCCACTGCCTTTTATAATATTGCGGAAGTATATGAAGAACGCCACCTTTATGATACCGCTTTACGAAAAGTGCAACAGGCAATTTGTGCTACTGTTTCCGATTTTGATTTTGAAGATAATCCTTTTGTTAATCCACAACTCAAAAATTATTTTAGTGCTAGTGATTTATTGACTTATTTGAAATTTAAAGGAGAAACTTTGGTAAACAATTTTGCTCGTAAAAATGAGAATGGTTTGCGTGGAATGAATGTGGCATTAGAAACGTTCCAGCTTTGTGATTCATTGATTGATAAAATTCGACAATCACATGTATCAGAACAGGACAAAATTACGCTTGGCAAAACGGCATTCGCGGTTTATACGGGTGCTGTTGATGTTTGTTTTCGCTTACATCAAAACCTGACTGAGGAAAACTATACGCAACTTGACTTTGAGGCGAAAACACTTGCTGAAATTCAGCGATATTATTTAGATAAATTATTTTATTTTTCAGAAAAGAATAAAAGTTCCGTCTTGGCATCTTCAATTGCGGAAACTGAAGCTAAAGCATTTGGAGGTATTCCTGATAGTTTATTAGTCGTTGAGGATGATCTTCGAAAAGTGATAGCTGAATATAAACTAGAATTGGCTTCTAAACCCGATAGTACGACACGCGTTTATTACCAGCAGATGTTGTTTAAGGCGCACCGACAATACGATAGTTTAGTCGAATATTTTGAAACTTCTTTTCCAAAATATCACGAACTAAAATACGATGTGGGTTATACTCCAACAAATGAAATCCAAAAATTACTGAGTGAAAGAAGTGCTTTAGTTTCTTTTTTTGAGACCAAAACAGAATTATATGTTAAAGTACTGACACACGATAATTTATGGGTTGAGAAAAAAGCAAAACCTGAAAAGTACCGCAAATTAATTACAGGATTCAGAAATGGTATTTTTTATAAATCAGCCCGAAAGACAGCCAAATCAGGATACGAAATTTATCAATTATTATTTCCTGATAGTTTGCCACAATCAATCGAAAAATTGATACTAATTCCTGAAGGAATTATGACGATTATTCCTTTTGAAAGTTTGATCACAGAAACCGTACATAAAGATAGCATTCGAGCAAAGGCATACTCTAGTTTTCCTTTTTTAATCCAAAAGTATGATATTAGTTATGCTTCGTCTGCGAATTTATTCTATAAAACTTTTCATCAAGAGTTTGAAAACGAATCCTTACAACTATTCAAACAAAAAACTAGTGAAGTGTTATTAACTATCGCTCCTGTATTTAACAATGAGAAGACAACTCATACAAGTCAACAGAGTTTAGAGACTGTGAAAATAATGAAAGAGGCAAAAAATAAAATTACAAATAGCCAGAGTAAAAATTTGTTATATAATTCAGAAATTACGCCTTTACCAGGAACTGAAAGTGAAGTTCAAGAGATTTATCAAATGTTCATAGCTAAAAAACTAGGTGCTGAAATTCGGCTTCATGATGACGCTAATGAAACCTTCTTAAAATCAGGAGCACTAAAAAAATTCAAATATATCCATGTTGGAACACATGGTTTTGTTAATGAATCTGTACCAGAATTATCAGGTATTTTGCTGGCACAAGTTGAAAATGAAGCACAAGATGGTATTTTATATGCAGGTGAAATTTACAACTTACAACTCAATTCAGAGATGGTAATTCTGTCTGCTTGTCAAACAGGCTTAGGACGCATTACCAAGGGGGAAGGAGTGATAGGTTTGACAAGGGCTTTGTTATATGCAGGAACAAAAAGTTTAACGGTTTCGCTTTGGACAGTTTCTGATGCTTCTACTTCGCAACTCATGGTTGATTTTTATGATAATTTATTGGAAGAAGATGAACATACACCTCATAATCATGTCCATGCGAATGCTTTACGGAAAGCCAAATTGAAAATGATTGCAAAAGGTGGCGATTTTGCCACTCCATATTATTGGTCTCCATTTATTTTGAATGGAAAGTAGTTTTAATTTATACCAATCTATCCAAAAATATGGGTTGGTATAACTATAATGTTTCGATGTGTTGAAGGATTTCGGTAACCCAATTTTTATTCTTGGGATGAACAATAATGGTTTCAAATTCGTATTCATTGCCTTCCATTCTGACTCCTTCAGAATCGTCGACATGAAGGTCAATTCCGAAAAGTTTAGGATTTTTTGAGGCATCGCAAGCATACTTTTTCAAATATTGCTCGCTTCGTTTTCCATTAATATATCCTTTTGGGTTTAATCCATTTAATAGGAATGTTTTTTTTAGACTGAAAAGACTACGGTGAGAGGATGTATATATCCAGATTTCATGCCCTTGATTTTGAAGTGCTTGAAAAAGTTCTTTTGTGCCTTCTCGTAAAGATTCTACTCCTATTAGTTTCCAAAAAATATTAACAGGAGTCACCTCAAAATCATCAACATAAGGAATTAAAGTGTTATCTATATCAAAACTTATTCGCATGGTTTTTGGTAGTAATGTACAGGTGTTTTTAATTTATTTCGAAGATTAATTCCATGATAAACATTGTCACTAATCCCTTCCTTTCTGAACTTATGAATTAACATTTCTTCCCGACCTCGAATAGCATGATGACTTATTGAAAATTGGTCTAATTCGATTTTGCCATAGCCGTCTGTATTGCGGCGATGATTTCGATCTTGTCTGGCAACAATTTTTCGGGCAGAGAAAATATTGACAATTTTTACCCAACCACTTTTACGTCTCACATAAATAAATCCTGTTTCTGGATATTACAATAGCTTCGATATGGTATCGTTGACGTTTTATCATATGGTAAACATAAGTATTTTTGAACTAAAATTTTTAAATCATTTCGGATAAACAAACTATTATCCCCATAAATAACCCTTATAATTTGAAAGATTTTCTTCCAAATAAAATTTTTTGCTAAAAACTTTTTCACAAGTAATCAGTTGATTACCAAACTCTAAATTATAAAATGACATGGCAAAAGCAAATCCCAATTTAATTAAAGCAATTCGTACAACCGCTCGTAATCTTCAGAATGGAGCAGAATATCAATGGGGACATATGGGGAAATGCAACTGTGGACACCTTGCCCGTGAATTGACTCCATACAGTGCCGCCGAAATCCATGAGTATGCGATTCGAATCAAACGAGGTGCATGGGCAGACCAAGAAGCTGATTTTTGTCCACAGAGCAAATTACCGATGGATATGTTGATTAGTAGTTTGTTGAATGCAGGATTGGAAACCAAAGATTTTCACCACATTGAGGAACTCAGTGATCCTAAAGTATTAGCGACACGCCCTCTTGGACAGAAATTTTTTAGTCGAAATAATCGCCAAGATGTTATCGAATATCTTACAATTTGGGCAGATATATTAGAAAACGAACTATTGGAAGAAATTGAGCTACCTACCGATTTATTGGAAACCCCTTCCGATGTCATTTCTCATCCTAAATCAGAGGTAGTTTTAACAGTTTAATACCTGATTTTTTTATAGGCAACTTACTTTCGTTAATTTCAAAATTACTATGATGAACCCATCAGGTTTTTAAAACTTGATGGGTTTAAGATTTGATAAAGTGAGGGGAAATTCTCATGATTATATTAAAAGATAGCCATTTAAAGTGTAAAGAAAAATGCCTAGAAATTAAGTTCATCTTAGAATAGGATAGAAACGAATAACATCATATTATTTTCTATTTTTTTCAGAGGTGTTGGGTTTTCTACCTTTCCATTTCCAAACTTTTCAGTATCTTGTTCTTTTCTAAATAGAGTATCCAAATACTGAGAGATTTCTATGATTGAGTTTTCAGATTTTACCCTTGCAAACGGATTACGAGTTTTGGTACATGAAGACCATGCTGCACCAATTGCCGTTGTCAATATTTTGTATAATGTTGGTTCACGAGATGAAAATCCTGATAAAACGGGATTTGCTCATTTGTTTGAGCATTTGATGTTTGGCGGTTCGAAGAATGTTCCCGATTTTGATAAAGTTCTTCAGAGAGTTGGAGCAGATAATAATGCCTTTACTTCGCCTGACGTAACGAATTATTATTCAGTACTTCCTTCGGATAATTTAGAAACCGCATTTTGGGTAGAGTCTGACCGAATGCTACAACTCAATATTAATTCGGATACTCTTGAAGTTCAACGTAAAGTAGTCATTGAGGAATTTAAACAACGTTACCTAAATCAGCCGTATGGTGATGTTTGGCTTAAAATGCGCCCATTAGCATACCAAAAACACCCTTATCGTTGGGCAACAATTGGGAAAGAAATTGCTCATATTGAAGAGGCTACTCTAGAGGATGTCCAAGCATTTTTTAATAAATTTTATCGTCCAAATAATGCAATCTTAGTTGTCGCAGGTGACGTTACTGAAGAGCAAGTCAAACAATTGAGTACTAAGTGGTTTGGGGCTATCCCCGCAGGAGAAAAATTAGAACGAAATTTACCTCAAGAACCTACTCAAACTCAAGGTCGTTTGCTTGAAGTTGAGGCGGATGTTCCCAACCCAGCTCTTTACAAAGTGTGGCACATGGCAGATAAATTATCTCCTAAATATCATCCTACTGATTTATTGACAGATATAGCAGGACGTGGAAAATCCTCCCGAATTTATCGCCGACTGATTCGAGAAGAAAAATTATTTACTACGGCAACAACCTACGTTTCAGGCTCTTTTGATGATGGAATTGTGTATTTTTCGGGAAAGCCAGCTCCTGATGTTTCCTTTGAAACGGCTGATAAAGCCATCACTGAACTTATGGCAGAATTTACGACTGAACTGGTGAAGGATGAGGAATTGCAAAAAGTAAAAAATCAAGCCGAATCCAGTCTGGTGTTTGGAGAGGTTGAGTTACTCAATCGAGCAATTAATTTGGCATATGCAGGAGTTTTGGGAGATCCAGACTTGGTAAATACTGAACTGGATAAGATTCGAGCTGTTACCAAAGAAGATATCCAAAAATGCGCTCAAGAAGTTTTACGTCCTGAAAATTGTTCGACTATTTATTATAAAACTAAGAAATAAAAATTTTGTACTTATCAGACCGATTAAACTTTTTAGAGTGTGGTCGGTTGAGTGTTTTATTTTTTGTCAGATTTTTGTGAGAAAGTACCAAAATTATGATAAAGTTATCGGTCATTATGCCGTGTTATTTCAATGGAGAAAACTTACCAATTACGACCCAGAAACTCCTTGAAAATGAAGCTCTTTTTACGGATGAAATGACCTTTGAGTACATATTTGTTGATGACGGTTCAAAAGACAACACCCTAGCAGAATTACTCAAATTTCAGAAAAAATACCCCGAAAAAGTTAAGGTTATAAAACTAGCTAGTAACGTAGGTTCGTTTAATGCGATTTTAGCAGGAATGAATCATAGTACAGGAGACTGCAACGTGATGTTAGCCGCCGATTTGCAAGATCCACCTGAGTTGATTCCTAAAATGTTAGAACATTGGAAAAAAGGATTTAAGTTGGTGATTGCTAATCGCCAAGATCGTGAAGAATCTTTCGGACAAAAATTATTTTCGAATACGTATCATTATCTAATTAAAAAATTTGCGCTTCAAAATGTCCCTTCAGGAGGCTTTGATTTAGTACTTTTTGACCGTCAGCTATGTCAGGAAGTGGTGAAAATTAATGAAAAAAATACTAATGTTCTTTACCTATTTACTTGGTTGGGATATGATTATGTCAATATTCCTTATACACGCCGAAAACGGGAAATTGGGAAGTCACGTTGGACATTGAAGAAAAAAATTAAAATGTTTATCGATTCTTTTGTTTCCTTTTCTTTTTTCCCGATTCGGACAATTTCTTTAATAGGAATTTCTTTGGGATTGATAGCATTTTTGTACGGAATTTTAGTCATAATTGAAAAATTTACGGGAAATATTCCGATTGAAGGCTGGACGAGTACAATGTTGGTATTATTAATGGTTTCTTCTTTTCAAATGATTGGTTTGGGAATTATCGGCGAATATGTTTGGCGTACTTTGGATGCAAGTCGAAATCGTCCGAATTTTATTGTTGACCATATTTTTGATGAAACGAATACGAAACCATCTTAAAAATTGAAAAAGTACATCAATTGATTTGTTGGTTATTTACGAATAGCAAAAAATTATTTTTAGAAAAAAATACAAAAGTGCTTTCCACTAAGGAGAACTAGGTAAACTTATGAAAAATTCTAGGATTGTAGGCTTGGGATATTATGTGCCTGAGGATGTGGTTTCCAATACAGACTTAACCCAACGTATGAATACGACAGAGGAATGGATTCACACTCGAACAGGTATCCAAGAAAGACGTTATTATGAAGTAGGTAAAGATACAAATTATAGTATGGCAGTAGAAGCCTCCAAAACTGCCCTTGAACGTGCCGACTTGACTCCTTCTGATATTGATTTGATTGTTTATGCTACTTTGAGTCCTGATTATTATTTCCCTGGGTCGGGTGTATTGTTACAACGTGCCTTGAACTTTCGGAACATTGCTGCTTTGGATATTCGGGCGCAATGCTCAGGATTTATTTATGGACTTTCTACGGCTGACCAATTTATTAAAACAGGAATGTATAAAAATATTTTGGTGGTTGGTTCAGAAATTCATTCGAGTGGCTTGGATTATTCGGATGCAGGTCGTCATGTAGCGGTTATCTTTGGAGATGGTGCAGGAGCGGCGGTCTTAACGGCTACCGATGAATCTGAAAAAGGAGTTTTATCGACTCATTTACACAGTGATGGAAAGTATGCTGAAGAACTGGCAGTTCTGTATCCTAGTAGTCACGTAGAAAATAAATTTGATCCTGAAGAGCAAAAGGCCGGTGGTAAATTTTATCCTATTATGAATGGTAGTTATGTTTTTAAACATGCCGTTACCCGAATGCCTGAAGTTATCCGAGAAGCTCTTGAAGCAAATGACTTAACAGCAGAAGACCTTGATATTTTGATTCCACATCAAGCCAATGGACGGATTACTGAAGCAGTTCGGCGCAATTTGGACTTACCCGAAGAGAAAATAGTAAGTAATATCCAGAACTATGGAAATACGACTGCTGCCTCCATTCCGATTGCTCTAACAGAGGCATGGGAACAAGGACGAATTCAAGAAGATGATTTGGTCTGTTTAGTCGCATTTGGTAGTGGATTTACATGGGGTTCAGCTTTGATTCGGTGGTAAAAAGATCAACCTATCAAATCTTTGAGTTTGATAGGTCTGAAAATTTTATTTTTTAGAAAATAATTTTTGAAGCTGCTTTTGTAATTTTTTTTGCCAACGGCGCAAAATCGAAGACTCTTTTTCATCTTCGTAATATCCACTTCGATAGCCATATCCATACCCATACCCATATCCATACCCATATCCATAAAAAGTACGCTTGGGTTTAACACCATTAAAAACTACTGAGAGACGGTTATAATTATGAATTGAGGCTAGCTTTTGGTTCAGAACTTCCCGAAAATAAGGACGAGGAGTATATTCAGCTTTGGTTACAAATATCGGTAAGTCAGCCTTTTTCATTGGATGAAAACCGTCGGTAACTACCCCAACAGGAGGCATATCAAACATGATGACATCGTAAGTTTGGTGTAACTCTTGTAAAATTTCGTCGAATTTATTTGATAATAATAATTCCGAGGGGTTGGGGGGTTGAGGACCTGAAGTAATGTAATCTAAATTTAGAATTTCAGAGTTTCGAATACAATCTTCAATTTTACTTTTTCCAATCAATAAGGTACTCATGCCAATAGGGTTCTCTTGACTTCCAAAGGCAAAATGGATTTTAGGTTTTCGCAAGTCTAAATCCAGTATAATGACTTTTTGCTCTGATAAAGCAATAATTCCCGCCAAATTCACCGCAACAAAAGTTTTTCCTTCTCCACTAATTGTAGAGGTAACTGATAAAATACGTTTCGCTTGGTTCGGACTCATAAAGTCCAAATTGGTACGAATTGACCGCATAGATTCACTAATGGAAGATTTAGGATTATGATGAATAACCAGCTGTGAATGCTTCATTTTGGACTTGGTGTACATTGGGATCTCTCCCAAAACAGGCAAATCAGTTATTTTTTTCAGTTCTTTGAGGTTGATAATTCGGTTTTGTAAAATATAGCGTACTAAGACTAAAACTAAGGACAAGAAACCTGCAAATGCCAAAGCAGACATATAAAATTTTCTTCCGATAGGATAAATAGGTTTTTTAGGCAAAGACGCATGTTGAATAACATGAAAATTAGGTAATGTTCCGACCTCCGCAAGTTCGGTTTCAATCATATTATTGAGAATAATATCATAACTTTTCTCGTAATATGCCAGATATCGTCGCATCAGATTAAGTTGGATATCCTCTTGGCTTTGTCCAGGAATCTTATTTCGGCTTGCAGTAATGGTAGAGTCCTGTTCGTAAATTTTGCGATATAAACGTTCTTTATTGAAACCAACAAATCGTAGAAAATCTTTTTGTAAAGAGTCCAGTTTTATTTTTCGTTGCTCATAGGCATACGTTTTAGGGGTATAACCTTGATAAATTAGAAGGTCAAGATTTTCACGGGCTGTGTAAATCTGTTGAATTAATTGGGCAACCTGAGGAGCAGAAACATCTTGAGCAATTGTACTTGTAATCAGTACACTAGAGTCTGAAGCCATAAAATCCATTACCCTATCGTAAGCTCTCAACTCAGCTTGATAGCGAAATTTATCCTCTTGTGCTAGTCGAATTTTATCCAATAAAACATCCACATTGATTTGAGTATCTTCAGAAGAGATATTATTGGAATCTTTATAAAGTGTGATTTGACGTTTCCAGTAATCTAAATATTTTTCAATAGTATCCCTACGTTGTTGGAGATAATATTTCTTTTGACGATAAATTCGATTATTATCATTAATAGAATAGCGTAAATATGCCGTATCTGCTGCATTCACAATTGCCATCGCTTTCGAGATATTGGGATCTTGAAAAGAAATAGATAGCGTTAAAGCGTTCGTATTTACTGTTCTAACGCGTAAAGTTTGAGCAATAAACTGTTGAGCGCGCTCAGCCGATTGAAGTACAAAATAATAATTGCCTAGTAAAGCTTGATCATCATAAAGATGAGTAGAAAGGATGGTTCCTTTTAGATGTTCATTTTCAAAGGATTGGTTTAACAAACCTTTACTCTCATAAGTCTGATTAGCTATCGTATACTGTAAACTAAATTGTTTATCATGATAAAACTTAATATGTATTTTTTGTCCATATATTTGTTGATTTTTGATTTGTAAATCTACTTCGAAGGGAGAGTTTGTAAACATCTCAAAGTCGTTAATACGCCCTTCTGAATATTTGGAAACAGTTAAATTGAGAGCTTCTACAATGCGATTATGAATAATAGGAGAAGTAATAATAGTAATTTCTTCATTCAGATAATTTTGTTTCTCATTATCATTTTTGAAAATGCCAATGCCTAGTTCACTGGCTGTGCCTTTCATCTCTAACTTGAGCTGTGAAGAAGATTCATAAATTGGAATTTGATAATACAAATAAGTATAAACAACTGAAACACAGAAGGCAAAAATTAGTAAAATCCACAGAGTGCTTTTCCGAAAGGCTCGGAATAACTTCATGGGATCGAAATCTACTAAAGGATTATTTTCAGTCTCTTTTGGATTAGTGTAGTCGTAATCAGCCATTTTCTTATAGATTCGAACTCTGGACTAGTTCGTATTTTTTAGCACAACCCAGAGCGTAATGGTAGAGGTAATCACTCCTGTAACCTGAGCGAATATACTGGTGATGTTTCGGATTTCTTCGGTAGCTTGTAAAATCTTGCGTCTACGAGGTTCTACATAAACTACATCATTGGGCTGAATCTGGAGATTGGCATTTTGGACACCTTTCCAAGTGGACAAATCGACCGATTGAATAATGGGTTGATCAGATAAAATATTCCGAATAATCCGAATTTTATCATTTCGAGTATTTCGGTCTAGATTACCTCCCGCCATGACTAAAACCTCTGCTAAGTGCATTCCCTCATAAGGCAATTTAATCACTTGATTTCCCAATGCTCCCATAACTATTATGCGTCTATTTTCGACTTGTGTTCGAGCATAAGAATCTTCATAATATTGATGAAAAGCTACTGAGATTAAACTATCTAATTGATAAATTTTTCGTCCCTGTACATCTAATCCTCCAACTAAAGGCAAATAAATTTTACCATCATCTTGTACGGTATAAGTTTGGTTTTGGTTTGAATTGCTACCGCTGCCTCGGTTTTGAAGAGGATTACGAGTACCCTGAATCAGGAGTTGCCCATCAGGGTCGATGAGTAATTCACCTTTCTTGGTAAATAAACGGAAGGAAACTTCATCAAATTTGTCGATAACATAGTTTTTCTCTGCTTCTACTTTCATTTGTTGGAAAAGTGCGTTATCAGTAAGCTTGCTATTTACATCAAATAAAATGTCATATTTGGTGACTTTACACGCACTTAATAACGATATTCCCAAAAATAATCCTAGAAACTTAATATGCCGATTCGTGTATTTCATTAAAAGTAAGTACCTATTCAAAAATTTAATATGTTTGGATTGTGAAGTTAGGTCTTTTTCTCTAAAAAATAAGGACAAATTTGGAATGGTTATAATTCTAAATATTTGAATAATAAGTCTAAACGTTTTTTGTCGTATGCCATTTCTTCATTTTGTGTGTAAATTCCTGCAATTTCGTATTCGAAACGTTCTAGTGTAGCTACAAAATGAGAAACTTCATTTGTATCTAATTTGAAGGTAACAGACAGTTTATCTGAGCTATCGGGAAGTTTATCGGTTAGGATACCTAAAATTTTGATATGATGAGTTTCAGCCAATCGACTAATTTGAGATAAGGAATAATCTCGCTCTTTAATCCACAAAACAACTATTGCGCCTTCTTGTTGGATGGTATGCGTTTGAGCGAAAGATTTTGCCATTTGAGATAACGGAACGACACCCAAAAGGGTCTGAAATTCATCCGTCACAGGAATAAAATCCATCCCTTCTTTAGTCAAGCGTAAACCTGTCATAAAATGTTGGTGCGTTAAGGCATAATCTTCAGAAAAAAGCAAGGGGATTTCACTTACGGGTGGATTATTTAATAAAGTAGCATGATATAAAATTTCTTCGGATACAATTCCTTTATATTGATTTTTTTCATTAATTACAGGAAGTTGAGTTAAAGCAGTGTCTTCTAAACGAGCAAGAGCTTGTTCTGCGTGGTCGGTTGGTCGGATGGCAGGAATTGAAACATCAATGAAATCGTTGATTTGCATGAGGTGTTGTATTTAAATTACTATTTTAATTTTCGAGGACATACCGTATCACTGAGCTGGGTCAGTCTCTGAACGGGTGGAATTCGTAAAGTCCTGTTTTTTTCAGATATTAAACATTTAAAAACAAATGAAGTGAGCTGGATACTTCACTTTTCTACTACGATTTTTATGCCGAAAAAGCTACTTTTTTAGGAGAAAACCTCAGAAAAAATAAAAATGTTTAAGAAGGTAGATGAAGGTGTTCTGAAGAGTTGAAAAATAATAAACTATTCAAATCTATTAAGTATTATAGCTTTAATAGATTTGAATAGCTTGAGAATTTAAAGCATTTCTGCTACAAGAGTTCCCATTTCTTTTGTTCCTAAAATTTTATCTGATTCTGTAGATTTATCAGCAATATCTGTGGTTCTCCAGCCTGCTTTTAAGGTTTTTTCCACAGCCTTAATTACTTGATTCGCAGGTTCTTTTAAATCAAAGGCAATTTCTAACATGAGAGCCACTGATAAAATCGAGGCTAGTGGATTAGCCAAGTTTTTTCCTGCAATGTCAGGAGCAGAACCATGAATAGGCTCATAAATGCCTGTTTTGTCCCCTACAGAAGCTGAAGCTAACATTCCCATTGATCCTGCAATTTGCGAAGCTTCATCAGTTAAAATATCCCCAAACAAATTACCTGTTAAAACTACATCAAATTGCTTCGGATTTTTGATTAACATCATTGAAGCCGCATCAACAAAAGTATGACGAACCTTAACATCAGGATAATCTTGAGCTACTTCCGTAACGGTTTCACGCCACAAACGAGAAGATGCCAAAACATTGGCTTTATCTACTGAATGAAGAATTTTTCTTCGTTTTTGAGCCGCTTGGAAGGCTTTATGAGCAATTCGGCGTACCTCTGATTTGGAATAAATCATTGTATCAAATGCTGTTTCACCGTCTGCACTTCGTTCACGAGGTTGTCCAAAATAAACTCCTCCTGTCAATTCTCGAAAGAACAAAATATCTGATCCCTTCAAAATTTCGGGTTTGAGGCTAGACGCTCCAATTAATTCATCAAATAACTTAATAGGACGAATATTGGTATAAAGTCCTAGTTCTTTTCGAATTTTGAGAAGCCCTTGTTCAGGGCGTACTTTCAATGAAGGATCATTATCATACTTAGGATGTCCAATCGCTCCAAACAAAATAGCATCCGAATTTTGAGCTTTTTCAAGTGTTTCGTCAGGAAGTGGGTTTCCTGTGGCTTCGATGGCTACATGTCCTAATAAGGCTTCCTCAAATTGAAAATCTAAGGTATATTTTCGGGCGACTGCCTCTAAAACAGCTTTTCCGCCTGCGGTTACTTCAGGTCCGATTCCGTCTCCTGAAATGGTTAGAATGCGATAGGCTTTCATGGATGAGGGTTTTTATAGAATTTTCTATCTAATATTAGAATAAACTTTTTCAAAAATTTAAATCAAAAATGTTTGTCAAATGAAAGCATAAAAAATCAAAAAAACGACTTTTTGTTAGGGGAATTTATGCAAATGATACTTTAGAGAAGACCTTCAAAATTAATTTGTAGCTCCTAAATCGTTCAGGTCATCAAAGCTTGCCATCTCGTTCATAAAATTGACTGCACTTTGAATCAAGGGAAAAGCTAAGGCACATCCTGTTCCCTCGCCAAGACGCAAACTAAGATGTAAAATAGGACGAACCTTCAGTTTTTTGAGCATCAAGCGATGTCCTTTCTCATCGGATTGATGACAAAAAATAGCATTTTTTTGAATCGAATTATCTAACTGGACTGCTCCTAAAAATGCAGAAGTAGCAATAAATCCATCAATTAAGATGAGCATTCCTAGTTTAGCGGCGGTAAGCATACTTCGGCTCATCATCGCAATTTCAAATCCCCCAAAAGTACGTAGTGTTTCTAATGGGTTTCCTTGAGTATTAAACGTATCGGAGGCTTGTTGTAATGTATGAAGTTTTCGAGTCAAAGTTTGGTCATCAATACCCGTACCACGTCCCACACAATATTCCAAAGGTAAATCCAAAAGTTTGTGCATAAGCATAGTAGCCGATGACGTATTCCCGATTCCCATTTCTCCAAATCCTAAAATATTTGTACCATTTTGGTGTAGTTTATTGACTAATTCATCTGCATAAACAAAGCACTTTTCGAGTTCTTCGATAGTTATGGCAGGCGATTTAGCAAAGTTTTCCGTACCATAATTTACTTTGTGGTGAATAATTGGAAGTTGAGGATCAAAATCATGATTTACTCCCGCATCTACAACCGTAAGGTCAATATTATGCTGGTGTGCAAATACATTAATCCCTGCTCCGCCCTGTACAAAATTCAGCACCATTTGATAAGTTACTTCGGAAGGATAAGCACTGACTCCCTCTTGTGTAATACCATGATCGCCAGCAAAAACTAAAATATGGGGCTTTTTTAAACGAGGCGATACTGTATTTTGAACACTACAAACCTGACGGGCAATATCCTCCAGTAAACCAAGTGCGCCTAAAGGCTTGGTCTTGAAATCGATAGTATGATTAATTTGGGATAATAGGGGGGATGTCGAAGATTTCATTTTTCAGGTTATTTGTCATGAGTAAATTTATTTTATTAAGAGTAAATGTAGTTTGAATCATGGAGTTATCAAAATGAATAGGCAATTTTTTGAAGAACATAAAGTGAAGATCAATAGACTCCCATTTTGGACTTACTTTTATAATTATCAAATATTTTCGGTATGTTTGTGCGGGTTAAATTTTTAATGAGAAACCGTATGTTGAACGTTAAGGAAGCGGCAGGATTTAAGTACATTGACGCAGGAAATGGAGACGAAACCTTAGTTTTTCTGCATGGACTTTTTGGAGCATTGAGCAACTGGAAGGATGTCATTGCCGCTACACAGGATAGTTATCGACTAGTGATTCCGATGTTGCCGATTTACGATATTCCACGATCTCAAGCCAAGTTGGAAGGCTTGTTAGAATTCACGGAACGCTTCGTAAGTTTTTTAGGACTGAGCAATTTTACGTTAATTGGTAATTCGCTTGGCGGGCATCTGGGTTTGATTTATACCCTCAAAAATAAAGCCCACGTTAAGAGATTGGTTTTGACAGGAAGCTCGGGACTTTTTGAACACACGATGGGAGGATCTTATCCTAAACGAGGTAATTATGAATACATTAAAGACCGTGTAGCTTATACTTTTTTTGACCCTGAAATGGCTACTCAACAACTGGTTGATGAGGTCTTTGAAGTAACTCGTAGCATTCCTAAGTGTATGCGAATGGTTTCGATTGCTAAATCAGCACAACGACATAATATGGCGAATGTGTTACATAAAATCAAAATTCCTACCTTATTAATTTGGGGGCTGAATGATACGATTACACCACCGAGTGTTGCCCATGACTTTAATCGGTTGATTCCTGATACTGAACTTCGTTTTATTGATAAATGTGGACATGCTCCTATGATGGAACATCCTAAATTATTCAATGATTATTTAAATGATTTTATGGAGCGAAGAAGCTAAAAATTTTCATAATTTACAGATTTAACTTCCTATATACTCATGAAATTTTTCCATCTTTTTCGATTCCAGATTGGAATTGGATTATGTGTTTTGGGACTTTTAGGGTGCAATACGCAAAACCAAAAAAATACTAGAGAAGCTCGTGAAGCTTATAAAGAGCAACTCTTAGTTGATGACCAAATTATTTCCAATTATTTACGTGAAAATAATATTGAAGCGAAACGCACTTCTTCAGGTATTTACTATCATACACTGAAGGAAGGAGCAGGAATGCCTGCCCAAAGAGGAGATTCAGTCATGGTACATTATACAGGAAAAGTTTTAGATGGTAAGACTTTTGACAGTAGCTTATATCGTGATGAACCTTTTGCGGTTCGGATTGGCACAACTAGCTTAATTGCAGGCTGGACAGAACTACTACAATTAATGCCAAAAGGCGAAAAAGCGATCTTTTATTTACCCTCAGGATTAGGCTATCAAACTGGCGGAAGTTCTCAAACAGTTGTGATGAATGGTTCATCTTATGGTGTTGAAACTATTCCTCCTAATGCAATTTTAGTTTTTGAAGTCGAAATGTTGGATATTCTACCCTAATGGATTCCTAATAAAATTAGTTTCATGATTTATTTAGAAAGTCTACAATTCTTTGGAATCGTAGACTTTTTATATTAGACTTGTAGCTTAATTGATATAAAGTATGCTTATTCATAGATTATGTTACCTTAGTGATTACAACAATATTGATAACACTATCTTGATATGTCTAAAATAGATAACCACAGAGGTAGAATACAAGCACAAGGAGAAGGTTTTGATGGTTCGGAATCTTGGTAAGAAGAACCTCCAACAACCAAAGAAGGGCTAAGTTTCTTACAAAAGCTTATAAATAAAATACGTAAACCAGAGTTATTAAAACGAAAAAAGGAATTTCAAAAAGCAGAAAAATTTATTAAGCAAGCAGGACAGAATGGTGGAGTTGATGCCAAAGTTAGTAAGACATATAGAAAAAAAGGAACAAAAGATATTCGTGTAGATATTGAGGTTCAGAAAGGTACTGCCTTTGTACCAAATAAGGATGATAAAGATAAGAATGATGATAGTAACCAAACACTTGTATAAAAATTTTCTAGATAATAAACGGATTTATAATCTAAATCGTGGTTACTGGAAGAAATCCCTATTCAAAATAGGAGATGGGATTTCTGTGCCTCTTTACAATGAACATTTCTCTAATGGAACTTCATTTTATGATGGAAACCCTATGGTTTCTGCTTACATACCAAAGTTGAGTAAAAGTATTAGAATCATTCAAGAAGAAGTAGAAACAGATTCAGTTGAAATAGGGGCTTGGACAGAGAATGTTGAATATGAAAATAATCCTGTTCAGGAGTTAGTAATTAGTTTAGAGTTGAGTAAAGAATCTGCTCAAATAGCTAGCAATCTAATAAAAGGATGGTTACAATATAATTGGAGTTCAGATAATATAGAAAATAAAAGACAAGATATGTTAGTTTCCTTAAAAAAATAGACGATAATTTTTTGATTATAATCCAGTACGCAAAAACCACAATTCCAGAGAGTTGTGGTTTTTTATGTGGTATTAACAAGTAAATGATAAATACTGTAATAAAATTTTTTTCTAGAATTCTATGTTTAAATATCCTCCAAAACCAACTCGTAAAGGTTTGCTTTCCAGATACTCAGAATCATATGTTGAATTTAGAGCTTGTTTTTGACGTATATCGAAACCAAGTTGAACATGATTTCCAATCCGATATAGAAGTCCTCCACTCAAAACATAGTTGAAGTTTACAGTTTGTGCTGTTCCTAAGTTATAGGTTAACTCATCGTTTTGATGTGTCCACTCATTTTTTAATAGAAAGTCAGTTTCTATGCCTGTACCAAGTCGAAAACCCAAATTACTCGAATTTCCAGAAGTATAAACCACTTGTAGAGGAATACTCAATAATTGGGACTTATTTTGCAATTGATTTCCAACGATTTGCTGACGGTCAGTATGAGCTTGAGCAGAAGTCGTTCGCACAAAATGACTTTGTACTGTAAATTCCGTTTGCGTCAAGTGCGCTCCTGAAACCAAACTAAACGTCCCTTTTTTAAGCAAATTCTTGAATTTCAAGCCAAAGTCAATTCCGTAACGAAACGATTGTAGATTGGAAGTACTATCTTGTAATGCCAAGTGTAAATCATTATCAAAGCTATTTAAACCATCAGTGAATGGAGTATCACCAAGTTGAATAGCTTTTGAAATGGTTGAGGTATTACCTTGAAAACGAGGTTTGAAGGTTTCCGAATATCCCGAAAGACCTACAAATGACACCAACTTGATTTTAGGTTTTGCTGTTTTTTGGGGAATACGAGGAACATCTACTAAAACCAAAACGGGTTCTCCAAAATCCGTAATAGCTAAAATTAAACCCGCTTCAATTTGCTGAATTGGTGTTAAAAACTCAACTTCTCTGCTTGGATTTATAGCATTTGATTTGTTAGTATTATTTCCTGAAATGACTTTAGTACCTGAGTTTTGTTTTGACTGCTCATCTGATTTAGAAGCCGTTGCTAAAACAGAACTGATATTTTTATTATTTACAAAATCTACTTGATTTAAGTGATCTTGAATAATAATTTCAGGCTTAGCAATTTGTCCCCCATTTTTTTGTATCAAACTAGGAATATCTTTTGCCTGATTTTCTGAAATATGAGATGAATCTATATTTTCATTAACAGAATTCTCGGTAAAATAGACCTTATTCTGAGCAGCATGATTTTCTTGTGTAGTTTCATAACAGGGTTGAGGTAGCTCTTCTATCTTTGCCAAATCCTGTGTAGAGTTGACTGATTGGTTATTATGCCACCAGAGTCCACCTACCAACAAAAGTGATGCAGCTACTCCGCCACCGATACGCCATAGCACTCGTTTAGGAAACCGCTTAGGATGAAGTTGTTTCTCAATGCTTGCCCACACTTTGGGTGCAGGAGTTAAAGTTGCATCTTGGAAAACCCCGCTCATTTGTTGCTCTAAACTACCTTTTAATTCAGGGTTTTGAGCAATATTCTGCCAGACCTCATCATTAGGCTTCGTCTCGGCTTCCGAAAAAATATCTCGTAAACTGCCCTCAAAACTATTACTCTCTAAGTCGGGTGCAGTTGCAATATTTTCCCATAAGCTGTCGGACGGCTCAAGTTCCGCATCCCGAAAAGCCGACTGTAGGCTTTGCTCAAAAGCATCCGCAAAGGGATTTTCTGCACGTTCCATGATTTCGGGATTTGGTCAATTTTTTTGATTACCTGTTTGTGTTTTTTAATCGAAACTTTTTAGCAAACAGAAATAAAAATAATCAGTTATCTTAAACATAAAATAACTGGTTATTAATCAATTACGGCTTTCGATTCTTTGAGCAACATTTTCTGCAATTGTACTTTTGCTCTGGAATACTGTGACTTCGAAGTCCCCTCAGTAATCCCCAACATTTCCGCAATCTCACGATGTTTGTATCCTTCGATGGCGTATAAATTGAAAATCATCTGATAACGAGGAGCTAAATTCTGAATCATCTTCAGTAGCTCCTTAAAATTAAAGTTCGACAACGTGAGTTCTTCAGACGGTTCATTAACCATTTCGGTTACGTCTTCCATCGGTGCTTTATCTAGTTTGCGCCGATTTAGCTTTAATGCAGTATTAATCACAATGCGTTTAATCCAAAACTCAAGCGGACAATCCTGCTTAAATTTTTGTAGATTATTGAAAACCTTAATAAACGATTCTTGCAAAATGTCATCTGCTTCGAAAGTGGTTTTCGAATAGCGCATTGCCACCACATACATTTTGGGGCTATACGTGTCGTAAAGTAATTTTTGGGCTTTTCGATTCCCGTTACAGCATGCCGAAATCAGCCGTTCTTCATCTTGTCTTTGAGGCATTGAATGAAGAATTAATATTCTGTTAATAAATTGACCCGTCCCAATCGCAAAACGTTGCAATGGGTAGTTGGAAAATGGTGTTAAAATTAATCCTCAAAAAGACTTAAAAAATTCGATTTTTGAAGATTTCTTACAATTTTTAAGTAAGAAAGAAGGAGAAGATTCACATCTTATTTATGACGAACCCCCCTAAAATGGTCTATAAATCCTGAGATAAATCCATCTAAGTTAGTAAATAGATTTTAAAAGATACGTAATTTAGATATAAAGTGTACATGAAATATGCCAGAAATTTTTATTTTTAACATTTTTCCATTTACGAGCATTTCTTATCTCATTTCGACAAATGATGTGATTTGTGTAAGATTGGCGTAAAGTTTTCTGAAAAAATGAAAAAAAATTGTATTTTTGAAGACAACAAATTCGTACACTAGGTACGAACTGATTATTATGCTATTGGGTTGCTTCACTTATAGAAAATTGCTTTTGTATCGTGCCAAATTTATATGAAATCTTAGGAGTGCAAATTTTTGCCGAACAAAAAGACATTAAAAAAGCCTTTAAAAAGTTGGCTGTACGGTATCATCCTGATAAAAATCCGAATAATCCTGAAGCAGAAGAATTATTCAAACAAATCAATCAAGCGTATCAAATCTTGTCTGACCCCACTAAGAAGTCACTTTATGACCAAACCTTAATGTATGGCAATATACAACCTGAAACCACCTCCTATCAATCTTATACTCCTCCTTATACTGCTACCGAGACTGTTTATAAAAAAGAAAAACCAGCACACCACTTGAGCAATTGGCAGGCATCGATTTTTGCGCTTTTGATAGTAATTTATATGTTTTTTCTGGTTGATTCGGTAACTTCTTTTTATTCTCGTGTCCGATATCATCAAGCATTGGGAGCTTATAAAAATGCTTCTTATCATGAAGCCGATGAGTTAATTTCTTCGGCAGTGAGTGCGGATAGTTCCTATGCTCGTGCTAGATATTTGAAAGGATTATTAGCTCTCAGATTTAGATATCCGCAAGATGCAGCACATCAATTTACACAAGCGATTGAAAACAGTGAGGTGTATCACCCTGAATATTACTTGAAAAGGGGAGAGGCTTACCAGCAGTTACGTAATTTGGGATCAGTTCATTTGGCAGTACAAGATTATCAACAGGTGCTGAAGACTGAAGGAGATTCTATCAAAATTTATGACAAAATGATGCGCTTGTATTTACAGGTTGGCAATTTTGATAGTACCCGACTAGCTTATGAGTTTTTGCATCGAAAAACAGGATTCACAGATAGAAATATACTTTGGACATTAGCCCGTGAAGCGGATTATATTGACCAATTAGAAAAAGCATTAACCTACTATGCTGAAGTTATTTCACTGAACCCCAATGACTTTAATCCATATGTCGAACGTGCTAAAATATATGCGACCAAACTAAATGACTTCACGAAAGCTTGTGAAGATTGGCAAAAAGCCAAAAGCTTAAACCCTGAAGTTCGTGATGATATTTTAGAATTTTTCTGTGAATATGAAGTCGAAAATACGCTCTAATAAACTTAATATTTCAATTGAGCAGGTTTGCCTTCTGGATTATCTGGGATAGTTTCTACAAGGTCTATTACCCGAAATTCGACACGGCGATTCTCTGCATGTTCTCGGCTAGAACATAAAACGCCATCTTGACAATGATTAATTAATTGCGTCTCTCCTTTACCAATACTTGTTAATCGTTGTTTCTGAATTCCTTTTTCAATGAGATAATTTTGTAGGGCTTTGGCGCGTTGCTCTGTTAATTTTAGATTATGTTCCGCTTCGCCTCGTGCATCTGTATGTATTTCAAGCTGAATCGTAAGCTGATGATTTTCCTTTAGGAATTTATAAAAATCTTCTAAAGACTTCATACTGGATTTCCGAAATTTTGTTGAATTGGGAATAAATCGAACTCCTGAAAGCTGATACATTTCATTGAGATGAATACGGCGTAACATAAATTGTAACCTAAAACGGTGGTGTAATTGGTAGCTGACCGTGAAGACACTTCTTCGGCGGGTTTGGAAAAACTTAGTTTTATGTGCTTCGACCTGATAGACTGATGATTTTCGTAAACCAATTTGAAAAAGTCCTTTAGAATTTGTCCACACTTTTTGTATTGTACCACTTTGTAGATCCGTAATTTTTACTTCAACTTGAGCAAGTGGTTGAGTGCTTTCTTCATCTAATACACTTCCTGTAAGGGTGTAATTATCATCCATATTTCGGGAACTACTCCGTAATTTCTCGACCAAGCCCTCTTGAACTCCAATAGCATCAATCTGACTGACTTCATCACCATATAAAGGAGGATAAATTTCAATTTCTAAGAACTTAACTTTATAGGCAGTAGGTCGATACAAAGAAATATAAGAAATCTTACTATTTAAATCTAGATTCATATCGAAATTATCATTCAATGTAAAACTTTCTATACGCTGATTTTCAGTATTATAAAGATGTACATTTTTAATGCTTACTCCGAAGTTTTCAACTACAAAGATTTTCTGAATGTGCTTCACAGAATCGAAACGTACTTTAATGGTTTGGGGAGAAATTTGTTCAGTAGGTTGTCCATGAGAAAAATTAGCAGAAAATGCCGATTTATTAATTTTGCCGTGTGGCATAACATTCGGTTCTCCAATAAGCTGTTTCAAATTCTCGGTCAATAATGTAATGTCCGAATACTCTACCACTTCGGATGCCCAATAAATTTGAGCTTTTGCTTCCCACCTAATTCCAATACAAAAAATAAGTACAGTCCATATTTTTAGAGAAGTTCTTAGAGAAACGTTATTTTTTAACAAAAAATTGATTTTCAATAATTTATCTAAAATTTGATATCGCATTTTATGAAATAAATGAGCAAATGAATTTATTTAGAAAAAAACAAATTTATAGTTTTTTTTGATGGCAATAATTGGGCATTTTTTACTCAAATGGATACTCTTTTTAGTACTATTTTCTATTAAATTATTGAAAACCAATTAAATAAAGTTATTTGCTTGTAGAAAAATGTACAGATAATTCATCCAAATTGGATACTTTGAATGTGGGTACAATTCCCCAAGGATCAAAAACTGATGTGGATGAACGTTGTACCCAAGCTGAATGCATCCCATAGTTGATAGCTCCAAGTACATCGAATGGATTACTGGAAATAAGCCATGAATTGGCTGGCGTGGAACCAGTAGTTTGATTAAAGTGAGCATAAACCAATGGACTGGGTTTGAACATTTTGACATTTTCTACGCTCACCACACCGTCAAAAAATTGAATTACTTCAGCATGAACAAGTAATTCCGTAACAGCTTTTTTACTTCCATTTGAGAAAGCAAATAAACGGTGTTCAGCATTTTGGAGTTTTTCAAGTCCCGTTCTAACATCCGCAAAAGCAGGAAGCGTTCTATATTCGTCCATTAATCCCTGTTTTTGGGTATTTGTCAGATGGATTTGAAGCGTTTCACAAGAAAAATCCAGTGCTTCTCTGGTACATTGTGAAAAATCAACATAATTATTCATAAGTCCCCGCCGAAAGGAATATTCCAATTGTTTATTTCGCCACATTTCTACCAAAAGAGGAGCCTTTTCACCAATGAGTTTTTCGATGGATCTTTGCACTCCAGTCGTATTTATCATTGTGCCATATACATCAAAGGCTAAGGTTTGAGGTTTCATTTTCATAAATTCTATCTATTTAAAAATCTATCATTCATTTGTTTTAAAATAACAATTCTTTCTTATTTTAGTAGGTTTATTCGTGAGTCTTATTTTTAGTCGTTCTTATAATGACCAATTTAGTATAAACTTCAAATCATAATGATAACCACTCCAGAAATCTTAACCAAAATAAAAAATCATCCGCTCCAGAAAATCAAGTTAGCTGTTGCTGATATTGATGGTGTTTTGCGGGGAAAAATGATACGAAAAGCTAAATTTTTAGATATTGCTGAAACCTCATTAGGGTTTTGTGATGTGCTTTTTGGCTGGGATATGGCAGATAATTGCTATGATAATATCACCTATACAGGCTGGCATACAGGTTATCCCGATGCTTCTGTAACTTTAGATTTGCAAACATATCGTCAAATTCCTTGGCAAGAAAATATTCCATTGGTTTTAGGCGATTTAGATAATTCGAATATTTGTCCTCGAAGTTTATTACGAAAACTGATTAAGGATTATGAAAACTTGGGGTATATTCCACTTTTTGCTCAGGAATTTGAGTGGTTCAATTTCGAGGAAACTCCTCAAAGTCTTTCCGAAAAAAAATACCAAAATCTAAATCCTCTTACGCCTGATATGTTTGGGTATTCAATGCTCCGACCTTCCTTAAAAAATAATTATTTTAATGCCTTATTTGATGAACTTGAAAAGTTTAATATTCCTCTAGAGGGTTTACATACCGAAACGGGACCAGGAGTTTATGAGGCAGCTATTTTGTATGATGAAGTTTTGAGTGCTGCCGATAAAGCTGTTTTATTTAAAACTGCTGTCAAAGAAATTGCTTATCAACATGGTGTGATAGCTACTTTTATGGCAAAATGGAACGCCGATTTATCAGGTTCAAGTGGGCATTTACATCAAAGTATTTGGGACAAAAATCGAACTCAAAATTTATTCTTTGATGCCAATGATTCTCACAATATGAGTGATTTGTTTAAAAGTTATTTGGCGGGTCAATTATATTGTTTACCATATATTTTACCGATGTTTGCCCCTACGGTCAATAGTTATAAACGCCTTAAAGAGGGAACTTGGGCACCTGCCACTTTAACGTGGGGAGTGGATAATCGAACAACAGCCTATCGAGTTTTGAACAAAAGTCCGAAGGCAATCCGACTAGAAAATCGGGTAGCTGGTGCAGATATAAATCCTTACTTAGCTATGGCAGGAGCATTGGCTTCTGGATTGTATGGAATTCAACATAATTTATCTTTAGAAATACCTGAAATTAAGGGAGATGGATATAAAAATACAACTAACGAAAAGCTCCCTAAGTCCTTATTAGAAGCAACCCAAAAAATGCAAAATTCGACCATCGCTAACCAAATATTAGGCGAAAGTTTTGTACAACATTTTACGCAAACTCGTGAATGGGAATGGCGGGAGTTTTCTGATGCCATTACTGATTGGGAAGTTAAGCGTTACTTTGAATTAATTTAAACAACATGAGAACCATTGATTTTAGTAAGATTGTTGAAAGAGCATGGCATGAATTCGGCAATCCTAAACAGCTCGTTTCTATTCTTGACGTTAGTCCAAATGTTTCGACAAATTATGTCTTCAAATTGATCTTTGAAGATGAAACGGAACTATACGCTAAATTATCTTATTTTGGACAGTTTAATCACTTCAGAGAAGATCATACAATTGTAAATACAGCATCAAGTCTTTTACCCGCACCTTATCAGCATTTTTTAGCGAATGCACTTATGAAAGATGGAGAATTATTTACATTTCGTTTGAAGGAGGGAATTCTTGATGCGTGGTTGGTGTTTTATGAACCTGTTTCGATTAAGCAGAAATTACCACGAAAATTACAAGAAAAGCACATACGTAAGCTTGGTAGAGAATTAGCTTCTTTTCATAAAGTTTGTACAGAAATAAGCCCCAAACTACCAAAAGCTACTAAAACATTAAGCTTTGATATTAAAGATACTTTAGCTTTGTTAGAAACTTCTGAACGGCAATTTGAATACGGTGAACATATTGGATTTATTCGAGAGCAATGTCAGCTTTTTCTCACCAATATGAAAAAATTTGGGTATAACACCTTACCAGCCATTCCTGTTTTTGTAGATTGGAATATTGGAAATTTTTCGATTGATGAAGAAGGGCATTTTCATTCTCGGTGGGATTATGATTGGTTTAGAATGTCGTCTCGTGTGATGGACTTTTATTTTTTTAGCCGAGTAGTTTCTACGTTAGGAGATAGAACCGTTTTCAGCTATTTGATTAATCCCTTGTTGGAAGAGCGTTTTTTGTTATTTTTGCAAGAGTATCATCAAGTTTTTCCTTTAACAGAACAGGAAATTCACTTCATTAAAGAAGCCTATCGGTTTTTCATTTTGAACTATGTTATCAAAGATGGACGGTATTTTTTCCATGAAATTTATGCCAATAAGTTACGGAAAGAAGCTTGTGAGTTGTATCTACCCTTACTTGATAAAACGTTTGATAGTCGAAAAATTTTACAGGCTTTAAACTTGTAATCCATGCAATATACTAATTTTAAGGAACTTATCGATTCGTATAAGGTCATTTTCTTTGATTCCTTTGGGGTTCTTCGGAATCACAAAGGAGTAATTGAGGGAGTGGCAAATACGCTCAATTATTTAGACGAACAGCAAAAACCATTTTATGTAGTAACCAATGATGCCTCCAGAGGGCGCCGAGAAATTGCTGCTCGATTCGCTGAAAGTGGGATTTCTTCAATTACACCCGAAAAAGTCATTTCTTCAGGGATGTTGGCACGGGAATATTTACGACACAAAATTAAAGAGGGACGAATCGCTTATTTAGGAACAAAAAATTCGGCGCATTACATTGAAACTACGGGACTTAAAACTCGTTCCATTCATGACCTTGATTTAGATAATATTGACGATATTACAGGTTTGGTTTTTCTGGATGATGAAGGTTTCGATTGGAATGAGGATATTAATAAGGCTGTTAATTTGTTACGGCGCAAAAATATTCCCGTCATTGTGGCAAATACGGATGTAAATTATCCTGTTGCCAAAAATGAAATTGCGATTGCGGTTGGTGGGATTGCCAATATGGTCGAATCAATTGTTGGAAAAACATTTATTCGATTTGGAAAGCCTGATGCTCAGATTTTTATGTTTACCTACGAGCTTCTGGAAGGGCAAGGAATTCGCAAAGATGAGATTTTGATGGTAGGCGATACCCTCAAAACGGACATTATCGGTGCAAATAAATTTGGCATTGATACAGTGTTGGTTTTGTCAGGAAATACACCTGCCCGTAAAGCCGAAATGCGTATTGAATCAACAGGAATTATTCCTAATTATGTTTGTGAATCGATAGCTATTGAATAGGATTTGACTATAAAATAAAAGTTGGTTGTATTCCCACAACCAACTTTTTGTTATCTACTTATCAACCTAAAACATAGCCCTTATCATGACTTCCAAATTACAAAATCATCTTTCCGAACTTTTCCAAACAAAAATTAAGACCATCCGATCACTTTCGGGAGGAAGTATTTCGAGTGCTTATTTAGTAGAAACATCATTTCAAAAATATTTTCTCAAAGTTAATTCAAAACCCGATGCAATTGCGATGTTTTCGGCTGAAAAACAAGGACTTGAAGCCATTACTCAAACAAAAACAATTGCTACTCCAAAGGTTTTTAGAAGTGAAAAATGGGAAAACGGAGGTTTTTTATTGATGGAATTTATTCAGGCAAAACGTCCTAATTCGACTGATTTTCAACGATTAGGAGAACAGTTAGCAAAATTACACCAAAACACCAACTCAGAATTTGGTTGGGAAAACTCCAATTTTATCGGAAGTTTGCTCCAATCGAACCAAAAGCAAACCGATTGGACAACTTTTTATTTGGAAGAACGGATTTTTCCACAATTAGAACTGGCTCAAAATCAAGGTCTAATGACCGATAAAGATTTTCCAGACCGTTCAAAAATGTATTCCATTTGTCAGGAATTGTTCCAAAATACAAAGCCGTCTTTGTTGCATGGTGATTTATGGAATGGAAATTTTGTAATTGCTGAAAATGGAACGCCTTACCTGATTGATCCTGCCGTTTATTTTGGAGATGTCGAGGTTGATATAGCGATGAGTAAACTTTTTGGAGGTTTTGGCGAAGACTTTTACCAAGCCTACCGCCAAGTTTTTCCTGTGGATAAATACAAATTTCAAAAACTGGACTTATATCAATTGTATTATTTATTGGTACATTTGAATTTATTCGGGAGTTCGTATTATGCTTCTTGTCGAAGTATTTTGCAAAAATATTTCTAACATTACTTCTTAATTCACCAAAACAGCCTCCATAGTTTGGGTATAAATCAAGTATTTTTCAACTTCAGAATGTCCACTTTTTTCAAAATGTAAACCATATTCTTGCAATTGTTGGCGGTGCATCTGAGATTTTTTACCTGTTTTATAATCCATCAAAATTACCTTATTTTTATCGAAAACAATACGGTCAGGACGATAAATTTCATGTGTTTTTTCAGAAGTTGCTGTACCATTGAGATGAACTAACAAGTCTCGTTCATTCCGAATTTTACGCCCATGAAGTGGTTTAAAATAGGATTTTATTAGAGGTAAATTCGTGATTTTGAGCATTTTATTTTTTATTTCTATTGCTTCTTCCTCCAACAATAGCCCTTCATGTATCAATCGCCTGACAGCGTGTGGAATGTCTCCTCGAAACCGAACATACTCAAAAGCCTTGTGCATCAAAATACCTTCTTTTCGGCTGGAATAGAGTTCGGAAACTGAAATTCGAGTTTCATCCTCCTGCCGTTCATCTCTTCGCATCCGCAATTTATCTCGACATTCGGTACTCAAAAAATGAGGCAATACATAATTTTCCGTTTCTAATTTCTCCTTTTTGGGAGGTCGTGGTGTATGATCTTCATGAATGGTATATTCCCAAAATTGTTCTTCGGAAGTAGTCTGAACTTCTACATTTTCAAGGGTTTCACAATAAGATCTGAGAATTTCACCTACATTTCGAGTCTCTTTAATCACTTTTTTGGTCGAAGCAACCACAAATAATTTTTCGGCAGCTCTTGTCATTGCCACATATAGCATATTAATCGCATCAATAAAAGTGGCTTGCATTTCTCGCTGATAATCTTGGGCAAAAATAGTTTCTTGAAGGTCTTTTTTGATAGGCAAAATTACGGTTTTGAGGTCAGGCACAAGGTCATTTTCCCAATTTTGCCACATTTTCGCCGTATTTTGTGGGGTAATATTCCAATTGGCAAACGGCAAAATTACGGCTGGAAACTCCAATCCTTTCGATTTGTGAATCGTCATAATTCGAATAGCATTGCCTGTTTCGGGTGTACTCACCGAAATTTTATGAGCATTTTTATCCCAATACTCTACAAAATCAGTCAAATTTCCACCTTTTCGTAACGAAAAATCAAGCATAACATCCAGCATTTTTTGTAAATAAATCTGCTCTTGATTTTCCTTATTCAACTGAAAAACTCGAATTAATTCCTCAGCAATTTCGTAAATAGATAAATACTGCAATGATCTGAAATTCAGTGAAATATCTGTTTGCTTTTTGATATATTTCATCAAAGTACTAAACTTGGGGTCATTGCTTGTTTCGGCAATTTTGGTGTGAATTTCTCCTGTAACTTTCAGATTTTCAAGCCCCAATTCTTTGTAAAAATGACCATACACAAAATAAAGTAATTCGGATTTGGCAACGGGATTTAGAGGCTGAGCAAGTACACGTAAGAAATTGACGATAAATTTAACTTTTTGGGATGAAGTTAAGAGCAAAGACTCACTCGAAATCACTTGTATTTTTTGCTCAATAAATTTCTCTGCTAAAAAAGAAGCATCCGAATTTCTGCGGGTTAAAATAGCAATATCCCTAAGTTCAAAACCTTGATTTTGGGTCAAATCTAAGACGATTTCGGATACTTTTCCAAAAGTGGCTAATTCGCTATTGGTTTCGTCTTTATTCAAAAAAGTAAGTTCAACATGACCTCCTTTATTGGGATTAGTATCTTGTTCAACTTCCTGATAATAAGTTTTTAAGCCTTCATGTTCTTGAGCAAAAGAACCTTCTCGTAACCATCGAAAAAATGAATTATTAAATTGAATGACATTTTCTTTGCTTCGCCAATTTTTGGCTAAATTTTGTGGATTGGCTTGTACTCGAAAGGCATCAATTTCGGACTGAATGGCTGAATTTTGCGATAAAGTTGGGACTTCTGGTAAACTTACAATCAATTCCGCATTTCCACCTCTCCACCGATAAATGGACTGTTTGGCATCTCCTACAATCAAATTCAATTGATTGAATCCCAATGAATTGACTAACAAAGGAATTAAGTTATGCCATTGCATCATGGAAGTATCCTGAAATTCGTCAATCAGAATGTGTTTGTAGCGTTCTCCAAGTCTTTCATAGATGTAAGGTACAGGCTCATTTTCAATGATTTGGTTGATTTTACGGTTAAATTCACTGATATGAACTTTATTTTGTTGGCGCATCAAAGTTTCAGTTTGTTTACCGAGTTCATTGATTGTGCCAAGCAAATAAATATGAGGTAAAATATTGGAAATCAGGATAAAATTGGGTTTTTCTTTTTCTTTTAGATTTTCAATTTGATAAAGAATATCTGTCAATTCTGATTTAATACTTTCAATCTTGAATTTATCTGTAGCTGTTGCCTTTCCCGAAAACCATTTATCCTCTTGAATTGTCGTTTCTACTCTTGAGTTGGGAGTCTTCGAAAAATCTAATTTTTCAGGTATCGAATGTTGTTGAAAATAACCATAAATTCCCGTCTTTCCAAAGTAAAAAGACTTCTCATTAAGACCTTCATTTTGAATAAGTTGAAACCCTTTTTTTCCCAGTTCTAATAATTGATTTAAAATATTTTGTCGATAGCTAAAAAGCTGATTACGAATTTCTTGAAATTGTTTTTTATTAATTTTACCCAATTGTCGAATTAAAGGCTCAGTTTCTTCTCGAAATAAATTTTGTCCAAAATTCTGTAAGGCATATTCTAAATTCCAATTTTTAGATTCTTCAGCATTTTTTCGAGCAAATTCAAGCAATAATTTAGTCAATTCCTTTTCATTCGGACGACCTGTTCGAGCCAATAATTCGTCTGTGGCTTCGGTCAAAAGGTCTTCCGTATTGAGTTCAATTTCATAATTATAAGGTAAATTAAGGTCTTTAGTAAATGAGCGAACTACTCGATTACTAAAGGCATCAATCGTACTCACCGAAAAATCAGAATAATTGTGTAAGAGTCGTTCATAAACTTTTTTAGCTCTTAAAGTCAACTCTTTACGAGAAATCTTTTCAGTGTGTTCCGTCTCAATTTCGCTGGCTACCACCTCAAAAAAACCATCTTTATCAGTCGTTTTGAGTTCTGAAATTTTTTCAAGTTGCTGAATAATACGGGCTTTCATTTCATTGGCAGCATCATTAGTGAACGTAATCGCCAAAATGTGTCGAAAATAATCGTCCCGAAATCCTGTATCAGAACTTGGTGCGGTTAAAATTAACTTGATGTACTCTTTGGTGAGCGTAAACGTCTTTCCTGAACCTGCCGAGGAGCGATAAATTTTAAATTTTCCCTTCATATCGTTACTGTCCATTCATTTTTTTCTTCGAGTAGTGAAATTCTGGACGTGAATTTTTACTTTATAGTTTTAATAAGATACGATTTTTTTGGGAAAAACACAAATTGATGAGGTTTGTTTGTTATTATCCTTAAAAATTGCCCATGAATAAATCTAAGAAACACAGGCAAATACAAATTTTTAAAGTTGAGCGATTTCAACTTCGGCGGCATCTTGCAAAGAGGTTTCTAAAGAGGCTTGAAAATGTTTTTTGGCTTTGGAGTTATCTTGCAATTTTTTGTAGGTCAATCCTGTCAAAAAATTAAGTTCGGCAAGACGTTTTTTGTCCGAAGTCAGTTTTAAGGCACTTTTGAGGGTGCTTAATGTTTGTTTATAATTTTGGAGTTGATAATCTAACAAGGCTTTTTCAAAATATCCTTCGATGGCTTGAGCATCCATCTGAAAAATTTTACCAATGGTTTGGCGACATTCCTCATACTTTTTATCTTCGAGTTGAATATCTGCTAATTCTTGATAGAGTTGAATTTTTTCAATATTTTTTTTGGCAGATTTGATAGCATAATGTAAAATCTGAATCGTTTCGCTGTGATTACCGTTGTTTCGCTCAGTTAATTTAGATAGCATTATATAAGCATAAGCATAACTTGGGTTTATGAAGAGTGCCGAATCAATGTAGTGTTGTGCTGTTTCATTTTCGTGCATTTTGAAATAAGTGACGGCGACTGATACATAGTATTTAGCATCATTGGTTTGGGCATGAATGGAAATAGCCTGAAAATAAATTAGATTAAATCCGCAAAAAATAAGGAAAAGAAAAATTCGTTTCATGGATAATTTTGAGTTAGAACTTGCAATAAATTGACTGTTAAAATAGTGTGTATTAGTAATTTGATATGTTTGAGTTTGCGGATATTTGTTGAGATAAAGATAAAATTAGTCTTAAGTATCCGAAAAGGGTTTTGGGGTGGTGAAACTAATTTTAAGCATTTGTTTTCGAACCTTACAAAGGTCGTGAAAATGGACTAAAAATGAAACAAGCTATAAGCCAACTAATTCTCTCTTGTGCTAAATGAGATAAATTAATTAAATATTTGAATAAATAATGTACAAAGTAGCTTTTATTGGGGCGGGAAATGTGGCTTGGCATCTGGCTCCTGCTTTAGAAAAAGAGCAGATTATTTTAGTGACGGAAGTATATAGCCGAACCAAAAAGAATGCTCGAAGATTAACTCGTTTATTGTACGAAGCCAAAGCCATTACCTCCTTAGATTTTTCGGAATCAGAAGCTGAAATTTTTATTTTGGCAATTCCTGATGATGCTTTTTCAGAAGTAATTTTAAAGTTACAACTTCCTGAAAATTCGTTGATTGTGCACACTTCGGGGACTAAATCAATGGCTGTTTTGGAACGTTTTGAACGGCATGGTGTTTTTTATCCTTTACAAACTTTTAGCCGAGCCAAGAAAGTTGATTTTCAGAAAATACCGTTTTGTTTGGAGGCTTTGGATTCGGAGGATTTAGATATTTTAGTGGAATTGGCGGATACTTTGACGCAAAATATTTTTCACATTACTTCCAGAGAACGAGAAAAATTGCATGTTTCGGCAGTGTTTGCTTGTAATTTTACCAATCATTTGATGGCGATTGCTTCTGATATTTTACAACAACACGACCTTGATTTTGAATTAATAAAACCCCTGATTCAAGAAACGATGTCCAAAGTCCTGACTCACGAACCGCATCAAGTTCAGACAGGTCCTGCCATCCGCAAAGATCAACGAACTATTGAACGGCACTTAGAACTTTTGGAAAATCATCCTGAGTTTCACCAGATTTATCGGATAATGACGGAAAGTATTCAAGATTTTAAGGTTTAAAAATAGAATTAAAAAATCCCATTCTTCAAAAAAAGTAGAAGAGTGGGATTAAGGATAAATTCGTTTATATTCTATATTGAATAACTCATTCATCACGAAGCAATGAAAGTCCATATCGGATTGCGACAGCAATGAGTAAAATACCCACTACCCATACTACAATATTTTTGATAATAGAAAAAACAAAACTGATAACTAGCAAGCCGCCAAGTGCTATCAGAACGAGTTTTAAGATATTTGCCATAGGTACAGAAGAGTTTGAAAACGAAAGTAAAATTTAATTCTCTATTTATATTTACGCAAAAAAAAAACAATATGTTTTCCCAAGCAAGTTTGGAGCATAAAATTCACACCAATTGTGAAAAATCAATAAATAATGCTAAAAACAAAAGAAAGAATTTGTATTTCACTGAAAATAAGCCAGTATCTAATCAATTATTTTTTGATGATTTTATGTGTAAATTTTTGGTTTTCTATTGTTAGAGTTAAAAGATAAATACCAGCCTCTAAGTGAGGCGTATGAAGTATAAATCCTGAATTACTGACAAGGGTTTTTTCAAAACGCACCTTTCCTGAAGTATCCGTAATTTGAGCTTCTACTTTATAGTTATGATTTCGAACAAATCGAACTTCAATATCTTGAGAGTATGGATTTGGATAAATACCCGAAATAAGTTTTGTTTTTTCCAATCCTGTGATCTGGTTATTTTCTTCTATTTCTTCTAATCGTCCATTTTTTAACTGATATGTCATTGAAGTAGAAGAACATCCCTCATTTGTAACGACTGTTACTTTATATCTAGCACTTTTGCCTCTTATCTCTAATTGATATTGGTTTTGATTTGTTATTTTAATACCATTTTTATACCACTGATAGATCAAATTATTAAATTTATCAGTTTGTAAAATATTATTGATCAATGAGATACTGGGTCTTCGAATAATTTTTGCTGATACGATTTGGCTTTGATTTCCTTGTGCATCAATCATGGCATAGACTGTTTTTTGTGTTTCAGGGATGGCAAGGCGTAATTTTTCTCCTTTGCCCAGATAAGTTTGTAAATCGGCATCTGCATACCATTTTGTTAAATGACTTTCTGAAATCAAAGTAACCAAAGTATCTGAAACACAGTATGGTTTTGGGATAGAGATACTAGGAGTAGATGGAACGACGTTTAATGTAAATTGGTAAGAAAGAGTCAGATTGGGTAAAAGTGTATTTTGGACTTGACATAAATAATTATCCGAATCATTGGTTTCGACTACAGGAATAAAATAGTGAGATTTCTGCTCATTCGGAAGCCAGTCAGTCTTACGAAACCACTGATATTGGTTGTTGTTTTCCAGTAGACTATCTGATAAGAAAAAAGTAAAACCTTCACCTTCTGAAGTGGTAAATACTTGTCCTTCTCTGTTTTTTTGTGGAGCATATCGGAAAGTATTAATCAAACAATTTGGTGCCAAATTTTTAAAAGTTAAATAATTATAGGCTAATTGTAGTTCAGCTAATTTGGGGGCTTGAGCCAAATTAGGCACAGTACGTAAGTTGTTATTATTGAGTAATAATTTAGTTAAATTTGGTGAATCTTGGAAACTTTCAGGAATGTCTCCGATTAATCCGTTATCACTTAAATCTACTTCTTGAATTTGAGGCAAGTATCCCAATTCAATTGGGATTTTCGTTTGGTAAAACTGATTTCCTTGTAAATATAATTTTTGTAATTTTGTTAACTTCTCAAGTTGACTTGGGATCTTTCCTGTTAATGTATTGTTGGCTAAATCTAGTTCTATGAGTTGACTAAGTTCGGAAAGCTCAGGCGGAATTTGTCCTGTCAATTGATTACCTGATAAGCGTAAAACTTGAAGCTCTGTTAGAAATTTGATATCACTCAATAACTTGCCTGTCAACCGATTATTTCGTAAATCTAATTCAATCACACGGTCATTGATAACTTTTACACCGTACCAATCCTTAATGGCAATAGTATCTAAATCCCATTGATTTATCCAATTTTCACCTCCATTTTCAGTATAGATTTTTTGCAAGACGTGAGCATCTGATAGGGCTACTTCAGGTACAAGTATTGTTACTGTGATCTTTCGGCGCGATAAAATCAACTCAGGAAAATGAGCATGGGTTACATCACAAGTATATTCCCCCGCATCCGAGTAATCTACATTTTCGATAGTAAAGTCTTTATTTTCAGAAGGCTGTCCAATAGGAATATTATTTCGTCTCCATTGATAAAGGGTTTTTGCTCCACCTGCATCATTGAGCTTGAGTGTCAATTTTTGGTTCCAAACAACTTCAATTTGATCTATGGTGTCTAAGGGAGCTTGTGGAGCATATACCAACTTCTCTACAAAAATATTTGCTTCTAAATCTATGAATGTCAACCGATTATTCTGAACTTCAAGTACTTGTAAGTTTTCTGATAATTGAGGTAAATCGGTTAATTGGTTGTTTTCTAATTGAAGTGATCTCAAATCGCCTAAACTGGCTAAAGAGCTGGGTACTTTTCCCGTAATTTGATTATTTCCAAGTGCTAGTTCTCGTAATTTGACCAAATCCGAAAAGTCAGGAATGTTACCCGTAAGCCTATTGCCCTCTACATTTAAAACTCTTAGCTTGGATAATTGACCTAATATTGAAGGAATATTCCCTATTAATTTGTTGTTTCCTAAATTTAGTTGGACTAGGTTCTTGAGTTGACTTAGTGTTGT
Organism: Cytophagales bacterium UBA2561; assembly: GCA_002340355.1. Lineage (GTDB taxonomy): Bacteria > Bacteroidota > Bacteroidia > Cytophagales > Thermoflexibacteraceae > UBA2561. The sequence goes on from DDLX01000043.1 coordinate 131,936, forward strand.
GGGTATGGTTCCTGTTAGTGCATTATTTCCGAGTTGTAAATTTTTGATTTTTGGCAAACTACCGATTTCAGAAGGAATGATTCCAGTTAAGCTATTATCGCTCAGATTTAAGATTTCTAAGTTTTTGAGTTCTTGTAGTTCAGTAGGAATTTTACCTTCAAGTAAATTTCCATTAAGCCATAGAGCTTCCAATCTGCTTAGTCTTTCAAAACTATTAGGAATTTCTCCTGATAATTTATTATTACCCAGATTCAAGGTATGGAGTTGAGTTAAATTGCTTATTTTTTTGGGAATATCACCCTTAAAATCGTTGTCATTCAGTATAATTTCAGTGAGGTTTTTGAGTTGGGTCAATTCTTTTGGAATTTTATTTTCCAAATTATTAAAACTCAAATTCAGCTGAGTCAAGGCGGTTAAAAACTGAATTTCTGTAGGAATATCTCCTATAATTTTGTTTGAATTCAAATTTAATTTCTGGAGTTCATTTAAATTACCTAGTTCTTTTGGTAATTTTCCTGTCAAATTATTTCCTGCTAAATTAATTTCAATAACTCGCCCTAAGTCAGTAGTGATTCCATACCATGTATTCACTGGATCCTCTAGATTCCATGTATTTTGCCAATTTGTACCACCATTTTCCTGAAATAACTGAACTAATATCAATGAATCAGATTCTAATATCCCAGGTGGATTTACGTAGAAAAAAATAGGATTTCGAATGAGGGTTAAACGTGGTAAAATTGAATTGGTAATTTCTGCCCAATAAATTCCTGCATGTTCATATTTAGCACCATTTAATCGAATAGTAGGTTGGAAACCTAATTTATTTTCTTTAGTATCCTTATACCATATATAATGGTTAAATAGTTTCGTATCAATTAGGGCTGAAAATTCTACGGTATCTCCATAAAATACACCCTTCCGAATCGTATCTAAGACGGTGGCTTGAGGGTGGTATACATACGCTGAAGTGAAAGCATTAGGAGTCAAATCTTCGAACGTAAAAAAATTATTTTCGAGTTCTAATTTATGGAGTGTTCTATTCTCAAACAAAGGGAGGTGAGTAAAAAGATTATTTTGGATTTTTAGGCGTTCCAGACGTGGTAATTTGCCCAAGGAATTAGGTATTACGCCTTCAAATAAGTTGTTGTACAAATAAAATTCTTTTAGATTCTGTAAATCACCTAATTCTTGAGGAAGTGTTCCTGAAAATTCATTATTAAAAATATGAAAGGTGGAAAGATTGCTCATCTTGCCCAATGTCGAGGGTATTTTTCCCGAAAAGTCATTATCATTTAGAATGATACGCGTAGCAGAAGACAAAAATCCCAAAGAAGAAGGTAGAGTATTTTGTAGTTGATTTTCTTGTAAAAAAAGGTCGACTAATTTTGTTAACTGACCAATTTCGTAGGGAATTTTTCCTTTCAGATAATTATTACTCAAATCTAAAGCACGTAATTTACTCATACTCCCAATTTGAGATGGAATTGTTCCATATAAGTTATTATCAGGTAATCGAATTTCAGTAACTACTCCTAAGTTATCGTCAAGTGTAATACCATACCATTGTGCAACAGGTTGACTTAAATCCCACTTATTGACCCAGTGTTGTCCGTTAGTGGTATTGTACAAAGCAACTAAAGCTAAGGAATCCATCTTAATGGCTCGTGCCGTACTAAATACATTAAATACAATAGCACGTCGCTCTAATATTAAATGGGGTAAATCAGCATTAGTAATTTCGGCATGATATAAACCCGCATCATCGAAACCCGCAGAAGAAATAGATAAAAACGCTTGATTATCCTTTTCGATAGAATTATGAAGCCACTTATATTGATTGTTTGTGCCTCCTACTGTAGCATCAAATCCTGCGGATTCAGCAAAAACAACATCTTTAGTATAAGCATTTAAGACAGGTTGTTGAGGAGCATAATCGTTCACAGTTTGGAAAATACTTCGATTGGATTGTAAATCTTCAAAGGTAAGTTGATTTTCAGCTACTTCTAGCACGCCTATAGTTGGAATATTAGACAAATCTGGTAGATTTTGAATATGGTTAAGTTGTAATTTTAGTCGTTCCAATTTGGTAACTGATGTAAATTCAACTGGAAAATCACCACTTAATCTATTATTATATAAATAAAGTTGTTTTAAGGCTTGGGCATTGGCTAAGTGTGCTGGGATAGTTCCTGATAGGCTATTATTATATAAATGAAGTAATGCTAAAAAATTTAAATTGCCTAATTCCTTGGGAATATTTCCTGATAATTCATTATCATTTAATAAGATGCGAACGATAGCAGTCATATTTCCCATAGTGGAAGGAATCATTCCTGAAAATTCATTTTCGTCTAAAAAGCAATTAATCAGAGCTGTCAAATCACCAAGACGATGAGGTAGATTTCCAGCCAAAAAGTTATTGCTTAAATCCAAATGCCGTAAAAGATTCAGATCTCCAATAGTTTCAGGTAATGTGCCATCTAAGCCATTATCCGATAAACTTACTTCGACTACTTTACCCGATGTCTCATCCAAAGTTATACCGTACCATTCTTGGACAGGAATTCTGTTTATTTTTGTTTTACTGGCTTCTAAATCTAATCGCCAAGATCGTGTCCACTTATCACCATTTGTTTGATGATACAACGCCACTAATGCTAAAGAATCGGTTTGATTTGCTTCTACTTTGATAACTCGAACGTTGATAGGTTTTCGCCGTAATCTTAAAGCAGGTAAACTAGGATTTGTAATTTCTGCCCAATATACTCCCGCATCATCGAATGTCATTGAGGGTAAGGGTAAATCTATAACTGTGTTAATTTGGTTGGTTTCACTATCCTTATACCATTTATAAATATTACCTGTCTCATATAAATCTGCGGTTAAAAAAGTAGATTGTCCAAAGAAAATAGCGGTTGTAAATTCGTTCATGGTTTCGAGTTGTGGTGAGAACTCAATATGATTCAAGAAAAATCCTGTATTTGGAATGATATCTGAAAATGTTAATCGGTTATAAGCAACTTGAAGAGTCGTTAGGTACGTTAAAGCTGATAAATCGGGTAATTCATCAAAAAGATTATTCTGGATTTTGAGCTTTTCGAGATCGGGAGCAAAAACAGAAAAGTTAGGAATCGCTCCTGTCAATTGATTATTAAAAACATATAGTTCTTTGAGGTTGGTCAAGGGAGTTATATCAGGTAAATCTCCTGTTAATAAGTTGTCATTCAAGTGTAAAAGAGTTAAGCTTGAAAGCTGATTCAATTCAACAGGGATACTTCCCGAAAGTTGATTATCATTCAATTTGAATCGAATGAGATTGGTTTTTATTGCTCCCAAACCTAGTTCAGATGGAATAGTACCCACAAAACTATTTTCATGTAAAAGTAAGTTTTCTAATTTTCCTAAATTGCCCAATTGAGGAGGAATAAATCCTGTTAACTTATTGTTACTCAAGTTTAATTGAGTTAATTCATTCAAGTTTCCTAAGCTGGCTGGGAGAGCAGTTCCATCTAAATTATTATTCGATAATTCTAATTTAGTTACTCTTCCCGTTTGATTATCTAAACCCACTCCCCTCCAGCTTTGTACAGGGTCGGCAGTTATCCAAGGAATTGTCCAATTCTCTCCTCTGGTGGCTAAATACAAATCAATTAAAATAAGGGAATCTGTTAGATTTGCGGTTACATCACTCAACTTCGCATTAATTAAACGGCGGTTAATAGTTAAAAAGGGAAGGTCAGGATTGGTAATTTCTGCCCAATAAACTCCCACATCTTTTGCGGTAATTCCTGTAATGGTGTGGGTATCAGCATTTGTTCCAACAGGAGTATTTTTAGTATCTTGATACCATTGATAATCATTTCCTGTTCCCCCAATTCCTGCGGTAAAAAACACATTTCCGCCATGTTCCAAAATGGTCGTAAATGCACTCAAAACGTCACTTTGTGGAACATAAGAGAAATTGGCAATTAACCGATTTGGTTGGAGGTCTTCGAAGGTAAATTGATTATTTTCTACTTGAAGGATTTCCAAATTGGGAATACTAGATAAATCAGGTAAATTTTTAAAGTAGTTATCTTGCAAGCGTAATTTTTCTAAATTTAGTGTAAATCCTGAAAAATCAGGGACATCACCTGTCAATGAATTATGATGAAAATACCCTTCTCGTAAAACACTTAGATTTGAAATCGTGGGAATAGTTCCTATAAATAAATTATTATGTAAATGTAATAATTCTAATAAGGTTAAATTATTTAAAATCGTAGGCAAATTTCCTGTAAATTGATTGTCGTTGAGTGTCAGGCGTTGTAAATTGGTGAGATTTCCCAAAGCATTAGGTAAGTTTCCCGTAAATTGATTCTCATGTAGATATAAATTTTGGAGGGTTGTTAAATTTCCAATATTTCCTGACAAATTTCCTGATAACTTATTGTTACTTAGGTCTAAAGTCTGTAATTTATTGAATGCACTTCCACTGCTTGGTAAGAGTAATGGATTGGATAAGTTATTATCTCTTAGTTCCAATTTTGTCACTCGGTTGGTATTATCATCTACCGTAACCCCAAACCATGTTCGAATCTCGTCTGTTAATGTCCATTTAATCTTCCAGTTTACTCCATTACAAGTATTGTAAATATCCACCAAAGCCAAGGAATCTGCTTGATTTACGGTTGAGTTTTCGACTTTGACCAAAATTTGCTGACGCTGTAAGGTCAAATCAGGAAAATTAGGATTGGTGATTTCTGCCCAGTATAATCCTGTATCATCATTTGTTGCTCCTGAAATTGAATAAGTTATAAATGTACCGACTTGATTGGTGTCTATATCCTTGAGCCACTTGTATTGATTAAGTCCTGAAGGTAAATTACTTGTTAAGAAAACACTTTCACCTAAATCAATAATTGTTGTAAAATGGCTCAAAACTTTGGCTTGTGGACTGTAATCATAATCGGTATCTATAGGTAAAGCACTAGGAAGTGTAAGATCATGAAATGTTAATTGATTATTATCAACCTGTAAGATGCTTAATTGGGTATTGGAGGAGAAATCGGGAAGAGTAGTTAAAAAATTATTTTGTAAACGAATAACTTCTAGATTAGGACAATCAAGTGGCAAATCGGACGATATAAAATTTAATTGATTATTATCTAAGTACAATTCTTCTAAATTATTAGCGGTTGCTCCATTGGTAATATCGGGAAAATTACCTATAAACTGATTGTCATTTAGATACAAAGCTCTAAGTTTAGACTGTTCTAATAAACTTTTTGGAATTAAACCTGAGAAATGATTGCTATTCAGTTCAATACGAATGGCATTGAGCCCTATAAATGTATTAGGAAGTGCTGTAAAACGGTTTTGTTGAAAATATAATTCTGTTAAATGAGTAGGATAAATAGTGGAAATAGTTCCTGTTAAACGATTTCGGCTAACATCTAAGTTTTTGAGGCTTGAAAAGTGACTTAGATTGTCGGGTAATGTTCCCGTAAAGTTATTATCACTCAGATTCAGCCTTTCGAGTAATATAAGATTTATAGAGTTTTGTAAGGTATTTTTTATTGAACCAGTTAATTTGTTCGAAGAAAAATCTAGTTCTATGAGCTTATTTAATGGAGATAAATCATTAGGAAGATTTCCTATAAATTGATTGTGACTTAAATTGATTTTATAAAGTTTAGTTAGCGTCAGTAAGTTGGAATTAGGTAATATACCTGACATTTGACATTGACTAACATCCAAAACTTCCAAATGAGCCAAATTATTCAAATTTGCTGGAAAATTTCCACTAATATTAGTTTGACTTAAATTGAGCTTTTGGAGGGCGGTCATGAAACCTGCCGTTCCTAATTTGGTCGTAGCTAAATCAGCTTTAGTTAATTCTGAATTACTAGACAAATTCAAAATTTTCACTGTGGTCAGAAAAAATAATTCATCTGCAATTTCTCCACCTATCTGATTACCAGATAAATCTAATTCTGTCAGTTCACCCAAAGCACTCAAAAAATAAAGTTGATTTGCTTGAGTTCCTACTAGATTATTGTTTGGCAATTCAATTTTTGAGACTCGTCCATTTGTAATTGTGATACCATACCATGAATCACTTACTGCCGTTGTAAAGTCCCAGTTTGTAGAAACTGTCCAACCCGCGAAGTGGGTTGCAGTAGCAAACTCCAAAAGAGCTAAGTGGTCACTTTCAGAGGGATTAAGTTGAGCAATAGTATATCTGAAAGAACTAAAAAAGAATAAACAAATAAGAAGTACTCGCCTTTTCATAAGAATTCAAATAATAAATTATGTATTAATGACCAGCTTTTGAACTGGGTATGTTTATACTATTTCCTTAAAAAAAGAGACAGCTCCTTACTTGAAAAATTGTTCCTGAGTTGGTTAGGTATCAATGGAAAAATAATAAGTTAGTCTCTTAATGATGGAAATATGAGTTCTTAGATTAAAGGCAGTACAATACGTGATTTTTTGGAGGTGAAAAAACCATTTTTATTGGTATATCTATGTTCCAAAACAAAAAAATAGGAACAAAGCGAACTTTATTCCTACCCCTTAAAAATCAATTAAATATGTTTTGTTATTAAATCACATTCATTCGAATTTGGTGAGCAAAATCTTGTGGAGCTGAGGTTGGTCGTACCCCGATTCGAATGAGATTCCGAAAACTTTTTTCGACTTCGTAGTTCTTTCGGCATTCGGATGAAGTGGCTAAATAATGGTCAAAAATTTTACGCTCTTCTTGTGAGGCTTCACCATCTAATACTAAACTCACTAAGGAATTGAAATACGAAAAGTTAGAGTTTGTCTTTTTCATTGTTCGATAGTTTAAAATAATTATTAAATTGAATAAATGAATATAGAGTTTGATATAAAAATTACATACGAGTTTGATCATTCTGGAGTTGCATTTTCTTGTGGTTTTTGTTCCTGACGTAGTATGTTAAATGTCCCATCAAATCGAATTTGATAAGCTGTCTCCATTTTGTAACGTGAGTCATCTATGGGTTTTTCTTCAGGGTCAGTAATACTCGGATTATCTACCCGATTGTCATAAACTACATCCGTAATTTTAAGGCGCTGTCCTTCCAACAATTCTGCTGTTCGATATTCTCCTGTACGAATAGTATAATTTTGTCGTGTAGAAATATAACTATCTCTATAACAGAGTAATATGGCATCACGATAATCTCCCGCTAAACTATAATTTACTAGATAAATTTTCCATTTGTGAGTAGGCGAATTCGAAGCAGTAGAAACCAGAAAGGAATGATATTTTTCACTCAAGGGGATTCGTCCCGAATATTGAAAAGAAACATGCTCATCGTCAATAGCAAATGTCCCTGTCTCTCCTTTGAAGCCTTGAAATGTTTTATCCTTTAAAAAAGAAAGAAATAAGGTATCAGTAATGGTATTTTCATCATTATACCATTCTGTAGCATTATCATTATTTAGACTTGGGGGAACGCTATCGGCTAAAACAAATTTATTGGTAAACTCCTCAAATGGAGAAGTTTTAAAAGTCTCATTTTCAGTATTTTGCTGGCTTGTGTTTTCTTGGCAGCTAACCAAGAAAAGAAGTAAGCCTAATATGCCAAATTGACAATAAATTGATAAATGGACTGAATATCGTAATCTTTTTTTCATGTGCTTTTAGGTTTAAAAGTTTAGGGTTAAGAAGTTTTAGTTTTGGGTTGTTTCTAATCTTGTTTTCGGTGAAATAACGCTATTCTTCGATGAAGCGTTCATTTTCTTCGATTATTTTAACAAGAAAAACGCCAAAAGATTCCCTTTTAAGATTTTTTTCTAAAATTTTTTTGCACATGGATCTGATTTGAGAGTTCTTGACAGACAAAATTTTGAAAAGACTCAATTAGTAGGAAGAAAATTTTATCTTTACTTACTCAATAAATTGCTCATCTTTAGGTTTCAAAATCCCATGATTTCGGAGTACAGACAACATTTTAATACCCAGTATCGCCCTGAACAATACGCTCAGTTTATGACAGATATTGAACGATCTTTCGGTTATTCAGTTGAGTTCAAAATTTCGGAAACCCCTATTTTTATTCCTAATCCTCTGAAAAATAAGTTATTGGAAGCCGCTCAAGAAATTTATTCATCGTTAAATACTCCTGATTATTTTTCCCAATCTCAGCGAGCAATTCCGCCAAATTGTCTTGTGCCTAATGAGAAATCTACTCCTGATTTTCTGGCGATTGACTTTGCAATTTGTCAGGATAAAAATGGAGACTTAATTCCAAAATTAATTGAATTACAAGGATTTCCATCTTTATATTGTTTTCAAAAGGCTTTGAATGATTATTATAGAAAACATTACGAAATTTCTGAAAATGTAACGAATTTCTTTAATGGACTTTCGGCAAAACAGTACCTCGAAATTTTAAGAAATAAGATTGTAGCGAACGAAAATCCCGAAAATGTTATTCTTTTAGAAATCGAACCTCAAAAACAAAAAACGCGTATTGATTTCGACTGTTGTGAACAAATGATTGGAGTACGTTCAGTTTGTTTGACCGAGATTACCAAACGAGGAAAAAAATTATTTTATAAATCTGAAGACAAGGAAATTCCAATTCATCGAATTTATAACCGAGTGATTTTTGATGAGCTGCAGGCTCGAACCGACCTCCAGCCCGCTTTTCGATTGACAGACGAAGTAGAGGTAGATTGGGCAGGACATCCAAACTGGTTTTTTAAAATGAGTAAATTTTCCTTACCTTTTTTGAATAGTAAATACGTTCCGAAAACGTATTTCTTGAATGATTTGAAAGAATTACCTACTGACTTATCAAATTATGTTTTGAAACCTTTATTTTCTTTTGCGGGGGCAGGTGTGAAGTTCGATCTTCAACTTGAAGATCTTATGGCAATTCCTGAAGGTGAGAAGCCAAATTATATTTTGATGGAAAAAGTCCAGTATGAACCCTTAGTTCAGACGTTAGATGTTCCTGCTAAAGTTGAAATTCGATTGTTAACCGTGTGTAATTCGGAAACAAACCGATTAGAAGTTTTGACTAATTTAGTGCGATTGAGCAAAGGAAAAATGATGGGAGTTGACTTTAATAAAAATAAAACATGGGTGGGCGGAACGCTTGGCTATTTTGAATATTAACCAATAAAAAACAAATAAACTAACAAATTATGAAAATTCTAGCTTTAGACAAAGTGGGAGACCAACCTGCTTCCGAAGATGAAATCAAAGAATTAATTCGGGCAGAAGCCAAGCAAATTTGGGAACTCAAACGAGATGGCTTGATTCGAGAAACCTATTTTCGACAAGACCGCCCAGGAACAGTACTTGTTTTAGAGTGTGAAAGCTTACAAGAAGCTCAAGAACTTATTAATTCTTTGCCATTGGTTAAAGCAGGTTTAACCGAATTTGAATTGATGCCCTTGGGACATTATGCTCCTTTAGATTTGCTCTTGAGAGAGGAATAAATAATAATGAAACTTTACTTAATTTTTAATATAAATATTTATGAATCAATTTTTTATATTAAAAATCAGACAAGCTTTAATGATATAATTTCCTTTATTGTTGTTTTAGATTTCCTCCAACGAAAATAAAAAAAGTGGATACAATGCCTTGAATAGGAATGTATCCACTTTTGTGATATTACAATAAATTACCGAATAAAGATAAAATCTATAATTACATTTTTGCTATCCACATTTCACCATATTTTTTGGCAAGTTGACGCATTTCCTGTAATGCTGAAGCCTCATCATCAAAGCCACCAATAACGACCCGATACATATTTTTAGAAGCGTAAGGGACAAGCTTAAGATTCGAAAGATCTGCCATTTTTTTCAATAATGGCTGAGCAGATTTGGTACTTGAGAAACTCCCTGCTACAATATAATATTTGCCACTTATGACTTCTGAAACTTCTGCTGAGTTAGCTTCATTAGTGGGCTGTGTATTATTATCAGTTTTATTCTCAATAGATTCTGAATCTGTTGAATTATTTGCTACATACTCGGTCGTTTCAGGAGAATCCTCCGTATTTTCAGCTATGTCAGCATTTTCATCTGTATTTTCCTCGGTCGTTCCTACTATATTTTCTGTTGTTTCAGCATCTGTATTTTCCTTTACTGAAGAAACTGATTCAGACTGTTCTTGAATAGGATTATTATCTGTATAGGTTATTTCCTCAACTTTAGGAGGAGTTCTAAAGATAGATTTTAAGGAGGTTAGGGTGTCTTTTCGAGTAGAAAGATAGAGTAAGAAAACGAGTGTAAAGATCAAAGGAATGACTACCATTAACCAAGGACTGAATCCTTGTGAAGGAGCTTTCTGTGGTTTCTTCTCTACTTTTTTCGTGACTTTTGGTGTTTCTGTTTTTGGTGTAATAGGTTCAGCTTTGACCGAAGGCAAACCAAAGCTGTCATTTAAAATTGTAGTTGTAGTGTTTTGTTCAAATTGCAATTTGCCTGTGCTGTCCTTGGTAAATGTCCCCAAATCAGCCACATTATATTTGCCAAAACTAACTAATTGGGCTTTAAGTGCATCTTGGAATGCCTGAAGAAGTGCTTCGTATTCCTCGATCGAAATATTTTTATCTTCTGTGATTGCTTTTTGTAAGGCAATATCATTCGTTTCCGAATTTTCAGAAAAGGTAATTTTTTTATTTGGCGGAGTGATAGTTTTTCCTTCCGCATTCATTTGTGCTGATTCCCGTTCGGCAGTAAATGTTCCTAAATTGGGTACATGAACGCTATCCGTTTCAGTTAATAACTTTTGAATATATTGGTCTATCACCTGACTCATACTACTAAATTCGTTAGACAGATTCCTTTGATTTAGTGTTAAAATACCAAATCAAATTTATTTTAAAATTTGAAAAAAACTGATTATCAAAATATTGTAAAATAGTTTTTGATTGGTATCGTTTCACCCAAATACCAATAAAGGTACTTGAAAATCACACTACTTTAAGGCAGTTAATTGGTGTTTGAACCACTCTAGAGTGAAAGTGAGACCAGCAATTTTGTACTATTTTTCAAAAATTTTTAAATAACCTCTTAGACAAAATTACAAAATAATTTGAAATCCTTACTTTTAGATATTCTTTTCTATAAATTTTATGTGTTCTTAGAATTTAAGATTTATATACTTAAAATATTGCATAATCTTCGAATGAACTAACTATAGACTAATTTCCTCCAATTTGTTCTTGTTGATCTTGATAATTTTTCAATTCATTTCCTAAAAATTGGGCTATTGCTTTTGGATTGTAATAGCTAAGCGTATCTAAAGCATAAACTAATTTATGTCCATTTTCTGTCATGAGATACTCTATTGAACCAATTTGAATACCATTGACATCAAGAAAAATCTCAAACAACTCTAAGTCTGTTTCTACGTGATTTTTAATTAATTTTACTTTTTTACTTTTATTATTTGGAGTAAGTGGTTTTCCTAAGTCTGAAGTACCAATACTTACCGCATCGTATAATTTTCCATTGATAAATTCTAACCGAATAATTTGTTCATCCACAGGTCGGATATATTCTTGTAATAAATAAATACCGTCTGGTGAAGCTATTTCTTCGTAGTTAGTTAAGAATTGGGAAAATTCATCTAAATTCTGAAATAAACGTACTCCTGTAGTTCCTTCACTCTGATTAGGCTTGAAAATAAATGATTGATGTTCAAACTGTTGAGCTAATCGCCACAAAACAGAAGAACTATTTCCTGCTAAGGTACGAGGAGTCTTAATCTCGAATTGCCGCAAAGCAAAATACTGTTTTAACTTGCTCATTTCCAAAGCTAAAGCCTTTGAGCCATTGATAACTTTACGTCCATTCATTTCGAGCCATGTTAGAATTTGGTCAGTAAATGTTACGGCGTAAGGATGTCGTAAATGAGCTGAGGCACTAATTCGGCTGAAGAAAATACCACGTGGTGGAGTGAGTGAAAAATCCCAGTCTTTTTCATTAATAAACCACTCCTCATAAGCTACACCTGCCTTTTTTAGCTCTTTGGCGAGCGGGTGCATCCAATCAGTATCTTCGTGAAGAATATAGACTTTTGGCTGGATATGAAAACGATTGAGATTTAGGGGAGTAGTAGTCATGTTTTCAGGGATTTAAGTGAAAAATTTGACCGTCAGTCAAGGGAATTCAAATACAGTTTAATTAGGAACGAAATCCATAGAATGAAGGATGCTTTAAACTCAACAAAGATAAACGCCAAGTTTGAGTTTTACGAGATTGCACCCAAAAATTTAGACTTTTTCGGTAATTTTCGGTTTGAAAGTGATGAATTAAATGTTAAAATAGTGACGAATATTAAGGAAGATAATCTCTGTTCTTTTTGTGGAACAGAAAAAAAGGAAACCACTTTTATGGTTTCAGGATTAAATGGTACATGGATTTGTGAAAACTGCATTTTAGATGCTTTTGAAATTTACCAACAAGAAACACAACAAAAAATACAAAACCAAATCAACTTAGGGGAAGGTTTTGAGCTATTGAAACCCGCTGAACTAAAAGCCTTTCTTGACCAATATATTATCGGGCAAGACGAAGCCAAAAAGACGGTTTGTGTGGCGGTATATAATCATTATAAACGGTTGGCACAAATGCAAAATACGACTAGCCAAACCATCATTGAGAAATCAAATATTATTTTGGTGGGAGAAACGGGAACAGGTAAAACGTTGATGGCGAAAACTTTAGCACAATTCTTACATGTTCCCTTTTGTATTGTAGATGCGACTGTAATTACGGAAGCAGGTTATGTTGGTGAGGATGTCGAAACCATTTTGACCCGACTGTTGCAGACGGCTGATTACGATGTGGAGCTTGCCGAACGAGGGATTGTTTATATTGATGAAATTGATAAAATTGCTCGAAAATCGGATAATCCTTCAATTACTCGTGATGTCAGTGGAGAAGGTGTACAACAGGCTCTATTGAAATTACTAGAAGGAACTTTAGTGAATGTACCACCACAAGGTGGACGAAAACACCCAGATGGAAAGTTAATTCCTGTCAATACCGAAAATATTTTATTTATCTGCGGAGGGGCGTTTGATGGTATCGAAAAAAACATTGCTTCTCGCTTGAATACCAGAGCAATAGGCTTTGCAGGACAACATCATCCATTTTCTTCACAACGAGCATATTTATTGGCAAATTTAACACAACAAGATCTGAAAAATTATGGCTTAATTCCTGAATTGGTTGGTCGCTTACCTGTTTCTGTTCATCTTAATCCATTGGATAAGAAGGCTTTAAGATCAGTACTAACTGAACCTAAAAATTCATTAATTCGTCAATATACTGAATTATTCCAATTAGAAAATATTGAGCTAGAAGTCACTTTGGATGCATTGGATTTTATTGTAGATAAAGCTATCGAATTGAAATTAGGAGCGCGTGGATTACGCTCAATTTGTGAGAAAATATTGACCGAGGCAATGTTTTCCTTACCTTCTGTCGAAAATACCGAAAAGTTCATAGTTACGAAGGAATATGCAGAAAAACAATTTACTTTGATTAAAGATTAATGTGATGATAAATATTTGTTAATCAATTTTTGATAAAAAATCTAAATTTTAGTACAATTTATGCCTTCCAAAAGACGAATTTATACGCCTTTGCCCGATGCGAGTCAGGTCAAAAAATTAGCTCGAGAAATTAACATAAATCCTTCATTGGCGACCATTTTGGTACAACGAGGCATTATTGATTTTAATTCTGCCAAAGACTATTTTCGTCCCAAGTTGTCAGATTTACATTCGCCGTTTTTGATGAAAAATATGGACAAAGCCGTTAAGCGATTGACCCAAGCCATTGAGCAAAAGGAAAAAATCATGATTTACGGTGACTATGATGTAGATGGCACAACTTCGGTGGCATTGGTATATAGTTTTTTGCAAAAAATTTGTCCTGATTTACTGGATTTTTATACGCCAGATCGTTATGGAGAAGGCTATGGAATTTCTTTGAAAGGCATTGACGAAGCTAAACAGAAAGGCATCTCTTTGATTGTTGCTTTGGATTGTGGTATTCAGGCAAGAAAACAGGTCATTTATGCACAAAAAAAAGAAATTGATTTTATTATTTGTGACCATCATTTACCTGGAAAAGCTATTCCTGAAGCTATTGCTGTACTTGATCCTAAGCAAAAAGATTGCCCTTATCCCTACAAAGAATTATCAGGTTGTGGTATTGGTTTCAAATTGATGCAAGCCTATGCCGAGGCTCATCATATTTCGCTTAAAAATTTATATAACCAATTGGATTTATTAGGATTAAGTATCTCTGCAGATATTGTTCCAATGACAGGAGAAAACCGAATTTTGATGTTTTATGGACTCCAAAGAATCAATGAAAACCCTCGTCTTGGAATTCGTGTTTTGATAGAGCTAGCTGAATTAAACTCATCTTTAACGGTTACTGATTTGGTATTTGGAATTGCTCCTCGAATTAATGCGGCGGGTCGGATGATTCATGCGAAAAATGCGATAAAATTGATGACTAGCCAAAATCAATCTGAAGTTGAAGAGTTAGCAATGACCTTAAATACCGAAAATATGAAACGCCAAAATTTAGACCGAAAGATTACTGAAGAAGCCTTACAACTCATTGAAGTGAAAAAAGAAACTGAAAATTTTAGTACTGTTTTGGCGCAAAAAGACTGGCATAAGGGTGTAATTGGAATTGTAGCTTCTCGTTGTGTCGAAACGTATTATCGTCCCACTATTATCTTAACAGAAAATGAAAAAGGAGAAATGACAGGTTCAGCTCGTTCGATTCGAGATTTTGATATTCATGGAGCAATTTCGGAGTGTTCTGAATTCTTAACCAAATTTGGAGGACATCATGTTGCAGCAGGTTTATCAATGAAGTCAGAAAATTTTCTTCCTTTTAAGCAGAAATTTGAAGCAGTCTGTCAAAATCGACTTCAAAAATCGGATTTGGTTTCACCGATTCGAGTAGATTTGAAATTAGATTTTTCACAAATTACGCCTAAATTTTATCAAATCTTGGAACAATTTGCTCCGTTTGGACCCAAAAATATGCGTCCTGTTTTTGAAACCGAGAAAGTGGTTGCGCCTGATGTACGTTTGCTTAATGGTAAACATTTGAAAATGACTTTAGAACAAAAAAATAAAAAAATAGAAGCTATTGCCTTTAGTATGAGTGAGTTTTATGCAGATATTTTGTACGGAAAGTCATTTTCTATTTGTTATGTTATTGAGGAAAATGAGTATAAGGGAAGACGTTCTTTACAATTAAACATTAAGAATATACAATTTTGAAAATTTAGATCTTTTAATAATTGATAAAAATAACTATATATTGTAAAATATTAATGTGATTTTATTTAATAAAAATATACCCACCTGAAATTTTAAGTTCTAAAAATGCTTCTCCACTTATTGAGTCCCTTTATTATCATTCCTTGTTCCTTTTTTTCACAGAAAAGATCATTGTACTAGTCAAATTGGAGAGTACAAGTCATGAGTTTTTTGCAAAAAGACTAAAAAACTTACAGTAAATCAACTTTTTAAGTAAAATTCACGTAGATAATATTAATTTTTTGTTAATTCTGCATGAATAAACTATTTCTTAAAATCTTAACCAAAACTCATGTGAAAAAATGTACCAATCGTATTGTTTTCTTTTTGTGGCTTTTCGGAGTGTTGATTGTAAATGGACAAGCACAATCTCGTGATACCATACTGTCTTATAATCCATTTTATACCTATTTTTTAGAAGAAACAAAGCCATCTGAAAATCCAGAAAATAGTACCAAATTAGAAAGTGAACTTCTTCAATTTATCGCTGTTCAGAAAACGAAGAAAACTAAATCTCGTTCTGAAATACGGTTTTTGCGTCAGTTAAACCGACAAATTCATGATAAGTTCTTGAAAAATTATGCTCGATTCTCTTCCTTTAGTGAGACACTTCAGAATGGAAATTACGATTGTTTATCAGGAGTGATTTTGTATGTAGTGGTATTGGATACTTTAGGCTATAACTATACAATTTATCAAACTAATTATCATGTATATCTGATGCTGTCTGTTCAAGGGCGAGATATTTTAATCGAAACAACAGACCCTATTTATGGCTTTGTAGAAAGTCCTTATCATATCCAAAAGCGTCAGGAAGAATACGAAGTAGCTATTGAGGTGAGCAAGACAACTGAAAATTATTACACCTCTCCTCAAAAAATTCATCAGCCTACTTCGGTGCGTGAGTTGCGAAGTTTACATTTTTATAATCAAGCCGTAGGATTGTATAATCAGCGCAAATTGGTTCAGGCTAGTAAACGACTAACTCAAGCTGAAGCAATCTATACCTCACAACGAACGCAAGAGCTTCGGCTATTTATCAATTATTATCAATCGCAATTTCACGAATAGCATAAAAAAGCCTTTGATATTAGGATTATATCAAAGGCACAATGAGTACTGAAAAACAGAGCGAAAGACGAGACTCGAACTCGCGACCCTCACCTTGGCAAGGTGATGCTCTACCAACTGAGCTACTTTCGCATCAGGCGAACAAATTTGATGAAAATTTGAAAAGTACCAGGAGTGGGACTTGAACCCACACGACCCAAGGGTCACAAGATTTTAAGTCTTGCGTGTCTACCAATTCCACCATCCCGGCAACTGTTTTTCAGTGAAAACAGAGCGAAAGACGAGACTCGAACTCGCGACCCTCACCTTGGCAAGGTGATGCTCTACCAACTGAGCTACTTTCGCTTATTATTTTTTTGGTATTTTTTATAAAGATTTGTTTTCCTCTTTCGGAAAATGCGTTGCAAAGGTACGTTTATTTATTAGAAAATCAAGAAAACACAAGATTTTTTTTTAATTTATTTTCTTATTCCCATTCTGAGAAAGGTACTTTGCTGAGATTAGAATTGAAGTAACGAGCATCGTGTGTGACTTCTATTCCAATCCAATCAGGGATTTCAAAAGATGTGTTTTCGTTAGGTAATTCAATTTCAGCCACAATTAGTCCTTGATTCTCAGCATGGAATTCATCAACTTCCCAAACAAAGCCTCCGTATGAAATCTTATGACGATGCTTATCAATTAAAGGGCGTTCACAAAGCTCACTGAGCATTTGGAGGGCTTCAGGGTGTGGGATTTCATATTCAAATTCGGTACGGCTCGCTCCTTTAGATTTACCTTTGATGGTCAAAAATCCTTTATCATCAATTATTCGGATACGAACTGAACGTTCGGAATGTCGATTTAGATATCCTTGAATGTAATGTTTTCCATGTGCTAGTTTTCGCCAGTTATCATTTTTGACTAAGAATTTGCGCTCGATTTCGGTAGCCATATTTGTTTGTAAGATATTTGGTTTGTTGAGTTTATTTTTCTGCTTTTTGGGAATAAAATGAGTTTAAAGTTTCCATCGTTTTAAGCCCAAAGAAGCTCCACCAATTAGAGATTCTTCAACAGGGCGTTCATTTTGGTCAAAAAATCGGAGGTAATAAATTCCTGTTGAATTACAAATAAAACGAAAACCATCATAAATCTTCCCATTATAAAGACTTTTTCCGATACGATTGCCTTTGGCATCATAAAGTACCGCATAAGTTTCGCCTCGCCAATTGCTTATTTTTAAGGCATATTCGTTTCCAGCTTCTAAGACTAATCGAAAAATTCCTTTCCGAGTTTTACAATCATCACATTTTGAGCCACATAATTTGAAGCCCTTAATATAAGCATATCCATTCTGGAGTTTCGCCGCACTAATTTTACGGTGAAAGTCGCATTGTTCTGCACGATAAATTTCGTTACGTTCGGTTTGAGTTAAAGAATCTTTTGCTTGATTTTGACCCCATAAATTTGCCGTCAATCCAAAAAGAATTCCCCAAGTAAACAATAAATAGTGCATAAAAATTGGCGGTTTTTGACGTAATTTACTCATTTCCTAAAACTTGAACAAATGTTTTTCTAATTTTTTGATAAATTTTGCATAGACAAATGGCTAAATACGATTACGAATTATTCTGTACACCCCAAAAATGTCTGGTCTCATGGTTTTTAAATATACGTTGTGAAGCAATACCAATAAGAATAAATTCGTAATAAGGTCTAATAGGTGAATAATAATAGTTTATTTTAAAAATATTTAACATTATGTGTTTATTAGCCTTTTCATTAGAAATGCACCCTAAATATGAATTGATTCTGGTAGCAAATCGAGATGAGTTTTTTGCGCGTCCTACTCTCCCCATGCACTTTTGGGAATCTAACGATAATTTACTGGCAGGCAAAGATTTACAAGCCGAAGGAACATGGTTAGGTTTTCACAAAAATGGAAAATTTACGGTATTGACCAATTACCGAGATGGTTTCAAGGAACAAAAAAATGTACCATCACGAGGAAAATTAACTACTCACTTTTTAGAAAAAGAAACCTTAAATGCTGAGTGTTATGTTCAGCAGATTGAAAAAATTAAGGCTAGTTATAATGGTTTTAATTTAGTGGTTTCAGACAAAACAGGATTTTACTATATTTCTAATTATTCTTCTTATATTCAGAAACTTAAAAAAGGAATTTATGCTTTAAGTAATAGTATTCTGAATGATTTCTCATGGCACAAAACCGCTAAAAGTAAAGCCAAATTAATGACATTACTTGAAAATCCAGAAGATTCTACCAATGAATTATTGGATAAACTTTTGGAACTTATGACGGATACTAATTTAGCGAATGATGCTCAGTTGCCGAATACGGGAGTTCCTTATGAATGGGAAAAAGGACTTTCTTCAATGTTTATTTCTGCCTTCCCAAATTATGGAACACGTTGTACGACTGCTGTTTTGCGAGAATACTCGGGTAAAACAATAGTTCGAGAAATTACTTATAATAATACACAAAAGCGACTTTCAGACTTGACATATTATTTAGAAAACTAAGATTTTTCGAATGAAAAAAAATGTACCATCAAATTTTGTAATTTATCCGCAATAGACTGAATTTCAGATTCCTCAATTTCTATTAAATTTTCTTCGGATTTTAGATTCAAAATTTGTTGATTTTGGAGTTGTCGCCGAGCCAATAATCGACTCAATTCATCAATTAAAGTAGATTGACGTTGTAAAATAGGCAAAACATCTTCTTTCGAGATTTCATAGGCTCGCATTTCTTGAGTTACTTGGGCGGATGCGCTTCGGTGTTCGCCTGTTAGTAAAGCCATTTCCCCAAAAATGTCATTTGCGCCAATCTCGGCAACCTTGATAAATCCTTTTTCAGGACGATGAATAATAATATCTGCTTTTCCACTTTCTACAAAAAATAAAGAATCTCGTTTTTCCCCCTCTTTGCCCAAACATTCAGAGGTACCTAAGAAATGTCGCTTGGCTTTTTGAGCTAATTCCTGTAAATCCGTTTCAGAGAAAATTTTAAATAACTCATTATTTTTCATGAAGTTGATTACCTCTTCTGTATTTTTTGTATTGGTTTCCAGAAAGTTTTGGGTTTTTTGACCTGTTTCTAAACTTAAACCTCTTCGGAAAAATTCGTACCAAACTGCCGAAAAAACAGCGTCTTCCATTTCCCCAAATGAAATTTCATGAGTAATCCCAAAAGTTAGACGATAAACTGATTTGTTTTTTATGAATTTAGTTAATTGAATTTTAGGTACTACATGATTATGGACGTGTAGTAAACTTTGGAGTGACTTTTGTAAAATTTCCTTCGCTATTTGAGGCGAGATAGAGAGTGGTAAGCGAATTTCTAAGGTTTGGAGAGGTTGGTTTTCAGAAAGTGGACGGGATAAATTTTCGATAGATGAATGTCCAATTTCATTCCCTGAAAAAAAAATAGGAAGCCCGTTTTCATTTTCCAATAAAAGAGAATTCTTATTGAAATGCAGTATTTTACCAATTTTTTGATGAATGCGAATAGTATCTCCTTTTTTGAAATACTTCTTAAAAACCGTTTCGTTGAGCATGAATTTAAAATTAAAAATAAATGTTGTTGTATTGAATTTAAAATTACGAAACTAAAGACAAAAAACTGACCAAATTATTGAAACGATGAATAATTCTAACTTTTAGAATCTTCTAATCGTCAGAGGATATTATGTTTTGAAAATGCTTCAAATCTATGTTACTATCTTGATTATCTGTTTCTTATTACATAAAACGATAGACTAGTATAGGATTGGACTAAAAAAAATAGAAAAAAAAACAAGCGGCTGGACGATTTTACATGAAAATTGCATAAGTAAAAATAAATTACAGATAATGACTATGAAAACCGCCATTTTTGCTACCTTAATTCTTTGGTTTTTGACTGATTTTAGTATTCAAGCTCAGGTAACTGCAATGGAGTTGAATGCTGAAGGAGTTGAATTTTTTCGCCAAAAGCAATATAAAGAAGCTTTACAGTCTTTTAGTAAAGCGATTGGGAGAGATCCTACTAATGCTGATTTTTATTATAATCGTGCTGATGCTTATTATCGGCTTCAAAGCTTTCGGAAAGCAGTCCATGACCTGAATAAAGCCGTTGATTTGAGTCCTAGCGATCCTACTGTTTTCATGAAGCGAGGTTGGGTAAAATATCATGCAGGCAATTATAAAGCAGCCTTGGAGGACTATGAACAAGCTATTTTCTTGGGAGCAGAAAAAGCTGATTCCTATAATGAACGAGGTTTAGTCAAAAGTGCGCTCAAGCAATATAAATCAGCAACTGCAGATTTTACTCGTTCCTTGGCAGCAGGACAAGTTCATGCTTCCGTTTATACGAATCGAGCGGAAGCCCGTTATATGATGCAAGATTATGAGGGAGCAATGCGGGATTATACTACCGCTTTTGAGCAAAAACCAGATGGGCATAGCGCACGAGTTTATGATTTTAGAGGTTTGACTTTTTTGGAATTAAAGATGCCTGACAAAGCGATTGAAGACTTCTCTAAAGCGATTGAATTAGAGCCGAAAAGTGGAACATTTTACTATAATTATGCCTATGCCCAAAAGGAAAAAGGGAATATGGAAACAGCCTGTGAGTATTGGCAAAAAGCTCATAAATTAGGATATTCTCATGCTACGGATTATTTAATAGAATACTGTAATTATACGGATGAAAAGTTAAAATCACTACAAACTTATAAGACTTATACCTATATTGATGACCGTGCTAATGTTTTGACTCTGGAAGAAAGAGACCGTCTTGAGAAGAATTTAGCTGTCTGCTCTCGTGAAGCAGGACATAAAATAAAAGCTGTGATTATCAAATCTTTAGAAGGAAAAACTTTTGAAGAATATACGGTTAAATTGATGAATGAAGGTCTAAAACATGATGCGAATGATATTCTTATTTTGATTTCGGAGGAAGACGGTAAAGCGCACATTGAAGTTGATTATAACTTGGAAGGTATCTTGACAGATTGGGTTATTCGGCAAATTCTATCTAAACAAACCGACTTTCAAAA
Organism: Cytophagales bacterium UBA2561; assembly: GCA_002340355.1. Taxonomy (GTDB): domain Bacteria; phylum Bacteroidota; class Bacteroidia; order Cytophagales; family Thermoflexibacteraceae; genus UBA2561. Next base: position 153,393 of record DDLX01000043.1, read on the forward strand.
AGGACAGTATTCTGAAGGACTAAATCGAGCAATTGATAATGTGATGGATATCATGAGTCGGCATATTGAGGACGAAAAAATGAGCGTTATTGGTGAGCTTAATCATAAAAAAGAGTCCTCAAGATCAATATTACATCAATTTACAGGTTTGGAAGCCTTGAGTGTAGCTTTTATTTTTATCTTGAGTGTCATTATTTTTGCAGGCGTTTGGTTTGCTCTCAAGAAAACGGAAAGAAGTAGTAGTTTAACATTACCTGCAAATCGCCGCATGACTGAAAATAATTTTAGAGGAGGAGGAATTTCAGGAAGTTGGTAAATATTTGAAAAGCATAAATTTACTCTAACTTCTGAAAGTTTTGTTCCATTTTTTTTAGGATTTGCGTAGCTTCTTGTAAAACTTGTTGAGCTTTGGTAGTAGTAATTGAGGGTTTTAGTTTGCTATTAGCATCAGTAATTGTTTTGAGTAATGGATATAATTTCGAAAAATCAGTTTGAACTGCTTGAAAGATCGCTTTTTCTTCGGCGGTCATTGTCTGAACTCTAAGGGTATTAATCTTTTTATAACTTTGATCCTTTTTATCTAAAATGATTTGTAATGATCGTTGGAGTTGGTTTGTTGTACCTGAATTTTCTTCAATATTTGGAGTACTCTCTAGAGTATTATTTCTTTGGTTATCTGTTGCTTCTGGGCGAACTTCGGTTACAGTTGTAGGATCGTTCTGTACGGTATCAGTCTCAGTTTGTTCTTCTGTGGTTTCAGCCCCCATTTCAGGTATTTGATCAGGTGTTCCTTCGGGCAATAAAGGTAATTGCTCAGGGAATTCTTCTTGAGAATCAGATTCTTGAGCAATATTTTCAAGTATTTCTTGTGGAGTTTCCTCCTCGTCAGGAAGTTCAGCTACGCCAGTTAATTGATTACTAAATACAAAACCAAATAAAAAGACAATCAAAAATCCAATTATTAAAAATCCTGCAATCACGGCATCTTTTGGATTTTCTGTGATGGTTTCTTCTACAGGAGCTTTAACTTTTACGATGTCATTAGCTACATTTCCTGTGCTAGACTTCGAAGAAATTTTTTCTGTTTTTGTACTTTCATTTGTCCCAAAATCAACTACAATTGCTGTACTGTTATCCAAACCTCCCGCATAATTTGCTCCATCAATCAAACCCTTACAACATTCGGTAGGCGTTTGGTAATATTTCAAAATTCTAATGAGATCTTCTTGTTTCATCATTGAATGTAGCCCATCAGATGACAAAACTAAACGATCTCCTTCTTTAAGGCGGACTGTGAGTGCTTCAGGCTGAGGAGGAATTTCCTCATTTCCAAGACATTGAGTCAAGATATGATGATCTTGATGTAAACGAGCTTGTTCGGAAGTGAGTCGTTCTTGCCGTACCAATTGCCAAACCATTGAATGATCATCAGTTAATAGTTCACCGTTTTGATTACGAAGCAAATAGGCACGTGAATTACCGCTCCAAGCAATGTGCGCTTTATTTTCAAGTAACCAAGCGATAATTAAAGTGGTATTGGGATTCTTGTAAACTGAATTTTGTTGAATTTTTTGCAAAACAACCTGATGAGCTTCCAACATCACGGTTTGTAATAGTTGCCGAGCTTGAGCATCAGTTGTAGGTAAGGTTTGCAGATTTCTAAATTTTTCGGCAACGGCATTTACTGCAGGCTCAGAAATGGCTTCACCGTTTGCATTGATACCGCCTGCTCCGTCTCCCAAAATCAATAATGCGCCAAATTCGCTGGGAACGACCAAGCGGTCATCAAATTCCCAGCGATTCTTTTTCAAATCACTTCCGATAATAAAACTGTCCTCATTGTGTTTTCGGACTTTACCAATATCAGTTTTACCTGAAACAACAAAAGGTAATGTGCTGAGGGTCATAAGTGAAATGTAGAATTCAGTTTGACAAATTTAGCTTGAATGTAACTTTAAGAATAAAGGAATTATACCCCATAAAATTTTTTAGCGTAATCAATCTGAGGTTATAATTCCGAAAAATCAAAATCTTCCAAATATTTGGTTGTAAATTTTCCTGATTTAAAACCTTCATCATCCATCAGTCGGATATGAAATGGAATAGTTGTTTTGATACCCTCAATCACAAATTCCTGTAAAGCTCGTTTCATACGAACGATTACTTCTTCTCGTGATTCGCCCACTGTAATTAGTTTTGCGATCATCGAGTCATAGTTTGGTGGAATAGTGTAACCCGAATAGACATGCGTATCAACTCGAACACCACGCCCACCAGGGAGGTGCATATTGGTAATTTTACCAGGAGACGGACGGAATCCTTTCCCAGGGTCTTCAGCATTAATTCGGCACTCCATAGCGTAATGCCTTGGTGTATAATTTTTTCCTGAAATTGGAACTCCTGCGGCAGCTTTAATCTGTTCTTTAATGAGATCAAAATGAGTAACCTCTTCTGTAATTGGGTGTTCGACTTGAATACGGGTGTTCATCTCCATAAAATAAAAATCCCCATGTTTATCGACCAAAAATTCAACAGTACCTGCTCCTTCATATCCGATATATTCTGCCCCTTTAATAGCGGCTTCTCCCATTTTCTGACGAAGTTCTTCGGTAATAATTGGCGAAGGTGTTTCTTCAACTAGTTTTTGATGTCGTCTCTGAATGGAACAATCTCGCTCAGATAAATGGCAGGCTTTTCCTGTTTGATCGCCTAGAATTTGGATTTCGATATGACGGGGTTCTTCAATAAATTTTTCGAGATACAAACCATCATTTCCAAAAGCCGCTCCTGACTCGGTACGTGCGCTGTGCCATGCTTTCTCAAAATCAGCTTCGGTATAAACCAAGCGCATTCCTTTTCCGCCACCTCCTGCGGTTGCTTTGAGCATTACAGGATAACCGATTTCGGAAGCAATCGCTTTACCTTCTTCGATCGATTCCAATAAACCATCCGACCCTGGAACCACAGGTACACCTGCACTTTTCATGGTTGCTTTTGCGGAAGCCTTATCGCCCATTTGGTCAATCATACGTGCAGAAGCACCAATAAATTTGATGTCATATTCTTCGCAAATGCTGGCAAACTTGGCATTCTCGGACAAGAAACCATACCCTGGGTGGATGGCATCTGCATTTGTAATTTCTGCTGCCGCAATAATTCGAGGAATGTTCAAATAAGATTCTGTACTTGCGGGGGGACCAATACAAACGGCTTCATCAGCAAATCGGACGGGTAAGCTATTGGCATCGGCGGTTGAATATACTGCCACCGTGCGAATCCCCATTTCACGACACGTCCGAAGAATACGTAAAGCAATTTCGCCTCGATTGGCAATCAGTATTTTTTTAAACATAGTTTTGTAACGAAAAAAGTCGGTCTTAATAATTGGTCTTAAATCAATCTTAGATTGATAAAATACTTCTATAAATAAATTTTTGCGAAAGCCCGAAAATCAAGAAGTAAGACAAATAAGACCCTGAAATAATTCAATTAGAGTGGACTTGAGATTGATTTTAGTCAGGCTCTACTAAAAACAAATCTTGATCATATTCTACAGGAGACGCATTCTCAGCTACTACCTTGATAATCTTTCCAGATACTTCAGCTTCAATCTCATTGAATAATTTCATGGCTTCCACGATACAAACCACTTGCCCTTTTTCGACACGGTCACCGACATTGACAAAAGAATCTTCATCAGGTGAGGGCGAGCGATAGAATGTCCCAATCATAGGTGACTTGATGGCAACAGCATTACTAGGAGCAGGGGCAGGTTGGTTTTCTGCAGGAGCAGACTCAACTTCTTCAGCACTTTCGAAAACAGGCAAAGCAACTTGTTGGGGGGCTGCTTGAATGACTGGAGTGGGGACTGTTCCCGAATTTCGCTTTACACTGATTTTGAATTCATCGGTTTCGATACTAACTTCATCCAACCCCGAAGTGGCAATAAAACTGAGCAGATTACGAATTTCTTTTGCTTTCATCATGTATTGGTTATAATTTTCCTCAATTTCTCAAATTGAAAAAAAGAGAAGTGAGATACTCTTCAAGTTATTCTACAAAAACGCAAAAATAAAAAAGCCCCCCGAAAAGGTTGATACCTTTCCTCATTTATTTTTCGAAATACAACTCGTTAATCAGAGATTTACAGTTTCAAAGCACTATAAAGTCTAATTTTCTTAAGAAAAAAGTTATTGGTTTATTTGTGAGGTGAATAGAGTTGGCTGTATCCTCACAGCCAACAGCAATTTTTAGGGTGTTAAAAAATAAGTGGTGGTAAAACTTGAATAATAAAATGAAGTCAAAAAAAGAAGGAAGATCACAAAATTTCAGCAGAGATACCTCGATCACAAATACCGTTTCGCATAGGTTTTAATTCTTCAAAAGGTCCTAATTTGACGGTACATTTACCTTTGTAATGAACAATTAAGGTACACTGTTCGGCTTGCTCTTTGGAGTGCTTACAAACTTTAATGAGTGTTTCGATAACGTGGTCAAAGGTATTGACATCGTCATTAAATACGACTAGTTCATGCTCAAATTCTTCTTCTACCGTAGTTTCGTGTAATTCTTCGACTTCTGTACCGAACGTATTATAAACTGAAACAGTTAACTTTTCCATGAAGTATTTTTATAGGTATTTTCCATTACAAAGTTACTGATTTCTAACCATAATGTCGAAATATTCCCTAAAAATAGTCTAAAAACACAATAAAGAAATAGAAGCATACCGAATAATTCAAATCTAGTTTCTTACTATAACTTATCCACGTAATTTATCTAAAATAGTATTTAGTGTTTTGGCTTCTTCTTCAGAAATAGGATGTAGTATTTGGTCGGTAGCCTCAAGTGTTATGGAAGCCTCATTTACCAGTTCTAGACCTGATTTTGTAATAAAAATATCTACTTTGCGGCGGTCAAATTCACACTCATGGCGTTCCACTAGACCTTTTTGGCGGAGCCGCTCCACTAACCGAGAAGCATTTGAAGTTTTATCAATCATCCGTCTTGTAAGTAACTTAATGGTGGCAGGTTCGGGATGTAAACCTCTTAAAATCCGCAAGATATTGAATTGTTGTATTGAAATTCCAAATGGCTTTAGGAGTTGGGTATTCTTATGAATCAAGAAAGAAGCCGTAAACATAATATTAATTCCCACCTTAACATATTCATTTGCAAATTGCTTTTGCTCTATTTCCTCTTCGATTTTCATTAATTTATCTATTATAGTTCAATACTATTGTTTTAACGTTTATTGTACTAATATTGTTGATATGATGACAATTCTTTAATGACTTGAAAATCGCCAATTATATAGAATTACAGAAATGAAAATGAAAGCATACGCCAAAATTTGTAGCCAACTACTATTTTCTTGATAAATTAAAAATGCCACCATAAAATTAATGAATGGATTGAGGTAGGATAAAATTCCAACTGTGCCTGCGGTCATTCCTTTGAGTGCGTAGGTATTTAGAAATAAAGGTAAAATAGTAAATAAACCACTAATAACCAATATCATACCAATAAATCGTATATTTAAAATAGGAGTTTCGGGTGATACTAAAGTTGAAAATAGGGGAGCCGTAATAGCAAAGGCAACCATCAAATAAAAAGTAAGAAGAGTCATCTTGTCATAATTTCTCAAATAACGTTGCATAATTAAAAAACAGGCATATGAACTTGCAATAATCAAGGCAAAGCCAACATTTTCCCACGAACCACTTCCCAAAATAAGGCAACTTACTGAACTTAATAGAATAGCAATACGATGCTGGAGTTTTAGGGGTTCTTTGAGAATCAAAAAACCTAAAAATGCGGTCAAAATAGGGCAAATTAAGTAGGCAAATGCTCCAATTTGAACGCTAACATTATTGATTGTATAGATGTAAGAAAGCCAATTTATAGCTAATGTAACTCCACTAAAAAGAATTAAAGCAATAATTTTAGGGCGTTGAGCAGGGGCTAAATCCCATAACTTACGTAGAGTATCTTTGAGACGTTTTCTTTGTACTAAAAAGCTAATCATTAATAAAATTACGAGCGAAAAGGTAACTCGAAAATACATAATAGCCCCACTCGGATAATCGGATAAAAACTTCAGAGAAACAGGAATAAATCCCCAAATTAGATAAGCACTCAGGGCAGAAGCATAATAACGATTTATATTTTTCATTGGAGTTGTTAATTTCAGAACATTTGATAAAAAGTAGGTGTACTAAAACAATATTTCAAAATACGAAAAATAATAAACAAATAAATATTCGAACTGTTTTTGAAAAAATTGAAGCTTCTATTAGATTATAGACATAATAATTTGTGCTAGTTTGAAAATCGCCAATTATATAAGATAATGGAGATGAATATAAAAGCATATGCTAAGATTTGTAACCAAGTACTGTTTTCTTGATAAATTAGAAATGCTACTATGAAGTTAATAAATGGATTAAGATAGGATAAAATTCCAACGGCTCCTGCGGTCATTCCTTTGAGTGCATATGTATTTAAAAGTAAAGGTAAAATAGTGAATAAAATACTAATAATCAATATCATACTAATAAATTCCATATTTAAAATTTGGATTTCGGGTGAAACTAAAGTTGAAAATAAAGGAGCTGTAATTATAAAAGCAATCATCAGATAAAAAGTAAGAAGAGACATTTTATCATACTTTCTTAGGCAAGATTGTAGAATTAAAAAACAAGAAGAGGAAACTGCAATAATTAGTACAAGTCCCGCATTTTCCCATGAGCCGCTTCCTAAAATAAAACAACTTATTGAACTTAATAAAATTGCAATACGGTGCTGAAATTCTAGCGGTTCTTTCAAGACTAAAAAACCCAAAAATGCCGTTATAATAGGGCAAATTAAATAAGCAAATGCTACAATTTGAACACTAATATTATTAATTACATAAATATAAGAAAGCCAATGAGTGGCTAATGCAATACCACTCAAGAAAATCAAAATGATAGTCTTAGAGCGTTGGGTAGGAGATAAGTTCCACAACTTTCGGAGTGTACCTCTGAGACGCTCTTTTTGAACTAAAAAACTAATTATTAGTAAAATAATTAATGAAAAAATAACCCGAAAATACATAATAGCCCCACTTGGGTAATCGGACAAAAACTTAAGAGATATAGGAATAAACCCCCAAATCAAGTAAGCACTCAGGGAAGAGATGTAATAACGATTTATGTTTGGCATTAGGTTTGTTTGATCGTGGCATTAAGTACCTTAATTAAAAAGCACACAAGCCATTTGAATAGTTGTTTTGAGATATAAAAAAACGGTAAATGAAAGGAGAAGTGAACTGTTTCTATGAAAATATCGTTATAGAAAACACGAGATAGCTCATTAAAAATCGGATAGAAAATAGTACTATACTAAGCCTAGAAAAAAAGCGTTGCTAAGACAAAAGAAATTTGAACACACTAACCCCATAATTTTATACAAAAGCATTACTTTTAAAAGTTAGTTTAACATTCACAATTTAGTTATCAACCGAATGTTCTCTATTTTCAAGACGAAGACAAAAACCTACGGCACAATAAAACCGCTCACAGTGGATATGCACTCGCACTTGTTACCTGCCATTGATGATGGTGTTGAAAACTACGACCAAGCCGTTAAAGCGGTTCAGGAATTAGTTGCACAAGGCTACAAAAAATTGATTACAACCCCGCATATTATGGGAGATTTTTACCGAAATACTCCCGAAATTATTTACGATAAACTGGATAAACTCCAAAATATCCTAGATACGATGGGAATTGAAGTCGAAATTGAGGCTGCTGCTGAGTATTATCTGGATGAGTCCTTTGTTCGTAAATTAGAAAATCAAGAACCACTTCTCTGTTTTGGCGAAAAAAAATATTTGCTATTTGAAACCTCATATATCAATGCCTCGCCCTATCTCGAACATGTGGTTTTTATGATGCAATCACAGGGGTATACACCTGTTTTGGCACACCCCGAACGGTACATCTATCTTTTTGAAAATTATGAGAAATTACCTGAATTGCGTCGTAAAGGAGTTCATTTACAAATCAACATTAATTCTTTGGTGGGATATTATTCGAAAGCCTCTCAGATGATTGCCGAACGTCTTATTGATGATCAATTGATTAGCTTTATGGGAACGGATTGTCATGGGATGCGACATATCAAACACCTCAAAAACGCATCCAAACGAAATTACTTCAGAAGGGCTTTGTCAGGAGAATTGTTAAATAATACGTTACTTTCAACTTAGAAAGTTGTACTCTTCATGACAATTTTAATCTTTTCTTCAATCTCAACAATTTTTTGTCCCCAATAAATTTGGGCTTTAGTCGAATCATATTTTGGTTTCTTTCTTGTTCCTTTTCTCATTTCTTTAGGAAGATAAAAAAGGAAATTCCGATTTCTGTGTTCATCTTTAGCTATTTCGGCTTGTGTTTCTGGGTCTTCTTTTCGTCTTGCCCAAAAATGCAAATTTTCTAAATAGGTGTTTTTTATTTTTAATAAATACGCTATCAATGTCTCAGAGTCATTGGGAATATACCCTGGTCCTGTACATCCACAGGAATGAAAAGTTATGCCTACTTTGTAAAGAGTGGCAAGATGAGTCCAAGCTTTAATGTCATTTTTCTTTGGAGATTGGAAGTCTAGTCCCATATCTGCCATAAGTTTTCCACACTCAGGACACTTGGCTGGAGAAGAAATATCATTCTTACTATATCCTTTACGAATATCACCTAATAATCTTCTTTTAAATGTCTTTCTGCAATTAAAACAGGCAAAATGAGACTTATATGTTGTCATTCCATATCTACACATAATTTACTAATTCGTCTTTAAATTGAGAGGCAAATGATAAGGCAAATACTCATCTACATTTTCACCATAACGATAAATATCTCGTACAATAGTAGAGCTAATATAAGCATATTCAGGAGAAGTGATTAATAGAACAGTTTCGACTTGTCCAATTTTCTGATTTACTTGAGCAATTGTATTTTCATACTCAAAATCAGTTGTATTTCGAAGTCCTCTTACCAAATAGTTTGATCCGATTTGTTTGGCAAATTCGGCAGTTAAACCCGAAAAAACTTCAACCCGCACTTTAGAATCATTGATAAAGGTTTTTTCGATGCAATCTATCATCATTTCCAAATCAAAAAATCGCTTTTTCTGGCTGTTTTGTCCAATACCAATCACGACTTCATCAAAGATTTGGCTGGCTCGTAGTACAATATCAGCATGCCCTTTTGTGAAGGGATCAAACGAACCGGGAAAAAGTGCAATTTTTTTCATGTCATTTCTGAAAGGAACTCTAAAAGAGTTGATTTAATTTTTTATTTGGCTAAAAAATAAGAGCCGAACAAGTCGAAAAGCGCGTTTGAAGGAATGGCTTTGGCATCTTCAGCAAATTGAATTGAATTGGGTATTGTTCCTAAAACTGTCTGTCCAAAATAATTTTTCGCTTCCATAAAAAATGCAGAACGATCACCAGCCGTACTATAAAAATGAAGTGTTGTATAAGAACGCTGAATTTGTAACTCTTCAGTAACTAAAACCACATAATACAAAAAATCATTGACCGTTTGGCAAGGAAAAGTATTGGCAAATTCAATTTGTCCTCCCTTAAAAACCACCAAATGTAAATGCTCTTTCTTGAGTAAAACAAAGAAATTTGTTCGGGTTAGCTTATCGGATAACTCTGATAGACCTGTTATAAACGAAGCAATTTCGTGCGTAATTGTTAGATTTTTAGGATAATAAGAGATAAGCCAATCACTTAAAACTTTTGAGTAGGCAAAGGCAGAAACCACTGATTGCTTTGACAAATGAATGGCTTTAGTTTGTTCATGGGTGAGGTCTAGTTGGACATTTAACTTCAAAAAAGCTTCATAATCCTTAGATTCAAGGGAAAGTTCCGCAAATTTTGCAGGGATAAGCGTTTGTTTGTTTGTAGAAATATTAACAACAATTTTATCCCAAAATCCTGCAGGTAAACAATCATGTTTCTTGTAAATGGTATCTAGTAACCCAACTAAATCCTTGTCATTCTGAACATTATCTAATTCATAACTTTCATACAATAAAACTTTGTGAGTAGCAGATTCTATAACCAAAAAATCTAATTGCCCAAATGAAATATTCAGGCAATTGGTGTATTTCTGGATATAATCTATTCCGAACTCAGAACTTCGGAAATTATTTTGCTGAAGATATATCGTTTTCAAATCAAATCTATTTAATGAAAGTTAGCACCATTTTCGGAATACTTAATCAGTAGGCTATTCTTCCAATTTATCCCACTTCTCATCCCAATTTCCTGCCGTAGTGGCATCTTCTCGTGAGCCAAAACGCAAAAATCTACGTTTAGGGTTGTCATGGTTTTCCTTTCGAGTTCTATCTGTTGGATATTTGTCTACTACTTCAATCAAATTAACAATAAGCGTCCCTTTACTGGTTGTATCAGCAAAGATTTCGAATTTTTTATCCCCTTTGTTTGGAATATATTCGATACTATCCGCATTGAATTTTGGATATTTATTTTTAGGAAATAAAGCGGTGATAGCATTTTCTGTCCCTAGTGTATCATAAGTCACTAAAACACTGTCGCCTTTCCAAGCCTCATCTTCAGGGCGTTGAATAATTTGCTCATTTTTCTGGATACGATAAATCTCACCTGTTCTCAAAAAGAGACGTAATGAATCCCAGTCATCCGTATAACGACCTCTTTGTTCTAGATAAGCCGTTTCCGCTATTCGGATAACTTTGAGTTGAGACGCAACTCGTCTCTCAGCTCTTTGAATATCTTTTTCTGTGTCAATGGTGCCTTGTACACCTGCATACAGAAAATAGGCTAAGGCAAACCAGATTGGGTAAGTCAGAAGCGTAAATAATTTTGTCTTTCTCATGGATTTTACAGTTTATGCCATCATTAAACTCAATAAAATAAACTCCACAATAAAATATCTGTTTCACTCAATTCTTTCGGAAAAATAACGGAGTGTTAGTTTCAGATACTATCAAAAAGAGATATGTGTTTAGTGTTTTGGTTTCAATGTACAAAGATTTGTATTTTTTCTAAAAAAGTCGAACAAATCCATTGAAAAAGTTGAAAACATCAAAGGCTGAGTTATTTATTAAGATCTTTATTCTTCCTTATTTATTGGCAAATTTATCAATCAAAAAAACGACTCCAAACCCTACTATTACCAAAAGAATGCAGGAAATCAGATGAGCTTCTTCACCTGTAGCAGCCGTATATTCCCAAGGAAAAACATTTTGCGTAACTAGAGACTTTAGCTTTCCGTGTCTATCAAGATATGTTTCAAGGGTTTGTTTCCAAGGCCAGACCTTATTTAATGCCCCGATCATAAAACCTGTTAATAATGCAATAGCTAAATCATGATATTTTTTCAATAACCAATTTAAGACATGAGAAAAAGCTAAAATACCAGTTATACAACCTAAGCCAAAAACGGCAATAATATCTAACTTAAAATCTTTAATAGCACTAATTACAAATTCGTATTTACCAAGAATAATTAGTAAGAAGCTCCCAGAGATTCCTGGTAAGATCATAGCACAAATCGCAATCATTCCTGATATAAAAACAAACCAATGAGTTTCAGGAGTGGCGACTGGCGAAAGTTCAGTTATTAAATAAGCAATGACTACGCCTAGTAAGCCCGTTAAGGCAACTCCCGCATTCCATGAGCGAAGCTCGTTACTGACTACATAAACCGAAGCCAAAATTAACCCAAAGAAAAATGACCACAACATTTCAGGGTAATGAGTTAATAAATGAGGAATAATTTTGGCAAACGTAACTACTGAAGTGCCAATTCCTGCAAGTAGAACAACCAAAAAAGTACCATCAACTTGTTGCCAAAATGCTTTAAAATCAAATTTTAATAAATACTTGATAGCGTCCAAGTTTACGGAACGAATAGCATTTATTAGTCGCTCATAAATTCCTGTAATAAAGGCAATCGTACCACCTGAGACCCCAGGAACAACATCGGCTGCTCCCATTGCAATGCCTTTCAGATATAAAAAGAGATAATCTTTCATTATTTCTAGTTTTTTATGCAAAGGTACAAATTGTAAATGTTATACAATAAACGATTGATAATATCTCCAAATCAAGATTTAAATTTAACAAGAGGTTGTTCAAAAATCTTATTAGATATGATTTGATTACCTGAAAACAAATGATTTATCGTAACTCACTGAATTTCAATTTCCAAATTATAAATATTGATAACAGCATTTGTATTTAATATTCCATAAATGTGTGGAAATTCTTCACCATTCGTAGAAGTCTCATACTTGATTTCGGCTTGTACTAGATCAGGGTTAATTTCTAATAAAACTAAACTATTCCCAGGCTGAAAATAACGAGTAGTTACACCTTCAATTTGATGCTCTAAACAACAATGAATAAAGCCTTCCTTTTGAAGAGATGGCGTTTTATAAGTTCCCTTTAACTTAGCCGTTTCCCAAATATTTTGTAGTGTGATATGAAAAATAGGAGTTATTTCTGATTGTTCTCGAATGGTAAATTTTAGCTGTTGGTAAAGCGGTGAAAAGTTCTGTTTTTCAAAAAATTGGATTTGAGATTTATCCGAAAAATAAACAGAAGTTTCAAGATGATAAAATCCATACTGATCAGCCCAATTCTTGACAACTTCTAATAAGCTTTGTTGTAATTGTGGCGTATGAATATAATCGGGATCAATATGAAAAATTTCTAAGAATGCATAATCTGAGTTTTTAAAAATATGGTTTTCAGGTTCTTGGAGAGAACGAAAAGCACGGCGTACCCATGCTAAACCTATTAATTTATTCTCTGATTCTACCACCCAAACCGCAGAATTCTTGTCCGAAATTAGTCGTTGAAATTGAGAATTAGTAAATGAGTGAACAGACACTTCTGTAAAAATATCAGCAAAATTCTGTACTTTATTTTGTTCTGATTGGTGTATTAAGTGTCGAATTTGAAAAAAATCAGTGGATTGGGCAAGGCGTATATTCATCTGTTCGAAGAGTTATTTTTAGTAATTTTATTTTCTATAAAAAAATATTTAATATATTCATTCTCAATATTTTGAAACCCTACTTGATAAGGTATATTTTCCGTTCTAGTTTCTTCTGTCTCAAAAAGTGAAAATCCTAAACTTCGGTAATACCACGCTGAAAATCCACCTGTTACTGCCCCAATTAAATGGGATTCCCATGAAATATGAGCTTCGACAGGAAAAATACCCTCAATCATACTACTCCCATATAAAATAGCGACAATTGCCGAAAGTGCCATTGCAGGAATATTGCGCCGAAATAATCCACTAAAAAATAAAAATGAGGCAAAACCATAGACCAATCCACTTGCTCCCAGATGGTAAGAACTTCGAGCAAAAAGCCAAACTCCAAAGCCTGTTCCTAGATAAATAATCCCAAATACACGATTTGCTATTTTGGGATAAAAATATAATACCATACCCCCAAGAATCACAAAAGGAACAGAATTTTGGAGTAAATGAAAAAAACTTCCATGCAGAAAAGGAGAAAAAACAATTCCGAATAAGCCTGAGATAGTGCGTGGAAATAAACCGACATATCGATTAAAATCAATAGCAAAATAAATAGAAACTAACCAAATAGCCCAAAAAGTAAGCACCATAAAAAACGGAAGACGAAGACTTTTAGTGATTTTCATTATTCACAAAATATTAACATTTTTATAAAAAACTGACTTTCAATAAATTATGTTTTTATTCTATTATAATATTCAACATGATTTATAAAAAGTGAGTCGACTGACAAACTTTTTAGGAAGTCAGGCGTTTATTTTGATGTAGGTACAATAATTCTTTTTTTTAATCTTAAAAAATTAAATTTCTAAAATCGTTTGATATCATGAACACAAGATATTTTGCCTTTTCTGGCTTATTTTCCTTATTTCTTTTGCTGAGTTCTTTTGCTTTCATTAAAGTGAAAAATGATGCTCCAAAATGGGACTTAGATGCAACCCATAGCTCTATCAAATTTAGTATAAACCACATTTTTACGCCAACTATTGGGACGTTTGATAAGTTTGAGGGAACATTAAAATTTGACCCAGAAAATCTGGAAGGAAGTCAAGCCAATTTTACTATTGATGTAGCAAGTATCAATACGAAAGATGAAAAACGAGATGGACATTTACAATCCAAAGATTTTTTTAATGTGAAGAAATATCCCAAAATGAGATTTGTTTCGACAAAATTCACGAAAAAGGACGATAAAAATTTTGAAATTGAAGGAAAACTCACCATTCGAGATGTCACCAAAACGATTAAGTTGCCTTTTACGTTACTAGGAATCCAAGATCACCCCATGAGAAAAGGAAAAAAAGTAGCTGGTGTGAAATCTAAGATAAGTATTAACCGAAATGATTACGGCGTGGGAACAGGAAGTTGGGCAGCTACGGCAGTGGTAGGTGATGAAGTTGAAATAGAAATTATTTTAGAATTGACTCGTAAAAAATAAATACTCAAGATGATTTAAGTTTAGTTTGGTTTCTCCAGTTTTTTCACCGAATCGTAGTACAGCATCAGGCTGTACTGCGATTTTTTTATTAAAAATGGCTATCTATTCGTTTTTAATAATCATAGTAGTTAATCGACTAATACAAACTAATTCGTCCATTTCATCGGTGATTTTAATTTCCCAGACTTGGGTTTTTCGTCCCAAGTGTATGGCTTTGGCTTGTCCATATACATATCCCGTTTTGACACTTCGAAGATGATTGGCATTAATTTCTAAACCGACACAATGTTTGCCTTCTTCGAGTTGAAGATACCCCGCCATACTGCCTAATGTTTCTGCTAAAACTACCGATGCCCCTCCGTGCAAAATCCCAAAAGGTTGTTGGGTTCGGGAATCCACAGGCATTTTTGCCGAAAGTGTATTTTCGGTCATTTCTGTGAATTCAATGCCTATATGTTTGACCATATTTCGAGAATGGGCATTAATTTTTTCAATTGTCCAGTTTTTACGTTTCATGAATTAAAGGTTATGGAAAAGTCTTTAAATTAAACCGTACTAAAGTCTAATTAGAATTCAAAAAAATGGTTTACTTTTCAAGTATAAATCCGATAAAATTAGTAACTTTCGAGAAGTATTATAAATGATAATTATATTGGATTTTTCCATCTTAATACACATACCATTCAGATAACTTTTCGTTCTTTTCAGAAAGCAGGGCATAAATTTTGCCGAATAATAAAAAAATTACGAGACAATTTTGATTCAAGCGTTACCTCTCTATGCGACAACTTCGCCGACTTTATAGGTTAATTTACTGTTTTATCGGACTACAACTTCTTACTTTAATCTCTGTATTAGGACAAAATTCTTGGACTGATTTACAGAAAACAGGAAAAGGGGAGGTGGTTGTTTATTATACCGATGTTAAACCTTTTGTGTATTTCCAAGGAAATGATAGTTTGAAAGGAATTGAGTACGAATTATTTGAGGCTTTTATCGGATTCGTGAATCAGAAATACCGCCTTATGCCAAAAGTTCGTTACGTCTATTTAGCAACTTTCAATGAACTGCATGAGTATATGAAAACCGCTCCTACGGGGGCATTTGCGCTGTCTGCTTTTTCAATTACTGAATCTCGAAAAAACTATTTCCAGTTTTCACCACCCTATATGCCTGATGTTGAAATTATGGTTTCGAGTGAAAACCTACCTGTTATTCAAGATAGTACAGAGTTTATCCAAATTTTTCAGAAAGCTAAAGCACTAACCCTTCAAGGAACAACTTTTGAAAGTGAACTTCTGAAGTTAAAAAAATTACAACCAACTTTGAGGATTGAATATGAACAAAAACATGACTATGTTTATGATCGTATTTCTCAAGATAGTAATTTGTTTAGCTTCGCAAATTTAGCGGATTATTTATACCGAAGTAAGACACGCTATCCCATGAAACGTCAAATCATTTTCAAGACTGAACGGGAAGGTTTGGCGATAGTAATGCCACGAAATACGGATTGGAATGAGCCGATAAGTGCTTTTTTTGCAAGTGATACCTTCCCCAAAGTCACGAAAAAAATCTTACAAAAGTATCTCGGTGAAGATGTTCGGGAATTGGTCTTGAAAATGGCTAAGGAAGACACTCAAGCACAAGAACAGATAGCACTTCTGAAAGAAGAAAATATTATTAATCAACAGAAAATTAGGTTTGACGAGGATAAAATTGAGCAACAATCTTTACTAAATCGTGCTTTTATTGCTTTTGTGATGATTTTGGCAATTTTTGTAGTGATTTCCTATGTCGCTTTTCGGGTTCAGCAAAGCCAAAAAAAGTTACTAGCAAAACAAAATAAACAAATTGAATCTCAACGGACACAATTAGAAGCCCAAAACGAAGCTCTTCAAAATCGAGAAAAAGAACTTCAGCACAAAAACACCGAAATTCAGGCTAAAAATACTGCTATCCAAAAACAAAATCAAAGTATTACAGATAGTATTCGTGCGGCACAAGTCATTCAGGATGCCTTACTTCCGTTCCAAAGTACATTAGATGAATTATTCAAAGACCATTTTTTATTATATCTTCCACAGTCTATTGTTTCTGGTGATTTTTTCTGGGTTTCTCGAATAGAAAATAAGACATTTGTAGCGGTCATTGATTGTACGGGACATGGAGTGCCAGGTGCATTTATGTCGATGATTGGGCAGGCTTATTTGAATAAAATTATTAATGAAAACCACATTTATGAACCACATCATATTTTAGAAAATTTTCATGAAAATGTATGGGTAAATCTCAAACAAGATGAAATTAAAGAACATACTGCTTATGGTATGGATGTTTGTATGACCGTTATTGAAAAAGATACAAAAGATAATATAAAATTGTATTTTGCAGGTGCAAAACGCCCGTTGTTTTATATTCATAAAGAGAGATTACATGAGATTCGAGGGACTCGCCGTTCAATCGGGGGACGACCAAAAAAGAAATTTACTCCATTCAAAACGCACGAAATCTTATTAAATGCAGGCGACGTGATTTATCTTACGACTGATGGCTATGTTGATAATGGGAATCCTAAACGGCAAAACTTTGGTAGCCAGCAATTAATAAAATTATTACAAGCCAATTATGCCAAACCACTTACTGTACAAGGCGAAATTTTATTACAAGCATTGAAAGAACATCAACAAGATGCCGAACAACGAGACGATATTACCGTTTTGGGCGTAAGAATTTAATGTATTATTTTATCGTCTCTTAACGAATTGAAACTCATATAAAACAACTGATATTGAACTTTCTAGGGCTTTGAAATGCTTAAAAAAGAAGGATTACCTGAACAAGTTGTGCTAAAACCTTATCAATCAAATGTTTTTTCATACCGAATAGGGAGAATAACTTCCCTGCAATTTACTTTTACCTATTTTGTAAACAAGGAGGCTGGCAATGTTTTTGTGAATCATTTTAACACAAATTGACATCAAAAATCTTATTACAGGTTTTACCGATTTTCTTGAAACAAACAACAAGAAAAGACAGACACACAACAGACAAAATCAATCAAAAGAACTCGGTTGTTTACTGTTATGAAAAAACATTTACTGCTCATTGTTACCTTTATTTTTTGGCAATTTACCACATATGCTCAAATTGAAGAGCAATTCGTAAAAGGGCAAGTCATTGATCAGCGTGGTATGCCAATTGATGAAGTTAAAATATCCATCAATGATAGTCCTTTCGCCCTAAGTGATAAGGATGGCTTTTTTCAGATACGTTTACCTTCTGATATGCTTACTCCTAAGGATATTACTATTATTAAAGAAGGCTGGAAGTATCGTGTTTGGAGAGAGGAAGATGATTTAATTAAGGTCATCTTAAAACCTACCCCACATTTTTTACGAGGACGTGTAATTAATGAATTTAATATGCCGATGGAAGGCGTAAAGGTTTCTATTCGAGGTGAAACACATCCCGCTACTCGTACAATTACTGATGATAAAGGTGGATTTAGTATGCAACTCCCACGACATATCCGCGTCTCTGACCAAACCCGATTTATGGCAGATGGTATCCGAGTACATGAAAAAGATGCCGTTTTCTTTAGAAATAATACGTTTGTATCTATCAAACTGCATAGCGTTCAGGTAGCTAGTGTGGCTCATGTGATTGTTTATAATGAGCATATGCGACCTGTGGAAGGAGTTCGGGTTTTGATAGATGGACATCCTTATACAACCGATGTACATGGTGAATTTACCTTAAAAAATGGAAAGGAGTTGGTCGTAACTGATCATAGTGAATTTATGGTAGAAGGATACGTCATAAATAAATTAGACTATGTGGATATTGACCACTATATGTATATTCATATCAAGACCGAAGGTACTGATCGTTACATTATGCAAGATTCTTCTTTCACGGATTATACTCGGAAATTCAATTATATTTTTAATCAACTAGAGTTAGAAAAGCAATTATTAGCTGAGAAAAGTAATAAATTACGAAAAGAAATTGAGAAAGTACAAGGACGACTTTCCCGTACTGATTTGAGTGATAATCGTAGAGAAACACTAAAAGAATATTTAACCCGACTAGAGCGAGAATTGGTTGAAAATGAGGTAGCTTACGAAGATGCCCACGAAAAAACGAATGATGTCTTAGGAAGACTTAAATTAATGATTTTAGAAAAAGATTCACTTCATTCGGTAACTTCCGAAAATCTAGAAATTGCTAAAACCGAACATGAAGAAACTCGTAAGGATTTTAACCAAAAATTCATTATTTTCCTATTAATTGGCACAGTAATGTTAGTCCTATTATTTGTATACTATCGAGTGTCTCGGAGGATGTTTCATCAAAAGGAACAATTAGAAATCCAAAAGACAAAATTGGAAGAACATGTTAAAGTAATTAATTCGAAAAATAATGAAATGAAGGAAGCCAATGAGGAGATTCGTATTAAAAATGAAGCTCTTGAAATTCAAAAAGGAGAAATTGAACAACAAAACTTACATATTACTGCCAGTATTACTTATGCTAGACGAATTCAACGAGCGATGTTGCCTCGCACTAAGGAAATTCAAAGAGTTTTTCCTGATTCCTTTGTATTATTCAAACCTCGTGATATTGTTTCAGGGGATTTTTATTGGTTTTATCATCCTGATTCTGAGAGTTCTGAGACTATTGTCGCCCCTGAAAATCAACATAAAGCTGTCATTGCTGCCATTGATTGTACAGGGCATGGGGTGCCAGGAGCATTTATGTCAATGGTTGGGGATTCATTATTAAATCAAATTGTCAAATTACAACGGATTTTCTCGCCTGACCAAATCCTAAGTGAGCTTAGTTCTGGAGTGATTAGTACACTCAAACAAGACGAAAATAAAAATCGGGATGGCATGGACTTGGGCTTGTGTGTGGTTGACTATAAACGAAAAGTTTTAGAATTTGCAGGAGCTAAAAACTCCTTAGTTTATGTTCAAAATAATGAACTTTTTGAGCTTCGAGGAGATAAAATGTCAATTGGTGGACTCAAGGCTAAAAATATAAAATTTAATAAACAAACATTAAATATTGAAAAAAGTACAGTTTGTTATTTATTCTCAGATGGTTATCAAGACCAATTTGGCGGAAATCACAACCGAAAATTTATGAAAAAGCAATTGCATCAATTATTACTCCGAATTCACAAAGAACCTTTTCACATTCAACGTGATATTTTGGAAGATACTATTGAAGCATGGAGAAATGGACAACGTCAAATTGATGATATTTTATTAATAGGATTTAAAGTATCATAAATAGTTAAAAATAAAGAATTCTATTTGTATAGAAAACTATAATGATAAATTATATAAAGCTATCTTTAAGTAAAAAATTGAAAAAAACACCTAAAAATCTTACAACCTGATAAATTTTGCATCCTTAAACGATTATCGGAGCTAAAAAGTATAAAAAATACAAAATATATAATTCTAAAAGCCGATTTTTGTCCTAAAATTTCGGAAAATCCTTTTTAAGGAGAATATGTACTGCGAATAACTTGATGAAAAATTGTCTTAGTTATCTTGAAAAATAAACAAAAAAAGACAAAAATTTGACAATAAATACACTAAAAAAAGTCTATCTGGTACATTACATCTGCCTATCCAAAATTCAAAATAAAAGCCGAAATTTGTATTTTTACGTAAACTTATAGAGTTCTTAGGACTGAGATTGTAGCAAACTGCCGATATGATTTTTAATAAAACCACTTTAAGCCTACTTGCCATTACGGGAGGCGTGCTTTTTATGGCGTGGTTATTTTCAGATATTGTCCTTTACTTTGTGATTTCGATGGTGCTAGCTGGCATCCTAAAAACCCCAACCAACTACATCAGCCAGACCCAAATTGGTAATTTTCGGATTCCGAGAGTTACAGCTATCTTAACCTCTTTTGGAATTTTGGCAGGAATTATTTTTCTTTTTATACTGATATTCAAGCCATTAGTTTCTGATCAAATTAAGGTGGTGAGTGAAATAAATTATGACACTTTACTCCTTCAAATCAGCGATCCTATTACCCGTTTTGAACGATTTTTGATTAAAAATAATATTATGCACGAATCCGAAGGGTTCATTATGAATAGTATTACAAATAAAATTGCCACATTGGGTGAGGAACTAAAATTTGGAGATATTATTAATGGGGTCATTTCAACCACAGGTAATTTTTTGATAGCTGTCATTGCGGTGCTTTTTATTACCTTCTTTTTGCTCTTTGAAAAGGGAATTATCCGACGAAATATTTTAGCAATTGTTCCCAATGCTTATTTTGAAGTAACGATTAGTGCCTTATACAAAATTGAAAAATTGCTTTCAAACTATTTACTTGGATTATTATTACAAATGTTATCTGTTTTTACGGTAGTGTCTTTCGGATTAATTTTAGGTGGGGTTAAATATGCGGTAACAATTGGTGTCTTTGCGGCAGTAGCTAATTTGATTCCATTTATCGGTCCTTTTATTGGAGCTATTTTTGGGTTAATCGTAGGACTTTCTACAACTGCTCCTGAATTGGGTGAAACTGTACTAATGGGTGGTTATATTTTTCTGAGTATTAAGATATTAACAGTTTTTGCATTTGTTCAGCTAACGGATAATTTAATGCTTCAACCAATTATTTTTTCAAAAAGCGTAAAAGCACACCCACTAGAAATTTTTATTATCGTATTTGCAGGAGCAACGCTGGCGGGTGCTATTGGAATGATTGCGGCTATTCCAACTTATACAGTTTTACGAGTTTCTTTTTTGGAACTTCAAAAAGGATACAAACAATATCGAATTTTTAAGTACCAAAAATTGTTTTCAGATAAACAATAGCAAAGTTACTTTGATTTTAGTTCTAAACAAACAACACAAAATGATAATTCAACCATACTCCTTATCAATAGTTTCAATGCTATTGATGCTATCTTTTTTGGGGAACGCTTGGGGTTCAGAATCTACTGAATTTCAGCCAGAAAAAGTACATCCTCCTGATGAAAATCTCCAAATTTTATGGGAAGAAATCACAGGGAAGCACTTTCCTGTAGCGATTATTTCAGGAACTTTAGAGGCTTATGATGCTGAAGTAGGCACATCCGTAGAATTAAAACTGCGAGTGATTGACCAAATAAATAAAAAGGAACAAGAATGGATTTATGATCCGTTGAAGGTCAGTGGGGAATATAAAATGTTTTTACGTCCAAATCGGACTTACGAAATTCATATTATTCCGCTCAAAGAAGGTTACAAGGAACACAAAACTCAAATTTATATTCCTCGAAGTACTTATGCCTATGAATTTAGTCGAAAGCTACGTTTGGATGCCTTAAAATCTGAAACAGGACAAGTGATTGCTACCAAGGTTTCAGTAATTCAGTCTTCGCATCGATTTACTAGATCGGCAGAAATTAAACGAGGTTCAGCATATTATGATGGCTTAATCGGAATCACCATGACAGCTATCGAACGCTCTGATTCTGAAAAATTTATGCAATTGGTTTATTCAGGGCATATTCCCGATACAATTACCCAACAACTTCACTTAGAAGAAGTTAAATCTAATCCACATTACGACAGATTAATTACAACTATCGAAACAGCGATTGAAAAAGGAAATCGTACACCAATTGATAGTTTAATTGAGACTTCGGAAATGTTGAATGAAGCGTATATTAGTGATAAATTTCTACTTGATCGCACAGCAATCCATTCGGAAAGTTTTCATTTTGATAAAGGATCATCCTTAATTGCTCCGAAAGATGCTGGTCGATTAAAATTATTGGCACAGACCCTAAAGAAAGGTGAAAAAAAATACATTTTGCAGATTAATGGGTATAGCGATTTGGATGGCTTAGAAGCTCAAAATGAATTACTTTCTAAACAACGAGCCGTGAATATTTTACAAGTATTACAGAAATATCAAGTGAAATCAGAAAATTTAATTCTAATTTTAAATGGTTTTGGCTCTATTGAAACAGATGATCCCCAAAAAGGACGGCGTGCTGATGTCCGTATCTTTGAGTTGCCATAAAGCTAAAAATTGAAAAAAGCCATTAAAAATTTGTCAAAAATCCCAATAAAAAGAATCTTTGTACATTAGTGATTTAGTATCTTGCATTTGACACAAAGCCATTTAATATAGACCCATTTTTACGGATTGAAGAACTCAGATGCTCAAAATCAAACCAAACAGGAAATTCATTGCGACAAACTTACCGAAAAATAATGCAGATTTTGTTAGCTTTTACCTTGATAAGCAGTAGTTTATTCTCGAAAGGATTAGCGCAGCAAACCGTTTATACCGAATATGAAATCAAGGCGGCTTTAATTTTTGGGTTTATTCAACATATTACCCTTTCAGAACCCGCACAGAATCGAGCGGGGAACAAAATTCGGATTGGCATTTTGGGAGAAGATCCTTTTGGAACGATGATAGATGATATGTTTCGAGGAAGACAAGTGCAAAATGGCAAAACACTCGAAGTGATACGAGCTGGCAAAAATGCAAGTGTCAAAAACTTAGCCTCTTGTCAAGTGATTTTTGTAGCTTCTTCAGAATATGCTAAGATGCTGGAAATCATTAATTTTGCTACTTCCAGAGGCATCTTAACAATTAGTGACCGAGTGCCTGAGTTTTGTGAGCGGGGAGGGATTATCAATTTTACAGGCAATAAAGAAGAGTTCCAAATTAATGTAGATGCCGCTAAAGCAAATGGTATGATTGTAAGTTCACAATTATTAAAATTAATTAGAAAAGAATAAATAATATATAAAAATTTTGTTTTCAAGTATTTGAATCTATTCATTTTTTGAGCTTGAATAGGTTTAAGTCAAAATAGAAATAGACAAATGATAATTAGATAAAGACACAAAACGAGAATAACTTGACAAATCAAACTCATCAGTTTATTATCCGAAATAAAGCTGACCAAATTAAAACCTTCATCACCGATTTTGCCTTTGAACAAGCTTTTGAGTTACTCAAAATTTTGAGCCAAGAGGTCGGTAAATGGGAAAAATATGAAGATGAAATTGAAATCTTACACGTGTATTATTTAGATACGGAACGTCAATTTGGAAAGCATCAAGAAGATTATTTTTTTGTCAAACAGTTACTACAAACGCTCAAAAGCCTCCTTCAAGATATCCAAAAAGATACTCAAAAAGATTATACGCTTGATCTCCAAGAGTACCATTTTTTGATTGCGGATGCCCAAAAATTTATTAAAATCTGTCCCGAACGAGCAGTCGATTGGCTGGAATCAGGGCATATTTGGCGAAAATATAAACAATACAAACCCGCTCTTGAAGCTTATCAAAAAGCAGTAGAAATCAATCCCAATTTTTATGAGGGATGGCACAATTTGGCATTTTTTCATTATTCACTAGACCAATACGATGAAGCACTAAAAGCATGGCAGAAAGTCCTTGATATTCAGCCAACTGCCTATATTTGGACTTGTGTCGGACAGGTGCATTATGCTAGAGAAAATTATACCAAAGCAGTAAGTTGTTATCAAAATGCACTTCAGTTAAATTCTAAAAATGTATCAGCCTTAGAGGGCTTAGGGAATGCCTATAAGCAACAGAAAAGAACAAAAGAAGCTCTTATTATTTATCAACAAATCATTGATATTCAATATAATAGTTATAAAGTTTGGAATGCAATTGGTGATATTTATCGGGAATCGAATTGCCTTGATGAAGCCATTGAAGCCTATCAGAATACAGTCAAAATTCAGCCTGATTATTTCCTAGGATGGTACAATTTAGGATTCATGTTTGGAATACAACAAAACTATGATAAATCATTAAATTCCTATCTTAAAGCTATTGAAATTCAGCCAGATAATGCTACAATTTTGTTTTATGTTGCTATGATTTATATGTATCAAAGTCAATATTTGGAAGCTATTTCATTTTTTAATAAAATCCTGACAATTCAACCTGATTTTGGAGAAGTATGGAATAATTTGGGGGTATGTCACGAACGAGTGGAGCAGTTTGCAGAAGCTGAACAATGTTATCTCAAAGCATTGGAAATCAATCCTAAAGATCGTATGACTTATTCTTTTTTGGCTTGGACATATTTTATACAGGGAAAACTGAAACAAGCCGAAGAATATTATCTTAAAACACAAGAATTGACTTTTGATGCCGATAAATATTTGTTTATGAATCGGGCACATATTGCACTTTGTAAGGGACAAATATCTGAAGCTCAACAACTTTATACCGAAAGCTTCAAGATTTATAACTTTGAAGACAATTCGGATGATTTTTTTGAAGATATGAATACTGACTTCAAATATTTAGAGCCACATGGGGTGGCACAAGAAACTTTCGAATATGTAATGAATCAATTTCGATAGCGTTAATAGGTTACGTTTGTCCTTTTTTGAATGATTTCAACACCTTCTTACAAAATTTAGCTTCTGCTTTAAAATGGTATTTTTTAAAGAATATCAAAAGTCCTTCATAACGAGTTTTCAGATTAGTTTTTAAGCCATAATTTAGTTTCTGTACACAAACAGGACACATAAAAAACGGACGGCTATCAGCTTCTTTTTGATTATTACTGCCATTCATTAAGCAATTGAATTCAGTACAATGGCGCATCGAAAGAATATGCCCAATTTCATGAGTTGTTGTTTTTAAGGTTCTTAGGCGTGTTTTTTGAGTTTTTTCAGAAGCTGAAAGTTCATTCTTAACATCATTTCCAACGTATTTCTTATGTCGGTGAAAGGACGATACGGCTACTCGGTTGTGTAAAGTAGCTTCTCCAAATACGAAACCCCAGCTCAAAGCAGGATATAAATCTTCGGGAGTTAAAGCAATATATGCCCATGAATCTGTAGGTAAATGAGGTTCTAAAATATGAGACAAAATAAATTTAGTATGTAACTGATTTTGATGATGGTGGATTCTCTGAGCATTTTTAGGGATGGTATCTTTTAGATTTTGGAGAGGGATTTGAGTCTTGATTTCTGATTGAAAAAATACACTTAGATACTCAGCCGTAATTTGTACAAGTTGTGAATCAAATTGAGTTAAATTTCCGAGAGGAAGTAGGTAGATTTTGTTGCGCTTATGAGTTGGTAGAGTCGGATTTTCTTGTAAATATTCCTCAAAAGTTTGCCCTTGTTCGGAGTGCCGTGCCAACCAATCCGTAGATTTGATTTCGTCCATTCGTGTGTGTAAAGACAGGTATTGATATGGAAATTTTGTAGTTAAACTTTCGGGATAGGTTTTATTTTTGGTATTGACGCAACTACCTAGTACAAAAACAAAAACTAATGAACATTTTAAAAAACGAAATATTATCATGATTTGATAATTATATATTGTACTTAAGTTATTCTTACAATTATTTGAAAATCAAAATTTTAAACCTTACAAATTTTCAAAACTTAGAAGGTTTTAGTGATAAAACACCAACCTTATTTTAAAAAAAGTTATGAGAATCTTAATGTTCGGAAAAAGTTTATTAAACAATTAGATGGAAAAACAGAAAATTTTAAAACTGATTAAAAATCGCCATAAAACGTTAAAATTGACCCAAGAAGATATGGCGGGAAGATTAGGAGTTGAAAGCAGTCAATATGGAAGATATGAATTAGGGAAAAATGAAATGAGTTTAGACAAATTATTGAAAATTGGAGGAATTTTAGGATTAAAAATTGATGTCGATATTGAAGACGAAACCGACTCAAGAGAAGAAATGAAAGCCGAATTAGTCCAAGAGTTCATTGATTTTTTACAACAAAAGTGATGAAAGTTTTTTTCCGAATAATTTTATTGATTATCAATAAGATAAAGTCAAATTTGATTCTCCATAATGGTGGGTTTGCAAACCCACCGTTACGAAATAATGGCTTTTTAGTTCCATGAACAGATATTTTTGATAAGCTAGAGTATTAGCGATAAAACACCAACCTTATTTTTTAATTTCCTTTCTTTTTATCTATTTCGGTGGGTAAATATTGTTTTTCACATGTATTCAAATATGTTCGAATACTGTACAAAGCATGATAAATCAGTTGTTTACGATCATTTGTATCGCCTTCGGTTGCCAAACAGTACAGCGCATCATGTAGTAATTCCGAGTAATCATCCAACTGACACGTCCGCAAAAAAGAGAGAAAATCTTCGGCTATAATCTTTTGAGAAGTGGGTGTTTCCATGTTTTGAATAGTTTAAAAAGTGTGTGAAATGTTACTTTTTTAGAAATGTGATTTTCTAAAACACTTACTATTAAATATACGAATTAAATATTTTAAAGTAACTGGAAATCAAATAATTTCAAAAAAATGCTTGAAGTATTATCTTTGGAAAAATTAATTAGATGATAATGGGATGGAAAAACAAGAAATGTTACAGTTGATTAAAAATTGCCGTAAAGCGTTAAAATTGACCCAAGAGGATATGGCAGGAAAGTTGGGGGTGAAAGCAGTCAATATGGAAGATATGAATTAGGGAAAAATGAAATGAGTTTAGATAAATTATTGAAAATTGGAGAAATTTTAGGATTAAAAATTGATGTGGTATTCGAGGATGAAACCGATTTGCGTCAAGAAATCAAAACCGAATTAATACAACAAATCACCGAATTTTTGCAACAAAAATGATGAAAGTTTCTTTCGAATAAATTTATTTATTGATGTAATGGAAAACTACTCCACCTTACTAAAAAAATATTAGTTATAGAATTATTTAAAAACATTTGTTCATTAAGCTAAAAAGCCATTTTTCCGTAGCGGTGGGTTTGCAAACCCATCATTATGAAAAATTAAATTTGACCTTATCTTGTTAATAATCAATAAAATTTTAGTAGGCTAGAGTCTTGGCAATAAAAAAACACCCAAAACCACGTCTGAACTTGCCCAATACTTAATTGTTGAAAACAAACGAACTAAAAGTACTTTTTTGGATTTATGAAATTGCGGATTGACCGAATTGCCTGAAGAATTATTCGAATGTGTGTTTGAAAAATTCAAATGAGAAATTTGGGCATGGAATGAAAAATAAAATAATATTAAAATATTGATTATCAGTAAGGTAAAAATGTGTTTTCGACTCAGAAAAAGCTTTCTCTTGCTCTTTAGAACGGATTTCTTCCAAAATTAACAATTTTAACACTTTTGGAATTGTTAAATTAGACTTTCAGAGATTGACTTGGCTTAAAACTTGCAAATTATAAGACTACATTAAGTCAAGATATCATGGAAAAATTATATTTACGTTCTCTTGCTCCCTTACTCATTTTATTGTTATTAGCAGTCTCAATGGTTTGGTTTAAAAGCGAAAATAATTCGACTATAACTTCTGAAGCTATTCATTGGTATCCTCCTGAACAAGCCGAAGAAATAGCTACAGAATTAGGGAAGCCGATGTTTGTTTATGTTTTTACAAAATGGTGCGAAGATTGCCCTAAGATGGAACAAACCACATTTCGAGAAAAAAATATTGTCAAATATATCAATGAGAATTATGTTCCTGTGCGGTTGAATGCGGATAATTTCACCAAGATTGATTTCATTGGACATAGCCTTTCGGTTCATGAAATGACTTCTAAAGTTTTAGGAGTAGAAGTATATCCCAGTGTAGTTTGGTTCGAAACAAACCAAAAACCGAAACCTGTTGCTTTATATATTGAGCCTCATGCTTTTAAAAGCTACTTAAAATTTTACAATTTTAAACTGACCGACTTACACCTTCCTTCTGTTCAAGAAACTGCTCAAAACTAATCAATCTTTAAAAAGATTTTATCCTAAAAAGAGAAATGAAATTACTTGTTTC
The DNA here is from genome assembly GCA_002340355.1 of Cytophagales bacterium UBA2561. Taxonomy (GTDB): domain Bacteria; phylum Bacteroidota; class Bacteroidia; order Cytophagales; family Thermoflexibacteraceae; genus UBA2561. The sequence continues at coordinate 181,746 of DDLX01000043.1, forward strand.
CTTAAAATTGGCTTTGGTCGGTGTGCATCTTTTGACTTGTCCAGTACTCGTTCCCAGAGAAATTTTGAAAACAGTCCAAAAATTTCGTAATTTTAGAGGAAACATTGGCAACAAAAATCAGGCAGTTGAATCATGGAATTTCAAGAACGATATGTAAATCTTTTTACTGATTTTGGCTTCAAAAAAATCTTTGGGACAGAAATGAACAAAGCCCTGATGATGGATTTTTTGAATGTCCTTTTTACGGATTTAGAAACCATTACCGAAATTACCTACCTCAAGAATGAGCATTCAGGTTATTCCGAATTAGATCGAAAAGCCGTTTTTGATTTGTATTGCGAAAATGACAAAGGCGAAAAATTTATTGTCGAAGTGCAACGAGTCAAACAAAAGTTTTTCAAAGATCGCAGTTTGTATTATGCCACCTATGCCATTCAGGAACAGGCAGTTCGAGGAAAAGACTGGAAGTACGAACTGAAGGGCGTTTATACGGTGGGTGTGATGGATTTCATGTTTGATGAACGTCCCGAAAACAAAGAAAAATTAGCCCATTATGTGCAACTGATGGACAAAGAGACGTGTGAAATTTTTTATGATAAATTGACTTTTCTGTACTTGGAAGTCCCCAAATTCGACAAAACCGAAGCCGAATTAGAAACCAATTTTGATAAATGGCTTTTCATCCTGAAAAATCTGCACAGATTAGATAAAATCCCGATAGGTTTACAAAATAAAATTTTTGAACATCTTTTTGAACAGGCAGAAATTGCGAAATTCAACAAAAAAGAGCGTTTAGCTTATGAAAGTAGTTTGAAAGAATATCGAGATTTTGCTAGTGCTATCGAAACCGCTAAGGAAGAGGCTAGAATTGAAGCCAGAAAGGAAGGACGAGCAGAAGGATTGGCAGAAGGATTGGCAGAAGGACGAGCAGAAGGACGAGCAGAAGGACGAGCAGAGGGGTTAGCAAAAGGATTGGCAGAGGGTCTAGTGGAAGGAAAAAAAGAAGTAACCGAAAATCTAATTCGATTAGGTATTGAACATGAGGTTATTAGTCAAAGCACAGGCTTATCCAAAGCACAAATTGAAAAAATACGAAGCGAAATGACAGATTAACATATATTTCATTTCGTTGCTGGTTGTGTTAGAAGCTAGGTTAGTTTATTTATCATTTCGAAGCAATTGGGCTTCTTGTTCTAGTTCTTGATACCACTTTTCGCCATATCTTCGGATAAGTGGTGTTTTGAGGAATTGATAAACAGGTATTCCTAATTTATTGCCTAATCTACAAGCATCAGCACAAATATCCCAACGATCATAATTGATAGCTTCATATTCGTCATAAGGTGTAATACGAATGGGATACAAATGGCAAGAAATTGGTTTTTGAAAAGTACTTTTTCCATCTAAATAAGCTTGCTCAATGCCACATTTGAGAGTATTATTTTGGTCATAGATGGCGTAAGCACACTCTCGATTATTGATTAGAGGAGTGCTATTATCTCCTTCTTCATCTATAATGAAAATACCTTGTCGTTCAATTTCGTACCGCCCCGAATGCGATAAATAAGGTTTAATTTGAGGATAATTTTGGGTTAGTTCCTCAATCTCAGGAGTTTCGAGTGGAGCACCTAAATCTCCTGCGACACAACACTCCCCCTTACATTTTTGGAGATGACAAACAAATAGTTTTTCTACAATATCATCCGAAATAACCGTATTCTCTACTAAAATCATGCTTTTTATCGTGTTTTTATAAGTGTTTTTCTTGTTTGTGTATCAAAAATAAGTAGTTCTTCGGTATTATGTAATTGAGTAATTAAATTCCCTGTTTGATCCCAAATTGCTGTTTTTCCTGCACTTTTAAAATCAGAACAATGTCCTACATTATTGACCATTACGACCATAAATTTATATTTTTGAGCAATTTTAGAATAATGTTGCATTGCTTTTTGAAGTCCATTTTCCGATTTTGCTACACTTGCCAAATAAATACGAGTTCCATTTTCAAAGGCATTTTGAGCATGTTTTTGTATCAAAGATTCATAACAAATAGCAGGGGTTATTTTTTGGGTTTGAACAAAAAAGTAAGTTGATGTTTTTCCTGCGACAAAATACGGTATTTCATCTGAATGTAGTATTTGTTTGGCATAAGATTTTCGAGCTTTATCAGGCTGAAAAATCAACATACCAATCTGTGGTTTGGTTGGATTCTCAGGAATTTTCAAAGGACATCCTAAAGTAATTGTGATGGAATATTGATGACTCATTTGTTCAAAAATATCAAAAATATTACTTTCTATATCTTGGGAAAGTTGATGGGCTAATTTAGGCTCATATCCTGTTAAAGAAAGTTCAGGAAAAGCAATTAAATCGACCTTTTGAATGATAGATAATCGAATAAACTTTTGATGGATATGACTATTCTGAGAAATGTTACCTTGATGTGGTTGGATTTGAGCAAGTGCAATTTTCATGGTATTAAAATGGTATTAAAAGGATCAAAAATGACTCTTTAATATCGAGCAATTTCATATAAAAAATAAATTTAGGAATAACTTTCTAAGATGGCTTCTAATTTTTCATTCCAAGTTATGGACGTTTTTGAGAGATTTTACGTTTTATACCCAAGTTATGGCACTAGTCGAAAAGTCGATAATCCATCTAGGTTAATCGAAAAAGCCTTAGCTTTTGAACGAATTAGCCTATTTTTTTGTAAAAAGACTAACAGCTTAAAAAAAACAAAGTCCTAAAAAGCACCCACCTAGACTATATCCAAAGAATAAAACAAGTAGGATAAAATGATTCTATGCGTTTAGGCATTTGGTGCTTTGTATTCTTGCTTTTGCATTCACTTTGTAAGCCAAACTTTAACCTATAATTCCAAACAAACTTAGAATAAAAATAGAGAAACAGTCTATGAGAATTACGGTATTTTTCAGTTTCATTTTTGGGCTGCTCGTCCATTCGTTATTTGCTCAAGACAAATATAAAGTCCTGATTAATGGAGGCGATAAAGGCTTCACCAGTCATCCACACGGTGAAGTAGAACTACAAATTTATGGAGAAAATGTTGCTGATATGATGTTGAGTACTAAAGGTACATTTTCAGGAGCAAAGTGGGAAAGCTATAAACAAATTAAACGGTGGACTTTTGGGGGAAGAGATGGCTATAAATCTATTTTCATCAAGTTTAAATTAAGGGATGGCTCTATTTCTGACCATATTGCTGAAGCACACATTCAACTTGACCGACAACCTCCTACAGATGGAAAAGTCTCTATTGAAGATGCAAAAATACTCGCTGATGGAACAAAAGTAACCAGCTCTCCACGTAAAGTGGTCATGCTCAAAGTGCATGCGATGGATGCTTATATGGTACAGATTAGTAATGATAAAACATTCAGAAGTGTAGAATGGCAAGCCTATGACCCTAGTAAGTTGGTTACGTGGCGACTAGCAGGAGAAGATGGACAAAAAGAAGTTTATGTACGTTTTCGGGATATTGCAGGGAATATTTCAAGACCTATTTCGGCGGATGTAATGCTTGATCGTACTCCGCCACTTATTTGTCCAGGAGTAGGCAAAGCTATTACGATTAATGATGATATTGAATATACTAATACCACAAAAGTTAAGCTGAGCTTTTGCATGAAAGGAGCAAAACAAATGTTTATTAGTACGATAGACAAATGGATTCCCTATCAAGAAACCTTCGAAACAGAATTAAAAGTAGATCGAGATGGTCCTGCAGTGGTTGAGGTGCGCTTTATGGATGAGATTGGGAATCGAACAGGGAAATTTAGCGATGATATTTTAGTTGATTTAACTCCGCCAGAGGATATTCGAATTGCTTTGAATATGGGAGATCGTTATACGAAAAGTGGAGATGTCTCGGTGCATTGCTCAGCAATGGGAGCTAAAGAAATGGTTATCTCCAATGAAAGTAGTTTTAGAGATGTACGTTGGCAGCCCTACCGTATTTTCTTACCCAAATGGAATTTAGGAGATACCGAGGGGGAAAAGTTTGTTTTTGCAAAGTTTCGGGATAAAGCAGGAAATGTATCTGACATTACCATGCAACGAATTTTATATGATAAAACGCCACCTACCAATCCATTATTAGAAATAATTTCAGGCGAAGAAAACACAAATGATAAAGATGCTAAAGTAGATTTAGCCATTTTGGCGGATGAAGCCGATTACATGATGCTCAGTAATTCGGAATCATTTTATAAAGCACGTTGGCGAGTATATAAACCCAGTATTAAGGGTTGGGTGCTAGGTACACCTGAAGAAGACGGTGAGAAAAAAGTATATATCAAATTTCGAGATAAAGCAGGAAATGTGAGCGGTATTGTATCAGATAAAATTGTTTTGGATAGAACAGCTCCTTTTGATTGTCAACTCAAAGAAATTGTTAGTCCAGATGGAAACAAACAGTTTGCTACTGACCAATCGTGTATGGTCAATTTATCCATCTTTGCCCGAGAAGCTGACTCGATGATGGTCAGTAATTCGATTGAATTTACCGATGCAACATGGGTTGCTTATAAAGAAAATATTCAGCACAAACTTCCTCGAATTGAAGGAAAACGGACGGTATATGTCAAGTTTAAGGATAATGCTGGGAATATTTCAGACCGTGCTGTTCAGAACAGTATTATTATGGATTTAACTCCACCTCTTAAGCCAAGTGTTGTTCTGAATCGAAGTGATAGTGTTACGCGAAGTCGAAATGTAGTCTTACAAATTTATGGTGAGCAAGATGATTATGGACATAAACCCAAACAAATGATGGTTTCGCCTTATCCTGAATTCCGAAATGCTCGTTGGCAAGCCTATACCGAGAAAAATATGGATTGGGAATTACAGGGAGAAGATGGAGTGAAGCAAGTTTATGTCAAGTTTCGGGATGAAGCTGGAAATATTTCTGAACCATCCATGGATCAAATTATGCTTGATCGAAGACCTCCTATCAAAGGTTCAGTTAAAATTATTGGTACAAATAAATTAACTAAAATTCAGAAAGTTTCATTAGAAATTGTTGCGGAAGATGCTGCTGAAATGATGATTTCTAATAGCTTCAATTTTACGGATATCGAAGGAAAACCTACCCAGTGGGAGCCTTTCAAAACCATGAAACAATGGACATTAGTTGAAAGAGATGGATTGAAAACAGTTTTTGTCAAGTTCAAAGATGCGATTGGAAATATGTCTAGGGTAACTTATGATAAAATTGGTTTAGATATGACACCACCACGTTATGGTAAAGTGGAAATTAATGAAAATGCTAAATACACGACTAATATCAATAAACGAGTCACCTTAAAACTATTTGCTAGAGAGGCTAAGGAAATGCAAATTAGTAATAGTAATGATTTTGCAGAAGCCAAGTGGATTGCTTATGAGTATTTTCATGAGTGGGAATTAGAGGGAGATGATGGACTAAAGAGTGTATTTGTTCGATTTCGAGATCAAGCAGGGAACGAAACCAAACCCGTTCAAGACCAAATTATTTTAGATCGACAGGCTCCATTTAATGCCCAATTAGAAATCGACCATAATTCTACATGTACAAACAATGGTGGAAATCGAGTAGCTTTAACTTTGAATGTAGAAGATGCTGAAGAAATGCAAATTAGTAACAGTAAGCACTTTAGTTCTTCTTTGCGTTGGTTGCCTTACAATAAAAATTTCAGTTGGCGACTGAGTGGACAAAATGGAGTAAAGCGAGTTTATGCCCGTTTCCGAGACGATGCAGGTAATTTGTCACCTATGGTAAATGCCTCAATTATGTTGGATACACAAGCTCCTAAACCTGGACGAGTGAAGATTAATGGAGGAAAAACAATTACGAACGATTCTCGTATATTATTGGAATTTACGGCTACAGGAGCAGATTATATGTGTATTTCCAATAGCCCTAATGCACCCTGTGAAAGTCCTGATTGGCGACCTTTTGAAAGCCTTATTGAATGGGACTTGAAACCAGGGGCAGGACGAAGAGGAGTCTATGTACGCTTTAAAGACAGTTGTGGGAATGAAACCCGTACTCCTATTACAGCTTTCATTATGGTAGCCTATGATTAATCAAAAGCTTGATTATGAATAACTTTTAAGATTTTAATGCTCCAAGTATTCTAAATATTTGGAGCATTTCTTAGATAAAGATATTATTTTCTAGTTATTCCAAATTACTAATATTAGCTGATTGGTTTCGTAAATAAAAATCCGTTAAAACTAGGGCAGTCATTGCTTCTACGATTGGAACAGCACGAGGTACAACACAAGGGTCATGCCGTCCTTTGCCTATTACGGTTACGGTTTTTCCTTCCTTATCAACACTATTTTGGTCTTTCATCAAAGTTGCGACAGGTTTAAACGCAATTCGAAAATAAATCGGTTCCCCATTTGAAATGCCACCCTGAATGCCACCCGAATAGTTCGTATGAGTTCGAACCTTTCCATTTTCAATATAAAATTCGTCATTATGTTCTGAACCGTACATTTCAATACCCTCAAAACCACTTCCATACTCGAATCCCTTAACAGCATTAATACTCAACATTGCCTTACCCAATTCGGCATGTAATTTATCGAAAGCAGGCTCACCTAAACCGACAGGAACATCCGTTGCTATACAACTTACAATTCCTCCGATAGTATCTTGATTCAGACGAGTCTGGTCAATCAAATCAAACATTTTTTGAGCTGTTTCAGAGTCAGGACAACGCACGGCATTTTTTTCAATTTCTGAAAAATCTAATTCTTCAACTGCTTTTTCAAGTCGTAATTTCCCGACCTGCGAAACATATGCCGTAATTTTTATTCCTATTTTTTCAAGAAATTTTTTAGCAATGGCTCCTCCTGCAACTCTGGCTACTGTCTCTCGTGCTGAGCTTCTACCACCACCTCGGTAATCTCGTGAACCGTATTTGGTTTGATAAGTATAATCGGCGTGAGAAGGACGAAAAGTATCTTTGATATGAGAGTAGTCTTTACTTCGAGCATCTGCATTTTTGACCAATAACATAATGGGAGTCCCTTGCGTTTTTCCCTCAAAAACTCCTGATAAAATTTCGACTTGGTCGGCTTCTTTGCGTTGTGTCGTAATACGAGATTGCCCAGGTTTTCGGCGGTCTAACTCCTTCTGAATTAGTTCTTCATCAATTTCTAAACCTGCAGGACAACCATCTACAATCACACCGACTGCTTTGCCATGTGATTCGCCGAAAGTGGTAATCCGAAAAATATGACCGTATGAATTCATTGACTTTAAATTTCTTATGAGTAATTATTTTATCAATTAAAAACATAAGAATTATTCTTAATTGATTAAACAAAACAAATACAATTTTAAAGCAAAGATACCTCAATCCCTTAAAATCTTTTTTGATCAGGAAGGTTCTATATTTTCAGGCATGGGCATTACCAACATCAGGGCATGAACTCGATAGGTGAGTTTGCGAGTTTGTTCTTCACATCTATAATATTTTCGCAATTTTTCTCCTTTCCGAAATAATCTTCCATCTTCTAATCGAAATAGGCTGTTTTCAGGCAATTTCTCCAATTCTGTATAATCTTCGGTTGTTTTATCATAAGAGCGTAATAAGCGATATAAATTATCATCTCGGCAAGTGGCAGCACTAGGTTTTTGTAAGTAGACTCGGATAGCTTGGGCTAATTCCTTTGGAAAAATATTTTTCTGTAAGAAAATTTCCGCTTCTCTTCGAAACATTTCAGCCCACTCTTCACCATGTGGACGAACAGTGTTCTGATGTTTTTTCCAAGTTTCTAAATGAGCAAACTCATGAATCAATGTTAATAAAAAGGCATATGGATTTAAGTCCGCATTGATGGTAATTTGATGTCCATTTTGGCGGTGAGGTGGACGATAATTACCTAAAACAGTTTTGCGTTTAGGCGTAATTTTTAATAAAATAGCATCTGTTTTTATCTTTTTAACTACTTCGTTAACAGAGTTTTGAGGTAAGTATTTCGATAAAATCTGAGTAAATTGTGCATCAGTCATGAGTTAGGGATTTAAGGAAATCAAAAATCGGCTTTGAGGTGGAATCTAAACGCTATATCTGTTTGACTGTTTTTGTAATATATAAATAATCCTAAAATAAACTTTAGCATTATTTCTAGCTTATGTTTGTCATAACTCTATGAAAATTCGTATTTTACGCTTCCATATACACCAATAAAAACACGAACAAATACTTCAAAACAGATGAAAATTATTGAGTGTCCAAGGGACGCAATGCAAGGACTAAAAGACTTTATACCTACAACTACTAAAGTCGGCTACCTTAATAAACTGCTCAAAGTCGGATTCCACACAATTGACTTTGGTAGTTTTGTATCACCTACGGTAATTCCGCAAATGAAAGATACAGCGCAAGTACTGGAAAAGTTAGATTTAACCGTTACATCATCTAAATTATTAGCTATTGTTGCCAATCAAAAAGGCGCAAAATTAGCCAGTGTTCATCCTGAAATTGCTTTTTTGGGCTATCCACTTTCTATCTCAGAAACTTTTCAATTTCGGAATACTCGCAAAAGTATCGCCCAGTCATTCAGCGTAGTAGAAGATATTCAAGAAACTTGCCAAAAAAAATCTAAAAAATTAGTGGTTTATCTTTCGATGGCTTTCGGTAACCCTTATGATGATCCTTATCACCCTGAAATTTTGGAAGAATTTAGTGAACGATTAGCCCAAATGGATATTGGCATTATTCAGATTTCGGATACTATCGGTTCTTCTACTCCTGAATTAATTCATTTGATTTTCAGCAATTTACTAAAAAAATTTCCTAAAATTGAATTTGGTTCTCACTTTCATTCTGGATACAATACTGCGAATGAAAAAATTTTGACTGCTTATCAGGCAGGTTGCTCTCGATTTGATGGCGCAATTGGAGGCTATGGAGGTTGTCCGATGGCAAAAAATGAATTAACGGGTAATATTACTACCGAACAAATGATACAATTATTTTTGAGTAGGAATATTAATTTAGAAATTAATTTTGAGGCTTTTTCAGAAGCTATTCGTATGAGTCGGGAAATTTTTCCTTAAAAATTATGTCTTTTGTGTCTTCAAATTAAATCTATTGTTAATATATTTATCTACTAGAAATTGCTGGTCTTGATTCCGTTTTGAAGCGGTTCAAACACCAGCAATTGCCTTAAAACAGATCTAGTTTTCAAGTATCTTTGTTGGTATTCAAATGAAATTATACCAACAAAAATTATTTTACAATATATTGATAATCAGTTTTTTTAATTCTCTAACTTCTTAGAAGTTGTTTAAAAATTTTTGAAAAATGTCTTGAGAGAATGAACCTCAACTAGTGAAATAGCTTTCATTGTTCAAAAATCGCCGATTTCCATAAGGTAGGATTTGCAAACCCTACCTTATAGAAGTCTATATAAACACTTGATAATCATTTTTTAGTTAAAATTTAAATAACCTCTTAGAGATTTTCTAAAATCTGGCATTTCTTATAATCGGGGTCAATGTCGATAAAAACACTAGTTTTCATTTTATCAAACCACTTTTCAAGAATTCGATTTTTTTCATCAGTCAAAGCAGCTTCATAAATTTTTTCAAAATCATTTTCGAGGCTGGCGTAATGTCCTTTTTTCTTGCTTTTGAAATAAATAATCCGCACGGCTGCCTTGCCATCATCTGTACGAAATTCCAAAGGTTTACTAATATTTTCTACTTTCATGGTGTCAACAGTCTTATAAATAGCATAGTCCAATTGGTCACGGCTAATTTTAGAGGACATATTTTCAAAATTCATAAACATCCCTGCGTACATTTTCGTCTTTCGGTCATCCGAAAAACGTTTTGCTGCCGCACCAAACTTAATAGAATCCGCCAAAATTTGGTTTCGTAAGCTATCCAAAAAATGTTCTGCTTCTTTCATATTCTCGGCAGTAGGTTTAGGACGCAACAAAATATGACGAGTTTTGAAACGGTTTCCTCTTCGCTCCAATAATTGAATCAAGTGAAACCCAAATTCTGACTCAACAGGGTCTCCGATTTCTCCAGTTTTGAGACTCAAAGACATTGCCTCATATTCGGGGGCTAATTGTCCTCGTCCAAACCAACCTAAACTCCCGCCTTTGGTTGCTGTTCCCAAATCTTCGGAATGAAGTCGAGCTAATTTCTCAAAATCTTCACCTCCTTCAATTTTTAGTTTAATTTCGTTGAGTTTTTGTTTGATTTTCCCTTTTTCAGATTTATCCACTTCAGGCAACTTAACGATTTGTCCTACTTCAACTTCAGTTGGTAAATAGGGAATACTATCTTTGGGAATGGCATTAAAAAATTTCTTGACTTGTCGAGGAGTTACTTTCAAATCCTGTGTTAGTTCTTGTTGCATCCGTTGGATGGTGAGTTGTTCTCGAATTGGATCAACAAGTTCTTCCCTCATTTCAGATACCGACTTGCCAAGACGCTCTTCAATTTCTTTTTCATCGGCATTCATTCCTTGCATAATATAATCCAAACGGCGTTGAACTTGAGACTCCACTTCGTCAGGAGTTACTTCGATCGAATCAATTTCGGCTTGTGCCAAAAGCATTTTATCGGTAATTAATCGCCTCAAAATCTGACATTTTTCAACTTTTTGTCCTTGCGAAGCCAATTGCAAATACATTCCTTCTAATTCTGATTTTAGGATAATGTAATTATCTACTTTGGCAATAATTTTATCAATCGTCACGGGATTTTTTTCGGATTGCGCCCAAGCTCTATTCAAGGACATTCCCAATACGACAAGGAAAAATATTTTCAGAAAACGTTGCATAATACTTTTAGATAATTTGGTAGGAATAGGATTGAAAATCACATCAATCCTATTTTAAGTTTTTTGATGAACTAAAAATTTTAGAAGACTATCAGTTCTAAAAACAGACGTTCTTAGAGCTACAAACGTACACGGAAAAATTGATTTTTGAGAACTAAAACATAGAATTCGTTCAAATTCAGGCTAAAACAAATTGTAATCTCAAGTTATTGGGGAATAATTTTATTCACCTAATAAACTCTTTAGCTCATTCAATTTGAGCAATGCTTCGACAGGCGAAATAGTATTAATATCCAGACTCTTCAATTTTTCTTTCAATAATTTCATAGCAGGATTTTCGGGTTCAAACATATTGAGCTGATATTTCACTTTGGGAACAGCCTGTAATTTCTGCCGATTTTTTGCGGATATTTTATCTTTCTCCAAATACTGCATAATTTCTTGCGCCCGAATTACTACCGAATTAGGCATTCCTGCCAGTTGTGCCACATGAATCCCAAAACTATGTTCGCTTCCACCTTTTTTGAGTTTTCGAAGAAAAATGATTTTGTCTTGAATTTCTTTAATGGCTACGTTATAATTTTTAACTCGCTCAAAATCAGATTCTAATTGATTTAATTCATGATAATGCGTAGCAAAAAGGGTTTTTGTTCGGCTCCGATTGTGTAAATGCTCAACAATTGCCCAAGCAATCGAAATACCATCATAAGTACTTGTTCCTCGTCCAATTTCATCCATTAAAACCAGACTTTTATCCGTCAAATTATTCAAAATACTGGCGGTTTCCGTCATTTCGACCATAAAAGTCGATTCACCTCGTGCCAAATTATCGGAAGCTCCAACTCGTGTAAATACTTTATCTGTGATACTAATTTCAGCACTTTTGGCTGGAACAAAACTGCCTGCTTGAGCCATCAAAACTATCAAAGCCGTCTGCCGAAGAATTGCCGATTTTCCTGACATATTGGGACCCGTAATGATAATAATTTGTTGAGAATCAGCATCTAAAAAAACATCATTTGGAACATACTTTTCACCGATTGGCATTTGTTGCTCAATGACGGGATGTCGTCCTTCTTTTATGTCAATTTTAGTATTTTCTGTCATTTTGGGACGGATGTAATCATTTCGAACAGCTATCATAGCAAAAGCTGTCAAGACATCAATTTGAGCTAAAATTTTAGCATTTTGCTGAATATCAAGGACATATTCTGAGCATTTATCTAACAAATCTTGATATAATCGGTATTCAATGGCATGAATTTTTTCCTCTGCAGTCAGAATTTTTTCTTCGTATTCTTTGAGTTCGGCGGTAATGTAGCGTTCTGCATTAACTAAAGTTTGCTTTCGAATCCATTCAGACGGAACTTTATCTTTATGATTATTTCTGACTTCCAAATAATATCCAAAAACTTTATTATAAGCAATTTTCAAAGAAGAAATACCTGTTCGTTTAATTTCATCCTCTCGTAATTTCTCCAAAAAATCTTTACCTGAAAATGCAATTTTTCGCAATTCATCTAACTCATTATCAATACCTTCTTGAATTAATTTGCCTAAATTAGTAACAACTGGTGGGTCTTCAGCAAGTTCTTTTTCAATTTTTTCGTGCAATTCCTCACATTCATGTAAGATTTTTCCTTTTTCTTGTAAAATTGGACTACATTTTTGGAGAACAACTTTCACCTTTTGAGTATGTGATAAAGCCCGTTTTAATTGCAACATTTCACGAGGATTGAGTCGCCGAGTCGAAATTTTGGCAGTCAATCTCTCTAAATCGCCAATAGGTTTGAGGATAGAAATTAGTTCTTCTGTAAGGCTTTCATTCTCAACAAAAAATTGTACAATTTCATGACGTTCTTCAATTTTATCCTTTAATTTCAGAGGTAACAAAATCCATTTTTTGAGTAATCTTGCTCCTTGTGGGGTAGCAGCCTTATCTAAAATATCCGCTAAAGAAACTCCTGTATCATGCTGAGGATAAATAAGTTCTAAATTACGAATCGTAAATTTATCCAGCCAAACATATTTTTCTTCATCAATTCGAGCAATATTTGCAATATGCTTTATTTCATGATGTTCGGTAATGGTCAAATAGTATAAAATTGCACCACAAGCAATAATACTTTCAGGCATTTGCTCAATTCCAAATCCTTTCAAAGAGCTTACTTCAAAATGCTGAATTAACTTTTCGTATCCATAATCAATTTTGTACACCCAGTCCTCTAAAGAATAGGTGTTATATTCATTTTCAAATATTTTTTCGTAATGTGCTTTTTCGGGCTTTGCGTAAATAATTTCGGATGGTGCAAAGCCCCGAATCAATTTTTCAATATAATCTTTTGAACCTCTTGCCGTCAAGAATTCACCTGTCGAAATATCTAAAAAAGAAACTCCAAAAACTTCCTTTTTTGAGTTTTCTTTCGGGAAATAAATAGAACATAAATAATTGTTTTGTTTGCCATCCAACACATTATCATTTAAGGAAACCCCTGGAGTAACTAATTCAGTTACACCACGTTTGACAATTCCCTTAGCTATTTTCGGATTCTCAAGTTGGTCACAAACTGCTACTCGTTCACCTGCTCGAACCAATTTTGGCAAATACGCATCTAAGGCATGATGTGGGAAACCAGCTAATTCAATTTCTGAAGCTGAACCATTTGCTCTTTTAGTCAAGACAATATCCAAGATTTGGCTGGTACGCACTGCATCCTCACCAAAAGTTTCATAAAAATCACCAACTCGAAATAATAAAATTGCTCCTGGATGTTTCGCCTTAATAGCATTGTATTGTTTCATTAAGGGAGTTACTTTCTTAGCTCTTGGCATTGTATCAGACAATATTAATTAGTTGGAAATGAGTAGAGAATGTTTATTTAAAGAAGCAAAGCCAAACTCATCAAGAGATTGGCTTTCATGCTCCTATTTTTGAAAAAACTACTAAAAAAGCCATCCTTTGTAAAGAATAGCTTTTTTGAAATCTATTTAGAAAATTTCTTTTGGCTTATTTATCCTTGTGCTAAGGCTTCCGCACCACCAACAATTTCGAGAATCTCGTTTGTAATAGCAGCTTGTCGAGAACGGTTGTAAACTAACTTCAATTCTTTGAGTAGTTCACCCGCATTCTCAGTTGCTTTATCCATTGCTGTCATTCGTGCGCCTTGCTCAGAAGCATTTGACTCTAATAAGGCTCTATAAAACTGAATTTTGAGTGTTTTTGGTAATAAATCAGCTACAATTTCAGCTTCATTTGGTTCAAAAATATAGTCTAATTCTATACTTGAACCTGAATCTTCAGAGGCAAATCGGTCTTCCGATAATGGAAGAAAAGCTTCTTTCCGAATGATTTGAGTAGCTACATTTTTAAACTCATTATACACAATATCTACTGCATCAAACTCTCTATTTAAGAAGCCATCCATTGCGTATTCTGCAGCTTTTCGGGCATCTCTAAAATTAAGAGATAAGAATAATTCTACGTAAGTATCATTAACATTATAGTCTCTTCTTCGGAAAAAATCATATCCTTTCTTGCCCACACACATTAAAGTTACATTACCTTTTTGGTGTTGTTGAGCATATTTTTCTTCAATTAAAGCAAGAGCTGCTTTAGCAATATTAGCATTAAACCCTCCGCAAAGCCCTCTATCTGAGGTAACAACAACAATTAGCACATTTTCGACAGGTCGTACTTCGGCAAACTCACTAGACGCATTTCCATCCGTTGCCGACATTACGTTTGCTAATAGCCTCGAAAGTTTTGCCGCATAAGGTCGCATTTGTATCGTTCGGTCTTGGGCTTTTCTCAGCTTTGCCGCCGCTACCATTTTCATGGCTTTGGTAATTTGCTGAGTGGACTGCACCGAACTAATTCGATTCCGTACTTCTTTTAAATTCGGCATTTTTCTGGGTTTTTAGGTAAAATCTTACATTTAACATTAAGCAAGTCAGATAAATTTATTTTTCAAAATCTATCTGACTGCTCAGGCTGTTATTAACTATATCGTTCGGCAACTTTCCGAGCAACCTTTCGGAGAACTTCCTGTGCGCTATCCGTCCATTTGCCTTTCGAGATTTCCCCTAAAGTATCTTTATGGTTGGTATTCAATTCACGATTGAGCTCTTCCATATATTCCCGTACTTTTTCTACAGGAACATTATCAATCAAACCTTTAGTTGAAGCGAAAATTTCAGCTACTTGATTTTCAACAGCAACAGGTGAATATTGTGCTTGTTTCAAAACCTCTAAGTTTCGTTTACCACGCTCAATAGTCAATTTTGTAGCGGCATCCAAATCTGAACCAAATTTCGCGAATGCTTCTAATTCACGGAACTGAGCTTGGTCAAGTTTCAATGTACCTGCTACTTTCTTCATCGGCTTAATTTGTGCCGAACCACCTACACGAGATACTGAGATACCTACGTTAATCGCAGGTCGGATGCCCGCATTAAAAAGGTTTGTTTCCAAGAAAATCTGTCCGTCTGTAATTGAAATTACATTTGTAGGAATATAGGCAGAAACGTCCCCTGCTTGTGTCTCAATAATTGGCAATGCTGTTAATGACCCACCACCTTTAACCTTATTTTTAAGTGTAGGAGGCAAATCGTTCATTTCTTGAGCAATATCATCTGAATCGTTAATTTTTGCTGCACGCTCTAATAAACGAGAGTGCAAGTAAAAAACGTCCCCAGGATAGGCTTCACGTCCAGGAGGCCTTCGAAGAAGTAAGGAAACTTCTCTGTAGGCAACAGCTTGCTTTGACAAATCATCATAAATTACAAGTGCAGGTCGTCCTGTATCACGGAAGTATTCCCCAATCGCCGCTCCTGTAAATGGAGCATAAAATTGCATTGGAGCAGGGTCAGAAGCTGCTGCAGCTACGACTACGGTATAAGGCATTGCTCCACCTTTTTCCAAAGCAGCAACTACCTGAGCAATTGTTGAGGCTTTTTGTCCAACCCCAACATAAATACAATAAACAGGCTCACCTCTGTCGTAAAATTCTTTTTGGTTCAGAATAGTATCAAGTGCTACTGCTGTTTTACCAGTCTGACGGTCTCCAATGATTAACTCCCGTTGTCCTCGTCCAATCGGAATCATGGAATCAATCGCCTTGATACCTGTTTGCAATGGCTCACTTACAGGCTGTCGGTAGATTACACCAGGTGCTTTTCGTTCGATAGGCATTTCATACAACTCGCCTTTAACAGGTCCTTTTCCGTCAATTGGATTACCAAGGGTATCAATAATCCGTCCACAAAGTCCATCACCTGCTTTAAGTGAGGCAATTAAACCTGTTCGCTTGACAGAATCGCCTTCTTTTACTTCTTCGGAGTCCCCCAATAATACGGCACCAACATTGTCTTCTTCGAGGTTAAGAACCATGCCTTTCAGTCCGTTCTCGAATTCAATCAACTCACCCGCTTGGGCTTGGGTCAAGCCATAAATTCGGGCAACACCGTCCCCGACTTGCAACACTGTTCCGACTTCCTCAAGTTCTGCTTCCGTCTTAAAGTTGGAGAGCTGTTCCCGAAGAATGGCAGAAACTTCGTCTGGTCTGATTTGAGCCATTTCTGATATATATTTTTTAAATTTTCACCAAAAGAGTTAAGATTGTAATCTGATACAATCACTTAGTAATTTTTAGAATCATTCAACACAAAGTTGAACGATTTCTTTATATTTTGTAAATCCATTTCCTTCGAAAAGAATAGGATTACTTAATTCAAATATAGCACAAGACTTAGGCTTCGAAAGTTCTTCTCAAGGTCTGTAATTTTGTTTTTACAGATGCATCAATTTGCTTATCGGCTACTTGAAGTACATAGCCTCCAATAATTTTGGAATCTACCTTTTCGTTTAATTCGACCTTTTTTCCTGAAATTTTTTGAATCATACTTTGGAACTCACTACGTAAGCTGTTATCCAATGGTATAGCAGTAGTTACTGTAGCACTTTCTACTCCTTTCAAAACGTTGTATTGACGATGCACTTCCTGAGAAATAGAATACAACAAAGGCTCTCGATTTTTTCGAGAAACAATTTCCATGAAAAGCATCGAAACCTGAGAAAAGGAACTGCCAAAAATGGCTTTAATAGCATTTAATTTTTTATCACTAGTGATAATTGGATTTTTGAGCATCAGGCGCAAATCACGACTTTCCTGACAAGTTTTCTCAAAAAGATGTAAATCGTTATGAACATCTTCCAAGATACTTTTTTCTTGGGCAAGCTCAATTAACGATTTAGCATATCGAGAAGCTACTCTGACTTCAGACATGGGCTTAACTTTTTAAGGTTTAAAACTTAGTTTAACTTGTTTTCCGCCATGAATTTTGTTACAAGCGTTTTCTGAGAAGCATCATCTTTGAGTTGCTCTCGAATTACTTTCTCAGCAATTGTTAAAGATAATTGAGCCACTTCTTTCTTTACTTCTTTCAAAGCGGAATTCTTTTCAGCTTGAATTTCGTCTTGTGCCGCTTTTAAAATTCGGTTACTTTCTGAAGTAGCTTTTTCTGAAGCTTCTGAAATAATACGATCTGCTTCCTTTTTAGCATCTTTCAAGATTTTATCTTTTTCAGACTGTGCTTCTTTCAAAAGAGCTTGATTGTTTGCTTGCAATTTTGCCATTTCTGATTTTGCCTCTTCTGCTGATTTTAAGGCTTTATCAATGGACTCATTACGGGCATTCACCGCCGCAAGAATAGGACTCCATGCAAACTTGCTCAATAAGAAAATGACGATTACAAAAATTAGGGTTGTCCAAAATATAAGACCTATCCCCGGGGTAGCCAATTCCATGTTCGTAATTCGGTTTTATGTTATTAAAATAAAGTAGTTTAATTAGAAAAAGGGAAGAATATCAAAAAGACAAACACTAAATTATATTTCACTTTCAAACATAAAAAATATCTCGGATAGCTAACCCATCCGAGATTCATTTTTTTTAGACATTCCCTGCAATCAAGAAACAGACTGCAATAGCGAAAAGTGCTGCACCCTCTACCAAGGCTGCTGCAATCAACATTGCTGTTTGAATCTGACCTGCCGCCTCAGGTTGACGCGCCATACCTTCCATAGCACTACCACCGATTCGACCAATACCCATACCTGCTCCCATTACAGCAAGTCCAGCACCAACACCAGCACCTAATGAGCTGATGTTACCGACTAATTCTAATAATACATTAGAGAACATTTCAAATATAATTTAGATGTAAAAAATGCTTAAAAAACAATATATAATTACGCCTATCAAATTAAAAACTTGATAGACTTGAATTTCTAATGATGGTCGTGTTCAGCAACTGCTAAACCAATAAATAATGCTGTTAAAAGTGTGAAAATATATGACTGTAATGCTGCAACAAATAACTCTAAGAAGTTCATTACAATTACGAATGCTGTTACAGGAATTCCCACAGCAACACTTTTGAAGATGAAAATAAAACTTAATAAACTCAAGATAATAATGTGTCCTGCAGTAATGTTCGCTAAAAGACGAACCATCAAAGCAAAGGGCTTTGTAAAAATACCAATAATTTCTACAGGTAACATGATAACGCGCAATGGAAGTGGAACACCTGGTGTCCAGAGAATGTGCATCCAGTAATCTTTATTACCTGAGATATTAGTGATAATCAGGGTGAAAAGAGCTAATGTCATTGTAAAAGCAATATTTCCAGAAGCATTTGCACCCGTAGGAATTAACCCTAATAAGTTGTTAATCCAGATAAAAAAGAAAAGTGTTAATAAATAAGGTAGGTAGATTTTATATTTTTTCTCACCAATGTTAGGAATGGCAATATCATCTCGAATAAATAAAATGAGTGGCTCCATAAATGATTGTAAACCTTTTGGAGCTTGTCCTTCTCGGTTTCTATAAGAACCTGCTACACTTGTAAAAATTAAAATAATGATAGCAGCACCAAGCATCATTGAAGCAACATTCTTTGTAACTGATAAATCAACGACTGACTTTCCACTTGCTTCTTCAATATGCTCGTGATGAATTGAATATTTTCGGTCTCCTTTTTCAACAATAGCTGTTCCATGTTGAAACTCACTCGAAAGAAAAACATCAAAGTTTCCTTCTGTATAAAGGATAACAGGCAACGGAATACTGACAGGGTGTCCATCAATATCTGCAATATGCCACTCATGCGAGTCACCAATATGGTGCATAATTAAGTCCTTGGCACTAAATTCAGACGACTTTTTGCCTTCGGCATGGTCATCATGTCCGTGTCCGTCTTCAGCAAAAAGGGAAAAGACACTAAAAAATAGGGTTAAGCTGAAAATAGCGTAGAAGTTATATTTTTTCATGGGTATTAGTACTTCCTTGTTTTTGGCGCAATTTAGATAACTGTATCCGAATTTCAAACCCCGTGAAGAGGAAATATAAAATAAAAAACGTAAAAGTGAATAAATATTGATTTTCGCTGAAATTATAGTAATAACCAAATAAAATTCCCGCTGAAAGTAAAAGACGAACCGCTACGGAAGACATCGTATAGTTATAAAAATCATACGCATCCCCTTTCGTACCTCTGTTCATTAATAAATTTGTGAGAAATGTAATGCCAATAAAATAGGCTAAGATAATCCATGTAAACCCAACAATCCAACTCGGAAAAATCACATAAACACCTAATACACCCAGTGTAACTAAACACGAAAAAATGAGCAAGTCTCGATATGAATTTTTTGTTTTCAAATTAGATACAAAAATAGGTTTTACACTACAGATTTTTAATACGCTTTAATAAAATAAAAATGGAAATAGCCACACCTACTAACATCATTACAAGCACCAAGATAGGCGTCTCATTTTTGACATAATCATCGGCAATATCGCCTACCCATGCTCCTAAAAAAATGACAATTATCATTTCTATAGCAATACCTGAAAAAATCAAGTATTTTCTAATTGGCTTTTGGTGCGGTTTTTCCTCTTGGGGACTCATTACGTTTTTGGTTTCCTGAGCCTTTTGAGCCTTCGCCCATATAACAAGCTCCTTCAAAAATCGCCCCTTCGTCAATCACCAAGCGTTTAGTGCGAATATCTCCCGTCACCTTAGCCGTTGATTTGAGTTCAAGCCGTTGTTTAATTTGTAAATTTCCTGTTACTTTTCCTTCAATATCTGCATTTTCAGCAATGATATCTCCTTCAACAGAGGATTCAGCTCCCATTACGAGCTTGCCTTTTGCTTGGATATTTCCTTTCAAAACTCCATCAATCCGAATACTTCCTTCGGTTTCGATGTCTCCTTTAATGGTTGTTCCTACACCAATAATATTTCGAACATCGCTTCCTTTAGAAGTCGGTGAGCTTGATGAGATGGGTGCAGAACTACCTGAGCTTTTTTGGTCTTTGCGATTAAACATGCCCATTTAACATTATATTTTTGATAATCAGCCTTTTTCAAGTTTTTAATCTTGATGGCTAAAATTTTAAACTTAGAATGAAATAAAATTTGCAGGGTCAATCGGAGTCCCATTATACCATAATTCAAAGTGTAAATGAGGTCCATCTGTATATTCCCCTGAATTGCCAATTACTGCAATAATATCTCCTGCCTTAACTATATCCCCCACTTCTTTATGCAATATAGCATTATGTTTATAGTAAGAAACCAATTGATTTTTATGCTGGATTCCAATCACATAGCCTGAATCTTGTGTCCATGAGGCAAAAATAACTGTTCCATCGGCAATACTTTTGATTGGTTCATTTTTTTTAGCGACAATATCTACACCGTAATGTTTTTCTTTGGCTTTAAATCCTCGTGAAACCACTCCATCCAAAGGTTGGAACAATAATAAAGACTGAATATCTTCGGTTTCATTTAGGCTGGTAAGGTCAGATTCTCCACCTTCAAACTCTTGACGCAATTGTGTTTCGGTTGGATGACGATATAATAACTTTTTTTCATCAGGTTCAATCTTATGGGTGGGTTTTTTCAAATCAGCAGAATCTATAATAATTTCTCCTGCCATTGATTTTTTAAAATTAGCCAAATAATTCTCCTGATTACTTAGTTCTTGTTGTAATTGCTCTACTTGAGTTAATAAAGCGAAATACTGGTCACGTTCAATATTCTTGCCACCATATACAAAAAAAGTATTCACAACAATTAAACTAATGCCAAATGAAAATAACAGGAATGCAAAAACCAATACAATGAATCGTGCTGAAGTAAATGGAACGGTAAATTTCTCCGCAAAAGTATCTTCTTCACGAACAATTAATAAAAAGCGACGAGATAATTGGTCTGTAATATTTCTTTTGGCTTTCACGTCTTTTGATTTTGAGGTTCAAGGCTCTACTCTAAATTGAACCTTCTCGAATAAATAACAAAGATGACAAAAACAAGCGAAGAAATAAAATGAATCAAACGTTAAATTTATTTTCAAGACAAAAATAGTCCTAAAGTTTAAGTTTACGATTACATTTTTTATTTTTAAGACGTTAGCCTAAGACTCTTAATATTCTAATCATTTACCTAATAATATGTTATCTGAATTATTTGCTGATTTTATATCTTTAATTTTTCCTGAGTATTGTTTGGGTTGTCATGCACCGCTTATGAAAGGTGAAACTACGATTTGTACTCGGTGTCGTGTTGATTTACCCAAAACAGACTTTCACAAAGACCCTGATAATTTGATGCATCAAAAGTTTTGGGGTTTGATAGAAATTGAATATGCCTTCGCTTTTCTAAAGTTTATCAAAGGAGGCATCGTTCAGAAACTTTTACATCAACTCAAATATTATGGGCAGGAAGATATAGGAGAATTACTGGGGAAATTGTACGGCATTACTTTGAAAAAAGAAGGTTTTGCAAAGAAATTTGATGTAATATTACCTGTTCCTTTACATTCAAATCGACTAAAACAACGGGGATATAATCAGTGTGATGCCATTGCTAGAGGAATTGCCGAGGGACTTGAAATTGAAATGAATACCAAAATTTTAGAGCGTATTATAGCCAATATTTCACAAACTAAAACTCAAAATCTACACGAACGCCGAGAGAATGTGAAAGGTATTTTTGCTATTACTCAACCTGAATTACTTCAAAATAAAAGAGTTTTATTAGTGGATGATGTGATCACGACAGGTTCTACACTAGAAGCTTGTGCCGTCCCTATTTTTGAAGCCAACTGTAAATCCTTGAGTATCGCTACGATAGCCATAACAACAAACTAAAACTCAAATTTTTAAGATTGCATTCTTGTTTTTTCCTCCAAAAATAGTTTGTGACTCCTGCCAGATTTGTAGATTTGTAAAGTTCAAGCGAAGTTTTAAGTACAATGCTGTGTTAAGTCGCCTTGACATAACCAATTGATAATAAATGATTTTAGATAGATTATGCTTAAAAATCTATTGATAAAAAATTATGTCTTAATCAAAAAATTAGACATTACGCTTTCATCTGCCTTAAATATCATCACAGGCGAAACAGGAGCAGGAAAATCCATTATGTTGGGGGCATTAGGCTTATTGTTGGGAAAACGAGCTGATTCTAAATCCTTATTTTCTAATGATAAGAAATGTATTATCGAAGCTGAGTTTGAAGTCGCTTCGTATGCTTTAACGGACTTATTTGATGAATTAGATTTGGATTATGAAAATCCTTGCCTCATTCGCCGAGAAATTTCACCAAATGGAAAATCAAGAGCATTTATTAATGATACGCCTGTAAATTTAGCCACTTTAAAAAGAATTTCTACGCGTTTATTAGATATTCATTCCCAACATGATACGTTACTTTTAGGGTCAGAAAATT
Organism: Cytophagales bacterium UBA2561; assembly: GCA_002340355.1. Classification (GTDB taxonomy): domain Bacteria; phylum Bacteroidota; class Bacteroidia; order Cytophagales; family Thermoflexibacteraceae; genus UBA2561. The sequence goes on from DDLX01000043.1 coordinate 204,365, forward strand.
ACCAACGAGAACTTGTAGATATTTTCGCTGAAAATCAATCCATTTTCCAGATTTACCAAAAAACTTATCAAGTCTATCGAAAAGCTGAAAAAGCTTATCAAAAGCTAAAAAAAGAAGCCCAAGAAATTACACAAGAATTAGATTATCAAACTTTTTTATTTCAAGAACTGGAAAAAGCCGAATTGGATGATATTAGCCAAGAAGATTTGGAACAGAAATTAAATAAGTTGGAAAATGCTGAAATGATTAAAACCAATCTTAATTTAATGTCGGAACAGTTATCTAAGTCAGAATTTTCTGCTGAAAATTTGATTCAGTCTATTTTGTTAACCATACGACCAATTGCTGAATTTTCCAAAAATTATCAACAACTTTATCAACGGCTCGAAAGTACTTCTTTTGAACTTCAAGATATTGCACAAGAAATTAATAATGAAGAAGATAGTCTGTTTTTCGATCAAGATGAATTTGAAGAAATTCAGAATCAATTAAGTCAGATTTACCATCTCCAAAACAAACATAAAGTACAGGCAGTTAGTGAGTTAATTTCTATTCGAGAAGAATTACGTATCAAAACAGAACGAGCCGCTAATTTTGATGAAGAACTAGAAAACTTAGATAAAAATCGAGCTGAAGCCTACAAAAAACTGCTCAAACAAGGCAAAAAATTAACGGCTTCACGCCAAAAAATTGCACCCAAAATTCAAAAAGAACTAGTTTCCAAACTCCAATTTGTCGGAATGCAAAATGCTCGGTTTGAGCTTCAAATCACACCGCGTAAACCTGATCTTTCGGGATGTGATATAATCGAATTTCTGTTTAGTGCAAATAAAGGAATAGCTCCGCAACCACTCAAAAATGCAGCTTCGGGAGGGGAATTTTCTCGATTGATGTTATGTCTGAAACGAATGATAGCAGGAAAAATGGCTTTGCCTTCGATTATTTTTGATGAGATTGATACAGGAATTTCAGGTGAAATTGCCATTAAGGTCAGTCAATTATTGAATGAAATGGCACGCGAACATCAACTGCTAGTTATCAGCCATTTACCTCAAACAGCAGCAAATGGAAAAACGCACTTTTTTGTTTATAAAGAAAATGGAAAATCAGAAACAATAAGCCATATTCGTAAACTTTCTGCTCAAGAACGGATTACAGAAATCGCTCAAATGATTGGAGGAAAAAACTTCGGAAAAAGTGCTGTTCAAAGTGCCAAAGAATTATTAGAGATGTACTAAGAATAGTCCCAGTCAAGGACTTGAAAGATGAAATAAGATAATCAAGCAAATTTTACTAAACTAATTAAAGATATGTTCAAAAGGATTTTTTCTCAACTGATAGGTTTTTGCGGAGTTGGTATGTTAATTTGCTTTGCAGTTTATGCACAAGCACAAAATGATAATTCACCTGAAAACCTCCCTAAAAACGTGAAAGAAACTGTTCGTTTATTACTCAATAATTATGAAGAATACCGAGAAAATTCCCTCAAAGATCGCCGTTTTAAGAATGTTGATATTCAGTCTTTGCTTCAAAAAGCCAAAAAAGAATATGGATTTGAAGTCAAACTAATTGGGAAATCTATTGAAAATCGTCCGATTCATTTGGTGAGAATAGGGACAGGTAAAACTAGTGTTTTTTTATGGTCTCAAATGCACGGTAATGAACCTACTGCGACAGGAGCAATTTTTGATATTTTTAATTTTTTTGGAAGACCGAATGAGCTGGATTCCTTGAAAAAGGAAATTTTGGAAAACGTCAGTTTGTATTTTATTCCTATGTTGAACCCTGACGGAGCGGAACGGTTCAGTCGATATAATGCTGTTGGAATTGATTTGAATCGGGATGCCAGACGATTGTCTTCCCCTGAATCTCAACTTTTGAAACATATTCGTGACAGTTTGGATGCGGATTGGGGGTTTAATTTACATGATCAAGGACGACACCATGCTACGCAACGTAATAACCCCGCTACGATTTCATTTTTAGCGCCACCTTTCAACTCAAGGCGTTCGGTTAATAAAACGCGACAGAATGCAATGCAATTAATTGGAGAATTAAATGAATTATTATCGGAGTACATTCCTGAACGAATCGGACGATATTATGATGGATATAATGCCAGAGCTTTTGGGGATAATATCCAAAAATGGGGAACAGCCACGATTTTAGTCGAGTCAGGAGCTTACCCTAAAGATCCTGAACGTCAATTTGTTAGAAAGATGAACTTTGGGCTTTTGATGGGTGGGTTTATTTCTATTGCTCGAAAAAACTATGAAAAATATTCTACAGCTTCTTATAAAAAAATACCTAGCAACCGTTCTGTACTCAAGGATATTCGTCTGAAAAAATTGACTTTTCGCATTTTTGATACCGATATATCGACTGATATTACCATAAATCGCCAAGAAATTCAATACAATGAAAATCGTGATTTTTATTATCGAGGCTCGATTCAAAATGTAGGTGAGTTATTTATGTATCACGGACATAGTGATATTAACTGTACAGGTTTACGAGCCGAATTCGGGAAAGTTTTTCGTAGAGAATATTCCTCTCTTGAGGAAATGGAAGAACTGAATTTCAAATCTTTATTATTAAATGGTTATACGGCTATACGACTTCGAATTAAGTCAGGAAAACCTAAAAATTACGTAGAAATCCCATCTAAAAATAGAAGTGGAATACCTAAGTTTTCGCCTTTTCCTTGTAATATTGTGATTAATGATGCCGAAGAGCCTAAGGCTGTTAATTTAGATGAAAATCCAAGTTTTGTGATTTACAAAGGAAAGGAAGTAAAATACATTTTGATTAATGGTTTTTTATATAATCCCAAGACAGAAGAACCCGAAAATATAATTTATAATGGGGTGATTTTTGAATAAATTTCATAAAAAAATCCGACCCCAATTCTAAAAATAGGGTTAGGATTTTTTCTAAATCTATCAATAAAAATATTATTTTTTTAAATGAATTACTTGCTGAGGAAATGGAATTTCAATGTTATTTTCGTCTAGTGTAATTTTAATTTGTTCGTTTAAATCAAAAAATACGTCCCAATAATCATCAGGATGACAATAAGGCAAAGCCAAAAAGTCAACACTACTAGCATTCATCGCAAGGACTTTCACAGAAGGAGCAGGATCTTTACGAATCTTCGAATGATCTTCTAAAACTTTCTGAATAACTTCTTTCGTTTTTTGGATATCACTATCATAAGAAACACCAAATGCAACATCTGCTCGAATATATCCTCGACTCGTATAATTAACAATGTTTCCATTAATCAAAGGACCATTAGGAATAATAATTGCTTCATTTTGAGGAGTTTGTAAAATTGTAACTAAAACTGAAATTTCACGGACGTGTCCTTTGTAACCCTGTGCTTCGATCAAATCATTCACTTTAAAGGGACGAAATAACAAAATCAGAACACCACCTGCCAAATTAGATAAGCTACCTTGTAAGGCTAAGCCAATTGCCAAACCTGCTGCTCCAACAATTGCTACGAATGAAGTAGTTTTAATCCCTAACGTAGAAGCAACTGAAATCACCAAGAGTGTTTGCAAAGTTAAACTCACTAATGAGCGTAAAAAAGGACGTAAAGAAACATCCATTTTAATGCGTTCGAAAGTTTTATCCAGAAGACGAACAAGATGTTTAATAATTCGCATTCCAGCCCATAAAACAAACAAAGCTAATACGACTCTAGGAGCATAATTAACGACTAGTCTTGTACCATCTTGTATGAATGTTTTAAAAATTTCAAGTTGTTCATTAAATTTAGTAACGGCTTCTGATTTCATGTTTTTGAAAGGGCTAAAGTAGATAAATAGTTATAAGCTATAATAAAATTATTTTATAAATCAAATATATCAAAACGCCATAAACTTCCAGACCATTTCTAAGAATTCAGCTGGTTTTTCGGCATGTAGCCAATGTCCAGCTCCTCGAAGGGTAGTGATTTGAGCCGTAGGGAATCGGTTTTTAATTATTTGAAAATCTTCAACGGGAACATAATTTGACTTTTCTCCTCGCAAAAACAAGATTTTTCCTGTAATTGGTTCACCTATGGGCAATGATTGTCCTAGATTTGCAATTTGCTCTGTTAAAACAGGTAAGTTAATGCGCCAATCGAATTGATTTGTATCGTTTCGATACAAGTTTTTTAATAAAAATTGTCGTACTCCCAGACTAGGCTCATATTGGGCTAAAATTTCATCAGCTTGTTTCCGACTTTTTAAAATACTTAAATTCACTGCATTAAAACCTGCTAAAATTTTCTGGTGTCGAACAGGATATGATTTAATTCCCATATCAGCAATTAATAGACGGTCAAAAATTTTAGGATAATTTTTGGCTAAAAAAAGCACTGTTTTTCCACCCATTGAATGTCCAATTAAAGCAGGCTTCTGGAGATTTTGTTGTTGGATAAATTCATATAAGTCTTTGCTAAGTGACTCATAATCATGGTTTTTATGGTGAGGGCTACGTCCATGATTGCGTTGATCAATCAGCAAAACGTGGTATTTCTGAGCAATTTTTTTGCTGAGGGTTAACCAGTTATCGCATGAGCCAAATAAACCATGTAAAATCAAAAGGGATGGATTTCCTGAATTCTTATGCTCAGTACCAAGCTCTCGATAAAATAAATTCATATTGTTTACGTGTTTTATAAGAAAGGGCGTTTTATTTTTAGAAGGAATGAATTTTATCCTAATAAATTGCAAAATTGGGCAAGGAACTTGATTTTTAGAGACAATTGTTAGAATTTTACCCCAAAAATTCTAAAAAATGCAAATTAAATCGGCTCGTTTTGTTATCAGTAATACTGATTATCGAAAATGCCCTAGCCCTACACTTCCTGAATATGCCTTTATTGGGCGGTCGAATGTAGGGAAATCGTCCCTCATTAATATGCTTACGCACCAAACGAAACTGGCGAAAACTTCGGCAAAACCAGGGAAAACACAATTGATTAACCATTTCAAGATTAATGATAATTGGTACTTGGTAGATTTGCCAGGTTATGGTTGGGCGAGTACAGGCAAAGAAAAACGATATCAGTTTACCAAAATGATTGAAGAATACTTAACGAATCGTTCTAATTTGCGTTGTGTGTTTGTATTGGTAGATATACGACATCCCATGCAAGCCAATGACTCTGATTTTATGCTTTGGTTAGGTGAGCGACAAATTCCGTTTTGCCTTATTTTTACCAAAACAGATAAACTTCCGAAGAGTAAAATTACAGCACAAATTGAGCGTTATCGGAAACAAATGTTGGAATTTTGGGAGGCTATGCCACGTTATTTCTACACGTCTTCGCTCAAAAAACAAGGACGAGCAGAAGTCTTAGAGTTTATTCATCAACTAAATCAGAAGAATTAGAATATTTGTTCAAATCAAGGGTTTGGTTCCTAAAACAAATGCAGATTATTGCATATCAAAAAATTAACTGTAAACATGAAATTAAAAGACATTGCGGCGGTTGCAGGAAAACCGGGATTGTATCGAATTGTAAAGCCTACTCGTTCAGGAGTCATTTTAGAAACGCTGGATAAAAAAAAGAAGAAGATCGTTACAAACGTCAATTATCGAGTTTCAGTATTGAAGGAAATTTCGATTTATACAGTTACAACCGAGGGGTCAGTTTCTTTATTAGCGGTACTAAAAGCGGTAAAAGAAAAATATCCCGAAGCTGAGTTACAAGTTCCTAAAAATAATGATGGCTTGATTGATTTTATTGCAGAAATTGTTCCTGAGTTTGATGAAGATCGTGTTTATCCTTCAGATGTAAAAAAACTCATTATGTGGTTTAATATTTTAAATTTATATGCTCCCGAAATCTTTGAGGAATCAGAAGAAGAGGAAGTAGGGGATAAGGAGGAAAAAGCAGAAGGAACAGCAGCTTAATATTTTTTAATTACTTGTTTTTTAATAGTTTCCTTTGACAAAAATATGTAAGATTTGTCAAAGGAAATTGATGTTAAAAATTTTCTATGCAGCTGCCTTAACTTGCTTTTCTTCATATTTTGAAGGACATTTCATCAAAATTTCACTAGCTACAAACTTCTCATTCTTGTATTTTCCGATGACTACAACTTTTTCGGATTTCTCAAAATCCCGCATGGAGGCAGGTGGTTTATGACAAACCACTTGAACGATTTCGCCTTTCTCATCTTGTAAATCAAAGGCTAAATAATTGGGGTTTTTAAGTGGGTCATATTGAACACCTGTTACAATTCCTTTAGCATTTTTAGGTAAATCACCAACTACATGAATCTCATCTGTATTACCTTCAGAAGCTAAATCTCGGGCAGTTTTGAAGTCAACGTACTGGCTGGCATCACCTGCCGAAGTAATGACAATTCCCATTGCAATTGCAATGATAATAATACCGATAATATGGGTTACTTTCATTTGTTGAATTTGTTTAGATTAGCTTTAAAAACGAAACATGAAAAAGATAAAATAAGTTATTAATAGCCTGAGTTTTGTACTAAATTGGGATTTAATATAATTTCTCGTTCTGGAATAGGTAAGACTAAGCGGTTGTCTTGTGCTGTAAGGTTTCCAAAATTTTCACCTTTTCGTTTCTTATCATGATATAAGTCGCCTTCCCATGCTAATTCTTTGAGGCGTTCTTCTCGGATATTTCGTAACAAAGCAAAAGGCGAAAAAGTAGCTTTATCTTCAGGGAGTCCTGCTCTTACTCGAATCTGATTATAATCTTCTCGAATAATGTTTATATCTCCTTGATTTTCAGCCAAAATCTCTGCCCGAATCAAATATATTTCAGGTAATCGAATTAGAGGAAGTGGCATTCCATCAGGTGAGTTTGTAGCATCAAATTTACGAATGTAAACTTTTCCTCCTTCAAAAAGATAAAATAAAAAACGCCTTTGGTCATTAAAATCTTTATCCAAAACGGATTTAAATGAAGAAGCAACAGAAAAATACCCTCCTTGTACTTTTTTGAGATTATAAAAGTCATCTAAAAAAGTAGTAGAATTGTCAGAGGTTGTACTTTTAAGTCGGAAAAAAGTTTCAGTATCTTGGCTTTCTGAAAATATATCTGAAACTGATTTACTTAATGAAAATGGACTTGTTTCAATAATTTTATTGACCAAAGAGAAGGCTTTATCATAATTTTTTTGCTGAAAATAAAGGCGGGCTAAAGTAGCTTGGACTGCCCAAAAATTAGCTTGATTGGGATTCGTACTTTTGGCATAAAGCAAACTTGAACTTTCGTCAAAATCCTGAATTAATTTTTCATAAAATACAGAAATAGAATCTCTTACAGGATAAAAGTTAGAACTTGTTGCTACCTCTTTGATATAGGGTACAGCCAAACCACTGTCCAAACTAGAAAAATATCGACTTAACTCGAAATGAAGTAGTCCCCGAATGTATAGACATTCTCCTTTGACTTGGTTTCGAGTAGTCGTATCAGAGATAACGTTTATATTTTCTAAGATTCGGTTTGTCCGATTGATGACATCATAAGCATCCTTCCAAATTCCTAAGACGATAGAATTACTAGGCGAAATTTCTCGTTCTAAAAACTCCTGATAAACTTTAGGAATAGGACTTTTTCCAGATTTTTGCAATTCTCCTGTTAACAACTCACCTACAAGCCACAAATTTCCTCCGTATAAATTTGGACTTTGTAAACCATCATACACCCCCGTTAAGGCTTGCTGAATTCCTGCGGGTGTTTGCAAGGCTTTTTCAGAGGTGTATAAATTCTGAGGCTCTTTATCCCAAAGATGACATCCTGTAAGGAGTAAAAAAATCCATAAAAAACGACTCATGATGATTTTCGGTTTAATCCTAACACTTGGTGAAAGGTCTCGAAACATCGGAACACTCCAAAAATTAACATATAACTTTGGGGTATTTATTTTTTGGCGCGTGTCCTTGTAGCTCTTTTCTTTGTGGTTCTGGTTGTTGTTCTTTTTTTACGGGTTGATTTCCTACGTGTTTTGCGTTTAGGTGCTTCTTCCTCAATCACATCAATTACATTGGCAAAAATACGTCCACAATGCTCACAAACGATGATTTTCTTACGATCCTTAACCTCAGCCTGTCGTTGTAAAGGAACAATATTAAAACACCCTCCACAGGCATGTCGTTCAACAGAAACAACAGCTAATCCATTACGCGAGCCTTTTCGTAATCGGTTGTAAGCATGCAATAAACGAGGTTCAACTTGTTTAGTTCGGCGTTCTCGATCTTTGAGAAGTTTGCGCTCATCTTCCTCATTTTCTTTAAGGATAACTTCTAGTTCAGTTCGCTTGTTATCTAAATCTTTTTGGCGTTCTACCATCGTTTCTTTGGTATCGCCAATCATTCCTTCTTTTTTATCAATACGCTCTTCAACTTCTCTAATCTTCTTATTACAAATTCGAATTTCCAAATCTTGGAGTTCGATTTCTTTAGCTAAGGCATCAAATTCTCGATTGTTCCGAACATCGTTTTGTTGTTTTTCGTATTTCTCGATGAGGCGTTCGGAATCTTTAATGGCAGTTCTGAGATTTTTAATTTCGTCTTTGAGCAAATCACACTCACTCTCAAACTTTTTAATACGTGTCTGATAGCCTTCAATTTCATCCTCTAAGTCTTGTACTTCTTCAGGCAAATCACCACGAACTTTTTTGATTTCATCAAGCTGAGAGTCAACATTCTGGAGTTTTATAAGCGCCTCTAATTTTTTTACAATCGGATTATCCATAGAATTCGGAGTCGTTCTAGTTTAAGTATTTATTACATCAAGGACTAAATAGAAAGAGCAAAGTTACAGATAAATTCTAATATCCTCTAACCTTTTGTAAGATTCAATTCAAAATAGGAAATTTAAAATATTGACAACCAGCATTTTTAATTACTAATTTGTGTATTGTATTTTATATAAAAAATGTTAAATACAAAATACTTCCTCAAAATTTTTGGTTGGATGCTTCGTAAATGTGTCATTTTTGTCAGATATTTTTTCTAAAAATTTTAGTAGGTTTGAAAATTCTTACATTTGCAAAAATATTTTTTTCATTTAAATAATTGCTTTTATGCAAAGTGTGCCTGTTTATTTCTTCAGAGGAGTTACTAAAAATTACGGTGTACTAAACCTGACAGGCGAAGGTCTTCAATTTGAATATCAATCTGATTTTCTGGAACTTAGACTCTTCCGATCAAGTGTTAGACGGATGTTGATCACTTTTGAGCAACTGGCAGAGATTAAGGTGGAAACAGAAGATATTTTTTGGTATATATTGACCCTCCGATTTCATAGTCTTACTCCAAATGGAGTTCGAAAACTTAAAATCCGAGAAGATGCCACAGTACATTTTAACCTGAGTAAGAAGTACTTAAAGACTGCTAGGCATTTTGTACAGGGAGCTAATGAGGTCTTACAGGCAAAGGCTCAAAAGCGTATTAGAGATATGCAAATTTATTACCCTACCGAATTACCCTAAATAAAATAATACACTTTTTAAATTTTGTTGTATTTCAAGTAAATTTTGAAGAAAATTTTCAAAAAATCAGTTAAACTTCCCATAGATGACATAGGTTGATAAGAAGCCGTAGGAGCTGAAATTTGAGTTTGTATCTTAACTGAATAAGACGGTAAACTTTCATTATGTAATCGATCAATTGCAGTGATGAAATAAGCATACTCAGCTTCATTTTTTGCTGATTTATCCAGAAATATGTTATTTTTTTGACGATGAATTCTCAAAATATTTTGAGGATTTGAAAGATCTATTTTTTCTCCTTTGGGAATACGGTAAATGACGTAATAACTTGCCGTTTCATGGTCAGAGGCAATTTTAGGCTTTTCCCAAACTAATAAAACACCTGACTTCGTATTAAAAACTTCCAAATTTTGAGGTGGATTTGGTGGGATTTTATCTTTCCAAGGCATAGATGGTACAAGGGCGGGATATTTATAAAGTTTCAAACGTAAAGAGTCTTGAAAATGACCATAATTACGAGTAATGGATTTTGAGCTAAAAAAGACACTTCCTTTGATATTCCTGAACTGACGATTAAATTGGATTTGTTGAGGAAGTTGTGAAGTGTTGTGCCAACTCTTATCTGTATTATGGTTGATTTTATAGGCAGCTTGTCCAATATATAAATGTTTATCAAATGAATTTTTGAACCACCACTTGGCTAAAGGTTTATAAGGTACTAACTTATGGTCGAAACTAAAATAAATCTGAGGAACAACATAATCAATCCATCCTCTTGATAACCAAAGTCTTATATCGGCATATAAATTATCATAAGCCGTATAAACGCCGTTTGTTGGTGAACCAGAAGGATCATTTTTTTTATTGCGCCAAACTCCTGGAGGGCTAATACCAAATTTAAGGTAAGGCTTCATTTTTTTGATTTCTTTTGCAACTATTTCAATCATCAAACTAATATTCCGCCTTCGCCATTTGGCTTTATCTTGAATTCCATAATTGTATTTTCCGAAGGTTGCTTGGTCATTAAAATCCCAACCTTTGATGGGATATGGATAAAAGTAATCATCAAAATGAATCCCATCAATATCGTATTTTTCTACTAGTTCTGAAACAATGGCTTTGATATGTTGTCGAACCTCTGGAATCCCAGGATTTAGGTATTTATTTTTTCCATATTGAACACACCACTGAGGATATTTTTTGGAAATATGATAATCACAATTATTTGATGACGAGATAGATACACGATAAGGATTAAGCCACGCATGAAATTCCATTCCGCGTTGATGAGCCTCTTCTATCATAAATTTGAGAGGATCGTAGTAAGGCTCAGGACTTTTTCCTTGTTCTCCTGTTAACCATTCTGACCAAGGAGCTAACTTACTGGAATACAAAGCATCTGATGCTGTTCGTACTTGTACAAATATGGCATTAATTCCATTTTTTTGATGATTATCCAAAATCCAACGGAAATATTTTCGTTGGCGTTCGGGACTTTGATCTTTGGAAGTAGGCCAATCAATATTTAAGACTGTAGCAATCCAAACTCCCCGCATTTCTCGTTTAGGGTAGTGCGTTTGGGCATTTAAAAAACTTTGAAAAGTACAAAAATAGAATAAGGTGTAAATTAAGTAACGTATTGGCATTGTAATCGGCGAAAAGTTCATAATAAACTTCCCCAAAGTTTTGAGGAAGCAGGATTTTATCATAAATATTTTGCCACAATTTCGGGATTTTTTTAGAATTCATAGTTTCCGAGTGGAAAAGTCCAAGCTAAATTTAACGATAAAACACCATTTCGAAGTGCTAAATCATTAGGTAAACGAGGCGTAATATTTGACAATCCAAGATTATAACGTACATCAAAATTAAGCCAATTATCCCCTTTAAGACGATAATGTCCCCCACCTCCTAAAAGCAAGCCAACATCCGAATTACTATAACTTCCTGAAACATCTGCTCGCGCTACTTTGGCACTCATCAAATATCCCAGATACCCTCCTAAGATGAGTTTTGGACGAAAGGTTGCCTCAGGATTTCCTAAAAAATAATTGACATAGATTGGAATTTCTAAATAATTTAAATTTATATTAATATCTGATTCTGAGTTTTTTGAGCCTTTACCCGAATAGTTGATTTCTGCTGTTATTCCAAAATCAGATGAGATACTATAAGTCAGTAAGGCACCAAAATTTGTTCGGAGGTTTATTGAATTATCGTCTGTATTTTTGCCACTCACATTAGCTAAATTGCTTCCTAATCGTAACCCGATTGAGGTATTTTGAGCAGAGGTTTCTAGTATTGGAGACAACACTAAAAAACTAAAAATAGCTAAAATTCTTACATTTATCTGATTCATTGTTTGATGAACTTTAAAGAGATTGATGAATAATTTTAAAATCAAAATAGGAATGAATATCTAATATGTTCTTTTAAATTAAATCCTTCCAAGTGCCTTTGAGCCAGTTGTATTTAAGTGTACTGGATAATGCCTTAAACCAGTATGAGTTTAGTTCTACGGCAAAAGAAGGTTGCATATAACAATTAATTACACAACCTTCACATTCGTCATAACGTCCTTCCTGTTGAATTAATTGTTGAATTTCTTGGGATTTCCAAAGGTCATAAAGTTGATTATGAATTGCAAATTTTTCGATTTCGAGATGATAGCAAGGTAAAATCAGTTCATTTTCAGGAGAAATAACGATAGAACTACTTGCCGCCCGACAAACAGGATTTTGAGTAGAATTTCCACCATTTTCCCGTAAAATCAAAAAAGCATCATTGAGATAAATATTTTTTTGCTTTGCCCATTTTCTTAATGTATTTAAATTATTGCTAGTCAATTTATTAGCTTTAATTTCATGATAATCAAAAATAGGATTTAGAATTAGAATCAACTGATTAGGAAGGCAGATATTTTTCCAAACGTCTTCAATTTCATGAATATTTTCGGAATGTACCGTGAATAAAATATCAGGACGTTCTCCTAATCTTTTAGCAACTTCAATAGATTTTAAGACGAAATCAAAACAATTTACACCTCTCGACTGATTATGTGTTTCGGGATTAGACGAATCCAATGAAAAATGTAACATAGAAACTTTACCTTTCAATTTGTCAGCATATTTTGGATAAAGCAAAGCATTAGTCGTAATTGTCGTAATAAATCCTTGATAACGAGCTAATTCTAGAAATTTATCTAATTGCCGATGTAAAAGTGGTTCACCTCCTGTAAAATCAATCACTTTGACCCCTAGACGTTTTAAATCTTGAAGGTTTTTCTTCAAATTTTCAAGTGTTACATATGGCGAAGGACGTTCCCAAATATCACAAAATGAACAACTTGCATTACATCGATAAGTTAAGTAATAGTGGCATAAAACAGGGTTTCGAATAAGGCGCATTTTGGAAAATTATCAAATCAGGAAATTATAAGATGTCCTGAGAGATACTTGAGGAATGGAAGTTTTGTTTTGGAAGTTCAAGAAACTTTTGGGATAAAAAATAAAAAAAGCAACCGACTGCGCCGACTGCCTTTTTAACTCAAACAAACAACTAATCAACCAATCAAAAACCTATATCTTTTTATATTCTCTAACTAATTTTCTAATCTGTTTTTCTTGTCTAATTTCTTTGTTGATTGCGTTCGGGGATACATTCGCCAAACTCGTGCCAAAACATAAAAAGCGACTAAAAAAAATTGTGTTTTTTTTGTTCTAACCTATCTAAACTTATACTATTTAAAATATGATAATATTTTAATAATCTGATTATCAGATTTATAAGATATGAAATTTTTTATAAATAATAGCTTTAAGAAATATAAAAACTAGAAAATATAAATGCAATATATGAGGTAGGAACATTGCATCTATTTGAAATTCATGAGTAGATGAGTTGGAACTCTAATTTATTAAAGGATTTTTGTACATTTAACTCGTAGTTTATTAATTCACATTTAAATCATACAATTGAATGACAGATCAAACCACTTCCAAAATTCTAATTATGGGAATAGGAAATTATTTGATGGGAGACGAAGGCGTAGGAGTCCATGTAGCTCGATATTTTGAAAACCAAAAACTACCTGATTATGTGGATGTTTTGGATGGTGGAACAGGCGGTTTTCATTTGATGGAATATTTTGAAACCTATCCAACTGTCATTTTGATTGATGCTACTTTAGACAATCGACCTGCGGGAACTATTCGCTTAATTAAGCCTCGATTTTCTTCAGATTTTCCCCGTGCTATGAGTACACATGATATTGGCTTAAAGGATATGGTTGAAAGCTTGATTATTTTGGATAAACTTCCAGAAATTCATCTCTTTGCTGTTTCGATTGCTGAAATTCAAGCACAATCAATTGAGCTTTCTTCTGCAATACAAAATGTTGTCCCTGAAATTGTTACAAATATTGAAACCTTGATTCAAGAACTTTCAGAAGTTTCGAAATAAGGTATTATTCCGATTATAAACTTTCTATCGCTTTTCGGACATTTCCATATTTTTGAAGTAATTTTTCTGCAATGGGTTGGGAAATATCAGCTTCTTCCATCAACATCTGAATCCCTCTATCTACTAATTTATGGTTGCTGAGTTGCATATCCACCATCTTATTTCCTTTGATTCGCCCAAGTTGAATCATTACAGCAGTTGAAATCATATTCAAGACAAGTTTTTGAGCAGTACCCGCTTTCATGCGTGTACTTCCCGTAACGAATTCAGCACCAACAATTACTTCAACTGGAAATTTGGCTTCTTGAGCTATTTTACTATCTGGGTTACAGGTAATTGAACCTGTTAAAAGCCCATTTTTCCGAGCTTCTTGAAGCCCTCCAATGACATAAGGTGTTCGACCTGAAGCCGCAATTCCAATGACTGTATCTTTAGACGTAGGATCATATTCTAAAATATCTTTCCATGCCTGATTTTCATCGTCTTCAGCAAATTCAACAGCCTTCCGAATAGCAGAATCACCTCCTGCAATTAATCCAATTACTAAATCATACGGGACTCCATAAGTTGGTGGACATTCCGAAGCATCTACAATGCCTAAACGTCCACTTGTTCCCGCTCCGATATAAAATAATCGTCCTCCGATTTGCATCCGTTTGACTATTTCCTGAACTAATTTTTCAATTTGAGGTAAGGCTCTACCTACGGCTTGCGGAACGGTGCTATCTTCTCGGTTAATGTTGGTCAATAACTCATTCACAGACATTTTTTCGAGAGCTTCGTACTTTGATGCTGATTCGGTAATATTTTTTGTAGTCATATTTATTTTTTTTTAATCAAAAATCCTAACTGTTTTCTTCGGAATATCCCAATTGTTTCTCAATCAATAAAATGAAAATATGAATGATTTTGATGTGAATTTCTTGGATGCGGTCGGCATAACCAAAGTGAGGAACAATAATTTCGACATCACTTTTATCTTTGAGTTTTCCGCCATCTTTACCTAATAAAAGTAAAGTTTTCATTCCCTTTTTTTGGGCAACTTTTACGGCTCGAATGATATTTTTAGAGTTGCCACTAGTGCTGATACCTACCAAAATGTCATTTTTCTGCCCGACTCCTTCCACAAAGCGGGAAAAAACATACTCAAAACCATAATCATTTGAAACACAAGACAAGTGCGAGGGATCAGAAATAGCGATTGCAGGCAAAGCAGGACGATTATTACGATAACGACCTGTCAATTCTTCAGCAAAGTGCATTGCATCACAATGTGAACCACCATTTCCACAGGTTAGCACTTTATTTCCATTTTGGAAGGCATTGACCAATAGTTTTACTCCTGCTTCAATTTGCTGGGTAAAATTTTGATTTTCAAGGCATTGATTAAGCAAATCACGAGCTTCCGTGAGTTCATTTTCAATATAATTACGCATTATTTTAGATATAATAATTACACATCACAAATATATTAAATCAGTTACATGGTTGAGTTTTTTGAGGAATAAATGAAAAGACACAAAAAACATTAAGCCTAAGACTTTATGATACGAGTCTAAATAGATTTTATAAGTTTACCAAAACTTCCTTGTAACTTTGAGATTTTACTTCGTATTTTGCAAGGTCTTGAATATCTATCACTTTTTTTATCTTTTGTGGAAATGCAACATTTGACAGATATCTTTATTACTGGCACTGATTACGAAAGTCAGGCATTTTCGGAGAATCTCCAAGAACAATTGACTCAAAAAGGACTTAAAGTCCATCATGTTGACGATAAAAAAATAACTCCTCAAAAATCAGAGTTAGAAATTATCCACTCTAATTGTGTTCTATTTATCGTCTCTTCCCAGTCGCTTCAATCAAAGCAAATAAGAAAACAATTAGAGATAGCTCTCCAAATGGAGAAGAAAGTGATTCCTATTCTGCATGCTAAAATAGATAAAGATGCGCTGAATCAAGCGTTTCCAGAATTTCAGAAAATTGCACCTATTCAGCTCCAGACCGAAACAGAAATTAACCAATTCATTCAGGATTTTATAAAAAATCAAGAAATGCTAAAGGTTCATACGTCTGTATTAATAAAGGCATTAGAATGGGAAAAATCAGGACAAAAATCCACTCTCTTATTATCTAAGAGAGACCGAAAAAGTTATTTCGAAAAAATTAGCCAAACCTCTGAAACGGAAAATCCTGTTATTCGATTCACTAATTTACAAAAATTGTATCTTCTTGAATCTCGAAAAGCCAACTACAAAGGAAAAGGTGGAAAATTAGATGAAATTAAAGATATTTTTATCTCTTACGGGCGAAAAGAAAGTTTAGAATTTTGTTGGAAACTTTTTATGCGCCTGACGGATGCAGGATACAATGTTTGGTTTGATCAAAATGATATTCCTCTGGGAGTTGATTTTCAGAGCCAAATTGATAACGGCATTGAAAAAGCACGCAACTTTATTTTTGTTATTGCACCTCATGCACTCAAGTCGGTGTATTGTCTCAAGGAAGTAAAATTAGCCGTTAAACGACAAAAACGGATTATTCCCATCCTGCATATTGAACCCACCGATAATGAAACTTGGGACAAAATGCACCCAACTATAGGGAGATTGAATTGGATTTATTTACGTGAAAAACAGGATGATAATATACCTCTTTCACAATGGAAATCTTTGGATGATTTTGATACAGGTTTTACAGGGCTTGATAAATTACTAAAATCTCATACCGAATATGTTGATTTACATACTCAGATTTTAGATAAGGCTCTCAAGTGGGAAAAAAAACAAAAATCGAATGATTTATTACTCAGAGGACAAGATCTTAAGGATGCACGAGATTGGTTAGAAACCGACTTTTTGGTATCACAACCGCCCTGTTTTCCTTCGGGATTACACTCCGAATTTGTCTGCGAAGGTATCAAAGAAGCAGACGATATGATTACAGATGTTTTCATGTGTTATGACGAAAAACATCGTCCGCAGATGTTCCGAATTCGAGAGGCATTGATGCAACATGGTATTACGACTTGGGTTGACCAACGAGACATCACAAAAGGAACACAATTCGAAGATGCAATTCAACAAGGATTAGAACGAACGGATAATTTATTATATTTAATTACGCCTGAATCTCAGAAGTCCATCTATTGTCAGCAAGAAATTGACATTTCTTTAAAGTTAAATAAACGGATTGTTCCACTCCTTATCGAAGAAGTGCCTGATGATGAAATTCGGGAAGAAATTCGATACTTCCAATATGTTGATTTTACGGACAATGTTGATAAACTTGCCGAAGAATTATCTAAAAATGAAAAGTCTGATTTTGACAAAGATATAGATGCCATTATTGCCCAACTTCGTCAAAATAAAGAGTATCACCGCACCCATACACGGCTCTTAAATCAGGCATTAGATTGGCAAAAAGCAGGTGAAAAGAAAGAATTCTTATTGAATGAACACCAAATTCAGCACGCCCGAAGCTGGTTATTTGAAGGAAAAGAACGAAAGCATTATTTGCCTTTAAATATTCATAATCAGTTTATCACTCGAAGTTTGTCTTTTATTGAAGGAACATATTCGAGTTTATTAAGACAGATTGAGGAAAAAGTTGAGGAGTGGCAACAAGCCCAATTTCCAGACGATTTATTATTATCTCTTCGAGAATGTAATCGGGCAGAATTTTTGAAACACCAAGCCGAAAAAAATTCTTCGGCACGGCTTTCAGATATGGCGCAAGATTTCTTATTTACCAGTCGCCGAAGAAATCCAAAACCCAAATACAAGGATGTTTTTATTTCCTACGGACGAGGCGAAAGTAAGGCTTTTGCAACTAAACTTCATGACCGTCTGCGTTCGGAAGGTTTGGAGGTTTGGTTTGACCAAAATGATATTCCGTTAGGAGTTGATTTTCAAGACCAAATTGACGATGGGATTGAAAAAGCCGATAATTTTATTTTTATTATTGCTCCACATTCCATTAAATCTATTTTTTGTTTAAAAGAAGTCGAGCTTGCCCTCAAACGAAATAAACGAATTATTCCCATTTTGCATATCGAACCAACCGACAAGGAAACTTGGGATAAAATGCACCCCACAATTGGGAAGCTCAATTGGATTTATATGCGGGAGAAATTTGATGGCAATATTCCTCAAGAAGATTTCAAGTTATTAGACGATTTTGAAATAGGAGCAAAAGGGTTAATTACTTTAATTCAGTCGCATCAAGCTTATGTCCGAAATCACACCCAGTTTTTGGATAGTTCTTTGAAATGGGAACGAAGTGGACATTTAGCAGAAAATTTACTACCTCCTGAGCAAACCCAAAACGCGATTTCATGGCTGGGTACAGAGTTTGAAAGTGGACAACAAGCCCCTTGTTTTCCTTCGGATTTACATTATCGGTTTTTGCTGGAATCTCGAAAAGCAACTTATAAAGGTAAAGGTGGAAAATTAGACGAAGGAAAAGATATTTTCATTTCTTACGGGCGAAAAGAAAGTTTGGAGTTTTGTTGGAAATTGTTCATGCGTTTGACCGATGAAGGGTTTAATGTGTGGTTTGACCAAGTAGATATTCCGTTAGGGGTTGATTTTCAAGATCAAATTGATGAAGGAATTGAAAAAGGCAAAAACTTCATTTTCGTTATTGCACCCCATGCCCTCAAGTCGCCTTATTGTCTCAAGGAGATTGAACTGGCAGTTAAACGACAAAAGCGAATTATTCCCATTCTTCATATCGAACCAACCGATAATGAAACTTGGAATAAAATGCACCCTACGGTCGGGAAGTTAAATTGGATTTATCTCCGTGAAAATCAAGATGATAATAAGCCTCTTTATCAATGGGAATCACAAGATGACTTTAATGCAGGATTTAAGGGCTTAACGACTTTATTACGTTCACATCAAGAATATGTGGCAACCCATACTCAAATTTTGATTCAAGCTCTTGAGTGGGAAAAGAAACAAAAAACAGATGATTTTTTACTAAAAGGAGACGAACTTCGAAAGGCAAAAGCATGGCTCGAAACAGAGTTTAAGGATACTCAGCCGCCGTGTTTTCCTTCAGATTTGCATGCGGAATTTATTGCTGAAGGTGAAAAATTGGCAAATGGAGACTTGACAGATGCCTTTATGTGTTATGATGAAAATCATCGCTCTGAAATGGAACTTGTCCGAATGGCATTGATGAAACAAGGTATAACAACTTGGACTGACCAACACGATATTAAAAAAGGAGAACAATTCGAACAAGCAATTTATCAAGGACTGGAAAAAACGGATAACCTATTATTTTTCATTACGCCTGAATCCATTAAATCAAAATATTGTTTAGAAGAATTAGAGTATATTACCAAGCTTAATAAACGGGTAATCACGCTCCAAATTAAAGAGACTCCCGATGCTGATTTGCCCGAAGCAATCCAAAAAACACAATACATTGATTTTACGGATAATGATGAGACCAAAGAAACTTCAAGGAACGAAAAATCTGATTTTGAAAAAGATATAGATGATATTTTAACTCGACTTAAAAAAGATCAAAGTTATTTACGAGAACACAACCGATTTTTTAATAAGGCAAGAGATTGGAAAAAAACAGGGAAAAAACCAGAATTATTATTTACGGAAAGTCAAATTGCAGCCGTTCAAGATTGGTTAACAAAAGGCAAAAAACGAAAAGAATTCCAACCTGTCGCATTACATGAAGAGTTTATTGATGAAAGTATTAAAGTCTTTGAAAACCGTTATCAAACTGAACATCAAATTTGGTTAGAAAAGGCACAAGAATGGAAAAATAATGAGAATGATACTGAATTATTATTAGACGAAAGAGAATGCAATAAGGCAGAATTTTGGTTAAAACGAGCTGAAGAGTCTTCTCCTATTCAACCAACTGAATTACAACGGAAATTCATTACAGTAAGTCGGGAACATACCCCAAAAAGTAAGTTCAAAGATGTTTTTATTTCCTACGGTCGAGCCGAAAGTAAAGGCTTTGCGACGAAACTCCATGACCGCCTTCGAATGCAAGGCTATGACGTTTGGTTTGACCAAAATGATATTCCGTTAGGGGTTGATTTTCAAGACCAAATCGATGATGGAATTACTAAAGCACATAATTTTATTTTTGTGATTGCGCCTCACGCAGTAAAATCTCCTTATTGCCGAAAAGAAATTGAATTAGCCGTTAAGCTGAACAAGCGAATTATTCCACTTTTGCAAATTGAGCCAACGGACTGCTGGGATAAAATGCACCCCACAATCGGGAAGTTAAATTGGATCTATGTTCGTGAAAAATACGATCCCAATTTACCACATGAAGAATTTAAACAATTAGATGACTTTGAGACAGGTTTTAAAGGTTTATTAAGCTTAATTGCTCAAGAAGAAGAATATGTTCAGAATCATACTGAAGTGCTTAATTGGGCATTGGAGTGGAAAGAAAAAAAGAAAACGAATGAATTTTTATTAGTTGGTAAAGAACGGCAAATTGCTGAAGCATGGCTTTTGCGAGAGTTTAAGGATACGCAACCTCCTTGTAATCCAACCAATCTACAATCTGAGTATATTTGTGAAGCCCGTAAAAATGCGGAAAACCGCATGACGGATATTTTTATTTCGTATTCTACGGAAAATAAAGATACTAAAAATCTGATTGCAAATGCTTTAGCTCGATTTTGCATTACGACTTGGGTACATAATCGGGATATTGCAAAGGGAGTTGATTTTGAAGAGGCAATTTATCGAGGAGTGGACGAAGCAGATAATTTTTTATATCTAATTTCTAAAGAAGCCATCGAATCGGAGTGGTGCGAAAAAGAACTCAAACACGCTATTGCTCGAAATAAACGGGTTATTCCTATTAAAATTGAAAAAGTACCTGAAAAAGATTTGCCTCCGCAGATTGCGACCTTGCAGTACATTGACTTTACGAATAATGAAACTCCTGAAGATTTCATTAAAGATATTGGGGATATCTCTCGTGAAATTAATGAGGAACGGAGGTATTTCCAACAACATAAAGTCTTCCTGAGTCAGGCACTTCGTTGGGAACGACAAGGTAAAAATGAAAGTATTTTGTTACGGGGTTTTAACCTCCAAAATGCACAGGCTTGGCTTTCGATTGGGAACAAACGAGATGCTTATCGCCCTTTACCGATTCACGAGGAATTTATTGCTGAAAGTGTGGCGATAAGTGGGGAGCAAAACTTAGAGGTTTTTGTTTCTTATTCTCGGAAGGATAGCGATTTTGCTCGAAGATTGAATCAAGAATTACAAATGAATGGTAAAACAACTTGGTTTGATCAAGATAGTATTGCCGATGGTTCTGATTTTCAGGAAGAAATTTATAAAGGAATTGAGGGGTCAGATAATTTTCTATTTGTTATTTCTCCCGATGCAATTAATTCGCCGTATTGTGCTGATGAAGTCGAATATGCCGCTAATTTGAATAAACGATTTTTGACGGTCAATTATCGTCCTGTTGATCCTTCTACGATGCCTGTGGCACTTTCAGCAGTACAATGGATTGACTTTCAAGGAGACTTTCACACGGCTTTCAGTCAGTTAATCCGAAGTTTGGATATTGATCGAGATCATGTTCAAGCACATAACAAATGGCAACGTAAAGCCCTTGACTGGCAACAAAGGGATAACGATGAATCCCTTCTACTGAGAGGGAAAGAATTTGAGCAAGCGGATGAATGGTTCAAAGGAACAATTGAGAAAAATAAACGCCCTGCACCTACCGAAGTTCAAGTTGAATTTATTGAGGAATCTCGAAAAACCCTCGCTACCGAAAAACGTAAAAGGCAAATTTTTAACTTATTATTACGGGGACTGTTTGTCATTTCGATTTTAGCTGGAATTGGAGCAATCTTTTTTGCAATAAATGCTAATAATGCCGCAGAAGAAGCCGAAAGGGAAAAAGTGAAAGCGCAGAGTGCTGAAAAACGAGCATTAACCGAAAAAACGAAAGCAGATTCTGCTAGAGTACTTGCTGAACACGCTGAAAAAGTAGCTAAAAAAGCAGAAAAACAAGCTCTCCATGAGAAGAAAAAAGCGGACGAAGCACGTGAGAAAGCAGTAGTGGCTATGAAAAAAGCAGAAATAGAAAAAGAAAGAGCAGAACGGCAAAAAAAATTGGCTAATGCTGCTAAAGAACAGGCTAATAGTGAAAAAAGAAAGGCTGAATTATCTGAAAAAAATGCAAAAAAATCGGCTAAAGAAGCAAAAAAAGCAAAAAATCGTGCAGAAAAATCAGAGAAAAATGCTAAATTTAATTTGTATTGGTTTAATGCGAAAAACTTTGCCCTCAAATCAGATTTACGTGAAAACCCCAATGAAAAAGCATGGCTCTCATTGGCTTCTTATGATTTGAGTCGTGCAGGATATAAAATGGATAATTCCTTGCCAAAATATACTCCAGAAATTCTACAGGCATTACAGAACTCAGCACTAGCTTATGACGAGGATTTAGAAAAAGGGGTATTATTACCTCATAAGTCCGAAATTCGAACGATTTATGCAGACACGGATAAACAAGGTGAAATTTTATACTTTGATGGAAAAAATAATAAGATTGTAGTAGCTGAGCTTGATGCAGGAAATGCGTTGAATGAGGAAAAACTGATTCCTAAAAATCAATATGAAGTGAAAACGAATGCTCCTGTTCGCACTATTTGTAAGACTGAGTCAAGTATTTTTTATGGCACGTCAAGTGGTGAATTATTCAGTAATAAACAACACAATAAAATTCACTCTTTTGATGAGCCTGTTCGGGGAATTCAAGCTTTTCCAAATCATAATTTGGTAGTGGCATTTTCCAAAAATATGCTTATTTTCAGAAATAATAAAAATATCAATACGTTAAAATCAGTTCAAAAAATTAACAAGACAACTATTATAGATAATAAAGATTTAATAATTGTGGATGACTCTGGGAGAGTTTCCTATATTCACCTCGAAGGACAATATGAAGATAAAGAAGTAAAAGAGATATTTAAACATAAATACCCCATCAAGTCAGTAACTTATAATGAATCTCGAAAAATTTTAGCGATTGGTGATACACGAGGAAATCTTCAATTAGTTCAATTAAAAACAGGAAAAGTATATCAAGCTGTACGTAAGCAATATTTACCTCGAAAACATGGGGGGTATGTAGTTGAATTGGCATTTAGTCCAGATGGTCGGTTTATGGCTTCGGCGGGTTTAGATGGTGTGGTAATGCTTTGGGATTTAGATGAGATGCAAAATGATTTGGAAGGAATTTTTAAGCTTGTTCCTGTCATTATCCATCACGAAGAGAAAATTTTTGCTGTTGCTTTCGATAAAGATAGTCAGTTTTTGATGTATGGTGGACAACAGCAGCTACACTTGCGCCCTATCAAAATTGATACGATATACGACCGCCTAAGAAACTACATGAAAAACAAAAATTTATTTACTGAAACTCATGCGGATAATCTTTGGAAATATTATAACAAAGGATTAACAGAGGATGCCAAACCCCACCCTGAAAAATAATTTTGGCAAAAATCAGATAAAAAACAACAATTTTTTGAATAAATCCTTGACATTTCAATTTTTTATCGTACCTTTGCACCAACGGTAAATGATTAGGGTTTTGCCCTGGTTATTTCTTTTCATAGCTGGTTGAAAGAACTTGGGGGTCGAGAGTAATCTCGCCCTCAAGATTTTTTTGTTTTAGGACTTTCCTACATTTTTTCTCTTCTTAAAAATACCTTTTTTTCATTTTTCCTTCTATTTCTTGCCTTTTTTTGAGACTATTCTGAGCCTTATTCGTAAGATAATTTGGATATATTTTGTTAATAGCCAATAAACTTGGCGGTGATTTTGCTATGAACTTGGCAAACAACAACATCACTTAAAAACAAGCTCAAATGAACAAGTTATCTACTACCTTTAAATACTATATCTTTGCTTTTTTTATTATATCTGGATTTTTAAATTCTATTACTGCTCAAAATATACATCATTGTGGCACCTCACACCACCTACAAAAATATCTAAAGAATCATCCTGCTTATCGTAAAATTATTGAAAGTAATGAACTTAAAATTCAAAGAAATACCCAAGTACGTTCACAGGGGCGTGTTGAAGAAACGCTTTATCAAATTCCAGTTGTAGTTCACGTCTTAGAAGATGGGACAGGTTTAATATCAGATTATTCGATTCATTCGGCAATTAAGAATCTCAATGATGCTTTTCGAGGACGAGGAAAATTTTTAGGAAGCCCTGATATTAATATTGAGTTTGTATTAGCACAACGAACTCCTGATTGTCAAGCAAGTACAGGAATTGTACGGGTCGATGCTCGTTCTATAACAGGCTACCAAAATTATGGAATTAAATACAATATCCAAGGTGGTAATGAAACTGAACTTAAAAAAATTAGCAAATGGAATAACTTAGATTATTACAATATTTGGATTGTCTCCAAAATTGATGGAAGAACAGATAATATTACTGGATATGCTTATTATCCGGGAGCATCTTCAAATGTAGATGGTATGGTGATTTTAGCTTCTCATTTCAATGAATCCAAAGAAACGCTCATTCATGAAATGGGACATGCGCTTAATTTATTTCATACTTTTGAAGGTGATAATGATGGTACACAATGTCCTCCACAAACAGATGGCTGTGGTCGTGGAGCAGGCGATTGTGTCAGTGATACTGAAGCTCACCAACGTTCTAGTACATTCACTTGTCTTAGTGGCCTAAATAGTTGTACATCAAAAAATTATGAAGATAATGTTCGCTTCAATCATATGAACTATTATTGTCATTCTACACTTTTTACTCAAGGTCAAAAGCAAAGAATGCGATCAGCTTTAGAGCATTTACGTTCTTCCTTAATAAATTCTGAGGGCGAGGATGTACCTGAAGCCTTACCTGTCTCAACATGTATCCCTACGAAAAATGCTTTAAATTTTTTGTATGGTACTTATCAAATTAAACTGGATAACTTGACTATTACCTCCAGTTCTTCACAACGAGACGGGACTCATTATACAGATAATGTATGTTTAAAAAATAGCCATCTTAAGATATTAGAGAAATATAATTTGCAGCTTTCCCCTATAAGTTCTTTGAAGCATGTTTTTGGTGCTTGGGCAGACTGGAATAATGATGGTGATTTTGAGGATGCAGGTGAAACATTAACTACTAATCCTTCACAAAATACAATTATATTCACGGTTCCGAATACCACCAAAGTGGGAAAAAAATTGCGCTTTCGAGTTTTAGCTGATGAAGCTAAAGGTCAGCAAGTTTCGCCTTGTCAATTAGCAGGTAGAGGTCAAATAGAAGATTTTTCTGTAAAGTTAGAAAAAGCAACTTTATCACGTCCTGAAATAGAAGTTTGGTATTCTAATCAATTAATATCAGGAGCATCTTTGATTAATTTTTCTAATGTGAATACGGGTGAATTTTCAGAGCAAACTTTTACTGTTCATAATTTAGGAAATACTACTTTAACCTTTGATAATCCGAAAATTACGATAGCAGGTTCAAGTGATTTTGTTATAAAAAATAATTTACCTGCTTCGATTTCAGCAGGTAATTCTGCAAACTTTACAATACGCTTTACTCCTTCATCGGATGGTTTAAAAATGGCAACTGTAACTATCCAAAACAATGATTCAGACGAAAGTAACTACGCATTTGGTGTTGCTGCTAGAGGAACATTCCCCAAAATTGAGTTTTCAAATGGTTCAACGATTTTTAATTCAGCTAGCACTATAGCTAATTTTGAAAAATTAAATTTATCAGATAAGCAAAGTCAGACGTTTAATCTCAAGAATACGGGAACAGGAATATTACATTTTACGGATAATCAGATAGTTAAACTTAATGGTTCTACTGATTTTCGTGTATTGGGTACATTGCCTAAACAACTCAAAGCAGGTGAGCAAATGAATTTTTCTGTGGAATTTGCTCCGCTTTCTGTAGGTTTTAAAACTGCCCAGTTAACCATTTCTTCCAATCTATTGAATTCTCCTTTTATAGCATTTATTTCAGGAAAAGGAGTATTGCCAAAAATGAAATTATTTCAAAATACTAAATTAATTAGTAATCATTCCTCTAATGTACATTTTACAAGTGTGGAGGTTAATCAGGCTATAACCCATAATTTTAAAATTGAGAATGTAGGAGAAGGATACTTACAAATTAAAAATCTTAAATTAACTTCGAGTACACCAAATGTATTTTCATTAAATAATGTAATAAATGAGTTTGTTTCAAGTCAGAAGAATACTAATTTATCTCTGAATATCAACCCTAAAATTAGTGGAAAACATACTGCAAAAATTGAAATATCGACCAATGATCCCACACAAAATCCTTTTACTTTTTTTGTAACAATTACGGCAATGGCTCCAAAAATGGAAGTCAGTCATTTGACTCAAATACTGGAGAATAAAAAAGGAGAGTTAGATTTTTCAACCATTATATTGGGGAATACTTCCTTAAAAAAATATCTTAAAGTTAAAAATACAGGCAATAGTAAATTAGATTTTTCGAATACGTCTCCTTTTTCAATACGAGGCACTGGCGCAGCCGATTTTCAGATTGATTTTACTTCATTAACTCTAAATCCCTTCGAAGTCGGTATTGTTGAAATTCGTTTTAAACCTACTGCCAAAAATCACCGTGAAGCAGAATTAGTACTTTCAAATAATACCCCTTATACAAATCCATTTGTAGTAAAATTAACTGGAGAGGGGATTCCTGTGGAGCCGAGTTTACAGGTAGATGGATTTCCACATGGCGTGGGAGTTGCCAATTTTTCAGGTGGTGAATTTGAACAGATTTCTAAGACATTTACGATTACTAATACAGGAATTGTAGACTTAACTTTAAACTCATCTATCTCAATTCATGGCTTAGATGCTACTGAATTTCAAATAGTTAATTCATTTGCAACTACTGTGGTGGCTCCAAAGCAAAGCACTCAGTTTACAATAAAATTACAGCGAAATAACCCTAATGCAAAACAGGCGAGTGTTCAAATTTTTAGTAATGATCCTGAAAAAAATCCCTATACATTTCAATTACGGGCTGATCGAATTTTGCCACCACCACCTACCGCAACTCAGATTTTAGCTCAACCATTTCCCGAAGTCCGAGCAGAAATCGTTAAGGGACAGGTTCGATTGGTGTGGCGAGATACGTATCTACTTGGAAAACAAGATTTTGAAGTTTATAGAACTAATACGACAACAGGGAAGTCAGAACTGATAGCCACTATGTCTGGACAAGATTTGCAAGATAACTTCTTTGTAGAAACGACAGAGCTTCAACCAGAGACTTCTTACACCTATTCGGTTCGAGCAGTTTATAAAAATTTGAGTTCAGAATTTGGCAAAATCCAAATTGTAACACCACCTTCTCTACCAAAATTAGAGGAAAATAAGAAAATTTGTGAAGGAAATAAAACATCTTTACGAGTAAAAGGTACGGTAAATACCCAAAAATTTCATTGGTATGAGTCTGATTCTTCAAGTGTTCCATTAAAGGATACGAATGGTCAAGTTATTGAGTCAAGTACTTTTCAAACTCCTATACTCTTTGCTCCAAAAACATACTATGTCGCCCCTATCGGAAGAGATTTTGAAAGCACAAAACGTTTACCAATTTTGGTCGAAGTTGAACCTAAATCTGAGGCAGTTATCTTAAATGATTCTTTAACTCAAATTTGTGAAAATGAATTAGTTATTCTTCATGCCAAATCTGTTTTAGGAGCAAAATATGTTTGGTATCGAGATGGGTTAAACATTCATCAAGATACAATAAATACGTTGACGGTGAATCGTGCTGGATATTATGTTTTGGAAGTTGAAACTGGAACTTGTAGAACCTATTCAGACACAGTAGAAATTCGGATTCTAGAAGTGCCAAAAATAAAATTTCCTAAAGATCAACTGACTACATTTTGTGGCGAAGGAAGTGTTCAGGTTTTGACTGCCAAAAATGTTGAATATGAATGGTTTACTGAAAATGGAATTTTCCTTACCAAAGGAAACCAACTTAATACTATGATTTCAGGTAACTTCCAAATTAAAGCGACTCATGTGAATGGCTGTTCAGAAATGAGTGAAATTGAAGTAGTTGTACATCCTTATCCTGTAGCTCCTTTGATTTCAGTAAATAATCCAATTTGTGAAGGCAAGAAAGTACAGTTTCAAGTCGAAAAAATTCCAAATGCCACGTATCATTGGCAGGGGTTTTTATTGAATTCGAGAGCACAGAATCCAGTATTAGATTATTCAAATAAATTGAAAAGTGGAAATTATACTTTGACAGTTGATGTGAACGGATGTAAATCTTTTTCTACGGTTCATTTGATAGTTGGCGCAAAGATGGACTATGAACTCGAAAAAGATAATATTACTTGTTATGGAGCGAAAGATGGGAATATTCATATTAAATCCAAAAATAGTAATTTATTATCGTATCGTTTGGATGAGTTTGGGCAGATGAAATTTGGCTTAGATGCGACGTTCGATTCATTAGATTATGGTTCTCACTTATTAATTATTGAAAATGAGGAAGGATGTGAACAAATACATGAAATTTTTATTGATGAGCCTGAAGATTTTGAAATATCGGTTTTGGATGAAGAAATTACTACAAGTCGTTGGAAATCTGTACAATTGGAAGCATTTGGTGTAGAAAAATTCAAATGGTTTCCAGCTAATGGTTTGGATAATGATAGTATTGCTAATCCTATAGCAAATCCCCTGAAGACAACTATTTATACTGTAGTTGGCACGGCTGAAAATGGATGTGAACGAACCTCACAAGTCATAGTAAATGTATTGGGTGAAGACGAAATTTTGCCAAATTTAGTATTAAGTCCAAATGGTGATGGTGTGAATGATGTTTGGGAAATCCAAAATATTGAATCGTTTCCAAATGTCAAAATTGAAGTTTATTCTCGTATGGGGTTGAAGGTTTTTGAGCGAACCCATTATCAAAACGATTGGGATGGAACACTAGATGGACGCTGGTTGCCTGAAGGAGTGTATTTCTATAAAATTTTATTACCCGAAGAAAATCGAATTTTGGCAGTTGGTGATTTGAATCTACTTCGCTAATATCAACTATTTGTTTATTCGTATTTTAAAATCATTGTTGAATGTGTTTTCATAACCAATATAATCAAGATTATTTCAAATGATAAATATGTTCATCTGTTTTATCTTGCTCATAATCCTGAGCTAAAATAGGGATATTTTTAAATAAAATTGGAATAAATTGAGCTTGATCAATAATGATTTCAGGCTTATCTTTTTGGAAATTATTATAAATAATTAATAATATATCGTAATAATGTAGATTTTTGAAGTGTTTTTGGGCTAATTTCCAGTTCAAATAAGGTGTCGCTAATTTATTTTGGTGATAATAAGAAAGTGTTTCGCCGAGTACTAAAATTTTATGAGATTGATCAATAGATGAGGATAAATTATTCTGTACAATCAACTTATCATAATTAAATTGTTGAAATCTATCGACTCCATAATACATCCCAAATGAAACCGTTAGCAATGATGCGATTAAGAGGACTAGACTTAACTCAGCTAGGAATCGTTTTCGTATCAGCATGAAATAATGAGTCGTGAAAAATGTCAAAGCAGGGACAAACAAAATGAGGTGTGCCGTAGTAAGTCGAAAACTGAAAACCAAACAAATCGTAACGACCATAAACCAAACCAACATTAAAAATTGACAATTCGTTTGATAATTAATAAAACTGGTGTGTCCAAAAAAGACTTTCAAAATTCCAAGACAGCCCCAAATAATAGGTGTTGCTACTAATAAACCTAAACTCCAAATATTTAGTAAGCCTGTCGAACTTACACTAAACAAGGTGAAAATATAGTTAGTGAAAAACTCTTCTAATGCTCCTTTCCAATAATAATACAGCACAATCACTCCAAAGGAGAATGAAATACCATAGATCAGGAGCATATATTGTCGAAAAGTAACGGTTCGGAATAGTGCAAATCCTAACATAATGAAAATCAGGAAGAAAACGGCAGGTAAATAGATCATCATGGCAATCCCTAAGTAAATTCCACTAATTAAAATATCGTCATTATTAGCTTTATCATTAACTGAAAACACCTTATCAATAATTACTAATAGAAGAGTCAGGGCAATAAGTGGAGGGCTGAGGGTCATCATATCAAAACTAATGACCGAAAAAATAACATATAAAAAAGCAGGAAGATAAGTTTTATCCCGATTTCGGAATTGTTCGCGTCCTGTCAAAATATAATTAAAGTAAACAGCTTGAATAAAGATAAGAATGCCAGCCAATATATGGTGAATGAAAATTACTTTTCCAAACAGCTCGTCCAAGACCCAATAAATTCCTGCTGCTAATGGTCCTGTATTGTCCCAAATATCGGCATACATTCGGTAACCATCCCCCATCTTTTCACCAATAATCAGGGCATTGAGTTCGGGAATTGTCAAAGGGGGAGCATCTAACACGATAGTTAATCGAACTGCTAATAAAATAAACAATACAACCACTAACCGCAATGGGTCATTGACTCGAAAAAAACTTATCATTACTTAGGTTATTTTTATAATTTTTTGTAGTTTTCCTCTAAATTATCATCCGATTCTTCGGATGGAATATCTAAAGAGTCCAATAATTTATCCATTTTCTCTGCTTCTTCATCTACCTCGTCCAATAAGAAAGTTAATTGAGGCATAGCTCGTAACTGTTTTCCTATTTTTCTGACTAACAGACGTTTAATTTGAGCATGTCGTTCTTCAACCTGAAACAAATATTCCTCTTTTTCTTGAGCATTTTGTGTGAAGAAACTTAAATAAACTCGGGCATCTCGTAAGTCAGGTGTAATTTTAACTTGCGTTACGGTAATGAATAAATTTCCAAATAAATTTTTAGCATCTTGTTGAAAAATAATGCCTAATTCGTTTTGTAAAATACCTGCTACTCGTTTTTGACGTACTGATTCTGTTTTCATGTTTTATTATTTTTAGTTGTTAATTTTTTTGATTTCTCTTAAATCTAATGAAGTTAACTCACTAATTTCGTCAACAGCATAATTTTTTTGAAGCATCTTTTCGGCAATTTCCATCCGAATCTCGTAGTTCATCCAATTGGAAAGAGCCTGAAATTCAGCCGTAAATTTATTTTGTAATCCCATCTTCTGAATTTCAAAGTTCGACTTATCTTCTTGGTGAATTTCTACAGTATCTAAAATTTCATCAATTGCTCGATAACCTGTTTCCATTGCGCCGTGAACCGTTGCAAAATGCCCAAAATCGTTAGTTGCCTCCCCTGCAAAGAAAATCTTACCTGCTATTGGCTGAGCTAAAATTGTTCGAAACTGTTCTGAGTTAGGGGCAGGATAGGAGTATAATCCTCTGATATGTGGTTCTTTGTACCAATCAATAATATGTGCTTTCTCAAAATGTTGGCTTGCCTTTTGGTCAAACATGGCATCCAGATCTTTGAGCATAAAACTAGTTGCTTCGGCATCTTGAGAGCTTAAAAATTTAGCTCGCTCACCACAAATTAGAGCCGTCAAAACTTGGTTTTCAGCACTTTTCCCACCGTAACCTGTCATCCAATATTGTTGAGCAAAACGCCCTCCGTAAATAATTCCTGTATCTTCACCCCAAAACCGCTTTTTGAATTTCAAAATAATCTTCATTCCTGCATCCATACCAATCGTTCGAATTGCTTCTAATTTTTCAGGAGGCAAAACAGGTGAAAAAGCAATATCACCATCTTTTAAAATTGGAAGGGGAACAGTCAAAATTACTTTATCAGCTAAAAATTCAGTCTTATTGTTAGTTGTAATTTTAATTTTCGATTCAGAATTATCTGATTGATAATTAATTTTTTGTACGATTTGATTAAGTCTAATTTTATCCAAAATTGGCGCAAAAACTTCTTCAATGATTTCTAAATAATTTCCTTTTTTCAATAAGAAATTTCGTTCACCTGCACTCCAATTATTATCAAATTCAGCAATACTTTTGATACCAATTTTGCGAAGTGGTGCGCCGTAGGTATTTTCTACTAAGCTCTCTAAAATGGGAAAATATCTTTTAGGAATTCCTTTTTGTTGAGCATATTCAAATAAAGAAAAATCTTCTTTCCCTTCATATTTCCAGAGATTCTCAACAAAATTTAAAGTAAGTCGAAAATCTTCATCAGGCATCAAATCTTTTCGAGTAAGTAACTGATTATCTAAGAAATATAATTCTTCTCCGTCATCTTTAATCAACTCAGCCTTATGATGTTCCAGCAGTTGAAACCAAATTGAATTATCACCATGTATTTCTTCTGCTCCAAGTTCAATTGGAAAATCAGCAAAATCATTCAAAGGTAAGATTCGTCCACCATAACGGTCGGAAGCTTCCAAAATTTCAACCTCAAACCCTAGGCGTTCAGCTAAATAAGCGGCATAAAGTCCTGTGATACCCGCTCCAATAATGACGATTTTTGCCGAGTTTTGGGGACGTGGCAACTCAGCACCCTCAAAAAATGCCATGAATTCTGGGATTAGTTTTCCAATTGGCTCAAAAATACGACAAAATAAATCAATTTTTAGTCCGATAAAATTCAATTTGAGGTATTTACTTTCCGCATTTAGTCTGAAACTCCTAACTTTGCTGTACTGTTAGACATCCTCTAAGCTAAGCTAGCTTTATCATTTTGTTATTTAAATTTATATTCAAAACTACTCCCTATTGTATTCCGTTTTTTTTAAGGAAAAATTTTTCTTAGATAGATGTTCTACACTTTAATGCTCAATCATAGCATTACGAACTGATATTCTAAAGAACACTGAATATTGATAACTCACTCGCAATAAATATCATGTCAGAAAATACTCAGATCCTATACGAAAATTTTGAGATGCCCCAACTTGGACGTACTCGTCGAATTTGGCTTTATTTACCTTCGAGTTATCATTATTCTGATCAACATTATCCTGTTATTTATATGCAGGATGGACAAAACTTATTTGATGAACGTTATGCTGCCTTTGGAGAGTGGGACGTTGATGGGACATTGATGCACTTAGAGCGAGAAGGTTTTTCGGGAGCTATCGTTGTTGGGATTGATAACGGCTCAAGTCTTCGGATTGACGAATATTCTCCATATCGAAATGAACACGGAGGTGGTGAAGGAGACCAATATGCTGATTTTATAGTAAATACACTAAAACCATACATTGATAGTAAATTTCGAACTTTGCATCAAAGAGAGCATACGGCTATTGGTGGCAGTTCGATGGGAGGCTTAATTTCCTTGTATGCAGGCTTGAAGTACGAATACGTCTTTGGAAAACTTCTGGTTTTTTCACCGTCTTTGTGGTTCTCGGAGCAGATTTATGAATTTGCGGTTCATAAAGGAATTCATTACCCTACAAAATATTATTTTCTAGGTGGTGATAGAGAAAGTCCATATATGCGTGCGCGTATCGGACGAGTGGCAAAAACAATTCAGATGAATGCCCATTCTGATAGTCAGGTTCATGTTGTAATGCGAGAACATGGCGATCATACTGAAAGTTTTTGGAGAGCTGAATTTGCGGAGGCTTGTCGGTGGTTATTTGAATTTTATCCCGTTTATGCTTAAATCAAAGGAATTTTATAAGATTTTATGAAGATTAAATTGAAATATTATTTTTCTTTAATATCACCACCTTCGAATCTACATTCATTACAATTGACTTATTTTCAAATTCAATTAGTGTCTTTTCCCAATGACAATGACCACAGCAAATATTTGATGTATTTTCCTCTTCGATTGCCGCTCTGATTTTGGGATTTCCAATGAATCCTAAACTTGGAAAATCTGGCGTTTCATGAAGAATGACGAAATCTAATTTCTTCTTCAATAGCTTTTTGAGATTATCTAAATATTCTTTTTCGTCCACTCTGTACGTTTTATCCTTTCGTCCGATTACTCCACTTATCCCTCCAATTTTGAGATTGTCTATTTCTTTGACCACCTTATGAAGTAAATAAATATTTTTGGTTGATTTGAATTCCTCCTCTTCTAATTTATTTCCAAATCTATCATGATTCCCTGCAACTCCTACAACCCACTCAAATTGCTCTTTGAACTTTAACCAAACACTTCTCACATCACCATCTGCACCTCTTTTATCTAAGCTGGTAAATAAATCCCCACAAATCAAAACTCCTATTTTCGGATTTTCATTTGTAGTCAACTCTATTTTGATCAGAAATTTTAAGAATTCAGGAAGTTCTTCACCGACTAATTTGAGATTTCCATTTTTTTCAAGTATTCCTTGCAAATCTGAGCAGATAATCAAAAAATCTACATTCGATTTTTTATGTTCAAATTCTCCTAAATAAATTGGTAACTCTTTATGAAGAATTATTGGCTTTCCATTATTTGATTGTGTTCCTGCCTCAAGGTACGAATAAGATTCTATCGGTTTTCTTTCATCAAGAGTAATTTTCATTTCTTTCTCTTAAAGAGAATGTTTAAATTGAGGCACTTTTTGTGGTTAGTTACTAAAAATTGTATTCGAAAAGAAAAAGGGCATACTAAAATAGCATACCTTTTCCAACCTTAACCAATAAACAACACATAAAAACACATGCTTGCTGCAAGTAAGGGGCTTGCACCCTTTATATCTCTATAAACCAGAATACTTACAGGATTATCTAAAGAAGAAATTTGCTTTTAGACTTAATGTTCTTTAGACACGACAAAGATACACTATGCAAGGGGGTTTTTGCAAAAATTTCAATAAATTTTTCTAATTTTTAGTAAATTCTTAATAAAAACTCTTATTTTTGAAAAATTACTAATGAGCTGTATAGAAAATGGATAAAAATTTAGATATTGATAATATCGATATTAAGATTTTAGCGGAGTTAATGAAGGATGCTAAAACACCCTATACCGAAATTGCGGAACGGGTGTTTGTTTCGGGTGGCACCGTCCATGTACGGATGAAAAAACTCGAAAAGTTAGGAGTGGTAAGAGGAGCTTCGCTCTCAGTCAATTTTGCCCAATTAGGATATGATATTACCGCTTTTATTGGGATTTATCTAGAACGAAGTTCTATGTTTGAGGAGGTAGCACAAAAATTGGAACATATTCCTGAAGTATTAAATATTAATTATACTACAGGTGAATACAGTATGTTTATTCGGATTATTTGTCGAGATACTGCTCATTTGCGAGAAGTCTTGCATGAAAAAATCCAGAGTGTCCCCGGTATTTTCCGTACTGAAACGATGATTTCGTTACAGGAACGTCTGCATCGTCCACTACAAATTGCTGATTTGTAAAAAAATAGACTTTATCACGATTTATTTTGGGTACTTTAAAATCGCTGTTGGCTGTGTCTCACAGCTGACAAAAAGACCCAAATTAGAGAACGTAATAATGTCTAATGATCAAGCAATTTAAATTTCAAAGGCGAATCCTTCTGCTTCCAGCTTTTGATACATGATTTTATCAAACTTGAATAATTTTGCTGCCCGATGAGGAACACCTTGCTGACGTTCTTCAAGGTCAATTAATAAGCCCATTCGCAAAATCTTCTTTCGAAAATTACGCTTATCTAATGATTTGCCAATAATAATTTCATACATATTTTGTAGTTGGCTTAAGGTGAATTTTTCGGGAAGTAGTTCAAAACCAATAGGTTGATAACGTACTTTTCCCTGCAGTCGTTGAAAAGCGGTATCAAAAATTTCTTGATGATCAAATGCTAATTCAGGCAAGTCGTTTACGGAAAACCATTCGGCACGCTGAGCATCTGAGGCGGCTTGAGGTTTGGCAAAATTGGAAAGCTTTACAAGAGCATAATAAGCAATACTAATGACCCGACCTCTCGGATCACGGTTGGGCGTACTAAATGTGTAAAGTTGTTCCATATACATATCACTAATTCCAGTTTCTTCTTGTAGTTCCCGTTTGGCAGCGATATCGGCGTGTTCATCAATATTCACAAAGCCCCCCGGAAAAGCCCAACTTCCTTGAAATGGAGGCTGTCCTCGTTGGATTAATAAAACCTTTAAGTCTTCATTGTCTAATCCAAAAATAATACAATCAACTGTTACTGAAGGTCTTGGATATTCATACGTGTACATTTGCTTTTGTCTCTTTTAAATTTAACAATTTACCCAAATGACTCAATACTCTACTTAGCGTAAAAATGACACGAATATAAAGTTTTCCTCAAAATAAAGAAAGACAAATTGTAAATAATTCAGTATTCAAAAAAAACTTATGGGCTTTTCTGGAAAATAATTGGGGAATTAATGAAATATCTTTTTTTTTGTAACTTCTTTTTAGGGGAGTTTTATTAATGATAAAGACTCTAGAAAATTATAAATCCATTTCTCATATTTTCGAATAAGATGACAGGCAAACCGATAAAATATACGATCTTTCTTTTTTTATTTTGGATAACTTCAGGATTAACTCCTCTTTTGGCGCAACAATATGCCCAAATTACACGGGATTATGAAACTATTGTTCGAGAAACAAAACAAAAAATTAAGCTCTTCGAGGGTGAAATTTATGAAGTGTTGAAAGACGAAAATACAGCACAATTATCTTCCGAAAAGAGAGGGATTATCCTGAAAATTAATAATATAACGATTGATTTACCTTGGGGAAGTGGTACGAAACAAACTTATCTTTATCCCAAAAAATTTAATGCGGATTCCTTCAATATTATTCGACAAAATACTGGGGCATTCTTAACACAGATTCAAGAAACAGGAAAATATCGTTTTGATATTACCTCCTTGCAAACTAGTGATATGATTTATTTTGCTTCCTATGGCTCGAAAGGAGTGGTTCGATTACAAGAAAATAAAGTAACTGAAGTGGATAGTAGTTATTTTGAAAATAATTTTTATGGTCAGCTTGTTCGAATGATAATTCCGAATTACCCGACTTTGGGATTTACTTCGGATGAAATCAGTATCTTATCACCGACTCCAATAGAAACTGCTGTGCCTGAGAATAATTCAGAATCAGAATCTTCGAATACGATAGTTACGACTTCTGAATCTCCTCTGAGTCCTTATAAGAGTTTATTATTAATTATTGCAGGTTTGGCTCTTCTTGGTATTTTATGGATAGCTTTTCGTAGTCAATTTGGTACAAAATCTGACAAGAAAAATACCCAAAAGAATACACCCAAACGTCAAAATGAACTACGAAGAAAACGAAAATTGGGGCAAGCATCTTCAGATACTACAGAAAAAGATACCAATACTAATTCTGGAACGGTATCAAATTCAGATAAAGAGAAAAAAATTACTCAAGAAAGTACAATTATTGAATCCGAAAAATCTAAGCCAACTCCTGTTTCATCTGAGACGGATTTAGATAAAGAAAGCAACACTGAAAAAATCCCAGAAAAAAAAGTAGTTGAAGATAAAATACCTTCATCAGAAACACAACTAGAATCTGAACTAGAAGAAAAAATGCCAGAAGAGGATAAAATTGAAATTGAACGAGAATCTCAACCATTTAATCCTAATAATCAGATTCTTAGTAAAGAAAATGCTGCTAGAGATTTGGAGAAGATCGAAAAATTAGAAAGCAAGGTTTCAGAATTGGAGGAGACTAATCAAACCTTAGAAGAGGAGAAAAAAGACCTTCAAGGACAACTTCATGAGTTAACAGAAAAATTGATTGAAACACCTGCTCAAGTTATTCAAGATGAGTTTACTTCTGAGTCTGGAAACTCTTCTAAAGATACCATTCCTGTTCCTCAAGGAATTACTGTAGGAAATTATGCTTATTTCTGTGAATGGTTCAAAAATTATCTTGAAAAAGCCGACTATATTGTTATGAAAGTCAAGGAGTTTCATGAACGAAGTATTAAAGAGGATGCTCAAAGTGAAAAGGCAATTATTGAAGGTATTTTATATCGGTTTTATACCAGTCGAAATACGCTAGTTTCATTAGACTATTGGAAGTTTATAGTTCAAGAACTTGAAAATACAAACGGTAAAATCATTGAACCAAAACTAGTAATTGATTTAGAAAATATTATTGAAAGTGAGCGGGTTAACTATTTACAAAATCGCCTCTTCCAAGAAGTTTTGGCAAGCTATTTTGGGACAATTTTGGTGATGTGTGAAGAGATGCGAAATATTGACCGTTTTACGAATCTTAAATTTTTATTGGCAGAAAATATTTCTACTTATTTTGCCAAAGAGTCTCAAACTTTAGTGAAGGCATTTTCGGGAAATAGCTCAAGACGAGTTAATTACGTGCCATTATTTCAAAAATATGAGCCTTCGGAAGAGATGAAAGTTGAGGTTATTACCGAAGAAAGTTTTATGCACCCCGCTTTTTATGAAGAAGTGAAGGAGGTTACAGGAGAAGTAGTTGCCATCAAACAATATGGTTTTGGAGATACGCCTTCTGAAATTATTATTGGTTAAAATTTGATTTTTTACCTCCAAATTAAAACCTAAAATGATGACCAATCGTTTAGCTCCTGTTGTTTTATTTGTGTATAATCGTCCAAAACATACATTGAAAACTTTGCGAGCATTGCAAAAAAACAAAGGAAGTGCTGAGACAGATCTATATATTTTTTGTGACGGAGCAGAGCCTAATGCTAACTCTTCTAATCTTCAAAAAATACAAGAGGTAAGGCAATTGGTTCGAAGCGAAAAATGGTGTAAAACGGTTACTATTCGAGAAGCTAAATCTAATCAAGGATTAGCCGATTCAATTGTCAAGGGAGTCACAGAAATTATAAATAAATATCAAAAAATCATTGTTTTAGAAGATGATATTGAAACTTCTCCCTTATTCTTAAAGTTTATGAATGAAGCCCTTGATTTTTATGAGAATGAGGAAAAAGTAATGCATCTTTCTGGTTATATGTTTCCTGTAAAAGTACCACTGCCACCCACTTTTTTCTTCAATACGACTTCGTGTTGGGGATGGGCAACATGGAAGCGAGCTTGGGACTATTTTAATCCAGATGCGGAATTTTTATTACATGAGCTTCAAACTCGGAATTTAACGCATCAATTTTCTGTAGAAAGTAGTTCCAGTCATTTACAACAACTGGAAGCAAACGTAAATGGCACACTCAAAACATGGGCGGTCAAGTGGTATGCTTCTGTTTTTTTACAAAATGGATTTTGTTTACATCCTTATCCATCCTTAACCCAAAATATTGGACAAGACAGTACGGGGGTTCATAGTGGAAGTACCAATTATTATACTGTTCCTGAGCTGGCAGAAACTATCACACTTGAAAAAATTCCGTTGAAAGAGTCCGAAAAAGCTCGAAAAGCGATGCAATATTTTTGGAAAAATGAACCCAAAGCCCCTTTAATTTACCGAATTCAGTCTAAATTTCGGAAACTCCAACGTCTATTCGATTAATTCTTCTTTTTAATGATTTATAAAATAAAATTATTTCTTCAAATTCTACTCAAAAACCGAAATCGACCT
Source organism: Cytophagales bacterium UBA2561 (assembly GCA_002340355.1). GTDB lineage: Bacteria > Bacteroidota > Bacteroidia > Cytophagales > Thermoflexibacteraceae > UBA2561. The sequence goes on from DDLX01000043.1 coordinate 243,817, forward strand.
GCCTTTTGGCATTTGTTACCGTTGGTTTTTAAATCTCGTTATCAGGCTTTTACGGCAAAGTTATTTGGTAGAAAAATTCAGGTTCCTGATTCTGCCTCTTATGTTTTTATGTGTCGAGAAATTTTTGAGCGGGAAATTTATCGTTTTCCATCTGATGAAAAACAGCCTGTTATTATTGATGGTGGAGCAAACATTGGATTGAGTGTTATTTTCTTCAAAAAATTATATTCTCATGCTCAAATTACCGCTTTTGAACCTGATTCACAGATTTTTGAAATCCTAAAAAATAATTTACAACAATTTGATTTTAAGGATATTAAACTTGAAAAAAAAGCTCTTTGGAAAACAGATACTACCTTACAATTTGAATCCGAAGGTGCGGATGGAGGGCGAATTGATACCAAACAAAAAGGTAATTTGGTAGAAGTTTCGGCGGTTAGTTTGCGTCCATATTTGACGAAAGAGATTGATTTTTTGAAATTGGATATCGAAGGAGCAGAAACCGAAGTATTAGAATCTTGTCAGAATTTATTGAAGAATGTAAAAAATATCTTTATTGAATACCATTCTTTTGAACAACAACCCCAAACTTTAGCTCAAATTTTAGAAATTTTAAAATCAAATGGTTTTCGTTATTATATAGAAAATAATGGAGTTACCAGTGATAAACCTTTTCAGGCAATTCGTACAGCTTCGGGAATGGATATGCAAATTAATATTTTTGGGTATCGGCATTCATCATCTGAATCAAATTAAAGATAAGTTTGAATATGAAGATTTTACAAATTTGTACATCCGATAAAGGTGGAGCTGCCCATGCTGCTATTCGTTTACACTTGGCACTACTGGCACAAGGGGTAAATTCTAAAATTTTAGTTCTTAAAAAGTTTAAAAAAACACCTCAATCTTACATATTTCGGTCTGACTTCTTATTGAATCGTTACCAGAATTTTTGGAATAGACTTCTTAAAGAAACTAAAAATAAACTTGAAAAATCACAATTAGAAGGGCAACCCAAAGGCTTTGAGATGTTCAGTTTTGCAGATAGTTGGTTCGATATTCGACAGTCCAAATACTTTCAAGAAGCCGATATTATTCATTTGCATTGGGTGGCAGGATTTTTAGATTATCGTTCTTTTTTTCAGGAGCATTCCAAAAAAATTATCTGGACATTGCACGATATGAACCCTTTTACGGGTGGTTGTCATTATGCTTCAGATTGTCGAAATTATTTGGCTGATTGTTCCAATTGCCCACAACTTAAAGGTATTCGCAAACCAAATTTAGCTCGGCAATTTTTTCAGGTCAAACAACAGGCTTTCGAAGGAACAAATTTACACATTGTTTCTCCCTCTAAATGGCTTTTTGAGGAAGCTAAATCTTCTGCTTTGTTGGGCAAATTTTCAAATTATTGTATTCCAAATGGGCTTAATTTTCAGGAATTTAAAGCTACTTCTAAAAAAGAAGCTCGTCAAATTTTAAACCTTCCTTTAGACAAAAAAATTATCTTTTTTACGGCACAAGACACCACCAATATTCGAAAAGGATTCCATCTTTTACAGGAGGCTTTAACCTACTTTGAAAAAATTGGAAATACGGCTGATTTGGTGGTTTATACGGCTGGCAAAGAAGGAGGATTTTCATTACCAAAAATTGAAATTATTGAGGCTGGAACAATTACATCTGCTGAGAAAATGGCATTGGCTTATTCTGCTTCTGATTTATTTGTTATTCCATCCTTAGAAGATAATTTACCGAATACCGTTTTAGAATCTTTGGCTTGTGGAACGCCCGTAGTGGGTTTTAGAATTGGTGGAATTCCTGATATGATTCAAGATGGAGATAATGGGTTTTTGGTAGATGAAATTTCCAGCACAAAATTGGCTCAAACTTTACATTATGCTTTGCAAAATTTAGCACAATTTGATTCGCAAAAACTTCGGACAAATTGTCAAGCTAAATATGCTCCTGAAATTCAAGCAAAGGCATACCTTGATATTTATTAAGCCTCATAAAAAATCAAAACCTGTCCCAACGCATCGGAACAGGTTTCAATAATCAACCCCAAAAATATAGCCAGTCTGAATTTATCTCATCCGTTACCTAAAAAATGCACCATGAACTGATTGAGTAAACAAAGTTTTTCATGACAAGTTCTTAACTATTTCAATTAGTGTTATAGAACACCTAACTAATCATGTTATATCCGTTAATCGGATTATATTATCTTAGAACTGCTCTGTTTCAGTACTTCCTTCCAAAGCAGTAGTAGAAGCTGTACCTTGAGTAACAGTATTTTGTACCATATCGAAGTAACCAGTACCAACAAATGCTTGGTGTTTGATAGCTTTGAATCCTTTGTCTTGCAATCCGAATTCACGTTGTTGCAATTCAGAGTAGCCAGCCATTCCTCGTTGGTTATAAGCATGAGCCAATTCGAACATTGCTGTATTTAAGGCATGGAAGCCAGCCAATGTAATGAACTGGAATTTGAAGCCCATTTCACCAAGTTGCTCACGGAAAGTTTCCATTTCCTTAACACTCAAGTGAGCAGCCCAGTTGAATGAAGGTGAACAGTTATAAGCCAATATTTGGTTAGGATACTTCTCACGAACTGCTTGAGCAAATTCACGAGCTTGCCCAACATCAGGCTTACCAGTTTCCATCCAAATCAAATCAGCATAAGGAGCATACGATAAAGCTCGGTCAATACAAGGCTCTAACCCATTGTTTACTTCATAGAATCCTTCCGAAGTACGTCCAGTTCCTTTGATGAACTTTTGGTCTCTTTCGTCAATATCACTTGTAATCAAAGTAGCTGCCTCTGCATCTGTTCGAGCAATCAAAACAGTAGGTGTATTTGATACATCCGCACCCAATCGAGCCGCTACTAATTTGTTAATAGCTTCTTGAGTAGGAACAAGCACTTTTCCGCCAAGGTGTCCACATTTTTTCGCTGAAGAAAGTTGGTCTTCGAAGTGAACGCCAGATGCACCTGCTTCAATCATTCCTTTCATCAATTCGAAAGCGTTCAAGTTTCCACCAAAACCAGCTTCCGCATCCGCTACGATAGGCACTAACCAATGTACATCACCATCTTGGTTGATGCTTTGGATTTGGTCAGCTCGTAATAAAGCATTGTTAATTCGCTTGACAACTGAAGGCACAGAGTTTGCAGGATACAAAGATTGGTCAGGATACATTTCTCCTGCTAAGTTTGCATCAGCGGCAACTTGCCAACCACTCAAATAGATTGCTTTCAGACCTGCTTGTACTTCTTGAACCGCTTGGTTACCTGTTAAAGCTCCCAAACCAGCTACGAAAGGCTCTTCTTGGAATAATTTCCAAAGTCTTTCAGCACCCATACGGGCAACACTGTGTTCAATTGGGAACGCACCTTGTAAAGTTACAACGTCTTCTGCTGTATAAGGACGAGTAATACCTTCCCATCGTGGATTTTCGCTCCAGTCTGCTTTGAGTTGGGCAATTCTTTCTTCTCTTGTCATTTTGCTTATCTAATTTATATCGTGAAAAAACGTCATTGTGGTAAAAACATAAGGGGACAATGAAAAAATAATGATGATTCTTGTCCCGTAGATAGTCTTAGAAAAACTTACTGTAACATTCTAATTTTTAAGTTACCTAGCTGGTGTGTAAGTTTTTGGATTTAGCTCTAAGGCTCTAATTTTCTTACGATGATAATTTAAGCTAATCGGTCGTAAGCAGGAAGTGTTAAGAACTCTTCGAAGTTTTCGGTTGCTACCAAAGATTCAAAAATTTCTAAGGCTTCTTGATATTTTCGGTTTTCAAATCGTTTTGCACCAACCAGATTGCGGATATGTGCCATTACTTCGGGAACCATTTCTTGGTACAACTCATAAGTAATTGGTGTTCCGTCCTCTAATTTTGCATTTGGATTATGAATCCACTGCCAAACTTGCGCTCTTGAAATTTCAGCCGTTGCTGCGTCTTCCATCAAGTTATAAATCGGTACACTACCAGAACCATTTAACCATGCTTCGAGATACTGAATCGCTACGTCAATATTGGTTTTTAATCCTTCTCGTGTAATTGTACCTTCAGGAACAGCAATCAAATCTTGAGCAGTTGGATTAACGTCTTCTCGTTTCTTCTCAATCTGATTTGGTTGAGGCATATATTTATCAAATTGCTCTTGAGCAACTGCCACTAACCCCGGGTGTGCGACCCAAGTTCCATCATGTCCTGCTTTCGCTTCTCGTTCTTTATCTGCTCCTACTTTCGCAAGTGCTTTTTCGTTCGCTTCAGGATTATTTTTGATAGGAATTTGTGCTGCCATTCCACCCATTGCATGAACATTACGCTTATGGCAAGTTCTGATAACAAACTCGGAATACCCCTTCATAAACGGTACCCCCATTGTAACTTGCGCTCGGTCTGGCAAAATAAAATCAGGATGTTTCTTGAATTTTTTGATATATGAGAAAATGTAATCCCAACGACCACAATTCAAACCTGATGAATGCTCTTTTAATTCGTATAAAATTTCGTCTGCTTCATAAGTTGCCAAAATCGTCTCAATCAATACGGTTGCTTTGATTGAACCTTGTGGAACACCCAATTTATCTTGTGCAAAAACGAAAACGTCATTCCACAAACGAGCTTCTAAATGGCTTTCTAATTTTGGTAAGTAGAAATAAGGTCCTGAACCTCGCTCTAAAAGCTCTTTCGCATTGTGGAAAAAGTACAAACCAAAATCTACTAACGACCCTGAAAGTGGCTCACCGTCCATCTCCATGTGCTTCTCAAGTAAATGCCAACCTCTCGGACGTACTTTCAAAACAGCCGTTTCTTCGTTTAATTGATAAAACTTATCGTTCGCAGGATTTTTATAAGTAATTGTTCTTCGAACAGCATCTCGTAAGTTAATTTGTCCTGCTACACAATTTTCCCAAACAGGCGAATTGGCATCCTCAAAATCCGCCATGAATAATTTTGCACCACTATTCAAAGCATTGATAACCATCTTTCTATCTACGGGACCTGTAATCTCAGTACGGCGGTCTAATAAGTCCGCAGGCAATGGCGCAACTGTCCAGTCTCCGTTTCGGATTTCAGCAGTTTCAGGCAAAAAGTCAGGCATTTCGCCGTTATCAATAGCTTTTTGTCGTTCTACTCTTGCTTGTAGTAATTCTTTTCGTGTCGAATTGAATCGGCTTTGTAACTCAGCTAAAAAATCCAGAGCATCAGGGGTTAGAATTTCTTCAAATTCCTTGGTCATTCGCCCCTTAATTTCGATGGCATTTGTTGTTTTCATCTTTAACGTATTTAAAACGTTCACCTTCATTTACTCAAGTCTCCAGCTCTTATTTACCTTCCCTGCATCTTGTTGAAACAAAGGTAAAAAAAGAGAAAATAAAAAACAAGCGAATTTTCGCTAAACAAATTAAAAACGCCAAAAAACAATTTTACGCCAAAAACATATTATCGCTTATTGATGATTATTTCAATAATTAGCTTTTGATTTTCAGAAAGTTAACTTCATTGGATTTTTTGAAAAAAAATTTCATCTCTTCGAAGAAATTTTAACAAAAATCCCTCTAAGCATGGATTTTCATATTTTTTTTGTTTATAGATTAGTTTTGATATTAAATAAAAATACTCAAATCAATCCATCTGAAAAATGATTTCCATAAATTATCTTAGATTTGGGCAGTTTTTTTAAATGATGTCATTGTATGTTACTTTCTATTGAAACTGCTACGCCTGTTTGTTCGGTAGCTTTGCACGAAAAAGGAGAATTGGTTGGCTATTCCGAGGGGTTTATTGAGAAATCACATTCTGAAGTTTTGACTTTAATGATTCGGAACTTATTGGAACAAACCAAACATAGATTTGAAAATTTAACTGCTGTAGCTATTTCTCAAGGTCCAGGGTCTTATACAGGTTTACGAATTGGTACTTCGACTGCTAAAGGAGTTTGCTACGCCTTAGATATTCCATTGTTGGCAGTAGATACATTATTAAGTTTAAGTACAGAACTTCGAGAAAATCAAAAAGAAGAAAAAATACTTTTTTGTCCGATGTTGGATGCTCGCCGAATGGAAGTCTATACAGCCTTACACAACACAGATTTGGAGGTCATTCGCCCAACTGAAGCCCATATTTTAACCGAAAAATCATTTGAAAAGGAACTCCAAAACCACAAAATCCATTTTATGGGTGATGGTGCTTCTAAATTTCAGGCAATTTGTTCACATCCTCATGCTATTTTTTGGGAAAATCGGTATCCTTCAGCAAAATTTATCGGAAAATTAGCTTCGAAATATTCTCAAAAAAATCAGGTAGATATTGCTTATTTTGAACCGTTTTATTTAAAAGAGTTTTTTACGAAACCTGCTAAAAAAATAGCATTGGGTAAGGATTTAACAAAAAAATAATCTTCTAAATTATTAGAAGCACCACTAAACCACACAACTACCAACATTAAATCTATAAAACCCTATGCGATTTCGAACGTTTTTCATTCGGGCTTCGATTCTGCTTTTATTAATATGTATCGGAATATTATTTCTTAAATACCGCCTTGAAACTTATCAGCTTTCTTCACAACTGATGCACAATACATTAGATAAACTTGAAGAGCAATTTCCTGTCGATTCTATAGAGGTTTCTAGTACGGATCTTGAATTTGAAGAAAAACTTAAAGAAGTTCCCATCAACTTCGATTCCATTCAGATTTTTGCCCAGAATTTAGATAGTATTTTAGAGGTATTTCAAGAAACTTATCGTTTGCAGAAAATGCCTCTTCCGAGTACTTCTAATCAGAAAGTAAAATTTGATCCAAAGAAAAAACGCATCCTTTTGACAGGCGACTCAATGGGGGATTGTTTATTTTTTGCCTTATTAAACCTACGAAAGTCCAACTCTTTTCAGGTTATTTATAAACCTTGGTACAGTTCTAAAATTAGTCAGTGGGCAAGTCGTCAATTGTTAACAGATTATATTCAGAAATATCGTCCGCATTTAGTTATTTTTACATTAGGTTCAAATGAGTTATTTTTTCCGATATCAGAGAAAAAAGCTCAGAATGTGCAAAAAATACTTCAACAAGTGGAGGGAACAGAATTTGTTTGGGTAGGACCACCAAATTGGAAGAAAGACTGGGGTTTAGATTCTTTAGTTCATGCTCAAGTAGGTTCAAGTCATTATTTTGTATCTAAAGATTTAAAGTTTAAACGCCGAGGAGACGGTGCACACCCTACGATTGCGGAGGGAACACATTGGACAGATACACTTGCCCGTTGGATGAATAAAAGTGTTGCTTACGAATTTCATTTTGAAAATTTACCTCCTCGAAATGCTGAAGTGTATCAACGTCTTTGTCCTTAATCCAATTTTTATAAATTATAATCTTCTAAATTTTTTGAAAAAGACACTAGGGAAATCCTCAATATGTTAATTTTGTAGCTTACTATCAATATTTCACTCATAAACCGTTTAGTCTTATGAAAAATTGGATGCTACTATGTGTCATGTTTTTTTCCTTAGCATTTGTACCTGTTCATGCTCAAAGTTCCAAAAAGGAAAAAGAACAAGCTAAGAAAGAGGCAACTAAAGCTAAAGAAGCAGAGAAAAAAGCAGCGATGAAAGCTAAAGAAACCGCAAAAAAAGAGAAAGAGAAACAAAAGAAGCTGTTGAAAAAACAGAAAGAAACAGAGAAAAAAAATGCGGCTAAAGCGAAAACAACAGCTAAAAAACAAGCCCAAAAGGAGAAAGCAACAGCTAAGAAAGAAAAAGAGAAACAAAAAAAGCTGTTAAAAAAACAAAAGGAAACAGAGAAGAAAAACGCTGCCAAAGCTAAAGAACAGGCAAAAAAACAAGCCCAAAAAGATAAGGAAGCTGCTAAAAAAGCTAAGAAAAAAGAATGATCAATTCTTTGATAAATTCCTCACTTTTGGGTTTTTAACAAGGATTCACTATCTTTGCAGTCATTTTTAATCCAAATAAGTTCTTTAAGTAATGTACGCAATCGTAGAAATCGCTGGACAACAGTTCAAGGTCGAAAAAGACCGTTATATCTATACTCATCGTTTGAAGGTAGAAGAAGGCGAAAATATTGAATTTGATTCAGTATTATTGACCGATGATAACGGCACCGTAAACGTTGGCACTCCGACAGTTGAGGGGGCGAAAGTAACGGGTAAAGTTTTGGAACACCTCAAAGGTGATAAAGTCATTGTCTTTAAGAAAAAAAGACGAAAAGGGTATAAAGTCAAAAATGGACATCGCCAACACTTGACTAAGTTACTTATCGAAAACATTACGGTCTAAGGCAGAACTTAGGAAGCCTATTGGCTTTTTTCGTATTTTCTTACACGAAATTTCAATTTGCACTCTAAAAATTTGTAGAAAATGGCACATAAAAAAGGTGCGGGTAGTTCGAAGAACGGACGTGAATCGCACAGTAAACGATTAGGAGTTAAGATTTTCGGTGGACAGGCAACTGTTGCTGGAAATATCATTGTTCGACAACGAGGTACTAAGTTTCATGTCGGCAAAAATGTGGGCTTAGGGAAAGATCACACGATTTATGCCTTGATTGATGGCGTAACGACTTTCCGAAAAAAACGAACCACAGGAGGAAAAGTTGTTTCGGTTGTTTCGGTTGAGCCTGTTAAAGCAGAAGCTTAGTAACTGAGATTTATACAGAATTATATTTCAAAAAACCAAGCCACAAGTTTTAATAATTTTGCGGCTTGGTTTTTATTTTGTCTCAAAAAATATTTAAATAAGAAAATATTTCTTAACGATAACCATTCGTCTGTAATTCTTTTTTATAATCTGGAATTTGGTGAATGTCCCTCTGAAAAGAATTACGATAATGTCCCTTATAAAGATTATTTCTAGATGAAAATTTGCTAGATGTTGTATTATCAAAATTAGTTTGTTGCATAAACTCTTTGGGAAAACCGCTCATAATAATTTCTAAAGAATCAGGAAGGATAGCAACATTAGCTTTTTGGAATTGAGACATCACCTGATTTAGATATTTATCTTTATGTTTGGTTTCTATATGATAATGTTCTAAAGCTTTAAATTTGAGGCTATCTATTTTCATATCTTGGGCATGAAGCCTAATCAGACTTCCCCAACTGAGCAGTAAAATAAGTACAAAAATTTTGGACATAACGATTTGTTTTAGGAATTTGATATATTCTATCGGAATTCAAAAAACACGCCAGACTTTATAAAAATAAAACAGGCGATACTCAAAGAGCATCGCCTGAAATCGTCAAGCTAAACTAAGCTGTAAGTCAAAAAATTTTATGTATAAGAATATCTATTTACTTGTAGTTACAAAATCAGGGTAAGCATGCATATCATGTTCAGAGACATCCAATCCTTCATGTTCTTCTTCTTCATCAACTCGAATACCAAGTGTTACTTTCAAGGTGTAGAATAAAATAAAAGCAAAGGCAAAACAAAACACACCAACCATACCAATCCCCATTAATTGGCTTACGACTTGAGTACTACCTGCTTTTGCTCCAAAGATGCCTACAGCAAGTGTACCCCAGATACCACCAACCAAGTGAACTGAAATTGCACCCACAGGGTCATCAATTTTCATTCGATCAAAGAAAACAACTGCTACCACTACTAAGGCTCCACCAACAAATCCAATGCCCACTGATTCAGGAACAGTCATTTGGTCAGCACCTGCAGTAATTGCTACTAAGCCACCTAAAACACCATTTAATACCATACTCAAGTCATTGGTTTTGAACATAGCATATGAAGTGATAAATGCTCCAAATGCTCCAGCTGCTGCAGCTAAAGAAGTGGTTACAAAAACTAAAGATACTGCTGCAGGGTCAGCCGATAATACTGAACCACCATTAAATCCGAACCAACCAAACCAAAGTAAGAATACTCCTACTGTAGCTAAAGGCATACTATGACCAGGAATAGGCATGATACGTCCTTTTCGGTATTTTCCAGCACGTGGACCTAATAAGATTGCACCTGCTAATGCTCCCCAACCTCCAACAGAGTGAACAATTGTTGAACCTGCAAAGTCATAAAAACCATTAGCCGCTAAGAAACCACCACCCCAGTGCCACATTCCTGCGATTGGATAACAAATTCCAACATATAAGGTAGAAAAAATTAAAAAACTAAATAATTTAATTCGTTCGGCTACTGCACCTGAGACAATGGTAGCTGCTGTAGCAGCAAACATTCCTTGGAAAATAAAATCTGTCCAGTAGGTATAGGCGGGATTATATTTTGAAGTCATTCCATCTGCACCAGGATTTAAGCCTAAGCCAGCAAATCCGAAAAATCCACCCTCAAAGTCTCCTCCAGGATACATTAGACTAAATCCTACCAGAGCGTAGGTGAGTAATCCCATTGCGGGGATAATTGTGTTTTTGAATAAAATATTAACTGTATTCTTGGATTGTGTTAAACCTGCTTCGAGTGAGGCAAATCCAAGATGCATTATAAAGACTAAAATGGTTGCCACCATCATCCAGAGGTTATGAGCTGTAAACGTAGTTGCTTCTACCGCTACTTTGATTTCTTCCATGAGCTATAAGATTAAATGAGTATTTTGAAATATAATTTATATTTTAAATAATAGGAATTAGCATTAAATGGCTTCGGTATCTTTTTCTCCTGTTCGGATTCGATAAACACCATCTACATCATATACCACAATTTTTCCATCTCCTATTTCGCCTGTTCGGGCATGTTTCATAGCACACTCAATTACTGTTTCTACCATTTCTGACTTTACCACAACATCGATTTGTGTACGATGAATGGTTGTTTCGTCATAAAACTGACCACGATAAGCGCGCTCTCGGTGTTTTCCAATGGCTTTTACATCAGAGAAAGTTAAAAAGAAAACGCCGATTTCATCTAAGGCACTACGGACAGCTTCTAATTTGGATGTTCGGATGATGATTTCAATTTTTTTCATAACTCAATAACTTGTGTGATTTTCAATAACAAGTGCAAATTAAAACCTAAATTTTCTTTTTTGCAAGAAATAATCAAAATATTGGGTCTTTTTTAACCCATAATTGTATTTTTTTATATTTTTTGTAAAAAAATAGGGTGTTTATAGAACTTGGTATCTAAAGAAAAATTAAAAAACAGATAGCTAAGTATCTAAAACACACCCATAAAAAAACGCTCCGAAGGTTTTTACCTTGGAGCGTTCTAAAAAAGACCCTATTTTTTTAAAAAAACTGAAAAGTACTGATTTTAGGGTTATTTCTTAATATCCCAGTTCGAGAAAGTATCCCAAATTACTAAATTTTCCTTGAGTTGCATCCCGTCCATTTTAAGCTTTTTCTTACCTTCTGTATCTACGATGCGGATTTGAATCTTATCACCATTTTGTCCTTCTACAAATCCAGTTATGGTTACAGGTTTGCCTTTATAGTCTAATTTTTTGTGAACTCGACTTCCAATTTGATAATCTGATTTATTTTTGGGCTTTTCAGCAGGTTGCTCTAAATTATTTTTTGTTCCTTCTGAAACTGCCGTTTTGCGAGTCAAATCAACTTTTATTTTTTCTTCTGTTTTTTTGATTTCTTCCGCCTTAATATCCACAGTAGTCACTTTTTCACCTGCTTTAATTTCCGTACCCTCTAGTTCCAATTTTTCTTCCCGCTCTACATTTTTCTGTACATTGGCTTCAATGTAAAGTCGAGTTTCAGGACGAGCAGGGTCATTGCAAATTACGGTAATACTTTTCTTTTGTGTGCCTTCACGATTTCCACTCGAAAAAGTCACATCAATCGAAGTAGATTCTCCAGGTTGTAAGGTGGTCTTCTTAGGTTTAGTAGCAGTACATCCGCAAGAGGCTTTTGTTTTTCGGATTATTAAGGGACTTTTGCCATCATTACTAATCGCAAAAGTGGTACTTACACGATCATTCTGAGCAATTGTTCCAAAATTATGAGTCAACTTATCAAATTTGACTGTTGGTGCATTTGTTTTATCTGCTTCCTTAAAATTCTCCTTAATTCTTGCACTAATATTCATACGTTTATTGGGTTCTTTGCTATCATTTGTTACCAAATTAAAATTGGTAAATTTATAGCCCCAATCATTCAAAATGGTAGCATCAAAGGTAAAATCTAAACGTAAAGTATCTTTGGGTTGAACAGTTGTTTTATTCGCTTTCATCTGTACATAATTTGGCACTTTAGTGGCTTGTAAATCCAACGTAATAGCTTTATCTCCAGTATTATACAAGACGGTTGACGCTGTATCTTTACCATCGTGCATTACATCCCCAAAACTAATATATGAACTTCGCATTCGCATTGTCCCACTTTCAGATGGATACCAATCTTTAATGGTCTTTTGACGTGGTGTGACTTGTCCATTAATTCGTAAAATCATGGTACCCGCATTATTTGCATTGGACTGTACGGTCACTGATTTATTAAATTTCCCTGGACGATTGGCAGTATTATAGACCGCTTTTACAAAACCAGATTCCCCTGGTTTGACTTCCTCCTTCGACCACTCAGGCGTTGTACATCCACAGGAGGCACGCACATTTGATAGTTTCAAAGGTTCAGTTCCCGTATTTTTGAATTTAAATGTTACGGCTGCTTTGCCTTGTTCTTCTTTGATGGTTCCAAAATCATGGCTTGTTTTCTCAAATTCAATTTTAGCTTGAGCAAAAATCATAAAAGGTAAGCCCAGTAATACCAAAAATATTCGAATTGTTTTTGTCATCATTTTTAGTTTTTTAATCAAATGAATACGTGGATTTAAAATAAAAAATCTAGAAATAGTAAAATTGATGTATGATAGTTTAACTTTTTGCCTATTAAAAAAAATGAGTATTAAAACGTTCAAAAATACGTTTTTTGTATCGAATGGGCTGTTAATACATTGTTAAATTTGACGTGAAAACAAGCTATCTAATGGAGTCTACTTTTACCAAAAATACTTTTTTATGATTTACAAATGAAGATTTTCTGTCATTTGTTCTATAGAAATATTGGCACATTTAAAATGCGTTGAAGGACAAGCCTTTTTACCATGTAGCCCACAAGGTCGGCAAGGCAAATTTTCGATAGTTTGAACAATATGTGAGACTTCTGAAAGAGGATAAAATCCAAATTCGGGAACAGTTGAACAAAAAATAGCGGTAATTGGGGCGTTCATTGCCGAGGCAAAATGTAAAGGAGCGGAATCATTGGTAAAATTCATCTTTGCATTTTTGAGTAATGCTGCCGACTCCAAAAGATTCAGTTTTCCAGCCCAAATTTCAACTCGTTCAGTATCCGTATTTTGTTGAATTTCTTCACAAAGTGATCTATCTCCTGAACCACCAAGTAATAAAATTTGATAATTTTTTGGAGAAATTTCTAATAATTTCTGAATTAATTCTTCCCATTTTTGGGCAGGAAATTGTTTGGTCATCCAAACCGAAGCAGGTGCCATGCAAAAATAAGGATTTTGACGCTTTACTTTCTGAAAATCTTTTTCCGAAGGATATAACTTTGGTGCAACAAAATCAGTATCAGTAAGAGATTCCAGTAAAGCCAAGTTTCGATAAACTTCGTGATTATTCTTTTGATTTTTAGTTTTTTCTGCGGAAATATGATGTTCGATTTGATGTGTAAATAAAAAAGATAATGGATTTTTTCGAAATCCAATTTTTACTTTTCCACCTGATAGAGCTGTGAGTAAACCTGTAGTTATAAACCGTTGTAAATTAATAACATAGTCATATTTTTCAGCTCGAATTTTTTGACGTAATTCCCAAAGTTTTCGGTATTTCCCTTCCTTTTTATCGAAAATAAGAACACGCCGTAAATAAGGATGTCCAATTAACAAACCCTCATTACCTTTTCGTACCAAAAAATCAATTGAGCTAACAGGATAATGTTGGTGTAACTTTTCAATTAGAGGAGTTGCCAAAACTACATCGCCAATAAATGCCGTTTGAATGAGCAATATTTTCATAAGAAAAGAAATGAATTGATTCAAAACACGAAGGTAAAAAATATGCTCTAAATCGGCTACTTGATAGCTCTTCAAAATTTTATATACCTCAAAAATAAAATATATAAATTACTGATAATTAAACTTTTAAATAAAAAAACTATTTTAAATATAGAAAAATTGATAAAGTATTAATTTGGAAAGCATCGAATTTTTTTGTAATGTTCGAAATTAAAGTTGAATTACGGAATTCAAGCATCAACACCTAAGCAAATATGGCAAGACGCTCTGCTAAAAAAGCCCATAAAATCCTCATTATTGACGATGAAAAAAGTATCCGTTACACTCTTCGTGATATTTTGGAATACGAGAAGTATCAAGTTGATGAGGCAAAAGACGGGGCTGAGGGGTTTGAAAAAATCCAAAAGAACAATTATAACGTTGTTTTGTGTGATATCAAAATGCCCAAAATGGACGGTATGGAGGTGTTGGAACAAACGATGGCATTGGGCAAAGATTTAGAATTTATCCTTATTTCGGCACATGGCGATATTCCGACTGCAGTCGAAGCCACCCGAAAAGGCGCATTTGATTTTATTACCAAACCACCTGATTTGAATCGGCTTTTGCTGACGATCCGAAATGCTTTAGATAAATCGACTTTGGTCGAAGAAACTAAAGTACTCAAACGCCGAGTGACCAAAACCTTTGATATTATTGGCAAATCTCAAGCTATTCAGAAGGTTAAAGATACGATTGATAAAGTTGCTCCTACCGAAGCTCGTGTGTTGATTACGGGAGGGAATGGTTCTGGAAAAGAGTTGGTTGCACGTTGGCTACATGAAAAAAGTCCACGGGCAAAAGCTCCATTAGTCGAAGTAAACTGTGCGGCTATCCCATCAGAACTTATTGAAAGTGAACTGTTTGGACATGAAAAAGGAGCTTTTACTTCTGCTATTAAACAACGGATCGGAAAATTTGAGCAAGCAAATGGCGGAACGCTGTTTCTGGATGAAATTGGCGATATGAGTTTATCGGCACAAGCCAAAGTTTTACGGGCATTACAGGAGAATAAAATTACAAGAGTCGGAGGTGATAAAGAAATAAAAGTTAATGTTCGGGTAGTGGCGGCGACAAACAAAAACCTCAGAGCCGAAATCAAAGAAAGTAAGTTTCGAGAAGATTTATACCATCGTTTGGGCGTAATTTTGATTCATGTGCCTCCTTTGAATGACCGCCGTGACGATATTCCGCTTTTGGTGAATCATTTTCTTAAAGGAATTGCCAAAGAATACGGCGCACCTGCCAAAAAAGTTGAAAAATCGGCTTTTAAGTTATTACAAGCCAAAGACTGGACAGGAAATATTCGAGAATTACGAAATGTAACGGAACGCCTCGTCATTATGTCCACAGATGGGGTCATTACGGCAGAAGATGTAGAGTTATACGCCTAATTTTACACCCAAAAAACAGAATAACTCGAAAAAAAAATGAAACATTCGAAGGTCAAAATACCCTCAATGTTCCATTTTTTTTTGCAAAACCCTCTATAAGATTCTGATTTTAAGGAATTTATAGAGGGTTAGGTGCAAAATAACGAAAATTTAAAGCCTTTTTCAATTCAAAAGAAACGGTATTGAAAAAGGAAGCAGGTGCAAAATAACGAAAATTTAAAGCCTTTTTCAATTTTGGCAAATGGGCTGTTTTGATTAGGTAAGGTGCAAAATAACGAAAATTTAAAGCCTTTTTCAATCTGCAACCGAAATCCTTATTTAGACCCTGCGGTGCAAAATAACGAAAATTTAAAGCCTTTTTCAATAGTTGAATTATGCGAAAAAACCGACACGGCGGTGCAAAATAACGAAAATTTAAAGCCTTTTTCAATATCACTATTCGCATAGATTTCGAGCATCTCGGTGCAAAATAACGAAAATTTAAAGCCTTTTTCAATATACAACCATGCACAAGCTACGGCACGAACGGTGCAAAATAACGAAAATTTAAAGCCTTTTTCAATAAACAACGACTACAAACCCACAAAAAAGAAGGTGCAAAATAACGAAAATTTAAAGCCTTTTTCAATCTTAGGAAAGTTTTTGTCCACCAAAAAGTGAATTCACAAACTCCCTTCGATTAAAGATTTGCAAATCTTCTACCTTTTCTCCGACTCCAATATATTTGACAGGGATTTGGAATTGGTCAGAAACCCCAATCACAACACCACCCTTAGCCGTTCCATCCAACTTGGTAATAGTCAATGAAGTAACTTCGGTAGCTTTGGTAAATTCCTCTGCCTGAATAAAAGCATTTTGTCCCGTACTTCCATCCAAAACCAACATAATATCATGTGGGGAATCAGGCATGATTTTTTGTGTAACTCGTTTAATTTTAGAAAGTTCCTTCATCAAATTGACGTGAGTATGCAATCGCCCTGCGGTATCAATAATCACTAAATCAGCATCTTCTTCGACTCCTTTCTTGACCGCATCATAGGCAACTGAAGCGGGGTCGGTATTCATACCATGCGAAACTACAGGAACTCCCACTCGTTCGCCCCATAACATAATTTGGTCAACGGCGGCAGCTCGGAAAGTATCGGCGGCTCCCAAAATGACTTTATACCCTTGTAGTTTATATTGTGCGGCTAATTTGCCGATGGTTGTGGTTTTTCCTACTCCATTAACCCCAACAACTAATACGACATAAGGCTTTTTATCGGTTGGAAGGCTAAAATCACGTAATTCTTCGGTTTGGTTCTCAATTAAAAGCTCAGCAATTTCTTGGCGTAGGAGTTCATTTAATTCATTCGTTCCGACATATTTATCTTTGGCTACTCGTTCTTCAATGCGATTAATAATCTTGATAGTCGTATCTACTCCCACATCCGAAGTAATCAAAATTTCTTCGAGTTGGTCAAGAATTTCATCATCGACTTTCGATTTTCCTGCAACTGCCTTACTAATTTTTCCAAAGAAACTTTCCTTTGTTCGTTCTAGTCCTTTGTCAAGAGTTTCTTTTTGTTCTTCTTTTGTTTTCTTTTTGATACCAAGCCGATTAAGCCAACTTTTTTTTTCTTCTTTGGGTGGCTCAGAAGGTGCGGGAGGTTCGGGTACAGGGATAGGAGTGGTGCTTTGAGGTTGGGTATCCTCAATTTGTTCAACCACCTTTGGGGTTGGCTCAGGAGCAGGCTGTTCTTCTTTTTTCTTTTTACCCTTAAAAAATTTCTTAAAAATGCTCATGTATCGTCCTGTTTTGCGTCTTTATAACGGGAGGTTTTTAAAAGTTCAGCAAACATACAAAAATTTACGGGGAATTGTAAAGTTATTTTTGAGAGTGATATCATACCAATGGATTCCATTTTTTTGAAGGAAAAATTTGGATAAATATACCTTATGATATAATTGGTTTTAATCATTGATAATCAATTTTTTATGATAAAGAAATCAATTGATTTTGAATTATTTCAGTAGGTTGATACTAAGAAAAACTGATTTTTTTTGAGTCAACCCTTTGACATTTCAATTTTTTGTCGTACCTTTGTGTCAACGGTAAATGATTAGGGTTTTGCCCTGGTTATTTCTTTTCATAGCTGGTTGAAAGAACTTGGGGGTCAAGAGTAATCTTGCCCTCAAGATTTTTTTGTTTTAGGGCATTTCTGTTTTTTATAATCATGCTGCTTCTTTCCCTCCTTTTCATCATAAATTCCTAATTTTCTCTCTTTTTTTGTATCTTCATTCTTCTTTATATTAAAGTATGAGGCACAAATCTGAATAGTAAAATGGCACGAAAACGCCCTCTCGGAAAAATCTTGATTGTAGATGATAACGAAGATATTTTATTGTCTTTACGGTTATTATTGAAAAAACACGCCAAACTTGTCCAAATTGAAAATGATCCTCGTCAAATTCCTTTTCTTGTAAATCACGAAAAATATGACGTGATTTTGTTGGATATGAATTATAGTAAAGATACTACGAGTGGGAAAGAGGGATTTTACTGGTTAAGGCAAATTTTGGAGCGTGATCCGACTGCCAATGTCATTATGATTACTGCTTACGGTGAGGTCGAGATTGCGGTACGTGCCTTAAAAGAAGGGGCTTCGGATTTCGTTTTGAAACCTTGGGAAAATGATAAGTTAATTGAAACCATCAAACAAACCCTTGCCCTAAAGAAAGGAAAAACTGTTACTAACTCGGAACCAAGCCCTTCAAAATCAAGCAAAAATGCTGACTCACTTTCTAAAATTATTGGGAGTAGTGAACCGATGCAAAATCTCTTTTCAATTATTCGAAAAGTAGCGGCAACGGATGCCAATATTTTGGTTTTGGGAGAAAATGGCACAGGAAAAGAAGTTTTTGCCAGAGCAATTCATGACCTTTCACGCCGAAAAGACAAGGTTTTTGTAAACGTAGATATGGGATCAATTACGGAAACACTTTTTGAGAGTGAGCTTTTTGGACACAAAAAAGGAGCATTTACAGATGCCAAAGAAGACCGTGAAGGACGTTTTGAGGCAGCCCACGAAGGAACATTATTTTTAGATGAAATTGGAAATTTGAGTTTGCCGTTACAATCGAAACTTTTGACTGCCTTACAACGCCGTGAAATTATCCGACTGGGAACTAATCGACCTATTTCGGTGGATATTCGTTTGATTTGTGCGACAAATATGCCTTTGGTAGAGATGGTTTCAAAAAATGAATTTCGACAAGATTTAATGTATCGAATTAATACGGTCGAATTACATTTACCTCCGTTGCGTGATCGTACTGGCGATATTCCACTTTTGGCAGAACATTACATTAAAATTTATGCTAAAAAATACGAGCGAAATGTTACAGGATTGGCTTCAGCAACCCTTAAAAAATTAGAAAAATACCATTGGCCTGGCAATGTTCGAGAACTCCAACACGCCATTGAACGAGCTGTTATTATGAGTGATGAACCCCAATTACAAGCGGGCGATTTTTTGTTTTTATTGCAAAAAAATGAGTCTTCGGATTGGAATATTCAAGATTATAATTTGGAAGCCATTGAAAAAATGGTCATTCAAAAAGCCTATCAGAAATATGCTGGAAATATTTCGCAAATGGCTAAAGCTCTGGGACTTACACGAGCCTCTTTATATCGAAGATTAGAAAAACACGGCATTTAATTTGGAATTCAACATGAAAAATAGACGTTTTCGGCAACGATTCCAGCAATATAAAAGAGCTTTTCGATGGTTAGAAAGAGCCGTTCAACAAGAGAATTATTCTGATTTGGAACGAGCAGGACTTATCCAATTTTTTGAAATGACCTTAGAATTAGCTTGGAAAGTCATGAAAGATTACCTTGAAAATGAAGGATTTCAGCCTAAAACCCCTCGCCAAACTATCAAAATGGCATTTCAGGCAGAAATTATTGAAGAGGTAGAACTTTGGATGGATGCACTGGACGACCGTAATTTGACTTCACATACCTACAATGAAAATACAGCAGAACAGGTTACAAAACTGATTAAACAAAAATACTTTCCGATATTAAGAGAATTACATTATTTTATGAATCATGTGTAACGGATTAACTCCTAAAGAGACCCAAGAAATCATTCGTTTTGTTGTACAATTTCCCGAAATTGAAGAGGTGTTTTTGTTTGGTTCAAGAGCCAGAAATGAACACCGAAAAACTTCTGATATAGATATTGCCATTCTCGGAAAAAAGACCTCATTTCGTACTGTTTCTCGACTAAAAGGACTCCTAAATGAAGAATCTTCCTTGCCTTATTTTGTGGATGTAGTTGATTTCAATTATACTGATAATCAGGAATTAAAAACAGAAATTGAACGAGATAAAATCCTTATTTATTCGAAAGAATAACCTAAAACTATTGGTTTACTTTTCGCTTCACAAATGCCGATAAAAATATAAATATCGCTATAAACCCTCCTAACTTTCCAAGATAATTACCTTGTTGAGCATAAACCGTTAATTTACCATTTAGGGTTACTTCATGCCGTAAGGTGGTCATTTCTTTGTAGTTCGATTTTTGTAAAATATCACCACGTTGGTTAATAAATCCTGAAATTCCTGTATTTGCCGAACGAGCTATACTACGACGCATTTCGATAGCCCGCAAACGAGCATAATGAAAATGTTGCCGATGTCCTGCCGTATCGTCCCACCAATCATCATTGGTAATAATCGTAATTAATGTTGCTCCTTTTTGAATATATTTTCCCACAAATTCACCGTAAACTGATTCATAACAAATTACAGGAGCAACTTTCAAATTAGATTTTGCCAAGGAATCGGAATAAGAAAAAACTTCTGGTTCGGCTTGTACTCCAAGATTGCCAACCATTCCTCCCATATTCAACATTAATACTTTATCTAAAACTCGAAATAGCCAACCAAATGGATTAGTTTCAACTCCAATTACTAATTTAGATTTATGATAAAATTTTGTATTCAACTGATTATCAATAAATAAAGCAGAGTTATAATTGTCATAAAAGACCCCGCCATAAGTTCGGTAAGTTTTAGATTGGGTTTGTGCTTTTGCTTCATTCGGATAACGAATTCGAGAATTTACTCCTGCGATTAATACCGAATGGGGATGTTTTTCCAAAAACATCTTTGCCATCCCAAAAGAATAATTCGTTCGTACTTCAGACTCTTCAATAATTTGGTGCAAAGAAGTTTCGGGCATTAAAACGACTTGTGTTTTTTCCGAACAATTTTCATCTGCCAATTGAAATAAACGTTCCACTTGTTGGCCATAAGTTAGGGGATTCGAATTGTCATTTCCTGTTCGAGCATTGTAGTTATATTTTTCCTCATAAGTATCTATATTTGGCTGAATAACAAGAATTTCTGAGGTTTTTCCTTCTTCCTCATAAGTGTAATAAATTCCCAATGAAATTCCCGTAGGAATCAAAAAAAGTAAGGCACTTCCGATCCATGTATAACGATAAAATAAGCTATAAAAAATCAAAATATTGACTGACAAAACCCAAAGAGTTCCGCCAAGTACACCTGTATATTCGTACCACTGTACAACCTGAGGTAAAAAGGCAAAAACATTTCCGACCTGTAGCCAAGGATGTGATAAAGACCAATTAAAATGCAGATATTCAAAGAATAACCAAAATGCTAAAAAGGGTAAATACCCAAATTTATCCTTAGAAAGGCGTTTTGTCCAATGAAAAAACAAAACGGGTAAAGTTTGAAGTGCGCCATTTGCGAGCCATGCGGCTATCGAAGCAGGTTTTGAGGCATTCCAAAGCCACCAAGTTGTTCCGACATTCCAAAGAAAAAAAGTAAACCAAAGTCCCAAGAATAATTTTCGATAACCTTTGTTTGGGCGGTGATCATAGATGTATTTTTCATAAGCTAAAATCGGAACAAAACCCAAGAAAATCAAAAAAATAAGTGGCATATACCATGACAGCGAAAGTAAAATTCCACTCAAAATAGAAAGTCCAAATAAATACTTGGGATGTGCCTCAAATTGGGTCAGGAAGTTGGGTTTCATGTTGATTTTGCGTTCAATTTTCACTAAATTTTAATCAATCGGCAAGCAAAAATATTGAAAAATCAGCGCAAAATGTCTCTTCTGAATTAGGAGTTATCACAAAATGTTGATTCTTTCCTTGTTCAAAAAATAACAGTTGGTTGAAGGAAATTACTACTTAAAATGATAACGAATCCCAAAAGTACCCCCTATTCCTGTACCATTATATTTGAGAGAAGCTTTCTGAATGGGTTCTTGATAATATTTGTATTCTATAACACTTGTATGAAACTTATTTAGCCCCAGATTATAAAAAAAGTGATAATTAAAACTAAATTTACGGATGATAAAAGAAATTTCAAGTCCAATTTGTCCATAAAAATTATATCTCTTGTATAAGTTTTCATACTCAATATATAATGGAAATTTACCTGCACGAAAGTGTAGAGATTGAGCCCCTAAAAGATCTGTACTAGTATCTGTTAAAACAGTATCCCAACTATTTGATTTCTTAGCATTCAATTTTCTTTTAAACTGAGTGTAAGCTATTCCTATAGAAGTACTTAGTACAATTTCATCCACTTTTGGTAGAATGCGAGTTGAAAAACTCCAAAATCGTTTTTTTAGATTGAGACCCAACATTTGACTATTAACTACACTTCCTCCTGTCTGGTTAATTGCTCCGTTTCGTTGAAAATCTAAAGAGTGTCCAAACTGACTAAGGCTCGCTACAACTTGCAATGAAAATGTAGGAATAAATTCCCATTGTATTTCAATATTTGCCAAAGGATTAGTAGCCATTTTAGTTGTTATAGCTCCAAAGGAGTCATCTTTTTGAATAGAATAAGACAGAATACCAGCATTAACACCCACACCCAGACGGTGTTGGGCATGAGTGTTATGAAAAATGAAAAAGCAAACTATCAAAAAAAATATACGCATTTTCTTCAAATCATAGCTTAAAATGATAACGAATCCCGAAAGTACCCCCTATTCCTGTACCATTATATTTGAGAGAAGCTTTCTGAATGGGTTCTTGATAGTATTTATATTCGACATCACTTTTAAAAAATTCATTCATACCTAAAGTTCCGAAAAAATGATAATTCAAACTAAATCGACGGATGACAAAAGATATTTCAAGCCCAATTCGTCCATACAAATTAGATTTCTGATGTAAATCATAATATTCACTGTAAAGTGGAAGACTTCCTCCAAGAAAATGGATGTCTAGAACCCCCAAGTGATCTATATTCGCATCAGATAGGATACCATTCCCAGTATTTGTTGCCCATCCTCCACTTGTTTGCTCAAACTTGACATAAGTCAATCCTGAAGATACACTTAGTACAATTTCATCTACTTTCGGCAAAATACGAGTCGAGAAGCTCCAAAGTCGCTTTTTTAAATTGAAACCCAGCAACTGACTATTCACCATATCTCCCCCTATTTGTTTGGAGGTACCATCTTTTTTAAAACTCAACATGGATACAAATTGACTAAGGCTAGCAATGATTTGTAAGGAATAGGTCGGCACAAATTCCCACTCCATTTCAAGTCCTGCTAGTGGTACACCTGCCCCTTTAGTTGCAACAGCCCCAAAAGGGTCGTCTTTTTGTACAAACTGATAGTGAATACCAGCATTAACACCCACACCCAGACGGTGTTGGGCATGAGTGTTATGAAAAATGAGAAAGCAAACTATCAAAAAAAATATACGCATCTATTTCAATAGTTTATTGATGTTGTAGATGATAATAACGCCCTTTATACATTAAAATACCTTTAACAGTTCCACCCCCAAATTTATAACTCCAAGGACTTGGGCAAGGTAAAGGAAATCCCCAATGGAAACAAAGCTTAGCCCCCCAATGAGTATACAAAGTTTTGTTAATTTCTGATTCATTGGATTTAATATCTGAATCAGTATATACTTTAACATTTGAAAAATCCTTTTCATAATATGTCAAGATTTCTAAATTAATCCAGTCTAGTTGTATGGAAGTTGCTCGTTCATTCACCCAACGATCCCAACAAAAGACAAAACACTTTCTTTTCTTTTTCTTCAAAGTTGCTTTAACTCCACCTGCTTTATAATAAAAAAAGTTATTCATCCAAGTAGTAACTGTAAAGATCTTATTTCCATCGACCATCGTTAAGCGTCCATTTGGTATAATTGAATCCTCGAGAGTAACTATTGTGGTATCAATTTCACGGATAGGAGTTTCGGGATAATAGGTAAAAACACCCTCCTGAATTTGGTACATCCCGTCTGTGGTAATAGAATCCGAACGGAGACGACTTAGGTTATCGGTTTCATTTTCAAGAAATGTCAGAAGTTCAGGTCGTTTTTCAGGAGCAAACATATAAACACTTTTACTGCCCACACGGTAAATTAAGCCCTCAATTTCCAACTCTAAATCGGTGTTTACTAAATGTCGAAGGTGAGGGTCATCAATTAATGAATCAGTCACATTTTCCTCATTTTCAACCCGTCCATTCAAGAAGTCAAGCTGTGAATATGCCTCTAAAGACATAAAATTTCGCTGTTGGAGGTCATCAATAATTGCTTTGCTGTTTGTGGAGTCTTCAAAACTTTGCATTAAAGTTTGAAAACCTTCAAATGAGTCAAAAACGAGCCTACCCTCTTTGGTTTTGAAGTCAAATTCGGATACAGGGTTTGGATTTTGCAATTCATCCAATGTATCCTGTTGACAAGATGAGGTAAACAAGATGAGGAGTGCAAACATATACACTCGGTAGTAGGATTTAAAATTTTTCATAATTAATTGGTCTGTGATTAATTTTTATACCCAAATATAATTGGAATTAGGTTTAGAAACCAATTTTATATGAGAAATATTGATATTAAAAATTAAATATTTTATTTGAATTGTACCTAATTCCGAGTAAAAACCCATGTATCGCCTTTGGTATGGTCAGGATTAAAACGATAACTTTCCAAATCAAATCCCTGTAAATCATTCGGTTCAGTAATTCGATTTTGAATGATAAATCGAGTTATCAAGCCTCTTGCTTTTTTGGCATAAACACTAATGACTTTGTAGTTTCCATTTTTGAAATCCTTGAAAACGGGGGTAATGATACGATGCCGAATATTTTTTGTACCAATGGCTTTAAAATATTCATTGGAAGCCAAATTAAGTACTACTTTTTTAGTTTGATTATCAAGGACTTGATTGATATTTTCAGCAAGTGTTGTTCCCCAAAATTGATATAAATTTTTGCCTTTGGAATTTTCTAATTTCGTTCCCATTTCTAAACGGTAAGGTTGGGTTAAATCCAAAGGACGAAGCAATCCGTAGAACCCTGATAAAATTCGCAAATGATTTTGAGCAAATTGTAGTTCATCATCAGAAAAGTCTTGGGCTGAAAGTCCTCGATAGACATCACCTTGAAACAAAAAAAGGGCTGGTTTAGCATTTTTTAGAGTGTGTTCAAGTTGCCACTCTTGATATCGCTCATAGTTTTCTTGAGCCAGTTTATCACTGATTTTCATCAGCTTACCAATTTTCATTGGCGAAAAAGACTTTAAAATGTTTCTTAATTTTTCAGCTTCTCCAAGATATTGGGGAAGCGTATAATTCTTCCAATCTGAAGAGATTTCGGTATCTAGTGATTTGGCAGGAGAAATAAGTAACAACATATTTGATAGATGTGAATTTTAGTTTACACCTACAAAACTATTAAAATTTAGAGCTTGACTGACCTGATATGAATGCTTCGGTTCTAAATATTTAGATATAACAATGTGTTCGGAACTCATCAAAATATTGATTGAATTCATCATCACGGTTATCAGGGTCAGTAATATCTTTGAAGGTCGAAATGTGACGTTTATAACGTACTAAACTCGAAAGTGAAGAATAAAACAAGCGTACTTGTTTGAGTTCTGAAATCTGGCGTAAAAGTCGGTATTCAATCGTATTATCTTTTTTGTTAATGACCCCAAAAACTTCCAGCGGTTTTTTATCTGTTTTGCGTTTTTGTTGATACTCAGGAATGCGTTTTAGGAAGGATAAAGTTGCATTGACATCCAAGGTGCTTGCAACAATGGGGACGATCAAAATATCCGATTCTAAAATACTAAAAAATAGTTCTTGACTTTTGATATTCCCTGGTAAATCCATCAAGACGACATCATACTTCTGACGGGCTAAAATCAAGACTTTCTCAAAATTGATTTCAGGGTTGGGCTGATTCCAGTTAAAGGCAAAAACATCATAAGAAGCGGAATTTTTTTCATTCTTATAAATGGTTTTGACAGAAAGTTGAGGATCGGAATCGATGACTAAAACTTTGTTATTCGTGCGGTTATGAATTGCCGAAGCCGTGAGCATAAGCAAAGTCGTTTTGCCTGCTCCGCCTTTTTGAGTAACAAATGAAATTACTTTGCTCATGGAAATTTTCTAAGATGATTTGGATAAGCATAAAAGTAGAGCAAGTTTCCGAAAAAAATTCGAAAAAAAAAAAAGAAAGGGATGAAACTGCAAAAATATAGGTTTATTTAATTTTTTAATATAATTGCCTAATTCTTAATGAGTTTTAGAGGTAGGATAATGCTAAATTCTGTTCCTTTTCCTTCCTCACTTTCCACACTGATTTTACCTTCATGTTTTTCAATAATACCATGCGAAATAGACAAACCTAAACCTGTGCCTTCACCGACTTCTTTAGTCGTAAAAAAAGGCTCAAAGATTCGGTTTTTAACTTGTTCTGGAATGCCTGCGCCTGTATCTCGGATACTAATTCGGATATAATGTTCTTCGTATAGTTGGGTGGTAATATAAATTTTTCCTTCCGCCTCAATAGCTTGAATGGCATTGGCTAATAAGTTCATAAACACCTGATTCAATTTTCCTGGGTAACACTCCACTTTAGGAATATTTGCACCATAATTTTTGATAATTTCAATACGGTTTTTGTATTTATTCCGTAAAATGACCAAAGTAGAATCTATGCTTTCTTCCAAACTAACCAGTTTAGAAGCATCTTCATCTAATCGAGAAAAAGTACGTAATCCTTTCACAATTTCTGTAATCCGAATTGCCCCTGTACGGACATCTGCCAAAAGACTAAGCGTATCTTCAGAAAAATCTTCTTCAAGCTCAATTTCTTCTTTTAAATCATTGATTTCTTGTATTTTATTAGAAAATTCTTGAGGTGAAATATTGTCTAGTTCAGTATATTTTTCAAGTACTTCTAGTAGTTCTTCAATATGAGTTTGAAGGGCTTCTGTTCCTGCAAAAATAAAATTCACAGGATTGTTTATTTCATGAGCAATACCTGCAGTCAAAACACCTAAACTTGCCATTTTTTCAGATTGTACTAATTGCCCTTGTGTACTTTTTAGAGATTCATGCGTGGTTCGTAGCACTTTGAGTTGTTGTTTTTCTTTTCGAAGCATTCCCTGCAGTTTGCGTTCAGTTCGGGTAAATTGTCGATTAATAACGGATAATTCTTCCGAATTTTGACGTAACTCTTCGGCTAGACTCGTTAATTCTTCATTGGCTTCTTGGAGTTCTTGCGCTTTTGTCTGAGCAATTTCTCGTTCTTTGTGGGCTTCGGCTGTTTGTTCCTTAACCAACTTCTCCAGCTTTTGATTATTTTGTTTAATATCATAAATATGATAATAATAATAAATAACTGGAACACCACAAATAAGGAATAAAAGTAAAACTTTGAAAGTGGTAGTTTCTATGAATGGTGGATGAACTTGTAGACGAACGGCTAGTTCTTTTACATTCTGAGAGCTTCTAACCCGAAAGGTGTATTTCCCTGAAGGAATATTCGTATAAGTTACGAATCGTCTTTGGCTTGGAGGATTGAAATCTTTTTCAAAGCCTTCTAAATAATATTGATAAGTTCGGTTCGGATTGGCAAAATCTAAGGAAGAAAACCCAAAAGTAAATACATTTTCAGCCGTTTCAATCTCAATTTTTTCCACTTCCTCAATAGGTTTGTCAAATCGATTTTGGTGTATGACAGACTTATTGAAAACCTGAAAATCAACTAAGAAAATGGACGATTTATTCTCAGAAACTTTAAGGCTATCAGGATGAAAAAGTACTAAACCGTGATTTGTACCAAAATATAATTCTCCGTTTGTATCTTTAAAGACGGAGCCTCTGGTAAAAACATCACCTGGCAATCCATCTTTTGTCGTAAGATGCATCACTTGTTGTGTTTGTGGTCTGAATCGAAGTAGTCCATTTGTGGTACTTACCCATAAATTTCCTCGTTTATCCGATTCAATTCCCTGAACTGCTCCATGAGGCAATCCATCTTTTCTGGTATACGTGTCAAATCCACCATTTTCATCGTAACGACTTAACCCTGCAACTGAACCAATCCAAACTTGTTGTTTGGCATCTTCGAAAATTGCCCATAGGTTATTCGTAGGAATAGATTTAGAATTTTTAGGGTTGAATGTGAATATTTTACTTTCTTGATTATCAATGAGTTGTAATCCGCTATTTTCATGTCGTCCTACCCAAATTCTATCTTTAGAATCCTTAAAAATGGCGAAAACAGGGTGAAAAAGCTTTTCATTTTTAGAGCTTGAATTAGGGATAAAAATAGGACTAGTTTGTTCATTTTCAATTTTATAAATTATCCCATTCTGTCCTCCAAAATAAATGTTTTTTTTAGAATCAGTGTGAAAAGCATAAATTGTCATGTCCTCAGTAATTGAGGTTTTTTGAAAAGTTCCATTTTTAAATTTGACAAGCCCACCTTCCGTACCAAGCCATAAGTTACCTTTCGTATCTGAAGAAATACATCGGATAGCATTTACCCAAGAATTATCAGGATCTTGAAAATGAGTTATTTGTCTATCCTTATAACGATGTAAGCCACCACCTAGCGAGCCAATCCAAAGTGTTCCATCTTCCGTTTTATGAATGCCCGAAATATGCTCATTAGTCAAAGAATTTTGCTTATCAGTAGTTTCAAAAATGGTGAAGGGACTTTGGTGTATTCGAGAAATACCTCCTGCAAATGTTCCGATCCAAAGGATGCCTTGTTGGTCTTCAAAAATAGTTTCGATATAATTACCACATGGACTCCGACTATCATAAGACCGATGTTCAAAAGCTGTAAATTGTCCATTTTCGAATCTGTTTATTCCGCCTCCCCATGTTCCTATCCAAATAATTCCATTTCGGTCTTCTAAAATACTCATGACTGAAGCATTATTCAGATTGGAGTTTTCGGGGTTAATATGTTGGAATTGCCCACTTTTGAATTTATTTAGTCCGTGTTGCCATGTTCCTATCCAAAGTGTCCCTGTACGATCTTCACTTAGTGCCGTGATGTAATTGCCTGAAATTGTTTTTGGGTTGGCAGCGTCGTGTCGGAAATGAGTGAAGGTATTATCGGCATTCTTTCGGTTGAGCCCACCGCCATATGTCCCTACCCATAGCATCCCTTTTCTATCAATAAGTAAGGAAAAAATAGCATTGTGACTCAGTGAAGTAGAATCTTTGGGATTATACTGGAAGTTGGTAAATTTTTCATCTCGAAAACAAGATAAACCTGCATCTTTTGTTCCAATCCAGATATTCCCGTCTAGATCTTCAGTAATCACCTCAATATCATTACTGGGGATACTAAAAGAATTTTTGGGATCGTGCTGAAATGAATCAAATTTTCCGTTTTGGAATCGCTTTAATCCACCGCCCTGTGTTCCAATCCAAAGAATACCTTTTTTATCAATAAATAAGGTTCGTATTACATTGTTTCCCTGTAAATTGTCGTTTTCATAAAGATGAAAAGTACGAAATTCGTAGCCGTCATAACGTTGTAAGCCGTCTGCTGTTCCTACCCAAATAAACCCTTTTTGGTCTTTGACAATAGCACGTACTTGATGACTGGCTAGTCCATTTTCGATTGTCAAATTTTGGAACGAAATATTAGATTGAGCAGATACTTTTTGGGAACTAACTAAAACCCAGCATCCCCATAAGATACTAAAGATCTGTCGAATAGTCATCTGATTTCCTGAAAAAATAGAGTCAATGAATACCAAACTTCGTATGAGTAAAAATAGTGCCAAGTATTTAAGTTTCATACTTTTCTGATTATCAGAAAAATACATAAAAATTCAAATATAAACTTTTTTCAAAAACTAGCATATATTATCATGCTTTTTTGCGCTACACTCACCTAAAATAACTTAAGTTTATATTAAATGTAGAATTGGTCAAAAATGAGATATTTTCTCAATTGAAGGAATCCTTCAGATTTGTCAAGTTTATAAAATTTTTGATAAGTCGAAATTTTTAGGTGTTCTTTTTTATAATTTCATGTTTATCAGATTCGAATTGGAGAATTTGTAAGTTATCAAAGTAACTTAGTTTTAATAATTTTCTTCAAGGATTTAAGTATTTGAAAAATATCATAAACACTATTCATGCGTACAAAAAAATGTATAGACTAAGGATGTCTGAGAGGTTTGTTGTGGAGTACAATTTTGGGTATGTAAACCTATAAAATTTTCAAGAATCTTATAGGTTTAAAATGTGTTATTTATTGACCAGAAACATGAAGGGCTTGTTGAATATCTGCCAAAATATCAGAGACGTGTTCTAAGCCAACCGAAATTCGAATCAAACCATCTGTAATTCCGACTTCGTTGCGATCTTCAGGAGAAAGTTTGGAATGAGTAGTCGAAGCAGGATGAGTAACAATAGTTCGAGAATCACCTAAATTAGCAGTTAGAGATAACATTTGAATGGCATCTAAAAACTTGCGTCCTCGCTCTACACCACCTTTGAGTTCAAAGGAAACCATACTACCACCTAATCGCATTTGTTTTTTCGCAATTTCGTGTTGGGGATGCGAAGGTAAAAATGGATATTTTATCCAATTAATAGCTGAATGATTTTCCAATTCTTGAGCAATCTTCAGGGCATTTTCACAATGTCGCTCGACTCGTATGGCTAAAGTTTCTAAACTTTTTGATAAAATCCAGCCATTAAAAGGAGACATAGCAGGTCCCGTATGACGGGCAAAAAAACGCACCTTTTCAATCATTTCGGAAGTACCTAAAACCGCTCCGCCAACGGTTCGACCTTGCCCATCTAATAATTTAGTAGCCGAATGAGTTACGATATGCGCTCCATATTTAGCAGGATTTTGTAAATAGGGTGTCGCAAAACAATTATCAACATTTAAGATAAGTCCATGTTTTTTAGCTAATTGTCCTGCGAATTCCAAATCAATAATATCCAAAGCAGGGTTTGAAGGAGTTTCCAAAAAAAGCATTTTGGTTTCGGGACGAATGGCTGTTTCCCACGTTTCAGGGTGGTTAATATCTACGTAAGTATGCGTAATTCCCCAACGAGGTAAAACCTGAGTTAAGATTTGATGAGTTGAACCAAAAACCGAACGAGAGGCTAAAACATGGTCTCCTGCATTCACAAAAGAAGCAATACTGGTAAACATTGCTGCCATACCTGAAGCCATTGCCATACCGTCTTCTGTTCCTTCTAACAGACATAATTTTTGAATAAATTCGTCATTATTAGGGTTGGAAAAACGACTATAAATATTACCCTCAGTTTCTCCAGCAAATCGGGCGCGGGCCTCTTCGGCATCCTGAAATACAAAACTGGAAGTGGCAAAAATAGGAACAGAGTGTTCGCCATGTTGGGAGCGTTCGGCTTGTGTTCGTATTGCCTTGGTCTCAAAGTTGCGCTCAAAATTATCAGAATATGAAGTCATAATAAAATAGGAAGATTAGGTTTTTGGAAATAAAATGCTTTGTTTTTCGCTAAATTTCTCAAAACTAAGGGAAAATTCAGAGAAATTTGTAATCTCTATTTTTTAGTTCAGGTTTTGAATATTTTCAAGAAATGAATACCAAAAATCAATTTAATCACGAAATTCGACAGATTTCTTTGTTATTACAGTCTATTTTGAATGGATTGATTTATACGAATTTATGGATTTCAGTAGGAGCAGTTGCATTAGTTTTTTCGTCCTGTACTATCTTAGAAATTCAAGTAGATTCCTTGATGTATTCTTTGGCATTTTTGGGTACACTTTGTATTTACAATTTAACTGCCTTTTACCTCTCTCAGCCCACTTCTCCAAAATTTATCTTCATGCTAAAACACAAAAAAATCTTACAAAAATCATCAATTATTTCAGGAATTGGAGCGGCCTTTTTGGGGCTTTCTTTAGGATTTAAGGCGATCATATTTTTAACTCATATTGGTTTGATTGCTTTACTTTATACGATAAGGTTAAATTTTCGTAATCCCTTGACCCAATATCAAATACGGCTCGGAGAATTACGCCAAATTCCTTATTTGAAAACAATTTTAGTCGGTTATGTTTGGGCTTCGGTGGCTGTAACTTTACCTTTTTTAACTCAGTTTTCAATTAGTACTGATTTATCTCCTCAAATTGCTGGAATATTTCTAGGACAATTTTTATTTATTATTGGAATTACTTTACCCTTTGATATTCGGGATTTCCGAACAGATGAAGCCATGGGATTAAAAACATTTGCCCAGAAAGGTATTCGAAGAACTAAATTTTTATCAATTATTTGTTTGGTAATAAGTGGGTTATTGTATTTTTTATTTGCAGATGTTGAGTTTTCTAAAGCTTTAATTTTAACGAATATCTTAGCAGGATTTTTAACTCTTTTTGCTTCTCCTGATCGTCCCGAATTATATTATACAGGCTTGATTGATGGGACAATAGTTTTACAGGCTTTGTTTACTTATTTGATTATCAATCTCTAATAAAATTCATAACCAAAATTATAAGATGATGCTTAAATACTTATTACTATTCTTTTTGTTTTTTTCAGTTTTGATTAATGCCTACTCACAAGATACTTTACAAGATGACGTTACGGGTATCTGGAAAGGCGAATTAACGCAAGGAAAAGGTGGATATTTATCCAATTATTGGTTTGAAATTGAGGTACAATTTCAGGAAGATAGCATCGTAAAAGGAGTTACCCGTATCGGAGATTTCAATGATAAAAATGTTCGGGGGCAATTTGCATTTGTTGGAATTTTCAAGGACAATCAGTTTGCTTTTAAAGAGCATAAAATGTTGGAAGAAAAAATTACTAAAGGATATGGTTGGTGCTATAAAGTAGGGCTTTTGAACCTGACCAAAGAAGCCTCTCGGTGGCAATTAGAAGGGGAATGGCAAGGCAAAAGATTTGGGGTTTGTTCCCCAGGGCGTATTAAGATATTTTTGCCCAAATCTTCACAACTCATTTTGAAACTAAAGGCTAAAGATAGCTTCACTAAAAAAACAATAACTCCTGATTTCCAATGTTTTGATAAAAATAATAAACTTATCCCACCTTTGGAAAATACAAATTTAAAAATGACATTTGAGTTAGATGTTCACCAAAATTATCGTCTAAAATTTCATAAAAAAGGCTATTATCCGTATTCTTCTCTTCTTTATTTTGAAGAATATAAAACCATTCAAAAAGAAATTCTCCTGAACCCCATTCGAGTCGATGATGTGGTTCAAATTGAGTCGGTTTATTTTAAACAGTCGAAAGCTAAATTGCTGGATGGTTCAAAAGCAACTTTGGATGATTGGGTTGATTTTTTGAAAGAAAATCCATCGTTAAAAATTGAAGTTCGTGGACATACCGATAACGTAGGGAATGTGTATTTGAACCAAAAATTATCTTTGGATAGAGCCAAGAAAATCTATACTTATTTTGTAAAAAATGGAATTGATAAAGACCGTCTGACTTATCAGGGTTTTGGAGGTACGAAGCCCGTAGCCTCCAATCAAACCGAAACAGGACGGCAAAAAAATCGAAGGGTAGAGTTTCGGATTTTGGAGAATTAGACTCTGGAACAATCTATAGACTTATCATTCTCATTATCAAGTAAATGAAATTTATTAGGAAACGAAAATCAAAAATGCAAAGATTTTGAATCATTTTCAAAATCCCCACTTGTCAAACCTGAAGATTTGTATATTTACATCTGTAGTCATCGCTTTGTTAAA
This sequence comes from Cytophagales bacterium UBA2561, assembly GCA_002340355.1. Taxonomy (GTDB): domain Bacteria; phylum Bacteroidota; class Bacteroidia; order Cytophagales; family Thermoflexibacteraceae; genus UBA2561. The sequence goes on from DDLX01000043.1 coordinate 277,301, forward strand.
GACTACAGATAACAGGGAATTAATGTTTTTTTAGTCAATTTTATCCCATTTAGAAATATGTGGATAATCTCTCAGGATTTTAATTTGTATAGTATCTCCTATTTTATACTGTGATTTTGGTTAAATAGTTGAGTAATTTAAATAATGACTATAAATATATTCATTTGTCTGATAAACATAACACAAACCATAGCCCTTATTACTATGATTTGCCTCAATAATTACTGCATTTGTACTAGTAATATTATCTGTTTTTTGCCATAAATCATAGTTTACATAATCGTTAGGTAAAATCATGGTAATGTAGAAATGACTTACAGAAAGTAATATTTTAAAAATATTGATTTGTACTATACCTTGGTATATTAAATTGATTAGAACATATAAAAAATAAACAGGATAATAGGTCATCACTATACCGAGCATTAGGTAGGAATTGGATTCTGACCAAAGTGGAGAAATAAAGTTAATAATATACCCAATAAAGAAACCGATTACTAATATTATTGTCATTAATGGGGTGATTTTGGTTTCAAAAGGTACTTGTGATACTTTTGAGTTCTTCATAGCTTAATTATTTGTGACTCCCTGTTAAGTGAAACAGGGAGTAATTTTAAATCAAAGATATACCACTGAACTTCTCTTCAACCACTCCCAAAATATCAATCACTTCGGATTCGGTCATTGCCTCCACCAGTTGTTTACGATACATTTTGAAGTGTGGAATTCCTCGAAAATAATTCGTGTAATGTCGGCGCATTTCAAAAATTCCTTTTCGGTCTCCTTTCCATTCGAGCGAAAATTTGAGGTGTTTTTTGCAAACTCGAACCCGTTCGGATAGGGTAGGAGGGGGGAGTTTTTCGCTTGTCTGAAAATAATGCTTAATTTCTTTAAAAAGCCAAGGATAACCAATGGCAGCCCGTCCAATCATAATTCCATCTACGCCATATTTTTGACGATATTCAAGGGCTTTTTCAGGAGAATCAATATCGCCATTTCCAAAAATAGGAATATGAATATCACTTCGATTTTTGACTTCAGCAATTAATGTCCAGTCGGCTTCTCCTTTGTACATTTGTTGGCGAGTTCGTCCATGAATCGTAAGAGCTTCGATACCAACATCTTGAAGCATTTTGGCAGCTTCAACAATGTATTTCGTATTTTCATCCCAACCCAGTCGAGTTTTGACTGTAACAGGTAAATGACATTGCTTGACAATTTCGGCAGTCATGGTTTGCATTTTGGGCAAATCCTGCAAAATACCCGCACCAGCTCCGCGACAAGCTACTTTCTTGACGGGGCAACCATAATTAATATCAATGACTTCGGGGTTGGAATTTTGAGCAATTCGAGCGGCTTCTCGCATAGACTCAATTTTTTCACCAAAAATCTGAATGCCTATGGGGCGTTCGTTTTCATAAATATCCAATTTCTGAATGCTTTTTTTAGCATCCCGAATCAATCCTTCTGCCGAAATAAATTCGGTGTACATCATATCCGCTCCTTGTTCCTTGCAAACCGCCCGAAATGGTGGGTCGCTGACATCTTCCATCGGAGCAAGCAATAACGGAAATTCGCCTAATTCTAAATCTCGTATTTTGACCAAAACTTTCGTAGAGATTTTATTTTTTCAAACTTTTCGGTACAAAGTTACATTGAAAATTGAAACTCAAGACGAAATGAAACCAAAATTTGATTCAAAAAACTGATTTTCAGCTAATTTATTATTGTTCTCGTAGTTTTCGAAGATAATTTTCGTAGGCTTTTGTAAGGGCTTTATAAAATAAATTTCCTTGTATATTATATCCTTTTACCGTTAAATGTAAACGGTCTCTTTGGGCTAATTTATTTCCGTGCCATTTTTCGATAGAGCGCATTCCACCCATAATATCGTAGAAATCCCAAACTGCAAGGTGCATTTCTTGGGCTAATTTGTAAAGGGCATCTCTGGCACGAGAAGGATTGTTATTCAACCGACTACCTCGATACGCATCCCCAGGGGTAGTTACCAAAATCGAGGCATTAGGAGTGGCTTGGCGAATATCTTGAATCAAGGCTCTAAAATTTCGTTTGTATTCCGTAGGATGAAATCGATAAGAATGAGCATCATTTGTTCCTAAGGAGATAATGACCAAATCGGGATTTAAGGCAGTTAAATGTTTGTCAAAATCTTCACATCTAAAAAATGTAGGTACTTCTGCTCCATTTGCTCCAATGGCATGATACAATAAACCCGAAGCATCATTTTCAACTGAAATTCCCTGCATAATAAACTGTTTTTGGTAATGTGTCACCTTGCTTAAACGCAAAGTAACTGAAGATTGGGGGCGATCAAACGTATATTCTATAAAACCTGAACGGTCAGTATGTTTGGATAAAATATTTCCGTAATCGGTTTGAATATGAACATGAAAAGAACGCGGATCAAAAACAGGATAAAATATTTTTATCTTCTTGATTCTAAAATTTTTACCAGCTTCAGTATTGGGTCGAATGGTGATCGTAGCATTGGCATCATGAGTTACTGCATTAACGCCCGAAATTCCCCAACGACTGAATGTTTTTCGGCTTACGCTTCGTTTGCCTTCCCAATTTCCTGTATATTTTGTAATGTAATCATTAGGATTATTGGTATGAGCGGCAGAGTACGGAAAAGTGAAACCACGCCCACCATTGGCAAAGCGTCCTTGTAATAAACTGCGTACTCGTCCTGAAAAAAAATCAGCTTGGATATGCGAATCTCCAATATGAACAATATTTACCTTTTGATTTTCGGATTGAGTTTCGAGTTGATTAATTTTCTCAAAAAAAGGCTTGAGTGTGCCTTGAACAGGTTCATAAATTTTATTCTTATTATAATTAATGAAATTATAATATTGTGCCTTTAACGAACCTGTAGCCCCTAATAGAAATAATAATAAAGGGATAAATCTCTGTAAATCAAATCGCAAATAGTTCATTATTGTTGTTTTAAGTGGTGATTTAATCCAAAAAAATATAGGGTGGTTTTACCTGCTTTTAGTGATTAGAAACTTTATGAAATCGTACTAAAAGAGGCTTTGTCATGAGCCTCAAAACAAAGATTTGACCGAAATCCTATTTATGGCTCGAAAATGTTAAATTTTTTTGGAAAATCCCAAGAAATGGATTTGAACTAAAATGATTTGAACCTAAAAAATAAGTTGGTTCAATACTAAAAATTGTCCTAAAAACAGTATTTTTGCTTCCCGTCAAAAAATAAAAAACGTCAAAATTCTGATTTCATGTACACTTACGACTTCAAGTACCGAGTACCGTATGCTGATACCGACCAAATGGGCGTGGTGTATCATGGAAATTATGCCAATTATTACGAAATGTCTCGTACGGATGCGATTCGTAAACTGGGGTTGCCTTACAAAAATCTAGAAGATGAAGGGGTGATGTTGCCAATTTTAGAAATTCATTCTAAGTTTTTAGCTCCTGCTGTTTACGATGAAGTCTTAACCATTCGTTCGATTATGCGGATAATGCCACTCGTAAAATGGACAGTTGATGCTGAAATTTATAATGAAGCGAATATACTGATTCATCAAGCTACGGTAACACTTGTTTTTATGGACAAAAACACCCGCCGCGCATGTCGTGCGCCTCAGAAAGTATTGGATATGATGCGCCCATTTTTTGCGACAAATTAAATATAATACACTGCATTTTAATATATTATGAATATAGGTGAACTTACATTAGCCGAAAAGAAATTTTTATTATCCCCCAATTCTAATGGACTAGCTCTTTATCAATTAGTGCTATTTGAATTGCTCTGGACAAAAAACTTAACATTCAAAACACGCCCTTCTAGGGATGATTATTCAATGGCAAATGCTTTTTTGCAATTAACCAATGAAGATACTTTCTATGAAAAAAATTTGATATACTTACCTCTTTTTCAAAATTTTAAGGGGTTGCGACAGATGCAAGTTTCTTTTTTATTAGGCAATAGTTTTAATGCTTTTGATAGTAGTTTTAAGGAATTTACAAAACAATATATTATCAAAAACTTACAAAAAAAACATACTTTCATTAAGGATAATCTTAGCTATAAGTTATTTGGTAAAATCGAACTGACGAAAAATGCTCAAGCCTATAAAAATCAATTAATAGAAGAAACTGAAAAAATAGTTCCTGAGTTCTCTGATACCAAAAAGTTTAGCAAAGAGCAAACGAAACAAATGCTTCAGAAATTTGGAAGTAGTATTTTTTTAGTAGATGAATCCCATTTGGAAAAATTGGATTTTCCGTTTCCTGTTTTTACAGCACTCAAAAAAGGACTACATTATCATACAAGTGCAAGTGGAGAAATGGAAGAGGAACTGGCAAGTCACTATAATGTTCCTAATGTAGAAGTTTGGGCAGAAGCTTTCTTAGAATTCTGCGCCTTTTTTGAAGACTAAAAAATGAAATATCCAGTAATAAATTTTGACAAAACTTCATTTTTAACATTCATATTTGAAGCAATTAGATTTTATTTTCGTTATAAACTCAACTTCCTCTCAAATGAACAAGCTTATTGTAATACTGATTTTCAATAAATTAATGGTTCTTTAATGAATTAGAAAATGAAAAGCACAATTGCCAAAGTTATCATTTTTAGTTTTTTAGGTTTATGGACTACGAAAAGTTGGGCGCAAGGATGTAGCGATGCGGGATTTTGTACGATGGGAGCGATGAAACCCGACCAAGATTATCATAAACGAGTACAAATTCGGCTTAAATCCTTAACGATAAGTTATTATGCAGGATTGACAAAGTTTGACGATCTCATTTCTGCCTATCAAGCCGAATTTAATTTTGCACTTTCCAAAAAATCCTCTGTTCAATTTAAATTACCGTATTTACAAGTAAATGGGACTTTAGCAAATACAAATGGCTTGGGAGACATTACGTTAAGTTTTTCTAGAAATTTAGTCCAGAAAGAAAATTACCAGATTAATGCCACTATTGGGACGAAAATTCCAACAGGACAACCTACCTTAACTTCATCTGATAATCGTCCGTTACCAATGTATTATCAAACCACTTTAGGAACGTTTGATATTGCGCTTGGAACTTCGATTATTACTAAAAAATGGCTTTTTGCGACAGGTTTACAATATGCTTTTAATAAGGTCGATAATGAATTTTTATGGGGACGTTGGACAGGACACGAACACGATCATTTAGCGAATAAATATCCTAGAGCTAACCAACTGAAACGAGGAACGGATATTATGGCACGAGTTGAACGAAATTTTCGATTTGCTAAGTTTAATTTTAATGTAGGTTTACTTCCGATTTGGCGTATTACACCCGATAAAATTACGATGATGAATTATGAAATCGAATCTACGGGTAAGCCTAATGAAGTTCAAAATAGAGAAACAGGAGAAATACTTTCGTTTGCGACTCGAAAAAGTACAGGGTTGGCACTTACTTTTTTATATGGGTTTGGATATAATTTTTCGGTGAAGTCGGCTCTCAAATTTATAGGAGGACAGCGTGTTAAACGCCGAGATGCTAATGGTGATGGACTTTCAAGAGAACAAGTATTTAGTTTTGCTTATCAATATAAGTTTTAATCATAAATAATATTTGATTTTTTTAATGAGTGGATTTCAAAAAAGACCCTGTTTTTATGATTTCCACTACGTTGGTTTTTTGTACTTTTGTGGCATCATTTATTTTTCATCTTTAATGTTTTGATGCCATGAAATACGTTTTTAGTACTCGTTTAGTGGTTTTATTTTTGGGAATCAGTATGGGCTTGTCTTTGGTGGGTTGTCAACATAGCCCCGAAAAATTGCCCAAACTCAAACAAGCTTTTAAAGCGCAAATTTCAACTTTTGAAAAGCAAAAAGAAAAAGCCAATAAGCACGTTTCCAATGGATTGAAGGAAATGACGGTTTTGCAGGAAGTTTTGGCAAATGCTGAAAATACCGATAAAGAATTTAATCGAGTTTATGGAAAGTGGAAAAAAGTCAATAATAAAGTTGAAAAATTGTACAAAGAATATGAGCAATTACGTCAAAAAGCGGATGCTTTATTTGATGCCTTAGAGCGCCAAATTACTTCTTTGAAAGACGAAAAAAATAAGAAAGATCTGGGTGAAGCCCTTGCTAAATCTCGTGAAAAGTACAATAAAACACTGCAAAATACGCAAGCCTCCATCGACAAACTCCGAAAATTACATGCCGAAGCCGTTGACCAAGTAAAAGCCCTTGAAGCTGCCGTTGCTATCGGACAATTGGACGACATTAGTGAAGGGATGAAAAGTATTCAATCACGGGTTGATGAGGTCATGAAAGAGCTGAATGTCAGTATTTCCGAAAGTAAAGATCTTTATGAAAGTCAAATGGGAAAATTATAATTTCCTAAATCATCTACACATTTCAGAACCTTCAATTTTGTAACTATCTAACAAAATGGTCAAAAAAATAAAAAGCGCACTTATTTCGGTCTTCTACAAAGATGGATTAGCACCGATTGTGCAAAAATTAGCCAAACAAAACGTCACCATTTATTCGACAGGAGGCACACAAAAATTTATTGAAGACCTTGGTATTCAAGTCGAAGCAGTTGAAGAGTTAACTTCTTATCCTTCTATTCTGGGTGGACGCGTCAAAACATTACACCCTAAAGTTTTTGGTGGAATTTTACGAAGAGACGATCATTCTACCGATTTGGAACAACTTCAAGAATATGAAATTCCTGCCATTGATTTGGTCATCGTGGATTTGTATCCCTTCGAAGAAACTTTAGCCTCAGGAGCTACTCAACAAGATATTATTGAAAAAATTGATATTGGAGGAATCTCATTAATTCGAGCGGCTGCCAAAAATTTTAAAGAAGTTTTAACAGTTTCTTCACGAGAGCAGTATGCTGAAATTGAAGAGCTTATAACTTTAAAAAATGGAGAAACGGATATTTCAGATCGTCAGAAATTTGCTCGGAAAGCCTTTGGCATTAGCTCTCATTATGATTCGGCTATTTTCAATTATTTCAATTGCGAAGGAGAAGAGCTTCAGCTCAAACAAAGTATCCAAACGGGAAAAGTTTTGCGATATGGCGAAAATCCACACCAAAAAGGGGTGTTTTATGGCAATTTAGATGATGCTTTTGAGCAACGAAATGGTAAAGAATTATCTTACAATAATTTAGTAGATATTGATGCGGCGGTAGCTTTGATTGATGAGTTTGATGAATTGGCGTTCGCGATTCTGAAGCACACCAATGCTTGTGGAATGGCAACAGGAAAAACGGTTAAAGAAGCATATCTTAAAGCCTTGCAAGCTGACCCAGTTTCTGCATTTGGGGGAGTTTTAATTACGAATAGAGAGGTGGACGAAGATGCTGCCGAAGAACTTCATAAGTTGTTTTTAGAAGTACTAATTGCACCTTCTTATACACCCGAAGCTCTCGAAATTTTGAAAGGGAAAAAGAATCGTATCGTATTGGTTCGTAAGGATATAGATTACCCTAAGAAGCAATTTAAGACCTTACTTCATGGCGTTATTGAGCAAGATAAGGATTTGGCAATGGAAACGATGGATACTTTTAAGGTCATTACCCAACGTCAGCCTACGGATAACGAATTAAGTTCTTTGGAATTTGCCTTGAAATTGGTCAAACATGCCAAGTCAAATACGATTGTTTTAGCTAAAAAAGGTCAATTATTTGCCAGTGGTGTAGGACAAACTTCACGAGTGGATTCCTTACAACAAGCCATTGCTAAAGCTAAGCATTTTGGTTTTGATTTGAAAGAGGCAGTCATGGCATCTGATGCGTTTTTCCCATTTCCTGATTGTGTAGAAATTGCTAATGCTGAGGGAATTAAGGCAGTTGTACAACCTGGAGGATCGATTAAAGATCAACTTTCTATTGAGTATTGTAATAAGAATGAAGTAACAATGGTCTTTACAGGTGTTCGGCACTTTAAACACTAATAATATTATTTATTATGCTAATATTATACCTTGCTAAATTTTATAAAACTTAGCAAGGTTTTTTTACGAAAAACACACAATTATATCATTTTAATATTTAATATAATCTAATCAAGATTAATACACCAGTCAGGTAAAATATCATAATTTGTTCGGTTCAGATTTTCACGATGTGTCAGTAAACGAACACTTTGCGCCTGAATTTGAATATTTAGTTTTTCAAATATTCCAATTACTTCACCATCCAATTGCAATAAACGAGGTTTGTCAAAAGTGATTTCAGCCTGTTCGGTACTAATCAATAAACGGTGTTGATCTTCCATAAATTTGTCGTCCCATGTCGATAAACCTGCTTTAATGAGGTCCGATAAATGAATATTTTCAATTACGGCTAGTTCAAATTTTCCATCCAAAGGATTACTAACAGTATTAATTGGAATACCTGTTCCATATTTTCGAGCATTACAAATTGCAATCATAATTCCCTCACTTCTAAATACCTCTCCGTTTGCTTTTATCATGAATTGAAAAACCTCTTGTTCTTGTAATTCCTCAAATAAGTACTTGGCATATGTTCCTAATCCTCGTGCTTCATCGTTGGCAAAAGCTCCTACTACATTTGCATTTGCACCAACATCGCCAATATGAATCATAGTTTCATCATTTACCTGTACCAAATCCAGAGCAATAACTAAATTTGAAAGTAAGAGATGTTTGAATTCTTCAATTGGTTCTGCTTTTATTCCTAATTCGGTTGCCATGCCATTTGCTGAACCAAGTGGAATAATGCCCATTGAATAAGAGGTATTTTGAATGGCTTTAGCAGTAATCAAAACAGTACCATCTCCACCTGCAGTAATAATTTTATGAGGCTTTAATTCGTTGACAATCTGTTTAATATGTTTCACATCTTCATGACCAGTGGTTTTGAAGATATGAAATTCGATACCATATTGGAAACAAAATTGTTCTGCCTCTTCGAGGAACGTAGTTTTATCAATGTCGCCCGAAATGGGATTTAGAATTAGTAAAATTTTCATGGTTTAAGTAGGGAATATTGTTCATTTGAGGTAAAATAAGTGACCTCAATTCCGATGGATTTGAGGGTGGTAATTTGGGTTTGCTGGCGATTTGAGGGTTTTTCTTTGGTTTGTCGAATATACACTTGTTTGATTTGATTAGGGTAAGTTTGTGCTATTTCGGTATAAATTTCGACATCTCTTTGTGAATCATCTCCTAATAAGATAAATTGTTTATGTTTAGAATTTTCTAAAATAAATCGAATGTAATCTATTTTATAATTTCTTCCTTTTTTAGGTCGGAGAAGTTGCTGAAATTTCAAATAAGAAGTCAATAAAAGAGGTCCTTTTGGTAATTGATGATGTTCAATAAAACTAGTTAAAATAAAAAATAAATTACTTTCGCTTTTAGATAAATAAAAAACTCTGGCATGTTGTTGTTTGGCAGAGTCGAGGACTTTCTGCGTGAAATCAATAACCTCTCGTTTTTGTGGTTTTTTGAATAAGATTGTCCCAATTCGTTTAAAAATGTGAGCTGTATAGGATTTTACAATTGTATCATCAATATCGGAAATAATATCAAAATCACTTGACGTATCCTGAAAAACAGTAGGATACTGTTGGATAATTGGAAGAAGATGATTTTGAGTATCGGTTATAGTGATATTTTCAGGAATTAAAAAATCAGTTACCAATTGAAAACTACCTTTATAATTGGTGGTTGTTTCAATAGTTTGGGTAGAAGTATGAATTAAAATTTTTTGATTACTATATCCTGCACAAAAATAGGAATATAAAACGCGAAGTAAATTCCTAAAATCCCATCGAGGATTTTTTTCAAAAAAAGGCATTTTACGGAGTACATTTCCTACAATTAAGGTTTTGTCTTGGAAATGAATGCTAGATAATCGCCAAACTATTGCCATGACTTTTTGAAGAAAATTTAGATAATTTAAGAAAAATATTCAAAAAAAATCAGTTAAAATTTATATTTATAAAATGGGTTTAGGTAAATATACAATCACTTCTGTTCCTTTCTCAACCTCTGAAAAAACCTCTAATTTTCCTTGGTGTTCTTCTATAATTTGTTGAGTGATAGTTAAGCCTAAACCTGAGTTTTCGGTTTGAGATTTGGTACTAAATAACGGCTTGAAAATATCTTCTTGAATTTCAGAAGGAATACCACAACCATTATCTTTAATTGATATTATAGCATATTTCTCATTTTCAGAGGTTTGCAATTCAATTTTGCCTCTACCATTTAGAGCTTCTTCGGCATTGAATAATAAATTAATGAATGCCTGATTAATTTTGGCAGGAAAACCATCCAAATATAAATCTTGAGAGAAAAATGATTTTTTCAGTTCAATCTTACCCATAAAGCGATTTCCTAGAATCACCAAAATAGCCTCTAAATTATCATGTAAATTTATTATTTTCGGCTCATTTTCATCTAAACGAACAAAAGTTTGTAGGCTACGTACTACTTTGATAACTCGTTTTATACCTATCTGAATGTCTTGTAAAGTATAGGATAGATTTTCTTTGAAATCTTCGTTAAATTCTAATTCTTCTTTTAATTCTAATAGTTCTTTTTTGAGGTCTTGAAGTGTCTTTAAATCCGTAATATTTTCAAGTTGTTGGTACTTATCCAATATTTCCCAAAGTTCTTCATGTAAGGTTTCTAAACTTTGGACTCCTCCTGATACATAGTTTATAGGGTTATTAATTTCATGGGCAATACTTGCAGTTAAAACACCTAATGAGTTCATTTTTTCGGATTGAACTAACTGACTTTGTGTATTTTGTAAGTTTATTAGTGTGTCTTCAAGGTGTTCATTTTGTTGTTTCATTTCCTCCTTTTGCTGACTAATTTCCTCATTTTTTTGATGAATGGCTTCAGATTGTTGTATAATTTTATAATTGGCTCGTTCAAGTTTTCGATAAGAATATTGGATACGATTTCGGTTTTGATTAATAATAACAGCGATGATAACTGACATGATTAAAGTAACAAAAATAATTAGCATAATTCCATTTTGTTTTTCTGTTTGCTTTTCATGCGAAACTCTTAGTAATGCCAATTCACTTTTCTCTTTTTGATATTCATAAAACTCTATTTTCCTTCGGTTATGTTTTGCAAATAAACTATCACTATATTGCACGTAAGCGGCTTGGTATTCATAAGCCTTTTCAAATTGCTTTCGTAGCTTCATGATTTTATGCAATACTCCGTAAGCTTCATAAATTTTTTGTTTGGCTTGGATTTCTATAGCTAATTCTAAGGACTGATTTAGAAGATGTTCTGCTGAGTCAATTTCATTTCGAGAAAGAAGAATTTCTCCTAAGACTCGATAGACTACTAATTCAATACGCTTACTATTAAATTCTTTAGAATAATAAAGACTCTTTTGTAGGTAAGGTATTGCCTTATCATACTGTTTTTGCATAAAAAAAGACTCTCCTAAGTTATCGTATAAATAAGGTAAGATTTTTGAATTTTCTCGGTGAGCAAGTGGGAGAGCTTGATTAAAAATATATTCTGCCGAATCATAGTTTTCTAAGACAACGTGTTGCCATCCAATATTATTAAAAGTTAAAAGTATATTTTTAGTATCTCCGATTTTTTGAAATATCAAATTTGCCTGATGAAAGTTTTCTAAGGCTACCAAACGGTCTTTTAAATTACCGTAAATATTTCCTAAGTTTAAGAAAGCTAATCCTTTAGCTCTTATACAATCATGGTTTCTAGCGATTTCTAAACATAACTGGTGATAAGTTAGTGTTTTATTTAAGTTTCCTTTTGCCCATTCTAATTGCCCTAAATGGCTGTATATTAAGGCTTCTTGCTGATGATTTCGAAATTTTTGGCTTAGTGTCAAGGCTTCCTTAGCGTGCATTTCACTTTGATTGGGATTGAAATCCTGATATCGTCCCATCAAAGTTGTCCTAATTTTTAATTCTGTTTGTGGGGAAATGTTTTGGGTGAGTTGATTCTCCAGACTATCTAATTCTGAAGGTTTCATTTGAGCAAATCCCCATTTTTGAATAAAAAGTAAATTAATAATTATAATTGATTGAATCGCCAAAAAGCGTAATTTTAACATTTTAATATTGTATTTAACTCAGAAAGCACATTTGTAAATTAAAAAATAAATAATACAAAAAATAGTCTGTAGAGCGTAGAGCTTAATTTTTTTTACTCAAAATTAATAATTAAATACAGTTGGTAATCTACGTTTTTTTGAGTAAAAAATATTATTTATCTTGTTTTTAACAACTTTCATTTATTGAAATATCATTTTCTGTTTCGAACCTGATAAAAGTCATTGTTTGGTACAATTACCTGTCAGACTTTTAAGACCTAGTAAACAAAGTTTCTCTATTTCAGCTACTTTTTGTTATTTCTTGATAATATTTTTAATATAAATAATTCGAATCTCTAAAATTCAAATAAAATGGAATACCGAATCGAACATGATACGATGGGTGAAGTAAAAGTGCCTGCGGATAAATTCTGGGGCGCACAAACGCAACGCTCTCTACAAAATTTTACGATTGGTGGTGAAACGATGAAAATGCCTCTGGAAGTGATTCGGGCATTTGCAATTTTGAAAAGATCTGCAGCTCAGGCAAACGCAGAATTGGGTGTATTACCTGCTGAAAATGCAGAATTGATTACACAAGTTTGTGATGAAATTTTAGAGGGAAAATTAGACGAGCAATTTCCATTAGTCGTTTGGCAAACAGGCTCAGGTACACAGTCTAATATGAATGTGAATGAGGTTGTTGCGAACCGAGCGCATGTTGTGAGAGGTGGAACTTTGACCGATTCGAAAAAGACGATTCATCCAAATGATGACGTGAATAAATCACAATCTTCGAATGATACTTTCCCTACGGCGATGCACATCGCAGCATATCGGTATTTGACGAATGAAACACTCCCTAAAATGAAAACATTGCGGGATACGTTGGCAGAAAAAGCTGAAGCAAATAAGGATGTCGTTAAGATTGGACGAACGCATTTTATGGATGCGACTCCTTTGACTTTGGGAATGGAATTTTCAGGATATGTAGCGCAATTAGACCATGCTATCAAGGCGATTGAGTTTGCTTTAGAACACGTTTCAGAATTGGCTTTGGGTGGAACAGCCGTTGGAACAGGTTTGAATACGCCTCAAGGATATGATGTTTTAGTAGCTGAAAAAATTGCTGGATTTACAGGTTTGCCATTCAAAACCGCCCCTAACAAATTTGAAGCATTAGCGGCACATGATGGCTTAGTTGGACTTTCGGGGGCATTGAAAAAAACAGCCGTTAGTTTGATGAAAATCGGCAATGATATTCGAATGTTGGCTTCGGGTCCTCGATGTGGTATTGGTGAAATCTTGATTCCTGAAAATGAGCCAGGCTCTTCGATTATGCCAGGTAAAGTGAATCCAACTCAGTGTGAAGCCATGACGATGGTTTGCGCTCAAGTTATCGGTATGGATGCAGCTGTTTCGGTTGGTGGTTCAAATGGACATTTTGAATTGAATGTTTTCAAACCAATGTTGATTTATAACGTCTTGACTTCGGCTCGTTTGATTGGAGATGCTTGTGATTCATTCAATAAAAATTGTGCGGTAGGTATTGAGCCTAATCTTCCTGTTATTGCTCAAAACTTGGAAAATTCTTTGATGTTAGTAACGGCATTGAATACGCATATCGGTTACGAAAAAGCGGCTAAGATTGCCAAAAAAGCACACAAAGAAGGAACTTCTTTACGAGAAGCTGCTATTGCACTAGAATACTTGACTTCTGAACAATATGACGAGTGGGTACGCCCCGAAGACATGATTGGAAGTTTGAAATAATTAATAAAAAAACCGATAAAGCTCTTGAAACTTTATCGGTTTTTTATTGTTCAAAAGGTAATGAATTACCAGATTATGCTTTCAAAATACTAGTACCGGGATAGTAAGCTGTTTCACCTAATTCCTCTTCGATACGAAGCAATTGATTGTATTTAGCGATACGGTCAGAACGAGAAATTGACCCCGTTTTGATTTGTCCACAATTTAAGGCAACTGCCAAATCTGCAATAGTTGTATCTTCGGTTTCGCCTGAACGGTGTGACATTACACTCGTATAAGATGAACGGTGTGCCATTGTAACCGCATCAATAGTTTCGGTCAAGCTACCAATTTGATTTACTTTTACTAAGATAGAGTTTGCAATCTGGTTATCAATTCCTTGTTTGAGTCGATTTACATTTGTTACAAACAAATCATCCCCAACTAATTGAACCTTATCACCGATGGCTTCAGTAACAGCTTTCCAACCTTCCCAGTCATCTTCATCCATACCATCTTCAATTGAAATAATTGGATATTTATCAGCCCATTCTTTCCAGTAACTTGCCATTTCTGACGAAGTTAATTTATCACCAGTAGATTTATGGAAGTGATACACTTTCTCTTCTCGGTCATAAAATTCAGAGCTTGCCGCATCCATCGCAATAAAGATTTCTTCTCCAGGTTTGTAGCCTGCTTTTTCGATAGCCTGCAAAACTACTTTGAGTGCTTCTTCATTGGACTTGATGTTAGGGGCAAAACCACCTTCATCCCCGACATTAGTTGAAAGTCCCTGAGATTGAAGTACTTTTTTGAGATTATGAAAAACTTCTGCTCCCATCTGTAACGCCTGAGCAAAAGAATCCGCTTTGACAGGCATAATCATAAACTCCTGAAAATCAATAGAATTATCCGCATGGCTACCCCCGTTTAAGATATTCATCATGGGAACAGGCAAGGTTGCTGCATTGACACCACCAATATATCGATATAGTGGAAGCCCCGCTTCTTGGGCGGCAGCTTTGGCAGTTGCCAAGGAAACCCCCAAAATGGCATTTGCTCCTAATTTTGCTTTGTTGGGTGTGCCATCCAGTTCGAGCATGATTTGGTCGAGCAGTTTTTGCTCAAAGACAGAAAGTCCCAACAGTTCTTCTGCCAAAATATCATTAATATTATGGACAGCTTTGGTTACACCTTTACCCAAATATGCCTCATCGCCATCTCGCAATTCTACAGCTTCATGGGTTCCTGTCGAAGCTCCCGAAGGTACTGCAGCACGCCCAATGATTCCACTTTGCGTCTCGACTTCGACTTCAATAGTGGGATTACCTCGAGAATCAAGAATTTGTCTGCCAACAATGTTCTGAATGTACGTCATCTCTTTCTTTAAGGGGTTAGTTTAAAAATCCTGTTGAACAAAACCCTTTTTTTGTCCGTGATTTTTTTGAGTTATCTTATTGAATTGTCGTGATATAATGTTCAAATATACACATTGGGAACTTGAAAACGAGTTGAGAAAGGAGATTTTCCATGAATTGATGACAAATCAATTTGCTCTCAGTTTATCAAATATGAGAAGTGTGATACTAAAAACGATTGTCTTGTAAAGGGATAAAGAGGAAAATGTTGATGAGTAATTCCTACAAGATGTATTATAGAAATATCAGAGGTAAGATATAATCATTTAACTGTTTTTACCTTGAAAAGGCAAATTTGATAGATTAATAATACTTTATTTTTTAGTTAATTATCAATTGGTTTAAGAATATTACAAAAAAGTCTTATTTTTTTGATTTTGGAAATGAATTCGTTAGCTTACAATCAAAAAATAAAATATGGCACAAGAAAAGAAGCATTTAGCACTTGCTTTGCAGGGGGGAGGCGCACATGGTGCTTTTACGTGGGGAGCTTTGGATAGATTATTGGACGAAAAAAATCTAAATCTGGATGGTTTTGTTGGAACGAGTGCAGGCGCAATGAATGCTACTGTGCTAGCTTACGGTTTGCATGCAGGAGGAAAAAGTTTAGCCAAAGAATTGTTGGAAGAATTTTGGAAAAAAGCCTCTAGTTATTCCTTCTTATCGCCTTTGCGTCCGTCTTGGTATGATTTAGCATTTGGTCGATATGGAAATATGGATTATTCACCAGGCTATATGATGACCGAAATTACTTCCCGTTTTTTATCGCCGTATCAAGTAAGTAATGGAGATTACAATCCGTTACGAGAGATCTTAAAGGAGCTTATTGATTTTGAACGACTGAAAAACTGCCAAACCACACGGCTTTTTGTCTGTGCGACTAATGTCCAAAAAGGACGTGCTAAAGTCTTCGGGCTATCAGATATTTCCGTAGATGCCGTTTTGGCTTCGGCGTGTTTGCCACAATTATTTAAAGCGGTAACTATTGATGGAGAAGACTATTGGGATGGGGGATATATGGGAAATCCGCCAATTTTTCCTTTGATTGATAGTACAGGTATCAGTGATATTTTGCTAATACAAATTAATCCAATTAATATACCTGAAACACCTAAAACAGCCGAAGAAATCAAAGATCGTGTACATGAGTTGAGTTTCAATTCGAGTTTAATGCTTGAAATGCGAAAAATTGCATTTATTGACCGAATGCTAGATGAAGGGATTAATTTTCAGGGCAAATTCCGTAAAATTTATGTTCACAATATTAATCCTGAAAAAGATATTTGGGGTTTGAATGTTTCCAGTAAGCTGAATGCGACTTGGGAATTTTTAGTACATCTTAAAAAACTCGGGCAAAAATATGCAGATAACTGGTTAGAGAAAAATTACGATAAAATCGGAAAAGAATCCAGTTGTGATATTCAGAAAGAATTTTTATAAAAAAATAATTTTCAGAATAATAAAAGCATTTAGCCCTGTTAGTTTTTTAAATTTGACAGGGTTAAATTTTTTATTAAAAACTTCAATACTTACAATTGAATACTTTTTCGTTCTTTCAAAAAGGTAATTCCTAAAAATAAAGCAATAAGAATAAAGTGAAAACCATAATTAATCCACTGATTTTCAAATTGATGATAAAAGCTTATTCCAACTAATCCTGACCCTAGAAGGATATAAAAGAAGGCTGATTTTAAGTCGTAAGGTACAGGAAAATATTTTTGTCCGAATAGATATGAAATAAGGCTCATGGAAAAATAACAAACTAAAGTAGCAATAGCACTTCCGAAATATCCCCAAATTGGAATTAGTAAAATATTCATAATCAATGTAATAGAAGCACCCGTTAGACCGATAAATGTTCCAAAGTAGGTTTTATCTGTAATTTTGAACCAAATTGCCAAATTGTAATAAATGCCCAAAAATACATTTGCCATCAATAAAAATGGGACAACAACTAAGCCTTCTCGATAAGAAGACTTTCGTAATAAAAATTGTAATATATCAAGATTTATGCTTACTACTAAAAACATAAAAACACAAGCAATTACAAAATATTTCATCACTTTAGCAAACAATTCAGGAGAGTTTTTGTCTTGTGCTTTTCTGAAAAAAAACGGTTCGGCAGCGTACTTGAATGCTTGCACTGCCAGCGAAATAAAAATAGCTAATTTGTAACATCCTGAATAAATTCCAACGGCATCCGTAGGGGTTTTATCTGTATAAAAATTGGTGGGTAAAAGCCATTCTAATAAGTTTCTATCGGCTACTTCATTGATATTGGCAGCAATACCTGTAAATAGAATCGGATAGGCATAAACTAGAATTGGACGCAGTTTCTTAAAATTTAAAATTGGGCGGAATTGTAGAAGTTCCTTACCTAAGATTGGAAATATTAAAATATTGGCAATCAGATTACTAAGGAAAACATAACCTACTCCTAACTCAGGATTATAAATTAATTTTACAGTATTTTGAAGGCTGTTTAGAAATTCTCCTTCAGCAATTTTTCGACAAAAATAGAGAAAGAAAATATTTAGAAAAATGTTCAAAAATATGTTTACTAATTTCGTAAAAGCAAATTTCTTCGCTTTTCCCTCTAAGCGTAATTTGGCAAATGGAATAGCTAATATGGCATCAATGGCTAAAATTCCTACAAACCAAAAAATGTAAGTTTTGGCATTCGGAAAATGTAGAAAATGGGTTAATGAAGATGTTGAGAAAATTAATATTCCTGATAGAAAAAAACTAGTGATAAAAATAGAAGTTAAAGAAAGTTTATAAACCTCATCAGAATTGTACTTTTTATCTGTGGCAAATCGAAAGAAAGCGGTTTCCATTCCGTAGGTATAAATAACATTTAGCAGGGCGGCATTAGCATAAAAAATAGAAACTATACCATAACCATCAGTTTCGAAGATATAGGTATGGAAGGGAAACAATAAGAAATTCAGTAATCTACCCAACAAACTACCAATTCCGTAAACTGCTGTATCTGAAGCTAATTTTTTTAGAATACTCATTTAATTTGAATTTTTACCAATCCGCTTTTTTATGTTTTGGGGCTGTTCGGCGTGGACGGCGTTGGAGTTGTTGCAAATATTGCACTTCTCGTTCTTCGAGAGCTTTGAGTGATTGTATGGCTCGATTGACATCTACTTGACCGTACTTCTTGTTCTTTGAACGCAATTCTGAAACATTTTGGATCTCTTTTGTCCCTTTTTGATTGCCTTCTTTGGCTTCCCCTGCTTGTGCTTGTTGTTGGTTTTCTTCTCCATCTTGTGAATTACCCGATTGCCCTTGTGAGTTTGGTACATTTTGAGTATCTTCATTAGTACTTTCACCTCCGTTTGATTGCTGATTTTTACGGTTTTGATTTTGTTTCTGCGTTTGTGAATTCTGATTTTTATCAGAGTTATTTTGTTGATTATCAGAATTTTGAGGGTTATTTTCTGAATTATTTTGTTTTTTCTGTTGCTCTCTCTCAGATTGCTTTTTTTCTTGTTCTTGCTGTTCTTTTTGTTTTTCTTCTTGGGATTTTTGAGGCTGTTTTTTTTGTGCTTTTTTATCAGCGTGTTTTTTCAATTCTTTAATAATTTCATAGTTCATTCGAGCTTCATCATTTTGCGGAAAAACTTTTAAAGCACGGGCATAAAATTCTAAAATAACATCATAAAAATGAACTAAATATTGAGTAGTTACATGATGTTGAGATTTTTCAATTAATTCAGCCCGATGATGAGCATTCTTTTGTATAGATTGCAAAAATTTCTCTGCTGTAAACTTAGAAACTGAATCACTAGGATTTGTTATGAATTGACGTACTTTTTGCGAAGGATTATGTAATAAAATAGCTGTTTTGGTTAATTGATCTGCTTTCTCTTGTTTCAAGATAGCTTGCGCCATTGAGATACCTTTTTGATATAATTGTTCTTCAGTAAGAGTTTGTAAATCATTAGTTTGTACTTTGCAAATTTCTGTTAAAATCTCTGTATCATTGGCATTTTCTTGATGTAAATTTTCAATTACTTGTTTCATGGCTAAGGTAGAAATATATCGCTTAAAATCGGCACTTTTTAAATTGGCACAGGATGAAATTTTGGCTTTCTGAAATCGGCTCGTTAGGGAATCTTTTTCTGTTAAGATAGCCTTTTGAGTTTTTTCTAAAAGGATAATTTTATAAAGCCAGCTCATAGCCATTTCTTGAAGCTTATGTTGCTCTAAAGAATTGATTTTTAAGTTTATAATTGAAGGAAAAAGCTGTTGAAAAACTAAATTACCACACTGCTGATAGGCTAAAGAACGAAAATAAATATCTTGACTTTCTTGGATTGCGTTGAGATAAAAAGTAAAAGCTTTTGGAGTTTGTTCTAGTTGCTTGTATGTCTGTCCTAAATTTAGGTACAATTGAGAACTTTTTGTATGTAATGAATCATGAAGAAATATAGTATTTTGTAATGTTTTTTGATAAAATTCTTGATTGTAATTTTCTTCGGCTTGTAATCGTGTGTTATTGTAAGCTGAAATTTTTGCAGGTAAAGCTACTAAATTTTGAATATTAACCCCTAATGTTGCTTTCCATTTTTGTGCATCAGTTAAGGTGGGCATTCCTGCTAATAAATAACCAACTGTTCCCAAAATGAGTATTAAGCCACCAATGATATGAGGCAGCATAATGCGCTGTTTTTGCAGAATTATCGTTTTGGCTTTCATGAGTAGTATTCAGTTTTGGATAGTTGAGCAAAAGATCATAAAAATTAAATTTCTACTGTTCGGACTTTTAAAAGGATATCTATCATTGCTAAAATAAAGGCGATCAATAAGATATAAAAATACTTATTAGCAGAAACATCTACTATTCGACTATCTAATACATCGCCTTTCACTCGTTCAATTTCAGTCATCAGTTTGGGCATTTCGTTTTTAGTATCTGTCACTTCAAAGAATTTTCCACCTGTCTGATCAGCAATTTCTTTTAATAAACGAGTATCTGGTTTGGTAACTACTTCATTCCCTGCATAATCTCTTTTAAAAGCATTTCGGAAGGGAATTTTTGCTCCCTCTTTTGAGCCAACTGCTACAGTTAGTACCTTCAAGTTTTCCTCTTTGAGTTTAGCCGTTATAGTATAAATATCATCAATGATCTCACTTTGGTTATCACTAGGAATTTCTCCATCACTAATTAAAACAATTACTTTAGCTTGTTTTCTATTTTCTTCCTGTGTGGCTTGGTACTTTTCATAAATCAATTTCAGTGGTGCACTTAAATCTGTCCCCTGCCTTCCCATAGGAAAAATGGCGGTATTTAGACTATTAATTACGACATTCAACATATTTTTATCATAAGTTAGAGGGCATTGCACAGCAGCCTCAGATGTAAAGATAAAAATGCCCGCTTTGTCTGACACAAACTCTCCTAAAAGGGCTTTAAGTTCATGTTTAACTTTCTCGATACGAGAAGGTTGTATATCTTGCGCATTCATCGATAATGATAAATCAACAGCAATATAAATGTCTCTTCCTACGGCTTTAAGTTCACGCTGAGTTGTCCCACAAGATGGACCCGCTAAAGCTATAATCATGAGTCCGAAGTAGATGGTTCGTAAAGCTAATTTGAAGCTGATACGTACTAAATTGATGCTTAATGTCATGGAAATTGTTCGCATCCGAAACAAATACCACATATAAAACCCAAAAAAAAGAAGTGTTACGACAAATTCTGTAATTCCTGGTTCTTGATACCAATTCATACGTGAGTAATGATTATGTGAAGACCAAAGTAAAAAACTTTTACGGTGTTTTTAGACCAAAAAAAACTGATTTAAAGATTTTTAACTTGGTTTTAAGGTGAATGAACTAATTGTCCATTGAAGTTAACAAATTGATATTTAAAATCTAAGGAGATTTTCTGAGATTTTCTGAGGTTTCTCAAAAGGAATTGTTAAGTTTGATTGTGATGATAACAATTCCTTTTTGGAAATTTTTGTATCCTTCTATATCAATCAGGAATTGTTTTTGTCAGAGTGTGTTATATAAAAAAATACGTAGTTCAACTATGGTTTTTCATACATGAAAGCAGAAAAAAATCTAATCTACAAGCTTATCAGTCTTGGCATTACTTCCGAAACAGCTACTCAGGAAGCCGTTAAAATACAAATGATTAATAGTTATGGACTTGCTAGTATTAGTCTGTTACTTTTAGGCTATTTTCATTTTGATATTTATAATTCAACTTCTTTCTTACAAGGCTTGTTTATGTCTTCTATACTAATGGGAGGGGTTTATATTGGTTTGAATGCTTTAAAAGCAATACCAATCGCACGATTTGTCTTAGTTTTACATCATAACTTAGCTATTGGATTGGCTTGTTTTGCTTTAGGCGCAAATGGAACAGGGCAGTATTTATTGATTTTGACAGCGTGCTTGGGCGTTTTACTTTTTAGACCGTTTTCAGGTGCTTATTTCTTTGCCTTAATTTTACCTACTAGCCTATTGATGGTGTTGGAAATAACAGATTATGAAACGAACTATATTGATAATATCATTCAAAGTGAAAAAGACCTTGATAATGCAAGACGTTTTATTGAGGTTTTTGTAATGGTTGGAGCTGTTATTGTAATTACGATGTTTGCACAAGGACTTTTAGAAGCTGAAAAGAAGATTCGGCAACTACTAACCAAAGCGAATGTGAGCAATGAAATCCTTGCTGAAAAACAAAAAAAACTACAACAAGCAAATCTAAAATTACGCAAAAAGCAAGAAGAACTTGAAAAAACATATGATACACTTCGAAAGACGCAAGAATCCAAAATATCGAATCTGAATAATCGACTGGAACAACAGGTACAAGCCATTAATAAAGTAACCGTAGTAACTGAGATAGATATGGAAGGGCGGATACTGAAAATTAATTCAAAGTTTAGTGAATTATTCCATTTTGTACAGTCGGATACTAGAGGAAGACGTTGGATAGGTTTCATTGAGACTAAAGAGTCACCCGTTGAAGATGTGCTGGAAGAAGTTGCCAAAGGAAATATTCAACAATTACAGTTATGTCATTTGACCAAATTAGGCACAACTTGTTGGACAGATAGTACACTTATTCCGTTTTATAAATCGAATGGCGAAATTGATAAATTTATAGAAATCGGTTTTTCTGTGGATAAATTAGTTAAACAACAAACTATTCTTGAGGAAAGTCGGCAGAATTTGGAATTTTATGATAATAGTCTTACCAAGTTTACAGAAATTATGCGCTGGGATGGAGATGAACAATTGGAAGAGTGGGCATATCAATTATTAGATAATTTGGTGGAATATCTGGGTGCATTCCAAGGGGCTATTTACGAGTTGAATCCTGAGAAAGAAAAGTTAAATTTGCTTTCTAGCTATGCGTATGATGAGTCTCAAAAATTAGAAACAGAATTATCGGTAGGAGATGGAGTAATTGGTGAGGTGGCTCGGAGTCAAAAAACAATGTGTATTGAGAATGAACATCTGGAAGTTTCGGTAGTAGTGGCAGGTAAACCATTGTATATCAAATCAGTATTAGTCATGCCTTTATTGCTAAGTGAACGGACTTTAGGAGTTCTAATCTTAACTTCATTAAAACCGTTTCCTACGAAAAGTATTGAGTTTTTGAATAAAATTAATGAAAATATAGCGGCAAATTTAGCTAGCATCCGAAGTAATTTTGTGATTGAAAAGTTACTTCGGGAAAGCAATAATAAAAATTTGGAATTACAGGCTCGTGAAGAAGAATTACGTCAAAACTTAGAAGAATTAGAGATTACTTCTGAAAGAATGAGAGAAGTAGAACAACAACTACTCATAAAACAAAAGGAATTACAAAAAGTCAACGAAAATCTAGAAAGACGGGTTAGAGAGCGAACTACAGCATTGGAAAGAAGTCAAAGAAGTACCGAAATTTTGCTGAAAGATGCCCAGAAAAAAAATAAAAAGTTGACAGAACATCAAACTCAGTTACAAGCCACAAATCAGCGTCTTGAGGAAACTCAACACAAACTGGAGGAAATGCTGCGTCAAGAGTCTGAAATTCGAAGAGAAGTTGAGGAAGCCAATCAAAAAATCAAAGACACACAGATACAACTTGTCCAATCTGAAAAAATGGCTTCCTTAGGGCAGTTAGTAGCAGGGATTGCACATGAAATTAATAATCCTGTAAACTTCGTTTTTGCAGGGACAGATTCTTTACGGACTGTTCTAGAAGATTTTGTAGAGATTTTGGATAAATGTGATGAAATGAGCGAAGTGGAAGCGCTTAAAGAATATCAGAAACGAAGAATGGAACTTTTAGAACTCAAAGAAGACTTAGAGTTTGAGGAGATGCGTGAGGATATGTTTAATTTATTGGATGATATTCGCAATGGAGCCCAACGAACCGCAGAAATTGTAAAAGGATTACGCACCTTTTCAAGGTTAGACGAACATGATATTAAGACTGCAAATCTACATGAAAATTTAGATTCGACTTTGGTTATTTTACACAACAATTATAAAAATCGAATCGAAATCGTGAAAGAGTATGCTTCCACTCTACCTGAAATTGATTGTTTGCCTGGACAAATTAATCAGGTCTTTATGAATATTTTATCAAATGCAATACAAGCTATCTCAGGTGAAGGAAAAATTACAATTAAAACTGAATATTTGCCCGATAACCATGATGTGAGAATAAGTATTACAGATACAGGACGAGGAATGCCTGCGGAGATTAAAGCGAAAATTTTTGAGCCTTTTTTCACAACTAAGGACGTAGGTGAAGGGACAGGTATGGGACTTTCTATCACACATGGTATTATTCAAAAACATAGTGGGCATATTGAGGTAGAGAGTCAGCTCAATCATGGAACAACATTTCAGGTTATTTTGCCAATTCAGGCAAATATTCAACAGGAAATCAATTGACCCTGAAATTTTTATAATTTTGTAGTATCGCCTATGTGGGCAATGGTGTAAAAATTGCCCTGAAATTACTACCTAAGAAATACAAAGATACAATGGGCAAAATCGCCAAAAGATATGCTGTAAAACATGGCATTAATTATTCTCTAAACTGGTTTCGTTGGAGAATTCTTTTTTTGTGGTTGAATGGAATGATATTTCCAAGCATTGGAAATACTGCTGAAGTAGATAGCCTAATTCAGATTTTACCTACACTAAAGGGGAAAGAAAAGGTTGAGGTATTAAATCGTATTACTTGGAAACTCCGAAAAAAGAAGTTAGATTCTGCTTTACAGTATGGTGAAAAAGCGATTCCGCTTGCCGAAAAACTTGGACTCAAGAAGGAACTGGCAAGAGCTAATAATTTTGTAGGTGTGATTTTTCGAAATAAAGGAAATTATATTTATGCTCTAAATCATTTTTATCAAGCTTTACAAATAGCTGAAAAAGAGGGTTTTATATTAGAAACTGCTTATTCCTATAATAATATTGGTGATATTCTGAGCAGACAAGGGAAAAATAAGGAAGCAGGAGAAAACATTGAAAAAGCAATTGAATTTTTTGATAAAGCCAAGGATAAACGAGGTAAAGCTTATGGATATATTCGACTTGGAGAAGTCTATCAAGCGGATAGTTTGTATGATAAGGCTTTAGAAAAATATCGAGAATGCTTGAGAATTCGTATTGAAGAAATTGAAGAGGATATAGATGGACTCCAATCTATTCGGAATCGTATTGGACAAATTTATAACTTAACCCAAAAATATGATTCAGCTCTACAAAGCTACTGGGAAGCATTGCGAATTGCCCAAGAAATTGGTGATAAAAAAGGCATTTCAGGCAATACGGCAGACATTGCGATAGTATATAAAAATTTAGAAAAATATGACTCTGCCATTTATTTCGGAGAAAAAGCTTTAGATGTGGCTCTGGAAGTAGGAGTGGCTCAATTCATTCAGAAATCAACAGGAGTATTGGCAGAATTATATGCTCGAAAAGAACAGGGAAATTTCCAAAGAGCATATGAATTGGCTAAATTATTTTCAGATGCTCAAACTGAGTTGATTCGTGAAGAAAATCAAAAAATTCTCCTTTCCCTCCAAACTGAGTATCAAATTCAAAAACAACAATCTGAAATTGAACTGCTTAATAAAAATAAACATATCCAGCAGTTAGTAATGGGGGCTTTAGTGGTAGGGTTAGTTCTATTAGCAAGTTGGTTGTTTTCGATGCGAAAAGCGGCTCTTTTACGGAAGGAAAACTATAAACGATTAGAAGAACAAAAAAACGAAATTGAGACACAAGCCGAGAGTTTGGCACAAGCCAACAATGCGATTAATGCTCAAAAGTTTGCGATCGAAGAAAAAAATGCTACTTTAGAAGATACTTTACAAAAACTCAAAACCGCTCAAACCAAAATTGCTGAGGCAGAAAAAATGGCTTCCTTAGGACAAATGGTAGCAGGTATTGCGCATGAATTGAATAATCCAATAAATTTTGTATATGCAGGAACAGAATCCTTACAAACAATTTTGGAAGACATTACTGAAATTTTGGAAAAATATGAAGAAATAGATACTACGTCTACTGATAAACTCCGTGATTTACAGGAAGAAATCCGAGAACTTAAGGAAGACTTGGAGTATGAAGAAATGAAGGAAGATGTCTTTCAGTTACTGGCAGATATTCATAATGGTGCCACCCGAACGACTGAAATTGTAACAGGATTACGAACATTTGCCCGAATGGACTCTAAACAAGCACAGTCCAATGATATTCATCAAAACTTGGACTCGACACTCGTTATTTTGAACCATAAGATCGAAGAGCGCATTGATATTCACAAGAACTATGATCGTGATTTGCCGTTTGTAACCTGTTTCCCCGGACAACTCAACCAAGTCTTTATGAATATTTTGTCGAATGCGATTCAAGCCATTCAGGAACGAGGGGAAATTCATATTGAAACTCAACGACTAGAAGGAGAACAAATTCAAATTTTGATTTCGGACAATGGGAAAGGAATGGATAAAAAAACGCAAGAAAGCATTTTTAAACCATTTTATACAACCAAAGCCGTAGGGGAAGGACAAGGATTAGGATTAGCAATTACTGCTGAAATTGTGGAACGTCATCACGGAAAAATTGAGGTCGAAAGTCAAGAAAATCAAGGAACAACTTTTAAGGTTATTTTACCCATTCAAGCCATTCAATCTGAATAATTATACTTCAAATCAGTTTGTCAATCTAATGAACAGCAAAAGATACGTTCAAAAAATAGTGAAATATTACATTTGGCTCGGAATAATGATTATTGGGGTATTTTTCAATGATAATGTTTCTGCGAAAACATCTCAAAGGATGGAGGTAGATAGCTTGATTCAGGTTTTACCTACTTTATCCAATTTGTCACGTGTAAAGATTCTAAATCGCTTAACATGGAAGTTACGTAATACTGATTTAGATTCTGCTCAACGATTTGGGGAGGAAGCCATTCATTTGGCAGAGCAGTTGGAGGCTTGGAAAGAATTGGTAGATGCCTACAGTTTTACAGGCATTGTTTTACGAAATAAAGGAAATTATATTTATGCACTAAATTATTTCTATCAAGCATTACATCTCTCTGAAAAACATAATTTTACCTTAAATACAGCTTACTCTTATAATAATATTGGTGATGCTCTTGGGAAACAAGGAAAGAATCAAGAGGCTCGTGAAAATATTCTGAAAGCAATTCCTTTTTTTCAAAAATCACAAAATAAACGAGGAGAAGCCTATGGTTATATTCGACTCGGTGAGATCTATCAAGAAGATAGTTTATATTTAGAAGCTTTGGAGGCTTATAGACGTTGTCTGGGAATTCGTTTGGAAGCTGCCCGAGATACTGCAGGAATTTTAGCAGTGGAAAACCGAATAGGACAAATCCACGAATTGACCCAAAGTTATGATTCGGCACTTTTATATTATCATCATTCCTTGTACCTATCTGAGACGATGCCACAACCACTTGGAATTGCAGGAAATACGAACTATTTAGCTTCTGTTCATTATCAATTACATGACCATGACTCTGCGATTTATTATGCCAAAAAATCATTACAAGTCGCTAATAAAGTGGGAGTTAATAGAGTTATACGCCGAAATGCCAAATTATTAGCCAAGATTTATTCACAAAGAGAAAATTATCAAAAAGCTTATGAAATGACTCGTATATTTTCTGAGGCTCATGCAAAACTCATGCGTGAAAAAACAAACAAAACAATGAAATCCTTACATATTGAATATCAGGTTCAAAAACAGGAATCTAAAATTAAACTATTAAATAAAGATAAAGACTTTTGGCAATTATTTACATGGGCATTAATTATTGGAGCTGTTTTATTAGTAGGATTATTAATCTTTATGGTTTGGGTAGCACGACAACGCCAAAAAGGATATCAAAAACTCAGTGAACAAAAAGAAGAAATAGAACAACAAACTGAGAAATTAACAGAGGCTAATATTGCGGTACAGGCTCAAAAGGAAGTTTGGGAACATAAAAACAAAACTTTAGAAAAAGCACTAGAGGAATTAAAAACAGCTCAAACCAAAATTGCTAAATCAGAACAAATGGCTTCCTTGGGGCAAATGGTGACAGGAATATCACATGAATTGAGTAATCCGATAAATTTTGTGTACACAGGAACAGAATCACTTCAGACGATACTGAAAGATTTGACTGAAATTTTAGATAAATATGACCAAGCAGATAAAATATCTCCTGAGCAATTAACTGATTTTCAGGAAGAAATATTAGAATTAAAAGAAGATTTAGAATATCAAGAAATGCAAGAAGATACGTTTTTACTTCTGAAAGATATTCATCATGGCGCAACCCAAACGGCTAATGTCATAACTAGTTTACGAACTTTTGCCCGTATGGATTCCAAAATGGCAATTTCTACAGATATTCATCAAAGTTTAGATTCAACCTTAGTTATTTTGAATCGAAAGCTGGAAGACCGTATTGAAGTTAAGAAAAAATATCAGAAAAATTTGCCTTTTGTAACCTGTTTTTCAGGACAAATTAACCAAGTTTTTATGAACATTTTGTTGAATGCTTTTGAGGCAATTGAGGGCGAAGGAAAAGTTAAAGTTTGTACTGAACTTACTGAAAATGAAAAAGTTAAAATTTCCATTTCAGATAATGGTAAAGGGATGGATATGAAAACTCAAAAGCACATATTTGATACCTTTTTTACGACCAAAGATACTGAATCTCACAAAGGTTTAGGACTTTCTATTACGACTGATATTTTGCAACGACATCAAGGTAAAATTGAGATTGAAAGTCACAAAAATCAAGGAACAACCGTTATCGTTATACTTCCAATTCACCCAAAACTTGAAGTATAATTTGAAGCGTAATTTTGAGTTTATATTGCATTTCTCACTCCTTCTAAAATAATGAAAAGTAGGTTTAACTTCTAATTAACAGCTCCCACTTGAGTTTAGACGTATAGTTGCCTATAAAATTTCGATAAAAATATAGACCTTTGACAAAACGTCAGACTGTTATAATTTTGTTGTGCCATTTATTTTTATCATTTCATAAATCAATACAAACAGATGAAACCCCAAAAAATACTTTTGTTGATTTTCAGTTTATTAGGAGCTGTAAACTTGTTAAATGCGCAAAGTACTTCCGACCCTAATGCTAAAAAAATTCTGGATGCCATGAGTGTCAATTATAAAAATATGAAATCCTATGGAGCAGATTTCACATATAGTGTTTTGAATTCCAAAGACAAAACACTTGAAAAAATGCAAGGGAGTATCAAGGTGCAAGGAAATAAATATGCCTTGAAAATGGACGGACAACAAATTTTTAATGATGGAAAGAAAGTTTGGACATTTATCCCTGAAGATGAAGAAGTTACGGTTACAGATTACGATACTGAAGAAGGTGATGTAAGTCCTGCCGAAGTTTATCAGATGTATAAAAAAGGTTTTCGTTATCATCTTATCGAAGACAAAGGTGGTATTCAAGTCATTGATCTTACTCCGACTGACCGTAATAAAGAATATTTTAAGATTCGTTTAAATATTTCTAAGGCAGATAAACGTTTGAAAAGCTGGAAAATTTTTGAAAAAAGTGGACGGCGTTATTTGTATGCAGTGAGTAGTTTTAAGTCTAATATTTCGGTTAAATCAACTGATTTTCAATTTAATAAGGCAAAATATCCTAATGTGGAAGTAGTTGAATTATAATCTCAATTTAATTGAGAATAGAGACTTGTTAAGTTTTCAAAACCTGACAAGTCTTTTTTTTGAGAAGATATTTTTCTATGAAAAACGTTAGTTGGTTTTCAATTCTGTTTCAGCTAAGGAATAAAAAGCTTTCCGAAGCAAGGAATCAACCGACCTAACCTCCACAAAATCACTTTTATAATTCAAACTATTGGGATGAGTATCAGTTACTATCATTTTTTCAATAAGTCCAGAATCCTGAATACGTTGTACGGCTTGAGCAGGAAAAACCCCATGAGTGGCTACCGTAAAAATCTTGAGTGCGCCTTCTCGTTTGTAGGCTTCTGCCGCCCGAACTAATGAACCTCCTGTCCGAATCATATCATCATAAATCACAACGGTTTTATTTTTGACATCGGCATTTACGCCTGTAATGGAAGTATCTGTTCCTGAAAAACGGCGTTTATAAACAAAGGCGGCTGCCACTCCTAAATCTCTTGCCAAAGACTCAATCCACTTGGCACGACCCGCATCCGTAGAAGCCAATACAAAATTTTCACCCCCTAAATCACGTGCCGCTTGTGTGATAATATCTTTGGCGTAAAGGTGAAAAGTGCGTAATTCCCCTTCAAAATAAAATTGAATCCCCGAAACGTGCAAATCAATCATGATTGCCCGATTTCCCATATAAGCTTGTGGAATCGAAGAAAGTAATTTTGCCCGATTTTTTGCCGTTACGATTTCCCGTTTTTTAGTGGCTCTTTCCATAGTTGAATAACCAAAAAAAGGAATGACTAAATTTAATTTTCGAACACCATAAGCCACTAAACCACAGGCTATATCATACAATTCAAGCATCTCAGTATCCGAAATTGTCCCACCAATTAAAATGGCATCTTGATTTTGAACACGTTCTATGATGCGGTAATATTTTTCGCCATCAGGAAAAATTTTCTTTTCGATTTTTCCCTCTGAAAAAAGGTCAGATTTCAGTAAGGATTCTTTGAGATAGCTATATTTTTCAGTAGAAAAAACTACAAAACGATTATTATTTGCCATAATTTATAAGGAGATTTTGGATAGAAATCGAATTAAAAAAGTTAAACAATAATATAAAAATACTTCAATTCAATTTCTAAATGT
Organism: Cytophagales bacterium UBA2561; assembly: GCA_002340355.1. Taxonomy (GTDB): domain Bacteria; phylum Bacteroidota; class Bacteroidia; order Cytophagales; family Thermoflexibacteraceae; genus UBA2561. Next base: position 307,870 of record DDLX01000043.1, read on the forward strand.
AAGTTTGCCAAGCCTCAAAATTTTGTTGTTGAGATTCGGTCATATTTACTTTTTTTCGAATTTGGAATTGCGGAAAATAACTTTCTTCATGAGGTGTGAGTTCCAAATTCAATTCTTGTCCAATCCGTTTAATAGTAAAATTTAGTTTAATTAAATTGTTTTCTGGAAATGAAAAATTAGAACTAAATTTTTGTCCATTAATTTGTAAAATTTCATCGCCTACCGTCAAAGCAAAATCAGCAGGGGAATTAGTGGCAATTCGCCAAATTGTACCGTTATTGGGTAATGTTTGAATTCCAAAAATCTCTTCTAATTTAGTTTTGGCAGGTACTTTTTGGAGTTCACAACCGATAAAATTTAGAGATTCACGAAGTGGATTTTCGAGGGGTTCAGTACCAAAAATATATTTTTCAAAAAAATCATTCAAATCTGTTCCTGCTACTAAATTGACTGATTCAATATAATTCTTACAAGTGTACCCAATTTCTGATTTTCCGTAATTTTTCCATAACAACCGCATGACATTATCTAAGGATTTTTGATTTTGGGTTAGTTCTCGAATTTTGAGGTCAAGCATAAATGCCGTAATTGCTCCCTTGACATAAATCGAAGTTTTACGGTTTGGAATACCAAGTTCATAACCATCTAACCACAAATCTGTAGAAGATTCTGCCACCGATTTATAGAATCGTCCATGATTATCAAAGTGTCTTTTAAAGAGTTGATTTAGTTCCTTGAAATAATCAGCTTCTGACCAAACTTTACTTCTAAATAACAGGTAATCACCGTAATAAGTAGTTAACCCTTCAATTACAAAACCTGTTTCAAAGTAATTTTCGTGGTCAAAATTATACGGTGAAAGTTCGGTAGGTCGAATCCGAATAGCATTCCAAAAATGAAAAAGTTCATGAGAAGAAATACCTAAAATGTCGGCATGATAAAAATTCTCGAAATCAGAATCTTTTCCCATAACAATCATTGTCGAATTTCGATGCTCTACACCATGATATTGTTTAATAGGCAAAATCAAGAATAAAAAATGATAATCCGAAGCAGGAAATTCTTGGAAAAGTTTTAGTTGAATTTCTGTAAATTCTTGAAAATCAGTTTTTATTTTCTCCCAATTTGGGCTAACATTGCCTTCAAACCAAAGATGAAAAGTAGTATCAAAACCTTCACATTGGTACGTTTGATGTTTCAAATTAGGACTTGCCATCAGTGGAGCATCTACCAACTCATAAAAATTTGGAGCAAAAAGTATCTGATTTTTTTGGTCTAAACTACAAGCAATTTGATAATTTTTAGGAATTTCAAGCTTGATTTCATAAGGTTCATTCATTCGGTCTTTGAGATAAAAGGCGCAAGTTATCCAATTGATATACAATAAATTATCAGTAAGACAACTTCCGCCAGCATCTACTTGGCGGGCAAAATATTCGTATTTTACGGTAATCTTATTCGTGTTTTGAGTCTGAATTTGCCATATGCTTTTGTTTGTTTTTCGATAGGGTAGGGGAGAACCATTTTCAGAATAGACTTCAAAACGGCGGATATTTTTGGCAAAATTCTGAATTTGATAGCGTCCTGGTCGCCAATTGGGAAGATGTAATTCTAAAGTATCCGTAGAAATGTCATCAATAACAAGCTCCAAATCCAAAAAACTACGGTGTGGATATTGATAAGAAATCGTATATTTTAACATTTAAAATTGTTTTTATCCTAAAAATCACATTCAAATTTATTGACTTTATTTCTTTTAAATCAGAAACAAAATCTAAAGTTATTTCTAAATAATCTGAGACAATTCTCGTACTTTTGCTTTTTGCTAATTTTCACACTTTATTATTTAAGAATCAGAAAAACAAGCCACTAATTGAGCCAAAATTTTGGCAATAATTTCCTCAAATTGCTTGATATTTTCTGTCCAAATTCGTTGAAATTATGTCCGAAAAAATCATCATTTTAGATTTCGGCTCTCAATACACCCAACTGATTGCCAGACGAGTACGTGAAGCCCAAGTTTACTGTGAAATCTATCCCTACAATCACATTCCGAAGTTTGACGATACGGTCAAAGGTGTTATTTTGTCAGGTAGTCCGCATTCAGTACGTGAGGAGGATGCTCCTAATCCCAATTTGTCGAATTTACGAAAAAAATATCCGATTCTGGGGGTTTGTTATGGGGCGCAATTATTGGCACATCAAGATGGGGGGGAGGTTTTACCCTCTGAAATTCGGGAATATGGACGAGCAAACTTGAGTTTTGTGCATACTTCTAACTTGTTGATGCAAAAAATGCCTTTAGACTCACAAGTTTGGATGTCGCACGGTGATACTATTTCCGAATTACCCACTAATTTTGAGGTAATTGCCAGCACTTCGAGTGTACGAGTGGCGGCATATCAGATTGCAAATGAGCCTACTTATGGCATTCAATTTCATCCCGAAGTATATCATTCTACAGATGGAAAACAACTGATCGAAAACTTTTTGATGGATGTTTGTGGTTGTTTGCACGAATGGACTCCAGAATCATTTGTAGAAGAAACGACCAAAAATTTGAAGCAAGAATTGGGTGATGATCAAGTTGTTTTGGGACTTTCAGGTGGTGTAGATTCATCTGTGGCAGCAATGCTTTTGCATCGAGCTATTGGTGATAATTTGCATTGTATTTTTGTAGATAATGGACTCTTGCGAAAAGATGAATTCGAAGAGGTTCTACATTCTTATAAAGATATGGGTCTGAATATCAAAGGAGTAGATGCCAAAGAAAAGTTTTATAAGGCTCTTGAGGGTGTTACAAAACCTGAAGCTAAACGCAAAGCTATTGGTAATGTTTTCATTGATGTTTTTGATCATGAGGCTTCTGCATTGGGAAATATTAAATGGTTGGGACAAGGCACAATTTACCCTGATGTGATTGAATCTGTTTCGGTGAAGGGCCCTTCAGCAACAATCAAATCTCATCATAATGTGGGTGGTTTGCCTGATTTTATGAAACTGAAAATTGTTGAACCATTACGGTCGTTATTCAAAGATGAAGTTCGTTTAGTCGGAAAATCATTGGGATTAGATGGGGCTATTTTAAATCGACATCCATACCCAGGACCTGGCTTAGGTATTCGGATTTTAGGAGAAGTTACCCCTGAAAGAGTTCGAATTTTGCAAGAAGCAGATGCCATTTTCATTAATGGATTGAAGGAATCTAATTTGTATGATGAAGTTTGGCAGGCAGCCGTCATTTTGTTACCTATTCAGTCAGTAGGTGTTATGGGTGATGAACGTACTTATGAGCAAGTAGTGAGTTTACGGGCAGTCAGTAGTACGGATGGTATGACGGCAGATTGGTGTCATTTACCTTATTCATTTTTGGCGGATGTTTCCAACCAAATTATCAATCAAGTGAAAGGAATTAATAGGGTAGTTTATGACATTAGTTCTAAGCCACCCGCAACAATTGAGTGGGAATAAATCATAAATTGTTTTATTTTAATATAAAATCATAATTCCATAATGATAAATCTATGAGTTTATTATTATGGAACAGCTTTCTTCAGTTTTGCGGAGTTGTGAAAACTCTTTATTTTGATTTTTAGGTGATATAAGCCAAAAAAATCAATACAAATGAAAAAAAGCTTTATAAAAGTTTGGAAATCTAAAAAAGCTCCGTATATTTGCATCGCATTTCAGCAAAGCCTCCTTAGCTCAGTTGGTAGAGCTACTGATTTGTAATCAGTAGGTCGGCGGTTCGAGTCCGTCAGGAGGCTCTCTTCAAAGATATTTAAAACAGTTTTTCATGGCAAGATGCCTCCTTAGCTCAGCTGGTAGAGCTACTGATTTGTAATCAGTAGGTCGGCGGTTCGAGTCCGTCAGGAGGCTCTCGTTACGACTAAAGTCAATCTCCAAGAGGTTGGCTTTTTTTATTTTAACCTCTTTTCAAAAAATACTTAATATCTACTCAATTCGTAAATAACATTGGTATAAAATTGGGTTGTCAGCAGGTGGATTTTCGGGCATTGCCAAAAGAAGACTTCGGTATAATGACTCATTCCGAAATCCTTTAGGGTGAATGACTTGCAAATATTTCTTCAAAATAGGAGAAGGTGAAAATTGAGCATTTTTCAAGCGAATCTGGACTAAATACAATCGTTCATTTTCCGCCTCTTCATCCCACTCAAAACTTGAGTGAAATTTTAAGCTAATTTCGTTTGTAGCACTATCATAAACCACTTGAAAGGCATCATTTACAGGCATTCCTCCTGTAAACCGGAATGAAATACTGGGAGCTTTTACAATCGTAGAATCACCTGTTTTAGAGTCAATACCATATTTGACAGGCTCATGCTCTGCAAAATTTTTATAGTAAACAAACATCTCGGTAAAGTCTGTAATTTTAGTATCAAACTCCACATCCTTGTAAATTACTGTATCTAATTCAGGGAATAAATTCCGAAGAAAAATACCTTGAGCTTCAGGAGGTAAATTTTTCTTAAAATCACCATATCTAAAAGTATAAAAATCTAATTTTTCGGATGGGTTTCTAAAAAATTGAGTTGTTGCCAAATCAGGAACAATAACTCCTGTGAATCGATTGAAATTTTTAGGCTCAATTTTTAAATTATTTAAATTTCCAAAATGATAAAGTACAAATTTTTTATTAATTAGTTTTCGGTTATTTTCTAATAACTTTGTCCAATTATCTTCTGAATTTGGTGTGAGAAAAAGTAAACCATAAAGATTTTTAGGTCGGTTTTGAATCGTATTATAATTTGGAAAACTAATAACTTTAAGAATGTTTCCTCCTTCAAACCATTCTTTAAAAAGAGGAGTTGCCCAAGGATAAGGGTTGATGTGTGTAAAGGTAGTATCTCCTGTTTGAGTGATGGCACGATAACGTTTTACAAAATCTTTAATATATTCAAAATCAGTAATTAATAAGGAATTTTGTTTTTCAGTAACAATTTTTTGAACTACATCTTTGACCAAACTAAGCGTATCCAATTCTTTAGTAATATTATCTAAAACTTCTGTTTTGATACGATCCCTAAACAGAACGGGTGGATAATCTCCAAAACGAAATAATTTAATCTTAGAGGGTAAAAAAGTTTTTAGATTGGCTGGAGTAAGGTACTTTTTTTCTTTTCCGAGTAATTGCAGAACACTTGGAGAGAAATCAAGATATATATTAAGTTGTTCATTATTTTTATCCCATTTACTACTTTTTTCTTGAATATATTTTTTATGAAAATTTTCAACTTGGCGTAGTTCTTCTTTGGATGAATCACAAGCCATAAAAATTTGTCCAAATACTATAATGAGTATCCAAATAAAATATTTTATCAATATTTTTTGAGCTAAAAAGTATATTTTAGATTTCATAATGAATAATAAAGAATGTTGAAACTTCTCGAATGTGAAGAACCTTAGGAGATAAGGGAAGTTCAATAAATTTCTAAAAAAATAGATATAGATTTTATAGCATCTTTCTTGCTTGATGACTTGATGAAGGTTTATTAAAAAGTGAATATTTTACTAATAAAAATTTATAACCTTCTTGAAATCAATATTATAAAATAAAATTTCTGTACAAAGCTACTAAAAATTTAACCGTTTCCAAGTTAAAAAAGTGAGGTGAATGGTCTTTCAAATCAAAAAATAAGGAAACGACTTTTAAATTTGAATTATATGAAAAGGTCATTTCATAACGTACTTTCCCAAAGTTTTAGTTGTTTACTTTATCTCCTGTGGGGAACCACGATAAATGCTCAAAACTCACACTCAATTCATGAGAGAACTGCCTTTATGAAAGTTTGTGAAGGCTTTTTTGATTTTTATTGGGATGAGGAAAATGGAGAAATATTTCTAGAAGTAGATAAATTTAACCAAGAATTTTTATATGTTAATGCTTTAGTAACAGGACTTGGCTCAAATAAAATTGGACTTGACCGAGGACAACTAGGACAAAGTCGGGTAGTTTATTTTGAAAAAATTGGGGCTAAAATTTATTTGATTGAAAAAAACCTAAAGTATCGTACTTCTTCAATAAATAAATTTGAACAACAAGCTGTAGGAGAATCTTTTCCAACGTCTATTTTGTGGGCATGGTTCCCTGATACTCAGGAAAATGGACGATATCTAATTAACCTTAGTGAATTTCTGTTACGTGATGCACATGGAATTGAACATCAGCTTTTTATATCTGAAAAGGTAAAATATCGAAAAGATGAGTTGCGAAGTGCTTTTTATCCTAAAAAAATTAAAAACTTTCCTAAAAATACAGAATTTGAAACTTTAGTTACTTTTATACACCAAAATGGACATAGTCATGAGATAGAACAAATAAGTCCTTCATTTGAAGCCTTTACGGTGCGTCAACATCATTCTTTTGTCGAATTACCTGATTCAAATTATCATCCTCGTGCATATGCGACCCGAAGCGGATTTTTTCCATTCTCATTTTATGATTTTAATACACCCATTGATAAACCTCTTAAAACCAGATGGATTACTCGGCATCGATTAGAGAAAAAAAATCCAAACGCAAAGCAATCTAAACCCATTAAACCTATTATTTATTATGTTGATAGAGGAATTCCTGAGCCGATTCGATCAGCCGTAATAGAGGGAGCTAGCTGGTGGAATGAAGCCTTCGAAGCAATTGGTTATAAGGATGCTTTTCAGGTCAAGTTATTACCTGAAAATGCTGATATTGAGGATATTCGTTATAGTGTAATTCAATGGGTGCATCGCAAGGAGCGAGGTTGGTCGTATGGCTCTTCATTGAAAGATCCCCGTACAGGAGAAATTATTAAAGGACACGTTTCATTAGGCTCATTACGGATTCGTTATGATTATTTATTAGGACAAGGATTGAATCCATATCAAGAAAATATCAAGATGAAAGAGACTCATAACCAGTTATTTGAAATGGCTTTATCTCGTATTCGGCAGCTTGCTGCTCATGAGGTTGGACATTCTTTAGGATTAATGCACAATTTTGCCTCAAGTGCGGATGGAGGACATTCTGTGATGGATTATCCTCACCCAAAATTAAAATTAACAGCTGAAAATAAAATTGATTTATCAGAAGCCTACTTAGACAAATTAGGGGAATGGGACAAAGTGGCAATTGCCTATGGGTATTCTGATTTTGATTCAGAAAAATCTGAAAGTCAAAAACTTGATAAGTTATTAAAAAGTGCCTTACAACAAAACTTAGGGTTTATTTCAGACCAAGATGCACGAGGACAAGGGAGTTTACATCCTTCAGCTCACCTGTGGGATAATGGTCAGAATCCTGTAAAAGAATTAAAAAATATTCTAAATATTAGGCGTGTAGCTTTAGCTCAGTTTTCAGAGAAAAATATTGCGGTGGGCACTCCTCATGCCCTTTTGGAAGAGGTACTTGTTCCAGTTTATAATTTACATCGTTATCAAATTGAGGCTACAGCTAAATTAATTGGAGGAATGAGCTATAGTTATTCTTTTCGTGGTGATAATCAAATAATTACTAAAATTGTTTCCGCCGAAAAGCAACAAAAAGCCTTTGAAGCTTTGTTAGAATGTTTATCTCCTGATATATTGACTCTGCCCGAAAATATCATTCGTTTAATTCCACCTCGTCCGATTAGTTATGAAAAAAATGATGAATTGTTTAGCCGAAAAACAGGACTTTCGTTTGACCCTATTTCAACGGCAAGCGTTTCAGCAAATCATGTGTTGGGTTTGCTCTTACATCCAGAACGTACCTCTCGTTTAATTGAATTTCAGGCTCGTTTTGGTAGTTTGGGATTGGATAATGTAATTGGAGAATTGATTGAAAAAACATGGCATTCAGAACGAAAAACAGGACTATTACTTGAAATTCAGCGAAATACAGAACAACTAGTTTTACATCATTTAATTGATTTGGCACACAACCCAAATACGTTAGGACAAGTAAGGGCAATAACTTTATTTTATTTAAAGACATTACGTCAAGATTTAGAAACAGAACTACAAATAACGAGTTCAATAAGACGAAAAGCCCATTTACATTATGCTATTTATCAATTGGATAATCCGAATCTAGAACACCATCTCACTGACGAAAAACTTCCTCGTGGCGCGCCCTTGGGATGTGGAATAGACTGACTAAATAGCGAAAAAGTTTAATTTACTTAGTATTGGGATAAGTTTTAAGAAAATAGCAAAAAAATAGCCACTAGGCGGTAAAAATTACGTCCAATTATTAAAAATTTAGCTAGAAAAGTACCAAATTAGTCCGAAATTTGTCTGATAATAGCTAATAATTAAGGGAAGTACTTCATAGCGCAATGAATATACGAAACAAACTTATTGTTTTTTGTCTGGTACTCAGTATGACAGTAGGACTGACTCTTTGGATTTTTGTGCGTTACGAATCCCATCGGACGATGGAACGCATGATTTCAGAAAGTTTTACGAGCCAATCTGCTCATGTGTTGAATGGACTAGACCGCTTTATTTACGAACGCTTACAAGATATTCGAAATATTGCTCATGACCCTGTATTATCTAATCCACGCTCTTCACCAAAACAAATCACTAAACGCTTACAAGCACTAAAAGAGACTCATCCTCTTTGCAAGAGTTTTTCCTTCTTTGATCCGAAACGTGTTCGACTTGCAGATACCCAAAATTTATCAATTGGTGTAACTCATTCTTTTTCAGGATATTGGAAAGATATTGAAAAAGGCTATCAATTTGCGATGGATGTTGGACGTTCTGAGGCGATTGGTAAATTGGTGATGCAGTTTGCGGCGATTGTTCATGATAAAAATGGAGATAAGATTGGGGTTGTCGTTTCTCATGTTTTGTTGAGTCGGATGCACGAGATTTTAGAGTTAAATGAGGAAGGAGAAAAGGAAGAAAATACTAATAAAATACATATCAATTTAGCGAATAAAGAAGGCTTGGTACTTTATTCTTCCTATCGTCCTGAATGGGTTTTAAATTATCAACTACCTCTTTATGATTATGTAGATACAGTCAAAAAACATCAATCAAATAATTATTATCAGGTAGGGGATACATTACATTTTATAGCAGAACAAGAAGGGTACTTAGATTATAGTGGTAATGGCTGGAGACTGATTACGAGTATGTCACAGGATGAAGCTTATCGTTCAGTGGCACAAACAGAGCGAAAATTATATATGGTTGTTTTGCCATTGTTTTTAATTACGATTTTAGCCACTCTCTATTTTGCAAAGCGATTTTCTCGACCCATTCAAAAATTAAGTGAAGCGACCAAGAAAATTGGTGAAGGAGATTTAGAGACAGATATTAACATTAAGTCCAAGGATGAGATGGGAATGTTAGCTAAAAATTTTCAGACAATGGGGCTCAAGCTCAAAGAACGCATTGAGAAACAACGTAATTTGAATGATAAGTTGAATAAATTAAATAAAAAATATGAAGTAAAGATACATGAAATTAATCTCCAAAAAGAAGAAATTGAAGATCAGCGAATGCAATTGAATCAGGTGTATGGTGAAATGGAACGTAAAAATCGGGATATTACTGCTAGTATTACGTATGCCGAACGCATCCAAAAAGCAATGGCTCCAGGTACATTCATTTTAACAGCCAACTTTCCTGAATCGTTTATTTTAGATATTCCCCGTGATATTGTATCAGGAGATTTTTATTGGTTTGATGATTTACAAATTGATATGGAACATTATTTTATAGTAGCAGCAGTGGATTGTACAGGGCATGGTGTACCAGGTGGGTTTATGTCAATCTTAGGACGAAATTTATTAACCTCTATTATTTCGGAAGAAAAGTGTATTCAACCAAAAGCTATTTTGGAAAACCTTAATCAACGAATTCGGCGAATTTTGCACCAAGATTCAGAAGTTAATAATAGCAATAGTCGTGATGGAATGGATGTTGCTTTGTGTGTGTTCCATAAAAATACGAAAACTGTAGCCTTTGCGGGCGCACACCGTCCGCTTTATGTGTTGCGTAATGATGAAATTCAAATTATTAAGGGAAATAGTTTTTCAATGGGTGGCAATACGCCCAAATTTAGGAAACAGCGTCAATTTGTGATTGATCAACATGAATTTACATTAGAAAATGGTGATTTATTTTATTTGTTTTCAGATGGTTATAAAGACCAGTTTGGACAAGAGAGTGGCATTTTCTCCAGTAGAAAATTTCGTGAAACCTTGTTATATGTGAAAGATGAACCGCTCAAAATTCAAAAAAATCTTCTCGAAGGTGAATTCCAAGACTGGAAAGGAGATACCAAACAAACCGATGATATTTTGATCATTGGTTTAAAAGTGACTGCTGATGTGTTGGAATATACCAATTTTTAGACTCAAACATGTAATAAGTTGGCTGTACCTCTACAGCCAACAATACTGAAATTTATGCTTCTGTTGGATGTGGTTTTTGAATTTTAACAGACTGAAAAACAAACATACCTAAGATAAAAAATCCTGCTAAGGCTAGTGAACTCACTCGTAAATTTCCATTAGTAAGTTGAGCTAATAAACCATAAACAAACGTCCCAATTACAGTAGATGATTTTTCTAAAACATCATAAAAACTAAAATAAGAAGTCGTATCAGGTGTGTTTTTAGGTAATAATTTGGAATAAGTAGCTCGTGAAAGTGATTGAATACCACCCATGACCAAACCTACCAAGCCTGCCACACTATAAAAATGGAAAGGAGTTTTCACAAAATAAGCCACTAAACAAATGATTGTCCAAATGACTAACATAATGAAAATACTAAATTTATTTCCTCGCCAAGTCGAAATCTTAGAGAATAACCATGCTCCTAAAATGGCTAGTATTTGCAAAATCAAAATCGTAGTAATTAATTGAGGCATTTCCAGTTTAAGTTCTTGTTCTCCAAACATCGAAGCCATATAAATTACGGTCTGAACACCAGCATTATAAAGAAAAAAAGAGGCTAGAAACCGTTTTATATTGACTTGACTTTGAAGCTGTCGCCAAACTTTTTGGATTTCTTCAAAGCCAGCCAGAAATTTATTTTTTTCTGTTTTCGATTTATTAGCATATTTTGATTGAGGAAGTTTAAAAATGGTAATTTGTGAAAATCCAAGCCACCAAAATCCAACACTTACGAATGCTAATTTTGTTGCCATTAAGGTGGTTAAGCCCAAAGATTCGGCATTTAGAATAACCGCCAAATTTGCCACCAATAACAATACACTCCCAAAATACCCCATTGAAAAGCCACGTGCACTTACGGCATCGTAGCGGTCTGGTGTGACGATTTCGGGCAAATATGCATTGTAGAAAACCAATCCTCCAGCATATCCCATACTAGCCAAAACCGTCATGATAATTCCAAATTCGATATTTTCACCTGTAAAAAAAAATAAAGCTAAACATGACATTGAACCTAAGACAGTAAAGAATTGCAGGAATGGTTTTTTGTTTCCCCCATAATCAGCAATTCCTGATAAAATAGGAGATAAGATTGCGGCTAATAAAAACGAGAATGAGATAGCATAGGAATACAAGGCGGCACTATTAAAATGAAATCCAAAAAATGGAATTGTACCTGATTCACCAAAGGCTTCTCGGACAACTGCCGAATAATAATTTGGAAAAATGGCTACAGTAATGATAAGAGAATATGCTGAGTTTGCCCAATCAAATAAGCACCATGCATTAATATTTTTCGGATTATTCAGTTCCATACATTGTTAGAATTTAAGTTTTGGAGACCGAAAGGTACAAAAAAGCCCTGCGTATTTTGACGTAGGGCTTTTATCATTTGATGAACATTTGACGATTAGTCTTCATTTTGGGATTTGGATTCATTTAGGAGGTTTTGGGCTTGTTTGCGCCATGTTCGAAGACGAGAAGGGAATATTTTGGTTTTTTGATATAATTCTTGAATTTCATCATCAGTTAATACACTTAAATCCTGAAAACTCCGAATGCCTTCTTGGTTCAATTTATCATGTAAAATCTTTCCAATTCCTTTGATTTCCTGTAGGTTATCTTCAGCATCTAGAGATTGTACAACCTCAGAAAGTGCTGGTCTTGGTGTAGCAGGGTGCGGTTTTTTGGGTTCAAAAGAGGCTTTTTCAGCAGTATTATCATCTTGTGTGTTTGTGTCTTTTAAAGCTTTTTGCTCATCTTTTTTAGGGATAACATCTTTGGGAAAATTCTGAGATTGGTTTGTTATAGATAATGAAGTAACTGTCTTTGTATTATCTTCTATTGTCCCTTTTTCTGTTTTAGGAAGAGCTTCGAACGTATGTTCTTGAGCTTTTAGAGTAGAAATTTTGGTTTTTAATTGATTGATTTCTTTGCTTAATTTTTTAATTATAATGTTCTGTTTTTGGATAATGTTGTTTTGAGTAGAATTATTTTGGAGATTTTGGCGTAATTTATTTCGCTGTTCAGCTTTGAGTTTCGTTTTGAGTTCTTCAAGTGACTGAGATTCTACAGGCTTCCCGTTTTCTTGCATTTTTTGTTGGTGTTTTTTGAAGTTCTGGGCTACTTTTTTGCTCACCATTTGCCTAAGAAAAGAAAGCGAAATAAACAATCCTGCCGTAAATGAGATCAAACACAGGATAATGACTTGAACAATTTCCATGATAATTTAGGTTTTTGAAGACGACAAAGGTAGTATAATTCGTTAAGATTCTATCTTGAGTAAGATTTCATAAAGTTTTTTCAAGTCATAAAACTTCATATCCAGTTCAAAACTGGAATCGAAAAGATAGGCATTTTTCAATTTTATACCAAAATTTCGCTTGGTTATTTTATCTTTGAAAGTAAAATGCAAGATCTGAAAAATTATATCTACTTAACATCAAAAAACAAGATGAAACATCGAATTCTTATTGCTTTAGGAATCATATTGGGGATAGGCGTGGTAGCATGTCAGGAGGAAGATGACCCTGTTGTATTGATTCTGGCTGATTTTACCTCTGAATTCTCTGAGCCTGATTCATTAGGGAAAGTTGATATTACATTTACGAATAACTCAGAAAATGCTACTTCCTATTTATGGGATTTTGGGGATGGGACAAATTCAACCGAAACCGATCCTGTTCATCAATATGAAAAAGGCGGAATTTATACGATACGTTTGACAGCATTTGGGGAAGATGGTAATAACCAAATTAGCCGAACACTCGAAGTAAATCCTGAACCAATTGCTGATTTTGATTTGCAAGCTTGTGATTCCCTAAGTTTTGCACCTTGTCCTGTTCGATTTTTTAATCAATCACAAAATGCAACCTTGTATTGGTGGGATTTTGGAGATGGAACAACTTCTACTGAATCTGATCCTATTCATCACTACCAAGAAGGCGGAACTTTTACCGTTCGTTTAACGGCTAAAAACCAATGGGGTGAAGACCAAACCATAAAAACAACATATGTAGCCGTTCCTCCTCCAGTTCCTTTTGCCGATTTTGAGTATCAAGGCGGAAATTGTACCGCACCTTGTGATGTCATTTTTAGTAATATTTCTAAAGATGCTGATGAGTATTTATGGGATTTTGGAGATGGTGCAACTTCAGACAAAGAAAATCCAACATACAATTATTCAAAAGGCGGAACTTATACTGTTCGTTTAACTACCACTAATGCAAGGGGCAAGCATACGATTTCTCGTTCGGTTTTAGTGAAGTCTTCTCCAGTAGCTAATTTTGAGATGGAAAATAATGGATGTGTAGCTCATTGTGAAGTTCGATTCACGAATACTTCTGAAAATGCGGTTCTATATTTGTGGGATTTTGGAGATGGTGAAAAGTCAGACTTAGAAAATCCACGTCATACATTTACTACGGTAGGGAATTTTACAGTTAAGCTGAAAGCTATTAACGAAGACGGAAAAACCTCAGAAAAAACACAAGAAGTCGTTATTCGTTAGAAACAAAAGTTATTAACTCAAAACTAATCAAGTGGTATTAATTTGGTAAGTTTTTTGTTTATCTTGCTTTTTACGAAAATTTTTAGTTTTCCATTACGAAAGAAAATACATCATGCGTTTTGTTGTCTTTTTGAGTTTATTTTATCTTTCTCTTAATTCGATTTCTGCCCAAAACTTACACGCTATTTTAGTGGCAGATACAGAACATGCTCAAACGGGCAAGGGGCATTCCGAAAATTTGGGACGAATGCAAACTGAAGTCAGCACAATTGCCCGTTTGACAGGACTGACCCTAAAATCAACCATCATTAAAGGGCAAAATCTGAATGCAGGAAATATCCGCACTACTCTCGAAAGCTTGGTTTGTCAGCCAGAGGATGTAGTTATTTTTTATTTTTCGGGAACAGAATATTTGCCGACTCGATATCGTGGCGTATCAAAAGAAGCCTTTTTGGATTTAAAAAATGGTTTTCTTTCACCTTCTGGAGTAAATGAATTGATTGAGCTTCAGAAACCAAAATTAACCCTAGTTATCACTGACTTATGTAATCAGATGGACGAGAAAATGGGTTTTTCGCCTCAATTAGACAAGGGACAAATTGCCAATTATGAAAAATTGTTTCGTAAGAGTTCGGGCAATTTGTTCTTAAATAACCATGTCGCAAGAGAACAGTCCGAGTTAGCACTCAGTTCGGAGGGGAGTATTTTTACAGGAAGTATTATTCAAGCAATTCGAGAGAATGGTAATTGGGATGATGCTATAAATCGAAGTCGTGCCTTGACAATTGGAAATTCGGGAGGTCGTCAAAATCCACAAGCAACCGCCGAAATTACAACAAGGATTAGTTCGGAAATAACCCAAATAGAAAAACCTACAGATAATTTGCCTGAAGAAATTCCAGAAAAACGTCCTCAAGAAATCCGTTTACGGCAAGAAGTCTCACCCATGAATTTAGAAGGAGAGAATATTGATGCTAATTTAGAAGTTTTTTTAGCGCAAAAAGGGAGTCAAGCAGTAGCTGATTTTCAGCAGAATTTATCCCGTTTAGCGGAAATAGGTACAACAGGGAATTATGCGGAAAGTTCAAAATTGACACAAGAAACTTTATCTTTGTTTGCGGATACACGGCGTATTATTGAAACTTCTGGACTTTCGCAGCGAATTTCCAAAAAATTAATTCTGCCTTATTTGAGAGCATTTTATAAGCCAAATTCGTCTCGAAAAACAGAAATTCAGTGGTATTCACCTGCTAAAATGAGTACCATTCAGAAAATGGCGGATGGAACTTATCGAGCAGATGTAACAGTTTATCAAGAATATTTGAAAAAGGACGCTAATGGAAATTTAATTTATGGTGACCGTGTTCCGAAAAGTATGACATTGATCTTTACACCCAATACCAATGCACCAAATGGGTATCAGATTCGTTTTGGAAATATCCGAGTAGCAGGAAGAACGATGAAAGTTCCCTAAATTATTTTAGACTAACAAATTGAAAAACTGGCAATTTATTTGCAATAAATGAGAAAAATACATCTCGAACATTTTGTAGGATATACATCTGGAAAGAAATAAGAATTTGTATTTTAAATAGTTATTTATGACCAATGTGAAATTTAGTATATTCCTGTAACTACCAAAAACACAATTATGTACTATTTCTTACCAAAAATTTACACTTAAATTATATTGATTTGGAAAATAAAGTTTGTCAGATTAAACAAACAAAATTCATGAAAAAAATCACATCTTTGGGACTAGCCTTCATATTGGCAATGTTAATTTTTAGTCCTTTTGTACATGCTCAATCTCCAAAAGCAGAACGCTTTGCTACAATTACCGTATCGGTTGTTAATAGTGAACGTCCGTATCATGTAGCACTTATTCGATACTATGATAAAGATGATAATGTATTATTGAATACAAGTGAAGAATTTATGATTGAGATTTCGAAGGCGGCTCGATTCAAAACAGGTAGTATTCGTAAGACTATCCCGATTTATCCACAAGCTAAAAAAATTATTGTTACAGTAGATAATTGTTCTGGATTACATGAAAACGATTTCACGGTAGAAGATTTGGATGCGGCAGATAGCAAATTAACTTTTGTGTTCAAGCGAGAATTTGAAAAGCAGGTTATTGTTCGTTTCAAAGGGATTCAGGATAAAAAACCTTGTTCTTTTAAGCTTATCGGTCGGAATACCAATGAGATCTATTATGGTGATTATGTTAAAGCACAAAAATATTTACCTAAAGAATCTAATCGAGAAGACATTCGAGTAAAAGTAGCAGAATCAACACTTTACCCTTATGAAATTGTGAATATTAAAAAGGATGTTAAGTTTAAGCCTGAAGAAAAAGAACGGTATGTAGATGTGACAGTAAAATATTTGGGTGAAGATGGAACTGCTCCTGAAGAAAGTACTGAAGAAAATCCTGATGGTGAGAATCCTGATGTAGAGGAAACTCCTACTAAACCTGTTCGAGAGGATTTTGATAGTCGAAAAGCATGGAAAAATGCCCTCAAAGAATGGAAATCGAAATACGGAGGATAATTTTTGAAAATCACATTTTTTAGAGAAAGGAGTTTTTTTAACTCCTTTTTTTTGTGAAAAATCTTGCCGACCTATCCAAAATACATCACTTAAAAAAACGATAATTTTAGTAATTTTGCCTTTTCAGAATGATTCTAATTTAGTATTCCAATAGTTTTAAGTAGTATGGCAGGACATAGTAAATGGGCAAATATTAAACACCGCAAAGGAGCGGCGGATGCCAAACGAGGTAAAATTTTTACCAAAATCATTAAAGATATTATGATTGCGGTGAAAGAAAATAATAACCCTGAGCCTGATAGTAATCCACGTTTACGATTGGCGATTCAGAATGCCAAAGGTGCAAATATGCCAAAAGATAACATTGCTCGTGCTATCAAAAAGGCTTCAGGGGCTGGCGGTGAAACTTATGAAGAAGTTACTTACGAAGGATATGCTCCACACGGCATTGCAGTTTTTGTCGAGTGTGCTACGGATAATACTACTCGAACCGTCCAAAATGTGCGCTCGTATTTCAATAAGTACAATGGAAGTTTGGGGAAAAATGGTTCTTTAGAATTCCTATTTGACCGAAAAGGCATTTTTGAACTTGAAAAACCAACTGATTTTGACGAAGATGATTTTTCCTTAGAAGCAATTGATGGTGGAGCAGATGAAATTGAAGTAGAGGATGATACTGTTTATGTAACGACTGCAATGGAGGATTTTGGGAATTTTCAGGCAAAATTAGAAGAAATGGGCTTAGAGGCTAAAAGTGCAGAATTACGCCGTATTCCAACAACAACCAAACTGCTTGATAATGAGTCGTTTCAGCAAGTCATGAAATTGATTGATAAATTGGATGATGATGATGATGTGCAGAAGGTTTATCATACTTTGGAAATAACTGAAGCACAAGCTGATTTATTGTAAATTCCTTATTGAGGAAGTAAAAAAGAGCAGTTTAGGTAAAATTTCTCAGAAAAATACTTCCAAAACCTAAAAACAAAGTTTGTATTTCCGAGCTTTTGTTTCGTATTTTTGCCTAAAGTTTTACTTTAAAATTAAAGTACCTACATCATTTTATAATTACTTTAAATCCAAAATTATGAAAAAGCAGACATTTCTGAAAAGCGTTTTTGCTTTAATCTTTGCAGGTGGTTTACTGACCTCTTGTGGTGATGCTCCTAAGAGTACTGAAACTCAAGCTACTGATTCAGTGGCAGTTGAGGAAGTACAAGCAGAAAAAGAATTAGCTGTAGATACCGCTACTAGTGTAGTGAACTGGATTGGTTCAAAACCTACAGGGGATAGACACACAGGGACATTTAATCTTAACTCAGGAACATTGAAAATCGAAGGAGACCAAATCAAAGGTGGCGCATTCGAAATTGATATAAATTCCTTAGTTGTTACAGATATTCCTCTTGAAGATGAATATAACGCTAAATTACGAGGACACTTATTGAATGAAGATTTCTTCCTTGTGGATAGTTTCCCAACTGCCAAATTTGAGATTACAAGTGTTGAGGCTTATACAGCTACTGAAGGCGATTCCACGGCAACTGCTGAAGGTGAAGAAGATTTATCAATTAAAGACCCTACTCATACTGTAGCAGGAAATTTGACCTTGAGAGGAGTAACTAAAAACATTACTTTCCCTGTCAAAGCAACTACGGAAGGCGAAAAAATGACCTTCGAAGCAAACTTCAATATTGACCGTACTCAATGGGATATCCATTATAATTCAGATGAATCGTTAGCAGATAAATTCATTAGTCCAAAAGTAAATATTGGATTGAGTATTAAGACGCAATAATTTAAAATAGCTTTATAGCTACAATTAGAAGCCCAATTTTTTCGGTATTATAAACTGAAAAGATTGGGCTTTTTATTAGTAGTAAAACCAAAATGAATGATAAAAATGTCTCCTTTTTTAAGAAAAGTGTTTAAACGAATTCGTTATTTAGTAGATTCCATTTACCTTATACAAGGAATGTTATTACTTTGTAATTTACTGTTAATCTTGTATTTAACGACATTAGGCTATCATAGCCGTTTGGTTATAGGAGATGATTATGAACGTCTTTTGAGGTTAAGAGAATTAGGATTATTTGATGCGATTTTAGATTCTTATCAGTCATTTGGTGGACGAATTTTTAGTTATGTGATTTATTATACATGGCTTTCATTTTTATCTCCTTCAAGTTCGTTAGGGTTTTATACAGTTTGTTTACTTGCCTTGTATACTTTGGCATTTTATCGCTTGTATCAGTCATTTTTTCCTCATTTTTCATTTGGTTATTTACTAAACTTTGCCATTTTTACGATAGGTGGAATTTTTTATGCTTCGCTTAATTTTCAGGTTCATTTTTGGTTGATTGGTTCAGTTTTTTATTCCTTAGGACTTGCGGCAGGAATATTGGCATTTGCGGAAGTTTTTTCCACTTCTGAAAAATGGTACTCTTACGTAAATTTAATCATAGCTACCATACTGAGTGCAAATAGTCTAGAAAATTATTCGATTACCATTTTTGTCTTTCTGAGTACTTATTTATTCTACATTCGTTTTCTGAAAAAACAAAAAATTTCTTATAAATGGCGATGGTTTTGGGGAATTTGGACGATTTCGTTGCTCATCTTGGCATTATCCCCTGTTAATTTTAGACGTTTAGAGGCGCATGGAATTTTATCCTTCGGAGATTTATTGTATCGGACTCGTCAAAATATCCCCTATTTCTTTGTAGAAGCTTTCCCAAGAATTGAAGCTATTTTTTATCGTTTATTTGGAATTTATGTCTACCTAGGAACACTAGTTGCTACGAAAAACTCTGCTACGAAATTCATTTTTAATACATTAACGAGTATCGTAAGTGTTTTTAGTTTTATCTTCTTGGGAGTTTTTTTAACAACTTTGATGATGGGCGGGACAGTAGGAATTGATAGGACATTAAATTACTTATTTTGTGCTTTGTTTCTCTGTTTTGGATATGTCGGATTTTTAGTTGGAAAATATTCAGGTATTCATCCCACTATTGTTCGATTTTTTGGGATACTTATTTTGATTTCATATGCGTATCAGTTGCGTTTTGATTACATTAACCAAACCTATACAACGGCTCAACTGGCACAAGAATACGATAATCGTATTCATTACTTACAAGAAATGACACAAACAAAAAACACGAAAGCTATCCAATTTCCTGTTTATTCCTTGAGGACTTCTCGGCTTTTATTTGTAGATTTAAGTTCTATACCTCATGAAAATAGCCAATATCAAAAAGTGCTAGGGTTAGATTATGAAGTTTGTGTTTCTACAAATTCAAACCCGTAACGGAATGGCTTTTACAAATCAAGAGGGTTCTTTTGAGATGTTTTGTCATAGAGAAAATCTTCATTTATGTTCAGACAATTTACCTATTATACTTTTGGTGTTCTTGGCTTTTTGATGATGATTTTTATTATAGATGCGTGTTCAAAACAAACACTTAAAGCATCTTTACAAAGGTTACGAAACAGGAAAATGACTGCTGTTCGAGGCGTACATCTTCCTCATCATACCTTAGAAACCACAGAAAAAACAACAAAAACACTAAATTTTTGTCAAGAACTGGGAATAAATGCTGTTTTTATTCCTGTATGGGATAAGGGAGAAGTGGCTTTTCCGAGTCAAGTGATGAAAAATGTAGCTAATATTCCGTTTAATACGAAACGTTATGACCATGCCGACCCACTCCATTTTTTTATTCAAGAAGCTGATAAACGTAAACTCAAAGTTTTTATCGTTTTTGATTTTGAACTGGATGCTTTACATCAAAAAAATACAAATCTGATTTTTCAAAATCATCCTGACCGCATTGCCATTAATGCCCAAAATAAACCTGCTCTTCGATTTGGTTCAAAGCAATTGAATACATTAAACTTTGATGTTCAGGATTTTATGACAAATCTGATTTTAGAGACAGTAAAGTTTTATAAACCTCATGGGATTCGTATTAATACGGGTTTGACTGCACAAGCAGGATATGATATCACTACCATCAAGCGTTATCAAGCTGAAAATCATGGAAAAAAACCACCTGTTTATCCGCAAGATTTTCAGTGGGTGGAATGGCGTACCAAAATTTTGACTGATTATACCGAGAGTTTGTATCGACAAATCAAAAAAATGTCTCCCAAAATTATGATTGGTGTTATGCCTAATGAGTATCCTAAATGCAAGGCAGATAATTTACGGGATTGGATTCATCAGGTTCGGGGTGGTTTTGCGGATTTGATTTCGCCTCGATTGTATCGAGAAAACCTAAATTTATATCGAGAAAATTTGGATAATTTAATCAAATTCCAAGTTGATAAATCACATATCAAACTAATTTTTCCTGATATTTTACCAGAGAATGGCATAGCTGATTTGCCCGAAGCGACCATCAAAGAAATGATTGCAGAGCATCGCGAACGTAAGATTTATGGTGAAATAGTACCTCTGGAGTGGCTTCAAAAATATAAAGAATTTTTTCAAACTCTTTATCGGAAACCTGTTATTTTTCCACATGAAGTAGCTCGTAAAAAATGGAATCTTGAGAATTTAGTTACCAAAAAAGTAAAAATTCCTACTCAGGCAGCAGCAGGAGTAGCAGACACAGAATTGAACGAAGAGGAATTTACAGAAACTATTGAGGAAGAAATACCTGAAAAAGAGGAGTTAACTCCAGATGACGAGACTCCTATTAATTCTACAGAAGACGAAACTATTGAGGAATCTATAGAGGACGAAAATCTGGACGAAAGTGATTCGGAAATTTAAAAGAACAAAAGGCGAGAGCTATCTTTATGAAGTATAGCTCGTTAACCACCTAAAATACGATTAATTACATTACGAACCTTACCCAAAATAGAAGCCAAGTCTGAGTCTGATTTGTTAGCCTCTACCATCTGGGAAGTTTCTGCCAGTGGCGCACACTCAGAAATGGTATGTGAAAACATATCAGTAAAAAAGCATACGAATTCGGCAGTAATATTGGATTTTACACCTTTGAAACTAACTGTAAAAGAAAAATCAGGTGATTCTTGGAGTCCTTCAGAGATGATATTTTTTAGCTTAGTGCGATCATATCGTAAAATCTCAGGAACATGTCCTGTAATCTGACGGTTCAAAATATCGGCATATTTCGTAACCACTGAAGCCGCAACAATATTATCTACTTCGAGAAGCATTGCCTCACGCATTTCAGGATTTCCGACCAAACTACTGGGTAATAAAATTTGACAGGCTTCCGCCGCATTGTCATACGAAAAAATCAGATAAGACTTTGCCTTTAGTTCACCTACAACATCGGTCTGCAATACAAAATAATTTTCTTCATTGATTGCCAAAGACTTCACTTTGTCAGATGGGGCTAAATGCAACGCCAGATGCTCTAGCTCCATATCATCTTGAAGCATTTTTCCAAAGGATTTTGCCGCATTGGCTAGGGCAATTTTTGCGGTATCTTGGACTAACTCGGCTTCTTCTTGCGTAAAAGAGGCACTTGCCATAATTTCTTCGTTTTGTAAATGAGTAAAAAAATAAAAACTTTTAAACTAATCGCTTGAGCTTGCGAGGAGCGTGTGTATTTTTTCCTGCCGAAAATAAATGATTGACGACCGCAGGAATATCCATTACCAAACAGACATTGCCATTCCCCAAAATGGTTACACCACTAATAAAGGATACTTTATCAATGGGTTTGGCGAGTGGTTTCTCAATAATTTCTTTTTGATGTAGCAATTTATCAACTACCAAACCTACCATACGGTGATGCATTGAAATGACAATAACAAAAAGCTCCTCATTTTCATCAATTTGATCGTAACTGTGATGCAAAATCTTACTTTCGTATAAATTTTCAAGGCAATCGGGTGTAAATAAATCCCTTAACCAAACGACCGAAATGGTTTGTTCTAAATAAGTGGCGGCTAAACCTTTTCCTACTTTGTGAATGTTGGCTTTTTTTAGGTTAATAACGGCTTCGGTAAATCCTAATGGAATGGCATATTCGGTATTCTCCGAAATAAAAAGCAAAACACTTTTTACTGCCATTGAAGCAGGTAGATAAAGCCCAATTGTTGAGCCTTTTCCTTGTTGAGTAGAAACCTGAATTTTTCCACCCACCGAGTCTGTTGCTCTTTTGACCACATCCATTCCCACTCCTCGTCCTGAAACAGCAGTGACTTTATCAGCACTCGAAAATCCTGGTTCAAAGATATAATTAATAATTTCGTCATCAGGTGTTTGTGTAGCTAATTGCTTGGTTAATAAGCCTTTTTCGATGACTTTTTGTCGAATTTTTTGAGCTACAATTCCTCGACCATCATCCGAAACTTCAATAACAACATTATCTTTATCATTACGTGCCAAAAGGGTAACCGTTCCAATAGTTGGTTTTCCATTTTGTTGACGTTCGGTTTCGGGTTCGATGCCATGACTAACCGCATTTCTAACTAAGTGAATTAAAGAGTCACTAATAATCTGCAAGATATTGCGGTCAATTTCGACATCCGTTCCTTTTAGTTCGAGGTTTATTTTTTTCCCTTCTTGTACCGAAATATCTCGTACAATTCGGTGAAATTTATTAAACAGTACACTTACCTGTACCAAACGAACTCCCATAACTGAATACTGCAAATCGGATGTAATTCGATAAAGAGCAGCATAATCAGCTTCATCGGCTAATTCTGAAAACTGACTTTGCGTAATCAGTTTATCTTTTTCAATTGCCAGTTCACCTACCAAATTTAGTAAATTATCCAGTTTTTCAACGGGAACTTGTACCACATCCGAAAAAGTAATTTTCGATTGTGATTTTTTCTTAGGACTTTGAATTGGTACTTGTTTGATTGGTGGCTCTTCTGTTTTTGGAGCTGTCTTTTGCGCTGAATCTTTGGCAGATGACTCAGGAGATTCCTCTGTCTTTTCAACTTTCTTCTCAGGTGTACTTTTAGCTTGTTCTACGTTCTCTTTTTGGGGAGTAGGAGTTTTGCCTGCTAGTACACTTTCCTCGGGAGTAATTCCTTTGGCATCTCTCAAAATGACTTTGAGTTTTGCTTGCATTCCCCGAAAACGCACTTTTTCACCTGTTTTGACGGCTTCAATAAGTTCGCCTAATTTGTCATTTGCCCGAAAAAGGTCATCAAAAATTTTGACGCTCAAGGCGAGTTTATCTTGTCGAATTTCTCCGAAAATATCCTCCAATAAATGAGCAGTTTCCGAAATGGCTGTAAAACCCATCGCTGCCGCATTGGCTTTGAGGGTATGCGTAATTCGGAAAATGGCATTTACCGCTTCTTTGTCCGCATGGTCTTTTTCCAATTGTACAAAAAATTGGTTGAGTTCTTCGTAATGTTCTAATGCCTCCGCCAAAAATAAATTTTTATATTCCTCTTCTTTTGCCATAAGTTTAGGGTTCCTTGAAGGGACAATAAGGATAAAAAGGCTACCAAAAACAGAAAGATTAAGTTGAGTATAGGACGATTACGCCAATAGTTTGTCTACTTCTGAAAGCAATTGTTCGGGAGTAAAAGGTTTGACAATATAGGCATCTGCCCCCAACGAAAGTCCTGTATTAATTACAGATTGTTGTCCTACAGCACTAATCATGAGTATCTTAGAGGTACATTCTTCATCTTTTAGGGCTTTGATAATATCCAATCCTAGCATATCAGGTAAAATATTATCTAATGTAATCAAATCAGGGTTTAGATCAAGAATTAAGTCAATAGCATCCTCGCCCGTTCCTGCTTCTCCAATAATGTCGAAATTTGCACTTGTGAGGGCATCTTTGATAATAGTTCGCATATATAACGAATCGTCCACTACAATAATTTTCTTCATGTGCTTTAGGGCATAAAATTTAGTTTGCGGTTATTTTTTCCTATTCGAAAAATTGCGTTTCGCAAAGTATTAGTTTGACACTCCTTATCAGAGTAATTTTAAACAAAGTAAATATATTAGATGCAAATGGAAAATAAAAATAAGCTATAAAATTTTGTTGGTTTTTATTACTTTTTAGCTATTCTAAACTAATATAGTATATCAACAAAATTCATACTAAAGTAAAATAAAAGTAAGGTTTTTATTTTTAACTCTTCTGATAGGATAGTGATAGCAGAAGAAAAATTTTGGAAAATAACATCAGTTTAATATGAAGACTTATCAAGTTTTGACAGTTTGATAAGTCTTTCATTAAATGATGAGTAGGTTGCTTAGTATGGCTTAATCAGTATAATCTAAGTTAGTTTGAGAGATGGATTTGGTCCATTTTTCATTTCCGTCCTTATCTATAATGGTTATCTTTAGCACTCTTTCTCCGTATTTTCCTGTTATTTCCATCATCGCAAAATTATGGTCAATTACTATTGTCTCAGGTACGATTAAGGTATTTTTATGATGTTCATCAGCATGAGTTCCTGCCGTAAGTGCCGAACAAGTCAGATCATATAAGGGATAAACTTTAGAGTTTTCCTGTAACTTAGTCAGCTCGGTATGATGTCTATCACCTGAAAGGAAAAATACGCCTGCAATTTTTTCATCCCGAATAGAAGAAATTAACTTTTGCCGTTCTTCGGCATAAATAGCAAAGTTTTCGAAATAGGCTTCAGGATTCAAGAATTGTCCGCCTGCTACCACAAATTTGAAGGAAGCATAACTATTCTTCAAGGCATCCAATAACCATTCCGTCTGAGCTTCTGTAAACATTTCACGTTTACCTGTTTTTCGTAAATTTGGAGATCGAAAATACCGATTATCCAATAAAAAAAACTCAATATCTCCCCATGCAAATTTACCTGTAATTCCTTTATTATCAGTTTGTTCTATCCCATAATGAGGATTTGCCCAAAATAACTTAAAAGCGTTTAAAGTCTCGTTTTTCAAGGGGTAACTACGGTCAGAATCATTGGGTCCAAAATCATGATCATCCCAAATCGCATAATGATGAATATTACCCAACAATGGCTGAATTTCGGGATTAGAACGCGTATGAGTATAACGGTATAAAATACCACTTTTAGAGTCAAAGTCAGCTTCTCGAAGATAGATATTATCGCCACCCCAAAGCATAAAATCAGGTTTTTGCTTATAAATTATATCAAAAATTTGATAGTCAGTGCCATACGCCTTTTTTGGACGATCATAAGGCTTATCATTAATATAGGAACAACTTCCAAAAGCAAAACGAACTTTAGGCGGATCAGTACGCCACTGCCAAAGTACTTGGGTCTGAAATTCAAGAGGATAAGAACGATTTACTTTCTTTTTATTGATAAATAATTCGTAATTATATTTTTTCCCTGGTTCCAGTAAAGCAATTGGAACTCGAGCTGTAAAAGCCTCTGATTTTTTGGTTTGATAAACCTCTGATTTTTGACGTTTTTGAGGTGTACCTTTTTCCCAATATTCAAAGTGAATTTCAGCTTTTTCAGTAGTTTGTACCCAAAGCATAACTTCTCGCATGGTGGAATATCCGACCATTGGACCCGATTGTAATTTATCGGATTGCGCCCAGCCTTCGATACTTAAAAGTATTAAAATTCCTAACCAAAGCGGATAAAATTGTAATTTTCTCATAAAAATTGTAATGAGTTGATTTTTAGTTTATTAAAATTAAGTGACTTAAAAATAAGGGCTTTCGTTTGACATTGCAAAAAAATATTATGAAGGTTCGATTAAAAATTTACGAATAAGGCTTGTGTCAAAGGTTCTGTAAGTCAATATGATTTTTTTAAATTGCCTACATAAAATTATATATATATCCTAAAACGTTGAATATCTTGACGAATAAACCATTTATTTCTGCCTTCAAAATGATGACGGCTTTGTTGGAGCTTCATGGAGCTAATACCTTCAAAATCAGAGCTTATGCTAATGTCATATACCAAATTGAAAACTTAGATTTTTTGCTTTCGGAAGCCTCAGAATCTCAGCTACAAGAAGCAAAATTTAAGAAGGGTATGATTGAAAAAATTCAATTATTAAAGGAAACTTATACCTTCCCAGAGTTGGAAGAATTGCATCAAAAAACACCGAAAGATGTAATTAAAATGTTGCAAATTAAGGGAATTGGAGCTAAAAAAGTTCGTCAATTGTGGCAAGAATTAAATGTACAAACTCTTGCCGAACTTCGGGAAGCAGGTGAGAAAGGAAATATCGAGAAGCTTAAAGGATTTGGTAAAAAAACACAAGAAACTATCCTAAAAGAAATTGTATTTTTAGAAGAAATTGAAGGTTGGTTTCGGTATGCTGATATTGAGTCGTATGTTGAGTTTCTTGAAAAACATTTACGAGATTCAGGATTATCAGAACAGATTGAAGTTACAGGACAATTTCGCCGAAATTTAGAAATCATAAATTTAGTACAAGTTCTGATTGAAACAACCGATTTTGAGGTAGTCCGAACATATTTGAATCAATGTGAAAAAATAGCGTATGATGTCAAAAATTCAGGTGTTTTTGTGTGGCGTGGAAAATTTGTAGAAAACGATTTGAGAATTGAAATTAAAGGCGTATCAAATGGTAAATTTTACGGTGAATTATTGCTAAATTCGGCACATTTAAACCATTTGAAATACCGAACAAAAATGAATCAAACGCTTTTACAAACTGCTAAAAAACAAAATTTTAAATCAGAAAATGAGATTTATGAATCTATTGGTTTATCATTTATTCCTCCTGAATTGAGAGAAGGAACTTTTGAGTTTGAGAAAGCCGAAAAAAGTACCTTACCAACTCTTTTAGAAATCTCAGATTTGAAAGGAATTTTACACAATCATTCAAAGTATAGTGATGGTGCAAATTCATTGGAAAAAATGGCAATTGCCTGCCGAGATTTGGGTTTTGAATATTTAGGAATTAGTGACCATTCAAAGACAGCTTTTTATGCCAATGGACTGACCGAAGACCGCATTCAAAAACAGCACGAAGAAATTGAAAAACTCAATAAAGAATTAGCTCCTTTTCGGATTTTCAAAGGTATTGAATCGGATATTTTATCCGATGGAAATTTAGATTATTCTAAGGAAGTGCTTCAAAGTTTTGACTTTATTGTGGCTTCGATACATTCGGGTTTACAAATGGATGAAAAAAAAGCTACCCAACGAATTTTGACTGCCATCCAAAATCCTTATACAACAATTTTGGGGCATCCTACGGGACGGCTCTTATTACGGCGTAGAGGTTATCCACTTGATTATCAGGTGATTTTTGAGGCTTGTGTAAAACATCAGGTCGTCATTGAAATTAATGCAAATCCTCGCCGATTGGATTTGGATTGGCGATTAGTGCATCAGGCACTTGAACAGGGTGTTATGTTAAGTGTTAATCCTGATGCTCACCATAAAAGCCAATATGAATTTATGAAATATGGCGTTTTGGTAGGACGAAAAGGAGGTTTGACTAAAGATAAAACTTTGAATGCGATGAATTTAGAAGAAATTACTACGTATTTCGAGAAACGTAAGCAGGCAATTCTTTGAGGTACTATTTTCAAATTATGTTTGAATATTTTGCGTTTTCCGACTTGAAAACGAAAATAGTAGCATGACTTGAAATTGTGTCACTATCTTAGAATTACTGTAAAAAAATAGTTGAATCCAGCTAATCGGAGTTTTTAGAAAAATGAACTAAAAATATCAACTAAAAAATTGATTATCAAGCAGTTTTAGAATTTTAAAAACAAGAGAGAGTTGTAATAAAGTAAACTTTCCGTTTAAGTTTTTGTACTTTTGAAAAAAAATTAAGAGTCATAAAATTCTGCTCCTTTGCTTTTTGTTCGGATTTTTTCGATTGAAAAAAATTGGTCTCAAAATTATATTTATTTGAATTATGCAATTTTCAGAAATTTTAGGATTAGAAGATATTAAAAAGACACTGATACAATCCGTTCAAAATAATCATGTTGCTCATGCTCAGTTATTTGTTGGAAAGGAAGGCGCTGCTGCTTTACCAATGGCAATGGCGTATGCCACTTACGTTAATTGTGAGCAAAAAACGACTGCTGATTCCTGTGGAAGATGCCCTTCATGTCGTAAATTCAATAAGTTAATTCACCCCGATTTGCATTTTGTATTTCCAACTGCCACGACTAAAACTTTCAAGAAACGAGAAGATGCCTTGAGTTCGGCATTTATGGAAATATGGCGTGCCTTTGTTCTTGAAAACCCTTACCGAAATTTACGAGAATGGGCGCAAGCGTTAGGTGCAGAAAATAAACAATGTTTGATTCCTGTTCATGAAGGGCGAAACATCATTAAAACCTTATCGCTGAAAGCCTATGAAGCTGAATATAAGATTTTGATGATTTGGTTACCCGAATGGATGAATGTTAATGCAGCAAATGCCTTACTTAAAATTTTGGAAGAGCCACCTGCCAAAACATTATTCTTATTAGTGACCGAATCACGAGATAAACTGCTGAAAACCATTCTCTCCCGTACTCAACATATTATTATACGCCCATTCACTGATACAGAAGTCAAACAAAATTTGATTGAGAAATTTCAGACGGAGGCTCTTAGAGCAGGACAAATTGCAACCTTAACCGATGGAAACTTGGCAGAAGCCTTTCGTCTAAATCAAGAAGCCAAAGACGATAGTCAAGAACGATTTGTAGAGTGGATGCGAATTTGTTTTCGGAGAGATTATTCCGAGATGGTTAAACAAACTGATAAATTTCAGGAGTATGGTAAACAAGCTCAAAAAGCACTTTTACAATATGGACTCAGTATGTTGCGAGAAGCCCTAGCGTTTAAATTTGGAGGTGAAGAGCTGGTTCGATTAGAAGCCGAAGCCTTCGAATTTATCCAAAAGTTTGCAACGGTTATTCATGAAAAAAATATTGAACTCTTAAGCCACTATTTTACGGATGCCTATAATCAATTAGAGCGAAATGCAAACCCTAAAATTACATTTTTGGATTTATCCTTACAGGTTTCGAAAGCTTTTCGAATGAAAAAATAAATTACCAATATTTTGAGAGGTTAGAAAGCTTGGGATGGATGGAATTTAGAAAAACCACAATTTCAGATAAGTTAAGTGCCTGACTGCTAGGGGTGGCTTCTAAAGCAAATTGGGGCATGGCTGCAAATTGGGCAGTATCAGGATCTTGAACAATAGTTATACCTCCAAAATCAGCAATCTGACGTAAGCCTTTTGCGCCATCTCGGTTGGCTCCTGTCAAAATAATTCCTAATAAATGGTGCTGAAAAACTTCTGAGGCAGTCTCAAAAAGTACATCTATCGAAGGACGAGCGTAGTTGACTTTTTCATCTACGGAAAGAGCAAATGTCTTGTCTGATTCTATCAAAGCGTGATAGTTAGCAGGAGCAAAGTAAATTCGAGCAGGATGAATAGGCTGTTTTTCTTCCATTTCCTGAACTGGAATTGGAGCGATTTCAGAAAAATATTCGATATGAAAATTCCCTTGATGTGGATGTAAATGTTGAACAATCAATAAAGGTAATCGGAAATCAGGGCGTAATTGTTGAAAAATTTCAGAAAGCACACTCATTCCTCCCGCCGAAACTCCTATTACGACCACCTCGAGTGCCGAAAAATTGTCCTGTATTGGACTAAAAGAATACATAAAAAATTATGACAAACGGTAAATCTTATATTCAGGCTCAATTTCTTCAAAGGCATTTTCAACACTTGAGAATTGAAGGCTTTCGCATGTTCCTAAACATAAAAAACCTTTACGAATGAGTGAGTTACGGAATAAATTTAAAACTCGATTTTGGAGTTGCTTATCAAAATAAATCAGGACATTTCGACATAAAATCAAGTGCATTTCTCCGAAAACACCATCTGAAACTAAATTGTGATGAGCAAAGGTAACATTCTTTTTCAAAGAGGCATCCATAATGACTGAATCATATCCACCTGCATAGTAGTAATCCGAGAAGGTGCTTTTGCCACCTGCTTTCTGATAATTATTGGTATAATATTTCACATTTGCCAGCCGATAAATACCTTCTTTAGCAGTATTAAGAGCCTCTTCATTGAAGTCAGTGGCGAAGATGGTTGTTCGATCATATAAACCTTCTTCTTTGAGCATAATGGCGAACGAATAGACTTCTTCACCTGTAGCACAGCCTGCATGCCAAATTTTGATAAAAGGATAAGTTTGAAGATAAGGGATAACCTGAAGTCGAAATGCATGATAAAAAATAGGGTCGCGAAACATCTCAGTTACAGGGACAGAAAATTGCACCAATACTTCGCTAAAAAAATCTTTATCATGTAGAATTAAAGGAATTAAGGCACTTACCGAATTTACTTCTGCCCGAAGAATACAATTCTGAATACGTCTCTTTAAAGATGCCCGAGCATAATTCCGAAAATCATATCCATATTTTCGATAAATAGCATCTAGTAATAAGTTAATTTCAATCTCTTCGGTTTTAGTCATGCCTGTACCACTTACAAAACTTGTTTACATTTATTTTTTGGCATAGATAGGTAGTTATTTAAATTGAAAATCTGAGTTTAATTTTATGGTAGAATATATTTTTATATTATTGATAATCAGATATATGAAATTATCTAATATGACTGATTAGGTATAAGAAATGAGTTCCATGTCTAGTTCAGAGTCGGCAATAAAATCTTCAGCTTCAGCAAGATTATCTTCATCATCTTCAGGATAATGCCACTTTACATTGACTTCTCCTCCTGCAAGCTCATAATCTTTGAGCAAAAATAAAATATCAAGAATGCCCTTGGAAGAACTCGTATTGAAGTAGGTGAGCTTAAAGCTAAATGTAATTGCTTGTTTTTTCTCTGTGTATTGTTTTAGCCAGTTTGTCAATTTGTCATAAAACTCCCATGTATTTTCTAAATAAGATTCACCTTCCAGTCGACAATCACCTGTATTCACATCAAAACTGACACTAGGGACAAAAAATGTTCCGCTTTTCCCTTCAATATTTAGACTTTCTAACGATTCGGTCATTTTTCTGATTTATTTTTTTTGACTTTGACACATAAAGAATAGAGCGAGAAATCCTCATCAAACTCATAAAAATCCATCTGCAGGGGATAGCCTGAAATCATTGCTACCTGAATGAGTCCAATACCTGCTCCTTTACTACGATCTTTTGAAGGACGACTTCTTTGCTCACGCTTGTAACGCCTAAGCCCTTCTTTATCAAGGGCATTAATGACTTTGCAATTATGTAACAGTTCGTGGGTATATATATTTTCAATCTTATTGCTGGACATGAAGTAATAATAGTTGTCATCTTGGATAACCAGTAGAGTTCCAATTCGATCATTTCTATATCCAAAATTAACCTTTTCAGCAGAATAGAAAAGAATATTTTGAGCTAATTCGATAAATATTGCAAAAATTTTTCGACAAATCTTAGGCTCATGTGCCAACTTCATGCGGATATGTCGGCTTAATTCTGCCATAATTACATCCGTTAGAGGTCCCTTATAAGCAATGACGACCTTATCAGTAGCAGTTTGATTTATTTGTTCTTGTAAATCAAAAGCAGTATGCATTTGCTTGATCATTGATAAAATATGCACCGAATAAATTTCAATGCTTACCGAAATTTAGCGATAAAAATAAATGACTTTGTGAGAAAATTCTAGTTTGTACTTAACTATTTATCCAAAAAGTGTTCTCACTTACTCTTTTCTAAACGAAAATCACACCAAAGTAATTCTATTTTTTGATTTTATCCACGATCTTTATCCAAAAAATAAATAGAAATACTATATTTCATTGAAATAATAATAATTTTTTTTCTACTAACTTTTAGTTAAACGATTGTGCTTTTATCTTTAGAGCTTTCCAGATGATTTGATTATCCTCAAAGTTAGTTTCACATTCCAGTAATTTTGGAGAATTAGAAGGTAAAAATAAACCTTCTAGCTTATCAAAAAATTCCGTTTTTGTTTTTGCTATTTGATAATCTATCCCAAAGTCTTTACATAATAAACGAGCTTGGTGAGGCTGTGGTGTTAAAAAATAAGCAGTGCTTTTTTCAATAACATCAGGTCCAGGAATCATTGTAAAAATTCCGCCACCATGATTATTTAATAAAATAATTCGCAGATTAACTAATTTATATCGATTCCAAAAGGCATTTCGGTCATAAAAAAAAGCCAAATCCCCTGTGATTAAAATATTTAATTTGTCAGAAACTAAAGAATGTCCGACTGCTGTACTGGTACTTCCATCAATGCCACTTGTTCCTCGATTCGCAAAAACTTCAATATTTTCTATTGGTTTTGAGCGATTTAGAAAATTGAAAACATTTGCATACCGTACCGTCATGCTATTAGCCAAATGTAAATTCGAATTTGTGGGAAGTTGACGTAGTGTTTCGTAAATAATTTCAGATTCTGAAAACTTGAATTTCTCAAAAAAGTCAGGAAATAAAGTTTTAAATTTTGTTTCTTGATTTGTCCAAATTTTGAGATAATTTTTTCTCTTTACCTTAATTTCAGATGTTGTTTCTCGAATAAAGACATTCTTAAAAAAATACCATTCCGAAGTAGGAATTACTTTGGTCAAACTCTGAAATGTATCTGCTACATAGCCATCTTTTTGAATGTGCCAATGTTCGTGGGGTGGATACTTTCGAAAAGCTAGTTTGAGATTTTTTGAGATAACCGATTTACCAAATGTAATCAATAAATCAGGCTGTCCGATTTTTTCTCGAAAATTGTCATTTAGAAGAATAAAATCTTGATGCTGAATACGATTTGAAATTGAGTGAGTATTTGAAATAATATCTGAAATAACGGGAATTTCAAGATCAGAAAGCAATTCACAAAGTTTTATATTTTGGAAATCCTGCCCTGCTATAATGACAATTTTCTCAAATTTTTGTAATTTATTTTGTAGTTTTTGAACTACACTTTTGTCTAAAACAGTTTCAAAATTTTCTTTTTCAATTAATTTAACTTCTTTTTTATAACTGATTTTTGTTGTTTCTTTAGGATAAAATGGCTCACGAATGGGAATATTAATATGGACGGGTTTAGGTGGAAATTCTAGACTTAAATTAATTGCCTCATTGACAATTCGCTCAGTATGCCAAATTTTATCAGGATGCGAAAAATCATCAGGTAATTGAAAAGATTTCCGAACATGTTTCCCATAAATTTCTCGTTGTTGAATCGTTTGTCCATCTTGCTGATCAAGCAATTCAGGTGGACGGTCGGCGGTCAAAATCAGTAGTGGAACATCTTGATAAAAGGCTTCTGCTACTGCCGAAAAGTAATTTATGCCAGCCGTTCCAGAAGTACAAACTAAAACTACTGGTTTACGAATTTGTTGAGCAATCCCCATTGCAATGAATCCTGCGGAACGTTCATCAGTAATCGTAAAACATTTCATTTTAGGATGATTGGTAAATCCATGTACTAAAGGTGCACACCTTGATCCTGGGGACAAAACAGTATGGCGTAGCCCTTTTTGAGTACAAATTTCAGTAATATCCCAAAGGGAAGATAAGGAATAAGTCATGTTTTAGAGTAATGTCAAATAATAAATATGGATATTTCCAATTTTTCTAAAAAAATGAAAAATATATGAAAATCAAACCTTATCACATTTTTATTCTGGAGTTATAATATGAATGTTAGTTGTTCAGCAATTATTTATTCTAATAATTGCTGAAGCTTTATAATGTTTGAAACTTAAGGAGTGGTTCGTCAATATCAATCGGGATAAAGTCTAATGAATTTAAGCATTCTGAACCTATCTGCTTGTAGAGTTGTTTAGAATTTATTACCTTTTCTCTTCGAAATTTTTCAAGAATCTATCAGTTTTCCTATCATAACAGACACCAAAACCACTCAAAGCTAATGCAACATATTCACGCAGAAATCATTACCATCGGCGATGAAATTTTATATGGACAAATTACCGACACCAATTCTCAGATGATTGCTACGGAATTGGATAAAATCGGCATACGGGTTGTTCGTCGCACTGCCGTAGGAGATACCCAAAATGCTATTACTAATGCTTTAAAGGTCGCCTTACAAATTGCTGATATTGTGATTTTTACGGGAGGACTCGGACCCACTAAAGACGATATTACGAAAACAACACTTTGTAAATTTTTTGAGGCAAAGTTAATTCAACAGCCTGAAATTTTGGCTCATATTGAAAACTTATTTGTGCAAAAGGGACGTACACTCAATAATCTCAATCGACAACAAGCTCGTTTTCCAGATAAAGCCGAAATTATTTGGAATCCTATTGGAACAGCCCCAGGGATGTGGTTTACTCAAAAGGATAAAGTGATTATTTCGATGCCTGGGGTACCACGTGAAATGCAATGTATGATGACAGAGACCATTGCCCCGAAACTTCAAGAAACTTTTCATACGCCTTTCATTTACCACAAAATTATCCGAACAATTAATTTACCTGAATCTATTTTGGCTGAGAAAATTGCCACTTGGGAGGATAGTTTGCCAAGTCATATCAAACTAGCCTATTTACCACGTATGGGGCAGGTACGAATGCGTCTGACTGCAACGGGTGAAAATATGACACAAATCCAAGCCGAAACACATGCTGAAATTGATAAGGTTCTTCCATTAATTAAGCCTCATGTATTTGGATTTGATAATGAAGAAATCGAAGAAGTAACAGGACGAGAACTTGCCGAACGGGGTTTAACCATTGCTGCTGCTGAAAGTTGTACAGGTGGATTGGTTGCCCATCATTTAACGAAAATTGCAGGGGCAAGTCGATATTTTGTAGGAGGAATTGTTGCTTATGATAACCGTATTAAAATCAGAAAGTTAGACATTCCCGAAAAACTCATCCGAAAACATGGCGCAGTTAGTCAAGAAATTGTTAGCTTAATGGCAGAAAATATTCGGAAAAAATATGGCACTTACTTGGGAATAGCGACTTCAGGAATTGCGGGACCTGATGGTGGAACACCCGATAAACCTGTCGGAACAATTTGGATTGCAGTATCTTGTGAATCAAAAATATTTACTCAAAAACTACAATTGACGACTGACCGTACTTTGAATATGCAATTAACCGTAAACTATCTACTCAATAAAGTACGGCAAATGGCGATAGAAATGGAGTTTTAAAAATTAAGTATTGAGACTTTAGTATTTTGTTCCTACTAAATTGATTGGGTTACTGGGTCACTTGGCTCAGTAACTATATTTTAGTGGTATTTAGTCTTCTTCATCTTTCAAAATTCGCTCATATTCCATAAGTGCAGGATTGCGAAAAGTGCCTTTGGCGGCTCGTTTGAAACACAACTTCGCCTTTTGTGGACTTCCCGAATCACGGTAAATCATTCCGCCCGCAAAAAAGAAGGGGACTAAAATTTTATCTCCTAAGTCAGATTGTTGTAAAATTTCATCGACATAATAAACGGCTTTGGCATAATTTCGAAGTCGATAAAAGGCAATAATCCGTACCATTTCCATCTCATAGTCATGCCTACGAATTTTGAGCGCACTACCTACCGCATCTGTAGCTTCTTTGT
This sequence comes from Cytophagales bacterium UBA2561, assembly GCA_002340355.1. Lineage (GTDB taxonomy): Bacteria > Bacteroidota > Bacteroidia > Cytophagales > Thermoflexibacteraceae > UBA2561. The sequence continues at coordinate 343,830 of DDLX01000043.1, forward strand.
AATACCCAGAGTTAAGCATAGCAACTGCCATATCTCGATAAATCTGGTGGCGCGCTTTGAGGTGTTCTTCAAGTGGAATGGCTTCTTTAAAATATTGAATGGTTTTATCTCGTTTTAATTCTCGTTCTGCAATTTTGCCCAGTAAAACTTTAGCGGGTGCATAATCAGCTCGCACTTTGAGAGTTCGCTCAAGGTATTCTTTGGCAGTAGAATATTCATAAATACGAAAATAAGCTTCGGCAGTTTGATAGTAATATTTGGGTTCATACTTCATAATCTCATTTTTGTACTTGCCGTAAACTGCTCGACTCCATGCTTCTGAAGCTTGATCATATTCTTTGAGTTTGTAATGAGCATACCCCAACTCATAATAGTATTTGGCAATTTCTTTTAAGGCAGGTGTTTTCAAAAGCTTCACAGCTTGAGTCATATCTGACTTCGCCGTCTTGTAATCTCCCATTCGATTACTAATTAATGCTTCGTTATAAAGTAACTCTAAACTGGGGTTCATCATAAATTTCCGAACTGTGTTAATTTGAATTTTAGCATCAACATAATTTTCGGTTTTGACTAATAGTCGAATGACCTCCATTTTATATTCAAACTTTTTTTCTAAATTTTCTTCATACTGAAAGGCTCCATTAAGGGCTTTAATAACATTCTCGAAGTCTTTTTTGGCTTTATAACATTTTGCTAACATTTTATAGGCATGAATATAATCTGTTTTAAGACGAACGGTTCGTTCAAAAGCTCCAATTGCGGCATCATATTGATTAATTCTGACATGACACATTCCTTTAGCATAGGTAAATCGGTAGTTTTGGGGGTCGGCTTTAATGGCGTTATTGTATTGGGCAATCGCTTCAGCGTATTGTTTTTTTTGTTTTAGATGCTCACCTTTTGCAAAAAAAAAATTCCTTCATCAGCAGCACTAGTCTGCGCCGAAGTTGTCATGATGACAAAGCTGAAAATCACCCATAAAAACAACGTAAATAGTTGGAACTGCATCTTTGGATAGCGTGTTTAGGGAGTTGGAAATCAAGTTTATATCATACTACTATACTGCACCTTGACAAATATAGCAAGCAATTCATCGGAAATCTATAAATTTCTTAACAAAACGTTCTATCAAGCAGTTTAGTGCCGTCTTTTATCCAAAAAATCTGTAACTTAGTCGAAAAATGGCGGAAAGATTTTTGCTCTTATAGAAATAAAATTCTCTGTATAGAACCACTTGCTAACAACTACACACAACATGAAAACAGTATATCAAAGTAAATTTTTAAGGCAGATCTTTCATCCAGAAACTCGAATTATGGAAGGACAATGGTTAAAAAATATCAGAATAACAGATAAAGACTACCGACTTGAATTAGAAAAAACCATTGAGACCAATCGAAAATATCAACCCAAAGGAATTCTGGTTGATACTCGTTTCTTTTCCTTAACTATTATTCCCGAAACACAACATTGGATTAATCAAACTGTTTTTTCGCAATATATTGCCTTGGAGATTGTAAAAATGGCTTTTTTAGTTCCTCATGATTTTTTTGTGTATGTCTCTATCGAACAAACTATAGATGAAAAAATTGCCAAATACGGAATAGAAACACAATTTTTTGATGATTATGACCAAGCTAAAAGCTGGGTAGCTCATTACGAATAAATTAAACTTAACTTTAATACTCAGAATGGCTCTTTTTCAGACCTCAAAAACACTCAATTTAGGCGGGCATTTATTGGATTTATCAAAACCAATAACGATGGGCATTTTAAATATTACCCCTGATTCGTTTTATGATGGGGGAAAATATAAGAATGCAGATCAAATCATACAACAAGTTGAGAAAATGTCCTCTGAAGGTACAAAAATTATTGATATTGGAGGTTATTCGACTCGACCAAATGCTACAAATATTTCTGAAAATGAAGAGCTTGAACGTGTTCTTTTTGCTATAGAAGCGATCTTAGAAAGATTTCCTAATACCTTAATTTCTATTGATACTTTTCGGGCAAACATTGCGGAACGAGCAGTTCAGGCAGGAGCTAAAATGGTAAATGATGTTTCAGGAGGCACATTAGATGATAAGATGTTCGAAACGGTAGCGCGCCTGAAAGTGCCGTATATTTTGATGCACATGAAAGGTAGTCCACAAACTATGACACAACTCACTAATTATGATAATTTGATATTGGAAATGACTGATTTTTTTCAAATTCAGATTGCTAAACTTCGGGAAATTGGTGTAATGGATATTATTTTGGATGTTGGATTAGGATTTGCCAAAACCATTGAGCAAAATTATGAATTGATACAAAAATTAGATTCTTTTAAAATTTTTGAATTACCAATACTAGTAGGTGCATCTCGCAAGTCTATGATTTGGAAAAAACTACATCTTTCTCCTGCCGAAGCCCTCAATGGAACAACGGCTGTGAATACCATTGCCTTACAAAATGGAGCCAATATTTTGCGGGTACATGATGTGAAAGAAGCTGAACAAATCATAGATTTATTTTTTTGAAAAAACGATTATAACAACTTCAATACCATAAAATTACGGATATGAAAAAAATCTGGATTATTAATGGACCCAATCTCAATCTATTAGGAAAGCGTGAACCACAAATATACGGCGCACAAGGATTTGAAGATTATTTTAAAACACTTCAAGCCCAATTTCCTAAAATAGAATTAGCCTATTTTCAGTCGAATAGTGAAGGTGGATTGATTGATAAAATTCATGAAATTGGATTTTCTGCTGATGGAATTATTTTAAATGCGGGAGGCTATACTCATACTTCTGTTGCTTTAACGGATGCTATTGCAGGTATAATTACACCTACAATTGAAGTTCATATTTCTAATGTTCACGCACGGGAAGAGTTTCGACATCATAGTTATCTGAGCAAAAATTGCGTTGGGATCATTGTAGGATTTGGCTTGGATGGATATCGAATGGCAATCTCTCACTTTCTTCAAGGATAGTTAAGAGGTTGTTTAAAAATTTTTAAGAAAAATGAGAGAGGTATTTTGGAATAAGTAAAATAGTTCTCCTTGCTTAAAATTAGACTTTATTCTACATTAGAAAAAATGATACAGTTATGATAGTTCAATTCTTATGCAAAATTTAAACAACCTCTAAAGGTAATCTCCATAATATTAGATTTAAAATTTAATGTTATGGAAACCTGAGATATGACTTATGTTGTCATACAATTGATTTGTCCACCATCTACGATAATATCTTCTCCACAGATAAAGGAGGCATCATCAGAGACTAAAAACAGAATGGCATTTGCAATATCACGTGGTTCCCCTATCCGTTTTATAGGAATATCTCGTTCTATCATATCATGGAGGATTTTTTCGGAAAATCCTTCAGTTGTCCAGAGCATATTTGTATTAGTACAGCCTGGAGAAACACAATTCACGCGTATTCCTCTTGGAAGCAACTCAGAGCCTAGTGTTCTTGTCATAACTCGAATTCCTGCTTTTGCTGTAGTATAAATTGTATGGGTTGGTAAACCCAAAGCATGAGCAATAGAGGAAACAAATACGATTGCGGCTGTTTCATTCAAATAAGGTAAACTTTTCTGGACTGTGAAAAATCCTCCTTTAAGATTTACGTCTAATGACTCATTAAAAATATCCTCTGTAGTTTGTTCGATAGGTAGTAAACGAGCGACTCCTGCATTGGGGATCACGATATCAATTTTGCCAAATCTTTCAGAAGCCTTCAAAAATAGATTTTCTAAGTCGGCTAAATTTCGGACATCCCCTTGTACTCCAAGGGCATTTTCGCCGAGTTCTGCTACGACTTCGTCAATTTTGTTTTGTCGGCGACCAAAAATAACTACGTTTGCGCCTTCTTCGGTAAATAATTGTGCGGTAGCTCGACCAATGCCATCATTACCACCTGTAATGACAGCTGTTTTGCCTGTGAGTTTTCCCATGATTGATTTTGATGTTTTTTTAATGATATTAAAATATGATTAGTGAGTGTTCAAATTTTATGTAAAATCTGAACTATCATAACTGTGTCATTTTTTCTAATGTAGAATAAAGTCTAATTTTAAGCAAGGAGAACTATTTTACTTATTCCAAAATACCTCTCTCATTTTTCTTAAAAAAAAATTTAAACAACTTCTTAAACTGTCATACAATTGACTTGTCCACCATCTACGATAATCTCTTCTCCACATATAAAAGAAGCATCGTCTGAAACTAAAAACAGAATGGTATTCGCTAATTCACGAGTATTTCCAACGCGTTTCATTGGTACTGCCTGCTCTATCATATTATTAACTGCTTCCTTGGGAAACCCGCCCATTGTCCAGAGCATTTTAGTATCTGTTACTCCAGGGGTGACACAATTTACTCGAATCCCTCTAGGAATTAATTCTGAGCCAAGTGTTGCGGTCATAGCCCGAACACCTGCCTTTGCGGTAGTATATGTGGTATGGGTTGGCATCCCTAGAAAATGAGCAATAGAAGAGATAAAAACGATTGAAGCAATATCGTTCAAATAAGGGAGACTTTTCTGTACAGTAAAGAATGCCCCTTTAAGATTAACATTTAATGATCTATCAAAAATTTCCTCTGTAGTTTCTTCGATTGGTACTAAATCAACAACTCCTGCATTAGGAATCACAATATCAATTTTGCCAAATCTTTCAGAAGCCTTCAAAAATAGATTTTCTAAGTCGGCTAAATTTCGAACATCCCCTTGTACTCCAAGGGCATTTTCGCCGAGTTGTGCTACGACCTCGTCAATTTTGTTTTGTCGGCGACCAAAAATAACTACGTTTGCGCCTTCTTCGGTAAATAATTGTGCGGTAGCTCGACCAATACCATCATTGCCACCCGTAATGACGGCTGTTTTGCCTTCGAGTTTTCCCATGATTAATTTTTGTTTTTGAAAGGATTAGATAAATGATAAAGTTATTTAAGGCTATAATATTACCATTTTCAGTTGATTTTTTCAAATAAGTAATACAATTTTGTTTAAAACAAATAAGAGTTTTATTGACTTTCAGGGGCTTTATAACGGATTTCTACAGGAGCAATTCCTACCTGAATTAAATCAATTTCGGTAGCTGCTGCCCGAGAAAGATCAATAATACGTGATTTTTTGTGGGGACCTCGGTCATTAATTTGTACTATGATCGACTTTCCATTATTTAAATTAATTACTTCTACTTCTGTTCCAAAAGGTAAGGTTCGATGAGCAGCAGTATATTTTCGTTTGTCATATTTCTGACCACTTGCCGTTGGTTTTCCATGAAACTTGTCAGCGTAATAAGAAGCTTCTCCTTTTTCAATAACCCAGTTTTGTCTTTTTTGAGACTTGGGGGTAGATTTCTGAGAAGAAGATTTAGAAACAGTACAACTAGTAAATGAGAAAATTAAAAAAACAAACCAAACTTGAGCAATGAGTTTGTTGAATTGGAGCTTTTTCATTAATAATTTTATATTCAATATATTAACAATATGATTATTTAGGTTCGAAATTTACATTATTAAGCTAAATAAAACAAAAAAACCATCCGCTCATCAAGAGGATGGTTTTCCATTCAGTAAACACCTTGCAATTGAGTAAGTAAAACAATCAAACCGAACAATATTTTTGGTTGAATAAAATATAAATCCGAATCATGTTTTTGTAAAACTACAAAAAAACACCTTAAAATTCAAACCTATATTTAAAATATATTTAAAAATATACAATATTTAGGGCTGAATTAATATCTCTTTTCATTAAAAAGTAAAAATTAATAATACAATAGGGTAAAGTTTAAATAAGACTTGGTAATTTTTAACTTGCCATATTCTGCATGAACAGATTTCTATTTTATTTTAGAGGTTGTTTAAAAATTTTTGAAAAATATCTTTAGGGAATAAACTTTATTTAGTGAAATAGCTTTCATTGCTCAAAATCGCTGATGTACATAAAGTAGGGTTTGCAAATCCTACTTTATAGAAATTTATGTAAAAACTTGATAATCCATGTTTTATTTAAAATTCAAACAACCTCTTATGGATTAATTAGTGATAGTAGAATTATAAGTTGAATAGAATCAGGAGTTTATAAAGAAAAAAAGATATAAACTAGAGTAATTTCTAATCTATATCTTTTTTATAAGAAGAATTAACTATATAATAAGATTTTTTTACTATTAATAAATAATTACTTTTGACTTGCCTTGAACAAAATTTCTTTCTCTTTTCGAGTGAGGCTTTCATATCCTTTTTGGGATATTTTATCTAAGATGGTGTCAATTTCATCTTGATTTGGTATATCATCTGCCAAATCATTGGAGAAAGTTTGATTTGCTGTCGCTTTATGAGCCTTTTGTTTTTTCTTTTGACGATTATTAGTCTTTCGCCCTGACTTACGAAACAAATTTTCAGTAAAAGAGAACAATTTTTCTAAAGGAAGACCAATATTAATATTTCGTTGATATGACTTAATAAATAAGAAGCCTAACAAGGCACCTCCTAAATGGGCTAAATTTCCACCTGCATTTGAGCCAATCGAACCAATTACTGACAAAAGAATGACAAAAATAGCAATGTATTTGAGCTGAACACGTCCAAAAAATAATAAATGTAAGCCATAATTCGGTAAAAGTGTAGCTGTTCCAGCAATTATTGCATATACACTTGCCGAAGCCCCTATTACGCCAATTGCAGGCTGAATATTGATGAAAAAGGGAATAAAATTATAAGCAAGTAAGTATAAGATGCCTCCAGCCAATCCGCCATAAACATATAAGACTAAAGTTTTGAGATGTCCTAAATACTCTTCTGCAATTCGACCAAACCAATACAATGCAAACATATTAAAAACAATGTGCATCAAATCCTCATGGGTAAAGAAATAAGTAAAAACCGTCCAAGGACGTACCATAAATTTGGTTAGAGGAGCAGGCAGATACATCACAAATTGAAGGGTATCATAGACCATCTTGTTAGAAACAATCGTTCCAATTATCTTAGCGAATAAAAAAACCAAAAAAACGACCGCGTTAATGATAATTAGGCGAATTAGAATACTATTAGGTTTATGCCATGCACGCTTAAAATCTTCAACAAAAGGATTCATTTTATTTTATAATTAAAGTGTCTTGATAATTTTCTATTTATACTCTATGTATAGGAAACAAAATTATGGAACTAATCGCCGACTTCGCCAAATTTTTATCAAAATAAATGCCACGAGCATCCCACCCAAATGAGCAAAATGAGCGACATTATCATCAGGGGCATTTTGCCAAGCTCGATACACATCGAAAAGTGCAAACAAAATAACCATATATTTGGCTTTCATTGGAATAGGAGGAATCAGAAGCAACAGACGTTGATTTGGAAACGTCATTCCAAAGGCAATAAAAATACCTGAGATCGCACCCGAGGCTCCTACCATCACCGAATTATCCAAACGATAATTAAATAACTCGACTAAAATACTTTTACTTTCTTTGATAATCTGGGCATCAGTCGGATTTTCTTTAAATTGCTCAATAAATTCTAAAACTTGAGTATAGCCTCGTTGAGATAAAGTATCACGCATAATCTGTTCAAAGACATAAGGGTCAGTAGAAGCTAAAAAAGTACTAATTTTCTCACTCAATAGGTGCATTTCCACATAATTGATTGCAGAAAATAAGATACTTGCCCCAAATCCACATACCAAATAAAATACTACAAATCGCTTCGAACCCCAAACTCCTTCGAGCATAGGACCAAACATATATAAGGCGAACATATTAAACAGTAGGTGAGCAGGATTTATGTTCAGGGAAGCATGTACAAAAAAATGAGTAAATAATTGATAAGGTGCAAAATTTTCGGAAGCCCAGTGTCGTAAGCCAAAGGCATCTGAAAAACTAACAGCAGGGAAAAACAAGTCAATCACTGCAATGACAATATTGATAATCAATAAGTTTTTAACAACAGGTGTAATGGACATAAGAATTTAAGGCGTATTACAAGTTTGGAAATAGGTTTGTACTATTCACACTACAACCCCTGTTTATATTGCAATGTTTAGCATATATTGAGGGTTATCTAGTTGAATAATTTTCTTATATTTCAGTGTTTTTGATCAACCAAGTAGTTTTTTTTTGAACAAAAAATTTAGGAACTTGCCTATTGTTTTAAATTCGTCAGTATCTGACTACTTACATCAAAAAAACAGATGATTAGGTATTTTACAAAGATATTACAAACGAATATTTTTTGTTCTATTTTGTATTAGTTTGAATTCGAAATTTGGGGATAAAAAAATGTAAAAATTAGAGATTTTCGAAATTGATAGGCTTCAAGAAACTACCTCATGATTTTTTTACTACTTTTGAGGTAAAAACTAATCCTATTTAAAAAACATGGATACTACTGCTACAATGCTTCACCTCAAATTACCCACTGACCCTCGTTGGGTAAATATTGCCGAAAAAAATATTGATGAAATTTTAGTTGATCATGCCTATTGTGAACAAAAAGCGGCTTCATCTTGTATTTCATTGATTGTTCAATACCCTGAACGTCAGGAAATTGTTGAAACTTTAACCCCTATTGTTGCCGAAGAGTGGGAACATTTCGAACGAGTCATTAAGCAACTTAAAAAACGTGGCTATCAACTTGGCAAAATGCGAAAAGATGAATATGTAGCCGAGTTACTCAAATTTATTCAAAAAGGCGGTAAAGAAGAAAATCGACTTGTAGATAAGTTATTGATGTGTGCTTTAATTGAAGCCCGAAGTTGTGAACGATTCAAGTTATTATCCAAACACATTCAAGATGATGAATTGAAAGAATTTTATTACGAGCTAATGATTTCAGAGGCAGGACATTACACTACTTTTATTACTTTGGCTCGTGATGTTTTACCTCGTGAGGAAGTAGATAAACGTTGGCAAGAATTTTTAGATTATGAAGCTAAAGTTTTGGAAAATTTAGAACCCCGTTCGGATAGAATGCACTAATAAAGTGTACTAAAACTTAATGCGTAATTCACTTTGAATCACACGGCTTTCCTGTTTATAATCAAATGGATAGGCTTCTATTTTGAGTAGTTTTTGTGATGAGTTAAGTACATTTTTCATCAAGAAACGTATTTCTAACCAATGTTTCCAAGTATATCCTATTTGTACATCAAGATTGACCCAAGCAGGAATTTCATTAGGACGATATAGCTCGGACTGCTCAAAAAAGTCCGTTGCTTTTCGTTTTTGTACCCCATGATAATGCCCTAAAAACGTAGCAAAAAAGGCTTTATACTCCAATGTTGCTCCTGCATTCAAAAGGTGAGCTGGTGCAGAAGTCAAAGTAGTTTTGTACTCCTCGATGGTTGTATCTGTAATCTTTTCATTTAGTCGTTGGGCATAGGTATAATTCAAAAAGCCTTGCCAATTTTTATATCTCAAAAAAAGCTCAGCCTCGATACCTGCAGTTAGAAGTGTATAAATATTAGTACTCAAATTATAATTTGTAGCACTATATCCAATTTTATTTTCAAAATTCACCAAATAAAAATTGGTTCGTACAGTCATGTTTTTTGTCCAACGAAACTCGTTACTAAAGTCATAATTTGTAACTAACTCAGGTTCTAGTTCTTCAATATTCGAGGCAAACCCGAAGGTATTTCTGGCAAATAACTCGGTGGGAGCAGGCATCCTAAAAGCACGTCCTACTAATGTTTTGAGTGTCCATTTTTCAGTAGGATGAAAAACCAAAGCAACACGAGGTGTAAATAAGTCAAATACTTTATGTTTAAGTGGTTGATTAATCTCTTTTATATTCTTGTAATCTACATGTTTTCGGTCATATCTTCCGCTAATGGTGAGTTGAAGTTTATTCCAAAACCTAGGGGATACATACTGTAAAAAACCACTGTAATTGGTTACAGGCTGCCCATCAATATACTCAAGCCATGGGCGTATCGTACGAAACTCATTATCAGGAAAAGGTTTCCGTGTTTCTTCCAAATCCACATTCGAAGTATGTGACTCATCTCCATTATAAATAAAGTCTCCACGCTCAAATCCTGCTAAGAAATGCCCAAATGAAGTTTGATAGTCTGCTTGTAGACGCAAAAAAATATCAGAAGAATAACTTCGTAAAAGTTCTGTTACACCATGTGGATAAAAATTATCTAATGCTCCATTCGGGAAATAACGTATAAGCCAATTAATTCCCTGCCGTTGATATCGGAAACTAAGCTCATATTGCAATTTTTTATCTTTTCGGGTAGGACGATATTGTAGAGCAAACAATTGACGATTTTGTTGCATATTTTCGGGTTGATCAGGAACTTCAAAAAGCCAGCCATATCCTGTCCGAAAATCCCACTCTTGAACATGAAACTGCATAGAAAGTCCTTCAAATTTTCCCTTTCCATAAATTTTATTAAAAAAATTAATATTGTGACGTCGGTCATCGATTTCAAATTGTTGCCGAATGCCTTGGTCATCAGTTCGTTCCGAGGCATCATAAATTTTATGATTTAGTCCATCTGTTTTGAAGTATGAAAATGAACTAAGTAGTCCAAAATGTTTATTTTCTGCTCCTAATAAAAAATCGAAGATTTGGGTATTTCTAGAACCATAACGTAATCGAGCCTCACCAATGTAATGCCCTAAATCTGATACTTCTAAAGTATTAATACTAAAAACACCATTCATTGCATTTGAGCCGTATAATGCTCCTCCTGCTCCCCGAATAATTTCGACCGATTTGGCAAAAAACAAAGGGGTAACTTCCCAAGAAAAAGCTGTTCCTGAAACCGCATCATTGAACGGAATTCCATCCAATAACATCAAAATGGTGTTATTATTCCAGCTTTCAAACATTCCTCGAAAACCTACAGTTCGGCGTTCGTAATCTCTGGTTGCAAAAAAACTGGGCTGCGCATAAAGTAATTCGTTAGGACTAATTAAGCCATATTGTAAGTATTCCTTTCGAGAAAAAGCATTGATAATATTTGGCGCATCTTTTTGATTTTGAGTAATTTTGGAAGCAGAAGAAACTTCGATTGGGGCAAAATATTCGGGGATAGTAGCTTGCAATTGAGAATAAATTTCAGACATTCCTAAACGATACAATTGACTGGATTCCTGAGGAATAGAGTCTGACTGACTAAAGGCATCAGTCACTTCGCCTAGCAAAATACCTAAAACAAAAATAAACCTCCAGTATTTTAGCATATTATACAAATTTTAATTTTTAGTGTGAAAAACACTAGGCTTTGCATCACTCACTTACAAGGTATTATAAACGCTATGATAAGTAATTAGTAATCCACTAATTTCATACCGAAACCTCAGCAATATAATCAAAAAATATGTCAAAAAAGGAGGTGTCAAAAGATTTTAGATGTATTTGTAATTTTAATATTAAGATTTAATCTTAATCATTTTAATTCAATAATTGTTCTATTAATTCATCAGTTAAAACTTGTTTTAGAATCTTCCCTGTACTGGTTTTAGGCAAACTTTTCTGAAAAATAACCTGACGAGGACACCGATAATCTGCCAGTTTCTTGCGGCAGTAGATGATAATTTCTTCCTTAGTCAATTTTTGATTAGGTCTCAGAACAATAACGGCTGTAATTTCTTGTCCCCAAATTTCATCAGGTAAACCAATAACCGCTACTTCCAAAATCGAAGGATGCCGTAATAATTCTTGCTCAATTTCTTTTGGATAAACAGTATCATTTCCTCTTATTATTCTCTCTTTAACTCGCCCTGAAATGTATAAATAGCCTTCGTCATCAAAATAACCTAAATCCTCTGTATATAACTCGTTATCAATAAGTCTTGTAGCTGTATTCTCAGGTTTTTTGTAGTATGATTTCATAATATTTTTTCCTGAAATTACAATCTTTCCTTTTTGTTTTGGAGGCAAAGTTTCCCCTGTCTCTGTATCAATAATTCGGATATGATGCCCTTTGATGGGAAGCCCAACCGAACCAATTTTTCGTTTCCCTTCGATTGGGTTCATCGTACTAATGGAAGTTCCTTCAGTTAAGCCATATCCTTCTAAAATTTTGGCATCAAATTTTTTTTCAAACTCTTCAAAAATTCGTTCGGACATTGGGGCAAAACTGCAAATACAAGCTCGTAGCTCTCTTAAATTATAGTTCGAAATATTGGTTTGGCGATTTAGGATAGCGAAAGTGGCGGGTGTACCTCTGAAAATGGTGATTTGGTATTTTTCTAAAGCCTCCAAAAAGTCATCAGGAGCCATTGAATCCGATAAAATTACTTCTCCTCCTGCTTGCCATGAATTCAGAATTCCAACAACTTGTCCGTTAATATGATGCAAGGGCAAAGTCGATAAAAAACGGTCATTTTCAGCCATTTGTAATACTTCTGAAAGAGCTTTTGAGGCAAATAAATAATTTTCATGAGTGAGCTGAACTCCTTTTTTGGGATGAGCATTTGTGCCTGATGTATAAATAATTCCAGCTACATCATTTGGAGAAATTTCAGGAAGTTTTTTGCCTAAATTTGGAGGAGTTTTATAAAGATTTTCAAAATAAATTCCGTTTTTGAGTTTCGTTTTTCCTCTTGTTGAAAAAATCATTTCTAATGATTCGGAAGCCTGAAAATATTTTTGTCCATAAAGTGGGCAAACCAAAAATTTAGCTTCAGAATTTTGCAAAATAAATTCAATTTCATCCTTGGGCGCATTTGGATTAATGGGAACAACAATGCCTCCAGCCTTGAAAGTTGCTAAAAAAGCAAAAACATATTCTACTCGATTTGGTAAAAATAAGGCGACTTTTTCCCCTTTTTTTAGTCCAAATTGTTGAAAATGTGTGGCAATGTGGTCGGTAATTTGGTGAGTTTCGGCGAAAGAATACGTACTATATTTGTCATGCACAAAATTTTTTGTATTCCATTTTTGGGCTTGTTGTGCAACTAATTCACTGATAGTTGTCTGATTTACAGGGTGTTCCATGAGTTTCGATAGTGCCTTTGGTACGAATGATAAATGAATCCTAAAAATCGGAAGTTTGGAACAAATTACGGATAAATTGGAACAAAAAATCTGTTTACTCTCAAACTATAAATAGATTTGCCGTAATTTCATCAGCAAAGAGCCGTCCTTTTTCCGTCAGACGAATCGTTTTTTTATCAATTTCTAACCAACCTAATGTTTTGTATTTTTGGAGTTCTTGAGAACGTTCTGAAAAAATATTAAAATGGTATTTTTCTAATATTTCAGTATTACATCCCCAAATTGTTCGGAGCCCTGTTAGTAAGTATTCGTTAAGATGGTTTTCACGAGTTAGCACTTCTTTTTCAGCAGGAATCTTTCCATTTTCGATAGCTTTCATATATAAATGGTTATTCGAAATATTGTACTGTCGAACTGTTCCATCGTAGGAGTGTGCGCCTGCTCCAATGCCTAAATATGTTCCTTTTTTCCAATAGTTTTGATTATGTTGAGCATAAAAATGAGGTTTGGCAAAATTTGAAATTTCGTAAGGTTCGTAGTTATTTTCAATTAATTTCTCAGTTAAAATTTGAAATTGTATAGCTGAAAAGTCCTCTGAAGCCTCTGAAAATGCCCCTTTTTTCTGACGGTGTCCAAAAACTGTTTTTGGTTCAATTGTTAAACAATAAGCTGAAATATGAGGAGGTTGAAATTTTAAGGTGATTTCCAAATCTTTTTTCCAAGCAGAATGATTTTCTGAGGGAATGCCATAAATCAAATCCATTGTAAAATTTTCAAAACCAACTTTCCGAACATTTTCAAGAACTTGAATGGCTTCAGTAGCAGAATGCGCCCGATTCATAAATTTCAAAAAATCTTCTTGAAACGATTGAATTCCAATACTCAGTCGATTGATTCCTAAATTGTATAAATTTTGTATTTTTTCAAGATTTAAATCGTCTGGATTTCCTTCTAAAGTAATTTCAGGATTGGCAGAAATCGCATAATTTTTAAAAACGGTATTTAGAATTTTTTCGAGATCACTTATAGACAAAAGGGAAGGTGTGCCACCTCCAAAATAAATTGAATCAGAAACGTTGTCTTGAGGGAAATAATCTTTTTGTAATTTTAGTTCATTGCAAATTGCTTGTACCATTCGTTCCCGATACGAAGTATTTACGCTAAAATGAAAATCGCAATAAAAACAGGCTTGTTTGCAAAATGGGATGTGAATATAAATTGCCAATGAAAATAGGAATTTGTAGGAATGATTGTATGATGTAATAACAAATAAAAATAGAAAAAACCACTAACGAAACTAATATTCAATAGTGGTTTTTTAAAAAATTTTCTTATCAAATAATTATACACCAAAATCCAAATAATCAGGCTTTTTGATAGGTTGGAATTCTTCCACATCATTAAGTGTAAATCGGTTTCTGAGGTACTCACGATTCAAACGAGCAATATGGGTCAATGAAATTTCTTTTGGACATTCCGAAGAACAAGCTCCTGTGTTAGTACATGCCCCAAAACCTTCCGAATCCATTTGCGCTAACATATTTTGCGCTCGTCTGCTGGACTCTGATTTTCCTTGAGGTAATACTGCCAATTGTGAAACTTTAGCGGAAACGAACAACATTGCTGAAGCATTTTTACAAGCAGCAACACAAGCTCCACAACCAATACAAGCTGCCGCGTCCATTGCCTCATCCGCAATAGCTTTTGGAATCAAGATTTCGTTTGCATCCTGAGCATTACCTGTATTTACAGATACATAACCACCTGCTTGAATAATTCGGTCAAATGCTCCTCTATCTACTGTTAAATCTTTGATAACAGGGAAAGGCTTAGCTCTCCAAGGCTCTACATAAATTGTCTCTCCATCGGGGAATGTACGCATGTGAAGCTGACAGGTCGTAATACCTGTATCAGGTCCATGAGGTCGCCCATTGATGTACATACTACACATTCCGCAAATACCTTCACGACAGTCATGGTCAAAGGCTACGGGGTCTTCGCCGTTGGCTAATAATTGTTCGTTTAATTGGTCAAACATTTCAAGAAATGAAGCTCCTACCGAAACATTCTTCATTTCGTACGTCTTGATTTCCCCCTTGGCACTTGAGCCTGATTGTCGCCAAACTTTCAGGGTATAATTTCGAGTTTCTGCTGACATAACAACTTGATATTTTGAAGGAATTTTCCTGAGTAGAAATCAGAAAAATTCACATTGAGTTTATAAATGATGAAAAAATGAGTAGAATTCTCTAAGTGGAGAACACCCAGAGAATAAAATTTGGCACGAAAAATTATTTGTAGCTTCGTTGTGTCAATTTGACATTTTCAAAAATCAAATCTTCCTTATGCAAAATAGGGTCTGCTCCTTTATGGTTATATTCCCATGCTGCCGCATACGTGTAATTTTCGTCATCTCGTCTAGCTTCGCCTTCGTCAGTCTGGTGTTCTTCTCGGAAGTGCCCACCACAAGATTCTTCACGGTCACGAGCATCCACTACCATTAATTCAGCTAATTCTAAGAAGTCGGCTAATCGGTTTGCTTTTTCAAGTGTAACGTTTAGTTCTTCTGTACCACCAACAACCTTCAAATTCGTTTTGAATTCATGTTGTAATTCTTGAATTTTCTTACGTGCATAATCCAAGCCTTCGGCATTTCGAGACATACCACATTTATCCATCATCACTTTACCCAATTCAATATGGATTTCATCAGGTGTTCGTGTCCCTTTCGATTCAATGAGCTTTTGTAAGCGTGCTTTACACTCGTTTTCCGCTTTCTTGAACTCAGGATGGTCAGTTGATGGAATATCATAAGAAGTACCTGTTAAGTAATCTCCAATAGTGTAAGGAATTACAAAGTAACCATCCGCCAAACCTTGCATCAAAGCACTTGCACCCAATCGGTTAGCACCGTGATCAGAGAAGTTCGCTTCACCAATGGCATAAAGTCCAGGGATATTAGTCATCAAGTTGTAATCTACCCAAAGTCCACCCATTGTATAGTGAGGCGCAGGATAAATCATCATTGGTACTTCATACGGATCATCATCTGTAATTCGATAGTACATATCGAATAAGTTTCCGTATCGTTCAGCTACAACTCGTTTGCTATCTCGTTTAATTGCATCTCGGAAATCCAAGTAAACGGCTCGTTTAGTAACCCCTACACCCAATCCATCATCACAAACATATTTGGCATTTCGAGAAGCCACATCACGAGGAACAAGGTTACCAAATGTAGGATATTTTTCTTCGAGATAGTAGTATCTTTCGTTTTCAGGAATATCGTTTGGCTTTCGAGTATCTCCTGGTTTTCTTGGTACCCAAACTCGTCCGTCATTTCGGAGAGACTCAGACATCAATGTTAATTTCGACTGGTGTGTTCCATGAGCAGGAATACAAGTCGGGTGAATCTGAGTATAACATGGATTGGCAAATAAAGCTCCTTTACGGTGTGCTCGCCAAGCGGCAGTCGCATTAGAAGCCATTGCATTAGTTGAAAGATAAAATACGTTCGAATAACCACCTGTTCCCAAAACTACCGCATGAGCAGAGTGAGATTCAATTTTTCCTGTAATTAAGTTTCGAGTAACGATACCTTGTGCTTTGCCATCAACCATCACAACATCCAACATCTCTGTTCGGGTATACATCTTAACCTTACCCTTTGAAATTTGTCGGCTTAATGCACTATATGCACCTAGCAAAAGTTGCTGTCCTGTTTGACCTCTGGCATAAAAAGTTCGTGAAACCAATGCTCCACCAAATGAACGGTTAGCTAAAGTTCCACCGTATTCACGAGCAAAAGGAACACCTTGTGCCGCACATTGGTCAATAATATTATTACTTACTTCGGCAAGTCTGTGAACGTTCCCTTCACGAGCGCGATAATCACCCCCTTTAATGGTATCATAAAATAATCGGTAAATACTATCCCCATCATTTGGGTAGTTTTTAGCGGCATTGATACCCCCCTGAGCAGCAATACTGTGCGCTCTTCGTGGACTATCTTGAAAACAAAATGCTTTGACGTTGTAGCCTAACTCAGCAAAAGAAGCCGCCGCTGCACCGCCTGCCAGTCCCGTACCGACTACGATAATGTCATATTTTCGTTTATTCGCAGGGTTCACGAGTTTGATGCCGAACTTGTGCTTCGTCCATTTTTCGGCTAACGGACCTGCGGGAATTTTTGAATCCAGTTTCATGGAGAGACGAAATTTTATTTATGAAGAATTTGGACAAAATCTTTGTCCGTAAATATTACAAAGCTTGAGAATAATAGCATGATTTATCTAAAAATCAGCTGTTCAAATTTTATGTTTTTAAACCTAATAATTTAGAATTATTCTAAAATTAGGACAAGAACATGATGATAGGAATTATCGCATAACCAATTGGAACGACAACCGCAAATCCATAACCTGCTTTCTCAACAAAGGGAGAATACTTCTGGTGATTTAAGCCCAATGTCTGGAAAGCACTCTGAAAACCATGCCATAAGTGAAAACCTAAAGCAACCATAGACAAGACATACAGTCCAACAAACAAAGGTTGTTTGAAAGCTTCTGACACAAGCTTAAATAAATCTTTGTGTTCGATACCATCAATTGTTACCATTGGCATTGTACCGAAGTGCATTTGACCCCAGAATTGTGCCATGTGCCCCACAAAGAAGAGCAAAATAATCATACCTAGAAGTCCCATACTTCGTGAAGTCCATGAACTATTTGCTTCAGGTTTTGAATAAGCATAATTATTTGCACCACGTGCCGCTTTATTAGATTGGATAAGCATTAATCCCTGAATAATATGTAAAGCAAATCCAGCATACAGCCCGTAAGAAAGTGCCTTTACTAGCGGAAAAGTAGTCATGAATTTAGCGTATAAGTTAAATTTTACGCCTCCGTCACCAGCCAGTAACTGAAAATTACCGACCAAATGCACAATCAAGAAAGTGCATAAAAAAAGTCCCGTCAGCGCCATAACAATCTTGCGCCCGATGGAACTCGTAAGGGTTGTTGATAACCAGCTCATTACGTTTTTCTAAGTTTAGTTTTTATGGAAAAATGATACAATAAATTAGGAGTAAAGTCATATCGTGTGTCTTCAAGTAGTTCTCAAAAGTAAGGGCTAAACCTCAAGAAAACAACCCACAAGGCTTATTTTGAATCATTTTAAATAGTGTCAGAAAGGGCGTGTAAGTTGTGTAGTGTTTTGAGAATAATATCGCATATTATGTACGAAAGAATCTATAATCAATGACAATTATCATGCTTTGAAAATATAAGTCAAAAGAATATCAATAAAGCTGTTTTCCTTATCATTTTTCATCAAAAACCAATTTGATATTACCCCGCAAGAAGTTGAAAACCTGAAAAATAATAATTTTATAAAAAAAAGTGATATGATGATACTATTTATTTTTTCGATAAATTTTCTGGTTTTATGCTTATCTTGGAACTATACTTGTCTCACTTTTTTATCCTTAACAAGTTTTTTTAGAAAGAATCACCTTCTACTTAAAATCATTTAAGGTACGATGATGAACTGCGGAAATTTACATCAGACGTACCTCGTTTCTATCCTAAAATATGACATGATGAACAAAATTATAAATACACTAAGTAATTGGGTTGATGTTATCGAATATTGGTGGGAAAGTAAATCGACCCAACGATTGGCTAGTAATTTTCTTGTATTGAGTTTTACAGTTGGGTTTTTGGTGTATATGCTGTATCATTTTCATATCATTGACATCAAAAATGACTTTTTCACACATCCCTTTTTTGCAATTGAAATTTCGTTTACGTTATTACTCTTGATGGAGTTATTTAGCCTGATTTTCGTGCTTCCTAAATCCGTCTCAAAATCCAATAATAAGCAGTATGAGCTTTTATCATTAATATTCTTACGTTCTGGTTTTAAGGAGTTTAGCCATGTTCATCATCTTTCAGATTGGAGTTTAGAGTCGGAGGCTTTGCGAAATATGTTTGCTTACAGCATAGGCGGATTACTAATTTTTGTGTTGGTCAATTGGACATATCGCCTACAACGTCACGTGCGGCTAACGGCGGATGACCATGATCAAACGGTTTTCATTCAATTCAAGAAGATTTTAGCCTTAGGATTATTGCTTTCTTTTGTGGCTATTGGTGTTTTTGATGTTTCACAATTAATGCAAACTTATCATTATGTGCCTTCTTTCGAATTATTTTATACCATTCTGATTTTCAGTGATATTATGATTGTCCTATATGCCTTACGGTACTCTTCAAAGTATATCCATATTTTTCGTTATTCGGCTTTTGTCTTGACTACTATCTTTATTCGTATTTCGTTTAGTCTCAGTACATTGGGGAGTATTATTGTAGGAGTGTCGGGAGCTATTTTTGTGCTTTTATTGACTTATGCTTATAACTATTTCGTTCAAAATCCGATGGAAGATTCGTAAAAAATCAATAAGGTTGCCATCCGTAAAGTTTTTGCCTGTAATTGTAAATGTTCCAGCTTCTTTCACTTTTTTAGGACTTACCAAATAAGTTATAAAATTATATGCCGTATTTTCAGTAATAGATACGGTACTAGATGAAGCAACTGTTTTCTCACTTGTAATAACTTTAACCATATATGTTCCTGATGCCAAAAATGGAGGGGCTACTACATCAGTTCTATAACTACTAATCCGATAGATATTTGTTGTTTCAGTTTCATCTCTAACTAAAAAGACTTGTATAGATTCAGGAATAAGATTATTAGAAATGGTCATTTGGAGTGAAAAATTTTTATCCTCTGGAATAATTCAGGATCAAAATAAGTGCATAACTACGCATAGTAACGGGAATTTTTCTTTTTAAGAAACTGATAATGAAGCGTAAATAAAACATTTTTCCTAAAATCAGTGGATTAATAATTATTTTTTCACTTTTGATAAAACAATTGCAAAATCTTAAATCAATAAAATCATGAAGCAAACAATTTTGCTAACGGGAGCTAATGGTCAACTCGGTAATGAATTACGTCAATTAGTAGCCTCGTTTTCAGCTTTTGAATGGATTTTTACAGATATTGAAGAATTAGATATTTCTAATACTGAACACGTAGAACAATTCTTTGAAAAATACCATTTTAAATTTTGTATCAATACGGCAGCTTACACGGCAGTTGATAAGGCAGAATCAGACACTGAAAAAGCTCAAGAAATCAATGCCAATGCTGTCCGAAATTTGGTTCAACAATGCCAAAAATTTGAAACTACACTCATTCAAATTTCGACTGATTTTGTTTTTGAAGGCACTAAAAACACACCTTATTTTGAAACCGATTCTTCTAATCCATTGAGTATCTACGGAAAAACAAAATTGAATGGAGAAAAAGAAGCCTTAGAAAATCCTAAAACTTTTGTTATCCGAACTTCATGGCTTTATTCAGAATTTGGGCATAATTTTGTGAAAACGATGCTACATTTAGCTAAAAACCGAAATGAACTACGGATTATTGCTGACCAAATTGGAACACCAACTTATGCTCACGACTTAGCCAAATGTATTTTAACAATTATTGAAAAAGTACAAAGTGAAGGTAACTTTGAAGAATATGGAATTTATCACTTTTCGAATGAAGGAGTTGCCAGTTGGTACGACTTTGCTCATGCGATTTTCGAGCTAAAAAATCAATCTATCAATCTTATTCCAATTCCGACCGAAGACTATCCTAGTCCTGCGGTTCGTCCTAAATTTAGTATTTTAGATAAACGAAAAATAAAACAAACTTTTGGGATTCAAATTCCGCATTGGCACACTAGCTTGAAAATGTGTTTGGAAAAATTATAAAATCATATTCATTTTTTATAAAGGAAATTCTTCATCCCGAAATCTTCGACTTCCGTCAGCAATTGGCTGAATAATGGGCAAAATATCTTCATAGAATTTTTCGCCATTAAAATCCGTTCGATTAAATAAATATTTCGGAATCGAATCCAACATCAATTGAGCAATCATTTGCAAAGCCTCATGTTTATCCACTTTGGCAAAACGAGGAGCATCAATATGGACACACAATTCTAAAACTAATTCATCAATTTGGTCAAGTACTGAAATTCCTTCGGGACTTGGTGTACCTATCTTGAGATAAGCCACAATATCAAAGTAAAATTTATCGTACCGATTAGTGTAATTGACAATATTTAATTCGGCATTCAATAAATATTCAATAATTAGTTTACTCAGGAAATTTGCAGATGATACATGAATATCACGAGTCCCCGTCATTGACAAACCTTGATAATGTTTTTTCCAGTCAGGAATTTGCATCCTTCGAATCGGTAAAAGTTCTTCTACAATCATTTGATTTTTCTGGTAGTTTTTTAGTGATTGGTTTTGAGTAGTTTACTGGTTTATTTCCCAATTTTACAAAGGAAATTCTTCATCCCGAAATCTTCGGCTTCCGTCAGCAATTGGCTGAATAATGGGCAAAATATCTTCATAGAATTTTTCGCCATTAAAATCCGTTCGATTAAATAAATATTTAGGAATCGAATCCAACATCAATTGGGCAATCATTTGCAAAGCCTGATGTTTATCCACTTTGGCAAAACGAGGAGCATCAATATGGACACACAATTCTAAAACTAACTCATCAATTTGGTCAAGTATCCAAACGCCTTTAGGTGGAGGTGTAAATCCTTTATCTACATAAGCGACAATGTGAAAAGAAAATCCTTCATAACTCGTGTAATTGACAATGTTCAATTCAGCATTCAATAAATAAATGATAATTCTATCACTTATCGAATTTTTGAACGGAACAGCCATATCCGCAGACCCCGCAAGTGATATACCTTTGCGATGTTTGTCCCAATCTGTACCTTGCATTTGACGAATGGGTAAAAGTTTTTCTGTTCTCATCGGTCTTGTTTATTCCCTGGTGGACGAACTAATTTGATATCCCGTTTTTCTGCTTCGGGCAGTTCAGGATAATGGTAAATTTTTTCCTTCTCCTCAATTTCGCACTCAGGTTTTGTTCCTTCAAACTGAACAATGTAATTTAAATGTTCTTTTGTTAGTTTCCATTTTCCTTTTTTATAAAAAATACTGTTGGGATAACGGGCTTTTTGACCACCCATGCCAGCGAAACCATATCGCCAAACTTCGTCATAATTTAAATAAATTTCTCCATTTGGACACTCATGACACGGAAATAATCCTGCCTGTTTTACGGTCAAAGCATATTGTTCACAAACGGGAAAATTATTTTCCATTCTAATTTTCCAGATTTCCCATTCTTTTTTGGCGAATCGACTATCTGAAATTGTTGCCACCACCAGCGTAGTCGTAGCAATAATGCCTATCATTGTTTGTTTACGAAGTGACAAGGCTTGCGTTTTCGGTGGCGAAAAAAAGGAAAGCTTAAATTTTGATTTTTCTGGTAGTTTTTTAGTCATTGGTTTTGAATAAAATTCGTGAAAGAAAACCATTAAATCTATAAAATTTTAGAAATCGTATAGATTTAATAGTTCGTAAATTTCTTGTTAATATAATTTTCTAAAAACATAATCTATTGATATTCAATCACTTTTATAGCGTAGGGTTTGCAAACCCTATGCTACGGAAATAAATACTAATTTATTGAAAATCAATAGATTAACTCTCAAAGAGTTTAAAAATTTTTGAGAGTTAGGCAAAACTTACGAACTATTGAGATCTGAAAATGAGTTTTTTAATAATAAAAATTAGGCATTGACTAAGGGTTTTTTAGGGACAGAGGAAGGCTCTGGCAAATGCTCTACAAGCTGATTGAGATAATACCGCGTGTGATAAATGGCACTTATGACATCATCCGCTAAATCATGCTTGGTGACTTCTTGAGATACATAATAAAGGGCATTGTGCAAATGTTCGGCATAATTTTCTGACTGGTACAAGTCCAAAAAGTCTAAAAAATCTTTCGTTAGTTGCTCATTTTCCATAATTTCGAAAGTTTATTTTCCCTAAACCTATAAGGTGATCGAAAACATTATAGGTTTGAACTATTTTGATGTTACAAATATAGTCAAATGAACATATCTGTGCAATTAGGCTACACATAAATGCGGGTATGTTTTTAATTTTCCTTATAAAAGATAATTAAAAATTTAAATATTTCAATATGTTTGGAGAGAAATTTAAGAAAGCTCGTGAATACTTAGGGTTTTCTCAAAATGCTATTGCTAAAGAAGTAAATCTAACACATAGTACTATTGGAAGAATTGAATTAAATAAAGTGGATAACCCAAATTGGAGCTACATCCAATATTTGATGGAACGAGGCATTAATCCATATTTTTTAATAGGAAAATCCAAAGAAGTTGCAGGACAAAAGGCTGATATTGCCCCTGAAGAAT
>DDLX01000030.1 GCA_002340355.1 Cytophagales bacterium UBA2561
TAGGTTTTGCTTGAACTAAAGTCTGCGTATTCACGTTTCTGAGACCACAATAATCACGACCTTGCCCATATATCAAAATGGAGAGCGTATCTTGTGCATATATGAAGTTTAAGGTGTCTGTATGGATGTTTTTCGTAGTGGGTTGATATCTGAAAATCAATGGAATTGCTTCATTAGGATTTAACTCATCTGGGATGATATTATGGAGCATAAAATGATGATTGGAAAATATAAAGTTATCTGGCTTTACCCAAGGTCCATTACCAATATTTTTTAGATAAACAGTCATAAATGTTTCAGAAGAAACCATTTGCATCCCAAAATTCAACGTATCTCCCGATTGATAATCCATTGTAGGTGTATTGATGACTAATTTAGGAAGACAACTGTTTGGTGGCGAAGGTTGTACTTCAAAAGTAGGAGTTTCCCAAATAATACAACCTTCTGATGTTAGGATACGACACTTATACCAAGACACATGATTATTGCTTGAAGCAACCACCTCTAAACTTGATAGTGTAGCATCTGGAATTGTATCATAAGTCCCTTTTTCAGTGGCAGATTGTACCCATTGGAAAGATTTTGCAGTGCATCCTTTGGGTAAGTTGATATGGAGCTTAATGAGTTCTTTGGGACATTCTTGAACAAAGATTGGGGGAATAAACTGAATAATACCTGTTAGCCTATCCACAAAATTGATCTGTTTCAAGTCAGCCCCCTGTATTTGTAGTGATTGGTCTTGGTGGTCAGCAGTCTGAGCATAAATATAACTACCTTCAAGGACAGTTGGTGGTTGAACCTGAAAATGTGGGGTTTCCCACGCAATACATCCCTGAGTAATGACGCGACATTTATACCAATAACTTTGGGAGGCATTAGCTACTTTTAAACTGGATGTGATAGCGTCAGGAATCGTATCGTAAACTCCATCTACACTTGTAGCTCGTATCCATTGATAGGTTTCTGGAACATACCCTTGTGGGAGATATACATTTAATGTCAATACTTCATCTGAACATTTTTGTACAAAATTTGATAAAGCAAATTGGGTAATGCCAGTTAATGGATCAGGAAAATCCACTTTTTTCCAATCAGGTCGTTGTGGAAATAGTAGTGTATTTTCAGGCATTTCAGCATAAATATAACTTTCTCCTAAGATAGGGCATTTTGTGAAAGATCCTTGACCAGATAGGGGATGAATCCCAAGCATGGTTAAGAAAAACCACATATGAGTGCCACATTTGAAAAGAAAGTTTTTGATATTCATGATATTTGAGAGTTCGTTTGTCAAGAATGTAAGAGAACTAAAGTTTATTCTTCATGAAATATACTTATCGTCAATATTTCCATAAAAGGGACCTGAGGAATTTCATGTAGATGTTTGCGAAAGCTCTCTTGAACTAACCTTACAACTTTTTTCGTTAATTCAGGATTATGATTTTCTGGGTTATGAATGGGTCTAATTCGCACCTTTTTTTGAGCATTAACATAACATCCTACTTCTACAATTCCCGTAATATCTTTCCCTAAAGCTTGTTGCACCTCATTCTTGATTAAAGACCGAAATAGACTTAAATCCTGTATTGAGGAGGTATTAATCTCTTGTTGAGCATAAGTAGCAGACAGAGACAAAAGCCACCCCAAAAGAAAAACAAAATAACTTTTTTGACACATGGTGATACGATTTTATGATACTGTTGCTTTCATTTTAATAGATATATAATTTAATAGCCTGGGTGTGTTGATAGCGATGATACCCTTGATAGACATCTAATTTGATATCAACCACTTGATTCAGGGGAAACTCGTAATCTAGTGTTTTTAGATATCTTTTATAATATCCCCCATCCTCTACCTCAAGTTGTCCTCGAACATCTGTGCCTTCTAGGACTTGACGTGTATTTCCAACTAAGTATTCAAACTTTGTAATTGGGTGATTTACCTCATTAAAAGAGAAACTTACGAGCGAAATTTTGGTGGTTGGATGTCCAGATTCATGGTAGAGGTATTGATAAGCCTGTGCGCCTCGTTGTTGTGCTCCCGCGGTATTCTCAATTCCATTAGCTGTTTCCACTAACGATGTAATATAATAGGATACATACTGAGATGAATAAGTAATACCTTTACAGCCCACGCTTCCTCCTGAAATAAGACTTCCATTCTTATAAAAAGAGGCTCGTTTGGCATCGTCAAGTCCATCACAATTATCAAAGTGGTAATATTCAGTAGTTGCTGTATAAGCCTGAGTCTGTGAATTCCAACCACCTCCAGTAGAATAGGTATAAAGCGAATATATGCCTTCCACTTTAGGGATGGTGATGGTTGCTTTCCTTCCCATTTGATAAGTTACACAAAGTGCTTTAGCATTTGTAATACCCTGTGTATTAGGATCATTTATTGCATAATAACGATTCCCAGTAGCCTTAGCCCAGCTCTTTTTGTCGAATGTCATATCTCCGTTTCCAATGATGGAGTTGGAGGCAAAGTATGGCTTTATATTTGCAAAATTACCTTCGACATCTACATAGTCTTGGGGGGTTTGGATATCTTCCACCTGTGAGACAGAGTTAGAAAGTTGCGAAACATCGCTTTGAGTTAAACAGTAAACGTGCATATACGTATTGTCTGATTCACAATCTTTGATTTTTAGTTCCGCAATACCAGATACAGGTTCTTGATTTACATCCATAGTGGAACTGGTTATAGTAAATGTTCCATTCCCTACATCTTCCATACTTAAAGATACCTCTATTTCGGGCAAGTGCTTTTCTGTATATACCATGAGTCCCACAAAACTATTAGGATAATTTATTCCATCCAAGGTTAAGTCTTTATCTTGGAAGGCAAAGCCTAATTCAACCCTATACTCTGGCGCTGACTGTTTTAATATCAGTTGTCTACCCTTCCAATTTTCTTCTGTTCCAGCATATATCAGGTTATAAATCATGCGACTGATGGGCATTTTAACTTCTTGTATTGATGCATTTGCTAAAGCCCACCCTACCGCTTCCCAATCCCCATCTTGTGGTTCTAAGATAGAAGCATAGTAGTTAATTAATGTATCTTGTTTCCATAAGAATTCATCAGTGCTAGGAATGCCATTAAGTTGTTTCTGGGCAATAAGGGAAGCTTCGTGAGAAATACTACTGCCTAATGACGCTATATTTCGGGCTTTTCGCTCTTGGTTGATAAGCCATAAAGCCTTTTGAGGCTGTGAATATGTATCCCATTCCAGTTGTGAGGGCATTTCTTAGGTTTGGCATTTGTGTCTGAAGTTGTTGATTTTCCTGAGTTCGTGCGTGATTGAATTTTCGCCCAATCTCGGTAACGGAGGCCTCCTGAGCATATACCCATGGAAAATTCAGTTGCGGATGAGGGTAGGGATTTTGGCCCTGAATCGGCTGGTTTGATATCACGAATCCAAAAAACAGACATAGCCAAAAGTATCTGTGACGCATACTAGGTGAGGTGTTTGTGATGAAACTCAATTGGAGTAAATGCTATGGTAAATTATAGTTAATAAAGAAATATTGAAACAAAGGTAGGAAATGTAACGATATCATACAATAGTATATTTGAAAATTATAATTTTCCTTTTAATACAATATACAAGACAAAAAGTTTATAAGTTATAAGAATAGAACTTACAAATAATAATTAAATGTAAGAATAGAGTAAGTTTTTTATATAAATATTTATAAAAAGGATAGAAAATTAGGAATAAGATGAATTTATTTTGGTAGAAATAGCGTAAAAAAAAAATTAAAAAAGTTTAAATTTCTTAAAATAGTACTATAATAGTTTTTAGTAAAAATCTAAATAAATACTATTTTTTAAAAATTTTATTATGTTATTGAAGACTAAACTAACATAGTAATAAGTGATAGAATAATTTTACTAAATAGGTTATGCATATGTTTAAATAAAATTAAAACAATTTTTTATTGTACCTTATTAATATTATAAGATACATGATAACAAATTTTTTAGATATACATTGTCTTTGCTCAGGCAAAACTTTAAGTAAATAGTCTTTTATGTAAGATTTTTGTTATTCTTTGATCAATTTTTTTAGATTTCAGCCACTCCAGTATAAGGTCAAGAGATGGGGATTGAGGTGGAAGTCTCTGAATAAAATAAATGGAAGACAGAGTTAGAAAGTTTAAAGAAACGGAGACTATCTTTAAATTTGCTCCGCAGGAATTTGGAGTCCAAAATGAGCCAGTTACAAGCACATCTTTCTCATTTAACAGATAGTACTCAGGTTGGTGAGGTGGAAACCCAACTAGCGATTTGGAGTAAGGAATTTAAATATTTTCTAACAAGGGAAAACTAATTCAACAAAGTACTAACTACCACTGGATATAACATTTAAACATACAGATTGATATAAATGCTAAGTTTACAACAAAAAAATTGAAGCACACGCAAGATTCGAACTTGCCCTGATTTATTATTTCCTCGTGCCTTCTTTTGTCCTGATAATCATTGATTTATCGGATTTGTGTGCTAATCATAATTGAACAAATTAAATGCCAAAAATGTGAGTATATCATTTTTAGATAAAACGATGAATGTTTTTTTGTCTCAAAAATACTATTCTAAAAACTTACGAAACTAATTTATCCTAATTTTATGTTGCTCATTATATTACTTCAAAATAGTTTTATTAGAATAATATTGTAATTTCCAAAAATCAAAATCGTTATTTGAGAGGTACTCAAGAAACACATCTAATTTTTAATTTATCACCTAATTTTTATGAAACTTCAATTTACGCTCCTTTCTTTTATTGCTTTATTTTTATCGTGCTTTCCAATTAATTTACAGGCTCAAACCAAACCGATTCCTTCTTGGGAAAGAGGCTTAATTGCTCATTTTCCAATGACAATTGATTTCAAAGATACCACTCGTTATCAACAACATGGAACCAATCATGGCGCAGAATTCAAAGGACAGGAACGCTGTGGGGCAGGAGCTTTTTATTTTGATGGCAAAGCTCATGTAGCTTGCGGACACCACCGTATTTTTGATCGTGAACATCGAGAATTAGCCGTTTCTATGTGGATAAATCCTGATGGAATAGCTACTCCAAAAGATTTTTTCGGGATGTTAATTGGTAAGTGGGCTTTTAACCCCGAAAAAGACCAATTTGCCGTTTTTATGAATCGACACCATAAAATTGTCATGTCAATTGGAGATGGAAAAAAGCATGCGGAGGGAATTCATTCACGCCGAAAACTACACGGTGGAAAATGGTATCATATTGTTGCTCAGTACCGTGCGCCTAATATCATTCAAATTTATGTCAATGGAAAGTTGGATTCCGAAGGACGACAAGAGGGAACCTCAGGCATGAACACCAATTCGGCAGATGTCCCTTTACATATTGGACGACAAAAAATAAAACTTGACCGACCGTATGCGGGATTTATGAGTAGCGCACGTATTTATCGCCGTTTTTTAGCTGCCGATGAGGTCAAAGAGTTATTCGAGTATGAAAATTCGGTTTGTCAACGTTTTAATCTTGAGGGTGACGTTTTAAATGAAGAAACCATGCAACCGATTGAAGGAGTTGCTGATATTATTCTGAAAGATTTAGAATCCGAAAAAGAAATTGCCCGCACAAAATCTGATGACTTGGATGGATATTACAAATTAGAGCTACCTGTAGGACATTATTATGGTGTCTTCGCCAAAGCTGAAAATTACAAATATGTATCAGTTAATACATTAATCGATACCAGAAATATGAAATTAACCTCAGCTCCTGGCGAGATTAGCGAAGAGACACAACGCCGAGACTTATTTATGGTGCCATTTGAAGTAGGTAAAAAGGTGCGGGTTAACAACTTATTTTTTGATACGGGCAAATCTAATTTGAAACAAGAATCCTATGCTGAGTTAAATTTTCTATTAGAGATGTTTAATGATATTCCAACCTTAGTTTTAGAAATTGGAGGACATACCGATAATGTAGGAGCAGCCGATAACAATCAACGGTTATCTCAATCTCGTGCTGAATCGGTACGTCAGTATTTAATCTCTAAGGGAGTAGGAGCTGATCGAGTAAAAGCCAAAGGATATGGTGAAAATCAACCTGTTGCAGATAACGAAACAGACTACGGGCGTAAAATGAACCGCCGTGTCGAGTTTACGATCTTAGCAAAGTGAAAAGTCGTAACCCAAATAATTTTAGGATGATAGCACTTTTATAAAAAATGATCATCAAATTTTTGCAAAAATTTTGAAACACAGTATGAGGTTACTGGTGTCGTCTCCACTTTAGAGTGGTTCAAATGCCAGTAACTACCTTTGTTGCGATTTAAGCGAAGCGATATCAACAAAAAATATTTATCTCCATTTTTCAATCAAAATTTCGTATCTTTCTATTTTGGGTTTTTATTTTATTTGAAAAAATCATTAAATGTAAACAATTATGTTATTTGTAGCCACCTTTCTTATAGGAGTAATTATTGTCATTGGATTTGTATACTACTTGAATAGTTCTTCTGAATCTAGTCCACAAAAAGGGACGAAAACTCCTGAAAATAAATCCGTTGCACCAAAAAAAAAATTGACAAAAAATATCGCCGTTCATCTTATAAAGGCAAAATAAAACGTAAGAAATCATCTACGACAAGTACCAAGGCGAAAAAAAATCCCTCGACTCAAGATACTTCGCAACATAAACGAACAACAGATACTTATACCGATTATAATACGGACAATGACTACTCCTCTGATGATTCTTCTTACTCATCGGGTAGTTCATCATCAAGTAATAGTTCCAATAGTGGTAGTAGTTATGATGACGGTGGAAGCAGTAGCGACTACTAAAATCTTTTTCTGATTTATATGTTCATACTCCAATATTTTTTGGAGTATTTTTTTGTATTTCAGTGTTTTATCTTTCCATCAAAAACTATGAAAATACCTAATTTAAACTATCGTATATATCAGAAATAATTTTTAACCAACTTTTCCCTTTAAATTCGTATCTAATTCGAAAAAAATAAACATAACATCTTGAAACGTTTATTCATGAACTATCCAAAACATTTGTCTTCTTTTCTGGGCTTTATTTTATTAACCATTTTTTCATATTTTTCAAGCCCCGCCTCCCTCAATGCTCAGGGTGAACAACAGGTCATTATTTTTTCAGGACTTTTAGTACAAGGTGATAGTGCGTATGGAGTTCCAAATGCTCACATTTATATCCCAAAAGTTGGACGAGGAACAATTTCGGATGCTTGGGGTTCATTTCGGATGCCAGTATTAGCAGGTGATACTATCGAAATTAGTTCGGTGGGTTACAGGACTAAACGCCTCATTATACCGCCTAATATCAAAAATAAATCCTACTCCATACTGATTAATCTAGAAGAAGAGGCAGTTTATTTGCCCGAAGTCATTGTGTTTCCTTATGCCACACCTGAAGAATTTAAAGAGGCTGTATTGGCTGTGGAATTACCTGAGGATCAGAGTGAAATTTTGCGTAAAAACCTAAACAGTAATAAGATACGAGCAATGGCAAGTACTTTGCCAATGAGTGGAAATATGTCACATCGGCATTTTATGAACCAACAAATTAGTGCCATTGCAAATAAAAATTCAGCCACTTCGATTCCTTTATTAAATCCTTTTGCGTGGTATAAATTTATTCAATCACTCAAAAAAAAGAAGAAGAAAAAGAAAGCAGCAGCAGATAATTAAATTTCAATACCAATTATTAAAATATCATCTGTTTGTTTTTCATCACCAATTTTTATCCAATCATTTAGTGTAGTTTCCAAGATCTGCTTTTGATTGGATAACGGTTTTTGATAATGTTCGAATAACAAATTTCTAAATCGTTTGGTCATGAATTTTCGATTCTCTAATCCTCCAAATTGGTCTTGATAACCATCTGAAAATAAGTAAATTATAGTTTTCAGATTTATAGAAATCTCATGAGTTTGAAAAATACGTTTTATCTCGCGTTGATGTCCACCAATTGAAAATTTATCCCCTTTTATGATATTCATTTTTCCATCCTGAACAAAATATAATGGATTTTTTGCTCCTGAAAACTGAAGCTTTTGGTCGTTTTTATCAATCGTACAAATCGTCATATCCATACCGTCACGACTTTCAGAATTGGCTTGTTTGAGTGCTAGTCGAATTGCTAAGTGTAATTCAGTCAATATTTTACCTGTTTCTGTAATTTGCTCATCCCGTACAATTTTATCCAATAATGAGCTTCCAATCATAGACATAAAAGCCCCTGGCACACCATGTCCCGTACAATCGGCAACAGCAATAATTTGCAGATTCTGTTTCTGATAAAACCAATAAAAATCACCTGATACGATGTCACGAGGTCGAAAAAACAAGAAAAAATCATTGAAACTTTCAACAACTTCAGATTCTAAGGGTAACATAGCGGACTGAATGCGACGAGCATAATTGATACTAGAAGTAATTTCTCGATTCTTATGTTGAATATCTTCAAGAGAAATTTGTAAAATATTACTTTTTGTAGCTAATTCTTCAGCTTGTACTTCGATTTCCTCTTTCTGCATTAAAATTTCTTCTCGGCTTTCTTCCAATTGGTCTTTTTGCTCTTCAATAATATGCGTATATCGATTTTGCTCATCCTTAAAAATTCGTACCATTGAAAAGAGAATAAAGAAAATAGTTAGAATATTTGCAATACTCAATGTACGACCTAACTCACTATTCATCAATTCTTTAGCAGGAGCATCTGTATAGTCATAAACGAATAAACAAATTAAATAACACCCCACTACAAACAAAAAAAGTGGTACAAAATGCCGTTTTTTCTCAAAGAAAAATAGAGGTAAAACCGAACACGCAATTAAAAAATATTCACTTAGACTCTTTTCGCCAAAAGTGTAAGCAAATACCACTGTAACGGCGGATACATCCAAACATAACCATAATTGAGCCATGAGATGTTGACGTTTCCAATTCAGAAAAATAACCGAACCTAATGTAAAAATACCAAGCAGATTAGTCCAAAGAAATGCTACATCAAGATGCTTGAGAAAGAGGAAATAAGCCATGAAAGTAATGACTCCGATATATCCAATAAGATTCGAGGTACGAATTTTTCGGTTTTTCGAGAAGTCATAACTTTCATCTGTGCCAATATTCGCTACCCGTTCGAGGAAATTTTTACAGTTTGTATACATTTTTATTTTATTGCAAATCAAATTCTAAATCCAATAATAAGGATATCATCATTTTGTTTTTCTTGTCCAATTCGCATCCATTCTAAAAGTGTTGTTTCTAAAATTTGATGTTGTTCAACAGCAGATTTTGTTGAAATTTCAGCCAATAAATTCCGAAAATTGCGCGTCATAAATTTCCGTTTTTGAATTCCACCAAACTGGTCTTGATAGCCATCCGAAAAAATATAAAACATCGTTTCAGTATGGATTTGAAGTGTATGTTTCTTAAAGAATCGTTCGGCTTCTCTTTGGTAACCACCAATTGAAAATTTATCACCTTTAATAATTTTCATTTCCGAGTTTTGCACAAAAAAAAGTGGATTTTTTGCTCCTGAAAATTCAAATAATTTAAACTTATCATCAATTTTGTGTAAGCTAACTAAGCTGGCATCCATACCATCCCGATTTTGATTTTCCTCTTGCTTGAGTAAGTTTCTTGTCATAAGGTGCATTTGCTTCAAAATCAAGTCCGTATCCGTAATATTTTTCTCTATTACAATTTGGTTTAGGATAGAACTCCCAATCATAGACATAAACGCCCCTGGCACACCGTGTCCTGTGCAGTCAATTGCTCCAATTAAGACCTTATCCGAGAGGTCATAAAATTGGTAAAAATCACCGCTTACTGTATCACGTGGTTGAAAAAAAACAAAGGAATCAGGAATGATTTTTTGGAGCTGTTTAGATGTGGGAATAATAGCATCTTGGATACGACTAGCATAGTTTATACTATCATTTATATGCTTATTTTTCAAAGAAATAATATCATTTTGTGCGCTAAGTTCTTCATTTTTTTCTTCAGTTATTCGGTATAAATTTTGAACTTTTTCCTCAAACTTTTTATTGACATTCTGAATCGTAAAAATCACAGTAGCAATATTTATAAAAACTAAGGTGTAAGAAACTTGAAAAACTTCGGTCTCCTCTCCTATTGGTAAATCATAAACTGAAATTCCAAACCAATGATGTACTTCTTCGAAAAATACAATACTCAAAAAAGAAGGTAAAGTACTTAGCCATCGCATCCAAGGATATTTTTGGTTATAAATAATCCAAGGTAAAAGCCCTGCAAACATCATCGCAGTACGTGGCGGAAAAACAAAAGTAAGACTGTTGGTTGTTCCTTGTAACTTAGTCACGACTGACATAATCAATAACCAAACGCCGAAAAATCCTAATAAAAAATGAGCCGTTCGGTGATAATAATATTTATTACAAAGAAAAATAATAATAATTAATCCTTGCATTGTGATAAGAAACCAGATATTATCTGCTTTATGTAAAGAAATAAACATCACTTCGATAGGTATTATTACTATCATTCCCACAATACCAAGCCAATTCATCAGATAAATACTTTTCTGAGTTAACTCGGGCATATCGTCCGTAATTCCCCACGAAGTAATTTGTTGTAAAAACTTCATTTAGAGTAGTTTAGTAAGATTAATACAAAAATATTCAAACCTATATTTTCTTAGATTAGAGTTTATCTTATTGGCATAATAACAAAGATTAAATCAAAAGCCTTACCAGAAATTCCCTTTTTTTTGACTGAAATAAAGTTTCTATACGAAGCTCTTAAATTTCTAATTATCAAGATGTTATCTTAAAAAAATTCTCCATATTTTTAAATTTTATACACTAAAAAATTTTGAAACAATAAAGAACTTGATTAACCTATCACTTTTTTCCCATTTTTCACGATCTTTACTTACAAATACGAAATTCACATCATATGTTTTATCACATTATCCAATAAACTACCTTATTAACAACAAAGAATCCTCAGTTAAATATGTACCAAAACGCCAAAATTTACATCACAGGACATCATGGAATGGTAGGGTCAGCGATTTTTCGGGAGTTTGAACGACAAGGCTTTACAAACTTAGTCGGACGTACTTCAGTCCAATTAGATTTGCGAAATCAACAAGCCGTAGCCAATTTCTTTGAAACAGAAAAACCTGAATTTGTGATACTTGCTGCCGCTAAAGTAGGTGGGATTATTGCCAACAATACCTATCGTGGCGAATTTTTATATGATAATTTACAAATTCAAAATAATGTTATTCATCAGGCTTACCTTCATAAAGTGAAGAAATTATTATTTCTGGGTTCATCTTGTATCTATCCTAAATTTGCCTCGCAACCACTTCAGGAAGATGCCCTCTTAACGGGGTCTTTAGAGCCTACTAACGAACCATATGCCATTGCCAAGATTGCTGGCTTAAAGCTTTGTGAAGCCTACCGAGCGCAATACGGATGTGATTTTATTTCAGTAATGCCTACTAATTTATATGGAAAAAAGGATAATTATGACTTGCAAAATTCACACGTTTTGCCTGCCTTACTTCGTAAATGTTACTTAGGAAAATGTTTAGAAAATCAAGACTTTGAGCAAATTCGATATAATTTAACTCATCAACCTATTAATCAAGAATTTCATACAGATTTAAATAATAATGAAATTATGGAATTACTTCAAAACTATGGGATTATTAAAAATCATGAAGGGGTTAAGCTTGAGATTTGGGGAACGGGAACTCCTAAACGAGAGTTTTTACATGCAGATGATTTGGCGAATGCTTGTGTTTGGTTAATGCAAAACTATAGTCAATCACAATTTTTAAATATTGGAACAGGTGAAGATTTAAGCATTAAAGAATTAGCTTTTTTAATAAAAGATATTGTAGGATTTCAAGGCGAACTTTTTTTTAATACTAAAAAACCTGATGGAACGCCTCGTAAATATTTGGATATAAGTAAATTAAAAGCAATAGGATGGCAAGCAAATATTGAGTTAGCGGAAGGCATCCGAAAGGTGTATGAAGAGACTTTTGAAAAATATTAGACAAATAAAGCAAAAAACAGAATACATTATGAATGAACCAAAAATCAAGATTCTAGAAAAAAATTGTTGTCTGATGATTGGTATTTGTTACATAAATTTACATATTCTTACCAAAAACCACAACAAGCCCCCCAAGTTCATACAAGGGAATCTTATCATCGAGGAAATGGTGTTGCTATTTTATTATATGACTCTACCCGTCAAAAAATTATTCTAACCCATCAGTTTCGATTGCCAACCTATGTTAATGGAAATGAGAAGGGTATGCTAATCGAAGTATGTGCAGGAGTACTGGATATTGACAGCCCTGAAGAGTGTATTCGTAGAGAGGTTGAGGAAGAAACAGGCTATCAAATTGCACATATAGAAAAGGTTTTTGAAGCTTATATGTCCCCAGGTTCTGTAACTGAAATGATGCACTTATTCATAGCTCAATATACTCCTGATATGAAAAAAAGTCAGGGAGGTGGTCTAGCTCACGAAGAGGAAGATATTGAGGTATTAGAACTAGATTTTGAGAAAGCATTAGAAATGTTAAAAACAGGAGAAATTAGAGATGCCAAAACTATTATGCTTTTGCAATATGCCCAAATCCATTCTCTGATGATTTGAGGCGTGAAGCCATCAAATTTTTTTAGAGATATCATTTATTAAATCCCATTATTATTAATTTTAGTAAATTTAATTATTTATTTAATAACAGAATAAGGTGGGAAAAATTAGCTTATCTTGGCGATTCTTGGCAATTCAAAAGCAACCTAAAGTCCAAAAGATCAGTCTCATTTTTAGAATTTTTCTCCTAAAAACAAAACATCATACCTAAAAATTGTTTACATTTGAGTACCATTAAGTTAAAATAGATATCGTCTATTCTGTAATTTATGAAGAAGTTAAAAATCCATAAACTGAAAGCTACCGAGAAACTAGTTTTAAAATACTTACTTGTATTACCACACCATTGGTATCCTGTCCCCAATTTGATTCAATTTTTTCAATGTGGATTGCGTACGGACATGGTCATAGAAATTTATTCGGATTATTTGCCCGCTTCAAATTTTGCCAAGAAAAGCCAACATATTTTAACTTTAACTCTTGGTATTATTCCATATATCTTGATATATGAACGATTACGTCAAAGAGGACATCTTGAAACGGTTTTGCTTTCACTAGTTGAAAAAGGCTGGGTCGAACACCAAGACAAAAGTTATCGCCTTAGTCCCGAAGGTAGTCGTCAGGGACGTAAAAAATTAAAAATAAAGCCACATCATCTAGTTATACTATTACATTATTTTCACAACAATATTCATGCTAATAATCCAATTGATGGATATAATGGGGTTTTTATGTTGCCCTATGGCGAATTTCTGATAGAGAACATCAAAGGAGAACACTTATTGCTTGCTAGTCTTGCGAATGTGATAGGCAAAACTTATATCGCCCTAGAAGAATTTGATAAAGCCGTTCATTATCAAATGATTGAAGTCGAACAATATGAGAAATTATTACCTACTGATGATATGAACTTAGCCTATTCGTATGGTATGGCAGCAATTTATTGTTACTACAATGAAGAGTTTGCAGATGCTAAAGATTTAATTGAAAAAAGTGCCGTAATTTTCCAGAAAAATGTGGCTGAAGATGACGAAAACTATAAGAATTTACTGCATTGGCGGGATGATATTTACGAAGCCTATGAAGCCCGTAAATTTAATTATTAGGTTCATTTCTGGTAACGTCTTTGTTGGTGTCACTTATAAAACACCAACAAAATAAAGTCTATTTCATCAATAATTGATGTTATTTTAAAAGCAAATTTTGTGCTTCTAACACAGTCATTAGTGATTTTTTCCCACAGGTTTAGTAGTATGAATCAGGGCATTAAGCTCCCGAATTAACTCTCGTTTTGGTTCACCAGGGGCATAAACAAATCCTTCAACATAGAATAAACGTCCACTTTTAGTATCGGCAAATATAGACGCAATAAAAGGACCTCCCATCAATAATTTGGCATTAGTGCGCCAAAGTCCACGCATTTCTATAGCATATTTTCCATTTAGTGTTATTTGTTGAAAAACAGGAGGTTCTAGCGTTTCTGTACGAATGAAAGATTCGGGATATTGAGGATCTGCAAATAAGTATTTTTTGGTGATACGATTACGCCATGCTAAAATACTATCAGGTTCAAATTGGGACTCAGAACGATACGGCTGATAAGCAATGAACAGATTACGATCAATTTTGCGCTCAGGGAAACGATACCAAACAAAGTTTTTCTCTGCAAATGCTTTTTTATATCCTTTGGGTATCAGCATTTTAACCTGATGTTTTTTTGTTAATTCTGCTTCTAGTTCAGTTTGACGAGCTTTTGAGAGGCGAGTTGATATACGTTGGAGTTCGGTTTGCTCAAAAATACGAAGTAATTTCTGATGATGTTCTCGTAAATTTCGTTTCAGATCTTTAGGATTATTTCCAAATAGATGTAAAACACGCTGTCCTTTAGCATAAACATCCTGCTTTGTAAACATAAAATAATCAGGATTTTTCTTGATTTTTTGGAGAGCTTGAGCTGGAAAAAATTCTTTCAATTTACGATTTCCAATAGACTTATCATTCACTAAAGTAACAAAAATCAAATTGATGTGCATCTTTAGAAACTTATTGATTTTCATCGGGTCAATGTAGTGAACTCGAAAACGCTTTTCTCCTTGTAACACTCCTAATTGAGGGGCATTAAAAATCGAATCTACTAATTTTCCTACTGACGATTGGCGTGTAGTAGTATCCATAAAAATCATTAATTCGCCCGTTGCTCCTGAAGCTTTAGGCAACAAGTTTTCATTGACTTTTTCCAAGTCTTCACAAGCTGTGTGACTCAATAAAAATCCTAATAAGCTTACTAAAAAAAGAACCGATTTTAAAGGTTTCATAAATTTAATATCAAAATTTTGTACTTCGTTTACTTTTAACAAACGATATTATTTTTTGGGCAACGAATGTTAAATCGGCGAAAAGATACGAGATTACCCACAAAATTGATAAAAAATAGGTGAATTATAACTAAAAAATTAGTTATTAATCTAATAATTACTGAAAATCAATAAATTATCACTTTGTAATTTTTCTTCCGCAATCAATTTTCCTGCGGGACGTGGTGCTATAATCCCATTACCAAAACTAACTTCCGAACGAAAAATTCGATATTCATCCCATACATCAGAGGCTAAAAAGTGTTGTAAAACTTCACTTCCACCTTCAACCAGAAGTGAACCAATTTTTCGAGTGGATAAATCGTGTAAAATATTTTCAGGGAAATTTTCGGACTCTAGTTTTACGAATTCCAAGTTTGGACGAACTTCATTTTTCTGAAAATTGTAACAAATGGTAGGTACTGAACCATCAAATAGATGTAAATCTGGAGACAATTTTAAGTATCTATCCAAAACAATCCGTGTAGGATTTCGACCTTTCCAATTTCGAGCCGTCAATTTGGGATTATCATGTAATGCTGTATTTCGCCCAACTAAAATAGCATCTTCTTCAGTCCGCCATTTATGTACTAATTTCCGAGAAAAATCATCACTAATCCACTTAGAATCAAAGTTTTGACGAGCTAAAAAGCCATCAGCTGTTTCAGCTTGTTTCAGAATAATATACGGGCGTTTTTTTTGAATATTAGTCAAGAATCTACGATTTTGAAATTGAGCTTCTTTTGCCAAAACTCCCGTAATTACCTCAATTCCTGCATTTTGTAATTTAGCAATTCCTTTCCCATTTACGTTCGGGTTGGGGTCAAGAAGTGCAATAACGACTTTTTTGACTTGATGGTAAACTAGTAAATCAGCACAAGGGGGTGTTTTTCCAAAATGCGAACAAGGCTCCAGAGTTACGTAAACTATTGATTCTGAAAGTTTTTCTAGATTTTTTACGGAGTGAATGGCATTTACTTCGGCGTGCGGCTCGCCATATTTTTGATGATATCCCTCTCCAATAATTTGATTATCATGAACAATCACACATCCTACTAAGGGATTTGGACTAACTGCACCAAGTCCTAAATTGGCTAAATCTATCGCTCGGCGCATATAACTTTCGTGCATTTCTTCTTTATTTTTACTTATTAATTCAAACTACTATTTGGATGGTTGTGGAACTGCACTCCCAAAGAAAAGAGATTGTAACTCAGAGGCATCTTCTGGTTTCATTCGATTTGCCAATACTAAGCGTAACTCACGGCGACGTAACGCTCCTTCAAAAAGTTCTTTTTCTTGGTCAGTTTCGGGAATGGCTTCAGGAACCATAATTGGTTTGCCACTTTGATCCACCGCAACAAAAGTCAGGAAAGCCGAATTACTCAATGTTTTTGTTCCTTTCGGAATATTTTCAGCAAATACCTTAACAAAAACTTCCATCGAAGAATTGAAAGCACGTGTCACCTGTGCCTCAAGCGTAACGACATTTCCCATCTGAATCGGTGAACCAAATGAAACATTATCTACCGAAGCAGTAACAACAATCCGATTAGCATGTTTTTGGGCAGAAATGGCAGCAGCAATATCCATCAAGTGCATGATTCGTCCACCCATCAAATTATTCAATGGATTGGTATCATTGGGTAAAACCATATCGGTACGAATAACTCTGGATGCTTGAACTGATTTAGCTTTTAACATAAATTGTACGTAATAATTTTAAACACTTACCTGATAAATTAATAAAAAAATAGCCTAATCTCAATCTGTCTTAAAAGTAGAAAAAATATATACCAATACTGAGTATAGACATCAGTACTTTATCTTTGTTGTTTCTGGGTGTCCATTTTAATTAATTATAACACTAATAAAATAAATTTAACTACGTACACTACTATACCTTTCATTTAAACTAATATTTTGAGATAATACAAGACTTTACAAACCTTACTCTTATGATATATAAGTGTTTATATAAAAAAATTAACATTTATGTCTTGTTTTCAATTGATACAAAATCAATCTAAACATAGCAAGTCAAGGCATTTCTAAACACGATTTCCCTCACCCTATTTAGCATAAGACAAAATTTCTTTTTTTAATGTATCTTTGTCTAATAAGCTCATTAAATAGTTTTATATCTGTTATAAAAAACAAAACTATTTAGATAATATTTTTTTATAATTACACTAGATAAACTCAATACATGCAGATGAAAAACTCAAAAAATGTTTTAAAATATCTTATTGGTAAAGGGTCAATAAATAATTTATCAGAATTATTAAGTAGTCATAAGCAAAATACTCATATTTATTTAGTAGATATATTTTTTAAAGATAATGGGACTCTAACTAACTCCTTGCCTATTCGTTCTAATGATTTACTATTTTTTGTAGATTCAACAGATGAACCCTCCACCAATTATATTAATAACTTACTTGAAAATATTCAAAATCAATATACTACTTTCCCTAATGCTATCATTGGTATCGGTGGAGGTACTACATTAGATACTGCCAAAGCCATATCGAATCTATTGACCAACGAGGGTAAGGCTGAAGATTATCAAGGTTGGGATTTAGTCAAAAAAGCAGGCGTATATAAAATTGGAATTCCGACTATCTCAGGAACAGGCGCAGAAGCCAGCCGAACCTGTGTAATGACCAATTACAAAACAGGATTAAAGCTAGGAATGAATAGTGACCATACCATTTATGACCAATTAATTCTAGATCCTAACTTGACAAAGACCGTTCCTCGGAATCAATATTTTTATACGGGTATGGATACGTATATTCATTGTTTAGAGTCATTAAATGGCTCTCATCGTCATGCGCTTTCGGATGCTTTTTCTCATCAGGCTATCCAACTTTGTCGAGAAATTTTCTTGAGTGAGGATATGATGAGTGATGAAAATCGAGAGAAGTTAATGGTCGCCTCTTATTTGGGAGGCTGTGCGATTGCCAATAGTTTCGTTGGAGTTGTACATCCATTTTCAGCAGGATTGAGTGTAGCTTTAGGCACTCACCACTGCATTGGAAATTGTATTACCATGACAGCAATGGAAGCCTTTTATCCAAAAGAAATCGAAGAATTTTGGAAAATGGCAGATAAACAAGGGGTCGATATTCCACGAGGAATTGCAAAGAATTTACCCGAAGAAAAATATAATACCTTATATAATTCAACAGTAATCCATGAAAAACCACTTGCCAATGCTTTAGGTCAGCATTTTGCAGATATTCTAACCTTCGAGAAAGTGAAAGAAACCTTTAAACTCATGTAATTTTATGGAATTCAAAGTACATCATAGTGGACGCGCTCACTATTATACACCCGAAGAAATTGATGTAGTGGTTAAAGCAATGAATGATGCTGAGCCACTTACACAAAGTAAATATCGAAACCAATTTGAACAAAAGTTTTCCGAGTTTTTAGGGGTCAAACATAGTTTTGCGGTTCATACAGCAACTGATGCCTTAGAGCTAACAGCACAACTCTTACAGTTTGACGAAGGAGATGAAATTATAATACCCAGTTTTACATTTACCGCTTCAGCATATCCCTTTGTCAAACAAGGAGCAAAAATCGTCTGGGCAGATACCGACCCTAAGACTCACGTAATTACTGCGGAAACCATCAAGGCTTGCATTACATCTAATACGAAAGCTATTTTAGTGGTACATATAGCTGGTTATGTGGCTAATATGCCTGAAATTATGGACTTGGCAAAGAAGCATCATCTAATCGTAGTTGAAGATAATGCACAAGGGATCGGTACAGAAATAAATGGGCAAAAATCAGGAAGTTTTGGGGACTTTGGCATTTTTTCATTTCATTCTCATAAAAATATTTCGACCTTAGGAGAAGGTGGTATGCTAGTCGTAAAAGATGACGATATAGCTAAAATTATTCCGATGTTACGTCATAATGGACACTGTGCATTTGACTTTGAACAAGAACACTATTGGGAGCCAGCAATGGGCAATGTTGATATTCCAGAATTGAATGGTAAACCCATTATGCCTAATAATTATTGTTTAGGAGAAGTTGAATGTGCCTTAGGAGTCAAATTATTAGATAGAGTTGAGTCATTGAATACTGAAAAGCGTACTCGAGCAATTCGATTTATTGATGCGCTAGCTGATTTTGAGGATATTGAATTTCATCGGGTAAACTCTACTCGACATAATTATCATTTACTTTTAGCCTACTTTCCGACAGGTAAACGGAATGAATTTTTCAAACGAATTGTTTATCAGAAGCAGATTCAATGCATCGCGCCCTATTATCCATTAAATCGCTATGATTTTTATAAGAAAGTCGGAATGGGTAAGGCGAATTGTCCAAATACAGATTTGTTTTGGGACAATATGATTTCATTTCCATTTCATCATTGGATGAGCGAACCTGATTTTGACTATATGTTAGCAGCCACTCGTGAAGTTTTAGACGATTTAAGATAAATGAAAAACGAATTTTGTATCATCATACCAGCTCTTAAAAAAAGTGCGGTCATTCCTGACCAATTAGTTAAAAAATTAAATGGTATTACACTAATCCAGAGAGCAATTAACACAGCAACAAAATTAGTTGTTTCTGAACACATTTACGTAGTTACTGACAGTCAGGAAATTTCCTTGATTTGTGAACGGAACAAAGTCAATTATTATTATCGGAATGATTTAAGATTCGATTCCGAGGATATTATAGAGGAAACGAAATTTTTTATTACCAAACGGACTGGGGAATACAAAAATATCATCATTTTCCAGTCCAATACGCCCCTAGTCTCTGCCTATCATATTCAACGAAGTTATCAAAATTTTGTACAAGAAAATGCTGATATTCTTCTAACTATCAAGCGAGAAACACATCGTATTTGGCAGGGAGATTCTACTCAATTATACGATTTGGTTTTTAATGAAGAGAAGAGCAGTGTCTTTGTTGAATTTAAATCATATTTGATTATCTCTTCAAATTACATTCAAAAAGGGAAAAAAAACTCTAAAATCATCCCAACTACTTTAGATAATGAAGAGGCGATTGAAATTACAAATTATCAAGATTGGTGGATTTGTGAAAAATTATTACAACGAAAACGTATTTTATTTGTAGTCGCAGGACATACCAAGATAGGTATGGGGCATATCTACCGAGCCTTAACATTAGCCCACGAGATTCATAATCACGAAATTCATTTTCTTTGCACAAAAGAAAGTGAGCTAGCCATTCAAAAAATTGCTAAAAAAGATTATCCTACTCATCTGCAAAAGCATCGTGATCTGACTCAAGATGTATTGAATTTACGACCAGATTTAGTTATTAATGATTTCCTAAATACAGATAAAAGCTATATTCAGGCTTTAAGAGCAGAGGGAGTGAAGGTTGCAAACTTTGAGGATTTGGGTAGTGGTGCAAAGCATGCGGATATGACTTTTAATGAATTGTATGATGAGCCACTTTATAAATCATCAAATACTTATTGGGGCAGTCAATATCTATTTTTACGTAATGAGTTTGAACATGCCAGACCTCGTGACTTTCATAAAAATGTCGAGTGCATGTTGATTACATTTGGAGGCACAGATCCAAATAACTACACCCAAACAGTTTTAGAGTTAGTCTTACCGATTTGTCAAAAATATAACATCAAGATTTGTCTCATAACAGGAAAAGGATTCGAACATAAAAAATTGATAGAAGAGTATCTAGAAAATTGTACTCATGCTGATACTATTGAGTATTTTTTTGCAACAGATATCATATCTAAAATTATGGAAAAAGTGGATATTGCCATCTCATCGAATGGACGTACCGTTTATGAATTAGCTCACATGAATATCCCAAGTATTATTATCTCACATCATGCACGAGAAAAAACACATAAATTCGCCTGTGCAGAAAATGGATTCCTAAATTTGGGTATGTTTCAAGATACTACTCATGAAGAATTTCAGACAACTGTAGAATATTTGATTTCAAATGAGCTACTTCGCAAAAAATTATATGACTCAATGAAACTACATCAATTTATGGCAAATAAATCAAGAGTAGTTTCTTTATTATTGGATTTATTATCAAGCTAACCAATTCT
This sequence comes from Cytophagales bacterium UBA2561, assembly GCA_002340355.1. Classification (GTDB taxonomy): domain Bacteria; phylum Bacteroidota; class Bacteroidia; order Cytophagales; family Thermoflexibacteraceae; genus UBA2561. The sequence goes on from DDLX01000030.1 coordinate 21,154, forward strand.
TATGGATATAAGAACTATTTTTCAAAAAAACTCAACACTTCCTCCTATCCAAAAGCCTTATTTGATTGCAGAAGCTGGTGTAAATCATGAAGGAAGCATGGAATTAGCCAAGCGTCTGATTGATGAAGCCAAAGAGGGAGGCGCGGATGCTATTAAATTTCAGACTTATAAAGCAGATACAATTGCTTCTAAAGATTCACCCTATTATTGGGATATTACCAAAGAGCCTACCCGAAGTCAGCACGAATTATTCCAGAAATATGATAAATTTTGGAAGACTGAGTTTGAAGAACTAAAGAAATACTGTGATCAAGTAGATATTGAGTTCTTGAGTACTCCTTTTGATATTGAGTCAGCCACGTTCTTGAATGATTTAATGCCTGTATTTAAAATCTCATCTTCGGATTTGACCAATAAACCTTTTATCGAATATATGTGTAAATTTGATAAGCCTATTATTTTATCAACAGGTGCAAGTCATTTACATGAAATTCAGGAAGCAGTCAGTTGGATTGAGAAATATGGAAACGATCTGGCATTATTACATTGTGTTTTAAATTATCCAACTGATGATAAAAACGCCAATTTAGGGATGATTAATGGGTTACAAAAAGCCTTTCCTGAACACATCATTGGTTATTCTGATCATACCTTACCTAAAGATATGCGTACTTTGGAGATAGCTACCCTATTGGGAGCTGTAATTTTGGAAAAACATTTTACGCATGATAAAACCCTACAAGGAAATGATCATTATCATGCCATGGATAAAGAAGACATTAAGATTCTCAGACAAAATATTGAAAAATCTTTCCTACTTTTGGGCGACTTTAAGATATCAGCTTCTAACAGTGAAGAACCAGCCCGTCAAAACGCAAGACGCTCCATCATTTTAAATCAAAGAATAGTAGCAGGTACAATATTAACAGAAGACATGCTGACTTTTAAACGCCCTGCTCATGGCATTAGCCCAAAATATTGGGAGGAAGTGATTGGTAAAACCGTAATGCTAGATTTGGAAGAAGATACTGTATTGAAATGGAAATATTTGAATTAATACATAGTAATATGGAAAATTTTGTTTTTATTTGTAGTGCCTCACGTTCAGGTACTGCACTTTTCTTTCTTAAATTCGTTAGATGGACATGATGAGTTACGGATATGTCCTCATGAAACACATATCTTGCAATATTGGGATTACCATAAAAAAACATAACTCGGCTTCCCAGTTTTTTTATAGAGATTATCTGAATACCCATGATATCGCATCATTGATTGATACAGCTAGAATTGAACAATTTAATGACTATATGTCTCTCAAAGCAAATATTTATAAGGCTTTATTTTTGGAGTATATTTCAGGAAACAGATAAAATTTTTGTAGAAAAAAGACCTTTAGATAATGAAACCGAAGCTCTTAATTTGTCGATGGTGCTTCCAAAAGCAAAGTTTATAGATATAATTAGAGACCCACGCACTTGATATTTATCAGCCAAGACGCTACGAAAACTCCAGATTGGGCGTTATAAATTACCAGTAATTCCGAATTTTCAAGGAACAAATTTTGCTACAATGCATTTTGCCATTTCAATGACAAGTTAAGCCTTGCTATTTTGAATAAGCAGCAACTTGGAGACCGTTATTACATTTTGCTTTACGAAGACCTACAACGAAATCCTGAGCAAGAACTAAAACGTGTCGTAGAGTTTTTAGGTGTTACTTATTCACAAAACATGAAGCAATTAATTTTTCTTGGCAAGCGTCAACAAGATGGGGCATCCATTGATAACAAGGAAGATAGCTCTTCGATACAAAATAATTCTGAGAATCGGTTAAAGAGATTTTATAAGCACACCAGCCGATTTGAGCGAAAGATTATTAATACTATGATATGGCAAGTCGCCAAGGAATTTAATTATAAAATTGAATCAAAATAATCGAATTCAAGGCTTAGAAATCTTGTTTTCGGCACTTTTGAAATATAAAAACCCTTTTGATTATATTTCTAATAGAAAAGATATGTTAAAGCAGTTAAACCATCATAGCTACACGGTTACATAATATTACTACCATTACTTATTAAATAAATTTAGCCAAGGCATTACAGTAGGCGACTAGTATGTTCTCCGCTACAAACGCTGGTATCAGTGTCAGGTATAATATACTTCCTGTAGCTCATCTTTTACGTCAACAACAAAACCCATACACTTTCCTGACAAAAAAGATGTATGATTATAAATTTGATAGTTTGAAAGATATAACTTCTTATAATGATAAATTATACACAAGAAATTGATACATATATCAATCGCCTTTTTCCAATATGTCGAAGCATTACGGGAAATGGTGTTCGCAAAAGTTTACAAATCTTACAAGAAATTATCCCCCTACAAATTAAAGAATATCCATCAGGCATGGCAGTTTATGACTGGACAATTCCGCCCGAATGGAATATTCGAACTGGTTGGATAAAAAACTCAAAAGGCGAGAAAATCATTGATTTCCAGACGCATAATCTACACGTGGTGAGCTATTCTATCCCTGTACATCAGACACTTTCATATCAAGAACTCCTTCCTTATCTGCATTACCGAGAAGATTTACCTCAGGTTATCCCATATCGTACGACCTACTACAAACGAGATTGGGGGTTTTGCTTAAGTTATGAGGACTTCCAAAAATATTTTCATGAAGATGACGAATATGAGGTTTTTATTGATTCCAATTTGGATGAAAATGGATCCTTATCGGTTGGAGAATTGTTAATTGAAGGTAAAAGTTCAAAAGAATATCTAATTTCATGTTATATTTGTCACCCCTCAATGGCAAATGATAGCCTTAGTGGAGTAGTTCTAACAGCATTTTTAGCTAAAGAATTATTACAAAAAGACTTAAATTATTCTTATCGTATTGTTTTTGTTCCTGAGACAATTGGCGCAATCACTTATTGTGCAATGAATGAGAAAGCCATGAAAGCTATTGAGTCAGGATTTGTGATTACGACCGTAGGCGGACAAGGAAACTTTGGCTACAAGCAAAGCTTTGATAATCAGCACTATCTAAATTACTTTGTTGAGCAAGTTTTTAAAGAGAATCAGATTGAGGATTATCATACTTATCCTTTTGATATTCATGGGAGTGACGAACGCCAATACTCATCCCAAGGATTTCGGATTAATACGGTGACAATTTCCAAAGATAAATACTATGAATATGAATATTATCACACTTCTGCTGATGATTTAAATTTTGTTAAACCCCAAGCCATAAATAATACTTTAAATTTATATTTGCAACTCATTTGTAAGGCAGATGAAAATGTATGTTACAAAAATGTACAACCTCATTGCGAAATTATGCTATCAAAGCATGACTTATATCCTAAAACAGGAGGAGCCATTTTGCCTGATACTTCTTCCAGTTTAAATGAGTTAGACATTACTTTATGGTTGCTATTTTATTGTGATGGAGAGCTGAGCTTGTGGCAAATTAGTAATAAGTTAGGTACTCCCTACCAAGTCATAAGCAAAATAGCCCAAAAAATAGCCAAGAAAGGAATTTTGCAATTTTGATTCATTGTATGAGAAGTAGTATAGAACAACAATTATCAAACAATCATCATCAACGCCATGCCTTATTAACAGGCAGTGCAACTGCAAGTATTTATTTAGCTCTTAAGGCTTTAGGAATTAGTGGTAAAGTAGGCATTCCAAATAATGTATGTATAAATATACCTATTGCTATCAAGATGAGTGGATGTGCTTCTATCCAATACATTGATGTCTCTGAAGATGACTGGAATATTGACATTACTGATTTAGAAAAATATATCAACTCAATTGATGTGCTAATATTAGTACATAGTTTTGGTGTAGTCAGTCGTCAACTTACTAAAATATGTGAATTATGTCAAAAACATAATGTGCCTATTATCGAAGATTGTGCTACGGCACAAGGCTCCAAAACAGTAAATGGTCAGCCTATAGGTCAATTCGGGGAGGTATCTGTTTTTAGTTTTGGTTCTGGTAAAATTATAGATATCGAACACGGCGGAGCTATCTTAACAAATAATAAGAGTTTATTTAATGAGATAGTAAGGCAGAATAATACTCTACCGCCCTATATAAGCCGAAATAAGGAGATCGTATCAGCACTAGGACAGTTACATACTCAACTATATAATAAGTATTACTTTGAAGGGAAATTTGCTTTAGGCAAAGATGAATTTTTAAAAAAATTAAAGTCAATCACTCCATACTTTTTATACCAGTTTGATGACAAGTATTCTGAAATATTGAATAAGCATTTATCAAATTTAGATAAAAATTTATCACATAGGCTCAAAATAGTAGAACTATTTAAAAGTTACCTAAGAGGTTGTGACGAGATAGAAATTATAGAACACCCAATAAATACGACATATTGGCGTTTAAACCTGAGAGTAAAAAAAAATCGAGATGATTTATTCAAGTTTTTGTTGTCTAAAAAATATAAAGTGAGTAGCTGGTATCCTCCAACTAATGTACTATTTGAAAATATAGAAAATCAAACCACTAATTGTCAGATTATAGGAGATTCAATAATAAATTTATGGATCAATCAAGAAGCTGATGAAAGCTATGTGTTTCAAATTAGTAATGATATATTAAATTTTTACAACTAAATGGCTACAAAATACCGATTAGAACAAGTTTCACTAGGGGAAAATTGGGACAAGTTTGTAAAAGAGTCCGCTTATGGCTCAATCTTTACACACACTAGCTACCTATCTGCACTGAAGGCAAAAGCAGCACCTTACTTTTTATATAATCATCAGGAGCTAAGAGCAGCTGTTTTATTAATTGAAAGCCCAGAAGATAGTCACAAAACGTATTTACATGACTATATGGTCTATAATGGTGTAATTTTTGGCAAGCCCGCTCCAAAACAAAATGCTACTCAGCAATTATCAGAACAGTTTTCAATGCAGGAATATATTGCACAGGAACTGACCAATCAATATGATACCATAGAAATGCTATTGCATCCAACTATTCAGGATATGCGTCCTTTTTTATGGCATAACTATCACTCTGACCTACCTAAATATCAAGTAGATATACGCTATACAGGATATTTGAACATTCAAGGATTCAATATGAAATCAACACTTGAGAGTATTCCTTTATTTAGCCAAACATCAACCTCAAGGAGACAAGAAATTCGATATGCTCGAAGGAAAGGCGTGGTTACAAGAGAATATTTTGATGCTTCTGTTTTCGCTGCTTTTTATGAAAAGACTATGAATCGACAAAATATAGAAGTAAGGTCTGAGGCTTTACGTGAAATGGAAAATATTGTTGAATCATTAATCCAAACCAACCAAGGAAAAATATATGCTTCATATACCGAACATGGAGACCTAGGAAGCATGGCTTTTTGGGGTTTGGAAAAGACCAAAGCATACTATATCTTTGGTGCAAATGACCCCGCATACCGGAGATTTCATACAGGTACTGCGGTGTTATGGGATAGTTTCCAGTTCTTAAATGAGCAAGGAGTTACCTTGGTAGATTTAGAGGGGGTCAATAGTCCAAAACGTGGCTGGTTCAAGTTAAGTTTTGGCGCAAGTTTAGTTCCATATTATCAAGTAACACTAAATTCATAAGGTTTTAATAATTACACAATTACCTCACACTAATACATTGACTTTAACTCACTTTAGGTAATAGTTTAATAATAGCATGAAGGCAAATATTTTTCATGTAAGCAATGATGCTAACATAGATAAAGAGTACATCCCCATAAATAAGGGACATTTTGGTATGGATACCGAAGAACGTACTAATACGTTTTATAAAATTCTAGCAGAAGGCTGGGAGGAGGACTATGCCGAATATCGTCGTTTATGGGAGGAACTTCCTCATACTCGTACTGTCAGAGACTATCCTCTTTTGATAGATTTGGAACTCGCAGATGTATGTAATTTGCGATGTCCTATGTGTCCAACTGTAACGGCACAATTTAAAAAAGAACGCCGAAAGGGATTGATGGATTTCTCTTTAATCAAAAAAATTATTGATGAAGCCGCTGCAAATAATGTGTATTCATTACGATTAAGTTGGGTTGGAGAATCAACATTACATCCAAAGTTTCTTGATACCGTCAAATATGCAAAAGACAAAGGCATCCGAGAAGTAGCAACCTTGACAAACGCTTCGAAAAAATTAGACTTTTTTGAAAAGGTAGTGGATGCAGGCATGGATTGGATTACTATTTCGATTGATGGAATTAATGAGCAATATGAAAAGGTAAGAAGACCTCTTAAATTCGCAGACACACTTGCCAAACTAAAAGGAATTAAGGAATACAAAGACAAAAAAGGGCTGAAAAAACCTGTCATAAAAATACAAGGTGTGTGGCCTGCCATCCGTGTTGATCCTTCTGAATATTATAATACATTGGCTCCATATGTGGATTTAATTGCTTATAATCCATTAATTGATTATTTGCATAAGGATTCAGAAATTGTTTATGAAGATAATTTTTCATGTCCTCAACATTATCAACGAATTGTAATTGCTTCAGATGGACGTGCTGTAATGTGTAGTAGTGATGATTATGTAGAAGAGCCAATTGGTGATACTCGTGTTCAAACAATTCATGAGATATGGCATGGAGATAGACTAAACAAAATGCGTGAGATACACAGTGAACATGATGGATTCAAAAAATTAAAACCATGTGCTAAGTGTTTTTATCCTCGTAAAGTTGAAGCGAATGAAGAGTCGTCAGTAAATGGACGTAAAATAGTTATCGAAAATTACGTAAATCGTAAACAGGAAATCGGACAGTAGCAATCTTTAACTTATAGAATATGAAAAGAGTAGCAATCATAGATGCACAAAATGCCAATAGCCCTTTAAAAGAGCAATTACTTACTCCCTTATCGGGAGTACCTTTATTGAAACGGATAGTAGATAGATTATCGAAGTCAAATTGTGTATCAGAAATTGTTGTAGCAACAACAACGCAAGCAATTGACGATAGTATTGAGGCTTTTTGTAAAGCTGAAAAACTAAATGTGTATCGAGGAGCCAAAGAGGATATTTTGGCTAATTATTACCAAATTGCTACTAACTATCAGGCAGATACAATTTTGTGTTTAGAAGGACAATATCCTTTTGTTGATGCTGAGTTGCTTGATATGATTGTGGGGGTATTGGAATGGGTTGGTCATAGTTTTGTTTCAAATGATATGATTCAGATGTTTCCCGAAGGAATCACTGCTAAAGCACTAAAATATGAACTGTTGGAATGGTGTCATAAAAATGCTCAAGATACTCGGGATAGGGAAGAACCTATGAGGTATATTTGGAATAATTTGGATGCTTTTCCAAATTATGACCTTCACCCTATTGAAGATACTAAAATGAATCGTCCAGAGTTACGACTAACAATTGAATACCAACAAGATATTCAGCTTGCTGAATTTATATATGACAATTTAGAAACGAAAAATCCTGATTTCACAACTCGTGAGCTGATTGAGTTTTTGGACGAACATCCAGATATGCAACTCATTAATCAAAATTATTACGAGTACAACATTTAATACAAAAAATAATTTTGAGCAATAATTATCGAGACTATGTCATTAAAGACGGTAAGCTGGTAGGACAGTTTGATCAAATGTATGTGAACTCACATGATATTCCATGGCATCAGGACGAAACAGCTTACCGTATTTTTGGAGATATGACGATATGTATTTTGAATTTTTTTCATAAGCATTAGCATTTTACTTCTTTATTGGAAGTAGGCTGTGGATTGGGGTATATTGTGAATAGAATATACCACGAAGTGGACTCAAAAATACATCTCACAGGTACAGATATATCAGCAAATGCTACGGAAAAGGCACAACAATTATTTCCTTATATACAATTTGAAAAAGGAAATATACTGGAAGATGTTCCACAAAAGTATCAGTCTGCATTTGATGTGGTGATGACAAAAGATACGTTATGGTATGTTTTAGATAATTTAGAAGCATATTTCGATAATCTTGCACAGATGAGTAAGAAGTATATTTATATTCATCAGAGTTTTCCTGCTTCTTCTCAGTTTTTGGGTTCTGATATTTTTCCAAATCCTAAAGCACTGGAACAATATGTTTCAAATAAATTTGAAGTAGAATACAGCTTATTAGAGTATAATAAGGAGTATGATAAAACTCATAACCTACATTTAATACTTACTAAAAAAAATAATTAAAATGAAAATACTTTCCTTATATTGGGGGTTAGCTTCGACAGCATCTTTATTTATTGATGGTGAAGTTGTAGCATCAGTAAGTGAAGAAAGATTTACCAGAAAGAAAAATGATGACTTATTTCCTAAACAATCTATACAATATTGTTTGGATTTTGCAGGTCTGAAGCCTCAAGATTTAGATGGAGTGGCAGTAGCATCTTTTGAGGCAAGTTATCATATGCATTTATATCGAAGGTTCTCTTGGACAATTAAAGATTACTTACAGGAACAAAAAAAGTACTGGTTACCAGTTATATATCACAATAAATCAATAGACTATGAATCTGTAATTACGAAAGAAGCGGATTACGAGCAATATCCACAGCATATATGGAGAAATTCAGACCCTGATAAATTTGATGTTCAAAGAGAAGCAATTGTGGCTGAACATTTAGATATTGATCCCAGCAAAGTTATTCGTACTGAGCATCATACCACTCATGCTTATTATTCCTATTATGCTTCTCATATGCGAAATAAAAAAGTATTAGCTTTTACGGTAGATGGGTATGGAGATGGGCTGAATGCTACAATTGGTATTTTTGATGAAAATGGTAATTATGAACGGGTTTATGAGACAATCGAATGTAATATTGCTCGAATATATCGATATATAACATTAGTGTTAGGGATGAAACCTAATGAACATGAATATAAAGTTATGGGATTGGCTCCATATAGTAAGCCAAAATATGCAAAAGAGGCTTACGATATATTTGCCTCTACTTTATGTGTTGAAGGAATTGAATTTAAATGGAAAACCAAACCTACAGATAGTTATTTTTGGTTTAAAGAAAGATTAGACGGAATAAGATTTGATAATATTGCAGGGGGGATGCAAATGTGGGTGGAAGACTTATTGGTACAGTGGGTAAAAAATGCTGTGGCTCATTTTGGAATTAATGATATTATACTTTCTGGAGGAGTTGCAATGAATATCAAAGCAATGGGTAAAATTGCCCAGTTACCAGAAGTCAATGATATTTTTGTAGGAGGTTCAGCAAGTGATGAGTCATTAGCTATCTCAAGTGGAATATATATGGCTCATGAATTATCCACTAAACAAGGAGTAGTGTGGGAATCAGATAAGGTTAAAGCAATTGACCCATTATATTTAGGTCCTAAAGCTTCTTACGAAGATGAACAACAGCTTATTAACTCAATAGATAAATCTTTATATGAGATTGTCGAAAATCCTACAAATACGCAAGTTGCCAAAGTCTTAGCTGATGGAAAAGTAGTGGCACGTTGTGCTGGTCGAATGGAGTTTGGACAGCGGTCTTTAGGAAATCGTAGTATTTTAGCAGACCCGACTCATTTACAGGTGAAAGAACGAATTAATGCGATGATTAAAAATCGTGATTTTTGGATGCCTTTTGCTCCTGTAGTTTTGGATAAATTCACAGATAAATATCTAATTAATCCAAAAAATCTACGTTCACCGCACATGACATTAGGTTTTGATACCACAGAGTTAGGGTACCAATCTATGTTAGCAGCATGCCATCCTGCTGATAAGACAGCAAGAGCGCAAATTCTGGAGAAAAAAGCGAATCCTGCGTTATATGCACTTCTTGAAGAATTCGAAGTACAAACAGGAAGAGGAGCTTTATTAAATACAAGTTTTAATTTGCATGGATATCCGATTGTAAATACACCTCAGGACGCTTGGTATGTATTTACAAACAGTGGTTTAGAAGGATTACTCCTTAACAACTTCCTAATTATAAAAAGATAATTAAAATTATTTTTATGGTTTATTTTTAAAAGAATAATCCATAATATTTTGGTCAACATTATTATATTAAAAACAGCTACCCAATGAGTAACAAAAATGATGGTTTTAAACAAGAAGTTTTAGAGGCATTTCAAAAGGTAAGTCCTTCAGCTGTATATATCGAAAAAGAAGAAGAGTTAAAAAAATATGTGCAAAATTTATATACTCTTTTTTTCCACCATCTAAAATTTCCTCCCAGTTTATTTCGAGATAAAAAAGTGTTAGATTTTGGGTGTGGAACAGGTGAAGTTGATGTTGTATATGCTAAATGGGGAGCAAAAGTAAAAGGGTTTGATTTTAATAATATATCAGTAGATAGAGCCAATGGGTTAAAAGACCTTTTTCAATTGACTGATTCGCTTGATTTTTCTGTGGGAGATGTAGATACTTTTCCTGTTGAAAATGAAAACTATGATATTGTTTGTAGTCATGGTGTGATTGCTCATGTGCCTAATTAAAAAAATATGTTCACTTGAATGGCTAATGCTTGTAAACAAGATGGTTATGTCGTATCAGGTTATGCCGAAGATACTGGGCTAATTCAACGATTATTACATAGAGCTATTTGTTATGTCAATTCAGATAATGAGGCAGATTTATACAAAATTGCACGAAATTTATTTCAGGAACATCTTGAACGTTCTGTCAAATACGGTGGACGAACAGCAGAAAGTGTGATTAATGATTATTTGGTAAACCCTCATTATATAGGAAACAATATTTTAGATATTTTGGAGTGGGCAGAAAGTCTAAATTTAGAATTGTATAATATGTACCCTTCTATTGAAATGCCTTTTATAATTGATTCTCCGTACTTTAAGCCTCTATCTACAAAAAATCCACTATATCAAAAATGGATTAATATTGTTAGAATGCGGTGGCAGTATGCAATACAAGAGGATAAGGACGTATTTGGAGTAATTAATGATAAATTAGGAGATAATCTAAATGAAAATATCACATCCTATTTTGATAAGTTAAGTGCGATACTTCAAACTCATGATTACTCTTCAGACTCATATAAAGAATTAAAGGAATTAACTCATCGTTTAGAAGATACAATCAAACATTCTTTATCTGCGTTGACCAGTTCAATCATTCCATTATTTGAAGAACTTAATAAAGAAGTTCTTGAGGTAATGGACATGGTTGTCCGAAAAAAGGAAAAAAATGAACCATTTGATTTTGAGTATACTCCTAATCATTTGTTTAAAGGCTATAATGGCTTGGGTACATCTTATGTCATTTTTCATAAAAAATAGTATGATAAAAAAATTAAGTTTTATATTATCAAGGCTTTGGCAATACCACAATTTATATTTTTTAAAACCATTTGATGCTGTTAATGACACATTAACAGCACGGCTAATTCATCAATTGGATTGGGAAGGCTCTGTGGTAGAAATTGGTTCTGGTGATGGAGTATATAGTTATATCATGCATGGGGGAACATTTCCTTTATGGTTTGATAGATATTGGCTCACAGATTTATCCAAATCTGATATGTACGCCTCACATATTGATAATTTTATTAAACCTTCCAAAAAATTAACTACACCTAATATTGAGCTGGCAATTGATGAAAGAGATTTTCATGTTGCAAAAATCAAGGAAATTGGATTTGCCAAAAATGCTATGCAATCAGCTTATGAACAATTACCCTTAGAAACAGAAGGTGTACATAAAATATTTTATTATACTGCACATGGTCTGGAAGATTATGGTAAAGCAATTGAAGAAGCTAATAGAATACTAAAAAAAGGAGGCAAAATGCTCGTACTACTTTTTGACAAGGAAGTAACCAAGCATTTTATATGTCATCAGCTTTCTTTGTCTTTTACGGATGAAAAACGTAAAAATTATTTTGCAAAATTAGATAATGGACGTTATGAAGAATTGTATAAAATTGCTAATACGGTAGAGGATTGGGAGCAGTTTTTTAGTGCAAGAGGATTTAAGCTGAATAGAACCATTAAGGGTTTGTCTCCCCTTGCTTGGAAATTATATGATACGCAGACTCGTCCATTCTTAAAGTCATTAATTCGTTTTTTTAATTGGCTTCCAAAGTATCTAAGAACATTTTGCAAAATTATGTGGATGTTGTCTTGTTATCCTTTTATTGTATTGTTTTATATTTTATTTTCAAATGATATTATTAAATTTTCAAATAAAAATTGTTATTTAGGGTTTGAATTAACAAAAAAGTAAATTAATTAAAAATAATATGACTGATTTTTTATTTATATGTGGCGCACCTCGGTCAGGTACTACATTATTACTATCTCTATTGGATGGACATAAAGATTTACGAATATGTCCTCATGAAACACATATATTGCAATACTGGAACTATCATAAACATCACAAAACAATTGATAAGTTTTTTACTCGTGATTATCTGAATACACATGATATTTCTTTACTTACGGATGAAGCAAGCATAGATATGCATAATCAATATATTCAATCAGTTTATGACACAAAAGCAACGTTTCATAAGATAATGAATGGAGAAGCGTTCATTGAAAGTTATCATAAACAGCTTACTAACCAAGACATAACCCTTGATTCAATCTATCAAACAGTATTTAATAGTTTGTTTGGTGAAAATACTGGAATTTATGTTGAAAAAAGACCTTTAGATAATGAAATAGAAGCAGTTACTTTAAACAAGGCATTGCCTAATGCTAAGTTTATTCATATTATTAGAGACCCTCGTACAAGGTATTTATCTGCTAAAATGAGAAGAAAGCTACAAATAGGTAATAAGAAGCTACCAATAATTACTAAAAACCATAACGATACAAATTTTGCTGTTGCTCATGCCTCTATTAGTATGTGTAGTATAAAACTTGCTTCAATGAATAAACAAGTATTAAAAGATAAGTATTTAGTTCTAAAGTACGAAGATTTGCAGCTAGATCCAGAGTATCATATTAAAAATATTTGTGTCTTTCTTGGTATTGAGTATCACCCAGATATGCTCAAGCAGACTTATTTTGGGAAACCACAAACAGGTATATCATCATTTACAGAAAAGGAAAATCATTCAAACGTAGTACAAGTTAATACTAAGAACCGTACTGAAAAGTATTATCAACACACGACTAAATTTGAGCGCAAGATTGTCAATTGTATGACATGGCAAGTAGCTCAGGAGTATAACTATGATGTTAAGAAAGTCGAACGGATTCGAGGTTGGGATGTATTATTTTCTGGTTTATTAAAGTATGAAAACCCTTTTAGTTATATAAAAAATAGGAAAGAAATGCTAAGGAATTTAGTAACATCCAGTAGCAACATTAGTAAGTTTTATTACCATGACCTAATAGATAAATTTAGTAGAGGAATCCCTGTTGGAGATTAATTTTAATTGATAATAATTCTATGTTTTTAGTAACAACGGCTCTTACAGAGTTTTGGGATACATCCGATAGGATGGTATTCTTGGGAGAATGGTGCAAATTATACAAAGAGTCCCATAAATGGGAGCATTTATCATACGAAGATGCTCCTTTTTTTGCAAATGATATTGTTAAAATAACAAATAAAAATTGCTATTTGGGTTTCGAATTTATCAAAGAATACTAATAATTTACTATTAAAATGTTTTTAGCAACAACCGCCCTGACAGAATTCTGGGATACTTCGGATGACAAAATCATATTTTTAGGAGAATGGTGTAAATTATACTCTGAGTCTCATCAATGGAAACATTTACCTCATGAAGATGCTCCTTTTCTATGGAATAATGTGGACAGGATACTACAAGGTCTTGAAGAATGTGATGACATTTATGAAAAGACGTTATCTGCTTTAACACAAAAATTGAACGAAATCCATCATGTTAATTATGATACATTATATTATCGAATTTTATTAGGTTCATGGTTAGTATATTTTATTCAACAATTATATGATAGATTCTATACATTACAATTATTTATTGAAAAGTATCCCAAATTTAATACTTACGTACTTGAACCTAAAGATTATTATATTCCAATAACATCATTGGATTATATGCAAAAGATTCAAGAAGATAATCTGAATTTACAAATGTATTCCCAAATTCTAACTTTTTTGGGATATGAATTTCCTGCTAAGTCGCCATTAAGTCGTATTATTCCTCATAAGGATATTCACATTGATACCAGAATAGGATACAAATCTCAGCTAATTAAAAAATTATCTTATTTAATTAGATTTATATATAATAACAATAATCAACCTCCAGTTCTTGCAAATATTCCTGATATTGCTAACAAAATTGATATATTTGATTTATTATGGAAAACAAAAACAATGCTTTCCATAGAGGACTTTGGCTTTCAGTTTTCTATTGCCAATCAATACAATAAAAAAACACGAAAAAATCACAAAATAGAAATAGAAGATAAGTCTCTTTTTGGTACATGTGTAACATCTTTAATTTTTCAATATCTACCTGTTATTTATTTAGAAGGTTATCAGGATTTTCAGACACATATAGATACTATTACTTCAGATATTCCTAAACCTCAATTTGTTATGTCTTCTAATATGTTAATGAATAATGATATTTTTAAAGCATGGTATGCCAAACATAAGGATAGTGTACAATTGTTATATCTGCAACATGGAGGCGGGTACGGAATACAGTATATAGAGTATCAAGAAGTTTATGAAAAATCATGTGCTACATTATTTTATAATTGGGGTTGGGAAAATACAGAAAAATCAAAATATTTACCCTATCCTAAGCTATTAACCCAGAATCGAAAACAAACCAGCAAACAACAAATTTTATTTATCATGACAGAACATCCTCCATATACTTACCGAATTCAAATCCATTTAATGTCATCTAATACACTTGAAAAATACATTGATTTTTCGATTGATTTTTTACAACAAGTAAAAAAAGAGTATAATGTTATTATTCGCCTTAATCCAAATCAGTTTAATTGGAATATTAAAGAACGTATTCAAGATGTGGGCATATCTTTTCCCTTTGATGATTATAAAAAAAGTTTTCTTAAACAGATGCAACAGTCTCATATTGTAGTTGTTGACCATTTGGCAACCACATATCTAGAATCTTTGGCAATCAATAAACCTACTATCATTATTATCCATCCCAAACTCTATAAGTTTCGAGAACCAATATATTTTGAAAAACTTGAAAAAGTAGGTATCTTGCATTACTCAACAAGGAAGGCTGCTGAGCATCTTAATAAAGTCTATGATAATGTGAATGATTGGTGGCTACAAAAAGAAGTGCAAGAAGTACGACAAGAATTTGTTCATAAATATGCTCGACCCCATAAAAATTGGTTAAAAAAATGGACCAAGGAGCTTAAAGAATTATCTAATAATTAATATTTTTATTTGCTTTGAAAATCACAGCTACTCTTCGCGCTCGAATGGGGTCAAGTCGATTACCCGAAAAAACGCTCAAACCCATCATGGGTAAGCCCATGCTTTGGTATCAAATTGAGCGAATCAAACAAAGCCGCTTGATTGATGAAATCATCATTGCTACTTCGACAGCTCCAGCAGATGATGCCATTGAAAAATTTGCCAAAGAATATGGTGTCAAGGTATTTCGGGGAAGCGAAGATGATGTCTTTGGACGGGTCGTTGAATGTTTAAAAGAGTACCAAGTTGAACTTCACGCTGAATTTATGGGAGATAATCCTATTCCTGATGCGATACTAATTGATTCAATATTAGGATTTTATTTAAAAAATAAAGATAAATATGACTATGTTTCGAATGCCTTATCAACTACTTACCCAGCAGGTTTTGAAGTTTATGTATATCCAGCCAACGTCTTAATTGAAGCTGAAAAATACATTACAGAACCAAAGTTACGAGAACATGTTAATTTGCATATTTATCAAAAAACAGAACATTTCCGAATTTGTAATTTAGAAGCTCCCGAAATAATTCAAAAATATAAAGATTATCATTTTGAGGTTGATACAGCCGAAGATTTTGAAGTCATCAGTGCTGTTATTGACTATTTTTTTCCTAAAAATCCTCACTTCTCTATGGTAGAAGCAATTCAATTCTTGGAAAGTCGTCCCGACTTGATTGCTAAAAATAGTGAAATTCACCGCCGATGGCAAGTATTTCGTAAAGATTAAACACAAAAAGTAATGTCCAGAATTTACTCTGTGGTTATTATTGGCACAGGCAAAATTGCGACAGTGTTGTAGAATGTATGATGGCTATAAATTGTTTTTACTCATGAAATATAAAATCTTCATTTTTGACCTAAAAAAGCTGAGTAATACGGTATTGATAAACAACAGTAAAGTTTGCGAAAGAGCGTTATCCTGATATTGATTTTATACAAGCAGATATTAATAATATTCAAATTATTCTCAACTCATCAGAATATAATAAAATCATCAACCATATCATATGTATTAACTACTTACCTTATTATGCTTTACAAAACCAAAAAACGACAGCCAACTTTTCTTTTATAGAAGATTGGTTTGATCAAAAAGAGTATGACCAATTACATTATCAAACTGATAAATTTACTAAACAATGGTATCGTAAAGAAGATAAAGATATTACTACTTTTGAAGGAATATCTTATGGTCAGATAATAGAGCCTATATTTTCTAGGAAATATCTAGTGGGAATATTAGTAAAGTATGGAGAACTTATACGGGAGGCAGTAGAACAATACCATACGACTTGTATTCATTTTGATTTTTCTAATCAGAGAAATTCTTTTTTTCATTATCTAGATGATGCACGGAAATTCTTTAATTAAAAGAAACGCTCGTAAAAGATGTATCTGAACAACTGAATATTCCGTCAGTTCAAATAACACCTCCTAATTATATTCTTTCTACTTTCAATGAGCGTATAACTTTTCAGTCTTCAAGTAATATGACAGAAAGTCTTCTGTTTAAGATCCGAAGTATAATTGAGAAAACATTAAATCTAAATACCAACAATGGTATCTATTTTTTTGCTTATTTTAATCAAGAATCCCTTTTACAAATATGCCCTGAACAATTAGTGATTCCACACATTCCTTTAAGATGATGTTTCAAAATGTATGATAAAGATTTGTAAAAAAGGTAAGAGGCTTTAAACTTGTAGAATGTATGAGATACAAGTTCAAGTAAAGTGTCCTTATTGCCTGAGTGCAAAGGTTGTTAAAAATGGAAAAAAATCAACAGCTCGTCAAAATTTTCTTTGCCGAAGGTGTCAAAAACAATTTCAATATGAGTATTTTTATCAAGGAGCTGACCCCTTATGGAAATGGCTTCGAGATACGGCAAAAGTCTGTTCTACGAGTTCTAAAATGGTGACTAAACATCTTATTGAAACAAGTAAACTACTAAAAAACAAGTGGAAATTGATTATTTTTGTACTGATGGATTCAAAGGATTTGAAAGACGCTTTCAACGTCATAAACATAGTATCGGAAAGAAATATACTAAATATATTGAAGGATGCAATACCAATATTCGGGTGAAACTTACTCGTTTACAGCGTAGAAGCACCAAGTTTTCTAAAAAATTAGAATGTCAATGGTATTTATGATAACAGAACCATATAAAGAAGTAAACACATGATTAAAAAAAATCAATCTTATCAATTAGGTAGTTGGATTATGTTAAATCATCCTTCTTCTGCCGAGATTTTAGCGGGTGCAGGCTTTGATTGGCTTTGTATTGATATGGAACACACCGTAACGGATTATTTCCAAGCTCAACAACTTATTGCAACTATTCAAGGTAAAGGAATAAAACCTTATGTTCGTATAGCTGATAACGACCCAATCATTATTAAACGAATTTTAGATGCTGGTGCAGAAGGTATCATTGTTCCAATGGTCAATTCACAGGCAGAAGCTCAAAAGGCTGTCGAAGCTTGTTTTTATCCACCAATTGGGAAACGAGGTGTAGGATTGGCTAGAGCACAAGGATACGGATTTAATTTTGATGAATACAAAAATACGACTGCCAAAGACATTAAAGTCATTGCCCAAATTGAGCATATTGATGCCATTGATGACCTCGAAGGAATCATTAAAACACAGGGAATTGCAGGAACTTTTATTGGACCTTATGACTTGTCAGGCTCTTTAGGAAAACCAGGAGATTATGACGAACCTGACGTAAAAGAAGCCTTAGAACGATATGAAAATATTGCTCAAAAATATGACAAATGGATGGGCGTTCATGTCGTCGAACCCAACGCAGAAAAAGTTTTGGAAAAAGTTAAAAAAGGCTATAACTTTGTTGCCTTTAGTACAGATTATTTATTTTTGGGTACATTTGCTCGTAAGGAAGTAACCTCAATCAAACAAGCTTTATGAAAATAATTGCGATTATTCCTGCCCGAATGGCATCATCTCGATTTCCAAA
The DNA here is from genome assembly GCA_002340355.1 of Cytophagales bacterium UBA2561. Lineage (GTDB taxonomy): Bacteria > Bacteroidota > Bacteroidia > Cytophagales > Thermoflexibacteraceae > UBA2561. The sequence continues at coordinate 39,610 of DDLX01000030.1, forward strand.
TAAACCAATGGCTGATATTCATGGTATGCCCATGATTGGACACTGTTATACAAGAGCAAAAACGTGTTCACTTTTGGACGAGGTATATGTAGCAACTTGTGACCAAGTGATTCATGACTACATTGAAGGTATTGGTGGTAAGGCAGTGATGACAGCAGACACGCACGAACGAGCCTCCGACCGTGCTGCCGAAGCTCTTTTGAAAGTTGAAAAAGACGAAAGTTATACGGCTGATATTGTAGTGATGCTTCAGGGGGATGAACCTATGATTACCGCACAAATGATTGAAGATGCGGTGAAACCTGTAGCTGAAGATCCTGAGATTAAAATCTCAAACCTGATGGCAGAAATGAAATCACAAGAAGAACATGAAGACCCCAATGAAGTCAAAGTAGTGGTAGATAAAAAGAATTTTGCTTTATATTTTTCTCGTGAGCCAATTCCTTCCCGCAAAAAAGGAGGCAAAAATATCCCAATGCTCAAACAGGTTTGTATTATTCCATTTGAGCGAGACTTTTTATTGGAATACAATGCTATGGAACAGACTCCACTCGAAATTATTGAATCAGTTGATATGATGCGTATCTTGGAAAATGGCATGAAAGTCAAAATGATTTTTACGGACATAGAGACGTATGCAGTGGATACAGCAGAAGATTTAATGAATGTGATTCAAAAAATGGACACGGATTTATTAATGAAATCATATATTTCGTAAAATAATGTTAGTACGAGAACTAGTACGTTGGCTGGATGCTTTATTATTTGCTATTCCTGGTGAGATAGGTGTCCTAATACGTTACCATATTATGAAATACCGATTCAAACAATGTGGGGCAAATTTGAGGTTGGATAATTCAGTTCGAATATTGGGACATAATTTGATTAATTTAAACGATAATGTATTTATTTCACGTAACTCAACTCTTATCGCACTTAATAGTAATATTAAGATAGGTTCAGGTGTTCATATCAATCAAAATGTAAATATTTCCGCACCAGATGGAGGAAATATTACAATTGGAAGTAATTGTTTGATTGCTTCTGGTGTTATTATACGCTCGGCTAATCATAAAACCAATAGAGTAGATATTCCTATCAAACTGCAAGGGCATATTTCTGGTGATATTATCATAGAAGAGGATGTTTGGATTGCTTCTAATGTTGTCATTTTACCTAATGTTGTTGTTGGAAAAGGGGCAATTATTGCAGCAGGAGCCGTAGTTAATAAAAATGTTGAACCTTATACAATCGTAGGAGGAATTACTGCAAAATTACTAAAAAAAAGAAATTTAGAAGATGACAGAAGATGATATTCGTAAGCGAGATATTTTTAATAAATACTTGGAATTATCTGCACAGGATGTTGCTGTTTTTTTTAAGGATAAATCCAGTTTTGTAAAAAGTAATCATTGCCTCGCATGTCAATCAAAAAATATTGAAATGGCTTTTGTAAAGCATGGTTTTCAATATGATAAATGCCAAAATTGTGGGACTTTTTTCGTAAATCCTCGTCCGACAATGGAAATGTTAGGACAATTTTATGCAGATTCACCATCAACCTCTTTTTGGGTAAAAGAATTTTTCTTGCCTGTTGCTGAAGTAAGACGGGAGAAAATGTTCAAGCCTCGTGCCGAATTTATTGCAAATTATTTCAAGAATCAATCTGAACTAATCATTGGGGATATTGGTGCAGGTTTTGGATTGTTTTTGGAAGAATATAAGAAAATTCGTCCACAAGATAGAGTGCTTGCCATTGAGCCTTCGATTGAAATGGTGGAAATTTGCCAGAATAAAGGAATCGAAGTGATTCCCAAGACAATTGAAAAAGTGGAACAACAAGAGTTATTTAATGTTTTGGTTGCTTTTGAATTATTTGAGCATTTATTTAATCCAGAATTCTTTTTGACAAAAGTATTTGAAAATCTAAAACCTGGGGGTTATTTCATATTCACAACGTTAAGTGGATTAGGATTTGACATTCAGCTACTTTGGGATAAGTCTAAAAGTGTATCACCTCCACACCATTTGAACTTTTTTAATCCAGAATCTACCGCTATTTTAGCTGAATCTGTTGGGTTTAAAGTGATTGAAAAAGCAACACCAGGTAAATTGGACTGGAATATTATCGAAGGAGGTTTAAAACACGAAAACATTAATCCAGGACGTTTTTGGGCAACTGTATCCAAATACGGCTCTCAAAAAGCAAAAGGAGAACTCCAAAATTGGATTCAAAAACATAATTTCAGTTCGCATATGCGAATTATTTTGCAAAAACCTTAATGAATAAAATTGATGAAAATTGTAGTCACTTCTCCTTCTTTTTCCAAAAATAAAACCTTATGTGAAGAAGTCTCTGCTCTTTTTTCAGAAGTCATAATTAATTCTGATGGCAAACGAATGAAAGGACAGGAATTAATTGATTATCTGAAAGATGCAGACGGAGCAATCATTGGAACAGAAAAAATCACAGAAGAGATTCTTCAAAATTGCCCCAAATTACAATTTATTGGGAAGTACGGTGTTGGAATGGATAATATTGATACTGAAGCCTGTCAAAAATATAATGTTGGAATCGGCTGGACAGGAGGAGTAAATCGTACTTCGGTTGCTGAAATGGCTTTGAGTTTCATGATTGGTTTATGTCGAAATTTGTATAAAACGACTTATCAACTCAAGAATGGCACTTGGAATAAGCATGGAGGATTTCAACTCACAGGGAAAACTGTTGGTATTATCGGGGTTGGGTTTATTGGAAAAGAAGTAGCTCGGCTTCTCCAGCCTTTTAATTGTAAAATATTAGTCAATGATATCATCAATCAAGACCAATATTACCAAGAACATAATTTGATAGAAGCTTCCAAAGAAGAAATTTATTGTACTGCCGATGTGATTACGGTACATACTCCTTTGACTGACCAAACGCAATATTTGTTTAATTCAGATACGTTTCAAAAAATGAAATCTACGGCATTTGTTATCAATACAGCCCGAGGAAAAATCATTCACGCAAAAGATTTACAGGCTGCTCTTGAAAATCAAATTATTGCAGGAGCAGCCTTGGATGTTTATGAAACAGAACCTGCGACTGATTTAGATTTTTTATCTCATCCTCATTTGATTTGTACACCACATATTGGTGGAAATGCTGAAGAAGCAGTTTTGGCAATGGGCAGAAGTGCAATTTTTCATCTTAATAACTATTTTAACTCATGAGTAAAGGAAAAGTAATTGTTTTCGGTGGCGCAGGTTTTTTGGGTAGTCATACGGCTGACGCACTCACAAAAGAAGGATATGATGTTACGATTTTTGATCTCAAACCTTCAAAATATCTACAAGAATCCCAAGCCATGATTATCGGGGATATATATGATAAACAACAAGTTGAGGATGCTATTAAAGGTGCAAAATATGTATATCATTTTGCTGGTATCGCTGATATTAAAGAAGCACAAGACAATCCCGTAGCTACAGTCAAAGCAAATGTACTTAGTACAATTTACATTTTAGAAGCCTGTGTAAAACATAAGGTAAAACGATTTTTGTATGCCAGTACAATTTATGTATATAGCGAGCATGGTTCCTTCTATCGAAGTAGTAAACAAAGTTGTGAACTTTTTATTGAAAATTATCACAAAGTTCATGATTTAAATTATACTGTTTTACGATATGGTTCTTTGTATGGTCGTCGAGCAAATCACTTTAACTTTTTAAGAAATGCCATCCATCAAGCACTTACAGAAGGTAAAATTACTCGTAAGGGAGATGGGAAAGAAATAAGGGATTATATCCATGTTTTAGATGCTGCTCGAATTAGTGCTAAAGTAGCTGGTGACATAGAGTATAAAGATTCTTACTTAATGCTCACAGGGAACCAAACAATTAAAATTCGAGATTTACTAAGCATGATTCGTGAAATATTAAGTAATCAAATCGAAATTAAATATACGCCAACTTCGATGGAAGCACATTACGAAATTACACCGTATTCATTTCGTCCACGAGTTGCGAAAAAAGTAGTTTCGGAATATTACCATGATTTAGGACAAGGTATCTTGGATGTCATATACGATACATATAAAGAAATCAATAAGAATAAAATCAAAATTCATCCTGATAATCCATAATCTATGATAACAATAGATATTTCCAAAAAAGGAGTATTGAATGTTGAGCATACCAAACTACTCAACCAAGTAGGATTGGAGATCCGTGCAGAGTACAATGATTTAATTCATTCGTTAGTTTCTAAACCTGATAGCCCTTATCAGTGGGCAAGTCCCCTATTTAGTCGAAATACCATCGAACATTATCATGAACTTTTCCCAAAACTAGTTCATTTGGCGTTCATTAAACAGTTACTTGTCCAACAACAACCTATTGATATTATTATTACTGACTCTCATTTAGTAGCATCTATTCTAAAAAAGAATGAAACTATCCAAATAAGAAATATTCAGGTTCAGTATCACAAGCCTTCTCTTCTAGAACGCTTGAAGTATTTTTGGTATTTTCGACTAGAATACTTTGCCGCCACCTTTGAAATTATTAAACGTTTTATCCTCACTAAAATCTACCCATCAAAAAATCTACTCAACAATTCGATTACTTTATCTGAAGTATCCATACTACATAACAGCTTTGAAAACAACCAATATCATGATAGATATTACGCTAATTTTGGAGAAATAGACCAAAATACAACTTCTATATATCTACCAAATTTTATTGTAAAGTCTTCATCAAGACTAATACAAATCATTAGAAATTCTAAACAATTTTTGCTTAAGGAAGATTTTTTAAAATGGAATGATTATGTTCGTATTCTAAGTTATCCTTTACATAAACATAAAATACTTAAAGATGATAAAAGAAAGTTAAAATTTAGAGGCTTTGATGTATTTACACTAATCCAAGAAGAATATTGGCGAGAATGGGGAACACATAGTGCATTAAATGCACTATTGAATTATTTTTTTATCAAAAGATTAAGTACATACCCAAATCTTGATATTAGATTATTCATTACTTGGTTCGAAAACCAATCAATTAACAAAACATTTAATTTGGCTCTAAATCAATTCATGCCTCAAATTACAAATAAAGGATATCAAGTTAGTATTCTAGATAATAAGTATTATTTATGTTTTTATCCAACCAAAGAAGAACATCAGTTTAATCTTCTTCCTCAAAAGATTGCCATTTCAGGTAAGGGCTTTGCCAAGGAATCACTCGAATTTTGTCCTGAAATACCTTATGAAATCGCCCCTGCTTTTCGACACCAAGACGTTTGGCAACAACGGAAACAATACCCTGATACTCAAAATTTCGTAGTCTTACTGGGTTTGCCTATTATCCTTGATGAATCGATTCATCTAATTAAAATAATGCATCAATACGCTAAAAATAACAATAATATCAAGGTCAAAATTAAACCACATCCTTCCGTACCTGACACTGCTATTATACAGCATTATACAGAACAAATCCCTAAAAGTTTCGAGTTTGTATCAGGAAATTTTCACAATATAATTGAAACCTCTCATTTATTAATCACGACCGCTTCAAGTGTAGCTGTCGAAGCCATTGCTAAAGGAATTCCTGTTATTATTATCGGTAAATTATCTGGATTAATACATAATCCTATTCCAAAAAATATTTCAAAAAAAATCTGGCGGTTATGTTACACGCCTAAGGAGCTAAAAGATGCTATTGATTATTTCATGAATCTATCTTCTAAACAACAAGAAGAACTGCAAGAAATCGGTAAACAAGTCCGAGCAGATTATTTTGAACCCGTCACTCCTAAGGCTACTCATAAATTTTTAATGCTGGATAACTAAAAAAGATGATCACAAAAATTTATCTCTCTCACTTCTTAGCAAATCAAACGCCTTTGTATGGAGGTGCGTCGGACTTGGAAATTGCCCAAACCCGTAATATGACTCAAGGGGATACTTCAAATAATAGTTATCTCAAAATGCCCAATCATGCAGGTACTCACTTGGATTACCCCCGTCATTTTTCATCAGAAGGCAAGCATAGTGATGATTATAATGCAGATTTTTGGTTTTTTGAAAACCCATTTGTACTAGCCTATCAAGCTCAAGAAAACGAAATTATCACACTCAAAAAAGAGATCAATATAATTCCTCAAAACACTGATTTCTTGATTCTTAATTCAGGATTTCAGAAATATCGAGGGACACGGAAATTTTGGAATAATAATCCAGGGATGTCTCCTGAATCAGCAGATTTATTGCGACAAAGATGTCCGAACTTACGAATAATTGGATTTGATTTTATTTCATTAACTAGTTATCAAAACCGACCTTTAGGACGAGTTTCACATAAAAAATACCTTATTGAAAATGATATTTTAATTATTGAAGATATGGATTTGAGCCAATTACCTGACCAGATTCAAAAATTATACTGTTTTCCTTTATTAATTCGTAAGACAGACGGCGCACCTATTACAATTATTGCAGAATACTAATTGCATATAAAATATATCATCTCAATATATTCTACTTAAAAACTTTGACTCAACTTATATTATGCCTGAAAAACCTTTAATTTTAATTTCGAATGATGATGGCATCACTGCCAAGGGTATTCGCTTTTTGGTTGAAGCGATGCTCGAAATTGGTGAAGTAGTCGTTTTTGCGCCTGATAGTCCTCAGTCGGGAATGGGACATGCTATTACAATTCATTCTCCCTTAAAAATGCGTCCTTCAGATATTTTTGGTGAAAACGTAGAAGCCTATGAATGTTCTGGAACACCTGCTGACTGTATCAAATTAGCGAAACATTATCTCCAAAAACGACAACAAGTACCTGATTTAGTGGTCAGTGGAATAAATCATGGAAGTAATACTTCAATTAGTATTTTGTACTCAGGGACAATGTCAGCTGCCATTGAAGCATCTATTGAAGGATTTCCTGCTATCGGATTTTCATTAGCAAGTTATGATGAGAAGGCAGATTTTTCACATACCAAGGAAGCTGTTAAAAATATTGTCCATCAGGTACTTCAGTCAGGATTACCTTATGGCACAGCTTTGAATGTTAATTTTCCAAAGAAACAAGAGAAACCACCCAAAGGCATCCGTATTTGTCGACAAGCTCGTGCCAAATGGCAAGAAATTTTTGATGAGCGTACCGACCCTTATGACCGTAACTACCTCTGGCTCACAGGTAAGTTTGTCAATAAAGACAAAGGCGAAGATACTGATGAATGGGCGATCCAAAACAATTATATTTCTGTTGTACCCTGTTTATTTGATTTGACAGCACATCATACGATTTCCTTCTTTAATGAAGAATGGACAATTTAGTCATTAGATTACTCTAAAACTCAAGAAAGAAACCTGCGGTAAAAACTCGACTCTGAGGTGGTGTAAAATACTGAAAACCCGTTCTATGATTAGATGTAAATTGTACCGTTTCAGGGTCAGCAGGAAAATTTGTCCAAAGAAATAGATTTTGAACATTAGCAAAAATGGTAATTGCATGAATAGTCCTCTGGACATCAAAATTATATGATAAATTAACCGACTTTAGCCGAACAAAGTTTGCATCATATAAGTAACGACTTGTCATATTATATTGGCTTTCAGCTAAATCCAAGGTTGGAATATCAGTATTTTTATTTTCTGTTGTCCAACGACTTTCCAAATCTGTCTGTTTTTGGGTAAATGCTCCAAAATTACCTAACAAAATAGCATCATCAGCTTTATAAATTTGATGTCCTCCCGCAAAAGTGAATAATAAACTCAATTTAAGGTTTCTATATAAGAATTCATTTCCAAAACTCCCAAAATAAGTAGGATTGGCATTTCCCAATACTGTTAAACCTTGGTTAATATTTTCAGAGGTTGCACTCAATTTCCGTCCATCTACCTGAATCTGTGCTTGTCCTGTCTGAGAATTTACACCAGCCCACTCTGCTAGCCTCCAAACTCCAATCGGTTGTTTTTCAAGTACAAAACTTGAATTCATAACTTCTTGGTTTTCAATTATTTGTTTGTCTAAAGATTGAACTTTATTTTTTGTAAAATTGAGACGTAATCTACTCTGCCAGCGAAAATCTTCCGTAAAATCAAATGAGGCATTTAATCCCAATTCCCAACCTCTATTCATTAAACTAGCACTTTCTGAATTTTCAATAATTATCTCATAACCAGAAAGATATGAAATTGGGTATTCTAAAATTAAATCTGTTGTTTTTCGGTGATAATAATTAATTTCACCCGTTATATTTTGATCAAATAAGCCAAATAAAAACGAAAAATCAACTTGTCGAATAGTTTCAGGTTTTAGCTTATTATTTCCCAACTGAGAACTTGGACGGATTCCAAATGCTCCTCCATAATTCGCTTGTCCTTCATATAAATTTTGGTTAGCCATACTCAAAAAATTTGAATTTCCTGTAAATCCATAGCTTGTACGAATTTTCAAAAAACTAAATAATTTCTTTTGAGAAAGCGTATCTCGTTCAAAAATATTCCAACCTGCTGAAACAGTAGGATAATAATGATAACGTTGATTTTTTCCTACTAAATTTGAGCCATCTGCTCGAACTGTAAAACCTGCTGAATATGTTCCATTAAACATATAATGAATATCAGCAAAATAAGCTAAATAATTTTTATTTTCTGATAATGAGTAGTTTATGTTTTGGTTTTCAGCAAATGCCAAATCACGCTGAGCAGGATTAGTAAAGCCTATCCCTGAACTTTCAGTCTGATTCCGTTCTATCTTTTGAAGATTTGCTCCCGTTAAAATTCGTAAATCATACCAATCAAAAGCTTTTTCCCAAATTAAATAAGTATTTAAGTTTAAATTTTGAACTGAAATAGTATTTTTATGAGTTCGAGAATCTGTTAAATTGATATTTGCTTGATGATAACTTTCATTTAGACGAACTTGCTGTGTCCCTATTTCCGCTCGCCATTTTAATCCTTTTATAAAAGTATATTCTGCTAAGATATTACCTAAAAGTTGTAAGTTATTTTGCTGGTAATCTATATTTTGCAAAATAAAAGCAGGATTCTGATTAGGTAAAAAATAATTTTGCAAACTATCCTGAATTGGAATAATAGGCAAAGCTGTCTGAGCTACTTTTAAACCATTTGGAAAACGAGAATTACCTGAAAAGATAACTCCTGAATTCAAACCTATTTTTAATTTTTTTGAGAAGTAATATTGACCATTAAACCGAAAGTTAACTCTTTCAGCCTCATCTTTTTTCAAAAAACTTTTTTCATTCCGATAATTGAGTGAGATGTAATAATTACTCTTTTTTTCTCGTTTTTGTGCCGAAAAATACAGATTTTGAATACTTCCAGTTTGTGAAATTTCATCTTGCCAATTGGTATTTCCAAAGTTTACCGAATCTAAAGTTAATGGCAGTTGGAAACTAGTCGAATCTCCTCCTGAGTTTAAGTAAGCTTCTTGATAAAGCTCTTGAAATTTACTGGCATTCAATAAATTAGGTTTATAAGTAGGTTGGCTAAACCCCGCATAATACCCCAATTTGAAATTTGCCCCTCTCCTACCCTCCTTAGTTTTGATAATGATAACTCCATTTGCTCCTCTTGCACCATAAAGTGCTGTAGCTGAAGCACTTTTTAAAACTGAAATATTTTCAATCTCATGTATCGAAATATCTGTTAAAGGATTAAAAGGCATAAAAATTTCTGTTCCCGAATCAAATGCTTCTGAAAAAAGAGGTAAACCATCAATAATATAAAGTGGTCGTACTCCGTTGGTTACCGATGAAATTCCACGAATTACCGTATTAGCGGTTGGATTAGTCAAACCATTATCCGTAAAAACTTGTAATCCTAATAATTGTCCAGAAAGTGCTTGTTCAAAACCAGCTACTGGAAAACTTTCCTCTAAATTACTCGAAGTGATTGCATTATTTTTGAGTGAATTCAGGGTTAGTTCTGTGCCGTAACCTGTTTGTGTTTTCTCAATTTGAAGACTTGTATTAAATTCACTCTGACGAAGACTCTGAATTCGGATCTCTTTAGACTTAAATCCTATTCGTTTGAAAATCAAAGAAATATAATATTTTGGAACATCAAACTCAAATTTTCCTTTTGTGTCAGTAATAGTTGTAAATTCCATTCCCTTGACTTTTATAGTAACTCCCGAAAGCGGCACTCGTGTATCTGATAGAGTGACTTTCCCGTAAATTTTTCGAGTCAAATCAGGTCTTATTTGTGCTTGATTTTCAAGGGCAAAACTCCAGATTAAAAGGAGAAAAATAATACTTCGATAGTGTTTCATTGATTTGGTTTTTCAGTCGTAATTTTTGAGCAAAATTTTTATTCGCTATTCGAATTTTGAGGCAAATATACTAAAAGTCCATAGGCGTTCTTAGCGTTATTTTGTTAAAAAAGTAAGTCAGTTTTGTAGAAAATCAATAATTTAACTATAACAGGAAATAAAATAAACCGAATTTTATATGAGTTTTAGCAATCGAATTTTTTGAGTAAAGAGATTACTTTTGTAGTTTTGGAAAAAATTAAACGGTATGCAGGCTTCCATCATTGCGGTCATGAATCAAAAAGGCGGGACGGGTAAAACCACAACCACCATCAACTTGGGCGTTGCTCTGGCAGAAGCAGGCAAAAAAGTGCTGTTATTGGATATTGATCCTCAAGGAAGTTTGACTTGGCATCTTGGTGTAGTAGAACCTCCTCAAGACCTTGCCGATGTGTTTTTTGGCGATGCTGATTGGCAATCTACCTTTGTTGAAAAAGAGAAACTTACACTTGTTCCTAGTACAATTGAGTTAGCTAATACAGAACTTTCTTTGGCGACTCATCCCGATCGTACACGAGTTTTACAAAAATTATTGACTGTTTTACGTTCCGATTTTGATTTTATCTTATTGGATTGTGCGCCTTCTCTTTCCTTACTGACTATCAATGCTTTAACGGTTGCTGATCAAATCTTAATTCCGCTCCGTCCCGAAATTTTGGCATTAAAAGGCTTAGATCTCATGTCCAGAACAGTTCAAAATGTTCGGAAAACTTATAATCCTAACCTCAAGGTTTTAGGGATTGTATTGGTTATGGTGGACTTACGGATGAGCATTACCAAGGAAATTTATGAGTATTTAATTGAACAAACTCCGTATAAAGTTTTTGATGCTCATATCGAGTTAGATGAAAAAACAATTGAAGCCCCTTCTTTCGGAACAAGTACCTTAAGTTATGCCCCTGACTCATTAAGTTCGAGAGCTTATCGACGATTGGCAAAGGAGATTTTAGAACTTTTCTGATTTCATTTTATCTTTTTTTATCAAAAAGCTTTATATTTTGAACTATTCTATGTATATTTAGCCATAAACTAAACTTAATCTATCGTGCAACGAGTTAAAAGATTTGGTCTTTGGCAAACAGCAAAAGTAGGGGGTATCATCTATTTTCTTATGGGATGTCTTTTCATTCCTTTTTTTAGCCTTCAAATGTTATTTCATGATATTTCTTCTTTTCCTTTTGAGGGCGGATTTTTTCTTGCAATGCCATTTATATACGGTATTATGGGATTTATTTTCACTGCTCTCGGATGTGTCATTTATAATTTTGTTGCCTCATGGACAGGTGGTATTGAACTAGAAATTGAAACGATAGGGGAAGATTTATAGCATATAATGTTTTACTATCTTAATTTTTTTAAGATTTAAGGATTATCAATATAATTTTACGGAAGGAGATAACCGTATAAGCCAAGGTAAACCATTCGAAATAAAATAAATAGCGATACAACTTTATCTTTTAGGCTTAGGTTTTCTGGTGATTGGTCGCTTCTTGAAAGTCAGTAATGTTAGCGGTACTAAAATGGGTCAGAGAAGCAGGAGCAGCACGAAAATTAGAACAGCTTCCTTCCGAAATTTCTGTAATAATTTAAATAGTTTTTTAAATATCTGAAGTATCCAATCGCATTCCAACTACAAGTACATCATCTATCTGGCGATGTCCTCCAATCCACTTATCAAAAACCTGCGTAATATATTCTTTCTGGGCTTTCATATCCTGATTCGAAATCGCAAACAACATATTCCGAAAATGTTTATTCATGAATTTACGAGCATTTTTGCCACCGATTTGATCAGAATAACCATCTGAAAAAGTATAAGCCATAATCGGACTCTCGGCAAAACTAACCGTATGTGCCTCAAAGTTTCTTTTTACTCCTTTCAAATACCCACCTACAGCATAACGGTTGCCTTTGATTTGTTGCATTTCACCATCTTGAACATAATATAAAGGACGTTTTGCACCTGAATAAACCAGCGTTTTGGCATTCCAATCAATGACATTAATCGAAATATCTATTCCATCTCGATTTTTAGTTCTTTGTTGACGCAATAGGTTTCGGATTCCTCCATGCAAAAGAGTTAGAATCATATCAGGCTCGGTTACTTTGCGGTCACTAACGACTTGTGCCAGTAGATTTGCTCCAATCATGGACATAAATGCCCCTGGCACACCGTGTCCTGTACAGTCTGCTGTAGCAAATACAATTTTCCGATTTCCTTGACGGCTTCTAACCCATGCACTCCAATAAAAATCTCCTGAAACCACATCACGAGGTCTAAAAAAGACAAAATTCTGTGGAATCATAGAGTTAATCCGTTCGTCTTCTGGCAGAATAGCCCTTTGGATACGTTTTGCATAATTAATACTATCCCTAATTTTTTGATGAGCTATGTCCACTAGTTCTTTTTGCTTTTGTAAAATCTCATGATGGCTAGTTAGTCTATCGTAAATAATGGTAAGTTCCTCATTTTGTACTTTCATTTCTTCGGTTTTGGCTTCAAGTTGCTGGGTACGTTCTTGTACTTTTTCTTCTAAGTTTTCGTACAGCATGGCGTTTTCAATAGCCGTAGCGACTTGTGTAGCGAGAGCTTGAAGTAAATCCACTCGATTCTTTGAAAATACACCTGTTACAATAGAATTTTCTAAATACAAAATACCGATAAGTTTCCTTTGATTAAGAATAGGTAAACATAATAAGGATTTCAGATGAGTTTGACGGACATAATTAGCCTTAGCAAAACGAGTATCTTGAGAGATATCTTGTACAACAAGCAACTCTTCAGTATTTAAAATATAATTGATAGCCTTGACAAAAAGCGTTTTGTAAGCATCCACAAGTGGGATTTCTTGTAATGTTTCCAGATTTCCTTGTACATCAATTTCACCTTGTATAAACCATTCTTCGCCTTGTGCCAAAAGTAGTATTCCTCTATCTGCTCCTGCATTTTCAATCAAGAAACGAAGCATTTTTTCCAATACTTTACTTAGATGAATCTCCTTAGAAATTGTCTGCGAAGCTTTCAGTAATGTATTTATATCCAGCACTTTGTCTCCTGTTTCTGTCGGGTAAGTATATACGGTTTGTGGAGCTACCTGAAGGGTTGAGAAGTCAGTTGTGAGGGTCTGCAATTGGGAAGATTGATGGCGGGCATAAATATAACGATATTGTCTTTTGAGATTTTTGGCTTTGGCTTCCGTTCCCCAAACTTCATAGTAATTAATGGCTTGGGTTAAGTAAAGGCTCGCAAATTGTGGTTTTTGGATAGAGAGATAAAACTGTACAGCCAATTCATTTCCCAAAGCCACATAAATCGTAAGTTCATTTGTGAGAGCTGACTCAATACCCTTATCATAATAATTCATTGCTTCAAACATTCTTTGCTCAAACTCAGCTTTTTGGGCTAAAACCAAGAAATAAATACTTTCGAAGAGGCTTGGGTTCACTTCATAAAGTAATTTGATTTCTTCAAGAGCTTCTTCTATCAAGGCTTGAGTAATTTCTTTAGTACATTTATCTTTTTTCCATAATCCTACTACAATCACAACACTATAAAAATAATAAGCTCCTCTGTATTCAATATCGATTGCCCCTACAAAAGCGAGGCTCTGTTCTCTATCCTCGACTAAAGAATAAGCCTCTTCAAAAGCCTGCCAAATGACTAGACTTTGAATCTTGAATCTTCGATAAACCATCACCCAAGTCGGTGCTGTATCCTGAAAAGTTTCGATAAATTTTGCCTCAATAAATTGGTCATGATCAAAAGATATCTTACTCTTTGTCTTTCTCTCTACATTCAGAATAAATCCCTTCTGCATATTACTTACCAATAACAACATCGGATTATTGCTTTTACGAAAAAACGTTTCTGCTGTATGTGTATGTTGAATTACATCGCTCAGACTCAACACCGTAGCATGTCGAGTAGCAATAACAATTCCGTATCCAGCATACGCAAAATCTCCTACTTCTAGCCCTATTTGGAAGGCTTTTAGATGAGCATTAATATCTTTTCGAATAGGTTCAGCAGCTAGAGTAGTATAACCAAACATCGTACTAAATCGAGCTTTAATATCCTCAAAGTCAAGCGTACTTCGGACTCGAGCAGCAATTTGTCCCATTAGATACGTAGAAGAATAGTCTTTCATACTTGAGTGTACAATTGCCATATTGGTCAATAAAAGTGGAAGATATCCTGACTTTCCATATCGTAGGGATAAATTCATCGCTTTAGCTAGTATATACAAATACGCATAGGGTGCTCCCATAAAAACACCATCGAACATCGTATTAATGATGCGAATGCAAGTCAGATGTACCTTCTGAGTCAGAATAGGCAATTCTTCAATTTTTATTAGAGGAGTCTCATTCTGAATCGTTTCTAAATATTGAGTTAACTCTTGACGACCTATTTTCGTATAGAATTTCTCATCGGTAATGAGAGGCAAATTATATCCAAATAAATTAAGTGCAGAAATTCCTTCATTACTCGCTTCAATATAATGCGCTTCACTATTTTTTTGTCGAATTCGAAGCAAGTAAATTTCTGTTTTGTGATAGATATTTTCAGCATTTTGGAATGCCACTTCTAATAATTCAGCTGATTTTTCTTTCTTATTAATTAAAAAAGCTACTTCTCCCCAATCTTTATAAAGCTCAAAAGCTTCATCATAGTGATTTTCCCACACATCCACAGGTAATAAATTTCCTGCAATTTGAAAATGCTCATATGCCGTAACATAGGCTACCGAACTTTTAGCCTTTTTTGCTGCTTGTACATTGATATTCAGCAAGGTACGTCTTTCTTCTAAAGTAGCTATTAAACCTAGTCCATAATTGAGTTGAGTAACGATATCTATCAACTTTTCTTCTCGTTCCTTCTCAGAAACCCTCTCTAACCAAAGAAACCCAATCGCATAATGCAAGGCATTTTGAGTTGTTTCTGAAAGCAAGCTGTAAGTAGCTTGTTGGATACGGTCATGTACAAAACGATAAGTTTGATGACTTTGTCGTAGAATTAAACCAATTTGTAAAGCTTCTTCCAATAATTTTTGGCAAACTTCTTTAGGTCTATCCGCAACAATTGATAGAAATGTCAAATCGAAACTCGTCCCTATACATGCGCCAATTTTGAGAAGTTCTTGGATAGTTAAGGTCAATTTTTGGATTTTTTCTGCCATCAAATGAACAACATTATCCGTAATATTTTGCGCCCGAATTTGTGCCACATCCCAAGTCCAACGATTCTTTTGAAAATCAAATTGCAACAACTTTTCTTCAAATAATCGTTCTAAAAACTGGGCAGTAAAGAAAGCATTTCCGTTTGTTTTATTGTATATCAGCTTACTTAGTTCTATCACAGGAGTTTGTTGGAGGGCATCTTCCACCCATTCACAAACATTAAACAGTGAAAGATTTTTCAAATGAATAATTTGTACGGGAGTAATATTAAGACTCTGAATATTGTTTAAGGTTTGAGTAAAAAGGTGAGAATCAACAATTTCATTATCTCGATAAGCTCCAATAAATAATACATTTAGGAGGGATTCGTCCGCAAGTAACACCTTAAATAGTTCGAGTGAAGCACTATCTGCCCATTGCCAGTCATCAATAAAAATAACTAAGGGATGCTCTGGTAAACAGATGGCTTTCATGAAAAGCCCAAAAACATAATTGAAACGGTTGGCATATTGTTCTCCCTCCAAAACAGGCACTTTTGCAGGTTGCCCAATTAAAAGTTCAAGCTCAGGAATAATTTCGATAATCACTTGTGCCAAATCCCCAAGTGCCTCTCGGACTTGCAACCGCCATTTCTCTACAATTTCTTCATCTTCCATCAACCAAAGATGCACCAGTTCTGCCAATGCCTGACGAAGCGCATAGTATGGAATCGCACGCTGATATTGGTCAAATTTTCCACTAATAAAATAGCCTTTTTTGGCAGTAATAGGCTTGTGAATCTCATAAATCAAAGCCGATTTTCCTACACCCGAATATCCTCCAACCAACAACCACTCCTTAGCTCCTTGACTAGTACGTTCAAATGCGTTTAGTAAAACCTGAATTTCGGCTTCCCTTCCATATAATTTCTGAGGTAATTGTAACTTTCCTGAAAAATCTTTTTCGCCTAGTTCGAAGAAAGGGAGAATAGCATATTTATTAAAATAGGTTAAATATTTTTCTAAATCATATTTCAAGCCCAAAGCGGTTTGATAACGATTTTCAGCATTCTTTTTGAGTAACTTGGAAACTATTTCGGATAAGATAACGGGGACTTTAGGATTAATTTCGTGAACAAATGGAGCTGGTATAGTAATATGAGCATGAATCAGTTCCATCGAATCTTCAAAATCAAACGGCACTTCTCCTGTCAAAAGTTCATAGAATACAACTCCTAAAGAATATAAATCAGTACGATAATCAATGACCTTATTTACTCGTCCTGTCTGTTCTGGAGAAATATATTTAAGTGTTCCTTCAAGATGCTTAGGATTCCCAAGATGATATTCCTTTTGAGTTACTCGTGAAGAAATGCCAAAGTCAATTAATGTAACTTTATGGTTTTCAGGATTTATAATAATATTATTCGAATTAATATCTTTATGGATAATTTTTTGCTGATGAATATAATCTAAGCATTCACTCAATTGAATGATCAAATGCACAATCTCTAGTATTGACAGTTTTTGGTCAAATTTTCTAAGTGATATTCCTTCTACATATTCTAAAAATAAGGCTGGTTTTTGATCAAAACTATCTAGACGCAAAGCTCTCCGAACTCCCTTGTTTTCTAAATTCTTGGTTAACTCATATTCATTTTGCAGGTAACTTAACGCCACCTGATATTTTGAGACATTAGGTTGCAAAACCTTTACCACTTCCTGATGATTTAATTGATAAAGATAAACGCTCTGTCCTTCATAAACTATCTCTACATTCGTCTGTATAAAATCCTGCATAGAATTAAGTTTTATAACATTAAATGGTTGTTGATTAGATAAATTGAAGTAATAAAGTATAGTAACATTTTAGCAAGATACTAAAATTTAGGAGCTTTTAAAATAGATATATCATCAAATATTGTACTTTTTTAAGGTATTCTTCAAGAATATATTTATCCAAAATCATAAAAAGGAACAAGAAAGCCCTTACTAAATCCTAATACGACTTCAAACAAATGTATGAAATAGTTGATTTTTATATTTTTTAAGATTTATTCAAAAAATAAACTTCTGCTCTACCCTACCTAAAAATGATTTATAAAATATATTAGTATTAAAATTATTTAATAATCTTTATTTATAGGGCTAAAAACCATTTTTCCATAGCGGTGGATTTGCAAACCCACCGCTATGGAAAAATCAAATTTGATTAAATCAAACTGATAATCAATAATTTGCAAATCAATGAAATTTTAGTAGGGTAGAGTGACAAGCTTCAAAACTGTTTATAGCTAAATCTTTTAGAAAAACAATATAGGTTTCAGAAAACATCTTCCTGAATTTAGTAGTTAAGAGCATTGGTTATCGAAAAAAAATTAATTTTATGCAATCTAAAACGGGCGTTTTACTGGTCAATCTCGGAACACCAGACAGTCCCAATACTCCTGATGTCCGAAAATATTTACGTCAATTTCTTTCGGATGGAAGAGTTATTGACATTAACCCTATCGGGCGTTTTTTATTAGTCAATCTCATTATTGCACCTTTTCGTTCGCCCAAATCTGCCAAAGAATACCAAAAAGTTTGGACAAAAGAAGGTTCTCCTTTATTGGTCAATGGATTAAAGTTAAGGGATTTGGTACAAGAAAAATTAGGTAACAATTACGAAGTTATTTTAGGAATGCGTTATCAAAATCCTAGTCTTGAATCGGCTCTGAACCAGCTCAAAGACAAAGGATTAGATAAAATCATCGTGTTTCCTTTGTTTCCACAATACGCCTCAGCAACTACAGGCTCAGTACATCAGGAAGTTTTTCGGATTGTAGGAAAATGGCAAACTATTCCACAAATGATTTTAGTAGATGCCTATCCTGAAAATCCCAAAATGATTCAAACTTTTGCTGAATTAGGACAAAGGCATCGTCAAAAAACAGATTTTGAACATTTTATTTTTTCGTATCATGGACTTCCTGAACGCCAAATTCGCAAAGCTGATACTACGGATAAATGTTTAACCCAAAACTGCTGCGAGACACTCCATCCTAAAAACAAATTGTGTTACCGAGCACAGTGTTTTGCTACCTCTCGAAAATTAGCAGAAGCCTTACAACTATCTGAAAATCAATATACTGTTTGTTTTCAATCTCGTTTAGGAAAAGACCCTTGGATACAGCCTTACACTGAAGAGGTTATTTTGAATCTAACTAAAAAAGGGATAAAAAGTGTTTTAGCATTTTCACCAGCCTTTACTTCGGATTGTCTCGAAACTACTGTAGAAGTAGGGCAAGAATACAAAGAAGTTTTTGAAGAAAATGGTGGAATACATTGGGAACTAGTTGAAAGTTTAAATATTGAACCACTCTGGGTGGATGCGGTAGCCGATATGATTCTGGAATATAACTGATATTGCTAAAGTGCAGATAAATATTACTTTATGAAAAAAGACAACAATAAAATTTAAGATGGTTACAGAAAAAGAAATTCCTTTATTATTGACTTCAAAGACACACTTTAGAGATTTTTAATTAATATTTTATGGATTCTCCAAATGATATCTTCGAAGTCCTTTACTGGGTGTTTTAGCTATTTTTCCAATTGTAATCCTTTCATTTACCAAGATTTTTTGTAAAATTTCTTGGTAATGAAAAGCAATCGATCCCATAAAATGTACAGGATAGTTTCGATAATTTTCAATTTTAGAAAGCGTCTTTTCCACAAATAACTGAAAACCTTTTTCAAACAATTTCTGAGTATAGTCTGACTCTAGATTTTCTTGTAAGAAAGGGATAAAACCAGCCAAATATTGATTCGGGAAATTGGTTCGATAGACTTTTTGGATAAGCTCTTGACGACTAATAGGATATTTTTCTTTAAACTTAAATGCTAGATTTTCAGGAAGCTCTTGACGTAAAAAATCTTGAATTAAGCATTTTCCAAAGTAAGCTCCACTTCCTTCATCTCCTAGCAAAAAACCTAATGATGACAGATAATTAGGAAAAGTTTTACCATCATAAAAGTTAGCATTTGTCCCTGTTCCTAAAATACAAATAATTCCTGCCTGATTTCCTGAAAGACTTCGCCCTGCACCCAATAAATCACTATTGATCAGAATATTTTTAGTTTTTGGGAAAATAGCTTTTAAACCACTTCGAATAAGATCATTTTTTTCAGGATGAGTACAACCTGCACCATAAAAATAAATCTTTTTGGGTTGATAGTTTATCCATTTTTCAAGGTCATTTTGTATAATTTGATGAATATCTGAAGTATTCTGATAGTATGGATTAATACCTTGTCCTAAAATGGTTTCGGTAGATTGAGGAGAAATAAGTTGCCATTCAGTTTTGGTCGAGCCACTATCAGCAATAAGTATCATGAGGATTTTATTTTTTTGTACCCTACTAAAAATTATTTAATAACCTTTATTTAGACTAAAAAGCCATTTTTCCATAGTGGTGGATAGGGTGATTTTTTAGAAATGACAAATAAAAAAGAAACCTATAAGATTTTTCACATCTCACAGGTTTAAATAACTAAAAATCAATAGTTTATTGACTTAAAAACTAAACACCAGCCGTGCCTTTGTTTTCGGTACTACCATCAGTTTTATTCTCAGAACCATCACCCAAAAGTCCCATCTTAGCTTTTAATGCCAATAAAGAGTCATCTGAGCTTCCTGCACCTGGTCCAAGCAGTTGATCAACCTCGTCGTCCACGCTTTTGGTTTCTTGAGCAATTTCGCCATACGAAGCTGCAAGTGCTTCATCTTCTTCAACTTTGCTTTTCATTCGCTCTAACATTGCAATCGTTCCACTCGAATCAATTTGCGATAATTGCTTATTAATTTTCTTAGTTGCAGAAGCGACTTTTGTTCGTGCTTTGAGAGTACGAAGTTCATTTTCGTATTCAGAAACTTTTCCTTTCAAGGTATTGATATTCGCCTCCATATTTCGGACTTGTGTCTCATGAGTTTGGAGTTCTTTACCTGTTCGAGCGGCTTCGGATTCGGCTTTTTCTTTCTTTCGGAGCATTTCGCCTGCCAAACGGTCAGCATCTTGAGGAGTGATTTGTCCTGTTTGTGCTTTTTGGAGCAAGAGCATCGCTTTTTTCTCGCAACTTACTGCTTCATTCTTAAATTTATGATGATCGTTTTTGGTACGAATCGCAAGGGCTTTAATTTCAGCAAGTCCTTGCATGCTTTTGTTCAGGTCAGTTTTGAGGTCTCGAATCCCTTGTTCCGTAATCTTAATGGGGTCTTCCAATTTATCAATCGCACTATGTGCTTCGGCTTTCCCAATATTAAATATACGACTAAAAATTCCCATGGCTATTTTATTTTTAGTTTAATTATTATAAAATTTGATGATTTCGCCCGAATATTCAGCAAGCAATAATTTGAGCGAATTCAAGGAGGCTTCGAGTTCATTGAGGTCAAGATTTTCAAGCTGGAGCGTATCTCGAAATAATACTCGACTTCCGCTATCATCAATGACAAATGCCCCGTGTACGATTTCCCGATTCTTCATCAGTAAGCTTTTGAACATATCGGTATTATCCTTTTCGAACGAGAATAAAAACTGTTCGAGGGTCAATATGGTATCTTCACAATCAATGATAAGGTTTTTGATGCCATTTTCTTCATCATTCACCACATAAATCTCATCTTCGTGGTCTTCGTGCGTAATATCGTACCCCAATTCTTGGAGATACCGCTTGACACGCAAATAGTATTCATTCATAGTTTCAAATTATTAATTATAGGGTAATCTAAATTCTTGAGTATTTTATCTATCTACCTTAATAGTAGTGCCAATGTTCCAAAAGTTCTTAAAAACTGACGTTTTGGCAAGATTTATCCCCAAATTCGATTTCTAATTGGGCTTCAAGATAACGATTTATGACAGATTTTCCAACTTCAAAAATTAGAAATTCATCAGATGGTCATTTCTTATTTTACGAAATAACGCACTACTTTGATTAGATTTTCGGGATAAATTAAGAGCTTAAAAACACTTAGAATCACCGTTAATATCACAAAAAGTAAAAACTACAATATTTCAATTAATATTAATTATAATCAAATGGTTGAATTATTTTCTTCTTTTAGAATGGGTTCGCCCTCGATTAGTGGTTTTGATACGTCCCCTTCCTCTATACCGAGAATGAGGAGGCTCTCCTTCTCGTGGGAATATATAACGAACTCCTATAGAAATTGCCCAGAAATTCACTAATTGAGTTTCTTTAATCGTAGTATAAGATTTGTTATTGTAAGCACTCAGATAGTCATTCAATGTTTTATCACCGACTGTTCCCTTTCCAACTGCGTCTCGATAAGCCAAATAACCATTTACCTCTTCTGAGGGATTCACATAGGAATTAGTATGAATTCCTAATCTTCCCTCCATAAATACTAAAAATGATGTTCGAGGAAGTGCGCTTTCTAATCCTAGTCCTACATTAAGATGTGTTCCAATCACTCGTTCATCTTCAAATAATTTAGCTTCAGAAACATACGGATTCGGAATTGTAGAATCAAAAACATGATGTCGTATTGTCCCACCTGCTAAGACATAGACTCCACCAAACTCATAAGTCGAAAATCGAAAAGGATAATAGACAAAATCACAGTCCCATTCCATCATCGAAAAATCGGAAGTGATATTATAATAAGGAGCATTAGGATAATATTTTTTGTACTCTACGGCTTGTGCTGGATAGTAAGTATAGCCAAAATTGATTCGAAACTTATTTTTACCATACATAAACAATAGTCTCGCTCCGTGCATTCGTGGGAAATATTCTGGCGCACCAATGGGGTACATTTCTCTCTTTCCAAAATACCTTGAACGGCTTACACCCAAGCCTGCACTAAAGTGTCCAATACTGTTTTGAGCTACGATTTCTGATATATAACTACTTGAAAATAAAAGAACTAAAAGAATTATTTTTTTCATTGTCATTTGTGATTCGATTCTTAGAATGTTCATAAAATTGCCTAAAAACTTCACTTCTAAAACCCTTAATCGCCTTGAAATATTGCCAAATTTTCAAAAACCTAAAACGAAATCCGTTTTTTGACTTTCTGAGTACGCAAATAAGTCGTTAAAATCTGACGTACATCATGGTTATCAGCATAATATTCGATTTCGTCTTTAAAACCTTGTAAGTCTTTAATCAGTTCATTTATCTCTATAAATCCAAAACCCAAATAAACACCCTTTTCGACTATCACTATCGCTCGTTCGTCTATCGTTCGCCCCTCATCAATAACTACAAAAGTCTCATCCCGAAATGTGAAACTTTTCAAGGCTTTCTGTACTCTAAGATTATAACTATCAGGAAGTTCTTGCCCTATACAAGCTCCTTGACAATTGCCAACTTCAAAGTGAAAACAGCCATTTCCAGCATTACCGTATAAGTCATTAAAAGTTTGACAAAGTTCATATTTAGCTGTTAAGGCATACAGGTAAGATTTGGCTCTATCAATGGTAGCGAAGGTAGTCAACGGACTTTCTCGGACTCTAGAAGTTTTTCCGATATGGATTCCCAAGTAGCCTTTTTCGTTGGTTTTAAGATAAATCCCATAATGTTGCATCATTCGCCGTTGCGCCCGATTATAATGGGGTTGATGTTTTTTGATTTCATCTGATTCCTTTAATAGTGCCACTAGTTCACTTCCTGTAAGTAGATAATCAATATGAGCAATGCGATTTTTCATTTCGAGAGCCTTACGAGTCGAAGTATTATAAAAATGTGCCAAAACTCGCTGTCGGATATTTTTACTTTTGCCAATATAAATTAATGCTCCTTTTTCATCTCGAAAATAATAAACTCCCGTATCTTCAGGCAGATTTTCAATGATTGATTTATCTAGATCTGTGTGTAATCCTGAGATATTAATCGCTAATTTTCCTTGAATTTCTTCTTCTCCAACCTCCAATAATTTTTGAAAAAGCTCTACGGTAGCACGAGCATCTCCTGCGGCTCGGTGGCGATTTTTAATAGTAATATTCAGATCACTACATAATTTTCCAAGCGCATAAGATCGATGTCCTTTCAGTAGTTTTCGACTTAATTGAACAGTGCAAAGTGTTTTTCGATTGAAATGTCCGCCAAGTCGTTTGAACTCATGCTTAAGAAACCAATAATCAAAATTGGCATTATGAGCGACAAAGATTTTATTTTCAGTCATTTTATAAATCTTCCGAGCTACTTCATAAAACTTAGGCGCATCCTGAAGCATTTCATTGGTAATGCCCGTCAATTGAGTAATTGGTAAAGGAATAGACTTTTCGGGATTAATAAGTGTTTCAAAAGAATCGGTAATCGTTTTTCCATCAAATAAAAATAAGGCAACTTCTGTAATTCGTTCGTGTCGTGCCGTACCGCCTGTAGTTTCTACATCTACAATCACATACATAGTTTATTGGTTACATTTTTTACAAGTCCCAAGAACTAAAAAATTAACATTTCGAATCGTATAACCTTCGGGCAGTGGAAAATTTTCGGCAGTAATATCTGTTAGACAAGAAATGTTCCCACAATCTTCGCATTTAAAATGAATATGTTCATGATGATGGATTTCTTTCTGAGGTTTCGAAAACGCATAACGTACTACCTTATCTGTATCTACAATACGATAAATCAAACCTTTCTCTTGAAATAAGTTCAAAATTCGATAAATCGTAACTCTATCACAATCAGGAAATTTGCTTTGTAAGTCCCGTTGAGAGATAGGTTTAGATTCGTCTAAAAAAAATTGTAAAATTCCTAGTCGATGTGCGGTTTTTCGAAGTTGATATTTTTTTAAAAGAGTAATTGCCTTCATAATTCATTTGCCTATATTTCGTTTAAGGTTTCAACATACATAATTTGAACGAAATCCTTCAAAATTTCTTTCCTAATTCCCCCCAGAAACTTCATCTGAGAAGTAGTTTATCTATAATTTCTCAGATTTTATGAAATATGTCTAATAATGGATTTTAGAATCAATAAAAGCAAATGATAATAGGGTGGGATAATAAAAAAATAATTTTGAATTACCTAATTTATTTAGAACTATTCTATATAATTTTCAGCGTTTCGAAGTCCTTATTTTTCTTAGTAATATTGTGGGTGCTACGGTATTTGATACAGATACCAACCAAAACTAATTTTGTAATCCGTTAAATTATAACGAATTACGGCTTTAGGTAGATAAAATCAAAAATCTATAGGCTTCACAATGAGGTGTCGATATTGCCGTAAGGTTACAAGTAACTCTTAACATTTATTAAAGATATGAACACTTATAACGATTACATCAAGGAGATCGAAGAGCGAAAAGGTCAAGGGCTTAATCCAAAGCCAATTGATGGTGCAGAATTGCTAAGTGAAATCATTGAGCAGATTAAAGATGTAGAGAATAAACACCGAGAAGATTCTCTTCACTTCTTTATTTATAATACTTTACCTGGAACAACCAGTGCGGCTGGAGTGAAAGCTAAGTTTTTAAAGGAAATTATTCTTGGTGAGTCTGTTGTCAAGGAAATCACACCTACTTTTGCTTTTGAATTATTATCTCACATGAAGGGAGGTCCTTCTGTTGAGGTATTGCTTGATTTGGCGTTAGGTGATGTTGCTTCAACTGCCCAAAAAGCAGCAACAGTACTTAAAACACAAGTTTTCCTTTATGAAGCGGATACCGAACGACTCGAAAAAGCATTCAAGGAAGGTAATGAAATCGCTAAAGAACTTATCGAAAGTTACGCTCAGGCAGAATTCTTTACCAAACTTCCTGATGTAGAAGAAGAAATTCAGATTGTAACATATATTGCTGGTGTTGGTGATATTTCTACAGATTTGCTTTCACCTGGGGCGGATGCTCACTCACGTTCTGACCGAGAGCTGCACGGACAATGTATCTTTGAGCATAATAAAGAAATGCAAAAAGAAGTATTGGCACTCAAAGAACAACATCCTGATAAACGTGTCATGTTAATCGCTGAAAAAGGAACAATGGGCGTTGGTTCTTCGCGAATGTCAGGGGTAAATAATGTGGCATTATGGACAGGTGTTCCTTCAAGTCCATATGTACCATTTATTAACATTGCTCCAGTAATTGCAGGTACAAACGGAATTGCTCCGATTTTCTTGACGACTGTTGGCGTAACAGGTGGTATCGGAATTGACTTGAAAAATTGGGTAACCAAAAAAGATGAGAATGGTAATGTTGTCGTTGATGCGGAAGGAGAGCCCGTTCTAGAGCAAGTTTATTCGGTGGATACAGGTACAGTTCTGACTATCAATACGAAAGAAAAGAAATTATACAATGGAGATCAAGAACTAAAAGATATTTCAGAGGCTTTAACTCCTCAAAAAATGGAGTTTATCAAAGCAGGTGGTTCTTATGCAGTAGTTTTCGGTAAAAAATTACAAACTTTTGCTTGTAGCGTATTGGGAATTGATGCGCCTCAAGTTTATGCACCTTCTAAAGAGATTTCAATTGAAGGACAAGGTTTGACTGCCGTTGAGAAAATCTTCAATAAAAACTCAGTAGGCACGGCTTCAAGTAACGATTTATATTCAGGTTCTAATGTTCGAGTGAAAGTCAATATCGTTGGTTCTCAGGATACTACAGGTTTGATGACTTCGCAGGAATTAGAAATGATGGCAGCTACGGTTATTTCACCAACAGTTGATGGTGCTTATCAGTCAGGTTGTCATACGGCTTCGGTTTGGGATGATAAATCAAAAGCCAATATCCCTCGTTTGATGAAGTTTATGAATGACTTCGGTTTGATTACGGCTCGTGACCCAAAAGGTGTCTATCACTCAATGACTGATGTAATTCACAAGGTGTTGAATGATATTACGATTAACGATTGGGCAATTATCATTGGTGGCGATTCTCATACGAGAATGTCCAAAGGTGTTGCTTTTGGTGCTGACTCTGGAACAGTTGCTTTGGCACTGGCTACAGGCGAAGCCACCATGCCAATTCCAGAATCAGTTAAGGTTACGTTTAAGGGTCAAATGAGAAGTTTCATGGATTTTCGTGATGTGGTTCATGCGACTCAGCAACAAATGTTGAAAAAATTTGGTGGTGAAAACGTATTCCAAGGACGAGTTATTGAGGTTCATATTGGTACTTTGACTTCTGACCAAGCCTTTACCTTTACCGATTGGACGGCAGAAATGAAAGCCAAAGCCTCCATCTGTATTTCAGAAGATGAAACACTTATTGAGTCATTGGAAATTGCTAGAGACCGTATCCAAATCATGATTGATAAAGGAATGGATAACGAAAAACAAGTGCTTCAAGGCTTGATAGACAAGGCAAATACCAGAATTGAAGAAGTGAAATCTGGCGAAAAATCAGCATTAAAACCAGATGCGAATGCGAAATATTATGCTGAGGTAGTTATTGATTTGGACGAAATTGCTGAGCCAATGATTGCTGATCCAGATGTACATAACGAGGATGTCTCTAAACGTTATACGCACGATGTTATTCGACCATTATCTTTCTATGGTGGAACGAAACAAGTTGATTTGGGATTTGTGGGTTCTTGTATGGTTCACAAAGGAGATATGAAAATTTTGGCTCAAATGTTAAAAAACATTGAGGCACAACAAGGTCGTGTCGAGTTTAATGCACCATTGGTCGTTGCTCCTCCAACTTACAACATTGTTGATGAATTGAAAGCAGAAGGCGATTGGGAAGTATTAGAAAAATACTCTGGTTTTGTTTTTGATGATGATGCGCCAAAAGATGCCGCTCGTACGAAATACGAAAATATGCTTTACTTAGAGCGTCCAGGGTGTAACTTATGTATGGGTAACCAAGAAAAAGCTGAGCCAGGTGATACAGTAATGGCGACTTCTACCCGTTTATTCCAAGGACGAGTTGTAAAGGATTCGGGTGAGAAAAAAGGGGAATCTTTGTTATCTTCTACGCCAGTTGTTGTTTTATCGACAGTTTTAGGTCGAACTCCGACAATGGAAGAATATGAAGCCGCAGTTGATGGAATTGTCTTAACAAGATTTAAACCATCGCAAAAACAGTTGGTTTTAGGATAATTATTTCTTAAAATATAAAATTCAAAAAGCCCGAATCGTGAGATTTGGGCTTTTTTGATTTACTAAAATTTCGTATCTTCGTAACATTCATAATCACTTTTGCAATGCCAGAAACTTTAAAACTTTCTATTCCTCAATCATTTGACTTTACCCCAAAAGTCATAGAGGAAATTCAATTGCAAAATCATAAATATCAGTTTGGAATAATTGATAATCAATTTATTATTAATTGCTCAAAAGAACAAATCACGGAAATTTTTGAGCTTTATTTTCCAGTATCCATTTTGCAAAATGATGATTTTTTAGTTGCCTTAGCCGATGAAAATCAGGATTATAAACTGGAAGTCGACCAATCTAAAATTTACATTTCACGCATGGGAACAATTGAAGTAATTTCTGCTTTTACTGCCCTGATTATCTTTACGTTGACGGCTTGGGCGCGATACAAAAAAAATGGAAAAGTCTATTCCGAAAGTGCAGGTTATCACCTCAAAGCGATTGGTCAAAAACGTTGTCCTGATGCGTCATTTATTGATTTTGAAGATGTTGCCAGAGAAATCCTAAAGCAAAATAAACACCTCGAACACCCGCCTACCTTAGCTTTGGAAGTCATTTCTAACGAATATGATTTGCCAAAAGAAATCCAGAAAATGGAAAAAGCATGGATGAAAGCAGGAACAAAAGTGGGAGTTTTAGTCAATCCTTATACCCAAAAATATATGGTTTTTGAAGGAAAATCGAAACAAGAATTTGATTTCAAAACCGTTTTCAAACATCAAAAATTAGACGAATTAGAAATTGATTTTGATGCGCTTTGGCGTGAAGCATCGGATGAATAAAATTTTCGTATTGTGGATTCGATACGTTAGAATGATAAAAGTGGAATGTCTGACATACTGGAGTGTCGTTCTTGGGTCGAGTCAGAGACTCGTAGGATTTTTACGGCTGAATGACGCTATGCTAAACACTCAGGCGAACGGGGGTAGTTAGAAAAATAGTAGGGTAGAGTACTGTTTTAATATACGAATTATATTAAAAAAAAATCATGTAGTAAAATGAAAATCCCAACAGCACAGATAATTCTTAACTATGAGTTAGTTTATAATGAAAATCCTCCTGAAAATAGACTATCTATTTTAGAGGGCGTTTGTGTAGAACACATCTTATATGAAATTGCAGGTTTAAATCACAGGCTTAAATCAAAAATCCAACTTGATTTTGATACAACCTTAGATTCACAAGTTAGAGAATTAAAGCACTTTGCTAGAGTAGCCTCCACACACAATATTTTTGCTAAAGTAGCAGCAAAACATACTGACTTTCGTTATAAAAATTATCCTTTAATATTTAATCGCCCTGCATGTTTGTTTGCTATGGAAGAAATTATTAATTCTTATGAGCTAAAAAAAATCCCAAATTATAAACTTGATGCGATTGGATTCGATAAAATTCTAAAGTATTTAGTTGCAGTAAACTCCGAAATTCTCAAAATTCAGAACGAGAATAATAATAATGAAGAAGAGTTCGACCTTGAGAGATTTAATCCTCCATTACTTCCTTTAAATGATTTATTTGTTGAAACAGATATTTTTTTTACTGTACATAGAGGCGTTAAGTTAATAGATTACTTTCTTAAAAATAATAGGTTTGGAAAAGATGTACAATCGTATTTTAATGAAGTTGTTAGGTTTAATTCTGATGAATATTTTTATAGAATAGTAAATCTTTATATACATGAAACTTCAGAAAATGATGATAATTTAAACTTTCATTATCAGATACAACCAGAAAAAAATCAATGGACTATTTTTGACGCACTAAGCATTCGCATTAAAAATAAGGAAACGCATAAACTTATAAGTCTAAAAAAGTCACCTTTTATCAAAATTAATGATGAACAATTCATTTTATCAGATAACACATTTCTAATTGATAAATTATATTATCAACTGATTAATGATATTTGGTTTGACAAAATCAGAAATATTAAAGAAAATGGAAAAAACAAGCATAATATTAAATCATATAGAGGGTTATTTGGTAGTTTTCTTGAGTCTTATATAAGTGAAATACTCACCAGTGCTTTCTCAAAATATAGATATGCAAAACTATTACTTTTTGATGAGCTTAAAGTCCAAACTAAATTAGGAGAAATAGAAGTTTCTGATATTTATTTAAGATATAATACTAAAATTATATTGGGTGAAGTTAAGTCAAGTAATATTTATGATAAAGAAAAGTATGGGGGAGATATAGATACATTATACAGAAATGATAGAAATACATTCTTCAAAACATTTGGTTTGAATCAGGTCGTAGAATCTATTAAAAATCTTCAAAGTTTGATGTTAGAATTGGATGACAAATTTCCTAAAGGAAAAACAGTAACAATTTATCCTATTATTATCATAAATGATAAAATTTTTAAAACCCCTTTCATAGCTCAAATATTTAATTTAAGATTTCAAGAATTAATAAGTACGCTTGATACAAAAAAATACAGAATTTTAAGTCTACAATTAATCCATGTAAATGAGATTGAACGATTAGAAGAATATTTATCAAATAATCCTAAAGAGATTTGGGAAATTTTAAAAGTTAAGAAGAAGCAAAAAGGTTTTGTACCACCTTTTGAACAAGTCGTTGACTCAGTTGTCAAAACAAGAAAGCCTCCAGTCAAAATAAAGAATTCATGGATTGAAATAGCAACCAGATTTAATAAAAACCCACAATAATATTAAATCCCAAGTAATAAAACTGGATTTTTTAGGTCGCCGTAATGACCAAAGAAGCATGAGGAATATTCTTGAAATTATTCAGCACTTCCCCAAAATTTTTAAACAATCTCTTTACATCAATCAAACCTGTTTTTTCCTTATATTTGTTAAAAAGAAAAGATTATGAGAAAAAAACTTATTCGGTTTGATTGGGCAATCAAAAAGTTACTTCGCCACAAAGCTAATTTTGGGATTTTAGAAGGCTTTCTATCTGAGTTACTGCGTTTTGACGTAACTATCGAAAGTATTTTGGAAAGTGAAGGCAACAAACAAGACCAATACGATAAATACAATCGAGTGGATATTTTGGTCAAATCAGATAAAAATGAACTGATGTTGGTAGAAGTCCAAAACGATTCCGAAGTCGATTATTTTCATCGGATGTTGTATGGTGTTTCCAAATTAGTAACCGAATACATCCAAGAAGGTGAACCCTACGGCACGATAAAAAAAACCTATTCGATTAATATTGTGTATTTCGGTTTAGGACAAGGCAAGGATTATGTCTATGAGTACAAAGGTGAATTTGTTGGCTTGCACAATCATGATGTTTTATTTCCCACTGCTTTGCAAGCTCAAAACTACAATATCAAAAACGTAGCAGATATTTTTCCGAAATACTACATTTTGAAAGTCAATAATTTTAATGATGTAGCAAAAAGCACACTGGATGAGTGGATTTATTTCCTAAAAAACAGCGAAATAAAAGAAGAGTTTAAAGCCAAAGGTTTGGACAAAGCAAAGGAAAAATTGCGCTATGAAAAATTATCGGATGAGGAGAAAAAAATGTATGACCGCTTCCAAGAAAATAAACGTATCAAAATGAGTGTAGAATATACCGCCAAGTTAGAGGCAAAACAAGAAGAAAAAAGAAATATTGCGAAAAGTTTACTTGAAACATCGCTTTCGAGTGACGAAATCGCAAAACATACAGGGCTGACTATTGAGCAAATAACACAGTTGCGAAAGGAACCAAAGTAAATTATACAGTTTATTCCACTTGTTTGTAACTTTCAGGAAACCGATGACTACGGATGCAAATCCCACAAATTTTCAGATTTGACAGAAGAATATCAAATATTTCTATCTTTTAGTTATTTAAATAACCTCTCAGGATTTTTCATTTTTCAACATTCGGATAATTTCGGCGTAGGCTTCCAATTTATGCGTGACTTCTTCGAATTCCGAACGGGAAACCATACCTTTCATCTCCTTTTGTAACTTGGTATTTTTTGTTTTGAGACTTTCTAACTCATTCTTCAAAGTTTCATAGGTCTCATGATTTATTCCTTCTACTTTTTGTCCTTCAACTTCGGTAGAAACTCCAATTAAGAAATAAGGATTAATTCCATTTTTAATTAGATAAGTGATATAAAGCCAATTAGGATTGGTGATTTGATTTGATTCAATTCGCCCAATAGATTGATTACTGATACCGATTTCCTTTGCAATCGCATTCTGAGAGATGCCCAAAAACTCACGAGCTTTCTTAAATCTTTCGCCTAAAATTTTGACTATTTCCAATATTTAATTTATTTTTAATGAGAATACAAAATAAAACTTAGAGAAAAATACCATTTTTATTGGTATTTAAATCTAAATTCTCTAAGTTTGTCATATCAAAAAAACTAAAATTTTTAAACCTCATGTCTTCAACTGAAAACGCCACTTTAAACCAAGAATTTATTTCCTTTCTGGAGTGCTACCGCTTAGACAATTATTCCGAAGCCTTGCATCGTGCGCTGTATTATTTAGCCACCGAAGGACACGTATCTTCAGATAAACAGATTATTTACCATGCTTTGCATAATATTCGTCATTACCTCAATGAAATGGAACATAGCTATTTACCACCCCAAACCTCAACCATTACCCAAAATGAGAAAAGTTCTCCTACTGAGGTCAAAATGACAAATAAACAAATTTAGGTAATAAAAACTGAGAAAAATAAATTGAGTGACTGTTTTGAGGCTTTAGCGAAGCGATAACTATGGATGCAAATGCCATAAATCTTCAAATTTGACAGGAGCAATTCAGCATTTTTATTCAATTTCTGATTCGGGAGGTGTAGGCTTGAAATCTGGCGAATCATCAAGATTGTAGTCTCTCAAATAAACATCGTGTTTAGAAACATTTTTCAGCTTACTTTCTTTTCCGTTACCTTTTTTCATTTCTTTATCGGCTTCATTTTTAGCTTTTTGAAACGTAGCTTTCCAATTTTCGTTGATATATTCTTCGCTAATGGGTGTATTTTGAGAGATGGTACTCATTTCGTTTCGAGTTCGACGAATGGAAATTAGCCAACTTCGAGAACGTTTTAAAGGCTGTGAAAACCACTTGATTACATGTGTCATATTTACTCGCAAATTGCCTAAATATTTTTTGCGATTCGCTTTATTTGCTCCCATTATTGCTGGTTATAAATTGATGTCCAATCTTTTACAAAAACCTCATTTTGAGATAGTTTTGTTTCTAATTTATCATTCGCCCAAGTGTCTTTTGGTTGGAAAGGAGTCGCCAAAAAAACACAATCTTCCCAAATTTCTTGTAAATACGCTTTCGTAATAACTTCTGGATTTTCTAATTCCAGCTTTACTTTCTCTCGAAATTCATTTAAATGTGAAAAATAATAATCAGTTGTTGAAAAAATTTGAGGATAATATTTCGCCACGATAACAAAATACATTAGTTCTTGTAAATCTTTTCTAAATAACTCTCTTTCCGTATTTAACGCATTTTGTACAGCAATATCTAACGCCTTTTTGATTTCAGGATTAACATTTTCTAAATTTTCCTGAATGGCTTTCAAGCCGTCATAAAGACCTTCTTCTTGAATAATTTCCGTCAAATTTGGAACAGTAATTACACTCATGTTTCAATCTTATTTTTTTAGTAGAAAACGAAAATCAAGAAAGTAATGTTTTTTCCACTAAATAGTATTTCATTCATTACCAATCTCTTAGGATTTTTCATTTTTCAACATTCGGATAATTTCGGCGTAGGCTTCCAATTTATGCGTGACTTCTTCGAATTCCGAACGGGAAACCATGCCTTCCATTTCTTGTTCCAAGTTTTCGAGTTCCGCTTTAAGATTCTCATTTTCAGATTCTAATAATTCATATTCTTTGCGATTCACAAAATCAATCAGTTTCCCTTCAATTTCGTCAGATTCTCCAATTAAATAAAAATAATTAATCCCTTCTTTTACTAAGTATTTTGTATATGCCCAATTCGGATTTTCTGTTTTTCCTTGTTCAATACGATTAATTGCACTATCAGTTATATTTACATGTTCGCTCATAGATTTTAAACTTTTGTAACCGAGTTTTTTTCGAGCATTTTTATAGCGTTTGCCTATACTAATATTCATATTTCAGCTATACTTTTTTATAAAAAATAAAATATCAATAAAAATTGATGAATTTTTATTGCAAAAAGTTGATATTTGGTTTCTATCCTATTACCTTTGTCTCCATGAAATCGTAAAAAAATCATTCCAACATCAAACTTTTTAAAGCTCATGTCTTCAACTGAAAAAACCACTTTAAACCAAGAATTTATTTCATTTCTGGAGTGCTACCGCTTAGATAATTATTCCGAAGCCTTACACCGTGCGCTGTATTATTTAGCCACCGAAGGACACGTATCTTCAGATAAACAGCTCATTTACCATGCTTTGCATAGTATTCGTCATTACCTCAACGAAATGGAACATAGCTATTTACCACCTCAAACCTCAGCCATTACCCAAAATGAACATGAAACAAATTTAAGTAATAAAAAGGCATAAAAGTAAATTAGGCGAATATTTTTGACGCTTTAGTGAAGTAATAAACCGCTCAAGATTCATATTTTTATAAGAAAGAGCCTTGATAATTAAATCTGATTTGGAAGTGCGTCCAGTCGGAGAATTATCAGGATTTTTCATTTTTCAACATTCGAATAATTTCGGCGTAGGCTTCCAATTTATGCGTCACTTCTTCAAATTCCGAGCGGGAAACTGTCTCTTTCATTTCTTGCTTCAAGTTTTCGAGTTCAGCTTTAAGGTTTTCATTTTCAGAAGCTAAGAATTCATATTCTTTACGACTTATAGCATCTACCAATTGTCCTTCAATTTCATCCGATGCCCCAATCAAAAAATAAGGGTTTATTCCTAACTCAATTAAACCTTTCGTATACTCAAAATTTGGATTATTTGTTCTGCCTGTTTCCAATGAATTAATTAGCCCATCTTTTACACCCAATTTTTTCGCAATGGCTTTTTGAGAGAGTTTAAAATGATTTCGAGCTAATTTGTATCTTTCATTTATGCTTTTATTCATTTTAAATATGAATTTTCAAACAAATATAAAGTTTGCGTTATTTTTTATGTAAAATATTTGCGTAATAAAATACGTAGTTATATTTTTGTCTCCATGAAATCGTAAAAAAATCATTCCAACATCAAACTTTTTAAAGCTCATGTCTTCAACTGAAAAAACCACCTTAAACGAAGAATTTATTTCCTTTCTGGAGTGCTACCGCTTAGATAATTATTCCGAAGCCTTACACCGTGCGCTGTATTATTTAGCCACCGAAGGACACGTATCTCCAGATAAACAGCTCATTTACCATGCTTTGCATAGTATCCGTCATTACCTCAATGAAATGGAACATAGCTATTTACCGCCTCAAACCTCATCCATTACCCAAAATGGAAAAAATTCTCCTGCTGAGGTCAAAATGATGACTAAACAAATTTAGGTAAATAAAAGGCGATAAAAATAAATTGGACAAATATTTTGAAGCTTTAGTGAAGTGATGATTGCTTGGAGTCTCGCAAGTCATTAATGATATGATTTTATCTTTATATAACTGCATTAATTTAATACAATTAGTTTTAAAACAAAAAATTATCCTAATAAATATACAAGTAAAAAGTATGACTATAATATCATATTTTTTGTTATTTTAATTGGGACTTGCTTTTTGAACGTATAATTTAGGACTTATACCTGTTTTCTTTTTAAATAAACGAGAGAATGATTGTGGATGCTGAAAACCTAACTCATAAGCAATTTGGCTGATTGATAATTCTGAAATAGTAAGTAATTCTTTTGCCTTATTAATCACCATTTCATGAATATGCTGTTGAGCAGAAAGCCCCGTATAACTTTTGAGCATATCAGAAAGATAAGCAGAAGAAAGACATAATTTATCAGCTAAATATTGAACAGTTGGAAGTTCTTCATGTATATCATCTTGGTAATACTCCATTAAAACCGTTTCAACTCGACTTAGTAAGTCACTGTGGTAATTTTTTCGTGTGATAAATTGCCTGTTATAATACCGATTGATGTGTATCAAAAGTAAATCAAGATTACTCAGGATAACTTCCTGACTAAAAGAATCTATATTATTTTCGTATTCGTTTTTAATTGCTTCGAATAATTTTAAAATAACCTGTTCTTCAGAATCAGAAAGAAAAAGGGCTTCATTTACTTGGTAGGAAAAGAAGTCGTAAGTTTTAATTTTCTTTGTTAGGGTATGATTTAGTAAAAAATCAGGATTTATCGTTAATGAATATCCTTTTATATCCACTTCATCAATATTTTCTATAGATACAACTTGATTAGGTCCCATACACATTAATACCCCTTCATCAAAATCAAACTTGTTCTGACCATATTTCATTTTGCCCGTTATACCCGATTTTATCGCAATGGTATATAATTTTGTAGTGTGGTTTTCCCATACTTCTTTATGAGAGGTCATATTGATGTTCTCCAAGTCTAATACACTGATCAACGGATGTTTAGGCTTGGGTACCCCTAATAGGTAATGAAGTTTTGAAATACTATTTATGGTATGAATCACGATGGGTAAATGATTTAATTTTAAAGTATGAATCAGAGGCTAAAGTTAGGTATTTATGAAAAATTTTAGGTTGATTTAACCCCCGATTCGTATGATTATTTGTCAATGGTTTGCATATTAACGTCATCATAACGATTACCCGTTTCTAAATCTATTGGAATGATACTTTCGAGTCTATCCAAGTCAGCCTGAGTAAGTTTAATTTCAGTGGCAGCAATATTTTGCTCTACATATTTTACTCTTTTTGTTCCAGGTATTGGTACGGCTCCTTTTGCTATAATCCAAGCCAGTGCGAGTTGTGGAGCAGTGACTTCTTTCTCAGTAGCCATGTTCTGGATTTCCTTCAACAAATCTAAATTTTTTTGAAATTGTACACCTTGATATTTAGGAATCATTCGTCTAAAATCATTTTCAGGGAAGTCATCTGGTGATTGGAATTTGCCAGATAAAAATCCACGACCTAACGGAGAATAAGCTACTAAAGTAGTCCCCATTTCTTCCATGGCAGACTTAATGCCATCTGCCTCGACATTTCGCTCAAATAATGAATATTCCGTTTGCACAGCACTGATAGGATGAATGGCATTCGCTCGCTTAATGGTCTGAATAGATACTTCCGAAAGCCCCAAATACTTCACTTTTCCTTCCTTTACCAACTCTGCCATTGCTTCTACGGTCTCTTCGATGGGGGTATTAAAATCCAATCGATGTTGATAATACAAATCAATGTAATCTGTGTTTAGGTTTTTGAGTGAACGCTCGACAGCTTGTTTAATATATGACTTTGAGCTGTTTAATTGTCCTGTCAACTGACCTTCATTTATTTCAAATCCAAATTTTGTAGCCACGACAAATTGGTCTCGTTTTCCTTTAATGGCTTTTGCTACCAATTGCTCATTTAATTCTGGACCATATAAATCGGCTGTATCCAAAAAATTACCACCCAACTCTAATGAACGATGTATCGTTTTAATGGACTCTTTTTCATCAGCAGGACCATATATATCACCTCCCATAATAGTGGTCATACCCATACATCCTAGTCCTATTGGCGCGGCTGTTAATCCTTGATTTCCTATTCTAACTGCTTTCATGTGTTTTGTTTTTTTTAGATTTTGTTTATGATTACAAAAGTCGTAAACACAGCACTACAAAAAATAACCAAATCATAGAAAGACTAAGCCATTTTAAGGATTAAAGAGTTTATGATAATTTTAAAGTAGCAATATAGTTTGATGAGTTTGTTTCAATGTATTCTTTTGGATTCATACCCTACTCTACCAAAAGTGATTTATAAAATATATTAGTATTAAAATTATTTAACAGTTTTTGTTTATCGAGCTAAAAAGCCATTTTTCCATAGCAATGGGTTTGCAAATCAATAAAATTTTAGTAAGGTAGAGTGTTGGATTCATTTCTGTTTTAAGGAATACTAACTAAAAACAAGCTATATATCTGATTTGGAAGGTTGTAAAATTAGCTGTTTTTGGTCGTTTTTTCTACCGAGTTAGACCTACTAAGTAAACGAATTAAGCTTGCTTTATCCTCTTCTAATTCCTTAATTTGTTCGGATAGTTTTTCGTTTTTCTCCTTCTGTTCTTCAAGTTCTTTGTAACAAACATCTTTTTGTGATTCTGTATTCATTGATAGTTCCTTTTTATCAGAAATAAACATTATATCCGACCATCCCATAAGCCAATCAACTGATATCCTATGTTTATACATAAACACAAGGTACTCTTTTGGTATATTTTTTGTTTTTCCTGTTTCAAAACGACTAATACTTTTTTGCAACAATCCAATAGTTTTACCAAACTCCTCCTGAGTCATATTGTAATGTTTTCTTAATTTTATAACTCTCTGATTATCAATATACATGATGCATTTTCTAAAAAATATCCAAAAAATTGTATGTTTTTCAGTTGGTTATTATCCCAAAAATTGTATATTTGTATATCCTATTTAAACAAATATTAAACATTTAAAGCTCATGTCTTCAACTAAAAAAAACACTTTAAACCAAGAATTTATTTCCTTTCTGGAGTGCTACCGCTTAGACAATTATTCCGAAGCTTTGCATCGTGCGCTCTATTATTTAGCCACCGAAGGACACATATCTTCAGATAAACAGCTCATTTACCATGCTTTGCATAGTATTCGTCATTATCTCAATGAAATGGAACATAACTATTTACCGCCTCAAACCTCAACCATTACCCAAAATGAACATGAAACAAATTTAAGTAATAAAAAGGCATAAAAGTAAATTAGGCGAATATTTTTGACGCTTTAGTGAAGTAATAAACCGCTCAAGATTCATATTTTTATAAGAGCCTTGATAATTAAATCTGATTTGGAAGTGCATCCAGTCGGAGAATTATCAGGATTTTTCATTTTTCAACATTCGGATAATTTCGGCGTAGGCTTCCAATTTATGCGTGACTTCTTCGAATTCCGAGCGGGAAACCGTCTCTTCCATTTTTTGCTTCAAGTTTTCGAGTTCAGCTTTCAGATTCTCATTTTCGGATTCTAATAATTCATATTTTTTACGACTCACAAAATGTATCAACTGCCCTTTAATTTCGTCCGATTCACCAATTAAAAAATAAGGATTTATACCTTGTTCTATTAAAAATTTAGTATACATCCAGTTAATATTATTTACTTTATTGGATTCTGCTCCTCTGACTGCTCCTTCTGAAACACCTGCTAAGTTAGCGGCTTTTCTGAGAGATAAGCCTAGATACTTACGAGCTTGCTTATATGCTAATTGTATTTTATTCACAATAAATTGTAATAATTAAAAAAGAATATTTTTTTGCGTCTAAAAAAACACATTTTTTGCGTTTTTTAAAACAATTTTTTATCTTTGTTTCAATGAAATCGTAACAAATCATTCCAACATCAAAATTTATAAAACTCATGTCTTCAACTGAAAAAA
>DDLX01000017.1 GCA_002340355.1 Cytophagales bacterium UBA2561
CGAAACTGAAGAAAGAAATAAATTTTCAAATAAGTATTAATTTTTCACTCAAATATATTTATAATACAATTAAAAATAAGCAAAAGCATATTTTAGTTATATAAAATGGCACGGAAACATTTGAAATTTAGTCAAAAAAAGGTTGCAAAAGACTTGAATATTCTTGACGTATTCAAATCGACAATAATAAAAATTAAATGAATACGATAGTTGAAAAATATATAAACGGACTTAAAAATGCCTATTGCCAAAATAACGGACAAGACAATTGGGAGCATTTTGAAAAAATCATATATGGGGCAAAAAAAGAAAATATAGATAAACTTAGACAAGCTTATCCTGAAATTTCAGATGCCTTAATTGACTTGCTTAAATATGTTGATGGAACATATTGCCGAAAATATGCAGACGAAGAAATTGCATTCTTTATTTTGGGGTCAGATATTGATGAATATCCCTATTATTTATTATCTTCTAAGGAAATTATTGAAAATCAGAATCAAGCTACAGAATCGTATGCTGACTACATCGAAAGAAAATATGATGAAGTTGAGGTTGATGAAAAAATCACAAATCAATCTGACGGAATTAAATGGCTTCACTTTTCTGATTGTATGAATAATGGAGGAACTTCTCAATTATTTATTGATTTTAGTCCGTCAGAAAAAGGGACGAAAGGACAAATAATAAGGTTTTTACATGACCCAGATGAATTTAAGGTAATCGCTGATAGTTTTGAGGATTATTTAAAAAAATTGATGGACAATAATTATGATTTCATCAATGAAGACATTATGGAGTATTAAACAAAAGCCAACACACAACAAGATATAGAAATGAATTATTCCAAATCAAGTCGGATTTGGAATCAAGTTGAAAAAACTTAATATTGTAATAAGGCAAAAAATAACAGAACACACTTTGCGTACTTAATTTTACAAGTAATTATATGAAAACCAAGGGATTAAAAAAGAATAAAATCAATATTATTACATTAGGTTGCTCCAAAAATACAGTTGATTCGGAAGTATTATTAACTCAACTCAAAGCAAATCAGTTGAATGCAGTTCATGAATCCGAAAAAAATGATGCGAATATTATTATTGTGAATACTTGTGGTTTTATTGACCGTGCCAAAGAGGAATCAATT
Source organism: Cytophagales bacterium UBA2561 (assembly GCA_002340355.1). Classification (GTDB taxonomy): domain Bacteria; phylum Bacteroidota; class Bacteroidia; order Cytophagales; family Thermoflexibacteraceae; genus UBA2561. The sequence goes on from DDLX01000017.1 coordinate 1,151, forward strand.
AATACAATTTTGGAATATGCCGAAGCCAAAGCTGAAAATAGAATTGACAAACTTTTTGTAACAGGTTGTTTATCAAAACGTTATAAGGATGATTTAACTCTTGAAATTCCTGAAGTAGATGCGTGGTTTGGTACGATAGAACTCCCCTTATTACTCCGTAAATTCAATGCAGACTATAAACATGAACTCCTCGGGGAACGCATTACAACTACGGCTACTCACTACTCTTACCTCAAAATTGCGGAAGGTTGCGACCGTCCTTGTTCATTTTGTGCGATTCCTTTGATGCGTGGAAAGCACATTTCCAGACCTATCGAAAGCCTTGTTCAAGAAGCTCAGAATTTAGCTAAAAATGGGACAAAAGAACTTATTTTGATAGCTCAAGACCTCACTTATTACGGACTTGATTTGTACAAAAAAAGGGAATTATCTGAATTGATGCGCCGTTTATCAGATGTTTCAGGAATAGAATGGATTCGTTTACAATATGCGTATCCTTCAGGATTTCCATTGGAGGTTTTGGATGTGATGAATGAGCGAAGCAATATTTGTAACTATTTAGATATGCCTTTACAACATGGCTCAACTGCAATGCTTCAACACATGAGAAGAGGTATTACACGAGAAAAAACAGAGATTTTAATTGATAAGATTCGTCAAAAAGTTCCTGCTATTAACCTGAGAACCACTTTAATAGCAGGTCATCCGCATGAAACAGAAAAGGACTTTGAAGAAATGGTTGAGTTTGTCGAGAGAACACGTTTTGAACGATTAGGTATTTTTGAATATTCACACGAAGAAAATACACATGCTTTTTTAATGCCTGACAATGTTCCTCCCGAAATCAAAACACAAAGAGCCAATCAAATTATGGAAATTCAACAAGGCATTAATTGGGAACTCAATCAGGATAAAATTGGGAAAATATATAAAGTATTGTTTGATCGAAAAGAAGGAAATTATTTTATTGGACGAACCGAATTCGACTCGCCCGAAGTGGATAATGAGGTACTAGTAGAGGCTCAAAATCCTAATAATTTTGTCCGATTAGGTGATTTTGCTAATGTTAAAATTACAAATGCAGGTGATTTTGATTTGTTTGGAAATATTGTGATTTAAAGAAATTTATTTGAATAAAAAAGAAATTCCTGAAATTCCCAGTAATATCGAAATTCCAATTTGAAAGGTTCTTTCGGGCAGGGTTGTATGTATTTTGTGTCCTATCCAGACGGTGAAATAAAGTGGAAAAATAATCCACCAAAAAGGGGTGAGTTTTTCCCATGTGAAAACATCCATATAAAAATACATTGGTGTTCGTAGTAAATCAATGGCTAAAAACACTGCCGAAAGAGTACTTCTCATATTGGATTTATCACCAAAAGTTTCGCGCATAGCAGCAATGAAAAAAGGACCTGAAGTGCCTAATGTTCCGCCAAAAATACCACCCACAAAATTCAGAATTGGTTTTAAAAAGGAAGGAATCGTAAATTGAGGAGACCAAATTGTCCAAGCAGAATAACTCACTAACAAAACCCCAAAAATAACCTGAATGAGTTGGGAAGAGAAATTTTTTAATAAAAAAGTCCCTACAAAAAGCCCTGGAAGCGTAGAAATCAAAATTTGTTTGAAAACCTTAGCATTAAAAGATTTTAGATCAGATAATAAAATGATAAATGCCGCTAACATTCCTGCAAATGCACCCAAAACGACCACTTCTTTCATATCGAAGAAAAAAGCCAATATAGTTAAGGCAAAAATTGTCCCGCCAAATCCGAATACACTCCGTAATCCAAAAGCCAAACAAAATACTACACCGATAAATAATGTTTGTTCAAAAGGCATAATTATATAATCAAAAAGTAATATATTTTTATGAATTAGCGTAAAGGTCGTAAAAAAGAAAAAATATCTAGATCTTAAAATATCTAATCGTATTTGATTTTTTATCTTTTTTATTAAAACACTGGTTATCAATAAAATAAGCTCCACTAAGATTATGAAATTTAGTAGAGCTTTATTTTTTAATTATTGATAATCAATGCTTTATCTTTTTCGTGTTTTTCGCAAGTCCAAAGTATGGGGATAGTGTGCATTAACAATAGGTGGAGCAGGCTCATAAACTGTAGGTCGATATCCGCCTTTGTGTGGCACTACCAACTTTTCCGTATCAGGTGGAATTGAATCCGATTGTTCTTCAGGAAAAGCTTGCTTGATAGGCGAAGATGGTTCATTAGGAGAAGCGTACTTTCCTTGTGAATGTCCATAATTCCAGAACCGACTTTCTCGACGACTTTCTGCCTCATAACTATTAACAGGATACGTATCATAACTTCGCCCCCCAGGATGAGAAACAAAATAAGTACAGCCTCCTATTGAGCGTCCGTTCCACGTATCGAAAATATCAAAAACTAATGGTGTATCAGTTGGCAAAGTAGGATGCAATGCTGAGGGCGGTGCCCAAGCTTTATATCGGACTCCTGCCACAAATTCACCATGCACTCCTGTACTTCGGAGTGGAATCCGCACCCCATTACATAAAACTTGATATCGTTCGGTATGCAAGCCAGAAACTTTCACTTCCACTCGTTCTAAAGAAGAATCTACAAATCGGGAAGTTCCTGTATTGCTCATTTCTTCGCCTAACACATTCCAAGGCTCAATAGCTGTTCGTAAAACGAACTCAATATCACCAACTTTGACTCGTCCTAAAAACGGAAAACGGAATTCTAAGAAAGGCTCTAACCATTCTGGTTCAAACTCATAACCCTCTTCTTTCATTTGTGCCAAAACATCTTTAAGATCTTCTTTGACATAGTGATGAATTAAAAATTTATCGTGTAATTCTGTTCCCCAATGCACTAATTTTTGTCGATAGGGTTTGTTCCAAAACCAAGCAATTAAGGTACGAATTAAGAGCAATTGTACCAAACACATTTTTTCACTGGGTGGCATATCGAAGGCTCGAAGCTCCAAAATTCCTAAACGCCCTGCACTCGAATCAGGGCGATATAATTTATCAATACAAAATTCAGCACGATGGGTATTCCCTGTAATATCTATCAAAATATTACGAAAAACCCTATCCACTAACCAAAATGGCATATTATCCTCGTCTGAAATTTGGTCAAAAGCAATTTCCAATTCATATAACATTTCAGGGCGACCCTCATCCACTCTTGGGGCTTGACTAGTTGCGCCAATAAATGCCGTAGAAAACAAATAAGATAATCCTGGGTGATTTTGCCAAAACCCGATTAAACTACGTAATAAAGTAGGTTTTCGTAATAATGGGCTGTCTTCGGGACGACTTCCGCCAATGGTAATATGGTTTCCACCACCTGTTCCTGTGTGTCGTCCGTCTAACATGAATTTCTCAGCACCCAAACGAGATTCTTTTGCCGATTCAAAAAGGTGATGATAATTCGTTACGATTTCTTTCCAAGTTTTAGCAGGGTGTACATTAACCTCAATAACCCCTGGGTCAGGTGAAACTACCAGTTTTTCAATACGATAATCTTTAGGCGGTTCGTAGCCTTCAATGATTACAGGCATTCCTAACTTTTCGGCAGTCGTTTCAATGGCAGCTAAAAGTTCCAAATAATGCTCTAAATAATCTACTGGAGGCATGAAAATATATAATTTTCCTTCTCTGGCTTCGACACACATCGCCGTCCGAATTGTGAAAACTCGAAAACTAGGTTCATATGTATTTTTTTGCTCCTTCTCTTGACGGAAAGGCTGGAATTGTTTTTCGTCTTCTTCGTCCTCTTCGATTTCGTATTCCTTCGGATTTAAAAGTTCTTCTGGAATAGTTTCATCAACAGGTTGTTGATATTGTTTTTGGACTTTAGTATGAAAATCTCCTAGTTCATCTAGTTTTTCAAAAGGACTTCGCTCAATCTTCTCTTTTTGCTGAGCTTCAACCTGATAAGGCAAGCTATCTAATGGTAATCGCAATCCAATAGGTGAATTTCCAGCCATCAAAAATAAATGTTTACGCCGAAATTCCCACCTGCAACTCATCCAACGTTCATCATAATGATTCCACTTAATTGGTAGGACAAATCCCGCAGGATTATTCAAACCACGGTGTAATAATTCAGAGAGAGTACGCCGTGCTAAAGAGTCTTTCAAATCAATATTTAGTGGGTCAATATTAATAGGTAAATTATCCTCTTCCAATAAATAATGAATAGTATCTTCGTAGGCAGCTTGTACATTTTCCGAATTGATATTCAGATATTTGGCTAACTCATCTAAAAATTTCTCCGCATCTTTATATGTAAATTTATAGTCTTTATTAATATCTGCTAGGAATTTGGAATTTTTCCAAATGGCTTGTTTATCCTTACGCCAGAAAGTGGTGTACTGCCAACGTGGCAAGGGTTCCCCTGGATACCACTTTCCTTGACCAAAGTGCAAAAATCCACCTTTAGAAAAAATATCTTGTAATTTTAGAATTAACTTATTAGCTAGTATTCGTTTTTCTTTTCCGTCTGCATCTGTATTCCACTGTTCTGATTCCATATCATCAATGGAAACAAAAGTAGGCTCACCACCCATTGTTAAACGCACATCTCCTTTCTGGAGGTCTTCTTCGACCTTATCACCAAGTGCCATAATAGTCTCCCATTGTGCATCACTATATGGTTTAGTTACTCGTGGATCTTCATGAATTCTAGTAATATCATTAGAGTAGAAAAATTCGGTTTCACATTCATCCATCATCCCCGTAATTGGAGCGGCACTCACAGGATCAGGTGTACATGACAATGGAATATGTCCTTCGCTGGCAAATAGCCCTGAAGTGGGATCAAGTCCTACCCAACCAGCCCCTGGTAAATAAACTTCTGTCCAAGCATGCAAATCGGTGAAATCTTCCAATGCACCAACAGGACCATCAACGGGTTTTTGATCTGGTTTCAATTGCGCTAAATAACCTGAAACAAACCGACTGGCTAAACCACAATGTCGTAAAGCTTGCACCAAAACCCAAGCCGAATCTCGACATGAACCTGAACATTTTTCGAGCGTCTCTTCACATGTTTGAATCCCTGGCTCCAGCCGAATGTTGTAATTTACAATTTCATTTAGGGAGCGATTGACATCCACCAGAAAATCAATCGTGCGCTGATTCTTATATTTTTCTATTTTTTTCAGGAAATCCTTTAATAATTTTCCACTTTCTATAATCTCAAAATAAGGTGCTAATTCTTTTTTTTCTTGCTTTTTGTATTTAAATGGGAATTCTTCGGCGGTATCTTCTAAGAAAAAATCAAATGGATTAATTACTACCATTTCGGCAATGACCTCCACTTCTACCTTAAACTCTTTGACTTTTTCAGGGAAAACAACCCTTGCCAAATAATTTCCAAAAGCATCCTGTTGCCAGTTAATAAAATGCTTCTTGGGTTCAATGTTTAAGGAATAGGCTAAAATAGGAGTTCGGCTATGTGGGGCTGGTTTTAATCGAATAACTTGTGGAGACATCCCCACCAGTCTATCATATTTGTAATGCGTATTGTGTTGGATTGCGATTTTAATAGCCATGATTATTTGGGTTATAAATTGTATCCGACTTTATGATGAATATAACTTGATGTTATCCGAAAGATACGCATAGAATTTTAAGATTTAATTCTCTTCTTCTTTGGGGTAGGAACGAAACCAACTCTCAATTTTCATTTTTAGGACACCAAAAAAAGCTTCGTTAATGATGTTAGCCGACATTTTAGACGTGCCTTTGGCTCTATCTGTAAAAATAATGGGTACTTCTTGGAGTTGGAAGCCATGTTTCCATGCTAAAAACTTCATTCGAATTTGAAAAGCATACCCAACAAATTTAACGTCATTCAAATTAATGGTTTCCAAAACATTACGCCGATAACATTTAAAACCTGCGGTAGGATCCATAATGGGCATTCCTGTAATTCGGCGAACATAGTAGCCCGCAAAATACGACAATAAAACACGCCCAAGAGGCCAATTTACCACATTGACACCTGTAATATAACGTGAACCAACAGCTAAATCAGCACTTTTAGTACATGCTTCTCGAAGACGTACTAAATCCTCTGGATTATGTGAGAAATCGGCATCCATTTCAAAAATATAGTCGTATTTTTCAACTAATGCCACTCGAAAGCCATGAATATAAGCTGTCCCTAATCCTAATTTTCCTGTACGTTCTTCTAATAAAATTCGGTTCGGAAATTCAGTTTGAAGTTCTCGAACCTTATTCGCTGTACCGTCTGGTGAACCGTCATCTACAATCAAAATATCAAACGGATGTACTAATGAAAAAACCTTACGAATAATCGCTTCGATATTTTCAATTTCGTTATAAGTAGGAATAATTACTAAGGAATCTTTCACGAATCTTTCAAAATTGATGGTGGACGATGGGTAAATTTAGAGATCTTCAGGATTCTGATACATCACTTGAAGGCTCTTGAATGGAGTCATTATTTGAGTTTTCTATATCTTTATTAGTTTGATTATCAGTATTTTTATCTTCTTGTTTTTTGGGTAAAAATAAAATTAAAACAACTCCAACAAAAATGGCTGAATCAGCAATATTAAAAACAGGACGAAAAAACAAAAAATCTTGACCTCCCCAAATAGGCAACCATTCAGGAAATGTACTTTCTATTAATGGAAAGTAAAGCATATCAATAACTTGACCATGAAACCAAGGAGTCGGTGATCCAATAATGGCATTTCCTTCTATAAAAACACCGTAAAAAACACTATCAATCACATTACCTATTGCACCACCAAGAATTAAAGTAGAGGCAATAGTCAAGATAATTTGAGCTTTGGTTTTGACTAAATAGTACACCCAGTAGGCAATTCCGAAGGTGCTTACCAACCGAAGTAAGGAAAGAGCTAATTTTCCATATTTCCAATCAATTTCCATCCCAAATGCCATCCCTGGATTAAGTAAGTAATGTAACCGAAACCAATCACCAATCACCATAACTTCACCTATCGAACCCATCTGCATATAGTGATGTACTAACAATTTGGAAACTTGGTCAATGGTAATAATGAAAAAACTAATGAAAAAATATTTGAAGTATTTCACGGTTTATAAAATTGAAGAATATTAAAAATAACGCTTCTTAATACGACACGATTTCAAAACGAACAAAAGTACGGCTAATGTTGTAACTTGGCAAACAAAACCAGACCAAGTAACCTAAATTTTTGCCTAAACCTTTTCCTTAAAGCCTCTCTAAATCACTTTATTTTATGCAGAAAATCAATTTTGTTTTATTTTTTAATGTACTTATTTTCCTCTTTTTGAGTACAAATTCAATACAAGCTCAAAAATTCATTAACCAACTCAATGGAAAACGTTGGGGCATTACAGGGATTTATGAAATTACGTCTGATCGTCAGGATACCTTACTTTTAGTGCGAGATTGTGCGAATGAATATTACGAATTTTTTCCCTCTGGTGCATTGGTCAGTTCGTATTTGGAACGTGATGGAAAATGGAATATTGTACGAGACTCCATCCTGATTTTCAGGCAACATAATGGAAAAGTATTCAAACGAGGTACAATAAAATTTGCTTCGGAAGATAGTATTACTATACAAGATAAAGGTCAAAATGGTTATTTTCTGGAAGTTTATGAACTTTGTACTCCTGATGACTCAACTTATGTTGATGCTCGTCAAGTGTACCAAGAATTTAAGACTCGAAGTTTGATTTTTGGAGGAAATTATATGGATATCCCTACCGCAGAAGTGGGTTTAGCAATAACTCGCTTAAATTGGAATCGTACAATTTATGCTAACTCCCTAAACTTAGAACTTGCTCCGCAAAAAAATATCTATGGATTGAGTTTGAACACATGGTTTGAAGGTAAGATTTTCAGTTATGGTTTGGCAGGAACAGCACATTCTGATGATGGAAACTTACTTTTTGGGATGCGTCCAATGTTTGGTTTGACGGCTCAACGTTTTTTCAATCGAAATCAACGCTCAGGAATTTCCTGTCATCTGATGTATGGTTATACAATATTTTTGGGAAATAATAGCAACTTCGAACGTCAAGTAAATCGGGATGCGGTACATTTGCGGGTATTGATTCCATTACAAAAATCCGACCCTCAAGTCGTTCGTAAGGCTATTTTTCATAATTAAAATATAAAGAAAAAAGCATAAATTTATGTATAAATTATTTAATTCTGTTTTTGTAATTTTTTGTTTTTTAATAATTTCTTGCTCTTCTGAAAAGACTCCCAAAGAATCACAAGAAGCTGAAAATTCAACAAAAAACTCCATTGACAAAGTATCTGAACACAAATCTGAAACTTCGGAAGAAATGAAAGACAACCGTCCAATTATTTTGTTTTTGGGCAATAGTTTAACGGCTGGTTACGGTGTAGAAAAAAGTCAGGCTTTTCCTGCTCTAATTCAAGCAAAAATAGATTCGTTAAGTTTACATTATCAAGTCATTAATGCAGGTGTAAGTGGAGAAACTACCGCAGGAGGACGCGAAAAAGTGAATTGGTATTTAAAACAGAAACCAACTATCTTTATCTTAGAATTAGGTGGGAATGATGCTCTTAGAGGAATTAAGCCTACTGAAACTCGTGAAAATTTATCAGCAATCATCGAAATAGTACAAAGTCAATTTCCAAAGTGTAAAATTTTATTGGCAGGAATGGAAGCCCCGCCAAATATGGGAGATAATTATACTTTTGAATTCCGCAAAATTTATCCTGAGCTAGCGGAAAAATACCAAACGGCTCGAATCCCATTTTTATTAGATATTGTCGGAGGAAACCCTGAATTAAATCAAGCTGATGGAATTCATCCGACTGTTGAAGGTCATGAAATTTTAGCGGAAACAGTTTGGAAATATTTAAAAGACTTGTTATAAACTTACCTTAATGGATTGGTATTTTAATATTCAAAAAAATTCGAAATGAGAAAACCCTATTTAATAGGGTCATCATCGTTTTCGACTTTTTATAAAGTGCAAATCTATTTCTAGTAAAGATTTCCATTGAGATTCATAATATTCACATCTTTCTGAAATAAAACACATAATTTTGAGACAGCATAGCTTCCTAAAGTACTAATAATCAACATTCTGGTATATTTACAGAAACATTAACGGCTAATCCTCCATCCGAAGTTTCCTTATACTTAGAGTGCATATCTTGAGCCGTTTCCCACATGGTTTTGATAACACTATCTAAAGGAACTTTGGCATGATTGGCATCTCGGTCAAGTGCAATTTGGGCAGCAGTAATGGCTTTAATTGCTCCCATCGAATTTCGCTCAATACATGGAATTTGCACTAATCCAGCAATTGGGTCACAGGTCATTCCGAGATGATGTTCCATAGCAATTTCTGCTGCAATCTGGACTTGTTCAGGTGAACCACCCAAGCACTCAGTTAATGCACCTGCTGCCATCGCCGAGGATACCCCAATCTCTGCTTGACAACCTCCTGCAGCAGCGGAAATCGTAGCTCCTTTTTTGAAAAGGCTTCCAATTTCGCCTGCAGTTAGTAAAAATTGCACAATACGTTCTGAATCTTCATTTTTTGCATTAAAAAGTACATCATAAGCCAACACTGCAGGGATTACGCCTGCCGCTCCATTGGTTGGAGCCGTAACGACTCTCTGAAAAGCAGCATTTTGTTCATTTACTGCCATCGCAAAACAGCTAATCTTTCGCAATAACTCAACAAATGATAATTTTTGATGTCGCATAATATCAAACCATTCATCACAATTTTGATAAGTTGCATTCGGTGGCAGCAATTTTTGGTTCATTACAAAAGCACGGCGTTTGACCTGTAAACCACCAGGAAGGAAACCTTTCGTATGACATCCTTGATAGATACAATTTTTCATCACTGTCCAAATATTCAGTAATTCCACTTTGATTTTAGATGGTGAACGAAGTTTTTTTTCATTTTCCCAAACGACTTCTGAAACTCTTTGCTTGTTTTTTTTACACCAGTAAGCCAAATCTAATGCTGTCTCAATTGGGTATGGAAAAGATATTTCATCAAGGGAAGTTTCTGTCTCATTTTCTTTGACTACAAATCCACCACCAACCGAATAATAAGTATTTTCAATAATTGAATTATTTTTAAGCGAAATTCGAAAAGTCATACCATTTGGATGATAGGGCAAATTTTTATTCATTAAAAATTTCATATCATATTGATAATCAAATGATAAATGATATTTTTGTCCTAAATATAATTTTTTAGACTTTTTAATTTGTTCAATTTTTATTGGTAATCTTTCGGTATCACAGATAACAGGGTCTTCTCCAAGAAGTCCTGCTAAAATAGCAAAATCAGTTCCGTGTCCAACTCCTGTTTTAGCCAGAGAACCATATAATAAAACTTGGATTCGAGCAATTTGAGACAGCGGTTGCTTCTTCTGAAAGTCATAGATACAACGCAATGCTGCTCGCCAAGGACCCAAGGTATGCGAACTAGAAGGTCCTACACCAATTTTAAAAATATCAAAAACACTAATTCGTTCGGCTTTTTCAGGTTTGATTTGATGCATAATTTAAGACAGTTATATTAAGTATTGTATTAGAAAAATACTATTTGTTTTTTATAACTCAATTAAGATAAAAAGGGCTATCAAATTCCAAAAAATGACTATGTTCGCCTTCCATAAACATCACAATAAACATTTAAAATTAAAAATTAATGCAAAATACAGATACCATTCTGATGGTACGTCCTGCTCATTTTGGACGAAATTCGCAGACATTAAATAGCAATGCTTTCCAACAAAAAACATCTGATACAAGTCATGAAATTCATCAAAAAGCACTAGAAGAATTTGATAGCTTTGTTCATAAACTACGGGAAAATAATATTAATGTCATTCAAATTATGGATAAACCTGAACCACATACTCCTGATGCGATTTTTCCGAATAATTGGATTACATTTCATCAAAATGGTACAGTAATTTTTTATCCGATGGAAGCTCAAAATCGCCGTTGGGAACGCCGTAGAAGTATCTTGCAACTAATTGAAGATGAGTTTATTATTAAGAATGAAATTGATTTATCACATTATGAAGAAAGTGGTAAATTTTTGGAAGGAACAGGCAGTATGATTTTAGACCGTGAAAATAAAATTGCTTATGCTTGTTATTCTTCACGAACAGCTCAAGAAGTTTTAGATGATTTTCATCAAAAAATGGGTTATGAAATTGTTCTTTTTGATGCTGTTGATAGTCAAGGAAAGGCAATCTATCATACAAATGTTATGATGTCTGTGGCGAAAGAATATGTCATGATTGGAATGGATTGTTTATTACAAAAGCCTGATAAAGAAAAGGTTCAACAAATAATCGAAAAAACAGATAAAGAAATTATTGAGCTTTCACAAGACCAAATTCAACAGTTTGCAGGCAATACACTTGAAATTCTCAACCAGTTAGGTGAACGAATTTTAGTAATGTCCGAACGAGCTTATCATTCTTTAACCCAAGAGCAAATTCAAAAAATAGAAAAATCAGCCAAAATAGTACATTCTCCACTTTATACGATTGAAGATAATGGAGGAGGAAGTGCAAGGTGTATGATTGCGGAAATTTTTTTACCTAAAAAACATCTCCTTTAAGAACTATTTTATCTATTTTAGGCTCATGAGACTTGCCAATTTTTCAAAAATTGGCAAGTCTCACATTTTAAAGTATACAGATTATTATAAATTATATAATATATTAACTTTTAAAAAAGTGGGTGAATTAGTTCTAATTTTAATTTCTATTTTATCATTCTCTTCTTTATCTGCTCAAACCCTTAACGGTCGAATTGTAGATAGTTTAAGTGTTCCTATTCCGTATGTAAATATTGGGATTAAGGGGCAAAATATTGGAACGGTATCGGACGAAAATGGCTATTTCAGTTTAGAATTACCGACCTTAAAGGAAAATTCTAAGATTATTATATCTAATATTCAATACTTGCCCAAAGAATACACGGTTAAAGATTTTATTAGTCTGATAAATCTAAAAAAACAAATCATTTTAGATGAAAATAAGCAAGTCCTTGAAGAAGTGGTCGTTACTTCCCAAAAACTCAAAAAAGATAATTTGGGTAATAAGGTTACTTCTTCGATGATAGAAGCTGGTTTTAAAAATAATGCTTTAGGAAGTGAAGTTGGTGTCAAAATCAAGATAAAGCATAAACCTACCTATATTGATTCATTTAACTTTTCCATTACTTCTTGTGAATACGATTCACTTTTTTTTCGATTAAATATTTATGATATAAAGGATGGTATGCCTCACAAAAACTTACTTTCCAAAAATATCTACTTTTCAAGTAATGTAAAAAAAGGCAAAGTCTCTATTGATTTAACAGAGTACGATATAGTAATTAATAAAGATATAATTATAACTATTGAATATATTAAGGAACTTGGTCAAGGAAAATTAAACTTTTCGGCGGGTTTGCTTGGCAAGAAAGTTTATCATAGGCAAACCAGCTTTAGCGAATGGGAAAAAACAGGACTGATAAGTCTTGGGTTCAATGTGGATGTGAGGTACTAATAAAAAGACCTGCCGAGTAAGAGAAACTCAACAAGTCTTTGTATGTCAATTTAGAAATAGAATTAAACCAATTCTTTCTTTTTCTTCTTGTTTTTTTGTTGCTCTTTGGTGTGTTTTATCTAGCCTTCACTCATAAATTTCCAACCTCCGAACTATCATTTTGATAAAGATTGAAAGTTGCTAATTTTAGTAAGATTTACTAATTTGCCTACAAATTAACTCATTAATTACATGAAAAGTCACCGTCAAATCTTGGAAGAGAAATTAGCTTTTTTGTTACGAGAAGAAGCCATTACGAGTGACCCACTCAGAAAATTTGAGTTAAAACAACGAATTTCTGAACTACAAAACCAACTAAATGCCATGCCAAAGCCTAAAAACACAAATGACGGTCAATCTCAAGAAAATAAGCAAAAATCATTACTAGGATTTTTGAAGTCCTTAAGCAAAAAGGATATAATAAACGGAGTAGTTGCAGGTATAATAACAACAATTATTATCTCATGTTTTATAATTTTTTATGAAACAATAGTAATTTATTTTGATAAAGATTCGCCAATCCACGAAGAAGTAAGTCTGAAATTTGATAAAAATAGTTGGGAAGCAAAATTTGAAGAAGATTCGAATAATTGTTATTGTTCTGATGGCGAAATAGAAATCATAGCATCGTATGAAAAAGACATAACTGGTATCAGCATATGCAAACACAAAGATACACCTGTATTGAATATGGACTACTTTACCCTACTAAAATAAATTAGGTTTTAGAATTAAAAAGAAAAAGTGTAATTTTGAAGATTGCGACACCATCAAAAACTACACTTTTTCAATGAAAAATTTTTCAGGAGTAAAGTTAGGGAAATTTTTGAAGAGTTTCCCCTTGTCCAAAATTTAGCTCGTCAAAAATGTCTTTTTGACCTGACATTAGGTATTCTAAAAAGTAGAAAAGTACAATTAGGCGAAATCGCTTATGCCGTCCAAACGGGTGAAGATGTTCGTTTGATTAAAAGTATTATTCATCGTTTTGAAGACTTTTTTCGAGAAGTAGATTTGAACTACGAAATCCTTGCCCTATGCTTTCTTTTTTGCTTGGGAGAAAAGGGAAAAATTCGATTGTGTTTAGATCGAACGGAGTGGGATTTTGGGCGTTGTCAAGTCAATATTTTGATGCTGACGGCTTCTTGTGGCGAAGTTCAAGTTCCATTATTTTGGGAATTATTAGATAATAAAAGTGGAAACTCTAATACGATTCAGCGTATCAATTTGGTTCAAAAAGTGCTTGATTTGATTGGGGTAAAACGGATTAGTATTTTGATAGCCGACAGAGAATTTATAGGACATCAATGGCTTAAATATCTGAAAAGCAACGGTATTAATTTTTGTGTGCGTGTTCCCAAACATCACAATATCATCTTAAAAGATGGAAGTAGTTACAAAGCAGAAGCGCTTTTAAAAAAGCATCCAGAATGCTTTTTTTCTGAGGCGATGGTCGATAATATTTGGGTGAGTGTTTATTTGAAGCAATTAAAAGGAGATGAGATACTATTCTTGATTGGTTTGGTGAAAGAAGCTGCCTTTTTGCCTCAAATTTATCGAAAACGATGGCAAATAGAATGTTTTTTTCAGCATCTAATAAGGACGAGGATTTGACATCGAAAGCACTCATATGCAATGTTTGAAAAAACTCAAAATGTTGATTGGGTTAGTCGGAATTGCTTCAACATTATGTCAAGTATATGGTGTCTATCATCATGAAAAAGTACAAAAAATCAAAACTAAAAAACATGGCTATAAAGTCAAAAGTTTTGCTCGTGTTGGCTTAGATAAATGGCGATGGATTTTCAAGCAAACCCCTGAATATTTTGAAACATTTATTGATAAATTTATTCGATATTTACTAAGGCAAAAACATAAATATATTCAAAAATACCAACTTTTTAATTGCTTATTTTCAAGCAGTTAAAAAAATAGTAGGGTAGAGTAGTATTGGACTTTACTTATAGGAAATTTATTCCATTTACAATCACTATCTGTTTGTGCTTCAATTGAGGGGAGCAAAAAGAGTAAAAGCGAGCAAGTAATAACGGTAATTTTCATCTTTTCAATGTTTTGAATAGTAAATACTTAAAGGTATATTTTTTCGCTATAAAAGTCAAATAAAAAGCATTTACCAAAAAAATGATATCTTTGTAACTAAAATTTACTCCTATGGGCTGGAAATACAAAACAGGAACTTGCAAACGTTGTGATTTTGAAGGCTATGTCAATGACCATCATATTGTCCCTAAATGTGTCAAGAGAAAAGATAATAAGGACACTGTTCGCTTATGTTTAAATTGTCATGTTGCTCTTCATGAATTACTACCTGATGAGCCACAAGACGAAGATTTTTACAAAGAATTCACAGAAAAATGGATAGAAGACTATCGAAAATCTAAAAAATAAAACAATGAAAAAAGTAGGCGAAGTTTTATTAGATTCGGGTGTATTGGTTTTGGGAGATTTGATTCATGTCCAAAAAATCAAACCTTCTGTTCATTCTACACCCAGAGTTTTTCAGGACACCCAAACAAAAATAAAATATACTCAGAGTACTGATTTTCAAAAATTTACAGATATTTTATTTGAAGAAAAAAGTGTAAATGAATTATTGAAAGAAGGACGTTTAGAAGAAATTTTTCCAACCTCTAATCAGGAACTTTCCAGCTCTATGATTCTACAAGGCTTAGAAAAAGGCTTCAATCAAGTTGATTTTGAAAATGGAGAAAAAGGAAAAGCCTTTGCCGTTTTATTACCCGAAGGAACATTTGAGGTTTTAGCACAAGTCGGCGAAAATGGTATTGAAAAAATCACCTTAGATTTTACCAAAAAAAATCAATAAAAAAAGACCTGCCGAGTAAGAGAAACTCAGCAAGTCTTTGTATGTCAATTTAGAAATAGAATTAAACCAATTCTTTCTTTTTCTTCTTGTTTTTTTGTTGCTCTTTGGTGTGTTCTACGTAGCCTTCACTCATAAATTTCCAACCTCCGAACATCGAAGAAACTTCTCCATTACCTTCTACGTAATCGTGATACATCACCAAATAAACATGAACTACTGTAAACAGAATCGTAACCCAAGTCGCAACATGGTGAATATGTCGAACTTGAGCATCTCCACCAAACATATGAGGCACCCAGTCAAACATCTGAGGTAAGAACCATGTACTCATATCGGCATATAAACCAAATCCTGTAACAATACTCACCATAAAAACGAAGAACATTCCGAAGTAAACCAGCCCTGCCATTGCGTTATGACCAGCCGTATGATACCCTTTGCGTTTGTCCTTAATCATCAAAATATCTACCTTCAACACACTCCAGATGCGTTCAAAAAAGTGTATATTCGTAGGAATAAAACTTTTCCAACTGGCATAACGATTTCCAACAAATCCCCAATACAATCGGAAAATAAAATTGAAGACAAAAATATAGGCACTTACAAAATGAATATGTCGAACCCAACCCATCAAATACCGTAATGAAGCCTCATCACTTGACTGAATGGCTGGAGGGTTTGCAATCCAAAACCCCGTAGCAACCAATACGACCAATACTAAAGCATTGACCCAGTGGTAAACTCGTACGGGCAACTCCCAAACAAAGACCCGCTTTAAATTACTTGCATTCGATTTTTGCATGACTTTGAGGGATTAAATTTAGACGACTTTGGTTTGACTAATGTGTTTTCCTTCTTCATCGTACAAGTGTACCGAACACGCCATACAAGGGTCGAAGGAATGAACTGTTCGTAAAATTTCAACTGGATTTTCAGGGTCAGCAATTGGCGTATCAAGTAGGGCTGATTCATAAGCCGAAACCTGTCCTTTGGGGTCTCTCGGCGAAGCATTCCAAGTTGTTGGTACAACCAATTGATAATTTTTAATTTTCTGATTTTCAATAACAATCCAATGACCTAATGCCCCTCGTGGAGCTTCGGCATAACCAACACCTTTGCAAGAAGCATCCCAAGTCGAAGGCTCAAATTTTTCGGTATTTGCCATTCGAATATCACCATTTTTGATATTGGCAATTAATTCGTCATAAAATTCTAATGCCCAATCTGCGACCAAAATAGATTCTAAACCTCGTGCGGCAGTACGTCCCAAAGTAGAGAAAAGTGCCGTTACAGGAACTTCTAATTTGGCTAAAGTACTATCGACTACTTCTTTATATTCGGGAATTCCCTTAGCATAACCAATGACCATTCGTGCCAAAGGTCCTACTTCCATCGCGTGACCTTTCCAACGTGGTGTTTTCAGGAAGCTATATGCCTTATTAAAATCCAAATTATCGTAAGGAGGTTGAGGTCCATCATAATTAAGTTTTGTTTCACCCTTCCAAGGATGTAAGCCAACTTCATTACCACCTGAATAGTCATACCATGAATTATTCACAAATTCCTGAACATGTCCTTCATCACTCAAATCAACTTCGTGAATTTTGGAAATGTCTTTATTCAAAATAACCCCTGAAGGAAATTTGAAAGAAGATTTATCAGCATAACCGTTAGTGGGTAAATCGCCATAAGAAAGGAAGTTTCCTAAACCGCCCCCAATTGCTCCCCAATCTTTATAAAAAGAAGCAATTGCCAACAAATCAGGAATATAAACTTGCTCAATAAATTTCTTGGCATCTTTCAAAAGTTGATGGACGTAAGCCAACCGTTCGGCATTAATACCCGCCGCATCATTCAGACCAATCGAACAAGCCATACCACCTACCAAATAATTCGGGTGTGGATTTTTTCCACCAAAAATAGCTTGAACTTTTACAATTTCTTTTTGCCACTCTAAAGCATCTAAATAGTGAGATACCCCAATCAAATTGATTTCGGGAGGCAATTTATACGCCGAGTGTCCCCAATAACCATTGGCAAAAATCCCTAATTGTCCACTATCCACAAATTTCTTGATTCGCTTTTTCAAATCAGAAAAATGTCCAACCGAACTTTTGGGATAATTAGAAATGCTTTGAGCAATTTCAGCGGTTTTTTTAGGGTCGGCTTGAAGGGCATTCACAATATCAACCCAATCTAAGGCATGGAGATGATAAAAGTGAACTACATGGTCGTGCATATACAGCACGGCAAACATAATATTTCGAACAAGTTCAGCATTTGGCGGAACTGTAATTTTGAGGGCATCTTCAACGGCACGTACCGAAGTTAGGGAGTGAGTTGAAGTACAAACGCCACAAACTCGACCTACAAACGCCCACGCATCACGGGGGTCTCGTCCTCGTAGGATTTCTTCTAACAAACGTACCATCGTTCCCGAACTGTACGCATTGACGACTTTACCGTCCTGAATATCAGCTTCTACACGCAGGTGTCCCTCGATACGGGTGATGGGGTCGATAACAATTCTTTGACTCATTTTCTTATCGTTTCTTGTGATGTTTTTGGATGGTGTTAAGGATTAGCTTTCTTTTTGGGTTTCGTCTTCGTCTATCAAATCCGAAATCAATTTACGTTTACGAATATTGGTAGCAACGGCGTGTGCACCAATACCGACTGCTGTTGCACCCAAAGCGATTTTTCCTACTTCATCAGCATCGCTTTCGATACCAAATCCCGCATATCCTGTTGTGCGTGAGTACAATGAACCATTATCCCAATAATCATCTTCCGAACACGAAAAGCAACCATGTCCCGACTGAATAGGGTTACTTACACCATTATTCCACTTTATAATTCCACAACTATTGTAAGTAACAGGTCCTTTACAGCCTACTTTATATAAACAATATCCTTTTTTAGCATTTTCGTCATCGAATGTTTCCACAAATAAACCTGCATCAAAATACGGGCGACGATGACAACTATCGTGAACCCTTTTGGAATAGAAGGCTTTAGGTCGTTTACTTCCATCCAATTCGGGTAATGTACCAAATGTTACCAAGTGAACCACAACACCAGCCATTACTTCACCAATTGGAGGACACCCAGGGACTCGAACAATGGGTTTATTTTTAATAATTTTATGAATCGGAGTTGCTGTAGTAGGGTTAGGTTTAGCCGCTTGTACACATCCACTTGAGGCACAAGTTCCCCAAGCAATGATCGCCTTTGCTCCTTCAGCAGCCTCCTCTAAAACTTGGTGAGCCGTCTTTCCACCAATACAACAATATACGCCATTCTCAGCCGTAGGAACTGTACCTTCTACACAAAGAATATATTCACCTTTGTATTTTTTCATCGTTTCTTCTTTGGCTAACTCAGCTTGATGTCCTGATGCCGCCATCAAAGTTTCGGTGTAATCCAAGGAAATTTGGTCCATTAAAATATCAGCCACAATGGGGTGGGATGACCGAATAAAGGACTCACTACAACACGTACATTCTTGGAAGTGTAACCAAATAATGGGAATACGAGGAGTCGTTTCCATAGCTTCAGCTACTTGAGCAATCCCTAATTGAGAAGCTCCCATATAAGCCGTAATCATGCTACAAAACTTTAGGAAGTCTCTTCGAGAGTAACCTTTACGTTCTATTTCTTCGTAATAAGTGGGGCGTTGATTTACCATAGTGTTTAGCGTTTTTATATCAGTAAAAAATTGAAGATGTTTGCAGTAAATTTACAGATGAAAAAATTTCTTAAAGGTAGTATAAGATGTTCTCGACGAAAATGACCTAAATCATTCATAATCACATTTCTGGGACATATCTTATCAAAAAGTCTTTTTTAGAATTGTTCTAAAAAAGCAGGATAAAAACGCTTCCCAAAACTATTAAATCAATTAAAAAGTTATGCACGAACTATCTATTGTTTTAAGTATTGTGGACATTGCCCAACAAGAAACACAAAAGGCAAATGCTCAATCGGTCGAACAAATCGAACTGGAAATTGGTGATTTGGCGGGAGTTGAGATGGAGGCTTTAGAATTTGCGTGGAGTAGTGCCGTCAAAAATACCGTTTTAGAAAATGCTCAAAAGTTCATTCATCGAATTTCTGCTGAGGCTCGTTGTTTGGATTGTGAACATCAATTCACACTCACAGCCGTCTATGATGCTTGTCCGAAGTGTGGAAGTTACTTTCGAGATATTTTGCAAGGACAAGAAATGAAAGTAAAATCTTTAACTTTGAACACCTAAATTAATCTAAAGTAAGTCAAAATACTCACCTTAAACTGATAAAATCATGTGTGTTACTTGCGGATGTTCTGCCGATGAAAACGGCGTAAAAATTCTTCATGTTCACCCAGCACATAACCATACTCATGACCATGACCACACTCACGAGCATGGACATCACCACCATCATCATACCCACGAACACGGGCATAATCATAGTCATTCTCACGACCACCATCACCACCCCGAAAAAACAGTTTTGGAACTTGAACGAGATATTCTTCAAAAAAATGATATTTCCGCCGCCCGAAATCGAGGTTATTTAGAGGCTAAAAATATTTTTGCTTTAAATTTAGTCAGTTCTCCGGGGTCAGGAAAAACGACACTTTTGGAAACCACTCTAAAAGCCTTACACGATGAATTAAGTTGTTATGTCATTGAGGGAGACCAACAAACAACTCAAGATGCTCAGCGAATTGCGGAAACGGGTGCGCCTGTTTTGCAAATCAATACGGGGAAAGGATGTCATTTAGATGCTGATATGGTACAAAAAGCCATTCGAGAACTTAACCCTAAAAATGATTCAGTTTTGTTTATTGAGAATGTCGGAAATTTGGTTTGTCCTGCGATGTTTGATTTGGGCGAATCCGAACGAATTGTGATTATGAGCATTACCGAAGGCGAAGATAAACCCATCAAATATCCTGATATGTTCCAATCGGCACAAGTCTGTTTGATTAATAAAATGGATTTATTGCCTTATTTAAATTTTGACTTAGAAAAAGCCAAAGAATATGCCCTTCAAGTCAATCCAAATTTACAATTTATCGAAGTTTCTGCCACCACCTCCGAGGGGATGAGTCAATGGTACGATTGGCTCAAAAATAAAGTTCAAGAAGCAACTACTGGACTTTAGAAAATAATTAAATATTTAAAAATCAGCTAAATACAAATATTTGATACTCACTATTCAATAATTAACACAATTCAATTTTTACAATTATGTGTTTAGCAATCCCTGGAAAAATCAAAGAAATTACCGTTCAGATGGATGAGACCTTTCGAATGGCAAAAGTGTCGTTTGATGGGATTTTTAAGGAAGTAAACTTGTATATGGTGCCAGAAGCAAAAATAGGTGATTATGTGTTAGTTCATGTTGGTGTAGCCATTGGTATAGTCTCCGAAGAGGAAGCCAACACAACTCTTAATTATCTCAAGCAAATTGGTGAATTAGAGGAACTCAAAGACGCTGAAACTCCTGATTGATAGAGTTTTAATTTCATTTGTTGTTTGTCTAAAAATTTATGAAAACCTACCAAATTCATATTCAGGGCAAGGTACAAGGAGTTGGATTTCGCCCGTTTGTATATCAACTTGCCCACAAACTACACCTTAAAGGTTGGGTTACAAATGGCAACGATGGCGTAAAAATCAAGGTAAGTGGGAAAATTCAAAATTTAACTTATTTTATTCAAAAATTACAAGATAATAAACCCTCCATTTCTCGAATTACAAGTCTTAAAAAAAAAGAAACTCAATTTCAAGAATTTGATGATTTTCAAATTATTCCAAGTCAGAATAAAGGAAAAAAAGAACTCCTCCTGACTGCTGATTTAGATACTTGTCCAGAATGTTTAGAAGAATTTTACAATCCTCAAAGCCGATTTTTTCATTATCCATTTATTAGCTGTACCAATTGCGGAACAAGGTATTCCATTATCCAAGAATTGCCGTATGATCGTGAAAAGACAGCCATGAAGTCTTTCGAGTTTTGCCCTGATTGTGAAACCGAATATCACGACCCTACCAATCGCCGATTTTATGCCCAAACACATTCTTGCTCGACTTGTGGAATCGAACTAAATTTATACAATGCTGAAAAGGAGTTTATTAGTAAAAATTTTGATGCAGTAAATCAAGCTATTGAATTACTAAAAGAGGGTAAAATTTTGGCTATCAAAGGAATAGGTGGTTTTTTGATTATGGCAGATACTCAAAATTTGCAAACTATCCAAACATTACGCCAACGAAAATATCGCCCTTCCAAACCATTTGCTTTGATGTATCCCAATGTTGAAAAAGTAGCAGAAGATGTAATTTTAAATAATAAGGAAAGAAATCTTTTAGAAAGCAGAGAAAAACCAATTTTACTCTTAAAAGTCAAAAAAAGCATAAAAAAGCACTTACAATTAGAAGCAATTACGCCCAAAATAGAGCCTAAAAAATTAGGGATTATGTTGCCTTATACCGCTTTATTTGACTACATTTTGAAAAAAATAAACCGTCCATTAATTGCTACAAGTGGAAATATAAGCCAATCTCCCATTATTTTTGAAAATGAAAATGCTTTAGAAAACCTTACTCAAATTGCTGATTTTATTTTGACAAATAATCGTCAAATTATTGTTCCTCAAGATGATAGTGTAATTCGATTTTCATCAAAATTTCAACAAAGAATTATCTTACGCCGTTCTCGAAGCTTTGCACCCAATTATAATTTATTTCAATTCAAAATAAACTCTTCGATTTTGGCTTTAGGAGCATTACTCAAAAGTAGCTTTACATTAAGCCATGAGAAAAATATTTATATAAGTCAATATTTAGGCAATTTAATACATTTTGATACTCAAGTAATTTTTCAAAAGGTTTTATCACATTTTATTAATTTATTTGAAGCCAAACCAGAAGTTATTTTAACCGATAAACATCCCAATTATTTTAGTACACAATTTGGGGAAGAATTGGCACAAAAGTGGGAAATTCCACATCATAAAATTCAGCATCACAAGGCTCATTTTTGGGCGGTATTGGGTGAAAATCAACTCCTTGAAAAAGATAAAATTCTGGGAATTATTTGGGATGGAACAGGCTTAGGAAATGATGGGCAAATTTGGGGTGGTGAGTTCTTTAGTTATGAAAATCAAACCATCAAACGACTTAATCATTTTGCCTATTTCCCTCATATTTTAGGTGATAAAATGGCAACTGAACCCCGAATTTCAGCTTTATCGTTAGTTCAAAATAATTCAAATATTGACAAAATAGCACATCCTAAATTTTCAGAATTTGAATGGAAAAATTATCAAAAAGTTCTACAAAATCCAAATAACTTACATACTTCAAGCATTGGACGTTTATTTGATGCTGTAGGTTCTTTATTAGGATTAGGAGACAAACAAACTTTTGAAGGAGAAGTTGCAATGCACTTGGAAGCTTTAGCTCAAGACTTTTATGATCAAAATCCTAATTTTGAATATTTTTACTCACCTACTTTAGACACCAAAAGTTTAGTACAAGAAATTTCTGAAGCCATCTTACAGAGAGAAAATACCTCAAAAATTGCCTTTCAGTTTCACTTAACATTGATAAAAATCATCAAAAAAGTTGCTCAGGAACACCAAATTCAAAAACTAGCGTTTAGTGGTGGGGTTTGGCAAAATGCACTTTTAGTTGATTTGGCAATCAAGGAATTAGCTCCCAATTTTGAACTTTATTTTCATAAGGAGTTATCTCCAAATGATGAAAATATTTCCTTTGGGCAAATGATGGCATGGCTTATGAGGCATAAAAAATAAAATGGTAACGTAACCGAAGTTAAATTACCATTTCTCAAAATTTTCAGCAAGTTATTGAGATGAAAAAGGACGGCACGGAAAAATTCCATTATAGACATGAACTAAGTCATCGTAAAACTCCGAACGTCCACTGTTGACTTGCCTGTTTAGGGCGAAGCTCCCTCAAATCTATTGATAAACCTGATGGAGTGAGGCCTGCTCTGCAAAATTCTACGGAAGACCCGAATTTGATAGTGTTGAATTTTTCAAATGTGTCTCCGTCCTTTCTACAAATTAAAGCAAAACTAGAGGATAAAAACAAATTTAGAGCGTATTTTTTTGAGTAAAGAAACGTAAATAATTAATACATTAGCTTCAAGGTAATCAATAGCTCGTAAGTTTTGCCTAATCCTCCAAGAGCTTTAAACCCTTAGAAAATTCTATTAATAAACTATTTAAATAATGACAAAAATATTTTTTTTGCTACAATTCTATATAAAATTACGATAATTAATATAACTTTTGAACAAAAGTAATTTTATGAGGCGTTTTATCAAAAATATCTTCTGAATATCCTGTATCTACTGAAATGTCAATTTCTTCACCCGTTTTCCGAACTACCGTCCATATTCGAGCAAGTTCTCGCTTCTCTTTTAAAAATTTGTCATGTAAAAATTTGAGTTGCTCTTTTGTGGTATTAGGGACTACTATCAAAAAAGAATTACCAATTAATTCTTCTTTAGTATATCCATAAGTACGTGCATAAGCTTGATTCACAGCGACAAAATTTGCCTCTTGGTTAGTGATGCAAATACCTATTTCTGTATTTTCAATAATACTAAGAATTTCATCAGGATTAGCATAAATAGCTTCTCTAAGGTGTTTAGTCTCTGTTAAATCTATCATTATTAATTTGGATGCTTGATGTGTAAAACTGTTGGAAGTTACAAAAAATAAATAACTTTACAAAAAAAAACTTTGACAAAGTATTGAGACTTTATCAAAGTTTAGTACGAAAAAATCAAGCCAAATTACATAGTTGCAATTTTTTCTAACAAATCAGCCGAACGGTAAGAATAGCCCGCTTCATTATCGTACCAACCGATAACTTTAGCTAATTTACCATTTGCAGAAGTTAATAGAGAATCAAAGATATTGGAATGTGGGTTACTAACAATATCAATTGATACGATAGGATCAGTAGTGTATTCCAAAATACCTTTTAATTCACTCTCAGCCGCTTTTTTCATGGCTGCATTAATTTCTTCAGCAGTTGCTTCTTTTTTCAATAAAACTGTTAGATCAGTCAATGAACCATTAGGAATAGGTACACGCATTGCTTTACCATCCAACTTGCCTTGGAGATGTGGTAAAACTAATCCTACCGCTTTAGCGGCTCCTGTCGAAGTTGGAATGATAGAATAAGCAGCAGCTCTGGCACGACGCAAGTCACTATGAGGAGCATCTTGAATACGTTGATCAGATGTGTAAGCATGAACTGTAGTGATATAACCTTGTTCGATACCAAAAACATCATCCAAAACTTTTGCCATTGGAGCAAGGCAGTTCGTTGTACAAGACGCATTTGATACGATATCTTCATCGCCTGTTAGCTCATCATCATTTACACCCAATACAACCGTTTTGATATCGCTTCCTTTGGCTGGTGCCGAAATAACCACTTTTTTTGCCCCTGCTTCAAGATGCTTTGTACAAGCTTCTCGTGTCCTGAATCGTCCTGTAGATTCCAAAACAGCTTCTACACCCAGTTCTGCCCAAGGTAATTGGGCGGGGTCTTTTTCGGCTGTAATTTTAACTTCCTTTCCATTGACAATCAATGCACTATCGCCTACTTCGACTGTCCCATTAAACTTGCCGTGTACCGAATCATATTTTAACAAATGTGCCAGTGTAGTGGCATCCGTCAAGTCATTGATAGCGACAACTTCTACATTTTCCTTTTCTAACAAGGCTTTGAAGGTCAATCGTCCGATACGACCGAACCCATTAATCGCTACTTTAAGTTTAGACATAATTTCAAAGAATTTTTTAGGAGATTATGAAAATGATTCTAAAAAAACATTTTCGTAGGAAAGCAAATTTAATAACTTATTGGAAAAATCTTTATACAAATGTTTTTTATTTTTAATAAGCTAATAACCAGTATTTTGTAGGACAGAATGGTTTGATAAAAAAATAATAAGGAATTACCCATTATTTTATTTTTAGTAGATTTTTATAGAATAAATTGGTAATTTTGGCGAAATATTTAAAATGACCGAGATACCTCAATTTAATTATCGAAATGGGAAACTATCTGCTATCAAGTATATGTTCATCAAAACAGACAACTCCTACCCAATCCAAAAAATAATTTCAATTCTATCTAAAAAAAAATCTTATTTGCTTTATTGTAGACGATTTTAGTCACCTTGTAATTCTATGAAAAGCACCTCGAAAGCCGTAAAAAAATTGACTCGTAGCTATCAAATAGCTCTTGGACTTATAGCTATTCTATTGATTGGCGGGCAGGTCGTTGTACAAGTTTTTCTGAAAGGACAAAGAGAAGATGCCAAAATCCTTAATTTAGCGGGACAACAACGAATGCTCAGTCAGCAATTAGGCAAAACTGTTTTATTAATTCGTCAATCCACTCATGAAGAAGAACGGACGACTCTCTTAAAGTATTTTCAGGATTCTTTCCAACAATTTCTTTTGACGCAACAAAATTTAATGGGATACGACAATACATTGATAAACAAAATCAATAACCCTCCACATATTCAGGCTCTTTATGAACAACAGAAAATCTATTATGATAATATGATTGCAGGCGGAAGACAAATTATGCTTTCAACCACTCAAGAAGATAGTACTCATCGTCATACTTCAGTTACTGAGGGAACAAGATTAATCCTAAAAAATGAAGGTCGTTTTTTGCTATTGATGGGGCAGATTGCAGATGCATATGCTGAAGAAAGCCGTGAAGATGTTAGCTATTTATCTATCATTGAAGTATCCATTTTGATCGTTGCTTTGATTGTATTGGGCATTGATTTATTGGTTATTTTTGAACCTTTAACGAAATATCTCATTGAAAATGATGAAACCAAAGAGCTTAACGCAAAGCTCAAAAAAGCCAATGAAGGACTAGAAGAACAAAAGACGAAACTTATTAAAAATCAAAGGTTTATTGAACAAGTTCGAAAAGTTACTGAAGAAAAGAATAAGGAATTAGAAGAACAAACCAAATTGATGTTTCGTCAGCATGAAAAAATTGAAAAATCCACTAAAAAACTAAACGAAAGCATCCGATACGCCGAACGAATCCAGAAAGCGATGTTTGTACGCCGTAAAAAGATACGGGATGCTTTCATAGATAATTTTATTGTGTTTCGTCCTCGTGATATTGTTTCGGGCGATTTTTATTGGTTCAAAGAACGAGACGGACGAAAACTAATGGCAGTAGTTGATTGTACTGGGCATGGAGTACCAGGGGCATTTATGTCTTTGATTGGGATGGATTTAATGGCACATATTTGTTCAGGTAAACCACAAATTGAGCCATCTACCATTCTTGAGGAATTGCACTACGGTATTTTCCGATTATTAAAACAAGGACAAAGTAAGAATCGGGATGGGATGGATGCCAGTATTTGTATTTATGATACTAAACGACAACGTTTAGAGTTTGCAGGTGCAAAACAACACTTATATTATTTTCGTAAATTAGATCAAGATAGCCACGAAATTCAGATTATTAAAGGCTCTGTTTTTCCAATTGGAGGAGGAAAGCTACCTCCAGCCAAAGAAGCTAAACGTAGCTATCCGATCAGTATCTTGGATGCCAATAAAGTTTATGCGTTTTATTTAATGTCAGATGGGTATATCGATCAATTTGGACAAGAAACAGGGCGTAAATTTTTAATTACTCATTTCAAAACCAAGCTTACCGAAATCTATCAGCTTCCGATGCGTCAACAACAACGTATTCTGGAGCGTACATTTGAGGAGTGGAAGGGAGAAACTGCTCAGACAGATGATGTATTGGTAGTTGGGGTAAAAGTTTGATAATGAGGGAAAAATAAGCCCAAACTCATCCATGAAATAAGCTTGGGCAAAAATTGAAATCTTCTATCAGATATTACTGAGCAATCACTTCTTTATATCCTTCAGCAGTCAATAAATCTTCTAGGTCAGCAGGATTTTCAGGCTTAATCTTAATCATCCAACCTTCTCCATAAGGGTCTTCATTCACTTTTTCAGGAGCTTCTTCTATCCCTTCATTGATTTCCAGAAGTTCACCTGTTACAGGCATAAATAAATCTGACACAGTTTTAACAGCCTCTACTGAACCAAAAACTTCGTCAGCATCAACCGTATCTCCTTCTCCTACACTGACATCTACATAAACAATATCGCCCAACTCACTTTGAGCAAAATCAGTAATACCAATGTAAGCTTCTTCACCCTCTAGACGCACCCATTCGTGGTCTTTGGTGTATTTCAAATTCTCAGGTAAGTTCATTTGAATTATTATTTATAAAAATTATCAAACAATATTATAAATTCTGTTTTTATGATAACGTACTTCCCAGAAGATATGACCAACAAAGAACTAAAAAAGTTATATAAAACCTCTTTAAATGTCTTCAAATGTCGTCACTAAGACAACTGAAAAATTATTCCAGTAAATAATTTATAAATAGTTAGAGTTTGATTAGTTTATTTTGATTTTTGGTATGTTCTTTATATCGTGCGACACATTCATGATACACTTCAATGGCACGTTCTTCGTCACTCCAACCTTCCACATCAACTTTCTTTCTTTCTAAATCTTTATAAACTTGAAAGAAATGTTCAATTTCTTTACGTAAGTGCATATTGACCTCTTCCAGACGGGTAAGTTTATTCCAAATAGGATCACTCACAGGGACACATAATACTTTATCATCAGGTCCTTTTTCGTCTGCCATATTAAATACACCAATCGGACGAACATTAATCAAACAGCCAGGAAAAGTAGGTTCAGAAACTAACACCAAAACATCTAAAGGATCACCATCTTCAGCGAGTGTTTCAGGAATAAACCCATAATCACTAGGATAGTGCATAGATGAAAAAATCATACGATCATATCGTATGAGGCGTTTTTCAGGGTCATACTCGTATTTATTACGGCTTCCTTTTGGAATTTCGATGAGGACATCAAAAGTTACGTCCTCAAGTGGTTCTTGATCTTGTGCTGACATACGTTAATTTGAGATTTATGATTTCAAAAACAACACACTTTCGAGCAAATTAGCTTCACTCATAAATATCTAAAATTCAAAAAAATAATAAAAATCAGTTTTAATATTTTATTATTCTGTTTCTGAGACTAGATAGGAAGCCAAAGGTCGAATTTTCGGGCGCAAATATATCGAAATACACTGGGATTTTGGGCTATCAGGCTCAATAACGATTTCAGAATAAACACATTTTCACCAATTCAAGAATATTTGTGAAGAATATAATTTTTAAGGAATCTGACGAAAGTTTTGAGCCATAGCAAAGGTAATTCGTTAAAATTTCTATTTTTGCTAAAATTTAATGGATTTATTTGAAGTTTCTAACCATAATAATCACTCGAAGATGAATCTGGAAAACATTGCAACAGCACTCAAGGATGGTATCTTTACGGTTACTATCAACCGACCTAGCAAACTCAACGCTTTGAATATCAAGACAATGGATGAGATTGAGGAGGTCATGGATCATGTATATGATAATCCTGATATTAAAGGTGTAATTATCACAGGATCAGGTACAAAGGCTTTCGTAGCGGGTGCAGATATTTCGGAATTTGCAGGAATGAATCCTATCAGCGCACGTAAGTTTTCGGAACGAGGACAAGAGGTTTTTGCCAGCATCGACAATTGCCATAAGCCTGTTATTGCAGCAGTTAATGGATTCGCATTGGGTGGTGGTTGTGAATTAGCGATGGCATGTCATTTCCGAATCGCTTCGGATAATGCTAAAATGGGATTACCTGAAGTAAGTCTTGGAATCATCCCAGGGTATGGCGGGACACAACGTTTATCTATTTTGGTTGGTAAAGGAAAAGCCTTCGAAATGACCATGACAGGTGATATGATCGATGCCAATGAAGCGCATCGAATTGGATTAGTCAATCATGTTGTTCCTCAGGAGGAATTAGTAGCCAAAGCAGAAAAAATCATGAAGAAGATTATGAGTCGTTCTCCTGCTGCTATCGGACAATTAATTGCTTGTGTGCATGCCGCAGGAAGTACTACAGGCTATCAGACCGAAGCCAACGCATTTGGAAACTGCTGTAAAACTGAAGATTTTAAAGAAGGAACTTCTGCCTTTATGGAGAAACGAAAGCCTAACTTTACAGGCAAGTAATTTGATATACAAATTGATAATCAAACCTATAAGACTCTAATGTTTTATAGGTTTTTCTATTTATAATAATTCATTATGTTAAAAAAAATAATAATTTTCTTTTGGATTTTAATGATTCCTGTTTGGTGTTTGGCACAAACCTCAAAGAACCTTGCGCCCAAAGCCTTCAAAAGCGAATTCCAAAATACAAAAAATACCGTTTTATTGGATGTTCGGACTTCGGCAGAAACATTTTTTGGGACGATTGAACTGGAAGGAGAAACCAAAGAAATTAATTATTATAATTTTGATTTTGAGCAACAAATCCAAAAATTAGATAAAAGCAAAACCTATTTTGTGTATTGCAGAACAGGAATTCGAAGTCGAAAAGCCATCAAGTTGATGCAAAAACACGGGTTTAAAAAACTGGTCAATTTGAAAGGAGGATATAACGCATGGACAGAAATTTATTAAAAATCATAACTGCGCTAAGTTTGATACCGACTACGTAACAAATGATTTCCTTTGTGGATTAAATCTTTTAACTTATCATCTCCTCCATCACTAAAGTGATTGATTTTGTAGGTTTTAAAATCCAAGCTTACCTGATAAGTTCCCAACCAACCATAATAAAAAAGCATCAAACTCACCACCATAATTAACAATCCTGAGAGCATTTCAATATATCGGTTTGTAGTTGCTAAAGCAGAAAGTGGGGCAGTAATTCCACCTGTAATCAATGGCAACATTAATCGTTTGAATGTTAAGTCAATATGTTCAATTTGTCGAAGTGGAAAATATCGTTTTTGCCTTCCTTTTTGAATGATAACATTTTTAGTGGTCAAAACAATTCCATTCTCCGAATTCAATCGGCATTTGGCTAAAACATTCTCTTCTTGCATTAACCAATCGTAGTAAGAAGAATAATCAATTGTATAATCATTTATCGTTTTTGAAGTATAAAGTTTATTTTTTATAAGAGCTTCCATATAAAATTTGGGAATGGATTCATTATCTTCGATTTGATAAGAAAACTTTTTAGGTTTTTCTGAAACGGTTTCATAGGTATAGTTGGGCGTAAAATTCATGAAAAAATAGATTCAATTTCAGTTTAATTAATCAAATAATTTTTAAGATTTTGAACGGCTTTTCGATAATAACGCACCGCAAAAAAAATAGATAATGGCGCAATAATAGGCATCATTACAGGCACAAAAAAACCTCCAAAAAGTAGTAACATATTAAACAAAGCGGTTTCCGTAATATCGGAATTCGGGCGATAGAAATAGTATTTTCCTAAGATAGAAATAGTAATAATTAGCATAGCATAACTGAGAATTGGTAACATTAACCACGCATATTTTAAGTGTAAAATCGCAAATAAAATACCAAGCGGAAAAGTTAAAATACCAAAAAAATACAATTGGGTTTTAACTTTCAAATATAAAAATTGAGTAGGAGAAACAGCAAATATTTCGACCATTTGTTGAGATTCGCCTTCCCGATTAAATTCAGTAAAAATAGCAGTTATTAAAAAAATAGCTAAGGGAATAATTAATATCTTTATTGATCCTAAAATTGCTATTAAGTATATAATTATCAGATAAATATAGCTTCTTCGGATGCCTGATATAATTTCAAAATGACGAGGCGAAATAAAGGAAATTTTGAAAGTTTTATTACTTATATTAAGGCGTAATGGAATCCATGAAATTCCAAAAATTCCGATCAAAAAAATTAACCCAGCAACTGGAGTGCTAACTAAGAATAATACAATTGTTATAGGTATGGTAAAAACAAGATATTCCCCAAAGCAAAAAAGTGAAGTAGGAATATTTAATAATTGAAAAAAACTTTTATCCTTTCGATTAATATGAATCATTCCTAAACACAAGAGAATCAGTATGATAAAACCTATGGCTTGTGATTCGGACTTCAAACGATCCCATAACTCGGCAGTGCTAACAACTCCTAAAACCACTAAAATAATTAATCTAATCCAACCCAGATCTTGTAAAACCCGAAAGAATTGTAAATATCTGATTTTAAGTAAATTGAAAAATAAATTCATGTATTGAAATGGACTTTATCACAATATTATAATCTACTCATTTGAAGGCTTATCAGTTTACTTGACGTATTTTTTGTAAATTTGGTCAATAAATTTTGCTAATTCATAATCTTTTTCGGTAACGACATTA
Source organism: Cytophagales bacterium UBA2561 (assembly GCA_002340355.1). Taxonomy (GTDB): domain Bacteria; phylum Bacteroidota; class Bacteroidia; order Cytophagales; family Thermoflexibacteraceae; genus UBA2561. The sequence continues at coordinate 32,972 of DDLX01000017.1, forward strand.
CCTGCATCGTGGGTAGTCAAATGAATTTCCACTTGATTATAAATATTTGTCCAGTTGGGATGATGATTCAATTTTTCAGCAACAAAAGCAACCTGAGCCATAAAGGCAAATGCTTCTGTAAAGTCTTGAAAAGTAAAATTTCGTGAGAGCATATTAGCTTGTTCTTTCCAATTATTCATTCGGATAAATCAGATTTAAAGGTGTGAAAAATTATCAATTTATAAACGGCTAAACTTCTCAACTGTTTTTATAATTTTATAAGTTTGCTTTATGGGTCAATTTGGTGACTGGATTTGTCATTTTTTGCAAAAGAATCAGCTTGCTTTTCATCAAGAGAGTTCACGTATTCTGGCTTCTTATTTTCCTATTTTTGTCATTTTTGATAAAAAATTCATCTTACATCTCATTGATTTAGAAAATTTTATAAAATTAAAACTACCACAAACTTATTTTTCTAATTTCATTGATGAAGCTGAAAAAAGTCAATTTTCGGTCTTGACTATTTGGGAAGATTACTGGTATCGAAATCCTGAAAAATTAGAAGCAATTTTACGAGCCAAGTTACTTCCTACTCCTGCGATATATGGGCGACAAACACAAGCTGAACGTATTTCTAATCCCGAATTAACTACTTTTTTGCAAAAAAATCACATGGCAACTCCTTTGCCAGCCAAATACAAATTTGGGCTTCGAGACTATTCAGGGGAATTGATGGCAGTGGCTTCTTTTAGTTATGGACGAAAAATAAAGCGTAATCAGCAGATTTACAGATCATTTGAGCTACTTCGTTTTTGCAACCGACAAGATATTCGAGTACATGGTGGATTTGGGAAATTGATAACAAAATTTATACAAGAGCTTGATCCTGATGATATTATGACTTATGCCGACCGTGACTGGTCAGCAGGAAAAGTTTATCAAAAAGCTCAATTTCAGTTGATTGAAATGACTCCACCACAAAAGTTTTATATACATAAAAAAACTTTAGAGCGATTTCATCCCAAAAAAATCCCTAAAAATATAACTATCCAAGAATTAATTCAGGTTTTTAATGCAGGAAATCAAAAATACTTACGCCTCTTAAAATAGTTTATTATTAGAACAAAATGATAGATTTTTTACAACATTTTGACGAGAATTTGTTTGTTTTCCTAAACAATTTGGCACATCCTACGCTTGACCCCATTTTTGTTTTTATTACAGGAAAATGGTCATGGTTACCGTTTTATGCCTTGATTATTGCAGGTTTAATTTATCGGTTTCGAAAAAAATCCATAGTGATTTTATTGGCTGTTGCCTTAACGATTACAGCTTCTGATCGTTTTTCTTCGGGATTTATGAAACCCACTATTAAACGCTTACGACCCTGTCAACGAGCTGATTTAAAAGAAGATATACGAGTTTTGGTTCACTGTGGGCGTTATGGTTTTATCTCTTCTCATGCCTCAAATACATTCGCTCTGGCTTTTTTATTGAGTTTTGTTTTCCGCCGAGAACCATATTTTCAGAAGATAGTTTGGGGAATTTTTAGCTGGGCAGTAGTGGTTAGTTACAGCCGAATTTATGTTGGGGTTCATTATCCTGCCGATATTCTTTTTGGAGGAGTTGCAGGAATATTTTGGGCTTATTTGATTTGTAAACTACTCGAAAAACAAAAATTTGCGCCTTTTTGGTATTCTTAATATTTATTTACTGCCAATACTACTATGTAAAAAGAAGTTAGGAAAATATCTTTTTAGATTACTCTACCCTACTAAAATTTCATTGATTTACAAATTGCTGATTATCATTTAGATAAAATCAAATTTAATTTTTCCGTAGCGGTGGGTTTGCAAACCCACCGCTACGGAAAAATGGTGTTTTAGCTTAATAAATAAAGACTTTTAAATAATTTTAATACTAAATATATTTTATAAATCATTTTTAGTAGGGTAGAGTACTTTTAGATAATACACACTTAATGATTTTTAAATAAAATCATCATGACCAGCACCATATTGACCGTGTTTTTTCTATTCTATATTCCTATTCCCTGAAAACTATCTCTTATGTGCTATTTTGAGGCATTTTTTGGTTATCTTGCCATTAGTTCGGTATGAAATTAGTGGTATATAACTAACATTTCGAGTAGTGATATTTTTATCACTAAACATCAAGTAGTTCAAAATTTGCGTAAAATGTTGATTTATAGGAGATTTACTCTTATTTTTTGTATCATATTAGTAAAAACGAGCTTTATTTCTGCTCAATCCGACAGTATTCCCCAAAATTCTGTCAAGCTTTATCGACTGGGGATTTCGGAACTTCATGCTAAACTACAAACAGTTCCTGATTATCTTAGCCTACTAGAAGTTTCTTCGGCTTCGAAGATCACACAAAATCAGACTGATGCCCCCAATGTAATCAATGTTTTTACACGTAAAGATTGGTTAAGATACGGATTAATTAGCTTTAATGATTTACTTTATGTTCAACCCAGCTTTTTTCCAGCTCAGGATTATGATCGCCGAACTGTAGGATTTCGGGGAATGTTTGAAGGTTGGAATAATAATACTCTTTTAATGTTGGTAGATGGTATTCCGTTCAATAGTGGAATTTATGGAACAGCATTTTCTTGGGAAATTACGCCCTTATTTTTTACCAAATCCATCGAAATTATTCGAGGAGCAGGAGGAGCATTGTATGGTTCAAATGCTATGAATGGCGTTTTGAGTATGAATACCTTAGAAGTTGCTGATTTAGAAAATAGTATTGGTGAGATTCGGTTTCGTATTGGTTCAAAAAACACCCAACTGCTTGATTTTTTAATTGGAACAGAAAATAAACATTTTGGATTAATTGGAGCATTTTCTTATTTTCAAACAAATGGATTAGATTATAAGACATTTGATGACTCGGAACGAACAGATAGTCAAGGGTTTCCAAAAAAATTCCGTATCAATGACCAACGCCAAAACGTTGGCTTTTTTAATAAAATTTATGGTAAAGGAAAGTTTTCAGGACTTTCACTACAATTTCATATTCAGAAATGGGAGTTTGGGACAGGACAGGGTTGGCTATTTCAAATTCCTGATCAACCCGAGCATATGCAACAAAATCGCCACTTATTTGCCATTCAATATAATCCACTTCGAAAAAACAAAAAGTTCAAGTATGAGGTGAGTTTTCGGTATCAACGAGAAGGTCTTAATCACAATACACGTTATTTTCCTAATGGAGCATTTGATAATCAATATCCACACGGTGTAACTGAATATTTGAAAACACATACTTTTGATATCTTCTTACGATTACAAGCCAACTATCAGACTCAGTATGGACACTTATTAGCAGGTTTTGAGCGTCATCAGTTTATTTATAATGGCGATGAAGCACATACAGCCAACATTGATTTGGAAGATACATTTAAACCTTTTCCAGAAAATGAATTCCGATCAATACGCCCATGGTTCGAATACATTGATAAACAACCTGTCCGAAATTGGAGTTGGTTTTTTCAATACGTTTCACCCAAATTTAGGGATAAAATCCAACTTACAATTAGTGGACGATATGATTACCAACGGATTAATTATCAAGATATTGAAGCAGTGAATTTCACAAAAAGACGTAAGGTTTTTAATTTAGTTACACCTCGTGTTGCCTTAGTTTTTCATCCTACTGAAAGATGGACATTCAAAGCTCTTGTGGGTCGAGCTTTTCGAACACCAGCACCTTCAGAATTATTCGGGAGTAATACTTTTTCATTGGCTTCAAATATCAAGGAATTAAAACCTGAATTAGTTACTAATTATGACTTGAATACGGAATTTCGTTGGTCGAAACATATTACCATACGAACTAACTTTTATGCAGTCAATTTTAAGAACAAAATTGGTTATAGTACCAGTAATGCCAATCTTAGCACAAATATTTATACACTCTTAACGACAGGATTAGAAGCAGAAATTTATTTTAGGTACAAAAATTGGCAAAGTTTTTTCAATTATACGTATGCCCGAAGAGTAGATGAAAAGATTATGGATAAGACAATTACTGAAGATAAGACAACAGTGACCTTTGTTCCTGCTCATTTTGCGAATATTGGTACACAATTCGAGTATAAAGCATTTTTCGTCACCCTTTTAGGGCATATTCATGGTGTACAAAAACGAAAAGAAACAGATTTTTTTGAACAATCTAATCTATTTCGCCCTGACGAACTTCCTGCTTGGATAAATGTTGATTTACAAATAGGATATCTATGGAAACGCTGGCTTGAAGTGCGTTTATTAACAAAAAACGCTCTGAATACCTCACAATACTTATTAAAAACAAATGCTTATCTTTTTGATTATCAGAGAGAAAACAGAATAGTTCAGACTGAGGTACGAATCAGATTTTAAATCCTAATGGCTCATAAATTTTGTAAAAGTGATACCAAAAGCCTTATTTTCAATCAATAGAAAACAAAAATATTCCCTATTAAGCCAACTCAGATTCTTATTCTTAGTTTGGATTTTGGTTTTTTGGAGAGCAGAACTATCTACACTTAATGGACAAAATTTACCTAATCAAGAAGATTCTTTGAAGGTTCAAGAAATTTTATGGCAAGCCAAAGGATACTTTAATAGTCAAAAATATCAAAAAGCTCGTATATATGCAGAGAATGCAATTCGACTAGCTCAACAAATTAACCAAAAAAGAGCCTTTGCAGATGCCTTATTTTTGGCAGGAAAGGCAGCCCAAAAAGAACCTAATTTTTCTTTAGCTACCGACTATCTACTTCAAAGTGCCATTGAATATGAGATTTTGAAAGAAATAAATAACGTTATTTCAGCCTCTCATCAACTTGGAAATTTATATTTTCAACAAGAATTATGGGGCAACGCAAGTGATTATTTACAACAAGCTTTATTCTTGAGTCAAAAAAATACTTCTCAGAAATTACCTCTAAGTAAAGTTATGGCACAATTATCTGAAGCATTTTATCAACAAGATGATTTTGCTAATGCACTAAAATATGATTCTATCCGCCTCAATTATGAACCCAATAAATCAGAAGTTTATCAACATTTTATCAAAATTAAAACTACTCAAAAAAAGTACAAAGAAGCTATTGTTTATAATCAAAAACTAATTGAAATTTATAAAGAAAAAAAGACATTTTTAAAATTAGCTAAGTCGTATAATAATGCAGGTTTTTTATATGAAAAAATGGAAAACTCAGAAAAGGCTCATCAAGCCTTCGAACAATCTCTCGCCATTTATCAACAAAATGCGAAAACAAAATCAGCTCCTGTATATTTGAACTTAGGGATTTGGGCAATTCGCCAAAATGACTACAATCGAGCCACAACTTACTTTGAAAAAGCGCTAGCTCTTTCCTCTTATCTGACTACTTCTGAGCTTGCCGAGACCTATGCCTATGCTGGATTAAATGCTTATCTAAGTCAGAGATCAATACAAGGCTTCGAATTTTTAGAAAAAAGTATTGATTTGGCAAAAGAATCAAATTCTCCTGAAATTCTGAAAGATAGCTATCTAATTTTAGCAGAATTACACCGCAAGGATGAAAATTTTAAAGCTTATCAGTATTATGACCAACTCTACGAAAAGTTGGATGATAGCCTCAAGGCAAATCGGGCGAAACGTCAAGAAAAGTTGGCTCAAATTCGAGAAGAAACACTCCAAAAAGAAAGTGATTTAAAAATTTCAGTGGCTAATCGGGAAAAACAAGAAGCGGAATTGAAACGCTTACGTTCTGAAGCTAATAAACGAGAAAATGAAATTAAAATACTTTCGCAAGAGGCTCAGCTTAAAAGAGAACGCTTGGAAAATGAGCAACTTGAAAAAGAGAAAGTTAGCCAATTATTAGCTCTTGCTGAACAAAAGTTACATCTTGATCGCCAAAAACAAGAAGCAGAGAATCAACGCCAAAAAGCAACCCAACAAGCTTTAATTGCAGAAACTAGACGATTAGAAACTCAACGAAAAGCCGAAGAATTAGAAGCCTCTGAAGCCAAACAAAAACTCCAAGCTCAAGAGCTTTTACAAGAAAAATCCATCCGAAGATATGGAATGTGGATTTTAATTTTAGCGGTTCTCGTCCTAATTTTAATGATTGGTGGCTTTGTTAATGCCCGAAGAGCCAACCGAAAACTAGAACAAAAGAACCTAGAAATTAAAGCCAGTCAAGCCGAGATTCGAGCGCAAAATGAAGAACTTCAACAAAATCAGGAAGAAATTCTGACACAGCGTGATTTTATTTCTGAACAAAATACAGAATTGAAAAAAAATAACGAACATTTAGTTACCAAAAATCAGATTATTACCGAACAAAGCATCAAAATCACAGCAAGTATTCGATATGCTCAGACAATACAAAAGGCAATTTTACCAACAAGACAAAAATTACTAACATTAGTCCAAGATTACTTTGTCCTCTATTTGCCAAAGGATGTCGTTTCTGGTGATTTTTATTGGGGAGCTAAGGTAGATAATTATGATTTCATTGCCGTTTCTGATTGTACAGGACACGGTGTACCAGGTGCCTTCATGTCAATGATTGGATATGCCGACCTCAATAAAATTGTCCGAGAACGTAAAATTATTGATACGGTTGATATTATGGAGGCACTACATGCTGAAATTTATGAAGACTTAACCCAAGAGGAAAATCAAAATCGGGACGGAATGGATATTTGTTTTTGTCGATTACAGAAACTGGATAACCAAACAACAGAAGTCGTATTCACAGGTGCAAAACAAGATTTATTGATTTTTCAAGATGAAGAGTTGAAAATTATTCGTGGTGACAAACGCTCAATTGGAGGACGACAAAATTTACAGAAAAAATTTACAGCACATCGTTTTGTAGTTAAAAATAATACTACTTTATACCTTACATCAGATGGCTTCACTGATCAAAATAACGAAGCGCGTCAACGATTTGGACGTAAAGAATTTTATAAATTAATCACAGAAATTGGACATCTTCCACTTATTGAACAAAAAAACAAATTAAACCAATCACTTAAACGCCATCAAGGAAAAGCAGAACAACGAGATGATATTACAGTACTTGCCCTCAGAGTCTGATTAAGTACCCATAATTCAAAATTGTATAAATAATCAAACTACTTGTTTTCGGGACTTCAGATTTTATAAGGTTTAAAACTTTATAAAAGTTGAATAAATAACATTTTTTCTATTTCTTTAGAAAGTCGTATTTTTGTACGAATTAGTACAGAGTCAAGCCTAAGAGTAGGATAAATTTGATTCTAATCCCTAAAAATTATATCAAAAATGTATCTCAAACTCCGTAATCCCTTAGTATTTTTTGATTTAGAAACCACAGGCATTAATATTGTTAAAGATCGTATTGTCGAAATTGCAATGCTCAAAGTAATGCCTAATGGAGAACAAGATTCTTACGTCAAGCGAGTAAATCCTAAAATTAAGATTCCAATTGAATCCAGCCTAATTCATGGTATTTATGATGAAGATATTAAAGATGCTCCACCCTTCAAAGAATTAGCAAAAAATTTAGCCAAGTGGCTCGAAGGATGCGATCTAGCGGGCTTTAATATCATCCGATTTGACGTACCAATGTTAGTGGAAGAATTCTTGCGAAATGATATACAATTTGATGTAAGTAACCGTAAACTTGTTGATGCTCAGCGAATTTTCCATATGATGGAGCCTCGAACTTTATCGGCTGCCTATAAGTTCTACTGTAACGAAGAGTTAGTTAATGCTCATAGTGCTGAGGCAGATAATTTAGCAACTTATCACGTATTAAATGCTCAAATTGAGCGATACGAAAACCAAGAACACAAAGATAAAGATGGTAAAGTGAGCGTTCCAATTGTCAATGATGTAAAATCACTGCATGAATTGACCGTTTCAAATACCGTTGACTTTGCGGGTAGGATGGTTTATAACATAAAAGGAATTCCTGTATTTAATTTTGGAAAACACAAAAATCGTCCTGTTTTGGAAGTCTTAAAACGAGAGCCAGCCTACTATGATTGGATGATGCGTAGTGATTTTCCACTTAATACCAAACAAAAATTAACAGAAATTAAGTTAAGTGAATTTAATAAAAAATAATAGTACTATTTGACTATTTAAAAACTCATCAAATTATCAAACATTGATGAGTTTTTGATATTAGCAATTATCTTCGAAGTAAAGAAAACTTAATTCCTAGAAGTTTTCCCATATCATTCTCAACCACAAAAGTAGGAATATCCACCTTAAACCAACCTTTCCCAACCTTAATTCCATCAATATCAATACGAACACCACCTTTTTTGAGTGGAATAATACGGGCTTTCGTATCAGTTTTAATGAGTAAATCTAACAGTGCTTTTTGTTTGGCACTAAAAGCAGGACTCTCGTAAATTGGTAATCGAAGCCGTATATTTTCTGAATTATGAAAATGTACAATGAATTGATCATTGATTTTTTGAATACTCCGAACACTCTTTAAAACTTCTCGCTGTTTTGGCACATCATTTCGCTCATTCGGACGAGGATCGGGTGTAATTCCTGCTAGGAAGAATAAAGTTTCCGTAGTTACAAAATCCTCATTGTCAAATACTTCAATAATATTTCGTACTCGCTTTTCTACTGTTGAGCCAGCCAAAGCAGGTAATAGCATAAAAATATTTTTTTCAGTGGTATCTAATTCTGTTGGATCTTCAGAAGTATAGTAAAGTCTTCGGTGAGGTTCATAAGCTGGACTTAATACCAAAGAGTCTTCAGTCATTCGATGAATACAAAAAGTAGCATTTTGTTCTAAAAATAAGGTACTATCCTTGATTTGGAAAGCATAAAATGCTGTGCCATTTCTAAAATCAAATCGTTTACAAAGCCCCACCGAATCAAATTCTAAAATCATGGGATCTTTTTTGGGAAATAAGTTCGTTCTGTACCACTGCCCTGTAATTTTTAGACTCAAATCTTCGGAGGAAGATGATGATTCAGGGCGAGAACACGCCGAAAGGCTTATAAGGATAAAAAGTATGATGTGGGGAAACATCTGAAAACACCCTAATTTTATTATGGTGGAATACACGTTTTTAGAGTTTTTGGAAAATTACTTTGGTCAGTATGTTTCGACAAACATAAACATAAATACAAAACTTTAAGTCCAAAAAATCGAAAATGAACCCATTCTTAGCGAGTTAAATCTTTATAGGACAATTATACTAGAATCACCCTATAAAGAATCAAAACTAAAAAAGATTAAATACCTCTAATCAGTTGGTTATACTGGCGCACATGTTGACGCAAATTCATTATCCAAGCCAAAACGAGATAAATAAAAATTGGTGAACCAAACGTGAGAAAAGAAACATAAATGAAAAATAAACGAATGCTTCCTACGGAAATCCCCAACTTTTCGCCCAATTTGGAGCAAACTCCAAATGCCTTAAACTCGACAAAGGATTGTAACTTGTTCATAAGCATTTCATATTTTGTGAGAATTGACAAATACTATTCAAAGACTCCAACGTATTTAATCGCCCAGAGATAACTATAATGATGAATATTTTAGAATGAGTTCTTCAAAAAATTAGTTCGTGAAGAAATTGTGGAAGGGTTTACTCAGGGATAAAACAGATAATATTTTAGAAATGGTAAAAAACCCGATTTATCGTCCCTCGCCAGAGTTTCGCTAATTCGGGTTTTCACAACCAAAAATTCGTTCGTTCAAGGGCAAATATAAGTATATTTTAACGAAATAACAAGCAAACCACAAAAAAATCTGGTATTCTTTAAAACTTTTAAAATAAACTAATTCAAAGACTAATTTTATGATTCCCAGTATTTTTCTAATATTTTTTATGCTACCTTTTGTCCTTCTACTTGTAATTTGGAAGTGGCATTTTTTAAGAAATTAGGTAAAATAGTTTGGTGAGTTACCGCAATTTTTTGAGGGTCATCCATTCGTACCATCATTCTACGGTACTTTTCTTCGCCATAAATCTTGATAATTTCCCTTCGTTTTTCTTCTTTTCCAAAATAAGCCACCATATTTATGGGATCAGCTTCGGGATGAAACTGTGTCCCAACTAACTCATCTGAGATTCGCAATGCCATTAATGCCCTTTCAAAATTAGTATTGGGAGTTACTCGTTCTAAGGATAAAATCTTAGCCCCAATTTCTGCAATTTGATGATAGTCAGGATGGGTTAATTGCCAATCTCTCGAATCAACAGCAAAATAAGGATTAGGTAGTCCATCCAAAAGACGATCTTGATATCCAGCTACTGTCTTATAAACCCGATAAATACCAAATGAAGTAGAGCTTCGTTCCGAAATCATGGCTAAATCGAAAAAGCGACAAAGCATCTGATAGGAATAACAAATGAAAAAAACGTATTTTTTGCGGGGATTATTAGAATTATGATTATGTGCCCAAATTTGTTCTAAAAATCGAAAATATAATTTTTCCCATCTTTTATGAATACCATCAAATGGCGTTCCTGGACCACCTGAAGAAATATAGATATCATGATTGTGAATATTTGGAACTTCATCCTTGCCACGTACATCATACACCACTGGGTAAAGTGGTTTATCAAGGGGCTGAAAATTTGCCACAATTTCTTGGATACATCGCATTCCCTGATTGGGAAAACCTTTGTGCATATCCAAAATGCCAACTTGGTAATTTGTAAGCATCTTATTTTTATGTTTTTGGGGGTGAATTTTGATTAAGGAGTTTTTTAATTGTTAATGCAAAATTAAAGGGTTTCAATTAAAAATTTCATACTGTTTTTCTCTATCTCACTTAAAATCATTTTAATGAATAGAAGCTATTATTTCAATTAATGTTAAGCTCACGTTAATGCTAGGGTTCGAATCCACCAGTTTCCATATTTTTTATCGTTATTTTGTTATAAAATTTGGTAATTCATCCCAGAATCTAACCTTATAGGATAATTTTATATGAGGCTATTTTTCAATATTAGATCCTTACTACAAGTCTGTTTTTGCTGGTTTCGCTCCATCAAAAGACCAACAAAGGTGTTATCAGATACTGTTGTGGATCTATAAAATAATTCGTAATCATCTCTATTAAACTTAATAATGACAATGAAAAAAAAATTTTCGCCTTTAATTTTATTGATTTTTATCAGTTCTTTTGCTCTCATCAATGACTATAATCCCATACAAGAAGGTTATCGAAGCGTCAAAAACAACAAATTTGAACGAGGTGAAGAATTAACTTACTTGGTACACTTTGGCTTTGTAAATGGTGGAGAAGCAAAAGTAAGTTTAGATAAAACACTTTATAAAGTAAATGACCGTATTTGTTATCGGGTAGATGTTCGTGGTAAAAGTCTGGGAATTACAGCATTAACCTATCGAGTAAATGATTTATGGCGTTCGTATATTGATACAGCGGCTATGATTCCTCATAAATTTTATCGCAGTATTCGTGAAAATAATTATAAAAGAGACGAAGAAACCTATTTTAATCATCTCAAAGGCACGGCAGAAGTTTCGAACGTAACGGATACAAAAAACATTAAAAAACAGACGTTTAAGGTTCAAAAATATGTACAGGATATGGTCAGTGGTTATTATTTTTTACGAACGTTAGAATTTGATAAACTTCAAAAAGGAGATATTATTGAAATCAAAGGGTTTCTACAAGACAAATCCTATGATTTCAAAATTCGATATCTTGGTAAGGAAAAGTTACGTACCAAGTTTGGACGAATTCATACCGCAGTAGTTGCACCTGTCATGCCTGAAAATCAGTTATTTGATGGTGAAAATGCCATTAAAGCATGGATTTCAGATGATAATAACCGAGTTCCTCTAAAAGTGGAAGCCGAATTATTGGTCGGGTCTATTGAGTTAGATTTAATTAAGCACAAGGGTTTAAAACATAAATTTCGTAAAAAATAAGTATTTATTTTAAACTAATATTGAATGATCATTTACTTAAAAATCAAAAGCATCAAATGTGTGAAATAGGATTAGTAATGCGTTCTACGGGCTTGTGGTACGACATTTTAAATGAAGAAACAGGGCAACATTTTCGGGGACGGCTACGTGGGAAACTGAAACTCAAGCTCAAGAAAGTAACCAATCCTGTCGCAGTTGGTGATTGTGTAGAATATGAACTTGAAAATGAGTCAGAAAATACTGTAGCAATTATTAATATATTGCCTCGTACCAATTTTATAGCTCGGAAAGCAGTCCAAAAAGCCAAATATCGACACATTATCGCCGCCAACTTAGATTTGGCAATGTTAGTCGTGACGCTGGCAATGCCTCGAACTTCTACAGGATTTATTGACCGTTTTTTAGTTTCTGCTGAGTTATTTGACTTACCTACTATCTTAGTTTTCAATAAGTTGGATATGTTTGATGAGGAGGCATTAGAAATTTTAGATAACTATATGGCAATGTATGAGCAAATTGGCTATTCTTGTCTCAAAATTTCTGCCTTAAAGAATCAAAATATGGAAGCTCTCGAAAAAATGTTAGAAGGGAAAAAAACCTTAATTACAGGACATTCAGGTGTTGGAAAATCAACATTATTGAATCGGCTTTCACCTGACTTACACTTAGCTACCCACGAAGTTTCTACATTTGCCAATAAAGGAGTACACACCACTACTTTTGCCGAAATGTTTGAAATTAAACCTAAGACTTATGTGATTGATACCCCCGGTATTAAGGAATTGGGTTTGGTAGATGTCGAACAAGACGAATTAGCAGATTATTTCCCAGAGATTCGAGAGGTAGCCGAAAATTGTAAATTCTATAACTGTACCCATATTCATGAACCTCATTGTCAGGTAATTGAAGCCGTTAGAACAGAAGAAATTGCATTAAGTCGATATAAGAATTATTTAAGTATGTTTTATGGAGAAGACAATCGGCGTTAATGAAATTGCTGACAAAATGGTTTGTATTTATTGATTTCTCTCCTAAATTTCTTTTCTATCAGCATTATGATTTTTAGAAAATTACTTTTGATCACCAGTATTTTTCCGTTTTTTGTTTTAGCTCGAAATACTTATTTTATATCAATTAAATCCCTAAAAATCAATGATATAAATAAGCTTTCTTCGATCAAGGAGATTTATGATACGAGTCTTTATTTTAAGAAAAATAGGTATCAATTCCAAGATATTTCTCATCCTCTTACTCAAAAAATCACAAATTACGGTGCTATAGAAATGTGTCAAAATATGATACTATTTATTAATGAATACCCCATAAGTAAACTTCAGCTTTTGGGATATGCTGAGCCTACTGAAAAACATCCTAAAAAATTATCCAAGCTACGAGTTTTGGCTGTTAAAACTTATCTAATAGAAAAAGGAATTTCTTCTGAACGTATTGAAATCAAGTATTTCGGAGCAGATGATCCTATCAATTTAAATGATACAAAGTTTGCTCAAGCGTTACATCGAAGAGTTACATTTAAAATAAAAACTAAGATTTAACATCAAAATATCTTAAAATTATTAATGAAAACAAATTAGTTTTAAAAAATCATAGTATAAAAAAAACTGTCATAATGACACCATTTTATACTAAAATATCTCTTTTTATTTCAAAAACTGCCAAAATTTCTCATTTTTCATCAAAATTTCGTTTGGAAACCAATTTGATAATATTTTCCTAAATACTCTCGCTGAAAATAGAATTCAAAAATTTAAATCTACAAAAGTTATGAATATTGATAAGTTTACGATTAAAGCACAAGAAGTAATTCAAAACTCGGCTTCCTCAGCACAGGAACATCAACGTTCTATCATTGAAACAGGCGATTTATTAAATGCCGTTTTGCAATCAGATAATAGTTTAATTTCATTCCTATGTCGAAAAGTTGGAGCCAATCAAGAAACGCTTGAAAATGAAACAAAAAATTTAGTTCAGTTTTACGGAAAATCAAGCGGAGCAAATCCATACTTTTCAAATGATAGTCATAGCGTAATTTCACGAGCTGAAAAGTCTGTGAAAAAGTTTAAAGATGACTTTGTAGCTGTCGAACATATTTTGTTAGGTTTAGTTGGCGGAAAAGACAGAACAACAAAGATTCTTAAAAATCAAGGTTTTACAGAAAAATATTTAATAAAAGCTATTCGAGAAATGCGAGGAGGTCGAACTGTAAATGACCAACACGCTGAAGAAAAATACCGCTCTTTGGAACGTTATTCGCAAAATTTAACAGAGTTAGCAAAGGCTGGGAAAATTGACCCTGTGATTGGTCGGGATGATGAAATTCGGCGATTACTTCAAATTTTATCTCGAAGAACCAAAAATAATCCCCTTTTAATTGGTGAACCGGGAGTAGGAAAAACAGCCATTGCCGAAGGATTAGCTCAACGAATTGTAAATGGTGATGCTCCTGAAAATTTGAAACATATTTCTATTGTTTCTTTAGATATGGGGCTGTTGGTAGCAGGAGCAAAATACAAAGGAGAGTTTGAAGAACGTCTCAAATCGGTCATTAAAGAGGTCATTGATTCGGAAGGAGAGATTGTACTTTTTATAGATGAAATGCACACTTTAATTGGTACAGGTTCAGGCGGAGATAGTGCAATGGATGCCGCTAATTTGTTGAAACCTGCTTTAGCACGGGGTGAACTTCGAGCCATTGGAGCAACAACTTTGAAAGAATACCAAAAACATATCGAAAAAGATAAAGCTCTTGAACGGCGTTTTCAGACCATTATGGTTAATGAGCCCAGCGTTTCGGATTCAATTTCGATTTTGCGAGGCATCAAAGAAAAATATGAATTGCATCATGGGGTACAAATCAAGGATGATGCTCTGATTTCGGCGGTACAACTTTCTGACCGTTATATTTCTGACCGATTTTTGCCCGATAAAGCCATTGATTTGATGGACGAAGCTACTGCCAAATTACGGATTGAAATTGATTCGATGCCCGAAGATTTGGATGAAATTAGTCGAAAAATTATGCAGCTCGAAATTGAACGAGAAGCTATTCGAAGAGAAAAAGACACGACTAAAGAAAAGCAACTATCTGTAGAAATTGCCAATTTGAACGAAACAAGAGATAGTCTTAACGTCAAATGGAAGGGTGAAAAAGAACTGCTTCAAGATATTAAAAATCAGAAAGAAGCTATTGAACGCTACAGATTCGAAATGGAACAGGCTAAACGAGATGCTGCCTATGAAAAAGTAGCTGAATTAACGTATGAGAAAATTCCTGATAGCGAACAAAAATTAATTGAGTTACAAGAAAAATTACAATCCTTAGCACGGTCAGGGGCTTTGCTCAATGATTTTGTAACGGCTGAAAATATTGCTGAAGTCGTTTCCAAATGGACAGGAATTCCCGTCCAAAAAATGCTCGAAAGCGACCGTGAAAAATTATTGCGTTTGGAAGATGAACTCAGTAAACGAGTTGCTGGACAACATGAAGCCATTCGAGCTATCGCCGATGCAGTTCGCCGAAGTAGAGCAGGCTTACATGACCCTAATCGCCCTGTTGGTTCATTCATCTTTTTAGGGACTACAGGTGTAGGAAAGACTGAGTTAGCTAAAACTTTAGCGGATTTTTTGTTTAATGACGAGAACTCAATGGTTAGAATTGATATGTCGGAATATCAAGAACGCCATGCGGTGAGTCGTTTAATTGGTGCACCTCCGGGCTATGTAGGATATGATGAAGGTGGACAATTAACCGAAGCTGTTCGCCGAAAACCTTATTCAGTAATTTTGTTGGATGAAATCGAAAAAGCACACCCTGATGTATTTAATATTTTGTTGCAAGTTTTGGATGATGGACGATTAACGGATAATAAAGGTCGAATAGCTAATTTTAAAAATGCAATTATTATCATGACTTCGAATATTGGTTCAGATATTATTATGGAGCGATTTGGACAAATGACCGAAGACAATCAAGATATTTTATTTGAAACGACCAAAGAAGAAACTTTTAATCAATTGAAAAAATCGGTACGTCCTGAATTTCTGAATCGTATTGATGAGGTGATTATGTTTACGCCTTTGTCAGAAAATGAGCTTGAAAAAGTGGTACAAATTCAATTGGCACTTATTCAGGAACGATTGGCAGAAAATAATATTAAACTGAGCTATTCTTCTGAAATACAAAGATTTTTGGCAAAAGAAGGATATGACCCACAATTTGGAGCAAGACCACTAAAACGAACTATTCAAAGATTAGTCTTGAATCAACTTTCACGAGATATTTTAGCAGGTAAAATTACGAAATCAGCTCCAATTCGGTTAGAAGTGAAGGATGGTAAAATTGCATTTTTGAATGCCTAAAAAAGTAAAAATCTATCATTTAATTCATAAAAAACCCAACCAATTTCAAAATTAGTTGGGCTTCGTTTTTTTATCTATCGTGGGGAATTAAGAAAACTTAATTCCCATAAATGACATAAATGCAATTCCCATTAAGCCCGTGATAATCATGGTAATTCCAAGACCACGCAAAGGAGCAGGTACGTTGGAATATTTCAAACGCTCTCGAATGGCGGCAATAGCTACAATAGCCAAAAACCAACCAACTCCAGAACCAAGTGCAAAAACTAAAGACTCAACCAAATCATATTCTTTTTGAATCATAAACAATGAAGAACCTAAAATCGCACAGTTTACCGCAATCAATGGAAGGAAAATTCCCAATGAACCATAAAGCGCAGGAGAGAATTTTTCAACAAGCATCTCTACCAATTGTACCGTAGAGGCGATAACTGCAATAAACATGATTAATTGTAAAAATTCCAAATCTATGGTTGCAAAATCATCACCTAACCACATCAAAGCACCTTCTTTTAAGATAAACTCCTGAATGAACCAGTTTAACGGAACAGTAATGACCAACACGAAAATAACAGCAGCACCCAAGCCTGTTGCAGTGGAAACTTTTTTTGAAACTGCCAAATATGAACACATTCCCAAGAAGTAAGCGAAAATCATATTTTCAACGAAAATAGACTTCACAAACAGATTAATTAACTCTTGCATATTGGTAATATTTTAAAATTCAATGAGTTAGGAATTAATTATGCTCAACGTAACCCGTCTTGTAACGCTGAATCCAAATAATGATACCAAGAATAAAGAATGCTCCTACAGGAGAGGTCATTAAACCATTAGTAGGGAAGTTTTCCCAACCAATTGCATGAAAAATCTTAAAATCGAATAATGAACCAAATCCAAATAATTCTCGACAAAATGCAACTGCTAAAATAATCCAAGCATAACCAATACCACTACCTAAACCATCCAATACAGAATCCCAAGGTTTATTTCCCATCGCAAAGGCTTCCAAACGCCCCATTACGATACAGTTGGTAATAATCAAGCCTACAAAAACAGATAATAACTTGGAAACATCATACAAATATGCTTTGAGAATTTGGTCAACCAAAATAACCAAAGAGGCAATCACCGCCAACTGTACAATAATCCGAATTCGGGAAGGAATCAGGTTACGAATCAATGAAACAATTAAGTTTGAACACACAATTACACTAATTACTGCAATTGACATTACGAATGTAGGTTCTAACTTGGTGGTTACAGCTAATGCCGAACATATTCCCAAAACCTGAATAGTTACAGGGTTATCATCATTCAGGGGGTCGGTAACAAACTTACGTCTCCGCTTCGAGAAAAGTGACTCGGCGGGAGCTTTTTTGACTTCTTCTACTGCTTCTGCCATAATTTATATCGTTTAGTTTTGGGCTATTCTACAGATAAACTATCGGTATTTTTAGTTTCAACGGCGGTGCTATCGGTTACAGCTTGTAAGGAATCCGAAGCCACCATTACAGAATCTGACTCAACTGTTTCAGTTTCTTGTACTGATTCTTGAGCAGGTTTATCACTTGACGTTTTATCAAAAAATGGTTGATAAAATCCTAAGTAGTCTCTCAACATTTTATTAACACCATCTGCGGTCATCGTTGCACCTGACATACCATCTACATTATAATCAGTAAGTGTATTGCCTGTTTCTGCTTTCAACATCGTTACAGAAGCCAAGACTTTTTTACCATCTTCTTCTTTGTAGATTTTCTTGCCTTTATATCGAGCCTGTACACCAGCATCCGTAATCCGTGCGCCCAATCCAGGAGTTTCCGCTTTATGGTCAAAAACAACCCCTTTAATGGTTTCGAAATCATTACTCAAGGCGATGTATCCCCAAATATTATCCCAAAGTCCATTTCCAAATACAGGTAAAATATAAGCTTCGGTTTCATCAGGATTTGATTCGGATACAAATCGGAAGACAGGATAAACACGCTCTTCAGGTTTCTTTTTGAATTCTTTTTTCTTGTCTACTTTCTCAGCGACAACATCACCTTCGATTTTATCGCCATTAGCATCCACTACAAAGGATTCAATTCGTTTGCCATAAATACCGATGATGTCCGATTTTCCTTTTTCAACCTCAGGCATTACGGCTTTAAGGATTTGGTATTTGGTGTCCAAATCTTTTGCAGCAGTTTGTGGTACTTTCAAAAAGACCGCCGCCATTGACAGCAAACCACCTAAAATAATGGTCGTTACTGTCGCAAATCCGATAATATATGCGTTAGACTGTTGCACGTTTTAACCTCCTATTTTTATTTGCTTGAATAACGTAATAATCAATCAGTGGAGCAAAGACATTCATCAACAGAATGGCTAACATAATGCCCTCTGGAAAAGCAGGGTTTATTACCCGAATTAAGACAGTTAAGAATCCAATAAAGAATCCATAAATCCATTTTCCTGTAGCTGTATGTGAAGCAGAAACGGGGTCAGTTGCCATGAAAACAGCACCAAATGCCAATCCACCAATCACTAGATGATAATGAGCAGGTAATTCTAAATACGGATTGCCACCAATCATATTAAGTAGTAGTCCCATAAAATAAGCACCACCAAAAGCACTTGCAATAATTTGCCAGCTTGCGACTCCTGTAGCTACTAAAACGAATGCTCCAATAAGTGCCATCACTAACGAAGTTTCTCCGATTGAACCAGGAATCATACCAATAGCTAAATTTGTAAAGTCGTATAATCCAGGATTCCACTCAGATGCTTTGGCTAAATTTCCTACTACGGTTTCTCCTGCTTTAGTTTGAGCAGCAACTGCTAAAGCCGTAGCTCCTGAGTAGCCATCAACTAAACCTTGAGTTCCTTTAGCAATAATATTACCTGTGGCATTAGCTGTCCAAATTTCCCCTGAAATTTGAAGTGGATAATTAAAATATAAGAAAGCACGCGCAGTCAAAGCAACATTAAGAACATTCATCCCTGTACCACCAAAAACTTCCTTACCAATGATAACCGCAAAGATAGAAGCAATTGCTACTTGCCATAGAGGAATGGTAACAGGACAAACCAATGGAATCAACAAACCTGTTACAAGATAACCTTCATTAATGGGGTGTTTTCGAAAAATAGCAAAAACAACTTCAACTAAACCACCAGCAGTATAAGCGACTAAAATGATTGGTAATACGTGCTGTAAACCAAACAAGAACTCACCAACAAAATCAGCATCTTTTCCGAATGCTAAGTAGTGTTGATGCCCAACATTCCACATCCCAAATAATAAACAAGGCACCATCGCAATGACCACCGTAAACATCATCCGCTTGAGGTCAATAGCATCACGGACTTGTGCGCCTTTAGTAGGAGTTGTGGTAGCGGGAGTAAATAAAAACGTTTCGCCAGCTTCGAAGAGGTAGTAAAACTTCTCCAGTTTTCCTCCCTTTTCGAACATAGGTTTTTGTTTTTCTAGTATATCGTGTAAAAATTTCATGAATTTGAATAGAGTTTAAAGTATATTCCAAAATCCGTTTTTTATCCTTCACGCATCAAATTAATGCCATCCCGAATGATTTGTTGAATAGGCTGTTTCGAAACAGCAATGAACTCGCACAAAGCGACATCTTCTTCGATTACTTCATAGATCCCTAGGGCTTCCATTTCATCATAATCATGAGCTAAAATGGCTTTGACCAAATACAAAGGTAGGATATCCATTGGAGTTACTTCTTCAAATGCTCCTGTCATTACGAATGCTCGCTCTTCACCATTCATACTTGTATCTAAGTTGTAGGCTTTGCTTGGATTCAAGAATGAAAGCAACCCTAAAGCTCGATGAAAACTCAGCCGATTGGCAATAGGAGCGAACCAACCATCCGTTAAGAAAAAACGAGGGCGGTCACCTTCAGGTAAAACCGTTAAAAGATGATCATAAAATCCTAAATAGCCATTCTTTTCGATGCGTTCACCTGTCAAAGCATTTCCTGAGACACATCGAACATGGTCATTTTTTAAGTTCTCTTCTATAAATTTATCCACACAACTTCCGAGATAAGTGTAGTGATATTGAGGTTTGGAAACTTCCGCTCCTACTATAGCAACTAATTTACTAGCATCATATTTACCCTCCATAAATAATTTTCCAATTTGGATAATCCCATAAGGATTTAGTGTCCAAACAACATCTCCCTTATTAATTGGAGCAATATGATGAATTTGAACACCAACATTGCCAGCAGGATGTTTGCCTGAAAACTTCGTAATCTCTACATTTTTTGGAGAAAAAACTTTTGACACCTCCACATTCGCACTTACCCCTAAATGAATCGGACAATTAGCAATTTTTTTCAGTAAATTAATACCAACTTGGAAGTATTGCTCTTGTCCCTTGAAAATGAAGTTGTAATCAGGTGCGAGAGGATGACTATCAAAAGATGAAATAAAAATAGCTTTAGGCTGCACTTTGGGATCAGCAACAATACCGTAAGGACGTTGCAGGATTTGAGGCCAAATACCACTTTTCAATAGTACGGGTAAAATATCATCACGTTGAAGACTGGAAAGTTCCGAAACTGTATATTTATTATACGGGACATACTCCATTGTGGAGTCCGCTAAGATAACTATTTCGAGTAACTTACGTTTTTCTCCCCGTTTAATCTTCACAATTTCGCCACTCACGGGGGCAACGTACATCACTTCCTCCAGTTTTTTATCATAAAAGAGGGGAGTACCCGCCTTGACTGTATCGCCTTCCTTGACTACAACTTTCGGACGATACATGCCAATAAAATCAGTTGGTTTAAGGGCAAATGTCTTCGAGAGCCTTTGGGGAGCCACCGAAGAATCTGCTTCACCAACTAAATTTATATCAAAACCTTTTTTGAGTTTGATAACAGACATATGGGATTAAGGTATAAGTCAGCACTTCGTTTCATTCGTGCAAAAGTAAAAAATATCTGCTTTAAAATGCAAAAGCCCTTTAACGAATTTTAATAAGATTTGTTTCTTTATTCAGCATAAATCATATATGACTTATAATCAATATTTTAGAATTGTTTCCATAGTTAAAATACTTTCAAAACCAAGTTGAGGTTAGACTTTGGTTTACACTTATTTATATACAAACTAAAGAAGTTTTTTATTTTAATTTTACATTAAACAAAACAATTAATAAAGGATATTTTCTTAAAAATACTGAATGGACTTAAAAAAATGCTAAAAAGAATATTTTCACTTTTTCTTACACAAAAATAATCCTATATTATTAGAAAAAAATTTAAATTTTTATTACCTTTGTCCCATAGTCTAGAAAAAGTCTATTTTTTAGATAATAGTTGTTTTCTTTAACATAAGAAAAATTTGATTTTTTTGTGTAAAAGTGAGCAAAAGACTGGTTAATGACTGTGTTTATTCACAGTGAGTTTAGGTTTAATGAATGTTTGGAATAAAGGGTAATTACTGATTACCCTTTATTTTTTGCCTTTCATAAAGCACATAAAATGAGTACTACTATAAAAATCTGATTATCATTTATATTTTTAAACAGTCTAAACTATGAATCATATCTCTTCTTCTAACTTAGAATCTAACTCCAAACCTGATATCAAATCAGAACTCCCTCCTATTTTTAAAACATGGAATCAGATATACACTGTTCTTCTGGTTTGGCAAGCTTTCTTAATGATTGCATTTTATGGATTTATGCAATTCTTCAGCTAAGAGATTGTTTAAATTTTAAATAAAACATTGATTATCAGATTTTTTATATAAATTTCCATAAAGTAGGGTTTGTAAACTTTATGGAAATCAGCGATCTTGAGCAATGAAAACTATTCCACTAAATAAACTTTATTCCCTAAAGATATTTTTCAAAATTTTTTAAACAGCCTCTAATAGAATGATAGTTCAAAAATGAAAAAGATGGTAATTTTTTTAAGTATTTTAGTATTAATATTTGGAATTCGTTTTTATTTTGACTACCAAAATCACCAAACTATTGAAGAACAAAATACAGAAATTCAGAAACTTCGTCAAGAAAGTGGAGCTATAACAACAAACTATCGCTATACTGTCAAAGAACCTGAAAATATCCGTTCAGAATGGGATACCACTTCAAATTTTTCCGAAGTTTATGTTAGGACTCAGGAAAATTATTGGCAAATTTTGAAATCTGCTCAGTATGAATTTAAAAATGGGATTTATCGCCCAATTTTTTCTGAAGATCAACAAAGATTAGCAAATAAAAAATTGATTATCAAAGGTTTTATGATTCCTTTGGAAGAGCAATACAAGCAACAGTTTTTTCTTCTGTCCTATTTTCCTTATTCAATGTGTTTCTTTTGTGGTCAAGCTGAACCGCAAACTGTTATCGAAGTTACGACCACTTCACCAGTTCCTTACCAAGCTGAACCCATCCAAGTTGAAGGAATTTTACATCTCAATTCGGATAATCCCAATCGTCTTTTTTATTTCTTAAAAGATGCAGAAATTGTGGATTAAGTCACTAAATTTATCGAAAGGTTGTACTTTTCTAGTTGATTTTTGTAACTTCAAAACTCACTATATCACAAAATAAATTATTACCGTGAATTTGTTATTTCTGATAGGTTTTTTAGAAATTGAATGGGTCGATATTCTGGATATTTTGTTGGTCAGTTTGCTGATTTTCAATATTTATAAATTGATGCAAGGCACACTTGCCGTACGAGTTTCAGGTGGATTTTTGGTTTTGTATTTTCTATACTTATTAGTACAAGCGACTGAAATGGAGTTATTTACTGTCATCCTACAACAGTTTATGGAAGTAAGTGTAGTGGTAGCAGTAATTTTATTTCAACAAGAAATCCGTAAATTTTTGTTGATTTTGGGTAAATCTACGGATTTACAAGAAAGTGGCTTTTTAGGTGGAATTTTTCATCGCAAAAAAACAGGGTTACAAAGTGGGTTTGCCATTTCAGGAATTTTGGAAGCAATGAAGGAACTTGGAGCCACGAATATGGGCGCACTCATGATCATTTCTCGAAATCTCAGCGAAATGCGGGGGTATCTCGAAACAGGAGACGAATTGGATGCTGAGCTTTCTAAACGTCTCTTAGTTTCTATCTTCAATAAATACAGTCCTTTACATGATGGAGCAGTGATTATTTGTGAAGGAAGAATTCAGGCAGCACGTTGCATTTTGCCTGTTTCTGAAAATCAAAAAATTCCTGCTTCGATGGGACTCCGACATCGTGCAGGAATTGGGATGTCCGAAGTTACTGACACTCTAATTTTGTTGGTCTCCGAAGAAACTGGACAACTTTCAGTGGCTCAAAATGGTGAAATTGATCATAATCTATCACTTCCCGAAATCCGAAGAAAAATCAATGCCTATCTCAAACGGAAAAATTAATTGATACTTTAAGCTAAAAAATTTAATTGTTCTAAAAATTTATTTTTATACGAGGCTCCGATAGGAATGATTTTTGTTGGCATAACCACCTTAGTATCTTCGATGGTCTCAATTTTATTTTTATTGACAATAAAAGACCGATGGACTCGAATAAATTGCTCACCAAGTTTTTGTACCATACTTTTCATAGTGCCGTGCATAATATGTTTTCTCTGGTGAGTATTCAAAACCACATAATCCGAAAGAGCCTCCACAAAATGAATTTCATCTAGATGTAATCGTACAATTTTGCTATCACTTTTGATAAAAACGTAATCTTTATTTTCGTCTGTTTCTTCTGTTGAAATTTGCTTTGAATTCAGATTATTTCTGGCTTTTTCAACTGCTTTCAGAAAACGCACATATTTTACAGGTTTAACCAAATAATCTGTAACGCTGTGTTCAAAGGCTTCTACGGCGTACTTGGCACGGGAAGTAATGAGGACAACTTGAGGTAAGTTTTTCAGAGCTTTGACCAAATCAATCCCTGACATTTCGGGCATTTCAACATCCAAAAAAGCAATGTCAATTTGATTTTTTTGTAAAATCCCAAACACCTCAATCGCATCTTCACACTCAGCAATGAGCTTCAGATTGGGGGTACGTTCAATAAATTGTTTGACAATGGTTCTTGAAAACTCATCATCATCGACCACAAGGCAATTCATTCCTCAAAACAATTAAATCCAATAAAACATTTCTTAGTAATCGGCAAAATAGGAAGCTAAGTTCTTAATTTAGCTTAAAAAGATAACTCTAAAAAAAGAATGGTATTGCGTCTTACCTCCTCGAAATCTTAAATTCCTAATACTTTTCGGCGTTTTAGGATTTCTATCATATATTTCCCCAAAACATCAAACTCAAGATTGACGGTATCGCCCACTTTGATTTGTTGAAAATTGGTATTTTCGTAGGTGTAAGGAATAATCGCCACACTAAATTGATGCTCATCCGAATCAACTACGGTCAAACTTACTCCGTTAATCGTAATTGAACCTTTAGGAATCGTAAAATTAGGTTGTTCTGCTTCACCAGAAACATACTCAAACCAAAATCGCCAACTTCCATCTTCGTCCTTAACTTGGGTACAAATTCCTGTTTGGTCAATGTGTCCCTGAACAAAATGCCCATCAAAACGACCATTTGCAGGTAAACAACGTTCTAAGTTTACCAAGTCGCCTACTTTCAATTGTTGTAAGTTTGTTTTTTGTAGAGTTTCTTCAATAGCTGTAACTTTGTGGGATTTTGCTGAAGTTTCTGTAACAGTTAAACAAACGCCATTGTGAGCAAGGCTTTGGTCAATTTTTAGTTCTGGAGC
Source organism: Cytophagales bacterium UBA2561 (assembly GCA_002340355.1). GTDB lineage: Bacteria > Bacteroidota > Bacteroidia > Cytophagales > Thermoflexibacteraceae > UBA2561. The sequence goes on from DDLX01000017.1 coordinate 58,018, forward strand.
AATAGCAGAACTAACCGTAAAAATCAGGTTTGTTTTCTCGGACTGAATCTCTTGTACTGTTCCGAGTGTTTCAATAATTCCTGTAAACATAAATTAAAGGATTAAGTTTGTAGCCTTATTTTAGCTTTAGCGAAGTTTCGCTAGAAGCTAATTTTTGCAAAATACATTTTTTTGTCTAATTTTGTAAGAATATAAAGTATAGCTTCCCTATTGCCAGACATTACTTGTAAACACCTCTCAATATGGCAAATAAACAAAGTATTCAAATCATTTTTGCACTTAAAATTAAACAAAGTCGCCAAAATGAAGCTCTTTCTTTTGCTCAGCTTTCAGAGAAAACGGGACTATCTATCTCCTATCTCAATGAAATCGAAAAAGGAAAAAAGTACCCGAAAGCAGACAAGATTTTACTACTTGCCGATGCACTCAATGTTTCTTATGATTGGCTGGTTTCTTTGAAGTTAGATAAGAAATATGCTCAAGTTTCTAAGCTGATTCGTTCCAATGTATTGGATGAATTACCCTTAGAAATGTTTGGGATTCGTCCGACAACCCTGCTCGAACTGATTGCTAAAGCTCCTGACAAATTAAATGCCTTTCTCAATACCGTCATCGAAATTTCTCGCCGTTATAATATGTCGGTCGAAAATTTTTATCGAGCTTCTTTGCGCTCCTACCAAGAAATGAATGAAAATTACGATGAAGAAATTGAAAATCAGGTACGTGATTTTTTGGAAAAATACAACCTTCCTCAAGATTCTCCTATCGAATTTAAGGATTTAGTTCGAATTCTACAAAATGAATTTGAGTGTATTGTTGATGAAGAAATGATTCATGAATTTCCTGAATTACAGTCCTTACGTACAGTTTACTTGGAAGGTAATCCTGCCCGATTACTACTTAATTCGATGATTACTACTCCACAAAAAGTATTTTCATTAAGTCGTGAAATTGGGTACAAATATTTACAAATTGCAGAACGAGCTTACACGACTCGGTGGTTTGAAGCCGAATCTTTTGAACAACTCTTGAATCATTATCGAGCTTCGTATTTTGCAGGAGCATTGTTGATGAATAAAGAACGTTTGACGGTGGATATTTTTCAATTTTTTCAACAAAGCCGATGGAATGCCGAAAGTTTTGTAGGTTTATTTGAAAAATACCAAGTTTCACCAGAAACCTTAATGCATCGTATGACCAATATTTTGCCTGAATGTATGGGAATTAAGCGTTTCTTTTTCTTGCGATTGCGTCAAAATGGCAAAAGAAGTCGATTTGTATTAGACCAAGAACTTCATTTTTCAGGACATCATTCGCCACATGGAACAGTGATGAAAGAGCATTATTGTCGGCGATGGCTCTCGATTACAGGAATTCAAAAACTCAACCAATTACAAGACCAAGGTAAAGAAAATGAGCTATTTTGTGGCGCACAAGTGTCGGAATACATTGACGATGATGCTCAATATTTTTGTTTGACTGTTGCGACTTATAATCCTGTTGCTAAGCAAAATGTAAGCGTTACGTTAGGCATTTCATTGGATAAAAATACCAAAAAACAAATTCGATTTTGGAATAAATTACCCAAACGGCGAGTGAATTCAACTTGTGAACGTTGTGTAGCTATCAATTGCATGGAACGAGCCGAAAAACCAACTATTTTGAACCGAGAACGACAGGTTTCAAAAATTAAAGGCACAGTCAAAAAGCTTCAAAAAATGATTTAATATCTACTAAAAAAACGCCCCAAAAAAAAAGACTTTTGGAGCGTACAATTTGATAACAATGATATTTTTTATTCTAAAATAATCGCTAAGTGTTTTTTACTCCAGAAGGCAGAAGGATCTTTGATAACCAATATATTATCACCACCTTCTTTACTTTCTTGGTAACTTCCACTTGGTCGAGATGGGAATAGTTGTTTGATTTTTTTACTGCCTAACGAAATTCGATTTTCATACCGAATATCAATCTGAGTCATTGAACCTTTCAAACCCAAACCTTTTACTGTGCCTTTCAAACCTTTCGTTACAATGATGCCTCGTTTTTTGAGTTCTTTCTTCGTGCCAAGTGCATAGTAGGCTTGATTCAATTGATCTTCGGCATTCGCAAGGGCATTTTGAACAGAATCTTTTGCTGCTGTTTCAAGAGCATATTTTGATTTCCATCCTGCCACTTCATCCTGTAATTCAGTTACTTGAAGTTTTAAATCGCTAATTTGTTGGTCTCTATCCTGAATTGACTTATTGAGTTCCTCAATCATCTTTTGAAGCAACTTATTTTCTTTCTCCGATTTTCCTAATTTTGACTGTAAAGCTCTAATTTTTTTTCGGTTCTGAGCCATTACTGCTTCCATACGTTCCAAGCTCTCATCAATTGTACTACCTTCTGCTCCATTTTTAGTCAGTTTCATTTTGGCAGTAGCTTGACGTACTTTTGCCTCCATTTCTCGGAGTTCATCCAGATTACTGTAAAGCTCATCCATTTCCGCCGTCATATCTACAATGTAGAGGCTATCTTTCTGGATGCTTTTTTTAAGCTCTTCATTTTCAGCTTGTAAGGTTTCTACATCCTTATTCTGGCAAGCCGTAAAAACACTACCTAAAAGGATTAAAAGGGCAAAAATCCTTACATTAACTTGTGCAATTCGGTTCATCATTCGGAAAAGTTTATACATTTAAAAATCAAATAAACCAAGTCAAAGATAATGGGTTTGGCTGGTAAAGTTTCATTATTAAGTCAATTTTTGTCTGAAAATGCAAAAAAAATAAGTTCAAAATCGAACTCATTCGAATTGTAAAATACTTCTTACTTTATGCATATTTAAAAAGGTAAATTTCTGATTATCAATCAGAAAATAATCTTTGTTTTAGACTATAAACATCCAGAGAAGAAATAAAATAAAGCCTTAAATTATCAAACAGATTTTATGATATTAACAACTTCTATCTAAAAATAAAAAAGCACTCCTGTCAATACAATAAAAATAATTTTGATATAGAAGCACTAAACTAGTATGTTCATTTTTGTTATTTGAAAGGGAGTTTGTTAGATTTCGGCACTTTTTGACGTATTTTTACGATTCGATATTTGAAATTAATTAATATGAATAGATATTCAGCCGTCATTACGGGAGTGGGCGGATATATTCCCGAATACGTTTTGACAAATCAGGAATTAGAGCAAATGGTGGATACTTCTGATGAGTGGATTACTGCTCGTACAGGAATTAAAGAGCGCCGTTTATTAAAGGGAGATGCACAGGGAACCTCCGTATTGGCGGTGAAGGCAATTCAGGAATTACTTCAGAAAACAGATACTGACCCTAAAGAAGTAGATATGATTATCTGCGCCACAGTTACGCCTGATTTGTGTTTTCCTGCTACAGCAAATATTATTGGAGCAGAGATTGGTGCAACGAATGCCTTTAGTTATGATTTACAGGCGGCTTGCTCAGGTTTTTTGTATGGTTTGGTAACAGGCGCACAATTTATTGAAACAGGACGTTATCGAAAAGTAATCGTAGTCGGAGGGGATAAAATGTCTTCGATTATTGACTATGAAGACCGAGCGACTTGTATTATTTTTGGGGATGGTGCAGGAGCCATACTACTTGAACGAGGGGAGGAAGGATTTGGGTTTCGAGATAGTGTTTTGCGTTCAGATGGTTCAGGGGAACAACATTTGTATATGCCTGCAGGTGGAAGTCGAAAACCTCCTTCAGTTGAAACAGTCCAAAATAAAGAACATTTCGTCATACAAAACGGTTTGCCCGTTTTTAAGGCAGCAGTTAAGAATATGGCAGCATCAGCCGTTGAACTTATGGAACGAAATCAGCTTACAGCAGATGATATTTCTTATCTTGTTCCTCATCAAGCAAATCTCAGAATCATTAAGGCAACAGCTCAAAGTATGGGAATTTCCGATGATAAAGTCTTAGTCAATATTCAACGATATGGGAATACTACAGGTGGAACCTTACCGCTTTGCTTGTGGGATTACGAAAAACAGTTAAAAAAAGGAGATAATATTATTTTTGCAGCATTTGGTGGTGGATTTACATGGGGAGCAGCTTATTTTAAATGGGCTTACTAAGTAACTAAGATTTCATAAAATATTTAATTCTCTTGGAGAATTAAATATTTTATCTAAAAAACCTTTTTTGAGATTAAATTATTTGAAATAAGTCTTCTTTTGATTTACGAACTTTAGTTTCATTTTGAGCTTTATCATCTTCAGAACGGTAGCCTACGGTCGCTACTACAGCTGATGAGTACCCTGTGTCATTCAAACCTAAAATTTCATCATATTTTGCTGACTCAAAACCTTCCATTGGACACGTATCAATTTCTTTTACTGCACAGATATTTAGTAGATTACCTAATGCCAAATAAACTTGTTTGGAAGTCCAGATAAATTTTTGGTCGGCAGGCATAGGAGCTAATGTTTTTTTCATAAAATCACCATAACCTTCTAAATTTTGGGGGTCAAGTCCTTGGATTTCTGCTTTTAGGTTTAGATAGGAATCAATATCTTCACCAGTAACATCCGTTCTCGCACAAAATACAAATACATGAGATGCATCTACAATTTGTGATTGTCCCCAAGAGGCTGGCTGGAGTTTTGCCCGAATTTCGGGATCGGTAATAACCAAAATTTTGTATAATTGTAAGCCGTAAGACGATGCCGAAAGCTGGATTGCTGTTAAGATTTCTTCTAAATCTATTTCTGAAATTTTTTTCGTAGCATCAAATTTTTTCGTGGCGTACCGCCAGTTTAATGCCTCAATAAAACTTGCCATGTTTTGATATGATTTTTTGGAGTGAAACGAAAATCAACTTTTAGAACAAAATATACGTTCTATATCCACTAACTGATTTAGATTTAATTTTGTTTCAAAATTGATGTAAAAAAAATAATTGTATCTACATTTATTTTACACCTAAATTCTTATCTCAAGAAAAAGATATTTTCTATTATATAATTAGTTTTTGATACTTTATGAAAGATTCAGCTCCATTATCTAAGCAAATTTTTGAAGAACTCTCGTATTTCTTTTAGTGAGTCTATGTAATGAGTGGAGATAGCTGTTGCCCCTTGCTCATCGAGAGTTTGTTGGATTGAAATAGACGAGACTAAAAAATCTACTTCGTTCAAGATAAAAATAATGTTTTGAATACCATATTCAATATAAAATGGAATAATTTCGAAGTCATACCATATTTGAAACTCAGGAGACATGATAAGATGGAATTTTCGTGCATCAACCAGAAAATCAATAAGTCGGTATTGCTCAATATATTATACTAATTCTAAAAGATAAGTTTTAAAAGTTTCTTCCTGTAAATATTGTTTCTCTGCATTTTTCCAATGAATTTCTATAATTCGAAGTTCTTCATTGTAAAAAAATACCCCAAAAAGGTTTTTCAATGATTTGTTGCATTTCTTTATGGAGTAAGTGTTTTTGATTTCAGTAAGCAATTCAAAAATAAAAAAGGCTTCCTTTTCAGAAAGCCTTTTTGAAAAAATAGTATCAAGTATTGTGTTAAAAATCACACTTTGATTTGTACATCTACTCCACTTGGTAGCTCTAATTTCATAAGTGCATCAATCGTTTTAGTACTTGTTGAATAGATATCTACTAATCGTTGGTAGGTACACAATTGAAACTGCTCACGAGATTCTTTGTTTACGTGTGGCGAACGAAGAACAGTAAACTTTTCTTTGTTCGTAGGCAATGGAATAGGACCGCTTACTACTGCACCTGTGGCTTTAACTGCCTTTACAATTTTCTCTGCCGATTTATCAATCAAGTTATGGTCGTAGGACTTGAGTTTGATTCTGATTTTCTGCGTCATGCTATATTCAAAATTAAAAAGCACTAATCCGAAGATTAGCCTTTGGTTTCTTCAATAATTTTATCGGCTAAATGAGATGGTACTTCTGCATAATGTGAGAAAGTCAAGGAAGCTGAAGCACGTCCCGAAGAAATGGTTCGTAAGTCAGTAACGTAACCAAACAATTGAGATAAAGGTACTTGCGCCTTAATTACTTGCGCCCCTGCTTTAGAGTCCATACCTTGCATAATACCTCGTCTCTTGTTCATATCACCCGTAATTGGTCCTGTAAATTCGTCAGGAGTAACTACCTCTACATCCATGATTGGCTCAAGAATACGAGGAGTACATTTCTTACCTGCGGATTTAAAACCTAAACGAGCTGCCATTTCAAATGACAAAGAATCCGAATCCACATCATGGAAAGAACCATGATACAAACGAATTTTCATTGAATCAACAGGGAAACCAGCCAAAACACCATTTGACATCGCTTGCTCAAATCCTTTCTGAATGGCAGGAATAAATTCTTTTGGAATAACACCACCTACAATCTCATTCACAAACTGTAAACCTTGTTTTGCTTCTGCACCTTCTTCATGGTCATCTCGTGGAGACATTTCGAAGACAATATCCGCAAACTTACCACGTCCACCAGACTGTTTCTTATAAACTTCTTTGTGTTCCGTAGCAGCTGTAAAGCTCTCTTTGTAAGCTACTTGAGGCGCACCTTGGCTTACTTCTACCTTAAATTCACGGCGCAATCTGTCCATGATAATTTCAAGGTGTAATTCACCCATACCCCGCAAAATAGTTTGACCTGTTTCGTGGTTAGTTTCGACTCGTAAAGTGGGATCTTCTTCCACTAACTTCGAAATTGCCATCCCCAATTTATCAACATCTGCTTGTTTCTTTGGTTCAATGGCATACCCAATTACAGGGTCAGGGAAGTCCATTGATTCCAAGATAATAGGGTTATTGGCATCTGTTAGCGTATCCCCTGTTTTGATGTCTTTGAAACCAACACCTGCACAAATATCACCCGCTTCAACTGCATCAATAGCATTTTGTTTGTTGGAGTGCATTTGCATCAAACGAGAAATTCGCTCTTTTTTGCCCGTTCGCATATTATTCACGTAAGAACCCTTATCCAGTTTACCTGAATACACCCGCATAAAACACAATCGACCAACGAAGGGATCAGTTGCAATTTTAAAAGCTAAGGCAGAAAATGGGTCATTAACATCCGATTTACGAACTTCGGCTTCCTCTGTATCAGGATTTGTTCCCTCAACAGGAGGCATATCTAAAGGAGAAGGCAAAAATGCAGTAACGGCATCTAACAATGCTTGAACACCTTTGTTTTTGAAGGCAGAACCACACAAAACAGGTGACATATTCATTGAAATAACCGCTTCACGAATAGCAGCTTTCATTTCTTCTTCTGTAATTGAATCGGGATCTTCATCATATTTCATGAATAAATCCTCATCAACTAAAGCTACTTCTTCAATTAATCGACCTCGCCATTCTTCTACGTCATCTTCTAAGTCTTCAGGAATATCTACAACCTCGTAGGTCATTCCTCGGTCTTCTTCATTCCAGACAATCGCTTTACCTGTCACCAAATCTACAACACCCTTGAAGCCGTCTTCTGCTCCAATAGGTACTTGCAATGGCACAGGATTGGCTTTCAATTTATCTTTGATTTCATTGACTGCCTTGAAGAAGTCTGCCCCTGCTCTGTCCATTTTATTGACAAAACAAATTCGAGGGACATTATATTTATCGGCTTGTCGCCAAACTGTTTCAGATTGTGGTTCAACACCAGAAACCGCACAGAATAGTGCCACAGCACCATCCAACACACGTAATGAACGTTCTACCTCAACAGTAAAATCCACGTGTCCAGGGGTATCAATGATATTGATTTGGTAATCCTTGGTTTCATCTGTTGGTTTTCCTTGAACCGTAGGATATTTCCATGTGGTGGTAGTCGCTGCTGAAGTAATGGTAATACCTCGTTCTTGCTCCTGCTCCATCCAGTCCATTGTGGCAGCACCATCATGAACTTCACCAATTTTATGTGACAACCCAGTGTAATATAAAACACGTTCAGTAGTTGTCGTTTTACCCGCATCAATGTGTGCCATGATGCCGATATTGCGGAGGAAATTTAAATCTTTTGCCACTTTTAATTAGAATCTAAAATGTGAAAATGCTCGGTTTGCATCCGCCATACGGTGCGTATCGTCTTTTTTCTTGACTGCTGCGCCTTCGTTACGGGCAGCTGCCATAATTTCACCAGCCAATCGCTCAACCATCGTTTTTTCGTTACGAAGTCGGGCATATTTAACCATCCATTTGATTCCCAAAGAAATTTTTCGGTCTGGACGTACCTCAGAGGGAACTTGGAAGGTTGCCCCTCCTACTCTTCGGCTTCGTACTTCAACAGCGGGCATGATATTATTCAATGCTCGTTTCCAGACATCCAATCCACTGACAGGTTCCCCGTCTTTGCCTAGTCGCTCTTCGACTAATTCGCAAGCCTGATAAAAAATGTTATATGCCTTTTGCTTCTTGCCTTCTTTCATCAGGTTATTGACAAACCGAGTGACCAGTACATCTTTGTACTTAGGGTCTGGCAGAAGCTGGCGTTTCTTAGGTTTCGCTTTTCTCATTGTTGACAACTAATTAAAAGCCAGCATTTTGACTTTTTCTAATTCAAAAAAAATCGAAAATTAAGGATTATGATTTCTTGTCTTTTGGACGTTTTGCACCGTATTTCGAACGTCGTTGTAACCGACCTTCTACACCTGCAGTATCTAACGCTCCTCGAACAATATGATAACGGACACCGGGTAAATCCTTAACCCGACCTCCTCGAATTAATACAATTGAGTGTTCCTGTAAATTGTGTCCTTCACCAGGAATGTAGGCGTTTACTTCCTTACCGTTCGTTAAACGCACCCGTGCCACCTTCCGCATCGCAGAATTAGGCTTTTTAGGAGTTGTGGTATAAACCCGTGTACAAACTCCTCTTCGTTGCGGACAAGAATCCAAAGCAGGTGACTTAGATTTTGAAGTGAGCTTCTTTCGTCCTTTCCGCACTAATTGTTGAATTGTAGGCATTTATCAAATACTTTTTTCGCACTTCACAATTTTAGAGGTGCAAAAGTAGTGATTTCTTTGGCGTTATCCAATCTTTTGTAAATAATTTTTCGGAAACAATGGCTTATTGATTGTTAATCTATTGCTTTAAATAATCTCAATTAATATTTAATCAATCAAACTTATATAAACAAAAATTCCAATCAGGGTAATTTCAGCTCTAGTAAAATTACATTTTCGACATGAAATGTATGCGGAAACATATCCACAGGCTGAACTGCTTTGACCGTATATTTTTCGGCTAAAAGTCCAATATCACGAGCTTGCGTAGCAGGATTGCAACTGATATAAACTATTTTTGGGGCTTCGGCTTCCAAAAGTTGGGTAACTACATCAGGATGCATTCCTGCTCTTGGCGGATCAGTAATCACAACATCAGGTTTTCCATTTTCCAGCAGAAAATCTGCAGTTAAAATCTTCCGCATATCTCCCGCAAAAAAAGTCGTATTTTGAATTTGATTAAGCTCAGAATTTACTTTGGCATCGGCAATTGCTTGCTCAACAGTCTCAATACCAACTACTTTACTAGCTTTCTTAGCCACAAAGTTAGCAATTGTTCCTGTTCCTGTATAAAGGTCATAAACAACTTCTGAACCTGTCAGATTAGCAAAATTTCGAGCGACCTTATAAAGCTCATATGCCTGTTTTGAATTAGTTTGATAAAACGATTTTGCTCCAATTCGAAATTTTAAGCCTTCCATTTCTTCAAAAATATACGGTATTCCTTGAAACGTATAAACTTCTAAATCGTAATAGGTTTCGTTTTTCTTGGGGTTAATAATGTATTGTAATGAAGTAATTTGAGGAAATTTTTGGTACAAATGATTTAAAATAGCTTCTAATTTTTTGGGTTGATTTTGAGCGACTTGAAGAATGACCATAAGTTCATCTGTACTACTTGTTCGGATAATTAAATTTCGTAAAAAACCCGTATTTTCTTCAATATCATAAAAAGAATAGTTATGTTCTAAGGCGAAATCTCGTACTATTAGTCGAATTTGATTAGAAGGATCAGCTTGTAAATAACAGTGATCGATATTCAAAATTTTATCATAACGGCGTGGTATATGAAAACCCAGCGCATTTCGAACCAAAATTTCCTCACCTGATGCAATTTCATCGTGTGTTATCCAACGTTTATTAGAGAATGTATAATCTAATTTATTTCGGTAATATTCGGTCTCAGGAGCAGGTAAAATAGGATTCACTTTAGGAAAATCAACTTTTGCGATTCGTTCCAAATTATCAATAACCTGCTGATGTTTATAGGTTAATTGTTGTTGATAATCTAAATTTTGCCATTTACACCCCCCACATGTTCCAAAATGTGAACAAAATGGTTCACGGCGTAAATCCGAATAATGGTGAAATTTAATCGGTACAGCTTGAAGCATCTTTTTCTTTTTGCGCGTAATTCGCAAATCTACAATATCGCCTGTTACACATCCTTCTGTAAACACAACCTGACCTTCAGGAGTTTTCGCAATACTTTTTCCTTCAGCAGCAATACGTAAAATTTCTGCTTTTTCAAGAATTCGCTTTCTCTTTCGACCCATTCTAAAGTAATATCAAGTATTTATAGTGAGTATTAGCAAATAATACGTGACTGAAAAAATCATTATTAGGAGGTTGTTTGAAATTTAATTAAAAAATGATTATCAAGTTTTGATTGATACTTCCATAAGGTAAGATTTGTAAACCCTACCTTACGGAAATCGGCGATTTTGAGCGATGAGAGCTATTTCACTAGTTGAAGTTTATTTCCTCAGGATATTTTTCAAAAACTTTTAAACAACCTCAAAAAAGTAAATCTAATTTCATAAAATGAAACTAAATAGGTTTCAAATTTATAACAAAGAAATATTACTTTAGAATAATTTCGGCTCGCTCAATAGCAGAAACTCCAAAAAAACCTAAAACATATTCTTTTGGGTCATCCAAGTTAACTATATTACCTCGTACTGGAATCGGTGGTGATGCAAATAATCCCCCTGATTCAAGGTTCTGATTAAATTTATTTAGGAAATTATAATGTTCCTCCGTAATCGAAAGCTGTTCAATCAAAACAGTGTCTCCCAATTCTACAAACTCACGCAAGATATCTACTTCAGGCACTTCTACACCCTCAAAAAATTGATCATCAGTAAATGTTAATTCATCATTGAAATATTCACCATTAATATAATAATTCCAACGATAATAATTGTCCACCTCCTTAGGGTCAGTAAAATTAAATTTCACGGATAAATTACCCTCATCGTCCGAAGCAAAAGGCGTGTCTTCTTCTTCATAGTAAATTGAATCAATAGACGGCACGGTAACTAAAGTTTGATACGTTGATCCATACTTTTTACCATCAGGAAGTGTTATTTCTAATTTGTAACTTCGCTCAATTTCACCTTGTTTTTCAATTAGATATAGCCCTGTTTCAACTTCTAGAAGTGTATCTTTTGTCCCTAAATCATTTTCAATAACTACGATTGCACCTGTCACACGAGGTGTTTGTCCATCCTCAAAAAATGGTGAGGTAGTAGATAAAATTACTCGTTGTAAAGGTTGTCCATGAAAAACTGTTCCATCAACTACAAGACGAGTTTCACCACGAGGAACACTCAAATCTACAATGTCCTCACAAGCCGTAAATACCAATAAAAATAAGCCAAAAACAACTCCTTTTTGAGGGTATTTTTCGAGCTTAAAGTTTAGTATAAATTTAAGAAAAGTATTCATTTTTTCTATTTTTAGAAATCGATTTATTCTTCTCAAATTGAACCGATTTTAAGATTAATATGATAATTTTAGAATTTGAAATTATAGGTCGCTGAAGGTAAAATTGTACCCAAAATAGAAAGCTGAACGGCTTCAGTTTGTCGATAGTTATCTTCGTTTTGACGGAAATAAATCGAGTATGGATTCTTACGAGCATAAACATTATAAATAGAAAAATTCCAGCTAGATTGCCATTTTCGATTTGGTTTGATTTTTTCATAATTTGCTGAAAAATCTAGCCGATGATATGTAGGAGTACGCGCACCATTTCGGTTCCCATAATTTCCTACAGTAATTCCTTCGTATTCATATTTTGCATCAGGATAGGTAATTGGGCGACCTGTCATATACGCATAATTTGCAGATATTGACCATTTTTCATTAATATCGTAGCTCAAAACAGCTGATAAGTCATGTAATTTATCATAATTAGAAGGGTACCAATCTCCGTTATTGATTCGGTCTTCAGGCAAATCTGAATCAACTCTAATCTCTGAACGTGAAAGGGTATAGCTTAACCAGCCCGTAAATCGTCCTTTTTGTTTTTTAAGCATGATTTCCAGTCCATAAGCCCTCCCTTTTCCACTTAATAAATCAGCTTCAAGGGTCTCATTAAAGAGTAGTTGCGCTCCATCTTTGTAATCAACCAAGTCTTGTAGCTCTTTATAATAGACTTCCGCTGAAAGCTCATATTGATTGTTTTTGAAATTCTGAAAATATCCAATTGCCACTTGGTCAGCAATAGCAGGCTTGATATGTTTATCAGAGGAAGTCCAGATATCTAACGGTGTAGCAGCAGTCGTATTCGAAATTAAGTGTATATATTGTCTTGTACGGTTATAACTCAATTTAACAGAGTTTTTAGGAGATAATCGCCAGTTTAATGAAAAACGAGGCTCAAACCCTCCATAAGACTGAATTACTTTATTTTGGTCATAAAATAGAGTATCTGTAATACTCTTTGTGGTCATAGGCTCGCCCTCTGTATATTCATAAACAGTAGCCTTGCCCATATGTTGATAAAGTGAATAACGTACTCCATATTTAAGGGTTAAATTATCTCCAATAGTTTGTTCATTACTAATATAAATTCCGAATTCATTGGCAAACTTCTTATCAATTTCCAAATCTGGGAAATTATCGCTAGTTACCAAGCCCGGTTCAAATCGGTAACGTAAAGCACTCAAACCAAAATCAAGTGTATTTTTAGGATTGGCAAAAAATGTAAAATCGGAACGCAGATTCATGGTATAAATATGAGAAGTCCAATCAAAAGCATTTGCACCTGATGGAACACCTAATTTATATTCATAATTACTATAAATTCCTGTGAAATTAGCAAAAACCCGATCACTAAAAAGATGATTCCAACGAATTGTTCCGCTTCTATTTCCCCATTTAGCAGCAAAATTTTGTCCAAAACCAAAAACATCATTTCCAAAATATCCCGAAATAAATAAACGATCTTTATCACTAAATTGATAGTTAAATTTAGCATTCACGTCATAGAAATAGGCTTTATTTTTTCGCATAGCTTCATTTCTCGAAAAAATCAAAAATAAATCTGCATATGATCGCCGTCCTGATATCATAAATGAACTTTTATCTTTAATAATTGGAGCTTCAAGTGTCAAGCGACTCGAAACTGCTCCGATTCCACCTGAGCCACTAAATTTTTTCATATTTCCTTCCTTCTGACGAATATCTAAAACAGAAGAAAGTCGACCACCATAAATGGCTGGAATTCCTCCTTTGTAAAGTTTAACGTCCTTTACTGCATCACCGTTAAAAACTGAGAAAAAACCAAATAAATGGGAGGAGCTATAAATTGGAGCTTCATCCAATAAGATTAAATTTTGGTCAATATTTCCACCTCTTACATTAAATCCTGTTGCGCCTTCTCCGACCGTAGTAACTCCTGGTAATAATTGAATACTTCGGATAATGTCAGTTTCTCCCAAAAACTGAGGAATTTTTTTGATAGCAGCCATTTCTAATTTTACGACACTCATTTCCACAGTTTGTAAAGCTTCATCCTCTGCCTCAGCCGTTACTTCCACCCCTTCTAGTTCTGTACCTTCAGCTTGTAGTTCTACGGTTAGAGTTTGGTCAGCAGTTAAATTGACCGTCTTTTGGATTGGTGTATAACCAATGTAACTATATGAGATAGTATATGTTCCAGCTTCTAGGGAAAGGGAATAAAATCCATATAAATTGGTAGCTGTACCTGTACGGAGTTCTTTCACATAAACTGTCGCTCCAAGTAGTCCTTCACCATTTTCGGCATCTTTAAGATAGCCTTTAAGTGTAAATTTGGATTGTTTTTGAGCATGTGTTAATGCATGAGTAGAAAAATACAAAATGCAAAAAACACCCAGAAAATACAGTAGATTTTTCATAGTGTTAATAATAACAAAATTATAACTTAAAATATTGATTTGCTATTTTTTACCAAAATGGATAAAATACCATGTAAAAGTATCAAAACTCAGAAAGTGATTTAAGTTTCTTTGGTAAATTTTTAAATAAATCTATAGAAAAGCATCTTTAGCTAAGTAATTCTTAGAACAGAAGAGAAAAAGATGAGAAAGGTTGTCTAGTGATACTATGAAAATACAGAATTTTTTATTGTCAAGAATAATATTATACAATAATACCTTCTTATCAAGATTTTAAGTCTATCAAATAAAAAAAGCGAAACTTAAACGTTTCGCTTTTTTATTGTAAGTGGTTTTATTTTTAAATACTGTGATGTAAAGATTCATCCATCATTGGGTGATTCTTTGCAATAAGTGGTGCACTTGCTAAACGCTTACCAACTATAAATAAGAATAAACCCGCAAAAATCAAGAACGTTCCAACTTCTAATGGTCCCAAACTACCATGGTCTTTCAAAACACCTGGTGTAATCATTAAATAGAAATCAAACCAGTGTCCAATAATCACTACAAAACAAACAATTCGTAAAATATTCATTTTTCGTTTTGCATTTCGAGTCATTAAGGCTAGGAATGGGAAGAAGAAATTAATCACGATATTAAAGAAAAAGATTTGACTATAATAATCACTTGTTAATCGTTCCATGAAATAGATAGTCTCTTCAGGAATATTCGCATAGTAAATCAACAAGAATTGTGAGAACCAAATATACGTCCAGAAAACACTAAATGCAAAAACAAATTTACCAAGGTCATGAATGTGGTTTTCATTAACTGCTGCCAAATAGCCTGCTTTTTTCAAGAAAATGACAAACAAGGTAATTACTGATAAACCTGTTACAAACCAGCTAGCAAAAACATACCAACCGAACATTGTACTAAACCAGTGAGTATCAATAGATAAAATCCATATCCAAGAAGCAATTGACGATGAAACCGCAAAGAAAATAATAAACACTGTAGCCAGTGTCTTGATTTTCCAGAATCGTTTTACACCACCTTCATTATCTTCTGCCAACGAATGGTTACGCATAACATGGTAAAATCCATACCATCCAGCAATAAATATAATTGTTGCACCTATAAAAAATCCGAAATTTAGAACTGGAGCTTTTCCAGCAATAATTTCATCATATTGAGGGCTATTTGGGTCATACAAATAATCATGTGTCCAGTGGAAAATTTCATGATTTCCCCAGAAAAACGTAATTAAAAGTACAATCCCTGCAACTGGTACAAAAATTCCAAAGGATTCAGGAATCCGTTTGATAAGTGCTGACCATCCTGCATGTGCCCCATATTGTAGTGCCACGAAGAAAATCCCAATTACCGAAATTCCTAAAAAGAAGATACTATTATGCCACAAAGTCGATTTAATTCGAGTTGTCCAGTGATAGCCATGATGTCCTCCACCATGTGCGTCTCCTTCTTCGGCATGAGCTGCTTCTCCAGATCCTTCTTCCTGTGCCGAAGCTAATAAATCAACCGTTTGTGTTAAAGCGTGTTCATCATGTGAATCGCCACCTCCTGCCGAAATCGATACTACACCGATGACGAATAGGACGATACCTAACCCCAAAGTAATAAAAGCTGCACGTTGGAATTTTGAGGAAAATACAAATTTTTCGTCTAAATTAAATTTTTTTGAATGTCCCATGACGGTACTAATTTTCTGATTACCAATAATTTAATTTATTATTCTCCCTTTTGTAATTTTTGTACATAACGTACAATTTTCCAACGGTCTTCCGTATTCACAAGGGATTTATGAGGCCACATTCGCCCTTTTCCGTGCGTAATAACATGGAAAATATGTCCTTCGCTCATCGTGGCATAGCGTCCCGTGGTATAGTTCGGCACACCTTTATAAACTTTACCAACTTTACCGTCTCCTAAGCCTGTCTTACCATGACAGTGTGCACAGTATCCATTATATAGACTTTCGCCATCAGCTAAAACGGCTTCTGTATCGGGTACAGGATTCTTTAAGACTTTTGCGGCTGAATCTAAATCGTCGCTGTCAAATTGGTCATAAAACAAGACCGTACCTGATTCGATGGAATTGTAATATTGTCGGCTTACTGTTCCTTCTACAGGTTGACGCACATTGATTAACTTCTTTCCATCAAAATCATTATAAGGAGAGGAATTATAATCTCCATGTTCTTTATCTGTAATTTGCGAAAGTGGCTCGTAAGGAACAGAGTGATACATGTTTGGAGCATATTCGATACCTGGATTGTCACCGTCTGCCCCTGTACAAGAAACAGCTAGGGCGGAAATTGCTCCAGCAAGTACAATAGTTTTTAGTTTCATGATGGTATTGGGTTTAAGGCTATCTAGGGAATCGTCCTGACTCCGTTACACCATTAATAAATAAATCTTGCAAATACTTAAAGAAATTCCGTTCATTCTTAGCATCAGCAAAGTCTTTTCGATAAACTTCCTCGGCATGAGCATCTTTAAGAATTTTTGAAATTTCTTCTTCGCTCAAGTTATTTTTTGCCAAGTCAATCGCCATAATCATTTTATCATCCGTTCCTCGCAAGTCAAATAAACGAGGTGCTTTGTGTGGTTTCAAGTTTTGAGTAACCATAAATGTTCCAACCATACCAAAAGCGGCAAAAAGGACAGTCATCTCAAATGTAATTGGCACAAAATCAGGTAAAGAAATAAAAGGCTTACCACCAATAATCATAGGCCAATCCACACCGCTCATCAGCGTTTGCATGGATATTGCACAAGTTGTTCCTGTTGCTCCAAATAAGAAGGCGGCAACAGGCATTCGTGAACGTTTGTAACCAAGTGCATCCTCAAGATGGTGAACAGGATAAGGAGTAAATACTTCATGAATCTTAACTCCTTTAGCCCGAATATCCTCCACTCCATGTAGTAATTCGTCTTGGTCACCGAATACACCTACTAAAAAATGTTTATTTTTTTTCATCAGTTTGATTGCTTTTCCAGTTTTAAGATTAAATCATTGACGCATCTGTTTTACGATGGTCTTGAGGCACATCGTCATTTGAGATAGTACGTCTTGCACGATAAACTCCTGAGTTGGAGTCTTTCCATACTGATTTTACCTCTGCCATGTTAATTACAGGGAAGAATTTAGCAAACAGTAAGAAAAGCGTAAAGAATAACCCAAACGTAAAGACATAGCACATCACATCATGGATTGTTGGATAGAACATTGCCCAACTTGATGGTAAATAATCACGGTGTAATGAAGTTACGATAATTACAAATCGCTCAAACCACATTCCGATATTTACAACAATTGATAAGATAAATGTACCATAAATACTCGTTCGAATCTTCTTAATCCAAAATAATTGAGGCGAAACTACGTTACAAGTCATCATTGACCAGTATGCCCACCAATAAGGACCTGTTGCCCGATTGATAAACGCATATTGTTCATATTGTACACCTGAGTACCATGCCATAAAAAATTCTGTTGTATAAGCAATCCCCACAATTGAACCTGTAACGATGATAATAATATTCATCATTTCGATATGTTCCATTGTGATATAGTCTTCTAATCGATAAAGATGTCGTGTAACCAACATCAAGGTTAATACCATCGCAAATCCTGAGAAAATCGCACCCGCAACAAAGTAAGGTGGGAAAATCGTAGTATGCCACCCTGGGATAACTGAAGTTGCAAAGTCAAAAGATACAATCGTGTGTACTGAAAGTACCAAAGGCGTTGCTAAACCAGCTAAAATCAATGAAACAGATTCATAGTGCATCCAAGTTTTTGCAGAACCATCCCATCCAAAACTCAAGATTCCATAAGCAAATCGAGAAACTGCATTTGTTGCTCGGTCTCGAATTGTTCCAAAATCAGGAATCAAACCAATATACCAGAATACAAGTGATACTGAGAAATAAGTCGAAATCGCAAATACGTCCCACAAAAGCGGTGAATTAAAGTTGGGCCAAAGCGAACCAAACGGATTTGGCAACGGCAATACCCAGTACGCTCCTAACCAAGGTCGTCCCATATGAACGATAGGCCAAACTGCGGCACAAATAACGGCAAAAATAGTCATCGCTTCTGCCGCTCGGTTAATCGAAGTACGCCACTTTTGACGGAATAATAAAAGTACGGCTGAAATCAACGTACCTGCGTGTCCAATACCAACCCACCAAACGAAGTTAGTAATATCCCACGCCCATTGAACTGTTTTATTAAGTCCCCAGCGACCGATACCATTCCAGAGTAAATCCCCAAGGAAATAGCCTCCTGCCGCTAATAAAAATAATGAAAATGCCAACCCTGCGAGCCAAGACATCGTTGGAGGTCCCTCAACCTGTCGGCAAATGTCTTCAGTAATGTCTTTGACGGATTTCCCGCCCGTTACCAAAGGTTCTCTAACATCTGATACGACTTGCATATTTTTATTTTTTTAATATTGAGTAGTGAGCATCAAGTAGCGAGAACTATCACTACTTACTCACTTTTGGTTTTAATTTATAAATATAGGAGTACTTGACGTAAAATCCATAATTCACGTCTTTAATACTCTGCTATCTTAATGCGCTTCTGCCTCTTCAGGTTTAGCTCTTTCTGCCTGAGCCGTTTCTTGAACCTCATCCCGATTACGAACTTTGGTTAGATACCAAACATTAGGTTTCGTTCCAATTTCGTGTAAGACATTATAAGCACGTCCATCAAATTCAGCATCCAATAATTGAGAAACTTCACTTTCAGGGTCATTCAAATCACCAAAAATCATAGCTCCAGATGAACATGCGGCTGAACAAACAGACATAATATCACCATCCTTGAGCTTGCGACCTTCAACTTTAGCCTTGAGTTTACCTTCCTGAATACGTTGTACACACATTGAACATTTTTCCATTACCCCACGAGAACGAACAGTAACATCAGGGTTTAGAACCATTTTACCCAAATCGTTATTCATATGATAATCAAACTCTGAATTATCATAGTATTTAAACCAATTAAATCTACGAACTTTGTAAGGACAGTTATTTGCACAATACTTTGTTCCTACACAACGGTTATAAGTCATTTGGTTCAAGCCTTCCGAACTATGTGTTGTCGCTGCAACAGGACAAACCGTTTCACAAGGAGCATTATTACAATGCTGACACATCATTGGTTGGAAAACAACTTCTGGATTTTCAGCAGCCAGTTCCAATGCGGCATAATCTCCTGGTGTGCCATCTGAACTATAATAGCGGTCAATACGCAACCAGTGCATTTCACGACGATTTTGGACTTCTGCCTTACCAACAATTGACACATTGTTCTCAATATGACAAGCTACCACACACGCCGTACAACCCGTACATGAATTTAGGTCAATTACTAATCCCCAATGATGAATAGGGTATTTATGACGGTCAGCTTCTTCTGGATGTCGATTATTCCAAAGATTCTTTTCGTATTTGGTTTTAGGCTCTTCTTTAGGCTCATATTGACGGTCATCAACATCCCAAATTGAGATTTCTTTTGGGTCTTTTTTATCCTTATAAGTCGCAATCATAGGGAAAAATCGACCTGCTTTTGGGTCTTTTTGATATTCTCCTAAAGTTGTTTCTTGGATAATCGTTTCCCGTCCGAGAATAGTCTCGTGAGTCTGAGTTTGAGATAATTTTTCCGTTTCTCCAGCATCTGAAATAGTTACACCACTTTCAGTTGAATAGCGCACTGTTCCATCTACCACACTCAAAGCAGGGTAAGCATTAAAACCACCTGCTTCAGTAGCAACCTTTCCTACTTCTTTGCTTCGTCCATAACCTAATGCAACCGCAATCGTATCTTTTGCTTGTCCTGGCTGAATTAAAACAGGTAGAGTAGCTTCAAAGTTACCCGATTTAACCGTAGCAACATTTGTAAAGGCTTCCTGTGTTGAAAATCCTAACTCTGTTGCTGTAGCAGGAGAAACTGAAATAACATGCCCCCAACACATTTTATTAATAGGGTCGGGTGTCTCTTGAATATATGGATTATTAGCTTGTGAACCTGTTCCTGAATTTGAACCTTCGTAAATAATCAGTTCTTTTTCTGCTGAATCTGCTTTATACTTTTTCTTCAAGGCAGAAGCAATTGTACCTGCATTAAATCCAGTAGTAGAAACTGGTGCAACTACTTCCTCTGCTGGTTCTGTTGGTGCAACATCATCTGCTGTAACATTAGCAGGGTCTTCGGCACTTACAGTTTCAGCGATAGGTGTCGCAATAGTAGAAGAGATAGTAGGCTTCGCTCCTTCATGAATAGACTTATAACCTGATTTGGGTTCGAAAACACCATCATGCAGACAAGTCTTCCAGAATAAATCAAAATTATTTTTACTCTGGAGAGGGAATAACTGCGATTTCCAGTAGGCTTGAATAAACGACAAGTAATCTTGAGAACTTCCTGCCCACTTCAATAAGGACTCCTGTACTTGACGAGTATTGAAAATCGGCGTAATAGTAGGCTGTCCTAAACTAAAGAATCCTTTTTTAGGTTCAGCATCATTCCAAGACTCCAAGTAGTGATTATCAGGACAATTAAACTGACAGAGTTTTGCCGTCTCATCCAATCTATCCGAAGTAGCTATGGATAATTTTGCTTTAGAAATTCCTGTTGCAATAGCACTACCTTGTGGATGGTCATAAACAGGATTACAGTTATAAAAAATCACACTAGCAATTTTTCCTCCTGTAATGTCCTTAACGAATTGTGCCATTTCCTCATCATTTCCTTGCTTTTGGAATGATGGACTATTCATATCAATAGCTTTTCCGTAACTACCCAACAATTGGTTGATAGCATTTACGGTCATTTGTACAACTACATCATTTGAATCAGCTACAACCAAAGCCTTGCCTTTGCTCTTAACAAGGTCATCAGCACATTTCTCCAAATGGTTCACCTTAATATCTGGTGTACTCATTGAAGCTCCACCAACTTTTTTAGCGACCAAGTTATATAGTTTGGCTACCACCAAGCCTTCTTGAGAAGGTTTATAAACTCCTCGATAGTCCGCACTTGCACCCGTAGAACTCAAAATTGACTCAAACGCATACAAACGGTTCATCTCTTTTTTGCCCTTACCTACTCTTCGACCCGCAGCAAATTGCTTAGAATATTCCGTATGTGAAATCCATGATCCTAAGAAATCTGCTCCAATACTTGCAATCGTATCGGCTTTGCCAAAATCATAAGATGGAATAATTGCTTTTCCAAATTGTTGTTGATTTGCTTTTAGCATACCATAATTAGACACAGGGTCATAAGTAATATGCTTTACTGTGGAGAAGGTCTTTTGTAACTCGGCAATAGCACGCTTTGTTGATGGACTCATCACAGTATTGGTCACAACTCGGATTTCCCCGCCTGCATCCAACTTCGTCATAACCTCTTTATCAACATCTGCCCACTTCACTTTTTCTCCCGCCTTGGTAGGTTCCTTTTGTCGTTCAATGTCATACAACGACATAATCGAAGCGGTAGCTCGTGTATCAATTCCACCCTTTGTAAAATTAGAAGCGGTGTTCCCTGTTACAAAAATAGGACGACCCTCACGAGTCCGAACCAATACCGAACAATAATCACTTCCATCAAGGTAAGTTGAGGCATAATAATTTGCCACACCCGGATCTACATTTTCGGGCTTATTCAAATAAGGAATTGCCTTCTTAACAGGCGTTTCACAAGCGGCAAGCGATACAGCGGCAACACTAAATCCCATCATCTTGAGAAAATCTCGCCGAGAAGTCTTAGGCTTTTGGGTATTATCCCCATAGGCATCCTTGATAGGTAACTTCTCAGGAAATTCATTTTCAGCATGCTTTACAAATTCGCTGTCGTTCGTGAGTTGCTCGATTCCTTTCCAATATGTTTTTCTGTTGCCTTTCATGCTTCAATTTTATGATATAAATACGTCAAAACGTATTGATAATTTAAATGATAAAAGAAAGAATCAACGAAGGCGAATACTCTAAAAAGAGAACGCCATCATTTGATTTTAGTAATGGCATTTAGAACATTCCAAACCACCGATATTCTCGACTTTTAATGGCTCACGATTGTAAGCATCGTGCATTTCGAGCAAGTTATCATAGTATTCATTGCCTTTCGCATTGACGTTAGTCTCACGGTGACAATCAATACACCAACCCATTGTTAAGAGTGATGATTGACGAACAATTTCCATTTCCTGAATAGGTCCATGACAATTTTCGCAATCTAAACCACCTACTTTAACGTGCTGAGCGTGATTAAAATACGCTAGATCAGGTAAGTTATGCACTCGTACCCATTGGATAGGCTCGTCGTTTTCTAAATGCGCATAAATTTTCTGAATATTTGGAGAAGTAGTACGAATCGTATTATGACAATTCATGCAAATATTTAAAGAAGGAATATTTGCATTTTTACTTTTTTCAACCCCTGTGTGACAGTACTTACATTCGATTTCGTATTTACCAGCATGTAGTTTGTGTGAGAATGGGATAGGTTGTTCAGGAGCATATCCCTGCTGAACACCAATCGTAATAATACCTTCAATAACGAATTTGGCAATGATACCTAAAAACACAAACGTAACCATTCCACCAAAAGCGGGGCTACGTAAAATACTATCTAATGTAAACTTGTTTTCTAATATATCATCTTCGCTTTTCGCATTTTTATTGATAACCTTTACTAAGGTACTTGCTAAAAGCATCAAAACTCCCATAACCAAGAATAGCAAGAATGCCATTCCGATAATGATTATCTTCAGAATTGTGGAGTTTCCTTCTTGGACAGGAGTTGCAGTAGCACCGCTTGCATCTGCTGTTGTTTCTTCTGTCTCTGGAGCAGCAGGTGCTGGAGGTCCTTTTTTTGTTTCGTCTTGAATGTAGGAAAGAATCGCAATGATGTCGTCATCTGTCAAGAAGTCATGATTAGGCATTGGTGTTTTATTGAACTTCTCATACAAAGCAACAGCATACTCATCTCCACTTTCAATTGTCTTTTGAGAATACCGAATGAATTCCTTCAGCCATGCTACATCACGGCGTTCGTACACTTTAGCGAGTTTGGGACCCACGACCTGTTCATGAACAGCATGACATGCTTGACAGTTCGCCGTAAAAATCTCCTGTCCCTTGGCGATGACGGCGGCATCGGTAGAAAGCCCTGATGCTCCTCCGCCTGCTCCTCCTGTGGCTTCTTCAGTTGCGCCTTCTCCAGAGGGTTGCCCGAAAGCAAACGATGCACTCCATAGAAATACACAACATAGGATTTGCCCTACAACAAGAGGGATTGATTGTTTCCTAAGCATTTGGTAATTTACGGTTTATAAAAAAATCGTTAGAATTAATCGTTAGATAATATGTACTTTTTTGAAACTATTTTGTAGTAAACTTGCTATGTGATTTTTCGGTGTGCCTTGCGTATTTTTGTCAAATTTGTGTTACAAAGATGGTTTAGAAGTCTTGAAATTTCAAGATTACTGACTCATTTAATCCGATTACTTTCTAATTTAGAATTATTTTAAATAACAGAATTTAAACAGTTTAAACTTCAAAATTTCCTTCTTTGAAAACTCTACCTACATAAAATAATTTAAATGACTCATGACAAGTCTATTACAGATTATAATAAACACTAAACGTTTTTTGAGAAAAATACCTAATCAAAGTCTAGGGACAATAAATTTGATATTGAGAAAGGAATAAAAAATAAAAGAAGTGATAAAATCCAAGAATATCCTGAAAATATCACTTCTGACAAATTAATAATATGGAAATAAACAAAAAAATGAGTAATGGTCTATTCAAATAGTCATGCTTTTTTATAGAAAAATTAGGATAGTAACCTTATATATTTAACTCAATTTAGGATATTGACCACAAACTCATCCCCAACTTCATTACGAATTAACTTACCTGTCCGTACATCAATCGCAAAAGGAGACTCATCTCCAAAATTAAACCCCGCATTACCATACAAAATGTTGTTTCGTAGTTCTGCAGTCAAGTCGTAATATTGATAATCAGAAACTTCCCAATGCTTTATAAGTCCCTTTTTCGTTTTTCTAAAACAAGTAATTGTATCTGGAGTTGTTCCCAATAAATACTTTCCTTCCTTTAAAATTTCATCATAAAGCGTCTCAATTTGGGTTTTATCAAATGCTTTCATTCCAGTTTCAATTTAATTTAAATATACAATTGAAATAATCATAATGATATTTGTTTGAATATCAAATATTGTGCCTAATAGAGTAAAATATTGCAATTTTTAACATAATAGAAGAATTTTTACACTAAAATAAATTTTTGGAAAATAACCAACGATAAAATTATAGGGTGGTAAATTTATACTGATTTTACAATTTATCTAAAAGATAAGCTATTTGAACAATAGGCAAATAGAAAAAAGAAGCAAACATAATTCGAAGGGCATTCTTTTTAGAGGGATTTTGGAGCAACAAAATTGTAGGAATAAAGAACATAATGCCAACAAGTATTGCAATTACTCCTGAAACTAAACCACTAATTCCGAAATAATAGGGCATTAAGCCAGCAGGAATTAAAAACAAAGTATATGCCATGATATTAAAAGCACTCATCCAACTTCGTCCATGACGAGAAGGCAAAAGCTGAATACCAGCACGAGCATATTCCTCATCTGAAACCCAAGCGATTGCCCAAAAATGAGGAAATTGCCACAAGAATTGAATAGTAAAAATAGTAAAGGCTTCGAAAGACAACATTCCTGATCCTGCTACCCACCCGATTAAAGGAGGCAATGCCCCAGGTAATGCTCCTACGAAGACAGCTATCGAACTTTTAGATTTTAAAGGAGTATAGATAAATCCATAAAGTAATAAAGATAGAAGCCCTAATATAGCACTTAACACATTGATAGTTAAAGCTAAAATACTAATACCAAGTACTCCTAAAATCAAACTAAAAACAATAGCTTCATTAACCGTAAGTTGCCTTGTTGGAAGAGGACGATTTGCGGTTCGCTTCATTAATCTATCTGAATCTTTTTCAATAATTTGATTAATTGTATTTGCACTTCCTGTAATCAGAAAACTTGCCAAACAAAATAAAGCAAACCTCAACCAATCAATTTGTCCTTGTATAGCCAGCAAATAACCAAATCCACCTGAAAAAACGACCATGCTTGATAAGCGAACTTTGAGTAATTGTCCAAATAATTTGACTTTACTCTCTTGAGCTACAATAATAGTTTGCATATAGATTTCTGATTTTTAGTAAATTAATTTTTTATATTGATTATTTCTGTTTTAGAAATATTGTAATAAAATGGTGAAAGGTATAAAGAAAAATAAAATACTTGTAATCAGAACGCTATCAATACGGGAAATGTTTGCAGGTCTTTATGATCTCTAACGGACAATTTTTCGATATTTTGAGCTATTCAGGGGGTCAAGTTTAACCAAAATGTCAACTGCTTTCTGTTGAATTTCGGAATTTCCTTCTGAAAATATATTAATCAATTCATTGGATTTAGCATCAAAAAACATATTTAACATCACAGCAGTAGGACGTAATTCTTGAACTTTTCGGATTTTTTCAAGTAATTCAACTAATTTCTTACGTTTAGCATCTGTATCAGTTAAGAAATCATCTAAAATCAACCGATGGTATTCATAGAAAACTTCGCGAAACGGGATGAATTGAGGACTATTCATATTTTCAGAAATCCAATGCCGATTTCGCGTATCTCCATCACCCCATCCACTACCCCCAGATTGTCGAGCATTATTAACAATATTCAATATTTTTTCATAATGTGATGCTCCTCCCATTTTTTCGAAGCTATCCGCATCCATAGCTAAAATGGTATAGGCATAAAAAGCTAACATAGCAGTCAAATTATTGGTAAATACATTTTCTGCATAAATTAATGGTTGAGAAGGTTGATAATTAAAACTAAAATTTTTGTCGAAAAAGTTAATTAATGGAGTTTCATACTGTGTACTATGAACAGGGCGCAAAGATTGTATTTGAACAGTTGCTTGATATCTCCCTTGACTTACGTCAGAACTACCATTCAGATTTATAAAAATAGTACATTTAATACGTTCATGTTCTTGATAATTATCTGTAGTCCATTGTTGAGTATTTATAAATTTAGAAATATCCTGCTGCATTTGCTGGATAATCCCTTGTTCTTGAGTTTGTACGCGTTCAGCATCTATGATAACTTCACAGTTCAATTCTTGAGCTTGAAGACGTACTAAAAATATAAACAACAAAATCGTCAGAGGAAATTTTATATTTTTCATAAAAAAACTGTTTCGTATTTTATCTATAATCTTCAAAGATACCAAAATTTCATATTGGGTTTGTTAAACGAATGCGAGTCCCTTTCAAGGGAAATTTGGAGATGTAACTTACACTTCTGTGTTGCTAAAAGGTAGAAATATTATTAAAACTAAGTAAGTAAAATATCTAAAACTCAAATAATCGCTTTCCTGCATTCAACCGAAAACCAACGCCAATATAAAAAATTTCACTATTATTCGGATTATCAATATCTTGTGTTTCGCTTCGGGCAATCATTTTAGCATCAAAAAATAAGTTATGTCGTAACATAAACGAGCCTTCTAAACTCCCCATCAAAATTTGAGTAGGAATACCTTGCCCAATTTTATGTCCATATTCTTGAGGATTACCGTCCGAATCAGGAATTCCCCGATTCGTATTATCCAACAAAATATTATTTCCCCAATTTCGTCCTGTTTCGTCTCTACCCATTTTGGTATAAAAAAGCTTGGTCGTGACGGTCACTTCTTCAAAGGGTTGCCAATTGATGATTCCCAAAATTTCCCGAAAATTTGCACCTTGTGGGTGAGCTAAGGGTTGGCGATAATGGGCATAATTTGATAATTCTTCATTGCCAAAATGAGTATAAACATAAGGTCGAACCCAATTTATTTCAGCCTGTAGATCAAGATTTTGAATACCAAAAGCATCAATGTACTTTCCACCAACTTGCAAAGCCTGTTTATTTCCCCACCAACCATCCCCCGACTGAATTTCGCTCAAAACTAATTCGTCAATAATGAGCTGCCCATAAAACTGAAATTTTTGTAAGAAATTCCATTTCCAATCTAAACCAATCAGAGCATTATCCGAACTTCCTAACTGCTGTTCGATAGAGCGATAAAAAATCAATGGATTCAAATAGCCCAATTCAAAAGTGTCATTGGTGTAATTATCCTTTCGCCCAAAAACCACCGATTCAAAAATTCCAAGATTCAAATTTTGTCCGAAATCAATCCCCAAGCGATGAAAAACAGCATATTTTTTCGGAAACGGATTATTTCCCAGTAGTTCACCCTGTGGTGTTCGATTCACATCCGCCACCAATTGAGCATATAAATTAGTATAAGTGATTCGCCAAACTTTTGTATTGAGTTTCAAAAAACTATACGGACTTGCAAATTCTGACAGAAACAATGACCGATAACCATGTCCAAAACCATGACGGTCATAACCCATTTGCAAAGACGTGGTCTTTAATAAATTAAAATGGATGTAACCTCTGGTGTGCAGAAAATCAACAGCCCCATCATCATTTAATTTTTTCCAAAAACCCTCACTGGGTACGGCGGAATAAGTCGAAGTGAAGTTTTGGACATAAGTTGGTAAAAAAGCTTGATTATCTAACAAAATAGAGTAAAAACTTACTTTTTTTCCTACAATTCCCCGAAACTCTGCACCTCTCGAGTTGGTGTAATATAAAACTTCCCGACCATCAATATCACCTTGTCCTCCTACTTGCAAGTCAAAAACAGGGTTCAGATGCAAATCAAAATATTTACTCTTAACTCGTATGAAATCAGGTTTATACTTGTAAAATCCAAAAATTGGTTTGTTAAAAATTCTCCATAATGGAAACTGACTTTCTGCTCGAACTCCTGACCATTCGGGATTATCGGCAAGCAAGTAATTTAGATTAAATTTATCTTGTTCACTTAAATTATTTAATTTAAAAACCGAATCGACAAGCGCAATAATTGCCTTTCTCGGATAAGGCTTTACACCACTAGGTAAGTAATGGCAAAATCTCCCATTTTTGATTTCATAGCGGTCAATAAGACGATGATAATCCAGATTTTTTGGAACAAAAGTAGAAGGAGCATCCGAAATTTTATCCAAATAGTCCTCTCTTGATTCTGTTGGGTATTTTGATTTTTTAGATTTCTCAAAGGGTTTTATTTTAGTCGTTTTTTTAGTTGGCTTATTTTTTGGGTAATTGGTTGCATGATTTGATTTTTGAGAACTATTTTCTGATTTATGATTTGTATTTTTTTGAGTTTCTTTTTTAACTTCTGATATTATTCTTTGAGTCGATTTATGGGTTTGTTTCCATGTAATTAAATCAGACATTTTCAACCAATCAGCTACCCTTCGATTGGTCAAGTTAGTTCTAACAAATTCTCCATCTGCTGAAATAGTCTGTAATTTTAAATCTCGAATCTGTCGTCGATTCAAGACTTTTGACCAGACTCGAAAAGCTTGAATCTCGCCTTTAAAGTAATGACCAGATTTACTCCCACCCAATTTGACATCCGCAAAATTACCGTGAAGTTTCAAAAAAGGGTCAGTTGAATCTTCATTAACTCCATTCAAATAAAAAAATAAACTATTTCCATTCCAAGTAGCTGTAAGATGATAAAACTGGTCATTTTGCCAAGTTATCTTAGTACTATAAACCGAATAAATTTTTTGATTATTTTCCAGAAAAAATCCTATTTTTCCTGATTTGTTTTTATTAAAAATACATGAAAATTTTGTTCCATTCGAAGTCGCCATTTCCAACAAAGTAAAAGGGGGGGTCTCAGAACGAAGATTTTCTGAAGGTGCAAAAATTAATTCTAAAGAAAAAGTTTGTGCAGAAATTTGAGTTTCAGGCAATGATTCGAAGGCAGTGCCATCAAACTTTAAATCTACCTCTTGTCCTTGTATTTTTAGAAGAAAAAACAAGAAAATAAAGCTAAAAGAAAATTTTCTCATAAAAAAAAATGGGGGAAACAGCGTTAGAAATAAATATTTTTGAATATTGTACCCTTATAGGTTGATATGTTTTAATTGTTGTTATTAGAAAGGCTGTTCCACTCGGAACAGCTTTTTTTTTATCCTATTTTTTGAGGAAGGAAGCGGGCAATGTACCTATTCTCAGTACTCCTTTAAGTGTTTGATACGGAAGAGTAACTGTTAAGGGTTCTTTATGAAAATAGTCTTCATGATAATTCCGAAAGAATACAATTCCTGTCGTCGTAAAATAATAACTTTTGAGCATTTCAGTTAGACTTTGCCCTAGTTCATTTGTCGAAGGATATCGTCCATAAATTTGCTGAATTTCCTTCGTAAGCAACCCTTTCAGAATAGTTTTATATGCACCTTGCATCGTATTATCTAAAGTTAGCTCTTTACCCGTTTTCAGGTCAAAAGATTTATAACTTACTTGTGTTTCAGGCTCAACAAAGATATGTTCTTTATTAAAACGCACACTCAGTAAATAATTTGTATTTTCTAAAATTTTAGTTTCGTAAGTTTCCGATAACCAATTATAATCAGGGTATTGTGTTTTAATTTTTTCGATGTCATCTTTGAGACGAGTTTCAAGAGTTTGAAGCAACATTTTACGGTCTTTAATCCCTGGAAATTGCACTGACATTGCGTTAAACCGATTTTCAAGATTTTTATTTAGATTATTTTTCATCAAAGGATATTCTAGGTATAGATCTGTTCCCATTTCTCCCCTATCTCCTCGAGCCAGCTTTTTTCGGAAAATACTTACTACTTCAAACTGAACACTTCCTGTCGGATATTTTTCCATTAATGAAAAACGAATTGTTTCACCTGTTTCTCGATCTCGAATGGTCAAATTCATAGCATATTGATTTTTCAGAATATGTGTCATTTTAGGTTCTCGGTCATCTGTTTTAGGTTTTGTAAATCGAGAAGTTCGAGGAGGTGGATTATTATCTCGATAGCCATAGTAAATAAACTTTTTATGTTCACCATTTCGAGGGTCATTGTAAATTCCTGTTACCGAAGCATCTGTAAAATACATATGTACTACGACAGGAAAACGGTCATTAATAGTACCTTCCATCCGTTTATACAGACTAACGGTTTGGAAGAAACGGCGAGTTTGTGGTGGTGGAGTTTTAATAATTTCAACAGTCGAATAACCTAATTTTTCAAGCTTTTGTAGTATGATTTGAGCAGTATCTTTATGAGTAAATATTCCTATTCGGATTTTAGTAACTCCTTCGTTTTCATATTGATAGACATCACCGTAGGTTTCAAATGGAGTGATATCAGGAATTTCTTCAATCGTTTTATAATTTCCAAACTGAACAGCATAAAAAACAGCACGTTGGGCATCAGCAATTGATCTAACAAATGCTTCTTTGAAACCTCTTTCATGGACAGTTCTCAGAACTTTGACTGCTCCCAAAGAATCTGCGAAATCGCCTAACAAAATACGAGTCAAACGAGGTTCTTGAATTTCTTGAGTGCGTAACTCGCCCAAATCTTCTAAAGAATGGAAAACTTCAGGATTCGGTGACTGAAAAGCACCCAATTGAATCGTAAAATGATCATTCTGAGCAGATAAAGAAATAGAAGATATGATATAAAAACTTAGAAAACAGCTTATTGTACGCAAAAAAATTTTCATACGTATAGGGAATTTAGGTAAATTAGTTGTTTGGTTCATGGTAACAGATGATTTTGTAAAACACCCAATTACGAAGATAACGTTCCCCAATAGTATTTTCCCCTACAAAACGAAAATTTATTTACTATTTTTTTTTCAAATACTTCTAAAATCTTCGTAATTTAAAAGAAATAATATATTGATAATCAGTAAATTCATAAAATTTATTCTTGTTTTGGTAGTCGTAAGAATAGAGAATTATCATGTTCAATACTAACTATTTGATATTTATTTTTCTTGGTCTTATGGCTATCATATTGCGTTATGGTTTTACTTATTGGTTTCGGAAAAAATATCATTTGCAGTTGTATTTTGAAAGACAATTAAAAGAAAAATTTCCCAATCAAGACATATTCGTTAGTTGTTATAAGATGGCAGAATTTGTTTGTCCAGTATTAGCATTTGGAGTGATGATTTCAGCCGTAAAATTTTGGGTATGGTATTCTGGTAAATATCAAATCTATCTGGAGAACAGCTTTTTACCTTATATTTGTCTGATTACTTTTTTGAGTATATTGGAATTTTTTCGAGGTGTTTTCAATGCCATCTGGCAAGTAGATTTTGTGTATGGCTTTATGATAAAGCGGTTTTCATGGCAAAAATACGTTCTGGGAAGTTATATCAAAAAGATGGGATGGGTTCGTATTTTTCTAAGTTTATTGATAATATTCATTTCGTGGATATTACCTTTTTTAAAATAAGAAGTTGCTTATAAAGTCTGATTAACTTCTCTAAATAGCCATGAATCATAAAAGAACGGACTCAAACAAACCAAAACAACAAAAGTAAATCATCAAATTTTGGGCTTTTGACTTGTAAATTGACTTTGTTTGTGATACTTTTTCTTAGTTCATATTGTTTAGTAAGCAACTTTTAAGGTAAAACGTATCAAATATTAGGAATTTGACACGTTCTTATATTAGAGTTCGAATCAGAACTACTCTAATTTTCGTACATTTCCTGAGCCACTGATATTTTGGTTTACCATTGGAGTACCCTTATACTCAACATTACCCGAACCACTAATTTTTATATCAAGTGACTTTTCGACAGCAACTTTAGCATTTCCCGAACCTGAGATTTTAACTCCACAATTTTGGGCAGTTAAGTTCAAAGCATTCAAATTTCCTGAACCTGATAAGTCAAAATTTAAATTTTCAGTACTTCCAGCCAAATTAATTCCACCCGACCCACTAATTTTAGTATTGATTTTCTGAGCATTTAAATTTCCTTCAAAATCACCTGAACCCCCAACTTCAATATGACAATTTTCAACCGTCCATATATTCGTACTTTTAATTTTTCCTGAACCTGAAACTTTAACGTAATTTATTGTCGGAAGGGTCATTCGGATAATAATTTCTTTATGATTTCGAAGACAGTCATTAAAGCCAAACTTTAGAATACCATCCGAAACACGAGTTTCTATTACTTCTAAAATGTTTTCTTGTGCTTCAATAATGATTTCCTGTTTTTCACCTTGTTCAATGTAAATTTTTCCTGAGAAGTTAAGTTCTACTCCTGTAATTTCGGGCAAAATTCGAAGCTGACTTTGGCTTGCTCCCTCTCCTTTAATACACTCATCACAAGCACTAAAACCAACTAATAAAACTGCTAATAGAATGATTTGAGAAATGATCTTTTGCATTGTTGTTTGGGGTAATTTTGAAAAAAATAACGTTTTCGAAAAACTTTTTTTTAAGCCTTTCCTAAGTAAGATACCTCAATCCTCTTTTACCCTTAATTGCTTCTAAAATAGTTTGTTCTCAACGCAAACACATTAGAATTCCTATTAAAAAAAACTAGGAAATAAACGACAATATAAAATGAGACTCGTTCTAAATTAGATAGTTACACAACAATTTGCTCTAAAATTCGCTTAGAAATACAACTCCAAGATATTATCTTAAATGTAATCAGGAGTATCACTTTTTGAAAACAATTTATCAACACTAAAATTAATATAAATCATGACTACGGTTGTAACAAAAAAACGGTCTTTACTCAAAGAAACAGAGGAAAAACTAAATGCACAAATCCAAATGGAAGGGCTTGCCTCTTTCTATTATTTGGCAATGGCTTCATGGGCAGAAACACACGGTTATTTAGGAGCAAGTGAATTTTTGTATGACCATGCCGAGGAAGAACGAATGCATATGCTTAAAATCATGAAGTATGTAAATGATGCTGGTGGATATGCTAAGGCTCCTGAAATTACGGGTATCCGACATGACTATACTTCATTAAGAGAAGTTTTTGAGTCTATTTTAGAACATGAATTAGCGGTAACACGCTCTATCAATAAATTATCTGATTTTTGTTTTGAAGTGAAGGATTTTGCAACACTTAATTTCCTACAGTGGTTTGTGAATGAACAACGAGAAGAAGAAGCTACCTCAAGACGAAACTTAGAATTTTTTGACATTATTGGAGAAGAGGGGCAAGGACTTTGGATGATTGACACTGAAATTCGTAACTTGCTGGCAGAGATAAAAAAAGGCAATTAATTTTGTCGCTACCAAGTCAAATGACTTGGTAGTTTTTTGTTTGATTTTGATGCTTTTTACGAATGTCCCCAATACCTATATCTGACACTTTATTAATTGATGCTCAATATTTTCCTTGTCTTGATTATTTTGCTTTAATCCTACGATATGAGAAATTAGTTATTGAAAAATACGAAAATTTCCAAAAGCAAACCCCTCGAAATCGGTGCTACATCCGAGGAGCAAATAAAATTGAACGGCTTTCTATTCCTGTCTTACGCCCATCTGGACAAAAAATTTTAACTTCTAAGATTCAAATTTCTTCTACTGAAAAATGGAAACGAGAACATTGGCGAGCTATTCAAACTGCTTATGCTAATGCTCCATTTTTTGAGTTTTATGCGCCTTTCATTGAAGCCGAGTTATTTCATCCTCACAAAAATTTATTTAATTTTAATATCCAAATTTTAGAATTATTATTCAAGTTATTAGACATTTCAAAGTCAATTCATTTTTCAGAGAATTATGAAATAACCCCAGCCATACATGTGGTAGATTTTCGGAATAAAGTTGGTTTTTCGAAAAAAGCAATCCAAACTCATCTTCCTTATATTCAGGTTTTTGGAGATGAATTTATCCCAAACCTTAGCATTTTAGACCTTTTATTTTGTCAAGGCAATCAAGCCAAAACCTATTTATTGAATTTAGCTAATCAGAATTAAGTTTACTTTTTTTATTTTAAAACTTGGTAATTCTGTTCTTTGAATATGCTAATTTGGTAGAATGGTTTGCTATTCGGATATATACCTAAAAAACGAATTTCGTGATTACGAAAATTGAATAAAATTCATCAAACGCTTTTCATCAAAATTATGTAAGATGGGGTGTTTATATTGTTCTGGAATTTGGGCTAATTCTTCAAGACTAAGCCACGATATTTTTTGAATAACTTGCTTATCGATATCAGTCTCTGGATCAATACCTTGTTTTAAGTTTCCGCCTTTAACATCAACCATGAAGAAGAGTTCATAGGTATGGAGTGGTAAATTTAAGAACTCGGAAATTCCCAAAAATTTTTGTATTTCAATTATTAAACCTGTCTCCTCAAGGAATTCTCGACATAAAGCATTTTTAGCAGTCTCTCCAAATTCAATACCTCCACCTGGTGGAATCCAAAAATACGGTTTCCCCAATCCCTGATGTTTAATTAATAAAATTTGAGTCTTACCGATTTTTTTACGGAGGCAAATTCCTGCAACTCTCTGGCGAATTTTACCTCCATAAGCTTTTGCGACAAAATCTTGCAAAATTTTTGATCTTCAGTATATTAATAAATCATTCGAAGTAATGAACTAACTCGTTTTTTTAGCATTCGTCTATCAACAATAAAATCTAAAAAGCCATGTTCCAATACAAATTCAGCCCGTTGAAAACCATCAGGCAAATCCTTACCAATAGTCTCCCGAATAACACGAGGTCCCGCAAATCCAATCAAAGCATTAGGTTCAGAAATATTAAAATCTCCTAACATTGCATAAGATGCCGTTACTCCACCCGTAGTAGGGTCGGTTAATAACGAAATATATGGAATTTTTGCTTCAGATAATAAAGCTAATTTAGCAGAAGTTTTTGCCATTTGCATTAACGAAAAACCTGCTTCCATCATTCTGGCACCTCCCGAGCGAGAAATAACCAATAAAGGGAATTTATTTTCACGAGCATAGTCAATTGCACGAGCTAACTTTTCGCCTACTACTGATCCCATTGATCCTCCAATAAACTGGAAGTCCATACAGGCAATGACCATTGCTACTCCACCTACTTTGCCGTATGCTGTCCGAATGGCATCAGTTAATTCGGTTTTATTTTGAGTCGCTTTCAGGCGTTTTACATAAGGCTTTTTATCAACAAATTCCAGAGGATCTGCTGATTGCATCCCTATATCTAACTCAGTAAATTTATTTTTATCAAATAAAATTTCAAAGTATTCCTTCGACCCAATTGGAAAGTGATAATTATCAGTCGGACAGACATACGCATTATTTTGTAAGTCTTTTTTATGAATAATATGTCCATTTGGGGTACGCTCCCAGAGTCCATCAGGAGCATCTTTCTTGTCACGAGTCGGGGTAGTGATGCCT
The DNA here is from genome assembly GCA_002340355.1 of Cytophagales bacterium UBA2561. GTDB lineage: Bacteria > Bacteroidota > Bacteroidia > Cytophagales > Thermoflexibacteraceae > UBA2561. The sequence goes on from DDLX01000017.1 coordinate 93,592, forward strand.
TTTTCTTTGCGTTTGAACCAGCTCATATTTTTGGGGAAACTTTCAGAAAATTTTGCTTAGATCGTCGTATTTATCAATCCTTTTTTAAAGGCGCAAATATACTTGATTATTCCCTTTTTATCGAAGAACTAACTCTGATACAGCTCTCGAAAATAAGCTTTTTCGGATTCTCTTTGTAATACGAGGTCAGTAATTTGGTTAGCAACTGAATTTAAATCAGGATTTTGCATAGCTTCCCGAAATTTAATTTCACTCACATCAATACGATACATCGCTTGTAGAAGTCGCTCAAAATCATGTTGTAACAAATGTCGAATCACAAAACTAAGCTTACAATGTAATTCTTCCCATGCCTCAGTATTTTGTACAAACTCAATATCTGTTTCAGCCATTTGTAAATCTTTAATCACTAATTTTTGTACTATGGACAGGGTGTTTTTAGTAGTAGGGAACATATTGGTCAGCATAATTTTAAGGAACAGTGAATTTTTAATAATATTCATTTATATTATAGAGTATTACTTTCTTATTGAAGGTATAAGACTTAAATTTGACTTTGGTAAGTCATAAAAGATATCTATAACTGTAGGTTTTTTCAATTTTTTATAGAATATAGTTAAATAAATTCCTTATTTTTTAGAAATATTAAACATTCAACAATCTCTTAATCTACAAAGCAAAAATTATGGATACATCTATCTACTTCTCAAGTACCAATAATTCGATTTCTGGTATAATTCAAAAGTATAGTTTCGCTTTACTTCTTATTTTTTCAGTTAATTTTTCTGCTTTTACTCAAGAAGACAAGTCTCCTCTTTCAGTTAGTGGTTCAGTAGATGCCTACTATGCGTATGATTTTAATAATCCATCTGATGTTTTACACAATCGAAACCCATATGTATTTAGCCACAGCCGTCATAATGAACTCACAGTAAATTTAGCATTAATCTATTTAAATTATGAAACGGCTGATATTCGGGGAAGTTTAGGCTTAATGTCAGGTACATACGCCATTACAAATCTGGCACATGAACAGGGTATTATGCAAAATATTTTTCATGCTAGTGCAGGAGTTCGACTTGCTAAAGGACTTTGGCTGGATTTAGGTGTTATGCCTTCGCATTTGGGTTTTGAATCAGCTATTTCTAAAGATAATCCCGTATTGACACGTTCTCTATGTGCTGAGAATAGTCCATATTATTTATCAGGTGCCACATTAAGCTTTCAGCCCAACGATAAATGGTCATTCTTACTTTCAGTCAATAATGGTTGGCAAAATATTGCGGAGAATAATGATGCAAAGGGATTTGGTACACAAATTACATTTCAACCTATCGAAAATTTACTACTAAATTCTTCCACCTTTTTCGGAAATGAAGGGGTAGATGGTAGTTTGGAGTTCCGAGCCTTCCATGATTTTTATGCCATTTGGGATATTAACGAAAAATGGCAATTAACAGGGCAATTTGATATTGGATGGCAAGAGGATTATGGTACAGATGATGTAAGCCAATGGCAAGGAATCACAGGAATTTTGCAGTATAAACCCAATGAAAAATGGGCTACCGCTTTCCGATTTGAAAATTATCAGGATGAAAATGGCAAAAACTTAGGAACACCTAACGGCTTACCTTTGAATATTACTGCTTTGTCATTAAATATTGACAGAACAATTAACAAGAATGCTGTTTGGCGTATTGAGTTCAAAAATATGAGTGCTACAGAAGATATTATTCCTGAAGAAGATAATGGTGTTACAAATAACGGTTTTGGCATAACAACCTCAATAGCAATTTCCTTCTAATTTGAAATTATTGGTCAAGATAGTGATGGTAGGCTTTAGAGACTCATTATAGATTCATATCTACTGACTGAAAACAGAACACCTTCCAGAAGTCTGAAGAGATTTAGAAGGTGTTTTATTTTTATAATCTATTCTTTTGGTTTTTTCTTGCAGTTGGAATGATCTTCAATAGTTACAGGTAATACATTCGTCCAAACACTATGTACTTGTTCGAAAATAAAAACAACCGATAAAGAAACTTCATCGGTTGAGGAGTACCGTTTAAACGGATTTTCTTTGTGCTTCCATTAAGAGGACATCTCAGAAATAATTTACCCCTATGCGTATTAGAATTTTTTTCAATTTTTTTTTCGAATAACATTTTTAGAGCGCACTTACAGGCATTTTACGATTGATTTTTTTGACTAATCCCCGTAAAACTTTCCCTGGTCCGCATTCCGTAAATTCGCTTGCACCATCTGCTATCATATTTTGCATTGTTTGTGTCCATCGAACAGGCGAAGTAAGTTGAGCGACCAAATTTTGTTTAATTTCGGCAGAATCGGTATGAGATTGCGCATCAACATTTTGATAAATAGGACAAACTGGTCTTTGGAACTGTGTTTTTTCAATAGTTTCTGCCAATTCTGTCCGTGCTGATTCCATCAAAGGCGAGTGAAATGCTCCACCAACTTTTAACGTAATAGCTCGTTTTGCTCCCACTGATTTAAGCTGTTCACAAGCCATTTCGATTCCTTTTAACGATCCTGAAATAACGACTTGCTGTGGCGAATTATAGTTTGCAGGAACAACCACCTCCTTACTTTCAGCAAAGATATTGGTACAAACTTCGGCTACAACTTCATCAGCTAAACCTAAAATAGCTGCCATAGTCGATGGATTTTGCTCACAAGCTTTTTGCATGGCTTGCGCTCGTGTAGCTACTAATTTCAAACCATCCTCAAAGTTGATAGCTCTCGCTGAAACTAGTGCCGAAAACTCACCTAATGAATGCCCTGCAACCATTTGAGGCTCAAAATGCTCGGAAGTCATTGCCGTAATTACGGAGTGTAAGAAAATGGCGGGTTGTGTTACGTTGGTTTGTTGTAATTCTGCCTCTGTTCCCTCAAACATAATGTCCGTAATACGAAAATTGAGAATTGTATTAGCTTGCTCAAAAAGCTCTTTGGCGTGTGCTGATTGCTCATAAAGTGCTTGTCCCATGCTGGGAAATTGTGCGCCCTGTCCAGGAAAAACGTATGCTTTCATCGAATACCATTTGATTTTATTAAGGTGGCAATTTCTATAATAAAAAGTAAAAAAAGGCGAATTTTGAGAGATGATTGACTCACTTTTTAGAAAATCTCTTTAGAAATTAAGCTTCATACTGATTTCTTTTCTAGAGCAGAATTCCCTAATTGCCTAAAATCATTAGAGAACTGAAAAACTTAGTCTCTATTCAAAATCTTTTTTAGAATAAAATTATTGATAAATCTCATGTAATATCATTATTTTTTGTTATCTTGGTTTTTCATAATTTGGAAATTTTGATAATCTATTCAAATGGAAAAGATATATGAAAGTAATTATATGACATTATACTTCTGTACAAAGGATAATATAATTGAAGAGGTGTGGAATGAGACTTCGGAGAAAATGAAGGAAAAAGAGTTTCAAACAGAAATTCTTACGACTCTGAAATATATGGAAATTCATCAAGCAAAGTATTATCTAGTGAATGCGAAACTACTACATTTTACGATTTCTGTCGAATTACAAGCGTGGATGTTCCAAGATTTCATTACCCCATTTTTAAAGTTAGGTATATATTATGCCGCATTTGTGATGCCTACTGAAATAATTACACAATTATCTATTGAACAAACTACTGATGAAGAATCAGATGGAATGTTTCATAGAAGATTCTTTGATAATAAAAAAGAAGCCTTAAATTGGCTAAAAAGCCATTCATAAAGATTATTGAAATATGCCAAAGACTATTGGAATTATTCCTGCTCGGTATGCCTCAACCCGATTCCCTCGAAAAGCTCTCGCCGATATTGCAGGAAAACCCATGATTCAACGGGTTTATGAACAAGTCCAAAAGGCTTCTTTAGAACGTGTTTTTGTGGCAACTGATCATGAAGAAATTGAAAGAATAGTACAAAATTTTGGGGGTAATGTTTTAATGACCTCACCAGAAACTACCACAGGTACAGCACGTTGTCAAGAAGCAATACAACAAATTAATGAAAATTTTGATTTTGTAATCAATATTCAGGGTGATGAACCTTTTATTCATCCTCAGCAAATTGAATTAGTCCAAAAAACCTTAGAAAATGGTACTGCTCCGATAGCAACTTTAGCTATTTCGATTCAAGATATGGCTGAATTAATGAATCCAAATGTTGTGAAAGTGGTCTTAGATAAAATGCAAAAAGCATTATATTTTAGTCGACATCCTATCCCATTTATGCGTGATAAACCTAAAAAAGAGTGGCTTCAACATCAGAAATATTTTAAGCATTTAGGAATTTATGGTTTCCAAACTGCGATTCTGGCTGAAATTACGAAGCTTTCCTCTTCTAAATTAGAAAAAGCAGAATCCTTAGAACAACTTTCTTGGCTTGAAAATGGCTATACGATTGCAGTCACAGAAACCACCCATGAGAGTCATGGTATTGATACGCCCGAAGACCTCCAACAGGTTCTAAGATTGTATTTTTAAAAGAAATGAGTGAATTGAATAATAAATTTTAGCCTTTTCTTTTCTGATTTTTCAAAAAGTTGTACCTTTCAGAGACTGCCCCAAATAAGTGGGAAACTTATTGAAAACAAGTTATTTTAGGTAAATTTAGGGTAATAAAGATAAAAGGCTAATACAGTTTATGGAACCATCAAAAACAGAGGAAAAAACAGATATTTACCAAGAAGTTCATCGATTATTTATTAAATATCTCGAACGGAAATCCTTACGAAAAACTCCTGAACGCTTCGCTATTCTCGAAGAAATTTATTCAATTCAAGAGCATTTTGATGTAGAATCACTCTATATCAATATGAAAAATAAAAACTATCGGGTTAGTCGAGCAACGGTTTATAATACACTTGATTTATTAGTAGATTGCAAATTAGTCACTAAACATCAATTCGGAAAAAGTTTAGCACTATATGAAAAGGCATATGGATTTAAACAACATGACCATCTAATTTGTACAGAATGTCACCGTATTTTGGAGTTTTGCGATCCACGTATTCAACAAATTCAACAAATGGTAGAAGAAGTATATGGATTTAAGGTAATGGAACATTCTCTAAATTTTTATGGTGTATGTAATGACCCAGATTGTGCTAATAAGAATTTATAAACTCAGGATTTGAACCATTCAAAAACGGCTTCTTCATTATCAAAATGACGAATTTCATACATTCCATGAATGACTTCTTCCGCATCTTCTACAATTTGAAAGACGCTAAGACTAGAAAAAAAGTCTTCTGGGACAAGAATTGCCAGTTTTTGAACTCCCGCTTTGATGTAAAGTGGTACCAGTTCATCCACCGACCACTGTTGTATTTCAGGAGCAATTGGAAATAATAAATGTAATGGATTTAGAAACACATATCTAGGACGAAGTTTAAGGATAAAATCAGTCATATGTAAGCACTCTTTTTTATACTCCTCTTCGAGCATTTCTTCACTTGTTGCTAACCAGTGATATTCTATCAGTTCCTCTTCGGAAGAGTGATATCCAATCATATATTTCGATTTAAAAAGTATTTTTTTCATCTATTTTTTGAAAAGTTATTTTTTTAACTAAAAAATTGAATATCAACATACTACAAAATAGTATCTGTTAATGTCGTTTCATTTCAACATTAAATAAAGATGCTTGAAAATAACATTAACAATCTAATTGCATTTTAGAAAAATTTTTAAATTAATATCTAAATCTTTGAATTAATTTATCCTAATATCCAATTCTGATTTTCTGGGATTAGAATATTTTATAATTACTCTTATGAGATATAAGCCCTTATTTTTTGCATACTTATCCCATATAAAAGCAAAGACCTACCTGATTTTTAAAATTGGGTAGGTCTAAATATAGTCATTGTGGGTAAAAAAGGTATTAATTTAGTAATTTATATATTTTATCTGCTTTTTCAAATTGGAATTCGGTAATAATTTGACGAAAACGAGCCGTAATTTGAGCATTTTCTAAGTTGCCGATACTACCTTCGTGAGTGTGTTGGATATTGGTTTCAGGTTCAAACGTACCATCTGCGATTTGTTTCCCAATTTTGCGATAGGCTTCTCGGAAACTTACACCATTTAAAACTTCTTTATTGACCGATTCAACACTAAATAAATAACGATATTTTTCATCTTCCAAAATATTCGGATTAACCTGTACTTGAGCTAATGTAAATTTAGCAATTGATAAACAATCCGAAAGTTCATCTAAAGCTGGCAGAATATTTTCTTTAATTAGTTGTAAATCACGATGATATCCAGATATTAAATTAGTTAAAATTAAGCTAATCTCATTTGGCAAAGCCTGTAAACGATTACATCTCGCACGGAGCAATTCAAATACATCAGGATTCTTTTTATGGGGCATGATACTTGACCCAGTCGTTAATTCATCTGGAAAAGTTAAAAAATTCAGATTTTGTGACATGAAAAAACAAACATCAGCTGCCATTTTTCCAAGTGTTGAAGCAACTCCAGCCAAAGCATAAGCAACAATTTTCTCGGATTTCCCTCGTCCCATTTGAGCATAAACGGAATTATAATTAAGGCTTTCAAAACCTAATAAGTCAGTTGTCATCTGGCGATTAAGAGGAAAAGATGAGCCATAACCCGCCGCCGACCCTAGAGGGTTTTGGTTCACAACTCGGTAAGCAGTTTGAAACAGTAATAAATCATCAGCTAAACTTTCGGCATAAGCTCCAAACCAAAGTCCAAATGAAGAGGGCATTGCAATTTGAGTATGGGTATAACCTGCCATCAAGACGTTCTTATGAGTCTCGCTTAGCATCATCAATAATTCGAAGAATGGCTCAATTTCACTAACTAATTTATGAATAGCGTGGCGCAGATACAATTTTAAATCAACCATTACTTGGTCATTTCGAGAACGTCCTGCATGAATCTTTTTGCCTGTTTCACCTAATTTTTCAGTCAAAAGAAGTTCGACCTGTGAATGAACATCTTCAACGCCTTCTTGAATCTCAAATTCACCTGCTTTAATTTTCTGATAAATATTCTTTAATTCTTTCTGTAAATCAGATAGTTCTGTTTTGTTTAGTAAGCCAATACTTTCCAACATTCGACTATGAGCTAGTGAACCCAGTACATCAAATTCAGCTAAATATTCATCTAATTCACGGTCTTTACCAACTGTAAAGCGTTCAATAAGTGTTTCGACTTCGTAATCTTTCTGCCAAAGTTTTGTCATTTGTTTACTTTTCTTCGATTTTGGAAATTTGCTGTAAAAGTAATTGTAAATCAGAAATAAAAAATCAAAAAGGCGGTATTTTTGTGAGAGGCTAAGGACGAAGATAAGTTTACTTTTTGCTCATTTTGAAATATCACCACTTTATCGAATGAAAAACTTAAAAGCCATTTTGGTCATATTTGTCGTCTTTATTATGATTTCTTTGCCCATTTCTGCGGTTCAAGTTCAGCCTAATTCCATCTCTCAAGTTGAAAAAAACAACGTTCAAAAAATTCCTTATCGTTCTCATAAAAAAGCGGTCAAACGAAAGTTAAAAACTCAAAAAAAACAAAGGCAAAAATATCGGTTTCGGCAATGGTTTCAGAGGGGGTTGCGACAACTAGGAATGGTTTTACTCCTTTTTATATTAGCGGCAGTAATTGGTATCATGATGGCATATGGTAATGGTCTTACTCGTTTGGTGGGACGTTTTATATTTGCCCTTTTAATAGGAATTTTAGGAATGGGATTAATTTTAGCAATTAGGGATGGTGACGGAATTGGAAAAATGACATGGTTATTTTTAGGAATTCTGACGGTTATTTTTGGTATTGTTTATCCTGAACAATTTGAACTTTTTTTAGATATTTTGACGATTTTAGCAGAACTTTGAGAAATAATAAACTTCTTACCTACCAATCATATTTTATAATCAGACTTGAGCGTTTCCTAACCTTTTGTAGCTTTCTTTCGTATCTTTGCCCAAAATCTTAAATATCTAATGACTTTATTCACTTGCTTGATGCCTTGCTGTGTGGTATGTTGTCCCTCCTCGGAGGGAAATTAAACATATTTTTTGCCTTTTTTGGGAGGCAAAACATCATACCTAAACCAAGTGATTAAAAAAAAAGTGATTTATACAATAAACGCTTGGTCAGTAATATCAATACCTCCCAGAAAGTCTTTCGCAAGACACACTTTAATTTTAAACAAATCCTTTTTTTGGTCTTGACGAAAAAGATGCGTCTAACTTTATTGATAACAATATAGTTATCAGTTTCTTACATTATACGACTTGTCTTTTATAATATACACTTCAGAACCAAAACTTCAAAAATGAATTATCATCAACACGTCATTGAGACCATTGGAAATACGCCTTTAGTGCAGTTGAATCAAGTCACAAAAGGAATATCAGGGACAATTTTGGTCAAATTGGAATATATGAACCCTGGAAACTCAATGAAAGACCGTATTGGGTTACAAATGATTTTAGATGCTGAAGAGCAAGGACTTATCAAGCCTGGAGGCACTATTATCGAAGGAACATCAGGAAATACGGGCATGGGACTGGCACTTGCCGCTATTGCTAGGGGATATCGTTGCATTTTTACTGTCTCTGATAAACAATCTCAAGAAAAAATTGATATTCTCCGAGCAGTTGGAGCTGAGGTTATTGTTTGCCCCACCAATGTACCTGCAGACGATCCTCGTTCTTACTATTCAGTAGCCAGAAAATTAAATGAAGATATTCCAAATTCATTTTATCCCAATCAATATGATAATCCGAGTAATGCCAAAGCACATTATTTAACAACAGGACCCGAAATTTGGAAAGATACCAAAGGTAAAATTACGCATTATGTAGCTGGAGTAGGAACGGGTGGCTCAATGTGCGGTACATCTCGTTTTTTGAAAGAACAAAATCCTGAAATTGTTACGGTTGGCATTGATTCTTATGGTTCTGTATTTAAAAAATATAAAGAAACAGGAATCTTTGATGAAAATGAAATTTATCCTTATTTGACTGAAGGAATTGGTGAAGATATTTTACCAAGAAATGTCAATTTTGATTTGATCGATACATTTATTAAAGTCACTGACAAAGATGCTGCTATCATGACTCGGAGACTTGCTCGTGAAGAAGGTTTATTTGTGGGTTGGTCGTGTGGTTCAGCAGTACATGGCGCACTCGAATATGCTCGCAATGCTCTTCAAGAGAATGATATAATGGTTATTATTTTACCTGATCATGGAACACGATATCTTGGTAAAATTTATAATGATGCTTGGATGCAAGATCATGGCTTTTTGGAAGATCATAGTTTTCCAACTGCTAAAGAAGTAATTGCAAAACGAAAAAATACCCGAAAACTAATTCAGGTTCAACAAGATGTGCTTTTTGGCGAAGCTATCCGATTTTTTAATCAATCAGGAGTTTCACAAATTCCCATACTGGATGGTCAAAATGTGGTAGGTAGTTTAACCGAAAAGTCAGCCCTGCAAAAACTTATTACTAATCCCGAATTACGAGATAAGCCTGTTAGTGAACTGATGGATAAACCTTTTACCTTTGTTAGTCCTGATAGTACGGCAGATGTGTTAGCTTCAATGCTTAATGAAAAAACTCAAGCTGTTTTGGTGCGTGATAACGACCAAGTTCACATTATTACTCGGCACGATGTATTAGAAGCATTAAACTTCTAAAAATACTATTTCTAAGAATCATATAAGCCTATGAAGTTCTAAAAAGCTTTATAGGTTTTTTTGAAATAAAAATGAAAAATCAAATTTGTCCACGTTGTCAGACTTCTTTCTTATGCCAAGCTGATACTATTCAAAATTGTCAATGTTCACAAATTAAGCTAGATTCAAAAACGATTGATTTTTTGGCAAAAACAGAATATAGTTGTTTATGTATCAACTGTTTATCAGAACTCCAAAATTTAGTTCAATTCGCTCAGCAAACTTCTCCACCTCGTCGAAGTTCTGAATTTGTAGAAGGTTTACATTACGAATCGGAAAACGGAGTATGGGTATTCACAGAACTCTATCATCTTTTACGAGGCAGTTGTTGTCAGAATGGTTGTCGTAATTGTGCGTATGGATTTGTTAAACTGTAAATTTGATAGAGAAAAACTCCTTGATAAAAAAAACACCCCTTAAACATTTCTAAGGGGTATTCTCTGCTCGTATATAATTTAGTTCAAGTAGTTTAGTTAGAAAGGGAAAATTATAAGCAATTATTATAGATTGCCAGTTCTAACTCACGGGCTTCAATCAATCGTTTACTTGGCTTTCCATTTAGCTTACACCATTTAACTATCTCCTCATCAATAGGTTCATTCTCCTTAATTTTTTGGAAAAGCGTACTTCGATATAATTTTGCTGAACCAAATGCAAAACAAAATAAAGAAATAGCTTTTAGTTGATTTCCTTCTAGATGGAGTGTTCTTTGAACAAAATCTCGACAGTATCCCAAATCCTGACGCAATAATGAGTCGGCTTGTGCCTCAGAAATACCATCCAAAAGATAGGGTTCTTGGCTAGTAATGAGGTGCCCGTAACCTATGGTCGTGTATCCTGCAGGACACGCATAGGCTTCTAACTGAAGGCTTTCACTTTTTTTGATAATAGTCATTATGCTATCCCATGTAACGATATGGAGGTTACCGCTAGCTTCGTCATCCATCAAGAGGCTGGGTTTTCCTGACTTACGAATAGAATGTACTTTTTGGGCTTGAGTTTCGCTACTTTTTTTGGGGGATGCAGGAGGAATTCTCTTTACTTCTGGTTCAACTTTTTCTTCCAGTCGTTCAAAAATATCCGCCGTATAGCCTACTGAGTCAGATACTAACGCACTCGCTTCGTCCGGGGAAAATACCTTGAAACAAGATAATAAGGACAAAACTCCCGTGATAAATATCTTTTTCATAATTAAAAAGCTTTGGTGAAACATTTGGCATATTAGTTGAGAAAAGTATTAGTTTTCCCATGCCTTGAGCGGACAAAGGTATATGATTTTTTTACTAAAAAAAAACAAAAAATTGGAGAGTTGTTAAAAAAGCAGTATCTTTAAAGATTTTTTCGAGTGGAATGATTTTTATTTTTCCATGAATAAAGCATTCCAAATTGGAGCTTTAATAGTCAAAATATATTTTTATAAGTTATTTATATTTTATCCAAAATATTGATTATCAATTTTTTATATAAACAACAACACTAGCGTACTATATTAAATAAGTTTTTAACAAAAAGCAACATTTTAATTATATTTCCTTAACATTAAGGAATTTAATCTTCAAGAATATCTTTTCTATTTTTTTTAGGAACAGGATCATGACCACATCCACCCCAAGGGTGGCAACGTAATAATCGTTTGATTCCTAACCATATTCCTTGAATTGCTCCGTGTTCTCGGATAGCCTCAATCATATATTGTGAGCATGTTGGCGTATAACGGCAAGCAGAAGGCAGATGAGGTGAAATAGCAACTTGATAAAATCGAACTAATCCAATTAATAATTTATTCATTATATTTATATTATAATAGAACTATTCATCTTATTTTTCACAAATTTTATAACCTTAGAGTGAAATTAACAATGAATGTTTAATTTTCTAAACAAAGGAAAAAATTAATTTTTTTATAATACCTATTATCAGAATCGTAGTGAAGTTATGTAAAAATACCTTTTTTAAGAAAAAGAAAGAAATTATATTCCTATAAAGGAGAAAATTATGTATTTTTAGGTCGTTATTTTGGGAAGAATAATGTGAAGTTGAATAAGTTTTTTCTCAAATTTTCAGGGTTTATGCCTTATTTTTGGTAATCAGGCATAAGAATTGAGAACACAAAGACAAAGTTTAGGTAATACACCGGTTTCGTACTATGACATCATAACGATATGAGTTTCTATAATTTATCGCCTTTAAACATCAATCCTGATGAGATACTGGTTTACTATAAAGGACCTTTCGACGAAATCATCTTGACTCGAATCGGCAATTTCTTGCGAAATCAGTTTCCTGGTACACCCAAGATTAGAAAAAAAGTGTTCTCTGTTTTTATTGAATTAGCACAAAATATTTCTTATTATTCGGCAGAAAATAATATTTTTGGAACTGAATCAGACGAATATGGTGTTGGAACGGTTATTATTTATGATCGTCCTGACCAGTACGTCTTAACGGCAGGGAATCTTGCTAAAAAACAACTTGCTCAACAAATGGCAGATACCTGTGAGCAACTAAACCAGATGACCCCTGAAGAATTAAGGGCATTAAAGAAAGAAATCCGAAGGAAACCTCGTTCTGAAAAACAAAAAGGGGGCAATATTGGCTTGATACATATCGCCTTAAAAGCCCAAAGCCCCTTACGGATTGAGACTCGTCCGAGTGATGAGCAGTATGTCTTTTTCTCAATTACAACGCAGGTATCCAAATCCATTTAACACCTATCAGATTATGCAAGACTTTAAGATAGAACCCAAACAAGGACAATTTTTTACGCCAGAGATTCATCTGGAAGTAGAAAAAGGAGAAGGCATGATTCAAGGCGAATCGTATTTGGAAGAATCATTCGAACTCTATGACTCAATATGCCAATGGTTTAAGGAATACTTTGAAACCCACAGTTCATTTAGTCTTAGTATCAAGTTAACCTATTTCAATACTAGTTCGTCTCGTGCGATTATTGATATGTTACGTACCTTACAAGGTATTAAAGAAAGTGGAAAAGAGGTAGTCGTCAAGTGGATGTATCCCGATCCAGATGATGACGAAATCTATGAAGAAGGACAGGATTTTGTAGATGAAGCAGGAATGCAACTCGAATTTGTCGAATATGAGGCCGAAGATTAAGCTTATCAGACAAGCCAAATCCCTTAAAAATAATGACCGATAGGAACAATTAAACACGTATTCCTATCGGTTTTTTTTCGGTTTTTCTGAAAAATGAGGAGAAAGTCCGAGAAATTTAAAAGTAACCTAAACTTGTACTTTGCGTAAAATCAAGGGAATTAAAAAATCTCCCTCTCATCAACTCAAACCGATATTTGACTATTCATCAATCCTTACTTTAGTCTAAGTCTTAATTTTAGGAATCTTTTAGTCGTTTTTTAGCGTTTTAATGTTTTTTTCCGTAAAAACTTTCACACTCAAAAAGAACTTAGACACATTAGGTTGGAATACTAAATGGAATGCTCGTGAAATATCTTAAACTAACACTTATCCGTTTTTCGGTTTGCTTTTTATGGATCTTATTAAATTCCTTACTTGTGGTGGATGCTCAGATTTTCAAACGGAATAAGAAAAATATAGAACTAACCGCACTCAATCCTACAGACACCTCACAAGCTTTCAAAGCGAATAAGTTAGTTTTTCGAAATATCCACACACTACCTTATTATCATCATTCTGCCAAAATTGACCAACTCAATAAATTTCAACGTGATAAAGACTGGGAGAATTTATATCCAGCTTTACATGATTATGTATCTCATTTTGGAATTGGAAATTTTTATGATCCTCGGAGTTTAGATATTTTATGGCAATTAGCACGCGTTTCGGAATATCTTGGCAAAATCGAAATGACCAAAGAAGCTTTACGAATTCTACTCAAACATTATCGAGGTGACCCACAAAAAGCCCTTTTGCGCTACGATTCTTTAACCAAATTCGACAAACCACTTTATGTAGAGCTGGACAAGTATTATGAAATGCTTGAACTTCGGAAACACATTGACACGTTGCGTCCACCACGAAGTATTTTAGAAACGATGGGAGAAGTTATTAACTCCCCAAATCATGAAGATTATGGGGTTACTCTTTCTAAAGATGATAATGAATTATTATTCACATCCAAACGAACCAAAAATGAAAATTATCGGAGGGGAGTGAATTCGGAGTACAATGAAGATATTTATTTCACTTTTCGGAATGATGAAAAAACCGAAGAGGAAGAGGATGAAGAATGGCTTCCAATTAAGGAATTACAAAAGATCAATACAGAATATAACGAGGGTTCGCCATGTATTAGTAAGGATGGAAAGTATTTAGTATTTGCACGTTGTTATAGTCCTGATGGGCTTGGAAACTGTGATTTATATATTGCTGAGCGTCAGAGTAATGGAAAATGGAGTGAACCTAAAAATTTAGGAGAAAACATCAATGGAGTCTCATGGGATTCTCATCCTTCCTTTTCAATTACAGGAGATACTTTGTTTTTTGCATCTAATCGTAAAGGAGGATTTGGTGGAACAGATATTTATTTTTCGGAAAAAGACAAAAAAGGACGTTGGCAAAAAGCAAAAAATATTGGTGCGGTGATTAATACTCGTAGAAATGAAGTCAGTCCGTTTATGCACCCTCTTCATCATGTTTTGTATTTTAGTTCAAATGGTCAACTTATTAATTTTGGGGATTTTGATATTTATAAAACCTATCAAGAAGGGGTAGAATGGACTGAACCTTATAATATTGGACCTCTTGTTAATGGAGCGGGCAGCGAATTTTATTTTGCAATTGACTCCAAATCTCGGAAATTATATTATGCTCGTGCGGAGGAACATGTACCAAAAAGTCTAGATTTATTTTCATTTCCCCTGCCAATGGAGGCTCAACCTACGGCTACAGTCAAGTTTTCGGGACGAATTACTGAGGAGACGACAGGCGAAGTATTTGAGGGCATCGTTTCAATTATTGACTTGGATGATGGAATTGAAGTGGCTCCAAAATATATGAGAGAAGATGGAAGCTTTGAGTTTGAACTCATTAATAAAAAGCGATACATGATAATTATTCAAGGGGAAAATTTCTTTCGATTAGAAGAAATATTCTTTTTGGAAGGCGATACAGAAGTGAACTTACACACCCGAAGTATCAAAAATGTTCGTTTTGAATCGATTGAGTTTGATAAAGGAAGCTCTGAATTAAAGCCCGAAATGGAAAATGACTTGCACTTGGTAATTAATTTTTTAGTCGATCAACCTAATTTTAACTTAGAAATTTTGGGACATACTGACCGTAGTGGGGATGAAAGTATTAACTTAAAACTTTCTCAAGCTCGTGCAGAAGCCATTCGAGATTATATTATAGATTATGGTAGCCTGAGTTCCAAACGGGTGATTGCCAAAGGAATGGGTAGTAAAACACCTATTGTCAAAGACGAAAAAACAGAAGAAGATCGCCAACTTAACCGCCGTGTAGAGTTTCGATTGAGTCGAGAGAAAAGTGCAGAAGATGATAGCTAGAATGACAATAAAATTTCTAGCATATTAAAACTAATCTTGACTTATTTATAGAATTATATTCCTCATATTAATCCCTTATTTAGAATTCATTTTAGATATCAAAAGAACCTAAGTAGTAGAATAAAACCAGACTTAGAAAGTTTTGGTATTTTTGCCTAAATAAAAAAAAATCCTTTCAAGTAAAGGATACAACTCATTCCGTAAAAATTATGAAGTTAGAATGGCTTGCCGTTTTTTTGGGCGGAGGCTTGGGTAGTCTAATACGGTATGCTTTTAGTCTATTACTCAATCCTTTAACTGATAAAATTCCCTTCGGAACACTAACCGCAAACTTACTCAGTTGTATTGTATTAGGAATGCTTGGATTCGCTTTTCGAGAAAAATATTTTGTCAATGATTGGTTAAAAACACTGATTTTAGTTGGATTTTGCGGAGGTTTCAGTACCTTTTCTACGTTTGCCAACGAAATCCTTACTTTTTTGAAAGCCGAAAGTTTCTATCAAGCGGGGTTTTATGCCTTACTTAGCTTGACACTAGGAAATTTGGCATTAGTGTTTGGAATTTGGCTCTCAAAAATTGTATTATCTTAATCTTTAATTTTCAATTTATATGAAAAAGATAGCTTTTTTGCTCATAGCTTACTCATGCAGTCTTCTGACGCTTTTGGCACAAGGAGAATATGATGATGCTTTTATGGAATGCCTTTCCCAATTTGAACAAGTAGGAGGAAATGACATTATTTTGACTGTACCTTCTTCTAATGAAATAGAAGGAATATTTAAAAAATATAAATTCGAATATGATGCTAATCTTCTGAATGACCCTGATAAATCTTATAAGTATAATTATCAAGATGAACGAGCTGCATTAAATGCAGGAGTTTATGCCATAAACTTGGGCTATGCACATGTTTATCGAAAGTTTGGAGATGTTCAAAAATATTCTGAGGCAGTACGTTTACTCTTAAAATCAATGAACATGAAAGAGTATATGACACTAAAAAAGCATTTTTTCAATCCTTCTCAAATTGGTGATACTCAAGAACTTTCTCGATTAGCACAAATGAATATTGCTCGCATTTTTTGCTCTCTGAAAAAAGAAAGACGACAACATTTAACTTTATTAATGCTTACGGGAGCTTGGTTAGAATCTGTTTATATCGAAAGCAAACTACATGACCAAAAGAAAAGCCAAGAGATTTTACGGCATATTGGAAGTAAGAAAAATATCTTATCACAAATCTTACTTATCTTGGATATATACAAAAGTAAGCCAGGAGTTCGAGAACTTATTGCGAATTTGCGAGATTTGGAAAAAGCTTATGCCAATGTCAAAGTTTCGGTCAAACAGGGAGAGAGTCGAATGGTCGAGCGAAATGGAGAACTTGTTGTAGAAGAAAGTACCGAAACTATCATTGAAGTTTCTGACCAAAACCTGAAACGAATTAAAGAAATTATCGTTCGGATTCGGAATCGAATTATCAGATAATCATTTTAGAAATTGTTTTTAATCTTTTTAAAATCAATTGATTACTTAAAAATTGATAAACAATAATACATTTTCAAAAAAACGCTTGCTTATCAATTTGGTGTAATAAAAAAAGCTTTTGACAAAATTTTTTTATAATCAAAGCTCTTTATTTTTTGAACAATTGATTTTCTATATCGAAAGTCTCTCATAGAATCATATTTAGGTTGAAGTTTTTTATTTTTTTCTAAAACTTGCATTAATCTTTTAGAAAAAAGATGATGCGACTCAAAAATCCTAATATATAAAACTCATTGATAATCAGTATTTTGAGTATGTTCAAAATTCTTTCCTTTGATGGTACAAGTTTGTAGAATTTTACTTTTTTGGTTTACCAAAATACACATTCTAAACCAAGAACAAGTAATCCTCTGAATATAACCTTATCTTATTTTTTCACTACAAAAAGCCGAAAATGAACATATTATACCTTTTTGATAAGCATCACAAAACGGAATATTTTTATCTCATATGAAGTTACTTTGTCGAGTTTAGCTTATTTAATTACGATTGGTGGTTATTGAAGTTTAGGTTAGAAATTCCTGATTTCGAACTTCTTCATTAAAATAGTAAAAGTTAATCCAAGCTGCGAAACATAAAAAAATCATCTTTAAAATGGGACAATCGTGTTTTTCAGGTAATAAAATATAGCATTCGTTCCAAAATGAAAATATATTAACTTCGTTCGTTGATATATCAAGAAAGGATATCCAAAAAATAAACTTCATGGAAACATTTAAGGATGCCCTCGGCAAGCATATTTTAGCCGAATTTTACGAGTGTGATAGTCATTTATTGAATGATGCTTTATTCTTAGAGAAGTTATTCAATCAAGCCGCCAGAGTTGCAGGAGCCACGATTTTGGGATCGCATTTTCATGCTTTTTCACCTGTAGGAGCTTCGGGAGTAGTTATTATTATGGAAAGTCACTTTTCGATACATACTTGGCCCGAATATGGTTACGCTGCAGTTGATTTTTTTACATGCAGCCCTCTCATGCACTATCAGAAAGCATACGAATACATCGCTAAAAAATTGCATTCCCAAAATCACACCTTTACTACCCAAAACCGAGGTACTGCCTTACCTCAATTTCAAAAGAAATAATGTTTTATCCAAAAGTTGGACTTAGTAGTTAAGCACTTTTGAATATTTTGACACTATATAAGAATTTTAGATTTTAAAAATAAACCAGCCATTTTTTTAATTTGGCTGGCTTAATATTAATATTTATTTAATAATCAATATGTTACAATAATTTGATTTATTCTTATAAAAAAAGAAATTATTCTCATATTTTTTCATCATTTTGATTGATATAATCAAAAATCTAACCACTCTTTTTATTTCAATTTTTACAAAAAGATAAATAACCTGCTGATTATAAATTTGTTTGAGATTTCCTTTAAGATAAAAAGAACTTGAAAAAAAATAGAAATCTCCGAACATTTCACATCACCTAAGAGTAATATAGAGGAATCAAAAAAGCACTTCAAGAACTGAATTTTCAAAATACCTTGTACTTTGAATTAATAATATTACTTTAAATAGACTTAACTAAACTATGATAATTTTAATAGCTATTGCCATTGTATTAGTATTAGGAATCTTATTTGGTGTAATTTATCGCATCCTAACGCTCACTGACATTGCTCAAAAGCGTCAAGTAGGTGAGCAAGATATAGACATTAGTAATAATGTAAATGCCCTATTATTTGGCTTACTTTTTTTTATAGGTTTTGGAGCGTTTGGATGGTATAGTATTACGACTACTGATATGTATATTTTACCTGTTGCTTCAGAACATGGAGTACGCACTGATGGCTTATTTTGGTTTACAATGGCTATCATTACAACAGCTTTGGTACTAGTACATATCGTCTTGTTTTTTTCTCCTTTGATGTTTCGTTACCAAAAAAATCGGCGGGCGCATTGGTTTCCACATGATAATAAAATGGAACTCATCTGGACAATCATTCCTGCTATCGTGCTAGCAGGTCTAGTGGTACGAGGTTGGTTTATTTGGGACGATATTACTCAACCCGCCCCCAAAGAACGAGTAGAAGTAGAAGTAATGGGCAGACAGTTTAGTTGGCAGGTGCGTTATGGCGGAAAGGATGGCGAAATTGGGCGTTATGACTTCCGAAAAATTGATGCTATTAATTCAATGGGAATGGATTTTAAAAATGATCCCAAGAATTTAGATGATTTTACACCTCGTGAAATACATATTCCAAAGGGCAAGCCTGTCTTATTAAAAATCCGAGCGAGAGATGTCTTACATAGTGTTTTTTTACCTCATTTTCGAGTCAAAATGGATGCCGTCCCTGGTATGCCAACTTCATTCTGGTTTACTCCGACTAAAACTACCAAAGAAATGCGTCAGGAAACAGGCAATGAGAAATTTAATTATGAGTTAGCCTGTACCGAAATTTGTGGTAGTGGACATTTTGCAATGCGAATGATTGTGGTAGTTGATGAACCCGAAGATTACAAAAAATGGTATGCTGAGCAGACTCCTTGGGTAGAAATGAATGCCGATTACATGAAAGAAACTTATCCTGATTTAAGATTAGCTAATAACTACTAAAATGAATTAAACTTAACTATATGGAAACCATAGATACCAATTTATCCAAAACACAAGAAACCGAATCCTCCGAAATTCACCACAGTCACGAGGAGGAACATCACGGTAACTTTTGGACAAAGTACATCTTTTCATATGATCATAAAACAATTGCCAAACAATACTTGATTTCAGGGATTTTTTGGGCAATTATTGGTGGGTCAATGTCTGTTATTTTCCGTTTACAATTAGGGTTTCCAGATGCTGATCTCACCTTTTTAAAACCTCTTTTTGGGAGATGGATTACGGAAGCAGGAAAATTAGACCAAGAATTTTATTTAGCTCTCGTAACGATGCATGGAACCATTATGGTTTTCTTTGTATTGACCGCAGGGCTAAGTGGCACATTTAGTAATTTTCTGATTCCCTTACAAATAGGAGCGAGAGATATGGCTTCAGGGTTTATGAATATGTTGTCCTATTGGTTCTTTTTTGCGGCTAGTGTGGTAATGTTTGCTTCTTTGTTTATCGAAACGGGTCCTGCAAGTGGAAGTTGGGTTGCTTATCCACCTCTGAGTGCCTTGCCTCAAGCCATGTCAGGTTCAGGTTTGGGAATGACCCTTTGGCTGGTTAGTATGGCATTATTTATTGTTTCAACTTTATTAGGAGGAATCAATTATATTACAACTGTTGTCAATTTACGAACTAAAGGAATGTCTTTCTCTAAGTTGCCTCTGACAATTTGGGCATTTTTCTTAACTGCTATCATTGGCTTGTTGTCTTTTCCTGTATTGTTATCGGCAGCACTATTGCTAATTTTTGATAGAAGCTTTGGTACAAGTTTTTATTTATCAGATATTTATATTGGTGGAGAAGCTCTAATGAATACGGGAGGAAGTCCGATTTTATACCAGCACTTATTTTGGTTTTTAGGACACCCCGAAGTTTATATTGTATTATTACCTGCCTTGGGAATTACCTCCGAAGTTATCGCAACCAACTCCCGAAAACCCATTTTTGGTTATACTGCCATGATTCTCTCAATGTTAGGAATTGCTTTTTTGTCCTTCATTGTTTGGGCACATCATATGTTTGTTACAGGAATGAATCCCTTCTTAGGGTCAGTTTTCATGTTTTTGACATTGATTATTGCTGTACCTTCCGCCGTAAAAACATTTAATTATCTAACAACTTTATGGAGGGGTAATTTAGTGTTTACACCTGCAATGCTATTTTCGATTGGTTTAGTATCTCTTTTTGTATCAGGTGGTTTAACAGGAATCATTCTTGGAAATGCGGCTTTGGACATTCAATTGCATGATACTTATTTTGTAGTGGCGCATTTTCATTTGGTCATGGGAGCAGCTTCCTTTTTCGGAATGTTAGCGGGTGTTTATCATTGGTTCCCTAAGATGTTTGGGCGAATGATCAACGAAAAATTGGGTTATGTCCACTTTTGGATGACATTTGTCGGGATTTATGCTGTTTTTTTTCCGATGCATTATGTCGGAATTGCAGGTTTTCCACGCCGATATTACACATGGACAAATTTTGACACTTTTAACATTTTTACAGACCTGAACATGTTCATTAGTGCTGCAGCAATTATCACAGTTTCTGCTCAGTTTATCTTTGTGTTCAATTTCTTTTATTCAATTTTCTTTGGGCGAAAGGCTCCTAAAAATCCTTGGAAATCCAATACACTGGAGTGGACAACTCCCATTAATTTGGGACATGGAAATTGGGTAGGTCCTATTCCTACTGTTTATCGTTGGCCCTACGATTATAGCAAAACAGGAGCTAAAGAGGATTTTATTCCGCAAACGGTTCCGTATTCTGAAACTCCTGAATCGAATACCAAACGAGAAAATGAATTAGCTAAGCAAGAAGACACTTTTTATAAGAAATAGTTAGTTAGATTTCATGAGTTCTGAAAACCTTATTTCCAATTTGAGATAAGGTTTTTTTAATCCTATTTTTGTGAAACTTAGTCGTAAGAAATTACCTAAAAATTAAAAAAAAGGACTTTTAATATCCTAAATTTTCAATTTTACCATCATTTCAGTCTTCAGTTTGCCATTTAAAATAGCTTGGAATTGGCTCAGTAATTGATAAATTTGTTGTAACTTAAAGAAGAACGTTCTTCAAGCTCCAATAGGTACAAATATAATATGAAACTTAGTAGAGAAAACGTCAAAAAAACCACCCTTATTGCCACCATATACATTGTGGGAATTCTTCTGAGTGCGTTAGTGATGCTTTTTACTTTTCAAGATCCTTCTTCGCTTGGAGATTCTTCCGAAAGAGTCTTCATGGCTAGTTTTTTTATTCTATTAGCACTTTTAGTAAGTGGTGGATGGCGTATACGGCGCAATTTTTCTCGTCCCGTCAAAATCTTGACAGATGCCACGCAACAAATGGTCGAAGGCAACCATGATATCGAAGTACAATACGAAGTAAAGAATGAGATTCGACATCTTATTCGTAATGTCAATGCTATTAATTCGTATATCAAAAATGCGCTAGATTTTGTCCGAAAAATTGAAGCTGGAGATTTAGAAGCTAACTATCCTGGACTAGAAAAAGACGATGCTGTTAATTCTGAAAGTTTAATTTATGCCCTGTTGAGTATGCGAACTCAAATTAAGCAATTTACTGAACAAGAAAATCAACAAAAATGGGTTACACAAGGCTTAGCTAGTTTCATTGAAATTTTACGAGGTAATCATGATAATCTCAAAACATTATATGACCATATTATTTCTGAATTAGTTAAATACACAGGAGCAAACCAAGGTGCAATGTTTCTGATTAATAACTTTACAACCACTTCTGACCAAAATCTTTATTTGGAAATGGTTTCTTGTTATGCCTACGACCGCCTCAAATTTATCAACCAAAAAATTGAAAAAGGAGAAGGGTTAGTTGGACAAAGTTGGCAAGAAAAAGACATTTTATATTATACTGATATTCCCGAAAATTATGCTAAAATCACTTCAGGACTAGGAGGCGCACCACCCCGAAGTATTCTGATCATTCCTTTGATGATTAATGAAAATGTATATGGTATTCTTGAATTAGCCTCCTTTGAAAACTTTCCAGAATATAAACGAGACTTTGTAGCAAAAATAAGTGAGAATATTGCTTCTACTATTGCCAACCTCAAAAACGTCGAACAGACGAAACATCTTCTTCAAGAATCTCAGGAACAAAGTGAACAAATGCGAGCGCAAGAAGAAGAAATGCGCCAAAATGTCGAGGAATTGACTGCCACACAAGAGGAAATGCGTCGTAAACAGAGTGAACTCGAAAGTACTAATCAACGGATGAAAGAAAATGAAAAATTACTACAAAAACTGGTTAAAGAATCTTCAGATAAGGAGCTTCAACTTATTGCCAAAACAAGGCAATTAGAAACCAACATGAAAGACCTTGAAGAAACTCGTTTTGAGATGGAAGAGCAACAAAAAGAACTTCAATATGCCAATGAAAAAATGAAAGCCAATGAATCTATCCTAAAAAAAGCCTTTGGACAAACTCGAACTAAAGAAAGAGAAATTAAAAAACAAAATGCCGAGTTGGCAAAGAGTAAAGAGCTATTAGAAAAACAAACAGCTGAGATTACAGAAACCAATCAGAAATTACAGGCAAACGAGATGGTACTTCGAAAAGCATTTCAAAAAATGAGAACAAAAGAACAAGACTACAAACAGACAATTAAAGAACTTGAAGCTCAAGTCGCTCAATTTGAAACTCAAAATAGCACTAGTACACAGGAAAAATCACAAAATCACCGCATCATAAATTCAGAATGACAGATTGAGTTTATCTTTAGAGGAAAGATTATTTTGGGCTAAAAATGACTTTCAATATTCTGCAAATAATGCCTTCTATTTCCCTTACAACTTTCAGATATTTTCAGAAAAACGCCAAAAAATTACAATCTTTGTAACCGAAAACGAAATTTATTCAGATTAATTTTATGACTGTCATTCAAGTACATTTCCAGAAGAATTATTAGAGAAAACTTTAGACGAAATTGAAAAGTTAGCATATGGTTAAAGGTGAACTGGCTCGAAAAGCTAAACAAAGTCCTCAAACTCTTGAAAGATGGACGATTTCAAAAACCATAAATTTTATATAGTACTGTAGTTGCCTGATGAAAAAAACATCTTATGGGAAGCCAAAAATAAAATTCAACTACCTCGAAATGAGTAAATTGATGGATTTGATTTGTATGCTTTATTGGGTCAAGAAGTTGATTTAGAAATGTGGCGAAAAGAATATACTTTGATGTATGAAAATTGGTTAGAAAATGATGATTTAGGAATTTGTGACCTTCAAAGTCCCACCATTCAAGCGATGTTGAAAGCTCTCAAAAATGTAAATCAAATTTTACCTAAAAAATTACATTTGTGTTTTTGGTACGACATTGACCGTACTGAAAATGAAGATTTTAAATGACAAAGTAGGTTACAATGTGCTGAAGTGTCATATCTTAATTCAGAATAGATGTATTACTAAATTTTGGCTTGATTATTGATGTTACATTTATATTTAACCAATTTTAAATTTTACAAAATATGGATATTAATTTTTCTGAGTTAAAAAAAGCGACAGCAAATACTCAAACTCTAAATCAAGGTCTTTTATCTGGACTAGAAAAAGCAATCCAATATACACAAATCCGAAATCAGTCTTTTTTAGGTAGCCTCCCAAATTTTGAGAAAATTTACAACCCAACTCCAATTTCTCAATTGTTAGGTATTTCTGCTCAAATCTCAAATCAAAGTCCCACTTTACAATGGCTAAGTATTTCGCAGTCCCTTGAACAAGTTGGAGAAAATACTCAAACTCTAAATCAAGGTCTTTTATCTGGACTAGAAAAAGTAATCCAATATACACAAATCCGAAATCAGTCTTTTTTAGGTAACCTCCCAAATTTTGAGAAAATTTACAACCCAACTCCAATTTCTCAACTGTTAGGTATTTCTGCTCAAATCTCAAATCAAAGTCCCACTTTACAATGGCTAAGTATTTCGCAGTCCCTTGAACAAGTTGGAGAAAATAGTATTCTGGCATTGACTCAAGACATTTTTAAGGAATGGCAGGGTAATCCGTTTCCAATTACAGAGAAGTATGTAACAGAGTCTCTAGCCCACTTACAAAATGATTTTGATAATGAAGAATTTCTTGATGAAGAAGACATAGAAAAAGCTAATGAATTCAAAGAAACCATAGAAGATATTAAAAATACTAAGTCAAAGGAATTCATTTTCTTATTAAAAATGTTTGATAATAAATCAGTTGAAAATGTAATAGACTACATTAAAAAATTTATCTCAGATAATAAAGATATAATATTTTCACTCATTTTGGCATTTATTAGTATGAATGCTAACAAGAAAACAAATGCTAAAATAGAAGAAAATAAACAACATATTATCAAAACTAATAATTCAATTGATGATATTAAAAAAGAACAAAATGCTCAATCATTACAACTTGAGCAGATAGAAGATAAAATTGAACAAGCAACAAAGGAGACAAATAAAAAGCTAGATTCTCTTTTAATCCAAAAAGTAAAAGAGTGATTATTTATACTTCGGTACAGCTTGTTTTATTCAAAATATACCAAAATTCTAATAATGAGTTTTGACTGATAAATATTTAGTGTTATATTTGAAAATAGAATACGAAGACGATTTTGGACGTAGGAGAAGGGACTTGATATTTTTCAAGGGCATTTGCTCGTCGTATTAACTAAAGCCAATATTTTTAAGTATTGGCTTTTACTATTTTTTTCGCATCGAATCCAAGGCTAATAATTTTTTGTTGGTACGAATCTCTTCAATAATTGTGACCCTATCTTTTGTTTCGACTTGGTGCTTTAAAACTTCCCGACCAATACGATTTGTACCGTCAAGTTCTGAAGAATTAAGATTTTGCATGAGTTCGGGTAAGCTTTCAATATCTGTTGAAGTGATAGCTTTTTGTCCTCGTCTTTCTTCTTTTTCAGGATTACCATGATTTTTTATAATATGTTTTATGCTATAACTATCGATGATTCGCTTAAATTCTGAGAAATCCAATCCTGTTTGTTCTTGCAATTCCAAAATTTGTTTTTGACTTAACTTACCCAAATCGAAAAACCCTCTTTTATTACTTTTACTCCCTAAAGCAAAGTCGATAAGTTCTCTTAAACTGGAAAATTGAACATCATTTTTTTTCATATCAATACTACTTTCAGATATTTTCAGAAAAACGCCAAAAAATTACAATCTTTGTAACCGAAAACGAAATTTATTCAAAATTTTGGAAAATTAAGCGGATAAAATGGAAGAAAAATTAATGCCTTTATCAGTGCTATCCAGCATTAAAGACGCAAAGCAATCGGAAAGTGTAACCAAATTGTTCGAAACAATTAAGCAGGCAAATATCAACAAAAATACTGAAAATCAGGAAAATATAAATTTGCTGAATACTTCAATTGTCGAAGTCTCAAGTTTGAGAGAAGACACTGTTATCGAAAGTTCGGAAACCGAAAAGCAATTTATCAAAGCCAATTTTCCACTCCAAAAAAATGGTTTTTTGGTCGTACCAAAAGTTATTGATTAATAATTATTTAAACCGATAAAAACAGATCTGTTAAGTCTTCAGGACTTGACAGGTCTCAATTCATAAAGAAAATGAGTTCAAAAATACGCCAAATTCATACCGAATTAACACGTCAGGAATATTCATGTACTGACCTGATTAAGAATAAATTATCGGAACTCGAAAATAGCCCTCATAATTCTGCCAATTCGATTTTAGCAAAAACTGCCCTGCAAAAAGCCCAAGAAATTGACCAAAAAATTCAACAAGGTAAAAAACTGGATGAACTCGCAGGAATCCCATTTGGTGTAAAAGATGTATATTTATTACAAGGGACTTACGCCACAGCAAGTGCCGATATGCTCAAGTCCTACAAAGCTCCCTACACGGCTACGGCTATCCAAAAATTGTTGGATAAAGGGGCAATTCCTATTGTTCGGGAAAATTGTGATAGCTTCGGACACGGAAGTAGTAGCGAAAATACGGTCTTTGGAGCGGTCAAAAATGCCCTTGATTTACAGACTGTTGCAGGTGGTTCAAGTGGTGGAAGTGCCGTCAATGTCGCAAAAAATTATACTGTTTTTTCTATCGGAGGTGATACGGGTGGCTCAATTCGACAACCCGCAGGATTCAATCAGGTTTATGGACTCAAGCCGACTTACGGACGAATTTCCCGATTTGGTTTAATGGCTTATGCGTCTTCAACAGATTGCGTGGGGATGTTTACCCAAAATTTAGAGGATACCACGATTTTATTGAATGCCATGAGTGGCAAGGATTTTCGAGACCAAACTTCGGTTGATTCCCCAAAAATTTCAGAAGTTTCAACTTGGAAAACTAAACCTTCAAATTTTACAGTTGGATTTTATCGAAACTTTATCGAAAATGAAGCTCTTGATGCAAGTATTAAAGCTGATTTCATCAATTTGATTGAAAAATTGCAAAATCAAGGCATAAACGTACAAGCCTTAGATTTTTATGATGCTCAAACATTAGTGGCTACGTATTACATCGTTGCAATGGCGGAAACAGCTTCTAATTTGGCTCGTTTAGATGGTATTAATTATGGTGAGCGTTCAGACGAATCGGTGCTTAAAGATGGTTATGCTTTGACTCGTTCTCAGAATTTCACTCAAGAAACCAAACGCCGAATTGTGAGTGGAAACCAAGTTTTATCACAAGGACATTCCGAAGAAATCTACCTCCAAGCACAAAATTTACGAAATAACATTATGGCACATTTTGCCAATGATTTCGAACAAGTAAATGTGATTTTGTCGCCTGTTGCTCCGAATCATCCGCCTAAGATTGGAGAGAACTTGAAAAATCCCTTAGCAATGTATCTATCTGATGCTTATACTGTTGGATTTAGTTTAGGAAAATTACCAACCTTGACTGCTCCTTTTGGAACAGACATCGGAGTACAAATCACGACTGCCAAAAATCAGGAAGAAACTGCCTTCCAATTTGCTCAATTTTTAGAAACGCTGTAACATTTTAAACGCTTTTTTACCTCATTGACCTTAGATTAAATTCGTCAAAAATGCAAATCGAAGAACTCACTAAAGAATTAGAAGCTCAAGGATTAGAAGTGGTTATCGGTCTGGAATCACATATCCGACTCAATACCAAAACCAAGTTATTTTGTACCTGTCCAAATCAAGAAGCCAGCGTTCCCAATCAAAATATTTGCTCGGTTTGTACGGGACAAATGGGCATTTTGCCTGCCATAAATCAGGAGGCTGTTCGAAAAGCAATCCGCTTTGGAAAAGCTGTTAATGCAGGTTTTAACGAATTTATTACATGGGATAGAAAACACTACGAATATCCCGATTTGCCTAAAAACTTTCAATTAACACAGTTCCAAAATCCAATTATCAAGGGTGGAAAAGTAGCTTGTTACCGTGATAATGGGACAAATTTTGAGGTAGAATTAGAGCAAGTGCATATCGAAGAAGATGCAGCTAAATTAGTACATGAAAAGAATCAATCTTTAGTTGATTTCAATAAAGGGGGCGTTCCATTGATTGAGGTAGTTACCAAACCATGTATCAAAAACCTCAAAGATGCGGCAACTTATGCCCAATATTTACAACGAATAGTTCAAAATATAAATATTTCGGGAGCGAATTTAGAAAAAGGAGAGTTTAAGTCTGATGTCAGTGTTTCCTTACGGAAGAAAAATTCGAATGACCTCAATCCTCGTGCAGAAATCAAAAATTTGAATTCGTTTAAATTTATGATTGAGGCATTAATCAAAGAAGTTGGCAAACAATTAGATTATTACAAAACACATCAAGCCCCTCGACCTGAGCAAGTTACTGTACTTTGGGATGAGAATTTGAAGCAAACCAAAACCATGCGAAAAAAAGAATATTCGGCTGATTATCGCTATGTTTTAGAGCCTGATATTCCGATGGTCGATATTCGCAAGGAGCTCAAAGAAATACAAGTTGAACAAAGTTCGTTACCATTTACAATCGAAACGGTCTTGATTAAAGGTAAAGTTCGTCCGCAGGATGCTAAGTTTTTTACTTCTGACTCGAATCGTTCACGAGTTTTATTAGAAATTCTGGAAGAGATTAATGATGTTTTATTTGTTGCTAAAATTTTACTAAATAATTTAAAACCAGATAATTATGCTAAAATTAAGAATACAAAATCATTAATAGCGATTTGTAAGTTATTCCAACAAGAAAAGATTACAAGTGTTTTACTTCAGAAATCCATTCAAGAATTATTATTAAATCCTGATTTTAATTATTTAGATTATTTTGAAAAAAATACAATTTCTGACGAAAAAATCACACAGACAATTGAGGCGGTTATTTCCAAAAATCAAGCTATTGCCGAAGAGGTCAAAGCAGGAAATCAAGGCAAAGCAGGGATTTTAGTTGGAAAAGTTATTCAAAAAGTAGGACGAAGTGCATCAGGAAAAATCATTCGAACTAAAATATTAGAATATTTAACCACTCCTAAAAAGTCGGATTCAAAAACCGAAAACTTAGGAAAAGATAATACTCAAACCACTTCGAAAAAATCTTCTCAAACTGATGAATTTGGAACACTTCCCAAAGAATTAGTTGAGCAAATTATTGTTAAAGAAAATTACCGTACTCATATTATTTCGGAACTTAGTAAAACTTCAATTTCAGAAGAGGTAACACTTTGCGGTTGGGTTTCAAGTGTTCGAGATCATGGAGATTTGGTTTTTATTGATTTTCGAGATTCGACTTATGAAATTTTACAAGTTCGTCTTAGTCGAGAAAATTTTGTAAACTTGGACAATTACGCCAAATTAAAACCTGAATCGGTGATTTATGTAGTCGGAAAAATTATTCAACGTCAACAAGATGACTACAATCCAAGTATTCGAACGGGAACTATTGAGTTGGATACCAGTAAGTTAGAAATTATCAATTTAGCAAAATCCCTACCTTTTGAAATCAAACGAGCTAATAGAACAAGTGAGGCAGTTCGTTTCAAATATAAGTTTCTTGACCATCGAAATGTAGAAAATCGGAAGGCAATTATCAATCGGCATAAGGTCATTAAATTGATTCGGGATATGCTGGATTTGGAAAATTTTATTGAAGTCGAAACTCCTATTTTGACCGCAGGTACAGACGAAGGGGCAAGAGAATTTATTGTGCCAAGTCGAAAGTATCACGGCTCATTTTATACCCTGCCACAAGCTCCACAACAGTTCAAACAACTGCTAATGGTTGGTGGATTTGATAAATATTTCCAAATTGCTCGGTGTTTTAGGGATGAAGATTCGAGAGGAGACCGACAACCCGAATTTACGCAATTGGATATCGAAATGGCATTTGTGAGTATGGCGGATGTGATTGATTTGAATACTCGATTATTCCAAGAAATTGTTCGAAAAATTTATGGTCGAAAGTGGAAAATGCAAGAATTTCGGTTTTTGCCTTACTACGAAGCCATTGAAAAATACGGTACTGATAGACCTGATTTGCGGTTTGGTTTGGAGATGCAAGATATTACCGAAATTGTGAAAGAGACTTCTTTTCAGGTATTTACGAACCCAATTGATGCGGGTGGTATCGTGAAATGTATCAAAGTTGATGGAAAATATCAGAAAAAACGCCTCTCGAAAGGACAAATCGAAAAACTGACTGCACTTGCTCAATCAAATGGCTTGGGAGGTTTAGCATATATCATTGTAAATGAAGATAATCTGCAATCTCCAATTATCAAATATTTGGGAGAAGATATTGCCGAACGTATTATTGAAGAAACTAAAGCCATTCCTAATGATATTGTATTTTTCTCGGCAGCGGATGCAAAAACCGCTAACAAAGCCTTAGATGCAGTTCGTCAAGAGTTGGGACAAATGTTAAATTTGATTGATTCTAAACTTTTAGCACCTGCTTGGATTATTGACTTCCCGTTATTCGAAGAAACTGAAAACGGTGGTTGGACATTCTCACACAATCCGTTTTCAATGCCTAAAATGGAAGACTTGGAAGATCATTTGGCAGGTGAAAATTTAAAGGATATTTTGTCGCAACAATACGATTTAGTCTTAAATGGTTACGAAATTGGTGGAGGTTCGGTAAGGGCGCATAAATCGGAAATTTTGGCAGCAACCTATCGAAATATGGGTTATGACCATGAAGAAATGCTTAAAAGTGTCGGGCATATGTACGAATCATTCAAATATGGTGCGCCTCCACACGGCGGAATTGCATGGGGAATTGATCGTTTGATGATGATTTTGGAAAAGAAAATTTCGATTCGGGAAGTGATGGCATTTCCAAAAACAAACACAGGTGAAGATTTGATGTTTGGAAGTCCTTCGCCACTCTCCAAAACTAAAATTAATGAAGCCAATATTGAGGTGATTAAACAATAATAAATTAATAATCAAGCCGATAAGGATTTAAGAATTTTATCGGTTTGATTATCATTCGATAATATATCTTTCCTACTTTGCTCTAATTTTCTTGTAGAATCCCACCTGTTAGTCGAAGCAAATTAATATGAGTATCACTTAAATTGTAAATAGCTTCCAGTTCAGCAAATGCAGCATTCAGAAAATTATTTTGAAGTTGTCTATAATCAAATGAATTAATTAAACCTGTTTTAAAACGCTCTTCAGCCAAATCTAAATTGGTTTTGGCAGTTTCTCGATTTTGTAGTGCAATTTGTAATAACTGTTTACGAACATTGTACAAATCTAATGCAGAAGCCAGATTCTGAGAGAGTTGTTGTTTTTGTCGTTCTATCTGTAAAAGTCCATTTTTTTCTTGTAATACAGCATTTTGAATATTTCGCTGAATGATTCCACCATTGAAAAGAGGAAGAGAAAATGTAAAGTTCATGGCTAAAGTAGTATTTTGAGCAGATGTTACATCTCCTGAACGTCCATCTAAAAATTGAGCATTAGTCAAATCTTGTCGTGCGGTATTGTAATTTCCAGTAGCTTGAAGTGAAATTTGTGGTAATCGATCAGCTTGACGTAATTTAACCTCTTGTTGACGAACATTTTGCGTAAATTGTAAGGTTTTTAAATCAATATTTTCAACTATCATTTTATTTCGAAGTTCTTCAAAATCATATTCTTGAGCTTCTCCATTTAGTGTATCAGTTAATGTACGAATTAAGTTAGGATTATCTTCAACTAATAAAACATTCAACTTTCGAACCGCATTTCGAAGTACAACCTGCTGACTAACAAAACGACTGGAGTCAGTCAAATAATTAGATTTTTCTAAGAGTACTTCTGTAGTAACAGCGCTTCCTAACTCTCTTTTTAACCTTAAATAATCATATTTATCTCTCGAGAGATTGAGTGCTTCCTGTATAATTTTTAGGCGTTCTTGTTCTAAAACTGCACCATAATAAGCTTGCATCACAGCCTGTACTGTATTTTGGATAACTGCCTGTGTAGTTCCTTCAGCTTGCCGTTCTAATTCTGTAAAACGAACTTTATTCACCCTAACTGCCATTCCATCAAATAATGTCCAACTTAGATTAATGGAAGGTTGTAACTCATTGTTAATCACATCTCCTTGTAAAAAAGAAGCTGGATTGGTAGTATGTCGTAACGAATTATTTTGCGTAACATCAAACGAAATGGAGGGAAATCGTCCTGCTTGTCCCCATGAATTATTCTTTTTGGCAACTTCAGTATTAAGTTTCTCAATTCGAATATCATAATTTTTTTGTAAAGCAATTTCAATGGCTTCAGAAAGTGATAAATTTTCTTGAGCAGAAAGATCGTGAACTTGATAAAGTACAAAAAAAATCCATATTATCCGAGAAATTTTCATTTTGTATTTTTTTAAGAAATAAAATAGTCTTATGATTTAAAAGGTCATTCAGTATTTAAAACACAGACAGATTGAAGTGGGAAATTACACTAGATTTCTAAGAAGTCATTGCCCAAAATTGCATTATTTCCATTTTACAGCATAAACTACACCCAATCTTCAATCAAGTTTTAGAACTCTAAAAGAAAATAAAACAATCAAAGAAATTATTGCACAATGAGGATGGATTGGAATGGTAAACCTTTTTTATTACATATTTGTAAAATAAACTAAGTTCTTTTTAAACAAAAAAGAAAAAAAACCCGACGAAAATCATCGGATTTTTTCAATCTTACAACTTAACCCTATTGATTTGAAAAAAAGAAGTATGTTTTTACTTTGTCTTTTATGAAGTTTTAACTAGTACATAGTTAAAACTTTGAATATCTCTTTAATTTTATCTGTGAGAACTATCTTTCTAGCTTTTTTTACAATCGATGTTTTATAATTCAAATTTTTTCGGTGGTTTTCATTGAGTTTCGTTAAAAATTTTTAATTTTGCATTTACTTTTTTCTAAATTTAAGCTCTAATTCTGATTCTATATACGCAAGTCATTTTACGAGGGTTACACGGATTTTAATTTTATCTTTCTTTAACGTTTTGTTTACGATTTTTTATTTTTCCTACCTGACAACTTACCCAAATTTATCCGAAAAACAATACAAACTCCCTAAGTTTATCTTATTTATTTAATCAAAAGTACTTGATTATCAATTATTAGTATTATTATTTTAATGTAGTTACACTAATGAAGATACTGCTTAAAAAAACTTGATAATTACTCTTTTTTCAGTAAATTAATTAAACGGTATAAATATTAATTTATCTTCTTGAATATTATTCAGATTAAAATCTTGGATTAACAGGGCATCTGTCTTATTAAAATAATACTTTTGAGCAATTGATTGGGTAGTTTCTCCTCTTTGTACGTAATGTACTGCCTTAACTGGAACAATAAACCAGTTTTCATCACCAACTTGGCTCATCTTCACAGCATTAGGAGAAGAAATATTGAATTTTTTACCGACTGTTGATATGCTATACTCACGATTTTTATCCCGAAAAAGTCCATAAATTCGAAAGTGATTTTCATCATAAGCATCAAAATAATTCATCTTAAAGGCACGTATACGTAACGAGTCTATGGCTTTAATCTCTTGATTTTCGGATAATTTAGCATTAGCCGAATCCATCATCGCTTGCGCCTCTTTCTCTATTCGGAGATTTTGCTGAATCCAACTTTCTCGAGTATTCAAATGAAGTAAAATAATAAACAAAGCAAAAATAAACACCAACACAGCAGTTACTAATTGACGCTTAGAAAGTGACGTATTATCTGTCAGCTTTTTAGATGTATCTTTATTCGAGATTGGCTTTGTTTTTTCTTGAGTAATAGTTTTTTGTGTATCAGATTTCTCAGTAAGCTGTTCTGTAGGTTGGGTTTGTTCTTCATCTTGTTGAGGCAATTTCTCAGAAGCCTCTTTTTCGAGGTTGATATTCTTATCCAAATTTTTTTGTATTGGAGACTCCGATTTTTCAAGCTTCATGAGTTAATCTATCTTTAGTATTTATTGAATAAGTTATTCTGTTTTGGCTTTAATCTCTAATAAGACTACTGTAATATTATCTGTTCCACCTGCTTGATTTGCCTTCTGAATTAGTAGGGTATTTTTTTGAAATAAAGTTAGGCTATCATCTTTTAGTATTGCCTCAATTTCTTCTGCCAATACCATGTTATTCAATCCATCTGAACATAATAGAAAAATATCTCCTGTATGGGCTGAAAGAGGTGCATCTGTTATTGAAACCATCATTTCATCAACTCCTAAAGCACTTGTAACTTTATGAGCTTGTGGGTGATACATTGCTTCAATAGGTGTAACAATTCCTAAATCTAATAATTGTTGAATTACAGAATGGTCTTTAGTTAAAAGATTCAGCTCTTTAGCAGAGTAATAATATAAGCGACTATCTCCTGCATGAGCATAATAAATTTGTTTACCATCAAACAGGACTAAAACCAGCGTAGCTCCCATTCCTCGAAGCTGTATATTCTGTTGTGCTTTAATACGAATTTTTGTATTCGCAATTTCAAAAGCTACCTGAATAGCTGAGCGTATGTTATCATATTTTTTTTGTTGGAGATATGTCCGAATAGTCTGAATTGCTAAATGAGCTGCTTCTCGCCCACCTGCATGTCCACCCATTCCATCAGCCACCATTAGTAGCAACCCATTTGGCACATAAAAAACACCCGATTCATCCTGATTTTCAGACCGTAAACGTCCCGTATCACTTAACTGTGTATAATCAAATTGGTATAAAGAAATCATATAAAATAGCCATATCGTGAGTTTTGATTTTTCATGGTTCAGTAGATGTTTTTCTAGTGTTTTATTTCATAACTTTTCTAAAAAGAAGAGCGCAAAAATAGGTAAAACAAGGAAATAAATGACTATAAAAAAGAGAGAGTTTATTTTAATTTGTTCAACAGTAAGTAATATTAAAAGCTTATATTTTATTTCATATTGAAAAACTTTACCGTATTATTTTTAATTTTATTGACTATTTATTTGGTAATTAACAGCACTAAAAATAATAGAGTAAGTTATAAATTCAACCCAACTCGGATTAAAAAAGCCTCGTAAGCCCTAGAATATGCTTTTGAATTTGGCACTAGCTCAAGCACATTTTCATAAGCAGTAATCGCATCCGCCACCAAATTATATTCTTCGTAAAACCGAGCTTTAATCAATAATCGAAGTTCTTGATCTGTGATTGATTCAAGAATATTCTCTAAATCATAGTGCAATCGTTCGGCTTTATGATCATCAACTTTCGAAATCATATTTTCATGTTCGACAGCTGTCTTCAGCTGTTTTCCATGACTATCAAGTGCCTTGACATGAATAATGATATTTTCCGATTCTTCGAAATAGTCCTGCAAATCAATCTCAAATTTTTTGCCACGTACCGTATCCTGAAAGAGAATTTCTTCAGCAACTGTTAAGGCTTTAATATTCCATTGTAATTCTAACGAATCATGTTGTATATTAAATAGTTTGAGCGTTAGTTTTGGTTCTAAAACTTGTACAGACATCGGCAAAAGCAATCCATAGGCATCGTCTTCACTTGCTCGTGTGGTTCGGTTTGCGGTCGGACTCACTTTTTTCTTTTTGGAAAAGAGCTCTTGCCCAAGAAGATGCTGATATTTTTTAGGGAGTACTTTTTTATATTTTGGTGTCTTGCGTAAATTTTTTATAGTATAATTTCCTCCCTCTGTAACTTTCCAAATTACTCCTAATGAGTCTACAAAGATAAATTTGCTTTCTTTTTTTATTGTAACTTTATGATAATCAAATAGTATTTGTCCTGACTCTAATTTT
Organism: Cytophagales bacterium UBA2561; assembly: GCA_002340355.1. Taxonomy (GTDB): domain Bacteria; phylum Bacteroidota; class Bacteroidia; order Cytophagales; family Thermoflexibacteraceae; genus UBA2561. The sequence continues at coordinate 129,270 of DDLX01000017.1, forward strand.
AAGTCACTATCAGATTCATCATGTAAAAAAATATTTCCTTGAGTAGATAAAACTGTAAACTGAGCTTCTTGAGCATAAATAATTACGGAAATTCCCCACAGAAATATGAGACTAAGTAGTTTATAAATCATAATATATTTGGAAATTTTGACAAATTATTTTTCAATCAAACGAAAAAATTCAAAAAACGATTCGTCTAGTATAAGGTTTTATGTTAATGAAGATTTTTAGGATAAATATCCGCAATCCACTCCGCCAATTGCTCTAAATAAATTTTATCTACTTCATCAAAATCTGCCAATTGGTCACTATCTACATCTAAAACCATTAAAACTTTTCCATCTTTCAAAACGGGTATTACAATTTCAGATTGTGAATCGCTACTGCATGCAATATGTCCAGTAAATAGATTAACATCTGATACAATAATTGTTTTTTGTTCCTCATAAGCTGTTCCACAAACCCCTTTTCCAAACGGAATCCGTGTACAAGCAACCGTTCCTTGGAATGGAGCCAAAACTAGCATTTCATCTTTGACCAAATAGAATCCTACCCAAAAGAAATCCATACCATACTTTAGAGCGGCACAAATATTAGCCAAATTTGCTGTGAGGTCGTCTTCGTGACTGATCAATGCCTTAATTTGAGGGAATAGTTCTTTATATTTTTCTGATTTTGATGCTGTTGCATCAACAATTATATTTTTTGCCATTTTATTTTTTTTGAATGAAGAGTATTATTTTAAAATATTTAATCTAAGAGGTTGTTTAAAAATTTTTGAAAAATATCTTTAGGCAATAAACTTTATTTAGTGAAATACCTTTCATTGCTCAAAATCACTGATTTCCATAAATTAGGGTTTGCAAACTCTACTTTATGGATATTTATGTAAAAAATTGACTTTCACTATTTTAATATATTTCGGACAAAAAATTATTTTTCCATGCAAACAAAAACAGCACTAATCACGGGAAGCACAAGTGGAATTGGCTTAGGCATTGCGAAGGCATTTGCTCAGAAAGGTTATAACATTGTCTTTAATGGACTGGAAGAAAATGGAGTTCAGATAGCCCAAGAGGTTGCTCAAGAATTTGGTGTACAGGCATTTTTTTCAGGAGCAAATTTACTCAAAGAAACTGAAATTCAACAAATGGTGACACAAACCTATAAAACATTTGGTTCAATTCAAGTCTTAGTTAATAATGCTGGCATTCAACATGTTGCTCCAATTGATAAATTTCCAGCCGACAAATGGAGTTTAATTATTGGAGTCAATTTATCTGCGGCATTTCATACTTCTAAGGCAGTTTGGCAAGGAATGAAAACCCAGAAATTTGGTCGAATTATTAATATCTCCTCTGCACATGGTTTAAGAGCTTCAGCATTTAAAAGTGCTTATGTTAGCTCTAAACATGGGGTAATAGGTTTAACCAAAGTATTAGGTTTAGAAGGTGCAGTACATAATATTACCTGTAATGCAATTTGTCCAGGCTATGTCCGCACCACCTTAGTCAAAGGGCAAATTGCGGATCAAGCTAAAGTTCACCAAATGACCCCAGAGGAAGTTATCGAAAAAGTGCTATTAAAAAAGCATGCTATCAAAAAATTTGTAACCGTTGAAGAGATAGGAAATTTAGCTTTATTTTTAGCTTCTGATCATGCACAAACCATTACAGGCACTTCGATTCCAATGGATGGAGGCTGGACAGCTCAATAAGTAATTTTCATACAAGATCTTATCACAATTTATTATATAGGACATTTTTGTATCTACAAAAATACAGCTGACAGCCGTTTTAAATCTTTAAAAATTAAATTGTGATAAGATCACATTTACATAAAATACTTCACTCCCTGTATAATGCCTAATAAAATAAATAATGCTCCTAGTGATTTATCTACTACTCCACAACACAGTTTCATTCTTGATTTTAAGCGAATTGCTAAAATGCCAAAAGTCATTAAAATCAGAAACTTACCTAAAAAAATTCCTAGCAGAAATGGAGTAATCTGAGCGGCTTCTAAAAATTCCAGATTTAAGTTTTGTCCTAAGAAAGCCAATACAAAAATCCAAAATGGAACAGCTTGTGGATTCAACAGGGCAACAATAACTCCCTTACCAAAATCACCAACTTGATATTTGGGGTTGGTAGTTTTTTGGCGTTTGGCACTCAATTCTTCTTCAGAAACCTTCCGAAACATAAAAAGTACACCTACCAAAACTAAGACAACAGCAACAATTAAATTAATGACTTGATAAGTTTCTAACCATTGATTGACAAAAACGCCAAAAAACAGAGCCACACTTGCCTCCAGAATTTCGACTACTGATGCTCCAAAAGCAAGCCAAGCCCCATTACGGAGCTGTTTTTTAACACTAATGTCAATCATTGCCAAATTAATCATACCGAATGGAATACCTCCAATATATGTAGCGACTAATCCAACTAAAATTATGAATAATGTTTCCATATTGCGAATATGAAGAAAACTTTCCGAAAAGCGACAGAAAGCCCTGTTTTTCGGAAAGTGTCAATCTTTATTTGGGTGGCTTTTGAACCGATTTATTAGATTTATTTCGGCGATTATTAGGTTTATTTCGTCCTCCTGTGTTGTTTCGATTATTTTTAGTATTTGCTTTAGGATTAGAACGATTGGGACGATTCGGATTAGATGGCTTGCTTTGTTTGTCTGTGACTGGTTTTCGTCCAATATTCTTCTCGTTATTTTTATCAAGCTTTTTAGGCAGACTTTTTGATGTATTGGGCTTTTTCTTTGGTTTTTTAGGCTTATTATCAACTAATTTAGAAGATTTTAACCCTGATTTAGGTTTTGGTTTTGTTCCTGAGTTAGGAGTCTTTTTCCCTTTTTTAGAACTATGGTTATTGGGAGCATTCGATTGATTTTTTCTACGCCGCTGTCGTCTTCTACGATTTCGTTTGTTGCTTTTTTCATTAGGCAAACTCCCTTCCTCTAAACTCAAATCATTTTGCCATTCCGTTTTAACGACAGTGTCAAGTGGTTTATCAAGTAATTTTTCAGGTTTAATCCCCTTCGCATTAAGGGCTAAAATCTCATTTACTCGTTCTACAGAGACTGGAGTCCATGTATTTTCTTTTTCATAGCTAAACCACATAATCTTCCGAAAGATATCCGTTTTCTGGAGATTTAATTTTCCTTTTTGGGTTTCTATGGGCTTATCTCTTTCAATTTTTGGAATATCTTTGAGTGCATCCATATAAGTTTGCAGTTCATAATTGAGACAACATTTTAGCCGTCCACATTGCCCTGAAAGTTTACTTGGATTCAAAGATAAATTTTGATAACGTGCCGACATCGTGGTTACACTTTTGAAATCGGTAAGCCACGTAGAACAACACAATTCTCGTCCACAAGAACCTACTCCACCCAATCGCCCTGCTTCTTGTCGTAAACTAATCTGACGCATCTCTATCCGAATGCGAAATTCAGATGCTAAACTTTTGATTAATTCCCGAAAATCCACCCGCTCATCTGCCGAATAATAAAAGGTAGCTTTCATATTATCAGCTTGAAACTCTACATCCGACAATTTCATTCTTAGCCCCATTTCCTGAATAATCTGTCGTGTGCGGTACATAGTTGGACTTTCTCGTTCTTGAACATTAGTGAGAGCATCCAAATCCTTCGGCGTAGCCACCCGATAAATTTTCCGAATATTAGGATCATCTTCCTTAATACGTTTCTTTTTCATTTGCAAACGTACCAGTTCTCCTTGTAAGGAAATATATCCAATGTGATGCCCATTCGGTACATCAACTACTACGGGTTCACCTGTAACCACATCCAAACCTCTGGGTACACGATAAAATCCCTTACGACTGCCTTTAAAACGGACTTCAGCAATGGGAAACTGTTGTTCAGTCGGTAAATCCATATTACCGAGCCAGTCAAAAACATCTAATTTATTACATCCGCCTGAGCGACAACTACCTCGATTCTTACATCCTTTCGGAAGTCCATCCGTAGTAGTAGCACACGAAGCGCATGAAGAACTACATCTCATAAATTTCTGATAAAAATTAGCAATTCTCAATCTTATGAATCCGTCAAATGACATTTCATATCGAAGAATTACGTGAAAAATTAGTGCCTAAATTGCTTTTAAAGCTTTTGATTAACTATTTCTAAGTAGTTTTTGCCTAGCAATTTATGCCCAGCAAGATAATTTTTTTGTGTAGATTTTCATGTTTTCAAGCATATTTCTTTTTGTTGATTCATTTCGAGATCTTCTCAATAAGTAAATGTATTTTAAATTTTACTTCTAATAAATTTTGAAAAATATTGATTACCAGATTTTTACAAATGTAGAATAGTTGTCAATTCTTCAAATATAAATTATCATTTTAGCTTTCCCAAGTAATTCCATATCCTGTATCATTTTCCATAATTACTACTAGTATTTGGTCAGAGATTGTATGATTTACATGAAAATCAAAAATGGCAAATACATTATCATTAGGATAAAACCCTATTCTTTGGATATAAATTTTTGAGAGTAATTGTTTTTCACTACTAACTTCTTTATTTGTCTTATCTATTAATGAATCAAGTTTATATGTCTCAAATTCTTCTATATAATATTCCAAGTACGCTTTAGCTATTCCACCATTCTTAAAATCTGAATCAATGAATTGACGAGCTTCTTTTTCAAAATCTTTGATGTTATTGATGAAATCATCAATCTTTAATAATTGCTCGTAAGTGGGTAATGCTCGCCTGTTCATATTTAAATCTAATTCAATTTTTCGATTTTCATAAAAAAATTTACCTTCGTAATATTCTTTGATTTTTTCAAAATCAATTTCACCAAAAAAATCTGATTTGTATTTATTCATTTTCAATATCTCTGTTAGAAAATAGTTTGTTAGTTTTTTTGTTAATACAACTTTTTAATATTATAGTTTATTGATAATCATATTTTTAATTAAAATTTAAATAACTTCTTAGCTATAATCACTGTCAGTATAAGATTTTAGTATCACAATATTATAAATTATTTTAATTGTTGTGAACTGTATTTTTATTGATGACTTTTTACATTCTAGAACAAGACACCACAAACTCTGATATGCAGAAATTTTTAGTTTTTAGGCATACTTTTGGCATTTTTTGTAATTTCAGGTGTTTTGTTAAAAATATTGACACAAGAATTCAAAAAAGCTCACTCGCCTCAAATCCATGAAACGAGACTTCAAGATTAAAACCAAACTCGCCTTTTTTGTATCAGTCATCTTATCCTTGACTGTATTGGTTTGTATGGTTATTGCGGATCGCATTTCTTTTGATTTATTACGTAATCAAAAACTAGAGTCTGTTCGACAAGAAGCGGATAATAAATCTCACTTGATCTATGAACACCTGACTGCTGAGAAAGAAGATGTCTTGTTATTAAGTCAATTTTCGCAACTGGAACAAATGGTTTTATTGAAGACGCAAATCCACTTAGATTCAGCTCAAGTATTACAAGATACCTACGAAGAAATTCGGCAAGAACTAGGAGATGTTTTTCTAAAAATAGCAAAACAAAAACAAAACTATTTGAATATCAGATATATTGATGAAAATGGAGATGAAATTGTACAAGTTCGTAAACGAGATGAAAGTATTGTAATTATTCCCAAAACACGACTACAATATAAAGGAGAGAAAGACTATTTTAAAGAGACGGCAAAACTCACCAAAGGTAAAATTTATGTTTCACCATTGAACTTAAACAAAGAATTTGGACAAATCGAAGAGCCATTTTTACCCGTTATTCGATTTGGTACACCTGTTTTTGATACCAAAGGACAACGAAGAGGAGTTATTATTATTAATATTCGAGTCGCCGAAGTACTCGAACAGCTCTATCAAAACCATACTGAAGGCAACCTATATCTAATTGATAATGATGGTTATTTTTTGTTACATCATGAAAGATCAAAAGAATGGGGGCGAGATTTAGCTCACAAAACCCGTATTCAATACGATTATCCCGAAGATATTGCCCGACATATCATTTCTCCTGTACCCTATCAAACCGAATACAAAGGCAAAATTTTAATTAGTATGCCTGTATTTGTATCCGATAATCGAAACTATTTCTTGAAGGTAGTACGGGAATATCCCAAGAGTTTATTCTTTCAAAAACTAAAACACCAGTCATTATTGTTTGCTATTTTGGGGACAATTGTCGTTTCAATAGCTGTCTTTTTAAGTATTTATCTTGTTCAATCTTACATCAATCAATTAGTACAAATTCGGAATGATATTAAGGATGTGATTGCGGGGAAAAATCCAAAAGCCGTAACTGTAAGAGGAAATGATGAGATTGACCAAATTCATCGAAATACCAATTTATTGACTCAAAGCCTATATAAAATGACGGAATTTGCCCAAGCCGTTGGACAAGGTAACTTTCAGGTCAGTGAAGATTTTGGTACGGATGTCAGTTTAGGAAAAACATTAGTTGAGATGCGAAATGATTTACAACAAGCTGAGAATGAACGTAAAATTAATAATTGGCTTACCGAAGGACAAAATAATTTCGGAAATATTTTGCGCTCAAGTGCTGATATTGAGGAATTAAGTAATCAGGTTCTATCCGAGCTAATTAAACATTTGCACCTTAATCAAGGGTCATTTTTCATCCTAAACGAAAACACTAAACAAATGGAGTTAATGGCTGCGTATGCATGGGAACGCAAAAAATATCTTCACAAATCCATTGAAAAAGGAGAAGGATTAATAGGGGAGGTCTGGCAAGAAAGTCGTCCTGTTTATTTAGAAGAAATACCTCAAAATTACATTCGAATTACCTCTGGTTTAGGTGATGCTAATCCCGATAGCCTTTTAGTTGTGCCTGTCAAAAATAGTGAACAGACCATTGGTATTATTGAATTGGCTTCCTTCCAGAAATTGAAAGAGCATGAGATTGAGTTTGTGTATCGTATTTGTGATATTACAGGAGCTACTTTTGCCTCAATCTTGAATAGTTTTAAAACCACAAAATTATTGGAAGAAACACAAAAATATGCTGAACGCCTTCAGATGCAAGAGGAAGAAATGCGCCAAAATGCCGAAGAACTAAGCTCAACTCAAGAAGAGATGAAACGCCAAATTCGAGACTATGAACGCCAAGTAGACCATTTACAAACTGAACTGAACAAACTAAACAAATCGTAAAAAAAAGCCTTTTTTTTGAAAATTTCATAAACAAATACCCCTAAAAATATATTTTTTATAACAATAGGCTCTATAAACTTGTTTTTCATAAAAAGAGCATCTAATTTTGCATTAAATTAATGAGACATTTGTATTCCATGCTGAATTTCCAATACTCTAAATCTGCAGACTTTAAGACTTCTGCCGCTCGTCGATGCGAGTGCTGGTTTTGGTGTTGCCTCTTTCCAGAGAGGGAAAGGTATATTATGTCTTATTTGGTTTAATAAATACTTGATTATCAGTTTTTAATAGCTAACAAGAGCCTTTTCCTTGATGTAGGAAGAGGCTTTTTTGATTTATTCTGCCCTTCCTTATTCTTCGAAAACTTCTGATGACTTTCTGTTTTTAAAATTGTTTCTGAAATTCCAAAATGTAAAATACAATGCAAAGTTTTCGTTCTGAACTCGAAGATTTAGAAAATCCCATAGTCGAACAAGATATTATTGACCTCGCGAAAAAAATTCAACTCTTCCACGAAGGGCGCATAGATGAAGAGAAATTTCGCAGTTTGCGATTGGCAAGAGGTGTTTATGGACAACGACAGCAAGGGGTACAAATGGTACGTATTAAAATTCCATTTGGTCGGATGACTGCCCAACAATTAACTCGTATTGCTAATTTATCTGATGAATATGCCAGTAGTAATCTTCATGCAACTACTCGACAAGATATTCAAATTCATTATGTTAGCCTTGATAGAACTCCCGAACTCTGGGCAAAATTAGAACAAGATGATATAACTCTTCGGGAGGCTTGTGGAAATACGGTTAGAAATGTAACAGCTTCGGGATATGCAGGAGTTGATCCTAATGAGCCATTTGATGTATCGCCATATGCTTATGAAATTTTTCAATATTTCCTTCGAAATCCTGTTTGTCAGGAAATGGGACGCAAATTCAAAATTGCCCTTTCTTCGAGTACTGAGGATTCCGCTTTTACATTTATGCACGATGTAGGACTAATTCCAAAAACTAAAATAGAAAACGGACACGAAATTCGAGGATTTAAAGTCGTGATTGGAGGTGGTTTAGGTTCAAATCCTATGTTGGCACAAACAGCATTTGAATTTTTAGAAGAAAATAAAATTATTCCATTCATTGAGAGCTTGTTACGAGTTTTTGACCGACACGGTGAACGTGCCAGACGACAAAAAGCCCGTATGAAATTTTTGCTTAAGTCTATTGGTTTAGAGAACTTATTAGACTTAGCCAAAGCCGAAGAGAAGGCATTAAAAGTCAAAACTTACGAAATTAATCGAGACATTTTACCTGATGTTACCGTTCAACCCAAAAACAAGGAATATCGAAAAAAGACCGCTTCTAATCTTGAAAAATATAAATTTTGGTTAGATACTAATATTAAACCGCAAAAGCAAAAAGGGTTTTATTCCGTAGCCATAAAATTAACTTTAGGCAATATGTCTTCGGATACAGCACGAGCCTTCGCGGATATTGTTCAAGAATATGCAGGTGATGACATTCGAGTAACGATTAATCAAGGATATATTTTACGTTTCGTTCGACCCGAAGCCTTAGCAGGTTTATTTTCTGAATTGGATAGGTTGGGATTAGCAGAAGCAGGTTTTGATTCAACGGCTGATATTACGGCTTGCCCTGGTACAGATACTTGTAATTTGGGGATTGCAAGCAGTACAGGAATTGCGAAAAAATTGGAAAATGTTATTCGAACGGAATATCCTGATTTAGTGAAAGATAATGATATAAAAATCAAAATTAGTGGTTGCCCAAATGCCTGTGGACAGCATAGTATTGCGGCTATCGGATTTCATGGAAGTTCAATCAAAAATGGCAAAAATTTAGTACCTGCTTTGCAAGTTTTGTTAGGTGGAAGTGTGGGAGTGAATGGCACAGGAACAATTGCCGAAAAAGTTATCAAATTGCCTTCGAAACGAGGTGCTGATGTATTGAGGACATTATTTACAGACTTTGATATAAACCAAAATGAAGGCGAATATTATGCGGATTATTACGCCCGACAAGGCAAAAAGTATTTTTATAATTTGCTCAAGCCATTTGCAGATTTAGAAAGCTTACAACCAAGTGATTACGTGGATTGGGGGCAAGAAGAAAAATTTGAAATTATCAAGGCAGTTGGGGAGTGTGCAGGTGTAATTATTGATTTGTTTCAAACATTAATGTTCGAAGTGGATGAAAAATTGGGTTGGGCAAAACAAAATTATGCTCAAGAAAATTATTCGGATGCGATTTATCACGCTTATAATACGTTTATTACAGGAGCAAAAGCTGTCTTATTAGGTAAGAAAAAAGTCCGATTAAATACACATTCGGCAGTAATGAAAGCCTTTGATACTCATTTTGTCGAAACAGGAAAAACCGATTTTCCGAACGGTTTTGAGAATTTTGTATTACAAATTCAAAAATATGAACCTACTCCTGAGTTCGCAAAAAAATATATCAAGCAAGCGGAAGAATTCACAGTTTTGATTCGAGAATTACACGAAAAAGAGGAATTGGTTTTAGTATAATTCTAAGCTGTTGAGACTTTCCAACATTGATAATTTGGAAAGTCTTTCAATCTAAATAATGTGATATTAAATTTCTGAAACTTCTCGGAAGTTAGTATAAATTTTAATATCAATGTAAAACATATTTTGTATGATATTGTCTTTAGTAATACTCTACCCTACTAAAAATAATTTATAAAATATATTAGTATTAAAATTATTTAATACTCTTTGTTTATCGGGCTAAAAAGTCATTTTTCCATAGCGGTGGGTTCGCAAACCCATCGCTATGGAAAAATTAAATTTGATTTAATCTAATTGATACTCAACTATTTACAAATCAATAAAATTTTGGTAGGGTAGAGTGCTTTAGCAACTTCTAATAAGACAATGGAAACGAGGTATTCAGTTTCCATTTTTTGTTATAAGTTTGATAATCTGAAGATTACTGGTGCTTATGGTAAGTAAATACACCAGTAATTTTAAGTAATTTCTAAATCTACAATGTCTAGGTAGGATTGGAAGCACCCATAATTTGTTCTTGAAGCTTGATCTCAAATTCACCTTCTTCCAAAATAACAACCTTATCCGCTACATTACGTAGTTCACCTCCAAAAGTACCTTTCAGAACACCGTTCTCATACCCTGTAAGGATAATTTTGAACTTATCTCCTCCTTTGGTGGCATTAGCAAAGTAGTCAATAAATACTCCTGATTTTTTCACTTGATAACTAACATGAAAATGCTTGCCTTGTTCTGGCTTAATTTCATACGGAAAACTAAGCGTTCGAGGATTGTAATTAATAATATTAATCCCAATAACTTCACGCAATTGATCACTTGTACCCCGTTGCATAACTACAGCACTATATGAGTCATCCTTTTGACGTTGAAATAAACTCACCGACGTATTATTAGAAGCAACAAAAGTGGCTTCCATTGTAGTCCCATTTGCCTTGAATCGAATAAAGCCATTATCTTCATCTTTAGTTGCTAAGGTGCGTCCTACTTTCTCATCTTCACCTTGAGCATCGCCTTTCTCTTGAGCTGCTTCTGTTTGTACATCAGCACTGGGAGCTACATCGGTAGATGTCGTATCACTTTCAGTAGTTTTCTGTTGGGCTTCTCCTGAACAAGCTACAAAGGCAAGTGTACTGACAATCAGAAAATATGCAAAAAAATTTTTCATCTTTGTTTGATTTTTAATCGAGTTTAGTTTTTAGGAAATTTTCGCAAAAATAAAATTTCCTTTTGGGATGGCTAAAAAATTTAGCATTTTTCAGTTTTATATTTCTCATTTAAATTTTTTTCACAAACTCTTTTTACATGAAAATCATTGCTATTGGACGCAATTATGCCGATCATATTGCCGAACTTAATAATAAAGGAGATGGCAAACCTGTTGTTTTTTCTAAACCCGATACGGCATTACTCCGAAAAAACACACCGTTTTATCACCCTGATTTTTCTAAAGAAATTCATCACGAAGTCGAAATTGTTTTACGAATCTCGAAAGTAGGCAAATATATTAATCCTAATTTTGCACTAAGTTACGTTAGTGAAATTGGTTTAGGAATTGATTTTACGGCACGAGATCTACAAGCTCAACTCAAGCAAAAGGGACATCCTTGGGAAATTGCCAAAGCTTTTGATAGTTCTGCACCTATTTCTGAATTTGTTCCAATTAGTCAATATCCCGACCTGAAGAACTTAAATTTTAGTCTTCGAGTAAATGGCGAAATTCGACAAGCAGGCAATACTAAAATGATGTTATTTGACTTTGAAACCCTGATTTCTTACGTATCTAAGTTTTTTACGCTTAAAAAAGGTGACCTCATTTTTACAGGAACTCCTGCAGGAGTTTCTAAAATTGCTATTGGAGATCATTTAGAAGGATTTATTGAAGATAAAAAATTTCTTGATTTTGAAATTAAATGATTTTTTACTTATAATAGTCTGATTATTAAATGATTAACTAATAATAAGCCTTGTATTGTTTTTACATATAATATACAAGACTTATTTTTTTGAACTATAAAACTATATCAGTAGTAATTTATTTTATAAATCTTACTATTCAACTCGTGGTTAGTACTTTTGTAGGAAAAAATATTTGTTAAAAGTGTTAAAAAAACTCATTTTTGGAGTAAATGACATTGGTCATTTTTTAGCTAAAAAAAATCAAAGTAATTGTAAGCACCTTATGCTTCTTCCACTATTTTTTTGGACTAGCTGAATGTGCTTTAAACCTAATTTCAAAGAAAGAAGCTTACGGGTATTCTTAGCTATTTTAAACATTTAAACAAGTATGAAAAAGAACATCGTAATTTTTGAGGCGGAAGGCGGCTCTGATAAGTGGATTGACGGACACCGAAAAGACACTATGCCTATCCTTAATGCGATTAAAGCAAAAGGTTGGGGGTGCGAAGTCGTTTATTTCCGTGATGAGTGGAAAGATGTCATTTTTGACTATGCTAAAGATAATTTTGATGCTTACATCAGCCGAATTAACCCTGGTAATTTGCCTGATGGTGAGAAAATTTATTTTGATACCCTCCGAAAATTATCTGACGAAGGACTCGTAGGAATGTCGCACCCTGATGCGATGAATAACTTTGGTGCAAAAGATGCTCTCGTAAAATTAGCGACTACTGACCTTGTTCCTGATGATACTTACGCTTACTATGAAGTTCCTGTTTTCAAAGATACTTTCCCTAAGAGCTTGTCTTATGGTGAGCGCGTTTTGAAGCAGAATCGTGGTTCTACGGGTGAAGGTATCTGGCGTGTTCAGATTGCTGATGATATTAGCTACGAACCTGGTGATTCTATCCCAGTAGATACCAAATTGAAATGTACAGAAGCCGTAGATAACCATGTAGAGTACAACAAGTTAAGTGACTTCATGGACTTCTGCGAAAAGTATATCATCGGAGAAAACGGGATGTTAGTTGATATGCGTTTTATGCCACGAATTAAAGAAGGAGAAATCCGTATCTTGATGGTTGGTGATACGCCTATTTTTGTCGTTCACAAAAAGCCTGCTGATGCTGAAGATGCATTCTCAGCAACTCTTTTCTCAGGTGCAAAATATACTTATGACAAGCCTGAAGACTGGAAAGAATTGGTTGATATGTTCTTAGGAAGTTTACCTACGATCTCTGAAAAACTTGGCGGTTTTGATATTCCGTTGATTTGGACAGGTGATTTTATGTTAGATTGGGATGAAAACCAAAACGATAAGTACGTTTTAGGTGAAATTAACTGCTCTTGTGTTGGTTTTACAAGTCATCTTGACCGAGGCATCCAAGAAAAAATTGCTGATGAAGTCATTAGCCGTGTTGAGAAATATAACGCATAATCCTTCGTAAAAAAATCTCTTTAAGAGCCTACCTGATTTAAAAATTAGGTGGGCTTTTTTTGTCTCTTTCCAATATATTTTTAGGAAGTTTTTTACAAAAAACGATAAATTTGGTATAGCTTTTTATGAACTGTTTGAAAAGTTACTAACTTAACAGGCTCGTCATAAACTATTTGGTATCGCTAATTTGAGTATAGTTAATTTTATTTCTACGATTTAAAAATGAGATGAATAAAATAATCGTATTTTCAATCATTTGAATAGATTTAGAATACCATTTTGTTTTTCTCTGAAAATGAACCAACTAATGAGGAAATAAGGCATTATATCCCTCAATCGTATAAGTTTCCGCTTTAGAAATGATATGTTTTTCAGTAGGAATAATCGCTTGATAAGCAGACCAAGAATCGGTACAATAATACTGACAATCAATTTATTTGATTTTACCCCATAATTTTTTAGCGGTTCTTACACCTCTTCCTCCTAATTGATAGGCTAAGATTTGTTTACTAGCACGACAAATTGCCAACCAGAGCCAGACTTTTCTTTTTTTTTGACAATACATTTCATCTAATTCCATCACAGAAATTTCTAAGGGAAGGGTTTCTAACTTTCGTGCTACTCCTCTCTGACCCAATTTAGTACTGATATTACTAACTTCTAAAAAACGACCAATGGCTCGAAAACCTAAGCCTAAAAGATAAAGTTGTATCGCTATTTTCTTTATTTCTAATGACTTACTTCGATTTGTACGCTTATCTACTTCTGTAAAATTATATCTACAATCCTTACAATGATAATGCTATTTTTCTCGAACTTTGCCATTTTTACGATAATTCAACGAACCAAAACGTTTACATTCACACATAATACTTCATATTTTTTATGCAAACAACTATCTATAAGATAACAATACCGAAATTATTTAGCTTTTGATTGGTTTCTGTTTAATACCCAAAAAAGTAAAATATTAATAATCAAATAGATAAAACTGAAAAAGCTTTTGATTATCCATTCTGAGAGTTGGTAAAAAATATGAGTGTCAAAGGCTTGAAAAAACCCAAAACTAAGCACCCAACTGCTACCAAAAATCAGGCATGGAATCAATTGTTTCCAATGAAAGCCAAACCATAAAACACCAATCCCCAAAATTAATAATTGGTAGAAACCTGCTACGAGTAACATATCTAAAAAATTGATATTCAAGTAATTAAAAATCAATTTTTCTAACACAAACCGATATTCTTCAGTAGTAGATATGAGAAATAATAAAAATAATGTGCCTATAACTTTTGAATATGTATATTTGGTCTGCCATCGAAAATGATAAAACCAAATGCTTGCCACTAACATTTTCATCAACCAAGCGAAAATAAATTTATGATTGAGGTCAAAAGCTCGCCAACTCACCCACGGACATAACTGCGCTAAAATGGTAATTCGTAAGGCATTACAAAAAATGACTAACCCAAAAATAAAAGCCACAAAACGCCAATTTCGAGGTTTGAAAATGAGTAAAGGAATGGTAGCCAAATACACAAATTCATAAGCACTGCACCTAAAGCCAATATTGACCTTACAATCGTATCGAAAAACAGCCGAACCATTGAACGCATATCCCGAATCAATCGCATTGAGTAAATACGTACTGATTGAACCCGTAATCCAAATCAAGTTCGTATGAACCCACGCATTATCAAGTAAATAAAACCCTAAAATGGCACACCACAAGGAAATGAATAGTGATTTATTCATGACTGAGTTGGTGGTATTTTTGAAAATATAAAACCAATGCTAACAAAATCAATAAGGGGACATAATCGCCAGCAGGGACATTGACTTCATTTTGGGTAGGCGAAACTGCTCCGCTTCCCGCACTCACCGATATATTTCCACCTGTACTGCTAATAGGTGTCGGATTAAACAGGTTATCTAAAATTTGGGCAGGTGAATTATTTAGGGGATTATTGCCAAATGTAATTTGTCCAATACTCGCCGAGTTTGCTTGGATAGTTATCGTAAAAATCGGACTACCGTCAGGAACATTTGCAGGATTCATCATATCTACCCAAGAAATTGCTACTTGTTGGGGCGAGGTAATCGTAAAATTTGTATTACTAAAACCTGTCAATATTGGCGAACTCACGTCAAGAATTTCTACGCCATTGGAGGACAAATATAATCCGCCTTCCAACCCAATAAAATTACTCGAAAATCCTGACGAAGCGGTGATAGTTAAAACGGCAGTATTTCCAGAAACCATCGTGATTTGTTCGATAGCTAAGGTTTGTCCTTGCGTATTTTTTAGGCAAAGTAAAACCACCATGAAAAAGAGTATTTTTTTCATTTTTTAGAATTGGTTAAACCTTTGACAAAGTTTTTCCTTTGGATGGAAACTTTGTCAAAGGGATGTTTTATGAAAAATTTTAGTGAAGGATAATTTTCTTTGTAAAAGTCGTATTGTTAGTTTGGATTTTTAAAATATAAATCCCTGACTCAAAGCTACTTAAATCTAATTTTGAGACTGTATTGCTGGAAAGTAATTTTTTACCTGTTGTATCCCAAACTGAAATTTTTGCCTCAAACGGAAGTCCTACTAAGTTAAAAATACCATTATTTGACGGGTTCGGGTAAACGACCAGATTCGCATCAGCCTTGTTAAATTCTAAGTGTCCGTTTGCTAAATGGAAACGTTCATTCGAAATTTCGAGTTTCAAATCTTGCGTTGAACCTTGAAACTTTACGACCAAATCACCTGCTTGGAAATCAGTTGTATTTTGAGGAGCATACGATAAACGATTTTGAAAAACATCATTTTCTGTAAAGTTTAAAAGATTACTTTTAAAATTAGTGCCGTTTTTCGTTCTCAAATCCAATCCTGTGAGAGAAATATTTTTTACAGCCTTAATTTCTATAAATTCTTCATTCTCAGTTATTGAAAATGGTATTTGTTCAATTTCGATTTTTCCGTTTGAAGTATTAGGAAATCCACTGTGGTCTAAGTCACCCCTCCGAATCACGATAAAATCCAAAACTTGGTTTACATCCATTAATACATCCGTAGAAGTTGGAATGTCAGAAATTGCAGTTCCTGAGTAGTCTAAGTTTTGTACAAAAACGTAATCAAAATTAGCATCCGCAGGCATGGGTTTCCCTATGCTTTTTCCTTGAATCAGCATAACGTCACGTATTGTTACAAGACCATTTCCATCCACATCGGCGGCGACTTGTTGTTTCCAATCCAAGGGAATCATACCTAAAGAAAAAGCCTGAGTACGAGCTACATCCGAAATATTTAACCCCATTAAGCTGGGTTCTTGCCGAGAAATAAATGCATTGTACGTTTTATCCGCATCTAAAGAAACGATTGCTGTTCCGTTATCGGTTACTTCTTCAAAAACTATTGAACCACTTTCTGTAATTTTTAAGTTACCGTTAAAAGTCAGGTTATTTTTGGGACTTTGAATATTGACCGTCAAATCAAATTTAGGTTCTTTGACTGTGATTTTGATGGGAGTGGTTTGGGCATCAATCATTTCCCAAGTAGTTGGATTAATCACCATTAAATCTTCCAAAGAAATCTTGATTTCTTCGCCAATAGGCGCATCATTACCCACTTCAAAATCCACTTTCAAGAATTGTGCGCTTTCTGGGATGATAATCGTAGAATTAGAAAAACTTACATTTGAACCAAACGACATAAAACCAGCCGAAAAATCTGGAGAAGAAATACCTGTAATCGTCAAATTTGGATGAGTAGAATTGACCGTTGCTTGATAACCAAAATTGGTCAATGAACCCATATTTTTGACGAGAAAATAAGCACTTCCCGAAGTATTTGGAGCGAGTTCAATTGTTTCGCCATAGAGACCGAATTCAGTAGGTTCGGGGGGATTTCTACCACCTCCTGTATCAGGTAATCGTACTTCAAATTCTACATTTTTTGAAACCAAAACACCATTTTCCATTTCATAAACGCCAAAATGAAGATGCTCATTGGAAGTTCCAACATCGCTGATTGTCCCAATACTTGTATTTCGACTGATGAATGTGCCATCTATTTTACTGATAGTCAGGTCACAATGTAAATAAGCACTATACCAAACTGACCCATCTGGATTTTCATGACGAATTAATAATTGACCAGAGCTATTGCCACGCCATGCACTTAGTGAGCCACTTGTTGGCGCAACAATGTAACCATCTGCAACGGGGTAAATATTTTCTCCTACATCCGAATTATGTGAAGGATAATTCTTGTTAATATCCCAAAAATACGTATCATTAGCACTACCGATACCTGAGTTTTCATTATGATGTCCCGTAGCGTGTTGCCAAAAACTCCAAGGTGAATCTGAAGTATGAGCAGGTTGTGAACCACCAAATGCACTTACTGTAAAATCTCCCTCAACAGGCGAGAATAAAGTTGGAATGTTTGAATCTGTTGTGGTTACGCTTGCAATATCACTCCACTCACTACCACTCGGTGTTTTGTGATATTTGACTCGCCAATAGTAGGTTGTACTTGGGGTTAAATTTGTAACTTGAAGACTTGATGCTCCACCTACAATGTCATGGACAGTAGTCAAACTTTGCTCAAAATTCTGGCTTGTGGATACTTCAAGAATCACATCAAGCGAGGAACAGAAATAATCCGTCAATTCATAATTTGCCCATTGTCTCCATTTGGCTGTAAAAGAAGTTGCGGTTATGGATTCCACGCCTCTTATTTCAGGTTTGGGAATTGTTCCCATATACTGAGGAAGAGCTGTATAAAGTAGCGTTCCAATACGTCCACCGCCAGGAATTTGATTGACACTTCCTGTACCCCAAAACTGAATAAACTCTCCTCCAGTACGATTATCGTTTTTACACCTAAATTGCAGTTCGTGTGTTCCCCCAGCAGGAATAACGAACGGAAAAACATCGCTTGTTTGTGTGTAAAGTGAGGCGAATATGAAATCCCCTGTTACACCCATCACGGTATAATCTTCATTCGTTGGGTTTGAAATCGTTACTGGAACGATACGTTCGCATCCATCTGGCATGGCGAGTTCAAGGTCATTAATTGTTAATTGACCATAGGCGTTGTGTATCCAAACGACACATAATGCCAGAAAAGAAAGCATTTTTTGCATAATTTTTTGAGTATTTTTGAATGATAATTACTGATATATCGGCAAAAACAAAGGAAGGTTCAGGACATTAAAAGCATTCAATGGAAGGTTTTGGATTTTTTAATTAAAATACTGATAACCAGAATTATAAAATTGTAATTTTTTTAAAAGAGAATTGACTACGTTTAAATATTTCTGAAAGGCATACTAAAATTCTTAAAGATTCCATAAATTTCCGTAGAATTCCATTAGACTAATTAAACATAGTAACATGAAAGATTCAGAATACCTTGAAAAAGCCTTCCAGATAGTTTGGGAATTAGCCAATGACGGAACGATAGTAGGGAAATTAAATGAGCAAGGACTTATGTTAATTGTACGGAAAACCTACGAAAAATTAGGCTTTGATTTCAAGGAAAGCAAGGTAAAAGCCTATAAAAACTTGTTCGAAAAAATTGGCTCTGATGTTGATTTCTCCAAATCTAGAAATCTGGTCATTCACGAACTTTCTGCCTACATTTTATTTGAAAAAAAGGAAATATTAGAGATTGAATACAAACATACCAAGAGCCGAACTACTGTCCATCCCATCTATTGGGGTAAGTTCAAAATATGGTATGATGAAAATAATCTTCATGAGTTAGAGGAGGAGGAAAAAGATACTATTATTAAAAATAATTACTTTTTGAAAGAAGTTCTAAAATTGGCACAGGAAAATTACAAAAACTCAGAGAGATATCACAAATACCTTGGTATATACGAATCCGTGTATATAAACCCCAAAGGAGAGTTTAGAACAAATCCCATTTTGATATATAAAAACGGTCAGGAATACAGGTACAAAGAAGGGAATCAATATTCAACCTATAACTTGAAATGTATCAAATGTTTCTTAGTGGGTTTAGTGTAGATAGTGCGCCAGAAATGCACTGTATTAGTGTCTCACAGCAATATTTTGCAAACAAAATTATTTTTTTGCGTGGGTTAATGTTAGCAACTTATTTAGATAATAATCCTAATATATGGTATTTAGTACTAAATAAGATAGGTTCTTTTGAAGATACTGATTTGATAGGAAAATTTGAAAATTACAAAGAAATACGTTGCTCACTTGAAGAGGCTAAACAACGAAAATACGTTCCACGAGAAATCTTAGATTTCATTAATTTGCCCCGTAAACATGGGATATTTCATGTATCCAGCATTAGAAATCAAGACTTTACCTTAAAAGACCTTGTCAGAGAACGAGAAACACTTTTAACAGAATCTAAGAAATATTTTCAAGGTGTTTCATTTTTTCAGCGATTCATAGAATTAGCAAAATCAAATTATTCAAAAGCTAGTGCTTTTGATAAATATGTTGGTTATTATGAATTAATTAGTATTAACTATATGAAACCAATTTCCGAACCTATTAATCAAACCCGTTTAGTAATTTATAAAGATGAAATTGAAGGAGTTTATAAGTTTAAAAAATATGGTAATGGTTTTGAGTACGAAGGAATTGTCGTATTCATAGGTAGTTATCAAATCTGTTTTTTAGGTTTAAATGCTAAGGGTATTATTAATGAATCAGTTTATATGACTTTATCTCAACAAGAATTTGCACAAGAAATAGAATTTTTAAGAGGCGTATACATTGCTATTTATTATTCGAATAATTTACCTAATATCTGGACAGTTGTTTTGAAGAAAGTCTCCTCATTAACAAAAGATGCTCCTCAGAATCTTGAAGAATATAAAGGAAGGCATTATACAATTACAGAAGCGGAAAAATCAGAAATTCCTAAAGAAATATTGAATTATCTAAAAAAACGTTTAAAATATGGTATTGTACATTTTGAACATAATCCTAGTTTGGCACTTGAGGGATTGACGCAAGAAATTGATTTACTATTAAAGAATTATAGAAACAACAATATTCATAATAATCGCTATTCCAATAATTATCCTTTAACATTTTCGGGTATTTACAAAGTCTATTATTTGGATTATGCTGAACAACGTATAGAATGGAATATTTATGAGCTTTTTGCAAATGGAGAAGTAAATCGCCAAGACATTAGAACCCAGGGAGTAAAAGGCACTTGGCAAATCATAAAAGATAAAACGTATCTTGAAATAGATATCGAAATTGAGAACAGAAGAGGCTATCGAATTTTGTTATATATTGATTCAAAAAGTAATGTAAATTATTTGCAAGGTTTTTTACTGGGCGTAAACTTTCGAAACAAAATTAAATTTAATCCAATTCTTTTTGTCAAAGTAGAAAACGATAAAAACTTAAAAGCAGGAACAATTTCAACAAATGATTCCGCTTATCAAGAATTATTAGAGATGTATCCTTTTCTTGAGAAAAATTTAAAGTCTTTTCCTGCTCATATTTTTACAGAGAGCAGTAAAAATTTGATTAAATCTTTTTCAGAAAACACCAAACTTGCCCAAAAATACTTTAATTCAGCGTGTTTCTTATCCATAAAAGGCAAAACCGCCGAAGCCTTAACAGATTTAGATTTGGCGTTTACCTATGGCTTTCGGGACAGAGTATTATTGCTCGAAGAACTCAATGGATGTTTGCAACCCATTAAAAATCAAATTGATGTAGAAAATTTTAAAGTGCTAACGTCTTCTTGATTTCCTGCAATTCTTCAAGTGATAGTTTTGTCAATTTGGCTAATAACTTAATATCCAAACCTTCTTTCCAGCCTTCCTTTGCCATTTCAATTGCTTTATTTCGTTCTCCTTCTTGTTTACCCTGTTTTAGTCCTTGTTTTAATCCTTTTTCTTGGGCTTCTTTTTCTGCCGTAGCAATAGTATTGTAATAATCCCGATATTCTTTCAAACTTTCCTCATATCGCAAACGGTCTTGGGGGGCATAATTGGTGATTTCTGCCAAGTTGAATATCTTCTGGAACATAAAGCGTTGCAAACGAACTGGAATTTCATCTAACTCTGAAATATTCTTTAATAAATATAACCACTTATCATAGTTATTTTCCAATTCATCCTCCGTTTTGTTGAATTTAGGCATCTCCAAATAAATAAAACGCAATTTATCGGAGAACTGCTTTTGACTTTCCTTATCATACAAAATAACATCGGATTTGACATTCTGATGTCCCATTCCTGCAAACTCAAAGTCCATAATCGCAATCGTATAAACTGCCTGCCAGTTATAATCCCATTTCCCTCGTTTGGATT
Organism: Cytophagales bacterium UBA2561; assembly: GCA_002340355.1. Lineage (GTDB taxonomy): Bacteria > Bacteroidota > Bacteroidia > Cytophagales > Thermoflexibacteraceae > UBA2561. Next base: position 150,676 of record DDLX01000017.1, read on the forward strand.
GGGTTTGAATGGCTCGACTGGCATAAAAAATACTTCGTTCTTTGAAAAACTCTTGCTTGGCTCGTTGCAATTCGACAATGAACTGTTCGCCCTTATCATTTTCGCAATACAAATCAAAAATGGCTTTCCGCTCCATAATACTACCGCCCAAAAGTTCGGTATTCAAAAATTGGAGGTTGGTAATCTGTTGTTTATCCGCCAAAAGCGTATTCAAGAAATCTAATAAAATATCCTTATTTTCCTCTGAGCCAAAGATTTTTTTGAACCCAAAATCGGTAAATAAATTAATATATTTTCCCATATACTTATATTTTTAAGAGATGACTGTTTGCTTATGCTAAGTTACAGAATTTCCTTAAAAATATTTTTTGATAGACTTTTTTAACGGGGCTAACTAAGAATATTGAGGGATTAAGCAGACAAAATTGAAGAAACAAGCAATCAAAAGATGTGGTTGATGTAAATTTTTTTACGAGGAAGAAAAATCGAAGAATAAAATCAGAAATAACTCAATAAAGGTATGTAATTTGTATACAACGTAGAAAAACGACTTACAAAATTTCTTTCGTAAGTCGTTCATTATAAGAGTGTACCCGACAGGATTCGAACCTGTAACCTCCTGATTCGTAGTCAGGGACTCTATCCAGTTAAGCTACGGGTACATATTTTCTTGATTTGCGATGGCAAAGGTAGTAGTTCTTCGAGAATTAACCAAATAAAACCCAAGAAATAATTGCAAATAAAAAAGGTAATTCATTTCTGAATTACCTTTTTTAATAAAAATTTTTAAAAAATCATTGAAAATGTAAGGCTTATTTTATAACCTTAAACATAACTCGTCGATTCAATGACATATTATTATCTGAATCATTAGGAACCATAGGATCAGTCTCTCCAAAGTACTTCGCCTCTATTCGAGAAGGATCAATTCCTTTATCTACTAAGTACTTCTTAACTGCTGCTGCACGTCTGTCAGATAACGCCATATTCGATTGATCACTACCTCGACTGTCTGTGTGAGCTGAAATTCTAATTCGGGCAAGTGGATAATCATTTAAAAATGCTAATACAGCATTACATGTTTCTACAGATTTTGAAATTTGTGTAATAGAAACACTTAATTCACCATTTGCTTTTGAACGAGGACGAGCTGTATTAAAGTTTACATTATCAAACTGTACATCAGGAATATTACTCATTCGAATAATAACACTGACTTCTTCACCTTCTTTCGCATTTGTTAGATCTATTTGCTCAGAAGTTTCTGTATATTCTGCTTCATCAATCTCAATAGCTCCAGCAGTTGCTGTATATTTCGCACGTGGTTCAAGAGTAGCTACGTGTTTACCTGCTCCTTTCTTAGTTACGTCATCTTGCTTTTTCCCACTCTCGTCTGTAACTGTCAAAGGCGCATCTACATAAACCGTTTCCTCTATATAATCAACGATTTTAACATTAACGATAACTCCTTTCTTACGCATTCGGATAACACGCTCACAAGCAGTCCACTCATCCATATCTGTAACATCGGCAATGAATGTATAAGGACGATATCCATCTGCTTCTACAGTAAATTTATACTTATTTGTCTCAGTTAAGATAGAATAAAATGCTCCACCTTCAAACTCTCGATAACCCTGTGAAGGCTCATTTTTAAACTCTCGGTTTAACCAACTTCGAGTTAAGTTTTCTTGTTTGATAACTGCTTCCAAAGGCTCATTAGAAGTTGAGTCAATAACTACACCTCGGAACGTACAAATTTCTTTAGGTCCGAATTCTTTATTCAATGGGATATTGAAAATCTCGTGAGATGCTCCCATGTAAGCACTGAAATACGCTAAAACGTGTGGCTTATCATGTGGTGCAATCGAAATCAACATATCAGGCTGATACGAGTACAATGTAGATTTAACCAATGGAGAAATATCTGTAGGCTTAGGCTCTGTCCATTCGTTACCTGGTTGTAACTCTGTATAATACAAGTCAAAATCATCCGAATGCTTAGGGCTTCCACCTGTTCGAGTTGAAGAGAAGAAAATTGACTGATTGTCAGGCATTACTCGAACGTATTTATCACACATTCCATTTACTGGCTCAGGCAATTCTTCACCTTTACCCCAATTACCATTCAAATCTTTGGTCGAAACCATTAACTTGTAACACTTTGTTCCTTTTCGGTTAGTTTCAGTCGTGTCATTTTCAGCATTGTACGAAGTATAGTACATTTTAGCTCCGTCTGAAGCTACTGAAGGGAACATTTCTGAATCTTCTGAGTTGACAGCTCCTGATACTTTAGCAGGAGATTCCCAATCACCCCATACACCTTCTTCGTCTTTCTTACGGGTAGCAGCATAAATATCGCCGTTACCATCATCCATAACTACGTGGAAAAATAAAGTAGAACCATCATAAGAAATGTTTGCTCCTCCAATTTCTTGTCCTTCATCAAACTCCGAGTTTACGGCTTCGATTTCTTTGGGTTCTGTCCAGAATCCTCGCTCATTTCGGCGTGATTCCCAAAGTCGGAATTTTTTCCAACTCTTACCAGACTCATTTGACTGATAAACCAATGTGTTTCCGTCAGGGCTAATGGCAGGAGCATACTCATCATATAATAGTTTATTGATGATGTTAGGGAGTCGCTCTCGTTTCGGTTGTACATCTGCTTTATAAAGCCGATAGACCGTCTCCGATTGCTTCGTGGTATCCTCTTCTGTGCCTTCTACTTCAGGTTCATCTTGAGCAATTAATGCCGTAGAACCTAGCAAGAAAACAAACAGAAACGCCAAGCCGAAATAGTTTACGCTTCGTTTCATAGGTTTAAGTATTCTAAAATTTATTCGTAATTAAGTTTAAAATATTAAAAATAAAGTAGTATCAACAAATGCGCTTGCTTCCTGTAAAAAAAGAATTTCGAACAACATCCGAATTTTTCGGCAGGAAAGGGTTTCAATATTTGGGCATCCCTTTAACAAGAGACAAAACCATGAAAGCCGTAAATATCGCAAATATATTCGATAGTTACGGAAAAATGTCCTTCTTCCTGACTTTTATCCTGTTCGTTTTTCTTTTTTTTGAACGAAATCACTTCCATTCCAATTTTTCAAAAAGCATCCAAAATCACGCCATTGAATAATACAAGTTAGTTTTTGCCCTATCTTCTGGACGTAAGTTTTGGGCTATTGGGTTTCGAATGAATTCATTTGTTCAATCTCCAATTAAAGACTGAATTTAGACAAATTTTTATTTTTATGCAAAATCTTATTTTCCTCCAAGCATTCCAAACACTTGGAGGAGGTTTACTAAAAAATTAATTCACAATAATTGTTCCTGCACCATGATAGGAATGATAACTTCCGTCATACATGGCATCTGCACTCACAGGACCTTGTTGGAACTTTCCTTTTGAGACTGCCCGTACCGTGTAATAAAATGACCGCATTTTTGGTGAAACAGTTGTAAATAGATTTACACGGTCATCCCGAAAATCAAAATGTTGAGGTTTAGAAGCATCTTTAATCCAATTTTGTCCTGCAACAGCTCCAATTCTTGGATTTTCAATCTCAAAACCTGCGGGAAGCATGTCTGTAATCACTACATTGGGTACATTTCCACCAGAATAAGTTGTCTCTACACTGATTTTCACAATGATAAGGTCATTTTGTTTAAATGTGTTTCCTGAAATTCGCTTGCCATTTCGGTCATAAAATTCACGGCGTACTTTGATGAAATTATCCTCTTCGAGATAATTTCCTGTCGTGCTGAGTCCTTCCAGTTCCTTGAAAAAGTACAAATTTCCTTCACGAACTTTAATTTCGACATTTTTTCCTAAAATGGCTTTATCTAATGTTAAATCTGCATCCGAAAAGTCTGCTATTTTCTTGCCATTCGCAAAAATTTCAGCTTTCGTAGGTGTTACATGCGCTTTTTTTGCCAACTTCCCAAGTGCCAAAAGTCCAAAAGCTCGTTCTTGTGTATTTAAATATTTTTGAGCTTTCATTTGTTTAGAAAGTTGTCGAGCCAAAATAGGAATTTGGTTGTTTTCGGAATCTCCATCAATCAAAGCATTCAAGGAAATTGCCATATCTCGGATATAAGAATGAAAACTTCCCGACATGGTTGACACTGACTTTTCACCATAAAATTTATTAGGTAAAATCGAACGGAACGAAACTTTATCTCCTGTCATCAAATAAGTAATCGCTAATAAATAACGGGAGTCCATTGCAAGTAGTTTTCGATTGGCTTTGTAATAGTTCATCGTTGCCAAGTCCTGTTGTCCGTTGAGAGCCAAAACATACAAGGAATAAAAAATTTCTTTGGGAGCAATGTTTCGGGAAATTTGTTGATTGGAAACATTAATTATTTTGTAAGCAACGGCTTTTTTGCGTTTCGATTTATTAGACAAATAATCCAATAAGGATTCCAAAAATCGGTTATCTACATCAAAACCCGCACGACGAGCTTCAATCAGAAAGTGCGCTGCATAAACCGAACCCCACCAACTTTCATAATCGCCTCCTTGCCAGTAGCTTAATGAACCATTCCAAAGTTGCATGGTTTGTAATTTTTGAATTGCAAATTGCACATTCTGGTTAGGGTCAAAGTCTGTATTTTTGTCTTTTTCGGAAATTACTTTTTGGGTTAATGCTGAAAAATACAATTGAGGAAATGCCGTTGAAACCGTTTGTTCAACACATCCATGCGGATAACGTACCAAATAATCTAAGTTCTTTGCCAGCTCAACGGCAGGGGATTTGCTCAATATCAATTTTCCATCCAATGAACTTTGGACAAAACCACCCCCAAAATCTAATTTTTTCGATTGATTTGTGCCAATCATTCCTCCGTCACTTTGTTTCAAAAGAGAGGTCGAAGGTCGAACCCCCATTTCAATTTTTTCCGTAAATTTTTCACCCATTGCCGTTACTTCTGTTTGAACGGTGGCTGTACCAATGGCATTTTTGGCTTTTACTTTAAAAAATAATTGTTTCTCAGATTTGGCAGGAATCACCACTTTTGCCGAAGCATTCCCATCAATTTTTAGAACTTTTCCTTTGACCGATAATTTTACCACTCCTTCCGCATTTTTATCGGTAGTGTTGGTAAGCATCACAGGAACAGTGGTAATATCATTTGGACTCAAAAATAAAGGTAAAGAAGTACTTACAACCATCGGGTCAGCGACTTTCATATTCGTATGAGTCGAACCAAAGGCTTTATTTTTGGTCGCAACTGCCATAATTCTTACATCTCCTGAAAATTGAGGTAAATTAATCGAATATTTAGCAATTCCGTTGGCATCTGTCTTCAATGTCCCACTCCAGAAAGAAATAGGCTTTATTCGCTTGTTAGACAAAGGATTAACTCGTTTTACAATATTGTAAGCACCCGAACCAAAGTTACGCTGTAAATTATTCAGCTCAGGAAAAATTCGAGGATAAATATCATACGAACAAACTTCTAAAGCTCTCTTTTTGAAGAAGAAACTGTATGGATTTGGAGTTTGATAATTTTTTTGTTGCAAAATTCCTTCATCGACTACCGCTACCGTAACTTCCGCATTGGGTTGGCTGGTTTGAATCATAAATTCTTGTTTTCGATTAGAACGAGATTTTTCTGGGGCAGTAATTTTTACTTCTAACTTATGTGACTTATTTTCAACTTTAATTCCTTGAAAACCATGAGCTACGGTAATCGGAATGGCGGAATTGCTGGCAGGTTTAATCAAAGTAGTGGTAACATAAAAGTTTGGTAAATACTCCTCTTTAATAGGAATTTTGAGTGCAACTGATTTTTTGTTCGTATTCACAAAAAAGTAATCAAAAACCTGATTTCGTTCAATAGTTACTAAAACCTTACCTTCAAATGGAGTGGTCAATAAAACTTCGGCTTCTTCACCAACTTGATATTTAGTTTTGGCGGGTGTGATCTGAATTTGCCCCTCTTTGTCAATTTCAAACGAAGAATTTGCCGTACTTCCATAAGTATAAGCATAAAAACGACGTTTGACATAACTTTTATCTTCATTAGGCAAACTTACTCGAAGTTCGTATTCACCAGAAATCCTTGGTACAATCGGATAAGTTGTACTTTTTCCATTTAGGGTAATAACCACATCAGAAATAATTTTTTCCTTTTTTTGAGAAACATAACGATAACTATTGTGGTGTTTTTCTAACACATTTTGCCACTCAAACCGAACTAATTTTACTCTTGCCTGAGTACTTTTTGCAATCTCTCCTTTTTGATTGACCGCAACCAATGGAATATTTAATGCTTTGCGAGTTCCTACGTAGTAATCAAAATTTTTGATACCATAAAAAATCTTTTGAGTTAAAACATCAAACTTTGATAAACTAGATACGGAACGTCCTGATTCATCAAAAACAGTCGTATAAACTTTTCCTTCAAGAATCCCAATATTTTTATATTTTTGAGGTAATTGAAATTCTTCTGAAATTTTACCTTCTGAATCTGTTTTTCGTCCGTCTCGAACAATACTTTCAAATTTTACGTCTGTTCGACCTTCCAAATTAAAATTGTATAATCCTAAGTTTTTAGGTTGGAAAATTTTACGTTTTAGTGATAACTCAATCTCATAATTTCGATTCGCTGCAGGAGGTCCAAATAAATTTAGGGCTTGTGCCGAAACACTTACTTTCTCACCTGCTGAGAAATCTTTTTTAGAAATTTCAGACGTAACTTTGATACGGTCTGGAACAAATTCTTCAACACTAATATATTTTGAGTTAAGTAAAATATCATTCGAAGAAAAAACCTGCACTTCATAAGAACCCGTCACACCTGAAGCCGATAAAGGTATAGAAGTTTCAAATGAACCTTGCTCTGAAAGCATTCCTTTTTTCGTTACGAACGCTTTACCATTTGGAAGCAAAATTTTCATTTTTATAGGAATTTTACCCACTAAACCCCATTTTTCATCTCGAATAATGGTTTTTAAATTTATTGTTTCCCCTGGACGATAAAGGTTCCTTTCCTCATAAATGAAGGCTTTTAAACCTATTTCATTTATTCGTTCACCACCGACATCATAACGAGCCGTATAAACTTGGTTATCATCAAACCGAATAAAATTGAAATCTCCATCTTTTTCACCTGTAATAATTTCGGGTTTAAAATCAGTGTCTTTTTCTCGAAAATTGATAAATTTAGCCACTCCATCGGCATCTGTTTCAGCTTGCATCATTTGTTGATTATTCGAGCTGACTAACTTAACTTTTATTCCCTCCAAAGGCTCAGCCGTCAGGATAGAATTGGCAAAAACTAAAATATCATTTTTCGAATGTTTGGCAATAAACCCAATATCTGACATTGAGACAACACTAATATCTTTTACCCATTGTTGTTTGTTAGAATTGACCTTAACCATATAAAAACCCTTAAAAGGTTTATTATCCGTAAAGTTCAAATTTATAACACGTTCATCACCATTTTTAGGAAGGGATTTAGTGGTATAAGTCTTCTCTGAAATGAGGTCTCCGTAATAAGTTGGGTCGGAAATATATTCGGGATAATGCTCTAAATAATAGGAGTTATTTCGGAGAAAATGAGTAATATTATTTTCATAAATTTTAAAAATCGAAACCGTAACTTCAGGTATATTGATGATATGCAAGGCAACATTTTTCTTGCCTTTTGAGGTCAAATACATTGACTTTTTAGAAGAAAATCGAATCTTAGGTTCTGCCTTGCCAAACATCACATATTGCGTAACTTCATTGCTGAGATTTTTACCAAAAATACCTGTTAGCTTTTTAGATATTTTTAAGTCATATTGTTTACCTTCTCTGAATTTTCCTTTCAAAATAAAACCCCTGTCCATTTTCTCCACTGTAAACGGAATTTTGGGGGAGATAGCGACTAAGTCTTGAATTTGTGAGGTCGAATTTTTAATTTCTTGAGTTGTGGAAATGACAATATAACTTTCAGTATTATCAAATTCGGCATAGGCTTCGAGAACGGTAAAATTTGACTTCTCTAAAATTTCGGTTTCAAATTGAATAGGATTAGAAGGTTCTATACCACCCACAGGAACAATGCCTCTATCAATCTCTACGTTTAATACTTTGGATTCCAAATTAGGAGCATCATTTTCATTGATCACTAAACGCACCAAATTTGGACTTTTATGAGATTCAACCTTGTACTTCAAAGGCTTATCATTAACCTTTAATTTAACTTTATTGACTAACTCTTCAGGAGTTATAGAATAATTAAACTCTAAATTAATAGTTAGTTGTGGGTTACCTTGTTTATCGGCTCGCCAATTAATAAATTTATCTTTGAGAGCCACATTAGGAGTACGAAACCCAAAATTTCTAACTTCACCAAGTACACTTTCAGATGTTAGTCGAGTAATTTCATGTGTTAATTCAGCTGTATACTTGGTCGCAGGGCGAAAACCTTCTAGGGGGGAAAAAGTTAATTCATTGCGGTCTGTCCAAATAAATTTTCCTTCAATTTCAGGCGAGATTTTGAGATATTTTTGAGTTGTCCATTTACCTAACAAGGAATCGGGTGCAAGACTTTGATTAAATGTAATGACCAGATTTTGACGGGTGTTAATCTCGTCCGTAAAATTTTTATTGACCACCTCAATTGTATTTTTCCCTGCTGAACAAGCATAAACAAGTCCTGCCAACAATGGAAAAATTAAAACATAAATTAATTTTTTCATCTGATTTTAAAGTATTATTTTTACAGATTTTATAATTATTCGAAGTATAGAAGATAAGCAAAAACACCAAATCTTACGCCAAGTAAACTAACAGATTTTGGGGAGTTTCACAATAATTTAACGGGAAAAATTGCGGAAGTTTTAGGATGACAAAATAAAACCTACAAAACTTGTGAAAGTCTTGTAGGTTTTTAATTAGAAAATGAAGTCTATTTTTAATCCTTTGATTTCAATTTTTCTTTGAATTCCTTCTCAAATTTTGCCAGTTTTGGATTAATGACTACTGCACAATAAGGCTGATTGGAATTGTCATTGTAATAATTTTGGTGATAATCTTCGGCAGAATATAATTTCTCAAATGCCGTGATTTCCGTTACGATAGGATTATCAAAAACAGCTTTTTGAGTTAATTCTTTAATAATTAATTCTGCTTCAATTTTCTGATTTTCAGAATGATAAAAAATAACAGAACGATATTGTGTTCCTACATCATTTCCTTGACGATTGAGGGTTGTTGGGTCGTGTGTTTTAAAAAAAACGGTCAAAATTTCAGGATACGAAATAATTTCAGGATCAAACTGAACTTGAATAACTTCAGCGTGTCCCGTTGTACCTGAGCAAACTTCTTGATAGGTAGGGTTCGGTAACTTTCCACCTGAATAACCTGAAATGACCGAATGTACGCCTTTGAGACGTTGATAAATTGCCTCCGTACACCAAAAACAACCTCCTCCGAATGTTGCTGTTTCTAAATTTTTAGGCATAGATGTTTGATTTTTAGCAGAGTTATTGGTATGGTTTTGAGGGACTTTTTGTGGATTTGAGCAAGCTAATAAGCAAATGAAAATCCCCAAATTAAATCCCATTTTCAAAAATTGCCACATAATTTTTTAAACTTAATCTCATTTTATAACGAAATTGTTTGATTTGCTTCTATTATATTTCAATTAAATGAACTCAGGAAAATAAATTGTAGATATCAAGCCTTTCTTTCACTCCTTCTTTATATGATAATTTTTCCTTTATATTGACATTACCTCTATTTGAAAACTATCTTAAAAAAACGATACAAAGACAAGTTTTATCTATTTTTGTCCGTACATTGCTCCTTTAACTCATGACTTGGGAGGCAATGCACTACTTTAATCTTTAACTGTTTGTGTCTAGTTTTTTAGTTTTATTTGTCTTCCAAAAACATTGTAGCACACCAAAAAAACAAATCCCTATGTCGAAATTCACTAATTTTATTGATAACATTCAGGAAAAAATTAGCGAACTCACTACGCTGGAAATCAAAACTATCGTAGGTGATTTCAATGTCGATTCTGAGAGTGAGGTCACACCTGCTCAAGATGCTCAGTTTCGATTAATGCACACCAAAATAGACTTAATTGGAGGGGATATTACTACCCATATTAGTCGGAGTATTATGAACGATGAATTCACATGGGTACGTGATTTCCACGCTTCTAAAGAACAAAAAGCACACGAATTGGTACAGGCAAATATTCAAGCAGTAGTTTCTTTATTTAGCTTATTTAATAAAGCAAAAGATATGCAAGGTGGCGAAAATCAAACCGCAGCCCAGTTAGGTACAGGGAGCGATGATTTTGGTGCTGGAAGCGATGATGCTCAGTTCTAATCTTTTGTAAAGCTTAAAGAAGACTTTACAAAAGTTTTTATATGACAAAAAATTATTTATTACGAACAATTGACCCTGTACTGAGATGAGTACCTTTGTTCAAAGATTAGCCAATGATCTTTTAGCGTTGGAAGTAAACACCATCGTTAAAACCAATATGACGGGTTCGAAAACTACGAACCGCCGCAGAATGTTAATTGAGCTTGCTGATGATTATCGGGCAAAAATCATGGAGTATAAGATGAAAATCCGAAAGGCAGATATTCCTCTTGATCTTGATCCTGATGATCACATCATTTTTCGATGGAAACATGGTGGACAATGGTCATATATAGAAATCGAAACGCATGCCCGAACGATGCGTAATATGCTTTTAGAATATTGTGACACCTTGGAAGATGGTCCTGTTTTACGTCAATTGTATGTCCAAATTCGGATGCTTGACCGAATCATTAAGAATGCTTCACAAATCGTAGAGATGTTTGAATACCAAAAAGAAAAAGTTGCCGAAAACTTAGGGCAACCTCTTCATGCAACTGATTACGAGGAAATGGAGTTTCACCATACAGATGAGAAGTCAGGTTATCCTAGCCAGATGGATGCAAGAGCATGGAATAATGATGTTTCATTTTTGCACGCAGGACGTCCAGATGTCGATGACTTAGAATTAGATCCTGCTGAAATCTCATTTTTACGAAAAATCTCAGATATTGGAACAGCGCAAATTATGATGCAGACTGTTATCCAAGTTGATGGAGATATCACATCTTATATTAGTCGGACATACTTAAATCAGCCCGAAATGCTCCAAAAAAAGCTACTAGGTATGCACAATGAATCCATCAAAACCTCTACAGGATTTTGGACAAATTTATTTGAAACCATTAGTAAACTAGCGGGACAAGCCTTATTTAGCAAGTGATTCAGGATATCAAAAAAGCGGTTCGTAAACATTGGGAAGAGCAATTTGTACAACCCCTTGAACCGCTCAAGCTATTGCTCAAAGTCTTTCGGGAAGGAGGATATGCCGTGGAAACAACTTTCGACTTTGTAGATGAACGAGGACGAAAAACAACACATAGCTTCAAAACCCTTATCCAACCTGATATGGATATTGTGGATTTCATTCCTAACATCCCCAAATATTTTCGAAATGCAGCATGGATGACCCTTTGTGATGAGCATCGCACTATTCATTTACAAAAAATCAAGGAATTTGAGCGAACTATTTTTGGGCAAGAAGTCCTCTTAGATAAGTTAATGGATGGTTCCCTTATTATCATAAATATAACGCCCTTTATCAAAGTTATCACTGATTTTTCACCAGAAACTGCCCTTTTTTCCACAGGTACAGTAGTTGCATCAGTTATCTTTCGGAAATACGGCAAGAGTAAAATGATATCTTTAACAACTAAAAATGCAATGCGAATTTTTAAAGCTGTAAATAAAATTCGAAGTTTTTTTAAGAAAAAGAAGACAAAGTAAAACTCGCTTTGTTTTTAAGTATGTTTTTCAAAAATAAAAAGCCCTGTTAACTTAGATGTTAATAGGGCTTTTTATTTTTTATATATCTCAGAAACTAATTTCTTATTCTCCCATTGAAGGACGATTTCGAGCTGCAACATCGACAAGCTCTTCATATTCTGTTGAATTCAAGTTATAATGAAAATAATGAATTGGGTTGACCTTTGTACCATCTTTGATAATTTCATAGTGTAAATGTGGAGCAACTGATACACCTGTGCTTCCAACTCGTCCAATAATTTGTCCTCTTTTTACTTTTTGTCCAGTTTGACATTCAAATTTTGAGAGGTGAGCATATTTACTTACAAAGCCAAATCCGTGGTCAATCTCAATCTGATTACCATATCCACTTTGACGTTTTGCAGCAATAACAACACCGTCTCCAGTCGCATAAATTGGAGTGCCTGTTGGAGCACCAAAATCAATGCCTGTGTGCATTTTAAAGATTTTATAGATGGGGTGCATTCGGTATCCAAAGCCAGAGGTTAATCTTTTTCTTCCGTTAGGAACAGGAACAATACCAGGGATAGACGCAACTCGTTCGGCATTTGTGCGAGCTAATTTAACAATTTCATCATATGACTTTGCTTGAATATACATTCGGCGTTTGAGTTGATCTATTCTTTGGGCAGTCGTACGAATCAGATTCATATTAGGAAGGTTTTTATACTTATCTGTACCACCCGTACCACCTTGCCGAATTTCTTGAGGGAGAGGTTCACTATCAAAATAACCACGATATAAATAATCGTCTCGCTCCTGAAGCACATTCAGAACTTTGTGCATAAAGGCAATATCACCTTCAAATTTTTGATATTGCTTCTCTAATTTTTTCTTTTCTGCCTGAATAATGAGATAGTCCTCAGACGGAAAAACAGTATTATAAAAAACAGCTAGTCCAACAGCCATTGTAAATGAAGCGATTAAAAAGACCAATACGATAAAAATGGTGTCAGCAGTTCCCGTTTTTACTCGTTCGTATTGGCAGGTCTCAGTATCATAATAATATTTTATCTTTGCCATAAGACTTTGTCAGATAGGAAATTAGGTTTAAAGTCTGCTTTGATAGTTAGGCGTAAATGTTTGACTTCTTGGTAATATGCCTTCAGTGTAGTTTTTGGTTTTCCAAATACAATTATAATAGATGGTTGCAAGGCTTTTTTCGAATTGTTAAAAAAACGAATATTGTATATGTAATAAATTATATAAAAAATCACTTTTTATATTTAAAAAATTTCTGTTAAAATAATCTATATACATATACTATAATAAAATAGCAAAATAGCACTAAAATTAGTACTCAAACACAAAATTTAAATAAAATTCAGAATTTTTTAATTAACGTAATATAAACACCAAAAATATATTTATTTCCAGTTTTCTGATTTATAATTTTTAAAGGTTTTCAATGCGATATCTTGTCCATCAAATTGGGCATAAGTACAGAATGAAAGCCACTCTCCCAAATTAATGTAACGCCCATTTGTACCTACAGGTAAATCTAATGGCAAGTGTCGATGTCCAAAAATATAAAAGTCATGAATTTGCTGAGCATGAATATCTTTACAATATTGCCAAATCCACTCATCTTCTCCTAAAAATGTGGGTATTCTTTTCGTATCATTTTTTTTGCGACTTTCTCTTGACCAAAAATTTGCTAATCGAATCCCAACAGTAGGATGCACTTTCTCAAATAAAAATTGTCCTAATTTATTTTTAAAGATTTTCTTTATGACTTTATAGGAATAATCTCCTGGACCTAAGCCATCTCCATGTCCTAAATGAATCTTTTTTCCTTGTATCTGAAAGCTTTTGGGTTGATGTTCTACTGTGATTCCGAATTCTTTAGTAAAATAACCAAACATCCAAATATCATGATTTCCTGTAAAAATTGTGATAGGAATACCACTATCACTAAGCTCTGCTAATTTACCTTGAAATCGAACGAATCCCTTAGGGATCACATAATTATATTCAAACCAAAAGTCAAATAAATCACCCATCAAAAAAATATGTCCTGCAGTGGGACGGATAAACTCTAACCAACGTACAATTTTATTTTCACGTTCTCGGCTGGCTTCCCAAGTAGGAACTCCAAGATGAAAATCAGACGCAAAATAGAGGTTTTTCCCTTCAGGGAGTATCAATTCAGCCATCTTTTAAAGATGTAATCTAGTTTTTGTCTAATACTTGAAACAAGAAAAAATGATAAACCAAATAACTAACGTTGTCGGCGGAAAATATTGGTAAGCTCCACTTCACATTTTAAAATCGTAAAGGGTCCTAAAGTACTTATTCGGTTTCCGTATGTTATTTCTCTGGATTCTCCGCCAAAGGCTAAATGAGAAGGTAATATTAAAGTTGCTTTTGTTCCTTTATTCATAAATTGTGTAAAGGCTAATTGCCAGCCCAAAATTACCTGTTTTTCACCTAAGATGAATCCAACTTCTTCTTCACCTGAAGAGTCAATAGTCCCTCCATTTAGTTGTTGAGTAGTATATTTAAAACGTACACTATCTCCTACCTGAGCAGGAAATCCCTTCCCTTTCTTTTCATAGATAACATACAATCCTGACTGTTCATCTTTCTGAGCATCTGGATAATTTTTAAGTAAATACTTCATGATTAATTTATCTTCTTGTTCTTTGCGTCCTAATAGTCGCTCTTCTGGGGTGAGCACTTTGTATAATTTAACTCGAAATTCATAAAGATTATCGGCATCAACACTATCAGGTAACTGTAAGTTTTCAGAAGCATAATACGACTCAGCATTAGTAAAAAAAGCAGCACTATCTCCCTCAGACATTTGACTGATTAATTTCACCATCAAGTCTTGTTCGTTTAATGCTTCTAGCAAAATACTAAGAGGAGACTTATGATTATAGGAACTGGCTAACGTATCACCTTTTTCATTGAATAAGCTATAATGAAACGTAACATAATTTCCTACTTGGGCAGGTGTACCCTCTTTATTCTCATAGAATTTAACATCAAAGATATTTTTACGAGTTTCTTGTTCGGAAGTACACCCTATTAAAATTACTCCACAAAAAAGGAAGAGAAAACTCAGGACTCTCATAATATGACCAATTTGATATAATATAATGTAAATAAAATGTGATTAGATTTCAGGCGGACAAAAGTACATAAAATACTGTCTTTTGTAAAGTAGTTTGGGAGATGCTTCTTGATTTTCAGTATTTTTTAGTGGATTTTAACGATTGTCTTATCTTCACAATCAACTTACCAATTCTAGAATTTAGGATGATAAATAACCCCTCCTGAATGATCATAACTTGTACCTGTTACAGCAGTCAAACAATTAATTTCTTGACGATAACGTAAAACACCTAAAAAAGCAAAAACTAAGGCTTCTTTGTAAGCAACTAATTGATTATCAGGAATACAAATTTTGATCTCTCGTGTTTCTATCTCAGATTGGATTTGCTCGACTAAAAAAGAATTCCATGCCCCACCACCTGTTATTAGCAATTTACTGGGAAGTGATTGGGAAGGATATTTTCGAATAACTTGCCCAATTTGATAGGCAATATGTTTACAAAATGTGTATAATTTATCTTCAATTTTTATGGGAAACTGAGTTAAAATAGGTTCAATTTTTTCGATGAACCATTCTTTCCCTAAAGACTTTGGAGGATTAGTATTATAAAAATTATCTTGATTGAGTTTTTCAAATAAGTCAGGATTAAAATTTCCTTGTCGGGCTAAATCACCATTTTCGTCATACCTTTTTTCCTTTTTTTGTGCCAAATAGTTTAATGCCATATTTGCTATACAAATATCAAATGCAATTCTATTTTCTTGATAATCAAAGGAAATGTTGGCAATACCACCCAGATTCAAGCAAAAATCATAGTCTGAAAAAAGCAACTTATCACCAATCGGTACAAGTGGCGCACCTTGTCCACCTAAAGCAATGTCTAACCCTCGGAAATCACAGATTACAGGTAGTTTTGTTTGAGCGGCAATTTCTGCTCCATAGCCAATTTGTCCATAAATACGATATTCAGGTTGGTGAAAAATAGTATGCCCATGTGATGCAATAAAATCAAGATTTAGGTTGTTTTTAACAATAAATTTTTGGGTTTGTTCTCCAAAAAACTTCCCTAATTCAATATCCGTTTGAACATAAACTTGAGCCGATTTATATTCTAAATGAGCTAGTTTTTGCCTTAATTTTTCGGGATAGGATACGGTTTCCGCTTCGATAATTTGGGCATTCCATTGATTTCGAAGTTTTTGAATTTGACAAAATGCTATATCCAAACCATCCAAAGAGGTTCCTGACATTAATCCAATAACCTGATAAATTGATTTTTGCATAATTCTGTAAAGCTACTTCCTTTTTATCTAAAATATTCCGCAAAAATAAACCGTGTTTTTTCCTGCCAGTTTTCAGGAATATCATCCCAAGTTTTCCATTTATCTACAAATTGATAGGCTTGAAAAGGTTTATTTCCTTTCCGAACCTGATAACCTAATTCATCTTCGATACATTCTTCTAACATCAATCGTTTATTTTCATCATTTCCTAACTCCCTGAGAATTGGCGGATTAAATACTTCTGCTCCTCGCGTTCCTTGATCTCGGTCGTGAATCACAAAAACCGAAATATTCATCAAGTTCAAATATTTTAATAATGAAATAATACTAGCTTTCCCATGTGCCTTGATAATTTGAACCTCAGCTAAAGCCTTTTTTCGCTGACTTTCAGGAAATAAAGAAATTGTTTTTTTTAGTACGATCTCGTCCGTATCACCCTCAACAATGTAAACTTTTCGAGCAAAAAATATCCGAGCGACATAATCATCAATCCGTTGAAGCATTTTGATATAAGTTTTATCTTCGGCTTGTAGCTTCAAAAATTCATCACTAATATTAAAAGCAGTTATTTTCACGAATTGATTCTGAATCGTTAAATTATTCAAGATTTGGCGAGGTTTTCGGCTCAGATCAATCATGTATGGTGAATGTGTGCTACAAATAATCTGAGTGTCCGAATTGACCAACTCATAAATCATATTCCGCATTTGATTGGCAGCATTGGGATGTAAATAAATTTCAGGCTCTTCAAATCCAATCATCAGTGACCTTTGAAATTTATTGGTTTGTTTTCGGCGTTGTGTCCATGTTTCTCGAAATTTGAGCAATGAAAAAACTACCGTCCGAATCATGCCCGTTCCTTGATGCGAAACAGGAGATTTAATATTGCTGGACATTTGAATATTAAAACTAGGTTTTAGAACTTTATTTGGATCAGATAAATCGGTTTCGGTATGAATTTTTGAGGTCGGAAAAACTGTTCCTAATGCTTGATTTAGTTCTCTCATCAATTTTCCAAACTCACTTTTAGTATCTTGAGGATCAAGTTCTTGACTCAGTTTTTCAAGGTACTTTTGTGCTTTTTGATAATTTTCAGATTGTTCTCGAACTTCGGCAAAAAGCTCATTCATAACTTGGATTAATGCCCCGTTTTTGCTCGTAATTTCATCGGCTTTATCCACTGCAGGAATGAGAATATATTTGGGTAATTTACTGGTTACATTCCGATGAAATCCCCCAGGATTTTCTTCCCATTTTTCAGTTGTGAGGTCTATATCCCAAATTTCTTCAATTTCATCTAGTAAAATTTTTTCTTTTTGGGAAATTCGTTTATCAAAATTGGCTTCATGAAATAGGTTTTGAAAGTGTTTTTTAGCAATTCCTTTTTCAATAAAATCAGCAGGAGTTTGACAATTTTCAAATTTTGATTTTCGATTTTTAGGATAAGTTAAAATCTCAAATTTAGGTTTTTGCTCAAAATAAAAGGTTTTTCGATAGATTATTTTTAGCCCACTTTCCTTCTGATTTTCAGGGATATATTTTAATAACCGAGAGGCATTAAATCCTTGAAAATCTAAAATGCTTGGTGATACATTCCGAAATTCACCAGTTAAAATTACACGGCTTGCTTGGCGTATATTTTCTTGACGGCGTTGGTCAAATAACATACTGTAATCGTGTTCGGTCAATTTATCGATGCGAGTGGTGAGGAGTAAATCAATGGCTTTCAGCAAAGAACTTTTGCCTACATTATTTTCACCGATGAGGAAGGTGGCTTGCCCAAATTGGACATGACAATTTATCAACCGTTTATAACCTTGAACGTGGAGGGAGTGTAAACGCATTTTATTTTAAAGATTTTAAGTGGTGACAAAATTCAAAATAATGCCACCACCTGATTTTATTTCAGCAGAAATTTAGCTAAAATCTTCAAAATTTTACTTCTTTTTATAAGGTTTTTGACCCGTATAATTTCCTGCAGGATTATAATTACAAACCCAAATCGTTTGATTTCCACAGGTCGCCTTAGCACATCCCACTTGCGTAGTATTTTCCCAAATTACTTGCGTATAATGTCCACATTTCCACCACTCACCCCGACAACTTTGCGTATCATAATCAAAATCTTTTCGTTCACTCGCCCACGAATCAACAACACTGGCTGGCGTAGGAGTCATCCCTGAAGCCCAATAAATATTTTCACCGTAGATTTGCTTCCATTTTCCATCACGAGGGCGATGCTCCATCTTACAACCACGCCGAGCTAATTCATCCGCCCACGCCTGAGCATACTCTGCCAACTCATCCGACCACTCCAAAGAAGCAATCCCTAACTCGGTGCGCCAATAGTTATGACGGTCAGTAATTTCTTTGGAAGTTTGGGCATTCGCATTGAAACCGAAAAAGGCTAATACACTAAAAATCAATAATTTTTTCATGGGTTTAAAAGTTTATTGTTTGAGAAATTAAAAATGCAGATCTTATGGTTCAAGATACAATTATTTTCTTTGTTTAGAAGGAAGAATTTTAATTTATTCAAATTTCATTAATATATTATATTTTTTTCTATTTTAAATGATATATGTGAGTATTATCATTTATTCTTTCTGAAATATGGTTTTTCCAAATAATAATATAAAAAAGCAGCTAATGCGACAGTCAAGATAAATGCTACAAAATAGTGACTTACAAACTTCAGTGTATTCACTTTATTATGGGTAATAACATTCGTGAAGGAATGTGATAAATTGATGCCCCAAATTCCATGAATGACATAAAAAGAGAAACTAATATTACCAATAAAACGCAGAGGCTTCCATCCAAAAATTCGCTTGGCATATAAATTATCAGCCAAAGCAGAAAGTAATAATAAGGCAAAACCTATTTGCAATAAAATATACATTCCAAAGGTTTGCTCGCCTTTTATTGCTAGTTCAAAACGTAAATAAATGATTAATAGAACGGCAGGTAAAAATAATGGTTTTACGTATTGTTGTGCTTTTTCCCAGTACTGATAATAGATAGATGCAATTGCCATCCCCCATAAAAAAGTACTGAATCGATATAAAATAAATGGTGTAGACTCAAGATTATTAATCCCTATTATGATAATTAGGATTATAAAAGTAGGTAAATTAAAGGTGTATTTTCGAAATAATAATCCCAAAATCATTGCCCAAAAATAAAAATAAATCTCATAGGTAATTGACCATGTTACCCAGTTAAAATAAGAGGATTCTTCAAATAATTTTAGATACAATATATTGTCAATAAGGTCTTTATAACTTGTTTGGTGTAGGATAAAGGATATGTTCGTGAAAAAAAGTACAGGTAACAGGCGTTCATATCTTCGAAAAATAAAAAAAATGGGATGTTGATAACGACGAAGTGATGTGAAAATTAGAAAACCACTAAGCATAAAAAATAAATCAACGCCACAATGTCCTTCTTGTAAGAATTGGAAATAACGAATTAGAAGAGGCGAAGAAATGGTATAATTATAATCGACATAACGCAAAAAAAAATGCGTATTGAATACCATAAGCACTGCCCACGCTCGTATTCCCTCCAAAACCTCTAGCCTTTCTGTGGAGTGAAAGTAGTTTTCTGTAATAAAATTAAATATTTTTTTCATAAATATTATTTTGTTCTGGTTTTTTTGAAAAAGCTCTTTAAAGGTTATCTAAAAATGTTTGAAAAGTAGCATAAGGTTTTGGTGTTCGAACCGCCCTAAAGTGGAAATGACACCAGTAATCATCTTAACATAGATATGATTTTCAAGCACCTTCACCTTTATTGGCATTTAGGTAAAACGGTACCAACAAAAACTATTTTTACCATATAATTAATAATTAGCTTTTTAATCAGAATCTGCAGAATTTTTTGGGAAAATATTTATAATATAACAAGTCTATTTACTAAAGATAATAAAAAATTTAGTTTTCTAAATTAAAATCAATTTTCAAATAGTTATAATACATTTTGTATTCCTTTTTATAAATGTAGGGATAAAACATATTGATTTACAAAATGAAATATCAGTTTCGCAAAACTATTTAAATCCGAATATAGGAAACTAAAAAATGGATAACTATTCCTTGAATTTGGATACTTTTTGAAAAGATACCACACCTACCTTTGTGTCAGTTGATTATTTAAAAATTTAATAATTATGACACAAATAACAGAAGCACAATTAGAAGCAATTAAAGGATTAGCTCAAGGATTGACAAGGGTGGATCATCCAACACCTGTCTTAGAAGTTCCGTCTGATTATGATATGAAATTTGAAAATGTTTCTTTCACTTCAATGGATGGTATTTCTCTATCGGCTTGGTATATCCCTGCTGAAAATTCAAATAAACTCATTATTTGTAATCACCCAATGACTTTTAATCGCTCTGGGTTTCCTGGACATTTGGAGCCATGGAGTGCCTTTAGTGATGTAAGAGTCAATTTTCACAAAGTCTATAAAGCACTTCATGATGCGGGTTATAATATATTAACCTATGACTTACGAAATCATGGCAAAAGTGATTCCGCAGATAATAATGTTTGTGGGGTGGGTTTATTAGAATACCAAGACGTTATAGGGGCAATACAATATGTTCAAGGTCATCATCAACTAAAAAATATGACAGTTGGTTTGTTTAATCCATGTGCAGGTGGAGATGCTGCTATGGTAGCTATGACCAAACACCCTGAATATTTTGAAGGTATAAAAGCATTTGTATGTCCACAACCTGCCTCTATGCACATTATGTCCCAAGTTACCTTGAACGGAATGGGACTAGGTGACTATTTAGATCTATTGGATGAAGAACAAGTTAAACTTGGTGGATTTAAAAGTAGCGAAATGTCTCCGCACCACTATGCCCCAAATGTAAAAATACCCACTTTTATTATTCAAGTAAAAGATGATGTCTGGACGATTCCAGATGATGTACAAACTACCTATGACCTGATTGGAACTCAAGACAAAAAACTATTTTGGATTGAGGGAACTACCAAGCGTTTTGATGGCTACAACTACTTTGGCGAAAATCCAGAAATGATGATTGAGTGGTTTGATAGGTACATGAAATAAACACCAAAACAAATTAGTTTTAAGACGAATAAAACCTTTTCAACATGAGCAATCTATCAATGAGGAAACTTTGCACAATAGTCCGTACGTTTTTTGTGTAATAAATTTTTAGAGTGTTCATTATTAGTAAAATGTATTTTATCAATCTCTAAACCTCTTTAAAAGGAGACTTTTTTAAAATTTTTGATTTTCAAATAATTACATAAAAGTCTCCTTAGAAGGAGTTTGGAGGGTAAAAAGCTTACGAACTCATGTCCATAGATAAATTTATTAAACAATATGATTAATAAACATCTTTTAAACCATATACATAAGCTAGAAAAATAAGAAGTACTTCCTCTAAATACATCATTTTGATAGGAAATTAATTTTAATTAATGTGATACATATTATAGGAAACATATCAGAAATGCACCGTTTGCTTAGGCTACCAAAACCTAAACATCCTTTAATTAGCATTATTGATTTGAAAACAATCAACAGTTCTGCGAATAAGGAAATTTGGAGGCATCATACCACAAAGTTTTATTCCATTTCCTTGAAAAATGAAATCACTGGAAAAATAAAATATGGTCAAAACACCTTCGATTTTGATGAGGGTGTTTTATCATGTTTTAGTCCAAATCAAGTATTATCGGTAGAAGGCATCAACGAGAATGATGTACGGGGATATTCCTTATTATTTAGTCCTGATTTTTTACTAAATCATCCGCTTACCAAAAAGATAAAACAGTATCAATTCTTTTCTTATGAATTGAAGGAAGCTCTATTTCTTTCGGATAATGAAGAAAAAGCGATTATCCAAATATTTAAAACTATTGAAACAGAGTACAGCAATAATATTGATGCGTATAGTCAAGAAGCAATCTTAAGTAATATTGATTTATTACTAATATATATTAATCGCTATTATAACAGACAGTTCCTGACTAGAAAAAATTATCACCTTGATATACTCAGTAGAGTGGAGCAAATATTAACAGATTACTACCAAAACGAAGAGATAGATAGTTTACCAACAGTACAATACCTAGCCAATGAAGTGCACCTTTCGGCTCCCTACCTTTCGGATATGTTGAAAAATTATACAGGTTTATCCGCCCAACAACACATTCATGAAAGTATTATTTATAAAGCAAAAGAACTTCTAACAATTTCAGAACTATCTATTAATCAAATTGCTTATGAATTAGGTTTTCAATATCCCCAATCTTTTCATAAATTATTCAAAAGAAAAACTAATATTACTCCTTCAAAATTCAGACAATTATATAATTGAAAGAAGTACCACTACTAACAAAAGTACGAGATAGAGTAAGTCTAGTTTTCAATATCTTTTCTTTGGTTTTTTAAGATTACATTTCTTAGTAAATATCCACCATGTAATACATTTTATACTCTTCCTTACAGGTGCAAATGAATTCATCATACACTAACCTACTCATATTTAGATATCTGAAACCTATTTTGTAAAAATATCCACAGTATGTATCTTTGGAGGTTAGCTGTGAATAGGAAAAATGAAGTAAAAGAATAATTAGCTTTATAATAATTGTTTTGTATTCTGGTAAAGTTGTTTGGTTATATCCTTTCTAAAATTAATGTTTTATGAATCTGATACAAGAGACTAAATTTTTTAAATTATATTTTGATGAAAATACTTCTATTGGCAAAATAGATTATACACCCGCTACAGCTACAATGACACATAGTGAATTCAAGGCTATGGTAATGAAAGAAAAAACTTTATTAGAAATCTGGAAACCAAAACGTTACCTAGCCAATATGATAACCATGCAGTTTGTAATTGTACCCGAACTACAAGATTGGCTAGTAAAGGAATTTATTCCTGTATTTGCTAAACTAAACGTAGAAAGAATAGCAATGTCAGTTTCTCCTGATATATTTATTGAGGTAGCAGTAGAGCAAACTATAGATGAAAGTGGTCCCGATCTTCCATTTGAGAACAGACGGTTTCCTTCGGAGGCTGAGGCTATGAATTGGTTACTTGAGGATTAATTTTCAATTTAGACGTAAAAAAAGGCAAAATGATAGAAGTTCAAAATCGGAGAAGAAAAATCGAAAATATTGAAAAAGACTATCCAAACGCAGTAATTATTGATGTAACATCAAAAGGGAAAATGCCAATGGTCAAATTCAGTCCATTTTATCCTATTGGAAATATACCAATTCCGTTCTCACCAAATAAGTTTTCACAATCTGTTGAAGGAGTTTGGCAAGGATTAAAAGTTTTTGAAGATTATGATATAGATGAATCTAAATTTGATATTACTTCAATGAAAGGTTTAAAAAGAACTGTTCGAAAATTTGGAATACCAAAAGGGCATCGAAGAGGAACCGAAGGAAATCAATTACTTGATTATATAACAGCAAGAAAATTGATTTATCTTCCTGTTTATAAGTGGGTTTTAGATAATCGGTTAGAAAGAGAAATTGATGAATTGAAAAATGTATCTAAAGATAGCACTCTAATTCTTTTGGATTACGAAACGAATGGAGAAATAGAAAATCTCAAAAAGCCATTGTCTCATGCTCAACTGATAAAAATGAGATTAGAAGAAAAATTTTAAAAATAAAGGTTCTTAAAGTATTTAAGAAGTGAAAACAAACCCGTCCGATGTTAAAAACCTGACGAGTTTAAGTTCCTATTAAAAATCAACATTATGATCAATTTTACCCAAAAAAGTTTAGTATAAAATCATTTTTTGGTGCATTAACTGTCCATTATTTCCCACTCCTACCCATTGGTAAACTCCCGTATTTAGGTTTTGTGGCAAATCAACTTTTCCTTGAAACCGTCCCGATTTATCGGTTTCAATGAACTTTTCAAAAACAATTTTTCCCAAAATATTGGTTAGAATCAGTCGAATTTCGGTTTCTGGTTCTGATTTCGAATGCAATTGAACATTATCCGAACGAGTTGGATTTGGGAAAACTTGGAAACTATTTTCAATTTTTTCTGTCTGAAAATTGATTGAAATAATTTTAGAAAAACTTTCCGATCCATCTGTATCAATTTGGCGTAACCGATAATAGGCAGTTCCAAAAATGGGATTTTCATCTTTAAAAGAATAGAAATTTCCTTGTTGAGAGTTTGGCACAAAAGCTAAAATCTTTCCAATTTGCTCAAAATTCTGTCCGTCTGTACTTCGCTCAATATCAAAACCTTGATGATTGACCTCCAAACTGGTCTCCCAACGTAACTTAACTATGTTATTATCTTTAATTCCCTCAAAATAAAGCCATTCTACTGGCAAAGCAAAGGGAGCTTGAATAATAGTATAAGGTGAAAATTTAGTGACATTTTCAGCATAAGCAAACCCAACTCCCATCGTCACTCCTCCTACTTTCTCATCAAACGGGACATCCCATTTTTTCAAATCGGGGTCATAGTGCTGAATTTGAAAAAGTTGCATAGGATTTGGCGTAGTATTCTCAGAACCTGAATAACTCAACGTCAAGTTAAGTCCTTTATTAGGTAATGGATTTACTGAAGAAGAAATATCCCACCATCTATCAATCACATTTAACACCGAGCCGCCCCTATTTACACTCAAAGGCACACCTGTTGGGGCAAGTTGATTGTTCGGAGTAGTTGCCCATGTCGAAATACAAATTTGGGTACTGGGTAATGCTTGTTTTTCGATTTTAACGGAAATAAATTCCGTCGCTGATTTACCAAATGGAAATTCATAAGTCCCTATTCCTGAAGCTAGATTTCGGCACAATTTACCCGTTTGATTTTCGGCATAAATATATGCTATTTCTGAACCTTGAACAATCGCATTTTCAGCATCAGAAATTACTGATAAGCTTTGATTTTTAAGGTCAATCACGCCAGTCGTAAGTTGTAAATATTGCGTTTCAACGTTTTTACTTAAGCTCAAGGTTGAGCTTGTTTTTTCGAGATTAACGACATAAAATTTATCATAAGTACCTCCCTCAATTTTGGTATTTGCTGTCCCAAAAAAAGAAACCGTACTAAAATTGACAGTTAAAAATCCGTTATTGTTCCAATCTCCATACACTTCAAGTTCCTCATTCCCAATAATTTCTAATGAAGCTCCCGAAGAGATTTCAATATGATTACATTCTGCACCTGCCTTATTAATTTGAGGCATGTTGGGAACGTTGTTTTTCGGAATCAACACATTAATATCTTTAGTAGGTATTTCATCACACCAATTTAAGGCATTAAACCAATCCGTATTTACTGTTCCTTTCCAAACCGTTTGAGAAGCCGAAGAGAGGGTATATTCAAATTGCAAACTACCATTCGAGCCACCAGCTCCTTCAGACCATTGAAATTCCACAGTAGCATTTTCATCCAAAAAACCTTCCCAAGCTCCGTAATGTGACTTACAACATCCTGTAGCTGAAAAGACTTCTGTTCCATTGACAAATAATTTCATAGCATCGTCATGATTAACTACATGAATCCGATACCACCCACACGGAAAATTTTTACGTTTGTAACTTACAAAATGGTTATCATTTGAAACAGGACACCCAACATATCCAACAGCATCTGAAGGTGATTTCCATGTCGCCCACATGGTTTTAGAATCAAAACTGAGGTCAGCGATACTTCCTTGTCGATAATTTCCACGATAGTGATTCTTACTTAAATCAAAACTATTTCCTTCGTAAGCAAAAACATACCATTCGCCATCCCCAAACTCCGCCGTAGAAAAAGTAGGTTTTTGCACATCAATAACAACAGTCTGAAATTCAGAAGCACAATTATTATTTCCTTCGACATAATAAGTCGTAGATTCAGTAGGCGTAACTTTAATTTTGTAGTTATTTTTCGTACCTGTGGCGGTAGCAAATCCTGCTTCAATATCTGAGCGATTGGCAGACCATGTATATAAATTTGCCCCACCAACTTCTAATTCTACCGTTTCACCTATGCAAATTTGTTTATATCCTAAATTGACAGTCGTGGCTGGCAGTGGATCAATAGTGAGAAAGAAAATTTCTTTAAAAGTACAACCGCTTACGGGGTCGTGCATCGAAACCGTTACAAAAACTTCGGAATCTTGATCAGCAGTTGCAATAACTGTAGTTCCTGTCGTAGTATTGAAGCTCAAAAATGAATCATCCTTAGATTTTGACCATGAAAATGTAGTTCCTGATGAAGGCATCGGTGAAGTTGCCGTTATAGTTGTAGTTGTAGTTTCGCAAATTCGAATATTTTTAGAGCTGGTGATAATGGTTTGATCAGGTAATTCAATAAATCGTAAACCACCGTTTGAACCTCCATAACCTTCCCCCCAGCGCAATTCGATTTTAGAATTTGTTCCTAAGAACCCTCTCCAAACATCCTCATAAGCTCGACAACATCCTGTATTTGACCAAATTTCTACTCCATCAATATAAAGCCATGCTTCATCATCATGGTTAGTAATATCAATTTGATAATAGCCACACGGGAAACCTTTTCGTTTATAACTTACGGAGTGTTGATCTTTAGGAATAGTACAACCCACATAACCCGAAGCATCTGATGGAGAGTCAGTTGTTCTCCAACGATTTCGCGAATCAAAATTTAGATTTGGTTCGATATAACGTCCATAATATTGTGCAAAACTTCGTCCATTATATCCATAAACATACCATTGATTATCACCAAACTCGGTTGGATCTCCTTCTCCAACTGTAATCGTAACAAAAGCCGTAGCAAAAGACAAAGCACAAAATTGAGCATCTACTTGATAGGAAGTCGTAAAGGCTGGAGATACAACTACACTACTTCCGATGGTCGTAAAACTTCCTGATGTCCATGTATAAGAGGTAGCTCCCGAAGCAGTCAAAGTTGTAGATTCACCTCCGCAAATTGTGGTGAATATGGGAGATACAGTTAAGGTTTGTGTCTCTATTTCGACCGTAATAAATCCTATTTCTGTGCAACCCGAAGGCGTATGTGTTGTTACGACCTGATAAACTGTATTTCCTGTTGGTGTTGCTGTTACGGTTGCGCCTATTGTAGAGTTCAAATTTGCTCCTGTCCAAGCATACGTTACATCTGTATAGGAAGGTACATTTAAAGTGATGGTTTCACCTAGACAAAACGTAAAGTAATCATTTTCAACTAATTCGATGGGTACAAAATTAACTGCTCCACCTGAGCCTCCCCAACCTTCTTGATATTGGAATTGAACTTTGGAGGTATTACTTAAAAAACCACGCCAAACATTAGTTTTAGGATTATTTTGATACCATAAGTTGTCACTTGCTACTACCGTCCCATCTATTTCCAAAGCATAACCATCATCATGATATGGGACATCAATTTGATATAAATCACATGGAAATCCTTCGCGTTTATAACGAACTTCGTGAACATCTTCGGTTACAGGACATCCCACATAAGTAGCCGCATCTGAAGGAGTTAAGTTATTATTCCAATGATCACGCGTATCAATGTTTAAATCTGATTCGATGTATTTACCAAAAAGTCGAGAATAATCCGAATAATATTGATTTGTTTTTTCGGTTCGGCTATCATACACATAAGCATTCCAACTATTTGTTCCCCAGATACTATCATCAACTCCTGCGGGTGGCGTAACTTCTACGGTCACAAAGGCAGTTGAAAAATGACATCCATTTGAACCAATAATCTGATAAACAGTTGTGAACAGAGGACTAGCATAAATTATCGCTCCTGTACTAGAATTTAGCGTACTACTGGGTGACCACTCATAAGTATTTGCACCTGTTGCCTGTAATTCAATTGTGCCATCAGGACAAGTTTCAGCATTGTTTTGAACAGCTTGAGTATTGGACAAATTATTGACTGTAACCGTAACAAATTTAGTTTGTTGGCATCTTGAAATTGTTTCTGTTACTATAACTCGATAGTTTGTTGTTACGGCAGGTGAGGCTTCAACGGTTGGACTCGAAGTAATATTCAAATCTGTAGTAGGCTTCCAGTCATAAACAACTGAATACTTAGAGATGGCGGTTAAGAATGCCGTTTGTCCTGCACAAATCGTGACATCTGGCGAAATAGCAACTAACTCATATTCAGCTAATTCAAAAGTCAATCCTCCGTGAGAATGTCCATAACCTTCACCTACCCAAAACTCCACTTCCGAATAAGTACCTAACCAACCTTCCCAAATGTCTTTATCACTCGAGCAAGGATTACAAGCCCCTGTTTTACTCCAGACTTGTGTGCCATTAATCCACAAAGAAGCCTCATCATCATGTTTTGGAACACTGAGTTTATAATAACCACAGGAAAAACCCTTTCGACGATATTTATAGGAATGATTGTCTTTGGAGACTGAACAACCATCATAACTTGAAGCATTCGAAGGATTTCCATTCGCATTATCCCAATGCAATTCAGTATCAATATTTAATTGATTATCAATGAAATAACCTCTATATTCATTGAAGTTTCGTCCTGAATAGACCGCCACTTGCCACTGATTACTTCCCCAAGTGCTAGGGTCTCCTGTTTTGGCTTGGATTGCAAATGGACTACTTTCATTGGTGCTGTAACTACCTGAGCTATGTCGAACCCTCACTTTGTAACCTGTTCCTGTAGGCAATCCCGCAGGTAATTGTCCAACTAATTTGGAGATATTCACACCAATAGCATTAGTAATATCAGCTGGCATAGAAAAGTCTCCATTTTTATCTGAAATCTCAACATAAAAATCTCCACTCGTATAACCTGAATTATTAATAGTAATGGCTACTTGAGACTCTGCACAAAATGGGGGTAAATCGTTACTTGTAGTGCGAATCGTAGAAATACTTACAGTCTGTCCGAACGAAGTAAAAAAAGGAGTAAATAATAGTCCACAGAGTAAAAGTAAATGATATCTCATAACAAAATAAATTAAGTACTAGAATTCTTGTAGTGATATTGGGTTTCAGAAAAGGAATTTGTAGGGTTCTAATTTCTCAAAGCTTTATTTTTTGTACTTTGTGAACTACCCACCCACAGCGAAGCTGATGGGTAGGGCTTCGGGGTTCGCCGACTTGTCCAACGACAACGCCTCCTCCCGTTTTTGTTTTATGTCCGACTGCGTCCCGTAGCCAGACAATATTTTTAAACCTTGATTTAGAATATTTTTGGAAGCATTCAAATCTCGGTCATGGATTTCTCCACAATCGGAACACATCCATTTTCTATCCGAAAGTTTTAGTTCTTGGTTTATCCAGCCACAATTCGAACAGGTTTTGGAACTGGGAAAGAATCGGTCAATTTTAACATAATCCTTTTCATTCCATTTCGCCTTATATTCCAGCATCGTGTAAAATGTGCCTAAGGAAACATCACTCATTGCCTGGGCTAAGCGATGGTTTTTCAGCATATTTTTTACTGCCAAATCTTCTACAACAAGAATATCGTGGTTTTTGATAATTTCCGTAGAAACTTTATGCAAGTAATCTTTTCGAATATGCGTGATTTTTTCGTGAACCGAAACTAATTTTCGCTTTTGCTGGAGTCTGGAATGACTCCCTTTTTGCTTTTTGGATAATTGACGTTGTTCATATTTAAGTTTTTTCAAGCTGGTTTTCAGCGATTTAATATTTTCGTGCCGACTTCCATCTGAAAGTATCACCAACTCCTTAATACCCGTATCAATTCCAACGGCTTTGCCTGTTTTTGGATACGGAATGTACGCTTGTTCACAAGTAATCGAAACATAATATTTGTCCGTAGTTGTTTTAGAAACCGTAGCAAACAAAATCTTTCCTTCTAATGGGCGATGCTGTTTTAACTGGATACCTTCACTAAACTTTGGAATGATGAGTTTTTCATCCACAACAAACACATTTTGAGGAACTTTGAAACTTTGGCGTTCATGCTTAGATTTGAAACGGGGAAATCGGTTTTGTTGCTTAAAAAAGTTTTTGTATGCGGTATCCAAATGTTTCAAGCTGGCTTGTAAGGATTGACTATTTACCTCCTTTAACCAACTGAACTCAGTTTCTTTCTTCAAGCCCGTTAATGATTTCGCATTCGCATAATAGTTCAAAGAAGTTTTATCGGCTTCATAAGCCTCCTTTCGTTCATGCAAAAAACGATTGAACACAAATCGACAATGTCCAAAATGTTTGGACAACAATTCCTCCTGTTTTTTGCTTGGAAAAATCCTAAATTTGTATGACTTGTGAATCATTTTCATCAGTACAAAGATACTATTTTATGGCGAAAAAAGCAGTTTATAGTTCTACTAATCGCTCCAAACATTACTTGAAATGTCATTTGATATTCGTTTGCAAATACCGTAAAAAACTACTTACAGGCACAATCAATCAGAACATCAAGGCTATATTTTTAGCGATTGCCGAAAAATCCGATTTTAAATTGGACTTTGAAATTGAGGTCATGGAAACCGATATTGACCATGTGCATTTTTTAATTCGATATATCCCTCGGCTGTCTGTATCTCAAATCCTCAGAAGACTTAAACAAGAATCCACCCGACAACTTTGGCTTTTACATCCTCAAACCTTACCTAAACATTACTGGTATCGAAAACTCCTATGGTCAGATGGATATTTTGTATGCTCCATTGGAGAGGCTTCTCCTGACACGATTCGACAGTATATTTTAAAAGGGTAGTCGCTTACAGCCCACCTGTGCTTTAAAGCACGCTAAAGCGATGAGTGGGTTTTACGCTCCATTTATAAAAACTGCAAATGAAATAGAGAGATCTAAATGAATATATTATGCTACTGTTATGTTTGTATTTTGAGGGGTTAAGGTAGTTTAGGATTTTTTAGAATTCCTACCTATTTGTAAGATTGAAGTATTTTTTGAGATAACGTTTTATTTTTTAAGTTTAAAAATCTAGATTGGTAGTCTATTAAAACTTAAATTTTTCCGAAATTCGTTCCCTTGAGTTTTATTTTTATTCAACTTTATGATAATTCATTCTATAATTTATTGATTCTAAACTCTTTATGATATGGCAGCGCAACACAACATAGACCCTAACCTTTCTCAGGAGGAAGAAAATCCAAAGGTAGAAGCCACCTACGAAGAACCACAAGGACGATTACGCCCCGTCATGAATGATGACGAGTACATTACTGAAAGACTTGAGAACCAGATGAATTGGTTTGATAGAAAAAGCTCATGGCATCAAAAACGCTACAAAAAACTCAAACGCTGGGAATTTGGAATTGGAGCTAC
Organism: Cytophagales bacterium UBA2561; assembly: GCA_002340355.1. Classification (GTDB taxonomy): domain Bacteria; phylum Bacteroidota; class Bacteroidia; order Cytophagales; family Thermoflexibacteraceae; genus UBA2561. The sequence goes on from DDLX01000017.1 coordinate 182,162, forward strand.
AATTCCTGTTTTAGTCTCTTTTAGTGCTTCATGTGATTTAGGTGATTTAGGTCCTGCACCCTATGCCGTTTCACTTTCATGGTTATTACAGATTTTTGCTTCTGTCGCAGGGGTTGTTTTAGTTTTTATTACCAAGCATTTAGAACTCGAAGATCACTATAAATTATGGAAAGACTATCGTGCTAATGCGGAGCAACTCCAACACGAATTAATGCTTTACACAAGTCGTACTAAACCTTATGATACTGCTCAAGCCTACCATGATTTAGTAGAAAATATCGAAGGGTTGCTCAATAAAGAAAATATGAAGTGGCAACAATCAGGACATGAAAAACAACAAGACCAACCCAAAAAAGATGAGAATGCTTAATACTAATATTTTGAAAGAAGACCTGCCAAATTAAAAAATTTGGCAGGTCTAATACTTTGTTACTACTCTACCCTATTAAAATTTATTGATTCGCAAATCATTGATTATCATTTATATAAAATTCAATTGGATTTTTCCATAGGGTTTGCAAACCCACCGCTACGGAAAAGTGGCTTTCTACCCCGATAAACACATTTTTCTAATAATATTATTACTAGTATATTTTGTAAATTATTTTTAGTAAGATACAGTATTTTATTATTTTACTGATAATCATATAGTTAATATATTTCCTGCTCTATCCGTCAAATTTTTTTGAAAAAAATCTCCACCGAGTATAAGGGTAAATCCCCAGTCAATTGTCTTATTATCGAAAGCGTCAAATTAAGACTTACACTTTAGTATAATTAATATAAACTCTAACAACGTTTTTACTTTGTAATCAATTCATTTCCAAGATTTTAAAATTTTATTTTTTGGATTTTGTCACTCTCTGACAAAATCCAAGCAGGAGGTTTTTTGTCTTGAAAAATATAAAAAACAATCTAGAAACGAACTTTAAATTTTCAAAATCCCAATTCCTTTGGGTGCGTCAAACTTTTAACTTTAATTCAAAAAACTCATGAACTCATCTTTCTTTTGGGTAAAATTATTCTTGGTATTACTGGTAAGTGGAATAGTTCAGATTACTTCCGCCCAGAACTTGACTCAAACCTTACGAGGAACAATCAAAGATATTGATTCTCAGATGCCTATTGTAGGTGCAACTGTAATATTAGTTGATTCTAATCCCATCGTAGGAAGTGTAACGGATATTGATGGGAACTTTAAGTTAGAACATATTCCTGTAGGCAGAAAAGCTATAAAAATTGATTTTATTGGATATGAATCTCGTATTATTCCTAATATCTTACTTGGTGCAGGAAAAGAAGTTATCCTGACAATTGAACTGACAGAATCTGCCGTACAAATGCAAGAAGTAGTTGTTTCTGCCGATGCTACTCGTGATAAAACCGAGCCTCTCAACGAAATGGCAGTAATTAGTGCTAGAGGATTTACCGTAGAAGAAACGAAGCGTTATGCAGGTAGTTTGGATGATCCCGCTCGAATGGCTTCAGCGTATGCGGGAGTTAGTAGTAATCCTTCAGGCAGTAATGATATTATTATTCGAGGAAACTCTCCCAGAGGATTACTTTGGAGATTGGAAGGTATCGAAATTCCAAATCCAAATCATTTTAGTAATGAAGGTGCATCAGGTGGAGCAATTAGTATCCTGAATAGCAATATTTTAAGTGATTCTGATTTTTTAACAGGAGCATTTCCTGCTGAGTTTGGCAATGCGTATTCAGGTGTTTTTGATATCAAACTTCGAAAAGGAAATGATCAACAACGAGAACACGCCTTCCAAATGAGTCTGTTAGGTTTAGATGTTTCGTCTGAAGGCTATTTTAAAAAAGATGGAAAGTCCTCATATTTAATAAATTATCGATATTCTTCTTTAGCTGCTTTGACAACTTTAGGGGTAAAAGTTGCAGGTGATAATATTCCAACTTATCAAGATGGTGCATTCAAATTTTACTTTCCGACTAAAAAAGCAGGAGACTTTACCATTTTTGGAATAGGTGGCATTAGTGGTATTCATGAAGAGTCCGAAAATAGTGCAGGTGTGATTGATGACATTGGTGATTTTGGTGCAGGAATGGGAGTAATTGGATTAAAAAATCATTTGTCACTCGGAAAAAAAACCTATTTAGAAACGACTCTTTCAGGTTCTAGGTGGTTCGGTGATTACGAAAATGAAGTATTAGATAAAAACACGGCTGAATATCGCCACGATTATAAAGAAGCTATTTATTATAGTTCTCTACGAGGAAATATTACTTTAAATCATAAAATTAATGCAAAACATAAAATTCAAACAGGCGTAATTTATAGCCATTTATTTTATGAAATGGAATCTAATTCTTGGGATGAAGACGAAAATCGACTACAAACCCTACTAGATGACAATGGAAATGCAGGTTACTTTCAAGCTTATGCCAATTGGAAATATCGAATTTTACCTAATTTGACCTTAAATTCTGGGGTGCATTATCTCCGATTTAATCTGAATGGAAATACTTCCATCGAACCACGAGCAGGCTTAAAGTGGCAAATTCATCCGAAACATGCTGTGAGTGCTGGTTTTGGAGTTCACTCCCGACTTGATCCCGTAAGTACTTACTTAGCATTTACTGAAAATGAAGTAACACTTGAAAATCAGCAGCTTAATAAAAATATGGCTATTCCTAAAGCCCGTCATTATGTCATTGGTTATCACAGTTATTTGAATGATGATTTGCATTTAAATATCGAAGCCTACTATCAAGATTTGTACAATATTCCTGTTAGTACCGATCCCGAAGATAGACACTACTCAATGCTAAATCAAATTGAAAATTTCGTGAATGGCGAAATGGTTAATAAAGGAACAGGTCGGAATTATGGAATAGAATTAACCTTAGAGCGGTTTTTTGCTAATGACTATTATTTTTTAATTACGAGTTCAGTGTATGATTCCAAATATAAAGCACTTGATGGCATTGAGCGAAATACGCAATTTAACGGAAATTATGCTCTCAATTTCTTGGGAGGAAAGGAATTCGATATTAGTCGAAAAGGACGAAATAAAAAATTGATTTTCAGTACTAGATATAGTTATGCAGGAGGAAATCGAACCATTCCAATTAATTTAGAAGAGTCCATTTTGGAAGGTGAAACTGTCCGAGAATATGCTCAAGCTTATGAAACTCAAAATGACCCATTCTCACGACTAGATTTACAAATCGGAGTTCGCACTGATAGAGGTAAAACTACTCGAACTTTCAAGATTGACATTCAAAACCTACTAAATGCCTTAAATCCTGTTTATTACTATTATGATGATGACACCAAAAGCATTGAGAAAGTAACTCAACTAGGCTTTTTACCTAATATCAGTTATAAAATAGAGTTTTAACAATCTATAGATTAATAATGCTCTACCCTACTAAAAATGATTTACAAGATATACTTAATATTCAAACTATTTAAAAGTCTTTGTTTATTAAGCTAAAACGCCATTTTTCCATAGTGGTGGGTTTGCAAACCCACCGCTATAGAAAAATTAAATTTAATCTAAATGATAATCAGTAATTTGTAAGTCAATAAAATTTTAGTAGAGTAGAGTAAATTAATAAAAGCCCCCTACTAACAAAAAGTTACAAGGGAGTATTCTTTATAGTTAGGCAGATTTCATTTGCATCACATCAGAAACAAAACAAACTCCTGAAAAATATTTAAAAACTTGATGTAAATAATCAGTTACTTCTTCGGCTTGCTCTTCAGAACAAATCGTAAAAATATAAGTATTTTCAAAAACTTTTGCCTTGCAATTATGGTCAGAAACACCATTAATTCCTTTACCTGAAATATTCCCAACTACCGTAAATCCTGGAACTCCAATTTCTTCTAATTGATAAATAATCGTTTCTAGTTTAACTGATTCTATAATAATTTCAACCTTTTTGTATGTTTCAAATTTTTTCATAAGAATATTATTTTTAAAGTATGTGAATCAAGTAAAAATATAACGGAATACCAACAATAACATTAAACGGAAAAACAATTCCTAAAGCAACAGGTACTGTAAAGGCGGGATTTGATTCAGGAATTGCCAAACGCATTGCAGCAGGAACAGCTATATATGAAGCACTCGCCGCCAAAACTGTAAATAAAAGTGCATCACCTTCACCAAGTCCTAATAAGTGATTCGATACCAAAATCGCCATTAATGCATTGAATAAAGGCATCAGAATCGCAAAACTTACGATAAATACTACTGAACCTCTCAAGGCTTTCAGTCGGCGGGCAGCGACAATACCGTTATCCAATAAATAGAAGGTTAAAATTCCTTTGAATAATGAATCAAATGGCTTAAAGGCTTTCCAACCAGCATCTCCCGTAACAATGCCAATTAACAAAGCTCCAACTAATAAAAGTACTGAACCATTAAAAAAAGCATCTTTCAAAATATGCCCCCATTGTGGTCGTTTATAAAGTCCTTTGCCATTTAGTGTAATTTCTTTACCTTTAAAGGTCTGAAATAAAATAACTCCTACGATAATAGCAGGGGACTCCATCAGTGCCATTCCTGCCACCATATAGCCACCGTAATGGATTTGTGCCGATTCCAAAAAGCTGACGGCTGTAATAAATGTTACAGCACTAATTGATCCAAATGTAGCTGCAACAGCCGCCGCATCTGGTGTATTAAATTTACGTTTGAGAACAAAAAAGGCGTAAACTGGTACTACGAAAGCCAATAGCATACAGGCTATTAAAGTTGTTACGATGTTCCACGAGAATCCGTTATGATGGAGTTCATAACCTCCGTGAAAACCAATATCTAATAATAAATATAAAGAAAAGAACTTTGCGAGAGCTTTCGGAATTTCTAAGTCGGACTTAACCCATACTGAAAACATCCCTAAAACAAAAAACAAAATTGGAGGAGAAATAATATTAGATAAAACTAAATCTAAGTTCATGGTATTTCAAAATTTTCGTGTTTTATATACAAATTGATGTAGTCATTTTTTACTCTACCCTACTAAAAATAATTTATAAGATATATTAGTATTAAAATTGTTTAACAGTCTTTGTTTATCGGGCTAAAAAGCCATTTTTCCATAGCGGTGGGTTTGCAAACCCACCGCTATGGAAAAATTAAATTTGATTTAATCTAATTGATAATCAATGTTTTGCAAATCAATAAAATTTTAGTAGGTTAGAGTAGTCATTTTTATAGCCCTAATGTGCTACAGTTAAGACATTACATTGTCTTTATTAAATGAATTTTCAATGACTTTGTAATTAAATTACTCAGGGCGCAAGGGGAAGCAGAACATACTTACTTTTCCACCAAATCCCCTTCGCCTGTTTTTCCCAAATATTTTTGGGTTTACTGAGTATTTCTAGCTGGTTTTCAAGAAACAAACCCAATCCCTTTATCAGATTTCTGATAGAAAAAGTATATCTCTATAAAAGCTTGATTTACAATTTTTTGGGAATTTTTTTTCGGAAAAAGATAAGAAATTGGGCTTAACTACAATCAATTTTGAGGGAACAGAAAAGAATATAAAGTGACGATTGAGACAGATGTACAAAATGAAATGATTCAATTATATATACCAGAATTTCGTGAAGGTTGTAAAACAAAACGGAGATATGAGGAAGTCCAAACGTTCCTCCCTGATAATCAGTTGTCCATTTTGTTTCGTTTTTTTCCCATTCACGACGTTCGAAAAGTTCTTGCTCAATTTCCCGTTCTTCTTTGGCTTCTTCACCAATCGTTACATTTCGCCAAAATAAATTAGCTTCGTTGCTGATGAAAAAGAACATCAGTAAAAGAGCTAAAAAGGACAATATAGTTTGTCGATTCAACATAACAAAAGCAAAGGTCAACAAACTTATTATTTAGAAAAAGGACTTTTGTAAAATAAAAATGTGATTATTGTTACAATTTTTAATGATTATAAATACAATTATGCAAATTGACCTTGATAAGTTTAACTTCCAAAGTGATAAGATTTTTACTTCATTAACTACTGAGGAGCAAAGTATCGTTTCTATTTATTTTGAACAGCTTACCTTCAAGAAAAACAAGCTAATTTTCTATGAGGATGGGATTCCAACAGGGGTATTTCTTCTGACGAAAGGCAGAGCCAAAATTTTCAAAATAGGGGCTGATGGGCGAGAACAGATTTTTTATGTCTATAAATCAGGAGATTTGTTGGGATATCATCCGCTTTTGTGTGATGAAAATTATGAAGATTCCTGTGAAGCCCTTGAAGATTGTGCGCTTTTGTTTATTCGAAAAAGTAACTTTGATAAACTATTAACCCAAGTTCCCCGTCTAAAATTATTACTTATTCAAAATATGGGACACGAATTTGGAGTTTTGGTAAATATTATTACTGTACTGGCACACAGGACTTTACGAGAACGTTTAGCTTTATTCTTATTAATTTTAGAACAACGTTATCAGGAAACTAATCAATCAAAAACTAAAATTCAATTGCCTCGAGCAGATTTGGCAAATATTATCGGTACGGCTCGCGAAAGTTTAGGGCGTTTATTGAAGGAATTCCGAGAGGAGAATCTAATTGAAGTCCAAAAACGAGCCATTATTTTAAAAGATACTCAAAAGCTTCATCAAATTGTAAAATATTTGGGCTGAAAAAGAACGGAAATTAAGACTTACTAAGCTCTAAAAACTTAGCAAGTCTTAGTCAAGTTTATCTTCGAACTTCTTCTATATCGTAGTTAATTATCATCTTATCAATTAGTTCCTCATCAATTCGGAACCAAGAAGTAGGTGAAAAAAGTTTTCGTTTAGAATTATTAGCACGATACAAGATATTCTTGATTTTAGTATTTTTATCACGCTTTACTTCACTTGTTGCCGTTTTCATTATCTTTATAAACGTAACAATATGCTCGCAATTTTGCTTACCTAAAATCCGAATCTGACGCTGAATACTATTTACCAATTGATTGAATAAATCCATTTCTCGCATCAAACAGTATTGTAATGCCAAAACTGATTTAATTTCAATCATAGCAAAAGGGTACTTCTTGAGACTCAAGGTATTTAGTAAACCATTTATCCACTTAGCAGCTTCGTCATATTTTCCAACATAATAACACGAAATAGCTCGGTACATCACGTAAATCACATAACGAGGCACATCATTTTCATCGGTTTCATGCTCAAAAAACAATTCTCCATTTTCTCTATACATCATGTGTTGAGTCTGGAGACGCATACAACGGTGCATTTTTGTAACCAAAAATTGAGCTGGAAAAGTATAAAGTCCATAATTCGAGAGTAAAATTGAAATATTTTCATTTACATCTTCATAGTACTTTTCTGCTTTTTTATATACTCGATAATGGTTGTAGTATTCATGTTTCAAAAATTCGAACACAATCCGTAGATGGTAATAAATCGAATCTAATTTATAAGTATTAAAGGTCTTCTCAACTTGTTCTAAGATATCTTCAATTGGTTCACTATCAGGATCATAGTCGTCTTCTTGCATTACGAAAAGACGATGAAAAATATTAATACAAGACTGATAAACATATAAACGATGCGAAGAATATAAACGACAAGTATTGTTCATTTCTCGGTGTGTAACTACCAACTCAAAACGGTCTCTTTCTTCTCCAGTCAGTGAATAAATCCCAAATTTTTTGAAGTATTCTGACAACATATCCTCCGCCTTATCCACGGCTAGAGTATAAGCAACATGCTTGTTATAGGCTTGCGAATATTGAAAATGATCAGGCGAATTGACGTGTAATTTTTTAAGCGTTTTATAAACAATTGTTAACTCGTTAGAAAGGTCATAATCAATGAGTTCCTTTTCTAGTTTCTGAAGTGTAGCAACAGTAATCGCTCGTTTTTTCGTGAAGATAATTTCATTAATATTGGCTACTTTCTTCAATAAATCCGTGCGCGGACTTTCCATCTGCTGAAGCAAGTATTCTTCTATTTTCTGGTTCAGACGAGAGCGAAGCGTGTAATACGCATTGTTATTAACATTTAGCTCGTCCATGACCTTATTATCCGAGAGGTGTTTTTCTCGAATAGCTCGTAATAAATACGCCGATTTGTCGGCACTGCTCTCAGTTAAACTATCATAAATAGCACGATAGTCACGTTCAGATAATTGCTTAATAATATTTTTTAACTTCGCCATGAGTATATGGAGTTTCTATATGAAGAGATTTGTCAGCAAAAAGCAAACCGACTGTATTAAATTATTTTTTGTCTATAATTGGATTATTAAAGTTTAATTAATGAATTAAAAAATCAAAAAAAAAGCCTTAAAACCAATCTTACGTAAGATTTTAGCAATTTTACTACTTTTTTTTGAGAAATGAAAATTGCATTCTATTTTTCTTTTTGAATTTTTTTCCTCAAAAACATCAATTCTAATAAAATACCTATTTCCTTAAAAAATAAGTAAAATACGATTTTTTCATAAGAAAACACGCTTTTTAAAAGCCAAAATAATTAAATAATTTATTGGGAAATACTCCAATACTATAAACAATATATCAATTTGTAGAAAGGATAAAAATTATAAAAATAAGGTTTAAGCCTTCTTAGGGGCAGTTTTGAGTGATTTAGAAGAGGTAAGGGTTTCTTTTTTTTCGAAAATATTGACCCACTTAGCCAGTATTAAACTTAGAATCCATGCAAGGCTAACAATAATTGGAATCATGTAATTATCATTTGCAAAAGCGTCAGAAAAAATACCTAAAACGATAAAAATAAAATTTATAGTACAGATTGCACCAGTTGCTTGTAAATGCGAAAAACCAATTCGTAAAAAAAGGTGATGAATATGATTACGGTCAGGTGAAAAAGGAGAACGTTTTTGTATAATACGAAGAACAAATACACGAAGTGTATCAAATAATGGATAAACCATAATACAAGAAGCAATCGTAATTGGATTAGCAAATCGGAAAGCTTGATAGGGAAGTTTTGTAGCGTTCTCATTGATAAATATAATGGTTGTTGCAGATGCCAAGAAACCTAATAAAAGCGCACCTGTATCTCCCATAAATATTTGATTACTAAAGTTATACCGCAAGAATCCAATAACTGATCCAAGCAAGCTAAAGCAAACTACCGTCATAATTTGATTGTTATGAAAATAAAACCAAACGCCATAAGTCGAAAAAACTAAGATAGCAATACTTCCAGCCAATCCATTAATTCCATCAATTAAATTAAAGGCATTAGTAATTACAATAATCGTAAAAAGTGTAATCAAATAACTCCAAATAATAGGTAGTTCATAAATTCCCAAAAACCCATGTAAAGATGAAAACCGAATTTCTCCAAAATACATGATAAAAAAGGAAGCGATAAATTGCCCGAGTAACTTATAACGTGCCGAAAGAGGCAAGAAATCATCTCGCATCCCTACGACCACAATGACCAAAATAGAGCTAATAAGATACTGAATATGAGCCTGTACTGAAATTGCCCAAACTAAAGTTGAAAGCGAAAACCCGATAAAAATTGCCATTCCTCCAAAAGTTGGAATCCGATGTTGGTGAATTTTACGAGCTTCATCTGGGGAATCATGTAAGTCATAATTATGGGTAATTTTGATAATTTCGGGAATCAATAAATTGGCTGTAACAAATGCAGATAATAAACAAGCAGAAATAACTAATAAATCAAAGGAATTAACGGTTTCGAGAATATAGTTTGAGTTCCAAGTAGTCAGCAATACCATGTGATTTTAGATTAGATTGTTTTTGATTTTTTAACTGTTTTTTTAACGATTACAAACAAATTTTTAGTCCTTTTGTCAAACGTAATCTAAAAAAATAAGATATTATGTAACTAAAGATTATGAATATTAATCATATTTATTTATTCTTTAATCCACACATTTCGAGCTAAAAGTGTGATTAAAAAATAAATTCTTACATCAAAATCCGAACAAGAGCCGTCTAACTTTGCCTAATAAAAAGCATTAGCTTTATTGAAAAATTCATACTTTTGGGAAAACGTACTGATTTAAAGAAATATGAAAATCTGCTGAGAAGATTCTAGAATCTGAGATTTTTCCTTATCTTTAAATTTTGAGTAAAATTATAAAATTAAAAACCCCTTAACATACTTAATCCATGACTGGAAACGAAGCGAAATTTGCGGAATTAGACCGTAAAAATGCTGAAGCACTTCTTGGCGGTGGTGAAAAACGCATTGAAAGCCAACACAAGAAAGGTAAATTAACTGCCCGTGAGCGTATTGATTTATTACTAGATAAAGGTTCATTCGAAGAAATTGGAAAATTTATTACGCACCGCTGTAAAGATTTTGGTATTGGTCAAGAACATTATCTAGGTGATGGTGTAATTACAGGATACGGTACGATTGATGGACGTTTAGTATATGTTTTTTCGCAAGATTTTACGGTTTTTGGTGGCTCCTTATCTGAAGCCTATGCCGAGAAAATCTGTAAAATCATGGATTTAGCCATGAAAAACGGCGCACCTGTCATTGGTCTGAATGATTCGGGGGGCGCACGGATTCAAGAGGGAGTTGTTTCCTTAGCAGGATATGCTGATATTTTCTATCGAAACGTCCAATCATCGGGCGTTATTCCTCAGATTTCAGCAATTATGGGTCCTTGTGCGGGTGGTGCGGTTTATTCACCTGCTATGACCGACTTTATCATGATGGTTGAAAATACTTCGTATATGTTCGTAACAGGACCTAACGTAGTAAAAACGGTTACTCACGAAGAAGTTACGGCTGAAGAACTAGGTGGAGCGACAACTCATGCTAGCAAAAGTGGGAATACACATTTCACTTCTCCTAATGAAGCAGCTTGTATCCTCGACATCAGAAAATTACTGAGCTTTGTGCCTCAAAACTGCGAGGAAGATCCTCCAATGTTGCCTTACGAAGCGGGTGATGAAAGCCGTCCTACTTTGGACTCTATTATTCCTGAAAATGCCAATCAGCCTTACGATATGCGTGAAATTATTCACGAATTAATTGATAATGGTGAGGATGGATTCTTAGAAGTTCATAAAGACTTTGCGGCAAATATTGTCGTTGGCTTCGGACGATTAGGTGGACGAAGTGTAGGAATTATTGGTAATCAGCCTGCCGTATTAGCGGGAGTTTTGGATATTAATACTAGCCGAAAAGCAGCACGATTTGTTCGTTTCTGTAACTCATTTAATATTCCATTGTTAGTTTTGGTTGATGTTCCTGGATTCTTGCCTGGCACTAACCAAGAGTGGAATGGCATTATTAGTAATGGTGCTAAGTTATTATATGCTTTTAGTGAAGCAACTGTTCCACGTATTACGGTAATTACTCGGAAAGCCTACGGTGGAGCATATGATGTAATGAACTCAAAGCACATTGGAGCTGATTTGAACTATGCTTGGCCTTCAGCTGAGATTGCAGTAATGGGAGCTAAAGGAGCGGCTGAAATTATTTTCCGCCGAGAAATCCAAGAAGCAGAAAATCCTGAAGCTAAATTGGAAGAAAAAGTAGATGAGTATACTCGAAAATTTGCTACGCCATATCGTGCTAGTGCAAGAGGGTATATTGATGAAGTTATCAAACCTTCAGAAACTCGTCAGAAATTAATTCGAGCATTCAAGTCTTTGGAAAACAAAGCCGTTGCTGCTCCTAAGAAAAAACACGGAAATATTCCTCTTTAGGATTTCATCTTTCATAAAAAAACCTATAAGGATTTTAAATTCTTATAGGTTTAATTTTTTCATAATCAGTATTCTAATCTATACTAAAGCCTCTTCCTCTTTCTCAACAGGAACAGTTTCTTCTTCAGGATTTAAGACCTCCTCCAATTCACTAATATCAATTTCTTCAAGAACTTTTTCGAGCATCGCATCATCCACCGATACGGCAAAACGGTCTAATCGAAAATATTGATACGGAAATAAATCATCGTTATTAATTTCAGCAAGTTTACAGCCATAAATGCCTTGTTGCATATTCAATTTGGAAACCTCAATGACATGATACGTTTTACCTTCCTTGACCCAACGATTCATCGGAACTTCGTTAGGGCGGTTTTTATCATTAATACAAATCACCTCCAGATTTAACATCAGATTCGTTTTTTTGGACTTTTCTAATCGTTTATTTTTGTGCAAATTTAGCCAAAAAAGCAGGATTTCCCATCTTCGAAAAAAATTTGACATGTCTATCTTTCCAATTACACCAACTCAAATTGGTATTTATTTCATTCATTTTCTAATAATTACAGGGTTAATTTTCCTCTTCTGGAATAAGGCAAAAACCTCCAATCTAAGGGTTTATTTTGGATTAGGATTGACATTCAAAATTTTGGCAGGCTGGACATTGGGAGCAATTTATTTGCATTTTTATTCTTACCCCAATCCAAATTATCCCATTTCCGAACGATTATTTTTCTCAGGAGATACATGGTCATATTTTGCTCATGGTCAAATGGTTATCGAATTAGCAAAACGAGATTTTGAAACTTATTTCAATTGGTTACTTCAAAAAGATTATCATATTTACGAATATATTTTGCGAAGTGGCTACGATACCAATTCTAGAGCCGTTTTTATGTATCGTATCACTCACATTTTCAATTTTTTAACGAATAATAATTATTGGTTAATATCAATTTATTTCTCTCTGTTTTCATTTTTTGGACTCTGGCAATGCGCCAATACACTTGCCAAGATATTTCCTAAAACAAAAGAAGCCTTAGCCCTAAGTTTTTTCTTCATTCCTTCAGTGGTGTTTTGGAGTTCGAGTATCCTCAAAGAAACAATTTTAGTGGGCTGTTTGGGATTGGTTTTAACTATTTTTTTTCATTTAACTCATAAGTTATTTTTGACCCAAAAGCATAGACTTTTACTACTTTTTGAGCAACTAATTTCTATTTTTATACTTCTTATTTTACTCTGGGTAATTTTCAAAATAAAGTACTATTATTTTGCTGTTCTTTTGCCTACTTTATTTGCTTACGCACTCACTCATGAGATAAAACAAAGATTCTTAGTCAATAGTTATTTTCAAATTTTTATGTTTTTAGGAATTTTTGGGATGCTTTTAGGAGTAGCTTCCCAAATTCATCCTAATTTGCATTTGAGTCGCTTTTTAGAAGTCGTTGTTAAAAATAACGCTTTCTTGATGGAGTTGAGTAAGGCTGAAAATATTATTTCTTATTCAAAATTAAAACCTGATATTCAATCATTTATAAAAAATACGCCTCATGCTTTTATAGGAGCTTTTTTACGTCCGTTTCCGTGGGAATCTGGTGGATTACTCAAGCTACCTATTCGTCTGGAAAACTTATTTTTATATGGATTAATTTTTATGAATATTGGACTTTTCTTGAAAAAAAGAAAATGGAATTTAAAAAATAAACTTTTATTACTAACTGCAACATTTACATTTATATTCGTTCTTGGGATTCTAATGGCATTAGCTACGCCAAATATTGGTACTTTGATTCGTTATAAGGTTGGTTTTTTTCCTTTTTTAGTTTATATACTAAGCATTAAACCTATTGAATGGCTCAAATTTCAACTATTTCAAGAAAGATAAGTTTTTCAGTAATAAAAAGTAAAAGCGTCTTTTTCTACAATAGAAACTGACTTCCCAAGAAGATTCATACTGTTTTCCACGAGCAAGATTTTTTGTTAAGAATTATTTTAATTGTTTATGCTCTTCCAAAATTCTACAGAACGATTCGAGTATTTTATGCAACTAGCTCTGAAAGAAGCAGAAAAAGCTTTTGAGGAACAAGAAATTCCTGTAGGAGCAGTTGTTGTTCATCAAAATCAAATCTTGGCAAAAGCTCACAATCAAACTGTTCGGCTCAAAGATCCCACAGCACACGCTGAAATGCTGGCTATTACGTCAGCTTGTAATACTTTGGGCAATACAATTTTGAAAGATTGTGAGCTTTTTGTGACACTTGAACCGTGTGTGATGTGTTCGGGGGCATGTTATTGGGCAATGCTCAAACGAGTGGTTTATGGCGCATCAGACCAAAAATATGGTTTCAAAAAAACAGGCAAATCTCTTTTTCATCCTAAAACCGAAATCCTAAGTGGGATTTTGACACAAGAATCTCAAGCTCTTTTGACTCAATTTTTTGCCCAAATTCGAAGAAATTAAGTCAGAATAATATTGTGCAATTGTATTTCAAAGATACAACTGCTTCCCTCCACTTATATACTGATTATACTCAAAATCTATCTCATACGTGTTTTGAATTTATCCCTAAGTTAACATGAGATATAGTACTCTTAGGTCTTCATTCCAAGCACTATTTTAGTATCCACACCAATAGATATTTAAAATAAGTATTATCACTATTTATCATTTTTAAAGGATTCCTGCAAAAAAATTATTTAATCAAATAATAATATTATTATATTTATAAATATAATAATCTATTTATTTTTTTATTGATTGTTAATCATACACAAACCAATTAAATATTACCAATTATAATTATTTAATTAAAATATCTAAATAGATATTTTCATTTACACTATTTCCTATTTATCATACTATTTATAGATTAATGCTTAGTTTAAAAATAATGGTAACTCACAATTAAAAAAAGATTTTATGTATATAAAGGGTATTTTTTTACCTTGTATTTTTATTTTTTTATAAAAAAACATACAACATAGGGCAAAATACAAGCTTAAAAATTTGTTTTATGAAAATGTGTGTGTATGTTTGCAACCGTAATGAATTCACAATCTTTATATCTTAAAAGAAAATTATTATGCACACGCACACTTTACCTATTTCTACACTATCATTATGGATAGAGCGGTTTCCTATCTTAAAACTCTTCAGTCTATTTGTAATTTTATCAGCATACATTGGCAATACTTCAGCGTTACTGGCTCAGGATAATGAGCAAAAAGACAAGCCAAAATTATCGATTAGTGGTTCAGTGGATGCGTATTTCCGTGCAAACTTGAATGCTCCTAATGATGAGAATGCAATAGCACCTGCCACATCATTTGCGAACTTATCAGGGTTCTCTTTAGGGATGGCAAATGTGGTCGCTTCTATAGATCACAATGATGTAGGATTTGTCGCAGATTTTGTTTTTGGTCCTCGTGGACGAGATGCTGTATTTGGCTCGTTGGGCAATGGAAGTTCTGAAGTTATTAATCAGCTTTATGTATATTGGAATGCCTCGGATGCAATAACTTTTACGATTGGTAATTTCAATACTTTTTTAGGTTATGAAGTAATTTCTCCCGCTAGTAATTTTAATTATTCGACTTCGTACATGTTTTCATATGGACCCTTTTCACATACAGGTTTGAAAGCAGATTTTGCGTTATCTGAAAATTTCTCCGCTATGATTGGCGTAATGAATCCAACAGATATGACTGAGTTTGCTCCATTTGGGACATATACTCTTGGTGCTCAACTCGGATATTCTAACGATAAAGGAAGTGCGTATTTGAATTTTTTATATGGAGACCAAGACGGTAAACTAAGAAAAAGTACTGCAGTAGTTAATCAAGAATCTAAAGGAGCATTATTTCAAGTAGATTTAACAACAGGCTGGAATTTATCCGAAAAATGGTATGCAGGTTTAAATGCAACTTATAACTCAACAGCTTTGGGAGAAACTTATACAGGAGCAACCATTGAGGACATTGAGGGAGATGCGCCTGGATTTATGGGAACTGCATTATATTTACAACATACTATATCTAATAAAGTAAGTGTAGGAGTTCGGGCAGAGTATTTTGCTGAATTTAATGAAGGGTATGAAATTATTGGAGCTTATGATAATGACGGAAAAGCAAGTATGACAGCGATTACTGTATCAGGAAGTTTTGGAATAGGAGATTTACATATTATCCCAGAGCTTCGGGTAGATAACGCTTCAGATGACGTTTTCTTAAATCCTGAATTACAACAAGTTAGTAATTTAAGTTCTTTTGTATTAGGAGCAGTTTATTCATTCTAATTAATCCATCATTTGATATAGAGTCTTTACTTTCAATGTAGAATATCTACAAAAAATATATTAAAATCATTAGAGCTTATCGCATTTTTTCATTATTTGTGATTGATAGGTCTAAAATTATAAAGTCCGATGACAATTCTAAAAACTTGTTATTGGACTTTAGTCGTGTTGAGTCAAATTTGATGTGGTATAATTCTTAATCTTTTGATTCCTGAAAAAGTATATTCAGTGTTAATTTTGATTGATAAATCTTTATGTATTCTGATCAAAAATGAATCACTAAACCACCCCAGTAAGATAATTTAATTATATTAGAGAAATAATAATTAAATTATAAAATATATGTCTCTCACAAGCACTGATTGGATAAAAAAATTAGACCTTCAAAAACACCCCGAAGGAGGATACTTTAAAGAAATTTATCGCTCTAACGAAATCATCTCAAAAAACTGTTTACCAGAACGTTTTGCAGGAGATCGTCCTTTCTCAACAAGTATTTATTTCATGCTTACAGGAACGGATATTTCCGCTTTTCACCGACTCAAAGCGGATGAAGGTTGGTTTTTTCATGCAGGAAATTCAGCTTTAACATTATATGAAATTCAAAAAAATGGAGATTTAAAAACTCATTTTTTAGGACAAAATACCAATAAAGGCGAACAATTGCAGGTATTTATTCAAGCTAAATCATGGTTTTGTGCTGAAGTTCATGATAAAAGCAAAGAGGCATTTGTATTGGTTGGTTGTATGATGTCGCCAGCTTTCGACTTTGAAGATTTCGAACTTGCTGAAGCTAAAAAGTTGGCTCAAGAATTTCCAAAACATACAAATTTAATTCAACGGTTTTCGATTCGATAGCGTTTTGGGAGATTGTTCAAATTCCAAAATCATCTGTTCTATTTCGGTATATACCTTGGTTTTGAGTTCTTTAATTTGCTCTACGGTCATTCCTTTGGTCGGAATCGGATCAGCAAATTGAACTGTAATCACTCCTGTTTGCAAACGAAATTTTTTACGAGGCATAATCGTTCGAGAATTCAAAATAGCAGTTGGGACAATAGGAGTTTGGGCTTCGATTGCTAACCGAAAAGCACCATCATAAAACCGAAGCAAAGGGTTTGAAGTCATATTCATTCGTCCTTCTGGAAAAATCAAAATGTGCATTTGTTTGTCCAATTTTTTCCGAATAGAAGCCAAACTATCTGTCCGACTTCGGAGGCTCGACCTATCAACTGTTACGCCAATATATCGAAACAAAAAACCAAAAATAGGATATTTCAAAATTTCCTTTTTTCCTAATGCCCGAAATTGATTGGGAATAGCGTGTACCATTGCTGGAGAATCCAAAAATGAGCAATGATTTGCCGTAAAAATATAGGGAGTATTCGGTAGTAATTTTTCCTTACCAATGGTTTTATAAAAAATTCCACTTAATGCACAAAATCCTCTTCCCCAGAATTTTAGAACCCAATTCGCCATTTCTCCTCCTTGTTTCTCACTTATAATTATCAAGACAATAATCAAAGGAACAGAGAAAAGCATCAGCCAAGTAAAATTGAAAATTGTCCAAATTTGATATAATTTTTGAATTATTAAACGTAATATTTTCAAGATTTTAGTTGTATTTAGTTCAACAAAATAACCCTTAAAAATCATAAATTTTAGTTTTTAGATTTCTAAGGACTTGGTCAAAAAATTAGGGTATAATATCCGAAAATAGGGACGTTTCCGTTTCGGATTTTTGAGCAAATTTGAGAAACGCTTTTTAAAATGTAGGAAACTTTACGAAAAAATTTTATTTCTTCTTCAGAAGAGAAAACCCCTGAAGACGAATTGGCAAAAATACTGAGTCTTTGGCAAAGTCTTTGTCTTTCTGTCAGGCAAATGAGTAATTCATGACTTGGAAAACTGTCTTATTATGATACGAAAACTTTCACAATTAGAGTTTGATAGCATCCGTACTTTTCAACTCCAACTTTTGCTAGGAGCTTCTTTTTTAGCTTCTTACGGCATAATTTTTAATTATTTCCAACACTACGGTTTTTCCTCTTCTGCGGTCATTTTCTTACTTATTCCTTTGGCGGTTTA
This sequence comes from Cytophagales bacterium UBA2561, assembly GCA_002340355.1. Lineage (GTDB taxonomy): Bacteria > Bacteroidota > Bacteroidia > Cytophagales > Thermoflexibacteraceae > UBA2561. The sequence continues at coordinate 200,213 of DDLX01000017.1, forward strand.
TATTGCCAAACCCGAAACTCGTTCTTATCGGTACGCCATCCCAGCTATATTAACTTTGGCTATGTTTGCAATTACAGGAGTCGAAACTCTTTTGATTTTGGCTTTAGGATTTACATGCTTTTTCCTAGTCGAAAGTCGATTAGGTAAACTAAATCTGACTGCTCCTTTTCTTTTATTATTGACATTACCGCGTATGGGTTATTTATTCGATATTTTTAGTTTTCCAATTCGACTACAATTAACTTCATTCGCAGGTTTTCTCCTACAAATCACAGGCTTACCCAATACTGTACGAGGCAACCTAATTGATATTCAAGGAGAAATATTTACAGTAGATACCGCTTGTATGGGATTACACATGACTATTATAGGCTTTTTTTCGGTATTTTTAATCCTGACTCATTTTGAGAAGAAATATAAACATCAAGTCAACCTCAAGGTTATTTTACCCATGATTTTTGGAGTAACTCTAGCCATAATTTTAGCAAATTTAGTCCGCATAATTTGGATAATTCAAGTAAGAGCTTATGCTGGAACAATTGAACATGAACTTATCGGTTTAATAACATTAATTTTTATGGTTATAATACCAGCTTATTTACTACTTCAGAAAAAAGTCAAAAACACAGGTAAATCTGTACCGATGTTTCCTAAAAATTCACCTTGGTTACGCCGTGAAATCCGTATTATTTTAAATATTATTTTGCCATTAAGTTTATTAACAGCAAATATCAAATTAACTCATTTTTCTGGGGGCAATACTGAGATTCACTTGCCTAAAATTCAGCTTTTAGGCTACGAGGCAGTTCAGTTACCAAATCAAATCCTACAACTTAGTTCAACTCGTGCTTTGATTTATATCAAGAATCAAGAAGCTTACCGAATAACAAACCACAATCCTTTAATTTGTTGGGAAGCAAGCGGTTATGAAATAATTTATGAAAATGTAATATCTGTCGGGAAGCAAAAAGTATTTTTTGCAGAGATGAGTCTGGACGGAAAAAAATACTATGGTACATGGTGGTACGATAATGGCACACACAAAACTATTAGTCAAACTGATTGGCGATGGCGCAGTTTATTTCAGCATCAGGATTTTAAGATTATCAATGTGACGTGCCGCAACCAAAAAGACCTCAAACGAGAAACTAAAAAATTACTTCATTTGGATTTATTTGAGACTTCGAGGCAATTAACTCAAAATTAATTCAATTCTTTCTTATACTTCCTCAAAATCAACATAATCGCCATCAGTAAAATCTTTTTTAGCATGTCGTTTAGGTTCTTTTACGTAACTAACAGTCACATTTTCACCTGTTTCAGTTCGTACATTCTGGGAAGTAGTTTGGGCATTCTGCGTATGTTGAGTTTGAGCATTTTTAACGGCTTCTTCAGCTTTCTTCCGCATTTCTTTTTCCAACTTTTGCCCTGCTTTTCGGAACAAAAATCGCATAATCTGTCCTGAAAATTTGTACAATAAAAAAAGTAGCAATCCAAAGATAATGAAGAATTTCATTTTATAAATAGATTTTTTTATGATATTTTATGGAATTAAGCAATTTGATTTTCGATATCGAACGTCTTTTTTCGTAAATTTTTTGAGTTCCTGAACCGACATTCGTTGAATCTTTTTCTTTCCTGTTTCTAGTGTTTGACACAGTTTTTTCATCAATATTCGAGATTCAGTTGCCCATAAATGAACATATCCTCCCTGAGTAACAGTTACTAAGCGAGTATCATTCCGAGTAAATACTGCTCCCCAAACCCAACGATTAGGCTCTCTAAAAACTAGAATATTCTCGTTAATATTTTCTCCTTGGTAATTTAAGTTCCAAAGTCGAGAAGTTTGGTCTAGGCAAGCCGAAGCTAAGCGAGTACTTTTAGAATCAAAGGTAAGCTGGGTAATCTTTGAGGTATGTCCTAATAAAGCGGTCTTAATTTTAAAAGATGCTGTTAAACCATAACCTACAAACCCTTTTTTTGAACCAATTGCAAAATATTTTCCATTAGGGCTAAGTGCTACTGCCGTAATCGAATGTTTAATTTTAATATCTTTTTTGTGCTTCAAAGTAAATCCTGAACCTAGTGCATTGAATTGCCAAACTCGTAACTTCCGATTACTTTGTCCTACAATAAGATAACTTTTGGTTTTTTCTGTACAAACTGCCACATCATTGAAATTCATCCCATTTTTTCTTTTTAAATGAAAAATAGGTTCATCCTGCCCCATTTTGAGAATTTTTAGGCTATTGTAGGCACAACTAATCACATAATCCTCACCATTGAATTGAAACGTACGAACACGATTAATCATAGTTGCTTCTTTATGTATCAACACAGACTCAATAGTTTTATCTTCTAGGAACGAAATTCGGTATAATTCTCCCTGTGTTGTACTTGCCCATAAATCTCCATTCTGAGCAAAATCAAGACTTCGAATACGTCTTTTCAAATTAAGTTTTAGGCTATCAAGAATTGATGTTTTTAGTTTTTCACTCCAAATAGTAATCTTTCCATTTTCTTGTCCTGCCGCAAACCATTCTTTACCAGCATGATAAGTAACTGCTCGTGCAGTATGTCTAGAGTCCATAGCAATCCGAAAAGGATCATCTCCCTTAATGGTTTTGAGGGTTTGATAAAGTGCATTATAGTTTTCTGTATTATCTTCTCCGTCATATTCTTGATTTAAGAAGTAACCATGTAATGCCAAGTTCACACTCAATCCGATACTATCTTGCAAGTGTTGTATTGCCTTGACTGATAGTATTTTAGATTGAGAAAGCATATATAATTTATCTGCTCTTCCTTTGGCATTTAAGGCATCTGCACGCGCTATATTGGCTTGTTGTTGTTGGTGTTCGGCTTCTCTTCGTTGTTGTTCTGCCTTTATTCGTTGTTGTTCTGCCTCTTTTTTAGCTTCTTCGGCTCGGTCTCGTTGGTTTTTAGCTTCGGTTTCTGCACGACGGGCATTATCCCGTTGAATTTCTACTTGTTTCTTTTGATTTTGTGCTTCTAGTTCCGCTTTTTTGGCTTTATCTCGTTCATTTAAGGCAATTTCTTCGGCTAATCGAGATTGAAGTTCTGCTTTTTGAGCTTTTTGCATCGCATCAATCGCTTTCACTTTTGCTGAATCTGCTTCAATTCGAGCTTTATCGGCTGCAGTTCTATTTATAGTTGCTTTCCATGCCAAATAAATCGATCCCAAAGCAGCAATTGCTACAAAAATAGCAAGTATTTGAGTCCGTCTAACTTTGGCTTGTTCTAATTCTAATAATTGAGCTTGACGTTGACGTTCAGCAGCTTCAGCTACTAAAATGGCATCTTCTGCCGCTTTTATGTACTTAATTTGGAGACGAGTAGGAGCAGGATTTTTTTTATTTATTTGAGCATCTTCCAACCAAGCACTAGCTAAGGAATATTCACTTCCACGCAATAATAAATCATCACTTCGTCCACTTCTATCCCAAGCCATTGCTTCCTGAAGCCATTTGGTATGATTCTTCAGATATTCACTATCCATATCAATCAACCGAACAATTGCCCCAAAAGCAGTTTGAAAGTTGTTACTAGAAGTCGATTCTACAGATGGTAAAACCGCAATATCTTCCAATAAATCTTCTTGATGAATGGGTTTATAAATAACAGGAATAATTTTCTTGCTTAGACTTAGGGCATGTTTTATTTCTAATTGACAATCAATTGATTGAATCGCATCAGGTGAGATAATATACAAAACGATATGCGCTTTTTCTATTTGCTCAAAGCTCTCTTTTCGAAGTTCTTTTTTATCAATATATTCTTTATCAAACCATGTGATTTTTCCCTGTGATTGAAGCCCGTAATTAATCTTACGGACAAAATCTGTATCATCAAGTGCATAGCATAAATAAACTTCGGTTTCTAGTTCAGGATTTTTGAGGGAACTTTCTTCGAAAAAATCTTTTTGGATAGGTAAAGCAGGTAGAAGATGATTTTTTCCTGCCAATTGTTTCCATGAAGATGCCATCATTAGATGCCATCCTCGTAAAAGAATTCCTGGATTTTGATTTTGCCTTTTCCATTGTAATGCCCTGACTAATAAATTTTTATGTTGCCAATAGTAATCTTGATGTTTTCGAATTTCATTAAGGATATCATCTAAGTCTTTTTGTAAATCAGTACGATCACGGCGATCAGTAATACTAGGTTTCCGATTATCTGTAAAGTCAATCACAGGTAAGAAGCGAATTTCATGCGGACGTTTTGACTTAGGTACGGGTGTAACCAAAAGTGGAATAATACGCTTATTTAAACTTTTGGCGTAAGCTACTTGCTCTTGTTTTTCTTCAGAACTAACCGCTTCCTCAGACATGAAAAATAAGAAGTTCGTGGCTGACTCAATGCCTTTTTTGATAGCCAATTCATATTTTACTCCTTTGGGAATATCTGTTTCAGGAGTCCAAGTCGAAATAGCTTGTCGGTTTAACCAGTCTTGAACTACATTTCGCTGCTCTAAATCAACAGGCACTGCCGATAAAAACACATCAGTAGCATTATTCTCAGCTACTTTTTTAGCTTCACAAATATAGCGCGAATGAAGTCTAGTTGGTTCACAGGGAGGCTGTTCTTTCTCAAATCTAGTTTGTAACCAATCTTGGGCTTCTAGGCGATCCTTACCTTGAAGTAAAAAATCGGTTTGGTTTTGATTACGTTCCCATTCTAAAGCTTGATTCAAAAAATAGGTGTGTTTATAAACATAATCTTTCTGATTTTCAAGAAGTTGGAGTAATCCTTGGAAAGAAGTTTCAAAATCATCTAAACCTTCTCGGAAATAAATCCAATTGAGTTTGGCAATGGTGGGGTGCATCTTATCCCAACAGTCAGATGGCTCAATATGTAAAATAGGGATAATCCGCTTATTTTGTTTGATAGCAAGTAGAATCTCTTTGAGACAATACTGTGACTTTACCGAATGAGGCGCAATAATAAAAATGAAGTTGTGTGTTTTCTCTATTCCATCATCAATCTGCTCCTGAAAATCAACTCCTAGGGGAATATCTTTTTGGTCAAACCAGACTTTTTTACCCTTCTCAACTAGGCGGTCATGTAGTTTAAAAGCAAAAGCTTTGCTATCCGCTCGTCCGTAGGAGATGAAAACATCTTTAAATTTGTACATTACACTTCCAGAATTGATACGCACAAAGTAGGTACTCCTACTGAAATGTCCAAACTTTTTCTATCTCATTTTGACTTTCTCTATTTGTGCTTAATCGGTAGATGCTAATTTAAACTTCAACCTTTTCAGGAATTAATATTTGTTTATTAAAATAATCTATTAATTCATCTAAAGATTTTAGCCAACGTCCACCATTTTTTTCTACCATCTTACCTACGGCTTTCATGGATTTAATTTGAAAGGCAGTAAATTCATCTTGTTCATCTTTATAAAGAATACAAAAAACCGTTTTTTCGGGACGTTTATTGGAATCATCAATTACTTCAGCTACAGCATAAACTCCTGTCATTTTGGGAGTTAAAACATATAAACAAAAATCACAATGCTCACGCTCATGTAGTTCTCGTTCATAGGCTTCATCGTTCCAATCATCCACTACGGGATTAAAGTAATCAATCTGAAGACGAGGCATGACATAATCACGCCACTTAGAATGATTTACTGTACCTCCTAAAAACACTTTTGCCATAATCAAGCTACATTTTGTAGAATAAATTCAATCCTTCTTTGATTTATTTAATTTTCTTAGAACGTTTAGGTCGTCCTCTACATTGTTTCCAAACAATTGAAACAAACATAAAATATCAAATTTTCAAAAGCATATCCAGTTGATTATCTCAAGCGATTGACTTTTTTTGACCTAACAGATCTCGAATTCGTATTCCAATACGGCATGAAAAATACAAATTTTTTTTGAATTCTATCTAAGTTTATTTCTTTTTGGAGTGCATTTCATAAAAATTTTAGCAAAAAGAATACCTATTTTCTAAGGATTTCATCTTAGCTATTACAACATATATCAAATTTTTTAAGTTCAGTTGATAAAATTCTACTATTTAAAGTTTATAATCTTATTAAATTTTTAAATAATTGTAATTACCTAATTATTAATTTTTTATACAATCGTATTTTCCAATAGTTGAATTGTTCCTGAATCAGCATCCATTTCCGCCATTGCTCCTACTGGTAACGGAAAGGATTGCGAAATATGTCCAAACATCGCCCCCATAAAGACAGGCTTTTTGATTGGTTTCAAATAATCATTCAATACCTCTTCTAAGGTTTGGCTTGGTCTATCTGACTTTGATCCGCAGTTTGTAAATTGTCCAACTATGACTCCAGAAACTCGTTCAAAAACTCCTGCTAATCGAAGCTGTGAAAACATCCGATCAATCCGATAGGTTGCTTCATTGACTTCCTCAATAAATAAGATTTTTTCCTGATAATCATAACTATATTTCGTTCCTAAAAGGCTAGTCAAGAGAGCTAAATTTCCTCCGACTAATTTCCCTGTTGCCTTCCCTGAATAAATAGTTTTAATAGGATATTTTTCTTGTAAATCAATGGGTTGTAAAGGATTTTTTAACAATAATAATTCCGTATCAAACCATGCTCTACGAAGAAAATTTAAGGTATACTCGTCATGTAATTTTGTAGCAACTGCCCCATGAAATGTAATCAAGCCTGTTTCTGAAAAAATAGCACTATGCAAGGCAGTCACATCACTAAATCCACAAAAGATTTTAGGATTATTTCGGATAATATCATAATCAATTTTATCTAAAATTCGGGTACATCCTACCCCACCTCGCATACATAAGATAGCATCCACTTCGGTATCATCAAAAGCCCAATTCAAGGCTTCAGCACGCATTTCGTCGGTTCCCGCCAAATAGCCGTAAACTGTTCGTAAAGTGGGACTTTCTTTCACTTTCAAGCCCAACTTCTGAAGATAGCGATGGGCAGTATTGTATTTTTCAGGCTCATAAATCGCTCCTGCTACATTGACTAAAGCTATGGTACTGCCTATTTTTAAAGCAGAAGATTTCATATTTCCATCATTTTTTTTAATTTGAAGGCGATAAACACTTTAAAATTCCCAATATAAACAACTCCAACAATGAATACTACTAAAAATTTATCTAAAAGCTCATCAGGTTTTTTGCCTCGTCTATTTATTTTTCTACTTAAATTTTTTACCATCGTCACTTTTCCTTTTATCTTACTAATTCGAGGAGCAATTTATCTATACTTAGAACTTCGAATGGATACTTGGATTGCTCTGGGGTTCAGCATTTTAGGAACAAGTCTGTTATTAGTATTATATACTATTCTGCTCAATGCCAAGTTATCAGGTAAGCTCAAGGAAAATTCTCGAAGCCTCAAAAAAAAACTAACTTTTGTATTTTTATTAATTATAGGATATTGTAGTTATACTTTAGTTTTCTTTTCGGATTCAAATGCCAAAACTTCTGAAGTAAAAGCTGAATTTTCAAGTTTACACCCATTTTTAAGGTTAGGAGTTGGAACAGTCGTATTTCTAGATTCCGATTTATTAGTAACAGATTTTTCTCGGCAAAAGACTGATTATCAGAAAATGGGACTCCGTATGAAAAAAAATTCCATGCACTACATCCAAGCAGATGGTTATGCTCATGCCCTAGATTTACGAACCAATGGGCGAAGTGAAATGCGGAATTCTTTATTGGAATTTTATTTTCAATTGATGGGTTTTGGGACATTACGTCATGTAGGAACGGCTGACCACTTGCATATTTCGGTAGCTACTCACGAAAATCCCAAGGCTTTATAAGAAGCAAAAAATGGAAACAGAACTTAAAGTTTTGTTTCCACTTTCTAAGATAAGTAACCTAAAAAATGTTTATTGATTCTTATTCTTTATTTTTACCACCAAATAAGAAGAAACCTATCCGAAAACCAATGTAACTATTTTTAACATCAATTTTTTCAGTTTGAAGACCATTACTTAAATCATCAAATGAAATACTTTCTATCGAACTTTTTGGAACAATATTATAGTCAATGTTAAAGTTAAAATGTCCAAAATCAAAACCTATACGAGGATAAAATCCAAACTTATCTCCAACACTAACTTCAGCATCACCTGAACTAGCGACTTCCGACACACTAACATTTCCCATCGAATACAAACCAAGCCCTAAACCAACATACGGGCGAAAATTTCCTTGTCCAAAATAATATTGCCCATTTATTGAATAGGATCCAATTGCAGCAATTTCAGCATCAACATAACCAATTGTTTTTGCCATAGCTGCCGATTCGATCTTTAAACCAACCGCAATAGCATCATTAATACGATAAGCAGGTTCTAAAGAAATCAAAACTCCACCACCACCTTCAGCAGGCTGTGTATAACCAACTCCTACTCCTAACTTAAATGGTTTAAAATTTTGAGCTTGCACGCTAGTCAAGGCAAGCAACATCCAGAAAAATAATAATTTTTTTTTCATTTGTTTTAACTTAAATATATGATTAGCTTTATTAAAAACACAAAAATATCTTGACTTATTGCAAAATTACAAAAAATATAAATAAAAGAGTATTTTATAAGACTTTAAATGAAATAAAATATTTAGCAATGAATATTTATATCTTTAATAGCATATTAGAAATAAATTTTATTAATAAAAAAGCTCTCCAAAAAGTCAAATTCTTGAATTTCTTGGAGAGCAAAAATTTATTTCAAAAAACAAATAACTCTACGATTTTTAACGAACCCGTAAAGTCGTTGAACCACCAATCCAACAGCCTACCGATAAGGATTGTCCTTCACTCATGCCAAAGGTAAAAATATCTGTTTTTGAGGGAAACTGAGACTTTGCACGTACCATTCCCGAAGAGTTTCCTGCTTTAGCATACATATCATAAGCGGCTAAATAGGCTACTCGACCATTAACAGGGTGGCTTCCTCCGCACGATTTGCCACTATTCATATACAATCCTGCAACAAAAGAATAGGCTTCAGAAGCTTTACTGGAAGAGGCTTTAGCCGCCTTGAAAGCATATTCACGCGCCTTACTAAGTTGTCCTTTTGATCCTAAAATTTTTCCGACATTCAAGAAAATATCTGCTTTTGCAGAGTCTGCTTCAATCAAAGCAGCTGCTTGGTTATAGTAAACTAAAGCCGAGTCTGTTTCACTTTTTGCCATATGTTGTCCCGCAATTACTTTGGCTAAACTCCCATCTTGTTCTACTACAAACACGGACTTAATGGCAAGCAAAAAAAGAGGATCATCTGTACATTTCCCTGCTAACATATACTTCATCACTTTTTTTGCTAATTTGATATCTGATGGATTGTCTTTCAATTTGGGTCCAAAATTTTCTTTTACGAAATCACAATTAATTTCCACGCAATTGCCTAAAACTCCATCTACTTTTTCTTGAGTACCTATCCATTTCGCTTTTTTCTTTTCGTCCTTTGCCTCAGCAAGTCCTGTTTCCATAATTTCAGCGATTTGGTCATATTTCGCAAGTACTTGTTTATCATCTAATTGCCCTTTTTTCTTCTGATTACATGCAACAATCATCATGATCAAGGCATGAGTTCGGGGAGTATTTTTACCATAAAACTCGTAGATTTTCCCATAAATTTGAGCTAAAGAATCAATGCCATTAGGACGGTCTTTTAAATAATTAAAAGCTACATTACCAACCCGTTTCATCACTTTCTTTTCTTCTCCAAAATTTTCAATACGCTTCTTGAATAAATCTAATACAATGTCTTGATATTCTGCTTTTTTGGCTGCATCTTTTTCTTTTTTTTCAAGAGCTTTGAAGGCTTTTTCACCATTTTGATAGATACTTTTGTGTAGTTTCGGATTGTAAGCCACTAACCACTGTACTGCTGTAGAGACCGTCTCCCAATCCTTTGTTTTTGCTCCATCTGTCACCAAAGTATATTGCTCTTTAGCTTTACCTGGGTCGGCTTCTACACCTTCTTGCGGATCCCAGCTAAGTTCCTGAGCTTGAAGTGCTAGTATACTAAAAAATAAAAAAAAGAATAGAACGTATTTGGTGTTCATAATACCTAAAAGTTTAAAAAAGATTTGAAAAATATATTTTTAGAAACAAACAAAATTTTGAAATTAGGATAGGTGTCTATGGTAAAATATCATGCAAATATTTCATGGTTTTAATGAAGTATTGTGTATGACTTTGAGTTATTGAGATAGGATTTGATGTTTATTAATGCAAAATAATATCAAAACATTTGAAAAAGCAATTTTCGCAAAACTCTGAATTCAAGATTTGATTTATCAACGGTAATAAAGGATACTTCTGTTATCTTTTTTACAAAAAATTAACAAAAAACATTGATAATCAATTCTTTATTAGGTTTTTATTGACATTTAAGATAGTTGTCTAAGCCAATATTTCATTGCAAATTTATTGGAAAATAACGGAAAATTCAAAGTTCAAAAATTAGGAGTAATTTCAGAAATCTAATTTAAAATTTCTCGGATATTACCTTCAATATTTTTAATCATTGCATCCACAGGTAAATCACCAGGGTCATCTCCAAAGGGGTCTTCAATTTCTTCAGCAATAATTACCAAACTAATCATAACATAAAATGTAATAGCAGAAATAGGGATTGCCCACCATCCCATCACTGAGACCAAACCAAACGGCATACTCACACTATAAATAAAAGTATAGATTTTCAGTAAATAGTTATGAGCTTCAGGCATAGGGGTCTTATGAATCCGCTCACATTTCCCCAAAATATCAATGAGAAGCATAATTTTCTCTTGAATTTGAAGCTGTTGAAAGTCTGTAAAAGATTTTGCTGTATGCAAGTCATAGACTTTTTGTGTCAATAAATTAGCAATACGATTCGGTTTATGATTAGCTTCTTCTACCTTTTGATATAAATCTTGAGACAAAAAAGCAACTTCTTTCATTTTGACCTCACCCCGTAGATGTTCTTTGAGAGCATAACCAAAAGCAATTAGCAAATCACCTAATTCATTTTTTTCTTTACTTTGATTTGCCGATAAATACGTATCAAATTGAATCGCTAAATTCCGAGAAGTATTTGTAAGTCCTCCCAGTACTTTTCGTGCTTCCCACCAACGGTCATACGCCGTATTATTTCGGAAAACTAATAACAAACCTAAACCTGCACTCATCAGCCCTGAAAGTGAAATATTCATACTTAAATCAATTATTTCGTACTTATCTAAAACCCAAAGCATCGAAGTGGCAAAAACCATTATCACTAATTCCTTCCAGAGGCTTCGTATCAAACGTCCTTTAAAGTGGATAATTAGATAAAGTGTACTATTTCGAATTTTAGCATTTGTGGGCATAGACTTTTAGTTTAATTACAAAAGTTATTTTATAAAACAGAAACAAAGATACACATCCAAAGATTATTTTTAGGATTTTCCTAAAAAGACTCTATACAGCACATTTCTTACAAAAAATGAACTTTTAAATAACCTTATTTTGATTTTTCCGTACAAAAGTATGCTTATCAGATTGTTTTTTATCATAAAACAGCTATATTTGCGGGCTAATTAAACGTTCTTTAAAATCTTGGGGTCGACTGGTTTTGACGATGAGAGTAGTTGAGTGTAAGCATGTCAGGTGTTGTAAGTATTACCTGTAAATCAAACTTTCAAACTCTTAAATGGCGAAAATAACTTTGCCCTTGCTGCCTAATCTAGGATAGATAGATAGCATGTGCTTCTCAGGAACTTCACCCTGCTGTTCTTGATTCAGAAGCATCACCCCGCAGGGTCGATTAGTAAGTTTTCTGCGCCTTATTAGTTTGTATCAGTAGATAAGGATTTAATTTGGTTTGTAATGCACCGAATAATTTCCCGACAATCAAGCATTTACTAAGCATGTAGAAAGCGCATCAGGTGCCTTGTTCGGACGAGGGTTCGATTCCCTCCGACTCCACTATTTTTATCAAAAAACTGATTTTCAATAATTTGTTTTTTTACATACACTAAAATTCCTCTCTAATTCCATTCCTGAATTTTTGACTTTATTTAAGCTATATTTGTCCTGAAACAAACTTAACGAAAACTTTAGGCGATGATTTATGTTACTTTCGACACTAATAATTTAATTTATACAGCAAAAAAACAATGGGAAAGTACTTGGGAAATTCCAAATGATTTAATTGACTTTATTCAATACTGGATAGATTCAAGAGAAATCAAAATATTATTGCCTCAAATGGTTGTTACCGAATGGCAAAAACATCGTGAAATACAGAAAGAAGTCCGTTTAGAATATTTAGATACTTTTTATAGACAAGCACAAAAACTACTTCCAAAACCATATCTTGATAATTATTTAAGTAGAGAAGTACGTGAAGATTTTATAGATAAGCAATTATCTGATATTGACAATATTGTAGAAGGCGCAAAGATATTAGAAACCAGTTTGGAGATAAAAGAAAAAGTAATTGATTGGGGAATTCAAAAGAAAGCTCCAATGCACAAGAAAACCAGTGTTGCAGATGCAGTGATTATATTTTCTTTGTTAGATTTTGCTCAGAAAAATCCAGAGTATGACTATTTGTTTATGTCATTTAATAAAACTGACTTTTTTGAAAAAAATGGTGATATTCACCTTGATTTAAAACCATTATTTGAAGAACAAAATATACGTCCTTTGCTTATAAAAAACTTTGACAATTTGAAGCAAGAGTTACAACAACACTATAAATTATCTACTCCTGATAACTTAAATCAAATTAAAAATTCTCGAAAGAAAAAACATTTAAAAAATATAGCCTATAATCCTGATTATCAAAATATAGTTTCTGAAAATAGTGATTCTCATATTGTTAATCAGCAAACAATAGATTTTATTTTAAAAAATCCCCATCCAACACCTGCACAAATTCTTTTTGTCTTAGCTTTGATAGATTCTGATGAAAATCATGAACGAGATTTTTATAAAAAATTAGAACATCCAAACTGGTTTGGAATATTAAAAAGAAAAGGTGTATTTCATCCTAATACACAACCTATTATAAACTCTGATGATAAACAATTACCTACTTGGCATCCTCTTGTGTTTTTGGTAAACTTATCTAAAACATTCAAAAAAGGACAAAATTCACATTTGATAGATGATGTCATTGAAATAATCACAAAAATTAAGCATTCAGATAATCGTTATAGTTGGTATCAAATCCTTGATATTTTGGTCAATATTCCAAATGAGAGTATTTCTGAAAATACCTTAATGACGATACTTGAAAATTTGAATAGCTCCAATATGCTTTTATCTTTTTTAAGATTTCATATCCCACAAAATATATTACCTAAGTTTTTTTCAGATTCAGCCTCTCAAGAGGATATTACTAAAGGTGATATACTTGTCAAAAAAATATTTCAAGCATATTATTATCAGCAAGAGCCTGACTCAAGCCCAAATGATGTATTTCAGATAGATGATGAACCAAAATCTAATCGAGACATAAATTATGAAATTACTAACGATGACTTCTTACAGTTAGTCGCTCATTTTGCTTCTATTAACACCATAAGTTTTATCATTCATAAGTCTAGAACTCATTTGTATAAAGAACAATACCCTATTCATTATGAGCCAAAAAATACAACATCTAAGCTTCTCATTAGAAGTAATGAGACACAATTAATTTTATCATTTGGTGAAAACAGCACAAAAATTATTGATTTTCATCATTATTTGCATAAAGACTTAAAGAAACAACTGGCTAATAAAGTCAAAGAATTAGGACTTGATTTATCACAAATTGAAGCAGAAGAGTACAACTGTGAATTAAATTACTGGACGAGTCACTTAATAGATGGATTTGATGCGAATATTGGTTATTTATCATTATCTAAGCTTCAAAATCATAGAGGGTATAATAGTGATATGGAAACCCAAAAACTTATTATAGTAAAAGTACTATTTGAACGAATTAAATATTATCCACAAGAATGCTTGGATATAATTCAACGATTTTTGACGGATAAAAATTATCATCATCAATATTTTAGAAGAATAGGGATTTATTTTATTGGACAGCATTGGGAAATTGCAAGACCTTTATTTTGGAGTCTATCAGAATCAGAGTTGTATCATTTATTTTGGAATGAACATTATCATGATGACTTATTCAAGATGTTAGAAAATATACAAGATAATCTAACTCAAGATGAATTATCTAGACTTGATAACCTTATTCATTATAAACTTGACATCAATGATGAATATCATAAATTAAGATTATATTCAGGGTTACGAAATACTGATAGATTTAAAGATGCTTATGATGATTTATCAAAGAAGTTAAATCAAACTTATGAAGATTTTGAAAATCAAGGTTTTCAAGTTTATAGTAGTCCGTGGGTTTCTCAAATTCCAGAAACAGAATTTACTGATAAAAGTATAGGAGGGATTGTTTCTTATTTGAAAAATTTCAAACCAGAACAAGCATCCTCTGAACATGGTGAAGAAGCAGTTGCTTCTACTTTAGGAGCAGTGGTAAGTTCTAACCCTGATAGGTTTATAAATGAAATCAATTTATTTATAGGAACAAAGCCTCGTTACATTGTAAAACTTGTTAGCGGTATTCATAATGCTTGGCGTGAAAATAAGAATGTCAATGTAGATAAACTATTAACATTTATTCAAAACTATATCCAAATCAATGAGTATGAAATGAAATCTATTGATTTCGTAATAAGAGAAGTTGCTGAATTCATACATGATATAATGAAAGATGAAGATGATACATCTTTATTTCTTTTCAACAAAGCATTAATTAAAAATTTATTGATTTTACTCACCAATAAATTGCAGGATGATAATCATGAATTTCAAAATCAGGATACAGTTTTTAATCTAATCAATTCGACTTCATACAAAATATTAAATGCTCTTTTACTATATGCCTATTACGACTATGAATCTGAGAAAAAGCAAGAAATAGATGAAGTAAAATGGAGTGAAGAAATTAGAGAGACATTTGAAGCATCACTTGAAAGAATCATATACGCTTATGGAATATTGGGTAGCTCCTTAAACCTATTATTCCATTTGGATAAAGGTTGGTTATATAATAAAGTAGAAGAGTTAATTGCTGTTGATACACCAAAATGGGCAATGTTTTTTGCTTGTTCTTTGTGGAAAAATCCTATGGCGGACAAAAAATTGTATGAAATACTACACTTCCATTACAAACGAACCATTGAAGAAAATCAATTAAATGCCGTTTCATATATCCATAATGATAATGCTTTTGTTTGGCACTTGAACCATTTTTATGCTTTTTGGGATTATGATACATTTGATGATAGTGGGCTAATCTTATTATTTCTCAACAAGGCTGAAAGTAAAATGATAAAAGAATTAATTCAGACAGTGACACGCAACAAACAAGATTATCATGAATATTTTAAAAATGATACTGTTCAAATAGCTGATTTTGAGAATCGTATCATTACTTTATGGCAATACATTGCTAATAAGTTTCAAAATACAAATAATGAAAACGACATTTCAGTTTTGAATACAGCATTAAACTTCATGGATTTAATGCCAAAAATCACAGAAGCATATACAAACTTAATTTTAGTATCAAGTCCTTATGCTCAATATCATGAAACTCACACTATTGTTAGAAACTTAATGAGGTTACATTCAGAAGGAGATGCAGTTGAAATATCTCAACATATAGGTAAAATTTTACACTCAATGCCATATGATAACAGGTTAGAAATGGATGAGAATGATTTGAAAATTTTGGTTACATTTCTTTATAAAAATAATCAACATGATATTGCTAACAAAGTCTGTGATAAAATCACAAAAAAAGGGTATAATTTCCTACTTGATATCTATAACAGATATAATAAATTATAAAGACTATTTTTCATCTCGTGTAAATGTACACGTTAAGTGCTAAAGACTTACCAAATTTTTGAAATTCGGCAAGCCTTCACTTAAAGATATGAATGGATATTACTTTGACAAAGTAACACGAAATATAACTTGTTGGTTTACAAATGAATTACTTCATCATAAGCAGCAGCGGTAGCTTCCATAATAGCCTCAGACATCGTAGGATGCGGGTGTACTGCCTTAATAATTTCATGACCTGTGGTCTCTAATTTTCGTGCAGCAACCACTTCAGCAATCATTTCAGTTACATTTGCTCCAATCATATGTGCGCCCAACCATTCGCCATATTTAGCATCAAAAATAACTTTAATAAAACCATCTGGCACACCTGCTGCTTTGGCTTTTCCTGAAGCTGAGAATGGGAATTTTCCAATTTTCAAATCATATCCCGCTTCTTTGGCTTGGGCTTCGGTATAACCTACGGAAGCAATTTCAGGGGCGCAATAAGTACACCCTGGTATATTTTGATAATCTACAGGTTCAGGATCTAAACCTGCAATTTTTTCTACACAGGTGATGCCTTCAGCAGATGCCACATGAGCCAATGCAGGACCATGAACAATATCACCAATAGCATAAATTCCCTGCACATTAGTCGAATAGTAATCATCAACTAGCACTTTTCCATTTTCGTGAGCTATACCCACTTCTTCCAAGCCAATACCTTCTAAGTTGGTCGTAATACCAACAGCAGAAAGTACCATATCACATTCTATGACTTTTGTCCCTTTCTTAGTTTTAACCGAAACTTTACAACCTTCACCCGAAGTATCCACGGACTCAACGGCTGAATCGGTCATGACTTTCATTCCTGATTTTTTGAAAATACGTTCAAGTTGCTTTGAAACATCTGCATCTTCATTAGGTACAATTCGAGGCAAATATTCTACAATAGTAACTTCTGTACCAATCGCATGATAAAAATAAGCAAACTCAACTCCAATTGCTCCTGATCCCATGATAACCATGGATTTAGGTTGTTTGGGTAAGGTTAAGGCTTCACGATATCCAATAATTTTTTCATGGTCAATTTTGACATTTGGTAACTCTCTAGCCCGTCCACCTGTTGCCACAATGATATGGTCAGCAGGATAAATTTTAACGTTACCACTCGCATCCGTTACTTCTACTTTTTTTCCTGCTACGAGCTTTCCAAATCCTAAAAGTTTATCAATTTTATTTTTTTTGAGTAAAAATTCAACTCCCTTGCTCATGCTTCCTGCTACATTCCGACTTCGCTTGACCATGCCTTCAAAATCAACCTTAGCCTCACCAACTTCAATACCATAATCCTTAGCATGTTGGATATATTCAAAAACTTGTGCGCTTTTAAGTAGAGCTTTAGTAGGAATACAGCCCCAGTTAAGGCAAATTCCTCCGACCTCAGCTTTTTCAACTAATCCTACCTTAAAGCCCAATTGTGAAGCTCGAATGGCAGCTACATAGCCACCTGGACCGCTACCGATAACGATAACATCATATTTTTGTGCCGACATATTTGAGATGTGTTTTGTAATACGTTTCCTTCCTGTATTTTTGGGGTTATAGGAAAGGAATTGGGGTTAAACATAAATTGTAAAAGGTAATCGTAAATGAACTGTATGGTGCATTCTATTCTTACAAAATTACAAGAACGTTCTAAACATAATAAATTAGGGTTAAATTATTTCAACTTTCCTCAAAAAAGGCACTTTCCTCCTTTCATCATTTCTACAGAATTGATAGCTTTTCAACAAAATTTAGGAATATCGCTAGAAAAGGATTTATAACATCACTTAAAAACGGTACTACGAGTTCACTTCTGTGAAGTAGTATTGAAAACTTCAAATAATTTGTCTTTAAATATGTATTGAGAGAATGTAATTATATGAAAACAAGTGATTATTAAACATATAATTACATTTTATCTACATTTATTGGTGTCGTGTTATCAGTACTTCGATGAGTTCATCAAAATCAATTTCTTTGGCTTCAGTCAGTACAAGCAAATGATACAATAGGTCTGCTCCTTCATTTCGGAATAAGTCGTCATTAGAATCCATTGCCTCAATGACTAATTCTACGGCTTCCTCACCAACCTTCTGCGCACATTTATTAATGCCTTTCTTAAAAAGAGAAGTTGTATAAGATTTTCCTGAAGGATTTTCTTTTCGGTCTCGAATAATCATCTTTAAATGATTCAAAAAACGAGCTTTCCCCGTATTTTCTTCTCCAAATTCCGTCTTTTGGATAGGAGTAGAACTAACTTTTACCAAAAAACTATTCGGAGTAGCTAAAATATTTTGTACCACAAAATCTGTCTTTTGCATTGCGTTTGTGGTGGAGTCCCAATAATAAAAGTCATTTTCGGCTCTTGTTTTTTGATGAGTTTCTGTATTCCAATAAAACAAACCTAATACTTTATCCGTAAAATTATCTTGAACAATTACAGGATGTAGGACAGGGTGAGTCATAAAATTTAATTTTAATAAAAATAAATATACAGCATTTTAATCTTCTTGTTTTGGGCGAATTTAGGCGTAAATCCTCAAAGATTTTCAGAAAAAAGATAAATTTTTTTCAGTTTTTTGTGTTTCAAAAGCAAAAAATGATATTTTTAAAAATTTGATAATCAGGTTTTTAGAATACTCTTTTGAGATTATATACAAGGTATTTTATTTTTTTAGATTAAACTTTTTAGACAGATTATGAATCGAATCGGTTGGCTAATCTTGCTACTTAGCATAGGCTTAATGCTTGATACTCAGGCACAAAAAAAAGGAAAACCAGAACTTAAACGTTATAAAAATACCCTCAAAAAAGCTAAAAAAGGAGACCTCAAAGCATCTCTCAGAATCGCTCAAGTTTGCAAAGGACATTTACTTGCCACCGATGATGTAAAAGACTATAAAACTGCCAAAGAATGGTATTCTGTTGTTTCTTCGGGGAGCTACGACCCCAAAGGAAAAACCTCAATGGGAATGTTTATCATCTCATTAATAGGAGGTTATGGAGAAAATAAAAACATAGAAAATGCCAAAACATGGCATCAATCTGCTATAGCGAATGGAAATTATAAAATTAATACAACATATGCTCCCGCTTTAGATTTAGCTGATTTTTTTGGGACTGAAGAAAAAGCAAAAACAGGAGATGAATTCGCCCAATTTCAATTAGCTCGAATGTATTTTGATTTTGGAATTAATTATCGTAAAGCACATCAATGGCTAAGACCTTTGGTTGAAGCTGAAAATCAAGACGCAATTTTTTTAAAAGCGAAATGGAAAGCCCACCGTAATCGGTACCATTCCTATCGACAGTCCAAATTACAACCTGCTATCCTGTTTTATTTACTCGAAAAACACGCCAAGGCAGGAAGTACTTTAGCTAAACTAGAATGGATTGAACAAGCCCAAAAAACACAAGAGACTGCTTACCGACTTCCTCCTGAAAAAGTTTTAATGATTCTAAGTAATTTTAAAACAGATTTGCCTGAAATGCAATTTAAAATGCTATTTATCAGACAACAATATGAAAAAGGAATTCAAAAATATACGACTCTTCGGGAAATGATGGATTTGAATTTATCTACTTCGGATGAGAAATTTGCTTTTGCAAAGGGTGCTATTCAGGAATTTCAAATGATGGATGCCAAACTAAAAAACATCACTTCATTAGGCGATTTATTTCGTCAAAATCCAGATATGAATGAAGTCAATTTTGATGTTTCGGCATACCGCAGAAATTTTGAAGGTGATATTCGTGCTTTGGTCAATCTCCAAAAACAAATTAGTACATCACAGATGCGAAAATTTTTAGGTAAAAAAAATTACCAATCACTAAAAACCGAGCTAGAAAAAAAAGTAAATCAAGTTATGAATGTTGCGGATGATTTTCCAATGTTATTAATGACCTGTTACAAGGGGTTCCAAAAAGATGTTTGGTTAAGAAGCATTTATTATCCATACAACAAAGGAATCTTAGATAAAAAGCTGGCTAACTTAGGAATTAATTCTGAAAATATTCGTCTATATGAAGAAATGCATGAGCTAGAACGTCAAAGGTTTACCTCCTTAGACGAGACTCGTAAAGAACTATATAAAATTGAGTCTAAAAATGTCAGTTTAGAGGATAAAATCACACTTAAATCATTCCTTAAATTGAAAGGTATTCGGGATGTATTAGGGATTTCTCCCGCCGTAGAAACCATTACTCAAAATAAAAAATTATTGTTAAATACCTCTTGGCTACAACCCGAAGGAACACAAGAATATTTCCGTTATACAAGTGATAGTCAGAACTGGTTTTCGGGTGATATCAAGCACCCTCGTATGCCATACCATTATATTTTGAAAGCAAAAGGAAATGATAAATATACGCTGACTATCAAGGGAATAAAATCAGGGAAATCACAGTTAGTTTATAGTTCTACGGTTGATGTTCAAGATCACACACACCAAGCTGATGAATACACTGTCAAAGTTTATTTAGCTGAGCGTCCTCGGTACGAATGGAAAGAAAGTGCATTTGATTATTTGAAAGTTACATATCCTGCCACAGGAAAACAATTTATTCCACAAGCCTTCGGAAAATTGCAAAAACGAACAGATAAATTACATGGTAAATCCGAAACCCAACTAACGCAAAAAGCAGGAAAAGCGGATTTCTCGAAAAAAACGGCTATTCGTTCAGCAGTCATTCACTTTATTCAAAAATATAACCGAGCATTAGAAACATTTTAATTTATTTTCAGATATTTTTCAATAAAAAATTGATAATCAATAAATTATGAAGAAATCTATTTTAGTTGTATTTGGTGTCTTGTGGGCATCAATTGCTTTTGGGCAACGATTTGGATATATCGATACGCAAGTAATTTTGGAAAAAATGCCTGAGTATGCCAACGCCAAAAAAGAACTTGACCAAGCATCTAATCAATGGCAACAGGAATTGCAGACTCGTCACACTGCTTTAGTGAAAAAAAAACAAGATTTTGAGGCAGAAAAAGTCCTATTCACAGAAGAAATGAAACGAGAAAAATGGAAAGAAATCCAAGCTGAAGAACAAAAAACTCAGGAATATCAGCAAAGAGTATTTGGTTTTGAAGGACTTTTATTCCAAAAACGAGAAGACCTTATGCGCCCTATTCAGGAAAAGATTTACGCAGTTACAGATAAGTTAGCTCGTAAACGCAAAATCAGTTTTATTTTTGATAAATCAGGTGATTTAACGATGATTTATGCTGATCCTACCCACGATTATACCGATTTAGTTTTGGAAGAAATGGGGTTAAAAACTGCTCCCTAAATAAGACCAAACTTTAACGTTTCTTTTAATTTTTTCGGAAACGAAACGCAAGTTTAGCAACGTTTTTGTATGAAAGAATCTTTATTTTTGCATCTTAAATAACTTTTCCGAAAGTTCAATTTTTAATTAAATATTTTGTCAAAAAACT
This sequence comes from Cytophagales bacterium UBA2561, assembly GCA_002340355.1. Classification (GTDB taxonomy): domain Bacteria; phylum Bacteroidota; class Bacteroidia; order Cytophagales; family Thermoflexibacteraceae; genus UBA2561. The sequence continues at coordinate 221,590 of DDLX01000017.1, forward strand.
TCAAAAAATGAAAAAGCATTTCCTGAGTTTGGCTTTAGTTTGGCTCTGTATCATTGCATCTAGTTTCGCCCAATCTCCTAAAATCGGTTATACCAACATTGAATATATTGTGGCTAGTTTGCCTGAAGCCAAGCAAGCTGAGGTAGATTTAGAGGAATATCAAAAAATTGTCACTAAAGAATTGCAAACCAAAGAAACTGAATATCAACAAAAAGTAGAAGAATTTCAGAAAGGTGCTGACGCTATGATTCCATTAGTGAAAAAGCAGAAGGCTGAAGAACTTCAACAATTAGGGCAATCTATTCAGAAGTTTCAGCAACAGGCAATGGTCGACTTTGAGAAAAAGAAACAAACTTTATTGGCTCCAATTTATGAGAAAGCTCAAAAGGGTATTAATGAAGTAGCTGAAGCTGAAGGTTATACTTATATTATTTCGGCAAATGCTGGTACAGCTCCTATTTTAATTTATGCAAACGAAGAAGCACAAAAAAATCATGATATTACCGAAAAGGTGGTTAAAAAATTAGGCGGAACAATGCCTAAAGAAGAAGGGGAAAACACAGATAACAAATAAACTTATTAGTTTTTTAATGAACTTTGACAAAGTCCTAAAAAGACTTTGTCAAAGTTTTCAAATTCTTTCCTTTCCTGTTTTTATACATTAAATCGGAAGTGCATAATATCGCCATCATCTACAATGTAATCTTTTCCTTCAATTCCAATTTTTCCAGCATCTCGACAAGCTGCCTCAGTACGATATTTTTTATAGTTATTTATTTTAATTACCTCTGCTTTAATAAATCCTTTCTCAAAATCAGTATGAATAACTCCTGCCGCTTGTGGTGCTTTCCAACCTCTTTTGATTGTCCATGCTCGAACTTCTTTCTCACCCGCAGTAAAATAAGTAATCAGATCCAATAAGGCATAAGAAGCTCGTATTAAACGATTTAATCCCGATTCTTCAAGTCCATATTCTTCCAAAAATAGTTCTCGTTCTTCAGGATCATCGAAAGATGCAATTTGTTCTTCAACTGAAGCACAAACCGTAATCACTTGAGCATTTTCATGCTGAACTTCATTCCGTAATTTCTCGACATATTCATTTCCGTCAATTATGGATTCTTCATCCACATTTGCTAGGTAAATGACAGGTTTAGCAGTTAATAAGTATAGTTCTTTGACTATTTCAAGTTCATCTTCAGAAGTTTCTATACTACGCAGACTCTTTCCTTCTTCAAGATGATTTTTGTATTTTTCTAAAACATCAAGTTCTCGCTTGGCTGTTTTGTCACCTGATTTCGCTACTTTTTGAGTACGAGCAATCCGTTTTTCGATAGAATCTAAATCCTTAAGCTGTAGTTCTGTATCAATAACTTCTTTATCCTCAAGAGGATTTACCTTGCCTGCTACATGAACAATATTATCATCTTCAAAACACCGCACTACATGAATAATAGCATCTACTTCTCGAATATTTGCCAAAAATTTATTGCCAAGTCCTTCTCCCTGACTTGCTCCTTTGACTAATCCTGCAATGTCTACAAACTCAATCACCGCAGGAATAACTTTCTGAGGATTAGCAATTTCTTCTAAAATTCCAAGCCGTTTATCAGGAACACTAATTACACCAACATTCGGGTCAATGGTACAAAAAGGATAATTGGCGGATTCAGCTTTCGCATCCGATAAGGCATTAAATAAAGTGGATTTTCCGACATTCGGCAAACCCACAATTCCACACTGCAAACTCATTATTTATACAAATTAATTTAGAGATTTCGGTTTATTGCCCACCTGTCAGTTGCTGATAAATCTGGTTATAGCGATTGTATTCGGCTTGATTATTAAGGGCTTGATAAAGACTTCGAAGATTATTTACGGCTTCGACATTTTGATTATTCAGATTATAAGCTTGCACAAAGAAACGAGCCGCTTCTTGCAAATTTCCCTGTCGATAATAAATAACTCCCAGTCCATTAAATGGGACATCATAATTTGGGAAAAGCTGAACAGCCTGTCGGAAATTATCAAAGGCTTCCTGCAGACGTTCTTGAGAGTAATACATTGAAGCCATATCAGAATGGATAATGGATTTATCTCGATTATTTTGGGCAAATTGTAAGGCTTTCTTAAAGTAAGGTTCAGCTTTATTATAATCTTGCATCGAATAGTAGTTCAGTGCTAATTCCCTATTTACGTGATGATTATTCACATATTTGGGATCTGAAGCAATTTTTTTCAGAATCCCGATAGCTTTGCCATAGTTTTTCTTTTTGCTAGCTTCCTTCTTAAGATTCTGAGCCGTTTTGCGATATAGCTCTGCTGCCTTAATACCATAATTTATATTCGCAGGCTGAACCTGATAAGCATTCGCATAGCATTGTGTCGCCGTTCCTAAATCGCCATTCTTCGTACTTGCCTCTCCATATTTTATCCAAAGTGCAGGGTTATTAGGATCTAGAACTACTGCATCCCTGAAGTATTTGAGACTTTCTGTCAGATAATGTAATTTTTGCTCTTCTAAGGTTTTGAATTTTTCTTTTTGTAAAGAAAGTGTATCATAAAAAGCTAAATAAGTTAATCCTAATTGTCGATTTAGGATATAACTTCGTGGAGAAGTAGGATAATCGGTCTCACAAAGCGTGGTATTATCATGCCAAGCCATATTTCGAGTGTGTGTCTTATAACCAAATGCAACTAACAAAGCAGTGAAACCCACTAAGGCAATAATTGAAGGCACTTTACTAAAATTAGCTTTGAAAAATTCTCCAATTGTCATTTCAGGCTGGATATTCAACACACGATAAATGAACCAAGCTACAAAAATGCAAAATCCCGTTGTAGCCGCAAATGCCATCCGCTCCCCAATCGCATCACCTGGACTAATGACGATGTGCATGAATAAGAAAATAGTTCCAAAATACACCCATAAGGCATACGAATAAACACTTCTGGTTTTCAGACCTTTGAAGGTTTGCCAAACCATGACAATATGAATTAATAAAGAAGCAACCGCTTTGGGGTGTGTCATTTTCAGAATCGGAACACCATCATAAAAATAGGTAAAAGTCAAAGGGTGTGGAAAAAACATTAACTGCAAATATTTTCCCCAAATCCAAAGGCGTGTTCCAATATTTTCTGAACCTCCTTTGGCATTCAAAAGTGGATTTTGTAAATGAGTATGTTTAAATCTAATTCCTTTCGCCACTACCTCTAAAACGTATTGACGCATTCCTAAATAAACCACAAAAGAAACTACAAAAGGAAGGAATGTTTTTATAGCAATTTCTTTGTAACTCAAATGAGGACGAAAAAAATAAAATGTAACAGGAAAAATACCCATAAAGGCAACAGGTGTTTCTTTGGAAAGTAACCCCACAAAATACATTACTGAAGCAATAATAATATAATAAATCTTGTCTGTATCCACATACCGAATTAAGTTATAAAAAGCTATAAATGAGAACATTAGTGCGATTAATTCATCTCGACTTTTTAGGTTACTGACGGGTTCAGAGTGGAGTGGATGAACAACAAAAATCAAAGCAATAATAAAAGGCAGACCTCGATATTTTCCTTGGAATAACTCAACAAAAGTCAGATAAATAAAAATACATAAGACCATATAATAAAACACATTCATTAAATGGCTAATTCCTGAAGCATGTAAACCTAAGGAGGAAACCCAATTATGTGTTCCTAAACTATCAATTAAGCCACTTAATGCCCCCGATATTCCCTCTTTCACCTCACCTTCCTTTGGTGGATTTACAAATTCATATTCTGTAGCATACATTAACAATTGTGTAGGACGATAGACGGCGATATTAATATCAGGATTATAGCCATCCCAAGCCCTCGTAAACATAATTTCGGGAAATCCAGCAAAGCCTTTTTGTACGAATTTATTACCTGCAATTGTGGGTAAGTCGTCCAGAACATACTGATGATCAGATATATTGCTGAAAATAATTCCACTCAACAAAACTAAAACAAAGCAAGAAATAATTTTAGTTCGAAGCGATACAGGTGGAATTGATTTAGAAGGTACATCAGACGCTTCTTCTGCTTCGGATTGAAACTTCAAAGTTTTCTGTACCTCTTCCGAAGTTACAACCTCTTTTTGGGGTTGTTTCTGAGGTGTGGGTTTCGAGGAATTTTTTTGACGAAGATTCTTTTTATTGGCTCTTGTGGGTCGCTTTTTCACGGGTGCAAAATTTTATTTTTCAGAGAGCATTTTGAAGAGGCAAAACTACAAAAAACTAAAAATGAATTGGAATTTTAATGCAAAAATCGCTTCCTCTTCATGAGAACTTTCTGAAAAACAAAATTAATCTCAGTCGTCTGCTTCAGCTTTATAAGCAATAATTTCTTTGATATCTATAATCATTTTATTTGCCAAGTTATTCGCTGTTGATGCAGAATGCGATTCCGAATAAATCCGAATAATAGGTTCAGTATTTGATTTCCGAAGATGAATCCATTCGTTATCGAACTCAATTTTTAACCCATCAATCTTATTCAAGGACTGTTTCTTGTATTTTTCGCCTATCTTCTCCAAAACAAAATCGACATCAATCTCAGGTGTTAATTCTATCTTATTTTTGGAGATATGATAACTTGGATAAGTACTACGTAACATTTTGGCGGATTTCCCAAACTCTGCTAAGTGAGTCAAGAACAACGCAATACCCGTTAAAGCATCTCGTCCATAGTGCATTTCTGGATAAATTACTCCACCATTACCTTCTCCACCAATCACTGCATTACAAACTTTCATTTGTGCAACTACGTTCACCTCACCAACTGCTGAAGCAAAATATGCTGCTCCTGCTTTTTGGGTTACATCCCGTAGAGCTTGTGTTGAAGATAAATTTGAAACCGTATTTCCCTTTGTCTTAGATAATACATAATCTGCTACAGCAACTAGTGTATATTCTTCACCAAACGGAGTACCATCTTCAGAAATAAATGCAAGTCGATCGACATCAGGATCAACTACAATTCCTAGATCATAATTGCCATTTTCCATCTTACCAATAATACTCGTTAAATTTTCGGGTAAAGGCTCTGGATTATGTGGAAAATGTCCTGTTGGTTCTCCATACATCAACTCAACATTTTGAACCCCTAAGGCTTTCAATAGTTTCGGAATAGCAATCCCGCCACTTGAGTGAACAGCATCCACTACAATACGAAAATTCTTTGCCTCAATTAATGATGTATTAACCAAAGGAAGGTCAACTATTTTTTGTATATGCTTATCTAACTGGGTGTTATCTTCTGTAATTTCACCCAATTTATTTACTTTCGCAAATTGGAAATCTTCATTTTCGGCATATTCTAGTAATTTTATGCCTTCTTCTGCCGACAAAAATTCTCCATCTGAATTAAGTAGTTTGAGAGCATTCCAATTACTAGGATTATGACTAGCTGTCAAAATAATACCTCCTCCAGCACCTAACTCTTTCACAGCAATTTCTACAGTAGGTGTAGTTGAGAGTCCTAAATTAATCACTTCAATTCCACAACCTTGCAACGTTGCACAAACTAAATCTGAAATCATATGTCCCGAAATACGGGCATCTCTTCCCACCACCACTTTAGGAATTACATTAGATTTGATTAAATGGGTAGCGTAAGCAGCAGTAAACTTTACAGTATCTACAGGGGTGAGTGCTTCACCTGTTTTGCCACCAATTGTTCCTCGAATGCCAGAAATTGATTTAATTAAAGCCAAGATGCTCCTTTGTTTTTAGTGTGATGCAAAACTACCAAAAAAAAGGGATTTAACATTTCTATTTATGAAATAATTCATCGAAAAATTTGCCTCAATCCCGCATAAACGTTGATTTAGATTATTTCAAAATCTCTCGAATTCTGGAATTGTAATTTTAACAAAATAGTATATCAAAATTTCATTACCCACACATTTTTGAATTGTGGTGCAAAATTTTTAATCGCTTTCTGGGCTTCTTTTTCAGTAGAAAATTCAGCAATAGCAATCCGAAAACGTCCATCTGCCTGAATAATTTTTAAGGAAGAAATTGCTTGATAAATGGACGTTTGTGCATACGCTATTGCTTTTTGTTTTTTGGCAAAACTACCATAAATCAAATAAAATTTTCCTGTTTTCTGCTTTAAAATTGGTATGTCAGAAACAGCAGATTCGATTACAGGTTCTTGATTTTTGGGTTCTTTTTCAGGAATTACTTTACTCTCAGAATTTGATTCATTCTTTTCCTCTTCTCTTTTTTCTTCAATAAATATTGATGTAAAGTTCGGATTAATTTTGTGCCAATCTAAATAAATCAATTGTCCTGCATCTTGATATGGGAAATCCGCTTGAAACTTAATTTTGGCAACATCTCGATACACTCTCGAAAGTGTAATCATCCATTCTTTGGCTTCATAACCTACATAAATACGATGAAAATCATATAAATTTTGTTTTGCTGCTTTGTAATATAACTCTCTACGAATTCCCTTACAGAATGCTCGAAAATTATCTTCTAACGTATGGAATTTTCGGTTTTGTATATTCGGTTTATCTTCATAGGTTGGTAGCCCTACTTTCATCAAGCGATTTTGCCAACGAAATGCTGAAGGATTATTGAACCAACGCGGAAAAGAACACGTTCCTACCCCGCTTTCCGACACAATAATTCCTGTCAAAAACAACGGATTAATTTGATATTCCGAAGTTACTCGAACAATCAACTCGGCTAATTGTTCTGGTTTTAAAATTTCTTGTTTATCAATTTTTTGTTGAAAATAAATACTATTCGGAAAATAGTCAGCCAAATAGTTGCCCAACCGTCTGATAAAATCCTTATCTGTAAAATCAGGTATTTTTTGAACATATTCAAAAGGATAATCCTGACTATCATCAAAAAACGTATGAGCTACTTTCAAATTTATTTTTTGTATGGAATCTTTACGATGAACCATCGCCCTAGCAGGCAAAACACAGCGAAATCCGATATCAAAATTATAATTACTGGGAGCAGAGAAATCCCGTTTGGAGACAGTCAAATATTTAGGATGTATTGCCCCCCAGCCTCCTCCACGAACGACTTTAGTGCTTGGTTTATTTCCACCTGTCGGGTTGATTTTAGCCAATTTTTGGTAAGCTTTCGAATCATACCAATCATTACACCAGTGTCGAATATTTCCAGTCATACCGTACAACCCAAATTCATTTGGTAATTCTGATTTAACAGCTACAATACGCCATCTTTCACCTATTTTTTGTCCTTTTTCGGTATCATAATTGGTTCTATTTTTATCAAACACATCTCCCCAAGGATATTTTTTTTGAATAAATCCACTCCGTGCAGCATACTCAAATTCTGCCTCAGTAGGAAGTCGGTAGCCATTTGCTTTAGCGTTCATTTCCCAAATCGGAAAGCCCCAATCGTCTTTTTTTGCTGTTTTTTGATAGACAGGTTCAAACCCCTCCACCTTACTACGCCAATTACAAAAATCGACTGCTTGATGCCAACTGACACCCGTTACGGGATAATGCAGTTTGTTATAGGAAGGGTATTGATGATATGCCGTAGGCTTTCCCCCTGCTTCTACATACTTCTGAAAATCAGCATAAGTAACAGCTGTTTCATCCATATAAAACTGACTGAGTTCTACTTCATGAACAGGCTTTTCATCTAAAAATTCTGAGGTATCTGCTCCCATCAAAAAAAGATTTCCTTGAAGCAACCGTATCATTTTCAGTCCTTTAAGGCTATCAGGTAAATACTCAAGGTATAATACTTTTTCTGATTTATATTCATCAATGCAAGCAGTAGAGGCAAGAAATAACAACACAAAAATCCGAATGATAAACTGCATGAAAAGGACAAGATTTTGCTATTTTTCGAATCGACTTGGACTTTGTGATAAACTTTAGCTGTGATTAATAAGGGATTAAATTAAGCGGCATTTCTGTTTCCGTATAAAAATCTTCTCCTTCCTCTCTCAAGTCTGTGTCATCATCTTCAGGATAATACCAATTAACCGTAATCTTTTTACCCACATCGCGATATAGTTTGAGACGACGTAATAAATCTGCTACACCTGCTGAAGACTTGGTATCCAAATAGATAAACCGAAAATTTACTTCTAAGGTATTGTACATATCCATATACTCGACCACTTCCGCAATACGTTCTCGATAAATGAAATAAGCATTATCAGCGTAAGATTCGCCCGAAAAATCCAGTATGCCTTGTTGTTTGTCAAAAGTAATGGTAGGTGTCATACGATTAGATTATCTTACTTTGAACCTCAAAGATATTAATTTTTTTGGAAGAGTACAAAAACAAAAAACCTACTACAAGTTTTAGTCCGACTTTGTTTCATTACCCTCAAATTTTATTTTTTTAACTGACTTGACTGATCTTTAATTATAAAATATTGGCTTTATTTTTTCAGAACTATAGGCTCTTATCATTTTAAAAATGAATTATTAGACGGACAAAGTATAAATTCTCCAAGAGTTTTTAAGTTCTTGGAGAATTAGAAGCTAATTCATTTTGATAAAAAACTATGCTAATTTCTATAGTGAAAAATTGACCATCAATATTATAAGATGACCTCAGTTTAAATCACCGATTTTCTCTATATTCTAAGGCAGAGGCAACAAAACGAACAAATAGCGGATGCGGATTAACGACTGTACTTTTGAGTTCGGGGTGAAATTGTGTCCCGATAAAATGTGGATGATCTTTAATTTCCATAATTTCGACCAAAGAAGCATCAGGGTTAATACCTGAAGCAATCATTCCACTCTCCTCGAAATTAGCCAAATACTCGTTATTAAATTCATAACGATGTCGATGCCGTTCACTAATTCGGGTTGTACCATACGCCAAATGCGCCAAAGAATCTTCTTTGAGTTCACAGGGGTATGCACCCAGTCGCATGGTTCCTCCCATCATCTTGAGATTTTTTTGAGTTTCCATCAAGGAAATAACAGGATTTGGTGTTTCAGGACTCATTTCGGCAGAGTGTACACCCTCTAATTGGAGAACATTTCGGGCAAATTCTACGACAGCACACTGCATCCCAAGACAAATTCCAAAAAATGGAATCTTTTGTTCACGAGCATACCGACAGGCTTCAATTTTTCCTTCAATGCCTCGTTCACCAAAACCAGGGGCAACCAAAATACCATGCATCCCATGTAAATAATAAGTAGCTTCATCGGGATTCAATAAACTTTCGGCTTTTATCCATTTTAGATTCACTTTACACTCATTGATCGCTCCCGCATGAACTAAAGCTTCCGAAATGGATTTATACGCATCAGGCAACTCTACATATTTTCCAACTAACCCAATATTAACTTCTCCTGTTGGATTTTTGAGTTTACCTAAGAAACCTTTCCATTCCTTCAATTTTGGCTCGTCATTATCAGGTAGACCCAATTTTTCCAAAACGATTTTATCCAATCGTTCTTTTCGCATCAGTAAGGGAACATCATAAATTGTATCTGCATCAATAGACTCAATAACTGAATCATAATCCACATTACAAAACAAGGCTAATTTTCTCCGAATTTCTTCAGGTAAAGGATATTCCGTTCGACAAACCAATACATTAGGTTGAATTCCTGCTTCAAGCAATTGTTTTACAGAGTGCTGCGTTGGCTTTGTTTTGAGTTCTTTGGCTTTTTGGAGATAGGGAATCAAAGTTAAGTGAATGACAATTACGTTCCCTTTTCCGAAGTCCCAGTAGGCTTGTCGGACTGCCTCAATAAACGGTAAAGATTCAATATCCCCAACACATCCACCAATTTCCGTAATGATAATATCATATTCACCTGTTTCGGCAAGTAAGGCAAAGTTGCGCTTAATTTCATTGGTGATGTGTGGAACAACCTGTACCGTTTTACCAAGGTATGCCCCTTCTCTCTCTTTGGTAATTACATTATTGTAAATTTTTCCTGTAGTTACATTGTTTGCCTGTGAGGTTGGCGTATTTAGGAAACGCTCATAATGTCCCAGATCAAGGTCAGTTTCGGCACCATCATCAGTGACGTAGCACTCCCCATGTTCATAGGGATTCAGAGTGCCAGGATCAATATTGATGTAGGGGTCAAATTTTTGAATGGTTACTGAAAATCCTCTAGCTTGTAATAATTTTGCCAAAGAAGCTGAAACAATACCCTTGCCCAGCGAAGAGGTAACACCACCTGTTACGAAGATATATTTTGCCATGTCTTGCTAAAGTCATGTGTCTGAATGGATACTGTGGATAGCTTCGAGAAGTTATCCATTTCGAAGACAAAGCTACGAAAAAGGCATCCCAAAAAAGAGCATCTGACCAATATCTGTCCAATAGATGAATTGATTTTTTATTTTTTGAGATTATCTAAATTTTATTTTTTTACAAAATATCTTGAACATTTTACATCCCATAAAAATTATTATTTTCTTGTAACTTCCATCATTTTTATGTAATCTGGGGAAATCCATTTATTTACTCACACTTAACTAAATTCAGAATATAAGGTATGAATTTTGAATATGTCTGTATGAAAGGGCTTTTTGAATATAATGCAGTATTATGACTGATACTTTTGAGGGTATTGGCAGAACCTTTTGTGAAGCCTGAAAAACTTACAACTTACTAAAAGTAACCTACATTGGTAAACACACCAGAACTAAGAAAATAACTTTATCGTACACTAAAGACGCAAAACAAATAATTCCATTATATTCTTTCAAATACTCCATCAAATAGACGAAACTTTAAAAAGTCAATACCATGTTGTACTACTCATAAGTAAAACAAATGTTGAAGCAATATTATACAATTATCCAAAAGGCATTAGGCTTACCTTTTTAGAATCAGATGATTAACACAAAAACAATAACGGTTACCTATATCATTGCACTAAGCATTATTGCATCTCTATTACTGAGTAGCCAGTTGGTCATTCAGTATTTTCTAGATAATCAAATTAATGACAGTCATGTTGTCAGTCTGGCAGGACGACAACGTTCACTCTGTCACCGTTTAACGAAATACGCATTTCTAATTCAAAACCAACCTTACAATGATGATTACTGGAATACATTTGAGGATGCCTATCAAGAATTTACCATTGCTCACGACAACTTAACAGGAAAGTCACATACGCTTCACTTAAAATATCATAATCTGCCCGAAATTAGCCAATTATACCAGAAACTCGCTCCACACTACCAAGCTATCCAACAGAGCTGTATCCAAATCTTAGCCTGTAAAGAGGAAAAAATGAATAATGATAATGAAATGGTCGCTCAATTATTGGATGCTGACCAAGCCTTTTTTCCGCTTATGGATAAAATTGTTGATGCTTATGTGAAACAAAGTCAAGCTAAAATTCGACAACTTTCTAACATCGAAATCGGGTTATTTATTTTGGCTTTATGCGTTTTGGTCATTGAAGTTTTGTTGATCTTCCGTCCTATGAGTATCGGAATCACAAAAGCCACCAAACAACTTCGAATACAAAATGAAGAGCTAAACACGATTAATGAAGAACTTCAGACTTCGGGCGAGGAACTTCGTCAAAACCTTGAAGAAATGCACGCCATCCAAGAGAGTCTCAAAGACAAAAGTGAGGAACTCGAAGAGGCATTAACCAACAACTTATCCATCACGAGAGCCTTAGATAATAGTGCCATTGTAACTATTACCGATTTAAAAGGAAATATACTGAAAGTCAATGATATATTTTGTGAAATATCAGGATATACTCGTGAAGAATTACTTGGACAAAACCAGAATATTGTTAATTCAGGTTATCATCCCAAGTCACTTTGGAAGGAAATGTGGCGCATCATTGGTAAAGGAGGAACATGGCGTGGTGAAGTAAAGAATCGGGCAAAAGATGGCTCCATTTATTGGGTAGATGCTGTCATTAATCCTATCCGAAACCGAGAAGGCAAAATTCATCGGTATTTAGCTATTCGATACCTCATTACGGACAAAAAAGAAAAAGAAAAAGAAATTGAGCAGCTCTCACTTGTTGCTAGTAAAACAGATAACGGTGTAATTATTACCAATAAAAATATTGAAGTTTTATGGGTAAATAAAGGCTTTGAAAAGATATCAGGATATACATTTAACGAATTACTTGGAAAAAACCCCAAATTCTTACAAGGCAAAGATACAAACCTCGAACATATCCAAAAAATTCGAGAAAAATTAGCCCAAAAAACTTCCTTTAAACAAGAGATTCTCAATTATTCAAAAGAAGGAAAATCATATTGGGCACAGCTTAATATTACTCCTATTTTAGATGATAATGGTGAAGTTATAAAATATATCGGAATTCAACGAGACATTACTGAGGATAAACGCCTGATGAATATGGTTCAGCATCAAAATGAGGAATTACAAAATAGCCTAGCTCAGTTAGTCATCTTGCGACAAAAAAGTGAAGGCGACAAGGCTGAAATTCAAAAGTTATTAAAAAATGTACTCGCAAGTATTAATTATGCTAAGCGCATCCAAAATGCCATTATCCCAACCGAAACCGACATTCAGCAAGTCATCCCAGATAGTTTTGTCATGTATGAGCCACGAGATATTGTTTCAGGGGATTTTTATTGGGTCGCAGATAAAGGAAGTTCTAAGATTATTGTGGTAGGAGATTGTACTGGACATGGAGTACCAGGGGCATTTATGACAATGGTCGCTAATAATATTCTTAATCAAATTGTTCATAACTATGAAATTCATGAGGCGGATGAGATCTTGACCATTGTACCTACTTTGCTTAAAAAGACTTTTTCTTATACTGATTCTAAAATTCAGGATGGGATGGATATGGCAGTTATCACTATTGTTACTACCGAAAATTGTCCGAAAATTGTTTATGCAGGAGCAATGACACCACTCTACTATGTTCAGGAACATAACGGGCAACAAGAATTCTATGAAATTAAAGCAGATAAAATTCCAATTGGCGGTTACTATCAAAAGGCAGACTATGACTATAATCGCAAGGAGGTTGAAGTAACTCAGCCTACTGTCTTTTATTTGGCTTCGGATGGCTATCAAGACCAATTCGGGGGAGAAAATAATCGTAAATTTTTACGTAAAAAATTTAAAAATTTACTGTGCCTAATTGCCCATGAACCCGTGAATACACAAAAACAAATTTTAAATAATACATTCCAAGATTGGCGAGGCAAACACCAACAAACCGATGATGTTGTCGTTTTAGGGTTTCGGATAGGAGGAGAATAACTCTTCTTATACCAAAAAAAAGATTGTCTAAAAATTCTAAAAAATAAGATGATACTGGTACTTGAGCCATACTAAAGTAGAAGTGACACCAACACTCACCTTAAAGCAGATATGGTTTTCAGATACCTTTGTTGGTGTCATTCCACTAAAACACCAACAAAGATAAATTCATAAAATATAGTTTATTTCTGTTGTTTCTTAAACTCCTCTACACCTTTATCTAAAAACCTCACAAATTCCTGTACATCAGGATTATAAGCTTGTGGAGTTACAAGCGGTTTTTCGTTCTCATGTCCAAGTAAAACATAAAATGGTTGAGCATTATTACCGAATTTGGTGATTTGTAAATCAGAATTTTTCTTACCCAATGTAGTTTTCTTTTTACCGTCTGTTTTCGAAATATATTGTTCTTCTTTAGGAAGTTCAAAGCGTTCATCAATGTATAAAGCCACAATAATATAATCATTCCGAAGACGCTTCAAGACCTCAGGATTTGCCCAAACATTATCTTCCATTTTTCGGCAATTCACACAACCATGTCCCGTAAAATCAATAAAAAGCGGTTTATTTGCTTTTTGGGCAGCTTGGCGAGCTTCTTCATAATCAAAATACCCCTTGAGTCCATGAGGAAAATGTAAAAAATCAGCATATTTGGGCGGTATTTCAAATTCTTGATTATCCGTAATCACATTTGTATTTTTGGTCAAATCAAACTCTAAGGTAGTTCGTGGAGGTAATAAACCTGACAATAAGGATAAGGGCGCACCAAAAAGCCCTGGAATCATATAAATCATAAAACTAAATGTAGCCGTGGCTAGTATTAATCGCCCTACACTAATTTTCTCCATAGGGCTATCGTGTGGCAAACGAATTTTACCCAATAAATATAATCCCATTAATAAAGCAATTGCAATCCAAATTGATAAATAAATATCACGGTCTAAGATTCCCCAATGATAAACTTGGTCAGCAGTACTCAAAAATTTGAATGCTAATGCTAATTCTACAAATCCTAGTACCACTTTAACCGAATTCAGCCATCCTCCTGATTGAGGTAAATTTTGCATCCATGAGGGAAACATCGCAAATAATGTAAACGGAATCGCAAATGCCATCGAACAGGCTAACATCCCTAAGACAGGACGCAAAAATTCACCATTAGCTGCCGCTACCAAAATACTTCCGATAATGGGTCCTGTACAAGAGAATGAAACTAAAACCAGTACAAACGCCATGAAAAAAATACCTACATAACCTCCTTTATCAGCCTTAGCATCCACCTGATTGACTAAACTACTTGGAATTATCAATTCAAATAGTCCGAAAAATGACAACGCAAAAATCACAAAAATCAAGAAAAATAAAACGTTGGGTAGCCAATGTGTTGCCATAATATTGGCAAATTCCGCCCCAAAAATCGCTGATACAACTAAACCAATAAAGGTATAAATAGCTACAATCGAAAGTCCATAAACTAAGGCTTTAGAAATGGCTTCTCCTCTTGATTTACTACGGCTTGTAAAAAACGAAACAGTCATAGGAATCATTGGGTAAACACAAGGGGTAAGTAAAGCAATTAGACCTGCCCCAAAAGCCACTAATAAAAAACTCAAAAGTGATTCTTCTCCTTGTGTTCCAATAGGTTTAGTTGTATAATTTTCTGCCTTTGATCTTTCTTCTGATTTAGCTTCCACTTCATTTCTGGAGGAATTTTCTGCCAAATCTTCATTTGATTTGGTATTTTCTATATCTTTCTCAAGCGAATCAGTTGGATTTTCAGCTATGTTTTCTGCAGGAGTTTCTTCTAACTCGTCCTTATTTCTTTCCGTTGTTTGGGTTTCAATTTCTTCTTGATTTTTTGGAGAACTAATTTTTAGATTCTGGAATGTAAATTCATCTTCTAACAAAATACATTTTCCATCAATCTCGGAACAAACTTGGTATTCGTTGGAAACTTCAACCTTGAAATCTTTAGATAAGATCTTAATTTTCTGTCGTAATTCGGCATGTTTCTTAAAATAAGTATATTCGCCATCCCAAATTTCGGCATCATATTTTTTCTTAGCATTAATGGGCTGAATTTTACCAACCAATTCATATGATGAGTTTGGTTTAAAACTAAAAGTCGTCACGACAGGACCCAAATCAGGATCAAAGTCAGTCGAATATAAATACCATTTATCTTCGATTTCTGCCTTAAAAACTAGCTCAATCGTCTGACCAATTTGAGCTTCCTTTTGTGATAGTTGGGACGACCATTCGATAGGCTTGAGCAACTGAGCAGAAAGTCCGCCATTAAGCAAAATGGTCATGACTGCCAGTATTAAAACGTATTTTTTCAGTTTCATAGAAATTTTATGTTGATGTTTATTTTTAGGCACTATTTTTTATCCTGATTACTTTAAGGCAATTAGAACTTAAAATCAATTATGTTGATAAGATATTGGACATTTATTCAAATTAGTTATCAAACGACTTTTATGCTCAAGTTGATTGATAAAAATTGTGTTTTACAAAACAAAAGAACTGAAAAACGCTGTAAATGTAAGCCAGAAGACAGGCTCAACTAATACCACAACAATAAACCATAGAACGATTTTTGAAAGTAAGACTCAAGAAATTACAAAAATGAAAGCATATAAACCCAAATACACTAAAATACTATGGCTTTTTCCACCAAAATCCGAGATAAATTAATCACTTTATTTTTGTTGACAGGCATTTTACCCGTTTTGATTTTAGGAATAATAGGCTATATCTCTTATACTAATACAATTGAAAATCAAGCTTTTGATCGTCTAACTTCAGTACGAGAAGCTAAAAAACAAGCCATTGAAAATTATTTCCTTAAAATTCGGAAAGATATTCGTTTCTTCGCTGAGACCAATATGGTCATTCAGGCTACAAATGAATTTACCCAAGCTTTTCATCAAATCAATGCCAATGATAACTTAGAACAACTAGGGAAAAACTATGTCCAATTAGAACTTCGAAAATATTATAAAGATCAACTTTTTGATCTCTTGGTTGCTCCTGAATCTATTCAAAAACAAGCACAAGATTACTTTCCAACTGATCCTAAGACCTCATTTCTACAATATATCTATTTTTTGAATAAAGAAATTAATTTTTGTGATTTAGATTATGCTCAGGCACATAGCAAATATCATCCTAAATTAAATAAATTACGCTCTAAATCAGGATATTACGATGTTTTTTTAGTGGATACATCAGGCTATGTAATTTATACAAGTGTGAAAGAAGTTGATTTTGGGAGCAATCTTAATAAGCCTCCTTACAAAAAAACTAATTTGGCAAGAGTCTATCATCAAGCGTTTACTAAAGAAGAAATCACGTTGAAAGATTTTGAATTATATGTTCCTTCTTTGTCCTATCCAGCCTCTTTTATTGCAGCTCCTATTTACGATAAAGGACAAAAAATTGGTGTATTAGTTTTTCAAATTCCAGTCCATAAAATCAATGAAACAATGTTAGTTAACACTAATTCAACTTTGGAAAGACTGGACAAGAGTAGTGAGAGCTATTTGGTTGGATCAGACTTTCGAATGCGAAGTGATTCCCGTTTTGTAAGTGAAAAAATTTCAGATAAAAGACTACGAAAGAACTTGCAGAAAATGAAGCTCAAAGAAAAAGACTTAGCGCAAATTGTTCATCATCGTTCCACCATTTTATTTTTTGAAGTCCGTTCTAAAGCTGTTCAGTCCGCTCTACAAGGAAACGTAGGGACAGAAATAATTACAGATTATCGAAAAGTACCTGTTTTGAGTTCTTATACTCCGCTTGATATCCAAGGTTTGAAATGGGCTTTACTTTCCGAAGTAGATAAAAATGAGGCTTTTACTGATTTATATACCTTCCGAAATCGCTTCTTAATACTTATTCTTTTGACACTAGGCATATTAGTAGGTGTGGCATTTTGGGTCTCTAAAAATTTATCTACACCTATCCTAAAGCTAACTAGAACAATGGAGAAAGTGGCACAAGGTGATATGGAACAATATATAAAATTGGATACCAAAGACGAAACGCAAAAACTGGCTACTACTTTTAATCATATGGTTACTGAGATTCGACAAGCACAAGAAGAAATTCAAACACAAAATGAAGAATTACTTCAACAACAAGAAGAACTACGCATTCAAACTGACCATGTGACAGAACGAAATGAAACCTTACACCAACAAAAACAAGAAATGCTGGCGCAAAATGAGGAACTTCGACAACAACAAGAAGAACTCAAAGCCCAACATGAACACCGTCAGAAATTAGAACATGAAAATCTGGAAGTCAATGAAAATCGGAGTGAACTCGAAAAAGCTCTTCAACAACTACAAGAAAGAGATAATACACTAACAGACAAAAACCAACAAATTGCCAAGAGCATTAAAGTGGCTCAAGATATCCAAACTGCCATTTTACCCACTTCCATCGAGATGGGAGCTTGTTTTCAGAACTATTTTTCCTTGTATTTACCTAAGGATACCGTTTCAGGAGATTTCTTTTGGGTGCGTACCTATAATCAGAAAACCTATTTAGCAATGGTTGATTGCACAGGACATGGCGTACCGGGTGCATTGATGTCCATTTTGGGACACTCAGCTCTTAATGAAATTGTCAAAACTCAACGTGCTTCTTCACCTGCTCAAATGCTCATTGCTCTGGATCGTATTGTTCGAAAACGATTACGCCAACAAGGAAAAGGAATGCTACACGGAATGGACATTGCTATTTGTATGCTCGAAACAGATGACAATCAAAAACCTAAACTAACTTTTGCTGGAGCAAAATTGGGCGTTTTAGTTTATACCAAAGGAGTCATGACCATTTATAAGGGAGATAGAAAACTTATCGGTGGACACTCTTCAAATGTTAAAGAATTTACCAATCAAGAGATAGAGGTACGAAAAGGAACCGTACTCTATTTGGCTACGGATGGTTATCCTGACCAACACAATGAAAGTCGAAAGTCATTCAGTCGAAAACGCTTCTATAGGTTACTTGAGAATATCGCAGATTTACCTTTTGATCTACAACAACGTAAACTAAATATCGCTTTACGAGAGTTTCAAGGAACAGTCCAACAAAGGGATGATATCACAGTTTTAGGTGTAAAAATTTAATAATTTTCTTTAAAAGCATATACAATTAATTAAATTTTAAGTGATTATTACTTACGTATTTTTTGTATCTTTCGCCTATCAAAATTTACTACCAATCTTAACCAATAAACAAGATGTATAATCAACCCATGCTCCGAGAGGATGCACTTACTGGCAAAGTCATTTTAGTTACTGGCGGCGGAACAGGATTAGGACGAGCGATGTCTGAATATTTCTTAAAACTGGGCGCAAAAGTAGTGATCGCCAGTCGAAAACTACCCGTTTTAGAAAAAACAGCTCAGGAATTAGAAAATGCAACTGGAGGCAACGTACTGCCATTAGCTTGTGATGTCCGAAAATATCATGAAGTCCAAAAGACACTCGAAACGGTTCTTGAAAAATGGGGTAAAATTGATATTTTGGTTAATAATGCAGCAGGGAATTTCATCAGTCCTACTGAACGTTTATCTCACAAAGCTTTTGATGTTGTGGTTGGGATCGTCTTACAAGGCACGTATAATTTTACCTTAGCAGTTGGCAAACATTGGATTGCTACAAAACAAAAAGGCACTATCTTAAATATTGTGACCACCTATTCTTGGACAGGTTCAGGGTATGTTGTTCCGTCTGCTTGTGCCAAAGCAGGAGTTTTAGCCATGACCCGTTCATTAGCTGTTGAATGGGCTAAATATGGCATCCGTTCTAATGCTATTGCTCCTGGACCCTTTCCAACTAAAGGTGCTTGGGATAGGTTATTTCCGCCTGCTCTCAGTAAGAAACTTGATCCCGCTCAACGAGTTCCTCTGAAACGAGTAGGAGAACATCAAGAATTAGCCAATTTAGCCGCTTATTTGGTCTCTGATTTTTCGGCATATGTCAATGGTGAAGTCATTACGATTGATGGGGGAGAGTGGCTAAGTGGAGCAGGTGAATTTAGTGGATTAGAATTAATTCCGTCCGAAATGTGGGACGAAATTGAAAAGTCTGTTCGACAGGCTAATAAATCAAAGCCTGAACCAGATACAAAATCAAATTCATGATTTCTGTTTCCATTCAATAGCTCGTAAGTTTTTTTGTTAATATAATTTTCTGAAATTACAATCTATTGATGTTTAATGACTTCCATAGCGTAGGATTTGCAAATCCTATGTTATGGAAACAAGCATTAGTTTATTGGAAATCAATACTTTAACTCTCCAAGAGTTTAATAATCTTGGAGGATTAGACAAAACTTACGAACTATTCTTTCCATTTAGACTCGTTTATTTCTTATAATTTGGTATATCTGCTTTCCCTAAAAACACACAGTATTTTGAATATTCAAAAGTTATTACAATCTGAAATTCAAGATTTTATAGCTACTAATTTAGAAAACGATACAGATAGATTACTTCTAAATTCGTCTAAATTTCCTGCGATTCCGATGCGGGAGGTGGTCACACAAATTCGGATTCGACAAAAAGCAACTTCCAAATTTCCGACTTGGATAAGTACTAAAAATCTTATTTTTCCTTCCAATTTATCCTATCAACAGGCATCTTCAGAACAAACTGCTCAGTTTAAAAGTAAATTGGTTTCAGGAAAGAATTTTGTGGATTTGACGGGTGGTTTTGGAGTAGATACGTACTTTTTTTCCAAACAATTTCAAAACGGATTTTATGTTGAACAACAAAGTGATTTAGCTGAAATTGTTCGACACAACTATAAAGTACTGGGAGTATCCAATGTAAAAATTTGTCCTCAAAACTTGACTAATTTTTTAGCTAAAGTTTCAGTCAACTTTTCGCAAAATCAACTTCCCTTTGATTTGATTTATCTCGATCCTGCTCGCCAAGATGCCATCAATCGGAAGGTAGTTTATTTGTCGGATTGCACCCCAAATCTATTAGAAATTTTACCGCAATTATTGAAATATGGTAAGCAAATCTTACTCAAAACCTCTCCCTTGTTAGATATCTCACAAGCAGTAAAAGAATTAGGATTTGTACAAAAAGTTTGGGTAGTAGCTGTTAAGAATGAATGTAAAGAACTCTTATTTTTGCTCCAAAAGAATCAAGGCGAAAATCAATCCAGAACTTCACCTGAAGACCTTCCTATTTGTGCCGTAAACTTAGAGAATGATCATCAACAAATTTTTGATTTCCAACAACTTGATGAAAAAAACAGTTCTTTCACCTTAGGATTGCCTGAAAAGTTTCTATTCCGTCCGAATTCAGCTATCTTAAAATCAGGTGGCTTCAAATCTATAGGCAAAAAATTTGGCTTGAAAAAACTGCATTCCAATTCACATCTTTATACCGCTTCTGAAATTCATCCCAATTTTATGGGCAAAACTTACCGTATTTTGGAAGTTTGTAAATTTTCTAAGAAAGAAATTTTGAAACATTTGCCGAATAAAAAAGCAAACATTGCCACCGTAAATTTTCCCATGACTCCCGCTCAAATCTACCAAAAACTAAAAATTAAGCATGGAGGAAATCGGTATCTTTTTGGGACAACTAATCTCAAAAATCAAAAAATTATATTGATAACTGAACGGATATAAATATTTTAAGACTTGAGTCTAAAATTTAGCACGTATTAAAAATCAAATTTAAACAAAGTAATATCAGTAAGCACATAGTGTCTTTTTCTATTTTTAGATTTCTTCTATATTAAATTTCTATAATTTATCCACTCTAAAAATATACTATCTTTGTAATCAAGACGTTACCATTTTCTATTCCTTACTTTAGACAAATAAGTCTATCAAACTCAAAAAAAGTCTCATTCAAACACAAATAGGAACGGAGTTTGTGAAATAACTAATTGGTCAATCAAAACACAATCCACAAGTTCAGCCGAAACCAATGAGAAATATTGTTTTCTATTTGAGTTTATGTTTGCTTCTTAACTCACCACTAATCCATATTTTCGCTCAACAACCTGATGTCATTGATAGCTTAGTCAAGAAATTAGGACAAACCGAAGATGGACTAGATAAAATTAAGATTTTCAATGGATTAAGTCGAGAATATCGATTTTCTTATCCCGATACGTGTATCTTTTATGCTGAGCAATCTCTACAATTAGCCCAAAAATTAAGTTACAAAAAAGGACAGGCACATTCACTCGAAAACCTCGGAAATGCCCACCAAATGAAGGGAATGTATGCCGAAGCTTTGCAATATTATTTTCAGGCATTACAGTTACAAGAGCGTCTCAATAGTAAAAAGGGAATCTCTGATTTGTATAGCTATATCTCTCAAACCTACGAAACTCAAGGAAGTTATCCTATGGCATTAGATTATGCTATTAAAGCTCTGAAAATCAGAGAGGAACTAGGCTCAAAACGAGAAATTGCAGATTCATATAATAATATTGGAAATATTTACGAACAACAAGACGATAATGAGCAAGCCCTCCCCTACTTTGTTAATGCACTGGCAATCAATGAGGAACTCAATGATGAAGCAGGTTTAACACGGTCTTATCATAATATCGGAACAGTTTTTTTTAATCTGGAAAATTACGTAGAGGCTCGTGAATATTTTTTCAAGGCAATGCGAATTTCCGAAGAAATCGGAGATCTCCAGAGTGTCGCACAAGCATGGGGCAGTATTGGAAAGGTTTTTGATTTAGAAAATAAAGACTATGAAGCTCTTGCTTATTATTCCACTGCCTTACAAGTAAGCGAAGAACTCTCTGATAGGGAAGGAGTGGCACATAACTTAACAAATATTGCCAATATTTATCTTAAAAGCGGACAGTACGGGAAAGCTATCAAGCACGGCAAAAGAAGTATGGAGATTTCCATTCAAATCGGGTGTAAATCCTGTATCATTGATGCTAGTGAAGTGCTTTATGAAGTCTTCAAATCACAAAATAATTATGTTGATGCTTTGCACTATCATGAGGTTTTTATGAATTATAAAGATAGTGTATTTAATGAAAATAAGCAAAAAGAACTCGGTAAACTACAAGGACGCTATGAAACTGAAAAGAAAATTGAGGATGCAAAACGAGAAGCCGAAATTGCCAAAAAAGAAGAAGAAGAAGCACAGAAACGAAAAAATAACCTGCAGTATGTTGGTATTGCCGTTTTCATTGTAATTCTACTCTTAATCATTTTTGCTTCGGGACGCATGAACCTTTCAGTATCTTTAGCAAGTTCCTTAGTATTCTATACTATCCTGCTGATTTTACAATTTTTCCTTCTACTGATGCGCCCGTACTTAATTGCTTTTGTGGGTGGTGTCCCGATTGTAGGTTTATTGACCAATATGGTGGTTGCCATAAGTTTACCTTATATGTTTGAAAAATTACATCAAATATTCCAACAAAAAGTGATTAAGCAAAAGGATGATGGCTCTTTAGTTGTGGAGAAAGTCAAAAAAGAACCCTCTAAATCAACTAAAAAAAAGAAGGGAAAACCAACTGCTATTAATGACCCCAAACCTAGTTAAAAATAAGTCCAAGATGATAAATAAAGCTATATCATAATTTATATGATTGACCAAATGACAGCCCGTGTGGATTCCATATGGGTTGTTTTTATTTTAGATAAAACCCAAACAGTATTTATTTTCAATCTTTTCATTAAAAAAATAAGCTAAATTATACTTATTAAAAATCAATATATTACGAAGCTTAATGTTAAATTTACTATTCCATAAAATCCTGTAAAATTAT
This sequence comes from Cytophagales bacterium UBA2561, assembly GCA_002340355.1. Lineage (GTDB taxonomy): Bacteria > Bacteroidota > Bacteroidia > Cytophagales > Thermoflexibacteraceae > UBA2561. The sequence goes on from DDLX01000017.1 coordinate 244,626, forward strand.
ATTTGTTAATAAATAAAAAAACAAATGCTTCCAAGATCTTTAAGACTTCTGTAAGAGTATAAAACCTCATAATATTCTATTTATCTAATAGAAAAAAAATCAAATTTAGTAGCTTTGATTATCTGAAATTCCTTTGAGTCAAAAATAGTATCCTACTAAACACCTTTTCTAATTCAGAAATTATACTAATTTTGGCGCAGTGAAATCAGAAAAACTGTATCGACTCTGATTGACTAACCCTGCAACTTGAATTATTTTGCAAGAACTAAAAATCAATTAGATGATATAAAAATTGGATTATAAATTATTGACAAATTAAATCTTATAAAACCATTGAAATCGAATAATTTATATGACATACCGTTACAACTAAGGACTCCAAGTATTCATATTGGCTATCTCTTGATTTGTCTATTTTGGGTAAATAGTAAAATTCTTGCACAGGATACATCGCCAACCAAGCAAAAGATGGATTCCTTAAAAAAAGACACATCTTTTTGGACTTTGGAAACGGCATTTACACACGCAATATCACTGTACGAAGATGGTTTGCCCGACTCTGTGTTACAGGTTTTAAGTAAGGAAAATCTCCGAAAAATGAAAATTGGGCAAGCCAACAAATTACAAAGATCAAGGATTTATCACTTGAAAGCCCTTGCCTCAGTACTCAATGACGATATTAGAGCAACTCAAGATAACATCAAAAAGATGCTCACCCTCCAACCCAATTACCGTCCCCGTAAAGATGATTTAGCCGATTTTATTTGGCAAATGAGACAAATGACAGTAGTTCCCAAAACTGTATTTGGACTTAAAATCGGACTAAATGGGGTCACTCCTAATATTCAGAAACGATATTCCATCTTTGAAACACAAGGAACTAGTTATGGTACTCGTAGTTACTCGACTTCTCTGACACGAAATAATGGATTTTCGATCGGAGCACACACCGAATACACTTTGTTACGAGACATTCGGCTAGGTGGGGAACTTAACTATTTTAGATATTCCTATCATTATACTTCTAATATCGTTCAAGGTGATTTTTCACGTTCACTATCTTATGGCGAACTTAGTGTTAATGGAAAGTATATCTTACCAGCCGATATTTTTTTTCAAAAAATATTAGGTAAAAAAATGGACTCTTGGAAATTATATGTTCAGTATGGTTTTTTTTATCGGTATTTAATGACCGCAAATGAATCTGAGAAATTAAGTCGTTCTAAGCTCAGCATTCGACCTTCGCTAAATGAAACTGCAAGTGGAATTTTGTGGGGAGGAGGAATTCGTAAAACAGGAAAAAAATCATGGATTTCACTAGAAATTACACAGAAATTAAGCCCTACTAATATTTCGAACCCTAATAAGCGTTTCTTCAATGGAGAGGGAGCAGATTATATCTTTGATTTCTATGACCTTAGTGATGATATAAACCTTAATAGTTTGGAAATTCATCTTAGTTTTGGATATTATTTTAATTACAAAGTTTTTGGTAAACGATTTCGTACTAAAAAACCACGCCCCAGATGAAAATAGTATTCTTATTCTTTGATTTCGTTTTAAGGTTTCGTAGCACAATTGCTTTCGGTTTACTATTCGGAGTTCTATTCCATTTAAGCAGTTGCTCAACCCAAGAAGATTTTTTAAATCCTACATCTGCCCATATTTTCTTAACAAGTTACTCGGGAAATATTATTGTAACCGATATCAAAGCAACTACCGATGGCGGATTTTTAATCTTTGGTGTAGCAAGCCAAACCCTAAATGAACGGTTTGATGGGACTGCACAACTTTATTTAATGAAGGTTGATAAAAATGGAAAATTTTTAAAAGACACACTTTTAGCTAAGTTGCCTGTAGGATTTTCTTCGAACATCATAGAAAACAATGGTTATTTTGAATGTGTTTGGAGTTCCCTTCAAATAGATAATAAATTACATTATTTTCTCAAAATCAATTCTGAAGCAGATACAATCACAGTCAATATTCAAGACTTTTCATTAAACTGTCGCCTTTCTGATTGTGGAAATATTACCCAAATCATCCCTAGAACAAACGGAAAATACACTACACTTAACATTGGGTCAGATAATGTTAATGATACGTCTCGTAGTAAGATGTATATTCATCAGCTTGATATTAATAATTTGACATCACAAGAGCAAATTGCAGAGGAAGAGTTTATACCTGAATCATTCGGAGGACTTACAGGAAGTAATATTTCACTTTTGCGTTCGATATATGATTTTTTATCAATTAATATTTCAGAACAAAACGGCATCTCTCGTTTATTCTATTCTGCTCCTTCAAAAGAGGAAATAGTCCTTAAATATGTTGGTGAACAAAATCCCATTTATCATGATCACCAATACTGGTTTTCAGGAATGCACAAACAAAGTACATCTAATAATTACAGTTTTATAATCCGAAATAAAAATATAGCAACTGCTACGGCTTATTGGCGATCAGACTTCCCACTCGGGACCCAAAATTGGGATTTTAAAAACATAAGTAATTCTGCTAAATTAGAGCAATTAAATTCTACCTTAAAAACAGTTATTCGAGAGAACACTAGCAATGATCTATTCGCTGGTGGAACAACTCTCTCAGGAAAATCAGTTATTTTTTATAACGAAAAAGAGTTTGAGTTTGGAGGTTCTAAAAATCAATATGAACTAGGTGATTTCTTGATTCATAATAATCAAGTTTTAATCACGGGAAGCACTATTTTGCGACTACGTGATAATCATTCAAATGTAAGACGTGTTCCTTTCCTCATTATCGTCCCCGAATCCGAATTCCAAAAATGACTTTCTTATCCTTACTTTTTGGACTTTCCTTGACAATACAATGCCTATTTTGGGGGATAATTTTTGGGCGGTTTGCTTTTTTTTATACTTCAAAATCTACAAAAAAAGCTCAATGTAGAGGTGTATCTCTCATTATTTGTGCTCGAAATGAAGCAACGAATCTTCGTCAATTTTTACCACTTTGGCTTTCTCAAAATTATCCAAATTACGAAGTTATTGTAGTAGATGATCGTTCTGAAGACCAAACTCCTGAAATCCTCCAGCAATTTGCTGAGAAATATCCACATTTTCGCTTCTTAACAATTGATCAAAAGCCTATCAACTTTAATGGCAAAAAATATGCTTTAGAACAAGGGATTAAATCCACCCAACACGATATCATTTTACTAACTGATGCCGATTGTTATCCAGTTAGTCCTGAGAATATTCGTCTTCGAGCAGAAGCCTTTCACGATCAAACAGAAGTTATTCTGGGATATTCTCCTTATAAATTTACGTCAAATTTTCTCAATTTTGTCATTCAATATGAAACACTTTATACGGCTATTCAATATTTTTCGTTGGCATTTTGGGGGCACCCCTATATGGGTGTAGGACGAAACTTAGGATATTCTCGGCAACTTTTTTATCAAAAAAATGGTTTTGATAAATATAAAGCCATTATTGGTGGGGATGATGACTTATTTATTAATCAGAACGCCACAGCCGAGAATACTCGTTTGGTCATAGATTCTGAAAGTCAAATTATATCAATACCTGAGCAAACTTGGCAGGCATGGTTTCAACAAAAGAAACGTCATCTTTCGGTCGGTAAATTTTATCGCTGGCAACACAAACTCATTCTAGGTAGTTTAGCCCTCTCACAACTGGGTTTCTGGTTTTTATTTTGGCTTATTTTTTTCAGTCAAGAAAATCAGATTTTCTTTTGGATAAGTTTTTTGACACGACAAAGCATCATGTTCTTAGTTTTTAAACGTATTCACAACAGACTTCAGAGTAGTTTGCCTTTAAGATTTGTTTTTATATTCGATTTTTTGTATTTATTTTATTATACCTTTACGGGGTTCATCAGTCTGATAAGTAAAAAAACAGCATGGAAGGAAGAAAACGACAGTTCTCGGATAAAGCATTAGAAGATTTTAGATTAATCGACCGAGCCACCGCAGGCGATGAAAAGGCTTATACCGAACTGATGGCACGCTATCGTAAGTCTGTGTATCACACCCTTTTAAAGATGGTGCGAAATCCCGATGATGCTGAAGACTTAACGATTGAAGCTTTTGCAAAAGCCTTCAAGAATCTCCCTAAGTTCAAGAAAGAATATACTTTCAGTACGTGGCTTTTCCGTATTGCAACTAATAATTGTATTGATTTTATTCGTAAAAAGAAATTAGAAACCTTTAGTATCAATACGGCTTTCAGTGCAGATAATGGAGATACTGTAAATATTGAAATTAAAGACGATAAACTTGACCCTGAGGAGAAAGCCATTAAAAATCAGAAGATTGAGGTCATTCGGGAGATTGTGAAGCAACTCCCACCAAAATACCAACGCCTTGTGCAGCTTCGGTATTTTGATGAACTATCCTATGATGAAATTGCTAAAACACTCAATGCACCACTTGGAACGGTTAAAGCCCAACTCCACCGTGCCAGAGAACTTCTCTTTGATTTAGTAAAAAGTAAACGACATATTATCTAACATATATTTTGAGCTAATTATCAGATAAATAAAATCTCACTTCAATCCTCATAATAGTTTAAATCTTATGAGGATTAAAATGAGATTAGATATGAGTTTCTTTTCGGAGTTCTTCTATTTCAGTATCAGATAAACCCGTTAATTCAATAATAAAAGAATTATCAAGTCCTTTTAGAATAGCTGTTTTTGCTACTTGCACTGCTTTATGTTGTTCTCCTTCTTTTTTTCCCTCCTTTCGTCCTTCTTTACGTCCTTCTTTACGTCCTTCCTGTATCCCCTCTTGCCTACCTTTTTTTCTAGCTTCAATCCTAGCTTCTTCTTTAGCTGTTTCAAGCGCACTATTAAAATCCCGATAGACCTTCAAACTATCTTCATAAGCCAAGCGTTCTTTCTTATTGAATTTGGCTACTTCAGCCTGCTCAAAAAGATGTTCGAAAACTTGACTTTGGAATGAAAGTGGAATCCTATCTAGTTTATGTAAATTTTTTAATAGAAAAAGCCATTTATCAATATTGCTTGTTAGTTCTGCTTCTGTTTTATCAAACTTTGGAACTTCTAAATACAAAAAGGTTAATTTATCGTAAAATACTTCACAAGTTTCTTTATCCATTAATTGAACATAATGTGCCCACTTCTCCGCATTTTTGGGACGGTCATCAAAAGTAAAATCCATAATACCTACCGTATAGACTCCCTTAAGTTCATATTGCCATTCTCTACCTCGAACAGCCTGTTCCTGAATAGCATAGGTGGCATAATATAGGCTACGATCTTTAAAAAATTTTTGTTTGACTCGTTGCACTTCTACAATGAAACGTTCCCCCTTATCATTCTCACAATATAAATCAAATACTGCTTTTCGATCTATCTCAGAATAGCCTGCATGTTCATTTTTGAGATAGGTGATATTGGTGATGGTTTCTAAATCTGTGAAAAGTACATTCAAGAAGTCCATCATTAAATGTTTATTGATTTCTTCTCCAAAAATCTTCTTAAATCCAAAATCAGTAAACAAATTTACATAACGCTCGCCTGTGGGTATCATCTTTTTATTTTTAAAATTGCTGAATTCAAATATTAAAAATATCCTCTACTAAGCATAAATAGCACTTAAAATCGTAATTAAATTTACGGTAAATAACTGATTTCTAGTAGAATATTTTTATAAAATTTAAAATTTCAGAAAGATTGCTATAAAATAAATAAAAACTAATATTTAAGTTATTGGTTTTGAAATATATAAGATCCAACTTATTTTTTGGTGTATATTAAATTCATTCAACAGGATCTCTGAAATATTTTGTTTAACAAGGGCTTCCTGTTAAGATTTGCAAATAAACTAAGTTGGTCTGCATGTAAACCCTTATCTTTATCCCAATAGAGCAAAACACCCATTTTTAGATTTTAATCCTATTATCTTATGGCAAGTCAAACTAATGACTCAAAATTAAAAATAAAGATAGATACTATCCAAGAAGCCATTCAAGCCATTCGAAACGGTGAGATTATCATTGTTGCTGATGATGAAGACCGTGAAAATGAAGGTGATTTCATTTGTGCAGCAGAAAAAATTACACCTGAAATTGTCAATTTTATGGCACGTGAAGGACGAGGCTTGATTTGTTGCCCTATCCCTGAAGCACGATGCCAAGAACTGGAATTGGAACTAATGGTGGGAAGAAATACTGCCATCTTCGAAACTCCTTTTACCGTGTCAGTAGACCTAATTGGACATGGTTGTACTACAGGAATTTCAGCTAGTGATAGAGCCAAAACCATTCAAGCACTTGTCAATCCAAATACTAAACCTCATGAACTCGGGAAGCCAGGGCATATTTTTCCACTCAAATCTCGAACGGGGGGCGTATTAAGAAGGGCAGGACATACCGAAGCCGCAGTTGATTTAGCTCGACTAGCAGGACTCGAAGCAGGCGGTGTTTTGGTCGAAATTATGAATGATGATGGCACAATGGCTCGGCTCCCTGATTTACGAAAAGTGGCTGACAAATTTGACCTTAAACTTATCACTATCAAAGACTTAATTGAGTACCGAATAGAACACGATTCTTTGATAAAGCGAGAAGTTGAGCAAGTGAATATGCCAACTGAATGGGGTAATTTTAAGCTGATAGCTTTTCGCCAAACGAATACCAACGAAACACACCTTGCCCTTATCAAAGGAGAATGGAAAGAAAACGAACCTGTTTTAGTACGAGTGCATTCTTCTTGTGTAACAGGAGATATTTTTGGGTCTTGTCGTTGTGATTGTGGAGGTCAATTACACGCTGCCATGGCACAAGTAGAAAAAGAAGGAACTGGAGTAGTTTTATATATGAATCAAGAAGGTCGAGGAATTGGATTAACTAATAAATTGAAAGCTTATAAACTGCAAGAAGAAGGCTATGATACCGTAGAAGCTAATGTAAAATTGGGTTTCAAAGAAGACAATCGAGATTATGGGGTAGGCGCACAGATTTTGCGCGATCTCGGAATTTCTAAATTACGGCTGATGTCTAATAATCCTAAAAAACGAGTTGGATTGATTGGGTATGGGCTTGAAATTATTGAGAATGTACCTCTTGAAATTGAACCTAACCCACATAATGAAAAATATTTAAAAACTAAACGGGATAAAATGGGACATCAAATTCTAAAAAATAAATAATTGATAATCAAGAATATAGTCATGGAACAATTTAGAATCGTACCATGACTAAATTTCAATTATCAAATTTTTTCCAAGACTTTCCCAAAACCTCCACCTCCAGGGGTTTTCATGATAATTCGATCTCCAGTTTCTAAATTTTTACCATCCGTAGGAGCTAAATTTTCTCGCGTACCATTTTTATAAATAATGTACTGTTTTCCAATTTTTCCACACTCTCCACCTTGTAATCCGTAGGGTACTTCAATTCGGTGTTGAGTTAAGACTGTCAATCGAACAGGAGTTAAAAAAGTCATTTCACGAATGGTACCATTTCCACCCAAAAACTTTCCTTTTCCTCCAGAATTAGGACGGATGGCAAAGCGATTTAAACGAACAGGATAACGGAATTCTAAAATTTCAGGATCAGTAATTCGGGTATTGGTCATATGTTGATGAGTGGCATCTGCTCCGTCAAAACTTCGTCCTGCTCCTACCCCACCACCAATAGTTTCATAATAGCCAAAATATTGATTACCAAATAATAAATTATTCATTGTTCCTTGACTACATGCCGATAATTCTAAAGCTTTCAGAAGAGTATCTGTCAAACGCTGAGAAGTTTCTGTATTGCCTCCAACCACTGCAGGACATTGGGCAGGATTAGTAGGAAAATCAGGATTTAACATTGAATTTTTTGGTAAACGAATTTCTACATTTTGCATTAACCCTTCGTTCAATGGCAAGTTTTTTTCAGGCAAATACTCATCAATAAATAGACGCAACACATACAAAACAGCACTATTTACAATGGCTGGAGTAGCATTCAAATTCGCTGGATGCACCTCTGAGCTACCTTCGAAATCAAGTGTAATTTTATTCTTATTAATAATAAATTTAACAGTAATTTTTGAGCCATCGTCTAACTTTTCAGTGGCTTCTAATCTTTTAACTTTCAGTTGTTGAAGGCTTTCCGTCAAACAATCAGAAGCATAATTTTTAAGTTCTTGCATAAAATACTTCACTTTTTGAGTCCCATGTTCTCGACAAAGATTTTGCAATGCTTCTGCCCCAAAACGATTAGATGCCAGTCCAGCTTTTAGGTCTGCCAAATTTTCGGCAAGTGAACGAGTTGGATATTTTGCCGAAGTCAATACTTTTTCAATATTTTCCCATTGAACTTCATGATTTTTAACCAGATAAGCTGGTGAAATAACGACTCCTTCTTCTTCTAAATTTTGGGCATCTGGAGGCATCGAAGCTGGTGTTTTTCCTCCTATTTCGGCATGATGCGCCCGATTTGCCATATATCCTAAAAGTTCATTTTTATCTGAAAAAATAGGAGTAACTAACGTAATATCAGGAAGATGTGAACCACCAAAGGCAGGATGATTGGTAATAATTACATCTCCTTTTTGCATTTCGATATGATTTTGGAGACTCCGAACACAAATTCCCAAACTTCCTAAATGAACAGGAATATGAGGTGCATTAACAATTAATTCTCCTTTATCATCCAACAAAGCACATGAAAAGTCTAACCGTTCCTTGATATTCACTGAAAAAGAAGTGCGTTGCAACATAGCTCCAGCCTCTTCGGCAATTGTCCGAAAACGATTTGTAAATAATTCTAAATCAATAGCTTTTATATTTTTTGAATTTTCGGTTTGGCTTTTTTTAGAAGGTTTAAATGCTAAAATGGCATGATTAAAAGCATCTAATTCAAAATTCCAATTTTTTTCCAGAACTATTGTAGTATTTTTGCTAATAATCAGTGATTTTTGATTAATTTTTGCTCCAACCTTGAGATTTTCCCAGATATAAACAGGAGTTTTTTTATTTCTAAATGCTGACAAAATAAAGTGATTTGGTTTAGGAAAGTATGTTTGTACTTTTTTAGATAAAAGACTATTTTTTAACTTTTTGTTAGAAACAATTACTTTAATTGATTCGAGTTCAATTTGGTGTTTTTCTGTCCAATGCCCGTATAATTTTTCATATTTTTGGCGAAAAGCCTCTTGAATTTCTAAATCTTCGGAAAATACAATTTCTAAAGTTTCGTCTTGTCCCTGTAATCGAAGATATAAATTGACTAACCGAACTTCAATTTCATCAGCTTTAAAACCTTCTTTTTGAAGTTCACTTATAGCTTCAATTTTCAGATTATCAATAGTTTTTGATATATTATTGACTTCTGAAAGAGGTTTTAAAACTTGCCGTACAGCAAAACGTTCTAAAACAGCTTCCTTCATTCCATAAGCACTTAATAAGCCTGCATTATACGGAATAATTATATTTTTGATGTTCAAAAGTTCTGCTACCTTACAAGCATGCTGTCCACCTGCTCCACCAAATGCTAATAGAGAATATTTGGCTGGATCATACCCTTTCAAAGCCGAAATCTTACGAACAGCTTCTGCCATTTTTTCATTAGCAATTTCATTAAAACCTTCTAAAATCTCTCTTTCTAAAATCGTTTTTTGGGTTCTATTTTGAATATCAGCCTTAATTCTTTGAAGGACTTTTTGGGCATTTTCAGGTCGAACAGGAATTCCAAAACTACTTGGATCAATGTGTCCTAAAAGTAAATTTACGTCTGTAACTGTCAGATTTTCACCGCCAGCACCATAGCAAGCAGGTCCAGGGAAGGCTCCTGCACTTTCGGGACCTACTGTAAATTTGAAGCCATCAAAACGACAAATTGAACCACCACCAGCCGCTACCGTTTCGATAGCCAGAGCAGGAGAGAACAAATTGGCATCACCTACTTGTAAATCAAATTTATAATCAAAATCACCATCAAATCGAGCAACGTCCGTACTTGTTCCTCCCATATCTAACGTTAAGATTTTGGAAAAACCTGACCTTGTTGCCGACTCAGCTGCTCCAACTACTCCACCCGCAGGACCACTTAACAGACTATCTTTAGGTTTGAAGAATTCGTATCCTAACAATCCGCCTGCGCTTGACATAATTTTGAAGTCACTTGTTCCTAGTTTCTGTTTAACAGCTGTTAAATAATTAAAAATAATTTTAGAAAGGTACGCATTGACTACGGCGGTTTCAGCACGAGGCAAAATTTTAATGGTAGGAGCTAACTCTGAGGAAATCGAAATAAACTTAAATCCGTCTTTTTCAAGATATTGCCGTAACTTTTCTTCATGAATTGGATTTCGATAAGAGTGTAATAAGGCTACAGCAATCGTTTGACTATTTTGCTTTTTTAATTCTTTAGAAATACGCTCTAATTCCTTAGTTTCCAAGGGAATATTTACTGAACCATCTGCATTTAATCGCTCTTTTACCCCGGTGACTTCGGTATATAATGGTCTGGGTTTTCGGATATTCAAGGCAAAGATTTCAGGACGAGCCTGAGTCCGAATTTTCAATAAATCTTCAAAACCCTCTGTAATTAAAAATGCTATTTTTGCTCCTTTCCGTTCCAAAAGTGCATTTGTTCCTTTGGTTGAACCCAAACGCATCGAAATCGGGGGAAGGTCTTGATTTAGAGGTGTTTTTGTAGCAATTCGACTGGCAAGAATAGGAGCTTCTTCGTGTCCTAAAAGCTCAAAATCCAGTTCTTCAATCTTGAAATGAGAAGGTAAATTAGTAGAAAGTTCAAGGGTTTGACGGGCTAAATCAGTCGATTTGACCCAAATTTTTTCATGTTTTTGTTGTAAAATTCGAAACTCGTACCCCTCAAAGATATCATCTTGAAAAGCATCAGACAGCAAAACTTGAAGACAATTCGGGCTAAGTTTTTTAATAATCTTACCTCGTAAGGTACTGTTACTTAATAATTTAATTCTTTCTAATGTTCCATCAGGTGCATACGCCAGACAATCTGTAAACGTTCCTCCTGTATCAATATAAATTTGGTAATAGGACATTTCTTAATAGTATCAAATAATAAATTATGGATATTGAGATAAGTTATCATTTCTATCCTATTTTCAAAAAGAAATACGTTTTTTTACCCAACTGATAATGGAAAGATATGCGAACGTCACATATTAAAAGATTAGTAAATTAATATTAAAAATATAGACCAATAAAAGGTAAACCTAAGACGATTTGAAGATTCATTTGCTTGTCAAAAAGGGTTGCCAAGAATCATCACCCATTCCTGAGAATTCTCGCAAAAACACTACAAAAGAAGGCTTAAAAGGTTGATAAGGTAAAAGCATTTGTGCCTCTTCAGGAAGGGAATCTCCTTTTTTGGAATTACAACGTTTACAGGCAGTTACTAAATTCGACCAAGTAGTTTGTCCGCCTCTAGAACGGGGAATAACATGGTCAAGGGTGAGTTCTTTGGTTGCTCCACAATAAACACAAGCCCCATTGTCTCGCTTGAAGATATTCTGACGACTAAGCATCACTCCACGATACGGCACATTGACATAATTGAGCAAGCGAATGACAGAAGGCATATCAAATTGTTGATTTACCGTTCGTAAAAATACATTTTCAGCTTTATTCACGATTTCAGCTTTATTTAGATAGACTAGAAGAAATGCCTTACTGACAGAACAAACCGCCAAAGCTCTAAAATCCGCATTAAGAACGAGTACTTTTCGTGCCATGATATTCGGGAAAGTTATTGTTCTAAATACACCTACAATAATAAAGATAAAATTTTGATTTTCAAGCTTATCAATCAAAATTTAACAGAATCTTTATTCATTCGGTTTTACGGATTGTACCCTAAAGCCGTTTCAATCTTAGGATTGTGCCACTATGCAGAAGGTAAATATCTCAAATCAACGCTAAATTTTTCGGGATACTTTGGTGCAATTTCAGCATAAAATTCCATAATTTCCTGCATATCTTTTTGAAGGTCATCAGAGGGATAAACTACTTTGGCAACACCTGCCGTTTTGGTTTTGTAATCCAAATATCCCAAAGCAATAGGAACATTTGCTTTCTGAGCTACATGATAAAAACCTGATCTCCAGCGTTCTCGCTTTGACCGAGTACCTTCGGGAGTTACTAAGACAGTCAGCTGTTTTCGTCCTTTAAAAAGATTAACCATAGCTTCAGTCATATTGATTTTCTTTTTCATTCCTTTGGGCTTTCGGTCAATTGGAATCGCACCTAAAAACAACAGAAGTAAACCTAAAGGGGTGCGAATCCACTCTTTTTTTATCGTAAATCGGACAGGAATTTTCATGATTCCAAATGCCGCTCGTGTAAACAACAAATCCCAATTACTCGTATGTGGTGAAGCAATCATCACACATTTTTTGACTTCTGGAGGCATATTATTGACTGCTTTCCATCCAAACAACTTGAGAATAAGCCAACTTGGTATCTGCATGAAAAACAGTTTCACTCGAAGATATATTTCTTCCATATTATTTAATGAAATTATCTTAAAACAAGTAATATCAAGTCCTTGACATTCTTACAAATTTCTTGTATCCTACACAAAATTCAAAAGAATATGAAGGAATTCTGATAATGTTCATGTTTTGGAGGGGCTTTTTCGAAGTTTTTGGAATAATTGAGGGTATCCCAGATTTTCGTTATTGTTTTTGATATTTACTAGATACCTTAAACGGAAATTTTAAGGATTCATCTAAAAGCTCAATTTTTGTAAAGTTAATTTCAACAGACGTATTTTGTTTTGTTTCGTCTTTGAAATATTGAAGATTGGCTTTGCTTTGATAGGGCAGTAAAAGTTTACCTACTTTCTGGAAATTTTCATAATTTATAGTCAATTGATTTGCTGTATCTTCCTCTTCTTTGACGACAATTTTAGTAAGACGATTAATAAAACGACTAATAGAACTTTCGATTAAAAATCCTTGTACTTCTTGTTTACTCAAAAAGTGATTTCGACGTTTGACCAACTTAGTATTTTCTTGATTCTTGAACGGCAAATCAGCAATAATTAAAGATTGAATCATATCATAATTGACTCGAAAATTTAACCGTTCGGAAATACTAGTATAGTCATGTGTATAATATCTTTTATTTCCTCTGTCTAATATAAAAACAGAATCTTTTGAAATAAGCACCCGTAAACCTTCCACTCCTGCTAGCCGTGCCGAAAACCAAATGAGGCTATCTTTCCGCATCCGAATATAAATATTAGCTTTGGTTTTGTTGTCTTCATTTCGGTAATTCATCTTTCCTTTAGCAGAAAAATAATTAAAAACTAATCTATTAGGCTCATATTTTTCAGACCGAGTTGTATTTGGTAATTTATCAGGCTTCTGACAAGCTACTAACCCAATTAGTCCTAAAAGTCCAAACCAATAAGCATATTTTTTCATGTATTTTCGGAAGAATACCTCAATAGAAATGATGTACAAAAAATTAGCAATGCCTGTTATTATTTGATATCATTGATTAAGCACTTCGGCGATTCAGTTCGTCTCGAATTTTGGCAGCTTCTTCATAGTTTTCTTCTTCAAGAGCTTGATTCAAACGTTCTTCTAGCTGTTCATTGGTAAAGGCACTGGGATCTTGTGGGGTAGTCGAAGTGGAATCTTGCGTCTCAAGCGAAATTTCTTCTTCGGGTTCATCAATAACGATACCTGCCTCCATTAAGATTGCCTCATTGGTATAAATTGGTACATTAAAACGCAGTCCGATAGCGATGGCATCCGAAGGACGAGCATCAATTTCGAAACGTTCAAATGTCTTATTATCCGAACAAACAATACGGGCATAGAAAACCCCTTCTCGAAGGTCAGAAATTATAATTTCAGTAATATCATAATCAAAGGTCTCGGCAAAAGCCCGAAACAAATCGTGCGTCATAGGACGGTTTGAGGTAATTTTTTCGATTTCGATAGCGATAGCTTGCGCCTCAAACATCCCAATAATAATTGGTAAACGGCGATTGCGCCCTTCCTCACCCAATACTAAGGCAAAAGACCCTGATTGTTGGGATTGACTTGAAGACAGTCCCAAGATTTCTAGTTTGATTTTCTCCACGTTTCGCTTTTACTTTTGAATCTACGTTTGAATCGTCATCAGTTTTCGTTAGGCAAAATTAACAAAATATTATGGAAAGACGAATCTCTTTCAGCATTCCTCTTTCTCCGAAGTCTCCTCAAAATGTTGTTTCTAGGCCCAAATTTCTTCCCTAATTTCTCTTCTATTTTGTTTTTTCGAATAAAATTCCAAATTTTTATTTTGTTATTTTTAGGAACTTTTACCTAAACCAAAAACAAAGTTATAACTTTTTGACTATCAAATGAATCAAGTTTTAGATTAGTTGAATCTTTAAAATCAGATAGTTCCAAAAAGAAACCCTTATTTAACTAAAAACAAATTATTAAAAAATGTTTTGGCAAATCATTCCATAAACAACCCCAACACACATGAACTTAGAACAAAATTTTAACCGAAAAAATTATTCAGATGACACTTTGCTTGGCTTATATACCGCATTATTGAAGCCTCGACTCATCGAAGAAAAGATGTTGATTTTGTTACGACAAGGCAAAATCAGTAAATGGTTTTCGGGCATCGGACAAGAGGCAATCTCTGTAGGAGCAACCGAAGCCCTTGAATCAGATGAATATATCTTGACTATGCACCGTAATTTAGGTGTTTTTACAAGTCGAAACGTTCCGCTTTATCGCCTATTTTCACAATGGCAAGGCAAAACTGCAGGTTATACACAAGGACGAGACCGCTCTTTTCATTTTGGTACCAATGAGCATCATATCGTAGGAATGATTTCACATTTAGGAGCGCAATTAGCCGTAGGAAATGGAATTGCTTTAGCTAATCAACTTAAAAAATCTAAAAAAATAGCCTTAGCTTTTACAGGAGATGGTGCTACTTCTGAAGGAGATTTTCATGAAGCAATGAATGTGGCTTCAGTTTGGCAGTTGCCTATTATTTTTATCATTGAAAATAATGGTTATGGGCTTTCTACTCCTAATAATGAGCAGTTTCGTTGTGCCAAAATTTCTGACCGTGCTAAAGGCTACGGTATGGAATCTATCATGATTGAAGGAAATAATATTTTGGAGGTATATGACACCATTTTAAACGTTTCAAAATATATCAAAAATAACCCTCAACCTATTATGGTTGAATGTCTTACTTTCAGAATGAGAGGACATGAAGAAGCCTCTGGTACAAAATATGTTCCTCAAGAACTCATGAACGAATGGCAAAAAAAAGACCCCATTTTGACCTATGAGAATTACTTAAAGAAATTAGGGATTTTGACTGATAAAAAGATTGAGAAATTACGCGCTGATATCAAAAATCAAATCAATGAAGGACTCAAAAAAGCAAGTAATGAATCTTTTCCTGATTCCGATACAGAACGTGAAGAATCAGCCATGTATTCTCCTTTTACTTCTAATATTATCAAACCTAATTCATTAGAAAAATCTAAAAAAAGATTTATTGATGCTCTCTCAGATTCTTTACACCAAAACCTTCAAAAATATCCGAATTTAATTTTGATGGGACAAGATATTGCCGAATATGGTGGAGTATTCAAAATTACGGAAGGCATGGTCGAAAAATATGGCAAAGATCGTATTCGAAATACGCCTCTTTGCGAATCGGCAATTATTGGAGCAGGATTAGGTTTATCTATTCAGCAAATGAAATCAGTGATTGAAATGCAATTTGCGGATTTTGTGACATGTGGTTTTAACCAAATCGTGAATAATTTAGCAAAAGTTTATTATCGTTGGCAACAAAATGCGGATGTCGTCATTCGGATGCCTACAGGGGCTGGAGTGGGTGCTGGTCCTTTTCATTCACAATCAAATGAGGCATGGTTTTTCCATACGGCAGGTCTCAAAATTGTCTATCCTTCAACACCTTATGATGCTAAGGGTTTATTAAATACGGCAATCGAAGACCCAAATCCATATTTATTTTTTGAGCATAAATATTTGTATCGGTCACTTTCCGAGACCATTCCAGATGATTTTTATACCGTTCCAGTGGGTAAAGCCCGTATCGTTCAGGAAGGTTCAGATATTTCAATTATTACCTATGGAATGGGTGTCCATTGGGCTACTGAAATTGTTCAAAAATTGGATAAACAAGAAATTAGTATTGAAATTTTAGACTTACGAACTCTTTTGCCTTGGGACAAAGAAGCCGTTCAAAAAACAGTTTCTAAAACAGGAAAAGTATTAATTTGCCATGAAGACTGTTTAACAGGAGGTATTGGGGGAGAAATTTCGGCTTGGATTTCCGAGCATTGCTTTGAAAATTTAGACGCTCCTGTCATGCGAGTAGGTAGTTTAGATACTGCTGTTCCTTTTTCTAAAAATCTGGAAAATGACTTTTTGCCTCAGAATCGGCTACGAAAAAAACTTAAAGAATTAATATTATATTAAAATATTACATTGTAGATTTATAGAACCAGAGCCAAAAGCTCTGGTCATTCTTAAAAAAATCAAAGAATAAATTTAATCTATTTTAGTTTTTATTATAACTCAATAGAAGGCTTAATAAAGTGCATCACTTTCTCAGTGCGTATTGTATGGTGTTTACCTTGAAATATTTTAACTTCTTCTTTGATACAAGAATATGTCAGAGAGTTTTCTGTTAATTCGTCAATATGACAATTTTCACAAAATGTTTTTTCCCCTTCATTTATATCAAATAATAGTTCTTTTTTCGTAGCCGAAAACTTCCAAAGTCCTGGTATTTCATGTTCTGAATCTACAAATGTACCGTCTGTATTGAGTTTCAGAATAGGTTTTTGATAAAAAATAGCATCAAATTGTTCTTTTTGTAGCTGGTCATCAATATAAACAGATTGATGAGCTTCCGCTAACTCCCACAATCCATAAAGATTCCTTTGTGGGCGATTCTTTACGGTCTGTTTAGTCTCTTCTTCACAACTCATTAAGCTAAACATCAACAAACTAAGAGCAGTTAAGGTAAAAAATCGTATCATAAATTGGAGGTGGTTAGTATTTATTTTAAGTATTCTATTATCATACAAATTTGCATTAGTCAAAGATATTACTTTATCTACAAACTATTTCAATGAAATACAGTCAAAAGTTACATTTGTGATTTTCATCCTTATTTTTTAATAGTCCTACAAAATAAAGATAAAATCTTTTCCATCTTCTCTACGAGAGAGAAAACTTCTGTAAGATAATCATCTCTACTTTGTACGAAGAAAGATGAAAATATTATGATTAATTTACAAAAATATAACCTTTTTTGCTCTACCCACTTCATGGAAGTAAGGTTTCCGAAAGATAACTCAAGATTTTAACCTTAAAACAGAACAAATTGACAAATCTTCTAAATCCTTAGGAAGTAAATCTTACTTAATTTATTAATATTTGGAATGATTTTTGATGCTGATTTATTACTTCAGCTTATATCAACATAATTTTTTTAATCATATATCAGCCTAATATTCATAAACTTTCGCATAAGTCCTATTTTTTTCCTCTGTCAGGATTAAAACGAAATTTTGAGATAGTTTATGGTAAATTAAGGTACTACCATTTAGAATACATCAGAAATTCTTGCCATCTAGATCACGCAAATCAGTAACTTTTTTAGTAAAGGATCATAAAACTACAAACTACTATTACACTATTTCTTTTTAAAAGGCACATATGTAACTAAGTAATTCTTTTTTACACATCTTTTACTTTTTTCTTTTCGTTTATCAAGATATAAACACACTAATCTATTTGATTTTTTGAAATATTCTTGAAATGAGAATGCTACATAGAAATCATTTAAGCTTCTTGTTTTTCCTTAAGGTTATACAAGATTTTATTACTCAAGCAAACAATTTTATAAACTCACTAATAAAACAATTTATAACTTTGTTTATGCTAAAATGCAAACTCGAACTACTTTTACATTTCCTATTTTTGCTTTTTTGTTTACAATAATTAGTTGGTTAACTCTCACAGAAACAGAAGCTAATATAAGAGACAAAATCACTAGTCAGCGTTGGTATCAACGTTGTTCACAGCAGTTAGGGATATCTATTTCAGCTTCAGAAAATCGTTTACTTTATACACGTTTAAGTGAGTGGTATGGTACACCTTATCAATTTGGGAATAATGAAATACAGATAGGAACAGATTGCTCAGGATTCGTTAGCAAAATTTATGCCGAAGTTTATGCTTTGTCTCTTCCGCGTACTTCACAGTCTATGTATGATTATATTCAAAAAGTGCCTTATTCTGATTTACAAACAGGAGATTTAGTCTTTTTCCGTACAGGGAAGACATTTCGTATTACACATGTAGGGATTTATCTCAAAGAGGGAAAATTCATTCATGCTAGTAGCTTTCACGGTGTAACTATTAGCAATTTAAATAAAACTTATTATCGCCAACGTTTAGTAGGAGTTGGACGGCACCAGCAAATGCAAAATTCAACATCTATGTCCTATCATTTCCAAAAATTATCACCTAAAAAAGCAGGATTAATTATTTCTCAAAAAAAATCCAATGATTCTTTACCTATTTCTCAAGAAATGATTAGCTCTAGATTTAAATATTTCCTAGAAAACCGAAGAATCCATACGGAGCGTTTTTATTAATTTTTAACTAAAAAAATGATTACCAATTTTTTATATAAACTTCCATAAGGTAGGGTTTGGAAATCGCCGATTTTTGAGCAATGAAAGCTATTTCACTAGTTGAAGTTTATTTCCTCAGGATATTTTTCAAAAACTTTTAAACAACCTCTTAAACTCTAAAATAGAAAAGCCTCGTTAAACAACGTAATTTTAACAAGGCTTTTCTACTTTCAAATTCTATATTTTTCCTATAGAATTCCCTTTGTGCTAGGAATACGTTTGTCATCAGGATTTTGATAAATTGCCATCTTCATCGATTTGGCAAATGCCTTAAAAATACCTTCAATTTTGTGATGGTCGTTTTGTCCTTCTGCCTTGATATTTAAGTTACAAGCTGCACTGTCAGCAAAAGATTTGAAAAAATGCTCCACCATTTCGGTCGGCATTTCACCTACTTTTTCCCGTTGGAAATCGGCTTGCCAAACTAGCCAAGGTCTTCCCGAAAAATCCAATGCTACATTTGTCAAAACATCATCCATCGGCAAAGAAAAATGTCCGTAACGATTGATTCCCTGTTTGTTACCCAATGCTTTTTGGAAGGCTTCTCCCAAAGCCAATGCCGTATCTTCAATGGTGTGATGCTCATCAATATGCAAATCACCTTTGACTTGAATTGTCAGATTGATCCCCGAATGTCGTGCCAATTGGTCAAGCATGTGGTCAAAGAAACCAACTCCTGTATCCATTTTATAAATGCCTTCTCCATCCAAATCCAACTCAATCGAAATTTGAGTTTCGGAAGTTTTTCGTTCAAGGTGAACTCTTCGGGCTGAATTCTGTAAAAAATGGTAAATTTCATCCCAATTTTTGGCACTAAGTATCGCTCTTTCCGAAGTTTTATCCCCAATCAAAATTCCTTTTGCTCCCAGATTTTCAGCTAATTCGATATCAGAAAGACGATCTCCAATCACAAAAGAATTTGCCAAATCATACGTCTCGGCAAAGTATTCGGTGAGCATTCCCGTTCGAGGTTTTCGGGTGGGAGCATTTTCGTGTTCGAATGTTTTATCAATATGAACTTTATAAAAATGAATATTTTCTCCCGTCAAAATATCCATCATTTTTTGGTGGGGTGCAATAAAATCAGCTTCGGGAAAAGATTCTGTTCCTAAACCATCTTGATTAGTAACCATCACCAAGACAAAATCCATCTCTTCGGCAATCTGGCGTAATCGAGAAATAGCACTTGGTAAAAATGCCAATTTTTCTAAGGAATCCACTTGATAATCTTCGGGCGGTTCAACGATAATGGTACCATCTCGGTCAATGAATAAGAGACGTTTCTTCATAGTTTATATGTTTGATACAATAAAATGAGTTTGTTAATTGAGGTGCAATTTCAATAAAAATTTGGGGAGATAAGCTTTCTTGTAGAATCCCATATCGAAATAAAAAATTGTTTATGCTATCATTTTTTGAATATGGTTACCTTCTATATTGTAGTAATAGTTACTATTTAAAAACATGAGAAAAGAAATAATTTCTTCCTACTTTTTTTAATTATGGCGCAGTATTCAGAGTGTATTAAACCATGTAAATACCTTTCCTGAATAACGCTTACTAACTTGAACTGTCTCTTGATTTATATATAACATATTACCGATATAGCCAGTCACCTTGTGCATATTAACAATGTGACTTCGGTGTACACGTAGAAATTGGTTAGGTAATTTTCGTCCAATCTTATGTAGTAAAACGGCATACATAAACTTCCCCACCTGTGTATGAATAAGT
Source organism: Cytophagales bacterium UBA2561 (assembly GCA_002340355.1). GTDB lineage: Bacteria > Bacteroidota > Bacteroidia > Cytophagales > Thermoflexibacteraceae > UBA2561. The sequence continues at coordinate 265,079 of DDLX01000017.1, forward strand.
GTATAATTACTCTCTGCCTTCAGCCACAAAATATCTTTAAGATATACTCGCTTAAAAAAATTATCTTGTTTTAGAAATAAGCTATCATTTATACATAAAGCCTGATCATCTATCGCATTTTCTTTTTGCCTATCTGCGTAGTTCACTAAAGCCATTTCAATTGCAATCTTAATTGCTTGATCATTGAATGGCTTTAACATATAAGCTGCAGGTAAGACCCTTTTAGCACGCTCCACAAAATAAGAGTCTGCTTGGGATGTAAGAAAAATAAATGGAATCGGATATTGTTCATTGATATAACGTGCTAAATCAATTCCATCTAATTCACCTTGCAAGACAATATCAATAATCGCTAAATCAATAGGTTGTTTTTGAGATAAGGTTTCTTTTAGTATAATTAAGGCTTGATGTACAGTTGGAACATATTTTACTACATAACCCATATCGGTAAGACGCATAGCAATATCTTCTGCTAAAATCATTTCATCTTCTACTACAAGAATGTGTACGTTTTGCATAATTTTATTAATATATATATTCATTTAATTCCAAATGAATCCGCCATATACAACCGCCTTGTGTATGCATTTTTATCTCTCCATTTAGTTGTTGAACTAGTGACTCAACAAGTCGTAAACCAAATGACTGTTTTTCTTTATACAGAGCAGTTTCAACACCCACTCCATTATCAGCTATTATAAGTTGGAGATAATTTTGGTGTTTATGAAGCTCTAATTGTAGATGAGGACGAGAAATATTTACAAAAGCATATTTAAAAGAATTAATTACCAGTTCATTAACAATCAAAGCTAATGGAATAGCTACATTAATATTGATTTCTATATCTTCTATTTGTAACTTTAGTCCTATTTGCTCATTGTAAACAGCTCGTAAATTGTACACCAACGTACTAATATATTCTTGAACTGCTATTTGGGTATGGAGGTTCTCCTGATAGAGTTTTTGATGAATAAGAGAAAGAGCTTCTACACGTAACCTACCTGCAGTGAGTGCTTCATTGGCAGGATGATCTTTAAACTGCCGAGCTTGTAAGTTTAACAAACTACTTATCATCTGTAAGTTATTTTTTACTCGATGATTTAGCTCCCGGAGTAACAATACTTTTTCTTCTTCACTTTGTTTAATAATATCCCTTTGCTTGATTACATTGTAATAACTCCATACTAAACCGATAACCAGAAACAATAGTAGACTTATACCTATCGCTAAGCCATAAGAAATCTGCTTTTGCTGTATTTTTTCCTCAACTAAGTATTTAACTTCTGTCTCTTTTTTCTCAATTTCATAATTGGCTTTCAATCGCTCTAATTGTTGCACATTATCGTGATTTACTAAACTATCTTGATAAATTTGATACACCTTTTGGTACTTCAAGGCTTTGGGATAATTATTCTGACTCTCATAAAAAGAGACCAACAACTTACTAACATCTCGAATTTGTTCCTTGAATCTTTCTTTTTTCGCTAGTCGGACAGCTTGCAAAAACTGTTTTTCTGCTAATTTAAACTCTCTCTGTCTTTCATATACCCTACCTATTTCTGCTTGATATATAGACATTGAATACATATCATTTAAGTCTGTCAATACCTCAATAGCCGCTTGTAGTTCACCTAGTGCTTGTCGAAGATCTCCTAATTGATAAGATACCATCCCCAAGTTTCCAATAGCATAAGCATATACTATTTGTCGTTGTTTTAGGTGTCTCCCTTTAAATTGCTTACGCAATTCTAATGCTTTTTGAAAACATTGAATTGCACTATCATATTGCCTAGTTAAACGATAAGCCTCCCCAAGATTAATTTGAGCAACAGCCACCTGATAAATATTGTTGAGCTGTCCATGTAGCTCTACTCCTTTCTGTAGATAGTTAATAGCTTGAGAGTAATCTTTATCTATAACAGCATGTTCACCTAATTGTACATAAATGCTTGCTATTTCATGTTCTTTGTCTGTATGTTGTTCATAAATTTGTAAAGCTGCTAAGGTTGCAGTTAATGCAGCAAGCTTATTACCTAATAATCGTTGATGTGTTCCTATTAGCTCCAAGGAAGCAGCTCGATTTAATTCACTTTCTAAAGAGTCTGCTAAATCTAAGGCATATTTAGCATAATGTAATCCAGTAATGGAGCTAGAGTGTTCAAGACTGATATTATAAACAAGAGTAAACCGTTGCTGAATGGTATTATTTTGCATTTGCAATCTATTTAATAGACTATCAGCAGTTTGTTGATTTTGGCTCCAGACATCTAAATGTAATATTACAAAGCAAAGAAAGTAAAAACATGATTTCGTCATAACAAATAGTTTCTTCCCATGAAATTAATACAAATTTTCGTATAAACTACTAATTTTATAATTAGTCTTCTCTTTCTATATCCCCTTATTATTAAAATTCGCTCACAAAGAAATTTTGAGCCTTCACACAAAAAGTACAACCACTTACGCAGAACATTTTTTTTTGATAATTTATCCCTCTTTCTTTGAAATGTTATTAAACAAAAGGCCTTTTAAGTAACTCATAAACAAACTATTATGGCAGATTCCGAAAAGCCTTAAATAGAGTAGGACAAATGGTAAAGCAAATCTTGAAGTAATGTTTTGTAATTTAAAAGCAATTTCTTCTACTAGTTCAATGCATTTCGCATGGTATGAAGGTAGTAAAGTAAGCTCAGGATCAAGTGATAATTTAAGTAAAGAAAGAAATCCTTATGATTTCAAACTTGCATCAGGCTATGATATAAGTGATGTCGTTGCTATTTCATCTGGAAACTCAATGCATTTTGCATGGTATAAAGATGGAAAGGTCAGCGCAGGATCAAGTGATAATTTAAGTAAAGAAAGAAATCCTTATGATTTCAAACTTGCATCAGGCTATGATATAAGTGATGTCATTGCTATTTCATCTGGAAACTCAATGCATTTTGCATGGTATAAAGATGGAAAGGTCAGCGCAGGATCAAGTGATAATTTAGGTAAAGAAAGAAATCCTTATGATTTCAAACTTGCATCAGGTTATGATATAAGTGATGTCATTGCTATTTCATCTGGAGACTCAAGGCATTTTGCATGGTATAAAGATGGAAAGGTCAGCGCAGGATCAAGTGATAATTTAAGTAAAGAAAGAAATCCGTATCCTTTCTGGATAGCAGAAGGCTATGGTTTAGTTTTAAATGCAATCTGATAAAGTGGATTATGCTGAATCTGTATTTTCATCAAGATTCAGCATAATCACACCACCTATTTAAGAAAAACAACAATAATTTAGAGGTTACCACAATTATTTTTGTAGAGTTGAATTCTCTAAGAGTTTAATTGATAAAATTTAAAATAGTTATTCTTAATCCTATAAAAAAACATGATGAATCTCACTAAACAAATATATTAATTATTTCTCATTTTTCTAAAAAACACACTTATGAAATCCTTGAAAAAAACTAAACCCATCATCTCAATAAAGGTGAGCTATGAATCTTTTGCCCAAATATTCCCTTTTTTTAAAGCACCTGACTGGGCAACTAATCCTTTAAACCCCATAGATATTATTGATATATGTACAGTTTCTTTAATAGAAGATGGTGAATCAATAAATTTGGATGGAACTCAAATTTTAACATTAAAGCCTAATACAGAGTATCAATTTAAAGTGGGCTGGGAAACTAAACCCCCAGAGCATTTACAATTAAACCTATCGTTTGCACAGATTATCTTTGAGCAAAAACTCTATAATGGAGATCTTGTAAGAGAGTGGGGGCATATATTTACAGATGCTTCTGGTGCCAATGGTTCCGTTCTTGTTAAAAATATTGATGAGGGTGTTTTTTCATTTACAACCATTGATACTTCTTCATCAAGTAATTTAATATCATTAGACTACACAATCGTGTTTGGTTTAATAATTAATAATTCAGTCAAAAAATATTTACAAATAGATCCACTTATTAGGACTAATTCAAGAGCTGGGTAATCTTTGCATATAACTTAAAGATTATAAAAAAAAACGGCTTCAATTCTTATAGAAATTGAAACCGTTTTGATAAAATTTCTATGCCAAATCAATTAGTCCCGAATAGGGTCATAATTGAAAAGTTTGGTATAATATTCATCTGCCATTCGATTTGAGCCAAATTCAGGCACAACAGTCGAAATATTTTCCCGCATCATTTCAATCCATTTATCAGGCTCATCGTAGTACATCGGTAAAACCTCATTTTCGAGAATATCATAGAGGTTATTGCAAACTTCTATGTCTTGTTCCTCTTGAGTTTTGGAAGTATCACCGTGATGAATCAAGAATGAATTTTTTCCATGTTCGGCATATTCAGGCACCCAACCATCTGGAATTGAAATATTTACTGTTCCATTCATAGCAGCAGTCATCCCACTTGTTCCAGAGGCTTCCCGATAAATTCGGGGTGTATTTAACCAAGCATCCGAACCTTTTTTAAGGCGTTGTGAAAGAAATAATTCGTAACCTGTCAAAACCGTACAATTTGATACTTTTTCAAATGTGGTCATTAAGTTATCGAATGTAGAAACTGCTCCTTGGTCAGTTGGATAGGGTTTTCCAGCCCAAATAATTTGAACAGGATACTTTTTATTATTTATCAATTTTTGAAACCGTTCTTCATCCAAAAGCATCAAATCAGCTCGTTTATAGTGAGCGAAGCGTCTTGCCCAAACCATCGTAAATTTATCAGGAGAAAATAGTTTTCCCGTCCAGTTTGCAATTAACTCAAATAACATTTGTTTGAGTTCTTTCTTACGTTCTACTAATTTTTCATTGCGCCCTTCACGGGTATAACGAGCAATTTTAGGGTCTTGCCAATATTTTTGATTCTGAGCATTGGTAATGTGTGTAATTTCACAAATGCCTGTATCCTTATGCTCACTCCACATCTCCCGTGCTACTTCGCCGTGCATTTCTGAAACTCCATTTGCGATTTTTGCCATCCGTAAAGCAACCAAAGTATGACTAAACATATCACCCGTTACGCCTGTAATCTTTCGAACTGCATCCATTGGATGATAAGCAAAAAAGCCCATTTTTTCTAGCATATGAATATTATGTTCTTCATTACCAGCCGCTTCAGGCGTATGAGTTGTAAACACTAATCGTTTTCGAATTTCTGCTGCATCATGATATTTAGAATACAAATGGAATGCTAAAGGCAAAGCATGTCCTTCATTCATATGGTAAATATCTACTCCACCAAGCGCATCCACAACTTTAGCCCCACCAATCCCCAATACAATATTTTGAGCAATCCGTGCTGAAGTATCTGAGTCATATAATTTATGAGTAATCGTCCGAGCAAGGTAATCATTTTCAGGAATATCCGTCGTGAGTAGATACATCGGAACAGTATCGAAAACTTCAGGAGCTAAATAGATAGCCTTGACATACACCAAGTGACGGTCAATATAAACAGGAACAATAATGTCGGTAGGTTGTAAGAAACTATAAAATTTCTTGACGAATCGAGCTTCCATCTGGCGGTTGCTTCGGCGTACTTGGTCATAATAGCCATACTTCCAAAGCATTCCGATACCGACCATATTTTGTTTTTGCTCGTAGCCACTACGCATATGCGAACCTGCCAAAAATCCTAAGCCTCCCGAATAAATTTTGAGGGCTTGATGAATGCCAAATTCCATACAAAAATAAGCGACACGTTTGCTATACTGGGGGTCGGGTTCGTAGGGCATATGCCACTTATTAATATTGACTCCTTCCATAAAGTTTTTACGGTTTATAGTTTTCGGTTATATTTTAAAGGTATATTCGTACTTTCCAAAGATAAGATTTTTTTAAGATTTTCTGGAGTTAATCAATTGATGTCATTCTATTCTACAATTTCGATAACCGAAACAAAAAAATAGAATTCCCAAACCAAAACCTTACAGAAATATGGCGGAATTTTTGTAGATTGCTACAAAACTCTGTAATTTTTTTAGTGAACCCATGCGCTTACGTACTTACCAAGGTCGGAATAGTTTAATTCGGTTGCGTCCTACGCAACATAAAACGCTGAAAATCTTAAATAAAAAATATCCCTCAGATATCGAGATTGAGCGTTTTCGGAATGAATATGACCTCTTACAAGACTTAGATATTGTAGGAGTACGGAAAGTTTTGGCATATAATCAAGAAGATAATCAACATTCATTAACCTTAGAATACATTGCAGGCGAAAAAATTGACGTATTTTGTTATGAGGCTCATCCTGATTTGGCACAAAAAATCCGTCTTTTTATCAAAATTGCTTCGATTCTGGCACAAGTCCACCAAGCTGGAATTCTACATAAGGACATCAATCCCCGCCATATTCTAATAACTCCTGAGCAGAACATTTATTTGATTGATTTTAGTATTGCCTCTCGATTTACGCTCAAACAACCACACTTAGGGAATCCCGAAAAATTAGAAGGAACATTGCATTATATTTCGCCCGAACAAACAGGACGAATGAATCGAAGTGTTGACTATCGAACTGATTTGTATTCTTTAGGAGTTACTTTTTATGAATTATTAACCAGACGTTATCCGCTTTCGGCAAAACAACCAATGGCACTGATTTACGCCCATTTAGCCGAAAAACCAACTCCCCCAAATCATTTTGATTCGAAAATCCCAGTTGTACTTTCCAATATCATTCTCAAACTCCTCAAAAAAGATCCCGAAAATCGATATCAATCGGCATTCGGCTTAATTAAAGATTTAGAGATGTGTCTGGGATATATGGAACAAGGACAAGGTATTCCTAATTTTAAGTTGGGACAATTCGATTTTTCGGGAAAATTACAAATCCCTGAAAAATTATACGGACGCGAAAAAGAAACAAAGACTATTCTTCAAGCCTTTGAACGAGTTTTACAAGGCAATGTCGAATTAACATTAGTGGCAGGAGCTTCGGGTATGGGCAAATCTGATTTGATTAATGAAACTCATCGTCTTCTAGCTCAAACACAGGGATATTTTGTCAAAGGTCAATTTGATGAATTCCAACGAAATACGCCCTATTACGGTTGGATTAAAGCTTTTGAGAATTTGGTCGATTTACTCTTGACCGAAAACGATGAAACTCTGGCTCAATGGAAAACGAAGATTCTCAAAGCTTTAGACGGGCAGGGTGCTGTTTTAATCGAAGCTGTTCCTAATTTGGAAAATGTCATTGGAAAATGTAAGCCTGTTCCTCTACTAAATGGTGAAAATAACCAACAGCGATTTAACCGAATTGTGCAACAATTCGCTAAGATTATTACTACAAAGGAACACCCTTTTATCATTTTTTTGGATAATTTACAATGGGCTGATTTGGCTTCACTTCAATTACTCAAAAATTTGGTTACGAACTATGAAAACCAATATTTACTATGTATTGGAGCTTACCGAAATACAGAAATTTCTGCTAATCACCCATTATTCTCGACGCTCCAGACTATCATCCAAGAGACCCCAAATGTAACCCAGATTGAGATTGGAAATCTGAATCAAGAGGCGGTCTTAACGATGATTGCTGAAACCTTAGACTTGCCTAAAAATCATGAATTACGTGAATTAGGTTCAATTATCTTCTCTAAAACACAAGGAAACGACTTATTTACGCGTCAATTTTTAAAGAATTTATACGAAGAAGGTTTACTTCATTTTTCATTCCATAAAAAAGCATGGCAGTGGGATAATGCTAAAATAGAAAAGGCAGGATTTACAGATAATGTCATTGAGTTTATGGCTCAAGCAGTTGAAAAAATGCCTCTTGAAACCCAAAAAAGTTTACAATTAGCTTCTTGCATTGGTGAAAAATTCAATTTAAAAACATTATTTGAAATATCTGATAACAAAGACCTTAAAAAAGATTTACATCAAGCTATTGTAGAAGGATTAATTTTTCCAAGTACAACACAGGGACAATATAAATTTGCACATGAAAGGGTACAACAAGCCGCTTATGCTTTAGTTCCTGAAACGGAAAAACAACAATATCACCTTAAAATTGGGCAATTCTTATATGATACTTTGCCACTTGTCAAACGCCAAAAACGTATTTTTGATATAGCTAATCATTTTAATTTTGGAATAAGATGGGTAGAAAAGACCAATAAAAAACGTCAAATTATTCAGATGAATAAATTGGCTTCACAACAGGCATTAGACAGTAGTTCGTACGAATTAGCCATTGATTATGCTCAAAAAGGATTAAGTTTGATCAACAAATCAGGGAACATGGCATGTACCTTTGATTATTTTGAATTGACCCGAAATTTAATGCGAGGTTTGCACGCTTCAGGAGATTTCGGAGCAGTTGAAAAACACGCTAACGAAGTCCTGAAAGTACCTTTATCACCTATTCAACAAGCTGAAATTTATAACCTATTAATTCTTGAATATACCATTTCGTCTCGTCCTGAGGAAGCTGTTGAATTAGGCAAAAAAGCCCTCCGAAGTTTAGGAGTACCTTTACCTGAAGAAAATTTAGCGGAGGTCAAAAAGCGATTATTTGATGAAGTCTTATGGGAAATCAATCAAATTTTTACTAAGGAGTTGTTGAATTTACCTACTTGTAATGATCCACAAAAAATTCAAATTCAAGAACTTCTGAATAATTTACTCGTTCCGACTTATGTGACACAGCAGGGTATGCTATATTCGATAATTACACTTTCGATTATCAAAAATACCATAAATTATGGACTAACAGGTGAAGCTACTTATGGTTTTGCTTCTTTTGGAATGTTACTTTGTTTCGAGAAAGCTGATTATCAAAAAGGACATGAATTCGGACAACTATCGGTTGATATTGGGTATAAATTTAACCGTCTTGACCATGTAGCAAGGGCGTGTTACATCTGGGGCAATAATATTCATTCTTGGATTCGTTCGGTTCGATATACCTCCGAGATTTTCAGAAAAGGTTTTCAGGCAGGAGAACAAAGCGGTGAGCTTCAATTTGCGGGATATATTGGTATTTATCAAGTACTCAATCCATTTTATCATCACCAATCTATCCCTAAAACGCTGGAAGCATTGCCCACCAAATTAGCATTTGCAGAAGAAACTCAAAATCATATTGCTATTGAGAGTTTGTTGGCATTTCCTGCAGCAGTTCATCCTTTACTCGCTCAACCTGAGTGGGCACAAAAATGGATTACAGAAGCCAAGTATATTGCTCAAGTAAAAGGGAAAAATAATTATGCATATGCTCATTTTTTAATTCTCAAAACAATTGTCCATTATGTGTTAGAGGAATACGATACGGCTCTTGATTATGCTCAGGAGGCAGAAAAAATTGCGGATGTGTTACTTGGAAAGTTCCAAACAGGCGTTTTAAATCAATACCGTTCTTTGATTGAAATTCAGCTCTTTGACCAAACTCGCCATTCAGAACATTTTGATAAAATAACTGAAAATCAGAAAAAAATGCGACTTTGGGCAACCAATTGTCCTGAGAATTTTTTGCATAAGTATTTACTCATTAAAGCCGAAGAAGCAAGAGTGCAGTACAAGCCTCTGGGTGAAGTTTTACATTTTTATGATCAAGCTATTTCCTATGCTAAACAACAAAATTTTTGGTATGATGTTGCTGTAGCTCACGAAGCCTGTGCCAAATATTGGTTATCTATCCAAAAGATTCCCTATGCCAATATGCACTTTTTAGAAGCCTATCAATTGTACCAGAAATGGGGAGCTAGTACCAAATTGGATAAATTAGAGGCGGATTATCCTGCTATTTCACAATCTACTCAGAGTTCAAATCGAAAAGAACAAAACACCTCCGAAATTCGAACCCAAAGCGGACATAGTTTTGATATGGACACTTTACTGAAAGCCACTACTTCGCTTTCTAAACAAGTGAGACTAAAAGACTTAGTCCATGAAATATTACAATTATTAGCACATAATTCAGGAGCAAATAAGATTACATTTCTTCGTAAAGAAAATACAAAATGGTGGGTGATTGCTGACCAAGAAAACAATCAAAATCATTGCTCCGAAGCGATGTTATTTGATACGTATCCCAATCTTCCCAAAACCGTACTTTCGTTTGTTTTTCGAAAAATACAACCGATTCGATTGGATGATATGACTCAAGATGAACGTTTTGGGCATGATGAGTATATTCAACGCACCAAAAGTAAATCTGTTTTAGTCATTCCTATCAAACACAAGAACGAATTGCTGGCGGTTTTGTATCTCGAAAATCGACTGCATACGGGCGTTTTTCATGCTCAACGTTATGAATTAGTAAATGCTTTAGCTACTCAATTGGCGATTTCGATGCAGAATATTTTATTCTATGAAGACCTAGAAGATAAAGTCAGCCAACGCACCGAAGAACTCCAAGAAGCCAATCGAGAATTACAAGTTACCAATGAAGAAATGCTTCAGATTCAAGAAGAAATTTCAGCACAACGAGACCTACTTGCCTTGAATAATGAAGAGCTGACTGCCTATCAAAATCGAATGAGTCAAAGTATTCGAGCAGCCAAACTCATTCAGACGGCACTTTTACCCACAAAACACCGTATGATAACTCATTTCCGAGAGCATTTTATTTTGTATCTGCCGAAAGATGTCGTTTCAGGAGATTTTTATTGGTTACACAACACACCTGAACACCGTATTCTAATTGAATTAGATTGTACAGGACATGGTGTTCCAGGGGCATTTATGACACTGGTCGGAAATGCTATTTTAAATCAAATTGTACAGGTTGGACAAGAGTACAGCCCCAGCCGAATTATGCGGAAATTACATTTGAAATTACAGGAGGTTCTGCAACAAAAACATACTGATAATCAAGATGGTATGGATTTATCGATTGTTGTTTTGACCGAAGAAGAAAACTACTGTAATGTTACTTTTGGGGCATCAGGACAGAAGTTTTATTACACTTCATTAGAGGATGAAAAAGCAAATATTGAGCAAATCAAAGCTTCAGATAAGAAAATTGGTGGAGGACACAAAAAGCTCTGCAAAAACTTTGAGGAACATCACCTTCAGCTCCCCTATAAGACGATTTTGTATTTGAGTAGCGATGGTTTCATTGACCAGAATGATTTTCAGAGGAATCGATTCGGCTCACAACGATTTATTAAACTACTTGAAGAAATTCATGTATTGCCTCTTGTCCAACAAAAAGAAATCTTATCACAAACTCTTCAGAAACACCAAGATACTACTGAACAGCGTGATGATATTACTGTCATTGGTGTTCGGATATAAAGTTTAGCGGTTAATATAGTCCATCGTAAGGTATTTTTCATAAACCGAAACTTTTGTAATTGAACCAAAATCCAATCCCATCTGAAAGGCATTTTTTAAAGGAATTTCTAACAAATAACAAATTAAGGCTCGGATAGCTCCTGAATGTGACACGACAAAAATCGAAGAGTTTTTGGTGCTTTGATTTTCTAATAATTCATCCCAAAACCCAGAGACTCGTTCGACTACATCCTCCATATTTTCACCATTGGGCGGACGGTGATGTACAAAATCCTTTCCCCAAAAATCCATTTCAGTTTTAGGTATTTCATCCCATTTTTTGAGTTCCCAATCTCCAAAATTATACTCTTGGAGTCGTTTATCAACCTGAATTTTATCCCCAAAAATATCTTTGGCTAATTGTTCACACCGTTTCAAGGGGCTACTATATACTAAAGATGTCTCCGTAAATTTCAACTTATCGGCTAAAATTTGGCGGTCATTTTCATAACTTGAGGCAAGTTCAACATCACTTATACCATAACATATATTTGATGAAGTTACTACGCGAGTATGGCGGATTAAATATACTTCCATGTTTTTTCTATAACGTTACCAGAACCTAACCACAAAATAAGCCCCTTTTGTTAGAAAGTCGCCAAAAGATTTTGTTTGTCAAATTATCAATTCATCATCATTTTATAATGAGATAGGTGTCCCATTTTTTCAAAAATCTTTCTGAAAATCTCAAAGTATTTATGTGTAGTATTCTCCTGTTGTTCAACAAATAAATCATCTGGCATACCATGAGACCCATCATTTATCCAACTAATCAATAAACGACAGATTTGTTTTTCTTGTGGATTTTCAAAAGCATTAATCAACTCATCATCACCACATTGCCCTAAAATTTTAAAGTAATTTTCGATGATTCGTCTCATGATATTTTGGATTGTCAATGACGAACTACGATTAGTTTGATTTTTCAATTCTCGCCATAATAATTCATAAGAACTTTGAATTGGGTTGTGTCGCTTATAGCATTGTATCGTGGTTCGATTGTCATTTTTTCGTAAAATCCAGAAATATGTATCCTTATTTTGTTTCGTTCTGCCATCTATGAATGAGACTTCTTTATGAAAATAAACATTATGAGTTAAAATTATGATTTGTTTTATACTTCCCTCATTTTTCTTTATTTTTTTAATCAATTCTTTTATTAACGAACTCACAATGAATAAGGTATTACTATCTAAGCTGGATATTGGGTCATCAATTATCAATATCCTATCTTCTAAAATATTTTCTACATTCTTACTACCCTTTGCCAATTGAAGAAAATAAAGAAATGTAATAAACGTAATTTCTCCTTCACTCAATGTTGTTTCTGCAATTGAGCCGTCTTGTCGCTTAATTTGGTATTGATTCTCATTTTCAGTTGATGGAACAATTTCGAAATTTGAAAATCCGTATGATTTCAAAATATCATTTATTGCATCAACCGTAGGCTGGACACTCGTGATATTTTTGTTTGCCTCTTTTATTTCCTTTTCTAATTTTTTGTATTGATTTCGTAGTTTTATTAATTGCGTTTTTAGATTATCAATTCCTTTAGTCAGTCCCTCTTTCTTTGCTGTAAATTCCTGTAAAATATCGGAATGCTGATTTACAATGAAAGTCCAAATATCGGAAATGAGCCTACGTTTTTCTCTCGAATAGTTCCGTATCACTCGATTGTGCTTCTCAATTTCTTGGTTTGCCTTGGAGATAAGTTCAACAATTTCAATGATTTGAGGTTTTGTATCTTGTAATGTTATACTTCTACTTGGCTCTTTGATTTTACGCAAAATTAATTCTCTATTAGTGGCTAAAAAGCTGGATAATGTTTTAATTTTGGTTGTAAATAAGTCCAAATCTAATTTTGTATCCTTAACTTTCTTTTCATAATTCTCAATTTGAGTCAACATATTCATCACTTCTTTAGAAAGGCTCAAATACTCATCCTTACTTGATGCTAATTTCTTAATGTCATTCTCATATGTTTCATCAAAAAAACGTTCTAATTGTTCTTTGAATTCGGAAGTAATGGTTTCTTTTTGACAAAAAGGACAAGTGTTACTATGTTGTAGATATTTTCGTCCTTCATTTACCCAATCATTAATATTTAGTCCTTGAATCAGTTTCGCAATCTCAATATCAGCTTTTCCAATTATTTTCTTACTCCAAATAGGCTGATTTTCAAATATTTCTAGTCCATTAAAATCAATCATTGGAATTGGTGTCATTAGATGGGGACGTTCTCCAAATATTATTTTAGCTCTCTTTTTTAAATCATGAATATTTAAAGTTTTATTTATTGAAATATTTTTAAACTCATAAATAATTTTATTTTTAAACCTTTCTTTACTTAAAGACTTTACAAATCCCTCCCTAAAATGATGTTCATATTTCTTATAAACTCTCTTCCAAACATCATTTTTAAAATCTTCTGTAAGTTGCTCTAATGTCTTTTTTTGTAGGTTCAAGGTCTCTCTTTTTCGGATTCCTTGTTCCTTTAATTCATTAAGTTTTATTTTCTTTCGCTCAATATTCTTCATTTCTTCATGAGTCGCCTGACCCAGTGTAAAAACACCATCTATATAACCTGTCCCAAAATTTTGCTTTCGAAAGTTTTTGTTATAAACAAGGCTCTTTAGCTGATTTTCATTTTTCCATTTTATGAAACAATCTTGAAAATTGCTGATATCGGGGTTCTGAATAAGATTAGAAATGGTTGTTTTTCCACTTCCATTTGCGCCATAAATAAAGTTTATTTTCTTTAGTTCTGAAATACGTATTCCTTTGGTATCAAATGTAGCTGTATTTTGGATGGATAGTAATTCTATCATTTTTTTGTATTTTAACGATAAATAATATCCGAAATATACCCATATTGTTTATTTATTCAAAATAACATTTGAAAATCTATCTCCTATAAAAGTTGATAAATTTTACGTTTTCATTGTGCATTTCACCTTTAAATACCTTTAAAATACAAATTTGGTAAAAACAACTCGACTGGGATAGAGTTTAAAAGTCCGTTGTCATATTTATACCTCATTCATGAATTCATCTAATCTAAATCTAGCCTATTTATTTCGGTTGGCATGGCGAGATAGCCGTAAAAATCGAACTCGTTTATTGGTTTTTATGTCGGCAGTAATTTTAGGAATTGCTTCCTTAACTGCTTTAAACTCATTTCGGACAAATCTCCAGAAAGATATTGATAAAGAAGCCCAAACCTTACTCGGTGCAGACTTAGTGATTCAGGCTCGTCAGTTATTAACTCCTGAAATTCAAAGTTTTATTGATTCAGTAGGTACGCCTAATGCTCGTGAAGTTAATTTTGCTTCGATGATTTTTTTCCCAAAAAATAAAGGTACAAGACTTGTTCAAGTACGAGCTTTAGAAGGTAATTTTCCATTTTATGGCAACCTAGAAACCGAACCTATTGAGGCTCAAACTACTTTTCGAAATGGACAAAAAGCCTTACTTGACCATACGGTTATGCTTCAATTTGATGCACAAAAAGGTGATAAAATCCGACTTGGAAAGGCAACTTTTGAAGTTGAAGGAAAATTATTAAAACTCCCAGGACAAAATGGAATTACGGCTACGGTTGCTCCTGCGGTCTATATTCCAATGTCTTATTTAGAGCAGACCAATTTAATTAAAAGAGGAAGTCGAATTAATTATTTATTTTATTATAAGTTAGAGTATCCTCAAAAAGCCGAAGAGATCAAAGAAAAATTAAGCGATAGAGCCAAAGAATTATCCCTTCGGATTGAGACTGTCAAAGACCGCAAAGAACGACTAGGGAGAGCCTTTGAGAATCTCAATCAATTTTTAAATTTAGTCGGATTTGTCGCCTTACTTTTGGGATGTTTAGGAGTAGCCAGTGCAATCCATATTTATGTTCAAGAAAAAATTTCTTCGGTAGCTGTTCTACGATGTTTGGGAGCTTCAGGAAAACAAACTTTCTTCATTTGGTTGATACAAACGGCGATTATGGGCTTTTTGGGGGCATTAGTCGGTGCAATTTCAGGAAGCTTAATTCAAGTCATTTTACCCCAAATTATGGCAAATATTTTACCCGTTACGGTTTCGACTGATTTCGTACCAAGTGCTGTTTTACAAGGCATTGGTTTGGGAATTATTACCTCTATTTTGTTTGCTCTTTTACCCTTGATTTCAATTCGTAAAATTTCCCCTTTGCGAACCCTACGCGCCTCTTATACCGATGACATTACAGGAAATGATCCTATCCGTTGGGCAATTTATTTAGGGATTGTTTTGTTTATCATCGTATTTGCATTTTTTCAATTAGATAACTTAAAAGATGCGCTTATCTTTACGTCAGGTGTCAGCATAGCCTTTGGCATATTGGCAGGAACTGCTAAATTATTGATGTTCTCCATTCGAAAATATTTCCCAAATGGAGCGAGTTATGTCGTGCGTCAAAGTTTATCGAATTTATACCGTCCCAATAACCAAACCTTAATTTTAATGATTTCGATTGGGTTGGGAACAGCATTAATTACGACATTATTTTTTGTCCAAAATATTTTATTGAATGAAGTCACATTAAGTGCCGAAGGAACATTGCCAAATATGGTTTTATTTGATATACAAAGTTCTCAGAAAGAAGAAGTTAGTCAATTTGTTAGAAACGAAAAACTACCCATTTTACAGGAAGCTCCCATCGTCACGATGCGACTTTTGGAAGTTAAAGGACATTCAGTTAATGAGTTAAAAAAAGATACTACTTTAGAAATTCCACGTTGGACATTAGATCGAGAATATCGTGTCACCTATCGGGATAAATTAGCTGATTCTGAAACACTTACTCAGGGATTTTGGAATAAAAAAACAGCTTCAGGTGAAAAAATAACTGCTGAAGAAAAAAATTATTGGGCAAATCCTTCGGAAATTGTTCCGATTTCGGTCGAAGAAGATTACGCCGAACAAATGCAATTAAAAATTGGCGATAAACTGACTTTTGATGTACAAGGATTACCTATCAAAACGGTGGTGAGTAGTTTTAGGAAGGTCGATTGGAGAAGAGTACAAACTAATTTTTTGGTCATTTTTCCGACTGGGATTTTGGAGACTGCACCTCAGTTTCATGTCTTAATGACTCGCCTACCTAATATTGAGAAATCAGCTGATTTTCAACAAAAAATGGTACAAAAATATCCGAATATTTCTATCGTAGATATTGGGTTAATTTTACAAACCTTAAATGAAGTGTTGGAACAAATTTCATTTGTGATTGAGTTTATGGCATTATTCAGTATTTTGACAGGATTATTAGTATTTTCAGGGTCAATTTATATTAGTAAATATCGCCGAATTCGAGAAAATGTTTTGCTTCGGACATTGGGAGCAAGTCGATCACATATTTTCCAAATTACACTTTATGAATACTTATTTCTTGGCATAATTGCTTCTTTATCAGGAATTTTATTAGCATTTGGAGGCAGTACATTATTATCAATTTTGGTATTCGAAACCGAATTTATGCCTGAAGTTTTACCTGCTTTGAGTGTCTTTTTGGTAGTTACAGGTTTAACCGTTATTATTGGAGTTTTAGGTAATCGAAATGTTCTCAATCGCCCACCTGCCGAAATGTTTAACTTAACATAATGAAACCTTACTACGAATTTATTTTTGATTAGCGTTGCTTCGTTAAAACACCAACAAAAGCACATTGAAACACTGTTGTTGGTATTTGTCTATAATTATTTCTAACGAAAGGACTCATTTCGAAAGTAATAACTTTCGAATAAATAGTTGTCCAATCAACTTATTAAATAGATTTTTGGACAATATCTTTGATGGCATTAACGAAATTATATAAAAAAATTTCAACGGAACTTAAATTTTAATTCCCAAAACCAAGATATCATCCGTTTGTGATTGATAGCCCTGCCAAGCCTGTAACTCTTGACGTAACTTCAGTTTTTGGTTTTTCATAGATAATGAGCTAATTTGAAGTAAGAATTCGCGGAATCGTTTTTTCATGTATTTTTTATCTTTTCGTCCTCCAAATTGGTCTTGAAAACCATCCGAAGCCATATAAAAAATATCTCCTGTCTGAATATCAAGGGTTTGTTTCGAGAATATTTTAGCACAAGTACAGCGTTCTCCACCAATGGCATAACTAGAAGTTTTAAAAGTTCTCATTTTACCATTCCGAACAAAATAAACCGAGTTCTTTGCTCCTGCAAAATGTACTTTCTGGTCTGTTTCATCTAAAACCAAAATCGTAATATCCATTCCATCATTTACTGCAATACCTTCTCGTTCAGCATTTTGTCGATGAGTTGCACGAGTGACTCTTTGGTCTAGTTCTTGTAAAATTTCAGGAGCATCAGTAATTTGTTGAGCGTTTATGATTTCGTCCAAAAAGTTAGCCCCCATTACGGTCATAAATGCCCCCGGTACACCATGCCCAGTACAATCTGCTACGACTAAAATCTTCCGTTTTTTAAGGGGAGTTTCTACTTCAGCATACCAATAAAAATCACCTGAAACGATATCTTTAGGACGGAAAAAAATAAAGCCTTCTCGGAATTGTGCTGTGATTTCTTCACGGCTTCCCAATACGGCACGTTGAATGCGTTGGGCATAACGAACACTATCAGTAATTTGGGTATAAGCCGAATTGAGTCGATTTTTACTACGGTCTATAGCGTCACGTTGAGCCGCAATTTCCTCATTTTGTTGGTATAATTCGGCATTTTTTTCCTGAATCTCAGAAGTACGTTTTTTGACTTGGCGTTCAAGTTCTTCCTTCTGATTTTCAATAATTTGACGAGTAATCCGTTCTTGCTCAAGATTTTTTCGTGATAACTTTTGGACATTTTTCAACTGATTTCCTAATTCTAAATTAGTCATCGCAAAATTTTTGGCTAGGTATAAAGAAACAGCTGTTACGGTACTCAAAATGCCAATATAATTACTTAAAAAAGCGATTTTCTGAGGTAAATATTGCCAAAGATTTAAGAAACCAAAAGTTTGTCCTGAAAATATTAATAATAATAAATAGTTCACAAAAACACCAAAACCTATTAGCTTTGCTCCTTCTTTTTTATCTTTAACTGCTCGTCCAATTACTCGTATAGTTCCAAAAATAAAAATCAGGAAATAGATAGATCCCAGCGCACTCACGATATAATGATTGATAAAGAAAACGCTGATATTGGCTAAATACAAAATAAATAAACCATTAAAATATGGAGGTTTGGGATAATTGAAGAGTTGAAAAAGAAAACGTAATAAAAATAAAACTTGAAGATTAGAAATGATAAAATCAATCACATTTAGGGCTATAATCCACTCAGGATGTGTTTCTTGAGCAACAAAAAATTTCACTAAAAAGGTAATACTCATACAGAGTGCTGCTAACGAATAGTACCCATCCGCTCGTTTTTTTGAGTCAAAAAAGAATATAAAAAAATGAAGTATTCCAATCGTTATTAGAACAGCAAATAGTCCAATATTCCACGCATTCTGAAAGCGCGCCTCTTGGTCATAGTTTTTGATAGCAGAATCGGCATAAGCCAATTTCAACTTAAAACCAGCCGTTCGAGCGTATCGTCCTAACCATTTTCGAAGTTTCCAAGCATTTGAATTTGAATATTTTAAAAGCAAAGTATGCGTTTTATTTTCATTCAGAGCAATTGAAATAGGCAACCAACGAGGACTAAACTTGACTTCTAATTTGGGATTAATTGCAACCTTCCCAAGTCTTTGAATTAATTTTCCATCTAAATAAACTTCGGAGGCACCACGTTGATCTATCAATAAGGCAAAGGGTTTATTTTTTAATTTATCATCAATCAAAAAATCCAATCGAAACCAGCCTCCTGTCCGAAAAATATCAGGAGATAAACTATCTAACCATAATTGCGGATTGACAGGTCGCCAATCCGAGTGCTTGAAATTGGGTAAAGTTGAAACGGTTTCCTTTAAATTTTCAGGAAGATATGTCCAATTTTGGCGTAAATAAATGCCTTGTTCGCTCATTTTCTGAATTTCAAAAGGCTTATTTTCTTGTGCCCAAATAGGTGCCAAAGTCAATATCCAAATAATTGAAAAACAAAAATATATCCAGTAGTAACGAAGGTTCATTTTTCGGAAATGTATCATGCAATTGTGGAATTATTGCCTATCTTTTGATCTCAAAAAATCCTACGAAAAATACGCCAAAAATATAAGATTCCTGAAGTCATCTCGAAAAATACTCAGAATAGGAGAAATTAGACGAGATACGCTTTGTAGTTTTAACTTTTCATTTACACCCAGAGTCTATCAAAAAGCGTTATCTTTACCAAAACAAACATACTTTTTTACCTTTTGTGCTTTAGAATTGAGTACAATTTTAAATAATTAAATCTCTGATTTTCAAAACTAAATGGTATGAAAACAACATCCAACATTTACGCTAGTCTTTTTGCCTTCCTTTGTCTCCTTTGTCTTGGGATGAGTAACACTTATGGACAACAAACTCTTGCGGTACAAATTAATAACCATGCTCACTGCACTAATAAACATGAGGTAGAACTGGAGTTCAATTACCCTGGTGGAGAACAAATGATGATTAGTAAAGAACCCAACTTCATGCATGTAGCTTGGGAGCCTTATAAGGCAGTAAAGAAGTGGAGAATTTCAGGACAAGATGGCAAAAAAATGCTCTATGTAAAATTTCGAGATGCCGCCAGAAACGAATCTGATGTTTATGAAGCTCACATTATCTTAGATACTCAGGCACCACTCCCAGGAAAAATTCAAATCAATGATGGCGAAACCATGACCATGTATTCGGATGTTTTACTGAAAATGACCCCCAGAGATGCCGAACAAATGTGGATAAGTAATGATAAGAATTTTGCTACAGGACAATGGGAACCATACGTTAATACTAAAAAATGGATTTTACAAGAAGGGGATGGACAACGCACAATCTATATCAAGTATCGAGATAGTTGTGGAAATATTTCACGTATAGTTTCTAAATCAATTACAGTTTCGTATAATTAGGATTTATATATATCATAAACCAATTCTAGAATAGTCATGGTATAAAACTATGACTATTTTTTTATTGGACATTTTGAGCAGCTTCAAGAACACTCTGGAGTCTAATCTCTAAGGTTGTAATGGCTGTTACCTTAAATTTAGCCTGTTCGAAAGGAGGTATTTTTCCAAAACGCCCAAATTGATTATTTGAGAAACCATATCTTTCAGTAGGCATTCCAAGTATATTGAGTTGCGGGCGAATTTTTCCTTCCTTACTATGAAAAACACTAATGGCATAAAATCCTTCCTTTAAATCTTTGAATTGTACTTCTACTGTTAAATCAGGTAAAATATCTATAGCTTCTCGAAGATAAGGCAACGTAGGAAAATGAGGTTCAGAGTTGAACAATGCGACCATTACTTTTCCTTTTTGATTTTTGATACCTGTAACTTTTAAATGAATTTGTGCCAAAGACATAACTATGTTATACTTGAAAAAACCTAGACATTAGTTACTATTTTAAAATAATGTCTAGGTTTATAAATTAAGGAATTAATACTTTATTAATTTTATGTACGATACCATTAGTCGCTTCAATATCATGCTCTTCCATAATTTCAACTCCACCTACATACATCAGACCTTCTTGAACAGTTAGTTTTAATTTTCCGCCACCTAGCGTCTCTAATTCTTGGTCTGGCATCATATCAGGCACAGCAATAATTCCACTAACTACGTGATTTTTAAGGATTTTTTCTGCTTCAGTCTTATCTCCTAATTTATCTTTAACTTCTTCTAAGGCTTCTTCGGTAGGCATAAAAACTGTGAATTCTCCTCCAGAAAGAGCTTCAGTAAGCTCAGCCGTTTCTAGTGCTGTTTTCAATGTACCTTCAAACATCTCAGCTAAAACTTTTTTGGAAGCTTCCGCTTCTTGGGCTTGTGTCAAAGCAGCAAGTGAATCGGCTTTTTGCTGTTCGGCTATTGAGTCTAAGACTTGTGCTTCATCGGTTCCGCCTGTTTCAGCTTTTTTATCACCACAACCGACTAACGTAAATAAGGCAACTAACATCACGGATGCCATTAAGTGCAACTTCTTCTTCATCTGTTTTGGATAAGTTTTAAGGTAAAAAATTTTATTAGGAGTCAAAAAAGCAAATTGCTCTTTCTGACCCCAAGTTAAGGATTTGAGATAAAATTTAAAATAAAATCAACTTAAAACCCCTCGAAACTACCTGAAACAGGTTCCTAGAAAATAATCTATTAAAATTAACCATAAATCAGTTTTGATAAGGTCTGACATTTTAATTCTGTTTCTTGCCACTCTTTTTCGGGAATCGAATCTTCTGTAATTCCTGCACCTGCATAAAAGATTCCTTGATTTTCAAATATTTGCATACAACGTAAATTGACAAACAAACGAGTTTCATCCTGAATATTAACTGGTCCTAAGAAACCACTGTATAATTCACGATCATAATTTTCGTAGGTTTGAATAAATTTCAGGGCTTCTTCTTTGGGCATTCCGCAAACTGCCGAAGTTGGATGCAAAAGTTCAGTCATGACTGTCGCCAATTCTGGAAAATGAACTGCTTTCGTATCGACCTTAAAATCAGTACGTAAATGTAATAAATTTCCTGCTACTACGGTTTTGGGACCTACTTCCTCGAATTCTCGTAAACGTATTTTTTTAAAACAATTAATAATATATCGACTCACCAATGCTTGTTCTTCGATTTCTTTTTGAGACCAACGAGCCTCTCGAATATCCATTTTGACGGAACGATGTTGCGTTCCTGCTAATGAAACCGTCCGAAAAATCCCATTTTTATCTAAACTAACTAATATTTCAGGAGATGCTCCCAACCAAACTCCCACCTCTGGAATCGAAACTAAAGATACAAAAGCGTGAGGATAGACTTCGCAAAGTCGTTCAAAAGTGGCTATTACATCAAAGTTAGAAGGAAGTTGTTCTACTTTTTGACGAGATAAAACCACTTTATTAAACGCTTGGTTTTGAATGGCTTGTACCGATTTTTCAACTGTCTGAATAAAATTTTGATACGTATTTTTAGATTCAATATTCGATTTTGACGGGAATATAGTAGGAAAGTTACCTCCTAATTTATGAAAGTATGTTTGAAATTTTTCTGCAAAAACTTGACGATTTTCTTTTTTCTCTGAACCATAAACTTCAGTACTAAAGTCATACTGAAGTGTTTCATTTTCAGAGGAATAATAAATATCTGCCCGAATAAAAAATTTGTCATTACCTTTCGTCAAAAATGGACTAACCAAAAAACCACTTGGGAGATTTTCATAATTAGCCGAAACTTTTTGAGCTTTACCTGATAAATCCACCGCAAAATGACGAGGCTTTTGATATGGGAGCTTCCAAATGGCAATGGGAAAATGATACGTTGAAGCACTACCTAGAATACTTCGCAAAAAATGGATGGAATACGGATAACCAATTGTTTTTGAGTCTGAAAGATGTGGAGTTTTCACAATTTTAATTATTTTTTACAAAATCAAATATCACTAAACATATAAATTAAGAAAGGCTACATAACTAAATAAATTTATCATAAAAATAAAATAATAGTTTAGCTTTTAAGTTAGCAAAATTGGGAAAAATAAAATCAGCACCAAAATAGCATTTTGAATTTTCGGTGCTGATTCTCATAGCAGGTTTGCCATGCAAAAAAACAGGATACTTATACGTATAAATCGGTTTGTTCGACCAATTTGTTCAAAAGATGTTTTAAGAATGCCTTAAAATTTCCAATCTAACCCTACCCGAAGCTCTCTACCTTGTGCCCTATACCGATGAAAATAAAAGTAAGATCGGTTCAAGATATTGGTTAGTTTCCCAAAAAAGAATAATCGTTTATTAAAGCAATATCTCATTTTGAATTGGGCATCAATCTGGTGAGGCAATTTAATTTTTCGAAAACTATAATAATCAAACGTTGTAATATTTCCAGCATAAATTAAATTAATTTCGGGTTGCCATTTCGGAGTTTGATAGGTTAATTTCCAATTTAGTTTTTGGTTTGGTAGGTGCCATGCTTGTTCTAAAGAATGAGTTTTATATTTTATAAAATTCACATCTAGATCACTTCCAAACTTTTTATGTCTAAACTGTAAATTAAAATGAAATCCTGTCTTTATTACTTTTTGATTATCAAATAGTAAAGTAAATTTTTCAGGATTATTTTTAGCATTTATAAAAACGTAAAAATTTTCAGAAATATCATAAAAAAGGAAAGTATTAATACTGAGCTTCTCTATCCATTTTCCTTGAAAACCCACTTGAGTCTGAAAAAGCTGATAGTTATTTTTAGGAGATATTCCAGTACGAAGAAACGGATTTTGAAGGCTTAGATTTTGTAAGTTTTGAGGTACTATTTCTCCTTGAATATTTAGAAAAAGTGTTAATTTTTTAATCCATGCATCCCATTCTAGTTGAATATTGGGGAAAATCAAAAAATTAGAAGCCTTGTTTGCAATACTTTCTTCAAAATCAAAACCCATTCGTAAACCTAACTGAAGCCGAAACAAATCAAAATCTTGGTGATAATTAGTAGAAATAGTGTAAGTATTTCGCCAAATACTTACTGTATCTGACAAAAACGAAGTCTGTCCATTTATACCAAAAACTAATTTTTTATCAATCTCTAAATCATAAAAGAACTGAACTTTAGGTAGAAATCCTGTTTCAAGTGTTCCCAATCTATCTTTCCAAACCCAAGTTCGAAGTTGGGTTTTATAATTTAGCTTATCTCCAAAATCGAATTTTGTCCAATAAAAATATCCTCCTAGTTCCTTGAATGTCTGACGAATATTATCTAATGAAGCATCTTTGGAAAGAGTATCATAACCATAAAAATGTACATAACGGTAATTTGCATTTAATTCAAAACCAAAATTATAGCTTTGTTTGGTATAATCACCAAATGCTCCAAATTGACTATTCAAATGAGATGAATTTTTCCCGTCTTTCACTCCCATAAGAACCTGAAAATGAGAAAAGTGCAAGGCAATTTTTTTTCTTTTGGGTAGATAATCTAATTCCAAATGAGGACTCAGATAAGTACCAATACCAAGCTTTAAGCGATTATAGTACTTTTTATTTGATTTAACTTCCTGAAAATGCGTAGGTTTAACTATCTTTAACGGAACTGAGGGGTTAAGATTAAAAACAGGCAAGTAGTAATCTTGATTAGAACTAACCACAGGTGGGGGTTCTTTTTTAGGAACTTCATAAATATTCCCTGGTCTAGATAATTCAATGACTTTCAAGGGGTTAACTGGGTCTATCTTCAGAGGTATTGAATCTTGCGCCCACAGCAAATGCCCCCAGAACAGTATGCCTAGGAAAATTGTTGTGAATTTCATTGGTTTGAGATTTTGTATGTTGTTGTTTGAGATAAAATCGGAATTGTCAAAGATATACGCTTTTTAATTTTTATGCTACTAATTGAAAATCAGATGCTTAAAATACCTCAAGATATGTCAGAAAATTTCTCCAAAAATGTCATTTTATTTGACGGAATTTGCAATTTATGCAATGATGTGGTAAATCTATTGTTAGACTTAGATAAAAGTAATATACTGTATTTCAGCTCTTTACAATCTGATTTTGGGCAATTTGTCTTACAAAAATTTAATTTACCCACCGATAATTTTAACTCATTTATTTTTTTGAAAAAAGGGAAGATTTATCAAAAATCTGATGGTGCATTGGAAGTTTGCCGAACTCTCGGGGGATTTTGGAAAATATTATATTTCTTCAAGATTATTCCCACCTTTGCACGAAATGCCATTTATGAATGGGTTGCCCAAAATCGGTATCGTTGGTTTGGAAAAAAAGAATATTGTCGAGTACCTACCCCCAACTTACAGGCTCGTTTTTTAAGCTAAAAATTTGATTTACAAATGAATAAAAGACGAATAAATATCTCTTCGGGAACAAAATGGGAAAAAATAGTAGGATATTCTCGTGCTGTTCGGGTCGGAAATATGGTCGAAATTACGGGAACAGTCGCTGTTGATGAAGCAGGAAATGCAATCGGTGAAAATAATCCTTACGAGCAAACCCGATTTATTTTACAAAAAATAGAATTTTATCTTGAAAAAGCAGGAGCAAAATTGACAGATGTGGTACGAACTCGAATTTTTGTGACTGATATTTCGAAGTGGGAAGAAATCGGAAAAGCACACGGCGAGGTGTTTAATCAGATTCGTCCTGTAACTAGTATGCTCGAAGTCAAAGCATTGATTGAGTCGTGTTATCTTGTTGAAATTGAGGCAACCGCTATCTTAAATAAAGATTAAACAAATTTTAGTTTTTTGATTTAACTAAATTATAAAATGAAACGAATTACCCAATATGAACTTGATAAAGCTTATCAAAAATTCACTCAATTATCTACACCAAAATTAGAAAATTTCGTAGCTGATTTTGCTAATAATCAGGAGGTTTTATTTGGTTTTATTATGACTCCAGATGAAGACTTGGTAGAACTTGAGCGTCAAGCCTTAGTGATGATGGCAATTCAGCTTTGGTTTATTTTATCTGAAACAGATAAAAACCTTCCAAAAGTAACTCCTGAATTTCTGGAAGATATTGCTGCCCGAAATGAAGAAAAACTAGTAGAAGTTTTGCATGAAGACCAAGAAGATAATCCTTTAAGCCTTATCCAACTGCTTGATAATCATACACAACCTGAGCTTTTACGGACTATACTCATTTGGCTAAAAGACGAAGAGCTAACCCAAGAAACTTTTTCAACAAACCACAGATTAACCTTATTTTTTTATTTGTTTACTTTTATTGATGCTATTTTGGAAATGCCCAAAAATTAAGTATGTATTTAGATCTCAATTATGAATTTACTTTTTCCATAGAATTCAAAAGTATCCTTATATATCGCTTGTTCGCAATAATATTTATTCAAAAAGATAATCATTTCCTGAAAAATCTTTTTAAAAGCTCACTTAGTTGACAAATTAAGAGGGCTTTTTTTAATTCAATGAGTCACATTGTACTAATCCATGCTTTAATGGAAGATTTGACAGTTTTTTGTTTCAAAAGCTATTTGATTAAGTGAAATTTTTCCATAAAGTGAGCTTCACTTTCTGAGAGATTAAACTTTTCAAGCAATTCAGAAAGCGTGACATTTTCAGATACAGAAATACCTAAATATTTCGCCACCAATTGATAAATTTCACTGGAGTTTTGTCCTTTTTTCTGCATTTGTTGTAAAGAAACTGCTCCTTTAGATTTGGCTAATTTTTCATTTTTTTGGTCTAAGATTAATGGATGATGCCAAAATAATGCTTTTTGAAAATGAGGTAAATTTAAGGTCTCTGCCAAAAATAATTGACGGATGGTAGAATCTTCTAAATCCTTTCCACGAACCACAAAATTGATATTTTCTTTCATATCTTCAGCCAATGAGATAATTTGGTAGGCAGGAATTTTATCTTTTCTGCGGACAACAAAGTCATCTGTAATCTCAGATAATAACACTTTTTTGGTGGGATTTCCTATTTCAAACAACTCAGAAACTGAAATCCATTTTTGGGTAGGAATTCGAATACGCCATGCTACATTTTCGGAGTTAAAATCTAAATTTCTATTTTGGCAAAAACCCAAATATTTCCCTGATAATGAGGATTTCTTAATTTTTGAACGAGAACAATTACAAGCATAAATTTGATTTTTCTTAATGAGTTCATTCAACAATTTTTGATAAAATAAAAACTGGTCTTTTTGTGAATAATTTTGTTGAAAATCGGTTAGATTTTTAGCTCCTGAATCATAGTCCAAACCCAACCAATTTAGATTTTCAAAAATATCTTCTAAGTATTCCAAACGAGTACGAGTACTATCCGAATCATCAATTCGTAGATGTAAATGTCCTTTTGTTTTTCGAGCGATCAACCAAGTCAAAATGAAGGAAAAGGCATTTCCGATATGCAAAAATCCACTTGGAGTAGGTGCAATTCGAGTACGTAAGTTTTTGGGTAAATTTTGCATAAAAATCCATGGACACAATTTGAGAAATGAATTAGAAAATAACTCTTCGGGTAACTGCCTTTTGGAAAATTTGACCATGTAAACGAATGCTCCAAATCGGTAAAATTTGGTTTAATCTACGGGCAGGAATTGGAATTAGTTCACCAGTATCTTTATCAACTAAAAACTGTTCTTCGACAAAAAAATACTCCGTTTGTTTATCGTAATAAATCCCCAATGACCAATTTTTTTCGGTTTTATTCAAAAAATAATCAATTCCCAGACGTAAATTTGTTTGTTGAATACGGCGATTTTTTGCCAAACTTTCTGACTCAAAATTTTTCGCAATATCATAACCCAAAATTGCCCGAAAACTTTGTTTTTTGAGTTTAAAATCTCGTCCGAGCATCACCCGAAAACGAGCTTGTTGGAAAGGCTTTGCTGATGTATTTTCCCAAAAACGCTCTACAGACAATTCTTTGAAAAATACTATTTTTATAAATTCCCCTGTATGATTTAAGTGTCCTCGAAGTGCTGTCATTCGAAGCTGATGAGCATAATTTTGGCGAATGCCTAAGCCTCCTGCCCAATTTCCGCCAAGTGGTATTTCGTAACCTAATAAATGATACATTTGATAAAATGGAAGTGAATTAATTTCAGGAAATAGCTGATTTATACCATAATGCCAATTACTTTCATAAAAAATAAAACTACCATTTTTGAAAAAAATTTCTGTATTCAGCCGAAAATTTATATTTTTTTCAAGGCGAGATTTATCAATTTCTTGTGCTGAAACTGAAAGGCTAAAAAACAGAAAAATACTCCAAAAACTAAGATTTTTAAATAACATTATTGATTTGCTCCTTGATTTTATCCAATTCTTCTTTCATATTTACGACTAAATGTTGAATTTGGACATCATTGGCTTTTGAACCGATGGTATTGATTTCTCGTCCGATTTCCTGAGCAATAAAATTCAATTTTTTACCGTGCGAATGCGCTTTTTTAGCCATCACTTCCCGAAAATAAGGCAAATGACTTCGAAGCCGAGTTTTCTCTTCGGCAATATCCAACTTTTCGACATAATAAACGACTTCTTGTTCAAAACGGTTGGGGTCAAAATGCTCATGACTTGTAAATTCTTCGATATGTTTTTTAAGCCGTTGTCGAACTTTGACTACTCGTTCGGGGTCTCTTTCTTCGATTTTTTCTAATAAATCTTCGATAGAGTCAATACTTTGACGGAGCATTTCTTGAAGATTTTTCCCCTCTTGTTGGCGAAAATCAGTACATTTTTCAATTGCCTTTTCGATAACTGACCGAATTACTTTCCATTCTTCATCACCACAGGAATTTGCATCAGTGGTGTACGTATTAGGTAATAACATTGCAATTCGAAATAAATCTTGCGTAGATGAACCTACTAAATCGGCTGTTTTTTGAAGTTCTTGGTAATAATGTTGTACAATTTCTTGATTAACCCGCAAATCAGAAAGAGCTTCTCGATTCACGAAATGTAAGTGCAAATTCACTTTTCCTCGTACCAATTTCTGGGAAATCAAATTTCGGACTTCGGGCTCTCGTGCTGAAAACATGGGGTCAAGTCGGAAATTAAAATCTAAATATTTGGAATTCAATGTTTTTACTTCGGCTCGGATTTCGTAGGCATCGGTTTCGAGTTGAGCAGTCCCAAAACCCGTCATAGATTTTATCATTTTTGAGGTATTTTTTGCCAAAAATAGCCATAAAAATTTGCGTGACGAACTTTTTAGAATTTAGTTTTTTTAATTTACAAATTATCTATTCATTTTTACTTCCTGAATCGGACTGAAAACTGTTCCGAATTCTGAAGATTTGAAAATTTCTGACAACCTTTGCAAATTAGTTCGTATCTAACTAAAGATTACACAATACATTATCATCAACAAAGGGCATCAGATAGTTATCAAGTTTTATGAGAAAGTTATCAATTTTCGGATTGTTTTTGAGTTTTATTCTGGTGGTTTTTACCACTTCTTCTGCTTTGGCTCAAATTAAATTGGGATATGGAGGCAGTTCCAAAAAAGATAAATTCAAAATAGATTATGCCAATCCCAAGGAATACACCATCGAAGAGATTACGGTAGAAGGTGTTAAGTATCTTAATGAAGGTACAATTATTGCCATGTCAGGACTTCGAAAAGGCGACAAAATTCGGATTCCAGGTGATGCTATTACAAACGCCGTCCGAAAACTTTGGAAACCGGGATTAGTTGGAAATGTTAAAATTGATGCCACCAAAGTTAAAGACAATAAAATTTGGCTGAAAATTACGCTTTCAGAACGTCCTCGTCTTTCTCGTTACGAATTTTATGGAGTTCCAAAGGGACAACACTCCACACTCTCGGAAAAAATTTCACTTATTCGAGGGCGGATGCTTAATGATGCTATTCTCAAAAATACTGAAAATGCACTTCGAAATCATTACATTGAAAAAGGATTTAAAAACATTGAGGTGAAAATTACGCCACAACCCGATACTACGATTTCGTCAGGAGCTAAAAATTGGGTTTATCTTCGTATTGATATTAATAAGCATAAAAAAGTTAGAATTGAAGAAATCACGTTTGAGGGAATTTCTGAAATTAAGGAAAAACGCATTCGCCGAAAACTCAAAAAAACCAAACAAAAGCGATTCGGGCGGGTTTTTGCTCCCTCCAAGTTTGTCGAAAGTTTATATGAAGAAGACAAAGAAAATCTAATTAAATTTTATAACAAACTCGGTTATCGAAATGCATCTATTGATGTAGATACGGTTTGGGATGTTACGGGAGAAGATTTAGTAAAAATTAAATTTAAGATTACGGAAGGCAAAAAATTTCGGTACCGAAATCTCACATGGACAGGGAATTCAGTTTATAAAGACGAAACTTTAGCCCGAATTTTAGGCATCAAAAAAGGAGATATTTATAATCCTGAAGAACTCCAAAAACGCCTCAATTTTAGTCCGACCTCAACGGATATTATGTCTCTTTATATGGATGATGGCTACTTATTTTTTCAAATTAATCCCACTGAAGTACAAGTCTCCGAAGATTCCATTGATATTGAGATGCGGATTGTAGAAGGCGAACAAGCCGATATTAATAAAATAATTATAAATGGAAATACCGTTACTTCTGACCATGTCATTTATAGAGAACTGCGTACTATTCCTGGTGAGAAGTTTAGTCGTTCTGATCTCATTCGAACGCAACAAGAATTAGCAGGATTGGGTTATTTTGATCCTGAAACAATCAATATTCGCCCAATTCCAAACCAAGCAAATGGTACAGTAGATATTGTTTATGACTTAGAAGAGAAATCCAGTAATCAATTTGAATTATCAGGTGGCTGGGGTGGTTTTCAAGGTTTTATCGGAACATTAGGCTTGAGCGTAAATAATTTTTCGACTCGTAAAATGTTCAAACAATGGAATCCCATTCCACAGGGAGATGGACAACAATTATCACTTCGAATGCAATCAAACGGAAGAGCCTTCCAGAACTATTCATTCTCATTCACTGAACCTTGGTTTGGAGGTAAAAAACCACATTCATTAAGTTTTAGTGTTAGTTATTCAATAAGTCGTCAGCGTAATAGTGTTTATGATGTGCGTTCATTTAGTGGGAAAGCGCATATTCTTTCGACTACGATTAGTTTCGGACGGCGTTTGACATTTCCTGATGACCGTTTTACAATGCTAAATTCCTTTAGTTATTTGCGTTATAATTTGGATAATTTCCAAAGTAGCTTTGGTGATTTTACCGATGGAATTTCTAATAGTTTTGTTTTAAACACGACCATTGCCCGTAATAGTATTGATAATCCTACTTATCCAAGAGGAGGATCTTCTGTCTCTTTAAGTATTTCATTAACACCTCCTTATTCCTTATTTTCAGATAGGACATATTCGGTTGGCGACCCTGACCGCTTCAAGTGGATTGAATATCACAAATGGATGTTTGATAATTCATGGTACACCAAATTAGTCGGAAATTTGGTTTTACGAACCAGCGCACACATGGGATTTATTGGAGTATATGGCGACCGAGATATCAGCCCATTTGAACGATTTACATTAGGAGGAAGTGGCTTGACAATTAATAACTTTTTGTTAGGAACAGATATTATTGGTTTGCGAGGCTATACAGATAATTCCATTCGTCCGATTGAATTTGATGAAAACGGCAACCAAAGATCTGAAATTGGTGGGGTTACCTACAATAAATTTGTGATGGAATTGCGCTATCCGATTTCTTTAAAACCTGCAGCTACGATCTTTATGGTGGCTTTTGCTGAGGCAGGAAATAACTGGGGTAATTTCGATGATTTCAATCCTTTTGAGGTACGGCGTTCGGTCGGAGCAGGCGCGCGGATTTTTATGCCTGCTTTTGGGATGTTAGGTTTTGATTGGGCGTATGGTTTTGATGAAATTCCTGGGGTTCCAAATGCCAATGGCGCACAATTTCACTTCACGATTGGACAACAAATTCGATAATTGAATTTTTATATTCCTAAGCATGGCTTTTAAAGTCATGCTTTTTTCTTAAATTTAGAAAAAAGGAAAAGTTATGGGATATAGTAATTTTCGGAAAATCAGGACGGTAGTTAAAAAATTTGATTTGGATGCTCAAATTATTCCACTTTTTGAAAATACCCCCAAAGTAGAACCAAGTGACTGGTTAGTAGAAAGTTTACGGCTTTCCCGATTAATGCCTCTGATGAACGAAAAAACCAAAGCAGAACGGGTTGTTTCTCCTATTTTATTGGAAATTGTTCAAAATTATCACGACAAAATTACGCTATTTTCGGGTGAAGAAATAAGCGTCAATCCTTCGGAAGACTTATCAGGTGAATGTGATTTTTTCTTTGCTTTGCACCCACCAAAACCTTACATCGAAGCCCCAATTATTTCCTTGGTCGAAGCAAAAGACGAAGATATGAAATGGGGTTTGGCGCAATGTTCAGCACAACTTTATGGCGCAAAATTATTCAATGAACAAGAAGGTAAAACCTTTCCTATTTTGTATGGCTGTGCTACGGATGGCGTAGAATGGCAATTTATTCGTTTTCAGGATAATATATTTTATGTCGATAACCAAGTTTATACCGATTTGCGAGAACTTTTAGGCGTTTGGCATCATATCCTTCAATCATTTTTGAAATAAAAAAACGGAAAAGTTATGAACAAAAAAATGACACTCGCACAAGCATTAATTGCAGAAAATAAACGGACAAAAAGTAAAAGTTTAGATTTAAGATATTGTGGATTAACAGAGTTACCAAAGGAATTATTTGAATGTGTTTGGCTGGAAGAATTATATTTAGGAGAATTTGAAATGTTTAATAGACCTAGAGTATTTGATGAGTTAAGTGATAAAATACAAGATATTCGTATTGAATATGTAGAACAAGAAGCAACAAATCATATCTCAGACATATCTGGTATCCAATATTTGTATAACTTACAATCATTAAATATTTCAGAAAATGAAATATTCGATATTTCTCAATTAGAAAGTTTACAAAACTTACAATCACTTTTCTTTTCAACAAATTATGTATCAGATATTTCGGCTTTAAGTAATTTAAGTAACTTAAAATATTTATACTTCAATTCTAATAAAGTTGAAGATTTATCTCCTTTAAAAGATTTGAAAGACTTGGAAGTTGTTGCATTTTCTGAAAATGGATTAGAAGAGTTCCCATATTTTCTTAAAGATTTACCAAGTTTGAAAGATGTTTATTTTTTACCTAATCCGTATCAAATTAAAGGGTATCAAGCCTTTGACTTACTATTACATTCTTCATTGCATATTAGTAATGCTCTCGAAGTTTTTATACAAATTGCGAATGCTGTTGAGAAACAAATCAAAGAGCAAGAAAACTTTATAAACCTAAAAATCCCGAAACTATTTGAGCGAATTTTCAGCCAATATATTTTATTATTCAAAGATTTTGTAAAAATTACCAAAGGAAAAATCATTGAATTTTATTTGCGGTCTGAAAATGATGAATTGTTATTAGTTACGAATGGAAAGACCAATATTTCACGTCCCGAAATTTTGCGGTATTTGAAAGAATACGTTAATTTATTAACTCAAAATCTCAAAACACAACCTATAAATATTGAAAATCGAGACATGAACAACCAGCGATTAGCCATTGAATACGATGCGTTTATCTTGGAATTGCAAGCCGAAATTACTGGACTAAATCATAAAATTGATATTCTGAAATTTAAAAACAAACACTTAGAAACCGAAATTAAGGACAAAGGACAACAACTTTTATATTTCCAAGAAACCTTACAGTTAGCCTTAGGGAAAAGTAATGATTCATTTGATTTTGATAAGGTTACAAAAGAAATCATTGATAAGTTAGCTCGAATGCAAGAACGAAAATACACCAAAAAACACGAAGACTTACATAATGATGATTTGACTGGTTTTCTACGAGACAAAAAATATTATATTACTGACCAAACCCGAAGTGGAAGCGGAAAAGCCAAAAAACAAGCTGGTGAACTGGATATTATGATTCGGGAAATCAATGGAACACCAATTTCGATTATTGAGGCAATGCGATTGGATTCATGTGGAGCAAAAAACACCAAAATTTTAGAACATCTCCGTAAACTACTTTTTGACTATGGAGGTACGGGTTTGGAACGAAATTTTTTGATTACTTATGCTGAAACAAAAGATTTTGAAAGTTTATGGACTAAGTATCAGATTTATATAAACGAAACGGTAGTCGATGATGATGATTTTGCGTCTTTCCAGCGAGGCGGATTAAGTCCTATACTTTCTTTGAGCAAGCCCGAAATTAAAGTCGGAAAAACTCGATATAAACGCTTTGGTAGTGATATTGAGGTTTATCATTTATTCGTCAATATGTATGTTGGGTAATTTTTCAATCTATTTATTTTCCCTAAAAAAACATAAAAAAATCCTCACAACCCACATCTTCTAAAGATTTAGAATACTACGAAAATAGACAAAAAAAGTACATCAATAAGACTTTCACCAAAAAAGTACTATTCTTTTATATTGATATTTTTATGCTTTTTTTTTTAAATTAAAAAACAAAAAAGTAGTACAAAATTTATTTCTTTGGCAAGAAATGCTATTTTCTATCTTCTCTAAATTCAAAAAATCTATTTTTAGTAAAGTATCTTATTTCTAAAAATTGACGTTTTTCAAGTTTCTATTTCGGCTGTACTCTTTTCTACAAAAGAATCCGTATCTTGTTTTGGTTCGGATATATTTTTGTATCTGATTTTGATGTTGAATAACTACTGTTTATTACTTCAGGAACTTATTCAACTTAACTCGCTATACTGACTTTACGAAAAGAAAAAATTTTAGAGGAAAATGGCAACATCGCTGACTGGTTCTAACAAATCTAAAAATGTAATTCTCTACGTTGATGACGAATCTAATAATTTGATTGGATTTAAATCTGTTTTTCGAAGGCACTTCAAAGTCTATACGGCAACCTCTGGGGTGGAAGGTCTAGAAATTTTGGCAAAGCATCCCGTACAATTAGTCATTTCTGACCAACGGATGCCCAAGATGACAGGAACACAATTTCTGAAACAAGTCGCTGATAATTACCCTGATATTATGCGGATTATCCTTACGGGATACAGCGATTATGAAGCCACGCTTGCTGCCATCAATGAAGGAAAAGTACATAAATATCTCATGAAACCTTGGGATGCTGAGGTTCTTAAGGATGTGATTGATGATGCACTTAGTATTCATGGATTGCGCCAAGAAAACAAAGAGCTTCTTCATAATCTCCAGAAAATCAATACTGAATTAGATCGATTTGTATATAGTGCCTCCCATGATTTACGTGCACCGATTGCTTCCTTAATTGGGTTGATGAACTTGGCAAACAACACAGATGATGCCCATGAAATCAAAGAACTCCTAAAACTCGGGGAGAAAGTACTAGTACAGTTGGACATTTTCATCAAAGAAATTGCTGATTACTCTCGAAATGCTAAAGCTAATATTGAAATTGAATCTATTGAATTGCAAAGTTTTTTCGAAGATATCTTAGACCACTACAAATTTTATGATGATTCGATACAAATCGAAAAAACCATAGAAGTTGACGAAAATCTCAAGATTTCCTCTGATAAATCCCGTTTACGAGCTATCCTCAACAATTTGGTATCCAATGCCATTCGGTACTCTGATTTAGATAAACCTACTCCTTTTTTAAAGTTATCTGCCACAACTTCTAAACATGAATCTAAAAATGAAATTATTATCAAAGTTGCTGATAATGGACGGGGAATTCTTGCCGAACACCTGAACAAGATTTATGAGATGTTTTATCGAGCAACTGATTCTAAAACAGGTTCAGGATTAGGTTTATTTATCGTAAAGGAAACGGTTGAAAAACTGGGAGGCAAGATCTCAGTAGAATCAAACTACGCCACAGGAACAACTTTTACTCTATATTTTCCACAAACTCCAAGAACAATAACAGAATAAAATCATATTTTCATCGGTTTTTATTGACAAAATACGACAATCTCTATTGTTTTGTTGGTAATTTTGTCTGCTATGAAAATGATTCAAAATGATTTGCTTTTGCGTGCTGCTCAAGGCAAACCTATCAAACGAACACCCGTCTGGTTGATGCGTCAAGCGGGACGGATCTTACCTGAATATCGTGCTGTCCGTGCTTCTGTAAGTGGTTTTATTGAATTGGCACAAACCCCTGAATTAGCTGCCGAAGTAACCCTACAACCTGTTGATATTCTGGGAGTTGATGCAGCAATTATTTTTTCTGATATTTTGGTCATTCCCGAAGCAATGGGTTTGCCCTACGAAATGATTGAAAAAAAAGGACCTCACTTCCCCGAAGTGATTCAGACGGTTCAGGATGTTCAAAACCTTCGCATTGCCGACCCTGAGACGGATTTGTCGTATGTACTTCAAGCAATTGAAATTGTCAAAAAAGAACTGGATGGACGAGTTCCACTAATTGGTTTTGCAGGTGCACCTTTTACTATTTTTACATACATGGTCGAAGGAGCAGGCTCAAAAACCTTTTCAAAAGCTCGGAAAATGTTATATCAAGAGCCTGAGTTATCCCACCAAATTCTACAAAAAATTACTGATTCTACTATTGCTTATTTAAAAGCTCAAATCCGTCACGGAGCAGATTTAGTACAGGTTTTTGATTCGTGGGCTGGTATTTTACCCCCAGCTCAATACAGCCATTTTGCCCTCCCATATTTGCGCCAAATTTGTGATGCCATCAATGAAGTACCCGTCACGGTTTTTGCCAAAGGAGCTTATTTTGCTTTGGAAGAAATTGGACAAATGTCTTGTCAAACGGTTGGGTTAGATTGGAATATGAATCCTAAAACCGCCCGTAAATTAGTAGGAGAAAATAAGACTTTACAAGGAAATCTTGATCCTTGTGCCTTGTATGATTCCTTCGATAATATTCGGAAAATGACCCGACAAATGTTAGCTGAATTTGAAGGAAAACCACATATTGCCAATCTTGGACATGGTGTTTATCCTGATATTGACCCCGAAAAAGTAAAGTGCTTTATCGAAGCTATAAAGGAATTTTCAAACTAGAGATTGTTGAAAAATTTTTGAAAAATATCTTGAAGGAATCAACTTCAAATAGAGAGATAATTCTTATTGCTCAAAATCACCGATTTCCATAGAGCAAACTCTACCTTACGGAACTTTTCATAAAAATCTGATAACCAGATTATTATATTAAAATAACCTCTTAACAAATTTGATCTTAGCCATTACTTTTATATCATTGAAGTAATGGCTCATATTTTTAATATTTAAATGTTCATCCCCGCCTCAACGGTCTCACTTTTAGCAAAATCTTAACTTTCTAACAACAGTTTATTTTTTAAGAAAAAACTAGAGCTGATATAAAACCACAACAGAAGTATCTTTTATTTGATTATGGCTTCAAATCACTTCCTTGATAATTTTTTTGAAGTCGAATTAAACCTTTAAGAAAAGACACTGTCCAAAAGACGAAATTTATATTCAATAAATACTTCAAAACATTTCAGAATCTATGCAAATGTCAATGAAAATTCGAGTTCAGACTCAAATGATGTTCGCCTTTTTATGGCTTGGTTTAGTAGGAATTGCTTCAGCACAAAAGCAAGATGAAGACTTTCATAAAAAAAGAAAGGAAATTCATCAAAAAGTACATTCTTATATCAAGAAAAATATATTTCCTGTTGTAAAGGCGCAACGAGCTAAATTAGAAAGCGAACTTAGTGCTGACCATAAAAAGCGTATTACAGAGCTTCGGGCAGAGGTCAAGCCTCTTAGAAAACAATTAAAGACAAAACACCAAGCACTTCGGAAAGCATGTGAAAATGGAGAAGCACCCTCTGAAAGTCAACGTCAAGAACTTCATGAAATTCATAAAAAAATGCGGAAAATTCGTCTTGAAGCGTGGACAATTGCCGATCAATATGATACACAAATCAAGAAACTCCATGAAGAAATTAAACCACAAAAAGAAACATGGAAATCTGAAATCAAAAGCATTTTTGAAGAAAATATGACGGATGAAATGCGACAAAGAATGAAAGAACAACACAAAAAATGCTATAAAGATGGCGATCATTCGCATCGGAATGGACAGGGCAAAGAAGGACATAGAGGAGGTAAAAAACACCATAAGGGCTTAGGGCTTCGGAAAATGATGAGTCCTCCTCATTTTATTCTTCTTGATCCCAATGCTGAAATGCCTGATTTGATACACGATTTTGAGAAATAAGATTAAACTTCTGACATAATTACTAATTTTTTGGATGAAGACCTGCCTAGTTTTAATAATTGGGGAGGTCTTCTTCTTTTTATAAGAATTAAGCAGTTATTAAAAAATATCAATACTAGATAAAAGAAAGATACTTTCAAAATTATTGTTTTACGAACTATTTTTATTAGCTTTACTTCATAAGAATTATTTTCCGATAAAAAACCATTAAACACTACAAAATTTGACCATGAAACACATTTTTGAAATCAATCATCCATCTCTAAAGTCGTGGGTCGATATTCCCTCTGATTCCCATTTTCCGATTCAAAATATTCCATTTGGTATTTTTAAGACCAATCAAAGTTCGCCTCGTGTCGG
The DNA here is from genome assembly GCA_002340355.1 of Cytophagales bacterium UBA2561. Lineage (GTDB taxonomy): Bacteria > Bacteroidota > Bacteroidia > Cytophagales > Thermoflexibacteraceae > UBA2561. The sequence continues at coordinate 303,575 of DDLX01000017.1, forward strand.
TACTCGAATCGGTGATTTTGTTTTAGATCTACTAAAAGTAGCTGAAGCTGATTATTTTTCTGATATTCAGATTAGTAAGGACGTATTTAACCAATCTTTTTTAAATGATTTTATGGCGTGTGGTAAAAAAATCACAAATGCTGTGCGTCTCCGAATTTCAGAATTATTACAAGATGAAACCAAATACGACCTTCAAAAATATGCTGAGAATTTCCTCATTCCAATAGAGAAAGTGGAATTATTAATGCCTGTTAAAGTAGGTGATTATACAGATTTTTATTCGAGTGAGGAACACGCTACCAATGTCGGGACAATGTTTCGAGACCCTGAAAACGCCCTTTTACCCAATTGGAAACATTTGCCCGTAGCTTATCACGGAAGAGCCTCTTCAATTGTGGTTTCGGATACTCCTATTTACCGTCCATACGGACAAACTTTGCCCGATTCTTCAAAAAGTCCAATTTATGGGGCTTCTCGATTAGTTGATTTTGAATTAGAAATGGCATTTATCATAGGTAAAAATAATCCTTCGGGTCATCAAGTTTCGACTGCTGATGCCGAGGAGTTTATTTTTGGATTTGTACTTTTCAATGATTGGTCAGCTCGTGATATTCAAAAATGGGAATATGTACCATTAGGTCCTTTTTTAGCCAAAAATTTTGCTTCTTCCATTTCGCCTTGGGTCGTTACGCTTGAAGCTCTCGAACCTTTCCGTACCGAATCACCTACCCAAAATCCAACTGTTTTGCCTTATTTACAGTATGAAGGCATGAAAAATTTTGATATTTCTTTAGAAGTTCAGTTACAACCTCAAAAATCTGAAAATCAAACTATTTGTCAATCTAATTCTAAATATTTATATTGGAATATTAACCAACAATTAGCCCATCATACCGTGAATGGTTGTAATATTCAGGTAGGGGATATGTGTGCATCAGGGACAATTAGTGGCTCATCAGCTGACTCTTTTGGTTCGATGCTTGAGTTAACTTGGAAAGGCAGCAAACCTTTGAAAATGTCAGATGGTTCCGAACGAAAATTTTTACAAGATTTTGATACAGTGACCATGATAGGTTATGCTGAAAAAAATGGCATAAAGGTAGGCTTTGGGGAAGTTAAAGGACAAATTCTACCATCTCCAAAAAAATAAAAATTGTACTATCGTCTAACTTTTAAATAAAATTAGTCAGACGATAGTTTTTATTAAAGAGTTATTTTGAATAATTTAACCGTAATAAAATTAAAAACTGAATTCCTAATATCCACGAAGCCAAACTCAAATGAACAGGTTGTAGGACTTTAGGAATTGCCCAGTAGTTCATCACCACCCCAGTCATTAACTCTATCAAGAGTGAACCAATCAAGATTTTACTCCAAATCAATAATCGGCTATTTGTTCTCAAATTTCGATGCAATAGCCAAATAAAATATAGATTTACTCCCAAAACTAGCCACGAAAAAGAACGGTGGACTAAGAAAACTAAGCCAACTTCTTCAAGCCATGTTTCTCGTATCGAATTGCCTAGATGTACTGAAATTTGGTCAATAGCTTCACGAACTTGTGTTCCTAAAATAATTTGTACAAATGTCAAAATTAAACACCCAATTAATACCGAAATTAATAAACGAGGTTGTCGAATATATTCAGGTTTTAACGTATTTTGAAACGAAATAAAGACACTATAAATCAAGATTAAAACAATCAATAAGGCAACCCCCATATGAATAGTAATCATGCCCACTTGTAAGTTTGTAGCAACTACTTTTGAGCCTAACCACCCCTGAAAACCTACCAATACAAACGCCAAAAATGCCGACCAAAAAACGTTTGATTTGACTCGAAAAAATTTTATAGACAACATCAAAGTAATAAAAATAAGAAAACCGATTAATACACCAACCAATCGATTTACATATTCTATCCATGTCTTAAAAGCATCAAAATCAGCAATTTGCTTTCCTGCTACAGCAAAAACAGTTTTATAATTTTCGGGTAACTGACTAATATCAGTTGGTGGAATCCATTGTCCAAAACACCTCGGCCAATCAGGACAGCCCATACCCGAATCTGTCATACGGACAATACTTCCTACCGCAATCAGTACATAGACTGCTATAATCGTAATAATTCCAAACCGTCGAAACGAACGCCCAAACTCAGAATTTCTTTCCATAATTTTTTTGGATTAGAATGGTATTAATTTGAAGGATATTCAAATTTTTGTGGCTATCATATTCTTTAACAACCTTTTAGGAGGTAGTTTGTTGGGCTTGTATATAGGCTTGTCCTAAATCAAAAAAACCAAAGGATTCACGATATACTTTAAAAATAGAAGAGAGATAATTATCATAATATTGAGCAAAGGCTGTCATGACTTTGGCATGAATGTGTGGATCTTCTTCGAAGATATCCATCAAACTAATTTGGGGAATAACATACAAATCTGCGGAACTGGAGGCACATACCGCATTATAATTTCGATAAGAATTCACTAATAAAGCATCATCTCCGAAAGACATTCCTTCATCAATCGTAACTAGTTCTTCGAAGTCATCTTGTACATCAATGGTCAAACGAATTTGTCCTGTTCGAATAATATAAATGGCTTGTGAAGGATCATTTCGAAAAAAAACAACTTCGTTTTCGGTGTATTTTCGTTCATGCAGAAATGGAATGAAACGCAATAGCTCTTCGTTAGTGAGTTCTTTGAATAACTTTCCTGACCGCAAAAACTGAAATAACTCAAGTTCATGGCGAGGATATTTTTTGGCAAGAAAGTGAAAAAGACGATGCAAGGACTTAAATGTTTAAAGGGATTATTGTAGTCCTGCAATATTAATATCTTTTTTGATTTTCAAGTTATTTTAAGGCTTTTAAATTGTTCTTATCACTTAAAAAGAATTTTGGCAAAAATTTATCAAGAGAAATTTAATAAGTTAGATAAAAACCCATTTTTTCAAAAAAATATTATTTTTTAAAAAATCAAACTCTTTTTTTAATCAAAAAATCACATTATTTTGTTTTTTTATAAAAAATAGGGTTAAAAAAACAGCAAAATTAGAATTTTCATACAAATACAAAATATTCTAAAAATTTCCACCTAAATTTGACCTTTCTATTTAAAAAAATGGCAATAAAATAGAAATCTAATTAAGAGATCAAACACAAAAAGTCATCAAACTTATCCATTTTTTGACAAATCAAATAGAAGTGTAACGAACACACCAACCTAATCAACATTTTTTTTAAGAAATAGGAACTATTCATTATTTTATTCTTATGAGACGTATTCTACTCCTATTATTGAGTGGGTTTCCTCTAGTAGTTTCTGGAGCCAATACGAGTGCTTCCAATCAAGAAACATTATCGGCTAATCACTTATGGGTATTATTTGCTGCTGCATTGGTTTTTTTCATGCAAGCAGGTTTTAAAGCATTAGAATCAGGTTTATTAAGCTCAAAACATAAGGACGGAGTCGGCATCAAGAATTTAATTGATTGTTTAGTCGGAGGTTTGGCTTTCTTCATGATAGGTTATGGCTTAATGTTCGGTAAGTCATGGTCAGGTTGGATTGGTCTTTCGGGATTCATGGGCGAAAGTTTTCAATACAATACCCAAGAACTCACCAAAGGTTTAGTTTTTTTTGTATTTCAATGGGGCTTTGCGGCAACCGCATTAACCATTGTTTCGGGAGCAATGTCTGGACGAACAGGCTTGATTTCTTATTTGAGTGGTTCCTTTATTTTAGGATGTCTTATTTATCCCATTTTTGGACATTGGGCATGGGGACAAATCGTAATTCCTGAAAATGAAGCGTGGTTAGCCGACTTGGGTTTTATCGACTTCGCAGGTTCAACAGTGGTACATTCTTTAGGAGCTTGGGTTTCATTGGTGGGTGTTTGGATGGTGGGACCTCGAATTGGACGTTATCATCCTATAACAGGAATCCTGATGCCTCTAAAAGCCAATTATTCCTATTCGATTTTAGGAGTTATGATTTTATGGTTGGGCTGGTGGGGATTTAATGGCGGAAGCACTCTTGCCTTTAATAATCAAGTCGGTTTAGTAATCTTAAATACCAATTTAGCAGCAGCAGCAGGTGGACTTTCTGCCTTTTTCCACTGTTACTTATTGCAAGGAAAAGAAGATTTATTAGACAAAATTATAGGTGGAACATTAACAGGTTTAGTCGCAATTACGGCGGGTTGTCATGTAGTTTCTCCTTCAAGTAGTATTTTCATTGGAGTGTTGGCTGGTTTAATTCATAATTATTCTTACAACTGGATAATCAAAGACTTACGTTTGGATGATGCTGTAGGTGCAATTCCTGTACATGGTTTTGGTGGAGCATTTGGGACGCTTTGTGTAGCTTTATTTGGAAAACAAGAATTATTACCATTACCCCGTTGGGAACAATTAGGAGTTCAGGTATTAGGTGTATTAGTTTGTTTTATTTTTACGACGACTTGCGCTTATATCATGTTCAAATTTTTGAAAATGACGGTTGGCATTCGGGTTTCTCCTTCGGATGAAATGAAAGGCTCAGTTTGGGGAAGTACTCGACCTATAGCACAAGAAACGGTATTAGAAGAAATTCCTTCGAATGATGCTTCTGCCGAAGATGACAAAGTACATTATATTTCTGTTCGAGTTTCGGCAAGTGGTTTTAATGTTTATTCTCCTGAAGAATTCTTACAAATCCCTCAAAGTGAACGAAATATATGGGAAAAACAAAAGAAAGTCCAGTATTGGAATGAAGCGGGAAACCCCGTTCAGCGTTTTGATGCTTTTGCTCAAATGCAAGAAATTATTACACAAGAACGTGACCACATTCAACACGAAAAAGTACAAATTACGGAAAGTATTCAATATGCTCGGCGTATCCAAAAAGCACTCGAACCACGTCCTGACTATATGTCCAGTGTGCTTCCTGAGCATTTTGTTTTGAATCGACCACGAGATATTGTTTCAGGAGATTTTTATTGGGTATCAAGACGTTATGATAAAACGATGTTAGCAATTGTCGATTGTACAGGACACGGTGTTCCTGGCGCCTTTCTCAGTATGATGGGCATGGCTTTGCTTAATGAGGTTACTCGTCAAGAGTTATCACCTGCTGAAACACTTAATAAATTGCGCCGAAGGGTCAAAATGTCTCTTCACCAAGATAATAATATTTCAACTAAATCCAATAAATCGACTAAAGACGGAATGGATGTTTCCTTTTTTACGGTGAGTGATACTCGAAAACTAGAATTTGCAGGAGCATATCATCCTCTTTACATCGTTCGGGAAAAAGTTATAAATAATAAAATTAAGCATGAACTAATTGAATTTAAGGGGGATAGAATGCCCGTTGGAATTTATCGGAAGGAAAAAGAATCCTTTACAAACTACGAATTTCAACTTGAAAAAGGAGATATGTTATATGCCTTTTCAGATGGATTTATTGACCAATTTGGTGGCGAACAAGGACGAAAATTTATGACTAAACGTTTCAAAGATTTATTGCTCAAAATTGCGCCTGAAAATACACCTACTCAGAAATTGCGTTTAGAACAAGTACTCGAAGATTGGAAAGGTTCACGAAAACAAGTCGATGATATTCTAGTTTTTGGGATGCGAATTGAGTAGAAATTGGTTTTGATATTAAATTTTTCAATGTGTTTTAAGGAGGTTTATTTGTGCCACGATTCAGAATCGTGGCACAAATATTTTTTGAATGTTATAAGTAATTTTTTTTGCTTTTATGAGAAAAGACATTTATCTTTAAAAGTATAATTTATAATTACTAATTTTAATATTTAAACATAAGTGCTATGACATTTCTTGCCGTTTTATTAGCTGTCGCCCTAGTAATAGTTTGGATCAGTAAATCAAAACTAAAAAAGGAAAAGGTAGAAGTAGAAAACAAGTTAGAGACAACTCTAAAGGAAAAAACAGAACTTGAAGCAAAACTGGAGAAAACCACAAAAGAATTTGAAGACTACAAGGAGCATATGAGCTACCTGAAAAAGTATGAGCCAATTAAGGATATTGAAGCAGAACTTGATAAGCTTACGGAACAAATGGAATTAGTAAAAAAAGAGGCTTATAACCTTGCTGATGAAATTAAGAATGAAGCTGAGCAAGTATTAGAAGATGCAAACCAAGAAGTCAAAATTATTAAAGCAGAGGCTCATAATCTTGCCGATGAAATTAAGAATGAAGCTGAACAAGTACTGGAAGATGCGAATGATGAAGTTAAAGTTATAAAAAAAGAGGCTCGGAGTACTGCTAAGGAAATCAAAGATAAAGCTGAGTTAGTACTTGAAGATGCTCATAATATAGCCTCAAGAATTGAAGCTGATGCTAAACAAAAAGCCAAAGAAATCGCAGGAGAAGCATGGGGAGCTAAACAAAATGCTGACCAATATGTAGAGACTGCGAAAGCTATGAAGAATATAATTAAGGGGTATGGAAATGAATATCTAATTCCACACCACAGTCTATTGGATGAACTAGCCGAAGAATACAGTCATAAAGAAGCAGGACAGGAACTTGCAAAAATAAGAACACTTATCAAGTCAATGATAAAAAATGGCGAGGTAGCCGACTGTAATTATGTAGAACTTCATAGACGAGCAACAGCAATAGAATTTATTCTTGATGCTTTTAATGGAAAAGTTGATACAATTATGTCAAAAATAAGACATGATAATTATGGTAAATTATTACAAGCACTAAAAGATGCTTACAGATTAGTAAATCATAATGGTAAACCATTTCGAGATGCAAGAATTACTGAGCGATATCTTGAGGTAATAGAAGAACAATTAAGACTTGCTGTAACCGTCAAAGAACTTAAAAAGAAAGATTTAGAAGAACAAAAGCAAATTCGAGAAGCCATGAAAGAAGAGGAAAGAGTACGTAGGGAAGTAGAAAAGGCACTCAAAGAGTCTGAAAAAGAAGAAAGAATGTTAGAGAAAGCCATGAAAAAAGCAGAACAAAAATTATTAAAAACCACTGAGGAAGAAAGAATCAAATTTGAAGAAGAATTAAGACAAATTCAACAAAAGCTTGCAGAAGCAGAAGCCAAAGGAAAAAGAGCCTTATCAATGGCTCAACAAACTAAGCAAGGGCATGTTTATATTATATCGAATGTTGGTTCATTTGGAGAAAATGTTTTCAAAATTGGATTAACACGTAGATTGAAACCCTTAGATAGAGTCAAGGAACTTGGAGATGCCTCTGTTCCGTTTGCTTTTGATGTTCACGCCATGATTCACTCAGAAGATGCACCTAAATTAGAAAAAGATTTACATAATATTTTTGAGCTAAATAGAGTCAATAAGATTAATCGTAGAAAAGAATTTTTTGAAATTCCTATTTCTGAAATTAAATCTAAAATTGACGATATGAAAATTGAAACACATTGGACAATGAAAGCAGAAGCACAGGAATATAGGGAGAGTGCTGAACTAAAAGAAAATGTTGAGGTCGTATAATTTATTAAAAATAAGAAGCCCTACCAAATTTTTTAGTATTTTTGATAGGGCTTAATTCCGAAAGGAATATAAATCTGTTTTATAAATGAGCTTTCCGTTCCAACAAAGTCTCTAGTACTTTTTGCATTCCCGTAGTTGCTTTGCCCTGAATCATAAATAAATTTTTGCGGTCAGGAACAGCAGGCAAATTAAGATCAACAACAAATTTCAAGGAAGTTTCAGGTACATAATTAATCAAGTCTGCCGCAGGATAAACTTGCAAAGACGTTCCAACTACAATAAAAATATCTGCCTTTTCACTCAATTCCATTGCAGGTACTATCAAGGGAACTGCCTCATTAAACCAAACAATATGAGGACGTAACTGAGAACCTTTTTCACAAAGGTCGCCCATATTTAATTCCCAACCATCCATTTCATAGACTAAATTGGGGTCAGCCGTACTTCGAGATTTAAATAATTCACCATGTAAATGCAAGATATTAGTCGAACCTCCTCGCTCATGCAAATTATCCACATTTTGCGTAATAATCTGAACATCAAAATATTCTTCCAATTCGGCACAAATTTCATGCGCCCGATTAGGGACAACTTCTAAAGCCCGTTTTCGGCGTTGATTATAAAATTCCAATACCAACTCAGGGTTGTTTTTCCAGCCTTGAGGAGTTGCGACTTCCATTACATCGTGTCCTTCCCAAAGTCCATCTGATGCCCGAAAAGTAGGAATACCACTTTCCGCACTAATGCCCGCTCCCGATAAAATGACTAATTTCTTTTTTGCCATGTTTTTATACAATTGTCCGCTTGTCTGAAAGGTTTTTCGGAAAAGATTTTCGACAATAACGGATGATAATTTCTATTCTTGTTTAAAACTAAATATACGAAATGTTTAGGCAAAAGGGGAGTCGAAATTTAAATTAAATCAAAGAAATCTCGAACCCCAATTTGACGATTTTTGATAAATCCTTCGCCATATTTCACCCGAATAGCTTGTCCAAATTCACGGTCTCGCCCTTCCAAAAAATCAAAAAAATCAGGAGTAGAAATAAAGGTTTGTTTTCCTTTTTTACTATCGACATTTTTGGGGTTAAAAAACTGGGTTTCGTAGGCTAAAATAGATTTTACTTTTTTGTCCCGATAATCCGAAATATCCACCACAAAATCAGGAGTTAAATAATCACTTTGGATAACATGAAAAATTTGTTTGGGACGATATGCCATTTGAGGTACATTTTCGAGTGTAGTCTCAATTTTAGGTAATCCAGCTAAAAAACAAGAAGTTACTGTTAGCTTGGAACTTCGAGAATGGTCAGGATGTCGGTCTTTGGGTGCATTAGCAATGACAATTTCAGGCTGATATTGCCGAATTTTTTGAATAACTTGAAGTTGATGTTCTCGGTCATTTTGAAAAAAACCATCCTGAAAACCTAAATTTTCACGGGCAGAAAGTCCCAAAATTTCAGCCGATTTTTTAGATTCTTGTAGTCGCATTTCGGGTGTGCCTCGTGTGCCAAGTTCCCCTGCTGTAAGGTCAATAACTCCTACTTTTTTGCCTTGTGCAATGTGTCTGGCAATTGTTCCTGAACAACACAACTCCGCATCGTCAGGATGTGCCATAATAGCTAAAATATCTAATTTCATTAATTTTGTGGTATATTGTTATGATTTGAACAATCAGATAATTTTCTAAAACTAACTAAAAATCGAAGAATTACTTTTTTTAACGTACCTTTGTCTAACAATCTCATTAACAAACGGTTTATATTTCCACCAAAATTCAAGCTGACAAATTGATGAGTTTTTTATCCTTATTACGATACCTCCTTACACTTTTAAATTCCATCAAATTGGCACGAATTCTCGCCGTAGATTATGGCACTAAACGGGTAGGATTGGCAGTTACTGACCCGCTTCAGTTGGTTGCCTCACCTCTGGAAACCGTACACGCCAAAGACGTAATTGCTTATCTTCAAAACTATATCAAAACCGAAGAAGTAGAATTATTTGTAGTCGGAAAACCACTTAACCGAGATGGTTCGCCTACGGATGCAACTCCTCACGTTCAAGGATTTATACGAAATTTACGAAAGAAATTTCCTGAAATTGAAATCCAAGAAGAGGACGAACGATTTACCTCTAAAATGGCTCAACAAGCCCTAATTCAAGGCGGTATGAAAAAGAAAAAACGCCGACAAAAAGGCAATCTTGACCGCATTAGTGCCGTCATTATTTTGCAGTCCTATTTGGAACGGAAAAGTTTTGGTTTTTAGGTCGAATTCCGTAATTTTGTGGCAGTCTTTTCACGATAGTAAAGTTTTAATATACTTAGCACGGTTCTTTTTCTAAAAAGAACCGTGCTATCTTTATATTGTCATTTTACAATCATTTCATTAAAAAATTATATAGAGAAAAACGTAATGGCAGGGTTTTATATTAGGCTGTTATTCACCAATTGACGTTGGAAATTCTCTAAAAATACTCAGTATTCGCAAGAAATTATGATTTATCCGATTGTGGCTTATGGCGACCCCGTTCTTCGAGATGTAGCCCAAGATATAACCAAAGAAGACTTCGAAAATCTCTCCGAATTTGTCCAAAATTTATTCGAAACAATGCACAATGCAGGCGGAATTGGGCTGGCAGCTCCGCAAATCGGAAAATCCTTACGGGTCTTCGTAGTAGATGGCAATGGCTCTGAAGATCAAGAACTTGAAGGCTTTAAAAAAGTTTTTATTAATCCTACAATGTTGGAAGAATTTGATGAGCCTTGGGCATATGAAGAAGGTTGTTTGAGTATTCCAAACATTCGAGAAAGTGTTAAACGGAATTCTAAAATTCGGATTCGATTTTATGATGAAAATTGGAACGAACTTGAAGAAGAATTTGGTGGAATGCAAGCTCGTGTCATTCAACACGAATACGACCATATCGAAGGAGTTTTATTTACCGATTACCTCAGTCCTTTGAAAAAACGACTTTTGAAAGGTAAATTAAATAATATTTCGAGGGGAAAAGTATCTGCTGACTATAAAATGCGATTTCCGAAACCACCCAAGAAAAAAAGACGCTAAAATAAGCTACGATTTTTGGCTAATTCTTCGCAAAACTTTGCACAATCGATCTTCCATAAAACCAAATGATTCTTGTTTTTTGGCGATGAAAATAATAGCTAAATAATGAGGAACAAAGGTTTGTTCTGTAAAAATATCTTTCCGATTTTTTCGGTAAATTTCACGAATCTGGCGTTTAATCCGATTGCGTGTAACGGCTTTTTTAAAATTTCGCTTCGAGACCGAAATCAAAATTTGAGGAGGTTTTGAAGCGATTTCTTTTTGCTCTCTGAGATAAACTATCTTAAATGGATAAACAAATTCACTTTTCCGAATAGCAAACAACTGATTGATAATGCGAACATTACAAAGTTTTTCAGATTTAGGAAATTGTTCGCCTTGTATAGGAAACAAGGAATTAGTGGAAGGATTTTCGGACATGAACTGTCTTGATTTGAGAGGCTCACAAAGAAGAAAAAAAGCCGATGGAAACTCACTTAAAGTTTGATGTATTTCTTGCCCATCGGCGGACAGGACGACATCCGACAACGATTATGCCTCAGCACTTTCAGGAGTACTTTCGGTAGTCGCTTCGGCTTTAGCCGCTTTTCGTTCTGCACGTCTTTTGTGGCGTTCGACCAAGATATTTGCTTTGCGAACTTGCCCCGCGTTGTAGTTCAATTTATCCTGTTTTTTCAGGATTTTTTTCGCTATTCTAAGTTTCATGATTTTTACGATATTTAGATGAAATGAGTAACTTTAAGAAAAGAATCCCTTATCGTTTGTGAAATTTCTTATCCGAAACGGTCAAGCGTTTACGTCCTTTAGCTCTTCGGCGTGCTAAAACTTTTTGACCATCCGCCGTACTCATGCGCTTTCGGAAGCCATGTTTATTTCTTCTTTTTCGCAAAGAAGGTTGGAAAGTTCGTTTCATCGTTTTGACTATTTTTAAGTTTGGCGGGCAAAGGTAAAAATTTTTATCTCCAAAATCAAAGATTTCCTCAGTATTCCATCAATTCGTATCAAATTTTCTCCTTCTTTTCCTAATTAACAAGGATTTTGTTTAAAATCAAACTTAATTTCCTACTAAAAGACTGATTTTCAAAAAACAATAATTAGACCTGCCAAGTCTTAAAGACTTGGCAGGTCTGGGATTCTTCACTACTGTTCGCGTCTTCACAAATAACTCCTTTTCAAAGATTTAGAGTTCAATTTTAAATCAGCTGTGAGGACACAGCCAATAGCCAAAATATCAACCTACCAATCAAGATATTTCATTTTTTTCTCACCAAACTGTTCCTTTTCAGGCTTGCTGTATTATGAAGAATGAAAGTAGTCCTTTCCAACTCTCAAAAATGGAAACAGAATTGAAACGGGCAATTTTCAGCGTCAAATTAATTTCACTACACTCAAAACATTTTTCAAACATGGCAGGAGGAGCAAAAGAAACCCCTCGACAAAAGATGGTCGGCATGATGTATCTGGTGCTGACCGCTTTACTGGCATTACAGGTCAGTAATTCCGTACTCGACAAGTTTTTATTCATTGATGACAGTTTGCAACACGCCGTCCGAGTCGCACGAGAAGACAATGAACAAATCTTACAAGGAATGGAAAAAAACGTAAAAGAAAAAGGTAATCGTCCCGAAGATTTGGCAGTTATCAAACACGCCAAAACCGTCATGACTGAAACCAATTTTCTCCTTTCGGAACTCGAACGAATGCGACAAGGCATTATTGAAAATTCTGGCGGAACAGATGAACAAAATAAGCCGAAAGGAGCAAAATCCTATGACGAAGTGATGACTTATATGCTGGGAGCAGGTGGTTCAAAAAGTGGAGAAGGCTACAAACTCAAAGCAATGTTAAACGGTTATGCCCAAAAAATTTCAGAATTGGACGAGGAAATTCAGATTGAACCATTGGCGCAAGATGCTTGGGAAATGACTGAATTTAAAAATAATCCTGACCAAAAAAATAAGGATTTTGCTCAACTCAATTTTGACCACACTCCGACCGTTGCGGCAATGGCAGTTTTGAGCCAAATGGCAACCGAAGTAGTACGAGTCGAAGCCAAAGCTCTTGAAATTTTATCGACCAAAGTCGGAATTATGGACATCGAATTCGATGAAATTAAGGCTTTTGTGAGTCCCGAATCTAAGGTCGTTACGGCGGGAACGCCTTACAAAGCTCGACTTTTATTAACGGCATCTTCTTCGACTTTAACCCCAAAAATGAGTAGTTCGATTGGTACAGTCAAAGTAAATGGTGGGGTTGGTGAAATTGAATTTACGCCTAATGTCTCCAATTTTAATGCCGAAGGAAAGGCAATTCAAAGTTGGCGAGGTGGAATTACCATCAATCACAACGGACGAGATACGACTTTTACTTTCGAAGAAGAAATGACGGTTTTGAAACCTTCAATTCAAATTCAGGCAGCCGCAATTCAGGCTCTTTATTTCAATTGCTCCAATAAATTAAATGTTTTATCTCCCTCATTAGGAGGTGCTTATTCTCCCGAATTTAGCACGAAAGGAGGACTTTCTAAGAAATTAGATAATAGCGGAAAAGTAGAAATTGTCCCAAAATCAAAGAAAGTTCTTTTGACAGTCAAAAATAATGGTGCAACCATTGGAACACAAATTTTCCGAGTTCGTCCTGTACCACTACCCACGATTCAGATTTTGGGAGATAATCAAAAATTGAATCAAGTACAAGGTGGAAAAATTCCACGAACTTTGAAGGTGAAAATTAAGCCAAATTCAGATTTCAAGCAGTTCTTGCCCAAAGATGCCCGTTATAAAATCGTAAGTGCAGAAGTTACTTTAGCACGAGGGCGCAAGGAAGTTTTATCCAAAAAATTTGCCAGTAAATCCAGTCAAATTAATCAAACTTCGATTAACATCAGTGATTTAGCCTCAAAAGCCAAAAAAGGAGACCGTTTAGTAATTCAAATCAAGAAGATCAATCGGTTAAATTTTCAGAATAAAACCGAAACCGTCAAACTTGGACAGCAAATTATAACATATCCAATTACAAAGTAATCTAAAGTTCTATATTAATCTGTTTTTCAATTATTTAAGCCGATAAGATGTTAGAAAATTTATAGGTTTTTATTTTAAATTGAAAATCACAGAAATATAGGTTTTTAGAAGTATTTTGGATTTTTATCTGAGGCTTTCTAACTTGTGAACTACTTAACAATAGACAAGTCAAATAACATAAATTTAAATAATCAAATGAACAAACTTGTTGTTTTTTGCTTATTGATTTTCTGGGTAGTAAGTTGTAAACCTGCTCCCGAAGAAGCCCAAAAATATCATGAAGCCTTAATTATTCATAAAATTAAGGCTTCAGATGCATTCTTAACACTTAAAAAAACATTACAAGATACGGTATGGGAAAATACAGATGCTGAATTGGAGAATTTCAAGGAGACACTCCATGACGAAATCTATGCCATCAAAAATCAACCGACTTTTGATGATAAATCCGATTACCGTACTACGATTCTCAATTACTTATTGGAACTCAAGAGTCTAGGTGATCATGAGGTAACAGATTATCTCGAATATATGCAAACTCCTGAAGAAGAATTAGTAGATAAGGATCGTAAATATTTAGCAAAAATTAAGCCCCTAATTCAGGAAAAGTATAATATTGCTGAAGAACATTTACAACACGGACAGGCTATTTTTTCCGAAGCGTATGGCATTACGATTAAAAACTAACTTTATCTCTCATGGTTTGAACAGAAACTAAACATCTGATAATCAGCATGAACTATAAACTCTATTTTTGCTTATTTTTAGAAATTTAAGTTTCGTCTGAATTCTTTTGGATTCCCAACCAAATATTTTATTTTTGTGCAATAAGTTTGTATAGTAAGAAAGTACTCTAACCCATTTGATTTTTCAAAAAAATCAGGAGACTAAGTATAAATATGGCAAATACTGGTAAAATCACACAGGTCATCGGACCTGTTGTGGACGTAAGTTTTGAGGGGGGGCAATTGCCCAAAATTCTGGACTCCCTCCAAGTAACGAAAAATGATGGTACAAAGGTCGTTCTAGAGTGCCAGCAGCATTTGGGCGAAGACCGTGTTCGTACTGTTTCGATGGAAGGAACGGAAGGCTTGCGCCGAGGCATGGATGTAGAAGATACAGGTTCTCCTATCAAAATGCCTATCGGTGAAAACATCAAAGGACGATTGTTTAACGTAGTAGGTGATGCGATTGATGGTATGCCACCTGTCAATAACAAAGACGGCTTACCAATTCACCGTTCTGCTCCTAAATTTGAAGACTTAACGACTTCAGTTGAGCCACTTTATACAGGTATTAAGGTTATTGACTTGATTGAGCCGTATGCCAAAGGGGGTAAAATTGGATTGTTCGGTGGTGCTGGTGTTGGTAAGACTGTATTGATTCAGGAACTTATCAATAACATTGCCAAAGCCTATTCAGGTTTATCAGTATTTGCAGGTGTTGGTGAACGAACACGGGAAGGAAACGACTTGTTACGAGAGATGATTGAAGCAGGTATCGTTTCTTACGGTAAAGAGTTCATCGAAGAATTAGAAGAAAATGGTGGCTGGCCTTTAGATAAGGTAAGTGTTGATAACTTGAAAAACTCAAAAGCAACTTTCGTCTTTGGACAGATGAACGAGCCTCCTGGGGCGCGGGCAAGGGTAGCTCTTTCAGGTTTGACGATGGCAGAGTATTTCCGTGATGGAGATGGTACAGGAAAAGGTCGTGATATTCTTTTCTTCGTTGATAATATCTTCCGATTTACGCAAGCAGGTTCCGAAGTATCAGCCCTTCTTGGACGGATGCCTTCGGCAGTAGGTTATCAGCCTACATTAGCTACAGAAATGGGGGCAATGCAGGAACGAATTACTTCGACAAAACGAGGTTCAATTACTTCTGTACAGGCAGTTTACGTACCTGCGGATGACTTGACTGACCCTGCTCCTGCGACTACGTTTGCTCACTTGGATGCCACTACGGTACTTTCTCGTAAGATTGCTTCTTTGGGTATTTATCCCGCGGTGGATCCATTGGATTCTACGTCTAAAATCTTAACGGCTGAAATCCTTGGAAATGACCACTACAATACGGCACAGCGAGTAAAAGAAACCTTGCAACGATATAATGAACTCCAAGATATTATTGCTATTTTGGGTATGGATGAACTTTCAGAAGAAGATAAATTGGTCGTACACCGTGCCAGAAGGGTACAGCGATTCCTGTCGCAACCATTCCACGTTGCTGAGCAATTTACAGGTATTCCAGGTGTTTTAGTTGATATCAAAGATACCATTAAAGGATTTAATGAAATCATTGATGGTAAATATGACCACTTACCAGAAGCAGCCTTCAATTTGGTTGGTACTATCGAAGATGCAGTTGAGAAAGGTGAGAAATTGATGCGAGAAGCTGGAAGCTAATTTCCAAATCTTTTTTTTCCTTTTGAAAGATAATAAACCTATAAGGTTTCGAGGCCTTATAGGTTTGGTTTTTCAGACATAAACCCAAAAATTATGAAATTAGAAATTATTACACCTGATGAAAAAGTATTTGAGGGTGAGGCTTCAGGAGTCAAAGTACCAGGTGTCAATGGATCATTTGAAGTATTAGACCATCATGCTCCCTTGGTAAGTGCCTTAGAGAAAGGTGATGTCCGTATCAATGGTCAAAGTAAACAAGAGCTTAAGATTGATGGTGGTGTAATTGAAGTCTTAAATAATCATGTAGTGATTTTAGCAGAAGCCGTCTCTAAGAAATAAAAACGGTTCAAATCTCAAGTTTTACGAATATTTATGAAGGACATGGCAAAGATGCGGTGTCCTTTTTCTATACCAAAAGTATGTAATTTATAAGAAATCAACAGATACTCAGAAATTTATAATTTATTTGTCTCCATATATTATAAAATCTACATACCTGATACCAACATTATCCATGCCTACAACTCCAGAGATATCAAAAGACCAAGCCTTCGAAATTATTTTTCAAAGGATGGAATCCTCTTCAAAACAACCTATTAACCCAACTCTAAGAAAGGCTATCAAAACAATAGGAAAAGTAATTCACTATAAAAAAAACGAAAAAGTCAATCAGGTTGGCGATATAAATCAAATGACATATAGTATTGTCAAAGGAAGCTTTGTCGCTACCATGTTACAGGAAAATGGCAAGGAATCTACCGTGATGTTATATAGTCCTAGTACTATAGAATTTATGTCTTGTCACGATAGTTACTTTTATGGAACTCCCACCAAATACACACTTAAAGCTGTATCTGAAGCTTGTGTAATTGCTACCTCAAAAAATGAAATTGAAAAATTACGTCAAAAGAACCAAGAATTGAGTCAACTATATATTCAACAGTTACAACGTATGCTTGTGTTAGTTATGGAAATAAACAACATACGACAAGCACTTAGCAGTAAAGATCTATTAAAATTAATTTATCAAAAAAGTCCTAATCTTTTTCATGATTTTCCTTCGAAGGATATTGCTGATTTTATGGGAATTACACCTGTTTGGCTGAGTAATTTGAAACGCAAATACTTTTCTTAAATTAATTTAAGAGCCTTGAATTTTTACTATCCTATTTTTGTGAGGTACTTGAGTTTTTTCTCTTTAGAGTTCAACATATCAAATGAAAAAAATTATGATAATTTTAGGCATTACTTTTATAGGATATCTCGCAAGTCGTGATGATGATTTATCACAAAAAGTAAATCAATTCCGATTGGTTAAAACAACTGATTCTACAAAATCCACAAAAATTTGCTTTTATAACAATGATTAATCCCAAAACGTCCCTTTCCTAAATTGTTTCCTTTAGAAGAGGGATGCTCCTTTGTTTTTTTATTTGAAGTTTTAGACTTTCACACCAATTACTAGAACATCATCAATTTGTTTTTCTCGTCCTTTAGCACGCCACTTCTCAAAATGTTCATCTAACAAATATTCCTGTTGGTCGGGAGATTCATGATGAATTGCCTGAAGAAGTTGCCGAAACTGTTTCGAACGTAACTTCTGTTTATGAATGCCACCGAACTGATCGGCATAACCATCGGTAAATAAATAAAAATTTGCCTCTTCTTCAGCCAGCTCAATAGATTGATTATCAAATGTATGATCTTGTACTAGATGTCTTCCAGCAATTCCATAACGATTCCCTCGAATACGTTGTAATTCGTTATTTTGAATTAGAATTAGGGGATTATGTGCGCCTGCAAAATCTAGTATCCGAGTTTCTGGCTGGTAACGACACAAGGCAATATCCATTCCATCTCGACTATTATTTTCATGTTGGCGTAATAGATTTCGGATACGAAGGTGAAGTTCATTTAATATTTCATTCGGAGCAGGTTCATCTTTTTCCTTCATAATTTCCTTCAATAATGTACTACTAATCATAGACATAAATGCCCCCGGTACACCATGTCCTGTACAATCAGCGGCAGCAATGTAAAGATAATTAGTTGTTTTTTCGAACCAATAAAAATCACCGCTCACACTATCTTTAGGCTTCCAAAGAATGAAAAATTGTTTAAAACTTTTTTGGATTTCCTCCATCGGAGGTAGTAATGTTTCTTGAATGCGCTTAGCATATTGGATACTATCTAGAATATATTTGTTTTTGGTACGAAGTTCAATATTCGTTGCTGTCAGTTCTTTAGTTCGTTTTGAAACGGTACTTTCTAACTCAGAATTATACCGTACAATTTCTTCTTCTAATCGCTTTTTGGCAGTAATATCAAATCGAATGGCTAAATATTTCTTAGGTTTTCCTCTTTCATTCATAATCGGTACAATGGTCGTATTAACCCAATAGTACCGTCCTAATTTAGTTTTATTCCGAAATTCTCCTCTCCAAACTTTTCCATTCGCAATCGTATTCCACATATCTTGAATAAACTCTTTAGGGTGATATCCTGACTTAATTATTTCGTGCGATTGTCCCAAAAATTCATCAGGGGTGTAACCTGAGACTTCAACAAATTTCTCATTTCCATATAAAATTGTCCCTTTAACATCTGTCATAGTTACAATAGCAGATTCATCAAGGGCATATTTTTGGTCTTGAAGTTTACGCTGAATACGGCGTAATTTGCTAATATCTTTAATAGAAATAAAAATATTCTTTATTCCATCATTTTCATCTCGTTCGAAGTGACTAGTTACATAAGACTCCATAAAACTGGAATAACCTTTTCGTTTGATTTTCATGGTAATACTCCGTCCATCAAAATCTTCCAGTTTTTTAAAATAAGCCTTTCCTCTATCTCCTACAATATCCCGCATATCTACAAATCGTAGGAACGATTTTCCAATAAGTTCCTCTTTCGTATAGCCTAATTTTTTAACACAAAATTCACTCACATCCTGAATTCGCAGTTTACCGTCCGTCGTAATGAGCATTACAGGCATCTTGGCATAAATATCTGCAAAGCGTTTTTCGCTTCGAACTAATAGTTCTTCAGTAAGTTTAGTTTGGGTTATATCAAAACCAACACTGACAAATCGGAAGGGTTTACCATTTTGGTTCAGATGTGGAATGATCGAAGAAAAGAGCCAATAATCTCGTCCTTTTTTATGGGTATATTTAATTTCGCCTCGCCACGTTTTGCTTTGTCTCACCGTATGCCGAATTTCTTCGGAAAGCATTTCATCTCGTTTACTTTGATGCAAAAAGAATTGATATTTTTGTCCAATAAGCTCTTGTTCACTATACCCCGAAATCTCACAAAATTTCTGATTAACAAAAATAATCTCAGATTTTACATTTGTTACAAAAACAGAAGCCGTGCGATCAAGAGCATGATTAACCGTTTCTCGAATCGAAGAATTGAAGGTATTGCCAACTTTCTGAATGAAAATCGCAAACATTCGCTCTTTACCCGAAGAAGACGCAACTGATTCCTGTGGAAAAACCCGTATTTCGAATAAACGGATAAGTTCATCAGTCGTATTTCCAAAGTCCAACGTCCGAAAGTTACCTTCTTGTTTTACTTTAGCCATCGTTCGTTTGAGGTTCCGACTTACTTTAGTAGGCAGAATTTGGAAGATATTCTGTTCGGGTAGATTTAATTCCGAAAATTTTTTTTGCCCCGTATCTACCGAACTAATAGTACCATCCTCAGTAACTTTTAGGCAAAGTTCACTGATAAAATCGGACAACATGACTAAGAATAAGTCTATCCGATTATCGGGCATATGGGGGATCATGAGCGACAAGTGTCAATTATTTGAACATCAATTTAGATAACTGATAATGGTACGATTTTTAGCCGTGTTTTTATCTTATCGTAATAAACAGCAAAAAGAAAGCCACTTTTCTGCCTAATAAAAGGTATTTTCATGGTTATTCCAATCGAAATCCGATCACTAAAATATCATCTGTCTGGCTATTTTTTCCTTTCCATTCATTGATATTATCCTTAAGTGATTTATGCTGAAATTCAGGTAATTGCTTGTGAATTTTGAGTAAAAATTCTTTCATACGGCGTTTCATGTATTTTCGTCCTTTGGGTCCTCCAAATTGATCTTGATAACCATCCGAAAATAAATAAAACCATGTTGGTTCTTCTACTTCAATCAAATGCCCTCTAAAGTCTCGTTCACTCATCTCTCTTCGCATCAATCCAATGGGTTGTTTATCTCCTTTAATTTCATACATTTCATTTTGTCGAATGTAAAATAAAGGATTTTTTGCCCCTGCAAATTCTACCAAGTTTGTCTTTTTGTCAATAACACAAAGGCTCATATCCATCCCATCTCGATTACTAGTTTCCATTTGTTTTAAGCCTTTCACAACTCCCCTGTGCATTTCATTAAGGATTCTTTCAGGACGAATTATTCTCCTCCGATTGACAATATCATTTAACAAATCATTACCAATCATGGACATAAATGCGCCTGGTACGCCGTGTCCTGTACAATCTACTGCTGAAACAACTTGCTTTTTGCTGGTAGGTGTCTCGTCAACTTCAGCAAACCAATAAAAATCCCCACTTACGACATCACGAGGTTGCCAGAAAATAAACGAATCGGGTAAGCTTTGTTGTAAATGCTGTGGTTGTGGTAACATTGCCGATTGAATTCGACTCGCATAATTAATGCTATTGATAATATCTTGCGATGTTTTACTGATTTCGATATTCTTCTCTTCAATAATTTGATGCTGTCGAGTAATTTGAGCATACGATTCCGCATTTGATAAAGCAATCCCAACATAGACCGCTAAGTTCTTCAACAAATTAATATCATTTCCTGAAAAAGCATCTTCATCATAACTTTGGACAGTCATCACCCCTAGGCTTTGTGACTGATTCATCAAAGGTAAGCAAACTATGGATTGGGCAAAACCTGTACGTCCAGGGAAGGGGGCGTTTGGAATGTAATATTTATACTCATCAATATACTTTTTAATAATTACTTCCTCCCGATTGTATAATGACCAAACTGTTAAGTCATTCTCATCTGCAATCGAAACTTGGAAGCTTTGGGTCGTATCACCTTTGATAAAATTCTGAAACGCGATGACTCTATCCTCTTCTAAATACAGTCCAATCCCAAAAATTTGGATATTCATTCGTGCCGAAATATTATCATAAACTGTTCGGCGGATATTCTCAAGGGATAAAGTGGAAGTGATTTCTTTCCCAATTTCACTCAACAAATTAATGTTGTCATAAGCACGTTGTGTATTATCACGTTCCTCAGTAATTTCACGATTCTTCTGCTCTAACAACGAATGTTGCTTTTCGAGTTCCTTTTTATGTGATTTTAATTTATGAGTTTGCTTTTCAAGAGTTTGTTTTTGGTTTTCTAATTTTTTGGTTTGTGATTCTAATTGCTTGGTCTTTTCTGTAATTTCATTTTTTTGTTTCTCCAAAAATGTATTTTTTTCGGTAATCTCATTAGTTCGTTTAGCTACGATTTGCTCTAATTCTTCATTCTGTTTGCGTAGTCTTCGTCCGTTAATCACTACTGCTATACGCACCAAAATACCTCCTAGTGCCATATAAGATACAAAAGCTCCAAACGTAAGATACCAAGGCGGTTTGATTCGAAACTGATACATCGCTTCGCTACTTTCAGTGCCATAAATATTTCTAGCTTTCACCCGAAATTTGTAGGTTGCTTCTGAAAGATTGGTATATTCTTTTTTTGTTTCGGTTGTCCATGCTGACCAAGTTTCATCATATCCTTGCAAAAAATAACTGTATTCCGTAGCGGATGGCTTATCGTAGTTTGTTGCTGAAAAATGAAAAGTCAAAGAATTGTATTCAAATGGAAGTTCAGGTACATTTCGCCATGCTTGAGTTAATGATGAAATATACTTATTATCAATCCAGCCACTTGTTTTTATTTCTGCATGGGTTCCTGAGAATAAAAGTGAGTCCCTTTTCAGATATACTTTTCGAATCAAAGCAGAAAATTTTTCATTATAGTCTTTCCTTGTTTTTTTGCCATTATACTGAAATAATCCCTCTACACTTCCAATCCATGTAATTCCCTTATCATCAGGATATACGGCATAAATATCCAGCTCAGGTAAGCGTTTTAATGAAATCGAATCTCGATAATAACGCGTTTTACCTGTTGCATATTTAATCTTTCGAATCACTTCAATTTTACTTTCTTGTTCATTATATACATTTAACCATAAATTTCCTTTTTGGTCTTCCGTAAATCGTACATTACCTTGTAAACCATTAGGAAATATTTTTGAAATTTGTTTCTCTGGCTTAAATTTATTTAACTCATCATCATAAACATACAATCCCCCCACTGTCCGAATCAATACTTTATTTGAGTAATTATAAATTTGAACACCATTCAATGAACTTTCACTATTATCTGACAAAACAAATTGATAGACATCAATGGGTTTAATATCATTCGACTGAGCAAATTTTAGGCGAATAATCCCACTATAAGTTGTTCCTGCCCAAATGGTTCCATTGCTATCTTCGGCAATACTTCGGACTTCGAAGGCATCAATATCTTGGACTTTTCCATAATTTAGCCAAAGATTATTTTTCCAAGTCATCACTGCTAATCCATCAGGCAAGCCTACATAAATTTTATTGGGAGTATTTTTTGAGGGATATAAAATAAAGGAATTATAATTATTAATTTGTTTTCCATAAAATCCATCATTACCATCCGAACGAATTTCATAAATCCCCACATTTGTACCTACTAATAATTTATCTTGGGTTCGATCATTTTTTTTAGGCGTAAATTTTAATAAACTCCATGATTGTGAGTGAATATTTTTAATAGGATGAAATCGGTTATCTTTGAGGTAATAAACTCCCACTCCAGTCGCTACAAACAACGTATTTTGATACCGAGTAATTGACTGTACACTTCCTTCAAGCCCTGAGGTTTCGTCCCAGTATCGCAGTGGCAATCGAATTTCTACCCGTGAAATGCCATTATTTAATCCTAACCAAAGTGCGTGTTGACGGTCTTGGTAAGCAAACAAAACCATATTATCCTGCAAATTCGTATTACGATTAAGCACCTCTACAAATTGCCCATTTTCATCTAGAATAACCAGACCTCCTCGAATAGTTGTTAAAGCAAATTGAGGCTCTTTTTTATTATTAGAAAATCGTATTCCGTGATAAATCTGATGTTCGGCAAGATAAGTATTCGCATCTGAGTAAAGTGGAAAAATGGGCATTTCAGCATCCGTGGGATCATATAAGAAAAGTCCTTGTTCGGCTGTTCCAATCAGAATTTTACCTGTTTCATCGAAAGGAAGCATCGTATAAATACGACTTTCGGAAAATAAACCTCCTCCTTGAATAAAGTGCAGACTATCATTTTCAAGACAGAAAAGCCCTACTCCCTTTTCACGAATGTACAATTTATTATTCACCGAAAAACTAAAATGAAAGGCTGCCTCAGGCATTTGAAGCGTCGGTCTCCAAATTTTATATTGATCTTTACGAAATCGAATCAGGCATTTATAAGACTGAAAATAAACTCCATCCTTACTAACATAAGTCTTCCAGATATCTGTAAAATTTTTCTCTTCATCTGGCAATTTATCAGACAGCGAAACGTACTGCATTTCGCCTGTTTTAGGGTTAGGTGTTAAATAACCAAATTCACCATATGCGCCAACATAAACGACTCCATCTTCATCTATTGCTAGAGAAGTCACTGAAAGATTATTACTGATCGGAATTAATTTCCAATTTTTTCCATCAAATTCTAACAAACCGTTTGTATTACCAACATACATTACACCCCGATGGTCTTGCACAATTGCCCAGTTTTGAGAACCCGCTTTATAAACTGAAGGAGCATAGTTTTGTGTAAAGGGCATTCCAATTTCCTGCGCCGTGAGCCACGAAGCTAGAAGTCCAAAAAGAATAGTGAAAATATATATTCGGAAATGCCTGTATTTCATGTTTTTAATTCCAAGTCCAATAGTGCCTTCGCATCCTATATTAAGTCCAAATTATTTATAGATAGTACTGGTCTTAATGGTGTTTTATAATGATTTTTTTATGGTGTATTGTGGTTTTAGGGAATTCAAAATCAGCCACTTTTTATATTCGTGAAGATAACGAAAATGCGAAAAAATTTATAAAAACATACCTTAACAAATCGAAAATATAATGCCAATTTTCTATTAAAACATTTTTTATGAATTTTTATGCCGTTTCTGTTCTTATAAATTTGTTAATAAAAAAGATTTCGCCCTTTTTTAACGTTTAGAACATAACACTAAACTTCAATTAATACCTCATTGAATTCTAATTTTACTTTTTCTACTTCCCAGAATTTAGGGCGTACTTTTATTTCCAAAACGGGTGAAGAATGGTTATATTTCGGTGGAACATCTTATTTAGGTTTATCAAATCATCCTGATTTTCAATTACTTGTTAAAGAAGGAATACAAAAATATGGTTTACATTATGGTAGTTCCCGAATATCTAATTTGCGTTTAAAGGTCTATGCTGAAACAGAAGATTTTTTAGCCCAAAAAATAAATGTTCCAAAAGTCTTAACTTTTTCTTCAGGTTATATGGCAGGGCAAGCGGTTACGCAGTGGCTCAAAAAAAAATATCCCCATACTCCTCTTTTTTATGCTCCAGACACTCACCCTGCTGTTAAAAGTCTGGAAACCAATATTTTAAATTTGGAAGTTGATTTTGAAAAATGGCTCTCTGAAAAAATAATTAAAATTAATCATTCAACAGAGGAGGAATTTATTTTAGTAATGGATTCTGTTGATTCTTTACGAGGACAAACTCGGAATTTTGATGTCTTAGAGAAACTAAATTCTAACAAAAAATTGCTCTTAGTTGTAGATGATTCACATGGTTTTGGAATTTTAGGAAATATGGGAGAAGGTATTGTTTCACATTTACCCAACTTGCCCAATTTATCTAAAGTAATCGTCAGTTCGTTAGGTAAAGCAGGCGGAATTCCTGCAGGGTTTATTGCTGGGAAGTCAGAATTTATTACTGAAATTCAAGAACTTTCAATTTTTCGAGGAGCTTCCCCTGCCCTACCCAGCTTTTTGGAAGCCTTTCGAAAAGCGGAACATCTAAGACAACATCAATTAAAAATATTACGACAAAACATTCACTTTTTTTCGCAAGCACTCCAAGAAAAAGGCTTAGATTTATTTTTATTTTCCAAAAACTATCCCATTTTTTATGCTCAAAGAAATGACCTTGCTTCTATGCTTTTACCTCAAAAGATTTTACTTTGGCATTTTGCTTATTCATCAAATTCGCCTCAGAAACATACTCGAATTGTGTTAAATGCTACGCACCAAAAAGCCGATTTAGAAAAATTATTAACTCATTTAGAAAAAATAAAATACTAATAAATCAATAAAAAATATGATTTTAGATTATTTTTTTAGTTTCTTACTATTCAAATTGATTCGAAACTTTTGATAGAAAACTAAGTAGATTAGTCCTTAAGAAATTTATACTTAAGAAATTCAACAGCTAACTATTAATCTTCTTTTAAGACAAACTTTGGTTTAGTATTTGATCTTCCCTTTAATCTATTTAATTATATGTAATTTACAATTTATACAAAAATCTGATTATCAATTTTATGCAATACATAAACTGCAAATTCCATGCGACAAAAAAAGTCTAATTTTAAGCAATAAGCAGTATTTCAATTACTCAAAAGTTTTTAAATAAACTCGCAGCTTCTTTTGAAAAAATCATTAACAAATAATAATATGATAGCTAAATTTTCTTTACGGATATATCATTATCTAAGAAATATAGGCGGAGGATGGTTTTGGTTAGCCATACTCGGAAGTATGGTAGCAACGCTTTTAATTTATCATTTGCAAAATCCATGGAAAACAGACTTTGGACCACACGCTAGTAGTGTTGCTTCACAAACTATAAACTGGAAACCTATTTATTTTTTTTATCGTCTGATAGTCAATATCTTGACAGGATATTCAGGTGATGTAATCCAAACTCATAAAGCTATTATCGTTGTCTTAAGCATTTGTGCAGGTTTGAAAACCGCTTTTTCACTTTATTATGCAAAATTTACATTTCAAAAAGATGATAAAGAACATCTATTTTTAGTCATTTGTCTAACTAGTATAGGATTTATGGCATTATTACCTATTTTTCTTCCTAATTGGTACATAGGTAAGATTTTTCCAAATGTGTGGCATAATCCTTCTATTAATTTTACGATTCCCTTTTGTATAACCGCTTTTTTTTCGGCGGTTTCCTATTTGGAAAATTATTCATTAAAAACTCTTCTTCTTTTTGGAATATCTTGTCTAATTATTTTGCTCAGTAAACCAAGTTTCTTTTTTTGTTTAGCTCCCGTTTTCCCTATCTTTTGTTTGGTTCGTTATGGTTTCCAACGTCCCTTCTGGATGGCTTTTGGAGTCATGTGCATAGGTGGTTCAATTTTACTGTGGGAAACCTTTGGACTTTATGGAGATTCACTAAGCCCATCAGACAAGGTAAATGCCGTAATCAATACGGCTGAAGCGAGTTCAGTCGAAACTCCACAATCAGGCATTGAATTTAGTTTCCTCATATTTTGGTTACATCATACCGATGGTATCATAGGACTAGCAGGCAGTTTTTTGTTAAGCTTTCTACTCCCTTTTTTCTATTTTATTTTTTATTTCTGGAGTGCTATATCTGACTTAAAGTTTCGATTTGCTTCTGCATTAATGACTATAGCCTTACTAATTTTTAGCTTCATTTCCAACATAGGTAAGTCACGATTACATGGTAATTTTTCATGGCAAAATATCCCAGCTTCTTATTTGCTTCACTTAGTCATTATGATGGGTTTTTTACAGATTCTAAAAAGTCAAAATTATCACTTTCGAAAGCGAGATATTGTATTTTTAGGGCTTTACAGTTTACACCTTTTATCAGGAATTGCCTATATTATCAGATTGGTTCTTCAGGGTGAGTATTATTAAATTTTAAATTCATGCGATTTATTTGAATTATAAACCGCATGAATTTATAGATTTAATTTCTATTTTTGGATTAATTTGCCTGTGCTTTTCGATATAAAGGCATCACTTCAGGAATCAATGCTTTTAAATTCTTAACTCGTGTAGAGCTTGAGGGGTGTGTAGACAAAAATTCAGGAGGTGCATTTCCTCCTGCTGAAGCTTGCATTCGTTCCCAAAATTCGGGAGCTTCACGGGGATCGTAGCCTGCCATTGCCGAGAAGGTTAAACCAATCTCATCTGCTTCCGATTCTTGTTTTCGGCTAAATGGTAACATCACTCCCATCTGAGAGCCAGCTCCATAAGCTGCCATCCATAGCGCACGTGCTTCCTCTGATTTATTCATGAGTGCCACATTTAAGGCAACTCCACCAAATTGTTGCATAATTCCTTGACTCATCCGTTCATTACCATGTTGTGCAATGGCATGTGCAATTTCATGTCCCATAACTACAGCTAAACCCGTTTCAGACTTACAAGTAGGTAAAATTCCTGTATAAACCACCACTTTTCCACCAGGCATGCACCACGCATTAAGTTGATCGTCTTCCACCAAATTAAATTCCCATTCAAACCCTTTGAGTTTATCACTCATTCCTTTTTCTGTCATATACTTCTCCACCGCTTTTTGAATGCGGTTACCAACTCGTTGTACCATTGCAGTTTGTTGCTGATTCGTAGAAATTTTATTTTCATTCAAAAAGGTATTGTATTGTCGAAAACTCATTTGCATTAAGTTATTATCTCCTACCAATTTGAGTTGTCTCCTACCCGTGACAGGAACACTTGTACAAGCTACTGTAAGCAAAAATGTGATTAAAAAGAGGACTATCGTATTTCGTATCATTACTCAAAAATTTTAGATTTTTAGATAAATTATTTAAGCTCAAAAAAATTAGATACTTTGGAAAACTCTTGGAGTTGTCATTACTTTAGGTGAATTCTTGTTTTCAAGACGGCGAAAAAATAAGAAAAGTTGTTTACTGATTGAGCATTCTAATTCTTGAAATATTCATTTTTTTATTCCCCAAAGATAAAGGTTTCAAAAATCTTTACCTTTGTGTTCTCCAAATAGGAATAATTCTTGGAGAAAATCAAAAAAATCCATGTTTTTAGAGCCTTATTTAGACCAACAGAGTCAAACAGGATGGATAGAGTTGGTATGCGGATGTATGTTTTCAGGAAAAACAGAAGAGTTGTTACGCCGTATCCGTAGAGTAGAAATTGCTCGCCAGCCTGCCAAAATTTTCAAGCCCAAAATGGACATTCGTTATGCTAAAGCAGAAGTTGTGTCTCATAATCAAACGGCAATGCAAGCAATTCCTGTTCGAGTTTCTGGAGAAATTTTGGAGCAAGCCAAAGGTTGTCAGGTTATAGGTATTGATGAAGCTCAATTTTTTGATACTGAACTTCCTTCGGTCGTTAATCAATTAGCTCACCAAGGTATTCGTGTCATTATTTCGGGATTAGATATGGATTTTGAAGGGAAGCCTTTTGGTGTTATGCCTGAACTAATGGCAATTGCTGACTTTGTAACTAAAGTCAAGGCGGTGTGTACTCGTTGTGGAAGTCCTGCTTCATTTTCGTTCCGACTTCACCAATCAGAACAACAAGTTTTATTAGGCGAAAAAGAAAGTTATGAGCCACTTTGTCGGCGATGCTTCCAGCAAGCGATGCAAAAACGGCATAACCTACAATGATACACTTTTTATACTGTAAAAACACAAAAATGTGCTAAATTCCTAGGATTTGGTTTGTAATCCTACGGAAATTATTGCATCTTTAGTCAATTCTATGGAAGATCAAGTTGGACAATTTCTAAAGACAATTCAAATTTGTTCAACTATATATAAATGATGAGGTCATGCAAATTCAATTTGATAAATTCAATGCGCTCACAATGGGCGATAAAGACTTTGGGCAAGAATTAGCGGCGGCATATGTCGAACAATTTGAGGAATACATTACTGAACTAGAAGAATGCTTCAAAACAGTAGATGCCGAACGTATTTCGTTCTTGAATCACAAAATTAAATCCGTAATTGTGACGCTTCAAATGGATGAAACCCGCCAGAAACAACTCCAACTTGCAAAAGCAACACAAGAAAATCAAGAAACTAAACGGATAGAACTCCTCAAAATTTTGCAAGAAGATAGCCAAAAAGCTATTGATGCCCTAAAAGCATACGCCCAAAGTTTAAGCGTATGAATTTCTTAGGACATTTATATTTATCATTTGATGAAAAACCCTTGTTATTGGGCAATTTTATGGGGGATTTCGTCAAAGGGAAAGCATATCAGAACTATTCAAAACCCATCCAAAAAGGGATTTTATTACATCGTCAAATTGACCTCTTTACTGACCAACATGATGCGGTTAGAGCTTGTACGAAAGCTTTACGACCAAAATTTGGAAAATATGCTTCCATTATCCCTGACATTTTTTTTGATTACTTTTTAGTTCGAAACTGGGATAATTTTTCAGACCAAAATTTATCTGATTTTTGTGAAGGAACTTATCAATATTTGGAGCAAGAGAAACACCAACTCCCCCAACCCATGCAAACCTTTTTACCTGCTATGATAGCTCGAAATTGGCTTGTCAATTATGGAAAACTTTGGGGAATTCGTAAAGCTCTGGAGTCATTAGAAAGACGAACTCGCTATACTTCAAATTTATCAGAAGCTGTGCATGAACTTAACCATCGTGAGCATTTTTATCAAAAACAATTTGAACAATTTATGCCTGAAGTCATTTTATTTACTCAAAAAAAAATTAAAACCCTTTAACTTTATACTTTCAATCCCATCAATCATACCTCAATGCCGATTTTTGAATTAGACTCACAAGATATTCGTTTTCCACCGCCTGAACTTGCTGACCAATCGGGTATTTTGGCAGTCGGTGGCGATTTAAGCCCTGAACGAGTGCTTGCCTCTTATTACTATGGTGTTTTTCATTGGTTCAATGAAGATGACCCCATTTTGTGGTGGTCGCCCGATCCTCGATTAGTTTTGTTTCCTGACCGCCTGCGTATTTCCAAAAGTATGCGCCCAATTTTGCGTCAGCCTCGTTTCCAAATTACCTATAACCAATCTTTTAAGGAAGTTATTTCAGCATGTCAGCAAATTTCTCGTCCTAATCAGGATGGTGAAGGCTCTTGGATTTCTCAAGAAATTATTGAGGTTTATTGTCATTTGCATCAACGAGGATTTGCTCATTCGATAGAGGTTTGGTCAAAAGAACAACAATTAGTGGGTGGTTTATATGGTATTATTCTAGGCAAATGTTTTTTTGGTGAATCTATGTTTTCCAAAGTAAGTAATGCCTCCAAGGCAGGATTTATCACTTTAGTTCATAATCTCAAAAAGCACGATTGTCAGCTTATTGATTGTCAAGTAGAATCATCTCACCTTATCAGTTTAGGGGCGGAACATATTCCACGTCAGGAGTTTCTTGGATTTTTAGACCGTAATTTTGACGAAACCCATATAGATTTGAGCCAAGATTTTACTACGGATGTCTTGTAATTTCTACGTCTTCATGAAATGGCTTACTAAACGTAGGCTTAATCAATCGCCAAATAATAGGCGCATAATCCTTTTTGTCCAACATAGCAAACAAAATAGAGGAATATTTTTGTGATTGAAAATATAAGGCAGTTTCCTTACGAGTCGGTAATTCATGATAAACCTCATGACATTCCGCTTCAATTTGAGCATAACGCCCTTGAAGTTCAGTAACTATTTTTTTGACCCATGTATAAAATTCATCAGGGACTTTTTCAATTAATTCTTCCAAAGATTTTCCTTCTGCCAAAAACTCCCAAATCGTTAAAGTCGAACATTTAGTCATTAAGCGATGCAAACGAACGTACTCTTCAAATTTGATTTTGAGTCGAAAACCATTTTGAAATTTAATCACAAAGCCCTCTCGGTTTGGTAGGTTTAATTGCTTGATTTCATGGAAATTCTTTTCAATATCATATTTTTTAACTATCTCAAAACCAATATTTTCTAATGGTAACTCTTGTCCTGTTTGTGTTTCAATAATTGCCAATAAGATTAAGGCTTCTTGGTTTTCATAATTTACGACAATACGGTTTTCAGGAAAAATAATTTCGAATAAATAGGTTTTTGATTTCTCTAAATTGAATAAATCCAAAGCATATTTTTCATACAGTAATTTGGTCGCAAATTGAGCTTGTGAACTCGAAAAACTTCCTCTAGTAGCAATATAAGGGCGGTCATTCCACCAATACAAAATTCCCAATGAACCATCCATTTTTTCATATACTTCGAAAGGCTCACTAGGAATTTGATAGGATTCTAATTCTTCGTAATTAAAAAACTTAGGAAATGGACGAGCTTGAATTTGATAATTTTTATCCAAAATTAATCCTCTAGCTTGTAAAGTGATTTCATTCCAGAGACGTTCATACTGAGCTTTAGGAGTATAATTATAAATCCATAAATCGGTTTGAGGGTGCTTTTGTACTGATACAAATTTCTCGTCAAGCATTTCTTTTAGTAAAGACTGGTTTATGGAAAAATTTTCTTTTAACATGAGAAGCAAATAAGTAGTCCTATAACATATTTAGTAAAGAATATCAAAAATCTACATTTTTTGATTATCAGAAAAATTAAATATAAACTATTTCTACAAATTGCTTCAATCTAGAAATTATCAAGAAGTTTCCACAGTCTTGGGCAACGTCTTTATGAGATATAAACCAGTAATTACTGAAATACATATCCATGCCACATCTACTAAAAAACTATCAGTCAAACCTAAACTTATTGCATTCCAAAACCAAACTCCCCCAAACACACCATTGACCACAGGAATCAGTAGTCCAAAAACAGTAGCTATAATTAAGGATTGTCGGTTAATTTTATAATTGTCTTTAATAACAAAAGCATAAATCGAAAACAATAACCAAAATACATAAA
The DNA here is from genome assembly GCA_002340355.1 of Cytophagales bacterium UBA2561. Lineage (GTDB taxonomy): Bacteria > Bacteroidota > Bacteroidia > Cytophagales > Thermoflexibacteraceae > UBA2561. The sequence goes on from DDLX01000017.1 coordinate 335,587, forward strand.
AAACATTGTACCCAACATCTGAATGTATTTCGAATACTGTACAGATTTTTAAAGCAATAAACATCAGAGCCATAGCAGGATATAAACCTAGGCATATCCCTAAATATATGCTTCCTACATTGGTAACAAACTTTTTTCTATCGGCATATCTTTTATTTTGACGTGCTACAAGCCAAATCAATACACCAGAAATAATTACAAAACACGTAATCAATCCGAGTATAAAATAAATACATTTAACTAAATAATTTCCATAATTTGCAAAATGAAGTGCTGCCATTGTTCTAAAAACGGCTTGAGCATATGCAACCTCGTTTTGTTTTTGTTGATGAATGATTGTACCATCTTTCAACTTATAGGTAGTAAAAGGATTGGCATAAAAACTTTCTGCATCATCAATCGTGGCATTGAACGTAATGTATTCATTTTCATCTCCATAATTTCCAAGACTTGCATTGAAATTTGTAATTCCATTTTTGGTATCAATAGATGCCAAAAAATGAGTCGCTAAATCATTTATATTTTTTCTCTCGACATTTTCAACTTGTGCTAATTCTGGCGATTTTCCTGATGTAAACACAACATCAAATAATTTATCTCTATCTCCATCAAATAAAAGAAGTACGGTAGGCAATAGAATTACAATCGACAAACCAAATAAGCTTCCTGTTACGGCATACATAAATTGGAAGGGTAAACCTATGACTCCCAATGCTGTATGTGCATCTGTCCATAATACCTTTAGAGATGATTTCAACCTAAAAGTGAAAAAGTTTGATACGATTTTCTTCCAGTGAGCAATGATCCCCGTCAGGATCGCAAATAAAAAAAATAAGGAAGTTAAACCTGCCAGATAAAGTCCAATTCTTGGGAGAGGAATTTGATCAAAAAAGTGTAATCGATAAATAAAATCGCCTAGAAGCATCTCTTCAGTTTCATGTTCTTTTTCATCATGAATATGGACGGCATAGCTTTTGGGATTTAGTTCAGCCTGAAATGCCACAATTGCCAGTGAATCTTTTTTCGTTTTTTCTAATGAATCAAGCTCAGGAGCCTGTGCGTTGACCCAAATATGACTTTCTTTAGCAGTATCCCATTTTCTAATATTGATTTTTCGCTTTGTCAAGTCATATCCTTCCGCTTCTAAAGCCGTAATCACTTTTTCATAATCAATATCATGATGATAATATTTTTCAGGTTTCGAATTAAACTGCCAATAGTTAATTTCATCTCGAAAAATAGCAAAAGAACCTGCAAAAAAAACGATATACAACCCAATACTAATCACGATACCGCTAACAGTATGAGTATTGAGAAAAACATTGTAATCTCGTTTATCCTTTTTAGGTAATTGTTTTTTAGACATATTCGTATTTCTTTAGAACAATGGCAATAGCTCCTATCGCCACAATAGTCAATAAAACTAACCATGCTTTTGTTGGCGATTTTATTTTATAAACTAAAAGCATGAAAAGAGTCCAAACAATGAAAATGGAGTACAACGAAGTAGCAATAACAGCAGACATATCCACCCACAGTGCCAAAGTATAATGGATAGACAATGTGGCTAATAAACTTCCCAGAATTGCTGCTATAATTTTGCTTGTTCTTGCCCAAGGGGACTTCAATAAATATTTTTTATTGGCAGGCATTGTATATCTAAATTATTGAAAATAAGCTTACTAAAATAAATAAGGCAATAAAATATTGAGCAAAAACTTTAATAGATGGCGCAAATAAAGTCAGTAAGCTCGCTATCACCATCCAGAGAACTAAAACGGAAAAAATGGCAGCTAACATACTAATCTGAGTCTGAAAGAAATATACACTTCCTAGACCACTTATTATTCCTAAGATTCTGACAATCAACTTTTGTTTGCCTAATTGTAAGATCAGTTTATTTTTATTGATTTCGATTTTGGTAGCACTATAATAGAATGTACTTACCGAGATTAAAACCAAAACGATTCCGATAGTGTAAAGCATCATCTTATAAAAAAAGAACTCTCATGAGACTTAGCATCTCACAAGAGTTATATTTAAACTTAATTATTATTCGCTAAATTATAAACACCTGAAACATCCGCACCTATTACTGCAAATGCTTTCGTAGCTTGTGGTTTGCCTGGTGTATATTTATAATATGCCTGTTCAGTCGCGGTTACAATAGGGAAGTAAATTTCTCCATTGTGTTCAAAAATAACTGAACCACCAGAATTTGCACCCATTGCTGGCGCACCTGAGAGCGGGGTTACTGTCTGAGCATTGAGGTCTAATTCACACCAATAAGCCGTTTCTGCAGTAAACAAAATTTTAAGCACTTTATCAAGTACATCCTGATTACCCAATACTCCGCTTACACCACCTGCACCAGTTACCAACTCAATCGCTTCCTGAGGAGTATCAATATTCACTCTAGCAATGGCTTTACCATTTCCTATCAATTTAAAGCCATATACCGTAGGATAAAAAATATTTTGGGGATTCAGCACTTTAACTGGTTCAAATACATAATTAGGGTCGATTTCATTACTCCCTGCTGGAATCTTATAAATTCTGGCAAATGTACCCGAACCTACTGCTCCACCATCTTGTACATACAGGTCTCCTGATTCATCAAGCAAGCCTTGCCCAAAGTTGTTTATGGTCAATACGCCTCCCGAAAATGGAGCATCTACTCCAGTTGTACCGACATAACTATTTGTCGCAAGACTTGCTTGATGAAGGTAAAAACCACTAAAAAGGTCACCTACATTTGACCGCATCGGGGCAAAAACATCATCTCCTCGAAAGATAAAACGCTGATATCTTTGGTCAACATCTCCTGGTACTTTGCCATCGCTCATATCTATTGTTCCTGTCACTTCTAAAGTTGTAGGATTAAAGACAGTAATGATATTTGGCGTTGCTCTATCCTGAAATACTCCTGTTTCAGCATCCCGAACAGCAATTCTAAAGGAGCTTTCATCAACAGTTGCAATTATTCCTTTTTCAACAATTTCACCTTTCGAGTTGACCACCATTTTAGAAAAACCAGCCGATCTATCAGGACGCTGCAAATACATTTCATGATCAAACAATGATGTTACCCAAAAACGAGCAAAGTCTTTCCCATCTGATAAATCCACTGTTCCAGTAGGTATTTCATCAAAATATTTTACCAATACATTTCCAGAACTTACCTGTCCTGCCACGACAAAACCTGATGTTTTGTTTCCACTTTCGGGCTGAGGTGTATTTTCATTATTATCCTCGTCGGAACAGGATGCAAAAACAAAACTAAAAGCCAATCCTAAAATGGCAAATCGAATAATTTTTGTGTAATTAGTTAATCTCATATTAGATTAGATTTTATAACAAATAATTAACTTTCACGGTATAGTTTATGCCTGGTCGTGGAATTCTGAAATTATCATAGATTTGGTTATTCAGAATATTTCGCACATTCAAGGAAAACTTGAATCCCTTTTCTGAAGGGGCATAAACTACTCCGATATTGTGTAAATGTTGTTTTGGAATGATAAAATCGGGGTTTGCTGTATTTAAGTCCTTCACCTCATTGATACTGAATCTATCGACAAAGAAATAATTCCAAGTCAGGCTTAAACTTCCTTCAGTATTGAATATTTCTTCGAATTTGTAGGATGCTCCAAAATTGTAGAATAAATTAGGAATATTAGGTACTTCGGCTCCTGTTGTAGCTCCTGCTGCTGATAATTGTGGAGTAGAGATTTCATTGCTTTGATGTGTAAAATTACCTGTCAATTCCAAATTCTTGAGTAAAGTAATTCCTGCCGCTATCTCAATGCCTTTTCCATCTACTTTATCTTCATTTACATGAATTGAATTTTCAGGTCCAAATTGGTCTTGTCGAATCAAGTTTTCTCGATTTCTTAGAAATCCTTCAACCTGAACGAAAAATTTTTGAATGTTTTTACCTATGGAAGTATTGTATTTAAATCCTACGTTCCAATTAGCACTATTTTCTGGTTTTAAGGTATAATTTGGAACAATGACACCTTCTCCAAATATCTCACGTTCGGTAGGAATACGAGTAGCCTGCTCATGACTTGCCCGAATATGAAGAGATGAAGTAATTTGATACTTCAATGCAAACCCATACCCATCAAAGTTCTCATCCACTTTCCGCACAGGAATAATGGTAAGCATATTCTGCAATCTGTCAATTGACTCCGCATTGTAATAATAGTTCTTATAAAACGCAATAGCAGTTAGTTTCTCCTCAAAGAAGTTTCCTTGTAATTCCATCCCAAAAATATTTCTTTTTAGTTTGGATGGAATCGTATTTGGGTCAACTAATTCATCATCAATCAATAAACGTGATCCTATTGGGTCATTCCCATCAATTCTGGTATAACGATAAAAATCAGAGAGTACTAATTGTAAATTTTCGGATATTTTATACTTCAATATAAATCGGTGAGCCGTTCCTATATTCTTAACTTCCAAACGAGTCGGAATCGGGAAAACTTCTGTACCAGTTGCATTATCAATGGATTCAAATGGCTTTCCAGTCCAGTTATAAACTGCTTTGGTACTATCATCCGAAGAATTAAGTGTATGAGATAGAATTCCAAAATATCGGATGTTTAATTTCTTATCAAAAAAATCGTTACGATAATCCAATCGTTGAGAAAATGTTCGGATGTTTTGTGAGGCTTCTCCTATGGCTACAGCTTGTAAAGTACGCCCTTGTTGTATCTCGTCATCACGATTAGTATATGAAACTGATAGTATTAGTCGGTCAGCCCATGAAAGATTTTTTAGGGTTATAGCTCCTTCCAGAAAAGTAGAAAAGTGCCGACTATGAAACCGCTTTGCATTTATTATTTCTTCTTTAAAAACAGGAGTTCCATTTTCTAGAAATGTTTCTTTGAGATTTCGAATATTACGCATCTCGAAATCATTATCTGAATAATTCAGGTAAGAGATTAAAGAAAGTGATAGTTTTTCATCAATATTTTTTAGACCACTCAATGTGAAACGATGTGTATTGAAAGAACCAAAAGAATAAGATGTTCTAAGATATTCATCAAATGATTGAAGTGGCACCAAATTAATTCCTCCACCTAAAGCATCTGTCCCAACTTCGATAGGCATTGTTCCCTTATAGACATCCATTCGCTGAAGTGCATCCACAGGGATATTATTAATTTGTATTCCTCCTCCGTACACATCCATCGGAATTCCATCATAGTAAATTCGGACAGCTTGTCCTGTTAATCCATTCAGGTTAATGGTTGTATTGCCTCCCAATCCACCTCGTTGTCGAATTACGACTCCTGTGGAACGCTTCAAAATTTCCTCTGCTCCAAGAGCCTGATTATTCAATGCCTTCACATCCAACGAACTGATAGAAACTGGTAGAGATTCTAATCTAGTTTCTTCGGATTCGGCTTGTACTACTACACTTTCAAGCATTTGTTTATCCGTCTTCAGCTCAAAAGAAATCTCAACTTTAGGGCTATTAATTTGTAAACTTTGCACAAAAGGTTTGGTACCAACATAAGAGATGGATACTTCATGTGTACCATAGGGGACTTTTTTTATTGAAAACTCTCCATTTTTGTCTGTTACTGCATATAATTTCAGGGCTTCGATTTGGATAGTTGCTCCGATAACTGTCTCGTTCTCTAGTGTTATTGTACCTGAAAGAGTTGAAGTTTGTTTATTGGTTTGTGCAAAAATTAAAGAGGATAAACCAAGTAAAAAGTATATGGAAAATAAGTATTGTTTTGCCATATTGAGAACTTTACATTTATTTGTTTTTAGACTAATTCTAAACTAAATGCAAATATACACAAAGAAATAAAATAGTATCGCTTAAAAAAAACAGACATAAAAATGATATTTCATGTCTGTTTTAAATTATTCTTCAGGTTAAAATTAGATTTAACTAATTCATTTTCCAATATTTATAATGTTCAAATGACAGTAAGGCGGACGTTATTAAGGTCAAGCTCAATAAAGAAATTTGTGAAATATCTGGATGGCTTAATTCTCCGAATAAGTGCATCCCATGAGAAAGCGTATATAAGACCGCAATTACCAATAAAATAATTCGTAAAATCTTGGCTTGTACCATAATAAGAAGCAGAATATAGATAATTGGCAAATGATAAAAGATTCCTCGTATAACATGTGTACTACTTGGAACTACACCATTGGCATTCTCTGAAACAATATCAATTCCATAAAATATTTCGCCTACATGATAATTAAAATGCAAAATCATCATAATAACTAACATCAACCATAATAATATGCATTTCAAAGGATTTTGGATATTCATAATAAATTGATTTTTAAGAAAATAAAAATACCCATATGGGTATTTAGAATTTTTCAGATAATTATTTATTTAGATTAAATCTAAGTAAAAATAAACAGTGTAATTTTTAAAAACAAATTTTAATCAAAATTATAACATATTAAAAAAATTATTTAATATACCAAAACAATTATCTACTAATCAATTCATTAAAAAACTATTTTTATGTAATAAAGTCTAATTTAAGGATACATTTCTATTAACATTATGTATCAGTTTATTTATTTTAACTACAAGTCATTTGAAGATTATATATTTGTGAGATTTAGATGAAAAATTAAAAAATAGAGTGCAAATGAATGTATTATCGGCAGATAGTATTGGTAAATCGTTTTCGGATAAGATTTTATTCCGAGACGTGACTTTTGGAATTGCTCAAGGTGAAAAGGTGGCTTTGGTTGGAGTAAATGGAACAGGAAAATCCACTTTATTGAAAATTTTATCAAGACAACTCCCCACCGATACGGGAAAGGTATCCATTCGAAAAGGCATTCATACCGCATTCTTACCTCAACATCCCGAATTTGACGCTCACAAAACTGTTTGGGAAAGTATTTTTGACACCGAAAACACGCTTATTCAACTCTTAAAAAATTATGAAGAAGCCCTTAATCAACCTGAGCAATATGCTGATGAATTACCTGATTTGATGCAAAAAATGGATGATTTAAAAGCATGGGATTATGAAACAAAAGTTCGGGAAGTTTTAGATAAATTAAGCCTCAAAAATACGGAAGCCCAAATTAGCACGCTTTCAGGTGGACAAAAAAAACGGGTTGCCTTAGCCAAAATCCTATTGGAAGAGCCTGATTTAGTACTTTTAGATGAACCAACTAACCACCTTGATTTAGAACTTATCGAATGGTTAGAAAGTCATTTTGCCACCCAAAACCAAACACTTTTGGTCGTTACACACGATCGTTATTTTTTGGATAAAGTTTGTAATTCAATTCTGGAAATCGAAAATGAAACGATTTATAAACATCAAGGAAGTTATGCCTATTTTCTTGAGAAGCAAGCTGAGAGAGAAGCACATCAACACGCAGAAATCCAGAAAGCTCGTAATTTGATGCGAAAAGAACTTGACTGGATTCGAAGACAACCTAAAGCCAGAGGAACGAAAGCAAAATATCGAGTTGAAGCCTTCGATGAATTGAAGAATAAAGCCTCTCAAAGTACTCATAAAGATACCCTTGAGATTAATTTAGACAGTCGCCGACAAGGGAAAAAAATTATGGAATTGCATGGTATTTCAAAGCAATTTGGAGACTTCGTAACTGTTAAGAATTTTGATTATGTTTTCAAACGATTTGATCGTATCGGAATCATTGGAAAAAATGGCGTTGGAAAATCTACCTTCTTGAATCTACTTACAGGTATGTTACCTCCTGATTCAGGTGAAATTGTTAAGGGACAAAATACACACATTGGCTATTATACCCAAGAAGAGTTTCGGTTTAATTCTGACGAACGGGTTATTGATATTATTCAATCCTTTGCTGAGGTTATTGAAACCTCTGATGGAAAGCAAATCACTGCTTCACAACTTCTTAATAAATTCTTATTTCCACCTGATTTACAATATAATTTTGTTCGAAAATTGAGTGGCGGACAAAAAAGACGTTTACAACTACTAACTGTTTTGATTCAACATCCTAATTTTTTAATTTTAGATGAACCAACAAATGATTTAGATATTACTACGTTAAATATTTTGGAAGATTTTTTAGCAGATTTTTCAGGATGTTTGGTTGTTGTTTCACATGACCGTTACTTTACAGACCGTTTGACTGACCATACTTTTGTTTTTGAGGGTAATGGAGTTATTCGAGATTTTGCAGGAAATTATTCAGATTATCGAGAAACACAAATCCAACAAAGAGAAACTCAAGAAGTGTCTAAAAAAATAAAACCTTCTTCTCAGAAGAAAAAAATTAAGGACACTCCTCGTAAGTTATCTTACCAAGAAAAACAAGAATATGAAGGATTAGAAAAAGAAATTGAGGCACTAGAGGCAGAAAAATATACTTTGACTAATAAATTGAATTCAGGAGAGACTAACCACCAGACATTAACCGCTTGGTCTCAAGAAATTGAAATACTCACTATAAAGATTGAACAAAAAGAAGAACGTTGGCTAGAACTCTCAGAGCTCATTGATTAGGTCACAGACCATAAAAAAATCTTTGGCAAAATTTTCATTATAAAATTTCACCAAAGATTATTATTGTTTAAAACTATCAAGTTCTATAAAGGTACAATATCCCAATGATAAGTTACTGTACCTTTACCAAGTACTGTAACATCCCATTGAAACTGAATACGCTCTCGTGAGAGTCCTCCAAGAATTTGCATTAAAATCGCTTGGTCTAAGGTAATTGAATTATCTGTATTAGTTGTCCAAAATCCAAAATCAGATTCGTTATTACGATTAGGATTAGGCGCACTACCAGTTGGGTTCACAATAGTATAGCCTCCATCTCTTGTAAATTCAATCACATAACCTTGATATAAGTCAGTAATGTCTTCATCCCCTGCACGGGCGGCAACTACTTGCCACTTTCCTGTTAAGGTTCCTGTTAGCGTTTCTGTTTGTCCTGGGCGTGAGTTTGTATCTCCGCAACTTGTCAGTGACAACAGTACCACGACTAACAATACGGCTTGCTTTCTCATGGATTATCTGAATTTAATATTTTAAATATAATGTATAGACAAGAATTAAAAATGGAAGCATGACTAGTCATCATGCTCCATTCTTTTAATTATTAGCGAGTCAGAACTAATTTAGTTCGGAATGAACCATTATCAGTATTGACAATAAGAACATACATACCCGCAGGCATACCGTCTAAATCTACTGCTGTCTCAAATTCACCGTTTACTGTACCGTGAGCTCTTGCGTAAATTTCTTGACCCGTAACACTCAAGACTTTTACTTCAAGCTGTTCTGCATTCAAGTTCACTAATCGAACATTGAAGAGTTGCTTACTTGGATTTGGATAAACATCTAGAGTTGCTACTTTTGCTTTTTCCGTTCCAAGAATAATTGAAGGACGAGCAGTTACGTCATCAGAAGCTATACCTCTAGCTACAACTTTACCAGTAGCATCCTTCTTAACCGCAACAATCTCAAAGAAATAGTCCATACCATTAGTCAAACCTGTAACTGTAAAGCTTGTCGATGTAGTTTCTCCAGCTAATCGCTTAGGTTGTCCAAACTGATAAACATATACTTGATATGATACACCTGCTTCCGCATTTGGTGCCCAGTTCAAGACTACTTGTCGGCTACCTGGTGTAGCAACTACTCCTGCTACTTTTGCAGGCGCACCTACTGGTGTAGTTGGAACAGAAACTGCTTTATCACTTGCATCGTCCATAATTCGAACAAAAGCATCAGTTGGTTTCACTGAACGATAAGCATCATCACATTTATTTGAAACTTGTGCTGAAGTGAAACGCAACTGAATCAAGGCATCTCCGTCTTTGATTTCATTATCCTTAACAGTTACCTTAACATCTACTTTCGTTGTTTTCACTAATTTTAAAACAACACCAGTCCATTTAACTCCACCAATAGTTGTATTTAATACTTCATGACTTGCATCTGTAGAAATACTCACACGATCACTTGCTGTACCTTCTACATAAGTCGTGATGAAGACTGTTCCACCTGTATGTGGCATAGTTTTCAATTCTACAGGATAGCTAACCGTACCCTTATTCGATTCTGTGGTTGTGTATCGATAAATACCACCATCATTCACAAAGCCATCTGCAACTGTAATATCATCCACATCCTTAATTCCTGCTACATCACCATCATCATTAATAGTAAAGTGAAATTGGTTGGCACTTTCTACTTGTGGTTGAGTTGTTGCTCCAAACAAGTTTGGCGAAACCAAACCAGTTGTTGTAACCGAACCTTTCAAAAGAACCTTATCATTTCCATCACTTATGTTGTTTTGTTTCGCAGAAACCGTAACAAATTTAGAAGCAAACTGCCCTTGTGGGAATCGTACTGTTACTGAATTATTTGTACTTGATAATACGTCATTTCCAGAGAAATTCATAAATCGAGTTACATCATAATCACATGTAGCATCCTTAGAGTTATCTAACATTAAAGTCAATGTAGCATCTGCTGTTAAGGATATGTTTGGAGCAATTTCTAACACTCCTAATGCACCCTCTGTAACGCTCAAATTACTTACTGCAAAGTGTAATGCACGTTCGTTATCAATATTACCACCTTTAATAGTTACTTTACCTAAAGGTTTAAGAGCTACTGTAGTAAAGCCAGAACCAGTCGTAGTTGGTACAAAATCGCCTGGATTAATATAATCCAAAGAAGTTGTCTTTGTAGCATTCGTTTCTACAGAAACTTCAATTAACTGAGCAATTTCATTAATTGCTGGATAACCACTATCAATAATTTGATCATTCGCTCCAACTAAGACTACTGAAACAAATTTATCCCATTGGTTTGAAGTTCCTAGAACAGTAGAACTAGCAAAAGGAATTTCAATATAAGATTCTTGTCCTGACTGCATAACACTACCCAATCCATTAGATGTACCTTGAACTGTATGGAATGCAATTTCTGTGTTATCCTTCAAAGTTAACTTCATCGTAACTTTTCTATTAGGCATAGGCTGTGTTCGTAATTTTACTGAAACAGTTACGAAAACAGTAGCAAAATCAGGAACTTCATCCTTACCAACTACAAATTCATTTACAGTAACAAATTGACTACTTGTAACATCTACGGGAGAAGTTGACAATGTAGATTGTGAAGTTACTTTCATTGTTTCTTCATAAGCAGGACTTGCTGTACTAAACTTATTGTAAACATTTACTTCGTAACCTACCACGTCATTATCAACAATGCTTAATCCATCTGCTGATTTGAAGCCTAAAACAAATCCCTGAGAAATTGAAGTAAACTTCACAGAAACAAACTCTGTTCCTTCCAAGAAAGTATCATCCTTTGGAGTAACAGTCAAGAATGTAGTTGTTGTGAAAGCAGGTAAAACTAAGCGATACCCTGTACTTATCTTTGTAACTGAAGCAGTTGCTCCACCTGATAAACTAAAATCAAAGTCATCATCGAATCCATTGTTATCAATGGCACTAGAGCCAGTCGTTACAAATTCTACTGTTACAGTACTTGAAGCTCTTGGATGCTCAATACGGAAATAACCGTTAGTCGAATTATTTTCATCTGCCTCGTTATAACTTTTATCAGTTGTAACAGGATAATCATCATGGAAAATACTAATTGGCTTGATTCCTAAAGTAATATATCCTGAAATGATATTCCCTGAAACCACTTTTGAAGAAGTCATAAAAGCAGTATTGAAAGCTGGAATAGTTGGACTTTGTCCTTTCACAGTTGAAAGTGAGCTATACTTGCCTGTAGTGGTTGTTGCATCATAAGCAAAAGTCACAAAGTCAAGTGATTCAGGTGTAATATTCGTAAGCCCAATCTCTGATGTAGCAAATGGCATCATCATGTCATTTGTTCCTAAGTTACCGCCCAACTGAGTCAAGTGATAGTTTCGGTTAATGATGACCTTACCATTAATGGCATCTAATCCATCACCCCAACCATCCTTACGCATTTCCACTTCAACTACTGCACCACTAGCACTACTAAAGAGTAAGCCTAATGTTTTGGAAGCATCTGCCGTGATAAATCCTGTTAATCTATAAGCTGTAGCAAACAAAACACCCGAAGGATTATTTGCATAATTACTTCCACCTGCTGTAGTAGGGTAAGTAGCTGTATAAAATTCGTTACTAACTAGATGTTCTCCAGCTAAATTCTCAGTCAGCTCACCTCCTGTCATAAACTGGATATTATTCCCTTTCAAGAGAACATCACCTGTATTAACGTGAAGAGCAGAAGTAAACAAATTACCATTCAATACTGCATTACCAGCTCCTAATTTCTCAACAATCAAGTTCGGAATAAATGTACCTTCCATAGATAATCCTGGATTAATTTTCCAAGCTGTTGCGAAACCATTTCCATAATCTCCAATATTTAGAGTTGTATGTCCACTACCCTTCAACTGAATAGAACCTAAATAACCTGTAATTGGTGAAGCATTTGCTGTAACAAATACTTGATTATTTTTAGTTTTATCATCAATCGTATTATTGCCTGTACCCAATATTGATACTGTAGTCATGTTTAGGTGTAAATTACCACTCATAAACTCCAGTACTGAAGCACTTGCATTCGAAGTAACACTCAAGAAACCATTTGGAGCAGACATAAAGTGTGCTGTAGCCATTGGTATATCTAATACAAGACCAGGCATCGTATTAATACCACTAATGGTATGGAATTTTAAATTTGTGTCAGTTGTACTGATAAATTTCACATAACCATGTTCATTATTCAAGGCACTTGTAATGAATGCACCATCGGTTATTGTAGTCAATGATAAATTAGCAACATCATTAATCGCAGCTAAATCACCACCAATATTTAACGTGTAAGGTTGAGGGCAAGTACCAGTCATGGTAAGTGTACCACCAGCTGTAATAAAGACATCCGCTTGATCTACCGTAAGGTTACTTTGTTGGTTGGCAGAAGTCGCAAAGTACAAACCATCTCTTGCCGTATTGAAAGCTAAGCCCATCAATTTGGCATCACTTTCAGCATAGACTGAGTTGATTGTTGTTCCATCGTTATCTACCGTAATAAAATTACCATTCAACTCTGTAACTGTCATCAAAGCTAAGGCAGTTCCGCCTCCACCATAGAGTCGGATATTATTTCCTAATTGTGTTACACCTGCTATGGCAACACTTGGGATATCTGTATAAGTTACTGTAGTAAAACTACCAAGTCCAATAGTTTTGAAACCTGTACCATGCATTACTAATGCTGAATTATCATTAGTACTTCCTGTAACAAATGTAGTCGTAACACTTGCATCATTCGTATAACTTCCACTCAAGAAAAGATTGCGACCATTCAAGTTAATTTGTGCTGTAACACTAGAGAACAAGTTACCTTCGATGCCAAAATCAGTTTCTAAGGTAGTTGTCGTAAATGGCATTGTTCCACCATCTGTGAAAGTTACAGTACCAAATCCAATAATAGATTTCGCAGTTGTAAACGTAGTGGGTGTTGCACCACAAGAAGCATTAGTGTAGGTTGATACATTCCCATCACTATCGTAGAGATGTCCTGCAGCAGTCATAAACGTAACACTATTGAAGTTGAGGTTCAATAAAGCATTGTTTCCAGCACCTGAATTTTGGAGGACAAGTGTTGCTTTTCCACCTGCACCATTTTTCGCTGTACCACCTAAATAGAAGTCAAGTATATTCGAAGTACTATTTGGAGTGCTACCTAACTGAACTTCGTTTCCACTAATGAAAACATTCGTATTAATTGCGGTTGCTCCACCGTTACTAGTAATGAATTGTCTTTCATTAGCAGGACAGTCAAATACAACCAAACCAGTTCCTGTATCTCCTGTGATGAATTGGTCTGTTGTAGCAAATGCACTTGTATTTTCATACAAATTTCCACCAAGTATTAATGTGTTTGTTAATACATTAATTCGACCTGTGGTGAAGGCAGTTGCAAAATTAGAACCTGTAGTAGGATTAGCAGTTGGGGCTGTTGCGTATTCAAATACTTCAACGCCTGCACTTATAAATGTAAAGTTTCCAGCTGTTACTGTTACAAAAGATTCAATTCGAGCTGCACCACCATCTGTAAAACTCTTCGTACCCCCTGTAACTGTACCAGAAATCCATCCACCATTACCTGTAATAGTCAAGAAATTATTACCAATATTCAACTGAGTTGTTGCAAAATCAACAGTTCGTCCAATTTCCAATACTGAAGTAAACGAAGTAGAACTACGTCCCACACCCAATATCAAATCAGCACCTGTGTTACCAGGATTTCCATTTACAGTAACAAAACCACTTACTTTCAAGGCAGGCAATTGTAACTGCCCAGTCATAAAAGTAATGGTAGCAAACTTGGCACTCATATCTACATACCCATCATTTGAGGTTGTAGTAATAAACGCCGTTGAAAAACTATTATGAGTAAAGTTTCCTGTAACTTCAAGAATTTGGTCATTCATCTCGACACCAGCACTCGCAAAGACAGCGAAATTATTCACCGTGAAACGAGACACTCCTAAAGTAGCATCAGCAGTCATAAACATAATTGTTCCTGCACCAGTAACTGTTGTAAAACCATCCGTAATCGCAAAAGTATTGTTTGTGGCATAAGTTCCTTTAGCGACATCTCCATCAACATTCGCAAATGAAGCAGGTAATACGTGTTGTCGTACTCTGACGTAAGCATCTGAAGTTTGACCAATACCACCTGTAATAAACAGTGTATTTTGGTTCAAATCCAGACCTCCCGCAAAGTTCCCAACAACTGCCGCAGGGTCATGTCTGAAATCCAGCGCATAAGGAACACTTGTCGTACTTACAGTATTAAAGACAGCAATATTTGTAGAAGAAGCAAAGACATTCGCATTATCAATCACCATATTTGGAATCATGACTGTCGCGAATCGAGTTATAGTCGAAGTATTCTGTCCAGGACGAGCTGTTGCGAAAAAGCCTACCTGATAAGGTACTGCACCAATGTTATTTCCATTGTCAAACAATATACCTGAAATAGTAGCATCTTGTGAAGTAGTTATGAAACTACCAGTATTTGCATAACTATCTGTTTCTGCTGTTCCAGCAGGAGCAGTTATAAAATAACCTGTTATTGAGGATTTTACTGAATTAACTGTAATAAATCCATTCAAGTCATAAATACCACTCAAAACTGTAATAAATCCATCCGTGTAGAGGTTCCAGCCTGCAGATTGGAAAGCAGTAGTAAACCCACACTTATCAACAATTAAATTCGGGATATATCCCATCTCAGTTCCTGTTGCTGATCCAGTTACATTTACATCCTTACCAGGAGCCACTGTTTGGAATACATTTGTACCAACCAGACGAATTGTTCCTGTTGATTTTGGAGGGTCAGTAGCATCAAATAGTACTGTGGCAAATAAATCACCCGCAAGTGCCAATTCAGAATCAATCTCAATATAACCTAACAAGTCAGGTCCTACAATCACCTTTCCGTCATTTGGAGTAAATGAGAATCCTTGTCCTGCGGCAGGTCGAGTAGAATTAAGTGACAACGTCCCCGTACCACCAATTACACTATAATTAACTGATGCAGTCGTTAATAAAATTCTACCACCTGTTACATTAGGTGTAGTTGTACCAAAAGCTAATGCAGCAGACTCTAAAGGCTGTCCTGCTTTTGCCGTAATAAGGATATTTCCATTTTCTGAAAGGTCTAACACAACATCTGCAGTATTAACAGCCCCTGTCGTAACAGTTATACCATCTCCAGAAATAGTCGTAAACGTAGTAAAAACTAAACCTTCGCTGTAGTTTGCGAGTGTATTTTCAAAACAAGATAAACTACCTGTATTTTGATAGCCTTTATCACCTTTCACTTTCAGGCGTTGCATACTTACAGCTCCTGCAATACCATCAACCGTTAAGAATGTACCGCTATTATTTACGGAAGAGAAGTTAATATCAAAAACCACAAAACCTACTGTTCCATCCACAGTAACAAACTGTACTTGGTCAGTTCCATTAAAGACACTACCCGCAAATACAACATCTGTTACATTATCTCCAACATCCCCAGTAGGCAACGTACCACGGTCAGCATCTAAACTACCACCACCATTCACAGGATTGTCTGCGGTCAAAAAGACATCTGCCAAACCAAAGTTAAAATTACCTGCAGTAGCGCGAACTAAATCAATAGATGGCGAAGTACCAGAATATTCAATTGTCAAGAAATTCAAGTTGAACCCTTGGCTTTCTGCTGCATTACCACTTCGATACATCACATGGTCAGAGCCATGAGCTGAAATAAAGGCAGATATAAAGTTCGGATTTGTACCTTGGTTAGTAGCTGTTACGAATCCACCACCGTCAAAATTGACAATTGTGGCAAACTGAACTCCCGCTCCATTATCAGCACTGATAAAGAAAGACTGATTCACTGCCATATCCCGTTGGAGCGTTACATTCGCTACCGTTCCGAAATCCAGCAAATCTGCTGAAGTAAAGTTTCCTACACTAGTTGTAAGTCCATAAGTAGCTGTTGAGAAATCTCCAGCTGCTGTAGTCTTATCAGCCATATTTGGAATACCATTTATTGTAACAAATGTAATTCCTTCATCATTAGCTGTAGGCGTACTTGTGGTAATGAAACCATTTCCTGTTAATGATCCTCCTAAGTGTAATTCTTCTCCATTCAAGTCTAGTCCATTGTCATTACTATTCAAATTTGCTCCAATTCGAAAGCGTACTGTAGAAAATGCACTTACAAATGAAGGGGCAGACAAAAAGACTGTACCTGAACCTGAAATTTCACCAAGTCCACCTGTTTGATCATAGATACCTAAACCAGTATTAATAGCAATCAATCCTCCTCCCAAATTAGTAGGTAACAAACTAGCTGTACCAAACCCAAGCGTAAAATTATTTCCTAAAATAACTTGAGTCGCATTGGCAACAGTACGAGTAGATGTAGTTACGAACTTATCTTCGAAACTAATGGAAGTAAAAGCAAGAGCCGCATTAGTCATATGAGTCGCGCTACTATTAAATCCACCAATAGCCATATCATCACCACCTGTAATGAAAATGCTTCCATTTTCCTTTGCTATCTCAATACGAGGGAAAATAGTAAAATCTCCAGTAGCAGCTTCAGCTATAGTAATAGTAATAAAGTCATTCGTATCTCCGTCATTATTGTCGAAGAATTCGATTTTTGAATTCCCTGCCGTAAAGAAAAAATCTCCTCCTTCACTCACATTCACTTTCGAACCCGCAAGATATAAATTGAAATCCCCTTGTACTGTGCCAAAGTCTAATCCAGCTCCCACATCAATATTCGATTCGACCGCTAAGTCAGAACCCAGATTCGTAGTTGCACTAATAGATAAAAAGCCCGTTCCTAAGATACGTCCTGAAGGAGTAGCCTCACCTAAATGATTTATCTTAGCTGGATTAGCTGTAGCAAATACTGCATTCCGAGCTGTTGAAGTAGGACTTAAGTATAAGGTGTTATTTCCATTAATATCTACACCTCCATGATTGGCAATATCCAAAACAGAAACAAAAGCTCCTGCCGAACCATCAAGCGTTAAATTACTTAACAAACCTAGCTCATTATCCTTTGAAACATCCAATTTAATGCCAGAAAGTGTTGTAAATGCATTGCCATTCCCCGCCTTAATTTCCATTCCTTGTGATAAATTACTAAATAGTACAAATCCTTGTGTTCCTGATCCACTAGTATTTGTAGTTACAGGATAAGGCGTGCCTGTATTATTTACAAAGTCATGCACTACTCGTAATACGTTTACGCTCATAAATACATTACTTGCATAAGTAACTCCATAATTATCGGTAAGACTACCTGCAGGGTCAATATGCGAACCAGATAAGAAAGTCAAATCTCCCGTAAATGTAATGGTTGAGAATCCTAGTCCACTTGTCTCAACAATCTCCAAATCGCTTGTAATTCCTCTACCACTTGTAATAAATACACTGGCAGGAATAGAACCACCCAAACCACCTATGGTAACAGGTTGTGTACCCTCATATAATATTCCTCCGTTTGCATTAATATACAATTTATCATTACGATCTAACAAAGCAATACCATTCTGTCCAGTACCTGCACTAATAAAAATACTAGCGTCATTTGTAGTTCCATCACCTGAAATATAACCACTTGTACCTGTCACAAACGCTACAGGTTTATTACCAATAACGGCTATTTCTGGGATCGTTACAAAAGCACTACCTTCAGTATCAGTCTCAGAGGCACTAATCCCTACTTTATAGCGCTGTACTTCAAAGTTACCAATACCACCAGTCAGATTCGTCACTATTGTACCTGAACTCACATTAGAAGTCTCAAATGGATTTGATGCTGAAACAAAAAGCTTTGTATTAATTGTAATAAAGCTATCATCAGCGATATCAACGACTGCCGTATTTGTACCATTAGCATCGTCAGCACTAATTTTTAGCGTTAGTGCTTGCGCTCCAGGAGCTGCCATATTTACGGGGACTGTAACACGATTACCTGCTGGGATAATAACATTATCCGAAATTGTAGGTAATGCGCCTGTACTCCAGTTGCTTGGAACATTCCAGTTCCCTGAAGTACCTCCCGTCCATGTCACCTGCGCACCGACATCGAGGCTCGCTAACCACGAGCCAACGAACACCCCGAGGCAGACAAGGAGTTTAAAGTAGTTTTTGAACATAGTTCTCATCAAATTTGCTATTTAAAGAGTTTAGTTAAAAAATTTTAAAGTTTCAAAGTTCTGATTTAATTAGGTCATATAACAAACACAAAAATGTTTACCAAATAATCATCCGATTATCAAGTAAACTTTATTTTGAAGCCACTACCCAAGCTTAGGTAGCTCTTCGTATTTTTACATAAATTGATATGAAGTTATGTCTATTTAATTTATTATTATTTTGCACGTTATTTTCATTACAATGAAAGTTATTATTTTACTCATAATCAATTACATATCATAGAGTATTATGGCATTTTAAACATATATGATTTAGTCTTTAACTATTTTTTATCAATTTTTGGAATCAAAAAGTACTTCTATCCGTGCAATATTACAGATTTCACACCAAAATTCGAAAAATATTTTGACCAAACCTTAGACAAAGTTTCTCTAAAAGTAAAAAAATAGCTTATTGACTTCTTTGCCAAAATTTTCCCCAAGACGTAATTTTGCCCTTTAGGGTTTCGAGAAGTACCAAGAAAATCCCAAGCCACTTCTCATTTTGCCTTACTTAGAAGTCCCTTTTCCCACCAAAATCGTTGCAATCCCTTTATTTTTACCTTTATTTAAAAACTTACCTAAGACTTATTTTGATAAAAAAATAGATAAATCAAATTACCAAAAAAGTTATGTCTAATAATTCTATGTTACTCAAGCAATTCGAAAATCATCTTCGACTAGAACGGGCTTTAGCGGAAAATTCCATTTTAGCCTATCGACAAGATTTACAAAAGTTAAATTCCTTTTTGAAAAACAATTCAAACAATTCATCATTTAAAAATTTACCTATCGAAACCATTGAATATTTTCTCAAATTTCTCCATGATATTGGACTTGCCGAACGCTCTCAAAGTCGAATCTTATCCGCCCTAAAAACTTTTTATCGTTTTCTAAATGATGAAGAAATTACTGACCACAATCCAGTAGAATTACTTACTTCACCAGCCTTAGGACGAAAATTACCTACAGTTCTTAGTTTTGAGGAAATAGAGCAATTAACCAATTCAGTTGACCTTTCTATACCAGAAGGCACTCGAAACCGAGCTATCTTAGAAGTTTTATATGGAAGTGGTTTACGAGTTAGTGAGTTAACCAACCTTAAATTATCCAATTGTTATCCAGAATTACAGTTACTCAAAATTATGGGTAAGGGAAATAAGGAACGCCTTGTCCCACTCCATCAAGAGGCTTGGCATTATTTAGAATTATATACTGAAAATATCCGTCGATTTCAAAAGATTCAGAAAAATAATGAAGATTTTGTTTTCCTAAATCGAAGGGGTAAGGTTCTTTCTCGTGTGATGATTTTTATGATTGTAAAAAATATTGCCAAAACTGCAGGCTTAGAAAAGAATATTAGTCCGCATACTTTTCGACATTCGTTTGCGACACATCTCGTAGAAGGTGGGGCAGATTTACGAGCTGTACAAGAACTATTAGGACACGAATCTATTTTAACAACTGAAATTTATACACACTTAGATATCCAATTTTTACAAGATACCATTCAATCTTATCATCCTCGAAACACTAAAAACTAAACTTATAATTTAATTCCAATAATCGTAATATCGTCTCGTTGCTCGGTATTTTTTTGATGAATTTGTAAGGTGTTTTCTAACCTTATTTTTTGTTCTGAGAGAGGCTTATTTTGAATTTCTTGTAATAATTTCACGAACCGTTTTGAGCCAAATTTTTTACGATATTCATCATTTTGATCAATGTAACCATCACTACATAAATATAAAATTGTTCCCTTAGTGAAATTTAAATTTTGAGTTTCAAATTGCTTTCGGATACGATTTTGTCCGCCAATTCTTTTAGATGAACCTTTACATACATTAATTTCTCGATTCTCTGAATAATACAACTTTTGTCCTGCTCCTCCAAATTTCACCTCCCAACTATTTTTTATTTTTTTCAGAACAACCATACATAAATCCATTCCTTCCCGATTTCGGGTTTCATCTTGACGCAAAAGATGCCTCAAACGATCATGTAATGCTTGCATCACCTCAGCAGGATTATATATCTTTTCAAATTTGATGATTTGATTTAAAAGGGAGTGTCCGATTAAAGTCATAAATGCCCCCGATACACCATGTCCTGTACAATCTGCTTCAATAAAAACGGTTTGGTTTTCCGAATGACACATCCAATAAAAATCTCCTGAAACAATATCCTTTGGCAGATACAAAAGAAAAAAATCGGAGAAATGAGGAGCAATAAAAGGTTCAGGCAACAAAATAGCATTCTGAATCAATTGTGCTGACTGAATACTTTGGCTAATACGATGTTGGTATTCTTCCAACTCTTGATTATTCATTTCCAAAACATCCCGCTGTGTCACAATTTCTTCTTGGGTTTGTTTCAATTCTTCGTTACTCACTACTAACTCCTCATTTGCTTGCTGAAGTTTGTACGTTTTTTCTTGCACTTTTTTCGTCAAAATTTCATTTTGCCTTTCAATTAATAACTGATTTTCTCGTCGTAGAATATTGATGCGATCACCAAGAGCTATTGAAAATAACCACACTTCACTAATTATCCCAAAATAAGCACTATGACGAGTAAAAATATTAAATGGTAATTTTCCATATAATGTCAGAATAAAACCCACAACACTAATCAATAAAAACGTCCAACTCAAAATATAAAAACGAGCCACACGATCACGCTTCTTAACATATATATAATATCCTGCAAAAAGACATGTAAGGTCATAAATTATAACACTCAAATTATAGATACTTCCGAGATCATTTCGAGCAAAACCCAACAAGGTGAATAAAGGAAATACAAACACAAAACTGCTCATTTGTATTAATAAAAACCAAGTCAATATTTTCGAGTGTTTAAATAAACTCAGATATTTAATACAAAATACTCCCACCAAAACGTAAGTTGGAGTTGTCCATATAAAATAATGGGTGTACCACCATGTTGTCGGAATAATATCAAATCCTAGTTCATAGATAAACGGATGACTATTCACAAAACTTGATTGAAAAAATACCATGACTATATATCCCAAATAAAAAAGATAGATAGTATCACGAATTGATAAATAAACAAACAAATTATATAAAAACATAATACCCATGACACCTAAAAAGACAAAGGCAAGTGCATCACTACGCATTTTGTTCTGATAAAGTGCACTTTTTGTACCGATATAAATCGGCAACATAATCGTAGCATCCGATTGGATTTGAAGATAGTAGGTTTGGACACGAACATCTTGAGCCTCATTAATTGGTAGCCAAAACGTATTCACAGGATATGGTTTGGCTTTTTGTTCATATTTTCCTCCCGTCCAAGTAGTACTCATCGAATCAAAAGGTGGACGATAAAGCGTAATTTGGGCAATCATATTATTATTAATATCTAACCAAATATCTTCTCCTGATACATTTTGGATTTGAAACTTAAACCAAAAAGTAGAACGTGTTGCAGAATGGTTAAATACGTCTTTATTTACAGGCTGGAATTTTTGTTGAAAATCGGGAGTTTGAATATCGGAAAGCTTATACGTAGTAGAGGGGTCTTCCAAAAATAACATTTGTTTCCCTATCAGATGGGAATCATTGGTATCAGAGAATTTAATAGTTGACTGTGCTAATAACGAAAGATTAAAAGAACAAATAAAAATTGTCGACAAAGTCAATATAATAAATTGATATTTCATTATAATTTATTGGATTTATTCAATAAAGTACTTTTACAAAAATACAACTCGGGTTTCTGAAAATCAATTTTTTAGTATTTTGTTTAAGCATTTTATAATTTCAATCCAATAATCGTAATATCATCTCGCTGTTCTGTCTCTTTTTGATGAATTAATAAAGTTTTTTGTAATTTGATCTTTTGTTCTTCAAATGATTGGTTTTGGATGTTTTGTAATAATTTCAGAAACCTTTCAGAGCCAAATTTTTCACGGTGTTTATCATTTTGGTCAATATAACCATCACTACATAAATATAAATTTGTACCTTCTGGTAGTATTAAACTATGGGTTTGAAATTTTTTCCGAGTATAGTATCGTCCTCCAATTCGTTTAGAAGACCCCTTCAAAAATTGAATAGTTTGATTTTTAACATAATAAAATTTTTGTCCTGTCCCGCCAAACTCAACTTGCCAAGCATTTTTACCTTTTTGTAATACCAACATACACAAATCCATTCCTTCATCATTATGGGTTTCATCTTGTCGTAAAATATCCCTCAATCGCCTATGTAACTCTTCCATCACCTGAGTAGGGTTATAAATACGTTCAAACTTGATGATTTGATTCAATAAGGAATGCCCAATTAAAGTCATAAATGCCCCCGACACACCATGTCCTGTACAATCGGCTTCAATAAAAATAGTTTGCTTTTTGAAATGACACATCCAATAAAAATCCCCTGAAACCACATCTTTTGGTAAGTACAAAATAAAAAAGTTAGCAAAATGACGAGCAATAGAAATATCAGATGGTAAAATGGTATTTTGAATAAGTTGTGCCGATTCAATACTCTGACTAACTCGATATTTATATTCTTGCAATTCTTTATTACTCATTTCTAAAATATCTCGTTGTGATGCAATTTCTTCTTGAGACTGTTGAAGCTCTTCATTATTGACAGCTAATTCTTCGTTGGCTTGTTGGAGAGCATACGTTTTTTCATTTACTTTTCTAGTCAAAATTTCATTTTGCTCTTCAACCAATAATTGATTTTCTTTTTGAAGTGTATTGATACGGTCTCCAAGAGCTAATGAAAATAACCACACTTCACTCATAATACCAAACAAAACACTATTAATTGTAAATATATTAAAGGGTAATATACCCATAGTTGTTAAGATTAAAATAAAAACACTCATCACTAAAATTGTCCAGCTCAAAATATAAAACCGTGCCTTGCGCTGACCCTTTTTAAAGTACAAATAATAACCTGCTAAAAGATACGTCAAATCGTAGCTCAGTACACTCAAATTATACCAACCCTCAACATCAATCTTAGAAATTCCAACCAAAGAAATAAATGGATAAATGAAAATAAAACAAGCCATTTGTCCCAATAAAAACCATGTAATTTTAGGGGCATTTTCATATAAATCTAAATATCTAATACAAAAAATACCTACAAAAACATAATTGGGCATTGTCCAAATAAAATAATGATTATACCACCATGTCGTTGGAATGACATCAAAACCCAACTGATAGATAAAGGGATAATTACTATTAAAACTTGCTTGTAAAGATGCCATGAAGACATACCCTAAGTAAAATAGATAAATCGTATCACGTGTCGAGAAGTAAATAAATAAGTTATAGAAAAACATAATTACCATCACCCCAATGAAGATAAACATAAGAGCATCATTTTGATCTTTCCGTAGGTGTAAGGAACTCATCGTGCCAATATATATTGGACATGTGATACCCATCTCTGATTTTATCTGAAGGTAATAGGTCTGAACAGTCGTATCTTGAGCCTGATTAATAGGTAACCAAAAAGTATTTACAGGATAAAATTTAGTATTTTGTTCATATTTTGCCCCTGTTTGAATCACACTTAGTGAGTCAAAAGAAGGGCGATAAAGCGTAATTTGGTCAATTAAATGAGTATTAATATTTAACCAAGTATCTTGCCCTGATGAATTTTGAACTTGAATTTTAAGCCAAAATACTGAATGAGTTGCAGGACTCCCAAAAATAGATTGTGTTAAAGGCTTAAACCTCGTTTGAGTTTCAGGTTTACAAATAGTTTGGAGATTATGAATAGCAAACGTATCCTCTAAAATATGAATTTGTGTTCCAATTAAGTAGGAATCGTTTGCATCTGTAAATTGA
The DNA here is from genome assembly GCA_002340355.1 of Cytophagales bacterium UBA2561. Lineage (GTDB taxonomy): Bacteria > Bacteroidota > Bacteroidia > Cytophagales > Thermoflexibacteraceae > UBA2561. The sequence goes on from DDLX01000017.1 coordinate 360,191, forward strand.
ATAGGCGATTGTGCCAATAGCGAAAGGTAAAAAAAACAGACCATCATTAAACATAAGGTCAGTTTATAAACGCAATATGCCATAATAATTTAATGTTTTTTAACAGGATGTACTGTTAAGCAAAAGGAATATCATAAAATTATGTGTGGCATGATTTCAGTTTTGACTTTCGTTTTAAAATGTTGCGAAATAATTGTGCCAATATTACAAATTTAATTTCATCTGACCAATTTGAATTTAGACACTTAAAAAATCAATTAGTCTTCCAAAATTTAATTAGCACATTCCTATGATTTTATTAAAAAAACACATATCTATCTCAAAATCAACAATATAAAAACTAAAAAATAATTTAATAAAATAGTACCATATGAAGTTCATACGACTGGAAATATCATAGATAATGAGTTACACGTATAATCACAAGTAAGAGTTTTCAATTCACAAAATTCATAACTATCTTGGAAGGATATTTGTACAGAGATTTCATGAAAACAACTTAGGAAATGAACTTTTTAAGCTCCTCTCATTTTCTTAGAAAACATACAAACAACATCAAAGTATGAAAATTAAGTTTTATGGTACACGTGGTTCAATTCCAGTTTGTGACACAGGATTCCAAGAGTTTGGAGGTAATACGACCTGTTTACAAGTTACCTTTGAAAATGACCAAATTCTGATTTTGGATGCGGGAAGTGGTATCCGAAATTTGGGCAAAGACCTTATCCAAAATGGACATGAGCAATTCGAAGATATTTTTATTGCTTTTACTCATTTTCATTGGGATCATATTCAAGGATTTCCATTTTTTGCACCTGCTTTTGATCCTCGCCGTCATTTTACTATTACTGCATTAGGCAAAAATCGGGAAATCCAAAATCTTAAGGAAATCTTCGAAAATCAAATGGAGTGGGTTTATTTTCCTGTAGCTTTGGACAATATGGGTGCAACATTTAAATTCCATCATCCCGAATCCGAAACCCTCCAACTCAATAGTGCAACCATCACTGCCAAACTTCACGAACACCCTGGGCAAGCTTACTCTTATCGAATCGAAGAAAACGATAAAATATTAGTTTTTTCTACGGATGTGGAACATAGTAATGGTATTGATGAACGAATTATCAAGGTGGCTCAGGATGCTGATATTTTAATTCATGATGCTCAATATACAGACGAAGAATTAGTGAATCGAAAAGGTTGGGGGCATAGTAGTTGGCAACAAGCCGTTGAGGTGGCTGAACGTGCCAATGTCAAATATTTAATCTTGACCCATCACGACCCCGAACATAATGACGAATTTCTGACAAAGGTCGAAAAAGAAGCACAAGCTCATTTTCCTAATTGTCATTTTGCTCGTGAACGTGAAGAAATTATTTTGTAAAAAAACTAATTATTTTCTAAATAAACCTCCAATAAACCCGCAGGCAAGTCGGTTTGAACTTGCTTTTTAGAACGGTTAAAATTGGAAATAATTTGATCATTAATCGGAACTAAAATTTCCTTATTTTGATAATCGAAAGCAAATAAATCTTGTCCACCTAAATCATAAATTTTCTGAACCGTTCCTAATTCACCGTGTGTTTTATCTTGGATTTGACAGCCTACTAATTCATGTAAATAATATTCGTTGTCTCTTGTCAATTCAGGCAATACTTCTAAGGGTAGAAATAACCGACAACCAACCAGTTCTTTGGCTTGTTCAATCGTATCAATTTCCTGTAATTTGAGCAACACAGCATTAGGTTTTAGATGTAAGTTTTGAACTAAAAATGGCACCAATTGTGTCTGAATTTCGACAAAAATCGCATCCAATCCTTGATAATTTTCGGGATTATCCACATCAAAAAAAACTGACAAATTCCCCTGCAAACCATGTGTGCGGAGGACTTTGCCAAGCTCATAACAATCGTCTTTTCTCATTTTTGTTTTTTATGATTTTAAGACTTTTATTTAAGAAACGTAATCTTTCAAATACGTAAAATATGGAGTTAATTTACCTTTCTTTGTGATACTTGCTCGCTCAATAATTTTATCTGCATCTTCACCAATCAAAGATGGTAAAACATTCTTTATCAAATCATTTCCAAAATCTTCAGAAGCATTTCGAGGCAATTCACAAGGCAAATTATCAACTGCCATCACAGTTATATTTTGAGCATTATTCAAAGCAGGCTCAAGTGCTTCCGTTTGTGGATTGTAGTCATACAATGGGTCATCAATCGTAGAAGGACGTTTCGTAGAAGGGATTGAGCCTTCAATATCACAAGTAATATCAGCAATCACTTGAAGTTTACAATTTTGCTTCATGTCTTCTACTGTAAATAAAACAGGAGCTTGAGGCGACCAATATGCCGAAGCAATCAGAATATCACAAACAGGCAAAAATCGGGTAAAATTACCTGTAAAGTTTTCGGGATTTTTGTAGAATTCGAGTAAGTCAAATTCTCCACCGTCTTTAGGCTGATTATACTCTTCAGGATTGAGTTGAATATAAACTGCCTTGTCAAATTCTTGGGTCAAAAACTCAGAAACCGTCACTTGTGGAATCTTCAAATAATCCAAAATTTCCATTGCACCACTTGCTACTCGACCACCACCCGTAATAATCAATTTGATTGGAGGCAATTCAATTTCGGCTAATTCTCCTAACATTTCATTCAAATCGAAACACGCATGAGCAGGTTTCAGATTAAAGGCTTTGGTACGTTTTCCAAATGCCAAAAGTCCGTTATATGCTCCTACCAAACCCGCATAACGCCCGAAAGCAACAATTCTTGCACCTGTTGTATCGGTTAAAACTTCATAATCTACCAACTGAATATTTTTCCGTAAAATGGTCTGTAATAAAGTTCGGTTATAGGGTTGTTTTTTGATGGTATGTGAAAAGAAAAAGTACGTTTTATGAGGTAACAAATTTTCTTTTGGAACTTCCTTCACTCCAAAAAGAACATCGCAATCACTCAAATCTTCTCGAACAGCAAAGCCCGCCGAAGCGTATTCGACATCTTTGAAACAACGCACCAGAGAAGGCTGAACAATAATTTCAGTATTTGGAAACTGGGTAATAATTTCTTGGCATTGTTCAGGTGTGAATGGCACACGTCTATCCACAGGGACTTTATCTTCTCGAATAATTCCGATTTTCATGAGGTTATCGTTTTTCAATAATAGGATTCGATTACAGAACATTTTAAGGAGCAAATCTACGCTTTTTCGGTTGTTTTTTTCAGATTTGCAAAAGTGGTTTTGAGAAAAGACCAACAAAAAATAATTATACTTAAAGACCACATCAAACGAAAACTCATTTTTAATAAAACGTTTATGACTCCACTTCTTGTTTTTTCGGTTATTGCAGGATATTTTGGTATATTGCTGGTTATCGGTTTTTTAACGACCAAAAATATCAATTCTGAAACTTTTTTTACTGCCAATCGGCAATCCCCTTGGTATTTGGTTGCCTTCGGAATGATTGGCGCATCCTTATCAGGGGTAACTTTCATTTCTGTACCAGGCTGGGTGGCTTCCAGTCAATTTAGTTATTTGCAAATGGTACTGGGCTATTTGGTGGGCTACACTTTTATTACGGTCGTTTTGTTACCCTTATATTATCGACTAAATTTAACTTCAATTTATGAATATTTGATTGAGCGTTTCGGATTTTGGTCACACAAAACAGGAGCTTCTTTCTTTTTACTTTCTCGAACAGCAGGGGCATCAGCTCGTTTATTTTTGATGGCAATGGTTTTGCAGTTGTTCTTTTTTGATGCCTTTTCAATTCCCTTTGAAGTTACCGTAGCCGTGACGTTGGCATTAATCTGGATTTACACTTTCAAAGGAGGAATCAAAACGATTGTCTGGACAGATACCCTTCAAACTTTTTTCATGTTAGCAGCAGCCATATTGACACTTGTTGTGATTACCCATGAACTAAACTGGACACTTTCCGAACTTCCTGATAAAATAGCTCAGCACTCTTATTCCAAAACTTTCTTTTTTGAGGATTCTAATCATAAAAATTTCTTTTGGAAGAAATTCTGGAGTGGAGCATTTATTGCCTTAGTCATGACAGGATTAGACCAAGATATGATGCAAAAAAATCTGACTTGTCGAAGTCTTTTTGATGCTCAAAAAAATGTATTTTGGTTTAGTATTAGTTTGGTTTTTGTCAATCTTATTTTTCTAAGTCTGGGCGTTTTATTATTTATTTATGCTCAAGAAAATGGGATTCAAATTCCTGAAAAAACCGACCATTTGTATCCTTTATTGGCTCAAAATCACTTTGATATTGAAATTGGAATTTTGTTTTTGTTGGGCATTATTGCAGCTGCCTACTCAAGTGCTGATTCTGCACTAACTTCACTCACTACTTCATTCTGTACTGATATTTTGGATTTCAAAAATAGTTCTTTATCCGAAATTCAAAAACGTAACCTCCGAATTCGAGTTCACTTGAGTTTTACGGTCATTTTGTTTTTTGTGATTTTAGCTTTTCGGTATTTTATGGAAACCAATGCCATTAGTGCAGTTTTCAAAATCGCAGGATTTACGTATGGACCTCTTTTGGGACTATATGCCTTTGGTTTATTTACCAAGTTCCAAGTCAAAGACAAATTTGTTCCATTGGTCTGTATTTTATCTCCAATTTTGTCGTATTTATTAGATGCCAATTCTAAGGAGTGGTTCGATAGTTTTGAGTTTGGTTTTACGATTTTGATGGTTAATGGACTTCTGACTTTCATAGGTTTATTGGTTTTCCGAAAAAAATCGCATAATTTTTTGAGATAATCCTTGGATTATAATAAAAGAGTTCCTACCTTTGCATCGCCTTTGAGAGAAAAGGCTTTTCTTTAAAAGATTTTCAAGTTTGTCCGATGGTGTAACTGGCAACACGTCTGATTTTGGTTCAGAAGAGTCTAGGTTCGAGCCCTAGTCGGACAACTTTTTTATGGAAGTTTATAAAATCAATTTTCCTCTCCTCTGAAGCATTCTATTTCTTCTAATTTAATGCACTCGTTTCATCCTAACAACAAGATTTACTAATATATATTAGAATTCTTGATATTTTTCACATCTTTTTAACCATTCTTCGGCATCACTTTCAGAATATTGTACATCAATTACCCAATCAGCAGCATTAACCGTTAAGTTTTGAAAGTCATTATCACAACTAATGATGATGTTCTCAAAAATAATTCGTCTACCATGTGCTTTTTCTTTTGGTTTCGTGAAAAAAGTCTTGGTTTGATGATTAAACTTCTGATTGATGGATTCTTGTCTTTCCAATCTTTTTCTTGCCCCAGAGCATTTTGTATAATATTCAACCTTAATTCCTTCACTTATTAAATAGCGAAATTTATCATGCTCAAGATTACAAAACGTATTAAAAATACACACTTTCTTGATGTGTTTAGGAATTTGAAAAATAGATTCAAAAAGTAAATCTACTTCTATATTTTCCTGAAAGTCAAAACATTTTAAATCTACTTTGTGTGGATGTTGGATCACTAACTGTGCCACTAACCAATGAAAATTTGGTTTTTCAATTTCTGAAAAAATAGCCATATTTGGGATTTTAGAAAGGACTTCTTCCGTTGGTTTTTGGTAGGCTAAATGAGCAACAATATTTGTTTGAGATTTTGAATAAATATGGAAAAGTTCCTCCTCAAAAGTTTCGGCTGTTTCTGAACTTCTGATGTTATATCCATCATCTGCCAATTTGGTATATAAACTTTGGTACAACATTTCATCCTCTTCATCCAATTCTGACTTGATAAATTTTAAAAATTTCTTCGAAAATAAAAAGCTGGAATTTTCATTATTCAAAATCTTATAAAAATTCTTTTTATCCTGCTGATTTTCGAAGGAATTGGATAAATATCGAAGCAACACATCTTTATAAAATAAAATTTCCATAACTGAATTTTAGTCGGTGAGTTGAAAAGCTAAATTGTACGAAACATCATAAAAACCTTTCGGGAATTTTGGTTGCAATTTGCCTGTATCGGGATGGATTTTATGGTTGGATTTGACCATATTTGCGCCGTCTTTTCGGAAATATTGAATTGATACATCTTTGGATTTAATATCGTATTTTTGTTTTTTGACCAAAACCTGTAACATTCTGATAATATGTTCGCTATGGGTTTCAATAAAATACGTATTATGCCGTCCGATTTTCAGCAAAGTTTCGATAAATTTGGCTTGCAAACGAGGATGTAAATGAACTTCGGGCTGTTCGATAAGCAAAACTTCACCACCCTTACTTTCGGATAAAATCGTTTGGGCAAAAATCAAAAATTGTAAACTGACTCCAAAACCCACATCTTTAATATTATTATCTACACCGTTGAGTTTGAGGCGTAATTCTTTGGTCGAATCGGTTTTTTTGATGTAAAATTCATCTGCCAAGCCAAAATCTGCTAATAAAGTTGTCAAACTTTCTTGATATTCCTTAGTTGCCTCTTTGGAATCCATAAATTCGATAAAATCATAAATTGTTTTGATTTGCTTGATAACTCGTCTATCTTTATTCAAATAAATTCGGTCTTCTGTAATATGAAGTAAAGGATTGATGTATTTGATTTTTCGTAACTTAGATTCCAGATATCCTTGGGTATTTAACATAAAAATCATATAAAGTATCATAACTAAATCGTTTTTTGGATAATGCTTACTATATTGTTGAGCAAACGATTCTATACGAGGAGTTGCTAAGAAACCTTCTTTCTGATATTCAATATTTTTAATAAGAAAGGATTCATTATGATATTTGCTTTCAAATAAAAGTGAATATGCGAATTTTCTGTGTATGAAGTTTGCTGTTTTTTTAACAGTTTCATTAGTATTTTCAGGAAATGCTATTTCAAATTTTCCTATTTCATCATTATTTAAAATTAGTCGTAATTTATAAGGCTTGCTTAAGTCTTTGTTTAATTCAACTTCTATCTTTATAGATGAGCTAAGTTTTGCTATGTGATTATATACTTTCATTCCTTGTTGGTAGTCTTCCTTGGACATCGCTGCGTTATCTAAACTATTATTTTTTATGAAGTGAGCAGGATAATCCTCTCCAAACTCAAAAGCAAATCCTAAATTCCGTTCGGTTTCGTGGTTATAAATGGTTTCATAATAATTTCCTAAATCCGCTTCGTTTCCTGATAAAGTTAAGTTATAATCCTGACTATAAGGTATTTGAAGGCTTTGTTTCAGTGCCAGTAAAAATTTAAGAATGCTACTTTTTCCTGCACTATTTTCACCAATCAAAATATTAATGCGTGAAAAATCGAAGGTTTCATCCTCAAATCCCCGAAAATTCTTAACTCTTAATTTAAACATGGTCAGGCTTGTATTTTTTTATTTTGGAGTACCTATTTCAAATTTAGTTTTTTTCTACTCAAAAAATTATCCCCTACAAACTTTTAATTTTGCAGGGGATTTTAAAATATTGATTATCAAAATATTTTATCGACTCAAATACAAATTTCGTTTGGAATAAACATCCAAGAAAAACTCATCATGAAGGTCTTCGATAAAATAAATTCCTTCCCCAGTAGATTTCATTTCAGGACCCAATTGCTTATTGACGTTCGGGAATTTCTCAAATGAAAAGACAGGGATTTTTATCGCATAACCTTCCTTGACAGGCTTAAAATCAAAATCCGTTACTTTTTTGTCGCCCAACATTACTTTTACCGCATAATTAACGTAAGGTTCTTGGTAGGCTTTACAAATAAACGGTACAGTTCGAGAGGCTCTTGGATTAGCTTCGATAATGTAAACTTTTTCGTCTTTTATTGCAAACTGAATATTTATCAAACCAACCGTATTCAATGCCACCGCAATTTTTTTAGTGTATTCTTCGATTTGCTGAATAACTTTTTCACTCAAATCAAAGGTTGGTAAAACCGCATACGAATCTCCTGAGTGAATCCCCGCAGGTTCGATATGTTCCATAATACCAATGATATACGTATTTTCACCATCACAAATTGCATCGGCTTCGGCTTCTACAGCATTCTCCAAGAAATGGTCAAGCAAGACCTTATTTTGTGGGTCTCGACTCAATAAGTTTACGACGTGTTCTTCTAATTCTTCTTCGTTAATGACAATTTTCATATCCTGACCACCCAAGACATACGAAGGTCGAACCAACATCGGAAAACTGATTTTCTTAGCTAATTCTAATGCCTGCTCTGCATCTTCGATTACGCCATATTTTGGATAAGGGATACCGTTTTCTTTCAACAAATCTGAGAACTTACCTCTATCTTCAGCCAAATCAAGGCTTTCGAAAGATGTTCCCAAAATTTTGATACCGTATCTAGTTAATTTTTCAGCTAGTTTCAAGGCAGTTTGTCCACCTAACTGTACAATAACTCCTTCGGGTTTTTCATGCTCAATAATTTCATAAATATGCTCCCAAAAAACAGGCTCAAAATACAATTTATCGGCAATGTCAAAATCTGTCGAAACTGTTTCAGGGTTACAATTAATCATAATTGTTTCATAACCCGCTTCCTTGGCTGCCAAAATACCATGCACACAAGAATAGTCAAATTCAATACCTTGTCCAATTCGGTTGGGTCCCGAACCTAAAACTAAAATTTTCTTTTTATCACTTGAAACTGATTCATTTTCAGTATCATAAGCTGAATAGTAATACGGAGTTTTGGCTTCAAATTCGGCGGCACAGGTATCTACTAATTTCCATACCCGATTGATACCTAAATCTTTACGCTTTTGGTAAACTTCACTTTCCAAGCAACGTAATAGATGAGCAATTTGGCGGTCAGCATAACCTTTTTGTTTCGAGATTTGAAGTAAATTTTCAGGAACATTACCAATATGGTATTTTTCAATTTGTCGCTCTAACTTAACCAATTCTTCGATTTGATATAAAAACCATTTATCAATTTTGGTCAGTTTCTGAATCGTGGAAAAGGCAATCCCTAACTTAAACGCATCATAAATTCGGAATAACCTATCCCAACGTGGATGCTCCAAATGTTCCAAAATTTCCTTCTGATTTGTCCATTCTTTAGCATCTGCTCCGAGTCCATTTCGTTGAATTTCTAGCGATTGACAAGCTTTTTGGAGAGCTTCTTGAAAATTCCGACCAATTCCCATCGCCTCACCAACAGACTTCATTTGTAATCCAAGACGGTCATCCGCCCCTGGGAATTTTGCAAAATTCCAACGAGGAATTTTTACAATGACATAATCTAAAGTTGGTTCAAAAAATGCTGATGTATTCTTAGTAATTTGATTTTCTAACTCATCCAAATTATATCCAATAGCTAATTTGGCAGCAATTTTGGCAATCGGATATCCTGTAGCTTTAGAAGCCAATGCCGAAGAACGAGACACCCTTGGATTAATTTCAATACCAACAATATCATCATTATCAGGATTTACGGCAAATTGAACATTACAACCACCTGCAAAATCACCAATCGAATTCATCATCAAAATCGCCAAATCACGCATCTTCTGATAAACCGTATCAGGCAAAGTCATCGCGGGTGCAACCGTTACCGAATCTCCCGTATGAACTCCCATCGGGTCGAAATTTTCAATCGAACAAATGATAATGACATTTCCTGCACTATCTCGTAATAGTTCTAATTCAAATTCTTTCCATCCTAAAATGCTTTGCTCAATTAAAACCTCATGAACAGGTGAAAAGTGCAAGCCTCGTGTTAGGGCTTTTTCAAAATCTTCGGGCTTTTCGACAAAACCACCACCAGAACCACCCAACGTAAACGAAGGTCGAATAACTAACGGAAAACCAATTTCTTGAGCAATTTCCTTACCTTCTAAAAAAGAACGTGCCGTTCGTCCTTTACAAACATTCACGTCAATTTCAAGCATTTTATGACGGAAAGCTTCACGGTCTTCAGTAATCTCAATGGCATCAATATTAACCCCAATCAGACGAACATTATATTTTTTCCAGATTCCCGCTTTTTCGCAATCTATTGCCAAATTGAGAGCTGTTTGTCCACCCATTGTTGGTAAGACGGCATCAATTTGGGGGTGTTCTTCCAAAATTTGAATAATCGAACGCCGAGTCAGAGGCTTTAAATAAATGTGGTCAGCCGTGACAGGGTCAGTCATGATTGTCGCTGGATTAGAGTTAATCAGCGTAACTTCAATTCCTTCTTCACGCAACGAACGTGCCGCTTGCGACCCCGAATAATCAAATTCGCACGCTTGCCCGATAATAATGGGTCCACTTCCAATAATCAAGATGGATTGGATACTGTTGTTCTTCGGCATAATTTCGAATTTCCTAAGACTAAGTTCTGCTAAAATTTTCAACAAAATTAGGGGATAAAGTCTAAATAAGCCAAATTCCAAACCTTGAATAAAGTTTCCAAACCAAAATAGCTCCCTTAAATGAAATTATTTAGTGCTTAAAAATAGTGATACTTTTCGTTCTTGTTGATATTTTAACTGAGTGAATTCTATAAAAACCATTGACTCATTATCAATAAGTTAGAAATTTGATAGGGAACATCTATTTTTTCTATTCAATCCCTTGTCTTGTTTCTAAAAAGTCGTACCTTTGCCACTCGAAATTTTGCACAGTTCAGTTTTTGAAGAGTTTTCTACAAATTTTTAACGAAACGGTGTAAAGTAGTAAATCGTTGCAAGCTCGGAGATCAGTCTTTTTTGGAATTGATTTCAAGAAAAATTGCTGATACCGAATTTGCTAAATACTAACGTAAAATGGCAGTAAAAAAATTAAAACCGACAACGCCCAGTCAGCGTTTTCGGATTGCGCCGACGTTTACCGAAATCACGACTGATAAACCTGAAAAATCACTCCTCGCTCCTCTGAAACGTACAGGTGGACGAAACAGCGCAGGACGAATGACGGTTCGGCAACGTGGCGGTGGACACAAAAGACGCTACCGAATCATTGACTTTAAACGTGATAAGCACGGTGTTGCGGGTGTGGTAAAGACCGTTGAGTACGACCCCAACCGTACAGCTCGTATTTCTTTAGTAGAGTACGATGATGGCGAAAAACGCTACATTATTGCACCTGAAGGCATCCAAGTAGGACAAAAAATCCACGCAGGATCAGGTGTAGCTCCAGAAGTAGGAAATTCCCTCCCAATGGCAGAAATTCCACTTGGTACAATCATTCATAATATTGAGTTACGCCCAGGCAAGGGAGCAAGTCTTGCTCGAAGTGCAGGGTCTTATGCTCAGTTAGTAGCTCGTGAAGATAAATACGCTTCCTTGAAATTACCTTCAGGAGAATTACGGATGGTCTTGGCGAAATGTTATGCTACGATTGGTTCAGTATCGAATGCCGACCACATGAACGAGCAAGTCGGGAAAGCAGGTCGAAATCGTTGGAAAGGTAAGCGACCTCGTGTCCGAGGTGTAGCTATGAACCCTGTTGATCACCCAATGGGTGGTGGTGAAGGACGTGCGTCAGGTGGGCATCCACGTTCACGTACAGGACTTTATGCGAAAGGTCAGAAAACTCGTAAGAAGAACAAATACTCTGACCGTTTGATTGTATCTCGACGAAAAACCAAAAAGAAAAAATAGGTAAATGGCACGTTCATTAAAAAAAGGACCTTATATTGATTATCGCCTCCAGAAAAAAGTGGATGCGATGCAAGAATCAGGCAAGAAATCAGTCATCAAAACATGGTCAAGACGTTCGATGATTTCACCCGATTTTATTGGTTTTACGTTTGCCGTTCATAATGGCAATAAATTTATCCCTGTTTATATCACCGAAAATATGGTTGGGCATAAACTGGGCGAATTTGCACCCACACGCACCTTCAAAGGACACATCGCCAAAAAAGACAAGAAAAAACGGTAATGGAAACAGTAGAAGCAGTAGCTAAACTTAAAAATATTCCCACACCTCCCCGTAAGATGCGCTTGGTCGCAAATATGATTCGGGGCAAGAAAGTAACAACTGCCTTGAGTATTCTCAAGTTTGAGCCAAAAGTTGGCGCCTCTTATCTTGAGACTTTATTACTTTCGGCGGTAGCAAACTGGGAGCAGAAAAACGAAGATACAGACATTGAGAATGTCGAATTATATGTTAAGACGATTTATGTAGATGGTGGACGAATGTTGAAACGTTTACGTCCAGCCCCACAAGGACGAGCGCACCGTATCCGTAAACGTTCAAATCATGTTACGATTGTTGTTGATGTTTTGCCTGATCCTGAAGCACAAGTCTTGGAAGCAATGGAAGGACTGATGCAGGAAGTTGAAGGGCAAGCAGAAACAGCACAAACTGAAACGCAAACCGAAGCAACTGAATAAATGGTCATCACCGAACCCTGAGTGATGATTTGGGCTTTCTAATCAGTAGAAGAATCAGAGGCAGGCTTCGGATAAAGCGAAAAAAAATTATGGGACAAAAAGTTAACCCTGTTGGATTAAGATTAGGTATCGTTAAAGGTTGGGAATCAAACTGGTATGGCGGAAAAGATTTTTCGGATAAACTCGTAGAAGACGAAAAAATTCGAAAGTATCTTTATGCTCGGATTCCTAAAGGTGGTATCTCAAAAATTATCATTGAACGCACACTAAAGCGTATTACTGTAACGATTAACACAGCTCGTCCAGGTGTAGTTATCGGAAAAGGTGGCGCAGAAGTAGATAAAGTCAAAGAAGAGTTGAAAAAACTCACCAAAAAAGATGTTCAAATCAATATTTATGAGATTAAACGTCCTGAGTTAGATGCTCAGTTGGTGGGTCAGATGGTAGCACAACAGTTAGAAAATCGAATTTCTTATCGCCGTGCGATGAAGCAAGCGATTAGCAATGCGGTTCGAGTAGGTGCAAAAGGTATCAAAGTAAAGTTAGGTGGTCGATTAGGTGGTGCTGAAATGGCACGTTCAGAAATGTATAAGGAAGGACGTATTCCATTGCATACACTTCGAGCGGACATTGATTATGCTATTGTTGAAGCTCAAACAATTTACGGAAAAATCGGAATTAAAGTCTGGATTTTCAAAGGTGAATTGTATGGTAAACAAGACTTATCGCCATTAGCTGGATTAGATAAACGAAGCGGTTCTGGAAATGACGATAATCGTGGTGGCGGTCGCCGTAGAAAACGTGGCGGTGGCAGAGGTGGTAATCGTGGTGGTAGAGGCGGTAATCGTGGTGGAAACCGTGGCGGAAATCGTGGCGGTGGTAATCGCTCATAAATTTTTAAATGAGTTTTTATCTGTTCTACAAAACAATACTTTCTTGGAAAATAATCTTGGGAGTAACCTCAAAAATGTAGCAGTGAGTGGTAGTACAATCTTATGTGCTACCACTTTTTTTATTTTGTACCGTTCTTAGTTTTGTAAAGATCTACCTCAGAAACCCACTTGTTTCTTGAACCGAAAGAAAAAAAAGGCAGTTTTTATGGAAACTTTCAAAAAATAACATCTCATAAAAAAAGGTACATTTAGAACTTTATCATATTTCCAAAGTCCTAAAAAAGCTACTTCTCTTCCTAAAATTTCAATGAATTTTAGTACAACGTTCAATTTGTTTTCAGGATAATTGAGTATTTTTACCACTTAAAACCATTAAATCGTATTCGAATTATGAAATATAAATGGGCATCTTTATTCATTTTTTCACTTTTTACGGCATTTTTCTTGAGTTTTATAGCTTGGGGACAAACCGTTCAGATTCCTGAAAAAATACAATTTGCAGATCTTGAATTGGAATTAGACACTGAAGCACAAAACATCATTGGGCAAAAAACAAAATATTTGACTAGTAACTTTTTGCGTTACCAAAAATATCAAGAACATGGACGTTTGTATTTTCCGTTTATTGAAACAGCATTACAAGATCACAATGTTCCTGATGATTTCAAGTATTTACTTTTTTTAGAATCTACTCATCTGTCTCATAATGTCTTAGATGGTTTAATGCGTCCTGATTCTAAAGGATTTTGGCAAATGAGAACCAACGAAGCCAAAGTTATGCAACTAACCATTAACGAAGACATTGATGAACGAAATCATATTATTTTGTCCTCGAATGCTTTAGCAAAATTTTTTGCAGAAAATAATGAGTTATTAGACAATTGGGTACATACATTATTAACTAAAGAACTGGGTTTCACACAAACAGGTGAGGTAATTGATAAATCCTTAGCAGGAAAAAAGACAATGATTATTACCAAAGATACACACGTTTATATTTTGAGTTTTTTAGCTCATTACATTACATTCAAAGACAAAATTAATCCTGACCCAAAAAGTGTAAAATTATTAGTTTATCAAGAAGATGCGAATCAAAAAGTACAAGAAGTTTCTCAAAAATTTGCCTTAACTGAAAGTGTTTCCGACTTCAATCCTTGGGATATTAACCCCGATGAAGCCCTATCTAAACCTTACCTTGTTTTAATACCTGTTTTGCCTGATGAAGAAGCTAAAGTAAAAACAATTTTGGGTGATAAACTCATTGAAAATAAGCCAAAAAATGAATCAGACAATTCTGATGAAAATGCTGAAGAAAAAAGTATAAATGAGGAAATACATGACGCTGAAAATACAGCGAAAGAGGAGGATAATACAGGCAAAAAATCAGAAGTACATGAAGATATAAGAGCCAAAAACAAAGAGATTGTTGAAGAAACCACCGAAGGCAGTAGTGAACCTATTGAAATTATTCAACCTATGGGAGACTTTCCTGTTTTGAAAAATCAATCAACTAAAGAAATCAATGGAAAGACCTACGTTTTTGTAGAAGCAAATGGAATTTCAGCCATGATTGCTCAAGCTGATCAAACAGCTACAGATTTAGCCAAAGCAAGCGGACTAACTGAAGAGAAATTCATGAAATACAATGAGATTTCTTCAAAGGATTTACAGACTGGAATAGTATATTATCTGAACAAAAAAAATAAAACCGCAGGTACAAAAACACACCTTTTGCAAGAATCGGAAGATTTGACAGATGTATCACAAATGTATGGAATTCGTAAATCTAATTTATTGACTTACAATATTTTGAGTGATAAACCAAAGTTCATCAAATACCACCAAATTGTGGATGGGGAAACCGAAATTATGGGAGAGTCGGTTGTGGAAGACGATTCTATTTTTGTCGGTGGAAGAGTCTTAAATTTACAAGTCAAACTCACAGGAAAAGCTCAATTTAAGTTTCTTCGAAGAATCAAAAAAACTCCTGTCTTAACTGAAAAACTGGAAATTTTGAATCCAACAACAGATGCACCAATTCTGAAAGTGGAAGGTTTGGAAAATACAGCTCATGTTGTTTTTGACTCAGAAGGTTCAGAAAGTATTTCGGAAGCAGATGAAAATATAGATAACACCGTATCAGGTAGTGATTCGAAGGAAAACACCGAAGAAAGTAGTGCCAAAGACGAAAACTTAGAGACAAAAGAACCTTCAAGAAAGACCACTACTTACCAAAAAATGCCGATTACTTCAGATTATTACATTGCTCGTCCGAATGATTCTTGGAGTGTTATTGCTTATGTTTTTAGCATTCCTTTGAAGGATTTATATTTATGGAATGGTTCAAATGCCCAAACGACACTTTATGTAAAACAAAAAGTGCGAATTACTCAGCCTCCTGCCATGCCCAAACCTGATGTACATATTGTAACTAAAGGCGAGACAGTGAGCTCTATTGCACAGCGTTATGGCATGAACCAAGAGGACTTAGTCAGACGTAATATGCTCTTAACCAAAAAATTACCGATTGGTTGTAAGTTATATTTATCTGAGCCAAAACCTGCTCAGGGATGGCATACCGTTAAGCCTAAAGAAACACTTTTTAGTATTGCTCGTCTATATGGCATTTCTTTTAGAGACCTCCTTGACTGGAATAATATGACTCTAAAAAGCAAGATCTACAAGGGTTCAAAATTAGCTCTGGAATCAGGTTTAATAAATGGTAAAAAATCAGAAAATGTGACTCAATCTTCCTCGAATCCAGTCGAAAATACGGCTCAGAGTTCAGAGGCTACAGGCAATAATGGTTTCTCGGAAAGTACAATTTCAGAAGCTACAGCTTCGTTAATTAGTCCTATACAAACAGGGATGCCTGATATTCCAGACCCAGCAACTCTGACCATGCAAATTACCAGTAAAAAGAACCCAGATATTAACGAAGATAATCCTGAAACTCCTGCTGAAGATCCTAATATTTACATTGTCAAAAACGACACAGAAAATATCTATGAAATTTCAGGAACCACAGGAGTAAGTACTTCTGATTTAAAAAAATGGAATAACTTACCTTCGGGGACAATGGATTTACCAAAAGATACAAAATTACGTATTACTTCACCCGAATCAACTGAGTCTGTGCAAGATACGCCTCAACCCGAAGAGATACCTAGTTCAACAGAGGAGAACCAAGTAAGTGATGCTTCTGAAAGCACATTAAAAAATACTAAAAATCAAGAAGTTACACCTGATACTACAGAGCAATCCACTGAGAACACTGAAAGTACAATTGTTATCCCTACGGATAATAACGGAAATGACCCCGCTAGTTTGACAGCCTCTATTATTCAAGCCAATGCTGATACCCAAAACCAAGACTCAAATAAAGAAAATACCATTTCCAAAAATATGAATTTAGATGCTTCGTATTATTATGAGGCAGAGTTTGGCGATGCTATTGATGGGGTTGCTAAAAAATTTGGAATCACGGAAGACCAATTGTTTAAATGGAATCCTGACCTTGACCCTGATACAAGTGGTTTTTGGGGTGGTGAAAAACTGATTATTAAAGACCCAAATCAATAAAAAGTAGTATCTTTGGCAAAATTTACCACCTTTTCCGAAGGTTAAAGTTTTAAATTTATAAAATATGAAACAATTGAAAGGAATATTAACTGTCCTGTTGGTGTTCTGGTGTGTCACGGCATTCGCACAAACAGCACAGGAAGCCTATGAAAAAGGCGTAGAATTGTTTAACCAAAAAAAATATCAGGAAGGGATCGAGCAGTTCAATGTGGCAATTACTAAAAATCCAGATTTCGTGGAAGCCTATGCCTATCGAGGAACTTCCGAATATTATCGTGGAAATGTGGACGGTGCAGGTATTAATTGGTACATCGCCAAAAATAAAGGACTGGCGGATGCTGAGAAATTAATCCAGAATTTTTTGTATGATGGTTTTGAGCCAACCAAGGTTTCAGAACGTTATATGGAAGAAGGGAACACCAAATTTAAAGCTGGAGATTTTCAAGGCGCAATTATTTATTACACCAATGTAACTTACTTAAAACCAGATTATTACTGGGCTTATAATAAACGAGCCTATGCCAAAGCCCGTATGAAAAAGTTTCAAGAAGCAGTTTTAGATTATAACAAAGCCATTGAATTGAATCCTACTGATCCTCGTTTGTTTACCTTCCGAGGACTTGCTAAACTCCAAATGAAAGATAAAACAGGCGGATGCGAAGATATCAAAAAAGGGGTTGCTGAAGGACATAAAAATGCGGCACATTTACCCGCCGAATTCGGTTGTAACTAACTAAAAATCAAAAAATTTTATGAAAAAAGTAACAAGCATATTCCTATTTTTGATTGGATTTTTTGGCATAATCGAATTACAGGCACAAGCAGAAAATTACCCAAGTTTAGGATATTTCCCAGATTATAAAGTGGCAGTAGAATATCAAGTACAAGCTGGTGATTATATGGGCAAAATTGCAAAACGTTTTAAACTAAGTGCTGAACAACTTCGCCGTGCCAATTTAAAATTAGCCATGACGGACAACGTGAAAATTGGTGATATTCTGAAAATTTATCCGCCTAAAGTAGCTGGTTTAGTTGCCCCTGATGGTACACCCGCTTATACACCACCTCAAGATGAAAGTGGAAATAATAGAACAACTTCAGATACAAATAACGGCAATGAGGAAAAGAAAAAGAGTAATTTTTTAGAATACAGAGTTCAACAAGGCGATACACTTTATGGATTAGGTAGAAAATTCAAGGTGCATCCTGAGAAAATTCGCCGTGCAAACTTGAAATTAGCCATGACAGACCATGTAGAACCAGGAGATGTCATTAAAATTCCAATTGAATAGATTATAAAATAGTTATAGTACAATATTGTCAAATTGTATTATGACTATTTTACATTCCAATTTTTAACCCCATTACAATAATATCATCTACCTGTTTTGTTTCTCCCTGCCATTCTTGGAGTGTTTCTTCTAATATTTGATATTGTTCTGTACAGGATTTTGGATAAATCTCTAACAATAAACGTTTAAAATTCTTTGATAAATATTTTCTGTTTTCTTCTCCTCCAATTTGGTCGGCAAATCCATCCGAAAACAAATATAACTGGTCATCTTTTTGTAAATCAATAACTTGTGTTGAAAAAGGTTTTTCGTTACGATAAATCGCAATGGGTTGCTTATCAGCTTTGATATCAAATAAAGTATGGTTCTCACTTGTGATTGTTTTGAACTTTGAAGTATCTAGTAAGGGTTGTTTTGCCGAATTGGAACGAACCAAATACAAAGAATTGTATGCCCCTGAAAACTCTACCTTTTTTTGCTCTAAGTCCATAATACACAAGGCTAAATCCATTCCGTCCTTCGATTCATTGATTTTCCCTTTTTGTCGAAGCGCACTTTTGATTTTAATACGAAGTTGATCAAGAATTTCTCCTGCATTTTTACAATCTAACTCTGTAATGATTTCATCTAAGAAATTCATCCCAAGAACACTCATAAAAGCTCCCGGTACCCCATGTCCTGTACAATCAGCAACAACCAAGTACATTTTTCGGCAAATTGTTTTGAGCCAATAAAAATCACCACTTACGATATCTCTTGGACGATAAAATACAAATGATTCAGGAAAAAGAGATTTCAATTCTTCTAGAGAAGGTAGTAAGGCTTGTTGAATTCTTCGAGCATATTGGATACTACTTGTCATATTCTCGTGCATCTTTTCGATGGTGTGTGTATGCTCTTGCAAACGTTCGAGAATAGTTTTTAACTCTTCATTTGCCTGATTAAGCTCAGTATTCGAAGTATTTAACTCACTGGTTACAGTTGTAATTAACTTATTGAGAGCCTGTAAAATAATCGTTTTTTTATCGGGTTTATCAGTTGCTATTTGAGTATTGGCTTTTTCAATATTTTCGGAGGGCAATCGGTCTGTATTTTCCGATAAGATTGCCATTGTTAGAGTTTCATTCAGAAGTAAATTACACGAATCTCCATGATAAAATTCGCCATATGTAAAAAATCCCACCGAAGGAGCTAAAGCTTTGAAGGGATTGAGTTCCAGTTGCATAGAATCCCGTAAAAAGCTCAAACGTACAATACACGAGAAAAGCCAAATACTTTCAACGGGAATATTCGCCACTTTATGAACCAACTGAGAACGTTCTTGCAAAATACTTTCGAGATGTCCATAACTAAATTGAAAAACGTCCCCTTGTTCAATAGTTGCTCCCAATACAAGTGCTTTTTCGGGAGTTGCTGAGCCAATTGCACGAGCGACTAATGTACCATCTTGATGAAAAATTAGCGGAAATTCTAATCCCGAAAGTGGGAAATTATTCATGACTGCCTTACCCAAATATTTCTCATAAACTTCTGCGGCAGGCATACCATCAATTTCTTGAAGAATATTTTTTTCGGCTTTACTAACTGTAAATTTTTTACCGATAGGTTCCCAATTCAAATGATAATCGGTTGTGATTTGCAAAGAATCGCTGTGCATTAAGGCAAAGACTGCCCCTTGACTAGTGATAGCTTCATTAGTAAATACATACTGATTTTTGTACAACAAATTATCTCCAGCAATTCCTCCAAAAACAGGCAAATCGGGGTATAAATCGGAAAATCCTTTTAAAATTTGTGTAGTACGATAAGTCTCAAAATCCATGAAAGTTAGGATTCCTTTGGTATTGGGACGGATAAAGTTTTGGTCAATATGAGAAATAACATCATTTTCATTAGGTATCTCTTCATATTTGACCAGCTCTACGTTCACACTGGTTTGCTCAAAAAACGTAAATGATAAAACGACTTTTTCTTGAGACATTTTTCCATCCATAATTTCGCCTGCTGTTGTAGCTCCAATAATCTGATGATTGGGGCAGACCTTGTTTAGAATGGAGAGTATTTCTCGAAGTTTAGGAAGTTCAGGTATCCCCGAAAAAACCTGAATAAGTACTGATTTTGCTTCTTTTTGAGAATCCTGAAAATCAGTCTCTTGAACAAAATCTGTAAGCTGTTCTTCGTTGTAAAAGTACGTATTAAGCGTTTTCATGATTTCAATTTACGTCTTGTTGACTTTTGTTTTTAGGGGCAAAAACCTTGCAAATTATTTGAACTTAACCATAACAAACGTATGGTCATCATGAGGTTCTTTATTCCCTAAAAATTCATGCAAATCTTCTAACAAAAGTCGGGTAAAGTCTTGGGTTGGTGTAGCATGAAATTTTTCAAAAAAATCTTTAAGTCGTTCGTAACCATATTCCTGACGGGATTCGTCATTTTCAGCTTCGACAATTCCATCTGTATAGAGCAAAAGCATATCTTCGGAATGATAATGAAAGGCTTCCACTTGAATATGATTTTCGTATTTTTTTCGTAGAATTCCTAAGCCTAAACCTTCACCACTTAGGTAACTTGCTGTTTTTGTGGTATTTGAAAAATATAAAGTGGGGCAATGTCCCGCACGAGCATAGTAAACTTTTTCTTGTTCAATATCAATAATAAAATAGGTTGCCGTCATGAACGAACCTCGTCCCAAACATCGACAAAGGGCATCATTGGCAAATTTCATGAACAAATCAGGCGTTAAATCCAGTTGCACAAGGGTGTGAAAAACACCTTTCATTTGTGCCATATTGAATGCTGCCGAAGTCCCTTTTCCCGATACATCTCCAATAATTAAGGCGTATTTTTTGGGAGAAAGTTGAAAATAATCATAATAATCTCCTCCAACTTCCTCAAAAGAAAAAGATTTTGCAATAATTTCAACATGCTCATTCTCAATTTGAAGTTTAGGTAAAAGACGTTTTTGAACCCTTTTAGCCGTCATCATTTCTCCTTTATACCGTTCATTTTCAACAGCTTCAGAGACTAGTTTGAAATTATCCAATGTCAAACCTGCTTGAGCAGCATAGGTATTCACCAAATTAATCATCACGTTATCAAAGGCATTACTCATTTTTTTGAGCATAACCATTGCTCCCAAAACTTCATTTTGTTGAGATAATAAAGGCACTGCCAACACTGATCCGAAAGAAATGGGATTTTCTTTTGATTTGGAAAGCATTTTTCGGGATAACCGCAACAAATCCGAATAGTCATAGCCTGTTTCGAGAATGGCTTTTCGAATGGTTTCAGCTTCGTCTTTTTCGATATTCTTACAAATAAACCGCTCGTGAGGTACTTTAATTTCGAGCCAAACCGCATCAGCTTTGAGGGTATTAACAGCACTATCCAGTAAGGTCTCATAAATTTGCTCCTCATTTTGTCCCTCCAAAATGGATTCTGTAACTTGCTGATGACCAGATATTTTTGAAAATTTTTCTTCAAAAACGGAAGAAGTTGGCAAATTAAAAAGAGTTACTAAAGTGGAAGCTAATCCATAAATCGCTGTAAAATAGGTTAAGGAAGATAAAAAAACACTTTGTGACAAATCGACTGAAATGGGACGAAGTGCGGTGTTTTCATTCAAAATTTCATGGAAATACCACAAACACCCCATAATGATACTGATAAAAACCAGAGTCATAATTTTTTGTCGAAAGTTCATAAACGCAATCCAACTAAGATGAACGGATAATACCAACGACAATACCAACAATAAAATAACAAAAGGAAGGAATAGTAATTTGATAAAGCTACTGTGAAAAAAGTGTAGGAATAAAGACGTAATTAGCAGATATTCAAATATATACCAAATTTTATTAATATATCGAATTCGGGTGTATAGAATTAATTTTTTCCATTTTAGAAAGATGGATAGCATGAAAAAAATCATTAATCCCAATTCGACTTGGTACAGGAAATTGAGGAGTAGAAAAGTCGTATCTGACCGATGCTCTGATATTTCGGTCATAAAAAAATTAATAATGACAGAAGAAAAGGTACAAATTGTGGCGGTCGAACATAACCCCCACAACATTTTATAAAAGTCAATAGCAGTCTCAAGATCTTGTCTTTTTTGGAGATAAATGTAAGTTGAAAAGATAAAAAAATTGAGAGAAGAAGCTTTGACAACCAATGGAATATCTATACGTTCATTATTTAGGATAAAGTATTGTTCCATCAGTAGTAAACTGACCAAAGCAATCCATCCTGTAATGCCAAGTATAGCGAATAATTGTTTTGATTTGTCTTCTGTTAGCATGAAAAACTTTAAAATCGAACCTTTGACAAAGAAAAAACTCTGTCAAAGGTAATGTAGATGACTTATTCCAACCTATAAAGTTACATTTTTATCATGGTGTGAACAAATCAAATAAAAATTAAAGCCAAAAAAATACTTGCTCGCCTGTTTTATCGGCTGTAATTAGGAGCTTCTCGTGTGATAATAATATCATGCGGATGACTTTCCCGAACCCCTGCGGCAGTAATCTTGACGAAATTTGCTTTCTGAAGTGCTTCAATATTAACGGCACCACAATAACCCATACCTGCCTTGATACCACCTACCAACTGATATAATACTTCGGAAACTGTCCCTTTGTAGGGAACTCGCCCAACAATACCTTCAGGAACTAATTTTTTAACATCATCTTCAGCATCTTGAAAATAACGGTCTTTCGAGCCTTCTTCCATTGCTTGCACCGAACCCATACCTCGATACGTTTTGAATTTTCGACCTTCTAGTAAAACCATTTCACCAGGAGCCTCTTCTGTTCCTGCCAGTAGTGAACCTATCATTACGGTATCTGCACCACCTGCAATAGCCTTAACAATATCCCCTGAAAATCGGATACCCCCATCTGCAATAACAGGAACACCTGTACCACGCAATGCTTCGGCGGCTTCCATGACAGCTGAAAGTTGAGGTACACCAACTCCTGCAATAATTCGAGTCGTACAAATACTTCCAGGTCCTACACCTACTTTGACGGCATCAGCACCAGCATCAGCCAAAGCTTTTGCGCCTTCACCCGTAGCTACATTGCCCACAATTAAATTAAGTTCTGGAAATTGTAAGCGAAGTGACTTTAAGGCATCAATTACACCTTTGGAATGTCCATGAGCCGTATCAATACTAACGACATCTACACCAGCATTTACCAACGCCTCAACTCGTTCTCGTAAATCAGGTGTGACTCCAACAGCTGCCCCAACTCGTAAACGTCCATATTGGTCTTTACAAGCATTCGGACGATCTTTCTTTTTCAGAATGTCTTTGTAAGTAATTAATCCTTTGAGTTTATACTCATTATCAACAATAGGTAATTTCTCAATTTTATATTGTTGTAAAATCTCCTCTGCACCCATCAAATCTACATCTACAGGAGCTGTAATCAAATTCTCTTTTGTCATAATTTGACTCACAGGAACTGATAAGTCTTTTTCGAAACGTAAATCTCGATTAGTAATAATCCCGATTAGTGTCCCTTCGTCGTCAATGATGGGAATGCCTCCAATTTTGGCATCAGTCATAATGGCGAGAGTCTCACCGAGTGTAGCAGTTGGCGGAAGTGTAATCGGGTCGAGAATCATACCACTTTCCGAACGCTTGACACGGCGCACTTGGTCAGCTTGGCGTTCGATAGACATATTTTTATGAATAAATCCGATGCCTCCTTCGTGGGCTACAGCAATCGCCATATCCGATTCTGTGACCGTATCCATTGCCGCCGAAACGAGCGGTACATTGAGCGTAATGTTTCGAGTGAGGTTCGAAATGGTGTTTGTCTCACGAGGTAAAATCTCTGAGTAAGCGGGTTTTAGAAGCACATCATCATAAGTGAGTGCCTCCGAAATAGAATAGGATGATGAAACCATAGCAAATGCAAACGTTTAAGAGTTCATATTTGCCTGCCAAAAGTACCTCTTTTCCATTAGAAACCCAATTTATACTGAAAAATCACTCTCAAATTTCAAGAAAATTTAGACGAAAGGTGTGTTATTTTCGGTTTATTTTTGTTTATTTGTCCAGTAATCACGTATTCGGAAAGGCAATTGAACGGATAAGTGGTCTTATCTTCCAATTCAATAAGCCGTTTACCTTAAACCCTCAAAAATGAATATTCACGAATATCAGGCGAAAGAAATTTTGCAAAGCTACGGCGTTCGGATTCAGCGCGGTATGGTAGCAGATACTCCCGAAAAAGCTCTTGAAGCCGCACGACAATTGAATGAAGAAACAGGCACAGAGTGGTATGTCATCAAAGCCCAAATCCACGCAGGTGGACGAGGAAAAGGCGGTGGGGTAAAACTTGCCAAAAACCTTGACCAAGTTACTGATATCTCGAATGATATTATCGGGATGCAATTAGTAACTCACCAAACAGGTCCTGAAGGCAAAAAGGTTCATAAAGTCTTGATTGCTGAGGATGTGTACTATCCTGGTGAGTCCGAAACCAAAGAATTCTATCTCAGTATTTTATTGGATAGAGCTACAGGACAAAACGTCATCATGGCAAGTACAGAAGGTGGAATGGACATCGAAGAAGTTGCGGAAAAAACTCCTGAGAAAATTATCAAAGAGTGGATTGACCCTGCGGTTGGTTTACAAGGTTTTCAGGCTCGAAAAATCGCTTTCGCACTGGGCTTGTCAGGAAATGCTTTCAAAGAAATGGTGAAATTCGTTTTTTCATTGTATAAAGCTTATGAAGCAACTGATTCTTCTTTATTCGAAATCAATCCTGTATTGAAAACTTCGGATAATAAAATTTTGGCAGTTGATGCAAAAGTGAATTTAGACGATAACGCTTTGTTCCGTCACAAAGATTTGGCTGCTTTGCGTGACATCACTGAAGAAGACCCTACTGAAGTAGAGGCTGGCGAAGCTGGATTGAACTACGTTAAATTAGATGGAAACGTAGGCTGTATGGTCAATGGTGCTGGTTTGGCAATGGCAACAATGGATATTATCAAGCTTTCTGGTGGTGACCCTGCTAACTTCTTAGATGTTGGAGGTGGTGCAAATGCAGAAACAGTAGAATCAGGTTTCCGAATTATTTTGAAAGACCCTAACGTAAAAGCAATTTTGATTAATATCTTTGGCGGTATTGTTCGTTGCGATCGTGTGGCAAATGGTGTTGTAGAAGCCTACAAGAAAATTGGAAATATTGACGTTCCTATTATTGTTCGTTTACAAGGTACAAATGCTGAAGAGGGTGCAAAAGTTATCGAAGAATCTGGTTTAGAAGTAACCTCTGCTATTGTTCTTAAAGATGCAGCTCAAAAGGTCAAAGAAGCATTAGCTTAGTTGATTTTCAACAATAAAAACTTAAAGGCTACAATTTTTCGGAATTGTAGCTTTTTATTTTATCAAAAACCATCCATGACTTCCTGCCACTGCCCCAGCCGTAGTTATCAAACTAACTGTTAATAAAATCCAGTGCATTCGATGCATTATTTCAAAAGTTTTTTCTGGATTTTCATTGGCATATTTTTTAAATACTTTATGAAGTACATACGGCTCTAATACATAAAGAATGAGTGAAAAAACTATCCAGACTAATGTCATAGCATGAATCCACCAGAATTTATAGTCTAAATATCTACTCCAAGCATTGAGTTCATAAAGCATATAAAATCCTGTCACTCCTGTCAACAGAGTCGTTATTTTTGCCTGAAGAGCAAATCTTCCTTCAATCTGCTCAAAGGTATTAATTTGTTCTTCTTTTGATTTCATTTTCTTAATGGCTGGAATAAGTACAGTAGTAACCATAGAAACCCCTCCAATCCATAAAATAACAGCAATGACGTGTATGACTCGAGCTAATGTAAAGTATTCCATTTTCTTTTAGTATTTAGTAGCTCTCAAATATACGTAATATTACAGATACAATTTTCCTTGAGGGAAGAGACCAAAGAGGAAGGAGCAGTTATGAAGAATTAAGGAGAGATAATTATTTTTCAAGTATCTTTGACAATTCATTTATAAGCCAATTTATAATAGGACTAAAAAAAGTTTCGGATTGGGTAAGAATGTACACACCTGACATTTCAAATATAACAGCAGTTGGGTTAAAATTAATCTCAGGTGTTTGATTGGTAGCATGAATATATAATTTATTGATATTCAATATTTTATACTTCAATTCCAATTACAGTAATATCATCTCTTTGTTCAATACCATGCTGATGTTTATCTAAAGCTTGAATTAGTAGCTCACCTTGTTCAGACATCATTTTTAAGACATTTTCTTGTAAAATACGCTCAAATCGATCCGTACCAAATTTTACTCGATGTAACCCATTTTGACTAACCAAACCATCAGAAGTTAAGTAAATTTTGTCTCCTAAATTTAAGACAAGTTCCTGATTAGTAAATGAAACGTGGCGATGTTGGAAACCGCCTACGGATTTCAAATCCCCCCGTAAACGTTGTAATCGCATATTGTGCTGACGAACATAATACAACGGACGTTTTGCACCACTAAACGAGATTTTAGTACTGTCGTCATCTGGATTTTTTTCAAGCAAACAAAGGCAAACATCCATCCCATCGTCATTGACTTTTTGGTCTTGTTTTAACGTTTGCTTAACTCCTGCATTTAGTAATTCCAAAATATCAGGAGTACTGTGAATTTTCTTTTGGTTAATAATTTCATTCAACAAATTATTCCCAATCATAGACATAAAAGCCCCTGGTACACCATGCCCTGTACAATCGACTACTGCTACAAAAACTTTATCGGGTGTTTTCTGAGAAGCATCTCTGAGGTGCGAAAGCCAATAAAAATCTCCAGAAACGATATCTTTCGGACGATAAATAATAAAATAATCCTTCAGTGCCTCTTGCATTTGTATTGATGTAGGCAAACTCGCTTCTTGAATAGTCTGAGCATACCGAATACTATCCGTAATATTTTTATTCTTAGTTTTAACTTCTTCGTAAATATTTGCATTATAGAGAGCTATCGCAATGTAAGAATCCAATGCCTGTAAAATCTGGGCATCCATCTCAGTATAAGCATTTCTTTTGCTACTTCGTGCCGTTACGACTCCAATGACTTTATCCTCCACAATCAAAGGTAAGTACATCAAAGAACGTGGCATAGCTTCGGTAACTTTATAATTAGAATTAGTAGGCAAATAACTTACCCATTCTTCTTCTAAATCATTGATAATAACTCGTTTACGATTATTTACACACCAAGCAGAAAGTCGATGTTCATCTACGACTGAAACGGAACGATAGAGTGTTTCATTATTTTCAATAAATTCGATAAAATCTAATTTTTGTTCAGCTTCATTTAGTACACCTACTCCAAACAAACTCTCTCCAATTAAAGAGGTAATATGCTGATTTACAGTTCGTACTAAAGTTTTAAAATCTAATGCTGCTGTAATTTCCTGTCCAATGGCACTAATTTCTTGAATATCCTTAAATGCTCGCTCAATTTTCTTTTTTTGTTCTTCAATCTCCGTTTTTTGTCGTTCAATTTCGATTTTTTGTTTTTTAATTTTTTGAGCTGTTCGTACTGAGATCAATGTTATAATTAATAATACTAATGTAATTACGGCAAAAATGGCAATATCTCGAAGTAATTCCTGTCGAAAACCTTCTTGATTTTGTTCAATAACTGCCTCCATCTCATCAATTACAGCATGTGTTTTTTCTTCCACTTCTTCAAAGGCAACATCTGTTTGAATCAACTCTTGACGCAAATCATCTAAGTGTTTATTGAGTTTATTTCGTTGACTTGTCGTTAGACGCTCTTTTTCTAACTGTGCTGTAATGTCCTGAATATCGTCTCGAATATGTGTACTTTTTTCAATAAGAAGCTGTTTTCGCATTTCCAATTGATTGACTACCCGATGAAAATAAACTGCATAATTGGTCACCGAAGTATCTCCTTCAATGTCGGGAATTACCTCATCTTCGTCATTCAGAAGTACAGGATGTTCAGGGTCTTTGACATACAAATACATATGTTTGATACGAGGATCATAATATTTATTAACAATTTCAAAACTATCTACTTGAAAGTTTAAGGTCGTAATCTTAGAGACTTGTTCTTCCGAAAGATGAGCTTCAAAACGTCCTTGTTGATCAGTTTTATAACTCTGGATATCAACAATAACTTTCGCATTATCAACAGGTTCACTCCCTTCATTATACATTACAACATGAAAGACCTGCATTGTTTCTCGAACTACTTTGGTATTAGCATCTTCTTGAGTAGCTTTTTCTACAATTTCTTCTGAAGTTTCTGGAGAAGCTTGTGCCGTATTTTCCGACTGCCTAGATTCTGATATGAGACTCTTAGGTAGGGTAATATTGACAACTAAAATAGTTCCTTTTTTCGAAATATTATAGTTTGATGATTTAAGAGTTGAGCCTGCTACAATAAACCCTCGAATAGCTTGACTCCCCGTACCTGAAGGTAATTTCATAACAAATTCACCATCTTCATTAGTCTTAACAGCTTTTGATTTTACACCATCAATAATAACTAAAACATTCCCTACAGCTTTTCCTTTGGCATCTGTTACTGTTCCCTCAAGAGGAGTTGGTGGCAAAGCCTCTACGATAATATTCAAAATATTTTTGGCAGGCTGAAAATCAGGTTTACCCACAATTTTGTAGGTTTTTCCCCTTTTACGAATGATAATCTTCTGAGGTGTCACTGAAGGAAGCATCATTTGGAAAACCCCTTTTTGATTTGTTTTGAATGATTCGCTCCCATCAATACGTATCTCTGCATTCTTGAGAAGCACACCATTTTCATCTTTTACCGTTCCTTTTACGAATGGATTCTGAGCGTGCATTTCCCAAAAAATGAAGAGAAGAGTGAAGAAAAATAAAAACTTCAAGAGGTTCTTCATTGTCATTATTATTTCTTGTCAGAAAATAAGCCTCTATTTTTATGCCATTTTTTGATTAAAAATCCGACCTATCGGGTTTTCAGGTTGTCGAAAAATAAGACAAATTCTACAAACGACGGCTTTATTTTCGGTTTTTCTAATTTTTTATTATCGAATTTGTTGATAACCTGCCAAAATATCGGTTCGTGCGCCCAGTGGACGATAGTAAACAAAGATTTCATAGTCATTTTCAGTATTGAAATGACTCCCTTCAAAATATTCTTCGTCTGTAGTATGATAGTCATTGGAGGTTAATACGTACATATAATTGTAATAACCTTGTTTAAATAAAAACGTTCCTTCATATCGTTCAAAAAGTGGATTAAATACTAATTCATAACGGGGGCTCGATTGCCAATTGGTTAATTCACCTAAAATTAAGACTCGCCCAGCAACTTCAGGATGATACAACGTAAAAAATACCTTAACATAATCAGAATCTGTAGTAGGATTTTGTCCTACATCCCGATTTTGGATGTAAAATCGTCCATTCATATCATCAAAGATATCATGTCGAACTTTGCCTTGTCTAGACTTTGCAGGCATCAAAATCGCTGTATTTCTAAGAGCTGTTCGTTCTATTTTAGCGATATTTAACGTATTTTGTTGTAAACTTGTCAAATCAAATAAACGAAATTCGTTACCTCCTCGAAAAATATTTTCAGTATTAAAAAAATTGTACTCCAGCCTTTTTTGTGCAGTTTTTATAAAAGTTGGTTTCAAATTTGTGACTGTTTTGTTCCAACGTCCATTTTGTCGAATGGTTACTTTAACCTGTTCTTCAGGATTTAATAAGTCTACATTAGCATAATTGACTACAAACTGGATTTCTTGATTCCGAACAGAAATATTCCCTCCTGTTACCCGTTCTGATTTTCCTCCTGTTCCAAATAACGGCTGATAAATACAAAATCTTCGGACTAAAATAACAGCTTCCTCATCACCATCTTCGTAAACTTTCACGATATAGTTTCCTGCAATTTTCACCTTTGGAAGTCGAAATTGATAATGCACAAAATTTATCTTTGTATTAAACGAAGGCTCATTATCAAGGATGTAAAATTCGTTATAGTCCTCTAAATACTCATTTTCTGCTAAGTCCGAACGCCTCCAGTCCGCATTACAATTATAAATTTTTACCGCATAATCTTCGGCATAATCGGTTAATTTATCAAAAGTCAAAACTAAATTTTGGAATTGTAAAGGAGCAATTTCAGATAAAGTTTGAGTTTTGGGAGAATCTCCTAAGGGATGAATTTTCACAGTCTGAATTAAAGTATCAAATATCTGATTTTCAGTTTTAAAATTGTCTTGAGATATTCCAGAGAAGGAAATGAAATGAAATCCTATAGAGGAAAAAAGGAAGATAAAAAAAGGAATTTTTTGGGAAGTTTTCATGTCGCAAAAGTACGACAAAAAGTAAGGACTTTAAGCATATAAATTAAGATTACTGAAAAATTCCTACTTTACTAGTCGTATGATATCTGTAAGAATGACTCCTAAACAACGATTACTAAATTTCAAGGATTCCGATCAACTAACCATTATTCTGTTCATTATAAAAACCTAAAAGTCCCACTAAGCCCCATTTCAAAGTTTTAGCTCATCAATAAAAATAAAGCAAGAACAACGAAAAAAAACTTGTTTTCATGTTTTTAGAAATGTTAAAAAATAATATTTTAACATTTTTCAAAAAAAATATAAATTTATAAAGTATTGGTTTTCAGTTTTCAGAAATTATTTTCTGATAATATATTAAACAAATAGTACGTTACTGAATTTTGCTACTGAGGCAGATGGCATTGATATTGCTAGATGATAAATAGCGATGCTTGGAAAAACCAAGCTCTATCCATCGCCAAGGATAACTAATCAGATAACAAATTTAAATAATATACTTATGGCACGCTCAAGAAAATCAAAAAATCGAAAGCCCAAAGTTCATGAAGAATTAAATGGATTTGAAATGAAAATCAATGCTTTAGGCGAGTTAGTTAGTAACTACGACATCGACCAAATCAATACGTTTCTCAATCGAAATGTCGCCGACAAAAAACTTAAAGGACGGCGAGGCTATAAAAGTTAGTCTATCAATTTCGCACTTTAGTTTTTGTCAAATATATATTCTTTAGATTTCTGCCCTATTCTAGACAAGGCAGAAAATCCAAAAATACACCCCAACTCTTACTGAGTTTGTTTCTTAGGTGTACATTCCACCATTCACATGCAAAACCTGTCCTGTGATATAAGCAGACATATCCGAAGCCAAGAAAATGACGGCATCGGCTACTTCATCGGCTTTCCCTGAACGTTTCAAAGGAATTCCCGACTCCCATTCTGCTATCATTTTGGGGTCAAGTTGAGCAGTCATTTCCGTTTCGATAAATCCTGGGGCAATCGCATTACACCGAATATTTCGCGAACCCAACTCCAAAGCAATTGACTTCGTAAACCCTATCATTCCTGCTTTCGAAGCCGCATAGTTAGCCTGTCCTGCATTCCCCTTTGCACCAACTACCGAACTCATGTTGATAATCGACCCTGAACGTTGTTTCATAAAAGGACGTGCTGCCGATTTGGTGAGGTTATAGACTGACTTCAAATTAACTCGCATAATATCATCCCACTGGTCTTCACTCATTCGAAGTAATAAATTATCGCGTGTGATGCCTGCATTATTTACTAAGGCATCTAAAGAACTAAAATCCTTAGTAAAACTTTTAATCAGTTCTTGTGCAGAGAGTAAAATCGAAGCATCCGATCGATAGCCTACTGCCTTAACTCCATAACTTTCCAACTCAGTAACCAAAGCTTCTCCTTTTTCAACACTCGACAAATATGTAAAGCCAATATTTGCTCCTTGTTCCGCACATCTGAGGGCAACAGCTCGACCAATGCCACGTGATGCTCCTGTAATGAGTATATTTTTTCCTTCAAGTAATTTCATAAATTATTGCTATTTTTTGAGTCAGTAAACTTACCTGAAAAATTTGAAAAAAAGCTTCAAATTTGCCCATAAAAACAAAATGATGTATTTTTGCGTTCTATTACATGAACAAATGAAAAACTTTTCATTTTATAAAAAATAAAAACTGATGGAACATCTCACAAAGCAATCATTTCAGGAAAAAGTATTTGATTTTGAAGCAAATAAAGAATGGAAATTTGAGGGCGAGCTACCTTGCATCATTGATTTTTATGCCGATTGGTGTGGACCCTGCAAGATGCTTTCGCCTATTTTGGAGGAATTAGCTGAAGAATACAAAGGTAAAATTAACATTTATAAGATTGATACTGAAAAAGAACAAGAACTATCAGGAATGTTTGGCATTCGAAGTATTCCTTCAATACTATTTTGTACTGCAGATGGCGAAATTCCACAAATGGCACAAGGTGCGTTACCCAAAAAGAATCTCAAGGAAGTCATTGAAAATACACTCCTTAAAAGTGTCGCCTAAGTAGTATAAATTATTATTAATAACTAAAAACATAAAAAATCACCTTTGATAAAATCTTTACTTTGCCAAAGGTGATTTTTTTATTATAATAAAAATTAATTACTTACAAATATTCTCGAACATCATCTACTCGACCTGTTACGGCAGCTAAAGCGGCAGTCAAAGGACTGGCTAAGAAAGTCCGTGAACCTTGTCCTTGTCGTCCTTCGAAATTACGATTTGAGGTCGAAACGCAATATTTTCCCACAGGAACTTTGTCTTCATTCATTCCTAAACAAGCTGAACATCCTGGTTCTCGTAAGTCAAAACCAGCTTCAGCAAAAATTTTGTCTAACCCTTCGGCTTTGGCTTGTTTTTCAACTTGCTTCGACCCCGGTACAATCCAAACTACAGTATCCTCGGCTTTTTTCTTACCTTGAACAAATTGGGCTACAGTACGAAGATCTTCAATACGGGAATTAGTACAACTTCCGATAAAAACATAATCTATTTTCTTACCTTTTATGCTTGTGCCTTCCTCTAACCCCATGTATGCCAAAGATTTTTGAAAAGATGGAATTTCTGATTTATCACTCAATTCGTCAGATTTTGGAATCGAACTATTGACCGAAATTCCCATCCCTGGATTCGTACCATAGGTAATCATTGGATGAATGCTTTCCGCCTTAAATTCATAAACTTTGTCAAACTCGGCACCGTCATCTGTTTTAAGAGTTTTCCAGTAAGTTATCGCTTTATCCCAATTTTCACCTTGAGGAGCATATTTTCTGTCTTTCATGTACGCAAAAGTTGTTTCATCAGGAGCAATTAAGCCACCTCGTGCGCCCATTTCGATACTCATATTGCAGACTGTCATGCGTTCTTCCATCGTCATATTTTCAAATACTTCTCCTGCATATTCCACAAAATAGCCCGTTCCACCACTTGCTGTTAATTGTGAAATAATATATAAAATGACATCCTTAGCCGATACTCCTTGAGCTAACTTTCCATTAATTTCGATGAGCATCCGCTTGGGCTTGTACTGCAAAATACATTGGCTAGCAAGAACTTGCCCGACCATACTTGTTCCAATTCCGAAGGCAATTGCTCCAAATGCACCATGCGTAGAAGTATGACTATCTCCACAAACCATTGTCATTCCTGGCTGTGTAAAACCCAATTCGGGACCAATCACATGAACAATCCCTTGAAAAGGATGCCCTAAGCCGTAAAGTTCTAAACCAAATTCTTCACAATTTTGGGTGAGTTTTTCGACCTGCATTCTTGATAATTCTTCCTGAATTGGCAAGTGTTGATTTTGGGTAGGAACGTTGTGGTCTGCTGTTGCAGTCGTTTGTTGTGGACGAAAAACAGGCAAGTTTCGTTCCCGAAGCATATCAAAGGCTTGGGGAGTAGTAACTTCATGAATATAGTGTCGGTCAATGTAAAAAACATCGGGGAAACCTTCTTGACGATTCACTACATGACTTTCCCAAATTTTATCAAATAAGGTTTGTTTCATCGATTTATTTGTTGGATAATTCAAGTTAGGATTTCAGTTTTTTCAGCTAAAAAATAAAGTGTATTGATAAAAAATTTCATCAATATAAAGTTAATTTTTTTTATAATTAAAAATCAGAAATTTCTTTTTAAAGTAAAAATTTCAATTCTTTGTTAGCACTTCCAGCCAATCCGAAAATCGTAATTTCAATTCAATTTTCATTGCCTCCGAAATCGGGAACGGATTATCTTTTTCGGTCAAAATCAATTCCAGTCCTAGTTTTTCACAAATATCAAGGAATTTTTCTAGTCCTATGTCGGCTTTACCTGTCTCATAACTACTATACAAAGGCTGGCTCATTTTGAGTGCCTCACCAACTTGTTGTTGAGATATATTGTGTTTTTTTCGTTGATGACGAATCTGCTGTAATAATTGTTCTTTTGTCATAATCTTTGTGGTTATACTGATTGTCTTTAGCGATTGTTTCGACTTGACAAATTTACGAAATAAATGGAGTTAAATACTATAACCATTCTGTTTTTCAGGTAGTTTCTTGTAATTAAAGGGATAAAACACTAGTATTTTTGGAGAGTATCACGGATTTAGCTAAAAAAATCACGGAATTTCTCATTTTTTGTTACTTTCAGTCGCAAAACCTATCTTTACTTCTTTATGTAAAGTTGGATAAATCATTTATCTATCATTCTAAAATCTTCTTTTGCATCTTCAAAATCAAAAATCGGATGTCGCTCAATACGAATTTGATATTTAAACTATTTTGTTTGGGATTAATAGGCTGGATTTTACCCCAAATTATGCTAGCGCAGAATTCCATTACTGAAGCAGGACAATTGTACGAAAAAGCACTTGAATCAAAAAATAAGCGAAAAATAGGACGAGCGGCAATTGGTCTTGGCAATGTCTATATCCAAGAACGAAAAAACACTTCCACTGCCAAAAAGTATTTTGAAGAAGCACGCCAAATTGCAGATGAAACAAACAGTACTGCTTTGCGTGCGGATGTCTTTTTTGGGTTAGGTATGGTCGATTATTTACGAAAAAAATACACTTCGGGAACAACAAAATTTAAGCAAGCTGAAGAATTATATGGACAAATGCGAAACAATGAAGGGCGTGCTAAATCTTTTTATCAGGGAGGAATGTGTTTATTACGTTTGGGCAAGCGAGAGGAAGCTATTTCGCCCCTCAAAACAGCACATAATTTAGCAGGAAAATATAAACTCTACGAAGTTTCTGCAGGAGCATCTAAGGCTCTAGCTGATTTATATGACCGTAAAGCAGAAAATTTTAAAAAAGAACATGAAAACGAACAAGATCCCAAACGTCGCCGACAATATCAACAAGTTTATAGAGAATTAAAAGGATATGCTCGCTCCTATCGAAGCATGTATAATGCGATGGTTCGGTCGCTTCAAGACATTAAATCAAACAAGAATGAAGTTAATCGACTGCTTTCCGAACAAGAAAAGCAAGAAAAAGAAATGCTTATTAAACAACTTGAAATTCAACGCCAAGAAAAACAACTATTACAACATGAAGATTCGCTAAAACAACAAACATTAGAGTTAGAAATAGCTCAACAGACTGCCGAAAAGAAAACCGCTCAAGCCCGATTACTTTGGATTTTATTTGCGGGGTCATTGGCTTTGGTTTTGTTTGCAATTTATTTCGCTATAAAAATTCGAAAAGCGAAACAAGAAATCGAAAAGGAACAAGAGAAATCCGAAGAATTATTACTCAATATTTTACCCCACGAGGTTGCCGAAGAACTCAAGGTCAAAGGAACTGCTACACCCCGCTCCTACACTTCGGTTAGTGTGTTATTTACTGACTTTAAAGGATTCACATTCATGGCAGAAAAACTTTCTCCTGAAGAAATTATCAACGAATTAAATATTTGTTTTTCTGCTTTTGATGACATTGCCAAAGAACATAATTTAGAGAAAATCAAAACTATCGGCGATGCGTATATGTGTGCAGGGGGAATTCCTATTCCAAACCAAACCAACCCCATTGATGCGACATTGGCAGGACTAAAAATGCAAGATTTTATCGAAAAACGAAAAGTAGAGCGTCAAACCAATGGATTACCTTTTTTTGAACTTCGTTTAGGAATTAATACAGGTAAAATAGTGGCAGGGGTAGTTGGTAAGAGCAAATTTGCGTATGATATTTGGGGGGATGCGGTAAACCTTGCCAGCCGAATGGAGTCCAGTGGAGAAGTTGGAAAAGTAAATATTTCGGGCAATACTTACGAATTGATCAAAGACCGTTTTGAGTGTATACATCGAGGAAAAGTAAAAGCCAAAAATAAAGGTGAGGTGGATATGTATTTTGTGGAACGGATACGATAAACTGTAAATCTGATTGGGCAAAAATGGATAAAACATTAATTCAAAAAATAGTTGCGTGGTTATTAATTTTGGGTGGTTCATTTCTCAGTACTGGCTTCCTGATTATGCTCGCAGAAGGTTGGGATATTGGAACATTTTCGGCATTGCTTGGAATGGGAGCTTTGCCTGTTATGGGAGGTGCTGCCTTAATTCGAGGAGCAAATCGAAGGATCAAACGATTGAAAAATGAAAAATCAGAACGAGATATCTTGCAATTGGCTTCTCAACATGGTGGACGATTAACTGCCGATGAGGTCGCAATGCAAACCCGCCTCAGTTTGGAAGAAGCTCGTCAAAAGTTGGAAAATATGCAAGAAGCAGGACACGCCCATTTAGAGGTTTCCAGTCAGGGCGCAATTGTCTATTTATTTCCGTCTTTATTGCCCAATGGGAAGACAGGAGGTGAGATTTTGTAATTTAATTATCAATAATAATAGAAAATGATATGTTGAACTTCAAGAAACTGCTTTTATGAATTTAACGATTCCAAAACCAAGTATCAGACGAAACATTATTATTTTTATAATTACCTTATTTTCAATTACTTTTGGTATAGGTTATTTTGTAACACAATCATCAAAACCAGCCATTGAAGTTTTACAATCCAAAGGAGGAAAACAGAATCTTTGGGATGATGAATTATCCCCAAAAGCTCTGAAAGAATTACTTGATTTATTGGCAAAGGCAAAATTAGCGGGAGATAGAGAACTAATTCGGCGTATTCAAAAAGAACTCAAAAGAAGAGGCATCCGAAATAATCAAAAACGTACCAAATAGAGACAAAATAGAACTCAAAATCAATGGAAAATCATACAAATAAATTCACAGAGTTTGATACTGCAATTTATAAAAAAATTGAAGCAGAACAAGCTATTAAATTCTTGAATGATAATGAGTTACGAGATTT
Source organism: Cytophagales bacterium UBA2561 (assembly GCA_002340355.1). Classification (GTDB taxonomy): domain Bacteria; phylum Bacteroidota; class Bacteroidia; order Cytophagales; family Thermoflexibacteraceae; genus UBA2561. The sequence goes on from DDLX01000017.1 coordinate 397,488, forward strand.
ATTTATTTTGGAATATGCGTATTTTGAAACGGATGGAAATGATATTATTTATCAAAGCTTTATTCAAGAATTAGACAAAAATGATATTGAAAATAACCTTGAAAAAGCTACTGCTTGTCTTGATTTGGCAATGACGATAAATTATTATTCGGATAAGACTTTGGAGAAGATTTTCACAATTTTAGAAACTATAGATTTGCAACCTGAACATGAAGAACTTGTATTATCAAGTTTAGATTATGTCTTAATTTTTTATCCTCAAATTTCACCTTTCAAATTCCAACAATTTCATCAACCAATTTTAACGCAAAATTTATCAGAATTAATTCATTTTCAGGTATCTATGAATTTACTTTTCATTGATTTTGAGGAAAACGTAAAAAATGTACTGAAAATCCTAAATGATTGTCAAGAACCTCATTTCTTCTATCGTTTTTTTCAAAGTATCGAAAATCAAGAACAATTTAATAAATTGATTACCAATAATTTGAATTTAAAAATTAAAAACTTAATCGGTACAAAAAATTTTAGTGAGGAAGTACAAGAGGAATTACGTAGTTTTTTGTCTTAAAATTTTTATTAAATTGGTTTTAAAGTTAAAGACCTTGTATATTTTTTTATAATGTATCCTTCTGTTGGCTTACCTTTATATATCGTTTTAATCTTGTAATAATACTTATCACTTTCTCCAATGAGTGATATTCTTTGACCATGTGGGACTTCACCTATTTTGGTTTCATCTTCAAGTTTTTGAGCTTCTTTTCCAATACCTCTCTCTACAATCTTAATTTCTTGTGAGTTTAGTGATCGTCGTCTGAAACTTAATAAATAATATTTCTCATCAAGATTAATTGCATGAGATGGATTTTCCAAATCTAAACTCTCGGTTTTAACATCTTGAATCATTTGTGAAGTGTAGTTTTTTGTAAATAAATAAAAACTCTCAACCTTTTTTTCAAGTTGTTTTTCAAGATTTCGTTTCATGCTTGTACTTATATTTTTATCTGATCACAAACCAAGTGTACCACAAATATCATTCACAAGTGCATTATAATTTTGGACATATTCCTGACTAAAATTATTTTCAAATGTTTTATACTCTTTTACAATATCGCTAACTTTTGGTAAAGAATCTATGTTAATAGATCCATGATTTTTTTTAAAATGCATTTCAAGTGCGGCACTAATTGCCAAGTTAAACTCCTCTTTAGTTAATTTCACAGATCATCTTCCAGTCCATGCCAAATTAAATCCATACTATACGATACCTTATGATTGACTTCATCCCAGATTTCTCCTGAGCAAAAAAACTCGGCAACCATTTCCGTAATGTTTGAACCATACGTAATCATTTAATTATCTTGTTTATTGCCAGGGGATGTCCTAATTTTTTCGTTGTTGTTCCTCGTAACAAGCCATTTTATCTCCAAAAAATTCAGGCACTAACTTCAATTTTATTGCCTCTAACTTTGATCCATAATATCTTGAATCATTATCATCATATTTTTCACCATATTTATATATTTCGCCTTCATTCAAAAGTACCCAAGCCATATCTTTACAACTGTAACACGGATAATAAGTTGATTTCGTTGCTCAAAGAGAATATTACTGACACTTGTACATTTTTCTCAGGTCATCAGCCAGTTTTGCGAGGCGTTCGGGTTTCAGTTGTGGTTCGCCTTTCGCATTGTGTTCAACGACTTCTTCATAACTTCGACTGATTGCCCATATCGTAAAAATAGAAAAGGCAATCACACCAAAAAGAATTTTCAAATACAGCCGAGTTGGTGTATTTGATTTCCGTTTCAGATAATTCTTGCTCAGAATGATTCGGTTTGGTGGTGCTTTTAGTCCAAGATTTTTTATTGAATTTTGAGGTTATTTCTTCCATTGATTTTGCTTGAGTTACTGGAAAATCTAAATCTCAAAATTATACTATATTTTATTGAAAATCAAATAGTAAATCTTACTAAGCTTCGTGAAGCTAATAAAGATATTTGGCAAAGTTTTGTTTCTTCAGATTCAACATAAAATTTGATGCCTTGAAACGATAAAAATGTTATTTTGATATTCCCTTCCAAAGTTTTCAGGCAACAACTTCATTAGTATCTGAGTCTTACCCCACAAATAAAATTCATAAAAAAACAGGGTAATTCTCATGAAAAATTATTTCAAACTTTGCAAAGTCCATTATTGGTTAATATGCTTCTTTTCTTTTTTAGTCTCATGTGGAGAAATAGACTGTGAGTGTATACCACCTGCAACGCTTGAATGTCAAACTATCGTCTTGGCGAAACAAATGGATTGTTCGGCGCATGGCGCATTTAATCAAATTTACTTTCGATTGGAGGATGGAACATTTCTGCAACCTTATGAAAATGCGACTAACCCACAAGTACTACTTGATTTTGTAAAAGATGGCTTTGCCTATAAGATTAATTACGAAGAAATTACACCAGATCAACGTTATGATGATTTGGTAATTTGTCAATTGTATAATTCTGAAGTTGCCAATGCCACTCCTGTACGAATCATATGTTTAACACCTTTAGAGGAATGCCAGCATATTGGAACAGTCAAACAATTAGGATTAGACGGATGTGGTTTAGTGATTGAATCCGATGAGGGTAAAACTTTTGAGCCTGTTTTTTCCGAAAATATCCAAGCCGATTTGCGAGATGGGCAACGCATTGCTTTTTCGTATGAACCTTTAGAGGGAATGGCTTCGATTTGTATGGCTGGCGAAATGATTAAAATTACGTGTTTTCAAGAAATTCCATAAAACACTTGAAATAGATAATTTAAAAATTAATATTTAATAAAACAAATAAATTCTTTCACTCTTCTTTCAAATGGTGATTTTATAGAAATCGGGCTAACACCTACTTAAATTGAAAAGTTACTAAATAATGAAATGATTGACTTTGAGAAAGTTTTGAGAAAGTTCGAAACTTTCTCAAAGTAGATAAATTTTATGGATTTTGGCATGAATATCGGTCGGATTAATGAGGTTTGCTTACATTTGTAAACCCCTCAATAATCTTTGAACTTTTCAACCGTCAGAATTTTGGAATCAATTGATGAAAAAAATGTAGTGGACGGCTGTCTGAAAGGCGACCCCAAAGCCCAAGAACAACTTTATCGGCATTTTTACGGCTATGCGATGAGTGTAGCATTGCGCTATTCCCCTCATCGAGACGAGGCTCTTGAAGTGCTGAATGACAGTTTTTTGAAGGTTTTTAAGAACTTGAAAAAACATGACCGTACCAAGTCTTTAAAGGCATGGATTCGGCGCATTGTCATTAATACGGCTTTGGACAAAATTCGGCGAAATCAGAAATATGCCCATGATACTGATTTAGAAAATGCTCAGTATGAAGTATTTGACGAATCAGTATTGGATAAAATTTCGGCAGATGAAATACTGGAAATGGTACAAGCCCTACCTGATTCCTATCGGACAGTATTTAATTTGTACGAAATTGAAGGCTTTACACACGTAGAAATTAGTAAACATATTGGAATACCAGTCGGGACTTCGAAATCACATTTATCCCGTGCCAAAAGCCGACTCCGCCAAATGCTCAGTAAACGGATGTTGGTCGAAACGACTTAATTAATTTTCATTTTAGCCGTTATCATATACTGCTTTTTAAACTGAAAGAAAAATGCTTATGCGGGAAAATCAGCAAGACCCCCTTGGGCGAAAGTTCAAAGATACCTTAGAAAATTACGAACCTGAATTCAATCCTGACCATTGGGCAGATATGCAAAAACGTCTGCAAGAGGATTCGACTCAGGAAAAAGTTTATCGGGTCAAAAGATGGCGATATGCTGCAGTAGTGGCATTGGCAATGTTATTCTCTGGAAGTATTTGGGTGTATTCTGAACTTAATTCTGAATTTGGTTTGGACACTTTATCTCAAGAATCTGGAACAAGTACCACTTTGATCAAAAAAAATCAAACTAATTCCGTTTCTCCTTTGGCGACTAATAATTCTATTGAATTTACAGAAAATCAGTCAATTAAACAGAATAATTTACCTTTAACTGAATCTATTTCAACGAATTCAAACGATAATTCAGTAGTTGAAAAAAATGTAGAAAAAGCCATAATCCCTGTTAAAATTTTAGCAGAAAATACGGAAAAAAATCAAATCGCAACTTCGGCTAAGCTTGTGAAACCTACGGCTGAACAGTCTCAAAAATTACCTCTTTTGCCTTCTCTATCTCCTTTTTTGTTATCCATAAAATCGGACATAAATACTGAGATTTCACCAGAAAAATATGCGATTGCTTCTACTTCATTTCCAACTAAAGTTTTAAGCGAAGAATCATCTAAATTCCAAATTGGATTAACTGCTTTCGGAGGTGGGGTTGTCATGCCTTCTAATTTTGAAGCACTACCTTTTGCGGGAGGTGGAGTTACGGTAAATCGAAAATTAGCCGATAAATTTAAGTTACAAACAGGATTTTTAGTACAACATTTTCAATTTAGTAAACAGTTAAATCCACCTGTACCTGAAAATGTAGTTTATGCCTTGAATCCTGAAAATAATATGCTGTTAATCAAGCGTTTTATTGAAAGAAATGCCTATCCTCGTATCGCTTATGCTAATTGGTGGGTTGCTGATATTCCGTTCGGCATACGTTACCAATCAGCTCGGAAAATGGGCTTTTCAGTTCAATGGTCAAATCAATTGATTTTACAAGAAAGTTATATTTATGAATATGAGACTGCACCTTTAGATGGGTTACCTGAAACTAACCAAGGTTTAGATTTAACTGGAAAATTTTATCCGCTTAGTGCTACCAAAGTTGGTCTGCATTTTTCACCACAAATTCGTGGAGTTAATTTTGAAATTATGCCATTTTTGGCTTTATCACGGCGAAATCTTGGCAAAGAAAAAGCCCAAATAAATCGTTATGGTGTAAGCTTTACTGTTTTTTTAAATTAGCGTTTATCCCTCCGAATCTTTGTTTATATTAAATAGGCTAACTTGGAGGGCTTTTTATCCTCTTCTATTTTCCCCAAAAGATGTACCTTTGTCGTTCAAGTCAAATAAGTACCAATGAAACTCCTTGACCGTTATATCTTATTTAAATTTCTCCAAACCGTTTTGTTTGTTGTTCTCATTCTCAACGCAATTATTTGTGTAATTGATTACGGCGAAAAAAGCGATGATTTTATGCATCCTGACCTAACAGCTTGGTCAATTTTGAGAGATTACTATTTTAATTTTTTTCTATATATCACCAACTTATTAAGTCCTGTAACCGTTTTTATTGCGACAGTTTTTATTACAGCACGACTAGCTTCGCGAACCGAAATTGTTGCCATGTTAGCCAGTGGAACAAGTTTTCGTCGAATTATGGTGCCATATATGGTTGGTGCTGTCTTTTTAGCTATTTTGACTTTTGCCTTAACAGGTTGGATTATCCCAAGAGCTAACAAAACCAAAGTTGCCTTCGAGGTCGAATACCTTAAAAAACAATATTATTTTGACCAACGAAACGTACATATCAAGGTCGCTCCAAACACATTTGTTTATTTACAAAATTATAATAATATCAATCATACAGGGTATTTATTTACTATTGAAAAAATTATAGATGGTGAATTAACCGAAAAATTAACAGCGCCTCGTATTGAGTGGGATAGCACCAAATCAAAGTGGCATTTAGCTAGTTACAAACGACATATCTTCGAAGGTGAAGTTGAGCATATCGAAACAGGTAGAGCAATGGATACTACTTTGAATATGCGTCCCAGTGATTTTGAAAGCAAACATTTATTACACGAAACTCTCACGATTCCCGAGTTAGACGAGTATATCGCTTTACAGTTAGCACGAGGAAACACAAAAGTAGGGATTTTTGAAGTCGAAAAATATGAACGTTACACATATCCTTTTACGATCATTATTCTGACCGCAATGGGAGTTATCTTGTCAGCTCGAAAATCAAGGCGGGGAATTGGGATGCAGATTGCTTTTGGTTTTTTGTTGGCATTTATGTTCATTACGTTTGTACGAATGACTCGAAGTATGGGGCAGGCAGGCACACTTGATCCTCAAATTGCGGCTTGGATGCCTCGTGTGATTTTTACATTTATTACTGGAATTTTATATAAAACTGTTCCTCGATAGCAGATTATCATGATTTTCAAAAAACTCTGGTACAAATCACACAAATCGGAAAGGCATTTGTTTATAATCTAACCATCATAATTAGTATTCAATAATAGATTTTAACAAATGAAACGACTACATCTCAGCAGATTTTTAGGGCTAATTTTTGCGTTTTTTATTTCTACTTTAGCCTATGCTCAAACTCTGACCACCCAAGAAAAAGATTATACTTTCGTCATTCGTTCTTTACAAACCTTGAAAAAAGAACATGATGTCGCCTTAGCCAACCAAGTTCGGGCAAAATATCCTACCGTAGAAAGTACACTCCAAAATGACTTCAAAAAAGCTAAAAGTTCAAAAAAATCGTTTCGTTTTGCTCGAATATTTCGAGTATATCAGAAAATCAAAAATTTATACTATACTCTAGAAGATTGCCCTAAAGTTGAGTTGAAAGCTCCTAAATATTCATCTCGAAAATTTACAAAATACCGTATTCGAGGTGCCGAAGAACATTATTTGGCAGGGATAGAGTGGTTGAGCCAGAAAAATCGGACAGGTGGAAAACGTGCATTGCACCACTTTCAAGAAACCGAAAAACTAAAAACTAATTTTCGAGATAATCACCAAAAACTCAAACAAGCATGGAATATGGCAGCCTATCGCGTATTAATTCACACAGATTTCACCCCTTTAACTGCTCAAAATATAAATATTCAAGATTTCGAACAAAGTTTACAACAATATTTTGAAAATCAGACTCTTGAGCAACCTGTCCAATTTGTATTACCTCACGAAATAAAATCAGGAACACCAAAAAAACCTGACCATATTTTAAATCTAAAATTCAATTATTTTTCAGTTGGACAAACTTATGTTAAAGCTGAAAATCAACGGATTTCTGCGACTACAAAATATTATGCTTACAAAAAGAGAGTTCGAGTTCAAGGCAGTTTTATTGTCAAAATTTTAGAATACGAAACAAACAAAGACTTGATCAATCAACCCTTAACTGAGCAGTACACATGGCTAACAGAATGGGGGATTTGTAAAGGAAATACTTCGGAGCTTTCGAGTGTGCAAAAACGATTTTGTCAATTATCTGAGCAGAAACGCCCCAGTGATACGCAACTTTTTCAGGAATTTTGTCGGGTAGCGTACCCAAAAATCACTTCTCAAATCAATGAATTTTATAATTCAAACCAGTAATTCATTTTGATTTGAAAAGAAGAACATAAAAAGTTTTTCTAAAACCAAAACCATACTATTAAAAAAAATTGGTTTTAGAAATTAAAACAGCTTCCTTAATTTTTTCAAGTTTAATATATATATACCAACTTTCGTTTTTTGATGTAGCTCGTCAATTTTGGTTTAAATCTCTAGGCTTTTTAAATTTTTGACGAATATTATATTTTGATTTTATTTATTTTCAAAATACTCAAAAATTATGTCTAAAATTGCTATCATTGGTTTGGGTTATGTCGGATTACCATTAGCCGTAGAGCTTGGAAAACATCGTGCTGTCATTGGTTTTGATATTAAAGCTGACCGAGTGGATGCTCTCCAAAAAGGACACGATGCTACGCTAGAAGTTTCGGATGATGAATTACAATCCACTCAACATCTGACTCTTACGGCGAATATAGAAGACATTCGAGAAGCAACTATTTTCATTATAACAGTTCCCACTCCAATTGATAAATATAAAAAACCGAATTTATTCCCTTTGTTGAGTGCTTCCGAAATGGTCGGGAAAATTCTTAAAAAAGGTGATATAGTCGTTTATGAATCAACTGTTTATCCAGGATGTACCGAAGAAGATTGTGTGCCTGTATTAGAAAAACATAGTGGCTTAAAATTTAACCAAGATTTCTTTTGTGGATATTCTCCTGAACGTATTAATCCAGGTGATAAGAAACATACACTCACTAAGATAACTAAGGTAGTTAGCGGAAGTACTCCTGAAACTGCCCAAACTTTAAATGAGTTATACGGTTCAATTATTACGGCTGGCACTCATTTAGCTTCTTCGATTAAAGTTGCCGAAGCTTCTAAAGTTATCGAAAATGCTCAACGAGACTTGAATATTGCCTTTGTCAATGAATTGGCTTTAATTTTCGAACGATTAGGTATTGATACGCTTGAGGTCTTAACTGCCGCAGGTACAAAATGGAACTTTTTGCCTTTTCGACCAGGATTAGTTGGTGGGCATTGCATTGGTGTTGATCCTTATTATTTGACTAAAAAGGCAGAAAGTTTGGGATATTTGCCTGAAGTAATTCTTGCAGGGCGACGCATTAATGACAATATGGGTAAGTGGATAGCAAACAAAATCATCAAGCTTATGATTCATAAAAGCTATCATATCAAAAATTCAAACATTTTGATATTAGGCATCACATTTAAGGAAAATTGTCCTGACATTCGAAATTCAAAAGTGATTGATGTCATTCGAGAATTAGAGGATTTTGGGACAAATATAGATGTTTTTGATCCTTGGGCTAGTCCACAAGAAGTCAAAGAAGAATATGGACTTTCATTATTGGAAAAACCAACAAAAACATATGAAGCTATTATTTTAGCTGTTCCTCATCAAGAGTTCAAGAATTTAAATTTAAGAGAATTAAGTACCGAAAAAACCGTAATCTATGATGTCAAATCCTTTTGGGATAAATCTAAAGTGGATGCACGTCTATAACATTTTAATTAATGGCAAAACTCATGTTTTTCAAAAATATTATTTGGTTTTGTAGTTTTCTTCTCTGCTCTATTTTTCTTTCGGCTTGTATGCCCACACTTGAAAAAGGAGTTCCTGCAGGAGCAAAAGCTCCTGACTTTTCAACCACTGATTTAGAGCATAAAAACTATAAACTCAGTGATTATCAGGGTAAAATGGTGATGATTTATTTTTGGGCAGACTATTGTCCTGCTTGTAAAAAAGAATTTCCTGCAACCCAAAAATATTATACTGAACTTCAAGAAGAAAACTTTGAATTACTGGCAATTAATGTCGCTCAAGCTCCTTCAGCAACCAAAAAATTCCGCGAAAAATATGGGGCAACTTTCCCAATGTTATTAGATACAGCAGGTATAATTGCAGAAAAATATGGCGTACAAGAATTGCCTGTTAATTATTTCATTAAACCTGATGGTACAGTAGTACGACGAATTGTAGGCTGGGTAGATAAAAATCAAGTAAATGTAATGATTAATCAAATTTTGAATTAAAATTTAAACTAATTTTTTCTTGAAAAATGACTTGAAAAGCACAAAGCTTATGAGATTTTGAAAACTTAAGAAGTCTTTTTGATTGAGATAAAGACTTAAATTTCAGGAAAATCCGAAAATTTTATATCTTTGCGCCTCAAAATTGGATTGAACCCTTTTGATGAATCAATTAAATAGGTGTTTATTGCCATTTAGTTTCTTGATTGTGAACGTTTTAAACTTTCAAATACGATGACTGTTGCAGAACTCAAAGAAATCGAAACCAAGATTTCTGACCTCAAAAAAATACAGTCTGACTTTTTCAAAAAGAAAAAAGCAGACCGCACCGAAGCTGATACTGAAGCCTTGAGAAATGCTCGACAAGAACTCAATGAACTCAAAGCCAAAGCAAAAAAAGGCTATCGTCTCGTTCAAAAAGCAAAGCAAAGTACAGTTACGGCAAATTAATTTTATCTTTGCCCTCTAACACCTCACTTGAATAATATCTCAAATTTCATCTGAGGGAAGAAATAATTCAGAAAACCCTCATTTTGAGGATAATATATTTCATTTAACGAAATCAAAAACATGGCTGTTTCAGCAAAAGACGTAAAAAAATTGCGCGACATGACGGGCGTGGGCATGATGGACTGCAAAAAAGCCCTAACCGAAACCAACGGCGACTTTGAGGCGGCGGTTGAGTTGTTGCGAAAAAAAGGACAAAAAGTATCTGCCAAACGAGCCGACCGAAAGGCTTCCGAAGGAGCAATTTTTGTTCATACGAACGAAGAAGCCACCGAAGCATTATTAGTCGCTTTCAATTGTGAAACCGATTTCGTAGCAAAAAATGCGGAATTTGTCGGATTAGGAGAGCAAATACTTGCGAAAGCTATTGCCGAAAAACCTGCTTCTAAAGAAGATTTAGTTGCTTTAAAATTGGATGAACGCACCATTACTGACCATATCACGGATTTAGTCGGAAAAATTGGTGAAAAAATCGAAGTCTCTGCTTACGAAGTTTTACAAGGTGAAAAAATATTTAGTTATATTCACAATACAGGAAAATTAGGCGTATTGGTCGCTCTAAAAAATGTAGGCGATGCAGACATAAGCGAAGCAGGAAGTGGTATAGCCATGCAAATTGCAGCAATGAAGCCATTGGCAGTTAATCGAGATGGTATTTCTCAAGAGATTATTGACAAAGAATTGGAAATTTATCGTGCCCAATTAATTGCAGAAGGAAAACCTGAGAAGATGTTAGACAAAATTGCTCAAGGAAAATTAAATAAGTTCTTCAAAGAGCGTACTTTACTTGACCAAGAATATGTAAGAATGTCTAAAACTTCTGTTGCTAAATTCTTAAATGGTGTTCAGAAAGGATTAACCGTTTCGAATTTTAAACGAGTTGAGATTGCCTAAATAGTCACTCATATTTTACTCAAAAATATAAAAAGCCCTCTGATAAAATTTCTTTTATCAGAGGGCTTTTTTGGTACTTCAAAATAAAAATTTCATTAAATAATTGCATTTCTATTATTTCTCCTTTACATTTTGCTCACTAAACCATTTTCAAACAAACCAAAGTGAAGCATTATGAAAAACAAAGCATTTACCGTGTACTTTTTGCTATTTTTTTGTCATTTTTTATCTGCTCAAAACCTTTTAACCGAATTTTCATTTGATGGTTGTATTAAATGCACCCAAAAATCACCAAACTATCAGCCACAAAATGGAAATATTACAGATATTCAGCAATACAACCTTACTCCCAATTCAAATACGGGATGTTTTAGTGCTAAAAACTGGAGTACAAACGGAATTGATTTATCAAAATATTATTTTTTCAAGATTCACCCTAATAATTCTTACCTCTTAAATCTTTCAAAAATTGAATTGGATGAAGACCGTACTTCTACAGGAATTCGCCATTGGAGTATTCGTTCAAGTGTTGATAATTTTACCACAGATTTACTTTCAATTTCTATTCCTGACAATACCAGTACTCGAAAAAATCAGATATTAGATTTAAGCAATAATTTAGCTTTTCAAAATTTGAACTCTGAAGTGGAGTTTCGAATTTATGGATATGAAGCAGAAAAATCTACAGGACGCTGGTATATTGATAATTTGAAAATTTATGGAACAATTCCAGATATTGTTCCACCTACTTTTACAACTGTAACAGGCGCACCACCAAACCGAATTAAATTAGCTTTTTCTGAGAAATTAGAAGCTAATTCAGCTCTAAATCCTCAAAATTATACGTTAAACTCTGGAAGTATAAGAATTCATAATATTTCATTTCAAAACCCTGATAATAAAGTAGTTATTATTGAATTTTCAACAAATTTAAAGGAAGGCAATAACTACCAAATTATAACAAAGAATATTCAAGATTTAGCAGGAAATGTGTTGATTTCACAAACAGAAACTTTCACATTTACAGATAATTCACCTCCTGAAATTGATAAAATTGAAGTCCCTTCGGAGTATGCATTAGATATTTTTTTTGATGAAAAAATAGAGAAAAGTTCAGCCGAAGATTTAGGAAATTATACTTTAAAAGATAAATCGAATAATTCATTTCCTACTCCAATTTCTGCTGTTTTATCATCTAAAAATCCGCAAAAAATATCATTATTTTTTAATCAGAATTTTACAAAAAATGAACTTTATACATTGACAGTTTTCAATTTATCTGACCTAAAAAATAATCAAAATTCAGAGATTCAAAAAACCTTTGAATTCGACACTAAGAAGCCCAAGATTCAAATGATAAAAGCAGTTTCTTCAAATATACTAGAGTTGTACTTTTCTGAGAATATCGACCCTATTACAGCAAAAATTTTCAATAATTATAGTGTGGATAATCAAATTGGTTTTCCTGAGAAAATTAATATTATTTCAGATAAAAAAGTACAATTAATATTTAAAGAAAATTTTATATTAAACACTGCTTATAAGTTCAAAATTTCTAATATTCGAGACCTTCAAGGCAATCAACTTTCAACTACCTCTAAGACTTTTTTTTATGATACAAAAGCACCTCAATTACTCAAGATAGAAGTACTTTCAAATTCTCAAATTCGATTAATTTTTAGTGAAAACTTAGATCAAACAAGTGCAGAAGCTGTAACAAATTTTCGGATTACAAACACCAATCAACATCCTCTTTCTGCTAAACTAGATTCATTTTTTCCAAATATTTTAACACTTACTTTTACAGGAATCGCCAACAAAGAAAACTTAAATTTGAATATTCAAAACCTCAAAGATATTAATTTAAATACAATTCAAAGTACTATAAATCAAAAATTTAGTACTAAAAAGCCTTTTCTTTATCAGATTCATCCATTATCAAAAACCGAGATTTCATTGCATTTTTCACAGCCTTTAGAAAAAAGTAATACAGAAAAGAAATCAGTTTATGAAATAAGCCAAAATATAGGAAAACCAAGTAAAGTTCATTTGCACCCTACAGACTTTACAACTGTTTTCTTGACAGTACAAAATTCATTAGAATTAAATGAAAAATATCAGTTATCCATATCTGAAATTATGGATATACAAAATGATAAAAGCATCAATTTGAAGAAAGAATTTACTTTTGAAAATTATATCCAAAATATTACTCCAGTTTCTGAAAACTTACTTAATATTTTATTTGAATATTCACCTCAAAAGTCGGATGCCGAAAATGCAAGAAAATATGAAATTGAAAGCTTTGGGCAGCCTATTATTGCTCTAAGAGACTTAGAAAACCCAAATTTAGTTCATCTACAATTTGCCTCTGCTTTTGAGTCAGATAGAAATTATCACCTGAAAATCAATAATATAAGATTAGAGTCAAGACAAATTACACCTTTTCAGAATCAGGCTTTTCAGTTTGATGCTCGTTCCCCCTCAGTTCAGACAGTTACTGTAATTGGTACTAATGAACTATTAGTTAAATTTTCAGAAGCAATCTCAGATTATTCTGTAGAAGCCTTAAATTTCTTTGAAGTAAATCAAGGAATCGGATTTCCCATAGAGATTCAGAAACATAAATCAAATCCAAATTTTGTTTCTTTAAAATTTACAAATTTATTTCAACTTAATAAGCAATACACTTTGACTATTCAATATATTGAAGATCTTCAAGGAAACCGAATGCTTCAACCTCAAACTATTTCTTTTCAAAGACCTGTCTCACCTAGTTTCCAAGCTATTATTTTCAATGAAATTTTCCCAGATCCAGAACCTTCACAATCATTGCCTAAATTTGAATTCTTAGAATTATACAATAATGGGAATCAAGATTATGATTTAGGAGGCTTGCAATTATCGGATGGAAAGAGTAACAAAATTTTAGAGTCTTTTCGGTTAAATGCAGGAGATTTCGTTGTCCTTTGTCCCAAAGAAGCAGAATCTCAATATAAAAAATATGGTCATGTTTTAGCTTTAGAGTCATGGCTATCACTTACCAATAGTGGAAAAAATTTGTACCTCAAAGATTGGGATGGGAACATCATTGATAGTGTGGCATATTCTGATTATTGGTATCAAGATACGAAGAAAAAAACAGGTGGATGGTCATTAGAAAAAATTGATTATCAAACAAATTGCTCTGAATCTGAAAGTTGGTCAGCTTCTTTAGATACGCTTGGAGGAACTCCTGCTAAAACCAACTCAATTTATCAAAAACATCCTGATAAAGTTGCCTCTCAAATTACTGGACTTACTATTTTGAATACAGATTCTATTCAAATTTCATTTACAGAGATTATTGAAGAATCAGCACTCTCTAATACAGAGAACTATCAATTTACTCCTTTTATTCCGATTGAAAGAATTAAAATTATTGACAACAAAAATATCATTATATCATTTCAACAAAAAATAGACAGTTCTTATATTTATACTATTTTTGTAAATAATTTAAAAGACTGTGCTGGAAATACAAAACCAGATACTACTCAATTTGCAATCGGACAAAGAGCTACTAAAAATGACATTATTATCTCAGAGATTATGCCTAAAGAATCTGATTTTGATTCCTTACAAACTGCAGAGTATTTAGAAATCTATAATCGAACAGATAAATTAATTTCTTTAAAAAGTATAATTTTAAAAGATGGTATAGATTCCATCAATTTACCCAATTATTTCTTACAAAAAGATGAATATTTGGTGCTTACAAGCTCTAAAAATATCGGACTTTTTGAAAATGCAATAGGGGTATTAGGCTTTCCTTCCTTAAATAATTCAGGTGAAAAACTGGTACTTCAAGATACTTCGGAATACGAGATTTTTTCAGTTATTTATTCTGACTCATTGCTAAAGAAAATTGGTCAATATGAGGGAGGTTACTCATTGGAAATCATTGATTTAACAAATTCAAATACTCTTGAAAATTGGTCAATTTCGGGAGCAAAACTTGGTGGCACTCCTTCTAAACCTAATCAACCCATCTTAAACTTTCCAAATTCTACCGAAGAAATTTTAGAGGATAAAGTAGTAGGTGCGAAAAGATTGGAAGTTTACTCAGTTAAATTATTACACAATTCTAAAATTGAAGTAATATTTAATCAAAAAATTAAAAACTCTTCTATGAATACTAATCAAGTTTATTTAAATAATAATATTTTTATCAAAACCCTTGAGATAAAACAAGATTCAATCTTGCAAATTTCAATGCAAAAACCATTAGATTTCAAGACAGTTTATCAGCTCAGTTTTAAAAACATTGAGAGTCATACAGGAGATGAATTAGAATGGTATAATTTTAAGTTAGCTATTACTAAAAGGTCTCTAAAAAACTGGCTTTGGATTACCGAAATCATGGCAGATGAAACTCCTGTAATTGGCTTACCTGAGACAGAATACATTGAAATTTATAATCGCTCTGACTCAATCATTAGCCTAGAGGATATACAATTTGAAGATGAAAAATCTGGGATTACTTTGCCTAATTTTTATTTATTACCTCAAGAATTTGTTTTGATTTGTCCAAGCTCAAAAGCAGATAGATTTCAAAGTAAAAACGTACTTGGAGTTTCTAATTTTCCATCTTTAAATAACTCAAGTGAAAATTTAATTCTTAGAAATATACAAAATAATCAGATTATTTATTCAATAAAATATAGCAATCAATGGTATCAAAACGAAGACAAAGCATCAGGTGGTTGGTCATTAGAAATGATAGATTTAAATGCGAGCTGTCAAGGAGCAACAAACTGGCGATCTTCCGAAAACTCAAAGGGTGGAACACCTGCCGAAATGAACTCTATCAATGGTAAATATAACTACATTGTTCAGCCTAAATTACAAGACCTAATTGTAGAAAGTGATAGTTCTTTGATCTTGTTTTTCAATGTGGATTTGAATACTTTAGGGATTGATAAGTCAAATTTTACGATAAGTCCAAATGTTACAATTCAGGATATTTATTGGATAACAAAGAGTCAAGTTAAAATTAAAACTAATTCATTTACAGAGAATAAATTTTATAAAATCAGCATAAAAGATATTTCTGATTGTTTTGAAAATCATATAGAAATTCAAAATTTGGAGTTTGAAATTGGCGCAAGCCCACACTTTGGCGAATTAAAAATTACAGAATTAATGCTTGACCCAAATCCTTCTATAAACTTACCAAATGCAGAGTATATAGAGATTTTTAATGCGTCTGAAAAATTACTTTCATTGAAAGATTTGAAGTTAGTAAATGAAAATGATACACTTTATTTACCTACACAAAATTTAGATAAAAATGACTATATTTTGATTTGTGATGAAGATGATATTTCTGAATTTAGAACTCAATTTTCAGATATTTTCATTATAGGATTAGAAAATTTATTTTCTTTAAATAATACAAAATCAAGTTTAAAATTATTATCTCCTATAAATGAGCTAATTTTTTCAGTAAATTACACTTCTGATTTTTATAAACATCCTGAAAAAAATACTGGTGGTTGGAGTATTGAAATGCGAGATATAAATTATTCCTGTGCTAGTTCTCGAAATTGGGAAGCCTCAAATAACCCAAATGGTGGCACTCCTGCCCAACCCAATTCTGTGCAATTTGATATTAACGACTCAGGTATTCCTTATCTTTTAAAAGTGAAAGTGATAGCCAAAGATTCCATTCAATTAGTATTTGATAAAGAATTAAATTTTTCTAAGATTGAAAATTTTGAAATCCAATTTGATTTTTCAAATCCAGTAAAGATTCAGGATATTATACCAAGTCAAAATGATGCTATTATTCTAGTATTGAAAGACACCTTGAAAAGTCAAATAACTTATGAAGTACAAGCCAAAAACATAGTCAGCTGTAATGGAAAAGTACAATTAGCTACACAGCAATTAAGTTTTCGAATACCTGAGAAAGCTCAAATTGGTGATATGATTTTGAATGAAATTTTATTTAATCCACCTGTAGGAGGAGTGGACTTTGTAGAATTACATAATACTTCTAACAAATTTATTAATTTACAAAATTGGTTTGTAGCTACAATTAAGGAAGATTCCTTAAATAATTTACAAAAAATTATTACTAAAACACTAATTATTGCACCATATAGTTATGTAATATTGACTGAAAATATTCAAAAATTAAAAGGTTTTTATCCAAATCTTTCAGATAGCTTATTGATTGAAACAAATTTACCTACTTTATCCGACTCAGAAGGCACTATTATAATTTTGAATCCTGAAAAAATCTTATTTGACCGCTTAGATTATTCTGATAATTGGCACTCTGATTTATTGAGGAATACCGAAGGAGTTAGTTTAGAACGTATCTCCAGTAGCTCAGAAACTAATAATTCTGAAAATTGGCAATCTTCTGCTTCTCCAGTTTATGCGACTCCTACGAAAATTAATTCTCAGAATATCTCAAAAAAATCAAATTTTTCAGATGAATGTATTTCTTTCAATTCGGAGATAATTACACCCGATAATGATGGTATAAATGACTTTATTCAAATTCAATTTCATTGCCTGAAAAGTGGAACAATGGGAAATATTGATATTTATGATGCAACAGGTCAAAAAGTTAAGCAACTTATTCAGAATCAACTCCTTTCTAATTATAATTTTGTGCGTTGGGATGGTGTAAATGAAGAAGGTCAAAAAGTTCGGACAGGGTATTTTATCCTTTATTTCGAACTTTTTGATGAAACTGGAAATATGCAACGAATCCGAAAAACCGTAGTTGTTGGAACTTCATTACGATAATTTTCTAGTTTTTAAAATTCAGATTTTCAAGTAGTTGTATATAAATTGGAATAGCTTCACGAATTTCATCTACAAAAATAAATTCGTCTGGTGTATGTGAACGCTCCGATTTCCCAGCTCCAATTTTGACCGAGGGGTACGAAATCAAGGCTTGGTCAGACATGGTAGGTGAAGCAAAGGTTTTTAAACCTAATTTTTGAGCAACTTTAAGAATAGGATGTTCCGAAGAAATTCCCGAAGGATTTAGACGAGTAGAACGAGCAACTACTTCACTTTCAATGTTTTGCTGAATAAATTTTAAGGTTTCTTTATTCGTATAAGCATCTGTGGTACGAACATCTACCGTAAAAGTACATTTATCAGGAATGACATTATGTTGTGTTCCCGATTGAATTATTGTTACTGAAACTTTAATTTTTCCAAGATTTTCAGATACTTCTGGAAATGTAAGATTTTTTAATTTTTTAATATCTTTCAGAGCTTTGTAAATAGCATTTTCACCAACGTCACGGGCAGCGTGTCCTGCTTTTCCATGAGCAGTACAATCTAAAACCATCAAACCTTTTTCGGCAATAGCTAAATTCATTTCCGTAGGTTCTCCAACAATTGCTAAATCAATTTTAGGTAGCTCAGGAAGAACAATTTCAATACCATTTTTTCCACTAATTTCTTCTTCGGCGGTTGTAGCAAGTATCAGATTATAAGGAAGTTGTTTTTCTTTTAAAGTTAAAAAAGTGGCTATTAAACTAACCAATGACCCTCCTGCATCATTACTACCTAATCCATATAATTTACCATCTTCGACATCCGCCTCGAAAGGATTACGAGTATAACCTTGATTGGGTTTTACAGTATCGTGGTGGGAGTTCAGTAAAACAGTTGGAAGGTCTTTTTGGAGAGGCTGAGCATACGCCCAAACATTGTTTTTTGAAGTGTAAGTTTTTATCTTTTTTTGTTCTAAAAAATCTTGAATTAACTGAGCCGTTTGGTCTTCTTCTCGACTAATGGAAGGAGTAGCAATTAATTTTTTGAGTAACTCAATACTTTCAGAAGTGATATTTTCGAGATTCATTTTGAATGTTTAAAGTTTGATAAATTCAGTTTTTCCATTTTTCTGTCCCTCAAAATTCCTTTTTTCTGGTGAAAATTCCAATTTTTTGTACTTTACAGGAATCAAAACTTTGCCATCTGTATCCAGTACTCCATACAAATTCTTTTTCTGTACGATGAGGGCTTTTTTCAAATAACTAATGTTTGGGTCTGAGTTAATAAACTGAATATCAGAATAAATAATAGGAATTATTGCTTTTCCACTTTTATTAAGTACCCCAAATTTATCCTTACGTTGTACAATCGAAATACCCTCTCGAAACGAATCAGCATAGTCATAAGTAGCTGGAATTTTGAGCTTTGCCGTTAAGTCAAGAAAACCATATTTACGACCTTTTTTGACTCTGGCAAGGTAAGTTATCGAATCGTATAATTCAATTTGGTCATAAACCGCAGGACTTTCGAGATGATTATATAAGTTTCTGACAGCTAATTTATTTTTTTGACGAAGTAATAAAATTGTATTTATTATATTTTTTTTGCGTTCAATCTGATTTAAAGCTTGAAAAAATGTAATGCTTTGATATTCTGTTTTTAAAATCTTTTTAGAACGTAACTCCATCATTCCAAAAATATTATGACGACGTACACGAGCCACTTCAGGGATAGTTAATTTTCCATCTTGGTCGGTCAGTAATTCAATTTCATCGTAACTCGGACGAATTAGCATATCACCTTTATGATTGACCAAGCCATATTTCCCAAATTTCTTAATTAAAGCTACTAATCCTGCTGGATGTTCAGCTCGACATGTTTTAGGCATAAATGAAATTTCATCATAGTTCAAAGGTGTTATGGGTTTCCCATTTGTGCCCACCAAAGCAAATGCCCCTCCATGTTGTGCCTTGATAATGCCTTTCCAATGCGTACACGAGGTATCAGAAACGAAAAAATGTAAGTCTTCAAATTGTGGTTTCATCAGTACTTTTCCTGTATCATTCATAATTCCATACCGATTATTCACGGCAATCACACAAATCGCTATTTCTTGATCTTTAAGATGTTGTTGTGCAATTTGTAACGTGTCCTGAGCTTGTAAACCTTGTCCACAAAACCACAAAATGAAAAAAAGGATAATAAACTTCATATGTTTATTTTTTTATAACACAAAATTAAATTTTATAAAAAATAGAAATTTTTGAAAATTGATTTTTTTCTGAAAGATAAATATTAAAAATATGGTATTTTATAAATAAAAAGATATAGTAAATTTTTAAAAAAACTATTTTTTTGCTTGGAAAGCACATTATTAATTCATAACTTATCTTCCAGTAATCATTTCTTAAAATCAAAATTTTAATTATTATGCCAGAGAATCATTTTCATTTATCGACCGTTGTACCATTTAAAAAATGGCTAAAAACCGCATTTTTTTTGTTCGTTTTATTACTTACTACTCATTTAAGGGCTCAAAACCCCTGTGGAACAACTCATTCCAGCCATCAGGAATTTTCTGTGAACAATGCACGGGTACAAAGTGGAGAACCCATCTACATCAAATTGTATTTTCATCTTGTGGCTGATGGAGTAGGGAACTTTGGTTTTTCTCCAAGTGACATTAACACGCTCATCGCTAATTTGAATCAGGACTTTAATCCACACAACATTCACATCTGTAATGGGGGCTACCAACAAATTAATAGCCAACGGCATCATATAATTGATTCACAGGCAAAATTTGATGAACTTATTGCGAGTTATAGCGTATCCGATGCTATTAATGTTTTCACTGTACTTTCTTCACATAATTCGAATTTCAAAGAAATTAGAGGAAAGGCTGAAAGTATTTTGAGCAAAAACTTATATGTTCAAAATCAGTACGCTTTAAGCCGTATTACAGCACATGAATTGGGGCATTGTTTAAATCTCTATCATACACATAGTGGGAATGGTTGTGGAGATGGTTTAAATTGTGTAGAGAATAACACGAATTGTAATAATTGTGGAGATTTAATTTGTGATACGCCACCAGATCCTTGTTTATTAGGTAAGCTTTCGGCATGTACTTATACTGGAGGTAGCGGATATAATCCAGACGTTACTAACATTATGTCATATGCCTTTAATTGTATGAATCGCTTTTCCACAGAACAAGGCGAGCGTATGCGGGCAGCATTAATCAGTTCTCCTTTGCTCCAACAAGTAACAACCTCAGGACCTCCACAAATTGATATACAACTCATCCCTACAGGAAACCAAGTAGAAGTCAACCTTATAGGTAAAAATGTAAATATTCATAGTCAGAATATTACTTCAGTTACTTGGGAAATAGTATCAAATAGTGGTGGATGTTTAGGCATACTGAATGGTAATGGTTTGAATGCTCTTGCTCATGGAGGTTGTTCAAACTGGAGCATTGAGGTTAAAATTACAGCTACAAACTCTTGTGGTAGTACCACTATTTACCGAACCATTACTCCTCCTCCTCCATTTGTTTCTTATATCCTTTACCAAATCGCTCCAAATCAATATCAAGTTCAAGGTAAACTCATTGCATCCAATACCTTGGCTCAAGGTTTAAGTGTACCTCAATCTACTATAGTACCAGATGAGCTAGAAATATTTGTTTATGAGTTTAGTACGGGGAAACTTGTGTTGAAGACCACTGAGCCTCATATTGATTTATCACGACAAAAACAGGGGATTTATATTGTCAATATCGTAATAGGCGGAGAAATCACTACACATAAAATACAGAAACAATAAAACTATGAAAAACTTAGGTTTTATTTTATTGATTTTGAGCGCAGTTTTGGGGTGTAAAACTGACGAACCCGTTTCTCCCACACCTCCTAAGCCTGTAGATACTCTTGTGGTAGATACCACTGAGGTGTATGAATTGGATACACCCTTTCATCTTCGGACAGATACGACTGAATTACGGCATTTACTTCTGGGGACTTGGGTGCCATTTGAAGAATGTGTAGATAGTGACTATGGTGACGACACAGTTTACACCATTGATGCTAAACATACTTATACATTTCGCCAAGATGGCTTAGTGGATATCAAAGTGACTCAGAACGACTCTTTAATTTGTCAGGAGCAATATGAGATACGATTTAGGCACAACCGAGTATTTGAACTACCACATTTTTTCGATGGAACTTATGATACTTTATGGCTTTCTGGCAGTAGTATAGCTGGAATACACTGTAATCAAAAACTAATTAATTGGAGTATAGTTTTTAGAAGCGACACGCTTTTATCAATAGGTATTTACCATTCTAGTAGTGCGATAAAATATCGCAAAATAAAGTAATGAAAAAATTAGGTTTTATTTTATTGATTTTGAGTGCTGTTTTGGGGTGTGAAACTGAGGAACCAGTTGCCCCGCTTCCTCCACCTGTTACGGATACACTCATAATAGGTACGATTGAAGTGGCAGATACTGCTGAATTGCGCCGTTTGCTTCTAGGGACTTGGGTAGAATTTGAGGCAAGTGGTGGCAGTGCTCCCCCTCATGCTGTTAATGCTACATATACTCAAACCTTTCGTCAAAATGGTTTAGTTGATTTTCGAGACATCCAGACAGATTCGCTCCTTTGTCAAGCAAAATATCATTTGAAGTTACGCTATGGTTATTATGGTGTGGATACTTTATTACAATTATGTAATCTTACTTGTGATTTAATATACATGGGAAATATAGGAGGACAATTCACTTATATTGATGATACTGTTTTTTCTACAAGTGCTCTTGACTCTTATTCAAGGTATCGCAGAATAAAATGAAAAACCTCATTTATATTTCACTAATTATCGGAGTTGTTTTGGGGTGCGAAACTGAGGAACCAGTTTCGCCCACTCCTCTTGAGCCTGTGGATACAGTTTTGGAAGATACGACTGAGGTGTATGAATTGGATACGCCCTTTAATTATCGGACAGATACAGCTGAATTACGAAGTTTACTTCTGGGCACTTGGGTAGCATTTGAAGGAAGCTTTGGAGGAGGACCTCAATCCATCATTCCTAAAATGACCTATACTTATTTTCCTAATGGTGTGGTTGAATTTAGAGATATTCAGACGGATTCTTTAATTTGTGAAAGACAATATAAACTACAGTTTGACTCCAATCGACTATATGACCTTGACCCTCATACTATCCATAATCGAGGCTATGATACGTTGTGGGTTGCTAGTTGTAGTCGTTTGGAATCTCGTATACCTTGGAGGATAGGTTTTGAAAATGATACTATTTTCTCAAGAAGTATATATGATACTATGACTAGGTATCGCAAATTAAAAAAATGAAAAGATTAGGTTTTATTTTATTCATGTTGAGCGTGTTTTGGGGGTGTAAAACTGACGAACCAGTTTCGCCTTCTCCTAAGCCTGTGGATACCCTTGTAGTAGACACCATGGAGATACATGAGGTAGATACACCCTTTCATCTTCGGACAGATACGACTGAATTACGGCATTTACTTCTGGGGACTTGGGTACCATTTGAAAAACGTGTAGGTAGTGACTATGGTGACGACACAGTTTACGCCATTGATACTAAGCATACTTATACATTTCGCCAAGATGGCTTAGTGGATATCAAAGTGATTCAGAATGACTCTTTAATTTGTCAGGAGCAATATGCGCTACGATTTAGGAGTAACCGAGTATTTGAAGTACCACATTTTTTCGATGGAACTTATGATACTTTATGGCTTTCTGGCAGTAGTGTAGCTGGAATACATTGTAATCAAAAGCTAATTAATTGGAGTATAGTTTTTAGAAGTGACGCTCTTTTATCAATAAGTATTTACCATTCTAGTAGCGTGACAAAATATCGCAAAATAAAGTAATGAAAAAATTAGGTTTTATTTTATTGATGTTGAGCGTGTTTTGGGGTGTGAAACTGACGAACCAGTTTCACCCACTCCTCTTGAGCCTGTGGATACAGTTTTAGAAGATACGACTGAATTACGAAGTTTACTTCTGGGCACTTGGGTAAAATTTGAAGGAAGTGGTGTTGGTGATGGAATTCCTTATTTTGTCACCCCTGAATATACGCACACATTTCGTCAAGATGATTTAGTGGATATTAGAGATATTGAAAGTGATTCTTTAATTTGTCAGGAGCAGTATAAACTATGGTTTAAGGTAAATCGAGTATATGAGATACCACACTTTTTCGATGGAACTCGTGATAGTTTATGGTTTCGTTCCAATTGTGAAAATACTTGGAATACAGGAGGTGCGTTTGGGTTTAGAAGCGATTCTGTTTTTTCCATAGGTTTTGAAGACTCTCATGCAAGGTATCACAGAATAGAACAATGAAAAAATCAGGTTTTATTTTATTGATGTTGAGCGTGTTTTGGGGTGTGAAACTGACGAACCCGTTTCTCCCACTCCTCTTGTAGATACAGTTTTGGAAGATACAACGAAAAATTTTGAAGTAGATACGCTCTTTAATTATCGGACAGATACGGCTGAATTACGAAGTTTACTTCTGGGCACTTGGGTAAAATTTGAAGGAAGTGGTGTTGGTGATGGAATTCCTTATTTTGTCACCCCTGAATATACGCACACATTTCGTCAAGATGGTTTAGTGGATATTAGAGATATTGAAAGTGATTCTTTAATTTGTCAGGAGCAGTATAAACTATGGTTTAAGGTAAATCGAGCATATGAGGTACCATATCGTTTTTTAAACGTCAGTAATGTAGCGGTACTCTCTGGGGTCAGAGAAGCAGAGGCAACCCGAAAACTAGACACTCTTCCTTCCGAAATTGCTGTGATGGGATTAGATGAAATGTGGCATTGATTGTCAAAAAAGAAAAGGCTGATCTCTGGGCAACAATTTGTCATGCTAGCCAACAAATTTTAGCCTATCAATTAGGAGGGAGAGACATGAGAACCGCCAAAAAATTATGGGATAATATCAAGCATATTGATTGTCAACATTATTCTACGGATTCTTGGTCTGCTTATCAA
>DDLX01000016.1 GCA_002340355.1 Cytophagales bacterium UBA2561
AGACTTACTAAAATAATCTTTTTCATTTTAAATATTTTTAAGGATGTATATCAATAATTATCTTTCTACTATGACTATAATTGCTACCACCAGGTGTTAAAACATTCGGTAAATACCATGTATCATTATGTCCATCCCATCCCCAATTCATATGGAAGTAATGAGGAGATAAAGTGTATGTTTTATACTCATAGATGGTTCCTGGATTGTGGATTTGAGCGTAGCGATTTTGTTTATACCCATCACATACCCAAGCATGTCCTCCCAATCCAGCACTTGGTGCACCTCTCATAATAACAGGTTGTGCCAAGTCTATTTGGTTAATGACTGTATTTTGACTAAAATTCACATAGGAAGCACTACTAGAGTATCCAAAAGCATTTACTAAAGCAATCATCGCATTTATGGTTGATGTACCTGAGCCTCCACAATCATAGACCATACCGACCTCTGTTCCAATATTCTTCATAAGTTGAGAGATTTCAGTACTACCACCACTATTTGGCATCGCACTCCAATTGTAAGAAGTTGGGTGTTGCCAATATTTCATCACCTGTGCTGTTGCTGTTGCTACACATCCTGTAGGTGGTCTTGTACCACCAAAGCAGATCGGGTCTAAAGCATCATTATAACCTTCTTCTTGTCCCCATTTGGTTGATAATAAAGGACCGCCTTGCTCTTCAATCTCAGTTCCTCCCGAAACAATGATTTCATCATCATGAGGAGGCGCAGAAGCATCCCACTGTTCTTCAACATCTTTTGAGGCTTTTCGTTGGTATCTTCGCAACCACTTGATGTGTGCTTTTCGAGCCTGTATCCAATCGTCTACCCCTGCTAATTTTTCGGACTCGGTAGAGCTATAATTGAAATTTCCCGTTTCTGAAAATGCCAAAATTGGATACTCTTTCCGAGTACCTGCTACAATGACAAAACCTTGAGGTTGGAATTGGACGATATACATCGCTACAAGATTATCATCTCCTCTAATCGGAATTACTTGGCTGATCTGTCGAGTTTCTGTTCGAGAGGCTTTGTTAGTTACTGCTGGCTGATTCAAAAAGGCTTCAGATTGGGCATAGTTTTTAGCAACCTGAGTCGCCAATTCTACCGAAACCTCATAATCATTGCTAATTGCTAATTCCGAATCCATTTCTTGGCAGGACGTAGTTAACAAAATCAGTATAACAAATACAAAAGACAGTTTTTTTGGAAAATAAGTTCTTAAATTATTTTGTAAGCGAGAGAACATTATCCTCTGTAATACTAAAATTTTACCAGTTTGTAATAACATAATACAATAAAGTTTATGATGAAAAAATAATTTATATAGCAATACTACAAGATAGTAGTTGTTATTTCCAAATTTTAGAAGCACTTTTTTGGATTATTTTATCTGTCATAAACATGAAAAAAACAAGAAATTTAACATTGAAAATGCCGAACTGTTAGATTTAGGGGTGTGAAGTGTTGAATTTAAGGGGGTGAAGTTGAAAATAGATTTATTCACAAAACTACAGGTATTTTTAGTTTATAGTATGTATTAAACAAAATTATATACTATTGATTTATAGTACTTTAAATAAAAAATAAAATTGTGCCAAAAAATAGAATTTCTAAGAAATGCCTTGAAAAATATGCCGAAGTGTTAGATTTGCGGGGTAAAGCTGTAAAAATAGTAAGTTAAATAATTATTTAAAATATTGATGATCAAATTATTAGGTGTTATTACTGCTATATGATTAATTACTTTTTTTGTTGTTAAGCTATTTTGGATTTATTAGATAATAACACAAATAAATAAAGTGTTGATTATTAAGATATTAAAAAAATAACTAAAATTAGTTGTCTTGGAAACTAAAATACGTCTATATAAATGATATAATAATCATATTTGTACTTTTTATCAAAGCAATACACAAAAATATGATATACTATACAATATAAAATGGAATAAAAACAAAATTTTGATTTGTACTTTAACTGGTAAATATGTTATCTTAATAGTGTTAAAAATGGAAGCTATCCAAGTCTTCAAAAACATGTTAAAAACTTGGATAGTTTGTGTTTTTTAGTTGAACATTTCATCAAATGTTAGAGAGATATACCACAATGCGCCTACACTTGGATTCCCAAAAGTTTGGATATAATATTGATTTAAAATATTTGAGCCACCCACCTTAAGAATCGATTTTATTTTGGGGAGTTTGTAGCTTACTTGAGCATCTAAAGTCGAATAAGCCTCCACATCTCCTACTCCGAAAGTAGATTCCCACAAGAAAGAATCTTGCCAACGCCATACGACATTGAAGCCAAAATTGTCAGTAACTTCTCAGTTTCCAAATTTCAAAATTAGACGATAAGGAGGCGTATTAAATTGAAGTTGAGTACTTTCGTCAGTATTATCTGACTGAATTTGATTGGAGGAAACACTTGCTCCAACGGTATAATTCTTAGGTAATGCCCAATCTAAACCCAATGCCCAGCCCCAGCTTCGGACATTATCTGTGGCATTCGAGTAGATTTGATATCTTTTTTGAGTATTAGCACTTAATAAACCTGCAACCCCGTTGGTGGTTGGCTGTACTAGAATTTGCTGAGACTCGAAATTTTGATATTCATTCTGATAAAAATAGGCATCAATGAATAATTTATTGTTAATTAGTCCTTTATAGCCTACTTCGAAGGAAGTCACGCTTTCAGGTTGGAATTTTTTTATTTTATAAGGAGTCAATATATTTGGTGCATTGGCAATGGCTAGTTCAGTAGCTTTTTCTTCAACCAACGCCTGAAAGTTAGGATTAGTTGATTCAACTCCTGAAGCGATAACATCTTGTTCTGCTTGGTTTTGGATCGCAGGCGACTTAATTGATTGTTTAAATTCTTCTACTATTTCGGGAGTGTAAACTGGATTATTGGTAAAGTATGCGTCCTGCGTTTGTGGTAAGCCTCCTAAAAGATGTCCTGCATCTCCCAAATTGAGGTCAATGTATTGACCTTGTGACGAAGGATTGCGAAATCCTGTTTGAATAGAGGCTCGAAAGTGATGTTCTTTTTTCGCTCCAGCCGAATAAACTAAGGCTAAGCGGGGGGTAATTCGTCCATCAAAATTTTCATTCTTATCGTAACGCCCTGAGACCGTTACTTTAAGTCGTTTTTCTAATAATCGTTTAGAAATCTGAGTATAAATTCCATATTCTGAAATAGTTATATCATTATCTGCATCAGGAAAAATTGTGCCATTTGAGTTCAAGTCAAACATACGATAACTTGCTCCTGTCACGATTTCAAGTATTTCTGGGTCAATTAATTTGTTAAAATTATACATTCCTTCAGCTTGATAAAGGTTAGTGGCATCGTTAAATTTTGAACCATCAAGTCCCGCATTAATTGCGCGCGAAGTTACGTCTTTCTTTGTAGCATTAAATTCTGGGGAATTGGGTAAATATCGATTGCGGTCAGCAAATGTTCGAGCTGCTTGATGAGCTTCTGCATTGGGTATTCCTGTTGATTTAGCTTGAACAAATGCACCCACATATTCACCAAACCACATTTGATTACTAGACCATGTATTATTGATAGCCAGTCCAGTAAATACTGCATCGTAGGAATCACCTGAGTTTTCTTGAGTGGTATAGGCACGAACAAAGAAATTTGAACCCTTAACTTCAGCCTTGATTTGGGTCATATATAAATTATTGAAGGAATACCGATTTGCACCCGTATAAACGGCAGTTCCTGTCCCGTAATTAACTTGAAAAATACCCTCAATATCATCTGAAAAACGATAATGTAAGGAAGCATTTGCCTTGAAATTTTGGGTATTGTAGTCGGCTAAATCGCGCTCATGGTATCCTGTCCGACTTACTTCTGTATTTGGGATTAAAGCGATTGATTCGGCAGGTAATCTACCCGTTCCAATTAAAAGTTTTGCAACACTTTGCAAATTAGCGGAAGCCACATCGCCATAAATATTTACGCCATCAAAATTCAAATCATCCATTTGTCTGCCTACAGGATTTTCCATAGCATTACGGTCTCTGTAATCAGTAGCATACCAATCTTCTGCTTTTATATAACTGAAATTCACCTTAAAAGCGAATTTATTATTAAAGGCTTTTGCATAACGTACTCCGACATCAAACATTGGTTGAGCATCCGTATAATCTGAATTCAAGTGCATGACTCCTGTCTTGACATAAGCACTTAACCCTTGATAATTAAATGGATTTTTACTGGTCATTAATAACGTTCCATTAATTGCCCCTGGACCATAAAGTGCCGAAGTTGCCCCTGGTAATAATTCTATACTTTCTAAGTCTAATTCTGAAATTCCTACGATATTTCCAACGGCAAAATTTAATCCTGGAGCCTGATTATCCATTCCATCAATAATTTGAGCAAATCGTAAATTTCCATTTGACCCGAATCCTCTGGAATTAGGTGTTTTTAAAGTTAAACTTTGCGTACTCATATCGACCCCCTTGAGATTAATCAAAGCATCATAAAAACTAGGAGAAGCAGTCGAACGAATTTCCAAAATATCCAATTGTTCGATACTTACAGGAGATTCCAAAATAGATTCTTCAACCCGTGAAGCTGAAACAACAATATCTCCACCTAACATCAAACCTTCGTCTTCTATTAACTCAATAGTTAACATAGATTCTGATTGTTCTATACTGATTTCTTGAGTGACATAGCCAATAAAAGAAAATTGTAAGGTGAGTGGTGGAGTTTTTTTTAGATTCAGCTCAAATTTTCCTTCTCCATTGGTGACTGTCCCTGCTATTCCATCTTTCAGGCGGATATTTGCACCTACAAGTGGTTCGCCTTTTTTATCGGTAACCTGACCTGTGATTAATGTTTGAGCCATTAAGTGATATGATCCTAAAAGACCCATCAAAAGAATTAGTAAAAAAGTCGTTTTGTGCATGATGTTTAAAGGTGTTTTAATGAATGAATAGATAAAGTGAAAAAATAAAAGAAAATGTAATTTGAAATGTAACCAAAAATAATGAGAGAACAAAATAATCGCTATGGAACAGATGAAACAACTTGGTGGACGAAGGGAGGTTTTCCCTGAATTAGGCTTGATAGTATATTTCTAAATTTTTACCTTTGAGACCCGAAAATACAGAACACATTCTGTTCGAATTCGATTTAAATACAATCAAAACTTAGTCCTCAAAATCTAATGAAAGAAATCCTCAATCGTCTGTTTGTTCATAAAAAACTGACCCGCCAAGAAGCTCAAGAAGTCCTTACAAAAATTGGGCAAGGCGAGTATTCCGAAGCTGAAATCGCTGCTTTTATTTCAGTTTACATTATGCGAAGTGTTTCGGTCGAAGAATTATCGGGTTTTCGAGATGCTTTGTTAGCACTCTGTAATCGCATGGATTTTAGTGACTTTGAGACGATTGATATGTGTGGAACAGGTGGGGATAGTAAAAATACGTTCAATATCTCAACTTTAGCGTCTTTCGTAGTAGCGGGTGCGGGCGGGAAAGTTGCCAAACATGGAAATTATGGCGTTTCTTCGATTTCAGGTTCTTCGAATGTGTTGGAATATTTAGGATATCAATTTTCAAATGATG
Source organism: Cytophagales bacterium UBA2561 (assembly GCA_002340355.1). Lineage (GTDB taxonomy): Bacteria > Bacteroidota > Bacteroidia > Cytophagales > Thermoflexibacteraceae > UBA2561. The sequence goes on from DDLX01000016.1 coordinate 5,595, forward strand.
AAAGCCAACTCAAACGGCAACTTGAACAAGCGAATATTTGTATGATGCACGCCCCTTTGTTTCATCCTGCTATGAAACACGTTGCCCCAATTCGTAAAAAACTGAAAGTCAAAACTTTTTTCAATATGTTGGGTCCAATGGTAAATCCTGCTTTTCCGCAGTTTCAGTTGGTCGGGGTTTTTAGTTTAGAGTTAGCGCGGTTATATAATTATATTTATCAACAAACAGATAAGAAGTTTACCATTTTACATAGTACAGATGGGTATGATGAGATTTCTTTGACAGGTAATGTTAAAATGATTTCTAATAACTCAGAGCAATTACTTTCTCCCAAAGATTTTGGATTTTCGAAATTAACCGAAGCTGATTTGTATGGTGGAGAAACCATTAAGGATGCTGCTGAAGTTTTTATGCAAATCTTAGAGGGAAAGGGTACACGAGCTCAAAATTCAGTCGTTACAGCAAATGCTGGAATGGGAATAAAATGTTTAGAACCAAGCCTTTCGATAGAAGATGCCATTCAGAAAGCTAAAATTTCTCTTGAAAGTGGAAATGCGTTAACTAGTTTTAAGAAATTTATTGAATTATCTCAGAAATAATATACTTAAAATATTAATTGGTATGAAACGTAACTTGTTTTTAACTTTAGTAATTTTTAGCACCTTTATCTTTCAAATTCAGGCACAAACTTTAGAATGGGAAACAGTGACGAAAACCTCTTCTTCAATGCACAAATTTCTAACTCGCTTTGAAAAGACCATTCTGAAACATAACCACAACAAATTGATGAAGTTCATGCACAAAAATTATATCCAAGAACAACATGACAAATTTTTGGAAGGACGTACAGAGCAATTTATTAACGAGTTATTTTGTGGAGATGACCTAAAAAACAATAAATTTGAATGTATCAAACTTCCTCAAATCCAGAAAATTACACGCCTACGTATTGAAAGAAGTGGTCGTCTTCAGCGCATTGTTTATCGAGTTGAGACTCAAAATATACAGATTGAAGTAATATTGGGTATTCAAAAACAACCCGATGGCAAAAAACATGGTTTGAACGGAGCAGTTGGATAATTCCATTCCACCCGATAATCTTGAATAAACTATCAGACTATCAATAACTTGTAAGTTTTGCCTAATCCTCCAAAAGTTTAAAACTCTTAGAGAACTAGGCAAAGCTTACAAATTATTTCTTCATCTTAAAAATTGGGTTCAAAACCAATGCAAAACCAATCACTGCGACACAACCAATTAAATTATACCATAAATAGGCAACTTTGTAGGCTTCAGGAATATAGAAATGAAGGGCTAAAACAATCAATTCTGCTAAAATTGCACCATAAAAAACAGCATTTCCTTGTATTTTTTTGAGATAAAAAGCCACTAAGAAAATCCCTAAAATTGTTCCATAAAACAATGAACCTAAAATATTAACGGCTTCTATTAAGTTGTTACTGAGTGAATTCGCAAATTGAGCCAATGAAATAGCATAAATTCCCCAAAGTACTGTGGTAATTTTAGAGACTTGTAAATAATGTTGGTCAGAAGCATTAGGCTTGATACTGGTTTTATAAATATCAATTACAGTAGTTGAGGCTAAGGCGTTGAGTTCGGAAGAGGTTGAAGACATCGAAGCCGACAAAATAACAGCAATCAATAAACCGACTAAACCTGTCGGTAAATTTTGTGTAACAAAAGTTAAAAAGACATAGTTAGTATCTGCACTTTTCTCTTTTCCATCTCGTTTATTTTTTTCATGAATAATTGAAATCGCTTCTTTTCTGATTTTTTTAGCTTGATTTTCAGTATTTTGTAGCTTCTCTGTTGCTTGATTAATCTGCTCAGAATTTTCGGAATGAAGTGCCTCTACCAAAGCAATTGTATTGTCTTTTTTGCGGTTAAAATTTTCTGTGTATTGGGTTTCGAGTTCCTGAAAACGATTTTTATCAGCCGTTTGATAAACTTCTTGCACTTCGACTCGATTGAAAAATAATGGTGGCTCATTAAATTGATAAAATACAAAAATCATTGTTCCAATAAATAAAATCAAAAATTGCATCGGTATTTTGATAAAACCATTCATCAATAAACCTAATCGGCTTTCTGTAATGGAACGTCCCCCAAGGTAGCGTTGGACTTGTGATTGGTCAGTTCCGAAATAGGACATAAATAGGAAAAAACCTCCCAATAAACCCGACCAAATATTGTATTTATCATTTAAGTCAAATTCGAAAGTAATGGCATTTAATTTACCTGATTTACCAGCAACCTGTACTGCATCCATAAACGAAACCTCAGTAGGTAATAACTGAACGACCATAATGCCAGCCAATAACATTCCCAAAAAAATGACTAGCATTTGTTGTTTCTGCGTCTGACTAACTGCCGAAGTTCCACCGACTACAGTATATAGAATTACAATACCACCAATAGCGATATTAACATAGTAAATATTCCAATTCAAAATATGGGATAAAATGAGGGCAGGAGCATAAATTGTCAAACCTGCTGCGAGTCCTCTCTGTGTCAAAAATAAAAATGCTCCTAAGGCTCTGGTCTTGAAGTCAAATCGGCTTTCTAAATATTCATAGGCTGTGTAAACACTCAAACGGTGATAAATTGGCACAACCGTAAGCGATAAAACCACCATTGCTAAGGGCAATCCGAAATAAAATTGAACAAATCGCATTCCGTCCGAAAATGCCTGCCCAGGAGTACTCAGAAAGGTGATTGCACTTGCCTGAGTTGCCATAATAGACAGCCCAATCGTGTACCATTTCATTTCTTTAGAAAGTAAATAACTTTTTACATCACGTTGATGACGCGTTTTATAAATACCGTAGGCTGTGATAAAAGTAATTGTACCAATAAGTACAATCCAGTCAGCGATTTGCATAAGTTGGGAAAAATTTTATTCGATGAGAAAAATAGATATTTCAGAAAAAGAACAACTCTATTTGATATTTTCCTTCAAAAGGATTTACAAACAAACGGACAAAGTTGAAAAACTATTTCTAATCTCTGAAATAATGAAAAGAAAACAAGATTTTCGTTAAAATCAGTTGAATAAATAGATAGATGATATTGAGTAGAGGGATTTAATAGTATCTTGGAAAAAGACAAAATCCTGAATATATTTGCCTCAATCATAATCGTGAGGTTTGGGAGAAATGACTAAAGTTTAGATATCAAATAATAAAATTATTCCATTGAAGAAATTAATCAAACCATATTATTATCGCCTAAAAGAACTTCAGGCTCAGCGAAAGTTTAAGAAGACTATCCAAAAGTTTCAAAGTCAGGAACAACCCTTAAAAATTGTGATTGGTAGTTCTGGGATTTTTGATGATGGCTGGATACCAAGCGAAGCGCATTTTCTTAATTTATTAGACGAAGAAGATTGGCATAAATATTTTCAAGAAAATGAAATTACAAATTTGGTAGCTGAACATGTTTGGGAACATTTGACAAGTGAACAAGGTAAAATTGCAGCAAGAAACTGTTATAAATATTTGAAATCTGGTGGAATAATTCGGCTAGCTGTTCCCGATGGATTTCATAGTGACTCAACTTATATTGAATATGTTAAACCTAATGGGCGTGGGGCGGGTGCTGATGATCATAAAGTTTTATATAATTATAAGTCTTTCAGTAAGTTGTTCAGTGATGTCGGATTTGAAATAAAATTATTAGAATATTTTGATGAAAATGGTTCATTTCAGTTCAACGAATGGACAAATGAAAATGGACACGTGCGAAGATCGATTCGGTATGATGAAAGAAATAAAAACGGGAAACCAAATTATACTAGTTTGATTATAGATGCCATAAAAACAACCTAAAAATAAGCTTATTATTACATATTTATTTTTTGAATTTCTCTCTGTCAATAGTTCGTAAGTTTTGCCTAACTCTCAAAGATTTTTAAACTTTTTGAGAGTTAATATATTGATTTTCAATTAATTAGTGTTTGTTTCCATAGC
>DDLX01000003.1 GCA_002340355.1 Cytophagales bacterium UBA2561
AACTCTATCAAGAAAATCAGTATCCAGAATTATTACACGAAGCGTTATACTATTTAAGTTCAGAAGGCGAGGCGAACAAAGAAAAACAAGAGGTTGCCAATGCCTTATATTTTGTACGGAACTACCTCAATGACTTGAGCGAGAAATATTTGCCTACACCAAACAAATAGTTTCCTATAAATATTTGTAAGAAAAGATTTATTAGACATAAACCAATTGATTATCAAATATTTAAACCTATAAGGTTTTAAAAATCTTATAGGTTCGTGATAAGAAGATGAGTTTCTGAAATCTTTCACAGGATAAATTCAAAGAGGAAATACAATTTTTTATAAAATTTATATAATTACTGAAACTGATAATCAAGAAAAATTGTAGGCTTGTGGTAATCAATTCGTTGAAAATGTCATTATTCAGCATATTTCATCAAAACAGTAACCAAATGGAAAAATCGGGCAGATGAGAATTTGAAATAAAATTAGTATATTTATATTGAAATACTTACCGTTAAAAGACCAAAAGTTATGGCAAACAAACAACCCAAAAAGCCAAAGAAAAAACCTAAAAACTCATTGGATGCCAAAGGAAATTTTGTGATTTATTTGATTACAATTGCGGGAAGGATTTTTAAATATGGTAAAGCAGATGCAGACCGAATCACGATAAAACCGTATAATATTCCAACTTGATTGCATTAACAAATCCGAAAATTATTGAAAATATTTCCAAATGTAACCTTTCAAATTCTCAATACTTTACGAAACGTTACGACCAGAGATGCTCTCAAAAAAGAACGAGAATATATTGATGATTACGTGAAAAAATATGGCAGATTGCCACCAGGAAATAAAAAATAAAACTATGAAAATCAAAGGTTTTGCATACATTATTGAAGAAGAAGGATTTAATTTTCAAGTATCCGAAAAATTGAGTGAACTCATTCGGAATCATATAAATCATCTCTTAGAAAACTACACTTTTGAAGAAGAAACTCATCCTAATTTGTCTATTTATCAGGTTTGGCATTCGGATTTAGAAGAAATGACATTTAGAAAACCTATCAAAGTCGAAAATTCGGACGATACAGAACACTTTTTTTGGTTTGCTACGCAAGACTATAAAACTACAAATGATCAGATTGAATTTTATGTAAATCAGTTATTTGAGTTGTTTTCAAAAGCCTTTGAGATGTATTATAAAATTGCTCCAAATGAAGTTCTGGAAGCTCGAAATTTTGTTTTGAAAGAACTCAATCAAAATCCTGCGGAATATGAATTTCAGGAACAAGAATTTACAGCCGAAGAATTGGAAATGTTAGCCAATTTAAAACTTTAGAATGTGTATAATTTCGTATCTTTGGAAAATAGAAAATCAGAAAAGTAATGGAAATAGCAGAATTAAAATTACGATTGATTCAGTTGATTTTGGAAATTGATAATCAGGAAGTTTTGTTGAAAGTTCTTGAAATCTTAGAAGAATTTGAGCAAAATCAAGACACTTCCAATTTATCAGAAGAACAAATCACGGAAATTGACCGAAGATTGCAAGAATTAGAAAATGGTGAAGTAGAATTACTTGATGCTGATGAAGTGATGGCAAAATTACGACGAAAACACGAACTCAGAAAACAACAAAGACATGAGCAACAAGCGTAAAAACCGATTTACCAAAAAGGCTGATAAAGATATTGATGATGCCTACGAGCATTACGAAGAAATTTCTGAGGAATTAGCAGAAGATTTTTTAGATAAAAACGATGAACTCCTCGAACGAATTCGAGAAACACCTGAGCAATTTCCAAAAGTCTATAAAACCGTTCGGAAAGGCTTAGTCAAACGATTTCCGTATATGGTTTTGTTTGTCATGCAACCCGTTGAAAATGTCATTATTGGCGTGTTTCATCAAAGCAGTAACCCCAAGAAATGGAAAAATCGGGCAGATGAGAATGTGAGGTAATATTTGTATATTTGGAAAACTCAAAATAAACTTAATCATGATGAAACACGGGAAATGTCCAAAATGTAATACCATAACTTGGCTCGTTGAACATCATATTTATCCACAGGCGAAATTTAAAGAAAATAATAACGAGACGATTCATATTTGTTCAAATTGTCATGTGGACTTGCACCAAAAAATGGGAAAAATCGAATCGGACGACCCAGAGTTTTACAAACATTTTCATATTCAATGGCTGTGGGGGGCTATTATTGCTATTCTTATTTCAACAATTGTTTTTATAAACTTTTTGTAATGATGGAAAATTTGATTCAAAAATTAGAATTATTGATTCAAAAACTGGACGAAAAAGACCAAGAAGAATTAATAAAATTATTGGAAGTTTTATTGTCAGATGACTTAGATAAAATGAATGTTCAGCTCAAAATTGGCTGGGCAACCGAAACTGATAATCAAGAAAAACACGGTAGTATTTTCTTTAGAATTGTGCCGAAAGAAGCATCTGTTTTAGCTTAAAAAATGATAGACCTGCCAAGTTTTCAAAAATTGGCAGGTCTAAGCCCTTGAAAATGTGATTATTGGCGTGTTTCATCAACCTTTTTAATAAAGCAGTAACCCCATGGAAAAATCGTGCGGATGAGAATTTGAAGTAATTATTTTGTCTTTTCTTTTGCAATTTTTTGAAAAACAAACCCAATATTTTTAGATTTGGATAGTTTATAACTCAATTCCAAATCAACATGAAACTGCAACGAATCACCATATATTTTCTTCTAATTTTAATAAGTTTATCATGTAAACAAGATACCGAAGAAGAACCTATTCCATATCCTCCTGTTCGAGCAGATTTCAAATATGATTTTGAAGATGATAACGAAGATGCTCCTGCAACTATCATTTTTACAAATACTTCTGAAAATGGAGAAGAATTTACGTGGGATTTTGGCGATAGAAGTGATGTTAGAAAAACTACAAATGATACCATTCAACATTTTTACGAAGAAGCTGGAAATTACGAAGTCACTTTAACTATTACAGGAAAAGGTGGTAATAATCAAAACCCAACAAGTGTAATTGATAGAATTACAAAAACAATTTCTATCAATGAAACAATTCATCCACTTGGATTGATTCCTATTTCAGAAGAAGAATTAGAGCAAATTCCAATCACTTCATCTTTTTTGGCAATGGGAACATTACCTGCTCATTATGAGTTAGATATGCCTCCTATTGGAAATCAAGGGCAACAAGGTTCTTGTGTTGCTTGGGCGGTTGGTTATGCTATGAAAAGTTATCAAAAGAAAGAATATGAACAACTTCCATATACTGAATCTAATGGCTCTTTAGACTATTCTCGTGTAATTAGTCCTGCATATATTTACAATCAAATTAATGGTGGAGTCGATAGAGGCTCATATTTTTCTGATGCTTTTAATTTATTAAGAGACCAAGGAGCATGTACATTAGAAGAAATGCCATATAATTCACGAGATTATACTTCCCAACCTAATACATTCCAACAAAATCAGGCATCAAAACATAAAATTGCTCGTTGGGAACGTATCGCAGACAATGTAGCAGATGTAAAGTCATTTCTTTATGCAGGTTTTCCAGTCATTGTTAGTGTACCTATTTATCAAAGTTTTGATGAATTAAATTCAAGAAATTCCATTTGGAAATCATTTCGAGGTACGGTTCGAGGTTATCACGCAATTTGTGTTGTGGGATATGACGATTCTAAGAATGCTTTTAAAATTATGAACTCTTGGGGAACATATTGGGGAGATAAAGGATTTTGTTGGATTGATTATGATTTTTTTCCTGAAGCTGTTCGGAGTGCCTATATTGCTTATGATGTACAACAACCAAATCAATCATTATCAATAAAAACCCAAAATACCACAAATATTACAGCATCATCTGCCAAACTAAATCTTGAAATTTCTGGAACAATTAAAGGGACAATTAATGATTATGGTTTTTGTTATGCTTTGCACGACAACCCAACACGAAGCGATAACCCAACCAGTTTGGATGGAACAAATCAAACAGGTACTTATTCAAAAACTATTACTGGACTTCATTCAGATACAGAGTATTATGTACGTGCATACATGATTTATAATTCAGCTTTGATATATGGAAATTCTGTTCCATTTACCACAGATAAAAATATTACTTTGCCAATTGTGGAAACTTATTTTCCAAGCAACATTCAAGAAACTTCGGCAAAATTTAGAGGGTATTTGGGAAATACAGGAAATGGAAACGTAAGCAAACACGGGTTTTATTATTCTAAAACAGATAATACACCTGATGAAAATGATATTCATGTTCCTTTAGGGTCAATTAGTTATGCAAAAGATTTTGATGAAACAGTTTACGGTTTAGAAGCTGGAACTGAATATCATGTACGAGCGTATGCCAGAAATGAAAAAGGCATTGATTGGGGTGAAACTAAAACTTTTACTACAAATAAAAATATAACTTATCCTTCTGTTTTGACTTATTCCCCTACTAATATTCAAGAAACTTCGGCAAAATTTAGAGGATATTTGGAAAATACAGGAAATGGAAATGTAAGTAAACACGGTTTTTATTATTCTAAAACAGATGATACACCTGATGAAAATGATATTCATGTTCCTTTAGGCTCAATTAGTTCTACCAAAGATTTTAATGAAACAGTTTACGGGTTAGAAGCTGGAACTGAATATCATGTACGAGCTTATGCCAGAAATGAAAAAGGCATTGATTGGGGTGAAACGAAGACTTTTACCACAAATAAAAATATAACTTATCCTTCTGTTTTGACTTATTCCCCTACTAATATTCAAGAAACTTCGGTAAAATTTAGAGGGTATTTAGAAGATACAGGTAATGGAAATGTAAGTGAACACGGGTTTTATTATTCTAAAACAGACGATACACCTGATGAAAATGATATTCATGTTCCTTTGGGGGTAATTGATGGTTTAAGTAATAGTTTTGATGAAACAGTTTACGGTTTAGAGGCTGGAAATGAATATCATGTACGGGCTTATGCCAGAAATGAAAAAGGTATTGATTGGGGTGAAACTAAAACTTTTGAAACATTAAAAAATAGTATAACAGTTACAATTAATGAAGAATTTGGAAGTGTAATTATTGGAAACAGTGCAAGACAACAGCTTACCATAAAAAATGATGGAAATAATGATGTGGATGTATACCAAATTACATATCCTAATGGTTTTTCAGGAGATTGGTCGGGAGGTATAATTAAAGCAGGACGTACAAAAATAGTAAATGTAACATTTCGACCCTCAAGCAGAAAGGTATATCAAGGAAATATTATATACCGAGCGAAAAGTGTTTTAAGTGATTTTGGATGGTATGGAGAGAAAGGAGTTTTGGGAATGGGACAAAATCAAAATCAATATAAAGAATACACTGTAAACGGAGTAAGTTTTAAGATGGTTTATGTAAAAGGAGGTTCTTTTACGATGGGATGCAATGAAGAAAGAGATGGAACTGATTCTCAATGTACATTTAACTCTCCTAAAACAGAAACAGTAAGTGATTTTCAAATCGCTGAGATAGAAGTTACACAGGCGTTATATGAAGCTGTTATGGGTACAAACCCTGCAGATAATAATAGTTCAGATACCCCAGTATGTAGTGAATGTCCAGTAACAATACTAACTCATGATGATACTCAAGAGTTTATTGATAAATTAAATGAAAAAGTGTCAGGGGTTACTTTTCGTTTACCAACAATAGTTGAATGGGAATATGCAGGAAGAGGAGGTAATAAATCAGAAGGGTATAAATATGCAGGTTCAAATAATATAGATGAAGTGGCATGGCATCATAGTAATTCTCATGCTATTGGAAATTATTATAATTTTGTGAAAAGAAAGTTATCTAATGAACTTGGTTTATATGATATGAGTGGGAATGTCATGGAATCAGTATATGTTGGAGAACATGAAAATGGATATAGTATATATCGTTTAAAAGGAGGAGCATGGAGTTGGGATTCTCACTATGCCAGACTTGCTTTATTTATTAGCGACTTCTGGGATTCTCGAAAGAGTTATAAAGGATTTAGATTGGCTGCCGATTATTAAACAAAACCCCATCACTTTCCAAAGCAATGGGGTTTGTAAAAAACTAAATATCAAAAAGTTAGTTTAAAAGTTCATAAATACCCGTTACGCCTTGACCACCACCAACACAAGCGGTCACCATGCCGTATTTTTGTCTTTGTCGTCGCATTTCGTTGAATAACTGCACGGATAATTTTGCACCTGTACAACCTAAGGGATGTCCCAAAGCAATCGCCCCACCATTCGGATTGACAATTTCAGGATTAATGCCTAATTCCCGAATCACCGCCAAAGATTGCGCTGCAAATGCCTCGTTCAATTCAATTTGCTCAATATCAGAAAGTTGTAAATTGGCTTGTTTTAAGGCTTTTGGCACAGAAGCCACAGGACCAATGCCCATAATTCGAGGATGAACCCCCTCAGCCGTATAAGCTACCATTCGAGCAATTGGCTTGATATTCAGTTCATTGACCATCTTTTCGGACATCACCAAAACAAAGGCTGCTCCGTCCGAAACTTGTGAAGAATTTCCAGCCGTAACACTTCCACCCTGAGCAAAAGCAGGACGTAATTTTGACAAAGCCTCAACCGAAGTTCCTGCACGAGGGCCTTCATCGGTATCTACGGTGAATTCACGGGTTTTGCGTTTGCCATTTTCTACGTAAGTTTCCGAAACTTTGACAGGCACGATTTCTTCTTTGAATTTGCCTTCACGGATTGCCGAAAGTGCTTTTTTATGTGAATTATAAGCAAATTCGTCTTGGTCTTCTCGTGAAATTTTGTAATCTTGAGCAACTTGTTCAGCAGTTAGCCCCATACTCAAATAATATTCAGGATGTTCTGTTGCAAGGCTATGATTTAGAGCAGGTTTTACCCCCATCATTGGCACTAACGACATGGATTCTACACCTCCTGCAATGATACATTCGGCAGTTCCTGCATGAATCCGAGCGGCAGCTAACCCAATAGATTCTACTCCCGAGCCACAATATCGATTTAAAACCATCCCTGCCACATTAATCGGCATGGATAATAAGGAAATCATTCGCCCGATTTGCATTCCTTGTTCGGCTTCAGGAATGGCATTTCCAACAATAATATCATCGACTCTTTTGGGGTCAAGACTAGGAACAAATCTGACCAAATGTTTGATAACTTCGGCTGATAAATCGTCAGGTCGTGTGAATCGAAATCCGCCTTTTTTAGCTTTTCCGACAGCCGTTCGGTAACCAGCTACTATATATGCATTCATTTTTTTTCTCGGTTAAAGTGAGCTTCTAAGACTCAAAATTTGGTTAAGATTCCTGAATAAAATTTTGAATTTCAACAGGATACGTATTGATTTTAAATTGAAATCTTTTTAATAAAAACTCATTTTCAGTATTTTTTGAAATGAATTTTTTGAAAATGGAATCATATTTCTCAAAATCAATTTTGTACAAAATAGACAAGGCAACGAAACGATTTAGAACGACTGTATTTTTAGCTTTAAAAAACTCGTTTAATAGCAATTCTAAATTAATTTGGTTTAAATCTAAAAAATTGATTTCCAAAAAATTAAGAATTGTCAATTGAACCGAATCAGAAAATGCTTGTAATTTATGTTTTTGCAAAAAATCCAAAAATTCTGTATAATTCGTTTTCTTGAAAAAATCTAAAAATGAAAGCCATTCTGTGTCTTCGGCATTTTTGAGATGAGGCAGAATAAAGTTCAAACAAACTTGCCATTTTGGATCGTTTAAATCGTCACTTAAATCTTGAAAGTGATGTTCATCTATGAAAAAATAAGCAATTTCCTTATCGTCCAAAAATATTTTTTGATAGTCTGATAATGAGAAAGTTAAATTTTCTGAAATGCACTTTTCTAAAAAATCAAATTTGGAAATATTATCGGTCAAAACATCGTATTTTTTGTCTAAAATATTCATTTGACTTGCCCTCCCCAATCTGCATTTTTTCCAATTTTTCGACCTCTGCGTTTACGTTCTTTTTGGACTCGGTGCACTAATTCGGAATTTCCTAATGCCTGTGCTTCATCCCACAAGTCTTTTAAGGCTTGAGGTTTCAACGGTGATAATTCATCATCCCAAAGATTTTGTTTGCCACCTTTAGCCTCTAAAACGACTGGCGTAGAAGTTATTGAATACACAAAACCAGCGAATAAACCCGTTACCAACAAGCCTACTAAAATCAAATAAATGATTCGTTTTGTGTGATTTATACCGTTCAATATGAGTTCCATAAATAAAATTATTAGTCATATAGTTTGAACAATAAATTGGTTAAGTATAGGAAAATCACTAATTTCGCAGAGGTTTGCCTTTAACAAGAATGCTTTGGATACGCTCTAAAGTTTTCTTTTCGCCAGTCAAAGACAAGAAGGCTTCTCGTTCCAAATCCAATAAATATTCTTCAGAAACTTTGGTTGCATAAGATAAATCACCTCCTGCCATGACATATGCCAATTTTCGAGCAATTTTAGCATCATGATCAGAAATATAATTTCCTAATTTCATTCCATTAATACCTGCATAAAGGTTGGCTAAAATGGCTTTTCCATGCACTTTAATATCCTGTCGTTCAACGGGCTGGGTATATCCTGAGTTCCATAAGTCTATTGCGGCTTGTTTGGCATCAGAAAGAACTCTTTTTCGGTTTAAGGTAATACCATCAGTTGGACGAAGGATATTTAAATTTTTGGCTTCGTGTGCCGAAGTCGCTACTGTGGCAGTTGCAATTGTCATGAATGTCTCCTGCAAGCGATTAAATTCGGGATCTTCTTTGGCATAACTATCGGAAGTTCGCAACATAAATTCCTTTGTACCACCACCCGCAGGAATCAATCCAACACCAAACTCAACTAAACCAATGTAAGTTTCAGCATGAGCTTGTACTTTATCACAATGCATCGAAAGTTCACAACCTCCACCTAATGTCAGTCCCGAAGGAGCAGAAATAACAGGAATAGATGAGTATCTGGCTCGTATCATAGTTTGTTGAAACTGACGAATCATCATATCAATTTCATCAAAATCTTGGTCACAGGCAAACATGAACAATAAGGCTAAATTTGCACCTGCCGAGAAATTTTGCCCCTCATTTCCAATAACTAATCCACAGAATTCTTTCTCTGCTTTTTCGATTCCTGTATGAATTCCTTGGATAATTTCTGTTCCAATGGCATTCATTTTTGTATGAAATTCTAAACCTAAAACTCCATCTCCCAAATCAAACAAAGTAGCACCTTCATTACCCCAAACTTTATTGGTTTTTCGGAGATTATCCAAAATAATGAAGTCCTCTGCTCCAGCAATTGGCTTGTAAGATTTGGATGGAATATCATAAAAAGTAGTCACTCCATTTTGAGAAGAATAGAAGGTCTCAAAACCTCCTTCCAACATTTCATAAACCCATTGAGCAGGTTTATGTCCCATTTCTTCCATTTTGGTTAGTGTCTCTTGAACACCTAAAATATCCCACTTTTGGAAAGCTCCTAACTCCCACGCAAAACCTGCACAAATTGCCGCATCAATTCGATATAATTCATCTGAAATTTCAGGAATTCGGTAAGTTACATAGCGAAATAAATCATAAAAAGTTTCCCGATAAAATTCACCTGCTTGGTCTTTGGCACTCACCAAAATTGGAAGACGTTCTTTGAGGTTTTCTATGTCTTTTACCTTTTCCAAAACAGGAAATTTTGCTCTACTTCGGTCTTGATATTCAAGAGTTTGTAAATTTAACTCAAGAATTTTTCGTTTACCTTCAGGGGTTCTGGTTTTCTTAAAAAAACCTTGTTTGGTTTTATCACCAAGCCATTTTTTTTCAGCTAATTTCTTAACAATTTCGGGCAGTTTGAAGGTTTCCTGACTTTCGTCATGGGTCAATGCCTGATATAAATTATTTGAAACGTTTACCGTTGTATCCAAGCCAACCACATCCGAAGTGCGGAAAGTAGCCGATTTTGCATGACCGATAATCGTACCTGTTAATTTATCCACTTCACTGACCGATAAACCCATTTTTTCGGTCGTATGAATCGAAGACATCAAAGAATAAACTCCGACTCGATTGGCAATAAAAGCAGGAGTATCTTTGCAAAGAACTGGTTCTTTTCCAAGATATAAATCTCCGTAATGAGTTAGAAAATCAATAACTTCTGGTGATGTTTCAGGAGATGGAATAATTTCTAATAGACGCAAGTAACGAGGTGGATTGAAAAAGTGAGTTCCACAAAAATGCTTTTTAAAATCATCACTTCGTCCATCAGTCATCAATTGCATTGGAATTCCAGAAGTGTTTGAAGTAATTAAAGTACCTGTTTTTCGATACTTTTCTACTTGGTCAAAAATCTGCTTTTTGATGTCTAAACGCTCAACTACGACCTCAATAATCCAATCAGCTTCGGCGATGCGGTGCATATCATCCGAAAAATTTCCTGTTTGAATGAGAGACGCAAATTTTTTGTCATAAATCGGTGAAGGCTTGGATTTTAGCGCAAAATTCAATGCCTCATTGACTAACCGATTGCGAACAGCAGGCATTTCGAGGGTTAAACCTTTGGCTTTTTCTTGGGTATTTAGCTCAAAAGGCACGATATCCAACAAAATGACTTCTATGCCGATATTGGCAAAATGACAGGCAATTCGACTACCCATCACACCCGACCCCAGTACGGCGACCTTTTTAATGGTTCTTTTCATTTTCTTATGTGTGTGTTTTGATTTCGATTGAAAAGGTATTTTTTATATTGATATTAGACTTGCAAAGCTTTTAAAACTTGGTAAGTCTTAATGATTTGGTATTTTCCAAAAAATTTAAATTTCTCCAAAGATAATAAAAAATGTTATGCGTGCAGAGTATTTTTGCAAAAAATTTAACCACCCTTCCCAAGAGTTTTCTTCTGGTTATTTATGGAAGATATTCACAATTACGTATATTTGGGTATCATAAGAAACTAAAATAAACCAGAAAATGACTAAAAAGATAACACTTGATGGATGTTCATTTGGACAAATCATCTCAATTTCAGGGATGAATATTGTGATAAAAGTCAATAAAGATTATATAGAAAAACTTGAGCAGGAGGCTGACAATAAAACATATAGCATTGGAACTGTTGGAGAAATATTCATGATCGGCGGTCCAACAATAGATGATAAAATACACTATGGTATTTTTGATGAAGTAAAACTTGTCTCGAACTTTGTGGATTTTTCAAATCCTACGACAAACCAAGACACAACGCAATTAACAGACAAGGATAGTGCAGTAATCGTTGCTAAAATTATAGGTTATCAAGATATTAAAACAAAGGATAAATTTCAGTTTAGGAGAGGTATTGGACATTATCCCAAGTTTAATTCAGAATGTTTCCTACTAACCCCCGAAGAGAAACAAGGTTTATTTGCGTTGGATGAAAACGGATTAAATATTGGAAAAACACCAGATGTTAATAATGAAAATGTATTAATAAAGGTCGATAAATTCCTTAATAAACATTCTGTAATACTTGGTTCTACGGGTTCTGGGAAATCTTATACTGTTGCAAGTATATTTCAAAAAGTTTTGCATGAACACAAATTCAGTCATATCGTCTTTTTTGACCTACACAATGAATACTCAAATGCTTTTCCAAACAATGTTTTTAATGTTAATAAACTTGAAGCCTTGTATAATATCAAAGATGTAGTACATAATTGGTGGGAAATACAAAAAAGTTAAAATACAATGAGCAATATTATTAAATCAATATCAATTGAAAATTACAGAGGCTTTGAAACAAAACAAGTTTTAGAGCTTACAGCGTTTAATGACATTACATTTCTTGTTGGGCAAAACAATACAGGAAAATCTCTGATTACGAGGTTGTTTAATATCTTTGATGGTATAACAAATGTCTCAACAAGAATCAGCTTTACGAATAACGATTTCTTCGACTTACAAACAGATAAACCAATTCATATAATTTTTGAACTAAATAAAGATTTTCTATTGACCGAATTTAGTTTATTAGGCGAATTTGACGATGTATTGTTAGGATTTTTTGTAAATAAAGAACCAAACAAAGAATTTAGAAGATATTGTTACTTAGAGACTAATAACGTTAAATCTCATGTATTGGAAAATGATACCTTTGATTATAATTCTAATTTTGGGCAAGAAATAAATGTAGATAGAAAAGATAACATTGAAGGACTTATTGGGAATTTAATTGATTTTATTACAAATACTTTTTTAGTATTTGAGCCAATTAGAGCTTTCGATAAAGAACAACAAAATTCATATTTTAAAACAGGAAAAGAATTAATCAATTGGATAAATGATAAATCAGATAGTGACATCGCTTTAAAAGTTAAAAGAAAGATAAAAGAATATTTCAATGAATTAAATTTGGAATGTCCTGACGATGTTAATACAGATGAAGATAAAAAGTTGTTTGTCTTCTCATTTGGAGATTTAAAACTAACCTCAAATGAGGTTGGTACGGGATATTCAATGCTTTATATCCTTTTGATGGAATTACTTCGTAATGAAAATAAGCATTTGGTTATTATTGATGAAATTGAAAGTCATCTACAACCTGGATTGATTAGAGTTTTGATAAGAATATTACGTGAAATTGAGGTTAGAGGGACAAAACGAAATGTACAGTATATCTTAGCTACACACTCACCAACTGTAATAGAAAGTGCCAAAGAAAAAGATTTTTTATACCGTTTTCAAAAATTCAATCAATCATGCACGTTCTATAAATTTTTTAGAACAAAAGATGATTTAACCCAAATGAGACAAGCATGCAATGATTTAGGAGTAATTCCAGGCGATGCTTTATTGAGTAATATTGTTATTTGGGTTGAGGGACCAACAGAAATTCTTTGGTTAAGGAAATTGTTAGAAATTTATCTACCTGAATACAAAGACAGTAAAAATAAAACATCCAACATAATAGAGGGATTACATTTCTCAATCTTAATGACAGGGGGAGGATTAATATCAAATCTGTCTTTTGACGAGCAAGATTTTGACATTTCTATGCCACTAACAGAACAATACTTAAAAGTATTAAGAGTAAATCCTAATCCTTTCGTAATTATTGATTTTGATGCAGTAGAACCAACCCATGAAAAATATAAACGAAGTTTACGAATAGCAAATGAAATAAACGATAATAATAAAAATCATGTCGATAGGATAAAAGATTTTCTTAATCCAGATGCACATGATATAACAACAAAAGACAAAGCGGATGAAATTAAAAATTTTTGGTGGATGAAAGCGAAAGAGTTGGAAAACTATTGTCCTCCAAAAATTATAAAAGACTTTTACAAACACTACAATGATAATGAGGGAAGTAGTGTTGAGAATTGGGGAAATGTTACAGACTGGAATGTTTATAGTGCAGAAAAAGGAGTGGGTACACTACTTGAAGAACGAGGAATTAAGGAAGTTAAGGCGAAAAGTGGTACGATTAAACACAAACAAAAATTAGCTGAATACCTCAATAAAAATTTAAAACCAGATGATTTAGAAGAAAATACAGATTATCCGAATAAGCCCCAATTAGATGATTTAAAAGAAAACTTAGATAAATTACTTGATTACATATACACAATTAATGATTTGAAATAAACTTCAAAACATTGCATTTAATACAAGCGTGACAGATAGTTGATTTGACTATAGTTTCTTTTGTAATACCAAATAAAGTTATATCAAGTAATAAACTATTCATTACAAAAAAGTGTCCTCAAAACATCTATGCAGCAATCAGAAAATATATATAAAACTCCTGTCATCATTCTTAATGGTTTCTTAGGTTCTGGTAAAACTACTCTTTTTAGAAATCTTCTATCCCAATCAAAAAAGAAAAAAATACCTGTTTGTGCTATCGTAAATGATATGAACAAACTAGATATTTATGGGAAGGATTAGTGGCGCGCAGCTCCACCATACATTTTTTGGTATTGTTCTTTGCTATAGCCTTTTTCCAATCTTGTTTTGGGGCTAAGGAAACGCAGGTAAAAGCGTTTGGCCAAACTGGCAAACTCTAGGGCCTCTTTTTTCCCATCATTGGTAAAGCCACGTTCTGCTTTATTCATCGCAAGCCACATCTTAAGCATCATAAAAGCTTTAGACTCCTCTTTGAAGTAGTTTTTGTGTGGGATTCCAGCTCGCCAAGCTCCCTGACGATCGGAGAGAAAGTCTTTCATTCCTTGAGGTGAGTGGTCAGTTGGTTTTTCATAAGCACCAAAGGGACATTCTTTTTCAAAAATGGCAAAGGCTTTTTCACAGGCAGCTCTAGCCTGCTGACTGATTTTACTGGCCTCTTTGTCCAAATCATAAATGTTTTCTCCCGCCTTAATGCGAGCTCGTAACCCAAATGCGAGTTCTTTATAGGCGGCAGCTTCTGCTTCTGTCATGACGTATTCGTCATCTGTCATTGGGTGTTCTTCCATACTTGTTATAGTTGTTTTTGTAGATAAATTAGTAGGGGCTGTTTGAGGCAGGCTACTAAAGGCTAGTAGGGGGAAACTACAAAAAACGATTAGCTTTTTCATATCTATAGTTTATCTTGTGAGAAATTTTAAAGCGTTCAATATTTGGACCATAACCGAATATATATAAATATGCAATATTTCCCTGTTCGGTGTAGAGTTCACTGAAGCGTCTCTACGTCGTAAAAAATCCAACGAGTCTCCTGACTCGACCCAAAAGCATCAACCTAATATGACTTTTGATTCATCACATTTTTCAGACAAAAAAATCATACAATCTTTACTGTCTAAACTGTTGCCCTTTCGTCAAATTTGAAAATTCGATACATACTTATGACTTAGTCACCGCTACGCTCAAAACTACGCCGAAATAGGGGGACCAGCACTTGTATCAGTGTGTATGCGACGTACTGGTCATACCGATTCTTTTACCTATAATTCTGGGCATTTCCCTTGATTATTTGGTGAACTTCAATGCGCTATACGCCAACGCACAGCTCTTTTTTAAGGAATAAATGTAGGAATTTCTTTTTGATTTGCAAAGACTTGTTAATTCTTTTTCAATGAGTTTGTCTAGTATTAATTGGAAAAAGCCCATCCATTGAATAGTTTTGAGTTCTACTACAAACCAAAACTATTTGAAGATGAGCTTATGAGGCAAAAATACATTAAAAAGCGAAATATTAGCATTTTTACCTCGTCCCAAACGAGGAAAACCTTGTTCTGAAGTCCTCTTATTGGGTATTTTAGAACTGATTCTTTATCGTTTAAAAACAGGTTGTCAATGGCGGGAGTTACCTATAAAAAGGTATATATCAGGTAATTATAATTATAGAACGATATTTTATCATTTTAATCGTTGGTCAAAATTAGAGGTGTGGCAGACTATTTGGCTTGACTTGCTTCGACAGCACCGAAAACAGTTAAATTTACATATGATTCAGTTGGATGGAACACATACTCGCACTCATGGATTCCTTGAAAGAGTAGGGTATCTAAAACGTAAAGGTGGGAGAACCAGTAACTTACTTTGTCTTTGTGACGAACAAGGTAAGGTGTCCTACTGGCTTTTAGTGCAGTACAGTCAGGCAATCACCACGACTTATTCGATATTGGAGGACAATTTGAAAGCATGTTAGCCCAGTTAGTAGCTATCGGTATTCGATTAGATGGGTGGATATTAAATGCTGATGCCACTTTAAAGTGAGTTTTTACTCTGTGGAAATGAGGTAGTTATGTGAAAGATATGGTTTAGAAGTCAATATCAAGCTGAATCCCAGAAATAGGAAAATGTTGGAAGGAGACGAGCATTTGGTGAATTAGATGAATTTAAAGCTTTGGTAATCAGGTATGATAAAACTGCACACAACTGGCTTAATTTCAATATTTTAGGTTTTATTATCAAAACTATCAAAATCATTTGGTTTTTCCATAGAATTCAAAGTTATATCAAACAACAGCGAGCGAAAATTCTAAAAGAACTAAAATTACTTTTACATTAGGTTATTCATTACAAAAAAGTGTCCTCAAAACTTTTATGCAGAAATCAGAAAACGTATATAAAATTCCTGTCATCATTCTTAATGGTTTCTTAGGTTCTGGTAAAACTACTCTTTTTAGAAATCTTCTATCCCAATCAAGAAAGAAAAAAATACCTGTTTGTGCTATCGTAAATGATATGAGTGAACTAGATATTGATGGGGAGTTGATTGGGGCGAGCGAAGCAGTAGAACATAACAGTCATATATTGGAATCAATACACTCCTGTGTACTCAGTAGCAAAAAAGGAATCAGAAAACTTGATCAGGCACTAAAAAAACTGTTATCTAATCAAAATCCAGAACTTATTATTATTGAAACTTCTGGGAGTTGCCACCCAATGCCTCTTATTGAGTATTTTAAGAACCAGAATCAAGTAAAGCTCACTGGATTATTTGCTCTTGTTGATGGCTTAATGTTGGCTCATGACTACAAGTATGGAGCAACTCTTATTCCTCGAATGCAAAAAAACATTGCACAACAGAAACGAGACACAGTAAATTTATTGGTAGAACAAATCATGTTTTGTAGTCACCTATTCCTGACCAAAGGAGACCGAATACAAGAAGATAAACTGCCTCATATTGCCTCATATATTCAAGCAATAAACCCACTTTCATCTGTTCATTCTGTAAGCTTCGGGAGGCTCAACATCGAGTCCTTATTTGAACTTGGGGAGTATAATTATTTTCAAGTGGCTCAATTAGTTGAAGAATTGAGACCTGTACTAGAAGCAGAGGAAGATAAAGATAGACCTTATGATTTAGCCACTAGAGTCATAAAAGATGACCGTCCATTCCATCCGCAACGATTTTGGGACGTATGTCATCAATATCTTGACCAAAGAATTTATCGTAGTAAAGGATTTTTTTGGCTCGCTAGTCGAGATAAAGTTTCTTTATTGTGGAATCAGGCATCTGGTAGTATCAGTCTGGAATTAATTGGATATTGGCGGTCAGGAATTGTTGAAGATGAAAATCATGGTATTACAGAATTTGAAATACAGGCACTTAAAAAAATACTCGCTGAAGAATCAGGACGTTTTGGCGACCGTCAATGTGATTTAACTGTAATAGGAGATAAAGCACATGTAGATAGGTTTACTAATGCACTAAAATCTTGCTTTTTGACTGAGGAAGAAATAGAACTTTGGAAAAATGGGCATAGGTTTACAGATCCTTGGCCTAAAAGCACCGTTAAAATAGAAAATTAGAATCTTACATATCCCGAATATTAATTCCTTTTTCAATCAAATGTATGATAAAATTATACCTTGAAACATGAGGTAGAAATTTCGGGTATTATAACTGAAAATGAAAAAACTAATTATAGTACTGTATATCGTTTGTTCGATACTTAAATAAGTAAATACATTAGGATTTGTAGTATCAATTTTTATCCTAAAATGAGACAAAAAAAGCTGAAATTATTACGAACA
Source organism: Cytophagales bacterium UBA2561 (assembly GCA_002340355.1). Taxonomy (GTDB): domain Bacteria; phylum Bacteroidota; class Bacteroidia; order Cytophagales; family Thermoflexibacteraceae; genus UBA2561. The sequence continues at coordinate 17,526 of DDLX01000003.1, forward strand.
AAAATACCCGTTTCATTAAAAGAAGCAATTGATTTGCTAAATAACAATCATGGAAATTTAGAGGATTCTGAAAGAGAATTTCATGAAAATAGAATTGATGAAATCTGTAGGATCTCGAAATGCGAAAAACAGAAAGCAAGAAAATTTTATATCCAATTTCATTTTAATCAAGAAAAAGCAATTAATGCAATCAATAACGAACAGAAGATATTAAGAATCGAAGCCTCAAGGATTATAAAAAATACAATTGGTTTTATTTTATGGTTTGAATATCCAAACGGAGAGCCGTATAGGACCAAGAAAAGGAATGATATTTTTATTCCAGCAGAAGATTTCGATTTTATCAAAGAAACATTTGAATCGAATTGCTCAGAAAATTTTGATAGTACAGATAATAATTACTTTGACAAAACGGAGTGCAAATCAATAATTGGATCAATCGAAAAATTAAAAACAGTAAATGAAAATCAGGCTCAATTTATTCGAAGTTTAACCAAATGGATGAAAGATAATTTACAGGTTGTAGAAACCCTTGTAGTGTACGGAAATTTATAAATCACAAAATCGAATATACAACAATATCAAGTAAAAGGTCGCCACACTATATCATACAAGATGTTTTATATAAGATGTTCGTCAATCCACTTTTCTCTACTTAAAGCCATTAAAACATCCCTATTTTTCCAATCACTCAATTATAATCGCAACTAAGTTGCAGTTAGCGTTATCAAAACCTAATTTTGCAACATTGTTACATCTGTAAAAGATTAGAAATATATGATAGTTACGAATGTGGTAATCGTCGGCTCTGGTCCTGCGGGAATTGGTGTTGCCTCACTACTCAATCAAACGGATATCGACTATATTGTTTTAGAAAAAAAAGAAATTGGATATTCGTTTTTAAAATGGCCAGAATATATGGAGATGATAACTCCTTCATTTCCAAGTAATGCCTTTGGACAAATGGATTTGAATTCAATATGTGAGTTAACTTCACCTGCCTTTTTCCTGAGTAAAGAGCATCTGACAGGTAAAGAATATTCAGAATATCTCGCTGAAGTAGTCAAACAATATAAAATAAATGTTCAAACCAATACGGAAGTAACAAAAGTTGATAAACAGGCTAATGGTTGGATGCTGGAAACCAATCAAGGACAATATTTTGCTAAATATTTAATTTGGGCAACAGGAGAATTTCAGAACCCTCAAATTAATAATATAACAGGAGCTGAATACTGCGTACATAGCGCTCTAATTAAATATCCTGATGAACTAAAAGGAGATGACTTTGTAGTTATTGGGGGATATGAGAGTGGGGTTCAAATTGCTTATGAATTAGTAGAAAATAATAAAAAGGTAACCTTAATCAATCCAGATGTTATCGATCATTTGGATACCAGTGATCCATCTCAAGTATTATCGCCATATACCTATGCTAAATATGACGAAATAATTGATTCGCCATTGTACACCGAAGTCTTGGGTACTGTAGTTGGTGTAACTGACCAAAAAAGTAACTATCAACTTCAGTTAAAAGATGGCAAAGTGATTAAAACTGAAGAGAATCCAATTTGTGCAACAGGTTTCTCACTAGTAAAAAAACCAATTGAAGAACTTATCACATACCGAGAAGATGGAAATCCATTGCTCAATGAAGAAACAGATGAATTATATGGGCAAAAGAACATTTACCTTGCAGGACCCTCTGTAAGGCATGATGCACACATATTTTGCTTTATTTATAAGTTCAGACTTCGCTTTGGGGTAATTGTAGAGGATATTTTGAAAAAGGAAGAATGTAATGAAAAGGATGTTTCGTTACTGATTGAGAAATGGAAAAGAAATGGAGTTTATTTAGCAGACCTAAGTTGCTGTGGTGAAGAATGTGTTTGTTAGATTTTTAAATAAAAAAATGGAAAAAAAACCTATAATTTCAATAGAAAATCTACATCTGATTGCAGGATTTTCTTTAATCATTTCAGGCGTATTGGTTTACTTCATAGATGGTTTCGAAATGACGATGTCTTGGGTCATATTTGGAGCGATGTATATCTCGATGTCTGATATTGGTGAAGATGAAATGAGTACAGAAAAATTAAATCATCCAAGACATATTATTAGGCGTTCATTCGGTTATGTTGGGGCTGTTTTTAGTATAATTTTAGTAATGTTCTATTTCAATAAAATATTTCTATAAAAAGAATTTCAAATGAGATTATAAATTTTGGAATCTAGTACAATCTGTATTTTTGAGATATAGATTGTACTAATTAGGTAGTAATTTAATTATCAAAGCATCATTACATAATGAAAAGAAGACAATTAATCAAGGGAATTATAGCTACAGGAGCATTATCGATGTTGAATAAAACAGAAGCGATGAACCTATTAGACAGTGAAGATTTTTGGGACGAAATTAGGCATTCTTTTCCTGAATCGTCAGAATATATAAATCTATTGAATACTGGTGGGGGAGCTGTACCCAAAGCAACCCTAAAATTGATTTCGGAATTTCAGAAAATAGCTGCTGCTGGGGGAGAATATAAAACCCCAGAACTCTATTCATTGAAAGAAAGTGGCTCCTCAAAATTATTACGTGAGATGATGGCAAATTCATTTGGCTGTTCAACCGACGAAATTGCATTAACACGTAATGCAATGGAAGGACTTGGAACTGGTTTACTCGGTATGGATCTGAATAAAAAAGATGAAATCATTACGACAAATGCAGACTATGACTCTTGTATTAGAATTATCCAACAAAGAGAAAAACGGGATAATATTCGTCTAAAATTAATCGACATCCCGATGTTTGCTAATCATGACGACGAAGTTGTTACTGCATTTGAGAATGCTTGTACCTCCCGTACGAAAGCAATCTTAATGTGCCATATGTTCAATAAGAATGGACAAATATTACCTATTCGTAAAATTTCTGAAATGGCTCGGAAGAAAGGAATAAAAACGATTGTGGATGGGGCTCAAAGTATTGGACAAATTGATTTTAAAATCTCTGAACTTGGTTGTGATATTTTTGCAGCCTCACTTCACAAGTGGTTCTGGGCACCCAGAGGGACAGGGATTTTATATGTTAGAAAAGAAATGATAGAACAATTATGGTCTATCTGGGCAAGTTGGTCAGGAAAACCAGCTAATAGTATTGAAAAATTTGAAGAATTTGGCACAGTATCAAAAGCAGTTAGTGCTAGTTTACCCTCTGTATTTCAGTTCAATAATAAAATAGGAGCAAAAAAGAAAGAAACTAGACTTCGTTATCTTCGGGATTTATGGTTAAATCAAATTTTGAAATCAGACAGAGTACAACTCTTAACGAATCCTAAGAAATCTTGTGCAATTACAGCTTTTAAGATAGATGGAGTGAACCCTGACAAATTTGTAAAAGAATTAAGCGAAAAACATAAAATTTTAATTGGCTCAATTCATTTGCATGATAAACCTAATTTTACTGGGAACTACCTAGCCGCCGATCTGACAAACTCTGAAAAACAGATATATCGTTTTATTGAGGCTTTTGAAACCTATATTAAACATAATTAAAAATCATAGTTGGCTGAATTGACAGCACTAAAAAGACAATTGATAATGAAAAATACAGGTAATATTTTGATAGTTTAAGCAAGTCTGCTAAAAAGAGGCTATTATACTGGGTTATTTCTGCAAAAAGAAAAGAGACCAGACAAAAGCGGGTTTTAGAAATCGCAGAAAATGCAAGTGAAAATTTGAAGCCAAAACCATTTAGATAAGTTTAAATAAAAGAAAAAGGTTTATAACAGTGGTTAATTTTTTTCTGGATATTTTTCTATTTCCATATCTTCCAGCCGAAAATCCTCAGCAATGCCTGCAATGCACCGAATAACTCGCAAAAAAGACTCAAGTTCTTCATTATTAACCGACTGCCGAACTCTAGCATTAAACTCTCGAACTACTTTCCGAGCCATTTCCCGTTGTTTTTTGCCTTTTTCGGTTAAGCAAATCATGACTTTCCGTTTGTCTTTTTGGTCTTGTTTGCGATAAATAACACCATTCTCTTCCATATTCTTGAGCATTCGACTCAAGCTTCGGGACTCCATTCCCATTAAGGGCGCAATTTTGGTCGCAGGCGTTCCATTTTCTTGGTCAATATTCAATAAAACAAACCCTGTCGAGTGTGTAATTTGATGTGCTGAACCCAAGACATTATACATCTTAGAAATAGCCAACCATGAGGCTTTAATATTCAAATCTACCGATTGGCGATTAGTAATTTTCATAAATTTGTGTATCGTTCAAAAATATTATGCGTGCATAATTTTTTCAAAGATATAAAAAAAGTGTTATGCGTGCAGAGTACCTTCATCTTTTTTATGCTCTGTATCAAAAATAATTTATCTCTACTTATCTTTGTTTAGTATATAATGGATCGGTGAGACGACAAGCTACGATAAACAATTTCAAATGAAAACATCTATTCTGAAGAGAATTAAGGAACTAGGAGGAAATATTAACCATGTAACAGGTAAATCATTACAGGAGGATATTCTTTCTATTACATTCAATACCGTTTTATACCAAAAAACGACCGATACACCTTGGGGAAATGCAGATACTGAAGAGCCAATTTATGGTATTGGTGAATTTATTGAACAACAATTAACAGTATTTGAGACGGATAAAGATGCTTTTTACCATGAGATAATTAAGAAATATTATTGTTTGACAGAAGAAGGGTTTGGACAAACTTTTTGGGTTGGACAATTATTTACGCCATTTAGAGAAGGCACACCTGATTTCGAAGAGTGGAATGGTGATTTTATGGACGATGAAATGATTAATCTAGATGAAATAGTTAAATTGACTAAAAACCCTAAACCTGATTTTATACTTCTCTTTTATGATTACGGTTGTCCTGACCACTTATATATTTCTCTTTCAGACCCTAACCCCGATAATCCGACTTTATTCGGAACAGACCACGAGACATTTTTTAGTGAAATTTCAAATGAAGGTACTCTAGAAGATTATTTAAATACCTTTATGACGAAAGAGGAATTACTTAGTATCGTCAAAAATAAATTAGAACATTCGAAGAATAAATGAAAAAACAACGTTTAATTTTCTATTCCTTTTTTATTGACTAAAATAAAACTCTTTAATAAAAATAATTTTTTCCAACTGGAAATATCACTCTTCAATTGTGTATCTGATAAATTTAAAAGTATTAAACTATCCAAATTTTGAATTTGTCAGGTTTTCAAGGACTTGAGAGCAATACTATCTTTGACCAAATCACTTGAACTAAAACTTATCCGAATTCCATTCGTTAAAAAAAGGCGTATTAAATTTCCAACATCATTTTACTGAATGACTGTAAAACTATATCACCTCAATTCCCCAAAATTAAATTATAGTCGTTTGGTTTTAAAGTGTGTTTTTAAGTTAAAAAATTGGTTACTAACTTCTTATAAAAAAATAACCTCCATTTATGACTTCACATAAAATCCAGAATTTATTTTTTGTTTTCCTTTTTTTAGTGAATGGGCAACTCCTTTTCGGACAAAATGATTGGGAAAATCCACAAATGATCACCCAAAATACCGAAAAACCCAGAGCCACTTTTATTCATCATCAGGATGGTTCGGATGCTCGGCGACTTGACCGCAAGACTTCGGTGTTTTATCAGTCACTTAATGGTAATTGGAAATTTCATTATGCAAAAAATGTGGACTTGCGTCCGAAAAATTTTTATGCTGATACGTTTAATATTGAAAACTGGAAGGAAATCCCTGTACCTTCTAACTGGGAACTACATGGCTACGGAACTCCCGTTTATTATCATGCCAAATATCCATTTAAAGCCAATCCACCTCAAATTCCAACTGAAAAAAATGAAGTGGGTTCGTATCGAAGGACGTTTATGATTCCTGAAAAATGGAAGGGACGGCGGACTTTTATTCATTTCGGAGCAGTGAGTTCAGCAATGTATCTTTGGGTAAATGGACAAAAAGTAGGATATAGTCAAGGCAGTAAAACACCAGCCGAATTTGAAATTACAAAATATTTACGTACTGACAATCAATTAAATACGCTTTCTGTACAGGTATTTAAGTATTCGGATGGAAGTTATTTGGAGAGTCAAGATTCTTGGAAACTAGGTGGAATCGAACGAGATGTGTATTTGTTTTCGTCTCCACAAGTTCGGATTCGGGATTTTTATGCAAATACCGAAATCGAAGCTCGCCGACCTAATGGCATTTTAAACTTAAATGTCAAGATTGAGGATAATACTCAAAAAGGAGGGAATTATACGATTAAAGCATTAATTTATGATAAAAAGAATAATCGGATTGATGAATTTGAAAAATCATCCTTAATTCATCCTGACAAAGAGACCCGATTTGTTCTCCGAAAATATACGCCTAATATAAAATATTGGTCAGCCGAAAACCCGAATTTGTACAAACTGGTCATTTTATTAAAACAAGGAAATACTATCATAGATGCCGTAGGTTGTCGGATTGGATATCGAAGTATCTCAATTAGTGCAAATGAACTAGTGGTTAATCAAAGACGCGTCCTTTTACGAGGAGTTAATCGGCATGAACATCATCCCAAAACGGGGCATATTATTTCGGAAGAAGATATGATTCAAGATATTAAATTAATGAAGCAAAATCATATTAATGCCGTCCGAACTTCGCATTATCCAAATGATCCACGCTGGTATGAACTCTGTGATAAATATGGACTTTATGTCATTGATGAAGCCAATATTGAGTCGCATGGAATGGGTTTAGAACCTAATCAAACATTAGCTAATCAGTCAGATTGGAAAGCTGCTCACTTTGACCGTATAGAGCGGATGATGGAACGAGATAAAAATCATCCTTCTGTAATTTTATGGTCATTAGGTAATGAAGCTGGATTTGGAAAAACCTTTGAGGAAGCCTATCAAAAAATTAGACGAAACCCATATAATCGGTTGATAATGTATTCGCAAGCAAGCAAAACACGTTTTACGGACGTAGTGGCTCCGAGTCACCCAACTATGAACTATTTAGAAGATTTTTTCCGTAATCATAATCGTCTTTTGATCGTTTCGGACTTCAATTCAGCAATGGGAACGGGACTTGGGGGATTGGCGGAAATGTGGCAGTTTTGTGAAACTAAACGTAATTTTGGAGGTGGTTTTATTTCTGACTGGGCAGATAGAGGACTTTGGGCGAAAGATAAATTTGACAAAGATTATTTTGCCTATGGTCGTGATTTTGAGGAAGATTCAACTTCAATGAATGAGAGTTGGGGAATTAATGGTTTGGTGTCCCCTGACCGAAAGCCACATCAACATATTTATGAAGTTCGAAAAATTTTCCAACCTATTGATTTTGAATTAATTGATCCTGTTCGTGGGATTATTAAAATCAAAAATAAGTTTCAATTAGATGATTTGAGTCAGTATAAATTAACGTGGAATATTCTGGAAAATGGCAAACCAATGGCGGGAGCATATTCCTACAATGATGCTCGAACAACTACCATTTTGGCGGGAACATCCAAAGAGATTGCCTTGAGACGATATACTGAGTATTTTGATCCTCAACCCAATAAAGAATATTTTTTGAATGTCCAATTTGAAGTTCTAAAACCAAATGACTTTTTCCCATATAAGTCCGTAATTGCTGAAGCTCAATTCAAAATTCCAAATAATCGAATTGAACGAAAATTGATTAAGTCTGAAACCATGTCTGCTATTTCAATGCGAGATTTAGCCCAAAAAATTACAGTTTCAGGTGAAAATATGACATTAGAATTAGATAAAAAAACAGGAAATATTACATCTTTAAAAGTCCAAAATCAAGAATTTTTAGTTGATGAGACTCAACTTAATTTTTGGAGACCTCCAACTAATAATGACCAAAATGATATGAATGGTGTACATCGTTGGCGACAATTTGGATTAGATTATTTAAAACCTCAAGTGACCGAAATTGAAGTAGAAAAAATCAGCTCAAGTGTTGGACGAATTACGGTGACGGGTGAAATTATTGGACGAAAAAATAGAACCGTCTTCGAGTATCAGCAAACTTATACGATTTATGGAAGTGGGGATATTTTATTAGATACGCAAGTTCTACCAAGTGAAGATGTCCAAACTTTACCTAAGATTGGGTATCAATTAAAACTCCCAGAAACCTTCCAAAATTTAGAGTGGTATGGTTTAGGAGAACATGCCACATATTCCGATAGAAAGGTTTCGGCAAAAGTAGCTCATTACACAAAAAAAATTACTGATTTATCTGAAAATCAAATTATTCCACAAGAAAATGGAAATCGCTCTGAAGTTCGATGGGCAGTTACTTCAGGTAATGGATTTGGGCTTTTTGTACAAGGTGAGGGCTTCCCCTTGAATGTTTCAGCACATCCTTATAATCCTCGTCAAATTGCGAAAGCTATTCATGCTAACGAGTTGATACGACAAAATACGATGACGTTAAATCTTGATTATCAAATAAATGGTTTGGGTTCGGCATCCGAAGGAGTAGGCTATCGTTCAGATCACATCTTGAAAGCTCAACCAACCCATTTCTTATTACGAATTAAACCTTTTAAAATTGAACTTCCCAATAAAAAAACAGGCTTCAAAGGAACGAGCCCACAAGAGTTTGCGGATACAAGAATTGAAAATTTCCCCACTGAATTTTTACCTATGCCATATGTTAAAACAAATAGAAAAATATTCAATAAAGAAATGAATATTACATTACATTGTGATGATCCTGATGCTGAAATTCGTTATACTTTGAATGGGAAAGAGCCTACTAAAAAAGCCAAATTATTTGATGGAAATCCAATTTTATTGACAGAAACAACCACATTGAGAATGCGGGCTTTCAAGAAAAAAGCCATTGGTAGTTATATTGTAGTTAAAAAATTTCATTTTATTAATGCTAAACAAATTGATTATAAGAATTACCCTGATTTGCCTTATGACGGTAATGCTGATTTTGTATTAATGGATGGGAAATTTGGAAACCCGACTGATTTACGAGATGGCTGGCAGGGGTTTTCTTCTAAAAATGTGGAAGTTACGATAAAATTGGTGAAAGGAGGAACATTGAAAAAGATGCGATGTCGTTTTTTAGTGAATCAAAAATTAAAAGCTTTTGCACCAACAAAATTAATAATGGAGGTTTCTGAAGATGGAAAAACTTTTGAAAAAGTCTATGATTATGCTAATGATGAACCTCAAAAATTGACTGAGGCAATTTCTATCAAAGAATTTACTGAAGAAATTGATGTAAAATCACGGAATGTAAAGTATATTCGTTTGAAAGCTGAACAACTTGGGAAGTGTCCTTCAGAACATCCAAAGGCAGGTGAACGAACATGGTTATTTTTGGATGAGATCATTGTAGTTCAGGAAAATTAAGCTTCTGTTGGATTACTTTATTTAAATATAAATAATTGAATATTAATATATTATGAAAAATAAAATAAAATAATCCTACTATAGTTAAACTCTTCTTTGAATAGAAAAAAAAGAAGAAATAAACAGAAGAATAGTGCAATTTCTGGTAGTTTTGTATCCTTAAAAAAGGTGTGAAGATTTTTTTAACTTTACAAAAGCAACAAAACAAGGACCGAAAAAATGTGATTTTTCAAGTAGAATTCTTAATTTTAGAAGTTGCTTTAGAGTCTATTAACAAAAACAACACCAACACCATACAGGAAACAAACAACAAAACTCATGACCAAACAAATACCAGAAATAAACCATCATTTTCAACAATTATTCCCAACCAAACACCCAAATAACTAACAGAAATTCAGGATAATATGAAATTAGTGGTGAAACTGATTATACTGCTTTTGGGGATAAGTTTGGGGCATATTTACCTTGTGCAAGCTCAATCTATTAAGTTTGAAAATGTACTAACGGGTAAAGGGTTAACACGAAATGTACATTGCATTACTCAAACGCAGGATGGATTTTTGTGGTTTGGTACAGAAGCGGGTCTATTGAAGTATGATGGGTATGAATATGAAATTTTCAAGTATTTGCCTCATGATACTTTGTCATTGGGGAATTCGATGATTACCCGTATTTTTGAAGATAAAAATGGAACACTTTGGATAGGTACTCGTCAGGGAATCAATCGATTAGAAAAAAGTACAGAAACATTTAAGCGGTTTCAAGAAGTTGAATATGTCAATTGTATTTATGAAACGCGTAAGGGGAAATTTCTAATTGGAACAAATCAAGGATTATTATTCTTTGACCGTAAAACTGAACAAATTACACATCATTATAACAAATCTAAAGGACTGAGTGACAATGTAATTACGAGTATTTTAGAGGATATTCAGGGAAAATTATGGATTGGAACAGAAGAGGGTTTAAATAAATTAGATATCGAATCTGGTGAGGTAACTGTTTTTCGACATCGATATAATGAAGAAAAGTCATTGAGTAGCGATCGTGTAACGGCTATCTTTGCAGATAAATGGGGAACACTTTGGGTAGGAACTCAACAAGGACTTAATCGGTTTGACCCACATACTCGGACATTTACTACTTTTCGACATGATATTAACAATACGACATCTCTCAGTAATGATGAAATTACATATTTACTAGAAGACACACATGGAAGTCTTTGGATTGCAACCCGTTATGGGCTAAATCATTTTAATCCAATTGAAGAAAATTTTACGCAATATTTTCCAAAAATCGAGACCACAAGGAATAGTTTAGATAAAGCCAATATCACCGAATTGTATGAAGATAGATCAGGGGTTATCTGGTTAGCCACCCGAAATAGAGGGGTACATAAGATGGTGAAAACGCGTAAATTTTATAATTATAAACATCGAGCAAAAGATCCTAATAGCTTGAGTGGCAATACTGTAAGAACAATTTATGAAGATGCGAATGGGAATGCTTGGTTTGGGATTTATAATGGTGGACTTTGTAAATTGGATCGTCAAACGGGAAAATTCAAGACGTATTTTCCTTATCCTGATAGCGAAGAAAGTGAATTAAACTCTGTAACTTCTATTTTGGAAGAGACCCCCGGTGTATTTTGGATCGGAACATGGGGGGGAGGTATTCTTAAATTTAATGAAAAACAAGAACGTTTTTTTGAAGATCGTGAAACTTTCCCCTATGACTACGAAAATATGCAAAACAACCAAATTCAGTTTATCCGAAGAGATTCACAAAATCGATTTTGGGTTGGAACGGACTTGGGTTTGCAACTTTATGATCCAAAAACCCAAAAGCGTCAATTTTTTCAAAGCGAAATCGGTAAATCGAATTCATTGGCAAGTGGAGGACTCCAGCCACAAGGGTTTTATGAAGAACGAAATGGAATTTATTGGTTCGGAAGTTGGGGAGGTTTAACACGTTATGATGAAAGTCAAAATAAATTTACTCGGTTTTCACAACTTCCTAATTATCCGATAATTACAATTAAAAATAAGGGGCGAGATAGCCTTTGTTTAGGAACTTATGATGGTGGAATTATCTTCTTGAACATTCGTAATCATAAATTTAAGACCTATACCGAAGCAGATGGTTTACCTGATAATACGGTTTATTCCATTTTAGAGGATGAAGAGCGTAATTTGTGGTTGAGTACCAATCATGGTTTATCTAAGTTTCATCCCAATTCAGGAACATTTACGAATTATTCGGCGACAGATGGCTTACAAGGCGATGAATTTTATTGGGGGTCGGGATTTCGAGGAAAATATGGGCGTATGTATTTTGGTGGCGTAAATGGTGTCACGGTTTTTGACCCTAAAAATATTCGAGATAATACCTACATCCCTCCAGTAGTTTTGACACATTTCAAGATTTTTTATGAGGATGTATTAATTCAATCCTTAAAATCCCCTCTGAAAAAACACATTTCCTTAACTGATAAAATTGAATTAGAACATACCGATTATATTATTTCGTTCCGATTTTCGGCATTGGATTTTACCGACCCCGAAAAGAATCAATATGCCTATAAATTAGAGGGTTTTGATGAAGACTGGATTCATACCGACTTCCGAAATCGTGAAATTACATACATGAATTTGCCTGCTGACACTTATATTTTTCGGATAAAGGGAGCAAATAATGACGGAGTTTGGAATCACAAAGGACAAGCTATTAAACTCATAATCCACCCACCAATTTGGATGGAACTTTGGTTCCAAATCGGATGTATTATTTTAGGTGCTGGAGTTGTTTTTTTGATATACAAAATTCGAGTACAAAATATTCAACGCCAAAAAGCAATCCTTGAAAAATTAGTAGAAGAACGTACTGCTTCACTTCAAGAAGCTAACAAAAACCTTTCTAGTCAGAAAGAGGAAATGGCGGCAATTAATGAAGATCTCAAACAACAAAAAGAAGAAATTGCGGCAATCAATGAAAATCTTTCTGAGAAAAGCCAAGAACTAGCGCAATCTAAGGCAGTTATTGAAAAGAAAAATGCTGATATTACTGCAAGTATCAACTATGCCCAACGTATCCAACAAACTTTACTGCCTCCATTTAATGAAATTAAAGCCGAACTGTCTGACTTCTTCATTTTATTTCGACCAAGAGACGGAGTAAGTGGTGATTTTTATTGGTTTGATAGTAAGGATGATAAAATTATTGTCGCTGCAATTGATTGTACAGGACATGGAGTTCCTGGAGCCATTATGAGTATGATTGGTATTGAACAATTAACCGAGATTGTTAACGTAAATGGTATTACAGAACCTGATGAAATTCTGAATGCCTTACACTACGGGGTTCGAACCATTCTTCGACAAAAAGAAACAGGGAATCGAGATGGAATGGATATGGCACTTTGTGTTATTGACAAGGAACAAAATCAATTATCTTTTTCGGGAGCTAAGAATCCATTGGTATATATCCAGAAAAATCAACTTTTCCGAATTCGTGGCGATAAACATCCTATTGGCGGTAAACAAGTCGAAAAACTCCGAAAGTTTACTAAACACATTATTGATATCTCTGAACCAACTACGATTTATTTATTTTCGGATGGTTATCAAGATCAATTCGGTGGGAGGAATGGTATGAAATTTATGAGTAAACGTTTCCGACAATTACTTTTCGAGATTCATTTACATCCACCCAAAGAACAACAACGTATTTTAGAAACCACCCTAGATGCATGGATGATGCACAAACACAAACAGTTAGATGATATCTTAGTGATGGGAGTTAAAATTTCATGAAGTATCAACTGAATTACGAAACCTATGGAACAGGCGAAGCCATTTACTTGGCATTTCATGGGTTTGGACAAAGCAAAAGAGTATTTAGACCATTTCCTATGGTATTAGAGAATGTCAAAATTTATGCCTTTGACCTCTTTTTTCATGGGAGCGAATGGGAAATTTCTGAAGGAATTCCACATAATTTGACACCTGAAATATGGCATCAAATTCTAGAAAAATTCTTAATAGAACATCAAATCAAAAAATTTGGTTTAATCGGTTTTTCGATGGGTGGCAAAGTGGCTTTAACTACTGTGTTAGCGTTTCCAAACCAAATTGACGACCTTATCTTAATTGCTCCAGACGGTATTCAACCTAATTTTTGGTATGAAACCGCTACTCGATTTTCTCCTTCTATTTTTCAAAAAATAATCAACCAAAAAGTTCCCGTATTTGAACAGGTAGTACATGGTTTTCAGAAGGTGGGTTTGTTGGAAAAGTCGTGGGTACGACTTTATGATTCCCAAACTCAAAACATAGCTTTGCGAGAACGAGTTTTCCGAACATGGATGGTTTATCGAAATTTTCGCCCTGATTTAGAAGAAGTTGGAAATTTACTAGTTCAAAATAAGAATCATATTCGTCTTTTTATTGGTAAATTTGATAAATTAATTACATTGTCGCAAATGAAAAAATTAACTCAATATTTAGAAGATTATGACCTTCAAGTTCTAGAATCTGGACATCAAGGAATGTTACAAGCAACTTTTCGAGCTTTAAAAGAAGACTTATGACATAAGTGTTCTGAGTCCTCAATGAAACGAAGACTCAGAATCGTAAATACTAATCATCAAATAATAGTAAACATGCTGCGACAGCAATGTATTCTAAATTAAAACAATCATCACCATCGTCATTTGGGCGTAATTTCCCTACAGTTTCAAAGTCGTACTTTCCTGATTTCTTGTCAATCCATACCGTATTGATCCCACCACCATTTGGGCGTGCTTTCCCAATAGTCTCAAAGTCATATTTTCCTGATTTCTTGTCAATCCATATCGTATCAATTCCACCACCGTTTGGGCGCACTTTCCCTACAGTTTCAAAGTCGTATTTTCCTGATTTTTTGTCAATCCATACAATATCAATTCCACCACCGTTTGGGCGTACTTTCCCTACAGTTTCAAAGTCGTATTTTCCTGATTTTTTGTCAATCCATATCGTATCAATTCCCCCACCATTTGGGCGTGCTTTCCCAATAGTCTCAAAATCGTACTTTCCTGATTTTTTATCAATCCATATCGTATTCATAAGGATAGTTTTTTTAATTAAAAATTAATTATGCGTGAAAAAATGATATGCAATTTAACACTTTTTTATAATAAACTTTATTATGATTTATTTTAATGATCAAATTTTAGAATCAGAATCTCAAAGAACGAAACAGGCAACTTTTCGAGAATTAGGAAGGAAGTTATGAACAAGAAATTGAGAAATTCTTTCTTTTTTTGTAATTTTAAAGTCTCACAATTTAGAAATCAGATATTATGGAAAAAGGAGAGCGTTATATCAATTTATTTACTGATTTTGGCTTTAAAAAGATTTTTGGAGAGGAAATCAACAAAGCTCTGATGATTGATTTTTTGAATGTTCTTTTTACAGATTTAGAAACTATCATCAATGTTACCTATCTCAAAAATGAGCATGCAGGGCATTCTGAATTAGACCGTAAGGCTGTTTTTGATTTGTATTGTGAAAATGATAAAGGGGAGAAATTTATTGTTGAAATACAACGCGTTAAGCAAAAATTTTTTAAAGATCGAAGTTTATATTATGCAACTTATGCGATTCAGGAACAAGCCATTAAGGGAAGAGAGTGGAAGTATGAATTGAAAGGGGTTTATACGGTGGGTATTATGGATTTTACTTTTGATGAACGTTCCAAAAATGAAAACAAATTAGCTCATTATGTTCAATTGATGGACATTGAGACTTGTGAGGTTTTTTATGATAAGCTAACATTTCTCTATTTGGAAGTTCCTAAGTTTAATAAAACGGTAGATGAATTAGAAACAAATTTTGATAAGTGGCTCTTTATCCTAAAAAATTTACATAAGCTAGATAAAATTCCCATAACATTACGAAATAAAATCTTTCAACATCTTTTCGAACAAGCCGAAATTGCGAAGTTTAATAAGAAAGAACGTTTAGCATACGAGGATAGTTTGAAAGAGTACCGAGATTTAGCTAGTGCCATTGAAACCGCAAAAGAAGAGGCTAGAGCTGAAGGACTAGCTGAAGGATTGGCAGAAGGGAAGTTGGAGGGCGAATACAGTAAAGCTCATAAAGTGGCTCAAACAGCTATCTTAGAAGGGTTTGATAACCAAATTATTTGTACACTCACAGGTTTGTCTCCTTCAGAGGTTGAGCAAATTCGAAAAGAAATAGAAAGTTAACATAGACTTATTTTTAGTTATTAAAATTATCATCTATTGTAACTAAAAGAAAAATATAATTTTGGAAACTTCTCATTGACAAAATATATACTTTGTTGAGAAGTTTTCAGATATTTTTGGAGAAGCTTAACAGAAAAATATAAAAGAATTGAACTATGATATCTGGATGCCTTTAATAAATTTCAAATGTTCGCCAACCTGTATCGGGATCATTGCCCATTGCATCTAAACCCGCATAAATTTCCCATTGATGAAGAGCATGAACTCCTTGGTAAGTACCATTTAAATCATCAGATAAAATAACTTCGTATTCCCAAGTGTAAGTTTCGCCTTCATCAAGCTCTTCAGGTCCTGAGACATTATAGTCTTGGTGGAAAGTCTCAGTTGATTTTCGGACAATTTCACGCTCTACTTCTTGTTCACCATTTTCATACTCGATTTCTATTCCATCTGCCTCAATATATTCCATTGCCCGAATCTTCAGGTAAACCTTTGAAATCTTTAAGTCTCCTTTCATAATGGCTGAAATTCGAACCATAAATGGTTCACCTAATGAGCGTTCATCAGAAAGGCTTACTTCCATATCTGCTGCCCCACCCGTAACCATATTTTTGACTGATTTGACTTTATCCCAGAATCCCATAGTTTTTAGTTTTAAGAGTTTGTAAAATAAGAAGTCTATAAAAAGTAGCCTAAAAAAACCTTGCCAAAATCCACTTTGTGATAAAGGATTGGACAAGGTTTTGAATAATAAAATTATGTTAAATTACCCTTTGGGCAATGCTTGAACTCGCGTTAATAAAGCTTTGAAAAAAGGGAAAAAAATCAACGCATACATTGTAAAACTAGCCCAAAACTCATTTTCACGCTCATTAAGGAAAAAACCCGACCCAAAAGATTGGCTCAATAGACTTAATCCAAAGAATAAAAATGGAGTAGTTATTGCAGTTAATATTAATGAGATGGTTTTAAACCGAGAGTAAGTTTTGGCTTGAGCAATGGATGCGGCTTTGATTAATAAAACAGCATAAACTAAGAGACTAATTGAAAAAAAAGTTTGATCGCCATCCGAACCTAAGTGAAATATTTCATTCGCAATAATACTTGTGAAAATTAACCCCAAAAACAATCCAATTCCTGAAATAGTAGCGATAATAAAATCTCGTATTTGTGATTGTTGGAAAACTGTTAAGACTACCGAAGTAGAAAAAACCAAGACCATTAATATCGTCCAGAAAGTGAAATCATCTAATGGGAAAATATCTGAAGCTTTTGCCAAGTTAATATCTCGAATATGACTACGTACTTTCTCTTTTTGGATTTCTAAATACCGATTAGAATCATATAAATTATCATAGTGGGAATAGTATTCTAAAATCGTTTCGGTATCCATATTAATCTGTCCGCCATATTTATTGAAAACTATGACAAAATTCTCAATTTGGTCTCGTTTGATGGCTTTACAATGTGATGCCTCATGGATTGACTTGATTTGAGAAGGCTGATGTAAATCACTTCCAAATAAGTGCGAAGAAGGATAAGGAGAAAAGTAGGTAAAATCATATGAATAATAGTTTGAAGAATTTCCATTGGGCTGATGTTCATGGATATTGTCTCGGTAATTTGAAGTTGGAAAGTATGGATTTCCAATATTTAAACTATTCATATCTTTTACAAAATCAGTACTTTCCACTAAGTTTGCAACTCGATACTGCCCCATAATACCGCCTATAATGGGTACTATGACAAATAAGGCAATTGCCAAAAATTGAAGTATCCATTGAGCATAACCTGTTGTACTAGAACGTCTACCATAATTGGTTTCAATACTAAATGATATTTGCTTGAATAACCAAAATCCAAAAGGAACTAAAGTAACTAAACCCAAAATACAAGAAATGGCAATAGGGTCAAAATAATTGGCTGGGCTAGCTGGAAACCAATTAGTTACAATATAAGTCAAGCCTAGTATAACCACTGCGTAAAATAAAGCATAATGAACTTTAGTAATCCAAAGTAGGCGATGATGTAATAAAAGATGATAGTCAAGTCGCCTCAAAAAAGGAGGTACAAAACGAGCGAAAAAATTTTTCATGACACAAAAAGTTTAATTATAAAATGAGATTGGTGGTGACTTTAGTCAGGACGTATTTTAAGAACGTCAGATATAATTTTGAAGTTTGAAAGATAACCAAAAAAATGCAAAACCAGAAATTTTTAAAGAGCTTTTTGAGTAGATATATTAGATGGATTGTCAAAAAATATTAAATATTTTTTTTCAGCCTAGAGTTTTTTTATTCTTGTGCTGAAAGTTTAGATGATATAAATATATTATATTATAAATCAAATAGTTGACTGTTTTTTTAGAAACAGCTTATGAATATTAAAATTGAAAATCTGACCAAAAGATACGACAAACAAATCGCAGTCGATAAGATTTCTTTTGAGGTCAAAACAGGTGAAATTTTAGGTTTTTTGGGTCCAAATGGTGCTGGAAAAACAACGACTATGAAAATGATTACAAATTACATTTCCATAGGCGAAGGCGATATCAAGATTGGAGATAAGTCTATTCGTACTGAAGCCGATATACTCAAGAAGTTCATTGGTTATTTGCCTGAGCATAATCCGCTTTATCTGGACATGCCGATTATTGATTATCTTCAGTTTTGTGCCAAATTACAAGGACTTCAGAGTACTGAGGTTGAGGTTCGACTACGGGAAATGATTCGGGTGTGTGGTTTAAATAAAGAGAAGCATAAGAAAATTGGGGAGCTTTCGAAGGGCTATCGACAGCGAGTCGGATTAGCACAAGCGATGATTCACGACCCCGAAATTCTGATTTTGGATGAACCCACTACAGGACTTGACCCCAATCAAATTATCGAAATTCGGAAGTTAATTCGAGAAATTGGGCGCACTAAAACTGTTATTCTGAGTACTCATATTTTGCCCGAAGTCGAAGCAATTTGTGATCGAATCTTAATTATTAAGGAGGGAAAAATCGTAGCAGATGGCACAGCAGAAACACTTCGAAAACAAGCCCAAGGACAAGAGATTTTGAAAGTTCGTATTGAGGATGGAAAACCTCAAAATATACAATTTGAACTTGAAAAATTAACTTCAGTAGCTTCAGCCAAAATACTTGATGAAACTGAAAATCGTTTTGAGATACAAAGCAAAAACGGAGAATCATCAAAACGTCCTATTTTTCAGATGTGCCTTGAAAATCAATTTGTTTTGACTGAGTCTGTACCATTCGAGACCAAGTTGGAAGATATTTTCCGAGAACTAACTACTTAACTTAAACCCCATGAAAAATAGTTTATTAATTGCCAAAAGAGAGCTAGAAGCTTTTTTTGATTCTTTAATCGCTTATATTGTATTAGTGTTATTTTTAGGATTTAGTGGCTTTTTTACGTGGCTTTACGGAAGCGATATTTTTTTTATAGGACAAGCTGATCTTCGAGGATTTTTTTCGATTGGTTATTGGACGTTATTTTTTTTCATCCCTGCACTGACGATGCGAATGATTGCTGAAGAACGTAAAACAGGTACGATTGAATTATTATTAACTAAATCTGTAACCGATCGGGAAGTCATTTTGGGGAAATTTTTAGCCACTATATTCCTGATCTCTATGGCTTTAGTTTGTACCTTTCCGTATATTATAACCATTTCTATATTAGGAAAATTGGATTGGGGAGCTACCTTTTGTGGTTATCTAGGTTTATTGTTGATGAGTGCTGTTTATACAAGTATTGGAATCTTTGCCAGTAGCACAACCAATAATCAAATTGTTGCTTTTTTAGTAGCTCTTATTGTAGGCTTATTTTTTCACTTGATATTCAGTGTATTAATAGGGATTGGGGGGATTATTGGTTTAATTTTTCAGCAATTGAGTATGCAAACTCATTTTGAAAATATTTCTAGAGGTGTAATGGATAGTTCTGATTTAGTCTACTTTCTGAGTATGACAGCCTTTGGACTATTTTTAGCTGAACTTTCCTTATCTAAACGAAAAATTGCAGACTAACTCTGTTTTATGTGTATTATCCTATTAAGATATCTACGAAAAATCTGATTTTCAGTAAAATAAACTTTAGCGATGTTTTTTTAATTTTGTTGTCATTTTAAAAAAGATTCACTAAAAAAATTACTCATGAAAAAATTGATTTACACCTTCCTCTTAGTTGGATTTTATTCAGTGGCTTTTGCTCAGGATAAAGATTTAATAAAATATGCCGAAACTATTACTAAAGATGATCTCAAAAAACATCTATCTATCTTAGCTTCAGATGAATATGAGGGACGTGAGACAGGAAAAAAAGGGCAAAAAATGGCAGCAAAATATCTCCAAAAACAACTCGAGGAATTTGGAATTGTGGGAGGAGTAAAGCAAGCTGAAAATCCTTATCTACAAACCTTTAATCTAATCGAAAAAAGTTGGGCTGATGTTTATCTAAAAACTAAAACGGAACATCTTAAACACCTTGAAGATTTTATCGTTTATGGCAAATTTGATTATCCAGAAGAAACAGAGGTAGAAATTATCTTTGCAGGATATGGACTAGATACTAAAGAATATTCTGATTATAAAGCCTTGGATGTCAAAGATAAAATTGTTGTTGTGATGCGTGGTGAACCCAAAAATAAGAAAGGAAAATATTTAATTTCAGGCACTGATGAACCCAATAAAACAGCTAATTTAAGTTATAAATATATGACGGCTATGGAGAAAGGGGCGAAAGGAATGATTGCTGTTTATCCTTCAAATGCGGACTATCAGCAAACGTTGAATACGCAACGAAAATATCTAGCTGCTCCAGCCTTGGGATTTGCTGAAAAAGCAAAAAAACACGAGTTAGGTGTAATTTTAACCTCACCGACCTCAGCATGTAAAATGTTGGGCATTGCTGACAAGAAATTATTCAAAGCCATCAAAAAAATAAATAAAAAAGGCGAAAGTCAAGCAGGGCTATTTTCTGCCAAAATTAAATTAAAAGTAAATCGCCCTACCAAAACCGTAAGTACTGAAAATATTCTAGCATTTATGGAAGGAACTGATAAAAAAGATGAAATCTTGGTAATAACGGCACATTACGATCACATTGGTATTATTGATGGCGAAATTAATAACGGTGCGGATGATGATGGTTCTGGAACGGTTTCAGTGTTGGAAATTGCTCAGGCATTCGCTAAAGCTAAAGCAGATGGAAAAGCACCCCGAAGAAGTATTTTGTTTATGTGGTTTACAGGTGAAGAAAAGGGCTTACTTGGGTCAGAATATTATGCCAATAACCCCATTTATCCGATGGAAAAAGTGATTACAAACCTCAATATTGATATGGTGGGTAGAGTGGATGAAGATCATCAAGAGAATCCCAATTATATTTATATTATTGGTTCTACTATGCTTTCAACTGATTTACACAAACTTAGCGAAAAAACAGCCAAGACTTATCTCCCTGAAATTCAGTTAGATTATAAATATAATGACAAAAATGACCCCAATCGATTTTATTACCGATCTGACCATTACAATTTTGCCAAAAATAATATTCCTGTTATTTTTTATTTTAATGGAACACATCCTGACTATCATCAGCCAGGGGATGATGTTGAGAAAATTCACTTTGATAAAATGGAAAAAGTGGCTCGTTTGATTTTCGCAACAGCTTGGGAACTGGCGAATGGTGACAAAGCTCCAGTTGTGGATAAAGCTGATGAAAATTCGGATAAATAAAGGAAATTCCTACAACGTATTTTAAGCCTTGAAAACAACAAACCCGTCAGATATTCAAAGCCTGACGGGTTTCAAAAGATTAAAAATTATACAATTAGTTTAATTTTCTCGATGAAAACTTTGAGTAGCATATTCTCGTTTGGAAGGCTGAGAACCACCTTGTTGTACATCAAAAGCTTCCAAAGCAAACGGAATATCTAAGAAAAAGTTTCCTTCTCCAATCTCTTGCATAACCCCTGTTTTATAAAGTATATCTCGAACAGGTCCAATGACACCCGTCAAATAAATATCAATCTCTTTCTCTCGAAGATCTAAGACCACCTCTTTGAGCGTATTTAGTGCCGTAGAGTCCATTGAATGGATACTTTCTGCATTTACTATTATTAATTTTAAATTTTCACCTTTTTGAGTAACGGCATTTTGAATAGTTTCTCGGAAATGATTAGCATTTGCGAAGTACAATTGAGCATCATAACGTAAGATTAAGATTTCTTTTCGCTGTTTCAAATTCTCAAATCTATCTACATTTCGGAACTCTCCCGTATCTTCGAATTCTCCTAATTCGGCTACATGTGGTCGAGTACTTCGATAAATTACCATACCTAGCGATAAGGCTACTCCTACAAAGATTCCCTCTCGAATTCCTACGGTTAAGGTAACAATAAAGGTAACTAATAACATCCAGAATTCATCCCTTTTATTTTTCCATAAAAACTTAGGATAATCCATATCTATCAGCCCAAAAACAGCTACCATAATCACAGAAGCCAAAACAGCTTTCGGTAAATAATAAAATAAGGGAGTTAAAAATAAGAGCGTTAAACCAATTAGAAAAGCACTGATTAAGGCAGAAATCCCTGTTTTTGCACCTGCTTGGTCATTGACTGCTGTACGTGAAAATCCACCAGTAGTAGGATAGCACTGGAAAAATGAACCTACAATATTGGAGGCTCCCAAAGCAATAAGTTCCTGATTTGCATCTACTTCATAATCTTTATGTTTTGCTTGAGTAGCTTTAGCAACCGCAATAGACTCCATAAAAGCAATCAAGGCAATAGTTGCGGCAATGGGTAATAAATTCGTGATACGTTCCGCAGTTATAGCAGGAAATGAAAAACTAGGCAAACCATCTGGGATTTCTTTTACAATTTTTACGCCCTGAGCATCTAAGTTTAAGCCCATAACAATCAAAATTCCGAAAATAACGACAACCAATGCACCAGGAATTGCTTTCTTATATTTTTTGTTGATAGTTTTGATTGATTTAATTAAAAGGATACCTACAAACCCAACGGCAAAAGTTGCCCAATGTGTTTCTGGAATGGCAGTCACAGCATAATAAAGTAAATCATGAATTTGGCTACTTCGAGGTAAATCAACTCCCATTAAATGCTTTAATTGATTTAGTCCAATAATAAAGGCGGCGGCAGAAGTAAATCCACTGATAACAGGACGAGATAAAAAATTAACTAAAAAACCCAGTCGAAAAACTCCTAATGCCAATTGCATTACTCCCATCATCAGAGAAATTAAAACAGCTAATAAAATATATTCTTCCGTTCCACCCTTTGCAAACATAGATACACCCGCTGCCACTAACAAGGAATCCATCGCTACGGGACCAACGGCTAACTGTCGAGCTGTACCCAAAAACGCATAAATAATCTGTGGAATCATAGCTGCATAAAGCCCATAAACAGGCGGTAAACCTGCAATAATAGCATATGCCATACCCTGCGGGATAAGCATAATTCCAACCGTTAAGCCTGCCGAAATATCACCTTTTAGATATTCTTTTTGATAATTCGGTAACCAGTCTAATACAGGTAAAAATTTCGCTAAATTCATAACAATCAATTAGTTATTATAATATAAATATTAGAAACTTGTGACAATTTATTTTTTCTACAAAAATATGAAAATATTTTCATATAAAAAATATTTGTACTAAAAGTTTTAAATTTGAGGCTAGTAAATTAAACTGAATAATTTTATTTATAAAAATTAGTAATGGCAAAAAAACAACCTATTTTTTGGACAAAAACCATCCTTTTGATTGGTATTTTGGGGCTTTGTACAGCGTGCCCTTATGAATCCACTGTGCCAATTTCTGAGGCAAAAATTCCGATTAAGAAACAGTTGATAGGCAAATGGACAGATGCACCTGAATCCAATAATTTTATTGAAGTCAAAGCAAAGAGTGATTACTTGTATTTAATTGAGGAAAATGTATTTAGTCGAGTTAAGAAAGTACATGAAGTCAAAAAATATTATGCTCATTTATCAGAAATTGATAGCACTTTATTTCTGAATGTGAGTCCACGAGATTCTTTAGAAAAGACATTTACGGACGATTCATTTTTGCTTTACCGCTTGGAACAAGTTGGTTCTGATAAGTTTAAATTGTATCCTTTGACTAAACACATCAAAGAAAAATTTGATAATTCTGAAGAATTACGAAATTTCATCCAAAAATATAAAGCACTCAGTTTCTTTTATGGTGATGTGTCCGAGTTTCAGCAATATAATTTTCAGGAAGTAAAATGGAAAAACTGATTGCTTGAACTTTACATTTTTTAGACATATAGCTTCATAAAATATACTATTATGCTCTGGAATAAATTTATTATCTGATTTTTGGTAAATTTGCTTTTATGTTTTTAGCAAATAGAAAATAAGATTTTTTATGGAATTAGGTCGTTTCGAAAAAGATAAAATTTATAATGTAGATTGTTTGGTAGGGATGAAAGAACTTCCTGATAATGTGATTGATTTGGTAGTAACTTCTCCTCCCTATGATGATTTGAGGTCATATAATGGTTATCAATTTGATTTTGAAAATATTGCCCTTGAGCTTTTTAGAATTCTGAAAAAACAAGGGGTAGTCGTATGGGTTGTAGGCGATAAAGTAAAAAAAGGAAATAAATCTTTGACTAGTTTTCGACAAGCCCTATTTTTTCAGGAAGTTGGCTTTAATGTCCACGATGTCATGATTTACAAGAAGAAAAATACGCCATTTATGCGCTCGAATGCTTACACAAATTGCTTTGAATTTATGTTTGTATTCACGAAAGGAAAACCCAAAACATTCAATCCCCTAAAAACGCCAACCGTTCGGCACGGTATGGAAAAATTGGTCACAAATAAGAAGGCAGATGGAGTAAACAAAAAAGTATTGGCAGAATTGAAAAAAGAGAAAACACGTACTAATATTTGGGAATATGCGGTAGGTTTGGGTGGCTCAACCAACGATAAATTTGCTTTTGAACATACGGCTATTTTTCCTGAAAAACTGGCTTATGAACATATTTTATCGTGGTCAAATAAAGGAGACCTTGTTTTTGACCCGATGTGCGGTTCGGGGACAACTTGTAAAATGGCTGCTATGACTAAACGGCATTTTTTAGGGATGGAAATTTCTGAGAAATATACGAAGATTGCTAAAAAACGAGTGCAATTAGTTAAAAGCTTACTCTTTTAATTGGTTTGTGTATTTTTCTAAATAAGAAATGGCTCTTTCTAACAATTTAATATCGTCTTTAAATCTTCCAAGTCCTGTATTACAACTATCACAAACCCAGTCTCTTGCATTACCTGTCGTATGGTCATGGTCTTTAACCAGCTTTGCCGTGACATTAGGAATTGAACCTTTCTGACAAATCGGACAAACAAAAAAATGCTTAGGCTTGATTTTATCTAATCGTTTTTTTTCTTCTGATTTTAAGGCAATTCCATTGATATCAACTCGACATGATTTACAACTTGGACGGGTTGTTTTTCTACCTCGAGCATCAGTTTGGTTTACTTCAAAGTCTTCTAAGTATCTTTTCAAAACATGACAAACATTACATATTTTATATTCATACCCTTTTCCCGTTTTAGTTACATCAATATATTGTAAATAATGTTTTTCCAACTGAACTTCTATTCTTTTGCCAATAAAAAACGCAGTCAAATAATTCGGTGAACTTGCCTTAATAATGCCAACTGAATTCAGTTCAATATCCTTGTATTTTTTCACCAGAATTACAAAATCACTTTCTTTTATTTCCATTTACTTATTTCGTTTTTTAAAATTTCCATCCTCATCTACTTTGACCTGTAAAATATCTTGTAACATTTCGTATTTATTTTGAAGGTCTTCAAATTCGCTTTTAAGTTTTTCGTGTTCGGTTTGTAATGATTCATGTTCTGATTTGCTGATAGTTTCCAATAATTCGCCTTTGATTTCATCTGATAAACCAACTAAATAAAATGGATTGATGCCATTTTCAATTAAATATTGTCCATAATACCAATTGGGTTTTTCTGATTTTCCTGATTCAAAACTATGAATAGCTGTATGTGTAACTCCAATTTTTTTAGCAATGGCGTTTTGAGAAAAGCCTAACAATTTACGAGCTTTTTTAAAACGTTCTTGTATTATACTCATTTGTTAGTTGTACTTTATAAAGAAAAATAGAAATTGCACAAAAATATGCAAATACGTATTGCATTTTATTATTAATATTTTACTACTTTTGAAATATTAAAAGGCACAAAATCCACTTCGA
>DDLX01000028.1 GCA_002340355.1 Cytophagales bacterium UBA2561
AAGTCTTATTTTTGGAGTTACACTTACAACTCAAAAGCCTCCAAAATTTAGAATATCAATTGTTGCTCAAGATGGAGCGACAAATGACTGCTTTCCAACTTAGTCAAAAAGATAAAACAGAACATGAGTGAGATATTCCCCAAAAACCTATGAAAGTTTGATTTTAGACGAGGCTCATTTTATTTTTTCAAATTTCTCTCTGAATCCAAACAGAAAAAAATAATTCGATTTTTTTTACTACAATTTTTTTTTTGGCTTCATGATTTTCAATCTACTTTAACTGCTTTAAACCTCCAATAAACCAATATTCCCTCTCTTAAAACATGGCTTGGACTTGAGATAATCCCTAATTATTGGTTTCATGATTTTATTTCCTGCCTATACTTTTGCTTCTGTAATCAAACGGAAAAAGCATTAAAAATTTGAATTGCCTTTTCCTTAATCTGAAATGATGAATTTAATAGTTTTATCTATTTCAGGTTACCAAATTTACGAAGAAGACGAAGTCTTTCGCTTCTTATTTAATAAATAAACTTTTTTAAATCTAAAAAACAAAAAATTATGAGTGCATTAGTTTCGATGGCACAACAATTTTCAGGTTTACCCATGGATGACTTAATTGGGGCACCTCTTAAAGCAGCTACAAATGCCAATAACAGTATGGCATTGACACAAACTAAGTTTATGTTAGATACCTGTTTTACAAAAGAAGTTGATGGAGATACGACGAATTACAAGCCTATTATCATTTCTATGCAGTTAGAACGTGGAGTGCTTGTTCCTGCTGTATATGATGATACTGGTGCTGAAACGACACCAGCTAAGATTGATAAAGTTACTACTTCTTTCAATCTTCCTTTGCTAACAGTTGTTCCTTTAAATTCTTTGGCAGTGGATGAGGTTGATATTAAGTTTGAGATGGAGGTTAAGTCTAGCTTTAGTGAAGATACTGCAGAGTCACAAACAACTACAGCCTCGGCAGAAGCTTCATTCTCAGCTGGTATTGGTCCTGTAAGTATTTCAGGTTCAGCAAGTTATTCAAGTGAAGACAATTCTTCTCGTAATACACACTATGAGAAAAGTAACTCTGCTAAATACAACTTACACATTCATGCAGGACAATTACCGATGCCTACAGGTGTAACGACAATTATTGATGCATTCTCAAAATCAATTGAGCCAGTTACTATGCCAACAGCAGAACAAAGTAGCTAATTTAATTGTTTTGTAATGAACAATAGTTCAATGTAAATTTTATGAGACAACAGGGTTCTTCGTGAGCCTTGTTGTTTTAAATAAAATTATATTTTATATCAAAAATAAACCCATCATGCCCGATATTAAGTAATGAAAAAAAGACGTAGGCGCAATTCAGGCAACCAACCACAAGAACCAGGAATTGATATTGCAGAATTATTGGCTGCTCCTTTTTTGGCTGCAAATCATGTTAATCAGACTATGGCACGAGAACAGGTTGAGTTTATAATGACCTATTGTTTTGCCAAGGATGATAGTAAGGAAAATGATGATGAAGATATTGTTTATCATCCTGTTACCATTGTGATGACAATGACCAGTTACCAATTAGTTCCTGCTACTGAAAAAGGTGGGGACCCAGAAGTAAGAGAAGTAATAACGAATTTTCAGCTTCCACTAATTACTATTGTTCCATTTAATGCTTTATCTGTGCATGAGGTAGAGGTTGATTTTGCTATGGAAATTACCTCGTCGATGGCTGTGGATGAAAAAAAGAACTTAGAAATGTCTGTTTCTAAAGGCGGAGATAGTCCCAATGATACTCATGTCACTCAGCCCAAAAAAAAGGTGGCACTAAAGGGAACAGTTAGTTATGACTCTAAAGAACAGCATGATAGACAATACCAAACACAAAATGCTGCTAAAATGGCTGTCAACATGAAGGCAGGAGTTATTCCATTGCCTGTGGGACTAAAGTCTATTTTGGAAATGTATTCTAAGAATTTACAGCCAAAACAAATTGAGGATGATTTTTATGAAGATGGCTAGTAAGCAGTAGTTGCTTGGTATTCGGATAATATGATGCCATCAATATGTTATTGAAGCTATAAATTAATGTATAATAATAAATAATTTAATAATGGAACATACTCAAAAAATAACTTGCCCTAGCTGCCGACAAGCAGAAATTATTTATGATACCTATGCTTTGCTTCAAGGAGTGAAGTTTGCGTGCCCAAAATGTAATGCTCAGATAGGATTGGCACAAGAAAGTATCCATCAGGTTCAAACAACAATGAGCAAATTTGACCAACTAAAATCAGGTGCTAAAAGATAACCATTATGATAAAATTTGAAGCCTTAGTTGATGCGATTCATGATGCAGTCGTCAAAGCCAATGATTCATTGATGGACAAAAACATTGGACTCTTAGACAAGTTCTTTGAAAAAGAGGAAAATGGAACCCTAAAAGCTAGAATGATTTCTTTGGAATATCCATTAGCGACAGAGGGAGGACTCACAAAGACCAAAGTAAATGTGCCATTAATTACACTTTCTCCTGTAAGTACTTCACTTATTGAAGAGCTAAAGTTTTCTACGGATTTATATATGCAAGTCGTAGATGACAAACTGGAAGTAAGTTTTGGGGTAAGTACACCTAAAAATGATGATGGAAGTCCACAAGCTACCACGGCTCATATTGATATAGTTGTTAAACCTCAACAAACATCAGAAGGACTCAAAAAACTTATTGAAGGATATGAACGCGCTTTGAGAGCTCAAATCCCAGGTTAATATTGATGGGGATTTAAGATACTGGTTGTCAGTTTTTTTGATTGGGTTTTTTATATTTTTTTTACAGGATCAAAGATGATCATTTCACTTTTTATGAGAGTGATATGATTTTTAACTCTCCAAGAGTTTTAAATTTTTGGAGAGTTAAACACTACAGGAATTTTTGAGAAATATTTTAAGTTGCTCATAATCAATAAAATGATAATGATTTGAATAAAAAGAAATAATAACCTGAAAATTAGCTATCAAACCAGAGAGAGGCTTGGGAAAAAGTAGGTACAAGATTAAAACCTTGCACCAATTTTTAAAATTGCTTAGACCAGATGGGGGAAGAATTCAGCTTCGTTACTTTTAAGCTCTATTTTACGCCATCAAAATGATGTAGTTTATTATCTCTAATATCAAAATAGAATCTGAAGTTTTTTTCTTTTGTTTTTCCAATAGAACGACTTTTGTATCGTGTTTCAAAAATTCGATACTTTTTTTCAGTAACAAACTGCCTATTACCATTGGCGGGGTTTCTAACCCTATTATCATCCACAAATGCACCATTTTTCAGACGTTCACGAATTTCTGACTTTATGGCACCTAACTCATCAATAGATATTGTGTGTGAAGCTGAAGCATTTATTTGCCTTGCTCTTCTTTCTGCAATTTTTTCTGCATCCTTAAAATTTCCCATATGGTTTGTTATGAAACCATCACTTACACAATCTGATAGGTTTGATTTTCGGATTGCTTTCCCAGTTCCCATAATATAATTTTAATTATTCTCCTACTCTATTTAATATAGGCTTTTCGGATTTCGCCTTTGTAATTTTAAAGAAAAATCGTAGCTACTAAATCGACTATCTTTCTTTGGATTACAGAAGCAAAAGTAGAGGTAGGCAATAAGAGATTAAAACCAACTTTTGGGGATTATCCCAAATTCAAAATATGTTTTAGAAAAGGAAATATGGATTGATTTGAGAAAAAAATTGTCCGTAGTCTTACAAGCTAAGACTACGGACAAGAAATTGATTTGTTACCCTACCATCAAATCTGAGATTCGTAGCATTTTTACGACGTAGAGATGCTTTGCTTAACTCTACACCGAACGGAGAGACAAAGCCTTGCACCAGTTTTATTATCTTTGCTTAGACCAGATGGTTAATTTCTATTAAGTTGTAAACCTTTGTGATTTACATTGAGAAATATTAGGATTTCCTTGGACTGTTTGCACCTGATTATTAGTGTTCATTTGCCATCCATCAACAATTACTATATTACGGCGATACGAGATAACTACAACTGTATGTAATGGATCATTTACTCCCCATTGTTTTCGTCCTAAACCAACTACAGCTATTGCGCCAGTTGTACTTTGTAAGCGATTATAAACAGTAGTACTATTTTGATGGGCTTCTATATCATTACCTACGAAATATGTACAATCAGCATTATTAACCCGTCCATTCGGGAATAGGTTTACATTATCTAAAATAGTATCGTAGTTACAACCATTATTAGGATTGTTTATATTTTGGGCTGCTCTTATTTGATTCACTGTTGCATATACATTATTTCTAGCAATGCGCCCCATCAACATCAAAAAAGTAACACCTGCATAAGCCCAACACCCTGCAGGAGGATTCATATTTCCTGTAATCCCATTAAAGGCAACTCGTGTCCCAAAATCTGCATTGTAGTTAACCAAATCTTGTCTTCTAAACATATAATTATCTTGAAGATTCTGAACTTGATTAGCAACTAAACCATTATTATTGACTAGTCCCCTTATAATATCCCTATTCGCCATTGTACTAATTTTTAAAATTCCCTTACTCTATTTAAAATCAGGCTTTTCAGATTTCCGCCTTTGTAATTCCAAGGAAAAATAGTAGCTACTCAACCGAATATTTTTCTTTTGATTACAGAGGCAAAAGTAGAGGCAGGCAATAAGATATTGAAACCAATTTTTGGGGATTATCTCAAGTTAAAAACATATTTCGGAAGAGAAAATATGGGCTGAATTGGAGACAAAAAGCTATTCAGAAGAATTAAAATTACAAAGCCAAGTCCAATACTCGGCAATAACTTGGTTTTCAAGAAATTTTTTATTGAATCAGTTTTCGGGCAATAATTTTAATTCTTTTTCAATCATTTGATATAATTCATTTTCCCAATTTATCTTCTCAATATCGGGATATACATTATTCTTTCTAAAATCTCGTGGGCTAATAATCACCTTAATCGTTCTATTAAAAGCATTTTGAGCCAACATAAAAACTTCTTCAATTGCTTGATCTCCAATCGGAATACAGCCAATGGTTACCTCCTTACCATGAATAAAAATATCTCCCCCTAATTTGGTTCTTCTGTCTAAAACAGCCTTAGACTTATCAAATTGATTAGGATAGCTGACTTTCAAAGACAAATGATAAGAACTATTTGGGTTCAAATATTCAATTTTGTAAATGCCTTCAGGAATTTGTCGGTCTCCTTCCTTTAGTTTAGGTCCTAAGTCTCCACTAAAGGCAGTAAAAGGATAGTTTTTTAGTTGTTTAATTTGGTTCTCTTTCTCGAAATAAATTTCCAGTCTACGTTCTTCTTTTAAGCCAACAATTATAATTTTTTTTGGGAATTGATTTAAACCAACTTTCTCAAAATCAGCTTTTAACCTTTCTAAAGTTGTGGATTCAATTTTTTCTTTGAGGGATTGAACGGTCTCTCTGCCTCGAAATTTATTGAGAATAGGAATGTAAATACTTCTGCCTAAAAAGAAAAATATGACAAATCCAACCGATAAAATTAAGCCAAAAAAAACTAAGTTTCGTTTCATTTTTCATTCAGCAATCGTTTCTAAAATCTCTGAGATACACAAATATAGCAAATTGAAACACAAGACCTTTTGGAGCAAAGCCTTGCACCAGTTTTTAAAATTGTTTGTTTCAGATGGAGATACGCATAAACAAAAAACTATCATTTTATACCTCCATAAACACCAAAATTGTAATATTTCCAAATTACATCGACTGCACTAAAGCCAATTTCTTGAAGCCACCTGAGTTGATTAATTAATTTTGCTGGTTTGTCTTCTTTTTCATAAGTTGGAATCCATTTATTTTCTATCTCATATTTAGATACACTTTGAAGCATAAAATCTTTCCATTTTTTCAGATTCACAGTTTGTAAATAGTCTGTTGATGCTAGCAAAATATCAGCATTATAAAAAACACCATTATTTTTCATAGATTTAAATATTTTTGAATAAAATTCTTTTTTATCATCATCAGTTTCAAGGTGATGAAGAGCTAATGATGATACAACTACCTCAAATTTTTCGACAAAGTTTATATTGTGCAATTTCAATCATGTTCGAGGCAATATCTAAGCAATAAATTTCAGCATTGGGAAACTTATGAGCAAGTTTCTGTGCAATTGTTCCTGTTCCACAACCCAAATCAATGATTCGAATTGAAGCATTTGAGTTAAATGGTACTGCCTGAACTAAAGCATCAAGCATTTGTTGATAAAATGGAATCAGTTTAATGATGAGCGCATCAAATTCTTTTGCTTCTTCTTCAAAATGTTTTTTTATGCTATCCATATTTTCTTAAATTTGAAAACCAAATTTCCAGATGGAATTATTAATCGTTTACTAACTTTACATAGGAGTAATTGGCTACTTTTTATATACCATTTTCTTGAACAAATTATCTACAGATATGAAATCCATACAGGATTGCGATTATTGAGAAAATATATTTTAGTTTGATATCATTGAATGGTTTTGCTCTTTGGTAAGCAAAGATAATAAGAAATTTACATTTAACTAATCATTTCCTACTCAGCTTCGAGGTTTCTAAACTTCTTCAAATACTCGACAATAATTTGATATTCAGGTAATTGTAATTTAACAAAATTATAATTCCAATTGAAAACGAAGGGCTTTTTTGATTTTGTTCATATCAGAAATGGATATTTTACCAATTCGATTACTCAAACGGTTTTTACTCACAGTTCGGATTTGGTCAGCGATTGCTTTCTGAGGTTCTCCTTTGACGTATACAAGTGCTTCACTCCTAAAAACTTTAGAATAATTACTGCTTAATGGAACAACCTGCACACGAGATAAAATCGCATTTGAAATATTGTTGCTGACAATGACAGCAGGGCGTTCTTTTTGGATTTCACTAACCCATTGCGGGGTCAAAATTTACCCAATACACTTCTCTCTTTTTCATCAATTAGGCGTTTTGATATTCCATGTTTGACTCTTGTTCTTCTTCTTTGGCTTTTTCCTTATAACCTTCAATAATTTCTTGTTTTTCGGCATCGGTCAATATTGAAAATGGTGTAATTTCGCCTTCCTCGTCAGCTAATTCATCTAAAAATAATTCATAAATTTGTTTTAATCGTTCGCCTTGTAATCGAAAAATCATCTCTAACAAAGCTAATTTCATTTCTGCTTCATTCATGGCTTTTTTGTTTTTTTACAAATATACAATTTTTTTCGTATCTTTGAATAAACAAAAAACGCTGTAAATCATGGAAATAGAACAATTAAAACTGCGTTTGACTCAATTGGTTTTGGAAATTGATAGTCAGGAAGTTTTACTGAAAGTTTTGGAAATAGTAGAAACTTTTCGAGCAGAAAATACACCGCTTTCTGATGCTGACCGAATTTATCTGGAAAAACGCCTCATAGAATTAGAAGAAAATCCTGAAAAAACAATTTCACTTGAAGAAATGGAAGCGCATTTTTTGCAAAAAACAGAACTTCCAGAAGAAGTACAAAATGAAATTAAAGAAGCCTTATAAGAAGTTGAAAATGGTGAAGTTATCCCTCACAATGAAGCCTTAAAATTGATTCCTCAAAAACACAATTTAGTTTAGTCCAGTAAAAACTAATACATTTTTTTCTATCAAAAAACCTTTCAAGTCCACACTTTTATTTGTAATTTTGGCAAGACAAATAACTGATAATCAAATCGTAAAATAATGTAAAGTAAATCAGCTTTTGTACGTAATTTTGTTGAAACTCAAACCACATTCAAGCCACAAATTACGTATCAAAAAGATACAGATAGTTCTCCGAATCAAAATCCATTTTTCAAAAACTGGAAATTTTGGGTACTTGTAATTGCATTGGTTTCGACTGCAATTGTGGCAGGTTTGCGTTATGAAGATGTCGTAGAGTATGGCAAAGAAGGAAAACCACAAATTAAAACCAAGAGGCTTGAGCGTTTAGCAGACACGATTCGGTATTATGAAGGTGCTGAACAATACGCTTTGATTGCAAGAGTTCCTAAATATTACCATTGTCCGAGTTGTATGGATGGCGATTCAATTTTTTTATTTAAAGGTGAAGTTTGGAAATATGGTGTAACAATCAACGGACAATCAGGACGATATAATGAGCTTCCTGACCCAAAATTACAATATCAGATTCAGTTCAAAGGTTCGTTAGCTCGGTGCAAATCAGAAAAACAGGTTAAAATTATAAATTATCTGATATTACCCGAAAATCAGAAAAGAAAGCCAAACGAAAAATTAGCTCGACCGCCAGGCAATCCGTATGATAATTAAAAAATGACAAGAATTATGATGACACATATAGAAGATGATTTTATAATTACAGGAGCTACGTGGCACGAAGTTGCGGATAAATTGATGCTCAACGAATTTGAGGAATTGATTTGTCAAAACTTAAAAATTTCGGACTATTCTGATGAAGTAAAGCAATATTTGTTCTTGTTTATTGCTGTGCATTCCGATAATCCAAATCACGATAATTGGGCAAAATATTTCTCCAGAAAAAAGGGCATTTTATATCATAATTTGAAGTTGGATTTTGAGCGATTTGAAAAGGCTACGCAAGAAGAAGCCAACCAAATGCAAGCCGAATTATACCTACAAAGTATTTTGGAAATACCTACTTTGAGAGGCATGAAAAAAATTGATTTTGATGCACAAAAATTTTATGCCGATACGCAAAATTTATTTTTACAAAAAGGATGGTTAAAATCTGAAAATCAAATGGTTTAAAACCAGATGTCAAGCCAGAGGCTTGGGAAAAAGTGAGGTACAAGACAAAAAGCCTTGCACCAGCTTCTTTAATTGTTAGACCAGATGGTGGGATTAAAAATCATGATTAAAAGTGTCTTGGGCATTGCCAGGTAAACGCTGTAGAAAATTCTGTAATGGATCATTATTCCCATTAAAGTTAACATTTTCAAAAAAGTTTCTGTTAGCAATGTTCACCACTATATTTGCTCTTTGTTCTCGTTGTTGTGCATTTAAGTTAGGTGGAAATTCTAATACATTTACTACATTATTGTTAGGTCTATTTGCATGTATATATCTTGCCACATTTTTTATGTGTACTAACTCGCCTGCATCACCAATAGCATTATGGGGAAAATCATAATAAGTAGCATTCCAAATGGCAGATAAATGTTGTGGAGCAGTTACCCTGGCATGTGCTTGTGTTAAACTATTCATACCATTCAGCCACTGAAGTCCTAAACCATTTCCAAAAGAACATACTTGAAAACGACAATTCACATTATTTGCCACTCTATTTGTAAGATAATCATTAAGGCGTGTTCTTACTTGATTTTGATTAAGACCATGAAAAAACTGTTCACCATTACCTCCATGCCCAACAATTTTTATATTAGTAAAAAGCTGATTATCTATATTTCCTTCAATATTGTCATTATTTGCGTCTGGATTTATGATAATCATTGCATTTCGGTTAGGCATTGTATTTCGCCATTGGTTACGCTCTTGATTATTTTCAGGATTGATTAATATTAAAAGTCTTGGCATTTCTATTATTTCTTTAAATTCCTACTCTATTTAAAATCAGGCTTTTCGGATTTCCGCCTTTGTAATTTCAAAGAAAAACAGTAGCTACTAATACTAAAATGAATTGAAAATTGCGTTTTAGCCGTTGCTCATTTTTTTTACAAACAACTCATTTTCAGCAAGTTGAATTACTCGTGAGACACGAGCAATGGCAATCTATTTTCATTTTAGTATAAATCGAATATTTTTCTATGGATTACAGAGGCAAAAGTAGAGGCAGGCAATAAGATATTGAAACCAATTTTTGGCGATTATCTCAAGCTCAAATTGAGTTTTAGAATCAAAAATATATGTTGATTTGAGTACAAAAAGCGATTATAATGAATTCAAAATCACAAAGCCAAGAGGGAAAAAAATTTGTAGAAAAAAATCCTAACTAATCCTTTCCCACTCGGCTTCGAGGTTTCTAAACTTCTTTAAATACTCGATAATGATTTGATAATCAGGTGATTGTAGTTTGCTATCTTTTTCCAGAATTGCCGAAGCCGTTTCCCGTGCTTGGCGTAAAATCAATTGGTCTTTGGCAATATCGGCAAGTTTCAGATTGACAATTCCGCTTTGTTGTGTGCCGTGCAAATCCCCCGGACCTCGTAATTTTAAATCGGCATCCGCAATTTCAAATCCATTATTGGTTCTGACCATCGTTTCGATACGAAAACGAGCTTCTTTGGAAAGTTTATACGAACTCATCAAAATACAAAACGATTGGTCTGCGCCTCGACCGACTCGACCCCGTAATTGATGCAATTGCGCCAAGCCAAATCGTTCGGAATTTTCGATGACCATCACCGTGGCATTCGGCACATTTACCCCGACTTCAATCACGGTGGTAGCCACCATAATTTTGGTTTTATTTCGGACAAAACGTTGCATTTCGTAATCCTTATCTTTGGGTTTCATTTTGCCATGCACGATGCTAATTGGCACATTCGGAAATGCTCGGCAAATACTTTCGTAACCGTCTTGTAAATTCTTGTAATCCAGTGTTTCAGATTCTTCGATGAGGGGATAAACCACATAAACTTGTCGTCCTTCTTCGATTTGTTTTTTCATCGACCCAAAGACCGCCAAACGTGAAGAATCGTATTTATGAATCGTTTTAATCGGCTTCCGACCTGCGGGCAATTCGTCAATAATCGACACATCCAAATCACCGTATAAAGTCATCGCCAACGTTCGAGGAATTGGCGTGGCAGTCATGACCAACATGTGCGGATGTCCTTTACTACTTTTTGCCCAAAGTTTTGCCCGTTGCGCCACTCCAAAACGATGCTGTTCATCAATGACACAAAGTCCCAAATTCTGAAAATCAACCGTATCTTCGATGAGCGCATGAGTCCCGACAATGATATTTAATTCGCCTGATAAAAGTTGTTCGTGAATAATTCGACGTTCCGAAGTTTTGGACGAACCCGTCAATTTTGCAATTTTAAGTCCCAATAAATCAGCAAATTCCTTCAAACCCGTAAAATGTTGGTCAGCCAAAATTTCAGTCGGTGCCATCATGCAGGCTTGAGAATTTCCATCAATCGCCATCAACATCGCAATAAACGCTACAATCGTTTTTCCACTTCCAACATCGCCTTGCAAAAGTCGGTTCATTTGGTCTCCTGAGCCGACATCTTGATAAATTTCTCGAATAACTCGTTTTTGGGCATTGGTCAAGTCAAAAGGCAAATGATTTTTGTAAAACTCAGTCAAAAGGGTAGTTTTCCGAAGTTGTTGGGCTTTAAATTTTTCTTTTCGATCTGTCCGAATTTGTAATAATTGAATTTGTAAATAGAATAATTCTTCGAATTTCAAACGAGTTTTTGCCTTTTGTAATGCTTGAATCGAAGTCGGGAAATGAATATTTTTTAATGCTTCTCTTCGAGATATAAAACGATATTTTTGAACAACTTCTTGTGGTAAAGTTTCATTGATTTTATGAAAATATAGCTCAAAAAGTTTTTGTAAGTGTTTGGAAATGAATTTACTTTCGAGACTAAATTTCCGTAATTTTTCGGTACTATGATAAACAGGATATAACGTTCCCTCTCTTTGTTTTTGAGGATCAAATAATTCATATTCAGGATGTGGAATACTGAATCGTTTGCCATACATGTTTGGTTTACCGTAAACAATGTACATCCGTCCTTTTTGCAGATTTTTCTGAATCCAATCCACACTTCGAAACCATATCAATTCGACCATACCAGACGAATCCCGAAGTAATGCGGTAAGTCGTTTTTTATGTTTTTTCCCCGATACCTGAACCTGTGTAATGTAACCTTTGAGCTGGACATAGGGATAATCTTCGGTGATTTCGCCGATGTCATAAAATTGTGAACGATCTTCGTGCCGAAAGGGATAATGTTGCACCAAATCCCGAAAGGTATGAATCGTCAATTCGTTGTTAAGGAGTTCCGCTTTTCTAGGTCCAATGCCTTTTAGAAATTCAATCTTGGTATCTAATATGTCTTGTGCCACAGGGTTTCTATCTTATCTGTTTTGGTCTGCAAAATAGAGGAAATCACCGTAAAAGAAATACTAAGTGAGGGATTTTTTGGAAAATTAATCAGTTGTGTATTATTTTTAAGTTTTACAAATTCAATTAAAAAAATCCTATGAGAAGAATGCCTTTCCCACAAATTAACTCAAGTACCCTTGAAAGTATATGCCAAATATTAGGAGAATCATTTACGGGTTCAAAAATTAATAAATATCTGAAGGATTGTGATATTCCTAACCAATATCCCACAATGACAAAATGGAAGAGACTCAATGAGGCTTTTTACTCAATACAAAAAATCAAAGGAAATTCGAATGATATTTTAAGGTTTATTGAAACGGCTTTACATCCATCATTATTTATAGACGATTTTGAACGTTTTAAACGTATCTGTTCTAAACTAAATATGTCTTTGGCTTTTATAGAATTAAGATATTGTGATGATGGAAAATTTCGTAATGTTGAAGGAGTCGAAACAATTTCTGATGCGATAAAGATAACTAAGCAGTCAGAAATCACATCTTTTTGGGATAAAGAAAATACAATTAAACAAGAAATAGAAGATTTAATTAATCAAGATTCAATAGCTACTGCTTTTGAAAAAATAGATACTTATCTTCCTGATGCACATCCTGATATTGAACGTTTGCGAAAAACCTATATAAATGAAGGAGCTAAACATGATTTTCATGATAGATTTAAAATTTGTATTCGAAATGTCTTTAATGAGAGAGCATAGGATAAAACTTCTTGATTTTTCAAATCCTCTATTCTTCTGAGAGTTTTAAACTCTTGGAGGATTAATGGACTTACATCAAAAAGCTTCCAAACCAATCCAAAACTTCATTCCTATCAAATTAAGTTTCATATCAGATAATAAACTTATCAAACTCATCTGCTAAGGTTCAAAAATTGAACTGAAACAAAATAATATTACTTTTGTTTAAGCATAAAACAAAAAGAGTAAACAAAATGAGCTTGAAGATTTACCTCCTTAAACGAATGCAGACGTTTACAATAGTCGCTATATTTTTGGGGATATATTTAGGAATAGGGTATTGTCCTTCAATTTTACATGCCCAAAACACGGGCAAATTGGCAGGTTATGTCAAAGATGCCAATACTCAAGAACCCCTCATTGGTGTTACTATACGCCTAGAAAATACTGATTTAGGTGGAGTTACAGATATAGATGGGTACTATCTTATTTCAGATATTCCCGCTAAGACTTATAATGTAGTTGCCAGTTATGTGGGATTTAAAACGTCAGTTCAGTATGATGTGATTATTAGTTCAGGAAATACCCAAAGTGTTACTTTTTATCTTCAAGAAGCAGTTACTGAACTTGATGGAGTTGAGGTTATTGCTAATAATTCTCCAACGTCTATTGAGTCTCCAACTTCCATCCAAAAATTATCAGCACAGGAAATTAAGACATATCCCGGGGGTAATAATGATATTGCCAAAGTAGTTCAATCGCTTCCAGGAGTTTCGGGATCAGTTGGATTTCGGAATGACGTAATTATTCGGGGGGGTGCGCCCAATGAAAATGTATATTATTTAGATGGTATCGAAATTCCAAATATTAACCACTTTGCTACTCAAGGGAGTGCTGGAGGTCCTGTTGGGATGCTGAATGTTAATTTTATTGAGGATGTAACGTTATCTACTTCAGCTTTTCATGCCCGATACGATAATCCTCTTTCGGGAGTCTTACAATTCTCACAACGAGTTGGCAACAAAGACCAACGGCGGTATGGTTTTCGGTTGGGAGCTTCCGAGTTTGCGGCAACTACTGAGGGTGCATTTTCTAAGAAGAACCCCAAAATCACTTATATTTTATCTGTTCGAAGGTCGTATTTGCAATTATTGTTTCAAGCTATTGATTTACCGTTTCTTCCTGCTTATTGGGATTATCAATATAAATTCAATTTTAAGATTGATAATAAAAACGAAATCAGCTTGTTGGGGATTGGTTCAATTGATCAATTCGAATATAATCCACCTGACTCAGCAGACGCTACACTAGAACAATTAGCTATTTTGGATGATATTCCGATTTATACTCAACGTACTAATACATGGGGCATAAATTGGAAGCATCAGCTTACGGATGGTTTTATGAATTTAGCACTGAGTAATAATATCTTGGATAATCAAGCCGATAAATTTGATGATAATGACGAAGGCAACGAAGATAAACGACGATTTAAGTACCGTTCACAAGAAAATGAAACTAAATTGAGATGGGATATTAATAAATTTAAAAATAATTGGAAGTATTCCTTTGGGGCGAATGTCCAATATTCAGTTTATTCCAATGAAACTTTGCAACGTATTCGAGGGGCAGAGTTTGACGAAACAAGAAACCTAGTGACACCTGCTTTTTATGCTGATTATGAAACCGATATTACATTTTGGAAATATGGACTTTTTGGACAGATTTCGGCTACCTTTCTTGATGAAAAGCTCAGCCTTTCGGCAGGTATTCGTACGGATATGAATACTTTTATGAATGAGGGAAATAATCTATTAGAAACGCTTTCTCCTCGTCTTTCGATTTCCTATGAATTGCTTCAAGATTTCAATATAAATCTATCTATAGGACGTTATTATAAGATTCCTCCTTATACGATTTTGGGCTTTCAGAATAATGAGGGGGAATTAGTCAATAAAAACACAAAATATATTAAATCAATACATTATGTAGCTGGATTTGAATGGTTACCTACCAAATCTACCCGTATTACATTAGAAGGATTTTATAAAAAATATGATACTTATCCAGTATCTGTAATGGACTCCGTTTCTCTCGCAAATTTAGGTGGCGACTTTGATGTTTTAGGAAATGAAGAAATCAAAAGTATTGGATTAGGAGAAACCTACGGATTAGAATTCCTATTTCAACAACGCTTAACTAAAAACTTTTATGGTATTTTAGCTTATACTTATTATTTTAGTGAATATACAGGTTTTGACAAAAATACTTACATTGCCTCAACATGGGATAATCGGCACTTAGTATCTTTTACAGGTGGATATAAATTGCCTCGAAATTGGGAAATTGGTATCCGTTCTCGATATTTAGGAGCGGCTCCCTTTACACCTTATAATATTGATTCTTCGATAAAAAATTATGTAGCCTTAGGTAGAGGAATTTTAGATTATTCTAATTTAAATACAGAACGATTAAGTGATTTTTGGGCTACAGATATTCGGATTGATAAAAAATGGAACTTCAAGAAATGGGCTTTGAATTTATTCTTAGACGTACAAAATGTTTTTGGCAACATCAATAAAACACCACCTACTTTTACCCTACAACGTAATGAAAACAATAATTTTGAAGGAGCAAACGGAGAGGTATTTAATGGACAGAATGGTATTCCCGTCTTATTGTCTAACGATAGTAGTACTACTTTGCCTACGATTGGTCTAAATATTGAATTTTAAGAACTTGGCAAATCTTTGATTCAATTGAACTAAAACGACATAAAAAATAACAAAAACGAATAATAATTCGAAATAATGATATACTTTTGAGAAAGTAAAAATAAACCTAATTATGGGCAAACACAAAAACAGCAATGATGCCGTTGGGAATTTTGGGATTTATCAAATTATGGTTGATGAAGTTGTGTATAAAATAGGGAAAGCAGATTTAGACAGAGTTACCAAATCAACGAGTACACCTACTCGTATTCATCAACAAATCAGAAAATTACGTAAGAAATATGTCAAACAGAATGTCTTTTATATTTTGTTGGAAGAGCTTCTAGGCTCAACTACTTCACATGCCAAAAAAGTCGAACAAGCTATTTTAGAAATTGTTATTCTGGATATGGGTTATGTGCCTGATGGAAATTCAAAAAGTTATAAACCTAAAAAATAGAAAGTTATGAAAATCACGATTTCAGGAATGTTTACTACACCACAGAAGAAGTTTGATTTATCAAGCCCTTATCTCAATTTATTGAAAGATGAAACGACAAAAAATATCCTTCAAAGATATCCTTTTAACAATGTTAAGGCAGAGGAATTAGAAATTTATATTTGTACAGATGGTAGTAACGCAAAAAGCTCGATTCAGCAAATTAGGAATAAAAATCCGAAT
Source organism: Cytophagales bacterium UBA2561 (assembly GCA_002340355.1). Classification (GTDB taxonomy): domain Bacteria; phylum Bacteroidota; class Bacteroidia; order Cytophagales; family Thermoflexibacteraceae; genus UBA2561. The sequence goes on from DDLX01000028.1 coordinate 16,233, forward strand.
GAATATTTGACCTTTCATTTTTGGATTTCTTATCCTAAAGTGGTCAAACAAGTAACGGAAAAGCTTTTTGTAGATATGGATTTGGAGGCATTCACCAATGAGTTTTTTGTTTGTTTAAAGGAAGTGTTAACTCTTCATCAAATTCCTGTCGATACTTTTGAATTGGCTCAAAATTCAGTTCTTGAAACACTACAAAGCAATTCGAAGAAATATACGTATCCTTTTAATGAAAAAGAAGGAAAGTTAAGACTAAAAATGCGAGCTATATTAGATAAAGCTAAACAACAAACAGCCTGAAAATCAAAGTACTAAATTAATAGAATTCTATTTTGTAATATTTGTTTACTCAAACCTTTGACAAAGTATAAAACTCTGTCAAAAGCTTGGTAAGTAAAAAAAACATATAATTTATTCATAATCAGAGATTGGCGCACAACTACAAAACAAATTTCTGTCTCCATAAGCACTATCAATTCGATTAACCGAGACCCAAAATTTATTAGCTTTGACCCATGACAATGGAAATACGGCTTTTTCTCTTGAGTAGGGTCTGTCCCAAACTTCTGCAGTTACTTCAGAAGCCGTATGTGGCGCATTCTTCAAAAGGTTATTTTCAGGGTTTGCTTTTCCGTCTTCAATTTCTTGAATTTCGTGTCGAATGGCTATCATCGCCTCACAAAAACGATCTAATTCTGCTTTCGATTCACTTTCTGTTGGCTCAATCATCAACGTCCCAGCTACAGGAAAGGAAACAGTTGGCGCATGAAATCCATAATCCATTAATCGTTTGGCAACATCTTCCACCTCAATATTGGCTGATTTTTTAAACTGTCGAAAATCAACAATCATTTCATGAGCGCAACGTCCATTTTTACCCAAATATAGAATGGGATAATGTGGTATCAATCGATCTTTCAAATAATTGGCATTCAAAATAGCTCCTTTGGTGGCTTGCGTCAAACCTTCTGCTCCTGCCATAGCAATATAAGCATAGGAAATTGGCAAAATCCCAGCACTGCCAAAGGGAGCAGAGGAAACGGCTGTTATGGGGCTTTGACCGCCCGTTTTTCGGAAAATATGACCTGATAAAAATGGGGCTAACTTTGCATTAACTCCAATGGGTCCCATACCTGGACCACCTCCACCATGTGGAATACAAAACGTTTTGTGCAAATTCAGGTGGCAAACATCTGCTCCAATTTCGGCTGGACTGGTCAAGCCTACTTGGGCATTCATATTTGCCCCGTCCATATAAACGTAACCTCCCGCTTGGTGAATGATTTCACAAATCTCTTTGATTTCTTCTTCAAAAACACCATGCGTAGAAGGGTAAGTGACCATCAATGATGAAAGTTCATTTTGGTATTTTTCTACTTTACTATTTAAATCAGTAAGGTCAATATTTCCGTTTTCATCACATTTCACAATTACAACTTTCATTCCTGCCATAACTGCACTTGCAGGGTTTGTTCCGTGTGCAGACTGAGGAATCAAAGCAATATTTCGATGTGTATCGCCATTAGCTAAATGTGCTGCTCGAATAGTTAAAAGTCCTGCATATTCACCTTGCGCTCCTGAGTTGGGTTGCAATGAAACGGCATCAAAACCTGTGATTTCACAAAGCCATTTTTCCAAATTATCACAGAGCAAGTCATAACCTTTAGTCTGTGATTTTGGTGCAAAAGGATGAATTTGAGTAAGTTCAGGCAATGTAATTGGAATCATCTCCGAAGTTGCATTCAGTTTCATCGTACACGAACCCAAAGGTATCATCGAATGAACCAAAGATAAATCTTTATTTTCTAAGGACTTCAAATACCGTAACATTTCATGCTCTGGATGGTAAGCAGTAAAGACGGGATGTGTCAAGAAATCCGAAGTTCGGGCTAAATTTTCAGAACTTCTTAAACGTAGATTTTGTGTTAATTCGTCAAGGTCAAAATCAAGTGTTTTTTTATTGGCTTTGGCAAAGATTTGAAGAATCTCTGAAATGTGGTAATTTCGAGTATTTTCATGAATAGATATACCAATAAAGTTTTCTTCAAAATAGCGGAAATTAACTTCATGTTTTTCAGCAAGCTCTCGAATTGTTTCTTTTTCACTTTCCGAAACCTTGATTTTTAAAGTATCAAAATAGGTCTGATGAACCACCTCAAAATTTACTTTCTGAAGTCCATCTGCTAATACTTGTGTCAATCCATGAATTCGTCCTGCAATTGTTCGAAGTCCGTTTGCTCCATGATAAATGGCATATGCCGCCGACATCACTGCTAATAAAACTTGTGCTGTACAAATATTTGAGGTTGCTTTTTCTCTTCGAATGTGTTGCTCACGTGTTTGCAATGCCATGCGATAGGCGGGTTTTCCGTTTTTATCTTTAGAAAGCCCAATAATTCGACCAGGAATTTGCCGTTTATATTTCTCGTGAGTAGCAAAATATCCCGCATGAGGTCCTCCAAATCCGAGTGGAACACCAAATCTTTGAGAAGTACCTACTACAGCATCAGCTCCCATTTTGCTCGGTTCTTTCAATAAGACCAATGCCATCAAATCCGCCGCTACTGCCGTCCGAATATTTTGCTTTTGAGCTTTCGCAATAAAATCAGAATAGTCCAAAACCTGACCATCTTGAGCAGGATATTGCAATAAAACACCAAAATAAGTTTCGTCCGAAAAATCAAAGTTTTCATGTTTCCCAATTACTAACTCGACTCCCAAAGGCTCAGCTCGTGTTTTTAATACTTCGATGGTTTGAGGTAAACATAACTCACTGATAAAGAATTTAGTAGCTATTTTTCTTTGTTTTCCTTTGCGAGTGGCTAAAAATAAGGACATTGCTTCTGCTGCTGCCGTACCCTCGTCTAAAAGCGAGGCATTGGCAATTTCCATTCCCGTCAAATCAATGATAAGTGTTTGAAAATTGGCTAACATTTCCAAACGCCCTTGAGCAATTTCAGCTTGATAAGGAGTATAAGCTGTGTACCATCCTGGATTTTCTAAAATATTCCGTTGAATAACTGTTGGTACAGCACAATCGTGATAGCCTAAACCGATATAATTTTTAAAAACTTTATTCTTTCGGGCAAGAGTTTGAATATCTGCTAAAAAACGAGTTTCACTTTTGGCTTTTGGTAAGCGAAGCGGTTGTTTGAGCCGAATACTTGGGGGGACAGTCTCATTAATCAATTGGTCTAATGATTCTACACCAACAACAGCTAGCATTTCTTGGATTTGCGTTTCGTTTGTCCCAATATGACGCACCGCAAATGATTCTACATCGTGAATATTAAACATTTATTTCTGTGTTTTTCTGTATTAATTACTCTGTTAAGATTGGTTTGACTAATAAAAACAAAGTTACACACAAGTTTTAGTGTAACAATTTCTTGAGATACTTTTCCTATTTTTTCTTGAAATTAATTATTTCTTAAGATGCCCATGAGGTTTCTTATTTTTTAAAATTTTGATTGAAAAAGTTCCCTTATCTTTGTTTCTGGTATGAAATTTCGTAGTTTAATACACCAAAATACACTTTTTTGTTAGGTATAATTTTTCTATAAAACCGACAAGTATTCCATAATTCATTGATAAATTGTATAGCATCATGGAGGTTTCTCAACCTAATTTTAAAAAACTAAAGACTGTTTATTTTAAGCCAAAAATCCTAATTGTTGATGACAAGCTTGAAAATTTATTTACCCTCCGTAAAGTACTCTCCGAATTAGAAGCCGAAGTGGTAGAAGCCGATAATGGAAATGATGCTTTAATTGCAATCTTGAATCATGATTTTTCTTTAGTTATTTTAGATGTTCAAATGCCTGATATGGATGGCTACGAACTTGCTGAGCTTATCCGAAGTGAAGACCAAAATCGTTCACTTCCAATCATTTTTTTGTCAGCTGTTTTCTCAGATGAATTTCACGTTTTTAAGGGATATAAATCAGGAGCAGTTGATTTTATTACTAAACCTTTTAATCCTGAAATTCTATTATTTAAGGTAAATACTTTTTTAGAATTAGCTCGACAAAGAGCCAAAATTTCGGCACAAAATGAGGAGTTAAATCATTCGCTGGCTGCTTTTGATTACGTTAATCAGAAGTTACAAGCCAAACAAGAGGAACTCAATCGGTTAAATGGTGAATTAGAAAAAAATAATCAAACATTAGAGACGCGTGTCAAAGAACGTTCCGTAGAATTGTATAAGGTGAATCGGGAATTACGTCAAACAAATAAGGAACTAGATTTATTTATCTATCGGGCTTCCCATGACTTGCGAGGTCCCGTAGCTACCCTAATCGGTTTGGCACAATTGGCGCAATTGGAAACTCAAGAAGTTACTAGTCAGACTTATTTCCAGAAAATTCAGTATACTTCAGAGAAGATGTTGGGTTTATTGCAGAAGCTTGCAGCAATCAATATGATTAATGACGAAGTTGGTGAAACAACTAGATTGGACTTTATAGATTTAATTGAGACGATTTTTGGAAAGCTCGCTTCTCAAGCCAATGCCCAAAATGTAAAATTAGATTATCAAATTTCATCTGTTATGAATTGCCATAAGTTTTCAAAATTACTTAAAATTATTATTCTGAATTTATTAGAAAATAGTATTGCTTTTAGAAATCCAGAAGCTGAGCAGTCGTATGCTAAGGTACGTATTCGTTCGGTAGGAAATTGTACAGAGATTATTGTAGAAGATAACGGTATTGGAATTCCAATTAAGTATGGCGATAAAATCTATGCGATGTTTTTTCGAGGAACGGTACTTTCCAAAGGAAACGGTTTGGGGTTATATTTGGTCAAAAAAGCCGTCCGAAAATTAGGCGGAGAGATTCGCCTAAAGAGTCGAGAAATGCAGTTTAGTAAATTTTATGTAAGTATTCCCTGTCACTGTCAAGTCAATCCTAAAGTTTCCTAAAGTTTTCGCTGCTTTCAGAAAGGTTTCTTAGGTTTTTCTTATTTTCACGCCGACAAAAACCTATCAATGACGTTTTATAAAGCAATATGGACATTATTGAAATTACTGAACCTGAACATATTAAGGAATTTTTAGAGTTTCCTGTTCGTTTGTATGCGAATGATTTTCATTGGGTACGCCCCTTGGATAATGATATCGAAAAGGTCTTTGACCGTAAACGCAATAAATTTTTTCGACACGGTGAGTGCATCCGTTGGCTTTTGCAAGATAACGGCAAAACGGTAGGACGAGTGGCGGCATTTATTAACAAAAAAACTGTCAATCGAGACAATGACCAACCGACAGGAGGAATGGGTTTTTTTGAGTGTGAAAAAAATCAAGAATATGCCTTTAAGTTGTTCGATACTTGTAAAGCATGGCTCGAAGAACGCGGCATGGAAGCAATGGATGGTCCCATTAATTTCGGAGAAAGAGATGAATGGTGGGGGTTATTAGTCAAAGGATTTTACCCACCTAATTATGGAATGAACTATAACTTTTCGTACTATCAAGAATTTTTTGAAAACTATGGTTTTCAGATGTATTTTGGGCAATATACTTATGGGCGGAAAATCTCTGAACCCTTGATTCAAAAGGTACACGACAAGTCGGAACGAGTTCGACAAAATCCTGACTATACTTTTGATCATCTCCATAAGAAAGAAATTGAACGATATACGGAAGACTTCCGAACTGTATATAATAAGGCGTGGGTTCGGCATTCGGGAGTAGGAGAAATGCCACGCGCTCAGGCTCGAAATATTATGAAAACCATGAAGCCCTTGATGGATGAAAAACTGGTTTTGTTTGCTTACTACAAAGGTGAGCCTGTTGCATTTTTTATTATGATTCCTGATTTAAACCAATTTTTGAAGACGATTAACGGAAATTTGGGCTGGGTTGAAAAAGCCAAATTTCTTTGGTTTAAACTTCGAAAAAAATTCACCAAAAATGTGGGTGTTGCCTTTGGTGTCGTTCCTGAACATCAAGGTAAGGGAGTCGAATCGGCAATTGTAGTAGAGTACTCTAAATTTGCCCATACGCCCAATTACCAATATAAACACATGGAAATGAAGTGGATAGGTGATTTTAATCCAAAAATGATGCGAGTAGCTCAGGACGTAGGTGGATCAATTTACAAAACACATTACACCTATCGTAAACTATTTGATGAGACTAAGGAATTTAAGCGTTCTCCCATCATTGGTTAAAATTTCTGATAAAATTTTCGTATCTTTCTTTTGATTTTTCCGAAAATTTATTCTTGAACTTAAACATTTTAAACGTATGGGATTTATTATTCGTCTTTTAGTTTCGGGACTAGCCGTTTTTGCAACTGCTTGGCTACTTCCAGGAGTACATGTAAGTGGATTTACCTCTGCGATTATTGTAGCTGTAGTTTTAGGTATTCTTAATGCGATCGTAAAACCTGTTATTCAGATACTTACATTGCCTCTGACGGTATTGACGTTGGGTTTATTTTTGTTGGTGATTAATGCAGGAATTGTCCTTTTAGCTGATTTCTTTTTATCAGGTTTCAAGGTTGATGGTTGGCTTTGGGCATTAATTTTCTCTTTTGTTGTAACGATTGTTTCTTCAGCTCTCGAAAAAGCCACAGGAAGGGATTAAATTATTTTATAAAATATGAAAAAATAAGAGGTTGTTTAAATGAGGAGATGATCCCTCCACATTTTTAAACAACCTCTTTGTCTTATTCTTGATTTTCAAACATTTCTATTACTTCTTTCGTAATTCCTGTTGCTGAAAATCCACCATCATGATAAAGATTTTGCATAGTGACTTTTCGGGTAAGGTCAGAAAATAAAGAAATAATATAATCTGCACATTCTAAGGCACTTGCATTCCCAAGTGGGGACATTTTTTCGGCATAATTTAAAAATCCATCAAAACCTTTGATACCCGTTCCTGCGGTAGTTGGTGTAGGCGATTGCGAAATGGTATTCACTCGAACATTTTTACTTTGTCCCAGTCGATATCCATAGCTTCGGGCAATGGATTCTAGAACTGCTTTAGCCTGCGCCATATCTCCATAATCGGGAAAAACTCGTTGTGCTGCAATGTAAGATAAAGCCACTACAGAAGCGTGTTCATTCAAAGCATCTTGTTTTTCAGCAACTTGTAACATCTTATGAAACGAAATTCCTGAAATATCTAGCGTTTGTAAAAACCACTTATAATTGAGATTTCCATAGTCTTTTTTCTTCCGTACATTAGGACTCATGCCAATCGAATGCAAGATAAAATCCAGTTTTCCGCCGAGTTGCTCGGTAGATTGTTCATATAATGTGACTAAATCTTCGGACGAAGTGGCATCAGCAGGGATAACAGTGGCATCACATTTTTCAGCCAATTCATTAATTTTTCCCATTCTGAGCGCAACAGGAGCGTTGGTTAAGACAAATTGTGCGCCTTCTTCTTTGGCACGTTCAGCAACTTTCCACGCAATAGAATTTTCATCCAGTGCGCCCGTAATAATTCCACGTTTTCCTTGGAGCAAATTATGCATTATTCAGTAATTCTAAATGAATTGTTTAATTTCAAACTTGATTTAAGTCTTACAAAGGTAGAAACTGTATCTTTATTTTTTGGGATTAAATAAGGGAATAAAGGGTTCTGCATTCCAAAAGTAGCGAAAAGTTGTCGAATTAAAAAGAGTGCATAAAGTTGCTTCTATTTAGAATTTTGTAAAAAAAATCGTCAAAAATAAAATTTTCCTAAAAAAATGCAGACATAGTTGTATTTTTAGAAAATCATTCTCACATTTGCGAGACACTTTTGAACACATTAAAAATTCATCAATTACATGAATCTATTTTCTCTCCTTCTAATTATTGTGAGCTTACCGAAATATTTCGGATAAGAGAGGAGAAAACATATCATATTTTGAAGCCCTTTCTGTCCGAATACAGAAGGGCTTTTTTTGTGATTTTTGATGTGCAAAAGACGTTAGATCAATAAATACATATAATCGTTAAATTCCAAGTGCCATGTTTTATAATGAAAAATCTTACGTCTATCTAGACGGCGCATTAGTCAAAGCCTCAGAAGCAAAAATTAGTTTTTATGCCCAAAGTCTCAATTATGGCAATGCGGTGATTGAAGGGATTCGAGCTTATAAAACCGAAGAAGGCGCACGGATTTTTAAAGCCAAACAACATTTTGAACGTTTACAAAGATCAGCGAATATAATGGGTTTGGATATTGAACTTGATCCCAAGCATTTGGAAGAAATGGCTTATGAATTATTGGAAATCAATCATTTAGAAAATGCTTATATTCGTCCTATTATTTTTACAGGCGACTCAATGGGCTTACGAGGATTGTCTAAAGCAAAGTTATTTATGGGTGTTTTCAAGTGGACGAATTATTTAGGAAAAAAACCTTTAAGAACTTGTATTTCAAAGTACTGTCGTCCAAACTCAAAAACTTTTCCTATTGAAGCAAAAGTAAGTGGAACGTATGTTAATTCGATTTTGGCAGCCAATCATGCTACTAAAAATGGCTTTCACGAAGCTATTTTGAAAGACGACCAAGGAAATCTTGCACAAGGAACGGGTACGAATTTATTTATTGAAAAAAATGGTGAACTGTTTACTCCTAAACGTGGGTCTATTTTGCCAGGAATTACACGACAAACCATTATCGAAATTGCCGAGGAAGAGGATATTACCCTACATGAGGCTATGTTAACCGAAGAGGATTTAAAAAATGCAGATGCGGCATTTTTGACGGGAACAGCCGCAGGGATTGTAGGTATTCAATCGGTAGATAAAACGGAGTTTTTGACTGAAGGAGATGAGCTGATCTATCCTAAATTAACACAACTTTATACTGATTTGCTCCGAAGTTCTTATAGTGAAAATTATACCATTATTTAAATTTACAGTTTAATATATAGAGTTAAAAAAATACTAAATATTTAAAAACTTACATAGGATAAAAATTGAACACTATGCCTAAAAAACTCAATAAATTTAGCCAAACATTAACCCAAGATGAGGGGTTACCCGCAGCTCAAGCTATGTTGTATGGAACAGGTTTGAGTGAGGAGGATATGCAAAAACCTCAAATCGGTATTGCTTCTACAGGCTACGAAGGCAACCCTTGTAATATGCACCTAAATGACTTAGCACTTGAAATTAAAAAGAGTGTTGAAGAGAGTAATATGGTGGGTATGATTTTTAATACAATTGGTGTAAGTGATGGAATATCAATGGGAACGAATGGGATGTCCTATTCTTTGCCCTCTCGTGAAATCATTGCTGATTCTATTGAATCAGTAGTTAAAGCCTTTTGGTATGATGGGGTAATTGCTACGGTAGGATGTGATAAAAATATGCCAGGAGCAATAATGGCTATGGGGCGTTTAAATCGTCCAGCAATCTTAGTTTATGGTGGCACAATTAGTCCTGGATGTTATAAGGGGCAGAAATTAGATATTGTGTCAGCTTTTGAGGCGTATGGTCAAAAAGTAAAAGGAGATATTACATCTGATGATTATAAGGGAGTTATTAAAAATGCGTGTCCTGGTGCGGGTGCTTGTGGTGGAATGTACACAGCAAATACCATGTCCACGGCAATTGAAGCATTGGGTATGAGTTTACCTTCGAGTTCTTCAAATCCTGCGACTAGCCAAAATAAACAAGATGAAATGGAGCGATTGGGTTCAGCCATGAAAAATTTGCTTGAAATGGACTTGAAACCTCGTGATATTATGACGCGCAAAGCCTTTGAGAATGCTTTGACAATTACGATGATATTGGGTGGATCTACAAATGCGGTTTTACACTTAATTGCAATGGCAAAATCGGTAAATGTAGAGCTAACAATCGATGATTTCCAGCGAATTAGTGATAAAACTCCATTTTTAGCTGATTTGAAACCAAGTGGGAAGTATATGATGGAAGACCTTCATGATGTTGGAGGAATTCCTGCCGTAATGAAAATGTTATTGCAAAAAGGCTATTTACATGGTGATTGCCTGACAGTTACAGGGAAAACATTAGCTGAGAATTTAGCCGATGCTCCTGAGTTACTTGAAAATCAAGATATTATCCGTCCATTTGATAATCCAATCAAAGAAACAGGACATTTACAAATCTTATATGGCAATTTAGCTTCTAAAGGAGCTGTAGCAAAAATTACAGGGAAAGAAGGCTTACGATTTGAAGGTACGGCTAATGTTTTTGACTCAGAAGCGGAAGCAAATCAGGCAATTAGCGAGAAAAAAGTACAAGCTGGAGATGTAATTGTTATTCGATATTGTGGTCCTAAAGGCGGTCCAGGGATGCCTGAAATGTTAAAGCCTACTTCGGCAATTATGGGAGCTGGTTTAGGCGATGAAGTTGCTTTGATTACAGACGGACGTTTTTCGGGTGGAACACACGGTTTTGTTGTGGGACACATTACCCCCGAAGCACAAGAAGGTGGCAATCTTGGATTAGTACAAAATGGAGATAAAATTGTTATTGATGCTGACAAAAATACCATTGATGTATTAGTTTCAGAAGAAGAGCTTGAAAATCGCCGAAAAAATCAGGTGATTCCACCATTTAAGGCAAAATCAGGATACTTAAAAAAATACATTAAAACCGTTATTTCAGCTTCGGAAGGAGCAGTTACAGACGAATAAAATAAAAGAGACTTGCTAAGTTTCTAAGCACTTAGCAAGTTTCTAATACCTAAATCTAGAAAATGTCATAAAATACTAATAATGAATTTTTTAAAACAAAAAACCTAAACTTAACTTTAACATAAAAAAGAAGATAGCTGTAGGAACAAATTTTTTGAATAAACAAAAAGTTTAAATAATATTTATAATCATGTAAGCAAAGAGACAAAATATAAAATTTTAATACTTGGAAAATAAATAATTACATTTAATACAAAATTATATTCTTGGTATAAATTAGCTGAATTACTAGGCGTTTTTTAATTTAATTATTAAATCTACGAAATCAAAATAGTATAAAAACGTACATTAAAACCAATCGCTTTATTAAAAAAGTGAAAAGCGAAAAAGTTTCAAATTTGAAAAACACGAATAAATTATGCTCGTATTAGAACAACCGTTCGTAGAAACCGAGAAGGAAGTAATTGCTTCCAAGCCCAATACTACAGGTGCAGAAGCTGTTATTTTGTCCTTGTTAGCCGAAAATGTAGATACCATTTTTGGATATCCTGGAGGAGCAATCATGCCGATTTATGATGCTCTTTACGACTATCTTGATAAAGTCAAGCATATCCTTACCCGTCATGAGCAAGGGGCAATTCATGCGGCACAAGGTTATGCTCGTGTTCGCCGAAAAGCAGGCGTTTGTTTTGCGACTTCAGGACCAGGAGCCACTAATTTAATTACAGGAATTGCGGATGCAATGGTGGATTCAACTCCATTGGTTTGTATTACGGGGCAAGTTACGGAAGGGCTTTTAGGAACGGATGCTTTTCAAGAGACCGACGTAGTAGGGATTTCAATGCCAATTACGAAGTGGAACTATCAAGTAACCAAAGCTGAGGAAATTCCTCAAGCCATTGCCAAAGCCTTTTATATTGCCGAAAGTGGAAGACCAGGACCTGTTCTATTAGATATTACCAAGAATGCCCAATTTGAGGGGTGTGATTTTAAGTATCAAAAATGCCGAAGAATCCGAAGTTACTTACCTAAAAGAGCTTTAGTCCCTGAAAAAATTGCGGAAGCAGCTGAATTGATTAATTCATGCAAAAAGCCTCTTGTTTTGGCTGGGCATGGTATTTTGATTGCAAAAGCGCAAGAAGTATTTCAGGAGTTTATCGAAAAATCGGGATTGCCTGTTGCCAGTACCTTATTAGGATTATCAGCAATGTCCGTAGAACACCCTAATTATGTTGGGTATTTAGGAATGCACGGTAATTATGGACCTAATGTTAAAACAAATGAGGCAGATTTATTGATTGCTGTTGGGATGCGGTTTGATGACCGTGTAACAGGTGGTTTAGATACGTATGCTCCTGATGCTAAGGTAATCCATATTGAAATTGATCCTTCTGAAATCAATAAAAATGTAAAAGCAACTGTTCCAATTATTGGCGATGCAAAAGAAGCTCTCGAAGCTTTATTGCCTCATGTCAATGAGCGAAAATATGATGAATGGCTTGCCGAGTTTGCCGAATGTGACCGTTTAGAAGATGAGAAAGTTGTTCAGAAGGCACTTGCGCCTACTACCGAAAAAATTAAAATGGTAGAAGTGATTAAAATGCTTTCAGATAAGACCGAAGGAAAGGCAGTAATTGTAACAGATGTTGGTCAACATCAAATGATTGCAACTCGATACTATAAATTTGCAGAAACAGAAAGTAATGTAACTTCAGGTGGTTTAGGGACGATGGGATTTGCTTTGCCTGCCGCAATTGGAGCAAAGATAGGCGTACCACATCGGGACGTAATTGCCGTGGCTGGAGATGGTGGTTTCCAAATGACATTACAAGAATTGGGAACAATCATGCAAAATGATATTCCAGTTAAAATAATTGTGCTTAATAATCATTTCTTAGGAATGGTACGTCAATGGCAAGAGTTATTCTTTGATAGACGTTATTCTTTTACGGATATTGAATCACCTGACTTCGTAACATTAGCTAGTGCTTATGGTGTAAAGGGTATTCAAGTGACTGACCGTGATAAGTTGGAGAGTGGATTAACGCAAATGCTCGAATCGAAAGAGTCGTTTTTGTTGGAAGTTATCGTAGAGAAAGAAGAAAACGTATTCCCAATGGTACCAAGTGGAGCTAGTGTTAGTGATATTCGGTTAGAATAAAGTTAAAATCTATATTTTTTATGGATTCTAATTTAATGTAAGTTTTTTCTTAATATTTAACTCGAAAATGAATACAGAAGCTAAAAAACAATATACAATTTCGGTATTTACAGAAGATAAAATTGGACTTCTAAACCGAATCACCATTATTTTTACACGGCGTAAGATTAATGTGGAAAGTCTAACAGTTTCCGAATCTGAAACCAAAGGTATATTCCGTTTTACAATTGTAATCGAACTCGAACCTAGTAATATTGAAAAGTTACGGGGACAACTCGAAAAACAAGTAGAAGTTTTAAAAGCCTTTTATTATCAAGATCACGATATTGTGTATCAAGAAATTGGACTTTATAAGATTTCCACCTCTGAGTTTGTCAATGGGGATAAGGTAGAAAACATTATCCGAAAAAACAATGCTCGTATCCTACGAATTGAGCCTGATTACACCATTGTCGAGAAAACAGGACACGAAGAAGAAACACGTGCGCTCTTCGAAGAATTAGAGCCACACGGAATCTTAAGTTTTGTTCGTTCAGGACGAGTAGCCATTGCTAAACCAATGAAACGCCTACACGTCTATTTGAAAGAAATAGGGAAGTTAGATTAATTATATTCTAGACTTGTCAAGTTTTTCAAGGCTTGACAAGTCTTTATCTAAAAATGACGATGCTTTATTTATTACTTACTGTCCTAACCACCATCTGGATTTTTATTTGCTTCAAAGGATTTAGCATTTATCAAATTCGTACCCTCCAAGCCATCACTGTAAATTATATTACTTGTATTGTTACTGGATTGATTTTCACAGGGTTAGAACCAATTTATGAAATTCAACATTCAATTAATAACTGGCTCTTTTTAGCCATATTTATTGGAGTAAATTTTGTGGGAGCATTTTACCTATTAAGTATTTGCACTCAAAAAGTAGGAGTTGGGATCACAACCTTAGCCAGCCGAATATCTTTAGTTATTCCCGTGATTTTCAGCTTATTTGTTTTTGAAACTCAAAACCGTGATTTTTCTGTTTGGAATTATACAGGACTAACTATTGGCTTTTTATCTGTCATTTTAAGTTCATATAAAAATAATAAAACAGGTAGATCATCTAAAAATTATGGTTTGCCAATTTTAATTTTTTTCCTTGCGGGGTATATTGATACCGTTTTAAATTACGCAAACACTTTTTTAGTCTCAGAGGCTGATCGTTTAGTCTTTCCGATTGTCATTTTTATGGCAGCTGCTTCGGGAGGAATTTTAGGCACAACTTATAATTATTTTAAGAAAAAAATAAAATTACAATTTAAAAGTATTTTGGCAGGTGTTATTTTAGGAATTCCTAATTATTTCTCCATTTATTTTCTGATCAAAACCTTAGAAGCTTATCAAAATAACGGTGCATTCGTTTTTCCTGTATTCAATATTCTGACTATTTTAGGCTCTACCATACTCGGAGTCGTACTCTTTAATGAAAAGCCTTCTCGTGGAAACTATATCGGTTTAGCCTTTGCAATTACTGCGCTTATCTTATTACTCAAGGGCGAAGTTTGGTAATTTTGAAATCGATTATTTGTATTTTATAAATTCCTACCTTAGATTCGCATTGTTATTTAAAATTAAACTAAATAAAAATATATCATTTAATCTGCAATTATGAAAACATTAGCTGATCTCAAAAAAGGTGAAATAGGTATAATTCAAAGTTTTACAAATGATGATACATTATCTCTAAAAATGTTGGAGATGGGTTGTTTACCAGGTATGGAAGTTTGTTTACGTTGTGCTGCCCCTTTAGGAGATCCGATTTGTATTCAAATAGCAGGCAGTTCTTTTGCTTTACGTAGGTCTGAAGCAAATCAGATTATTATTAAGAGTAACTAAAATAGTAATTATTTAATAGCGCATATTATACGTAGAATTTAGTGGAAATATAACACCAATTTTGAAGACAAAAACTCGTAAAATCGCACTAGTTGGGAATCCAAACGTAGGAAAGACTTCCCTGTTTAATCAGCTTACAGGACTAAATCAAAAAGTTGGAAATTTTACAGGAGTTACCGTAGAACGGAAAAGCGGAGATTTAACGTTAGCAAATGGAGAGACTGTAGAGATTATTGACCTCCCAGGTACTTATAGCTTATATCCCAAGTCATTGGATGAAGAAGTCGTCATTGATGTTTTATTGCATCAACAAAGTCCAGACTTTCCTGATACAGTTATAGTGGTCGTAGATGTTTCTAATATAGAACGTAACCTGTTACTAGCCAGTCAGATAATTGACTTAGAAATTCCTGTTATTTTGGCATTAAATATGGTAGAATTAGCAGAAAAGAAAGGTTTTGTTTATGACAAAGAAATATTAGCTCAAAGACTAAATTGTGAGGTTATTTCGATAAATGCCCGAACAGGTTTAGGTATTCAGGAATTAAAGTTAATTTTGCAAAATACTCCGTCCGCTTCTTCTTTTAGAAAATATAAATTTATTGAGAAGTATAATGAAATAATTACAATAATACAAAAAATTACGCATTCCTCAAATACCTATCAAAACTGGTTAGTACTTAATCAAGTTGATAAATGCCGCTTTCTTGAGGATTCCTTGAAAGTACAAATTAAAGATACCTTAGAAAAATACCACTTTGAGGCTACCCAGATTCAAAAAATGGAAATTCTGGAACGCTATGCTCAAGTCAAAGATATCTTAAAAGCAAGTCGTCAAGAAAAAGAACCTTCTCAGTTTTATTCCCTTGGACAAAACATTGATAAAATCACTCTGCACCCCATTGGGGGATATTTGGTTTTTGCTACAATTATGTTTGTAGTTTTCCAGTCAATCTTTACGTTAGCAGAGTATCCAATGAATTTTATTGAAACCACATTTGTCTCATTGTCAAGTTATTTACAAACTCATTTACCTGCAAGCAAATTAACTGATTTACTAACTGAAGGCATCTTAGCAGGTATTGGTGGAGTAGTGGTGTTCATTCCTCAAATCGCTATTTTATTTGGGTTTATTTCCATTTTAGAGGAAAGTGGATATATGGCGAGGGTTGTTTTCATTACAGATAAAATGATGCAAAAATTTGGCTTAAATGGTAAAAGTGTTATTCCATTGATTTCAGGGATGGCTTGCGCTATTCCTGCCATTATGGCAGCACGTAATATTGAGGACGAAAAAGAACGTTTATTGACTATTTTAGTCACACCTTTTATGAGTTGCTCAGCACGTCTTCCAATTTATACGCTCATCATTAGTTTAATTATTTCAGATACTCCTGTTTTAGGAATTTTTAGTTTGAAGGGTTTCGTACTTACAGGACTATACTTTTTAGGAATTTTTGCCGCAATTATTTCTGCTTGGTTTTTCCAGAAAGTATTAAATTCTTCTCATAAAAGTTATTTCCTGATGGAAATTCCCGTTTATCGGATGCCTCGTTGGAGAAGTATTGGTTTGACAATGTGGCAAAAATCTCAAGAATTCGTCATAGAAGCTGGAAAAGTAATTTTAGCAATTTCTATTGTCCTTTGGGGACTAGCTTCTTATGCACCTGATAACCAGATGGAAATAATTGAAAATGAGATTATTAAAGAATATCCAACTTTGTCTGAGACAGAATTAGAAGATAAAATTGCTTCTGCAAAATTAGAGGTGTCCTATGCAGGGCAAATCGGAAAATTTATTGAACCTGTGATTCGCCCATTAGGTTATGATTGGAAAATTGGGATTGCGCTTTTAGGTTCATTTGCGGCACGAGAGGCATTTGTTGGAACAATGGCAACAATTTACAGTATTGAATCAAAAGGAGAAGAAGAAGCAACAATACGAGAACTTCTTCGACAAGAAAAAAATCCTCAGACTGGAGAGCCTCTTTATACGTCTGCCTTGGGTTTTTCATTGTTAGTTTTTTATGCTTTTGCGATGCAGTGTATGGGGACGGTAGCGGTTGTTTATAAGGAAACAGGCTCTTGGAAATACCCAATTTTACAATTAGTTTATATGACAGGTTTAGCTTATATTTCTGCTTTTTTAGCCTATAATTTACTATAGAAAATAGTTTTTGTACATATTTTGCTATTATTCTAAATATTAAAAACTCAACCCTTCAAGATTACCATCCTTAATCCTTTTGAAGAGTTGAGTTTTCTGGCTAATAATCTGATAGATTTCCAAAATCAGTATCATCCGTTAGCGTTTTCATAAAAGCAATAATGGCTTCTTCCTCTTCTTCTGTAAGATGTAGTGAATCAGATGGTAATGTTTGTAATGGTACATCAAATCCCATTCCTAAGCCACCACCCACATCATAAAACTCCATGACTTCTTCCAAAGTTTGGTATGCTCCATTGTGCATATATGGAGCTGTTTTCTCAATATTTCGGACAGTCATTGTTTTGAAAAAGTGTTTCCGTTCCTTAGTTTTAAAGTAATAATAACGTCCTAAATCAGTGTCTAATTTATCATTTTTTGCATCAAAAGGTACGCCTAAAGATTCAAGCTCTGTTTCTGTAAAAAGTGGTGGAACAGTTCCATTAAAAGCAGGGGGAAAATGGCATGTTGCACAGATGGCTTTTCCCATAAATAAATTAAATCCTTCGATTTCTTGAGTGGTCAATGTATTTTCTTCTTGTCGAATATTTCGGTCAAATTTAGAATTAAATGGAGCTAAACTCCAAACATATAAGGCAATGGCTTCTCGAATATTTCGTCCTGTTACTCCATTCTGGTATAGCTTTTCAAAACTGTTTCGATACTCTTGATGGGCTTGAACAGTCTCAACAATAGCTTCCATTGTTGTGTTAAATTCATCTGGATTTTCAATCACACCTAAGATTTGCTCCTCTAAAGTACTAGCCCGACTATCATGAAAAAAGCCCTTCTGGAGTCCTGTATAAAGTAAAACAGGAGAGTTTCGTAAGACTGGTTTCCCCTTATTACCAATGGCTTTAGGCTGTCCATCCGTAAAAGCCAACTCAGGTGCATGACATGTACCACAACTCATTTTTTTATTACCTGAAAGGCTGGGATCATAAAACAATTTTTTTCCTAATGCAAGAATATCTTTATCAAGTTTTGCTTTTGGATTTCCTGAAAAATGAGCCAAATTAAATATTTGGGGTGAAAATAAATCTGGGGCATCATTCTTAATCGCCATTTCAAACGGAAACTCTACTTTCCAATCCTTAACTGTTTGATTCCAAAGGGTAATTTGTGTATGAGTTCGTTTTTGAATAAAGTCATATCGATTGAAGGTATCGAAATCTCCTTCTTGGAGGATTTTTTGAGTTTTTGAAATTTCATTTTGCCATTTTTCATACAGGTCTTTATCCTGAAATTCCGCTTCAAAAAATGTTAAATAGTTGGAAATACTTTCATAAATTGCTTTACTATCTTGTAATGAGTTTAATAAAACAGGAGAATCAAATCCTGTAATTCCTGCAAAAGCCACTCGAATAATTTCATTTCGTACCATCCACAAAAAATGATAGTTTTTGAAATGATTAAAATTGGTATTACTTCGAATGAGTTGCAAACGGTTTTTAATAAACTCGGCTTCTTGAGCCACCCTTTCTTGATGAACAGAATCAGCAAAAATCGTCTCTTCTAGTACTTGAAATCCTTGAGCTTCCCGAATTTTGATATTGGTTAAGTCTTCTTCATGAACTCGTAATAAATTCGGTTCATTTAATGTGTTATAATTCTCAGATTCGGCATATGACAGAACGACTTCAACTTGTTTGAAATACTGGCGAGCTTTCCTAAAGTGTGTTTCAAGAACAGAAATTTCGGTATTTTTTTGTATTTCTTCCAGATGAAAAATACAGCTATCTATCTGATTTAGATATAAATGCTCGACTTGTTCGAAAGACGGTATTTTTTTGTTTTTTGGGGGACTTTGGTCTCTACAAGAAATTAATCCTACGAAAATTAAACCACTTACTAAGAGAGAGAGGTGTTGCAAGAAACAACGATTCATACTTTTAAAATTTAAAAAAATAAAACTGACACGAAATCTGCTACATCAAAGGGTAGAGATTTGCTTTCTGTAAAAAGTAGTATCTCAGCTAACTATTTCAAACTGAGACGGTCAGAAACTTTATAAAAATTTAGTAATGAAGATAAAAGTTAATTTAGGCGTAGCATCCCACTCAATGCCTGACAAAGGTACTGGAAAATAGTACTTCTAGATGCTTGGAAATTGTTAAATCTTTAGGGCTACTTAGTTAAAAAAATCTACTCAGGACATATTTAAGTGAGAATGAATTAGTTGCGAAAAAACCTATAAGACCACTTTGTCTTATAGGTTCTAAATAGTTGATAATTAGATATTTATCGAGGTAATCCTTGAATAACATACAGCATACTACCTTCGGCGTAATCTCTTCCAACTGCTCCAACTACAGCTTTAGGGTCAGTAAATGGCGTACCGTCTGCTTTTTCCCAACCGTGGTTTTGGGTAATTAAGAGGAAAGTATTTGGCATTCCAGTCGTTTCCGAAATATCAATCATTCCTGTGAATTCCCAGTTGCGTTCTGTTGAGCCATAACCTAAGGAAGCACCACGAGCTTGGTCACATTCCATAACTACCTTCAAATCACCTGTTTTCAAGTTGTATTGATAGACATAAGCAAAGTGTGACTTGTCATTTGTGTCAGGATATCCGTTAGGATCTTCTTGGATATAAGCATAGTTCTCTGTAACTACAATGTTATCAGGGCTATGAAATTGCTTTGCTTTTCCAGTCAAGTTATCACCATCCAAGACACAAGTGATCTTAGCAGGAGCAGTAGGGTCATTTTCGTTCATTGTAATTTTGTACAAACGTCCGTAAAGTGAACCTTTCCCAACTAATCCGTCCTTTTTTCGACCTGTTACACAGAAATAAACTTCTCGTTGATTTGAAGCACTACCTTTCTGATAATCAATATCTTCAACTCTTGAAAAGCCCATTACGCCCTTTGCCTTACACTCCGCATCTAATTCAGCAAGTGTTTTTTCAGTTAATTCAACAAACTCAATATCATACGATTTCCCTTCTTTCATATCCATCTCAACATCTGCACCTGAAACTTTAAAACCGTATAACTTACCACTCTCTAAGTCGCCTCTTGCCCCAACATACATCGCTAATTGTCCAGAAGGAACTTCGTTATTACTTTGGTCATCACCAATGAAAACAACCGTTTTATCTGAGTAAGCCTCTTTGCCTAACGGAACAGCATTTTCAGTAGTCCACTGTCCTAGAGCAGTCAAAACAGTTGCATTACCTGCTTCTGAAGTATTTCGAAAAGGATCAGTTGCAAAAACCGCTTGTGTACTTCCTTCCCACTCTCCGCCACTCAAATAAAGAGGACCAAAACCATGCTCATCAGGAGTAATCAATGTACCTGAGCATTGTGCCGTTCCTGTGGTAGCTGCAGAGTTCAAAATGTACTCACCCTTAGTTGGTTTCAAGTTCGCATCTAATGTAATTCGAGCTACTGAGTAATCTGCCTCAATATTGTTGATTAAGGTGTATGTACCATCCGAATTTTTCAAAAGTCCTGCACCATCTGCCATACTTCCGTAGATAAAATCAGGAGTGGCTTCGATTTGGTCTTCAGACGATAAAATATTAAATACTTTAACATCCTCAAAACCTGCTTTCAAATCTACCAAAACAGGAGACTTTGAATAACTGGATACGGTACTTGCTTCTGAGGGAGAAGCATCATCGTCATCATCACTACAACTTGTGAAAGTGAAGCAAAGAGCTGTTCCTAACGCCAAAGAAAGCGATAGATTCTTAATTGTTTTTGTGTTCATTGTTTTATTTAGGTATAGTTTCAAAACAAATCCTCAGAAATTACTCTAAAAAACTAATAACCAGTTAATTATTGTTGGTATAGTCGAGCAAGATTGTTGATTTTCAGGGGCAAAAGTAGAGAACCTATTTTGTTGATTGATGACGAATAAATGAACAATTTATGAAATGAAAATCTTACTTTTTCTGTGTTTATTTATAAAAAAATACTTCAATTTGTTATAAAAATTTTTACCTAAAATCAGATCTAAAAAATTGATAATCAAAAAGAAATGATCTAAGTAAAATTGATAATCTTATTTGTTTTTAATAAAAAGTATGACTGAACACCCATTAAATTTTGATGAACAAGTAAACTTGAGCAAACAATATTTTTATGTTAGGCGTTTTGTTAGCTTGCCTCTAATATTTTTCCGAAATAAAAGACAATACAATAAACATGATAAATTAGAAGGGATTCCCGTGTGATTGACGTACTAAAAGACGAGCAAAAGGAGGAATTTTTTTGGCTGAGCCAATTAAAATTTCGCTCAATAATGGGTGTCCAAAAAATTGTTGAATAGTACGTCCAAATTGAAGACGATGAGCAAATACTTTTCGCCACTCTTTAGTATAATTTTGAGAAACTTCCTTTTCTGATAAATTTCCTTCCAAAAAATTAGGGAGAATATCAGAAAGAATTTTTGCACTATGAATTGCGATACTCATCCCGTTTCCACAAAGGGGTGTGATCATTCCTGCTGAGTCGCCACACATCAAAATCCCTTGTTCATGTTGAGTTTTAGGAGCAAATGAAATTTCATTGATAACTTTAGGTTTATCATGCAAAAATTCTGACTCAGTAAATAGTTTTCTTAAAAAAGGATTTCTATAAAGAATCTGACTTTCAAGATTTTGAATGTTTCCTGCTGCACGTAAATTCTTACGAGAAGTTAAGTAACAGAAACAAAACTTATCGTCTTCAATTCGAGAAATGCCACAATAACCATCCGCAAAATTATGTAAAGCAATCTGGTTATCGGGATGTAAGTTGGTTCGAATATGATATTTGACAGCTACATAGGGCGAGCGTTTTCTAAAAAAGCTTCGTTGTAATTTTTTATCTAATTCTGAGCGTTTCCCGAATGTCCCAATTATAAATTTAGAATTGTATTTTTTTGATTTATTTGTTTTTACAAAATAAATTTCATTCGCTTTTCCAACTTCTACAATCCGAGTACCTGTAAAAAAAGTTACACCATGTTCTTGAGCTGTTTCATACAAAATATTATCTAGTGTAAAACGACTAATCCCAAAACCACCTAAATCTAAACGCATCTCCAAAAAATTTCCTGTGGGAGAGGTTAATTTGAAATGAGTAATTGGAATAGCTCCAAAATCAAAGGGGTTAATTTTAAGGTCACTGCGAAAAAAAGAAAGGGTTTCATTGGAAATATATTCGCCACAAACTCGGTGAAAAGGATAAGTATTTTGCTCAAAAACAGCCACTTGGAAGCCTTGCCGACCCAGCCGAATAGCATTAACTAAGCCTGCTAATCCGCCCCCTACTATCAGAACATCAAACATAAACTTGGTAATAAATAAGGACTATAAATTTTCTAAAAATTCGTGTAAATCACAATTTAGTTTCTCTAACAAAAGATTATCACAAGTTGAGACTGGAAATAATTTTTCTTCTCAATTAAGATATTTAATACATCTTTTAAGCCTTGTGTTTCTTTTTCTGTTCCGTACATATTATATATCTATAAATCAGAGTATGTATTTCGTGTAAAGAAATTATTTGCCTGATATTTAAGCTTATAAGTATACTGCAAAAGTAAAGATAATGTAATGTTTTTTGGGGAATTTTGTTACCTTTAAGGCGCAAATTTTTATGAACGGCATCCCACTAAAACCATGAGTGAGAAAGAAAATATCGAAAATCAAATCCATCTCAAAACCCAGTTACTCAATGATCTGAGAAAAGAAGAAGCGATTACTTCTTCAGTAATAACCAAGTTTGAGATGAAAAATCGTATTCAAAGCACAAAAGCTGAACTACAAGCCTTACAACAAGAATTCGCAGAACTGGATGATTTTAGTAAGCCCACTCAAATAAACTTAAAACAATTTAAGAAGAAATTAAAAACATGGGTGGATAAAGGCGATTTGAGTGAAGTTTTCGAAGAAATTCAGGATGCTGAAACCATAAAATATGATGCCAGTCAATTTTATAGCTTACAAAATCGGGTGATTGATGGCGAAAATAGTCGAGCATTTAAGCAACAAATCAAGACTTTTATCGGTACAATCCAGAAAAAATAATATTTTTTTATATAATATGTATATTTATAGAATAGACCTGTCTAGTCCGAAAGACCAAGTAGGTCTATCTTTGTTTTTTATTTAATACGCTATTTGGTTTGATAATCCATAAAAATAATTTTTAAGAAATAATATGCTCACCAAACGAATTATTCCTTGTTTAGACATCAAAGACGGACGGACCGTGAAAGGTGTTAATTTTGTTGGACTTCGAGATGCTGGAAATCCCGTGGAACTGGCTGCCACCTATGCCGAAGAAGGAGCAGACGAATTGGTTTTTTTGGATATTACTGCTACGGTTGAAAAACGAAAAACCCTAGTCCAATTAGTCCAAGATGTGGCAAAAGAAATCAATATTCCGTTTACGGTGGGTGGAGGCATTTCTTCGGTTGCAGATGTCTCGGCATTGTTGGGAGCTGGAGCAGATAAGGTTTCGATTAATTCTTCGGCAGTGAAACGTCCCGAATTAGTCAATGAATTAGCTCAAGAATTTGGTAGTCAATGTGTTGTTGTAGCAATTGATTCTCGTGAAATGGACAATGGTGAACACGTAGTTCATGTAAGAGGTGGACGAACTCCTACCGATAAGGAAACGATTTCGTGGGCTACCGAAGTTCAAGAGCGGGGGGCAGGCGAAATTTTATTGACTTCAATGAATCACGATGGAACAAAGGCTGGCTTTGCCAAAAAATTAACAGGAACATTAACCAAAAAATTACAGATTCCTGTGATTGCTTCAGGAGGAGCAGGGACAAAGGCACACTTTTTTGATATTTTTGAGAACAATGATGCAGATGCGGCTTTGGCTGCTAGTATTTTTCACTTTAAGGAAATTCCGATTCCTGAACTTAAAGCTTATTTATACGAACGAAATATTACGATACGAATATAATAATCTAAGGAATTCTACTTTCGTTTTTTTACCCGTCAGATTTTGAACATCTAACGGGTTTATTATTTCTAAAATTAAATATCAATTATGCTTTGGGTAAACTTTGAATTTTGAGAAATAATTTCCGAAAAACAGGCACTAAAAATATTGAAAATAAACCCATTCCAATCCATATTAAACCAATATAATATGAATCTGCATGATACCCTCCTCTGAAAGCCTCTTCCATCAATCCTAACCAACAAATTAGAAAAGGAGTTGCAAATGTGGTCAAAATCAGACAGATTACTTTGAATCTGGAAAAACGCTTAGCAAAGAAAATGCGTAGACTTTGAAAGCTGGCTAAAACATAAAGCATAAAAATTAAAAAGAAAGGTGTAAACTCTCGACTATGTGCCAATGAGCCAAATGCTTCATAAATTACAACACCTGCTACTGCCACTAAAATACCTAATCCCATAAAGGCAACGATAGCAATAATGAAATCCTTTATCTGAACCATGTTATAAATGGAAAGCAATAAAGATGTAAAGAATGCCAAGAAAAAAACAATAGAAAGTTGCTCAAATATATCTATTTTAAAGTTGTTCCAATGGCGTTTTTCTTGGGAAATACGCCATAAATTATCACGAACAGCCATCTTTTGATTCGCTAAATCATTAAAAAAACCTTGAACATTAATCACTTCTTTTCCTGTTTTTTTTCCTGTTTTGGCTCGAAAATCTAATAATTCCTCTGCTGTGAAAGGTATAGTTGCACCATATTTCTCTAAAAGATGAATGTATTCTGTGATAAATAGCTGATGTTGATGCTTAGCTTCCCAAATCGGACGTAAAATTTCTTCATTCGTTTTAGAGGCTTCCTCATTAGGTTCTTTAGACTCAATGGTATAATTTCCCATAGCATAAGGATTATAAAAATGATAGATAGAGTTTGTTTCTTGAGCAATCTTATTGAGAACACTTTCAGGATACTCATACGAATTATGATCATAGTCGTCATGGTTATATTCCAACAAATAGTTTTGTTTAATCGTCATCTCAATTTCTGAGATTTCAGAAGAAATTTCAGAATCGGTCAAGAAAAAAATATTGTATAGATTCAATAATTTTTGGTCTTTTTCAAATTCGACATCACTGATATAATTGGCAACTTGATACTGCATCATCCATGCTGAACCAAACGGAATACTCAAAAACATTAATGTGCAAACAATATATAATCCAAATCGGATTTGTTCTAACATTGGGAAGCGTTGCCCGTAATTGCGCTCAATGCTAAATGAAATTTGTCTGAAAACCCAAAAACCAAACGGAATTAACATTACGGATACTCCTAACAGTATGAATCCTTCGCTTGGTGGAAGATCATAAGGCTTTGGATACCAACTGACATATGCCATACTTGTCAAAAATGCAATACCTATATAAAATAGCACATAATGCACTTTCGTAATCCACAATACTCGGCGGTGCAATAAAAAATGACGGTCTAACGTCTTGAGAAAAAAAGGAACGAGTCTTTCAAGAAATGTTTTCATGTTTTTATGGAAATATATTGAAGTTCGTTTTGATATTAAAAAAATTAATCCTACAAAAACTTGGTCAAGTTTACGGATTGGCGTTTCCTAAAGTTAGTGATAAGATGCCGATTAAGAGATAATTCCATAAAAACCCCGCAAAAAGAGTATAAAAAAATTCGGCAAAACGGACTTTTGGCAATTTCATTTCCGAAGAACTTTTTGTATTTTTGAAAACTCAAAAGACATCAAATTAAATCCCAAAACGGCGGAACTATTCCCTAAAACTTGCCCAAAAATATGCGACAAGACTTCTTAACAGGCGAATCTCACGACCTCAATCCCGAAGAACAAGAGACCGAAAAAGCCCTTCGTCCTTTGGCATTTACGGACTTTACAGGACAAAAAAAGGTGGTTGAAAATTTAGAGGTTTTTGTGAAAGCTGCCAAAAATCGAAATGAAGCCCTTGACCATGTTTTACTTCATGGACCCCCAGGTTTGGGAAAAACTACACTTTCGCATATTATCGCCAACGAATTGGAGGCAAGTATTAAAATTACTTCGGGACCTGTCTTAGATAAACCAGGAGATTTGGCGGGTTTATTGACCAATCTTGAGAAATATGATGTTTTGTTTATTGATGAAATTCATCGTTTAAATCCCGTAGTTGAGGAATATTTGTACTCGGCGATGGAAGATTATCGGATTGATATTATGCTGGATTCGGGACCCAGTGCGCGCACAGTTCAGATTGGTTTAGAGCCATTTACCTTGATTGGAGCAACCACTCGTTCGGGTTTATTGACTTCGCCTTTACGTGCCAGATTTGGAATTAACTCTCGTCTGGAATATTACGATTCGGAGTTATTGAAAAAAATTATCAAGCGTTCCGCCAAAATTCTAAATACTCCTATTGAGGAAAATGCCGCCTTCGAAATTGCCCGCCGAAGTCGTGGAACTCCTCGAATTGCTAATAATTTATTGCGCCGTACCCGTGATTTTGCCGAAATTAAAGGGGACGGAACGGTTACATTAGCAATTGCCGAATTAGCCCTCAATGCTTTGGATGTTGATAAGAATGGACTAGATGAAATGGACAATCGAATTTTATACACCATTATCGAGAAATTCAAAGGAGGTCCTGTAGGAATTTCTACGATTGCAACCGCCGTAGGTGAAGAAGCTGAAACCATTGAAGAAGTTTATGAACCTTTCCTAATTAAAGAGGGCTTTATCAAGCGGACGGCACGGGGGCGAGTAGCTACCAGCTCGGCTTATCAACATTTAGGTATTGCACCACCTAGTCATGGATTGTTCGAATAAGTGGATTTGTTTAGATAAACAAATGTAGTATTTACAAAAATTGAAGAGTTTGAACTTCCCTTTGGGATTACGATAATATAAAAATATACACGAGACCATTAGTTTTAATTGAAAAAGATGAATAATCAGATATTAAATAATTTATACGAGTTTTGGGGACATATTGGGGAATTAAATGATAGGTTGAATTCCACTGAAAGATATTCTTCCGTTTCAATGGATGATTCAGACTGGCCAAATAGAATTTTTGATTTGAAATATGACGGTAATCTAATTGGAGAAATTAAAGAGCTTAGTAAGAAAAATGAATTACCTGAAATAATTACGATTACAAAACCCAACAACTTATATAAAGATACTGATTTTGAGTTTATATTTGGACAAAGGAATATGGCTTTTGGTATGGATAAATTTTCAAAACCTAAATTGTTAAATCCAAATATTAAGAGAGTCAGCACTGAAAATGATGCCATTAAATTTGCAACTACTGCCTCAAAAGCCTTTGGGTATATAGTTGATAAGAAAGTAGTTTGTGAAATAATTAATCAATCAAATAAAATGAAACTATTTACTTATCAGGAAAATTCAGAAAGCTTAGGATGTGGAATTATATTTTTTGATTCTAATGATAATGCGGGATTACATATGATTGGTACTCTTCCAAAGGGAAGAGGTAAAGGAATTGGGAAAAATATGACAGAGCATTTATTGATAGAAGCGAAAGAAGGTAATGTAAAAACTTGTGTTCTTCATGCTTCTTTAATGGGAGAGTCTATTTATACAAAACTTGGCTTCAAGACTTTTGGAGAAATTGAAACTTATAGAATATTGAGGGATAAAAGTAACTAATAATTTAGTGCGCCGTCCCCTTTGATTTCGGCAAAATCAAAGGGGACGGAACGATTAGATTGGTAATTGCTGAATTAGCCCTCAATGCTTTGGATTGTTGATAAGAGTGGATTAGACGAAATGGATAATCGAATTTTATACACCATCATTGAGAAATTCAAAAAAAAGGATACCTGTAATGGAAAAATAAATGAAAAAAAGGCATCTCAAATCAAAAGGAAAAAAAACATGG
Source organism: Cytophagales bacterium UBA2561 (assembly GCA_002340355.1). Classification (GTDB taxonomy): domain Bacteria; phylum Bacteroidota; class Bacteroidia; order Cytophagales; family Thermoflexibacteraceae; genus UBA2561. The sequence continues at coordinate 43,925 of DDLX01000028.1, forward strand.
ACGAACTTACGTGTTGATATCAAGCGAATTTGTGAGGATTTTAATATCCCAAAAAGTGAGTTCTCTGAGGTGAGTATTAACCTTTGGGCTGAAATAGAAACAAAAATATGGCGGAAATTTTCAACTCGTCAAAACTCAGAATGGAGATGGCAAACATTAAAAGAGGAATATTCAGCGGCTTCTATCGACTATCAGAAGTTTAAATTAGATAAATTTTTTAATTTAAATGAAAAGCTATGGATATTACTGGGCGAAACGGTTAGAGAAACAACTAAGTGCTGGGTATATGAAGGAACACTAAATGGATTTAATAAAGTCTTTTTAGAAGTTGGATGGAGAGATGATGTCGTAGTCGTTTCAAAAAAATATAAATGGATTTTTATTATTAACCATTATGGAATAATGATTGGAACAGGTGAAATGAAAGATAAAATTGAAAACAGTAGATAATAATGCGTATAAGGTTAACGAATGATTTGCAAATCAATAGAATTTTAGTAGGGTAGGACTAAACATACTATACAAAAACATTATGATGAAATTTAATACTATTCTTATGATTAAAATAAAATAGCTTCTATTTGGGACAATTTTATAACTTAATGGTCATAAAAATATCTTTTTAGCTCATTTTCTAACATCAAACCGACTGCTTTAAAAAGTTCCCGAAATCAAAAAAAGAATAATTTTTGCCAACTTTACTTACAATCCACATCACTACACGTATTGTAAGCATGAAATTTAATACTAAAATTAAATATAAACTCACTATTTTATTTATTCTGACTGGTGTTATTCCTATTTTATTGTTAGGCGGAATAGTTTATTATTCTTATACTGAGGAAATTAGAAATAGTGCATTTAACCGATTAACTTCGGTTCGAGAGGCAAAAAAGCAACATATAGAGTCTTATTTTGAGGATATCCGAAAGGAAATCAAGTTCTTTTCTAAGAATCAAATCATTATTAATGCTCTGAATGATTTTAATCATAATTTCCATTTAGCATCAAATTTAGAAGCGTATCATCGTTTAGGTAAACAGTATATTATTGCAGAATTACGAAAATATTACAAGGATAAATTATTTGATATTATTGACCGTTACGAGCCGAATAAAAATCATCTTCAGAAATATTTTCCTAATAATCCGAAAACTCAACTATTACAATATATTTATCTTCTTGATAAGCAGACTGAATTCTGTGATTTGACATACTGTCAAACTCATGCTGAATACCATCCTCAAATCAAAGATTTATTAACAAAATCAGGATATTATGATATTTTTCTAGTCAATATAGAGGGAGATATAGTTTATACCACAACCAAAGAAGTGGATTTTGGAATAAATCTCCGAAAAGCCCCCTATAATCAAACTAATATTTCCAAAGCATTTCAGCAAGCTATTGAAAAAGAGGAAATTATATTGAAAGACTTTGCGTTTTATACGCCTTCCTTCTTATACCCTGCTTCATTTATTGCTGCCCCAATTTATGATCGAGGAACCAAAATCGGTACCTTAATCTTTCAGATTCCTGTAGATAGAATTAACGAGACAATGTTAATTTCAAGAAATTCGGCATTGGAAGGATTGGATCAGAGCAGTGAAAGTTATTTAGTCGGTTCGGATTATAAGATGCGAAGTGATTCCCGATTTATGGTTGAAATACAATCTGAACATAAACTACGTCATCATCCTGCTATTTCCCAAGCGGATACTAATCTTGTAGAGCATATGATTTTTCACCGTTCTACCATCTTATTTTTTGAAGTAAAAACAGACGCAATCAATAATGCTTTGAGTGGAAAATCAGGAACACAAGTTATCAAAGATTATCGAAATGTACGCGTTTTAAGCTCTTATACGCCTATTCAAGTTAAAGGAATAAACTGGGTAATTACCTCAGAAGTGGATGAAGGTGAGGCTTTTCATGCACTTTATAAGTTTCAAAAATCATTTCTGATAACCTTATTTGTAGTAGTGATTGTCATCATCTTGGTTGCTATCCAAACAGCTTATAAAATTTCAGCTCCACTACTTTCTTTAGTGAGAACCATGAAGAAAGTGATACAAGGAGATTTGTTTCAGCAGGTGACAGTAAATACCAAAGATGAAACAGCTATTTTGGCTAATACGTTTAATAAAATGATAACCGAAATTCAGCAACAACAGGAGGAAATTCAAACACAAAATGAAGAATTATTACAACAACAAGAAGAGTTACAAGTACAACAAAGTAGTATTGTCAAAAAAAATAGAGACCTAGAACAAAAACAGCAGGAGGTACTAACACAAAACGAAGAGTTATTACAACAACAAGAGGAACTACAAGCTCAACGAGATTTTGTAGAGCAACAAAAAGAAAAGCTAGAGCAACATAATAGACGGATACTTGCAAGTGAGAGTGTGGTGAAAAAAGCTTATAACAAGATGCGGATTAATGAACAAATTGTACGTGAAAAAAATGAACAAATAACTGCAAGTATTAATTGTGCTTTAAGTATCCAACAAGCCATTTTACCTGCTGATGTAGAGATGAAAACCTATTTTAAAGAACATTTTGTTTTGTATAAACCGAAAGATATTGTTTCAGGAGATTTTTATTGGTTGCATCAGTATCGAGATTTTTTGTTCTTTGCTGTGGCAGATTGCACAGGACATGGGGTGCCAGGGGCTTTTATGGCTATTTTAGGGCATTCTATTCTTAATGAAATTATTCGAGAGGAAAAAATTTTTAAACCAGCAACTATCTTAAATAGATTGGACGAAATATTAAAAACTAGTTTGAGACAACATCAAAACGGCGACCAAAATGGAATGGATATTTCACTTTGTGTTTATGAGGAAAAATTGGAGAAGAAAACTTTTACCTTTGCAGGCGCAAAATTACCTCTTTATGTGTATCGGAATGGCGAGTTATCGGTTTTTAAAGGAAACCGTAAATTAATTGGTGGAACTTTCAAATCTAAACAGAAGAACTTCTTAAATCATGAAATTGAATGGCATGAGAATATGACATTTTATTTATTATCAGATGGTTATCAAGACCAAAATAATAGTAAACGAAAATCATTAGGCAAAGTACAACTCCAAAAAATACTCGCTAATATTGCTGATTATCCTTTTGAAATACAAAAAACACGCCTTGAAAATACACTTGATGAATGGCAAGGGAGTGAACCCCAACGAGATGATATTACAATTATGGGACTAAAATTGTAGTATTGATTGATTTAGAACCATCCAAAAATTTAAAATTCTTGGATAGTTCATTATAGTAAATACTACACTAAACCCTCCAATTGTCCGGGTATTTCTGTGGGAAAATTCAGTACCTCTTTGGGGAAGGCTAAAAAGTACGACTTTTCATCTGTAGCATTCAGTTTTCGGGGTGGTACAATCCCCACGATTCGGAAAGATGTGTTCAGATATAAGTCTTCGATAAGCTCATTTTTACCTGTTTCAATTAATTCATAATCCTTTCCTTTTTTATGAGTTTTGACATATTTTGCTACTTTTGTCAAGTCAATTTTATTGTTATGAATACCCCCTGAAGTTAGTGGAAAAGACAAAATAAATCGAGGATCATTTTCTCCAAAAATATGAGGATAATATGATTCACAGACAAAGCCTACTTTATTAGCTAACATATTGATTGAGCGTAAGTTTTCAGGTCGGACAATGCCCCTTCGAGTTTTTCCATTACGTTCCATCCCTAATAAAGAAGTATAAATAGAAATAACTGTTCCCATTCCCGTTCCTGCTAATTTGGGCGACACTGCAATGATAATTCCGAAGGAAGTTTGGTCTGCACTATCATAACCCGCTGAGATATCTGCACCCCATAGTTCATTGGTTTCATTATGAACAATGACTGCTGTATAACCGTGTACCAAAGAACGATACAAGTCATATTCACTAACTAAGGCTGCTACTTTGGGCATAAACTGATTTTTCATTAATTGCATAATTCCCCAAAAATCGGCACGAGTCGCAAGGCGTAAAGTACATCCAATGGCTTTAGCTTGATTTTCAAGTTCTAATTTGTAGTCGGAAACCAGTTTTTGAAGAGCTTCAGGGTCGGTTATACCCTCAACATCTGGCTTAATTTGGCAAACTTCTAATGGTTTGCGAAAAGGTTCATTCGGATGCTTGGTGTTGTTCATATTTTTAGATTTAAAAAGTGATTTGGAGTATAGACAAAAAATAGTTTAACTATTTTTACTTGTTTTCTATAATTTCTATTGCTTTCAAAATTTCAGCATTCTTATCAAATTCATATTTTTTAAAATGATGCCATTTCATTTGATAATCAGGCTGTAATATTTTTCCCAATTTGGGATTATGCTTAAATAGAACCTGTCTAGAATTGGAAATACTTCCTGAAATTTTTGTATGAGGTAATGTAAAATTTGTGGTTTCCATAAATGAATTTCCTGCTTGTTTTGATGCTACACCAATAATCTGTGTCCGTCCAAGTTTTTTCAGGAAATAAGTGAAATGATAAGCAGCACTAAAAGTTTGAGGTGAAGTAAGTATAAAAACTTGAATATCGGTAGGAAGTTTGGTAGCTTTTATAAATTTTGTTCCAAATCCATTATACCCATTTTGAACCATTTGTTTTTTTTGCTCAAGAGAAGTCTCGTGATCAAAATTACCAAAACTACTGAAGATATAATCACCAATTTTGAAATTACAATTATAAGCTTGATTGAAACTTTTAATATCTGAAAAACCTATTTTTTGTAAATATAGTGGTGATATTTTACGGATCATCTCTGCGTCAAAATCAAAATTTAAGTAATTATCTCCGTATAAAATATAAAGTAAAGGTTTGATGATGGGAGTCATGCCACCCCTGTTTTTTCTCAAATCAATGATGAGATAGTTGGAATTTTTTTCTGTCATCATCTTCGAAAGATGATAAAATACTTCATACAATGAAGGAATATTTTGTATATCTTGTTCGATATTACCTGTCTGTTTTTCAGGTAGATAGTGATAAGCCCAGTTCAAACTCCCCTGAACCCAATCAGGTGAGTTCTGATAAATATTTTCAACTACTTCACGGCTTAAGATGCTGTTCCAAGCCAAATAACCAATATCCTTATGCTTACCGAGCATTGACCAATAAAGTAAATCATTATTGTTTTCGAATTCAATGACAGATTTATCAGGAGCGAATTTCGCTTGTTGTTGAAAAGGAATTTCGAATGAAAGAATATCCCCTTGACGACTCCTGAAAGTAAGGGTTAATTGTGTAGTTCCGAAAAATCTCTGAGCAAGATTTGATTTACTTATAATCTTACTCAGGTTATCGTATTTTCCTGAAATATTTTCAGATGGTTCGAATGTGGTCACCTTGACCAATAAGTCGGGTATTGGAGTTTCATTGATAGCAATCAGCTGATTGCCTATGAGTTGGATATATTCCTCTGTGCTGTTTTGGACAAATATCTTATCAACTGAAATTTTGAATTTTAAAGGAAATGTTTTTATAATTTGACTAGAATCTTTTGGGAAATAGACCAGAGTATGTCCATCATCTAAATTGGATAGAAATTGATTTAGTAAAATCACAAAATCTTCCTTAGTTGTTGAGTCTGTAATTAACTTGGAGGTTTGTGTTCTTTTTCTAAAAAATTCAATCGAACCTCCGAATCCTAAGTATGGGTCAGGATGTGTTTCGATTAGTTTTTGCATCAGGTAATCAAAGTCTGACTGATACCCATCTGATTTAGTAGGTTTTTGTCCAAGTACAGTATTACTTATTAAAATAAGTAATATTATTTTTAAATTAGTATGATTCAAGTTTTTGATATAAAATTTATATTTGAATTATAAGTCATATAATAATTTTATGTAGAAACTACGCCGATATTGTGGAATGGCAGGAGCATAAGGCGATCCTGAGGCACTCCGAACCCCTGGATGAAAATAAACTTTATCGGTTAGATTTTCGACTATAGCTTGTAAGGTGAATTGAGGGATAAAGTTGTAAGAAATTGTCGAGTGTAAGATAGTATAAGCTCCAATTTTAGTTAACGGATTATCAGAGACAGAAGTGTTTGCTCCTGTGGGTTTCTCGGCTACATAGTTGAGCCGAAGATTAATATTTAATTTATTGTCTTTCAGAAATTTACGATTGACTCCTAAGTTAACTTGATGTGGAGCAATATCACCAACTTTCATCCAATTTTCTTGATTATCTTTAGATTTTGCTTTCGTAAAGGTGTAATTGGCATAAAAATCAAAATTACGGTATTTCCAACCACTATTGAGTTGCATCCCAAAAACTTTCCCTTTCTTTTTTCCTACAAAACGAGTAGTCGTAGAACCATTGGATAAGGAAACAACTTCATCACTTAATACATTTTCATAATACGAATTATACCCAATCCATTCAACAAAATAAGTATCATTGCTTCGCCAGCGAAAGGTTAACTCAAAATTTTGGGTACGTTCAGGTTTTAAGTTTGGATTACTTATCAAGCGAATCGAAGAGCGAGAATGTTTATTAAAAGCCGAAGCATCCTTGAATGCCTGTGCATATATGGCTTTGATAACAAATTTTTTAGGTGCATAAACTGCCGCAAATCGTGGGCTGACCAATACCCCATAGCCAAAGTTTTGATTTTTGACTTGATTATAATCCCAGCGAAGTCCTGTAGTTAAATGTAATTTTTGAGTAAGATGCCAGCTTGCTTGTATATACGCTCCCAAATCTATGGTATGATAAACATTTCTTTCTGAAACGGTATCTCTTTCAGTAATGCCACTTAGGTTAGTTTCGGTAGCCAATAAGTATCGCCCTTGAATAGCACTATTTCGAAATTCAAACCCACCGACAATATCAAAATGTTCTAAACCATAGGCAAACTTGAGTTCATTTCGAAATTGTGAAGATTGTTGATAAAAATAATTATCTTCCCAATACGAAGGAGTATTATTTACTAAATTTCCTAATTTCAAGTTTCCATTTCCATAACTTCGATACAAAGAGATGCGTGTGTCTGGCAAAAAACCATGAACACGAAAAGTGCTTTGGTTGGAGATATATAAACTACCAGAAACATACTTTTCATATTTGGCATATGCCAGCCATTGCCGTACTGTCCATATGGCTCCATTCAATGAACCTGAATACACATTCCCATCCGAATAACTTGGGGCGGCACCTTCGGCTCGATTCCAGTAATAAAAACCAATTTTGAAATTCCCTGATTTAAGTTTTCCAGCTAGGTAGAGATTATCCGTTGGATTTGTAAATTTTAAAGGATTTCCTTTAGAATCGGTATTATATCCAGCTTCATCATAGGCTTTTGCATTGTTAATCGCAAGCTCTGTTGGAGTAATTGAAGTAACTTTTCCTTCGCTTTCAGTTATATTATAAAATTCTGATTCTCTGGGATTTATTTGTAAAAAATTTTGAATTTTATCCTCTTGAGTAATGGATAAATTAGAGGCATAGTTAGAAGCAAATAATTGATTGTTCCATTGATAATCCCAATGTTCAAAGTTGGATAAATCCATTTCGTCAGAGTGAAATAAACGCCCTGTTAAGGTTAGTGAAATTTTATTTTTTCGTAGTCCTGCTGTTATGTCTACATAACGAGTATTCATTGAACCATAGCTTGTTTGTGCAGAGAGTCCAAAATTTTTCTGTGAGCCAAATAAATCGCTGTCATTTTTAGTGACCACATTTACGACCCCTAAAAAGGCATTCGCTCCATAAGTAGTTGAGGAGGGACCATAAATAATTTCGACTCGTTTGATATTACTGAGGGGATATTGTCGAGAAATAAATGCCGTATTTGACCATAGTTCATTATCTTCGATACCATCAATTAGGAGCATGGTGCGATCGGTGTTGGCGGCTGAACGGAAACCCCGTTGATATAAATTAGAATAGGCTAAGCCTACTGAGCGTGAAATATCGAATCCTGAAATGTCATGAAATAAAGCTTCTAAGTCTCGATAGCCCCGATTTCGGATATCTTCTTGGGTAATAATGGTCATGGTAGCAGGAACATCTTCAATATTTTCTGTCTTTTTGGACACAGAAGAAGTTTGTTTGGAAGCCAAAGCATTCCGAACTTCTTCTGTTAAATCTGCAAAAACAGGCGAGTCATCATAGGCAGGCTCAAAATCAGGTTTGATAATGAGTAATTGTTTGATTTCCTCTTTAGCTTTAAGTAAGGAGTCTAAACCAATGTAAGATTGGGAGATTAACTTACGGGATTCGATACGGCTCTGGAAATTCATTAATTTGTATTTTTCTCTTAAAATAGAAATTGCAGTATCGAATTGCCCATTTGCAAAATAAATTTTGGCACGAGAGACAATGACTTCAGGACTTACGTTCTTCTGTCCGAAGATTGGGTAAGCCCAAAATATGCTCCAACAAAAACACCAAATGAAACAGCGAAAACACGGAAAAACATTACGGAATGACATACTATTTGGCTCAAATTTCAATTCCATTTTCTGAGAGGAAAAGTACACAAATTTACTGAGGAAACATCTTTGAGGGCGATATGATCAAAAAATATCAAAGTAGAATATTTGAAGTTTACTTAGAAAAAATCAATAAACGTAAGAAATCTTTCCTTACATCGAAGTGATAATCTCGAATCCAGTGTCGTTTAAATAAAATAAAATAGTACAAAAAATCCCGAATCGTGATAAATGTAAGATTATGGTCTTGATTGATTAAACGATAGCCTGTTCCTGTCTTAGCTAAAAAATTATTGAATAATGAGGTTATTCTCCCTGTGTTACTTTGAATATTTTCAAAATCTGAATGAGCGTATTCTATATAAATACCATTACTAAACTCTTGATTTTCAAATAAATGTTCAAATTCTAAAAAAGCAGACTGTAATGGATTTTTGAGTTGATATTGTTCTAATTTATTCCAACTTTCTGAGCTTACTAATTCTAAAGCTGGACGATACCTAATTTCTAAACCATTTGGAATATCATAATATTTCTTAGCAGGCTCCCCTCCATATTTTAACCCATAGTCTCGGACTACATACCTCCAATTATAAGGTAAAATAGCATTTTGATGAGCTACGGGATGCCATTGATGTAAGACTGTAGTTTCTTCTAAATCAAGCCATTGGAGAGATAATTTAGCGTTTTGTAAACGTTGACTAGCATCTGTATCTTCCATTCCCCAAATCATATAAAACTCATTTGAGCCACCTGTTTCCATCATTTTTTGGCGAGAAACTACAAAAAGTCCCGTAGCATGTTCATCACTTAATATGAAATTATTGATTTGATTGTAGTCGATATTTTTCATATCTACCGCATAATTCTCAGGTAAATAACGGCATCTATAATGTACTATTTTATCAGTATGAAGATATTTTAAGAGTTTTTTAGCAAACTTAGAAGGATGAATCATATCTGCGTCAACCATTACTAAAAACTCTCCTCGGGCTTGAGCATAGGCAAGGTTTAGGGCATGAGGTTTACACCAAAGCCAGCCTCTGGTCTCAGCATAAAAATAACGTACTGCTGATAAATTTTCACAAAAAAGTCGCATTTCTTGAGAGATCTCAGGATCACTTCCATAATCTAAAAATATAATTTCAAAACTATCAAAATCTTGATTATGAAGAGATTGTAAGCATTTTTGTACGGCATGAGGCGCACGATTTCGATAAGGAACAATAAAAGAAAGTTTCATAAATTACGTAGTCCAACCATTTTTGCAAATCTACTCAATTTAGAAAATTAGCCTATTTTTTTGTGAATTTATAGATGATTTTCATCTTCTACCAGTCGGCTTTGTAATTCAATAAAAGTTTCGTTTAACTGTTGTAGTTGTGTAGGACTAGTAATACCATCGGCTTTGCATTTTTCCAAGAAAACATCCTGAATATTGGCTTCTTCTAAATCCATTTCTTCTAGGCGTTGAGTTTGTGAAACTGGACGCTCTATCACTACTTTTAAAATTTCAATATTTCTTTTTTCGGCAAGTTCACGCAATTTTTGGTCAGCATTTGGAAGTATATTTTCAGTTTTTAGACGAACTTCTGCCCATGTTCTCAAAGTATTATTACTTTGATTATCAGTATTTTTAAAATGCACAATGGCTTGACTTACTTTTTCGAATGTCCCCGAAAATCGAACTAAGTGCCGAACCAAGGGTAATTGAATTTGGCGTATTTCTGTTAAGTCTGCACCTTGATAATTTAATATTACAACTGATTTTTGATCTAATCTTTCCGAAAAACTCAAGGAAATTGGTGAACCTGAATATCGAATATTATCTTGTCCATTTACTTTTTGGGCTTTGTGAATGTGTCCGAGAGCCACATAACTAAAAATTTCGGGAAAAGTATCAGCTTCTATTTTGCCTAAATTTCCAAGATGAATATCATTTTCAGCTTCTTGTGATTCCAAGTTTTCACCTGTTTCATTTCGTAAACCTGCGGCAAATAAATGCCCCATCGTTAGGATTGGGATATTTTTCGAAACATATTTTTGGGCTAATTCTCCACCCTTGGCGTAATGATTTCGAATGGCATTTTTAAGAATCTCAGCACGTTCAGCCAATGTTTCACCTGCTACCGAAAGTTTTAAATCTCGGTCTCGTAAGTAAGGAACAGCAAAAATAACCGCTTCAGAATTTCCATTTTCATCTTGTAAATCAAGAAATTCAGCTTCTATTATGACCTCATTTTGTTCATTTCGTTCGACTCCGCCAATCACTCGTATGTCCAAAAATTGTAATAATTCTTTGGGAGCATTTAATACTGAAGGAGAATCATGGTTTCCTCCTGTAACTATGATGTGTCGACAATGGGTTTGTCGAAGTACACGGCGCAAAAAATTATAATATTGCTCCAAAGCATAATTAGGAGGGTTTCCTGTATCGAAAATATCACCTGATACCAATAAAATGGTAATATTCTCAGCTCGGATAATTTCTAATAGAGCTTCCAGTATGTGAGCATGTTCTTCTTTTCGATGACGATGGATAAAATATTGTCCTAAGTGCCAATCTGAGGTATGTAAAATTTTCACAGGATAGAATTAATGAAAAAAATAATATAATTGTTCTAAAGTAGCATTTTTTGAGAAAGAAAAAACAATTTTGAACGAAATTTGTGAGCTTATTAAAATTCAAAATCTTGCTTCTTAAACATAATTCATGAAAACAAGGTTTGTTCTTATCTTCAAGAAATAAAAAGTTAAATAAAATAAGTATTAAATTTAGTCTAAATGGGTTTATTTTCTCGTTCTAATTCTGGTTCTAAGAATACCAAAAATTCAAAAAGTGATTGGAAAATTATTGATTCATCTGCTGTTTTGGAAGAAATTAAAGAACAGTCAAAAAGACATAAAATTCTGATTTTCAAGCATAGTACTCGGTGTGGAGTTAGTTCTATGGCACTAAATCGACTGGAACGACAGTGGCAAGCAACCTCCACAGAAAAGCCTCAAAGATATTTTTTGGATTTATTGCAATATCGGAACTTATCCGATGAAATTGCATTTATTTTTAGTGTGAGCCATCAGTCGCCACAAGCTCTATTAATTAAAAATGGAAAATGTGTTTTTCATGCTTCACATAGTATGATTGATTTGGCTGATTTTATTTGAATCTAAATTAAGAAATTACTCATAAATTTAAGAAGCTAATGAGACTCAACAAATTTAAAATGCAACAATTGAAAGGATTTCAAACAAATTGAGATACTAAATTTTGGGTTGCCTTCGTTTTTTGGAAAAAACAATCTGTTCTCCGTTTTTTATAATTCGAACATCTTCATTTATTTCATTTTTAATTATTTCTTCACATGATTAAACTCAAAAAAATTATTTGGTTAGGCTTTGTGTTGTTCTTGATAAACGGAGTTTCAGCACAAGAAACTGATTTAGATGGATATAACGATTATTCGTTACGTCCGATTCATAAATATGACCAAATGTATAAGCGTACCCTTTGGTACTATATGGACTTACGAGAAAAACAAAATCGTCCGTTTTTCTCAGAAAATAGCTGGATCTCTAAGGTTATTATTGATGCGGTGAAGGCAGGGATTGTCCGACCTTTTCAAAGTGACTCCTTAGTAAATCGGATGAGTTACGAGGATTTTATCAAAAACCTCACAATTCCAGGTGCTGGTGGTGGAGGTGATGATTTTGGTGGTGATGACTTTGGTGGCGGTGGCGATGACTGGGGTGGTGGAGGTGATGACTGGGGTGGAGGCGATGATGGTTGGGGCGATGATGGTGGCGGTGGAGGTGATGATTTTGGTGGCGGTGATGAAGGCGGTGGCGATGCTGACGAAGGTGATGGCGATGGTGGAGGTGAAGAAATTGTGAATGAATTTTTTGCTAATCAACTCTATATCATTGAAATCAAAGAAGACTTGATTTTTGATAAGAAACGTTCGCAAATGAAACACGATATTCAGACTATTACGATCAAAATCCCTGCGGAAGTAACTCCTACAGGTATCGAAAAACCATTAGCGTCGTTTTCTTACAAAGAGTTGGTAAACAACGTTTTCCGAGATAATCCTGCAGCCATTTGGTATAATAATTCTAACCTTGCAGAGCATAAGAATTTCGCTGATGCCTTTGAATTGCGTTTATTTTCGGCTCATTTGATTAAATACGCAAACTTTGATAATTCATACATCGAAGATATTTATGGAGTGGGAAAGAATGCTTTGATTGCTTCTCAACAAATCGAACATGAACTGATTGATTATGAGCAAGATTTGTGGGAAAACTAAATCTCAAAATCTTTAATTTTTGAATAGCATAATTTTAAGTTTTGTCAATAGTTACTCTCCAAGTTCACGAATGGGCTTGGAGTTTTTTTTATCTTTTTTCTCAAAATTGTCCGTAATATTGTCCTATGAAAACCTTAATTAATACTGATATTAAAGTAGCTGAAACATTTTTAAGAGCAGGAAAATTAGTTGCTATTCCAACCGAAACGGTCTATGGTTTGGCAGGAAATGCTATGGATGAGAATGCGGTAACTGAAATTTTTCGAGTCAAAAACCGCCCTACTTTTGACCCTCTAATTATTCATACTGATAATCTAGAAAAAGTACAAAAATGGATTACATTTTTTCCTGAAAAAGCGATGCTTTTAGCTCAACATTTATGGGCTGGTGCTTTGACCTTAATTTTGCCAAAGAAAAATAGTATTCCAGATTTAGTTACGAGTGGTTTGCCAAAGGTAGCTGTTCGAATTCCCAATCATCCCGTTACTTTGAAATTGTTAGAAAACTTAGACTTTCCCCTTGCTGCACCTAGTGCCAATCCTTTCGGTTATATTAGCCCAACATCAGCTTATCATGTTGAAAATCAATTAAAAAATAAAATACCAATGATTTTAGATGGTGGAAATTGTCAGGTTGGGGTCGAATCTACTATTATTGATTGTTCTGAAGAAACTCCTATTATTTTACGAAAAGGAGGTATTGAAATAGAAACTATTGAGAACCTTATTGGTAAAGTCAAAATTCAAACGCATTCCTCTTCTAATCCATCTGCCCCAGGTATGTTAAAGAGTCATTACGCCCCTCGAAAACCCTTAATAATCACTTCCAATATTCTTGAAAAAATACAAGAATTTACTACTTCTAAAGTTGCTGTATTATCTTTTCAAAGAACCATTCAACACTCTTCTATTTATGAAAATTTAGTTCTTTCTTCAAAAGGAGATTTGAAGGAATCTGCACGTAATTTATTTGCTTTTTTACGTCAATTGGATAACTCTGATGCTGATGTAATTGTGACCGAATTTGTTCCTGAAAGATCACTTGGACGAGCAATTAATGACCGACTCCGAAGAGCTTCCCAAAATTAGATGAAAATTAGTCTAAAAAATTCATTTAGTTCAAACAGGAGTCTTATTTTTAGAGTTTAAAAAGCAAATCAAATTTTAAAACTTAACCAAACCAATCCGTGAAAGGACTTTGTTTGATTGTTGATAAGAAAGTATGTCATATCAAAAAATTACAAGAAACTGTTCATCAGGCGGTTATGGGAGGTGTAACGATGGTACAATATTGTCCTCCCAATACGAATACGGGTAAGCTAGTTGCTGAAACCCAAGAACTCAAAAAAATTTTACGCCCTTACAATGTTCCCTTAATTATCCAAGATCGTGTAGATATTGCATTAGCAGTAGGTGCAGATGGCTTACATCTTGGACAGGATGGAATGCCATTCGAATTAGCCAAAAAATTAATGCCTGTTGGAAGTATAATTGGACTTTCGGTTGAGACATGGGAACAGTTAGAAGAAGCACAATACTTTGATTTAGAATATATTATGATCAAACCTGTTCTTCCTATAAAAAGTGACTCGACTAAGGCTTGGGGACTCGAAAACCTTCAAGAAGCTCAGGCGAAATCTCGGCATCGTCTCATGGCATTTGGAGGAATTACCAAGAATAATATTCGAGAAATAATAAAAATGGGAGTTGATGAAATTGCACTTACGGCAGCAATTTGTAATCAGCCCAATCCCCAACAAGCTGCTCGTGCATTGGCTGATTTATTAGATTTGGGGTAAAAAGTTTAAAGGTTTGGGATTTGGTCAGATAGCACACATTTTTTATCTTTGCTTAACTAATTACCTCAAAATTACAAACCTATGACCCGTCAAATACGAGGCAAGAGCTTCGAATTATTTGCATCTGAAACTCAAATTAAGGAGCGTATCACTGAATTAGGAAGAATACTTTCTGATGATTATCAGGATAAAAATCCATTGTTCATTGTGATCTTAAATGGCGCTTTCATTTTTGCCGCCGACTTGGTACGAACAATGGATTTTTCAGTAGATATTACGTCAGTCAAATTTGCGTCCTATCATTCAATGGAGAGTTCAGGCTCGGTAGATGAATTAATTGGTTTTCAGGAAGATGTAAGAGATCGCCACGTGATTTTAGTCGAAGATATTATTGATACAGGTAATACGATGCATGAAGTAAAACGATTACTCGGAGATTTTCAACCTGCCTCCGTAGAGATCGTTTCTATGTTGTACAAACCCGAAGCTCTTCAAAAACCTTTAGAAGTGAAATACTATGGCTTCAAAATTAAAAATCGTTTTGTTGTGGGGTATGGAATGGATTGGGATGGTTATGGGCGAAACTTTAAAGAAATGTATTGGTTAGTAGAATAATTTTTTAATAAATATTTGGCTATTAGTTGAAAATCAGGCTAATAGCCAAATCAAAATTATTTAGTCTAACTCTTTCCAGGCTTGTAAATATCCTTTTCGAAATTGTTTAAAACCATACTTTGAAAAATTGTATTTTTCTACGAGTCGTTTTGCTTTTTTATCTGAAGATTTGGCAAAATCTTTACGGGCAATTTCCTTCCCTAAATTCCGCATTGAATATTTGTCATAATTTTTCCGAGTCAATTGATTCAATAATTTTTGTGTAAATTTCAAATCAATATCCGAATAACGCACTGCCAAAAAATGCCACAATTCTAACCGATTTTCTTGAAGCACAAAATTCTTAAAATTGGTATGTTCCAAACCAAAGCGTTTTAAATTTTGAGTTCCAAAGTTGTTTTCAGCTTTCAAATATTCTGTCTCAAAACTCTTAAAATCAGAATTTTGTAAATTTATATTTGCCATATTTAAGGCTTGCTGATAAACACCTGCATCCTTATACTTTTGAAGCAGCTGATTTGCCTCAGAGGTTTGTACGGAACAAGCCGTTATGTTTTTTGCTGATTGAATAGTCGATTCTAATGTTTCCAAAACTTGAGCAAATAGTTGATTTTCAATTTGGTTTTGAGCCATTTCCAAAGCTGACCGATACGCATTTTTAGCTATTCGACATTCTTCTAAGCGAATTCTTTCTGTCAAATCTGCATGATGCTTTTTAACTTCATCTGATAACTTAAAATAGTACTTTTTTGATAATTCAGATACTTGTTGAACTAACTTTTTAGCTGTATGGATTTCTTGTGGATTAATCTTACGAGAAGCTATTTGTAAATTTTTATCAATCCACAATTTTATCATTTTCAATTTTTGGGAATGAGCCTTTTGTACTGACTCTGAGGCATTCGAAAAAGCCTGATTTTGAGCAAAATTTCCAGCTTCTTCAAAGGCATCAACTGCTTTTTCATAATGTTGGTAGTTTTTATATTGAATTCCGATTCCGAACCATGCCGTAAAATAATTTTTGTTAATACGTTGTTTTTCAGAATATTGAAAGTTAATTAGTTCATTTGCCTTATCCAGTTGAGTCAAAGCTTGTTCAAAATTTTGGCTAGCATTGGCAGCTTCGGCTTCTTGGATAAATCCATTTAAAAGTAAAACATATTCTACCCGAATTTGTGATTTTTTGAAGTCTAAAATAAATTCGTTATATCTTTTCCCGTCATTTTCCAAATGATAAAGTTGTTGAAGGGCTTTTGTATAATTTTTAGACTTTCGAGAGTTTTGAGCTTCCTGAAAGTCTTGTTCATATCTTCCTGAATAGGCTTCTTGAGAAAGGTTTTTGATATCTGATTCTAAATTAATATTGGGATATCTTCTCAATCGCTGTTTTAAATCTTCAAGTTTATCAATTGCTTTATTATATTTTTTTTCTGAAATTAAACTTTTGATTTTCAATAAATTATATTCAAATAAAGTTTTCCAAGCATTTTGTAAAATAGCATCATCCTGAATAAAATCACGATTTCGATTTTGAAAATTTTGAGCTTCCTCTAGTGTGCGTTCTGCTCCATCGAAATTGTCATTTCGCATCTGATTTCGAGCATCTATAATAATATTTTCAAACTGCTTTATTTTCACTTTTCGAATATACTGATTGGTTTCTGTTTGGCAATTATTGGATAAAACTCCTTTTTGGCAAATTTTTTCTGCTAATTCAATTGAATTTAAGGCTTCGGTATAATTTCGGTCATATATCCGATTATCAGCCTGCTCTAACGTTTTACGATATAATTTTTGGTAGGCTTGATTCAAGGGAGTATCTTCTGTAATGAAATCCTCATTATCTTCTTTAAATTCCTCAGCTTCAAGTAGTAATTGATAACTTTCGGTTAAATTAGAGCCTGTTATCTGATTATCAGCCCGCTTGGTAATATCTTCAAACTGCTTGGTTTTTAGTTGTTTAATTCTATGCACAGTTTTATTTTTGTATAGATTACGACTACTCCCCATAAAACTTGCAATTTTTTGAGCTTCTTGGTAATCCTCAAGGGCATCTTCATAATCTTTCTCCGTGAGTTTGTGGTCTCCTCTTTCCAAGTATTTACTATAGATATCACGATAAAAAGAATGAATTTCATTACGAGTTTGGATATCTGTACTTGATAATTGTTGTAATTTTTGTAAAACCTGAATGTTCGCTTGACAATCGTCTAACTTCTTATTTTTCAGTTTTAATTTTGCTAAAGTCAATTGGGCGGGTGCATAATTCGGATTAGCTTCAATAGCTAAATTTAAGAATCGGATTCCTTCTGATATTTGACCATATTGTAATAATCGGAGGGCATTCTCATAGTAAGAAACATGACGATTGAGAAGAGCCTTCTGATATTCATTATTGGTGGTTTCATAAGTTTGACGCAATTTCTGGAGTGTAGCGAGTAAATCAGCAGGATCGTTTTGATTCAACTTTAGGGTGTAACGTAATTTATCTGCTTCTGCTATTTTTTGCTTAGTGTGTTTTAATTTTTCTTTGTTTTGTTCTATTTGTGTTAAACTATTTGGCTTAATAGCGTCTAAAGTAGCTTGAAGATGGCTTAGTGTTTCCTTCGTGTCGTAGTAATGGTCAATGTGGTTCATTTCTTGCTGGAGTGCATTTGCGGTCGAAGAATTATAATGTAAGATTAAATTATCTACTGAAATTTTCAAGTTATTAGCAGGCTTTGAATGATAACCATCAAATTTACCTTCATATCGACTATCAGTTTTTCGACTTATCATTTTGAAATACTTAACTAACTGAGGGCTACCATCAGTATTATTCCAAACCTTACATCCAATAAAACTTGGGACTAAGCTTTTTTGGATAGAAAATTGTCGATATTTTAAATCATTACTTGTTTTTTTAATCTTAAATTCTATTTCACCTTGGTAGTTTCCGCCTGTTGATTCTTGAGCAAAGAGCCGAATTGTTTTTTGGATGCTGACTTGATAATTTACGTTTGTTATTTTCTGAAATATTCTTTCCAATCCATAAAAATTGCCTGATTTTAATGTAATGGTTTCATTTTCAGTTTTTTCTAAGATTGATGACTGAGCTAATATTCCACTGAGAATATTAATAAAGAATCCAATTGTTAGTACAGAAAGGTGTAAAAATTTCATATTTTTTTTGTATTTTGGAAATGGATTATTCTCTTTGTAATAGCAAAGAGTCGTGAGTTGATGAACAAGTTGCAGAGAAATTTGTCAAGAAAATGTTAAAGCTAATTTATTAACAATTTATTTAATATCAGGAGAATGCGTATGGAAGTTTTACGGGAAAATGAATTTAATCAATTAGTTTGGGAAGCTCCATACCAATTGATGACTCTTCGACGATTTGATGTACTTGATATGACAGACGAGTTATATCAGCAGGAAGCCTTATTTTTAGCTGACATGGTTGAAAAATATAAACCATATGGTATTTTAATGGATCATCGTAAATTTTCTTATCCTATTATTCCAAGTCTTCAAGAGTGGCTCAATAAAAATATTTTTCCTCGTTTATTAGCTAGTGGTTTTTATAAGGGAGCATTCTTAATTAGTGCTGATTTTTTTACTCAGGTTTCTGTAGAACAAACTTTATCTGAAAAAGAAGGACAAAAGTTTTCGATTCGTTATTTCGATGATGAAACTACTGCACGACAATGGCTTTTCGCATAAATTTATTTTTTTTATAATCTTAATTAAAATTGATGAAAGTTATTCGAACGAATCCACTGAATACCATTACTTGGCATGAAGAGACCAAAATTATGGAGTTCGAACGTTTTGTGACCTATGATTTAGATGATGATATGTACAAAACAGAGGCACTTACTATACTAAAATTAGCAGAAGATTATCGTCCTCTAGGCATTCTGACGGATAATCGTAATTTTAATTATACCATTGTGCCTGATTTACAGCATTGGATTGCGACTACTATTTTGCCTCGTTATCTGAGTATAGGGGTACAAAAAGGAGCATTAGTAGTAAGTTCAGATTTTTTTACTCAAGTTTCGATTCAGCAAACTTTGGAAGAAGATATTGCTACGAAATTCCAAATTAGATATTTTGATAATCGAGAAGAGGCATATACATGGTTAATAACCTAAATGTAATCAAGAAGCTATAGCCCGAAAATTGCACTACATTTACCTAAACGAATAAATTATGAAACATTCCTATCGGATTAATAAACGGAAACTTTTCCGAAATTTCGCTTGGATTTTGGTTTTGCCTTGGTTGGCAGGATGTGAAACTGACCCAAAACCGACGATTAATCAGCTTTTAACAGGGCGTAGTGCGGAAGGGAAAGCATGGCATTTGCAAACAGTTTTAGTGAATGGGCAATCGGAAGAAGACCCTTGTGAACAAGATGACCTCTATATTTTTAAACGAGATGAATCACTAGAACATCGAGGAGGGACAGTAACCGTTAAGCCTCAATTTTTGAAGTGTTTTCTTGGTGAAGAAGATGCCGAATTAGATTGGTTTTATGGTGGGTCAGATGATAGAAATGTTTATGTTAAAATTTTTGAAGATGGAATATTACAAATTGTTCAATATGAAATTACTAAAATCAATCAAAATCATTTAGAACTAACCCGTACTTATGAATTTCCTTATGGTGATAAGGTTGAAATTACCAATATGAAATTTCAATATCGTCCTTAATTCAAAATGATTGTCAATTATGAAAAATACTAAATATCAATATAGTAGCATTTTATGTTTCAGCTTTTTGTTGCTTGTTTCAGCTTCAACTTATGGACAATTTAATACCCGATTTGCCCTAGAGTTATCCGCAGGGATTGCTCAACCATTAGCTTTTGATAAGCAGATTGATCCTGATGGTATTCCGTATATGTATCAAAATTTTGAATTAGGACATAATCTTAATGCAGGTATTTATTACCGTTTGAACCGCCGAATGTCTATCGGTTTAACCGTATCACAAAGTTTACATTGGGATTGGAAAAGTCCGATCGCCCTAGAGGAGCGTCACAGCGCATTTAAGAAGGAATTTGCTTATGCTGGTTTTGAATCTTTCTTTCAGGTGATTGAAACAGGAACGAAATTCCGTTATGAAATTGCGCCTGATTCCCGAATTAGTCCCTTTTTAATTGGTGGTGTGTCAGCATATACTTATTCAGGTGAAACTCCACCTAAGATTGATATCATTGATCATGACCCTGTAGCCGAGTTTGCGGAACGGGATTTTGAAGGGGGAAATGAGTATATTTCCGAAATCAAAACTGTTCTACGAACCAATGCGGTTTTGATAAAATCTACCACACAGGTTGGATTTAATGGAGGAGCGGGAATTGATTTTGCCTTGTCAAATTATTTTTCTATTATTTTGCAAGCCAATTATCATCATCTTTATACCCATCGAGACAAAAAATTAAGACTCGAAACTCAGTTTTTGACCACTAATTTGGGCTTGCGAATGAATGTCTTTAAGAAACGTTCCATTTTATAATATTTTTCACTTTAAACCTATAAGATTGTTACAGTTTTATAGGTTTCTTTTTAGAGAAACAAACCCACCAAAAAACGGAATAGACTATGAAAAAAATACTTTTTTGCTTACTGTTCTTGGGAAATTATACCCTCTGGGCATTTCCTAATAAGTTTTTGAATGATTCTTTTTTTTCGGAAGATTCATTAGAAATTTCCAACTCTCCTCAATTGGTTGGACAACTCAAACGACAAGGACATTATGTTATGTCAGTTGCTATTAATAAATATAGTATTCAGTATGCAACTGGTGGAGTGGACAATAATATTATTATTTGGGATGCTTCTGATCGTAGTTTTGTCAATATTTTGAAAGGACACAAATCACCAGTTTTGACACTTGATTTTAGTCCTGATAGTCGATTTTTAGCTTCAGGAAGTAAGGATAATTCAATTCGTTATTGGGATATTCTGAGTGCAGAAACCAAGTTTAAGTTAGATGGACATGATGGCAGTATTTCTGAAGTTAAATTTAGTCCTGATGGTTATAAATTGGCTTCGGCGAGTGCTGATCGTACCATTAAAATTTGGGATTTAGATGAACAAGCTTGTTTAGTAACGATTGGAGGATATAATGAGGCGATTACGGATATTGCATTTAGTCCTGATGGTCAATATATTGCAGCCGTTTCAGCCGATAAATCATTGCGAATTTTTGGGGCAGAAAGTGGAGAAAAGATAGCTGTTATTAAAAATGCCCATAAACAATATGCACGGCGCGTTACTTTTAGTCCGAATGGGAAAATGATTGCTTCGGCAGGTGATGGAGGAAATATAAAGGTTTGGAACTTAGAAAATTTACAAGATGAAGAAACTTTGCCAGAATATACGGTCAAAGCACATACAGGTTGGATTCAGAGTTTGGAATATGCTTCTAATGGAAAATTTTTGGTTTCGGGTGGACATGATGGGAAAATTAAAATTTGGGATGTCCAAAATGATGAACCTGAGTTGTCAGACAGAACGTTTGAATTACCGAAAAATACCCATCGAAATATTATTTATGATTTAGCATTTAGTTATGATGGAAAAACTTTAATTTCTGCCGAATATAAAAATTATGCAGAAGTTTGGGACTTAGCCCATTTGGAAGTTGAACCTCTGAAAATTGAGCGTGTTTTGGCACAAAGTCGAGGTGGAACAAGTGATACGGATGAAGACAATGAGGATTTTGATTTGGCTGGATTTGATCCTACGGTTTCAGGCAAAAATTATTTATTGGTGATTGGTGTAGATAAATATACTAAATGGAATAAATTACATAATGCCGTAAAGGATGCAAAAGATGTGAAAACGATGCTTCAAAAAAAATATGGTTTTCAAGCCTCTGAGACTGTTGAGCTTTATGATAATGCCGTCACTAAAAAAAATCTTTATCGAACCTTTGAAGATTTGATGGATAAAATATCAGGGAAGGATAATTTAGTAATTTATTATTCGGGGCATGGTGAGTATAATGCTCGATTCAAACAGGGCTTTTGGGTGCCGTATGATGCTGATACAGATAACCGAGCAACATATTTTTCGAATACTGAATTATTAGATTTTTTAGGTGAAATGCACGCTCAACATATTTTCTTAGTAGCAGATGCCTGTTTTTCAGGAGCTTTATTTTCAACTCGTTATAAACAAACTCGTAATCAAGCTGTTACAGACCATTCTCGTTGGGGATTGACTTCTGGAAATAAAGAAGAAGTATCAGATGGTTTACCTAATCAAAACAGCCCATTTGCCAAAATATTGCTCAAAAAATTAAATGAAAATCAAGGCGATTTGCCTGTTTCAGAACTGATTTTGCATGTAATGAGTACGGTTAAAAAAGATAATAGTATAAATCAAGAACCGCTTGGAGAGCCACTTCGGTTAGTGGGGCATGAAAGTGGCGAGTTTGTGTTTAAGAAGAAGTAAAAACGAAGAAATAGAGTTGTGGCATAACTTATCCTTATACTTAGAGTATTGCCACAACTAAAGTTTTCTAAATGCCTAATTATCAACTATAAATATTGTTATCTGAAGATGAATCTACAACTATTCTTACCTTTTGTCATTTTAATTTCATGTGCCATGACCTTACATTCTGATAAGCCTGCATATTTGCTTTATAATAAAAATGGAAAGCAGGTTGAATATCATAAAATGCTTCAAAAGTTACAACAGGCAGATATTATTTTGTTTGGTGAGTATCATAATAATCCCATGTCGCATTGGCTACAACTGCAAGTAACCAAAGATCTTTTTACAGAAAAAAAAGAAAATTTAGTTCTTGGAGGAGAGATGTTTGAGTCTGATAACCAACTCATTATTGATGAATACCTAAATCATTGGGTTAAAGAACGAAACTTTGAAAGTGAATGTCGTTTATGGGATAATTACCAAACTGATTATAAGCCCTTGATGGAATTTGCCAAAACGAATCAATTGGCTTTCATTGCTACTAATATTCCTCGTCGCTATGCTTCGGTAGTAGCTTCAAAAGGGTTAGAAAAACTTGAAACCTTACCTCAGAAAGCACAAAAATTAATTGCTCCCCTGCCAATTCCTTTTGATGGAGATCTGCCTGCCTACCAGAAAATGATAAAGATGATGGCACACGGACACGGTGGGCAAAGAACGGGAATGAACGCTGAAAATTTTGCTAAAGCTCAAGCAATCAAAGACGCTACAATGGCGCATTTTATTGTTAAAAACTATCAGAAAAATGATATTTTTTTACACTTTAATGGAGCTTATCATTCGGATAATTTCGAAGGAATTGCTTGGTATCTAAAAAATTATGCGCCAAAACTAAAAGTAGTGACAATTTCAACGGTTGAGCAAGAAAATATCCAAAAACTGGATTCAGAAACCATTAATCAAGCTGATTTTATTATTTGTGTCCCTGCGGACATGACTAAAACGTATTAACAAATAACGAATCTTAAAAATCAATGAATTTCTTTTCAAAACTACGCTTATTTACTTTATTTATCTTTTTGTTTTTTCAAGGTTCATTTGCTTCAGCGTGGGGATTTTTCGGACACCAAAAAATTAGTCGATTAGCTGTTTTTTTGCTCCCTCCTGAAATGATCACATTCTATAAAACTCATATTCAATATATTACTGAAAATGCAGTAAATCCAGATAAACGCCGTTATGTGATGGCTCAAGAAGCTCCCCGTCATTATTTGGATTTAGATATTTATGGAGAAGAGGCTATTGATAGCTTGCCAAGATATTGGAAATCAGCCCTTGAAAAATATACTGAAGATACCTTAATGGCGTATGGAATTGTGCCTTGGCAAATTCAATTTACAAAATATCAATTGACTAAAGCCTTTGAGAATCAGGATCTTGAAAATATCCTAAAACTTTCTGTTGATTTAGGACATTATATTGGAGATGGAAATGTTCCTCTTCATACTACATCTAACTATAATGGACAACTTACAGGACAACATGGGATTCATGGGCTTTGGGAGTCTCGTTTGCCTGAACTTTTTTCTGAAAATTATGACTTTTTCTTTGAACGAAGAGCCGAATATGAAGAAAATACACAGCTTAGAGCATGGAAAGCTTTACGTATTGCTAATCAAGCACTGGATTCAGTTTTCCGATTTGAGAGAGAAGTGACTGAACAACTTGGTGAACGGAAATATGGCTTTGGATTACGAAATGGATTTACGTTACGGGTTTATTCTCAAAATTTCTGTGAAAAATATCATCAAAAACTAAATGGACAAGTTGAACGGCAGATGCGTCATTCTATTAAAATGATTGCTGATTTTTGGTTTACTTGTTGGGTAGATGCGGGGCAGCCTGATTTAGCCATTCTTTTAGATCGAAAAATGAGCGAAGAAGAACGCCAAAAACTACTCTCGGAAGAACAAGAAACCTTGAAAAAAGCACCCCAAATTGCACCCCAACGTCCACATGAAAATTAAGAAAAGAGGGTAGGATAGGAGTTATTTTTTTTATAAATTCTTTTAAAAAATTTTAAACAACCTCTAGTATCAATCTGTATATTCTCTAAATTATAATGCTTTTTTTACCTTTGGCTGTTTTGTTCAGCAGTATCATTTTTTTTTTAAATATCTTTTTGATACAAAAAACTGATTTTCAGATTTTTCTCACTAAAACCTCCAGAAAATTGCAGTACTATTACGGAAGTGGAAAACTCTTGTTAAGCGGTGAATATTATGTCTTAGATGGTGCATCCGCTTTGGCACTCCCTACCAATTTTGGACAAGTTTTGAAAGTTACTTATTCTCCCTCAGAACACAAGGTGTTACATTGGAAAAGTTATGACAATAATGGAGAACTTTGGTTCGAAGCCGTTTTTGATATTGATACGTTCGAATGCCTCGATCGTTATGTCTCTCAGAAATCATTGATTTTACAAAATATCTTACGTATGGCTCGTAAAATGGCTTCAGGATTTTTGAAAGGCAAAGAATATGTTTTGGTCGAAACTCATCTTGAATTTCCAAGACTCTGGGGACTAGGAACAAGCTCAACTTTGATTCATAATATTGCGAAATGGGCAGAAATCAATCCGTTTGAATTACTTTTTAAAACTATAGGTGGTTCTGGTTATGATGTGGCTTGTGCGGAATCCTTAGGACCAATTGTATATGAGAATGAAAACGGGAAGCCACAGACTCAAGTCGTAGCGTTTGAACCTGATTTTAGACACCAACTTTACTTTGTATATCTAGGGCAGAAACAAAGCTCTAAGGAAGGAATTGACTATTATCATTCGTTACAGTTAGATAAAAAACAATTAGCTGAAAAATTGACCAATATTACTCATAAATTCTTAAAAACTAAAACGTTAGAGGAGTTTGAAAGTCTGGTAAGGGAACATGAAAATGTGATTGCGGAAAGCCTAAATATGGAGAGGGTAAAGATTAAACTTTTTGCGGATTATTGGGGAGAAGTAAAGTCTTTAGGGGCTTGGGGAGGCGACTTTGTTTTGGTGACTAGTGGGAAAAGTGCTAAAGAAACTAAAGCTTATTTTCGAGATAAAGGCTTTAATATTTTTATTCCTTATGAGGAAATGATTAAGAAATAATTAAAATAAACATTTGGAAAAATGAGTATTTTTGTGTATTGCATGATTACTACTTCGTAATAAAGATAAAAATTTTGTTACATAAATACTTGTTTTTCTTGTTGATGGTACTTTAGTCTAGAGTATCTTTCTTTTTCAAAACTTGAATTTCCTCTTCTAATTTTGTGTTTTAAATGTCCGCAAGGTTTCCAGTTTCTTGCCCAATTTTGGATTAGATGTGCTAAATTGAATTAGCAGAACTAGTTATTATAAAATAAAACTTATTTATTAATTTGTCAATGTAATATAAACTTGATATAGAAACCCTTTTTAAGATAAAAAAACAATATAAGAGATGGTTATTAAGTGTATTTTCTTACTTTTATCAAAAATTTTTCCTAAACTTATTGATCCTACAAATGAAAGATTTTAGCTTCAAAATAATTTTCTTCATATTTAGTGGCTGGTTAATATTTGCCTGCCAGTCAGATGCTGAAAAAATCGGCGAACTTAATTACCGTATTAAAGAAGACAGTTTGCTAATGGTGGAGTTAGACACAGAGAATGAAACATTACAACGTACGCTAGATTCGGCAGATGCTCTTCAACAAGCTCTTGGATTAGGTGAGTTATCCAAGGCTGAAGCGATCCAAAAGGCACGGGAAATTGATAGTTTATTTAAAATTCAATCAGAAAAAATTGAAGACCTGAACCGTAAATTAAAATCGAAAGGTGCAAAATATAATATTCTCCGAAAGACTATCGCAAAACAAAAAAAAGAACTTGAAGAAGCTCGTGCCGAGAATGAGCGTCTAGCTTCCGAATTGGATGAAGCCCAGACGACAATTACTACGCTACGAACTGAAAATCAAGAAATTCGGACGAATTTAGATGAAAAGTCAACGCAACTTGCAGATAAAGAACGAGAGCTGGGTGACCTTAATGAGCAAATAACAGAAGCAAAATCAGCTCTTGAAACAGCCAAACGTGAAAAAGCTTCTGCCTCAGAAACTTTCTATGATTTAGGTAAGGATTTGCGAGGGTTAGCTGATAAAGTGAGTGGGCTAACTAATAAAAAGAAGAAAACGGAGTTAGCTCAACAAGCCTATTGTGCCTTCAAAAAAGCACATCAATTAGGACATCGGAACGCCCTTTTTGATATGAATAGTTTATCATCGAATAGAAAATTAGGTAAATTTATTGATAAAAATAAGTGTGACTAATCAGAGCTTGATATCTACACAAAATGGAGACTGATTTTAATATCTTTTTTGTATCCTTTTGATTTTCAGAAGGATATTTTTTTATCATTTCATCATACGTATTTGAGTTGGTTCAAAATACTTAGAGGCTTTGAGTCAAAAAGGAACGTTTTTGAACTAAATTTGTTATTTTGCATACCTGATTCTGTTCAAAAAATACATCAACATCATGTTCGACTATATCACCAAAACGACCTTCTACGGAAACACACCCCTCAACTGGTTTTTAACCTTTATGCTCATGATGCTCTCTGTTATTGTAGGGCGTGCTGTCTATTGGGCTATTGGTAAGACAATCAAGCGATTAACAGCACAAACGCGTACCCGATTAGACGATATTCTGGTTGATATGATTGAAGAACCATTTGTCCTTTTTATTACTTTATTCGGAATCCGACAAAGTTTTAAGTTATTGACTCTTTCATCTACTGTAGAATCATTGGTTAAAAATATATATCATTTTTGTCTGGTTTTTACTACAGCATGGTTAATTACTCGGTTGTTTAATTCTTTAGTGGAAGAGTACGTTGTACCGATGGTTGAGAAGTCTGAAACAGATTTAGATGATTTATTACTGCCTTTTATTCGTAAGTTTATCAATGTCACGATTTGGGTCTTAGCCGTCATTATGGCGTTGAATAATGCAGGATATGATGTCGGAGCGATCTTAGCGGGGCTTGGTATTGGGGGCTTAGCTTTTGCATTGGCAGCCAAAGAAACAGTCTCGAACTTGATTGGAGCAGTAACGATTTTTATTGATCGTCCATTTGCTGTAGGAGAACTCATTCGCTTTGAAGGATATACGGCACGAGTTGAAGAAATTGGAATGCGAAGTACAAGGCTTCGAGTTCTATTTGAGGAGCGTGCTTTAGTTGTTCCTAACTCTGATTTAGTCAATACTAAAATTGTGAATATTTCTGCTGAACCAAGTCGGGTGTATGATATTGTTTTCCCTTTTTCCTTGAATACTTCTACAACACGTCTCAAAAAAGCACAAGAATTAATCATTCAAATAATTGATAATCATAAATATACCGAAAATAAAAAAATGGTCGGTTGTAAATTGGGAGTTTCAGTTGTTGAAATAACAGTTAAATTTTGGGTTACACACGATTGTCTAGATGAATATTTGGA
Organism: Cytophagales bacterium UBA2561; assembly: GCA_002340355.1. Classification (GTDB taxonomy): domain Bacteria; phylum Bacteroidota; class Bacteroidia; order Cytophagales; family Thermoflexibacteraceae; genus UBA2561. Next base: position 72,076 of record DDLX01000028.1, read on the forward strand.
TTATTTATCTATTCGAGCGCAGATTTATATGCAAGTTTTTGAAGCTTTCGAAAAAGAAGGATTGCGTATTGCTAGACCCTCAGGTGAAATGGTAACAGGACGTACCATTAATCCTGAGATTGAATAGATTTTTTATCTTATCTTTCTTCTTTTGGTCAAACCTGTCAGGTTTTAAAACGTAATGTGTTTTTAAATTATAAAATCCCAAAAATTATTTACTTTCGTTGAATTTGCTTCTCAAAATCAATATGCTTAGAATCTATTTTGGCATTAAATTTTAGGTAGATTGAGAAGTGGGTTTTTAAGTTTATTAAAAAAGAGTCGCATTTTATGAAACAGCAACGCAAAGGAGTCCCGTTACGCTTTAAACAATGGGGAGGATTTGGGATTATTCTGCTTGTTATGGCAGGAATTAATGTATTTTCTCTTCTAAAGTTGGATACCTTAAAGGATGATTTAGATGAAGTAACACTAAGAGGATTGCCAAGTGTTATCTTAATTGGAGACATTGAGGCGAATATTTCCAAATTCCGAATTGCTGAAACAGGTTATGCAACTGCTTCGGATAAAGTTTTAAAATATGAATATGAAACAATTCTGACCAAATCACGAGATACTATCGAACGAGATCGCCGAGAATATGAACAAAAAGTCCGCACAGCTCAAGAAAAAAACTTCTACACATCCTTTGCTCGAAAGTGGAATAAATATTTAGAATTACATGAGAAATTCATGGATTTCTCAAGACAAGGGCAACGAGATGAAGCTATACAATTACTCAACACTAGTCAATTACGTCTTTTCGAAGATTTTACTACAGATCTACAACAACTTGTCCGAATTAATAAAGCAAATTCTATTATTGCTACCCGAAATGCAAAATATACGTATGACCAGACTTTTTTAATTACGATTTGGGTTTTTATGGCTACTTTTCTTTTATCCTTAGCAATTACTTGGTATCTAGTTCGTTCGGTTTCCCTTCCACTCAAAGAGTTGAGTTTAGCTGCTGATGCAGTAGCTAAAGGTGATGTAGATGTTAAATTAAAGATTCGAACCAAGGATGAAATAGGTGATTTGGCATTGTCTTTTAATCAAATGACACATTCCCTAAAAGAGGTTCGTACTACGAATGCTCAAAAAAATTGGGTCAAGAATGGACTCAATCAACTTAATGATACCATTCGAGGAGATCACGATGTGCAGACTTTAGCAAAACGAGTGGTTACATTTTTGTCCAAATATATGGAGGCACAAGTGGGCGTTTTTTATCTGAGTGATGAAACTCGGAAAGTGGTGCAGTTGATTGCTAGCTATGCGTTTTCACATCGGAAAAGCCCACAAAATACAGTTAAGGTAGGGGAGGGGATTGTTGGACAAGCGGCTTATGAGAAAGAAATTATTCTATTGACTGATTTGCCACATGACTATATGGCGATTGATTCAGCACTAGGAGATACAACCGCTCGCCACGTGATTATCGTTCCATTTTTGTATGAAGATGATTTAATTGGAGTGATGGAATTTGCGACATACAGAAAATTTAGAGAGCGTGAACAAGAATTTCTAAAAACAGTAGCCGAACCAATTGCTGTAGCTTTTAATTCGGTACAATCAAATTACAAAATTAAATTTTTGTTACAAGAGTCTAAACGACAAAGCCAAACACTTCAAACACAACAGAACGAGTTGCGGAAAGCCAATCAAGTGCTGGAAAAACAAACAAAAGCCCTTCGGAAGTCTGAAAGTAAACTTCGTACTCAACAAGAAGAACTCCAAGCAGCCAACGAAGAGTTGGAAGAAAAAACACAATATTTACAACAACAAAAACTAGAAATTAGCAAGAAGAATAAGGATTTAGAGCAAATACGTAGTGACCTTGAAACTAAAGCAAAAGAACTGGAAATTACAGGAAAATATAAATCGGAGTTTTTGGCAAATATGTCTCATGAACTCCGAACGCCATTAAATAGCCTTTTAATCTTAGCACAAAGCCTGACCGAAGATACCGAAAATAATTTAACTGAGGATCAACATAAATCGGCTGAGATTATTTATAAAAGCGGAAATGACTTGCTTAATCTTATAAATGATATCTTGGATTTATCTAAGATTGAATCAGGTAAATTGCGTCTCTCCTTTGAAACCTTTCGGTTCTCAGAAATTGTACAAAATATAGAATATACATTTGGGCATATGGCTCAGGAGAAGAAGTTAGCATTAAATTTTGATATAGCGAAAGAACTTCCCGAATTTCTGAAAACAGATCGGCAGCGATTGGAGCAAATTGTTAAGAATTTGCTTTCAAATGCCATCAAATTTACTAGTGAGGGGAGTGTGACAGTGCAATTTTTTCGTCCGACTTCTGAGGTGGATTTATCTCAAAGTAAACTTAATCCTGAGGACAGTTTCGGAATGGCTGTTATTGACACAGGAATTGGAATACCCGAGAATAAAAGTTTATTAATTTTTGAAGCTTTCCAACAGGCAGATGGAAGCACCTCAAGACAATACGGTGGGACAGGATTGGGATTATCCATTTCTAAAGAGCTTTCTCGTTTACTTGGTGGTGAGATTCAGCTGAAAAGTGAAACGGGCAAGGGGTCAACATTTACCGTATATCTGCCCCTCGAAAAATCTAATAATGTAAATTTAAATAAACTTCCATTACCAAATGAATCTAGTTTTGTAGCTAAAAAAGAATTCCATTTCCCAAAAACAATTCGTTCAACTTCGCTAAAAACGCCTGAAAAACCTTTACAGAAATCTTTACAAAGATCTTTACAAAAATCAACAGTGGGTCAAATCAAGGATGATCGTTCACAAATTACTGCCAATGATTTGGTGATTCTGATTATTGAAGATGACACTAACTTTGCTCAGATTTTGCAACGGCAATGCCGAACTAAGGGATTCAAAAGTATCGTTACATCAAGTGGTGAGGAAGGACTTTCATTAGCCAATAAATATACTCCTTCTGCCATTATTCTGGATATTCGATTGCCTGATATTAGTGGATGGGAAGTACTGGAGAGATTAAAAGAAACTCCACAACACCGACATATTCCGATTCATATGATGTCTGGCGAAGAAGCCCGCCAAGATGCGTTACAAAAAGGTGCAATTGGCTTTCTCAATAAGCCTGTTCGCAAAACGGATCTAGACCGTGCTTTTGGTAAAATCAAAAATGTAGTTCATAAGACAATCAAGGATTTGCTATTAATTGAAGATGATCCTAATCTTCGTCTTAGTGTTAAGAAGCTTATAGGGGAAAATGATCTTCAAATTACGGATGCGGCTACAGGAAAAGAAGCATTTGAAAAACTTTCACAATATCAGTTTGATTGTGTTGTGTTGGACTTAGGATTACCTGACATGACAGGATTTGAATTAATTGAAAAACTTGAAAAAACAAGAGATATACACATTCCACCAATTATTGTTTATACGGGTCGGGAGATTTCGAGAGAGGAAGAAAATCGTCTTCGAGAGTATGCCGATTCGATCATCATTAAAGGAGTCAAATCCGAAGATCGTTTGTTAGATGAAACAGCACTTTTCCTACATCGAATTATTGAAAATATGCCACAAGACAAGCGAAAAATTATTCAGAAATTATATGATAAGGATGAAATCTTTAGAGGTAAAAAATTACTTTTAGTGGATGATGATATGAGAAATGTTTTTGCTCTTTCACGGGTTTTAAGAGAAAAGGAAATGAAGATTTTAAAAGCTGAGAATGGTGAAAAAGCACTCAAAATTTTAACACAAAATCCCGATATTAATCTGGTTTTGATGGATATTATGATGCCTGTGATGGATGGTTATGAAGCCATGACTAAGATTCGAGAAATGGCTTTATTCAAAGAATTGCCAGTTATTGCATTGACAGCAAAAGCGATGAAGGAAGACCGTCAGAAATGTCTTGAAGCGGGCGCAAGTGATTACTTGACTAAACCTGTAGATACGGAGCGATTACTATCAACAATGCGAGTTTGGCTTTATAAATAAACTTTATGTCAAATTTCATAGTAAAAGACTTAACTACTATGAAATTTGACATAGAACTTTACTAGAAATTATGCCTCGCCCATTGTTCCGCCAAAGTTCATTGGAAAAGCAGAAGGTTCTCGGTCGCTCTGAATATCACCAAAATGATTTTCGTATTTGTCAATATTTTCTTGTAGGGCTTTTGCAAACTTTTTTGCATTATCAGGGCTTAGAATAATGCGAGATTGCACCTTTGCCTTCGGGACTCCAGGCATTAATCGAATAAAATCAAATATAAATTCGCTGTGTGAGTGAGCAATCATGACCAAATTGGCATAGACTCCTTCCGCAATATCTTCAGAGAGTTCAATATTGATTTGTTGATTTTTGTTTTCAGGATTTTCGTCATTCATATTTTGATAGTTTTAGATACCTTAAAAACCAAAAGTAGGGCTTACAAACCCTACTTTTCTAATTTCTACCAAAAAAATCTATCAAGAAAGCTTTTAGATAGTTCTATTCTTAATAAGATATAAAATTTCTTGTCTAAGAATTGACATAGAGTACATTTTTGACCGCTTCTACGGTTCGTTTGATACTTGGGAGAGTAGCCTCGATTAAAGTAGGTGCATAAGCCAAAGGAACATCTTCTGAATTAATGCGATGAACGGGAGCATCTAAGTAATCAAAGGCAAAACGCTGAACATGATGCGAAATATCGGTAGAAAGTGAAGCAGTAGGCCAAGCTTCTTCAATAATAACTAAACGATTTGTCTTCTTGACCGATTCGATAACAGTTCGATAATCAATAGGTTTTACGCTTCGCAAATCAATAACTTCTGCCGAAATGTTTTCTTTGGCTAGCTCTTCAGCAGATGATACAGCAACCTTCATCATTTTCCCGAAAGAAACCAAAGTTACATCTGTTCCTGTTTTTACGATTTTAGCTTGCCCAATTGGAATAAGATATTCTTCTTCAGGAACTTCACCTTTATCACCATACATTAGTTCAGATTCCATAAAAATGACAGGATCATTGTCACGAATTGCGGATTTCAGTAGTCCTTTGGCATCGTAAGGAGTTGAAGGAACAAGTACTTTCAAACCTGCACAGTTAGCATACCAATTTTCAAAATTTTGGGAGTGTTGTGCAGCTAATTGCCCTGCATTTCCTGTAGGACCTCGGAATACAATCGGTACAGAATATTGTCCTCCTGACATGGAGTACATTTTAGCGGCACTACTGATAATTTGATCAATGGCAACAAGTGAAAAATTGAAAGTCATAAATTCAACAATCGGACGTAAACCATTCATAGCAGCACCAACTCCAACACCACTAAATCCTAATTCGGCAATAGGGGTATCAAAGACTCGTTTCGCTCCAAATTCATCTAGCATTCCTTGACTGACTTTGTAGGCTCCATTGTATTCGGCAACTTCTTCACCCATCAGAAATATGGATTCATCTCTTCGCATTTCTTCGGACATTGCCTCACGGAGGGCTTCTCTAAATTGGATTTCTCTCATTGTATTTTTGGGTATTTGATTAATCGTAAAAATACAAAAACTCTTTTATTTTCCTAATACTTGACATGTATCGCTATCTTAAATCCTATAAAAGTAAAAGTGTTTGATTGGTATATTTTTATTATAATTATTAAAAAATAAATATATGATGATATATTCATAATATAAAAACCCAAATCATTCTATCCTATAAGATTAATAAGTCATCAATATTACGTTCAAAAAAACTAACTTTATTCCCTAATATTCAAATTACCTGAACAACTAAACATATGTTTCATGCAAAAGATACTTTTCAAATTACTAGTAATCAGTATTTTATTTTCTATATCTTTTCAAAATTTTGCTCAAAAACTATCTAAAAAAGAAAATCAGTTTTGGCAGGCAATAAAAACCAATAATCTGGAGTTAGCCGAAAAATACCTTCATAAAGGTGTAAATCCAAATGTCCAAAATCTGGAGGGAAATACTCCCATTTTTTGGGCATTAGCTTCTCGGAAATTCAAATTAGCCCAATTACTTGTTGACTACAAAGCCGATATAAATGCTCCGATTTATGGAAATTCGATGATTCCCGAAAAGGCAACTATGTTGATGTTGGCTTGTAATGGAAATACACCCACTAACCTGAAAATTACGGAGTTTCTACTCAAAAATAAGGCAGAAGTAAATACCGTTATTTCGGCAGAAAATTTAAGTCATGATTTTTCGGCTTTGCACATTGCCATACTCAATCGAAATCCTTATGCAGTTAAATTATTACTAGAAAATGGAGCAAAAGTTGGACAAAAAATTAAGAATAATCCTCGTTATGAGAATTTTACACCTTTGGCTTTGGCTTTGAATCAGGGTGTCGACTCTAAAGCAGATGAAGACTTGATTGAAACTTTGTTGCGTCATGGAGCAAAAATTCGGCAAGATCTTACTTTTCGTGATGGTATAACTGTTCCTTATGAAGTACTATTTTTTAGTATCAAGCACAAAGCAACGTATGAATCTCTCAAGAGAGTAGCTCAAAACTTACAAAAAAATGGAGCAGATTTTAAACAGGTCTTTGAACTTCCTAACTACAAAGGGGAACTATTGCCATTTGTCGCAAAGTACAATGAGGAAAAAATAGTACACACTTTACTTTGTTGTTTGCCGTCAAAAGGTCTTAACGCTCAGGTTATTCATTCCAGTAATAGAGATGAAATTGGTTATACCGCTTTACATTTTGCCATTCAAAGGAAACGCAAACCTATGGCAAAACATTTACTAAATCACGTAGATACAACCTTAAAGGCGCAAAATGGAAAAACGGCAATGGATTTAGGTCGTGAAAGTGGATTCTATAATAGGTTATTTTTTCTTGAGAGCATAACTCAGGAGGATATTCCACAATTTGATGCCGATAGTTTATTGAAAATTTTGGCACGAAGCAAAGGGGAAAAAAGAATAAATAACCTAACCGAATTGGGAAAAAATTATATTACGTATTTTCAACTTCAGGAAGCTGAAAAAAACCTTCAGGAAGCATTGCGGTTGGCAAAGCAGTTAGGATATAAAAATGGAATCGCTTCCGCATTTAATCTACTGGGAAATTTATATTTACAAAAAACTTACTTCAGATCTTATATAACATCAGAAGGTGAATTATTGTCTAAGGTTCAAGAAATGAATGTACAACCAAGTACAATCAATAAAATTTCTGATCCATTTCAAAGCTGGTCAGATTATAATATTCTGATATTGAATCAGATAAGTAAAAATAAGTATCAAGGCGTAAGCACCAAGTTTGCAGAGGGTGTCAAGTTAAAGGTCAAGCGAAAAATATTTGATACATTAAGCTGGACAAAAGCCAATCATTATTTTGCGAATGCACAGCAGATTCGTTTACAGCAAAAAGGAGAATCTAAATTATGGGGAATTCATCAAGCAATTAAAAATTTGGAGCAAGAAAGCAAGTATCTTAATGCCGAAAAATTATATCTTAAGTGGGTAAAAATCCGAGAAGTAGGGGAGGACTCAATCAAACTTATCTGGGCTTTACGGGATTTTGGACAGTTTTATAAAAGGCAACATCAATATAAAAAGGCAGACGAGTGTTTTCAGAAAATAATTACATATTACCAAAAAACAGATGTTTCAAAGGCAGTCGATTTTTGTATAAATTTAGCAAATGATACGGGATACTCAAATGACTCGATTATTCGGGCAGAGGGAAAAACGTGGCAATACAATTATTATGAACAAGCCCTCGAATTGAGTAAAAGCATCAAAGATTCGGTACTCAAAAATAATATTTACAGACAAATAGCCGATGAGTTACAGTCAAGAATTTGGTATTGGATACCCCAAAAAGAAGACCACAGACATATAGAAATTTACTTAAAAACCCGAAAACTTCAAAATAAACCTAACAAATTAATGGAGTCTTTGGTGATGGTAATCCATCGTTTACCAAATAATACCAAAAAACAGGATTACTTTCATCAGTTAGGAGTATTGCTGAAAAAAAGTGGCTATAATAAAAAACGCTTTTGGTTAGATTATGCTTATTTTTATCAGCATCACTTTCAAGAATACGCCAAAGCATTTGAATTAAAGATCAATCTTTATGATAAAAAACATCTGACTTTGATTGAGGCAAAAAATCCAATTGACTGGCTTATTTTCAAGAAAGGAGATAAAAACCAAGCCCAAAGGTGTCTTCGAATTTTGGATAAGTTTTTGGAAAGTCATAGCCAAACAGAAGAAAAAATTTGGGCATTTCGCCTAAAAAGTCATTTATTTCAATACTTAGAAAATTACGCCGAAGCCGCCGAAAATCGGGAAAAGATATTGAGTTTTGAAAACAAGAATCCACAAGAAAATAGTAAAGATTTTGCCGATACTGGTTTTCTATTTCAATTAGCCAAAAATCAAGAAAAATCCTTGAACTATTTTCGTAAATCCTTAGAAATTAATCAAAAGTATTTAGAATTAGAACCTCAAGTCCCGATTCATATTTTGAAAATAGCCTATTGTTATGAATCCTTTAATGATATTCGGGATGCTGAGAAGCAATATGTTCGAGCCTTTAAAACCGCAAAGGAAAATCTTGGAAAAAGCAAAGGAGTTTTAGAACGTTATGTTCTCAATTTACATACGGCTCATGAAGTTTCCTTGCGGATAAGTCAGTTTTATGCCGAAAAGAAAAATCAGAAAAAACGAGCTTTGCAATATGCCGAGACTTCCCTAAAAGTAGCTAAAACTTTACCTAATGGACAGGTATTCGGCAAGGTTCTCAAAGTACGAAAATCAGCAGAGTGGATTGAAAAGCTAAAAAAACAATAGGCAATTTGGGTAGTTAAAGTTTTCAGGTTACCTTTAAGGAAATTTTCCGTACACAGAAAGTTAGTACACTAAAATATTACAAAAAATAGAATAGTATGGATTTAGCAAACATGATGGGCAAGATTAAGGATATGCAAGGCAAAATGGAAGAGGCACAAGAGAGCCTAGTGCATATCACCGCCGAAGCCGAAGCGGGTGCAGGACTTGTAAAAGTCAAAGTAAACGGAAAAAAGCAACTAATTCAACTTGATATTGACCCCGACCTTGCCAAACCTGATGACTTGGAGATGTTACAAGATTTGGTCATTGCGGCAGTAAACAAAGCACTTAATGATGTTGGTGAAAAGTGTCAAGAGCATATCCGTAAACAAACCGAAAGTTTTATGCCAAATATTCCTGGACTAGATTTGGGAAGCTTAAAATAAAGGCAAATAAAAAACTGATGATCAATTTTAAGGCTTGTCAATTCCCTCAAAATATGGAAACTTGACAAGTTTTTGTATTTTTTCCAATATTCCCAAAAACGTGATACAAACTGCTGTCGTTATCCTCAATTACAACGGAAAACACTTTTTAGCTCAATTCCTGCCTTCCGTTCTTCAACACACTCCCAATGCCGAAATTATCGTAGCCGATAACGGTTCTACGGATGATTCTTTGAGGTTTTTAAATGAAAACTTTCCCGAAGTTGGCGTTATCAAAATGACTGAAAATACGGGTTTTGCCGAAGGTTATAATATTGCTTTACAACAAGTTAAGGCAAAATATTACGTTTTGTTAAATTCGGATGTGGAGGTTTCAGCAAATTGGCTTGAACCCTTGATTGATTTGTTGGAAAAAGATGAAAAAATAGTAGCGGTTCAGCCGAAAGTTTTGGCTTTTTATGATAAAAATCGTTTTGAATATGCTGGGGCAGGAGGGGGGTTTATTGATTGTTTTGGGATTCCATTTTGCCGAGGACGAATTTTTGAATATGCTGAAGAAAATCAAGGACAATATGATGATACGATTGAAATCTTTTGGGCGGTTGGCGCTTGTGTAGCGGTTCGTGCCGATTTGTATCATCAATTTGGTGGATTGGATGGTGATTTTTTTGCCCACATGGAGGAAATTGATTGGTGCTGGAGACTCAAAAATGCAGGTTATAAAATCATGTACACAGGCAAGAGTACTGTTTTTCATGTCGGTGGAGGAACATTACCTAAGTCAAATCCTCGAAAAACCTACCTAAATTTTCGCAATAATTTGGTGATGATGATTAAGAATTTACCCGCTTCAAATGTTTTCGGAAGAGTTTTTTGGCGTATGGTGCTGGACGGCATAGCGGCAACAAAGTACTTACTTTCGGGTGAGGTTCGATTATTTTGGGCGGTGATTCGGTCGCATTTTTATCTCTATGCTAATTTTAACAAAATTTTAAAGAAACGAAAACAAGCCCAACAGACTGCCGTCCAGCATCAACATCCACAGATATATTCCAAAAGTATTATCAAAGCCTATTTTTTGGAGGGTAAGCGCAAATTTTCAGAATTGGTATTCTAAGATAACAACAGGAATTTAGTCCTTTTTTAATTTTTACTTGCTAATAACTGTTGCTTTTCAGTCTCGTGTTTTTCTTGTATTTGCAATTTGTAGATATTCCAAAAGTATTTTTTCATCTGTTCTAATATGCCCATTTCATGTCCTCCAATGTTTGCTTGTGCATAAATAACTATTGCAGGTAAACTATCTAATAGTTCAATGATTTCTTCAGGAGTGCTAAATTCTAACAACTCATCGGTAAACGATAAAAGAGCATCTGTATTTCTAACACATCGATTTGAGGATAAAGAATTTAGGTTGTGACTGGAATTTTTCATTATTTCAAAGAGGTTATATAGTAAGAGATGTTATACTTGTCTTATTTTGTCAAAGGTATAACATTTCTTATTTTATTACAAACCCTATATTTATTTTTTTTGATACTCTTCTGGTAAATTTTTTATGTCTATAAATTTTACTCCGTCAATTTCTATACAATTAATTTTTTCCTCCTTGATTAAATAATATATGTGTTTAACAGAGTAATTTGACATTTTAGAAAAAGTACTAACTTTAACTAAACTTTCAGTAATTTTATTAATTTCATCTTGGCTCATTGCTTATAACTTTAAAGGTTAATTATTAGGTAATTCAGTGAGTTATTTAGATGTAAAGATAAAATTTTTGCTTATCTTTTACTACTCTAACAAATTTTTTGGAGTAAAACCTGATGAGTTTGGGTAGGGCTAATTCAATCTTTTAAGATGATATCTTGATTCGGAAATTCTATTCCGATAACGGCAGGATAATTTTTTGGCAATTTCTAAAGAAGTCTCTGCAAATTTTTCACCTTTGCTGGTGTTTTGGCGAAGCGACACCAACAAAAACGGCTTCTTGATTTTCAATAAGTTTGATGCGGAAACCCTATACAATAAACTAAATAAAGCTTTATTTTCTTTTTGTATTTTCTAAAATTTCATTATATAAATGGTTCATAATTACAAATTTCACCCCATCAATTTCGATAGCATCAATTTTTGATTTTTTTATTAAATCATAAACATATTTTGGAGATACTTTAATCTCGCGGGCAACTGTACTCACACGAACCAGATGTTTAGTTGCATTATTAATATCCTCTTTATCAATCATTATCAGGTGATTCAGGTAAATTATTGATATAAAGATAAAATTTTTTGTTTATCTTTTTCATTTCTTCTTATACTCTTCTGGTAAATTTTTTACGTCTATAAATTTCATCTTAATTCAATGTTATTCTTTCTTGATTTCATAAGCCTTATTATATTGGATTTCAGCATTTTGAGAATCTCCAAACGAATCAAAGCAATGAGCCATCTTCAAAATATACTTTGCTGTTTCACTTTCAAGTTCATCATAATTTTGAGTGATCTCAATAGCTTTTTCAAAATATTTCAAGGCATTCGTTTTATCTCCAGCCAGTTGAAATAGAAAGCCAATATCTGACAAATCCCGAATATCCTCTTTGGGATTTTTACCTAAAAATGGAATTAATTTAACCCGAACAAGAGCTGCCATTTTATATTTTTTCTGGTATTGCAAGAGCCTGCTTTTCAGTCGATATGCCCATATCTTTTCATAATCCTTGTCGTGATTTTTGAGGAAATTATCTAAAACTAAAATACAATTCGTTGCTTTTGACTCAGGCTCTTTTAGTAGAATGAGCATTTCAACTGGATCTTTGAGATAATGTAGAAAATTAGCAGGATTTTTTAGTTGATGGTGGTATTTTGAATCATATTCGATTAGTTTGATTTCAAGACTTTTAGCGTAATCTTTAAACTCCTTTTGTTGATATTGATTTGAACAGTGAATTAATGCAGTTATGCGACTGTCTTCGCCTTTGATTTTGATAGCATATTCAAGAGCTTGTTTCATATATTTTTCGGCTTCGTGGGATTTTCGAGCAGTCAAAAGTAAAGCTCGAACTACATCAAATTGCTTATTTTGATATGATAAAACTTGAATCCATAAATCCAAAACTTCCTGATTAACAACATTACTCTTAGAATATCGGATACATCCATCAAGAATATTTTCTATTTCTTGAAAGAAATACGGATAAGAATTGAGCTTCTGGCTAGTTTCGAAAGCTTTTTGACAATATTTTAACAACCAGATATCTTGTTCTTTTTGGTATTCCTCTTTCAGGTTTTGATGTGGATGGTAAAAGTGTTGAGCATGATTCAACCAAAATCGGGAAGCAGTGAAATCATCAGCTTGAATAAGTTCTATAAACTCTTCGAAATAGGTAAAAGCTTTCTTGTAGTTTGCATCTTCCAAATAAAAATCTCCTAATTCACGAGCAATCCAGCCTAATTTTTTAGCATTATTGCTGTTTTGCCGAAGCTCGTACCACTTCGAATAATATTTTTCAAGTTCTTGTCTATCAGGGTTTAATAATTTTATCTGTGTATCAATTTGCCAAACTTTTTTATCAACAGAGCTAGACGAATCAGCTAATATTTTGTTTGCTCTCTTCAGTAAATCATTGCTCGAATTGCCCTTATGTTTTTGTAGAAGGGCAATAATTTTAATCTCATCTGATGTATTCATATGCCTATGTAGTGCTAACATCAAAGGCGTAAATCCTTTAAGTCCAGTATTTTTTGTAATTTCTTTATCTGCCTTTGCACCACTTATTAGTAATAGTCTAACCATTTCGTAATTACGATTCCATACCGCTAAATGTAATGGCGAAAAGCCATGAGTTTGATGATAAACTGTTTTTTCAAAATCTAAATTAGTGTTGATTTTTAACTGTTTTTGAAGCGCTTCTAAATTTTCATTTTGAACTGCAATCCATAATTTTTCTTGATTTCTGGACATATCTTGAGCAACAATAAAATGATTTAAAATACTGAAAATCAATATATTAATGCAAAATTTAGACATCGCTTTTGAGATTTTATTTTTTAAGATAAGGACTTCTTTATTATCTTGCAGATTGTAATATAGTTATAAATGAATTTAAACTAATGTAAAAAATGACCACTATTAAGAATCAGGTTTTAAGCCCTGAAGAGGAAGAACTTTTATTTGAAAGTGTAGAACACAATATGAGGAAATTTTGTATGCCGAAATCCTAAAAACAGAGGATGCTATGTTTTTATTTCCTGAAAATGAGGAAGAAAAATCCCATTTGAAGCAGTTACAAGTCAAGTTCAAGGTTGTTCAGAGTTTGCTTCAAAAAATCAGTCCTTCCTCCACAGAATAAGAAAAAACCAAACAATGATACTTAAATCTGAATTAGTTTTTCGCCAGCCATCTGAAGCGTACCCGATTCCTTAGCAAAGCAAAAACGTATCAATTGGTTATCTGTTCCATCAGTATAAAATACAGAAATTGGAATGACTGCCACCCCAAATTCTTGGGTCATTCGAACGGCAAAATCCGTATCTTTTTCGTCTGAAATTTGGCGGTAATTTGCTAATTGAAAATAGGTACTTTTCGTTGGCAAGAATTCAAATCGGGAATCCATTAAAATCTGATTGAAGTGATCTCGTTTTTTCTGAAAAAAAGAGGATAAATCAAGATAGTTTTTCGGTTTTTTAAGATGCTCAGCAATTGCCTTTTGGAAAGGAGTATTTGTACTAAAAGTTACAAATTCATGAGTTTTTCGAAATTCCTTACTTAGATTTTTTGATGCAATGCAATAACCTACTTTCCAACCCGTAGCATGAAAAGTTTTTCCAAAAGAATAAACCGCTAAAGTTCGTTTTCGAAGCTCAGGATGTTGAAAAATTGGACGGTGTGAATGGTGGTCAAAAACAAGATGTTCATAAACTTCGTCACTCAAAATAAGTATATCGGTGTTTTTTGTTAATTGAACTAATTCCTCTAAATCTTCTTGTTCCAATACACTTCCCGAAGGGTTATGCGGAAAATTGACAATCAGCATTTTAGTCCGCTCGGAAATGGCTTGAGCTGTAGCCTCCCAATCAATCCGAAAATCAGGAAAGGTAAGTTTTACGGGAATAATTTTACCTCCATTCAGCTCTACGGCAGGGCGATAACTGTCATAAGCAGGCTCAAAAATAATCACCTCATCATTGGGTCGGATAAATGCCGAAATCGCCGAATAAAGCCCCTCGGTTGCACCCGAAGTAACCGTAATTTCATTTTTGGCATCAACTGTTATACCGTATAACTTCTCAAATTTTTGGCTTATTTGTTTCCGAAGTTCAGGTACTCCCGACATCGGAGCATATTGATTATCACCATTTTTCATATAAAAAGTGACCAAATCAATCAGCTCAGACGAACACGGAAAATCAGGAAATCCTTGTGATAAATTTACCGCTCCGTGTTTTTGTGCCAATACGGACATCACCGTAAAAATCGAAGGCTTGGTATTGGGTAATTTGGAAGTAAAAAGAGTCATATTTTTTAGGTTTTTTCAATTCGTCCCAAAATTAGAAATAATAAACTCAGATTTAACAAAAATTGATTTTTCAAATCTTATTTTTTGCCTCTATACGAGCATTTTATAATCAGTTATAATCAGCGTGCCGAAAATCCTGAATCTCCTTTTCACCAACTCACTTTTGCGCTATTTGGGGTGGCTTCTCCTGATGAACTAATCCAAGATCCTACCAAAACCCCTTTTAATATCGGTGAGGCAATTGCCCTGAAAAATCTCGCTTATGAAAATATGCAAGCTGTCTTTACGCCTCAACAGATTGACCCCCAAGTCTTACAAGCCGTCTTTGAACAATCCTCAGGACAGCCCTACTTGACACAAAAAATATTAGCAAAATTAGCTGAAAAACAAGTACTTACTGATGAAGCGGCTGTAATACCTACGATAGAAGAACTGTTTTTTGACCCGAATGGAACGCCTGAAACTAATTTTGATACTATCGAAACCCGACTTTTATCACATGGTAGTCAAAATCTACTGATTCTCAATTTATACGAAGACTTATTGAAAGGAAATCCCCTTCTACATCAACCCCGAAATCTTACACAAATCTATTTGAAGTTATCGGGATTGGTTCTTGAAAAGGGACAGATGCTACAGATTAATAACCAAATTTATGCCCGCCACTTTGATAGAAAATGGCATCAAACCATGTTTCGAAAAATTGACCGTCCGTTTTTACAGACAATGAGACGTTGGATACAAGCCGGCCGCAAGGATCAAACGACGGCTTTGAGGGGAACACAACTACAAGAAGCACTCCAGTGGAAAGCCGAAACCCCTGATTTGATACCCGATGAGGTCGATTTTATCGGTTTTAGTCAAAGAGTAGAAGGTGAAGAAGCTATTAAGGAACACTACAACAAGCAATTAGAGGATAAAAACCGAAAACTACAACGAAAAAATACCATACAACGACTATTTTTGTTGGGTATTCTTGGCTTATTTCTTTTTAGTACTTACTGGGTTTATCGGTATAACTTACAACTAGCAGAAAGTGAAAAATCTAGAATTAGAGCCCAAAAAGCAGAACAAAGAGCTCTTAAAGAAAAACAGCAAAAAACGTATGCCCTTGAAAAAACGAAAAAATCAGAAAAGCAAAACGCCCTAGTAGAGAAACAAAGAGCCGAAACAGCCGAAAGTAAAACACAAAAGGCTTTCGAACAAAGTGAAAAACAAAAAACAGAAAAACAAAAAATTATAGATGCTTTTTACTTCTTTAAAGAAAAATATGCCTTAGCCAAAAAAAAAGACTATTTTTATTTCATTGATAAGAAAGGAAGTCCTGTTCCAAAATTTGGAAAGTGGGATAAAGTCGAACAATTTAAACCTTACTATCAATATTATGGTTTTGTACTCGCAAGAGTAGAAAAAGATCGAGAAGTCTATTATCTGGACACACTTGGAAATATCCATTCCATAGCTTATCAACTGAAAGACCTAATATCATGAAACTACCATTCTAGACTTATCCAAAAGTTCATTCAGAAACTTTCCCAAGCAAGTTTGTAACTATCCGAAATTACAAATTTTGATGATTGGACATCAATCCTCAAGAACGAATCAGTTTGAATTTTTACCACCTGAGATTACAAATCTACATGAACTAAAAGTTCTACAAATAATCAATAGTAATGTAACAGCCATTCCCAAGAAAATTGCCCAATTAAAAAACTTAACTTGGTTGGATTTATACAATAATCAACTCTCTAAAGAGGAAAAAGATAAAGTTCGTAAAATGTTACCCAATTGTAATATCGTGTTTAAAAAAAATTAGAAGAGTAGGGGAGAGATGGAAAGCTTTTTAAGCATATTATGTATTTTAGTTTTATATTAAATTGAATATATTTAATTAAAAAGTGCTTTTTATTTAGGTTTATCAAAAAAATAAAATTTATTTTATAGAGTAGAGAATGTTCAATTAGAATCACAAATAAAATTGTGTTTTATTTTGTTGTTTCTTGGGTTTATTGGTCTATCAGTGTTGATTTGGTTATACATATGCCTATAAAAGTTGCAAATTAAGAGAGATATTGGAATTCCAATATGAAAGATAACTTATATTATGTTAAGTAGAATTTTGTAATTAATCTAATCTGGGATATATTGCATGGTAAGAGCTGGAAAATCAGGTAAAAATAATTATTTTCCGATTGATATAAGATTGACAGAACATACCAGATTAAAATTATTCTATTCATGCAAAATAAAACTCTAGATCAAAATCCAAACACAAATAATTTATTAGCTGAAATTCAAGAACTTCGTAAGCAATTGGCTCAATATCAGAAAAAAGAATCTATTGACTCAAGTGCTAATGAATTGTCTTTTTCAAAGGAATATGATTTAGTATGTGTTCATTATCTGGATGGTAAAATTATCCGAGGGAATGATGAAATGGAGGAACTTTTTGAAATCCGAGCTTCAGATGGCACATATCAAAATTTACATCAGCTTGCTCTAAAAGACAGCCTGAAAGAGTGGCAAGCTTACTTTCAAGCTCTTCAAGAGAAAAAAGTTACACGAGGCATCCTTAAAATGATAGGTAAAGGCGGAGTAGTTTATATTTTGAATTATAAAAGCTATACAGAACAATCTGCTGATAATCAGTCTCATGCTAAATTATTTGCTTGTATTTTGACCCAGACCAAAATTCATTTTTCGCATGAAAACCTACATGAAATCCTGTTTCGAAAAAATCGAACTGCTGTTCTAATCATTGATCAAGAGGGATACTTTATCGATGCTAATCCAGAAGCAAGACGTTACTTTGAACTAATATTTGAAAATCTCACAAACCAAACGATTGCAAAGTGTTTTCAAAATCTATCCATTTCATTTGATTTTGAGAAGGTTCTAAAACAGGTTGGGCAAGGAATCAGTCCTCAGATCAATATTCAAGGACAAAGTCATGGAGGTCATACATTTTACGCTCAGCTTACTTTCCAACAAAGTAGTTATCATGGGAAACCCAGTATTTTAATTACTGCCTATGATACTACCCATGAACACAATAATCGGTCTGAAATTCTAGCTCGTTTTGATGAGTTACGAATTGTTAAGGATACAATCCGACATGTATCTAGCGAAAATCGGCTTGAAGCAATTTTAATGAAAGTTATAGCCAAATTACAAGAGTTAGGTTACTGGAAATCAGCTGGTTATTATTTAATTGATCGACCTTCTCCCAAGAGATTTCGTTTACGTTTATCTGTCAATTTCTCGACCAAATTACAGAAAGTGATTTATGAGATAAACCCTAGTGATTTTAGTGAAGTTTTCCGAGAAAAACATGTTCTGAAAATCGACCCATACACTCTTAGCCCGCATCAAGAAAAAGGTTTGTTATTCATTCCAATTCTAATTGCTGAACAAGTTGGTGCCGCCTTACTTTTTGAGCCTTCTGAAGAAGATAGCGCACATTTTTTACTTAGTTTATTTGGAGTTGAGCTTAGTCGATTTATTACCCAGCTTAAGCTCAATAATCGACTGGCAAATAGTGAAAATCGTCTTCGACTTATTGCAGATAATGCCTCTGCCCTACTCCGAATGACAAATCGAGATGGTAAATTTATTTACTTTAATTATCCTTGGTCAAAATTCACGGGCATTCAGGGTACTAGCCGAACCGCTGCCCAGTGGACTCAGTTGGTACACCCACAAGATTTACCACACATATTACAGGAATTAAAAAAACAACACAAAAAGCATGAAATCTTTCAACTGACTTATCAAATTCAGCGTAAGGATGGTGAATATCGAAAATTATTAGAAACATGTACTCCTTACTTTGATGAACGTCGGATTTTTCAAGGAGTCATTGGCTCAGCAGTAGATATTACTGACCAGATTAGTCAGGAAGATGTGAAGACTCGGCAAGAATTAGTCGATTACTCCGAACAACGCCTGCAAAATGCCTTTGTGCATTCTGGAATTTTTGCGCTCACTATCAATGCAAAAGGAAATGTTACTTTTATAAATGAGTATTTTTCAGAGGTAACAGGTTGGACAGGTATCGAGGTACTCAACAAATCACTAACAAAGGTGCTTCAAATTGGAAGTCTGCGTCAAGTACCCTTCCAAATCTCGGAACTTATTGCTGCAAGTCATGGAAAAATCCAAACTAAAGATGGGAATAAGTTTCCTGTTTATTTACAAGCGGTCATATTAAATTCAGCTACTGGAGGACTGGCTTCTGTTACCTTAATAGGTGGAAATGCAGACCAAAAAAACAAAATCTTACGTGCCTTTCACAAAGGAAACCGATTGTTATACCGCATTTTTGATAATACTCCTGATTTGATCCAAATCATTTCTACTAAGGGCAAATTTCTTTTTGTAAATAAAGCTTGGAAGACTGCTATAGGCTATCAACATCAAGATATTCCTATGCTTAATTTTCGAACGATTATTCACCGAGATGCCTATAAAACTACCCGCAGAAATCTTCTGGAACTTCCACAACGAAAAATATTAGAAAATTTTCAGACTGCGTTTAGTACCAAGGAAGGTCGAAAAATTGAACTTTCTGGAACAATTAGTTGTGAGTATGAAAATGGTGAAGTTACAGCCTATCGAGGTGTTTTCCATGATGTTACAGATAAACTGCGAGCAGAAAAAACAGAAAAATTATATTATAGTACTTCTCGATTAACTCTTAAGCATGCCGATTTACGAACGATTTATCAAGATTTTTATCAACAACTCAAAAACACAATTCAAGCCGAAGGCTTTATTTTAGTTCTCAAGAATCCCCAACAACGAAATTTCTCCTTTCCGTATTATGTTAATCCCGAAGGGACAAATATCGGTATCAAAGGAAAAGAATTTGCTAAATATGCTGTGCAAAGATTCATGCGTCCCATGATCTTTCATAAAGAACAAATCTCAAAGCTGATTGACAAACAAAAGTTAAATCAAGTTAAAGATATTCCACAAGTTTGGCTCGGTGCGCCTCTAATTCCTAGTGAGCAGGATAGTGAAAGAGATTGGCAAAAAATAGAAAGTATTGGAATGATTATTATTCAATCTTTTCAAAAAGAACACTCACACAGCAAAAGAGACCTAAAAATTTTATCCTTTGTAGCTCGTCAGTTCGTTGGAGCAATCGAACGACACCGAAATCATGATCACATGAAATTACAAACAGCTCGTTTACAGGCAATTTACGAGAGTGGTACGCATCTGATGTGGTCTATTGATCGTGAACGCAAGCTTACTCGGTGCAATCGAAATTACACCCGTGGAATTCGGGATATTTTTGGAATTCGTCCTCAAGTTGGTATGAGAATTGCCACATTGCGTGGCAACCATCAAAAACACAACATTCATTTATGGTTAAGAAAATATGAGTTAGCATTCGAAGGTAACCCCCAGCAATTTGAAATCTCTTACGAAGTAGGTGGAGGAAAAATTTGGCTACGAATTTTCTTGAGTCCAATTATTTTACCAAACCAACTTGAAATCACAGAAGTTTCAGGTGTGGCTCATGACATTACAGAACGTAAAGAATCAGAAATTTCATTAGCTCAAAACGAAGAGAAATTTCGGAATATTTTTGAATCATTCCAAGATGTATATTTCCGAACCGATTTAAAAGGTAAAATCCTGATGGTTAGCCCATCTATCAAGGAACTTATTGATAAAACATCTGATGAAATTATAGGTAAAAATATTACTGATGATTACATTAGACGTAGTGCTTTCAAAATATTAGTCAAAAGCTTAATTAAAAAAGGACAGGTTACTAACTATCAAGCAGAAATTAGAGCCTCAGATAAGATTCCACGAAGTGAAGCAAAAACCTTACTTTCCAATTTTCGAATCGTTCGGACACCTCACAACAATAGACCTGTAGCTTTAGATGGTGTTGCTCGTGATATTACTGACCTCCGAAAAACAACCCAAGCACTTAAAGAAGCAAAAGAATTAGCAGAGAAATCCTTGGAAGTTAAGAAGTTGTTTCTATCGAACATGAGTCATGAAATTCGAACACCTATGAATGGAATTATTGGTATGACTGATTTATTACTCAATACTCCTCTAACTCATGAGCAAGAAATCTATGTAAATACAGTTAAGAGTTCTTCGGATGTACTTCTTAATATTTTGAATGATATTTTAGATTTATCTAAGATTGAGGAAGGAAAAATGCTATTACATCCCAAACCTTTCTCATTAACAGGTTTATTGGATAAACTACAAGCAGTATTCATGTCTAGAGCACGCCAAAAAGGCATTCGGCTGTTCTCTCGGTTTAGTGACCATACCTCCGAATATATGATCGCTGATGCTACTCGTCTCACCCAAGTTATTTCTAACTTGGTATCTAATGCACTGAAATTCACACAAGTAGGATCAGTCAAAATTAATGTAAAAACACACCAACAAATCTCAGAAGATGAGTCAATTATTAAAATAGAAGTCATTGATACAGGTATTGGTATTTCGGAAGCGAATCAGAAAATTTTGTTTGATAAGTTTACCCAAGTTGAAAATAACTATACTAAATCTTATGAAGGAACAGGATTAGGATTAGCTATTTCTCAGGAACTAAGCTACTTAATGGGAGGCGAAATTGGGGTAAGCTCAACTCTCAATAAAGGAAGTAATTTTTGGTTTACCTTCCGTGCCAAAAACTGCCTACCCTCGGATGTTGTATTGGAAAGTGAGGCTCAAAAATTAGAGCTTTCAGGGCAAATTACGACACGCCCTCATGTTTTATTAGTTGATGATAATATTGTCAATTTACGGGTTGCCCAAAATATTTTGGATAAATCGGGATGCCGTACAGTTATTGCCCAAAGTGGTACTAAAGCAGTAAAGATTATCCAAACTCAATTGGATACTGGTACTGAGCCTTTTGACCTAATTTTTATGGATATTCAAATGCCAGTCATGAATGGAATTATGACGATGCAAAAAATTCGAGAAATACTTCATGATAAATGTCCTCCTGTAATCGCTGTGACTGCCTATTCAATGCCTGAAGAGCGTGAGGGTTTTATGAAGGCAGGTATGGATGATTATTTGGCAAAACCTGTTAAGGCTCGAAATATTATCAATAAAGTATTGGAATGGACACAAAAAACACATTTGTCTAAAAGAACAGGACAACACCAAAAAGCACAAAACAAAACAGATACTGTTCCTATTACTGCTCAAAAATTCTCCATCCCTGAAACTGATACCTTCCCTCCTATTATTGATTTTGAAGTAATTAAGCAATTAGCAAAATACGGTGGCATGGATGGTGTAGGTCTATTTTATGAGGATTTCGAACGAGAGACTCTTGAATTGATCCGTGAAGCAGAAACAGGTTGGGAATCTCAAAATCGTGAGCAAATGCGAAGTGCTTTGCATACTATCAAGGGAAGCGCAGGAACATTAGGAATTCAGCGAGTTGCAAATCTTGCTCAAAAGTTAGAAAGAGAACTTAAAACAGATTTTCCAAAGACTGCTGGACAAGATCTTGAACGTCTTCAGAATTTTTTTCAGGAGTTTCGAGATAATTATCAAAGACTTTTGAAATATACTGTCATGTAAATCTATTCTACCCTACTAAAATTTTATCATTTAGATAAAATCAAGTTTAATTTTTCTGTAAAAATGGTTTTTGGTGTTGTAAATAATGATTATTCTTTATATTTTTATATGAATTTATCATCATATATTTATTTTTTAATATAATAGAACTAAACTTTGAAGGACTAGCCTAGCCTTCCCATAAATTTCGTAGCTTTGGCTTTTTAGTGAAAATATATCTGAATTAAACTTGCCATAAGGCAAAAAATGGATTTTCGAGAGTTATAACTTATGGAAAACCAAGAAGTTAGGGTACGTTTTGCCCCTAGTCCGACAGGTGGACTACATTTAGGTGGAGTTCGTACCGCCTTATATAATTATTTGTTTGCCCGAAAAAATAAGGGCAAAATGATTTTGCGTATCGAAGATACTGACCGTACTCGATTTGTTGAAGGCGCAGAGGCTTATATCAAAGAATCCTTAGAATGGTGTGGTATCGAATTGGATGAGAGTCCTTGGGATGGGGGTGATTTTGCGCCTTATCGTCAGTCGGAACGCAAGCCGATGTACATGGAATATGCCCAACGTCTTGTTGATCAGGGCAAAGCCTACTATGCTTTTGATACTGCCGAAGAACTCGAAGCTATGCGTGAACGACTCAAAGCCGCAAGGGTGGTCGCTCCGCAATATAATGTCATTACCCGAATGACCATGAAAAATTCGTTGACTTTGCCACAAGATGAAGTCAAAAAACGACTTGAGTCGGGTGAACCTTACGTTATCCGAATTAAAGTTCCACGCAAAGAACAAATTCGATTTAATGATTTGGTTCGGGGATGGGTAACAGTACAATCTGCTAGCATTGACGATAAAGTTTTGATGAAATCGGATGGAATGCCGACTTATCATTTAGCCAATGTTGTCGATGATTATTTGATGAAAATTTCACATGTTATTCGAGGTGAAGAATGGTTGCCCTCTGCTCCCTTACACGTTTTGCTGTATCAATATTTTGGTTGGAATACCCCTGATTTTGCTCATTTACCTTTGATCCTCAAGCCTAACGGTAATGGAAAACTCAGTAAACGAGATGGTGATAAATTGGGATTTTCAGTATTTCCATTACAATGGGTTGACCCCAGTAATCCTGATAAATCTTCTACGGGCTATCGAGAGCAAGGCTATTTATCAGAAGCGTTTGTTAATTTTTTAGCCTTTTTAGGTTGGAACCCAGGGAAAGGTTCTCAAAAAGAAATTTTTACAAAAGCCGAACTTATTGAGGAATTTTCGATTGAACGTATCGGAAAATCAGGTGCAAAATTTGACATCGAAAAGGTCAAATGGTACAACCAACAGTATCTTCGAAATTTGCCAAATGCTGAATTAGCTGAATTTTTGAAAGCCGACTTACAAAAACATCAAATCGAAGAATCACAAGACCGTATTGAGCAAGTTTGCGAATTGATGAAAGAGCGGATTACGTTCGGAAACGAACTTTGGCAAGAATCACAATATTTCTTTATGACTCCAACCCAATATGAGGAAAAAGTGATTAAGAAAAAGTGGAATCAACAAGCCGTGAATGTTTTAACTGAATTTCGGCTAGAACTCGAAAAATTAGCGGATTTCTCAGGTACAAATGCCAAACAAACCTTGTATGATGTTACTCAAAATCAAGGAATTAAAATGGGCAAAGTAATGCAAGCGGTTCGAGTAGCAATTACGGGAGTTGGTTCTGGAACAGATTTGACCGCTATTATCGAATGGCTCGGAAAAGATGAAGTAATTGCTCGAATTGATACGGCACTAGAAACTTTGAAAGACCGAGTGAAAGCCTAATTTAAAAAGATTAAGATTGTTTTTTATAAAAACCTGCTAAGTATCTAATACTTAACAGGTTTTAACTACATTATTTATTCATATCAAACCAATAAAAACTACGAGGAGGCATAATAATACAATTATCACTGGTGTGCCAATGCAATTTTAGATACATCAAATCCGTTCCATCCCACGAACTAGCATACCAAAAAGGCAATTTTACTATGACATCCTTACGAGATAAATTTTGTAAAATACATAACTTTTCATTTTCATAAGTTAGGTAATATGCCAAAATCTCATCTCGAACTTGGTCATTATCATCCTGAACATCAATCCATTCAATTTTTCCTCGTCCAAAAGCACTATACTGATTTCGGACATGAATTTGTTTTTGTACACCTCGAAAAACCCTTGAAGTATAGGAATCAGCAAATTTCAATTCGTGTTCGGTTTCATCCCATTTAATTTTTCCTCGTCCAAAAAAACGAGTATCTTCATAACCTGTTTGCTGACTCATCTCCTCATAAAACCCTTCATCATTCAATTTACCAAATTCATCGCCGTAATAAATAATCGGTGTTCCTCCCATCGTGAACATAATCGAAAAAGCCAGCCCAATAAATTGAGGGTCTTCATCCATCAAGTTTGCCAACCTTGCCGAAATTCCTTCATCAATTCGAAATCCCCAACGAGGATCCTTAAGATAATATTCATTCAACAATTTACGGTCTTCATCGGAAACCATTTCTAAGGTTAATTCATCATGATTACGAAGAAAAATAAACCATTGACAAGAATCAGGGATTTTAGGAGTGTTTTCAGGCTTTAAAATATTGATAATCGGATGTTTAACCTGTTTCGCAAGAGCTTTGAAGATTTGAGGCATCAACGGAAAATGATACGCCGCATGACATTCGTCTTCATCACCAAAATATCTCACTACTTCATGAGGAGGCTGGCAGGCTTCAGCAAGCAACAATGTACTCGGACGCACAGATTCCACTACCGCCCGAATCAACTTAATCAGACTATGCGTTTTGGGTAAATTTTCGCAATCTGTTCCCTCCTCTTTCCACAAAAATGGAATCGCATCCAAGCGAAACCCATCCACTCCCTGCCGTAACCAATGCAAAAAATTCCGACACATTTGAATGGTTACTTCGGGGTTTCGATAATTGAGGTCAGGTTGGAAGGCATAAAACCGATGAAAATAATACTCATCACCTAGTTTTTCCCAATTACTATCCTCCATTCCTTTGAATAATAAGCGGGCATCCTTGTACTTTTCAGTGGTTTTACTCCAAATATAATAATCTCGATATGGGCTTTCGGGATTCGATTTAGCTTCTTGAAACCAACGGTGTTCATCCGAAGTATGGTTCAGTGCTACATCGAAAATAACTCGAATATTTCGTTTATGGGCTTCATCCAAAAATGTTTGGAATACCTGACGTACTTCCTCCTCAGTTGCATCTTCAGAAAGTCCTAATAAATCCCGTCTTACACCATCATATTGCCGAATATCAAAACCGCCATCACGCATTGGTGAATCAAGAATAGGCAAAAGCCATAAACAATTGATTCCCAATGTTTCAAAGTAATCTAATCGACTGGTCAGCTTAGGGAAATTTTCACTAAACAAATCTACATACAAGGAATACAAAACCACATCTCTGTGCCAGTCAGGGAGGTCTTGGTAAATGTCATGTTTTTGGGTAAAATCCCTCAGAATTCGTAAGAGTTTTTCTAAAGCTTCAGATTCATTATTTTCATAAATTTCCTGCCATGTCTGGCGGATTTTCTCAACTTGTAGTGAAGGCTTTATTATTTTTGCCATTATCTTAAGTCTTTGTGGGGTAATGGAATAATTTTCATCTTTTCAAGATTTCTACTAAACGTAATTCTCCAAGAAGAAGAAAGAAATCTTTACTTCCGATTATAAGAAATGGAACGAAGATACTAAAATTCGGTATTATGTACTACTTCTCGGAGAAAGTAAAACTGGCAAACCTACTAAAAATAGGATACTCTTTCTAGTATAATTATTTTCCTAAAAACACGTTTTGAGTAGTGAAACTAATAATATATTTTACTATTTACTGATGACCCAAAAAATCAATCGTATGATATTTCAGAAAAAAATTAATTTATTGATTATCATTTTTTTAGTTGCTGTATGTTCTGTTCATTCCCAAGATTTATATCAAAAAAAGTATCCTGTAGAAGAACTACGAGAAGACTTTGAAATCCTTCAGAAAGCTTTACAAGAAGGGCATCCCAATTTGTATCGTTATACCCCTAAAACAGAATTAGATATTGCATTTCGTGAGCAATTTTATCAAATTAATGAAGAACAATCTGAATTAGAATTTTACAATTTTATAAAACCTTTGATTGCGAAAATTCAAGATGGGAATACGACATTAATGCTATCAGATTATAGTGATAACTTTCTGAAAGACCGCGCTCGATTTTTTCCCTTTGATGTCAAGTTCATAGATAAAAAAACTTATGTTCGTTTCAATTATACGGATAACAAACAAATTAAAATCGGGGCAGAAATTCTTTCCATTAATGGTATTCCTACTGAAGAGATTCTCGAAGAAATGATCAAACGAAATTCCTCAGATGCAGGTATCGAAAATGCTGTTTTTTGGCGATTGGAACAAGGCACTTATTCTTTTGAATTATTGGCAATATATGAAGATGCAAGAGAATACGATATAACGTTTAGAAACATTGGAGATTCTGATATTCAAGTAGCTACAGTTATGGCAGCATCCTATCGAAAGAAAATTACAGATTTTATTGAAGCAGGTATAAAGCCAATTATGGATACTGAAAACCCCTTTAAGGTTCACTTTTTAAAAGACAAGAAAACAGCCATTTTAGACATTGATATTTTAGGCGATTTTTTTAAAGGAAATCAAAATTTCTATCGTTTTTTGAAACAAACATTTAAGGATATTCAAAAAGAAAAAATCGAACATCTTATCCTAGACTTACGAAATAATACAGGAGGAGAGGATTTGTATGGTGCTTATTTATGCTCATTTTTAATAGATAATGCTTTTCAGTTATTTAGTCATCAATTAATAACACAAAAAAAATACAATTTTGTCGGTGACACTGATTCGGGATTATCACTGAACAGAGAATTTAGCGCACTCAAAACGATAGAAACCGATTCAGGAACTTATATAATTTCATTAGATGGATTAGAAGAAGAACAGTTTCCAGCACGTGAAAATTTCAAGGGAGATTTATACATTTTAACTAATGGTGGTACATTTGGAATTGCTTCCTATGTAGCTGGATTGTTAAAATTTTATCGAAAAGCACCTACTTTGTTAATTGGTGAAGAGACAGGAGGTGCATTAGGGGGTGGCACAGGCGTACGATTACCTTATTTAACACTTCCAAATACAAACTTAGTTCTAACTTTGCCGTTAGTAAGTTGTGTTACTCAGATACCTGAAAATCAAGCAATAAATCGAGGAGTTATGCCTGACTACAAGATTAAGGATACTCCACGAGACCTCCTTGAGAATCGGGATGCTGTGTTAGAATTTACACAAAAACGAATCATTGATACATTGGTTCATCAACTTAAAACAGAATAAACCATGACTCACTTCAAACAAACACTTCGTTATCAGGACACAATAAAGGCTTTTGACTGTGCCAATTCACAAGATCCCAATCAAGAAATTGAAGAGGAAAAATCTGTTCCGAAGGAACTATTATATGCTCAACGAATGACCAAAATGCTGGAAGATTATACTCCCGAAGCATCGGAAGAGTTATTTTTAGCTGTTCGCAGTCAACATCTTGAGCGTTGGAAACTGCCCCGAACTAATTTCCCAAATGACCGCAAAGGTTATCTTAAATGGAGAACACAGCTCAAAATTTATCATGCCAACCGTGCAGGTGAATTAATGCAAAAAAATGGATATTCGGGGACGCAAATTCAAAGAGTTCAGAACTTATTAAAAAAACAAAAGCTAAAAACAGATATCGAAGTACAAATCCTTGAAGATGTCATTTGTTTGGTTTTTCTAAATTATTATTTTGCTGCTTTTTTACTCAAGCACCCCGAGGAAAAAATCATTTCTATTTTACAAAAAACCCGTCAAAAAATGACCGATAGAAGCTGGCAAAAGGCGCTAACCTTTACTTATTCGGATATCGAATTAGCCATTTTGAAAAAAGCATTCCCTAAAATTTAATCTTTCTACAAAATATTAAATAAAAAAATGAACTCATGGTAAAAAAAATAATATTTAATCTTTGTTATTTTCTTTCTGTAACTTTTTTGTTACAAGCCCAAGAAATGTACGAAATTCCACTTCACACCTCAATCCAGCAGGCAGATGTAGTTATTGAGGGTAAAGTACTTTCTTCAAAAGCATCTTGGGACAAAAATCATACTTTCATTTATACCACGCATCAACTTGAAGTCCACAAAATTCTGAAAGGAGACGTTTCAACTGATGTCATTGAGCTGGTTACGAAAGGAGGGCAAGTAGGTGATGATTTGATTGTTGTAACTCATACCTTATCACCTCAACCAAATGAAAAAGGGCTATTTTTCCTTAAAAACTTACCTGATTCTAAACAGTTTAGAGCCTATGCCGATCGTCAAGGTTTTTTGCGTTATCAAGGTGATGAAGCAATTGCTCCCTTCAAAAGTTTACAGATTGCTAAATTATTTCAAGAAGTAACCCAAGCAACAGGAGAACCTTTTCGTACTATTAAGACTATTAAGGAGGAAGTAATACAAACTGAAAACAAGCGCACTGAAGCGATTACCATTACCTCATTTTCACCAACAACAATCCGAGCTGGAACACAGGAAGTTTTAACAATTCGAGGATCGGGATTCGGAGTTAGAAGCAGTACAAGCGGAGTCTTTTTTTCCAATTCTGACGATGGGGGGCAAAGTCTCTTAGGCTCAGGAGCTTACTTGATTAGTTGGACAGATACCGAAATCCAAACCTATGTTCCTAGTTTCGCAGGTACAGGCATTTTTCGGATTAGAAATGCCAACAACGAACGAACTGATACACCCTCTGAGTTGGTTGTCCCATATAGTATAGTGGAACAACCTGACCAAAATGATGGAAAATTCAAGTTACCCAAGTTAGCAGATTTGAATGATAATGGTGGCTATACGATTTCATTCTCCAATACAATGAGCAATCAAACAGGAGCTACAGAGTCATTTCGAAGAGCTTTGCAAACATGGAAATGTACAAAAAACATTAATTTTCAAACTAGTACCGAAACTCAAGATATAAGTGCTGTTTCACGAGACGAGTTTAACATCGTAACCTTTGATACAAATAATACATTATCTGAGGGAGTACTGGGAGCCGCTACATCTTATTATAACGGTTGCTCTATTAATGGAGGTGCTGGACAATGGTCATTACGAGAATTTGATATTATATTTTCTAACCAAACAAGTTGGTATTTTGGAGATGAATTACCTAATAGCTCTCAATCTGATTTCGAAACAACAGCCCTACACGAAATAGGACATACCGTACAATTAGCTCATATTATTGACCCTACTGATGTCATGCATTATTCTTCCACAGGTGGTTTTGTTAGAAGAAATTTAAGCCCTGTAAACCAAGAAGCTACTGATTATGTTTTAACCCAAAGTTCCGCCACCAATACTTGTGGACCTTCTCCGATGACACTCCTCTTCAATTGTGAGACAAATAGTACCTCACCTCCTCCTAAGGCTCTTTTTGTTATCGACCGTTCCCAAATTTGCGTTGGAGATAGCCTCCATCTGACCGACAGAAGTCAGAATGCGACTTCTCGAATTTGGACTTTTGAGGGTGGAAATCCTCCAACTTCTACTCAAGTATCACAGGGCATTAACTATCCAAATGCAGGACATTACCAAATCACATTAACCGCAATAGGCGAAGGTGGACAAGACACAGTCAGTACAACTTCTTTCATCACCGTATCTGATAATCCAACAGTAGATTTAGGAGAGGATATCACTGTTTGTGCAAGTGAGCAAGTTGTTTTGAGACCACTTAACCCAGAAGCTGACTTTTCTTATGAGTGGTCAGATGGAAGCACAGAAAGTAGCCTAGCCGTTACTAAAAGCGGACTTTACAAATTAACCGTTATTCAAAATGGTTGCCGAGTAACCGACCAAGTACAAGTTGTTATTAATCCCATTCCAGAAGCAGGTTGGACTTTCGAGGTCGATAATGAAAATACTCAAAAAGTACAATTCAACAGTCAGGCGAAAAACGCTCCTTCACTTGTATGGGATTTTGGAGATGGACGTACTAGTACTGAACTAAACCCTACACATACTTACCAGAGCGGAGGAACTTACCAAGTTACTCAAACTGTCATTAATCTTTGTGGATCACACCAAGAAAATAAATTTATTACCATTGAGGAGAATACTGTAACTACCGCACTCGAAAATCAACTTGATAATGAAATCAGGATATTTCCGAACCCAACTAAAGGAAAATTCCAGATTCATTTTAATAAATCATCTGACTTATCTAAAGTAAAAGTTTTTGATGTTTTTGGACATCAAATATTACATCAAGAATTGAGTCAGAATACTAGAAATCTAGAGATTGACTTAGAAAATCAATCTAAGGGAATTTATTTTTTAGTTATTGAAAAGGAAAGTCAAAAATATACCCGTAAGTTAGTAGTATATTAATTTGATTATAAAATGTTTACGAGATTTTAAAAGTTTCGTAAACATTGTTTTTATTAGCTATTTTACCATAAACTGATAAATCCGTAAAGAGATATTAGCTAACATTTCAACCGATTCTCTCACATTTCTTAAATCTTTAGACAGCAAGACCAAAATATATTTTCGACCATCAGGCAAAAAAATCACGCCCGAATCATGGCGCATCCCTATAATTGAACCTGTTTTATGAGCAACTTTTATGTTTCTAGGAAGTAAGGCAGGAATCATATCATTAAAACGCTGTTTAGATAAAATTTCAAGCATTTTTTTGCCATACTCACAGGAACTTGCTTTACATTCAACAATCGCTTCCAAAATAAGTAACAAATCCTCAGCAGTTGTATAATTATTCAGCCCCAACTCAAAGGCTTTTGAGTCTGCCACTCCTCTCACAATATGAGTATTCTTAGCTCCTAACTCTCGTACAATTTGGCTAATATTCTCAATACCAACTAACTCTACTAATAAATTTGTAGCCAAATTACTACTGGTTGTTATCATGTTGTTAATTAAATTTGAAACTGGTAGCGATTGCCCAATAAACTGATACAATTGCTCATTTTCTTGACTATCTTCCGATTCCAAAGACACTACAAAAGACCGATTATCTACAATGCTTTGAAACTGATTTTTAACCCGAACATGGTCCGATAACTTAAATATGCCTTTTTCAATCTGCCGAAAAACCTCCAATAAGATATGGGTTTTAATGGTACTTGCTGCATAAAATGAGTCCTGAGCATTAAAGAAAAGTTCTTGAGTTGGGTTATCCAAATTCCGAAACGCCAAGGCAAATTTTCCTTCCATCCGTTCAAAATCAACTTCGATAGACTTTTGTAGTGCTTTCATTACTCTCCTAAATTAAT
The DNA here is from genome assembly GCA_002340355.1 of Cytophagales bacterium UBA2561. Taxonomy (GTDB): domain Bacteria; phylum Bacteroidota; class Bacteroidia; order Cytophagales; family Thermoflexibacteraceae; genus UBA2561. The sequence goes on from DDLX01000028.1 coordinate 103,865, forward strand.
TCAATTTTTGCACCTAATTATCATTAAAATGATTCTGTCTTAAAGCAGATATCGTTTTTAATAACAAAAAGACAATTTTTATAAAATGGTGAAGATTTCTTCTTCAGGTAATCTTGATTTAGGTGTGGTTGCATTAAAATCAGTATCTGCATGATAACCTAAAGACACTACAGTTATTGCCGTTAATCCTTTTTCTCGTAGCCCAAATTCTTCGTCCAATACTTTCATATCTATCCCTTCCATTGGTAAGGCATCAATACCCAAGGTAGCTACACCAAGTAGTAGATTCCCGATATTCAAATATACTTGTTTTTCCATCCAATGCTGTAAGTCCTTAAAATCATAGCGGTGCATATCGGCAAAAATATTTCGTGCGCCGTGCATCATCTGTTTGACCTCCTCGTTAGGATAACGTCCATCCTTATCTTCTTGCTCTAAGAGATGCAACATATAATTAGTATCAGTATCTATTTTAGAGCAAAAAACAATAACATGAGAAGCATCTATTACTTTCTGATTATTAAACTGATAAAAGCCTTGTGTCCCTTTCGCAACTCGCTCTTTTCCTTCCTTAGTATCAGTAATAATAAAGTGCCAAGGTTGAATATTAGTACTTGAAGGACTCATTCGTAAGAGAGCCTTAATTTGTTCAAAGTCCTCACTTGAAATTTTGCGATTCGGATCAAACTCTTTGGTCGAATAACGGCGATTTAAAATTTTAATTAGATTCATTTTGATTTTTTATTTTTAGATATTATCTACTTTTTTAGTGAACAAGTGATTGATATAATAAGCATACATTTCAATATAAATTCAATATAAAATGGCTAACTTTACCCCATCCTTTGTTACTATACTATTTACAGAAACAAAATTAAGTATAGTTTTTTTACGACACAATAACGGTCAAAAAGGATAGTTTAAAGTTTTTTTATCTCTCGAAAAACAATCAGAGATGTATACGATTAATGGCAAAGAATACCCCTGCTGCACTAGTGTTACTATGGGTATCATTGGCGGAAAATGGAAAACCGTAATTTTATTCCACCTTATTCAATCTCCATTGAGATACAGCGAGTTGCGAAGGCAAATGAAAAGCGTTACGGAACGAACATTAAGTTTGCAGTTAAAACAACTGGAGAGTGATGGGATAATTCAGCGAAAAGTCTATACCAAAAAACCACCTTTGAAAGTAGAATATTCTTTAACTAATTTTGGTAAAACATTAATTCCGCTTTTGAAAGCTATTGCCGAATGGGGGGAATCTGCCGTTCAATATTCTGCTAATATGAAAAACTGATTTTAACTGATTTTATGGAGTTTGGTGTGGTGCTATTTATGAGACTTCCAAAGCCCACCGATTTAGTTATTAAAACCAAAAAGCCTACCTTTGGCACAGTTTCCAAATGTTGTCAAAAGGTGGAGTTTCCACACTGAAAAAAGTTTATGGAGAATTTTGTCGTTTCAGCTCGTAAGTATCGTCCTGATGATTTCGAGTCCGTAGTAGGACAATCACACATTACGACCACTCTCAAAAATGCCATCCAAAGCGGAAAATTGGCACAAGCCTTTTTGTTTTGTGGTCCCAGGGGAGTGGGCAAAACCACCTGTTCACGGATTTTAGCCAAAACCATTAATTGTCAAAATCTGACACCTGAAGCCGAAGCTTGCAATGAATGTCAATCTTGTAAATCATTTAATTCAGGAAATTCATTAAATATTACTGAGCTGGATGCCGCTTCCAATAATTCAGTGGATGATATTCGGAACTTAATTGAACAAGTTCGATATCCACCCCAAGCAGGCAAGAAAAAAGTATATATCATTGATGAGGTGCATATGCTTTCTGTGCAGGCATTTAACGCATTTCTAAAAACCCTAGAAGAACCTCCTTCATACGCAATTTTTATTTTGGCAACTACTGAAAAGCATAAGATTATTCCTACAATTTTATCTCGTTGTCAGATTTTCGACTTCAACCGAATTCGCGTAAAAGATGTTGCCCAACACCTTAGTAAAATTGCTGAAAAAGAGGGAGTTGAAGCCGAAGTCGAAGCCTTACATTTAATTGGTGAAAAAGCAGACGGCGCATTACGAGACGGTTTGTCTATTTTTGATTTGATGGTTACCTTCTCGGCTGATCGAAAAATTACATACGCACAAGTTGTTCAAAACTTACACGTATTAGATTATGATTATTACTTCAAAATCACGGATGCTTTACTAACTGAAAACCTCAGCGAAGCCCTTTTGATTTATGATGATATCCTCAAAAAAGGATTCGATGGGCAAAATTTTATTACGGGATTATGCGAACACTTCCGAAATTTATTGATTTGTCGAGATGCCAAAACAGTTCAACTATTAGAAGTTTCGGACCATATCCAACAACACTATTTGAAACAAGCTCAAGAAAGCTCAGTTTCCTTCTTATTATCTGCCTTAAATTTAGCAAATATGTGTGATATGAAATTCAAGGAAGCTAAAAATCAACGCTTACATGTTGAGCTAGCCTTGATGAAAATGGCACATTTAGGATCTGTTCTGAAAATCGCACAAATGCCATTAGCAGGGGCTGATGTTGCCGAAATAAAAAAAAAAATCCTTCAGTAACTGATGACAAATCTTCGGATAATACCACAAAACGCCGCATACAATCAACGGGAAAAGTTGCTACCAAACTAGAAGCTTACCAAGCCCGTGCGATACAGCCTCTCTCCCACTCCACTTCACAGAAAGACAAATTTTCTAGTGAACAAAAATCACAAATCACGGATAATAAGCCCGTTACTTTATCGGATGTCCAAAAACAAACTAAGGCATTTATAGCTCTATTAACTCAAAAAAACCGAAAGTTAGAGGCTATTATTCTCAATAAACAACTAGAGTTAGTCAACGGTAAAATTATTATTCCGCTTACTAATCCTAGTATGGAAGAGGAAAAATTAAAAACTTTTCAGCAGGAATATGTACAATTTATGCGTCAAAAATTACAAAATCAAAACATTGATATTCAGACAAAAGTTGTGAGAAGTACCCCAAAAAACACCCGAAAATTTACCCCTGTAAAAGACGATTTTGCCGAACTTCAAGAAAAATACCCTTTGTTAAAAAACTTGAAAGAAATACTAGGGCTGTATGCTGGCTAACTTCAGGAGTATTTTTAGACCTACCAAGCTTTAAAAACTTGGTGAGTCTTGGGTTTTATTTTTTTTGCTTGACATTCCCCTGTTCATCAACTTCAATTTGAAGAAGTTGCAACACCCGCTCAAGCAAATTGTAACGATTTTCTAATTCTTGGTAGTTTTTTTCAAGGTCGTCAAAATTTTGTTGGAGGCTTTCGTGTTCAGCACGAGTTATGCCGTCTATTTTTTGCCCCTTAATTTCTTCGGATTCACCAATTAAATAAAAATAATTCACACCATTTCGGACTAAATATTCGACATACGAATAGTTAGGATTATCGGAATGTCCTCCTTCAATCCGAGAAATTGAGCCATTTGTTAAGCCTGCTTTCTTTGCAATCGCTTTTTGGGAAAAACCTAAATATTCTCTTGCCTTTTTGAATCTATCTTTTAACATATTTAGATTTAATTGTATTTTAAAGGCAAAAAGAAACTTTGTTTTAATTTTTTAAAAGCTAAAGTTTGCATACCCCAATATTTTAGACTTACCAAGTTTTAAAATTGAATTTTACTTTTTCTGCTTCACATTTCCCATCTCATCGACTTCAATTTGAAGTAGTTGCAAGACCCGTTCGAGCAAATTGTAACGATTTTCTAATTCTTGGTAGTTTTTTTCAAGCTCGTCAAAATTTTGTTGGAGGCTTTCATGTTCAGCACGAGTTATGCCGTCTATTTTTTGTCCTTTAATTTCTTCGGATTCACCAATTAAATAAAAATAATTCACACCATTTCGGACTAAATATTCAGTATAATCAGGATTAATCTTTTCAGCAATATTGTTTTCAATTCGTTGAATGGTTTTATTAGGAATACCTGATTGAACTGCCGCTGCATTTCGGGTCAAATTTAATTTTGTTCGAGCCAGTTCATATAACTTTCCTTTTTTTATTTTCATATAAAATATAACTTTTACAATAATTTTAGAAAAATTGTAAAATTACCTAATACTCAATTAGGAAATATTACCTAATTTGATATAAATTTGTAACATTCAAAATCACCTTTGCTGAAGGTCAAAAATTTAGGCAAAGATTCGATTCATTTCAAACCCTCAAAGATAATGGAAACCTCAACAAAAAAAGAACCCCAAATCTCCAAAGATGACGTCTTTAACCAAGAATTTATTGCCTTTTTACGGATGTACGAAGAAGATAAATGCAGTGAATTTTTGCATGATGCCTTGTATTATCTTTTTGCAGAGGGCGACCCACACGAACACAAACAAGAAGTTTCGCATACCTTATATTTTTTACGGGATTACCTCAACAGACTGAGTGAAAAATATGTACCACCTGCTCCCCAACCACTTCGGCGAAACACTCTTTCAAAAAATTCAGAATTAACTAATTGAATTTTACTATTTTAGACTTACTAGGTTTTTAAAACTTGGTAAGTCTAGTACTTATTGATTTTTCATAGGTTTAATAGGATAGCGATTTTTTCAGTGCCTCAATTTCTTCCAAAGTCAAGCCTGTCAAATCTTGAATTGTTTGATTATCAAAACCAGATTGAATTAAATTTTTAGCAATTTCAATATTTGCTTGATATTTTCCTTCTTGAATACCTTTTTCAAATCCGTCTTTTTTAGCTGTTTCAATAGTATTGTGATAATCCCGATAATATTTCAAACGTTCTTCGTATTGAAAACGCTCTTTTTCATTCAACTGCTCGAATTCTTGTTGAGAAAGTATTTTCATTAGAATAGTGATTCTTTGAGTGCTTCAATTTCAGTTTGTGTTAAACCCGTTGCATTTTTAATAACTTGAATATCTACATTTTGAGTTATTAAACTTTTGGCAATTTCGATTTTTTCTTCTTTTCTACCTTCCATTCTTGCATCCTTTTCGGCGGTAGCAATGGTGTTGTAATAATCCCGATATTCTTTCAAACTTTCTTCATACTGGATACGGTCTTTGGGGGCATAATTGCTGACTTCTGCCAAATTGAAGATTTTCTTAAACAAAAAAGCCTGCAAACGAGGCGGAATTTCGTCCAGCTCTGAAATATTTTTCAGTAGATAAAGCCATTTATCATAATTGCTTTCTAATTCGTCTTCCGTTTTCTTGAATTTGGGCATTTCCAAATAAATGAATCGCAATTTATCCGAAAACTGCATCTGATTTTCAGTATCATACAAAATTACATCCGATTTGACGTTTTCATGTCCCATACCCGCAAACTCAAAATCCATTATCGCAATCGTATAAACGGCTTGCCAATTATAATCCCATTTTCCTCGTTTGGATTGGTCATCAATCGCTCGACTGGCATAAAAAATACTTCGTTCTTTGAAAAACTCCTGCTTTGCCCGTTGTAATTCAACAATAAATTTTTCGCCTTTGTCATTTTCACAATACAAATCAAAAATGGCTTTTCGCTCTAAAATATTACTGCCCAACATTTCGGTATTCAGAAACTGAAGGTCGATAATCGTCTGTTTATCCGCCAAAAGTGTATTCAAAAAATCCAGTAAAATATCTTTATTTTCTTCGGTTCCAAAAATTCGCTTGAATCCAAAATCGGTAAAAAGATTGATGTAACGTCCCATGACTTTGAGGTATTTTGCTTTGGACAAAAATATAAATTTTAAAATAAGTACAATAACGAAATCGCAGGAGGTGATTTTGAATAGTTACTTTTTCTGTTTCACATTTCCTACTTCATCGACTTCAATTTGAAGAAGTTCCAAGACCCGTTCAAGCAAGTTATAACGATTTTCTAATTCTTGGTAGTTTTTTTCAAGGTCATCAAAATTTTGTTGGAGGCTTTCGTGTTCAGCACGGGTTACGCCGTCTATTTTTTGCCCTTCAATTTCATCCGATTGACCAATTAAAAAATAGGGATTAATTCCTTGTTCAATCAAAAATTTGGTATAAATCCAGTTTGGATTACTCACTTTTTCAGATTCTGCGCCTCGAATTGCACCTTGGGTTAAGCCCGTCAATTCCGCCGCTTTCCGTTGTGATAATTTGAGATATTTTCGTGCTTTTTTATAAGATTCTTGAACCTTACCCATAAAAAAAGTGATTATTCTACTAATTTTAAATTGAAATGAGATTTTTATAGCTCAAATTTTGAGTTTTAAAAATCTCTATATTAAATTTGTAATATACAAAAAATTTAAAATCGCCTTTGTCGAAGTTTCAAACTAAACATCCCAAATCCCTTAAAAACCAACAAAGTAAAATTCTTCTCTTTACAAGGGGGTTAAGTAGTAAAAGTTTGTCAAAAGTTCGATTCATTTCAAACCCTCAAAGATAATGGAAACCTCAACAAAAAAAGAACCCAAACTCTCCAAAGATGAAGTCTTTAACGAAGAATTTATTGCCTTTTTACGGATGTACGAAGAAGATAAATGCAGTGAATTTTTGCATGATGCCTTGTATTATCTTTTTGCCGAAGGCGACCCACACGAACACAAACAAGAAGTTTCGCATACCTTATATTTTTTACGGGATTACCTCAATAGACTCAGTGAAAAATATGTACCGCTTGCTCCCCAACCACTTCGGCGAAACACTCTTTCAAAAAAATTAGAATTAACTACTTGAATTCTAATATTTTAGACCATTCAAATCTTCGAAGACTTGAATGGTCTTGGGTTTTACTTTTTTTGCTTTACATTTCCCACCTCATCAACTTCAATTTGAAGAAGTTCTAAGACCCGTTCAAGCAAGTTATAACGATTTTCTAATTCTTGGTAGTTTTTTTCAAGGTCATCAAAATTTTGTTGGAGGGTTTCATGTTCAGCACGAGTTATGCCGTCTATTTTTTGTCCTTCGATTTGGTCAGATAATCCCGTCAAATAAAAATAATTAATTCCTTTTTCGACTAAAAATTTAGTATAATCATGATTGGGATGTTGGGTTTTTCCTGTTTCCACCTTAGAAATAGAAACTTCGGAGATGCCTAAAGTTTTGGCAACATCTTTTTGATTTAAATTCAAATATCTACGAGCAGTTTTATAAAGTTGTGCTATGCTTTTTCCCATTTTTAATTTCATTTCTCTAACAAAACAAAACTTTTGTTGTTATTTTTTTAATTTTTGTTTATTTTAAACAAAAGTTTATTTTATTTTTGTAGCATACAAAATATTCAAAATCACCTTTGACAAAGTTTCGAAACTTTGTCAAAAGTTCGATTCATTTCAAACCCTCAAAGATAATGGAAACCTCAACAAAAAAAGAACCCCAAATCTCCAAAGATGACGTCTTTAACGAAGAATTTATTGCCTTTTTACGGATGTACGAAGAAGATAAATGCAGTGAATTTTTGCATGATGCCTTGTATTATCTTTTTGCCGAAGGCGACCCACACGAACACAAACAAGAAGTGTCACATACCCTATATTTTTTACGGGATTACCTCAACAGACTGAGTGAAAAATATTTACCGCTTGCTCCCCAACCACTTCGGCAAAACATTCTTTCAAAAAACTTAGAACTAACTAATTGAATTCTACTATTTTAGACCATTCAAATCTTCGAAGACTTGAATGGTCTGAGGAAAAATCTAAGGTTTTAAGTCCTTGTCGTTTATAGTGTTTGTAATTAAATTATTTTTCAAAATCTAGATTCAAAATCTAGAATCGTTTTTTCAATAATATCAGCACATTCATGCAATTGACTTTCTGTAATTACCAAGGGAGGCGCAAAACGAATAATATTCCCATGAGTTGGCTTGGCTAATAATCCGTTGTTTTTCAAGGCAATACAAATATCCCAAGCCGTAGAACTTTCTTCGGTATCATTGATGATAATGGCATTAAGTAAGCCTTTTCCACGTACTAAATTGACCAAATCCGATTTTTGAATCAAACTTTCCATTCGTTCTCGAAAAATACCCCCAAGTCGTTCCGCATTTTCGGCTAATTTTTCATCCTTAACGACTTGTAAAGCCTCCATAGCCACCGCACACGCCAAAGGATTTCCGCCATACGTAGAGCCATGTTCACCAGCTTTAATCGTAAGCATAATTTCATCTCGTGCTAACACTGCCGAAACAGGCAAAACTCCTCCCGAAAGGGCTTTTCCCAAAATCAAAATATCAGGTTTTACGTTGGCATGGTCGCAAGCTAACCGTTTACCTGTTCGGGCAATTCCTGTCTGAACTTCATCCGCAATAAATAGAACATTTTTAGCCTTGCACAATTCGGCAACTTTAGGCAAATAATCTTCGTCAGGAACAACAACTCCTGCTTCACCCTGAATTGGTTCAACCATAAAACCAGCTACATTAGGGTCTTCCAATTTTTGGGCTAAAGTTTCTAAATCATTATAAGGAACTAACTCATAACCTGACATATAAGGACCAAAACCTTCATAACTCGAAGGATCAGTAGATGAGGAAATAGCGGCTAAAGTCCGTCCCCAAAAGTTACCTGTGGCAAAAATAATTTTGGCTTGATTATCAGGAATACCTTTGACTTCATAGCCCCATTTTCGACATAGCTTCACAGCAGTTTCCCCGCCTTCTACGCCTGTATTCATGGGCAAAACTTTGTCATACCCAAAATAATCAGACATATATTTTTCATAAACTCCTAAAATATCGTTATGAAATGCTCGTGAAGTGAGGGTTAATTTGGTGGCTTGTTCTTGTAAAGCCTTCAAAATTCGAGGGTGGCAATGTCCTTGATTTACAGCACTATATGCGGATAAAAAATCAAAATATTGTTTGCCTTCGACATCCCAAAGAAACACACCTTCACCTTTGTTCAAAACAACAGGAAGAGGATGATAATTATGTGCGCCATAACGGTCTTCGAGTTGAATAGCTTCTTGACTTGTCTTAACTTGCATCATTAGTTTTTATTGGTTAATTTTTATACGTCTTGACTGATTGCAAATTTAGAAAAACCAAGTTCAATAAAAGTAATATAATTCATTTTTAAGATAAAAAATCGAAAAAAATGCAATTTAAGTAATACTAAGATTGGAGAAAAATGAGAGAAAAACATACGCAAATTATAAAAGAGACTGCCAAAAAATTAGGTTTTGAAGGTTGTGGGATTTCGAAGGCAGAATTCTTAGAAAATGAAGCTCCTCGATTAGAAAATTGGCTCAATCAAAATTATCATGGTAAAATGGGCTATATGGCAAATCACTTTGACAAACGACTTGATCCGACCAAGTTAGTTCCTGATGCAAAGTCTGTTATTTCTCTGCTTTTTAACTACTTCCCAAAGGAAGAACTTTGGCACGAAGACGAAGATTTAAAGATTTCCAAATATGCTTATGGCAAGGACTATCATTTCGTAATTAAGGATAAACTAAAAACTTTTTTTCAAATTTTACAAGAAGAAATCGGAGAAGTCAATGGACGAGTTTTTGTTGATTCTGCGCCTGTCATGGAGAAAACTTGGGCGGCTCGAAGTGGATTAGGCTGGGTTGGTAAAAATAGTAATTTAATTACCAGAAAAATCGGAAGTTTTATCTTTTTAGCCGAACTCATTCTAGATCTTGAATTAGAGACCGACTGCCCAATTCCCGATTATTGTGGAACATGTACCCGTTGTATAGATGCCTGTCCTACGGATGCGATTGTTGAACCGTATGTAGTTAATGGAAGCAAATGTATTTCTTACTTCACTATTGAATTGAAAGATGAAATTCCGACTGACACACAAGGAAAATTTCAGAATTGGATTTTCGGTTGTGATATTTGTCAAGATGTTTGTCCTTGGAATCGATTTTCTAAACCTCATCAAATTCCTGATTTTGAGCCACATTCAAAATTAAAAACCATGAAAAGCTCGGACTGGCAAGAACTAACCCAAGAACTTTTTCGGGAAATTTTCAAAAAATCAGCAGTCAAACGTACTAAACTAAAAGGTCTTCAACAAAATATTCGATTTGTTACACAATAATATTGAATCACTTCATTTTGAGTAATTCTCTTAATTCTATATCCTAATCTATTTCAGTACAAAAAGCCATATTTTTAAAACCTTCAAGTATCAAATCTGGAAAAAATTTATTTATCCTCAAAAGCTTTTCAACTGAGTCAAAGAATTATGTTCATTTATACGTTTTGCTTTATATATTTGTGTTATTCACATAACATTACATATAAACGCTCATAATTTACTATGGCTTTCTATTACAAACAACTTAAAGTGGAGTCTAGAAACCACTTAATTAAAAAAACGGGGCGTAATTCCGAAAAGCCTTACGAGTAGGAACTATTCAATCAAAAAATTATGAGTATTGCAGGAAAATGGGGTGCATCAGTTATCACTGTAAATGCAAACAAGCAAGTTAGTGTAACGATGGGCTCACGTCCAAATGGTGAAGGTACCATTATTTCTCAAAATCCAGATGTCATCCTAGTAAATTTTCCAGATGACCGAACCTATATTGGTACATTGATTAATGACAACCAAATCCAGTGGTGTGGTTTGGGTTCGCTTGGAACAAACAATGTCTGGAATCGCTAATTATAATAAATTAGAACAAAATTAAGACAAAAGCTCTACCTCAGTAGGGCTTTTGGTATTTGTAACCTTACCAAAATCTCCAACTTGACAAGATAATAGCGTAATATCGTCAATATAGGCATTTTTCCCCTTAAAGTGATGTAATGTTTCAATAAGCTTTTGGTGTAATGTTTCTTGATCTTCTCTAATATTTACTTGAACAAAAGAACGTAATTGTTCTTCTCCGAATTCTTCACCTGTTTCATCATAAGTTTCGATAAAGCCATCTGTAAAACAGAACAAGAAAAAATCCTGAATTTCAATGGTTTTAGAATCTAAAAAAGGTAATTTAGGAAAAGCACCAAGCATCACAGTTCCGTCATTTAACTCTTCTATTTTACCATCAGGGTGATATAAAAATGGCGGGTTATGTCCTGCATTAACATATGTAAGTTTTTGAGTACTAAAATCATATTCTGCCAAAAATGCCGTAATGAAGTTTGCACCGCCTGAATTTTCGAGAATTAATTGGTTTAGATTTTGGATAATTTTTTTCAAAGGGGTTCCGTGCCGTACAGATACCCGTAACCCTGCCTGAAAATTAGACATCAAAATCGCAGCAGGAACTCCTTTTCCTGATACATCCGCAATACAAATCATAAAACGATCATCAGTGATTGGGATATAATCATAGTAATCTCCCCCGACTGAGTGATGTGGTTGATAACTTGCATTTACCTTAAGTCTCTCATTATAAGGCAATTGCTTTGGAAAAAGTAAGGTTTGTACTTGTTTAGCAATTTCGAGTTGTTTTCGAAGGTCTTCTTGCTTTTGGGCTTTTCGCGCAAACTTCTTATTTTCAATAGCTACAATAATGATATTGGTAAGTGTCTCAAAAAAATCAATATCAAACAAAATTTCATCGGTCAAACTTGGTGATTTTCCTAAAAAAACAACTGCTAATAATTGATTTTTATGCCGAATCGGGAGAATGAAATCAAACTCATTAAAATAGGTCGTTTGCGTCAAATCAGTACGCTTAGATAGCTCCTCAAGATGAGGAAAATAATCAGCCATTTTAAGCTTTTCATACTGATTTTTTGTTCCAAATACAGCCTTGCATTCTGTAGTTTCATTTAGGACGAACAATGCCATTTTACTAAGGCTTTGGTAGGAGTGCATTGTAAAACGGTAAATCCTATATAGATGATTTTCAGATGCATTCGAGTTAATGGCTTTGATAGTCTCGGATAAAGAGGATAATTCAAGTTCTTTGAGCTGTAACTGAATGCGGACTTCCATATTGAGATTTAAAGTTGAATTTGGGGAATAATTTTTCAGCATTTTATTTCTTCAGCAAACAAGGTAGTTTTTTTGTATGGAATTTGCAAATCATGTCGAAATGTGATTGCGGGATTTAATTTTAAACCCGTTAGATTTTTTAAAGCCTATGGTCTTATTTGATAAAATTATTCGTGCTGTCTGGTTTAGGACTAAATTCCTGAAACCTATTATCAAAGAATACTTTTTGATTATTATTAATTCATTTACTCATGTGATTTACCCAAAATGACTATGAGTAATTTAGAAAGTTTTTGTCTTCATCTTTTCCAAATTTTTTGCTATAAACTGTCTTATTTCTCCAAAAAATATCCCATTTTTACAATTTGGCAAATTAAAATTCCACAATTTTTAAAGTATAGAATGGATTATCTTAGAGGACTTCTTGGGCTTCTTTTTTTGTTAGGCATTGCCGTTGTGTTTTCATCAAACCGTCAAAAAATTGACTGGCGATTAGTTGGAAGTGGTTTAATATTACAACTTGTTTTAGCGATTATAATGACCCAAACAGCTATGGCAACTGAAATTTTTGCTACGGTAAGTGGCGGATTTATTCGGTTTTTGGAGTTCTCAAGAGATGGGGCAATTTTTATTTTTAGTGGACTTGCCAAGAATAGTTTTGCAGACGAACAAGCAGGACATCAACTTGGTGTCATTTTTGCTTTTCAAGTGCTTCCTGTTATTATTTTCGTATCAGCAGTTTCTTCAGGATTGTATTATTTGGGGATTTTACAAAAAATAGTTTTTGGAATTGCTTGGGTCATGTCTCGTACAATGCGACTTTCGGGTGCGGAAAGTATGTCCACGGCTGGTAACATATTCTTAGGACAAACCGAAGCTCCTCTTTTGGTACGTCCATTTATTGCCAATATGAGCCGCTCCGAAATTATGTGCTTAATGACTGGGGGAATGGCAACGATCGCAGGGAGTGTTTTGGGTGCTTATGTCTCTTTCTTGGGTGGTGATGATGCTGTTTCTCAACAACATTTTGCTGTTCATCTGCTTCGAGCTTCAATATTGAATGCCCCTGCTGCCATCATTTTATCTAAAATTCTAGTCCCTGAAACTGAAAAAATTGATGCTGAACTTAGGATTAATACTGAAAAAAATGCAGTTAATTTGATTGATGCACTCGCTTCAGGAGCCGCTGATGGCTTAAAATTAGCCTTAAATGTTGGAGCAATGCTGATGGCATTTGTTGCTATAATTTTCATGTTAAACTTTATTTTGCAAGAATTAATTGGGGCAAGTTTTGGTATTAATAATTGGATAAAAGAAAGTACTAATAATAACTTCCAAGGATTATCATTAGAGTATATTTTGGGGCAATTTTTCCGCCCTATTGCTTTCATGATTGGAGTAGACTGGAGTGAAACCTTACAAGTAGGTAGTTTGTTAGGACAAAAAACAGCAATTAATGAGTTTGTAGCTTACGCCAACTTGGGACAAATCAAAGATTCATTAAGTTCAAAATCAATTATTATTTCAACTTATGCCCTATGTGGTTTTTCCAATTTTAGCTCAATTGCCATTCAGATTGGTGGTATCGGAGGAATGGCTCCCAATCAACAAGGAACACTTTCACAGTTAGGGATGAAAGCCTTGTTAGGTGCAAGTTTAGCGTGTTTAATGACCGCTACAATTGCAGGAGCTATCTTATAAATTAAATTTATTTTCTGAACCCAGAAAAAATTAAAACGATAAAACAAATGAAGACACAGATTATCGAAAAATTCATTGAATATACTGCAGAGCATAAAAAGCGTCCTAAATCCATTGCTCATTTTATGCGAGATACTTTTGGAGAATCTGAGAATACCTTTCAAAAATACTTCAAGTCATTTGATGATTTGGAACAGGTTATTTGGGAACAACAGCTTGCCATAACCATTGAACAAATGAAAAGTGAGCCTGTCTATTATGAATATTCGGTTCGAGAAAAACTACTTGCTTTGTATTTTACATTATTTGAAGTCATGAAACCATCCCGAAACTTGGCAGTCTATACGTTGTCTGTTTATAATTGGTGGAATAACGACTATGCTGTTCTAAATCGGTTTAAAGTAGTATTTGAACATTTTGCAAATGAGTTACTTCATGAAGGCTTACAGACCCAAGAGTTGACCGAACGTACTTTAGTTACTGGGCAATATGATACCATTCTTTGGTGGCAAATGCTTTTTTTGTTGGATTATTGGAAAGACGATCAAAGTAAAGACTTTGAAAGTACAGATGCTGCCATTGAAAAATCTGTTAATCTTTTAGTTGATTTATTAGGTGAAAATGTCATAGACTCTACCTTTGATTTTATGAAGTTTATTTTTCAAAAATAAATAACCAATCAGTTATAAAATTATAACCAACTGGTCCTTTTTTTAGATGATTATGCTTCTATTTTATCGGTCGTTTTTGCAAATCGGATACCTTTTTTTCGAGCTTCTTCATAGATAGGATTTCCCAAATGCCCAAGATTCGGAACATCTGACATTGTATCTTCTAAAACAATCACTTTTTGAGCCAAATCAGGGGCATAATCCATTAATTGCTTGAGACTTGTAGCCACACAATGCGAACGAGCTTCACCTGCAAGATAGAGGCGTTCGTATTTATCCAGAGTTTGAATAAGTTCCTGATTCAGTTGTGTTTCTGGATGATTCGCCACAGGAATTTGTGCCATAAAAATTCCAAAATGCTCAGTCAAATGATACGTTCCTTTACTTACGGTTTGATATGACTTTCCTGCTCGTGTCCAAGCAATTAAAGCTTCCATCAAATGCTCATCCAAAGAAGCTCCTTTTGAACCAGTTAAACAATGTTCAGGCCAAATAAAATGAGGAAATCGCCCTTGTGTCTCTAAATCAGTTAAGTAAGACATGGCTTCTTGGGGTGAAAAACGAGGAGTCCATTTGCCATCAAGAACTTCAGCAAGGGTAATTTGGGTAAAAGGAGGTGGAAAATTTCCTTCTTGGTCTTCCCAAAAAGAGGGATGTGAAATATCATTAACAGGATGTGAATCTAGTGTAACACAAATATGGTCAAGAATTTCAGCATTTGTTAAAATAAACTGTTTGAGTCGTTTCATGTCCTCATCAGCATTGGGAACAAATAATGAACCTTTAGGATTACAAAAGTCGTATTGAGCATCAATAATTAATAAAGCCGTTTGGTATTTCATATTTTTAGAGTATTTAGGAGTATGAACTAAATTTCAAGTCTTTACATCTTAGAACGTATTCTTTGAATCAAGGTTAGTGTAAAAATAACACTTTTTGGATATAAATCAAAAACCTTTCTTCCTATCTATTATTATACCGTTATAATCTAGCAAAAATTTAACCTCTTAAAAAAGCAAAAAATGAAGCAACAATTCTGACCTTTGTTGCATCTATACGTTTAAATACATTTAAAAATGATATATTCGAGTCAAAAAATCCAAAGCTTCCCTTCAATTCGGAAAGTTAATATATCAGAATTTCAGAAAAAACAATAGTTTAGACCACATAAAAACAAGCAATAGTTATGTCTATTTTTGCACCCATAAGAGTCCTGATTTTGAGTTTATTGTATCTTGGAATCTGGACTCAAACCTTTGCTCAAACCACTATTATTCGTGGAAAGGTAACGGATGGAGAAACCGCCGATGCTGTCCCATTCGCCAATGTAATGTTTAAAGGTACAAGTATTGGAGCCGTTACCGATTTTGAAGGCTTTTTTGAGCTTTCTACTACCGAAAAACTAGACTCTCTAACTGTATCCTATGTTGGTTATAAGCCCAAAACTAAAATTGTTGAAATAGGAAAAACACAGACCATTAATTTTCAATTATTTCCGAATACTGAGTTGTTAGATGAAGTAGTCGTTACGGCAAGCTCTGAGAATCCAGCTTGGGAGATTTTGCGAGGAGTTATCAAAAATAAAAAGAAAAATAATGGTTTACAGACCATTTTAGCCTGTGAATATCAGAAATATACGCGTGTCGAATTGGATGTAGATAATATCTCAGATAAGTTCCGTAAGAAGAAAATTGTAAGTAAAGTACTCTCAGCCATTGATAGTTCTAAACAAATAAAAGGAGATGATGGAAAACCTGTTTTACCTGTTTATGTAAGTGAAACTATCTCCGAAGTATATAAACGATCACGACCTGACCGAACTCGTGAAAAAATCCTGAAAAATAAAGCTGAAGGTGTTGGTTTGGAAGATGATAGCTTTATGGCTCAATTGATTAATATGATTTTTATAGATTATGATTTTTACGATAACTGGATGACTGTAGGTACAAAAGATTTTGTTTCTCCGATCGCTAATAGCTGGAAAATGTATTATCATTATGAACTAGATGATAATGAATATGAAGTAGATGGCGAGACATGTCATAAAATTACATTCCGTCCTAAACGCCCACAAGACTTAGCATTTACGGGAACCATGTGGATTGCTGATTCCACTTTTGCCCTAAAACGTATTGATGCGAAAATGAATAAATCAGCAAATTTGAATTTTATTGAAGGTGTTCGGATTCAACAAGAAGCTGCCAAGACCCAAGATGGTTATCTGCCTGCCAAAACTCGAATTCTGGTAGATATTGGGGAAGTGCGAGACGATTGGGCAGGTATGTTGGCAAAAATGTATATTTCTAATAAAAATATCCGTCTAGCCCAACCTAAGGATAGTGAGTTTTATGAAGAAGCAATCGAAGTAGCACAGGATGCCTTTATGGATGTTGATAAATTTATGGCAGAGAATCGACATGATTCCTTATCCAAGTCTGATTTACAAGCCTACGAAATGATTGAAGCAGTTAAGCAAGTCCCTGTCATCAAAAACACACTCAAAGCCGTAGATGTTATTTTTGGATATCATGATATTGGTAAAATCGGAATTGGACCTTATTTGAGTGCTTACTCTAATAATAATATAGAAGGTCATCGGTTTCGTTTAGGTTTTCGTACGAATACCAAATTCAGCCGAAAGTTCGTCTTCAAAGGACGCTTAGCTTATGGACTTCGGGATGAAATTTTGAAATATAAACTTGGTGTAAAGTACATTGTACATCGTCAGCCTTGGACAATTATGGGGGCTTCTCATGAATACGATATCAAACAGGTAGCATTATTTAGTGATGCTCTTCTGAATAGTTCGAGCCAAGATATTCAAAATAATGAATTATTTACTGCCTTCACACTTTGGGGAAATTTAGATAAACGCCGTCCCTTCATGCTTCGTGAAAATCAGTTCTTTTTTCAAACCGACATTATTCGTAAAGTTACTCAAAAAGTACTATTCCGAAATCGAGAAATGTATCCACTTTTTGCTTTTGAATATTTAGAAGATGGTACAGATAAACGGCATTCTAATATTTTTACTTCAGAATTAGAATTTGAAACGCGCTGGGCTCCAGGAGAACGAATGTTAGAGGATGGCAATAATAGGCTAAGTCTAGGTTATGGAGATAAGCCTGTGTTTATTTTCCGTTATACACTCGGACTCAAAGATGTTTTTGGAAGTGACTTAGATTATCAGAAGTTTGTCTTCAAGATGTTACACAATGTCAATATGGGAGCATTAGGACGTAGTTTTTATACCTTAACCGCTTCTTATACTCCTGATAATCTACCATATCCATTACTCGAACCACATTTGGGTAACCGAACACCTATTTATAATCCACTGGGCTTTAATGCGATGGATTATTTTGAATTTGTCAGTGACCAATATGTTAATTTACACATTTCGCATCATTTTGAAGGCATGATTGCAAATCGTATTCCACTTTTTCGGCGTTTGAAATGGCGTTTCCTAGCCGTTGCTAATGTTTTATATGGAGATGTTCGTTCTGAAAATCAAGCTATAATTCCTGAAACAGATCTATCAGGGAATCCAATTTTGGGATTTAATGGTTTGGGAGATACTCCATATGCTGAAGTAGGTTACGGTATAGAAAATATTTTGAAGTTCTTACGAATTACAGCCGTTCACCGTCTAACCTACTTAGATAATCCAAGAGCGCAAAAATTTAGTTTAAAATTCTCAGCACAATTCAAGTTATAGAAAATACCCCATAATAATATCTATAAAACAAAACCTCCCAAGCATTTGAAACAGTTTAGGAGGTTTTATTTTATAATTTGATTATTCTATCAAAATCTATCATATCCTTTATTTTCCTCTCTCCTCCTCCATTTCATTTATCGTTTTTTGTAATTTTCGAAGCCCTTTTTGTGTATTTTCAAAATAGATTTGAGCCTCTTTAAGGTATTTACTATCAGGAAATCTTTCTAACATTTTCTCATAATGGACAAAAACATCTTCATAACGTTCTTTCTGAAATGAATAATAACTTTTATCAGCATATTCAAAGCTTGCCTGTACTTTCAGAAAAGCAACTTCCTCTTGTAAATAGGAATCAGGATAATCTTTTTGAAAATTATCAAAGGCAATCACTGCCGATTGATACATGGCTAAATCATAATATAACTTAGCTACATCAAAGGCTTTTTGTTCCAATTTAATCTGCATTTCGGCAATCAAAATATCCGCTTTTTTGACATATTCATTAGTTGGATAACGATTGATAAAATCTTGTAAGGCATTGATTGCTTTATGTGTATTGGTTTGGTCAAGATTAGAAGTCGGTGAATCGAGGTACAAGGAATAAGCATAATAATATAATGCTTCCACTGCTCTTGAACTTCGGCGATAAGTATCATGAAATTGCTTAAAATAATATGCACTCATGATATATTGTCCTTGTTGAAAATAACAATCTGCATGATAATAATTAGCTTGTTCAGCTTCTTTTTTACCGCGTATAATTGGAAGAATATCTTCAAGCAAAATTCCTGCTCGATAATAGTCTTCATTTTCATAGTATCGCACTGCGGCTGTATAACGATTCCGCCAATTGGGATCTTTCATTACACGACTGAAATTATTACAACTGCTAAATACTATTATTCCTAATAAAAATACAATAAGATGCTTCTTCATATTTCGAAAACAATGTGATAATTTATAAATACTATGTATAATCACTCTTAATTTATCTCCCTGTATTACAAAGTTATAGAGCTATTTAAAAATATGAGTCTTCTCCAACGAATCTCATCCATAAAAAGCGATTTGTGTTAAGTATATCTTATTTCCTATCCTAACTAAAATTTTATTGATTTACAAATTACTGATTATCATTTAGATTAAATCAAATTTAATTTTCCCGTGGCGGTGGGTTTACCGCTACGGGAAAATGGCATTTTAGCTTAATAAACAAAGATTATTAAATAATTTCAATACTAAATATATTTTATAAATCATTTTTAGTAGGGTAGAGTACTTATTTCCTTATACCTATCTTAATGATAGATAAATTACTTATAAATTTTCTGAGCATTTAGTGCTCTCTGATACCGTGCTGAATTTTGTTCATGTTCAGCATAAGTTACTGCAAAATTGTGGAAACCCGAAAAATCTTCCTTCGCACAAAAAAATATAAAATCATGTTTTTCTGGATTTAGGACAGCATCAATATACGGGATAGATGGCAGATAAATCAAACCTGGGGGCAACCCTGAATATTTGTAAGTATTATAAGGTGAGTCATATTCCAAATCCTCATATAAAATTCGTTTTTTAGCAAAATCTCCCATAGCAAATTTTACAGTTGGATCTGCTTCCAATTTTTGATTTCGATTCAATCGATTTAAATATACTCCTGCAATTCGTGGAGCCTCTGTTTTTTGGGCAGTTTCACTTTCCACAATTGAAGCCAAAATAGCAACCTGAAACGGCGTTAAACCCATTTTCTCTGCTTGTTTGAGTCGTTTTTCATTCCAAAATCGGTCATATTCTTTTTTCATTCGTTTCATTAAACCTTCGATTGAGGTATTCCAATAAATCTCGTAAGTATTAGGCAAAAACATCGCTACAATACTTGTCGTATCAAAACCATATTTTGCAACTTGCTTAGGATCATTAAGAACTTCTAATAAATCTAGGGAATCTATTTCTAGCTTTCGAGTAATTCGTCCTGCTAATTGGTGTTTTAATCGAATTGAGTTAAAAGTTACTTTCACAGCAGCTTGTCTTCCTGACCGTAACATTCGTACTGCCTGCAAATTATTCATATTAGACGCTAAGACATAGCGTCCACTTTTGACATCTTCTTGATAATCCAGCACTTTAGCAACGAAAGCAAAAGACATTAAGTCAGATACATAACCTCCTTTCTTCAAAACAGGAACTAACTCTTCCCATGTGGTTTCTTTGGGGATAATCAATACCTTGTTGTCCTGCCCAACCAAGATATTTTTTGCCATAAAAACTTGATAAATCCAACCTCCAAATGAAGGCAAAGCCACCGCAAAAGCGATAAAAAGAATAAGATTACGTTTATTTTTAGATGCGTTCATGGGTTCAATTTAGTAATAAAACTATCTCACAAAATATAAATAAAAAGATGTTCTTGTAGGTAGGTTGTTCTATAGAATAAAAGGCAAGATAGCGAATTATTCCAATAAATCGGGACGGCGTTCTTGGGTGCGTTTGAGAGATTGTTCATAACGCCATGTTTCAATTTTGGCATCATGTCCTGAGAGCAAAACATCAGGTACTTTCATGCCTTCATATTCAGCAGGACGAGAATAAATAGGAGGAGCTAATAAACCATCTTGGAAAGAATCAGTTAAGGCGGAAGTTTCATCTGATAAAACATTGGGAATCAAGCGTACAATAGCATCTGTAACCACCATTGCGGGAAGTTCTCCACCAGACAATACAAAATCCCCAATAGTTAATTCTAATGTAATATAATGCTCTCGAATACGCTCATCTACTCCCTTGTAATGCCCACAAAGTAAAATTAAGTTTTTGAATAGGGAAAGTCGGTTTGCCGTCTTTTGTTCAAACTTTTGTCCATCGGGTGTAAGGTAGATAATTTCATCATATTGACGCTGTGACATCAATGATTCAATACAACGAGAAATAGGTTCAACCAGCATCACCATTCCTGCCCCTCCCCCATAAGGATAATCATCCGTTTTTTGATGTTTATCGATAGCGTAATCTCTTAAATTATGTATCTGTATTTCAACTAAATTTTTGGCTTGTGCTCTTTTTACGATGGATTGGTTTAGAGGACTTTCTAATAAATCAGGCAAACAAGTTAAAATATCAATTCGCATAAAAATAGCTTTCTAGTTTTGGTGTTTTTTGAGATGGTTCTAAAACAGTTAAAAACTTAATATCCTCTCCAAGGACGATCATTTTGCTTACGATGTTGCTTCTCGTTTTCATCTAGATAGGTATCTACTTTTTTGAGGACTTTCGTAGCAATTGACCGTAAAGTTTCTTCGATAGGTTCGTCCGAATCACCTGTAGATTGGGATTTTTGGCGTTGTTTATCTGCATTTTCTTTAATCTTTTCTTTGTTTTTCTCAGAGCCTTCAAGAGCTTGCAATTCCATCATGCTTTGTAACAATTCCATATCCATACCCCCTACTAGCATTTCCATATTTTCAGTACGTTCTTGTAATTGTCTATTTTCTTGTTCCAATTGATTTACTCGTTCCACTAATTTCTTATTCGTTCCACCTCTAATAAGGCGACTTAAAACCGAAGTTCCGCATCCAATGGCTGTAATGGCAACAATCATCTCAAAAAATTCCATGCTATTTTTAATTGGAAGGTTTATACTTTTCGTCTATTCCTAAGCAAGATACAGATTTTTAACTAAAATCCACAGTTTTTAGAGTATTCACAAAAGAATAAAACTTTTTTAAAAATGGATTTTAAAGTATTCATTTGTAGTTACTTATTAGGCTATAAGATTACAATTCTTTTTCACCTACTTCTAAAACTTCCCAAGTATGATCAGCTAATAAATATACTTTTGCTAAGAATTCAGGTTTTTTTCGCCCCCATTCATTCGGTGCAATTAAGGAAAGTCGATCTCCTTTAGGGTACTCATATAAATAATAAATTCGTCCGATTAATGGCTCGAATCGAATATCAGCATTATAAATTCGTTCTGAAACCCGAATACGATTTTGGATATTTTGGGCTTGTTTGGCAAGTGTTTGCATTTGCTCATAAAGTTGTCCCATTTGGTTATCCGTCTGTTCTTGCATAGCTCTGAGTGCCCGTCCTTTGATTTTACCCTCATCCTCAGGTTTCACTAATGCTCCCCCTGCTGTATGAGCATATGGCAATATATTAGGAATTTCTGTTGTTTTTTCTTTTTCTCGTTCTAAATCAATCTTAGAAACATCTATTTCTTGAGGTTTTTGATTTTCTTGATTCATTTTGGTTTTCTTAAAATTAAGAATAGAGTTTTTTGAAATGGAATACGTCTAATTTTTCGAAACATCTATTTCTTGAGGTTTTTGATTTTCTTGATTCATTTTGGTTTTCTTAAAATTAAGAATAGAGTTTTTTGAAATGGAATACGTCTAATTTTTCATTAAAGCTTGTACAAAGCTAATCTTTTTATAGATAAAATGTTTTAGAGATTGTTCTATAATTTTTGATTTAATAAATGAGTTTTAGGTTTTATTTTAATTATGAACATATTATCATATATTTATTTTTAAATATAAAATCAAAAATTTAGTTAAAAAATCTTGTCCTACAAATTATTTTGTAGCTTTGCAAAGATAAAATTAAACAAAATTCAAGTATTATTCGGAGCAGTTCTTTTTAAATTATATTTTTAATATAACTGCTTCATTTTCAAATCTCTGAATAAATTTTTCTACAAAATTATGGCAGATTACATCAAGTACAAGGTTAAGGATATCAAACTCGCAGAGTGGGGACGTAAAGAAATTAAATTAGCCGAAGCCGAAATGCCAGGGCTAATGGCATTACGAGAGGAGTATGGCGAATCAAAACCTTTGGCAGGCGCACGAATTGCAGGTTGTTTGCACATGACTATCCAGACCGCCGTACTGATTGAAACTTTACAAGTATTGGGCGCAGAAGTAACGTGGTCATCTTGTAATATTTTTTCAACCCAAGACCATGCTGCCGCTGCAATTGCTGATGCAGGAATTGCCGTTTATGCGTGGAAAGGCATGACCGAAGAGGAATTCGACTGGTGTATCGAACAAACCTTATTTTTTGGTGAAGACCGTAAGCCGTTAAACATGATTTTGGATGATGGCGGAGACCTAACCAATATGGTTTTAGACCAATATCCTGAATTAGTTAAAGACATCAAAGGGCTTTCTGAAGAAACAACTACGGGTGTTCACCGACTTTATGAACGAGTCAAAAATGGAACATTGCCTTTGCCAGCAATCAACGTAAATGATTCGGTTACAAAATCAAAATTTGACAATAAATACGGTTGTAAGGAGTCTTTAGTAGATGCTATTCGCCGAGCAACTGATGTAATGATGGCTGGAAAGGTAGCTGTTGTTGCAGGTTACGGTGATGTTGGAAAGGGTTCAGCAGCCTCTTTGCGAGGAGCTGGCGCACGAGTTATTGTTACAGAAATTGATCCTATTTGTGCTTTACAAGCAGCAATGGACGGTTTCCAAGTTAAGAAAATGACAGATGCTGCTCCTGAAGCCGATATCGTTGTTACAGCAACTGGAAATAAAGACATTATTACAGGCGAAATATTTAAGTCTCTGAAAGACAAAGCAATCGTTTGTAATATTGGACACTTCGACAATGAGATTGATATGGCTTGGTTGAACGGAAATTATGGAGATACCAAACAAGAAATTAAACCTCAAGTTGATTTATATGATGTTGATGGTAATGATATTATCATCTTAGCAGAAGGTCGTTTAGTGAATTTAGGTTGTGCTACAGGACATCCTTCATTTGTGATGTCGAATTCATTTACAAATCAAACTTTGGCACAGCTTGAATTATGGCAAAATTCTGAGAGCTACGAAAATAAGGTTTATATGTTACCAATGCACTTAGACGAAAAAGTAGCTCGATTGCATTTAGCAAAAATTGGAGTAGAATTAGATGAACTTTCTGAGGAACAGGCTGAATATATCGGTGTAACCACTCAAGGTCCATTTAAGCCTGCTCATTACCGATACTAAATTTCTGATTTTCAAGTTTTTAACTTTCCAAGAATTTAAAAGTCTTGGAAAGTTATTTTCAACTAAAAAAACAAAAATGTTAGCTGAATAATTACCATGAAACTCGTACAATTTGATTGGGCAATTAAAAAACTCCTCCGCCAAAAAGCCAATTTTGATATTTTGGAAGGTTTTCTCTCCGAATTATTGAAATTTGATGTTACCATTTTGGAAATCCTCGAAAGTGAATCTAATCAGGAAGTTCCCAAAGACAAATTCAATCGAGTTGATATTTTGGTCAAGTCCAAAGAAAACGAGTTGATGTTGGTTGAGGTCCAGAACGAACCCGAAGTCGATTATTTTCACCGAATGTTGTACGGCGTTTCCAAATTAATTACCCAATATATCAAACAAGGAGAAGCCTACGGAAAAATCAAAAAGGTTTTCTCCATTAATATCGTTTATTTTGGATTAGGACAAGGAAAAGATTACGTTTATGAATACCGAGGCGGATTTTATGGATTACATGATAATCAAATTTTAGAACCTTCTTTGAAACAAACCCAAACTTACAACATTCAAAAAGTCGCTGATATTTTCCCCAAATACTATATTTTAAAGGTCAATAATTTTGATGATATTGCCAAAGACACATTAGACGAATGGATTTATTTCCTCAAAAATAGTGAGATAAAACCTAATTTCAAAGCTAAAGGATTGCCACAAGCTGCCGAAAAGTTGCAGGTTATGGCAATGTCAGAAGTCGAACAAAAAATTTACGAAAGACATCAAGATAACTTGAGAATCAAGAAGGCTGTCACTGAAACCGCCAGAGAAGAGGGGAAAACCCAAACCCAAAAAACAATTGCACAAAAGATGCTACAAGAGGGATTTTCTTTAGACGTAATTCAAAAATTAACAGGCTTGACTACTGAAGAAATTCAACAATTAAAATCAATGTAATTATTTTTGCACTTCATAAAATAAGTTGATACGAAAAGTAATACTAATTATCGAACAATTTTAAACTTATGCCTCAACTTAGTACCCGTAATTTACTTGGAATCAAAGATTTGACTCCTAAAGACATCACCTTGATTTTAGAAACGGCAGACCATTTCAAAGAGGTGTTAAGTCGTCCTATCAAAAAAGTACCATCCTTACGAGATATCACTATTGCCAATATATTTTTTGAAAATTCAACTCGTACTCGGCTTTCATTCGAATTGGCTGAAAAACGTCTTTCTGCTGATACAATGAGTTTTTCCGCAAGTGGTTCTTCGGTCAAAAAAGGAGAAACTTTACTGGACACGGTCAATAATATTTTGGCAATGAAAGTCGATATGATTGTCATGCGTCATTCTTCGGTTGGTGCGCCTCATTTTTTATCCAAACACATTCCTGCACGAATTGTCAATGCTGGAGATGGCACTCATGAACACCCAACTCAAGCCCTTTTGGACTCCTTTTCGATTCGAGAAAGATTAGGAGAAGTTGGCGGTAAAAAAGTCGCTATTATTGGTGATATTTCTCATTCACGAGTTGCTTTATCGAATATTTTTGCCCTCCAAAAACAAGGAGCAGAAGTCGCCGTATGTGGTCCTTTAACTTTGATTCCCAAATATTTACATAAATTAGGGGTAAAAGTTTTCTCCAATATCCAAAAAACGTTGGAGTGGTGCGATGTTGCCAATGTTCTACGGATTCAATTGGAGCGACAAACTTCCCGAAATTTTCCTTCTTTACGAGAATATGCCCTTTATTTTGGAATTAATCGGGAAAGATTGGAAAAATTAGATAAACAAATCGTAGTGATGCATCCTGGTCCCATTAATCGAGGAGTCGAATTGACCAGTGATGTTGCCGATTCGGAACACGCCATTATTTTAGACCAAGTAGAAAATGGTGTAGCTGTACGAATGGCAGTTTTATATTTATTGGCTCAACAAATTCGATAATTTTATATCATCTTAACCAAATTTAATCATAAAAAATCATTCTAAAACAATGATTTTATTTAAAAATTTTCCTCTAAACACATGACAATATCCAACTATATCCAAGAAAATGAAACTCGTTTTTTGAACGAATTATATGATTTTTTACGTATTCCATCAGTCAGCACCGACCCCAAATTTGAACCTCACATTCTAAAAACGGCTGATTTTCTGGCTGCTAAACTCCAAAAAGCAGGTGCAGAAAATATTGAAATTTGCCAAACACCCCGCTATCCTATCGTTTATGCCGATAAAATTATTGACCCAAATTTACCTACGGTTTTAGTTTATGGACATTATGACGTACAACCTGCCGACCCTTACGATCTTTGGACAACCCCTCCCTTCGAACCTACTGTAAGAAATGGCAAAGTTTACGCACGAGGAGCATCCGATGATAAGGGTCAGATGTATCTGCATATCAAGGCTTTCGAGGCAATGGTGCAAACCGATTCTTTAGCTTGCAATATCAAATTTATGTTCGAAGGTGAAGAAGAAAGTGGTTCAGATGGATTAGCTTGGTTTGTTGAAAAAGAACAAGAACGCCTCAAAAGCGACATTATTCTTATTTCGGATACTGGTATGATTTCCAATGAGTTACCTTCGATTACCGTAGGGCTTCGAGGCATGAGTTATGTAGAAGTCGAAGTTACGGGACCTAATCGGGACTTACATTCAGGGTTATATGGTGGAGCGGTTGCCAATCCAATTCAGGTTTTAGCAGAAATGATTACAAAGTTGAAAGATGAAAATAACCGTATTACCATTCCTAATTTTTATGATAAAGTTGCCGAATTGAGTGCCGAGGAGCGAGCAGAAATGGCAAAAATTCCACATAGCGAAGAAATTTACAGAGCGGATTTAGACCTCAAAACAACAGATGGTGAAAAAGGTTATTCGACTATCGAACGAGCCTCAATTCGTCCGACATTAGATGTAAACGGAATTTGGGGAGGTTATATTGGTGAAGGTGCAAAAACAGTTTTGCCATCTAAAGCCTATGCCAAAATTTCTACTCGTCTTGTTCCTAATCAACAACATGAAGAAATTACTCAACTGATTGCCAACTATTTGCAAGAAATTGCCCCTCAAACCGTAACTGTCAAGGTTACGCCACATCATGGCGCAGTTCCCGCCGTAGTTTCTACTAAATCTATTGCTTATCAGGCAGCTTCCAAAGCCTATGAAACTGCTTTTGGTGTAAAACCTGTTCCCGTCCGAAGTGGTGGAAGTATTCCAATTGTGCCAATGTTCAAGGAAAAATTGGGAGCAGATTCGATGATGATGGGCTTTGGATTAGATTCGGATGCTATTCATTCGCCTGATGAATCTTTTGGTATTTTTAATTATCTGAAAGGAATCGAAACTATTCCATTATTTTATCAGTATTTTGCCGAACTAAATCAATAAATTAAATAAGTGGCACAATTTCAGATTGTGCCACTTATTGGATAATTATCTCATCGAATCTTAATACTAAAAACTATGAAAATCCTCAAAATCCGAATCAAAAATCTTAACTCTCTGAAAAACAAGCAAAAAACAATTGATTTCATGGATAAAGCTTTTATCAACACAGGACTTTTTGCTATAACAGGTGAAACAGGAGCAGGAAAAACTACGATTTTGGATGCGGTTACGGTTGCACTTTTTGACCGAGTTCCGAGAGGATGCGATGCCAAAGATTTGATGACCCACTACACAAGTGAAAGCAGTGCTGAGGTTGAATTTTCGTCAAATAGCAAAAAATATCGGGCTAAATGGCAAATTAGTCGAGCTCATAAAAAATTGGATGGCAAAATTCAACCTGCCAAACGAGAACTTGCCGACATTTCAACAAACGATGAAGGCATTATTTTAGCCACCAAAAAAAATGAAATAAATAAACTTATTGAAGAAATCACAGGCTTGGATTATCATCGTTTTTTGCGTTCGGTGATGTTGGCACAAGGTGAGTTTGCGGCATTCTTGAAGGCAAAGAAGAATGAAAGAAGCGCACTTTTGGAACGAATTACGGGAACTGATGAATATTCAAAATTATCGAAAAAAGCCTACGATATTACCAAAGAAGAACATGAAAAGTTAGAGCATTTAGAAATTCGAAAAAGTGGAGTAGAATTTTTGAGCAAGGAACAAAAAATACAATATCAAAATGACCTAAATACTTATTTTGATAAAAAAGATAAACTAGAAAAAATACAAAAATCATTACAAGAAAAAATTGAGTGGTGTAAAAAAATTGAAGAGCTTAAAAAACAACTAGAAAACGCTATCCAAAACCAAGATAAAATCAATTTTGAAATTCAAAATTTTGAGCCAAATCGTCAAAAATTAGAATGTCACCAAAAGGCTGAACCCTTTGTTATAAGTTATAAAAATATACAACAAAACAAAGAGAAATTAAGCTTAAAAATAGCTGAAAATCAAAAATATGACTTGAAAATCAAAAACTTAAAGCAAGAATTTGCGAGACAGAAAACACAAACAGAAATTAAATTTAAAAATGAAGAAGAAGCCCAATTAGAGCAAAGCAATTCAGTTGAGTTAATCAATGAAGTTTTTGTATTGGATGAGAAAATTAAAACCACAAAAAAACACCTCCTTTCTGAAAAAGCAAAGTATAGAACTCGTTATCAAGAAAATCAAAAAAATACAAAACTAAAAGTTCAAAAAGATGAAAAATTCCAAAAGCAAAAATCCAAGTTTATAAAACTGGAAGAATGGCTTTTAGAAAATAAAACCGACCAAGTCTTAGAACAAAAACTACCCCTTTCAAACTCTATTTTAGAACAAATTCAGGCACTCGAAGCCAAACTAAAAGGAAGACAAAATTCACAAAACATCTCTAAAAATAAACTTAAAAAGCTAAATTTAGACAAAATAAAGTTACAAGAAAAACAATTAAAGTCTATACAAAATTTTGAGATATTAACACAAGACATCGAAACACAAGAAAATACTTGGAAAAAAATAGCCCAAAATCAGACCTTAAATCAAAAACGAAAATTTCTTGAAATCACTAAAGAAAAAACAGAAATATTAGGAAAGTTACTTCAAAAAAGTCAAGAATTTGAAAAAAAGGCAAAACAAGTAACTCAGAAAAACACACAGCTCCAATCAAGTCAAAATGAGAAAGATAAATTTGATAAAAAGTTAAAAACCAACTTAGAAAAGCTGGAAATAGCTCAAGAAAGATTAGAAGATAGGCAAAGAATTTATGATTTAAATCTACAAATCAAAAAATATGAAAACGACCGCTTAAAACTGCGAAAAAATGAACCTTGTTTCTTATGTGGTTCTACTCATCATCCCTTCATAGAGGGTTATGAAGATACATCCGATAAGGATAAAATTGCTCTTCAAAATCAAAAGAAGACAGTCAAAAGCTTTGAAAACCAACAAAATAAAATTGAAAAAGAAATTCAAAAATATACTGTAAAATCAGACACTTTGACGCAACAAATTAAGGAAATTCATACAGAAAAAGCAGAGATTGAGCAAGAATTTAAAAAAACACTTCAAAATACTAATTTTGAATTTCAAATATTAGAAAAAGACAAAATTGAATCAGCTTGTTATCAATTCCAAAAATCAGTCAAACAAGAAAATGAGGGTTTGCTAAAACTGGAAAAATTAGAAGAAAAAATTACTACTCTAAAAGACGAAAAAAACAAAAAAAGTGAAGAGAAAAATCAATTAAAATCATCGCTTGAAAAACTGGATTTACAAATACAAAATACAGAAAATGAAATTCAGAATCAGGCTCAAGAAGTTCAAAAAAATCAATTTGAAATTACTGATAATCAAGAAAAAATAAAAATTGTGCTTTATGATTTTCTTCCTCAAGGAGAGATTAAAAATTGGAAAAAATTAATTATAGAATTAGATGGACATTCTACTCAATACCAAAAATATCTTTCCAAAAAAGAACCTTTAAAAGATGAGGTAAATTTTCTTGAAAATGAAATTCAAAATTTAACCGAAAAAATTCAAGAAGAAAGCAATAAATTAGCTTTATGGAAAGCTGAATTAGTCGATGAAAATAACAGATTAGTACAATTTGATGCCACTCGAAAAACTAAATTTGGCACAAAAAATCCCAAAGAAGAACAAGAACGCCTTAAAAAAGCCGTCTACAGAGCTACTCAAGAAAGAGAGAAAGCCGAACAAGTTGCTAAAAAATTAGAAACAGAAATTGAAAATTTATCTGTTTTGACAGGACGGATTAAGAATGAAATTGAGCAACTCCAAGATGAAATTTCAAGTTCAGAAGACACACTCTTGCAAAGTATTCAAAAAGCAGGATTTGTACAATTCGAAGATTTTAAAATGGCTATTTTAAGCAGTTCCCAATTTGAAAGATTAAGAACAGAACAAGAAAAGTTAAATACAGAACTGGTTAAAATACAACAATCTGTAAGAACCATAAATGAAAACTTGACAAAAGAAAAAACCAAAAATCTGACTACAAATACCCTTGAAAACATTGATAATGAGTTAAATAACACTAAAATAGAAATTGAAACAGCTCAACAAGAAATTGGTAAAATCAAACAAATTTTACAAAGCGATACACAAAAAGAAGCCCGTTATGCTAAAATCATAGCCAAAATTGAAATACAAGAAAAAAAATACCAACGTTGGGCAGATTTATCAGATGTAATTGGGTCGGCAAAAGGCGATAAATTCCGAGTATTTGCTCAAGGCTTGACACTCAGTAAATTGGTACATTTAGCCAATCACCATTTACATAAACTTAATCCTCGTTACCGTATTCAACGTAGTCAAACCGAAGAATTAGAACTCGAAATTTTAGATACTTTTCAAGCAGATAACGTGCGGTCAATGAAGACCTTATCAGGTGGAGAGAGCTTTTTGGTTAGCTTGGCATTGGCATTAGGTTTATCGGACTTGGCAGCACGAAAATCGCAAATTTCATCACTATTTATTGATGAAGGATTTGGCACATTAGACAGCAATACCCTCGAAATTGCCGTTGCAACCCTTGAAACTTTACAGGCTTCAGGCAAAATGATTGGCGTGATTTCGCACGTTCAGGCATTAAAAGAACGCATTTCAACCCAAATCCGAGTTGATAGATTTGCTGGAGGAGTTAGTAAAATTCGTATTTTATCTTAAGTATCACATCAAATAAAAAATTTATTTTTAGTAAAAATTTAACATTTCATGAGTTTTTTCAAAAAAGCATTTAAATTTTCATTTATCCTACTAATAATCAATATTTTATTACTTATTTTTTTCATTGAACCTGTCCCCAAAACACACTATTCCCAAACCAACTATTACGCCAATACCCTAACAAATATTGAGCAACTAGACTTCAAAACAGAAAACGATTCTACTTTAGAGGTTGGTTATAATCGACAAAACTTGATGTTTCCTGAAGCACTCCATATGGCAGGATATGGTTTTCGAGGAAAATTTGAAAATGTTCATGATTCACTAAAAATCAATACTTTATATCTTAAAAATAACAGCACACAAGCCATAGTGATTAGCTTAGATTTATTGATTTTTCCACCCGAAGTTGTTAAAAAATTAGAACTATTGCTACCCAAAACTGGTTTATCCACTAATCAGATTTTTTTCTCTGCCACCCACACCCATACAGGAACAGGAGGCTGGGCAAAACCACCTTTAGGCTGGCTTTTTGGTGGTTATGATGACCGTGTAACCAATTTTATTGCCACACAAATCATTAAAAGTATCCAGCAAGCTCGTCAAAACTGTACATCTATTCAAGTTGGTTTTCAAAAAATAAAAGCCCCAAACTATGTTCATAATCGACTTACAAAAGAAGGACAAGTAGATGATTTTCTACGTGTTATTGAATTCAAAAAAGATAATGGGAACTCTATTTTATGGACAACTTATGCAGCGCATTTAACATGTATTGGAAGTAAATACAAAAGTATTAGTCGAGATTATGCAGGAGTTTTAGTAGATGAATTAGAAAAAAATCCAAATGTAGAATTTGCTTTATTTTCGGCAGGTGCAGTAGGAAGTCATGCTCCTAAAACGCCTCAAAAAGTCAGAGATTTTGAAAAAATTACTGTTCTTGGTAAGGGATTAGCTCAAAAAATTAAACCTAAACAATTTAATCTTTCTAATGATAAAAAACTGATTATCAAAAATATAAACATTGAAGTAGGTCAAATTTCTCCTCGAATTTCAGAAAACTGGCAAGTCCGCTCTTCTATTTTTAAACGATTCGTTGATCCTCAATCTTTACATATTTCATTCTTACAAATTGGAAATGTGATTTTATTAGGCATTCCTGCTGATTTTTCAGGAGAATTGGTAGCACAGATCGAAAAAGTTACATTACAAAAAAAAATCAATTTACTCATTACTTGTTTTAATGGGGGTTATGTTGGTTATATTTTACCCCAAGAGCGTTTACAACATAGCCGAGATGAAACTCGTGAAATGAATTGGTTGAATGATTATGCTGGGGCGTATTTTGTTGAGATTTCACAAAGAATTATTTCTAAAATTTAATAAAAAAACCTTTCTTAATTCATACCTTTTGTCATGTTTACGATCCAGTTTTTGCAATCTTAGATGAGATAAAGTGGGATATCAAACTACATTTGGCGGATTATTTCTAATGGCACTGTTTCCTCAAGTCGATATTCAATAATTTTCTCTTCTGGATGAAATGGGCTGAGGTCATCTAAACCCAAATATTTGACAGCTAAATTTATTTTTTCTAACTCTGAAAATACTGATTTTGAAGATTTTCTATCGGAATGCTTTGTCAAGTAAAAGTCTGCCGCTTCCAACATTACTTTTAAGGGAATTAAGCCTATCAATTCTGCTCCAGTAGCTTGAACATCATAATTTTTAGCACTTTTTTTAATCTCTTCAAATACTTGATGTACAGGTGATTGTGAAATATCAGTAATATTTGTAGAAACCTGAGCAAAATCATAACCTTCTAACTTCCAGCCAATTGCTTTTACTCCTTTGCACTTTCCTTGTACTCTCAAAGGACGATTATTTTTATCATGTAATATTTTTCCATTTTTGCGAATAATTTTCCCTGATTCTCGAACTTCTTGAGCAATTTCTTGGGCAATTTTTACAGAATCTGTATTTAAGTTAAAATTATAAGCAATCAAAAAATTTCGTGCGCCAATAATGCTTGCTCCTAGCCTTTTATAATTATCCCAATAACCAAAATCAGGCTGAAAATCAGGGTTTTGTATTCGTTGAATTAAGGACTCATATTCACCCTTTCGAACATCTTCTAATTTTCGTAAATGTGACCGAACTGATGAATTTTCATAACAATAAACGGGAAAACGAAACTTATCTCCTACTCTCTCTGCCAATTTTCGGGCTAACTTAGCGGTTTCTTTCAGTGAAATTCCTGAAATGGGTACAAGTGGACAGACATCAGTTGCTCCAATACGTGGATGAGTTCCTATATGTTCCTGCATATCAATTAGTTGAGTAGCTTTCTGAATAGCTCGAAATGCAGCATCGCTCACAGCATCAGGACTACCAGCAAACGTAACTACTGTCCGATTAGCACTTGCACCCATCTCAACTCCCAGTAATTTTACTGCTGTAACTTTTTGAATTTCAGATATGATTTCCCGAATTATATCAATATTTCGTCCTTCTGAAAAATTAGGAATACATTCGATTAAACTCATATACAAAACAAATTTAGGTCTAAATCAACAATTTTTGCTTTCTCTACACTTTAATAAATCAATGGAACGAATTAGATTGTCAAACGATTATTAAAGTATATTCACAAACTTAGAAAAGATATTTGAAGAAATTTATGGCTTTAACCCAATTTATCCAACAATTAGAGAAAAAATTTACCCAAAGTACCACAGGCTTTATGGAAGTATTTTTGATTTTAGTAATAGTATTTATTTTATATTTACCTTCTTTATTCTTTGATTTTTTAGCTATTTCTGACCAAAAATTACTTATACAGAATTTTGAAACAGAACTGACGCTATTCCTTTCCCATTCAAATCCTTTTACCTATTTATCTTTCATTTGTAACACTAAACTTACAGGATTTTCAACTTTTGCACTACGTTCGACAAGTCTTATTTTACACTTAATAAATATTATTTTAGTTTTCAGCTTTAGTCATAATTTTTTACGCCTCCGAAAACGCCACCATGGACGTTCTGCCGAGAACCGAATTACTGCTTTATTTATTGCCTTTTTTTGGGGGATTCATCCTCTAAATTCAGAGGCAGTTACATGGATATCGGCTCGTCAATCTTTGATTTTTACGTTCATTTTTTTAGTGCTTTTATCTTTATGGATTCAATATTTACGTTCAAAAAATATTCTGGTTTATGGTTTAGTTATTTTGGTGAGTATCATTCTATTTTTTGAACAACCAACTGCCATTATTTTGCTTCCGACACTAGTCTTAATGGACTGGTTTTTAAGTCGGAAATACCGTCAAAAAACAAAGCGTATTTTAGAAAAAATTCCTTTTCTAATCCTTAGTATTTATACTTTTATTCGTTATGTATTTGTATCTCACGGAATAAGACAAATTCAAGAAAGTTTACAAATTACAATAGAACAGAATCCATTTTTTAGTATTACCGATTTCCAGATTTTCAACCAAATTGTTTTGGGCTGCTACGCATTAAGCAACTACTTTGTAAAAATTATTTTACCTATTTTTTTGACTCATTATTATCCCTTTCCTGTCTTTCCAAATGAAAATATTTCACCTGAATATCAATTTTTTATTTTACTGGCAATCACAATATTATTTTCTTATTCATACCTCATACGTTACAAATAGAAAGAAATAATCTTTGGACTTTCATTTTTTATTATCCATATCATTCCTTTCCTTCCTATCTATCCTTTTTCGGGCAAAGTAATGCAAGATTCATACGCTTATTTAGGAAGCTATGGAATAATTTTAATGCTAACAGTTTTTATACAGAAAATGATATTAAAAAAAGATAGCTTAAAAACAACTTTAACTTTTAGTATTTTAGTTTTGAGCATTCTTTATAGTCTTCGGACAGCATCACTTCATATCTATCGTTACGATGAATTTTCATTACGAAATCATACTGTAGCCTTATATCCTAATTCAGAAGAAGCACACTATCAACGTCTGCAAATTTATCTCCATGAAGAACAAAAAAAACAGGCTTTAAAAGACTTAAATTTTATCTTAGAGAAACGAAATATACCTTCACTTTACCTTCTACGTGGTAAGATTTTAGAAAAACAAGGACAACTTGAGAAAGCTTGTCAAGATTATCAAAGTGCAGAGGACTTGGCTCCTAATATTGCTCAAGATAAAATAGAAGAAATCTGTCTTAAAAAAGCAAAATAGATTTTAATATTAAACCAAATCTATGAAATTTGTAAGAGTTACATAGATTTGGTTCAGATCATAAATATTATATTTTGCGCTGTGCCACACTATCAGGCGAGGAATTGAGATCTGACTTTTTATCTCCTTGATTTAAAGTATATTGAAAAAGCCCTTTATCTTTGATTTGTTGAGCAACCTGTGCAGGAACTTTGTCTTCCCAGCCCGCTTCATTACGGTGAATCATTTCTAAAACTTCATCTGAAATAATATCTAAAATTTCCGTATTTACTCCTTCTAAATCTTCCAAGCGATCATTGTCATATAGATATCGAAACAAGCCAAATAAGTGAAATGGCAATTCAAAATTATCACAATTATAAAGATTTCCAGTTTGTTTAATTTTTGCAGGATACACATATAATTTTAGATTACTACCAAATAATTGTCCGAAAGAAGCTAAAATCCCACCTTCAAGATGTTTGTAGTATTTTTCGTCAAAAATACCTGTTAGATTATGAATTCCTAAAATAATTCCTATCATTTTCCCTCGCGTAATTTTAGATAAAAATTCCACTAAGCGATAATACTCTCCATAATTAGAAATCATAACCGTTAAACCTAAAGAACATAAAATATCCACACGGTCTAAAAAGTCTTGATCATCTATTTTTTTTGTCCCACTTTTCAGATTTGCCAATGTCAATTCTGTAACAACTCGGACTTGATCAGGCTCAACTTTTGGCTCTGCTCGATATTGTGCTAAACCTGTCTCTAACATATCCATATTGACCTTAGTTACAGGTCGGAATCTTCCCCGTAAGATCAATACATTTTTTTTATATAATTCTTCTGCCACTTGTAGTACATTACCATCAGGTCCAAACATGGTCGCATTCGCCAATCCTTTTTTGACCAGTTTTAAACTCAATAAACGACTATCTACATGTCGAAAATTATTCCCCATTAATTTGAAATAATCAATTTCGATACGTCCAGGTTGTAACCCGTCCACCAAAGAATCAATCATTACTTCAGGGTTATCATGATAATAATAACAGGCATAAATCAAGTTAACTCCTACAATACCAAGTGCTTGCTGTTGTCGTAGGGTATCATTATCATGCAAAAGAACATGAATAATACAATCATTAGGTTCTGTTTCAGGACTTAATTGAAAACGCAAACCAATCCAACCTTGTCCTTGATTGGTACGTCTAAAATTCAGGGCTTCAATAGTATTCGCAAAGGCAAAAAAACAAGTATCCTTAGCTCGCTCAGGCAGTCGAGCAGGCAATAACTCAAATTCTTTTTCCATCATGCGCACCACCCTTGATTCACACACATAACGCCTATCAGGTCCATAAATCGCATCACTAAACGACATATCATACGCCGACATTGTTTTAGCAACCGTTCCTGAAGCTCCACCAGCTTTGAAAAAATTAGAGGCAACTTCCTGTCCTGCACCGATTTCGGCAAACGAACCATATATCCGATTATTAAGATTTATTCGAAGTGCTTTCTGTTTATTTCCTAGGTCTTTTTGGTATTCCATAAATTGAGACGCTTTTTGAGTGTTCCAAATAAAAATGATGGGTTTATAAGCGTCCTAAAAGTAAGCATTATCCTACAAAATAAAAAATGAGAATGAGAATCCACTCTAAAAAATAATTAATATAAATAGTACTATTCAAGGATTATTTTAATCATCATTAAAATAAGAAAGAAGCTCGTACATTTCCCCAATGAACAATTTTATTGCCCTCAGATTTACGCCCATTATATTGAAAAGTTAATTGTAAACCATTACGTAAACGCTCTTGCCAATTAATGTTTAAGTTATAATTCCGACCCACCTGTAAAGCCTCCAACATTTCGTAACCTGCGGGTGAATTAACAATGCCATCATACGAAATAAAAATACCTCGAAAGTTGGCAGAAACATTTCTCTCTTGCGCCTTTACCAAACGGGCATTCAACTGTAACTCATGAATTTCAGCCTCTTCCAGATTCTGATTTTCAAGCGTATTCTGCTTGATTTTCAAAAAGTAATGTCCTTCTAATCGAAAAAACTGAGAAGGTTGCCAAACCCAAGAAGGGGAAAGCTGCCAAACTGAAATTCGATAATTTTGAGTTTCTAAAAAATCAGAAGCATTACTTTTTCCTTCTCGTGAAACTAACCATCGGAGGCTTTGTTTTTTCTGAAAATGAAACCGACTTTGCCATTTAAAATCTTGATTTTTTCGAACTTCAAAACCTTGCGTCAAAAGCATTTGGGACTCAGAAATACGAAACGAAAATTCACTACCATACTTTCGTGAGGTTCGTTTATAAAAAATTGTTCCTCGTAAAATTTCTCGTTTGGAAAGCACCTCTTCAAATGGTATATTATTGAGAAATGGAATAAATCGAGGTAAAAAATTAGAGGTCGTAATTTTTCGTTCTAAGGTCCATGCCGAATTAGCTTCAAAATTAAAAAGTTGTTTTTTTACCCCTGTTTCCTCTTTCCAATTTCGAGGTGGTTTCAGCGTTAAACGATAGGCAAAATTTGCTGTATAAGCCAATGTATAATTATCCGTTGGTGTAAATATTTTAACATAATTCTTCTCATCTGGATTAATTGCTTCATAAAACTCACCTAAATCTTGAATTTCATCTTCATTCTCATCTCTCCAAGTGTGTGTTCCTTGCCCGTTAGCTACTTCTAAAAACTGGAATTCTCGTTGTAATTCTCGCCCTGTTGCATTAATTAAACCTATTTCGGAACGAATACTATTATTATATAATTTAAATGAATATTTAAAATTATTTAATAGCGTTTCTTCGTTAGATAAAGTTGAATTTTGTAAGTTTTTCAAGGTTCTATAAGTTACTTTCCAACTTAGATTTTGATGTCGATAATTCCCTTGAGTCGAAAAATTAACCGCTCGAATATCCGTGTTTTTAACCATCTGACCATTTACAGGAATTTGGTCTTCTCGAAACGAATAATCTAAACGGAATTGAGTCTTAGTACTATCTAAATTTTCGAGATAAAATAGATGCTGGTTAAAAAACATAGCCGTTCCTATAATCGAATCCGTTGCCAGACTTCGCAAGGTATTTTTATCAGTTGAAAATTGGTAACCTTGACGAAAAAGTTTAGTATCATAAAAAATTTCAGCATTAATTCGTTGCCAATCAGAAATGGTATTTTTTGAAGTTGTATTTAGTAAAAATAAGTTAGTTTTTATCGTAAAAAAATACCATTTTTTGTATAACTCAAAATGATGCTGAAAACCTTTGGTTTGTTCTATTCGATCTCGGTAAGATAATAAATAATCAAACTGGTTTTTTTCATCTTTTTTTAATCCTATGCCCAATCTCAAAATAAAATCTTGTGCTGAAGAGTCTGATTGAATTGACCAATTCCTATCAAATTCGATAGGTCGAAAACGGTCAATAGCTTTAAAATTAGTTTCATTAAATTCAAGACTCAACAAGTTTGAACGTTTATAACCCTTCAAAAATGAAACTTCTTTTTCTTTTGCCTTGTAACCAATTTTAATAGCAAGTCCTTTATTATCATTATTTTGTAATTTAGAAAATAAATTATCATCGTGTTCAGAAACTCCTAAATTAAAAAACAAATTTTCTTGTTTAGAAAGTTGATAAGTTGTAGCAAATTCCCACATCTTTTTTAAGGTTGGTGCAGGTAAATTTCGGATCGGTTCATAATTTCCTTGTGGAAGGCCATCTATGGGAGCTACCCACTGATAAATTTTTCCATTTGCCGTTGAGTTTTCTAAAATATAATTTCCTTGATTTTGTCCTACTTCGGAAAAACCTACTGTAAAAATTTTCTCGTTCGGATCGGTTGTTCTAATATATATATTTTCATATTTTTGATTTAAAATTAGTGTATCTATTTTTTTATATAAAATCAAGTTATTAGAATAACTTTCAGCAGGTTGTTCAGTTGTTCCAATGGCATTTTTCAGATTGTCTCCAATGAGACGCATCACCTCAATATCACTTGTTGTTAGTCGGGCAGACTCACTGTTTGGATCATCTCTTTCTTGATAAAAATGGGCTGAGAATCCTAGTTTTCCAAGCTGCTGTTGATGTTGAAAAGCCAAAATTGAACGATTAAATTTTTGATTGGCATATTCAAAATCAACTCGAATTCGAGTATATTCCGTAATGACCAAATTATTTGTAAAAATAATTTCGGCAGTATTATAGTCTATCATATAATCATGGTCAAAACCTCTTGTAAGTAATTGACCATCAGCAAATACTTTTTCAGAACCTGCCAAAATAATAATAAATCTTTCTCCTGAAGGACCTCTAAGCCGATAAGGTCCCTGAATACCTTCATAAACTTCTACTGTTTCAGAATGAAATTGCCCTTTAGCTTCCGAAATTCCGAATTTCGTTTGTATTTGATGCGGAATTTTTTTTCCAAAAAAGGAAACACTATCCTTCAAAAAAGCATACTTTGTTTCTAAAGAAGCTCCTTGCACATTTTTGTAATATTTCAAGAAATAAGAATCAGCATTCTTCAAAACAATATCTCCTGCTGCTGCTGTAAACTGGGTATGTTTAGCTTGCACTAAGATGCGGTCAAAATCTTGAATATTTTGAGTATTTCCTTCGGGTTGGAAGGGAACATTTTGGTCAGTTAGTGTCACTTTTAAATCCATTTCTTCCGTAATTTTCCCATCCAACTGTAAATTGATACTAGAATTTACTTGAGCATTTTGTGCATTCCCTATTGAGATTCCTTGTGTAATATTGCCTGAAGTTTGCAATGCAGAATCAGAAAAAATAGCCTCTCGTTCTGAAGTAATTTCAGCTAAAGCCATTTGTTTTTGGAGATCCTTGGAAGTATAGTTTAAGGAATCAGGAAAATCTAATTTTTGGCGGTTTTGTAGCGTATCCGATAATAGAAATGGAAAAACTCGATAACAAATTTCGAGAGAATCAAAAAGAAAATTAGAGTTGTTTACAAATTCTAACTTATTGTTATTCAAGATATAATGTAAATCAGGGGGTATTGAGCTTTTTGGAAAAATTTGCCTAATATTAATACTTTCAGGAACAATTGAAAGTGTATCTAACGCAATTTTGGTTTCGGAAAATGGTATGATTCGACATCGCCAAGAAGGCGAAGATATTGGGTTTTGGGCGGATAAATCCAGTACTCCCAACATCCCAAAAATGAAAAATAAAAAGACCTGAAAATATCTCACAAGGCGTAAATTTTTTCGAAAAGATAGTACAAATTTTTACGCCAAAAAATTTTTTCAGAACTTTATAAAAATAAACGAAAAAGACGCTGTTTAAAACTAATTCGGTGTCGATTCTCAGGTAAGATTTCCTTAAATTTTTCTATTTTTTCGGCTTCAATTCCTTCTACCCGATAGCCTTGCTCAGAAATAGCAAAACGACACCATTTTAATAAATCTGCTTCTGAGAAAGAATCCGTTTTTAGAAAAACCGTCAAACTATGATGCAGGTAATTTTTGCGTTGAACATCTACCGAATTTTCACGCACAAAGAACGGTTTCTCATTCAATTCTTGATCATAAATTATACGATATTCATTACCTCGAAAGGGATTATTGGGTAATCTAAAAAAGTAGTCCAAAGCATATACTTTGATTTGGGTAATGCTACCTAAGACCATTTTTTTTCGTTTAACTTTGTGAATTGGGCGCACATAAAGTGTCCGAGAGCGACTATTTGCAGTTTCAGTTTCGGGGTCGTAGTAAATCCAGTTCATGTTATTATGTATTTTGATTTTACGGTAAGGTGATGGAATACACTAACTAATATCAAAAACTGGGCAGTTTGTCGAGTGAGGCTTTATTTTTAACAAAAAAACTTTTTAGGAAATCATAAAATACTGATAACAAATTTTTTACGGAGAATTAATTTTAGAAAGTCATTCAAAAAATCATTTACATCACCAGACTAGAAATGATTATTTTACAACTCAGATTACTTCAAAATTCATTATTCTACAATTCGTTTTTCAGCAATTTTTCTGTCTAAATTTTGTGTAGTATTTCCACCCATTTCTTTCGCTTTTTTCCATTGTAAAAGGGCTTCTTCGGAACTCCCTAATTGGTACAAAATATCACCATAATGTTCTAGGATTGTTCCATTGGGCGAAATTTTGGCAGCTTTTTCAATATACTTGAGGGCTTTTTTATAATCTCTAGCAACATACAAAACCCAAGCATAAGTATCTAAATAAGTTGGCGATTCAGAGTTATTTTCAAGTAATTTTTGGCACATTCTCTTAGCTTCGTCCAATTTTTCGCCTCGTTGCGCTAAATAATAACTGTAATTATTTAACAAATTCGGGGCATTAGGTCGTAAACTTAATGCCTCTGCAAAGGTTTCGTCTGAAGCTTCGTAATCTTTCAAACCATGATACGAGGCTCCCAAATAATTTAGAATTTGAAATTGTAAATCAGCATTATCAAAAGCTAACATTTGTCCTTGTTCTAAGGCATCAATGGCTTCTGCATAATTTTTGGTCAGCAAATTGGCATTACCATTATAGAGCCAAAAAGTTGCTTGATTTGGAAAGTATTCTAGGGCATTTTCGGATGTAATAAGCACCTTCTGAATATCTCTTGTCTGGATTTGTAATTGAATCAATCTTTCCCAAACTCCATAATTATTTGGGTTCAATTTTAGTGCAGTTTCGAAGGCAAATATGGCTTTTTTGAACTTCCCGTTTAAGGTCAGAAATTTCCCATAAATTTCTTGTAAATAAGCGTTATCAGGGTGTGGTTTTAGGGCAATTTCGGTTAATTCCAAACCTATTTTAGCAAATTTAGGATCGGCACTTTTTGTTAAATAGCTTCGTAAAACATTAATTTTACGAACTGGTTCAAGATCAGGGTTTTGAAAGGTTAACTTAAGCTGTTCGACTTGACGCTCTGATTTACCTTGTAATTCATATAACTCCGACATAATCAATCGGATACGAGGGTTTTTAGGGTCGATTTCAGTAGCTTTCTTGAGCAAAAGCTCAGCTTCATTTGGTTTTTGATATTTAATGAGTAATTGAGCCTGACTGGTATAATAATCGGTTTCATCAGGAAAAGCCTGAATTAACTTTTTCCCTGCCTTAATGGCACTCGGAATATCAGACAAAGCAATATAAATTTTTTGTTTTTCTTTGGTAACGGTCGCGTTCATCCCAAATTTTGCTTCGATTTGATCATAAACCGCAATAGCTTCTTGATATTTTTCTTGGTCTGATAAAACTAAGGCTAATTCAAGATAGTGTTTATGACTTCCTCCTGTCTCTTGAATCAGTTTTTGAAGCACCTCCGTCATCTTCACATATTGACTTCTACGCTCATAAATCTGTACTAACTGTTCATAATAATATACTTCTTGGGGAGCTAATTCTTGAGCTTTTAAGGCATAATTTAAGGCTTCATCTAATTGATTCTGAGCGACTAATGTTCGGGAGGCTTGATAAGAAAAAACAGCGTTTTGTGGTTGAGTTTTAATGCATTTTTTAAATACTTTTAAGGCTTGTGTATAGTCCTCAATCAAAAAAAACTTTAGCCCATCTATAAATTCATATTCTAATTGGACTGCTTCGGCTTGGGTTAGTTTTAGCCCTTGAGATGGAATAGGCACCGTAGAATGAGTACGATTTTTTTTGCGTTGCGCCCAACTATATTGTGGAAAAAATAGACTTC
This sequence comes from Cytophagales bacterium UBA2561, assembly GCA_002340355.1. GTDB lineage: Bacteria > Bacteroidota > Bacteroidia > Cytophagales > Thermoflexibacteraceae > UBA2561. The sequence continues at coordinate 146,913 of DDLX01000028.1, forward strand.
CAACATATCCTATCGAACTCCAAATCATTAGTCGAAAGACCAGCTTAATAATTACTTTGGTGATTATACTCGTATTCATAACTCTAAATTTTGCTCAATCGAAACCCAAATTCTACATTATCCTCTTCAAAATCCTCGCCGAAAATTATCCCTGTATTCCATTAGAAAATATTTTCAAGATATTAAATATCAGAGAATTTCACAAAAGCAAATCGTTCAGAATAATTTGATAACTTAAAACAATTACTTTAGGCTCTAAACAGCATCATTTCCAGCTTATTCGATTACAGGATGAGGAGTAAAGAATTGAACAATCTTGACATGAAATCGTTTTCTTAACATTTTCTGCTAAGTTCAAAAAATAATATGGATTTCTTATATATCAAAAATATTTTCCGAAAATACCTTGCGTATTTCTATGGCGTATTCCTCTTTTTTAGTAGTTGTCAAACCCCACTTGATTCCACTAAATTTGACCTAATACGCTGGAAAACCGATAAGTTAGCTTGTCAAAATTTCCGACAAACGAGCCTCTCTGATTTCCAAAAATTGATTCAGCCTCATTTAGTAGATTTGTCTGAAAAGCAATTAGTAACCTATCTTGGTGCGCCCGATTTCCGTGAATTATACAAACGTAACCAAAAATTCTATTATTATCAACTGGAAAAAACAGCTACCTGTCAATCTAAAATTTTTCAAAAAAAGACCCTACACCTAGCTGTACGAATGAATGCACTCAATCGAGTTTCTAGTGTGACTATCTCCAAACCCTGAAACTAAAAATTGAAAAAGGCTTTAAATTTTCGTTATTTTGTACCCTGTAATTGTCTCGACCGACCGAAGTCCACATTGAAAAAGGCTTTAAATTTTCGTTATTTTGTACCTTCCCAATTTCACCATCCTGCTCAATGTACATTGAAAAAGGCTTTAAATTTTCGTTATTTTGTACCTTTCGTGGATGCCAAGGCAGAAATGCTCAAATTGAAAAAGGCTTTAAATTTTCGTTATTTTGTACCTAACCCTCTATAATTCCTTTATGTTCAGGTCGTTATAGAGGGTTTTACAAAAAAAAATGGAACATTGAGGGTATTTTAACCTTCAAATGTTCCATTTTTTTTTGAGATTGCCCCTTAAAACATCTAAAAAATGATCCATTAAAAGGGACAATTTCGTTTTATGAATTATTCTGATACAGCTCAGAGGTTGTGTAAAAATTTTTGAAAAGTATCTTGAGGGAATCAACTTCACCTAGTGAAATAGCGTTCATTGCTCAAAATCGCCGATTTCCATAAGATAGAGTTTGTAAACCCTACCTTATGGAAATTTATATAAACACTTGATAATCATTTTTTTAGTTAAAATTTTAAGTATTTCGCCACGATTTCAATAACTCATTTACGGCACTAAAAGATACGACATGAGTTTTGAAATATTCTACGGCTCTTTCCGTCTCAGATTTAGTTGCCTCAAAATGGCGCAAAATGTTGAGTAGGTGCATTTTCATATGTCCTTTTTGGATTCCTGTTGTAACCAACGATTTCAATGCTCCAAAATTTTGTGCCAATCCAACAACCGCCGTAATTTGCATCAACTCCGAAGCCGATGGATGTCCTAAAATTTCTAAGGTTCGTTTGGCTAAAGGATGCAATGCGGTTAACCCTCCTACTGTCCCCAATGCCATTGGCAAATCTAACCAAAACTTAAACTTTCCATCTTCAATACTGACATCCGTTAAGCTCCGATACTGTCCATCTCGTGCAGCATAGGTATGTCCACAAGCTTCTACGGCTCGGAAATCATTGCCTGTTGCCAAAACTACAGCATCAATTCCATTGAAAATCCCTTTATTGTGGGTAGTCGCTCGATGCACATCATGCCGCGCAATATTAACTGCTGTTTTGAATTTTTTGGCAAATAATTGTGCATCAATTCCTCCATCAAAATTCCCTAGTTCCTCAATATCACATTCCACCCAAGCCCGAACAATACATTCTGGTGTATAATTCGATAAAATCGACATAATAATTAGTACATCCTTTTCTTGATCTTGGAAAATTGGATTAGTGCCTACCCAATTTTCGAGCGTTCGCGCAAAAGATTCCAAACAAGAATTGATGAAATTTGCTCCCATCGAATCACAAGTATCGAATTCTGCCTTGAGTTGATAATAGTTTGGCTCAATATGCGTCATATCCAAAGGTTCAATACTCAAGATTCCTCCTCCTCTGGATTGCATATTTTGAGTAATGGACGCTGTATTTTTGAGTAGTTCGGTTTTGAGTTCAGGAAAAACTTTCTTGAGCTTTTCGAAATTTCCTGACCAATGAAAATGAACTTGTCCAATTTTTTTGGTATTCAGAATTTTGGCTTTAAATCCTCCCCGATTGAACCAAAACTTAGCACTTTTGGAAGCAGCAGCTACTACTGAGCTTTCCTCAATTACCATCGGTACAGCATACAATTTATTGTTAATCAATATATTGGGAGCTATTCCATACGGCATATAGTAATTCGTCAATGTATTTTCACTAAATTCATCAAACAACTTCTGAGTTTCAGCATTAGCATGCCAAAAACTTTGAAATTCTTTTGCTATTTCAGCAGTTTGGTCTGGAAACCATTCAGCCACACGTTGGACTTTTTGAGCTTTGGTTAGTTTCGAAAATCCTGAGACCTGTTCCATAAATGTATTTTATTATTTTTAAGACAAAAAAATTAAACCTTTATTTTTAAGACCAACAAAGATACTCTCAAATACCATTGCTGATATTTAAACCCAGTGCCACCAGTCACTTTTAGGATGTATAAAATAATTCGTAATAATTACAGAGAAAAATTTTTTTAAGGGATTAGAGGTCGTTTAAAAATTTTTGAAAAATATCTTTAGGGAATCAACTTCAACTAGTGAAATAGTTTTTATGGTTCATAATCGCCGATTTCCATAAGGTAGAGTTTGCAAACCTTATACTTATAGAAGTATATATAAATACTTGATAATCATTTTTTTAGTTAAAAATTTAAACAACCTCTTAGGATAAAACGAAAATCATTAATTTATGATTAGTTTAGTTTGTGTCTTTTGTCTTTTTCCAATAATTTGCAAAGTATAAGCTCCAGAAATCATTGATTTTAAATTCAGATAGATTTCAGAACGCACTACTTGAGACTTATTAAAAATTAATTTGCCTGATGTATCCAAAATTTGAATTTGAGCAAATTGATTTTGAAAAACAGAGGGTACTTTTATGCTAAATTTTCCAGAATTGGGATTAGGATAAATTTTTAGTTTTTCAGCTGAAACTGAAGGATTTTCAATAGAAGTAATTTGCTCATTTTTAGGCAAATCTACTGTCCAAATTCCTCGTCCATGTGTGGCAATGACAATTTGATTATCCCTTAATTTCATATCCCAAATAGAGGTAGCAGGAAGAAAGTTAGATAGATAATTCCAGCTTTTGCCATCATCTAGACTTTCAAAAACACCTATCTCTGTACCTACCCAAATGCGTTCAGGATTTTTTGGAAAAATAAAAGCTGAAAATACAGCTACATTAGGAAAACCATTTGTACTTTTTCCAGATTCAAAGCGACTCAAGTCCTGCCAAGTTTTGCCTAAATCTTGTGAACGAAGTATCTTGGATTTGCCTGATACCGAAAATAAAGCTAACACACTCATCGAATCCGTAGGATGTGGCACAAGTCCTGAAAGTGGAGCATTAAAATCTGAGAAATTCGAGACTGCTCGAAAATTTAGCCCTCCATCAGTCGAAATATGTAGTTTCGTAAAATCACTCATCCCTGCACCAGCCCAAACAAAATTGGGATTAACATCTGAAACTCGTGCTATCAAAGTTTGGACAATTCCCTCTGATACTGAGAAAGTTTGATATGCCCAATTATCTGAAATTGAGGTGAGTCTCCAAGATTGCCCAAAATTCTGAGATCGCCAAACACCACTTCGTCCTACTGCAAAAACCAAGTCAGGAGCCTTTGGTGAATATCCTAGTCGGGTCATAAATCCCGAGCTATTTGCCTCTCCTTTGTCTCGAATTCCACCATTTCCTGAGCGCCAACTTTGTCCTCCATTTGTAGAGCGATAAATATCATTATAATAAAGGGTCGCCAGTAATTTGTTGGCATCAGTAGCATGCCAAACCGCTTCAAACCCATCCCCTCCCCTGACTCGCTCAAAAATAGTATTTTCCGAAGTTTGTAATGTTCCATTATCTTGTGCGCCACCAATATAACGATTATTGTTAGGCATCTTATCAACTCCATAAAATTGAGTAGTATTATAACCTACTGAACGTGTCTCAAATGAATTTCCTCCATCTTCGGAGAGTGCAATTCCCCCATCATTCGTATTAATAATATGAAGACTTGAGTCGGGTTGAGGAAGTAAAATTAACTGATGATGATCAGGATGTAAGTCTCGGTTTTTACCTGAAAACTCATTATAGGCATCCGATATATTGCCAATTGATGCCTCTTGTAAAACAGGTTTACCGTAGGCGATCCTTAGGGTTGCTTCAGGTAAATTTTCAGGAATCCAAGTTGCATTATCTGCCAAAATAGCCCACATAAAATAAATATTTTGATATTTATGACCTCCATTTTGAGCAATTGAAGAATTTATATTCTCTTGATAATCAATATTATGAATGTAGAAATATTCTCTTGATTGTTTAGTAGCAATATCTGAAGTTGTATTTCTTGGAATCAAATTAAAAACACCATCTTGCCCTTGGTCTCGAAACGAAATGGCTAACTGTCGATTGTTGTCAGTATCCCACACTTCAAAAGGAACTTCTACCAAATCTTCAAATTTATATTCCGAATCAGCCACTCCAGAGGTTCGATTTTCAGGAACAGTAAATCGATGTGCTTTTTGCTTTTTACCTTTACCAAATCGGATTTCAACTGATACAGCTAATGATAAATTATTGATTTCCAATTTTTTATTCCAATAGTCAAATCCCGTTACTTCTACAAAATCCATGAATGAAGTAGTATTGTTTTCTTGAACAGCGATTAACTGAGCTTTATCTTCGTAAAAATCATCTTTTAGATTGATTTTAAATAAGTTAACACCACCTACAAAGATCGTATTTTCATCATATGGACTTACAGCAATTGTATTTGCATACCATCCTAATTCACCTAACAGATTTTTATAGTTATTTTTTAAACGCACTTTTGTCCAATTTTCACCTGCGTCTTCTGACACAAATAAGCCTGATTCTGAAGATGAAATCTCTGTACTGGCAAAAATTTTATTAGGATTCTGGGGAGCAATAGCCAATGAAATCCGAACAGGAAAGTGTAAACTTTTTTCAAGACTTAAAACAGGATTTTGCCAAGATTTTCCACCATCTTCAGATTTCAAAATTCCCTCTGAATTGACACTAGCATATAAAACATCAAAATTATCAGCATGAAATACTAAATCTTCTACCGAATTACGAGCCGTATAAACTTTTGTCCAATTTTCTCCACCATCTTCGGTTCTAAAAATACCTGTACTTGTAACTGAAATAAGAATATTTTGATTTTTAGGATGAATCACTAATTTATTAATATAGATAAAATCATCATTTTCAAGTGTTTTTTTGAGTGGTTGCCAATTTTGTCCTTTATCCTCAGACTTGAAAATTCCACTTCCTGTAATTGCTCCAATATTTCCAAAACTTTCACCTGTTCCAGCATAAAAAACTTGTGGATTGGAAGGTGATTGTACTAACGAAGAGATAGCCAAATTAGGAAGATTTTCAGTTAAGTTGTACCAATTTTTTCCTGCATCTTCTGTTTTCCAAACTCCTCCTCCAATACTTCCTGCAAACCATATTTTATTTGTAGAGTCCTCAATATCAATGATTAATGTTCGAGTACGTCCTCCAATATTTGAAGGACCTCGTTCAATAGCTACTAAATCATTATCCTCTAATCGGGCATTCTGAGCAAAATATTGAGCTTCTTTCCAAGCCTTCCATTGATAATTTTTGGGATAATGATTTGCAGGAATCCCACCTGTTTTGATAAATTGGAAATAATTAAAAAATCTATCGGGTTTATCGGCTTTTTTTTCTTCTCTGGACTCTTTCGAATGATTTTTTAATGAAGAATCTAAAATTGGATTTGGAGGTTTTATAGAATCATTCCAAAACAGAAAAATATAATAAAATAGAGAAAATAAAGTAACCAGTAAAGTTCCAAAGTAGATTTTTTTGATGGGCATTGTTTTCTATGATTTTTGATAACGTTGAATATCAATTTCAGGCAAAAGTGGCTTGCCATGTTCTAAAAACTCATAAAATTGTTGGGCAAAATATGGAGCCTGTGAAACTCCTTTTGTGCCAAGTCCATTAAAGATAGTAACTTGCTGATAATCAGGATTAATTCCCACCAATAAACGACGATCAGCCGTAGTTGGTCGAACCGCAGCACGATGATTCAATACCTCAAATTTAAGTGTAGTTAATTTTTCAAACCGTTCTAAAATGGAGCGTTTTCCCCATTCGGTCGGAGTGGTATTGAGTACTTTTTTATCATAACTTGAACCAACCCAATGTTTTCCTTCACCCAACGGAATTACCCAACATTTTTTATTGACAATCCATTGAAAATCAATAGGTAAAGTCAAATCTAAAATTTCTCCTCTGGTCGGAGCAAAAGGTAAATCTTGAAAAAATACACTTTTAGAGTCTTCAAAACCCCGACAAAAAATTATTTTTTTCGCTTCGTAATCTTGCCAACGAACTTTATCATTTTCAAAGGAAACTTCGGTATCTTCCAAAACGTTGCCTGAAAATGCTTCTTTTTCCTGTAAAAATTGACGAAAATGAGATAATAAAACCGATAAATTCAAATAACCTGTTTTTTGCAAAACCAATCCACCCAAAGGAGCATTAATTTGTTTTTGGAGACTTTCGGGAACTTGTTGAGAAGAAATATATGCCAAATTTTCGGTTTCAGCACTTTCGGTAAGCCACGCATTTTGCTGATGAACAGAATGAAATGGGCGATACATTGGCAAAGGATGGAAAAATGAAGCTTGTAAGACAGCTTCTAATTCTTGGTAAAAATCAAAAAAAAATGGGAAAAGCACATCTGCTTGCCATGTTTTAAGCATCCGTTTTCCTGTAATCGGATTAAATAAACCCGCCGCTACTCGTGAAGAAGATTGGGGATTTTGAGAGTCAATAACCAAAATTTTATGGTTATTTTTTAGAAGTGTGTATGCCAGCGTAGTTCCTGCAATTCCCTGACCTACAATAATATAATCAATTTTTTTAGGCATTTTATGAGATTAAGTTTAGTCTGATTCCAGCCATTTAATTTGCCATTCTTGGATGCTTTTATCGTAACAATTCATCCCAATTAATCAGATTTATTTATTGAGATGCTGAAATTTCTCATAATATTTTTTGTCGTGAATTTGTTGAATGACAATTTCTGCCGACTGATTGACTTTAAATTCGATGATAAAAATCGTTTTGGGTGAATGAACTACCATTTTATAAACGTCCTGAAAGCTCATCTAATCGGCGTTTTTCTTTCCGAGAAAGTTTTTGAATGCCGTATTTTTGCACTTTTTCTAATAAATAATCCAACTCTTCAGCTTCAGACATGGGCTTTTTTTCTTGATATTGTTGCTTAAATCGGTTTCTACGATACTTAAAATAACCATCAATCAACATCATTTCGGGTCGGCGAACTAACAACACTAAGAAAATAACAAATGGAATAAAGAGGAGGAGAAAGGTATCCCAATTTTGGACTAAAAGCGTAGGATAAATGGCTATGGTCAATAACATTCCTGCAATTGCACCACCAAGGTGAGCATCGTGTCCAATGTTCCCTCTTTGTTTTTTGACACCATAAATTGACACTAATACGAAAAGGAATCCAAATAACCAAGCAGGGAACTCAAAGGGTAAGAAAACTAATCCGATTTTGGCACTAGGTGCCATGATGACATAAGAGAAAATAACGCCTGAAATCGCTCCAGAAGCTCCCACAGCTCGATAATCGCCATGATTACGATGGACATACAAAGAAAATAAACTACCTAAAATTTCACTTCCAAAATAGAGAGCAAAAAAATTGCCTAAGCCTAACACTGCTCCAACTGATTGTCCAAAAGCATACAAGGCATACATATTAAAGCCTAAATGCCACCATCCACTATGCAAAAAACTTGAACTAATTAGGCGGTAATATTCCTTATCAATTAGGATTTTATCAACCTCAAAAACGTATTTGTCCTCAAAAGACTCGCTTCGAATGCCATAATACGAAATGACTCCGATAAGCAACACAAAAATAGTTGTAATTGCCTCTACACCATGTAGTTCGGCAATAATGGCTTCATTTTCCATAGGTTTTTGTGATTTAATCCTTTAATACTACCAAGCCTTGCCGAAGACTTGGTAGATTTATAGTAGATTTGTGGTATTTACTATTTTTCAATGTAACGTTTGTTCTCCACAAGTTTCAATAAATCAAAGGAACTAATAATTCCTATTACTTGTTGCTCGTGGGTAACGATAATGTGATGAATATGACGTTTTCGCATCATACGTGCGGCATCCTGTACAGGTGAATATTGCGGAATGGTAAACACTTTGTCAGTCATAATATTTTTGACGGGAGTTCCTTCCGAATCCGTTTTAAGCAAATCACTAGACGTAATGATACCTACAGGTTCATTATCAGCATTCACAATTGGTACAGCTTTGATACGGTTTTTGTACATAATGTCTTTGACGTGTCCTGCTGATTTGTGGGGAACGCTCGTAATGACTGGGCTAACCATTAAGTCCTTGACTCGTAATATCATATTATTTGTGGTATTATGTCGGTGTTTTATCGAATTAAAAATTTATTAGTAAAGTTTATAGTATCCTTAGCAATCAGATTTTAAACAGCTAGTAAAGTTCGGTCTTTTTCCGAAAAATGTCAAATTTAACTCTCATTAATTTTAGAATGTACTGAGCATTATTTCCAGCCGTTTTCAGCAATATCTGCCACACTTTTCAGTACTTTTGTTTTCAAATTTTCTTTGTATTGAGCTAATCTTTCTGCGATTTCATCATTACTTGCACCCAGCACTTGAGCCGATAAAATTCCCGCATTTTTTGCTCCGTCTAAGGCAACTGTAGCAACAGGAACTCCTCCAGGCATTTGTAAAATAGACAAAACAGAATCCCAACCATCAATTGAGTTTGAGGACTTAATTGGCACACCAATCACAGGCAAAGTAGTTAGGGAAGCAACCATACCAGGGAGGTGAGCTGCTCCACCTGCTCCCGCAATAATAACTTGGATTCCTCGACCACGGGCAGATTCAGCATATTCAACCATACGATGAGGAGTTCGGTGAGCAGAAACTACTGTGAGTTCAAACGGGATTTCTAATTCTTCTAATACTTTGGCGGCATCAGTCATTACTCGTAAATCGGACTGACTACCCATAATAATTCCAACCATAATTTTTTTAACCTAATATCGTATTCAGTTTCTTACAAAAAATAAATTAAAGTTCATATCCCAAGGTCATCATAAATTTTAGGAAAGGCATCTGAAAAGACAAAATTAATATTGTGAAATGAAATTATTCAATTAAATTTTAATAAAATTAATATTATATTATTTAAATCTAAGCACTAATGTTTTCGCAAACATACTGTTTTTAACTTAGAAAATAGAAGGATTATCTTTTTAGTCCTTAATTCACATAAATCAAGTATTTATTATAATAAATCGCTTTTTATCGTTATATTTTTTTATTAAATACCGAATAGATTTATCAATTAAGTCGTTCCAAATATACAGGAAAAGTTTTCCTCTTTCTCGTAAAAATAAAGTCTTCAAGACGATGAATTGTGATTTAACCAATTTTAGTAATCTACTATATCATTGCATTCTGTAATCCCTATCCTAATCACTAGAACTTCATTTTTTTTTAACGTATTTTGCAGATGTCTATAGACAACTCTCGTAATACTAACTTTAGTAAAAAAATAAATATTAACTGATTTATTTCAATTTTGAATACCATTTTAGCCATTGAGTCCTCTTGTGATGAAACTTCCGCTTCTATCATTCAAGAAGGTAGGGTTTTAACCAATATCGTAGCGACTCAATCCGTTCATGAAAAATATGGAGGGGTAGTACCTGAACTTGCTTCCAGAGCACACCAACAGAATATTATTCCTGTTGTCCATCAAGCACTTACAGAAGCTGGAATTACCAAAAAAGACTTGAATGCCGTTGCTTTTACACGAGGTCCAGGATTATTGGGTGCCTTATTGGTAGGTACTTCATTTGCCAAATCCTTTGCGTTAGCACTAAATATTCCTCTGATTGAAGTCAATCATATGCAAGCTCATGTTTTAGCCCATTTCATTGATAAACCCAATCCTCAATTCCCATTTTTATGTTTAACTGTAAGTGGTGGACACACCCAAATTATTTTAGTTAAGAATTATTTAGATATGGAAATTATTGGGGAAACAGTAGATGATGCGGTAGGTGAAGCCTTCGATAAAACAGCTAAAATCTTAGGATTTCCGTACCCAGGTGGAGTTTGGATTGATAAATATGCCCAAAATGGAAATCCTCATGCTTATGCTTTTCCTGACTTAAAAAATAAAGACTTAAACTATTCATTTAGTGGAATTAAAACGGCTTTTTTAAATTTTTTCAGAAAAAAAGTTCAAAGAAATCCTGATTTTATATCCGAAAACCTGAACGATATTTGTGCTAGTATCCAACATACATTGATTCGGATCCTAATGCAAAAATTGATTCAAGCCTCCGAAGAATATCAAATCTCAGAAATTGCGATTGCAGGAGGGGTTTCGGCTAATTCAGGACTACGTACAACACTTCAAAAAACAGCCCAAGAAAAAAATTGGAACATTTATATACCTGATTTCCAGTTTTGTACTGATAATGCAGGAATGATAGCTATGGCAGCACATTACAAATATTTAGCAAAGGATTTTTGCGGTCAGGAAGTCAGTCCTATGCCTCGAATGCGATTCTAACTCCATTATAAAAACTGACTTATTAGACCTGTCAAATTTTTGAGACTTGGCAGGTCTAAAATAAACCCTAAGGTTTTTAAGCCTTGATAATCAAGTTTATAACATAAAATTCAAGTTAGTCAACCTGCATAAACCTCATCCCAATCTTTCCAAATAGGTTCATAACCCTGCTGACGAAGCATCTGAGCAATTTCATGCGTAGAACGTTCATCTGAAATTTCAAATTGTTCTAAGGATTTATCATTCTCAGCATAGCCCCCAGGATTAGTCTTCGAACCTGCACTCATGGTCGTAATGCCCAATTTAAAAGCATGAGTTCGAAAGTGTTCACTTTCTCGTGTAGATAATGACAATTCAACTTCCTCATTTAAAATACGATAAGCACAAATCAACTGAACCAATTCACGATCTAACATTTCAACTTTAGGATCAAGCCCACCCGAAAAAGGGCGTAATCGTGGAAACGAAATTGAGTATTTAGTTCGCCAATATTTTTTTTCTAAATAATTGAGGTGCAAGGCTGTAAAAAAAGAATCCGTTCGCCAATCTTCTAAACCAATTAAGACTCCTAAACCAATTTTATGAATACCTGCCCGCCCAAGTCTATCAGGAGTTTCGAGGCGAAAATTGAAATTTGATTTTCGACCTTTTGGATGATGTTTTCTATAATCTTCTCGGTGATAAGTTTCTTGATAAACTAATACAGTATTTAACCCTTTATCAATAAGCTCCTCATAGTCAGATTGTTCTAAAGGTTGAACTTCCATTGAGATATGTGAAAAATGGGGACGAGCTAACTTTAGAGCCTCCCGAAAATAAGGCATCCCGACTGTTTTCTGAGCTTCTCCTGTAACCAATAAAATATGGTCATAATTCATTGCCTTGACCGTCTTCACTTCCCGCATAAATTGATGAGGATTCAGCGTTTTTCGTTCAATGCGATTATCTAAGCTAAATCCACAATATGTACAAATATTCTGACACTCATTAGAAAGATAAACAGGCACATACAATTGCATTGTTTTTCCGAATCGTTTCAAGGTCAGTTCATGACTGAGCCGTGCCATCGGTTCTAAAAAATCCGCTCCCGCAGGAGAAATCAATGCCTTAAAATCCTCAAGGGTACGTTTGCCTTTTTTTTGGAGAGCAATTTGTACGTCTTGTGCTGTTTTCGAATAAATACTTTTCTTAACCTTATCCCAATCGTAACACTCAAAAATAGAAGTGAAGTTTTGCATAAATTCAACTTATGAATCTTAGTTATTTCTGGCGCAAAATTACAATTTTTTCTGGAGCTTCATTATCTTTCAGTGATATGATCTATTTCAACATTCTTCAAGTAAATTTTTGGGTTATGAGTTCATAAATTAAATTTTGATATTTTTTGCGTTTTTAGAATTCTGGAAAACAATGACAACAAAAGACGGTTTGTACTACTGTTTCTCAAGTTCATAAAGTATCATTATTTTTCTATTTTTTTATAAACCCTTTAAATATATTTCTTAAAATGTTTCAAAAAACACTCTCAATCCTTGGTGTATTTTTGATAGGCTTAATGTCTGTAAATGCCCAAGTTCAAACGCCTGCTCCTAGTCCACTTTCTACTGTCAGTCAAAAGGTAGGTTTAACTGATTTTTCAATTACATACTCTCGTCCTTCGATGAAAGGACGGAAAGTTTTTGGCGAATTAGTACCATTTGATAAAATGTGGCGGACGGGTGCCAATGCTTCTACTAAATTGAAATTTAATAAGGAAACAACGATTGCAGAAACAAAAATTCCTGCGGGTGAATATGCACTTTATGCTATTCCTGCCAAAGATGAATGGACAATTATTATTCACAAGAATACCTCTTATTGGGGAACAGGTGGAGAGAACTACAAAGAAGAAGAAGATGTTGTTCGTTTCAAGGTGAAGCCTGTAGAATTGAACGACAAAACAGAGACTTTTACCATTGATTTTGAGAACCTTACTCGTACCTCAGCAGATATAACATTACGTTGGGAAAACACAGCTATTCGTTTCAAAGCTGAGACGGGAGTAGATGCTGAAATCGAAGCACAAATCGAACAGTTTGACAAAAATCCTGAAGCGAGTTTAACCAATAGCTATTTCCTTGCTGCCTCTTATTATTTAGAGAAGGGAAAAGAACTGGATAAAGCCTTGAAATGGGCGACAAAAGCAACCGAAATTCGCCCTGATGCTTACTGGATGCTCCGAACAAAAGCCTTGATTCAAGCAAAACAAAAAGATTATAAAGGAGCTATCGCTACTTTGAAAAAGTCTTCAGAGAAAGCTAAAGAAAGAGGCAATGATGAGTATGTCAATATGAACAAAAAATCAATTGCAGAGTGGATAAAACTTAAATAGATTTCTTTTTTTATTTAAAAATATTACATCCCATATAATCTAACTAATTTAGTTTTCATTTTTAGTATAAGTTTAGTCATAATATAGCTTTCATGTTATATTATGACTATTTTTTTGTAGAAATTATGCAAATCTATATACTAAAATTGAGACCGACCAAGTTTTGCAAATTTAGTAAGCCTATATAAATAGTTGATTCGTTGATCTTATGGCTTTACAGGAATTTCTGTGATGACTTGGTTCTGATTTCGGGTATATTTTTCAAGAAATGTTTCTTGCAAGAGGATGCCACGTTCTTGAGCAAAAGAAAAAAGTTCTTCCTCAACTTGAGTAGCGCTAGGAGCTACTAATGGGTGTGAATTAACGGTGGCTCTAATAACTTCACGCTTAGGTACTTGTTGTAATTGATACCCTTGAGGAATGTGCGTTTCATCTTCAGCCAGAAAACCACCAAAAACCTTCAACTCCATCTTAGATTGATTTGGATTTTGGCTGTAAATTAATACAAAATCACCTGCAAATTGCGCTGCATCTTCTTGAAGCTGAGCTTGAAAGGCATCAAACTCCTGATTTATTTTTCCTTCATATACCTTTCCAACAACAGTATATTTAGGAGCAATTGCTCTAGAAATTAAAGGTTTATTCATACCACCCAATCGGTAAAATATTAGCCCTATTCCAATAACAGAAACAAGCAATCCTGCTATTAATAATCTGATTTTCATATGATTACAAAAGTGTTTAGATAATCCAAAAAGTAACCTATTTTTCTCTAAAAAAAGAACTCTCACATCCAAAAAGTTCGTTTTCCAGTTAGATTAACACTTCTTTTGAGAAGTAAATTCCATGAAAATTCAGTTCTTTTTCTAAGATATCTGTTGCTCAAGTTCTTGGATAAATTTCAGAGCTAATTTATCTCCTCTAGGAATAGTTTGGCTTGCCCAGTGGATACGAAGTTGTCGTTGTTCAGTTTCAGAAAGTTGCCATTTTATGGATGATTTTCGAAGCCGTTCCGTAAGGTCATAGAGGATAATGGCAGCAGATACCGAAATATTAAAACTTTCCGTAAATCCAACCATCGGGATCCGAATGAAAGCATCGGCTTGTTTCAGGATAGTTTCAGAGAGTCCTTCGCCTTCTGTCCCAAAAAATAAGGCAGATTTTTGTGATATATCATAGCTAGAAGGAGGACAATCATTTTGGTGAGGTGTAGTAGCTACAATCTGATAACCTTTTGAACGTAAGTCATCTAGACAAGCTTGTGAATTATTGGCTGTATTTCGATAAGCAGTTATATCCACCCATTTTTGCGCTCCTTTAGAAATACTTTTTGCCATCCGATAATTATTCTCATTTTCGATAACACATAGATTCTGAATACCAAAACAATCACACGTTCGCATAACCGCTCCTGCATTATGTTCCTGAAATACATCTTCTACTGCAACGACAAAATGTCGTGTTCTTGAAGAAATCACCTCCTCAAAACGGGCTTTACGAGAAGCAGTTAAAAAATCTAATAAATGGGTTTCTAAGGCAAGTTGAAGATTAGGATTTTCAGGAATTTCGAGCATATTTTTGATACTTAAAAAATGATTTTCAATAGACATTATCACGTTCTCTAATTTGGGTCTTTTTGTCGGCTCTTTTTGTCGGCTGTGAGACACATGAAGTACTAAAAATAAATCGTGATAAAGTCTAATATATGGTAAAAATAGTTTTTACTGGTGTTTGAATCCGCTCCAAAGCGAAAGTAATATCACCACAACCTCTAAGATGATTGGTGAAATAAGAAAAAACCTTTTACAAACAACTATATTATTCACGTTTTTTAACAGTTATTTCCTTCAGTTCATGAAACTTATTGTCACTAATAAATACTTTATTTAAAATTTAAACTACTTCTAAAGCTGAGCAATTTGATTTATTTTACTAACTTTGAAGCATCATTTTTTTACTTCACAAACGAATTCAAGACTCGAAATGCTTCAAATTCAGGTTCAAACTCCCAAAGAAGTCCTCAATCCTGCTCTCCGAAAACAAAAACTGGCAAGGGCGAAAATGACTACTTTCAAAGAAAATTTAACCCTTTTGCTCCAAAAAAATCAAAACCCCGAATCCGAAGAACACCGCAAAATTATTCTGATTGATTTTCTCAAAAAAGTCTATTACGATAAACGAAATGAAGTTAATACTAAAGCTCAGGTAGATTTGGTGGTTTATGAGGGAAAAACCTCTAAATCAAATGTTTCGGTCTTGATAGAAACCAAAAAGCCTTCCAATAAATCCGAAATGTTTCATCCTAAAAATCCTAATGTCAAGGCATTTCAGCAGTTGGTTTTGTACTTTTTACGGGAGTATGTCGATGAAAATAATTTAGGACTTAAACATCTAATTATTACCGACTTTGAAAAGTGGTATATTTTTGATGCTCAAGATTTTAAATCTATTTTTGGCGATAAAAAATTACTCAAAAAATACCAGTCGGCAAACTTCAAAACCAATGAATTCTATCAAAAAATAGCCCAACCCTTTATTCAAGAAAGTAAAGCCGAGTTACCTTGTGTTGCCTTTGATTTTCAGAATTATGCCCATCTTTTGGAACAAACAGATGATGAACAAGATAAAAAGCTGATTTCTTTGTACAAATTCTTGTCGCCAGACCATTTGCTCAAGGAATTTAAGTTTGATAACAATCAACTCAATCGGGGATTTTATAATGAATTATTACACCTGATGGGGCTGGAAGAAGTCAAGAAACAAGGCAAAAAAATCATTCAACGCAAAACCAAAAATCGACATAAAGGGTCGCTGTTGGAAAATGCCATTCACGCCATTCAGAATAGTGGGCGGGCTTTGGGCTATGTCGAAAGTAAACTTTTTGAGATGGGTTTGGAGCTTTGTATTACTTGGGTCAATCGGGTTTTATTCCTGAAATTACTTGAATCTCAATTGGTTCAGTTTCACAAAGGGAATCAGGACTATGAGTTTTTGAATCAAAAAACAATTCCAAATTTTGATGAATTACACGTTTTATTTTTTGATGTTTTGGCAAAAATGTCTCACGAACGAACCCCCGAAGTCACTGAAAAATACCACCGTGTGCCGTATTTGAATTCCTCATTATTTGACCAAAGTCGTTTGGAACGGGATTACATCAACATTCGAGAACTGGACGACAATCACGATATTTCTTATTTTTCACAAACTGAACTGCGGAACGAAAAAGGCAAAAAACGAAGCGGAAAGACCAAACCTCTGACCTATCTTTTTGATTTTCTGAGTGCTTACGATTTTTCGGCAGAAGGCACGGAAGAAATCCAAGAACAAGATAAACAGTTAATTAGTGCTTCGGTTTTGGGCTTGATTTTCGAGAAAATTAATGGCTACAAAGACGGTTCATTTTTTACGCCCAGTTTCATTACCATGTACATGAGTCGGGAAACTTTGCGGAAAGCAGTTCTCCAAAAATTCAATGAAAAATACGCTTGGAATGCTGAAAATTTAGAGGAACTTGAAGATGAACTTTCGAATAAAAAACGAGGTGAATACAATCAATTAATCAATTCAATTAAGATTTGTGATCCCGCCGTTGGTTCAGGACATTTTTTAGTTTCTTGTCTGAATGAACTCATTGCGATTAAGTCCGAATTAGGAATTTTGGAAGATAAAAAGGGACGAAAAATCAAGGATTATATCGTACAGGTCAAAAATGATGAACTCCAGATTTTGGACGAGGAAGAAAAAATTCCCTTCGAATATACGGTCGGGACAAAAGGCATTCGGAAGGAAAAACAACGCCTTCAAGAAACCCTCTTTCAAGAAAAAAGAACCTTAATCGAAAATTGTCTTTTTGGGGTCGATATCAACCCGAATTCCGTGAAAATCTGTCGGTTACGCCTTTGGATTGAGTTACTGAAAAATGCGTATTACACCGAAGAGTCTGCCTATCAAAATCTGGAAACTTTGCCCAATATTGACATCAATATCAAGCAAGGAAATTCCTTGATTAGTCGGTTTTCTTTGGATGAATCCGCTCCGATGACCACACGAGAAAAACGGAATCTGAAAAAATACAAGGATGCCGTCATTACCTACAAACGAGAAACTTCCAAACGGCAAAAAGTGGCGTTGCTCCAGACCATTGAAGAGGTCAAAAATTCGATGAGCGAAAAACTCAAGGAAGAATCCGAGATTGAGAAAAAGATAAATCAGACCAAAGGCGAAATTTGGGCTTTGAAAAATCAGGCGGATATGTTTGGTGGAAATCAGGAGGAAAAAGCCATCAAAATTGACTTATTGGAACGAAAACTTGACAATTTATTAGACGAAAAAGAGAAACTGGAAAAAAGTGAATTCTTCAAAAATGCCTTTGAGTGGCGGTTTGAGTTTCCTGAAGTTCTCAACAAAGACGGGCAATTTGTTGGTTTTGATGTGGTTATCGGGAATCCGCCTTATATTCGGCAAGAAGAAATTAAGGAAATAAAGCCTTATCTCAAGGAAAATTACAAAGTCTTTGCTGGGACGGGTGATATTTTGATTTATTTTATCGAAAAAGCGACAAATCTATCTAAATCAGATGGTTATATAAGTTTTATTATAGCCAATAAATTTATGCGAGCTGGTTTTGGTAAAAAGTTAAGACATTGGTTAAAAACTTATCAACTCCAAGAGATTATTGATTTTGGAGACTTACGAGTTTTTGAAGAAGCCACAACTTATCCACTTATTTTAGCCTTAAAAAACAATAAAAAACCTCAAGTTTTTGAGGCTCTGAATGTTGAAACTTTGGATAAATCTCAAGATATCTTTGCCAAAAATCGCTTTGAAATGTTACCAGAACATTTATTTGATGAAGGATGGAATTTAGAACCTATTAAAGTACATAACCTATTAAATGAACTTAAAAATCAAGGTGTTACACTTGAAAAATATGTAAATGGTAAAGTGTATTATGGAATAAAAACAGGCTTAAACCAAGCTTTTGTTATCAACAAAGCGACCAAAAATAAACTAATATCAAAAAATCCAGAAAATGAACAGTTTATTAGAGCTTTTACAGCAGGAAAAGATATTAAATATTATGCTCCAACATTAAATGGACGTTATGTTATTTTAATTCCTAAAGGCTGGACAAAGCAAAATTTTGGGGTAAAAACAGAGGGTGAAGCATGGAAGGCATTAAAAACTAAGTATCCCGCAATTGCTAAACATTTGAAACCATATCAACAAAATGCCAAAAAACGGTATGACCAAGGAGATTTTTGGTGGGAACTAAGGGCTTGTGATTATTATGAAGCCTTTGAACAGCCTAAAATCATGTATCAAAGTTTTCAGGTAACTCCAGCATTTACTTTTGACAGTGATAAAGTGTTAACAAATAATTCTGTATGGATTATTCCCAAAAATGATAAATATTTATTGGCTGTTCTTAATTCCAAATTAGGATGGTTTTTAATCTCAAAATATTGCACTCAAATTAGAAACGGATATCAGCTTATTTTTCAATACTTTGGACAAATTCCAATTTTAGAAGCCTCTGAAAATCAACAAGAACCTATCATTGAAAAAGTAGAAAAAATCTTAGATTTAAAAAAGAAAAATTCGGGGGTGGATACGTCTGTTTTAGAGTCGGAAATAGACGCATTGGTCTATAAATTGTATGGCTTGACGGCGGAAGAAATTGCAATTATCGAAGGAAAATAAATCAAATAACAAAAACCCAAGTCGATGTTACAACCTGAAATTCCTCGTGATAAAATCTGGAAAGCGACTATCGAAGATTTAGCCTACGACTTTTTACGTTATTTTTATCCCGATTGGACGGAAAATGAAGTTGATACGAAGCGTCCTTTTGAGTTTTTGGATAATGAATTGGACAAAATTTATCCGACTCCGAAGGGACACAATCGCCGTGCAGATAAATTAATCAAAGTCTTTTTGAAGTCGGGAGCTGAAAAATGGGTTTTGGTGCATATCGAAATTCAAGGTTATCCCGATGCCGATTTTGCCGAACGGATGTTTACGTATTTTTATCGTTTGCGGGATAAATTTGCAATGGATATTTCGGCTTTGGTGGTCTATACGGACTCCAATTTGAAATTTCATCCTCAAAAATATGAATATCATTATCTGAAAACTAAATTAGTGTATGAGTTTGATAGTTTTGAGGTAGCGACCAAAACCGAAAAGGAATTAGACTTAGCTGATAATCCTTTTAGTGTATTGATGCTTTGGGTAAAAGCAAGTCTCTCTCGTCCAAAATTAACTCAAAATCAACAGTTTGCCAGAGCAGTAGATTTGGTTCGGCGATTGGAACATGAAAATCCAACTAACTCAAAAAAGCTCCAAACGTTATTGAATTTTTTGCGTTATTATCTTAAATTTGGGAAAACGGAAACCGAAAAACTGAATTACGAAATTATTTACACCTTTAAAGAACGCCAACCTATGGGAATGCAAGAACTCATCGAAACAGAGTATAAAAAGTTCTATCGAGCCGAAGGGCTGAAAGAAGGCAGACAAGAAGGACTGAAAGAGGGGCTGAAAGAGGGGCTGAAAGAGGGGCTGAAAGAGGGGCTGAAAGAGGGCAAACAAGCTGAACGCCTTCGCCTGACTATTCGGAATATCCAGAAGTTTTTGGATAATCAACTGCTGGATGTAGTACAAATTGCAGATTTTCTGGAAGTTAAGACTGAATTGGTAGAAGCGGTACAAGCTCGAAAAATTTATATCCACCTAGAAACAAAAGAAATTGTACTTCCTGAAGGGACAACTTTGGAACAGGTTTATACCTCCTTTTTTAAGAAAATGGAACTTTGATAAAAAAGCACATTACCCAAGGTGTGCTTTTTTATGATGTTATTTTTTAAGTAGCACATAGTATCAGATAGTGAGTATTAAAATAATGTAATTATCTGAAAATCAATATTTTATATCAAAATCAATTACCTAATTACTTTTTGTAAGGTACTTAAAATCAATCCGTATGGCTTGATTAAGCGCACCTATGGCAAATTTTTTTAGTTCATCCACAGACTTTTTATTTAGTCGAAAAACTAAAAATCAAGATGTTCCACTTCGAGAATATGTAAATAATAAAATTTTCTATGGTATTAAAACAGGATTCAATGAAACCTTTGTGATTGATGAAAAAACGAAGCTTCGAAGAATTGATGGGTTTGGCATAATAATATAAATTCGCTGATATTATACAGAAATGAATGAGTCAATAAATTATATTAATAAAAAACTTACGAACTATTGAATGAGTAAGACTACATCCAAAAGAATTATATGAAACCATTATCAAATAACATACTTAATACTAAACGTCCCAAAATAGTCCAAGAGGATAATTGGTTGATTCCTTGCGAATTGGATATTATTGCTCGAACCAATCAATTTAAGGCTCTCACACAAAGTTTAGAACAATATTTTGGCAGTTTAGAGAATTTTGCTTCTGCTTATCGTTACTTTGGTTTTAATTATGATAAAAAGAAGAAAGGTTGGTACTATAGAGAATGGGCTCCCGAAGCCAAAGCACTCTATTTAGTTGGAGATTTTAATGACTGGGATCGCAAGGCTAATCCCATGATAAAAGATGATATGGGAGTTTGGACATTATTCCTAGAGGATAAAAAATACGCTCATAAATTTATTCATAAAAGCTTATTAAAAGTACTGGTTCGCAATAATAAAGGAGAAATTATTGAACGGATTCCTGCTTACATCAAAAGAGTTATACAAGATAAAAAAACCGCTAATTTTACTGCCCAACATTGGTACCCCCAAACGCCTTTTAAGTGGACGGATGAGGAATTCTTACAGAAGGATTTAGGGAATTTATTTATCTATGAAGCACACATCGGTATGGCACAAGAGGAAGCCAAAGTAGGAACATACCGAGAATTTGCAGATACTATTTTGCCTCGTATCCAACAAGCGGGATATAATATTGTCCAATTAATGGCAATAGCTGAGCATCCCTATTATGGTTCTTATGGTTATCATGTTTCAAATTTTTATGCCCCCTCTTCTCGATTTGGGACTCCCGAAGACTTGAAATATCTGATTAATCAAGCCCATAAAATGGGGATTGGGGTCATCATGGATTTAGTTCATTCTCATGCAGTTAAGAATATTTTAGAAGGTTTAAATGAATTTGATGGTACGGCTGCCCAATATTTTCATGATGGAGAACGCACAACACACCCCGATTGGGATTCCAAATTATTTAATTATGGAAAGTGGGAAGTCATGCAATTTTTGGCTTCAAATATTCGCTATTGGCTAGAAGAGTTTCATTTTGATGGTTTCCGATTTGATGGGATTTCTTCGATGTTATACTTGCATCATGGACACCAATCTTTTGACTCAGTCTATAAATATTTTCGTAAAGGAGTAGATAATCAAGCTATTTTATATTTACAATTAGCCAATACTATTGCTCAAAAAACGCGAAAAGGAGTCATTACTATTGCCGAAGATGTAAGTGGAATGCCTGGCTTAACTGCTCCTATAGAGGATGGTGGCATTGGATTCGGGTATCGGTTAGGGATGGGGCTTCCTGATTTTTGGATTAAAATGATGCAAAAACCAGATGAAAAATGGGATATGAATCAAATCTGGGAAACACTCAACAATCGCCAACCAAATGTGAATACGGTTGCTTATGTCGAATCCCATGACCAAGCTCTTGTCGGGGATAAAACCTTGGCTTTTCGGTTGATGGATAAAGAAATGTACGATTCGATGGACAAGGCAAGTCATAATTTGGTTGTGGATAGAGGCATTGCTTTACATAAAATGATTCGATTGATAACCATTTCGGCAGGTGGGCAAGCTTATATGAATTTTATAGGTAACGAATTCGGACACCCTGAATGGATTGACTTTCCGAGAGCAGGAAATCATTGGAGTTGTGAATATGCGCGAAGAAAGTGGTCATTACGAGATAATGGTTTTTTACGTTATCATTATTTAGCAGATTTTGATAAAGCTATGCTCGAATTAATTCGAGAAAATCAGATTTTACAAGCAGGTTACGGAAAAGCTCTTCATATGGATGATTTGCATCAAACCCTAATATTTGAGAAAGGAAATTTGATTTTTGTATTTAATTTTCATCCTACGAACTCAACTCCGAACTATCCGTTTCGCCTTCCTTTCTCAGGGAAGTTTGAATTAATTTTGAATTCAGATGACAAAAAATTTGGTGGATTTGGACGGATCAAAACGCAAGCATTTTATGCCCAATATAATTCCGAAGATGAATATTATTATTTAAATATTTATAATATTAATAGAACTTGTCAAGTACTCAAGAAAATAGATGAGTTCGACGCTCTGAAAATGTAATTTCAATGTCTATCAGATTATGAATATTTTCACCATCATTTGAGGTATTTCGCCATTCTACCCTACTAAAATTCTATTGAGCGGTGGGTTTGCAGACCCACCACTACGGAAAAATGGCTTTTTAGCCCGATAAACAAAGATTGTTAAATAATTTTAATACTAATATATTTTATAAATCATTTTTAGTAGGATAGAGCAGCATTTCGCACCAATGAAGGTTATATCATTATCATATTCCAAAAAATATATTTCAATCTCAAATAAAAAAAAACGAAAGCCATTTAAACTAGCTTTCGTTTTCATATATAACTAATTCATGTAACTTATTTATAATTGACTTTCACCATCATAATCATTATAAGGTTCGGAAAAAACCGATGAGTTTTCTTGGTTTTCATAATCATCTTTATCACTATATGCTGAAGTATAGCCTTCAGGAAATATCTTATGAATATTCGTAGCGTATTCGCCTCGGTCATTAATTCCAATAGTATATTCAACTGTATCACCTTCACATAATTCACTAAAATCGCAGTTCCGTAAATCTTCATGACTAAAAAATAAGTTATTAGGTGGAGCTGCCACAAATCCATATCCATTCTTCACACTCAACAGGGTGCTTTGTCGAACATCTACATTCTCATCTTCTGAGGTAGAAGGCATAGACGAAGCTGGAGAATACCCTGAATTTATGGAATGATAATTTCCAGCACTATTGAAGTTTTGGAAGGAAGAAGAGCTAGCGGTCGAAGAGCTTGATGAGGAGTAACTATTGCTACTGGTCGTATTATCTCCGTTGGAAGCACTATTCACAAATAAGTTATTGATATGGGAATCATTACGATGAGCGCGATTATCAATTACTTCGTGCATCGAAACAGGAAAAGTGGCTGAGTCAATAAGTTCTTGCGAAGTACGGGTTTCTCGTGTATAACCTGTTTTGTCATCTAGATATTTGAAATCCCACGAAAGTAACATCACTCGCGTCCCAATAGTATTGAGTTTACGGACAAGCGGAACATAATCACCATCACAAGCAATCAATACTAATACATTAAATTGTTTGTAAATTGTCATTTCGTAGGCTTCCAGAGCAAGCCAAACATCAATCCCTTTTTCTTCTCGTTTTCCGCCCCGATTTCGTAGAGGTAAATAATGGGTAATTACGCCTTCATTCATCAAAATATCATCAAAAATGCGGTCATGATACAATTTGTTTTGTTCACGAGCATCATAAGCATTTAATCTTCCTCTAAAGTAATGGGTATCTACAATGTGGCAAGCACGGACATTTTTTCCTTCTTCTTTAGCGACCCGATGTCTAATAAAATTATGCAAACCACCAATACTAATGCGCGCTTTGCGGGGATGTTCATAATTATAATAATTACTGACTTTTAAGAAATAATTTCCGTCATAGAAAACTCCTATTCGAGTTAATTGATTATCAAAATCGTTCATTTAGAATGTTTTTTCAAGTGTTACAATTTTTTTATCGTTGAATCTTAGAACAGTTTCAAATTATAAGTAAAAGCATCTGAATAGCCAGTTACTCAGTCTATGTATCAGATTAAGATCAAAGTTTATACAAAAAACAAATCATTAATTTAATAATTAAATTTCATTTTCGAGAAGTCAAGATAAGTGTTATAATTTGTAAAATCAAATTTCGTTCTTAAAATCCATCAAAATTATCCTTTTTAATTAGGAAGTAAAATTTTAATTAGAATCAAAAACGAGTATGCAAAAAATACGGTAACATTTTTCGCCATGTATCCCAATCATGAGGCATATCATGCCCCCAGAGGTCAAGTTCATGTGGGATATGTTTGTCTCGTAAAATATCAGAAAATGCGACCGAAGCCGAGGGTTCTTCCCACTCACCTTGTCCTGTCGCAATAATAATTTTTTTATCCTGACGCATTTGATTTAGTGCCTTTTGGTCAGTATTATGATACATATAGTCAATTGGTGAGTTGAAATAAACTAAATCATCAAAATGTCCTTTGGCATAATCTTTCAAATCGTAGGAGCCACTCATTCCGATTGTTCCTGCAAAAACATCAGGACGGCGGAAAAATTGGTTTACGGCATGAAATGCACCCAAAGAAGCTCCAACCGTATAAATCGGGACTAAGCCCTGACAACTCTGTTGAATAAAAGGAACAACTTCTTTAATAATATACTCATTATAAGCCTGTTGCCAAAGTGATTTGGTTCGTCCTGAAGCATGCTTATTCATCCAACTTTCTAAATTCACGCTGTTGATGGAGAAAACTTTGAACTTACCTGCTTCAATCATTGGGCGTAAAGTATCCATTAGTTGGAATCGTTCATATTCCAAAAAATCAGCTCCTGCGGTTGGAATCATCAAAAGTGCAAACCCATAATGACCATAAACCGCCACTTCCATATTTCGATAAAGCCGCTCACTATACCAAGTTGTAATTTCCCGTTTCATAAAAATTTGTAAAATAAAATGTTGTTTATTATCAGTATATTAAAAATTATAATACAGTTCTATATATTCTTAAAACACAAATTATTGATTATTAATTTTTCACATAAATGTCCATAAAGCAGGATTTGCAAACCCCACTTCATGGAAATCAGCGATTTTGAGCAATGAAAGCTATTTCACTAAATAAAGTGTATTCCCTAAAGATATTTTTCAAAAATTTTTAAACAACCTCTTATTCGTGATAATTTAAGGTTTTATACCCACCTTCTTTCAAATATTTGTCTTTTTGAAATAATTCTAAGTCAGCTTCCACCATTTCACTCACCAAAGTTTGTAAATCATATTTTGGTTTCCAGCCCAGTTTTTCATGAGCTTTAGTAGGATCGCCAATCAATAAATCCACCTCGGTAGGACGGAAATAACGGGGATCAATAGAAATGACTTCCGTCCCCTGTTCCAATTGGAAATTAGGATTTTGACATTTAGCAACTAAACCTTTTTCGTTGATACCTTCACCTTGAAATTCCAATTCAATACCAACTTTTCGGAATGCCATTTTCACAAAATCTCGGACTGAAGTTGTAACTCCCGTAGCAATTACAAAATCCTCTGGATCAGATTGTTGTAAAATTAAATACATTGCTTCAACATAATCTTTAGCATGTCCCCAATCTCGTTGAGCATCCATATTACCTAAGAACAATTGGTCTTGTAATCCTAATGCAATCCGAGCTACAGCACGGGTAATTTTTCGAGTTACAAAAGTCTCGCCACGTAGCGGACTTTCATGATTAAATAAAATGCCATTCGAGGCAAAAATACCATAAGCTTCCCGATAATTCACAGTTATCCAATACGCATACATTTTGGCAACAGCATATGGCGAACGAGGATAAAAAGGTGTTTTTTCAGATTGAGGAACTTCCTGAACTAAGCCATAAAGCTCAGAGGTTGACGCTTGATAGATTTTCGTTTTTTCGGTTAAATTTAACAAACGAATCGCTTCTAGAAGGCGTAGGGTTCCAATACCATCCGCATTAGCCGTATATTCAGGAGTCTCAAAGCTAACTTTAACATGGGACATTGCTCCCAAATTATAAATTTCATCAGGTTGTACTTCCTGAATAATTCGGATAAGGTTAGTTGAGTCAGTTAGATCGCCATAATGTAGTTTAAATCGGTAGTTATCTACGTGAGGATCTTGGTAAATATGGTCGATACGGTCAGTATTAAAGAGAGAACTTCTGCGTTTTATGCCGTGAACTTCATATCCTTTTGCCAATAAGAACTCTGCTAAATAGGCTCCGTCTTGTCCTGTAATCCCTGTGATGAGTGCTTTTTTCATGTGTTTATTTTCAGAATATCTTTTTCTTCGAACCGAATTGCGAAATTATTAATACTTTGATAGAAATTGATTTATGGAAAACCTTTTTAATTATGAGGGGAAATAGGACTTGATGACCACTTGATTCATTCAATTCCGAAATCAATAATTTTTTGTTCTATCTTTTCGCCACTTTCGATA
Organism: Cytophagales bacterium UBA2561; assembly: GCA_002340355.1. GTDB lineage: Bacteria > Bacteroidota > Bacteroidia > Cytophagales > Thermoflexibacteraceae > UBA2561. The sequence goes on from DDLX01000028.1 coordinate 173,681, forward strand.
AGTGCTTGCCCAAAACAATCTGCCGTCTGACAGTACGCATAGTTTTCGGAGAGAGAATAAACTAATCCTACATTTTCGGCATAAATGGATTCACTACAATTTTTCGTAACTGCTGAAGAGTCTTGGACTTCGAGTATAGTACACGTATTTTGAAAAACCAATTCTTTATTTGCTTCCTCTGAAGTCACAAATGTTTTTCGTAAATCAGTCATTTTGTAGTTTTGCCTTCCTAAATTATTATAAGCATTCCCATTCCATGTTTTGCCTTCTAAAAATGGAAAAGCTAATTTTACGAATGCCGTCCCCGATTCGGTTTTAATAATTCGTTGATTATCGCCCCGAATAGTCCAAATGGCTTCTAAAACCCAAGCTTCACCTGCTGTATTTCTCCGAAATCGTCGCACTTCATAAATAGCAGGAATATTGTTTTGAGCTTCCTGAAGGACTCCTGATACTCGTTCTTTAATCTGATATTCAGTAATTTGAGGTTCTATATTTACCCCATAAACCGTTTCTGTGATTTTATAGTTGATATAAGTTCCGATGGTTAGGGGGTAGAAATTTAGTCCACTAATTTCAAAGGATTCTGTTTCTGACTTACACCCTGTGAGTATTCCGATGATGAGAATTAACCCATAAATTGAACGACAGATTTGAGACATATTTTGATGAGAATTGAGGTGTTTTTTTGGCATATTATTTTTATCAAAAAATGATACTCCTTTAACGTGCCACAAAGTAAGGTAGTTTTCTGATAAGTCCTTTTTTGAAAGCACTTTTATTCTTTCATTTTTTAAGAAATATAGGAAAATTTGATATTGAACTCAAATTCCTGTCTTTACGTTTAGAGAAGAAATTAGAATATAAAAATAGAATTAATTTACTCATAACCAGAATTATAATAAAACTTTCCGACTAAACTAATATACTCTATTTTTTAGTGCTTTAGCAGTTGGCTCTCAAAACTGGCATAATTATTACGGAATTATTTGGTGAAGTCCAATCCACTTATCACCCAAAAGAATCTCAACAAAACAGGAACGGAAATTCACGCATAAAACCTTAGATATAACATGAAGAAATCCATTTATTATAACTTTATCTTAGTATGTCTTATCTTTCTTACATCTTTACCAACTTATGCACAAGATACTCCCGGTATGAAACATGTCTTGAAGGCTGAGGCTCTCAAGAAAGTACGTAATTATCAAGGCGCACTATTGGAGTATGATAATGCCATCCGTTTAGAACCTGATAATTATGAATACTGGCTACGTAAGGGGAATATTTATGTATTGATGAAAGATTGGACAAATGCCGTCACTTCCCTAAATAAGGTGGTCGAAATTAAGCCTGATTATCTCAAGGTATATATGATCTTGCGAAAAATTCATCTCAAAAATCGAAATATAGATGCCGCTATTCATGTTTTAAATCAAGCATTTACACATGACCCTGACCCCAAAAACAAAATTCGATATAAAACAGAAATTATTAAATTATTACACAAAACAGATAATCTCAAACAAGCAGGAGCGCATTTGGATGAAGCCAAACAATTAATTGGAAATAATCCCATGATTTTATTTTATGATGCGAAGTATTCTAATTTAACAGGTAATCATGACAATGCCGTATTAAGTGCTACAGAAGCACTAGCACAAGTAGTGAGTGATGAGCCTCAGAAAACAGCAGGTTTATATTATGAGTTGGGTTATGCTTATCATAATCTTGGCAAGTATAAAGAAGCCAACGACGCGCTCCGAAACGCAGATTATGGACCTTATAAAACCTTGATTTTTAAACTTACTCCTGCCTATCATTTTAAATTAGCCTTGGCATATTACCAAACCTTTCGATATGATAAATGTGAGGAATTATTAGATAAATCCCTACAAATGCAATCCGATTTTTCGGTAGCACACGAATTAAAAGTAAAAATTGCAGATAAAAAAGCCGATCAATCTCTAAAAATTGAGTCATTAGAAGCCTCTGCCAATGCTGAAAAAGATCCGAATAAAAAAGCGAAAAAACTAAGTATTTTGACCTTAACTCATTATGAATCAAAAAATTATCCCAAAGCCCTTGAAGCTGCCTCACAATCATTGGAATTGGTAGGGAATAACTATCAATTGTTGTTTTTACGCTCAGCCATTTTGCATAAACTTTCTAAAAATCCTGAAGCCATTGATGTCATTAAAAAATTGACCCACCAAGGTGGACTCAATCAAAATGTAAAAGCACAATATAATTTTGCTTTAGGATTATTATATGAAGATATTGGGAATACTAAATTAGCCGTCAGTGCTTATCAACGTGCCAAATTTGGCATCTTCCGATATGCTGCTGTCGAAAAATTAGGACATTTAACTCAATAAATATTAAATCCATTCTTAGCCCAAACCTATAGTAGGTTTACGTAAATAACTATTTTAGCCCTATCAACCAAAATGACTTGATAGGGTTTTTGGTTTTATGTCCAATTTTAGAGGTTGCTCAAGGATTTGCAAACCCTAACCTTATGAAAATCGCCAATTTTTGAGCAATAAACTATCTCACTATTTGAAGTTAATTCCCTCAAAATATTTTTCGAAAATTTTTAAACACCCTCTTGGTTGAACTTCTCCAATGATTATTAAAATTTTTTGATGGCTTTAATCATAAGTCTATCTTACTTAAGATACTACAGATAATATTTTGCCCAGATACAAAAAAACACCAAAATAATACAAGAATTTCATATTTATGGTTTTCCTCAATAGTAATTTGATTATCAAGAAGTTTTAATTTGTTAATAACTCAAAACTATTAAAATGGTGGGTATTTTTTCGGATTATACTAGACAAGCTTACTATTATAAAAGTTAGATTTAGTAGAAATTTTTGTGCTTTTTTCTAAACTCCTCTCAATTTCCTTTCGTTTGTAGGACTATTTGAGATCTCCTAATGAAATGTTAAGTTTGCAGCATTAAAATTTTAACAAAGCCCAACACTTTAGTTAGAAGTGAATTAAAGACCGAATTACCTCAAACAATTTTCCTATAAATTTTTCCGCTCTTATGAAAAAATACATACCTTTTACCTTTCGATATACCTTGCCGATTTTTTGTTTCTTTGTAACGACCATGATACATGCCCAAATACAACCTCTTAGGTATAATTGGGCAAATGGCATAGGTGGGGCTAGTAATGATGTAGAAATCTCTGATATTGTAGTTGACGCATCAGAGAATGTATATGTGCTTGGACAATTTCAAGGAACAGTTGATTTTGATCCTAGTGGTGGCACAGCCAATTTAACGTCAACAGGTCTAGACGATATTTTCTTTGCCAAATATAATTCAGACGGCAATTTAGTATGGGCAAAAAAAATTGGAGGTACAGGTGAAGATTCTGGTCAAAATATCAAAATAGATGCTTATGGAAATATTTATTTGACTGGCTCCTTTAGTAATTCTAGTGTGGACTTTGATCCTAGTGGTAGTACAGCCAATTTAACGTCAACAGGAGCAGAAGATATTTTCTTTGCCAAATATGATAATAACGGAAATTATATCTGGGCGAAACAAATTGGAGGAACAAACTCTGATATTGGTGTAGAATTATGTCTTGATTGGATAGGAAATATTTATTTAACAGGAGTTTTTGAGACAACTGTTGACTTTGACCCTAACGGTGGTACAGCCAATTTAACGTCAACAGGTGCAGAGGATATTTTCTTTGCCAAATATGATAATAACGGAAATTATATCTGGGCAAAAAGTATAGGAGGTACAACAGAAGATGTCGTTACTGCTATTGCTTTAGATGTCAATAATAATATTTGTCTGACAGGTTATTTCTCAAATACTGTTGACTTTAATCCAGATGGTGCTACGGTCAACTTAACCTCTAATGGCAATGATGATATTTTCTTGGCTAAGTATAACAATAATGGAAATTACATTTGGGCAAAACACATAGGTGGAAGTGGTGGAGATGAAAGCTCTGACTTAGCTCTTGATAATTTCGGAAATCTCTATTTAACAGGTTATTTTGCAGGTACAGTTGATTTTGACCCTAGTGCCTCTATACAAAATCGGACGAGTATCAGTTCAGAGGATATTTTTCTTGCTAAATATGCCCCCAATGGAGGCTACATTTGGGCGCATGGTTTCCCAAGTGGAGGAGATAACGAAGGAAAAAGTATTGCTTTAGATGCTTTTAACAATGTGTATATGATGGGAGAACTGTCAGGTGCCATCGACCTTGACCCTAGTGCTGGTTCTGCTTCCTTAACCCCAATAAGTACAGATATCTACCTAGCCAAATATAATACTCACGGAAAATATATGTATGCCTATTTAATTGGTGGAACAGGTAGTGACGAGGGGCAAGCTATTGAGCTTGGCAAAAACAATAGTGTTCATGTGATAGGTTCATTTGAGAATACGGTTGATTTTGATTTTAATGGAGGTACAGCCAACTTAACTTCTAGTGGTAGTGAGGATATCTTTATAGCTAAATATAACTTCGACTTTGAAATTACATCCATTTCTCCTGTCCAGAATGCCACTCATGTTCCTCAAGATACCGACATTTTTGTAGAATTTACTACCGCCTTAAATAAACCTGACTTGAATTTTACTTCTATCCGAATTTCAGGGAATCAAACAGGGTTTTATACCGCAGGTTCATTTGCAACTGTAGCAAACAAGCCTCATTTTTTGACCATTGATTTAGACCACGATTTTAAGGCTGGTGAAGAAATTACCATTGGATTTACGACAGGCTTACGGGGTGCAACAGGAGAAGTATTTGCCTCAGCTTGGCAGTATCAATTTACAGTCAAAATACCTCGATTGGCTAACATTAATTTCATTACATTTTCAAGTGTATCTACTATATCTCAAGATACACAAGCAGGATATGCTTTTGATGCAGATAGGGATGGAGATTTAGATATGGCAATAGTTCATCATGGTGCAAGTAATCAGGTAGGTATTTTATTAAATGATGGGACAGGGAAGTATAACTATTCTACTGGGTCTCCCCTTAGTGTAGGAATATCTCCATATTCTGTATATGCTTTTGATGCGGATGCTAATGGAACAATGGACGTAGTGGTGTCGAACATAGCATCTGGTTCAGTTTCTGTTTTAACGAGTAGTGGAACTAATATTCAAGGCTCTCCTCATGCAACAGGTGGAGCTACTCCTCATGGGGTCTATCCGTTTGATATGGATGGTGATGGTGACAAGGATTTAATTATCGCAAATGCTTTTAGTGATAATGTAGGAATATTAAAAAACAATGGTTTAGGAGATTACAAAAGTGCTGTTGGTTCTCCTTTTTCAGTTGGAAATAACCCCATTGCAGTATGTACTTATGATGAGGATAAAGATGGAGATTTAGATTTTGTTGTAGCAAATAGCGATGATAATAATGTAAGCATTTATCATAATGATGGTACAGGTAATTTTATTTTAGCTTATATTGTTCCAGTAGGGACAGATCCCCGTGATGTATATGCCTTTGATGCAGACAGTGATGGAGATATGGATTTGATAGTAGTTAATGAAACAGGAATAAATACTGTTTCTTATTTAGAAAATAATGGCTCAGGATATAATACAGCTGTACATTATTCTATAGGTACTAATCCTTATGAAATTTCCGTAGCAGATATGGACGGTGATGGAGACTTAGATGCCATAGTTCCCAACAAAGGAGACGGAACAGTTTCTTTCTTAGAGAACAGTGGTTCAGGAAGTTTTACGGTTCATACCGTGATAACAGGTTTAGATAATCCGACTTCTGCCATACCAGTTGATGTAAGTGGTGATGGGGATTTGGACTTGGTCGTAACAGAAACGGGAACTACTAAACAGATGGTCGTATATGAAAGTGTTGCTCCTATAAATGTGGTAAATATAACGCCTACTCATAAGGCACTTCATGTCCCTGAAACCGCAGATATTTTTGTTGAATTCACAACGGCACTCAATGTAGATAACCTCAATTTTGCTTCAATACAGGTCGCTGGAACTCGAAGCGGAGCTTTTTCAGGAACAATGACCTTGAGTAGTGGAGAACCCAAGTTTATGACCATCCATGTCACCAATGGCTTCAAGGCTGGAGAGTTTGTTTCGGTTACATTTACCACAGCCGCAAAAGGAGCAAGAGGAGAGGAATTCATTTCTTCTTATACTTCATTTTTTACCGTTCAATTCCTGACAGGGACGGTTTATGTTGATAAGGATGCTTTAGGAGGAGATAATGACGGTTCTTCATGGGCAAACGCCTTTATGAGTGTCAATGATGCGCTTAAGTTTTCGACTTCAGGAGCAGAAATTTGGATAGCTGAAGGCGAATATAAACCCACAGGAGCAGGAGGAAATCGAACCATTTCATTTGAAATGAAAACGGGTGTAAGTTTGTATGGTGGTTTTAAAGGATTAAACGGTACACCTTCAGAAACCACTCGGAATCAACGGAATCCCAAAGTAAATTTCACCACGCTTTCGGGTGATTTGAATGGAGATGATGATTTTCAGGTTTCTGGTAAACCAATGGCTGGAGCATCCGATTTTCAGAATTATGGACTGGATAATTCATATCATGTAGTTTTTGCTACGACAAATACCAATAATGTTACAATTGACGGTCTCACCATTCAAGGTGGATATGCAGGTGGCTCAAATCATTATAATAATGGCGCAGGAATATATGTACAAGATGCCTCCATTACTGTTCAGAGTTGTATTCTTAAACAAAATTATGCTGAAGAACATGGTGGTGCGGCTAAAATTATTGATTCTCAAGTCCTCTTTTCATCCGTTCGAATTAGTCAAAATCATGCAGAATTAGGGGGAGGGATTATAAGTGATAATTCGCTAATACGTATCAAAAATGGAATTTTCAAATATAATGTTGCATTTTCTATTCTTGGAGCATATGGGGGAGCTATGCGTATATCAGGCAATAGTAGTACGAACATTAGAATAGATAATACACTCTTTTATGATAATTATGCCCATAACTACGGAGGTGGAATATCTATTTATGCCATATCTGGAAAATCCGTAGTATTCGCAAATTGTATTTTTGATAAAAATCATGCGGCAGGTTTGAGTGGAGGTTATGGAGGTGGAATTGAGTTATCTGATGCTACAAATGTAAGTATATTAAATAATACAATTATCAATAACCGAGCATCTGGAGCAGCAGGTAAAGGAGGAGGTATTTCTATCCAAAGTAGTGACTGTACCATCAAAAATACCTTGTTTTATCGGAATACAGCAACAGGCTCAGATAAATCAGTTTTTGCAAATGGGGGAACGAATACAGTTGAGCATTCTTTATTTGAGGAAACGACCTTGCCTACTAACTTAACAAATGGTGGAAATAATCTTTTTGGACAAGACCCTTTATTTGAGGATTTAACCAAAAATTACCAACTTACCCAATGTTCTCCTACCCGAAATGCAGGCGATAATTCTCACTTACCTATTGACGATATTGACCTAGATAATGATAACAATATTGGTGAAAGGATTCCTTTAGATTTTACTTCAGCTTCTCGTATTTTTGATGATGCTGACGATATTGTGGATATAGGAGCTATTGAATTCCAAACCATTCCAAGTTTCAGTACTGTTTTCGTCAAGGCAGGATCAAGCGGTGCAAATAACGGTAAAAACTGGGGAGATGCCTACACGGATTTCCAATCTGCTTTACGCTATGCTTGTGATGGGAGTATCATTTGGGTAGCACAGGGAACATACCGACCCTCAGCCGATATTTACGAAAACTATACATCTTCAGATAAACAAAAAACCTTCAAACTTCGAGACCGCATCAAAGTCTATGGTGGATTTAAGGGAGACGAAACTGCTTTTAATCAACGTATATTGGGGGTCTATGAAACCATCCTTTCGGGTGATTTAGGTATGGATGATTCATTTAATAACAATACTACAAAAGCAAATGCCAGTAGTTTTACAGCTAAGGGATATGATACAAAAAATGTCTATCACGTTTTGTTTGCTACGGCAAATATTAGCAATGTAGAACTTGATGGATTTACAATTAAGGGGGGGTATGCCAATGGCTCAGGAATTCATGACCAAGGAGCAGGTTTATATGCTAGTGATGCCTTCTTGACTATCAATAACTGTATTTTCAAACAAAATATCGCAAGCCAATATGGAGGGGGAATTCATGCAACAAATGCCAATTTGGTGTTCAATTCGGTTCGTTTTATTCAAAATCATTCTTCGGATTATGGGGGTGGATTATTAGCTGAAAATTCGACCATTCGTCTTAAAAACGGATTTTTCCGATATAACTATGCTGATGATTATAGTGGCGGAGCGCACTTTTCGGGTGGAACATTCACAAGTGTGCGAATAGACAATACACTTTTCAAACAAAATTATGTGGAACAAGAAAATGGAGGAGGAGTTAGCTTAACAGGCACAGGAGTAAAAGCCACGTTTGTAAATACAATATTTGATGGAAATCGTACTAATGGAACAAGAGGAACTGGCTATGGCTATGGGGGTGGCTTATATGCTAAGAATAATGCGAATCTGTTGGTATTGAATGCTACTTTAGTGGATAATCGTGCGCTGGGTGGCGACCAAAAAGGGGGTGGAATTGCGACTAGTAATGCTTTTCTGACGGTACAAAATAGTATTTTTCACAAAAATGTAGCAGCTAGTGCAGGCAAATCAATTTATGTTTCAGGTGGTAGTTCTGATATTAACTACAATTTGATTCAAGAGACTAATGCTACACTGGGTGGTGGTAATCTTATTGGTGAAGATCCTATTTTTGCGAATACAGGAACAAATTATGAACTAACCGAATGTTCTCTAGCCCGAAATGCGGGGAACAATTCGGCACTCATAACTGATATATTAGATTTAAATATAAATGGAAATACTAACGAAGATATCTCTGTCGATTTTCTGACCGCCCCCCGTATATTTGATGGTACGATAGATATGGGAGCAACTGAGTACCAATCAACTATTACATCAGATATCATCTATGTGAATAGTAATGCTACAAGTGGAGGCAACGGAAAAAATTGGGCAAGTGCCTATACTGATTTACAAGATGCTCTAAAAAGTGCGTGTGTAGGAGATCAGATTTGGATAGCTAAAGGAATCTATAAACCGACTACTAGCACTAATACCAATATTTCTTTCGAACCAAAAGATGGAGTTAAAATTTACGGTGGATTCGATGGAACAGAAGGAAGCTTAGCTGAACGAAATTATATCACTAACAAAACCATTTTGAGTGGTGATTTAGGGAGTGGACTAAACAGCCATAACGTAGTTAAAATAAATTCAACTGTAACCAATGCCACTTTATTAGATGGTTTGACAATTGCCTATGGAAAAGATACTGCACTGGGTGGAGGCGGAATTATAATCAATGGAGGTGGATTAACGGTAAAAAATTGCTTTATCTCAGCTAATAAAGGAAATAAAGGCGGAGGTGTCTTGTATAATCATACCGTTTCAAATCCAGCAGGGCGAACACGCTATTTTGTGAACACACGATTTACATATAATCATACCAGTTCTTATGGGGGAGCTGTTTCAAATGCTGGTTTACATACCGAATTCATCAATTGTATTTTTGATAATAATACAACAAACCAAAAAGGTGGGGCAATTCAACATAGTGGTGGATTTATTACAGTAACCAACAGTACTTTTTATAACAATAATGCTCTGTTAGGTGGAGGGGCAATTTATAATCATTCGGGTAGTAATATAACTATAAGAAATAGTATTTTCAATCAAAATACCCGCGCCTTAACAACAACTAATGACATAGAAAATAACGCCTCCTTTCTAACAGTCGGAAATAGCTTATTCAATTCCATTAATTCTTATGATGATAATGGCAATAACATTCAAAATGAAGATCCACTTTTTACTGATGCTCCCAATGGGAACTTTTCATTATTCGGATGTTCTCCCGCAATTGATAAAGGAAATAATACCTTCATTACCATTTCTCAAGATTTCCAAACAGCCCCCCGTGTATTCAATAGTATCGTAGATATGGGAGCAGTTGAACGCTTGACGCTGAACACACCCAAACGAATATATGTGGACAAAACAGCTACAGGTAGAAATAATGGAAAATCTTGGACGGATGCCTATCTTGATTTCCAATCCGCCTTGAAATATAGTTGTTCGGGTGATACAATTTGGGTAGCTAAAGGAGTTTATTATCCTACCTCTGGGGCAGATCGTTCAATTTCCTTTGTATTAAGAGATGGTGTAAAGATGTATGGTGGTTTTGCTGGTGGAGAAACTAGTTCCTCACAACGAAATTTTAGAATCAATCCTACTATTTTGAGTGGTGATATTGGAAGCAACACTAGTAGTTTTGTAAGTGTGAATAAATATCCCAACTTTATAACCATAGAATTTCATACTAATCATAATGATAATAGTTATCATGTTGTTTCAGCAAATGGGGTAAGTTCTTCCACTGTATTAGATGGTTTTACGATTTCGCACGGAAATACTATGGGCAAAGGGGCAGATAGTCAGGGGGCAGGTCTTCGAAATATCAATGGCTCTCCAATTATTCGAAATACCACTTTCCGTTACAACCAAGCCACAGACGGTGCAGCCACTACCAATATTGTGAGTGATGGAACAACCAAATCTCCACAGTTCATTAATTGTAAATTTCATCATAATAAAGCCACTAATGGTTCTGGAGCTATCCTTAATACTTTTGTTGGAACTAACAATAAAATTGACTTAAAGCTAATCAATTCTGTGTTTGCAGGAAATTATGCTAGACATTCAGGGGGAGCCATCTCAGCCGTTACGATAACGAACAACACCATTTTTATGAGTGTTACTAACTGTACCTTCTTCCGAAATCGGGCATATAGTGCCGATGGTGGTGCATTTAGATTGAAAGCACAAAATGCAGGAGCTATTGTTGAGACCAACATCCAAAACACTATTTTCTGGGCAAATAAAGCAAGTGGAACAGGTCATGATATTAATAATACAGATAATGCTAAATTATTTCTAAGTTATAACCTCTACGAGTTAGCAAATGTTACTGGTGTAAATATTACAGCAGATGCTATAACTAACAAAACAGGCAATCCAAATTTCTTAACTATTAACGCTACAGGATTATCTCCTCAACAACCTTCACCCGTCTTAGATGCGGGAAATAATGCCGTTGTTACTGAATCGCATGATCTAGCTGGTGCACCTCGTATTTTGAATGGAACGGTAGATATGGGAGCATATGAGTCAGCTAGTGCCGAAATCGACCTCAAACAAAATACAACCTTTATTTCTGTCAATGATACCTTTGATTTGGGAATAACTGATATAGGAGACTCAATCATTAAGACATTCACCATTACCAATACAGGTATTAGTAACTTAAATTTCTCAGGTGATTTACAAATCAGTTCTACCAGTGAGTTTACTACCAATGGTTCAGTATCAGGTGCATTAGTACCAAATGCAAGTACTACTTTCAATGTGATTTTTAAGCCAACTTCTACAGGACAAAAGGAAACATTTCTCACTATTTTCTCTGATGACGGTAATGAGTCGGTTTATACGTTTCGTGTAGTGGGCGAAACACCATTCCCTGGGAATCACCTTAGTTTTGATGGTAACGATGATCAGATTCAAAGTATAAATCATGTTGGCATTTCAGGAACTACACCCCGTTCTCTCGAAATTTGGACAAAATTTAATAGTACAAGTACGAGTCCAATGGATATTATCAATTGGGGAAATCCCACAAGTAACAATGCTTTTGGGCTTCAGATAGTTGGTCAAAATCTTCATTTTTATCAAGGAAATACAAGTTCTATAAATACCAATTTTCAGCCCAATCCTCATCAATGGCATCATTTTGCCTTGACCTATGACGGTACAACTGTGAAAGTATATGTCGATGGATCTCCTATTTTTGCCCAAAATATCAGTTCTTCAGTAACTGATGCAAAACTTAATATTGGTAGTTCATTAGATGCAGAAGTAGATGAGGTTCGAGTATGGAATAAAGCCTTATCCCAATCTGATATTCAGACAAAAATGAATCAACGATTAGACCCTAGTGCCGAACCTCACCTACTGCTTTATTACACATTTGATCAAGGAACTCCTAATGCCGATAACACAGACATTATTCAAGTTATTGACCAAACCAATAATCAAAATCATGGCACACTAAAGCATTTTGCCCAGACAGGCAGAACCTCAAACTGGGTAGGACATCCAAAATTAAAAGTCACCAGTTCAACAGGGCAAACTCTAAATACCAAACAACAAATTAATTTAGGAATTTTTGTTGGAGGAAATTCCAAAGTATATCCAGTGATATGGAATAATATTGGTAAAAATGGAGACCTTAAAATTTCAGATATCCAAATTTCGGGCAGTGCCGCTTTTACAACCACTTCTCCAAGTTTTATTACTTCAATTGCTCCATCAAGTAGTCAAAGTTTTAATCTGATATTCAATACAGCACAAAATGGAACCTTCTTTGTCACGGTCTCTTTCCGAAGTAATGATTTGTTTAGCAGTGAGTTTTTCTTGACAGTTCAAGGCACTATTTCTACAGCTCCTGATTTGGCATTTTTATATGAAAACCAAGAATTAGTTACTGAAAATACATTTAATTACGGAAGTACTATTGTAGGAGCTTCCAAAGTCAGAGAATTTAAGATCCAAAATCAAGGCTATGAAAATTTAATATTATCTTATCCTCATAATAGTTCAACAAATGCAGTACGAATTGAAGGGACTAATCAAAATGATTTCGTAATTACCCAATACCCTAGTGATACAACTCTCTTGGCTCAATATCAAACCTCTCTCAAAGTAGCTTTCACACCTAAAGCCTCAGGTAAACGAAGGGCTCAACTCACAATTTATTCCAATTCTGGTACAAATAACACCCCATTTATTCTCAATTTGGTAGGTGAAGGAGTTTGCTCAGAGATTACGCAAGTCCGAACCAATGCACCTACAAGTTGCCAAGTTCCTAATGGGCAAATTATATTCCAGTTGACCAATTTCGTAACTACAGCATTGTACAATATTGAGATGAATCAAGATAGCATAACTAATTATGTAAATATACCTATCAATCAAAACGGAGAGCTTATTATTGAAAATATTGCAAATGGTTTTTCGCTCAAAGATGTTCGGATTTCACAAGTTTTTTCCGAGTGTGTGATGACTCGAAGTAATCTTAATTTATTTTTGACAATTCCTCCAATCAAAGATACAGATGTTCAAGTAACAACAAACATTACAGAGATTTCGCCCAAATTCCCTGTTCAGTTTACATTTACAAACCTGAAAGATTCTCTATATTATCAGTTGTATAATGCGCAAACAAATGAACTACTAAAGGACTCATTAGCATCAAGTAATTCATCTATTACACTAGACTCTTTAACTACTAATTTTACTTTTTACCTAAAAGCTATCCATAAAAATACCGCTTGTGATATTTTAATTCAGAAATCTTATTTTCCAAAAATTGAGGTATATTCCAGTATTCGAGAAGCACAACGTAATATCCTCCAAGAATTTTATAACAGCACAGGTGGAAATCAAGAATGGATTCCAAAATGGGATTTTAGCTCTTTAGAAATAGCTGATTTGGAAGGAGTTGAAGTATTTGCAGGGAATGTAATTGGTATTGATGTAGCAGGTTTTGGTTTAATTGATAAAATTCCAAGAAGTATTTTGGACTTGCCAAAATTAGAACACTTGAATGTATCAGAAAACAAGCTTTCATTTGGCTCATTAGAGAATATCGCTCATACGGAAGATGTTGAGTTCACTTATATAAATCAAACAAAAGTAGGATTAGTTGAAGAAGTTAAAATTAATGAGGGAGATACACTTCGTTTAGAGGTGAAAACCAATGGATCACAAAATACCTACCAGTGGTTCCGAGAAGGTATTCCTATTGAAGACGCAAACGGTGCAGTGTATTTAGTAAATACTTCTCAATTAACCGATGCAGGAGAATATTATGTGGAGATTTATAATAAAATTGCTACTAAGGAAACAATAGAAAGTCACCCAATTACGGTTACGGTCTTTCCAAAGATGGCAGATATTGATATTTCACCATTAGAAATTTTCTTTGAAGAACTGGGAGGAAATTTCTGGAAGATGCCTTGGGATTTTGAAAATGTAAGTTTATACCGACAACACGGACTTGAAGTTATCGCTGAAGGAAATCAAATTTATGTGCTTTCCATCAATATGCCAAATAACAATCTTGTAGGTGAAATTCCCGACATATTTGAGCATGAAATGTTTTCTCGACTCCGTTTTGTGAATCTATCAGGGAACAAGCTAACAGGGACAATTCCTATTTCTATCACTGACCTTAAAACAATTACTTATCTAGATTTAAGTGATAATTTATATTCAGGAGAAATACCAGCTACCATTGGGCAAATGATTCATTTGAAGGCACTATTCTTATCACATAACAATTTTTCTAGTCTTCCTGATGCTGTTTTCCAAAATTTAACTAAGCTCGAAACTTTATTCTTAAATCATAACCGTCTTAAAACTTTACCAGATGCTATGGGGCAATTGACTCACCTGAGAACTTTGCATTTATCAGATAACTTTTTAGCCACTTTGCCAAGCTCTCTTGAGAATCTAACAGAATTACGTTATCTAAACTTATCGCATAATCGTTTGATAACCATACCTAATTATATTACTACTTTTACGCAATTAGAAGAGCTTCATATTGTACATAATTTTTTATATCAGTTGCCATCAGGTTTAATGGACTTGCCCTTGAAACGACTCACAATATTTAATAATGCCTTAGATCATGCTGATTTAGAGCCAATTATAACGTATTTTTTGAGTGGACGAACAGAGGAAAATATTGATATTTTGTATGCTCCACAAGCCAAAATAGGACAGGAACAGGAATATTTTTTAGAGACAGGAACAAATTTTACATTGAATATTGAAACCCCTGGAGAAGCAAATAATTACCAGTGGTACAAGAATGGTAATCCAATTCATGCTTCTGGAGGACAACACAAATCCATTACTTTACGAAATATTTCTGAGAAGGATGCTGGACAATATACCGTATTAGTTTCGAATACAATTAATACAAAATTAGTTCTTCAGAGTTATGTTTATCAAATTTCTATTGGTTGTGGAAACCATATCAAAGCCACAATTACTACTAATGCCTTACGTGAAGTATGTCAAGGTGAGAATGCCAATGTCTTGTTATGTGCTAAAAATACAGAAGGTTATCAAATTAACTGGCTGAAAGACGGAATCAAAATTGTTGGGGCAATTACACCCAATTGGAATGCTAAGGAAGCAGGAACATACTCCTTCGTTTTAGTAGATGCGAGCGGTTGTACAACAAATTCTACTAATGAGGTTGTAATTATTGAAAACCCACTACCTAGGGGAAACATTATAAACCAGCATGATACTCTTCGACTAGAAACTGACGATTCTATTTCGAATTATCAATGGTTCCTCAATGGGTTACCCATCCCAGAAGCCAATACGTCAACGTTTCTTGCTCGAAAAAAGGGACATTATCAAGTCGAGTTAACTTCTGTAAGAGGCTGTCGAGGACTTTCAACGCCACTCAATGTTCAGATCAGTGCATTGGAAAATGATAAACCCATTACCAAAATTAAGATATATCCAAATCCTGCTCAAGCTCAACTTCATGCAAAAATACCAACAAAATACCGTCACCAGTCGGCACTCATCGAGATTTTGGATATAAATGGTCGGTTAATGTCTGGAAAAACGGAGATTTTAGGAGACGAGGTAAAAATAAACTTATCAGGATTAACAAAAGGGCATTACTTCTTAAAAATTAGTACAAACACCCAAATCTTAATTCAGGAGTTTATTAAGGAGAACTAAAACATATTTTATCATCTAGTTATATCAAATTTTAGACGAAGACTTGCTAAATTTTAAAGATTGGGCAAGTCTTTAGTTTTAAAAGCTTTTAATTGAATTCGTATTATACTTGTCTAAATGACTGTTAATCAGTAGCTACAAAAAAACTGTCTATTTCCAAAAGAAATAGACAGCTTGAAGTCTGAATCTTTAAAATTAGCCTTTAATTATTAGGACAGATAAAATAGGTATCCGTGCCTAATGATGCAAACATAGAAAGATTTTTTGAAAATTTAGGCATGAATACCTAAATTTTTTAGCCATATCAAAAATATTTCATCACAGCGTCTGAAAATACCTGACTATCAGTTCATATTATTTTTTATGATAGAAAAATTCGGGTTTAAAAATAATTGCTATATAAAGCCAATTATGGCATTTTTGAGCATCTCCATTTTGCAAAATTTCAAGTGTTTTAGAGGTGAAAAACTGGGAATATCCTGCCTCTAATTGTAATTCACTCGTCATTTTTGACCGTAGTCTAACATCTAATTCTGTTCCTAAATAATTTGCTTGTTTTTCTAAAGACAATGGAGAAATCACATTTGCCATGCTATTAAATATATGTGTAAAAAGTACCAAATTCCATTTTTTGGATTCATATGTTCCACTCCAATATACATCTTGTAAACCCACCGAATTAAGGTGTCTGCGTCCTCCATAAAAATAGTCCATCCAGCCATTATGCCGATGATTTGCTCCAAACCAAGGCGTAAAAGAATGATTTTCTGAGCTTTGATTTTGTGATGTACCTGAGAGTTGTTCAATCCCTAGTCGTAACTTGAATTTTGGACGAATTTTCCAACGCACATCAGCACGAAAGTTAAAAGCATGTAAGGATTTATTTTCCATATCTCTACCTAATTGGGAGTAATACTCAGTTGTTAAAGTCCAATTTCTCCCAAGATATTTTAAAATTCCTCCTATAGTCTGATTATAAATCGTCTGATAGTGATTAGTAGATTTAATATTTTCAAACCCCTGATTTAAGGCTAAAATACTTCCTGAAAATTTTTTTTGAGTGGTGTGTAACCAAAGAAATTGCAAATTTTTATAATTATTAGTCGTATATAAGGAAGAATGTAATTGAGGTTTATCTTGATGAACAGCATACCCAAAGTGAACGTGCCATTTTTGTTCATTTTCATACTTTAATAAGGCTAAGTCATGGCTTCGTCCTTGTTGTGTCCAATTGGCTTTTCCAAAGATACGTTGTGCATCATAAACCAATTCTTGCCGTCCAAGTTTAAGCGACCACTCTGGCGAAATAAGCCATTCTCCCCATGCTTCCAGAAAAGAAAAATTATCATCCGATATGATTTGTTGTTTGGTATCTCCCCAAGTTCGTACATCTTGTAAGGTCATTCGAGTTCGGATTTTCGTGTTCGAATAATCTACAAAAAGACGTGTCCGTTGAGAAACTAAAACTACTTGGTTATCAAGTGAATCTATTGCGGGGCGCATTGTACCGTATCCATTTCGGAACTGCATACGTGGGCGAATTTCTGCAGAAATTCGGGTAGTCTGTGCCGATAAAAAAGGTAAATTTGAAAAAAAAATCCATCCAACTATAAAGGAAATCAAAAAAGAGGTTCGTTGCATCATTATGAGAAATAATTGGGAAATGGAGGAATTTACTCCTTCGATTTATCAATTAACTTACAAAAACGATGCAATTTACAGATTAAGTAGCGGGTCGCCAATAATTCAGGGACTAGATTTTTATGAGGGCTTTACTGCCCACCTGTTTGGGGCTTTCCTATGATTTTAAGGCTCTCCATCATTTGACGGGCAATGGGTTGTTGATAACGTATATTTCGTTTTGGACAATTATAATTGATGAGTAGGATTTTATCTCCTTGCACAGTGTACATAATATAAACATACACAGGTTTACTTCGTCGTTCTACAATTTTCGAATCATCTCGTACATCTGCTGTAAATTCAAAATAAGCAAACTTGTAATTACCATGTCTCCGAATTCCTTCGTCTATCATATGAATTTCGCCATACATATTCGAGAAAGTTGAAAAATAAAAATCTTTCAAAATATCTAAGTCTGCATAACTCCATTTGGTCGCCGAATAATTGAGTCCAATATCAGCCTGTCCTCGGTCATCCGTAAACATAACCACAGGCTTTCGATAGGTAAAGTATTTACCAGCTAATTCATCATCGGTCATCTTACGAAAAGTTTCAGGCATTAAAACTGAGACACCATCGTCTAATTTTTGACGTTTCAGTTTAGGTTCTTCATAACCTCTTTGAGCATAACTATTGGGTAAATGTCCTCCAAAGTTCATGAAAAACAAAAGGGCAACTACGATATAAAACGGTATTTTTTGCATGAGAATAGAACAAAATAGTAACTGATTTATTGGGTGCATATCACTATCTAAAGCTACAAAAAGTGATTTTTATTGTGTTTAATCCGATATCAACATCCAAAAATCATAAAAGACCTAATTTTAGAAATAAATACACAAAATTTTTAGACTTATAGTCATATTTTTTAGTTTTGATCTTTGATACTTTTTCATACCGATAAACTCCTATTATTTGACATATTATCTAATCCAATTCTGTGATAACTACCCAATTAGATAACCATAAAAAAATTTTGAATTGATGGTTTATTTATTTTTTTAATCAAAACAATCTTGATTCAGAGAATGTTAAAAGTTACCTCCCAAGCAACCTCAAAATCACCAAAACAGTCTTTTGATTGCACCCAAAAAAAGTTCCAAAAAACACAAGTTTAGTATTAAATTTGAGACTATAACCCAAACCTTTCGTTAATAAAAGCCGAATAGTAACTTAGGTTCAAACTATCTAACCCTAATGCACATTTTGCAACAAATATTCCAAGACTCAAAGGCTCTTCTCCATATCATACTGATACTCGGCGGACTACTTGGCGGAATGCTTACGGTCTCGGCACAAAACACCTTGTCCCAAGCTCAGAAAGCCTTGAAAACAGGGCGTTACCATCAAGCTATTAATTACGCTACTGATATTCGGGAAAACACTCATTTAACGAAAAACAATCAAATTGAAGCATGGTTAATTTCGGCACGAGCGCATAATCAATTGAATCAACTTTCGGATGGATTACGATGTTATTTACGAGCATTAAGTTTATTAAAAAAAGGAGATGACGAACAACATTTATCCAAAATTTATACTGAAATTGGGAAGGTTTATCTAGAGGCAAAGATGAATGAAAAAGCATTAGAATATTTTATTCAAGCTCAATTAGTTACGAATAAAAGTCCTGAGTTATTTCTAACATTGCCCGAATATATTGGAGATGCTCATTTCCAATTTGATAAAGCAGAACATTATGTAGAAGCTCTTGAATTATATAATGAAATTTTGCAAGAATATAGAAATGATAGGGATACAACTGTCATTCTTCGTTTGCTTCGTAAGATTGTCAATTGTCAAGAAAACTTAGAAGATTACGGTGAAGCCATCACACAAGAGGAAGTTATTCTTCGGATATACAGTACTCAAAACGATACGATGGGGCTAGCTTTATCTTTTAATAATTTAGGATATTATAATCAACACCTAAGACGCTATGAAACTGCCTTACGTTATTTTGAGCAGAGTCGAATGATTCACCGAAAATACCACGTCAAAAATTATGACGAAATGGCGACACTAGTCAATATGGGGGTGGTTCACCAAAACTTAGGAGATTATCAAAAATCCTTAGCCTATATGCTAAAGGGACTTAAAATTGCAGAGTCCAAAAAAGACCTCGTTCAGGTAGCTCAAATGTGTGATTTAATTTCTGCAATCTATTTTTATATCGGAGATTATCATAACGCTCGCATTTATAATGAACTTGCCATTGCTAAAGCTCAAGAATCTCAAAATAAAGTTGCCTTGCGCGATAGTTATCGAACTGCTTCAGAGATTGCTTCTGGATTAGAAGATTACAAAACGGCTATGAATTATACGAAGCTATATCTAGCCTTGCGCGATTCCTTATTAGTTGAGCAACGTTGGGAACAACAAAAATTGACACAACTTCAATATTTGATTGAACAAACTGAAAAGAAAACAGAGCTTTTATTGGCTGACCAAGAACTCAAGGATTTAGCTTATCAACAAGCCCTGACTGAAGCCGAGAAACAAAAGCAAGAACTGGAATTACTCAAGGAAAGAGAGGCACGAACAGTTGCTGATCAAAAACGTCAAAAGTCTGAAAATGAACAAACTCGTCTGGCATTAGAACTGGCTCGAAGACAACTGGAGGCTGACCGCCGAAACCGAGAAATTACGGAATTAGAAAAGCAGAAAGTACAACAACAACTCGAACTCAAGCAAAAAGAACTAGAGGAAGAAAAGAAAAATGAAGAAATTGAAGACCTCGAGCAAACACGTCAATTCTTAGAACGAGAGCAGCATTTACAAGAAAAAACCATCCAAGAACAACGAGCGAAACAGCATATGCTTTATGGTATTTTGGGTTTAGGCATACTCATTCTTTTTATTGGAGCTTGGTCATATCGAAAAATCAAAAAGCAAACCAAGAAATTAGAAGTACAAAAACAAGAATTAGTAGGAAAAAATAATGAAATTGAAACACAAAACGAAGAACTCCAGCAACAACAGGAAGAAATTATCGCTCAACGAGACAATCTGGAAAAAACCAATAATCAGTTAAGTACCTCTAAATCAAATCTAAACAAGGCATATGAGGATATTCGAAGTAGTGTACAATATGCGGAACGAATTCAGACTGCTATGCTACCCACTTTATTGAGCATTCGGACAACTTTTCCAGAATCTTTCATTTTATATAAACCTCGCGATATTGTTTCAGGAGATTTTTATTGGTTCGGGATGGTCGAGGGTAGAGCTATCTTCACTGCAGCTGATTGTACAGGACATGGCGTTCCTGGAGCATTTATGTCCTTGATTGGCAATGACTTATTAAATGAGATTATTATGGCACGGCATATTACTGCTCCTGATCAAATTTTAAATGAATTACATCAAGGCGTTGTCAAATCTTTGAAACAAGATCAAAACCAAATTCGCGATGGAATGGACATTGCATTATGTTCAGTCGATTTAAAGAACCATATTCTCGAATTTGCAGGGGCAAAAAATCCTTTAATTTATATCAAAAACGGAAAGCTCCAAAAAGTAAGAGGTGACAAAATGCCTATTGGTGGTTCAGAAAAAGAAGGTAAACGAATCTTTAAGCGTCACGAATTTTCGATCAATAGCCAAGCTGAACATACTTTTTATATGTTTTCGGATGGATATCAAGATCAATTTGGAGGACCCAAAGGTAAAAAATTTATGTCCAAACGATTCCGAGAATTATTATTCGACATTCATCAAAAACCAATGCCAAAACAACAAGAAATTTTGGATAGAACCATTACCGATTGGATGGGTGAGAAAGAAGAGCAAATTGATGATATCTTGGTAATTGGTTTCAAGATTTGGGGTTAAAAAAAAATTTCTATATCAAATCACTGATTCTATGAATTTTGCACAAGAATTAATTGCTGAAAACAAACAAACAAAAAATCCTTTTTTGGACTTAGGGAATACTGCAATGACTCAGCTACCTAATGAGTTATTTGATTGCATTTGGCTAGAAAACATCAATTTAGGCAAACAATTTTATAATGAAAAAACGAATAAATATGAGAATTCACATAATCATGGAGGTAAAAACAAGATTAAAGAATTATACTATAATCCTGATTGGGTCGGAAATCTTTTTTCTAAGAAAACAGCAAATCCCAAACGAAATATTGGCTTATTAAAAAATTTACGAATTTTAACTTGTCAAAATCAGTCTATTGAAGATATTTCAGCACTTGAGAAACTCACAAACTTAGAGCTGATAGATTTTTCAAATAATCAAGTCCGTCATATTTTTGGATTACGTAACCTTACTAAGTTAATTGAGCTATATATAGGAGACAATCAAATAGAAAATCTTGAACCATTAGGTAGCTTACATAATTTGGAAGCTTTAGACTGTTGGGGAAATCAAATTAAGGATATTTCAGCATTAACAAATTTACAGAACCTAAAACATTTAACACTTGACAATAATCAAATTACGGACATTTCAGGACTTAAGAATATACCTAAACTAATTACTTTAGATATCTCTGATAATCAAGTAAGTGATATATCTACATTAAAATATTTCCTCAATTTAGAGGGTTTTTACGCTAGTTCTAATCACATCAAAGATATTTCATCGATAAATCATTTAACTAAATTAGATAATTTAAGCCTTGATAGGAATGACATCGAAGATATTTCAATACTTAAAAATTTAACTAAATTAGAATTCTTACAGCTTGGAAATAACCAAATTTCAAATATATCTGTTCTCCAAAACCTTACAAATCTTAAACATTTAAGTATAGATAAAAATCCTATTTCTGATTTATCATCCTTACGTAATTTACAAAAGATCAGTAAATTATACTTTAGAAACACACCTGCTTATAAAAATTTGCCAGTCACTATTCAAGTGCAACATCAAAAGGAGGAAATCAGCAGTAATCATTCTCAATATAACGGACTCAAACATTTAGAGCAATGGTTTGAGCATCAAGATAAAATATCAAAAGAAGCCTAACATTTTTTGCACCAAACCTATTGGGCTTAAAAGATAAATTAATGATTGATTTCAAGATTTCGGGTTAGAAATTAAAAATCCTCTACCTTTGTATGTTTCAGATTCTATTGGTTGAAGACTAAAAATCGTTACAAAAATGCCCATCAAATCCCGTCTGCAATTGTCCATCATGATGTTTTTGGAGTATTTTACACAAGGTGCTTGGTATGTCACGATGGGAACTTTCTTGAGCCAGTCACTCCAATGCTCGGATATTCAAATCAGTAGTGCTTATGGATTTTCGGCATTGGCTTACATTATTTCCCCTTTTTTTACGGGTTTGATTGCTGATCGTTTTTTCGATTCTGAAAAGATTTTAGGCATTTTGCACTTATTGGGCGCAATCCTATTATACTTTATGTCTCAAAGTACTGATTTTGATACATTTTTCTGGTTATTAGTGGTTTATATGTTGCTTTATGCTCCAACAAATGCCCTGAGCAGTTCAGTTGCTATGCAACAAGTGAAGAATCCTGAGAAAACTTTTCCAAGTATTCGGGTTTTGGGGACATTAGGTTGGATTGCAGCCAATTTGTTAATTAATTTCTTAGGACTTCCCGAAGCCAGTGCCGAGCCTTTTTATTTAGCCATGATTTCGGCATTAGTTTTAGGTGTTTTTGCCTTCACTTTGCCTAAAACCCCGCCAAAAGGAAAAGTTGAAAATGTAAATCTTCAAAGTTTATTGGGTTTAGATGCCCTTCGGATGTTAGCTGACCGTTCATTTGCAATTTTGTTGCTTGCTGTTTTCCTAATTTATATCCCAATTACTTTTTATTTTCAATTTGGCAATCTATTTCTCAATGAGATTGGGATGGAAAATTCAACTTCAGTCCAGACACTTGGACAAGTTTCTGAAATCGGATTTATGTTGTTAGTTCCGTTTTTCATGGCTCGTTTAGGACTTAAATATATGATCTTGGCAGGGATGGGAGCTTGGGTACTTCGGTATGTTTTATTTGCTTATGCGAATATTGATGTAAACCTTTGGATGATTTATAGTAGCGTTGCCTTACATGGAGTTTGCTACGATTTTTTATTTGTTTCAACCCAAGTTTTTTTAGATAAAAAAGCTCCTAAAGAATTACGAAACTCAGTACAAGCCTTAGTAACGACCATGACCTACGGTTTGGGTATGTTCATTGGGGCATATGTCGCAGGCTTCGTAGGAGACTCATACAAAAAAACAGAAATTGTTCCTGTGGTTATCAGAACCCAAGAAACAGAGCAATTAGTTGAAAAACAATATATTACATTAGATGATAATTCTATCTCGGAGAATATGGCCAATGATTTACCATTAGTTTCTAGTCAAGAATTTGCTAAAATTTTAGCTACTAAAACCGCTAAATACCAGAACAAACAGCTTCAACTTTCTGTAGATTCAATTCAATTTTTTGCTGAAAAAGGACAAATTCAACGACTTGAACGAAAAATACACGATTGGCAACCTATTTGGTTATTTCCTGCGGCTAGTGTTTTAGGAATTATCCTTTTATTTGCAGTTCTATTCCGATATAAGGAAAGTGAATCTTAATTCTAAACCATAAACAGCATCTTTAAACATGGCACGTCTTAACCCCAAAGTTGATTTAGTTTTCAAAAAACTTTTTGGTTCGGAAGAAAATACAGATATTTTATTGTCGTTAATCAATTCAATTTTGCCTGCGGATAGACAAATTGCCCAATTAACCTTAAAAAATCCATATAATTTATCGGATTATTTACAAGGGAAATTGTCAATTCTGGACATCAAAGCCGAAGACGAACATGGCAAACAATATGATATCGAAATGCAGTTACAAGGTTCTTCTTTTTATGGTAAACGAACACTATTTTATTGGGCTAAAATGTTTGGTTCTCAATTGGATGGCACGCCTGAAGAGATGGAGTTAGATGAGGACAACAAACCTAAATTAGGCTATGCCGAACTCAAAAAATGTATTGTCATTAGTTTGATGGATTTCAAAATGTTCAAGGATGAACGATATCGGCGTTGTTTTACGATAAAAGACTTGGATACCAATGAAATGCCTGAGAGTTTGGATTATTTAGAGTTGTATTTTATTGAACTCAAGAAGTTTACGAAAAAATTAGAGTTGGTAAAAACAGTTTTGGAAAGATGGATTTCATTTTTGAACTATGCATATGGATATTCTCAAACTAATTTGCCAGACGAACTTTCTGAAATCCAAGAAATCCGCAAAGCCGCCCGAAGACTTGAAATTATGCACTTTGCCAAAGAAGAGCGTGACCACTATGAATCTCAGCAAAAATTTTGGTTGGATGCTCATAGTATTATGCGAGAACGATTAGACCAAGCTGAACGACAAGGTTTAGCCAAAGGGTTACAAAAAGGAATTCAGGAAGGACTCGAAAAGGGGATTGAAAAAGGACTTGAAGAGGGACTCGAAAAAGGATTAAAAGAAGGTCGGGAGAAAGGGCTTCAAGAAGGTAAGGAAAAAGGTTTTCAAGAGAGTGCCGTCACTATTGCTAAAAATTTGATTCAGTTAGGAATGGATAATCAAACTATTCAAAAAGGAACAGGCTTAACGAGGGATCAAATCGAAGAGCTACGTCAGGAGTTAAACTAGGAAGAAAATTCCTATTTTCATATATTTAGAACAATCACACCAAAATCAAAAAAAGTTTTATGAATCAACGAGATACAGCCGTTTTTGACCTTATCACTCAAGAAAAACATCGGCAAAAATCAGGGTTAGAACTCATCGCTTCTGAAAATTTCGTATCACCTGCTGTTCTTGAAGCGGCTGGTTCAGTATTAACTAATAAATATGCTGAAGGATTACCCGCAAAAAGATATTATGGTGGCTGTGAGGTCGTCGATGAAATCGAAAATTTAGCTATTGAACGAGTCAAAGAATTGTTTGGCGCAAGCTGGGCAAACGTACAGCCTCATGCTGGCGCGCAAGCTAATGCCGCCGTAATGTTAGGTGTACTACAAGCGGGAGATAAAATTTTAGGATTTGATTTATCTCATGGTGGACATTTAACACATGGCTCTCCTGTTAATTTTTCAGGTAAATTATACCAAAGCAGTTTTTATGGTGTCGAGCAAGAAACAGGAGTTATCAATTACGACAAAGTAGAAGCTACAGCACAAAAAGAAAAACCTAAGTTGCTAATTTGTGGGGCTTCTGCGTATTCTCGAGATTGGGATTACGAACGACTCCGAGCGATTGCCGATCAAGTTGGAGCTTTATTATTAGCAGATATTTCACATCCTTCAGGACTGATTGCTAAAGGTTTATTGAACGATCCACTCCAATATTGTCATATTGTTACGACCACAACACACAAAACTCTTCGAGGACCTCGAGGCGGATTAATTATGATGGGTAAAGACTTTGAGAATCCATTTGGTCTCAAAACAAAGAAAGGAGTCTTACGCAAGATGTCTTCCATTTTAGATAGTGCTGTTTTCCCTGGGACGCAGGGTGGTCCTCTTGAACATATCATCGCAGCGAAGGCAGTTGCTTTTGGAGAAGCCTTGACCGATGACTATAAGGACTATGTCGTACAAGTAAAGAAGAACGCTCAAGTAATGGCAAATGATTTTGTCGAAAAAGGTTACGGTGTAATTTCAAATGGAACAGATAATCATTTGATGCTCATTGATTTACGATCTAAGAATTTAACAGGTAAAGAAGCAGAGAATACACTTATCAAAGCTGATATTACCATTAATAAAAATATGGTGCCATTTGATACACAATCTCCATTCGTAACTTCAGGTATGCGACTTGGTACGGCAGCAGTAACGACCAGAGGTTTACTTGAAAATGATATGCTTTGGATTGTAGAAATGGTTGATAAAGTACTGATGAATATTGAAAATGAGAAAGTAATTACAGAAGTTCGTAAAGAAGTTAATCAACGAATGAGTGACTTACCTTTATTTACAAAATAAACAAAAGTAAATTTATTGATGCTATTGGTGTATCAATAAAAGTAAAACTGATACAAGATAATTTTATTTTGTACCAGTTTAAAAGCTATTAGAAAATAAGTAAGTATATATTTACTTATTTTCTAGTTCTTTATTATATTCCAATACCCCCTCTGATGCTGCAATTAAGGTACAAACTGTGGCATCACCTGTTACATTAACCACCGTTCGACACATATCTAAAATCCTGTCTACTGCAAAAATCAACGTTACTCCATCCACAGGGATTTTAGCTTGTTCCAAAACGATTACTAACATAACAAGTCCTGCACCGGGTACTGCTGCTGAACCAATCGAAGCTAAGGTAGCCGTTGCAATAATGCCCAGTTGAGCCGTCAAACTCAAGTCCATACCGTAGGCTTGAGCAATAAATAATGCAGCCACTGCTTGATAAAGACTTGTTCCATCCATATTCACCGTTGCTCCAATAGGCAAAACAAAGCCTGTAATTTGTTCAGGTACACCAAGTTCTTTTTCAACTCTATCCATCGTAACAGGCAAGGTAGCTGCACTCGAACTTGTTGAAAATGCCATTAATTGAGCAGGAGAAATTGCCTGAAAGAATTGGATGTAATCAAACTTGACAAAAATTCGTAAAATGAGTGGATAAATAGCAAAAATCATTAGTGCTAATCCAAAAAGTACACACGCCGAATAATATCCTAATGCGACAAATAATTCCAGAGCGGTAGCTGGATTATCTCCCGCAAATTCAACAATTAAAGAAGCTAATAAAGCGAAGACACCATAAGGCGCAGCTGCCATAATTATCTCAACCATTTTAATAATCACATCGTTGATTCCTGCAAAAAATTTCTGGACAGGTTCAGCTGATTCAGGAGGAACCATTAATAAAGCCACTCCAAATAAAACTGCAAAAAATATGACTTTCAACATGTTACGATTATCACTCAAGGAATTAAAGATATTATCTGAAACGATATCAACTAAAGGCTGAAGCGGGCTTTGGTTTTGAACTTTGGAAGCACTTTCTTTTTTTTCGGCAGCTTTAGCCTGAAATTGTTCTTGAAATTGTCGTTTTTTTTCTTCAGAAAATGAATCTCCTGGTTGAGCTACATTAGCAATCACTAGTCCTAATGTAATGGCAATAACAGTTGTAAAGACATAAATTCCTAAAGTCCGAGAACCCATTCGAGAAAGTTTTGATATATCACTCAAATTAGAAACGCCACTTACTAATGAAGCTAAAACAAGAGGCACGGCAATTAATTTTAATAAACTAATAAAAATAGTTCCAAAGGGTTTTATCCAATCAAGTGTGAACTGCACCCATCCCATATAGCTCCATCCTAAACCCGCTAGAACCCCCAATCCCATTCCGATAAGGATTTGCCAATGCAATGCTAATTTTTTCATAATCAATAGTTTACAACAATTTATAATCATTTAACAACGATTATTTTTATATTCAAATTTAAGATAAAATATGATGATTATTTAGGTCGTATGCAAATACTCAACCATAAAATTGCTCAGTGATGCAATGTAGAAAAAACGTCCCAAGCAAGCAAATCTCCTTTATTTTTAACGGCTCATTTGCAGGTTTACTAAAATTAAGACAAAGAAATAAATTAAATTATCAATTTTTATCTTTTTATTGTGTATACCTTAATATCTTATATTTTATCATTATTCCGACAGATGTAAGAATTTTGGATTTTCAAAATTTATTTGTTACTTGCAAGTGCTTATAACTATTACCAAATAAACTATTTTCAGATAATGAAAAAAATGCTACGCAGTGGTAGTGTGCTTTGTGTACTGCTCCTTTCATTAAGTGGCTGTACTTTACAAAATACACTGCTGACTACTTCTATTCTGACAAGCCCAAATTCCCAAATTACTCAAAGACAACACCAAAAACAGGTGCATCACATTTGGAAAACACGGCTCAAAAAATTGAAGAAAGGCGAAAAAATTCCAGCTTGGAATCCAGTTTGCTCTCAATCACCCTTCCAACTCGTTAAACTCCAAAATATTGACCTCTCTGACTCACTTTGTTGGGCTGTTCATCCTCCCCTACTTCCTCAAAACACTGAATCTTCTTTAGAACCCAAGATTCCTGAATTCGAAACTCTTCGTACTAGTATGGTTGCATTTGCCAAAAATTATCTTGGTTTACGTTACCGTTCTGCAGGTAAGTCACCCCAAACAGGGTTTGATTGCTCAGGATTTACGCATTTCGTGATGAAAAACTTTGGGATAGCGATTTCCCCTTCTTCTCGTAAACAAGCCACAGAAGGGCAAAAAATTTCGCTTGCCGAAGCCCGAAAAGGAGATTTATTATTTTTTGGTTATCGCTCCAAAAGTGGTACATGGCGTGTTAATCATGCCGCATTGGTAGTTTCAGAGAAAGGACAAGACTTAGCCATGATTCATTCCTGTCGTAGGGGGATTGTGATTGATGATGTAAATTCGGCAAGCTGGAGAAGTTATTATGCTAAACGACTTTTATTTGCTACTCGTGTCTTAAATTCTTCTATACAAAACACTGAAAATGAGGGAATTTCATCTACTGAATCTATTTCTGATAATTTAAATAATTCCCAAAACTTCTAACCAAATTATATAATTTATTTATATTAAAAACTACAACCCAAAGCACCTTTTTAAGTTATAGGAGGGTGCTTTTTATATTGTCTTTTACTATCTATCTACGAAACCAGAGCGTCAGACTACAACATAGCAAGACAACCCATGCCATTATAAATAACTGACTTCCATCATTTTCCACCTCAATTCCCAGTACAGTTAGATGCGCTATAATAGCCCCAATCATTGTCATTATCCCTAATACTGCCCCAACTCGGATTATTTTAATGTTCGGTATAAGTAATAAAACACTAGTGATCAATTCAATAACACCTGTTGTAAAACGTCCATGAGGCTCAATATCAGGAACTCCTATCGCTTGTCCAATTTTATAAAAAATGAAAATGGAATGTATTTCCAATTCAGGAAAAACTCCAAACTTATACATTAAAGTTTCTAGTAAAATTGCGGCGGCTATGAGCTGAACGACCCATGAAAAAAAACTACGTTTTAGAATCATTGTGTTATAGAATTAGAGGTGTTACTAAATAGTTATTGCTTAGAAGTGAATGGTCGTATCAGTTATTTGTAGGCAGTTATCTTATTAGTCTTATGCTATTATATATAATTTATTTAATCTAAATGATTTTATTTATCTTTTTGGTTCCATATTTTTTATACTAATCGGTAAATGCAAAATAAATTCACTTCCTTTTCCAATATCACTCTGTACTTGAATTGTTCCATTATGCTTTTCAATAATACCATAACTAATCGCAAGCCCCAAGCCTGTGCCTCGTGTTCCTTTGGTCGTATAGAAAGGTTCAAATAATTTTTCTTGAGTTTCTGGACTCATTCCTACACCTGTATCAGCAATACGAATACATATAAAATTATCTTGTGCTGAAGTTCTAATCGTAATGGTTCCATCATCCTGAATAGACTCCGA
Organism: Cytophagales bacterium UBA2561; assembly: GCA_002340355.1. Classification (GTDB taxonomy): domain Bacteria; phylum Bacteroidota; class Bacteroidia; order Cytophagales; family Thermoflexibacteraceae; genus UBA2561. The sequence goes on from DDLX01000028.1 coordinate 203,814, forward strand.
AGCATTAGCTAATAGATTCATAAACACCTGATTGATTTGCCCAATATGACATTCTACCCAAGGCAAGTTTGTTTGATATTCTTTAATGACCGTAATACGGCGTTTCAATTTATTACGCAATAAAACCAATGTAGAGTCCAAACCTTCATGCAAATCCGCAGGACGAAATGCCTCATTCTTTCCACCTGAAAACGTTTTCAACCCTCGTACAATTTCCGTAGTTCGCCTTGCTCCTTCCTTAATAGATGAAATCATAGAGTTAATCGCTTCACGTGTTTCCTCGTATTCCTCTTCTTCTTTTAATTCACTAATCTCTTGTAGTCTTTGCTTAACTATATCAATATCCTGAATATCAGAAAGTTCGTCATATTTCTCTAAAATTGGGTTTAATTCTTCAATAGATTGCTCTAAGGTCTCAATACCTCCTGTAATAAAAGTTAAAGGGTTATTAATTTCATGAGCAATTCCAGCAGTTAACAATCCAATTGAAGCCATTTTTCCTTGATGAATTAATTGAGCTTGTGTTTCTTTTTCTCGCTTTAGAGCTAACTCCAACTTGTGTTTAACAGCAGTCAGGTGTTCATTAGAAGCATGCAATTCTTCTGCATTTTGACGCAGTTCTTCCTCAGTCAAGAGTAAATCTCGATAAGTTGATTCAATTTGACGTTCTTTAATTTTTTGTTCACTAATATCTAACATTGCTCCAATGATACCTTGTGGTTCATGCTTGGTATTTCGAAATAAATCTTTATAGATAATTAAATGAAGCATATTTTGTTCTCGATTAATAAACGTTACTTCAAATTGCTGGTACTCATTAGATTCAAGGGTAATTGAATCAGATTCAAGATACTCTTTAGCTTGTTCATGAGGAAAAATATCAGAAGCTTGATGCCCGATAATATCAATTTTACGAAGTCCTAATTTCTGAGCAAATCGACGGTTACAGTTCAAATATGTACCATTAATATGCTTATAGAAAACAGGAATTGGAATAGTTTCCAATAACGTATTCATAAAACTAATATTTTCCTTGAGTTTCGTTTCGGTTTTAATACGTTGCGTAATTTCACGAGAAGATGTAATCATATTTTGAGTCTCTCCTCTAGAACTTTCCACAGAGGTAACAAGTGTCTCGAACCACAAATAATGCCCTTCTTTATGCCGCAAGCGATAACGTGTAACATATTTCTGGGTATGTCGCTTAATCTTTTTGTAACCCGCCTTCAACCCTATCACATCTTCGGCATGAAAAATCGTATGATGACTCGTCCCTATCAATTCTTCAGGGTTATAGCCTAATAACTCTTTAGATGAAGGAGACACGTATAGAAAATCCCCTTCAGGATTATGTAAACAAACTAAATCTTTGGTATTCTCTGCTAATAAACGATAATTGGTTTGTGCTTTTCGAGATTCTGCTACCACTTCATAGGTAAGTTGGTATTTTAAAACCAAACTTTCTACTTTTAGCATGAAGACTTCCAGCAAATCTTGAACACTACAGTTTGCATTTTTTCTGAGTTGACCAATTTGTACAAAAACGCCTATATGTGTATTGACTTGTAGAAAACGATAATAGACTTTTTCCTGATCTGGAAAAGATTCTGTAATTAATTTTTTTATATTTTGTCTTGATAATGAAGATGTTGCGTACAGTTTTTCCACAAACTCTTCTAATTGTTCAGCAGAGATACCTATCGTTAGTGATAACTCTTGATGAAAAGGCATATCTGATGCCCACCAAATCACAAAAGTGGTATCGGTTCTTGCAAACTGAGCAAGACAATCTGGTAAGATTTGTGCCAAATCAGACACATTCGGAGCCTTCCGAATTTGGCACAATAGTTCCCGCGCCTTGGGGAGCGGAGAAATACTCATGGATTTAGATGATTTTGGATAAAAAAACAAATAAGATTAAACAATTGATAAATCAAACGAGAACGTAGATCCTTCTCCCTCAATACTTTTGACCGAAATTGTTCCCCCTTGCATCTCAATAAATTCCTTACATAACTTCAAGCCTAAGCCCGTTCCTTTTTCATGGGCAGTGCCATGTGTTGTATAATGCTTACCTTGTTCAAATAAGTCTTTTCGGACAGCTTCCGACATACCTACTCCCGAATCCTTAATCTCTACAATTACCCGTTGGTCAGATTGATAACTCTTTATAGATATACTTCCTTCTGGTTTTGTAAATTTAATAGCATTACTAATTAGATTACGAAGTACAGTATCTAGCATATTTTCATCTGCCATTACTGTAAGCGACTCAGTATCCGTATTTATCTGAAGATCAATGTGTTTCTGTTCAGCTGTAGCTTCGAATAGATTTATATTTCGGCGAATTAATCGGTTTAACTCAAGCACCTCCATCTCCGCCTTACTATTATTCATTTGATTTCTTGACCAATGTAACAAATTGTTTAGCAGATCTTTAACATGAAGTACCGAAGTTTGAATCCGTTTACCCAGATGACGAATTTCGGACGGGCTAAAACTATCATCTAATTCAATAAGCAAACCAATAAAATTACTTAGAGTAGCTAAGGGACCTCGTAAGTCGTGAGAAATAATCGAAAAAAGTTTATCTTTTACTGCATTCACATCTCGTAATTCAGCATTTGCTTGCTCAAGCGATTGGGTTCTTTCCTGTACTTTTTGTTCTAAATTCTTAATTAAGTCAGCATTATCTTGTTTAAGTTGCCATTGTTGCAGTGCATTTTGAATTACAAGCTGTAAGTGTTGGCGATTCCAAGGCTTGACTACATACTGAAAAATATTGTATTCATTTACTGCTTTCAAAATATCTCCCACATCACTGTATCCTGATAAAATCATACGAGGCACATCAGGACGTAAATCTTTAATTTGTTCTAAAAATTCCAGTCCAGTCATTTCGGGCATCACTTGGTCAGTAATTACTAGATGGATTTCTTCTTGTTGCATAATTTTCAAACCTGCTTCCCCCGAAGAGGCAGTATAGACCTTGTATTTTTTGAAGAAAGCACTACGAAATACATTAAGGTTATTAAGTTCATCATCTACGTATAAAATGCCGTATTTATGTCGTTTTTTCATGGAGTGCGTTTAATTAGCTTCTAACGGGACTATCTAAAATTGAATTACTCTATCAAAATTTAGGGCGTAAACAAATATAGGCTTTTTTACTTAAAATATCCAAATGAAATCAATTTAGAATCGTGTCTATTACCGACTTAAAAGGATTTTTATTCAATTTCAGAAATCAATTACAAAAACCCTTCCAGCCTTGATTTGAGAGGATACTTAAATACTAAACTTGATATTTCTCTGTGATATTTAGCCCCATCTGTTTTATAAAAAGTAATAGTATTTATTAGATCTTAATTATACGAATAGAGTGTACAAAATAATCCATAATAACCTCTATTGTTTGAATTATTTCTTATTAAAAATAAGTATAATACACCAATTAATTTAAAGAAATTCTCCCATTAGTTACCAAGAGTTTCAGGTTTATGGAAGACTTTTGGGACAACTTCCTTAGAAACTGAATATGATATTAGATAGTTTACATTAGACATACTCTACCCTACTAAAATTTCATTGATTTACAAATTACTGATTATCATTTAGATTAAATTTAATTTTTCCGTAGCAGTGGGCTTGCAAACTCACCGCTACAGAAAAATGGTGTTTTAGCTTAATAAACAAAGATTGTTAAGTAATTTCAATACTAAATATATTTCATAAATCATTTTTAGTAGGGTAGTGTACATTAAACATATAATTATAAACTATAAATATTTATTTAATTATTTTTCAGTTAATTCTTTCAAAGCCAACCAAGTCATCATTCCTGCACTGTGTTCCAGAGCTTTCTCATCAATATCAAAAGTGGGAGTATGTACTCCTGAATTGATTCCTTTTGCTTGATTTCCAACTCCTAAACGATAAAAACAGGCTGGTAAATGATGAGAATAAAACGCAAAATCTTCGCCTGCCATCCACAAATCTAAATCAACTATATTTTCTTCACCAATATACTCTACGGCATACTCACGAACACGAGCGGTCAATTCTGGCTCATTCTCCAAAAATGGATATCCCCAACGGATTTCAATGTCACAACTTCCATCCATACTTTCAGCAACACCTTCAGCTATTTTTTTCATTTTACGGTGCGATTCTTTCCGAAATTCTTCATTCATCGTACGGAATGTTCCATGAACAATAACTTTCTCTGGAATGACATTGGTCGCACCTTCAGCAATCACTTTTCCAAACGATAAAACAGCAGGAATTCGGGGATTAGCTCGGCTTATTACTTGTTGTAATGCCACAATAATATGAGAAGTAATCAACACAGGATCAATAAACGTTTCGGGCATTGCTCCATGTCCACCTTTACCTTTGACAGTCAGGTAAATTTCGTCTGTACTTGCCATATACATCCCCGAGCGAAAGCCAAATTTTCCTACTTCTAATTGGGGCAAAACATGCTGACCAATAATACTTTGTGGTTTTGGATTTTCTAAGATGCCTTCTTTAATCAGAATTGAAGCTCCACCAGGTAAACGTTCTTCTCCAGGCTGGAAAATCAATTTAATTGTACCTTCAAATTCATCAGTCATTTGACTCAGGATTCGGGCTGTACCCAACAAAGAAGCCGTATGCACATCATGTCCACAGGCGTGCATAACTCCCTCTTTTTTAGACTTGTACGGAACATCACTTGCTTCTAAAATAGGCAAAGCATCTGTATCAGCACGTAAAGCCAATATTCGACTTTCAGGGTTTTTACCTTTAATGAGGGCGGTTACACCTGTTTTTCCGATAATTTCGGGCTGAATTCCAAAAGATTCGAGGCGTTGAAAAATATATTCGCATGTTTCGAATTCCTCAAATGATAATTCTGGATTAGCATGAATATGCTGTCGATCTTGCTGAATATCTGCCGCAAACTCACGGGCATAATTTTGAACTCTTGTTTTTAAATCCATTTTTTTTATCCGTTTTGTTAATCTAATTTTAATATTGAAACGAGGTCTTTTCGCTTTTTTTCGTCCTCCTCAAGGGAGCAAATTTGCAATTCTTTTGTTGGAATTATACAAAAGTGAATTTTGAATTTATTTTCTAATAATTTTGAGCTTATAAACTTCAATTACTTTTTAAAATTTTTCACACAATTATTACCTGAAAATGAACTTGTTATGATTAGAAAATATTATCACTGGATTTTCCTTTGTTTGGCATTAGGACAAACTTCCATCGTAGTGGCACAATTTGATGGTTATTACGATGCCGAAGATTATCAGGGTTTAGATTCTTTGTATATTTATTTTGCTCCTCAAAGTCAAGCTCTTTTGCGCGATAAGGAAACCTTAGCAATACTAGATAAAGTAGCTGATTTTCTGCTCAATAACCCAGCTTTTCGGCTTCGATTGGATGGACATACCGAAGTCAATGAAATGGGAATAGAAAGTGAAAATGAACTATTAGGTATCAAACGAGCCGATAAAGTTCGACATTATTTGGAAACTAAAGGAGTTCCAAAATGCAAAATTCATCTTGAAAGTTATGGCAGTTCTGAACCCATTTTTGATACGGATTCGATTCCTGTTTTGGCTTCTGAACGATTAAAAAAAACCATTCCATCTGATAACACGATGAGTAATTATTACAAAAAACACCACATGAAAACACCTAAGAAAATCAAAAAACGAATTCAAGCCTACGAAAGTCACCAAGAAGAAACTGCCCAGCACTCTATACGCTCTGTAAAAACAAATCGGCGTGTCGAATGCCATTTTTATCTCAATGAAAATCAGAATATTACCCTGAATTTTTTACCAAGTGATACCTTAGAAATCGCCGATACAGTCAATCGTCAATTGGTATTTAATCATAATACGATTACGCCTGCCAATATGGAAATTGCGCTTCAAATAGCTCAGAATGCCCTTCAAAACAACCCTAATACGAGTATTGTTATTTGTCGATTTGATTCGGTAAGTCCTAAATTAGAAAATCGGATGACCTTTTTGATTGATCATTTTACAGCCAACTTAACCAAAAAGCCCATCTATTTCAGTTTATTTCCTTGTGATAAATGGAAAATTTATGTCGGATTGTATAATTCGGTTTGTCGTAAAGAAGAGTTAGAATAGTTATGAATACAAAATTGAAAACAACTGAGATTGGGAAGCGTGCTGAATCCTTAGCTGTTCAGTTTTTGAAAGGCAAAAATTGGCAGATTATTGCTCAAAATTACCGTCATCGACAAACTGAAATCGATATTATTGCTCAAGAACAAAATACGATTGTTTTTGTAGAAGTCAAATACCGAAAATCAAGTGCATTCGGTCATCCTGAAGAAGCGGTTAATATCCAAAAACAGAATAGAATCATAACTTGTGCTACTCACTTTATTTTGCATAATAATATTGAGAATGATATCCGTTTTGATATCGTAGCTATCCTCAAAACATCCACGAAATACGAAATTGAGCATTTTGAAGATGCTTTTTATTAAGACTCAATCTAAATAAAATTCAATTTTTGTTATTTTTTTATCAAAACACAGGCATTTATTTAAAATTATATACATTTGATTATCAGAATTTTATTTTTATAGAAAGTAGATTATTACAATAAAATTAAAAAAATATTAAATTTTCATTTGTTTTTATAAGCAATAAAATTATATTTGATTATATAAAATTATAAAACCCTTATAAACTCATTTCCCATGAAAAAATTAATTTTATTTTTAGCTCTTAGTGCGCCTCTTTTCTGGGCATGTGATGATGATGACGATGATGTAACTCCTAAGAAATGTATTGAGTGTGCAGGTGTAAAAAAAGCTTGTGAAGGAGATGATGGAGCCACTCTAGCAACGTTACAAGAGATGTTATTATCATCTACTGATTCAGCAGCACCTTGTAAATTAGTAGACAAATAGAGCTTTTGTTATTTCTTTTCTTTGTTAAATTTAACTTTCCAAGAATTTCACCTTCTTAGAAAGTTAAATAATTGATTATAAATTAAAATCGGACAACTAGCTTTCCAAATTGAGTATTCTTTGCCATAATTTCGAAGGCATCTAAAATTTCATCGAATGGGCGCACCGAGTCTACAAATGGTTTAAGTTTATGATCTCCGATAAATTGAAGCATTTTCTCAAATTCAATATCATTTCCCATTGTACTACCCTGAAAACGAACTTGACGGAAAAAAGCAGTAAATACATCTAACTTAGGAGGCACGCCACGAGTTGCCCCATAAAATACAATCCGACCTGCTGGATTCATTATCCGAACAAACTTAGAAAATCCATCACCACCAGCACTATCAATCACCGCATCAAATCCACCCGATATCTTTTTTAACTGTTTGTCCCAATCTTCTGACTTATAATTAACAGCTCCTGCAGCTCCTGTATCCAATACTTTTTGTGATTTTTCTTCACTTCCAGAAGTTACAAATACCTTAGCCCCAATAGTTTGAGCAAACAAAAAAGCAAATTGAGCTACTCCCCCACCAACTCCAGAAATTAATACAGAATCTCCTTCTTTAACTTCAGCATGAGTGAAAACAGCTCGATAAGCTGTCAATGCACCAAGAGGCAAGGCTGCCGCTTCTTCAGAAGTCAAATGAGCTGGTTTAGGGTGTACACGGTCAACAGGCACTGCTAAATATTCTGCAAAAGTACCATTAGAAGGCATTCCTAACATAGTATATTCATCAGATTGAACAATAGGATTCTCTCCCCAATTTTGGTTAGGGTTAATTACAACCTCCTGATTAAGAAGAGATTCGGAAACATTTTCACCTAATTTTACAATTGTTCCACAGCCATCCGACCCTAAAGTAACATTCGGACGAATCCCTGGGTACATTCCCTCACGAATCCAATAATCTCTTCGGTTTAAAGCACTAGCTTTCAATTGTACAAGAACTTCTCCAGCTTTCGGTTCAGGCATAGGAAGTTCGACAAAAGCTAATGGATTTTCTTTATTGCCCGTTAATTGTAACGCTTTCATATTTTTCAATTTTAAATTACTTGAATAAATAGCGTAAATGAAAAATTTTCATTTAAAGACCCAAATTTATTACAAAAAATCATTTTCAAAGCCTTTTATTGAATTTTATTTCAAATAAGCCTTTTTAGATCTATTTATACACAGTTTTGAAAGTCAATAAAAACTGGTATTAAATCTTTGAGTTATTTGCAATTTTTGCCAAGACCAATACATTCTACGACTTCCCAAAAATTTGGTATTTTTAGAAATTTGAATCTTATAAATATCTAACTTTTCATAGTTCTGTAAAATCTCTCAATCAATTTCCGAAAACCCCAAAAAATGCTGATATTTGTCAATCATTTGATAATGTAAACTATTTTAAATAATAGCGTAAAAAGCCACAAAACGCATCGTATAAAATCTTTGGTATAAAAACTATGGCACTCGCAAAAACCTATCACCCAATTGATACAGAAGATAAATGGTATCAACATTGGCTAACACAGGATTTTTTTTCAGCACATCCTAATCCTGAGAAAGAACCGTACACCATCGTCATTCCACCACCAAATGTAACGGGTGTCTTACACATGGGACATATGTTGAACAATACGATTCAAGATGTCTTGATTCGGAAGGCTCGAATGGAAGGAAAAGAAGCCTGCTGGGTACCAGGAACTGACCATGCTTCGATTGCCACAGAAGCCAAAGTTGTCAAAATGTTAAAAGATCAAGGTATTGATAAACAAGATATTACAAGAGAAGAGTTTCTCAAACATGCTTGGGCTTGGAAGGAAAAATATGGCGGAATTATCCTTGAACAACTCAAAAAACTAGGTGCTTCTTGTGATTGGAATCGTACTCGTTTTACGATGGAGGAGGATCTCTCAAAGCAAGTTTTAAAAGTTTTTGTTGATTTATATAATAAAGGATACATTTATAGAGGGGTTCGAATGGTCAATTGGGATCCTGAAGGGAGAACTGCACTTGCTGATGATGAAGTAATTTATAAAGAAAATAAAGGCAAATTATTTTACATCAAATATCGCCTTGAAAATACGGAGAATCAATTTATTACCATTGCTACCACTCGCCCTGAAACTATTCTTGGTGATACGGCAGTTTGTGTTCATCCTGAAGATGAACGTTATCAGGATTTAATTGGTAAAAAAGCGATTATTCCTTTAGTTAATAGAACTGTTCCAATTATTGCTGATGATTACATTGATCCCGAATTTGGAACAGGATGTCTGAAAGTTACACCTGCTCACGACCTTAATGATTATGAGATTGGGTTACGCCACAATTTGGAAGTTGTTGATACGATTAATGATGATGGAACAATGAGCGAAGCCGCAGGTTTTTACGTGGGCGAAGACCGCTTTGTGGTTCGCAAAAAAATCATTAATGATCTCAAGGAATTAGGGCAACTTATTAGTGTAGAGGAAATTACGAATAAAGTAGGACATTCAGAGCGTACTGATGCTGTGATTGAGCCGAAACTTTCGACTCAGTGGTTTGTCCGAATGAAGGATCTAACACCAAAGGCTCTTGAAAAAGTGGAAGATAATACCATAAAATTACATCCTCCAAAATTTAAGAATATGTACCGCAGTTGGATGGAAAATGTCAGAGATTGGTGTATTTCTCGACAATTGTGGTGGGGACATCGGATTCCAGCTTATTTCTTACCTAATGGTGAATTTGTGGTTGCAGAAACTGCCAAAGAAGCTCTAAAATTAGCTCAAGAAAAAGACCCTCAATTGACCGCTCAGGACTTACGACAAGAAGAAGACGTATTGGATACATGGTTTTCTTCAGGACTGTGGCCTATTTCAGTTTTCAATGGTTTACTTGATCCTGAAAATGAAGAGATTAAATATTTTTATCCGACTAATGTTTTAGTAACTGCTCCTGAAATTTTGTTCTTTTGGGTTGCTCGAATGATTATTTCAGGTTACGAGTATCGAGACCAACAACCTTTTTCAGATGTTTATTTGACGGGAATTGTACGAGACAAATTACGTAGAAAAATGTCCAAGTCATTAGGCAATTCTCCTGATCCTCTGGAACTCATCAAGCAATACGGAGCCGATGGCATTCGAACAGGAATGTTGTTTAGTTCACCAGCAGGAAATGACCTTCTTTTTGACGAGAAATTGTGTGAGCAAGGACGTAATTTTTGTAACAAAATTTGGAATGCCTTCCGTTTGATTAAAGGTTGGGAAATTGTTGATAAAGAGGCAGAAAACTCTAATTTAGTTGCCATTGAATGGATGGAAAACAAACTAAATGAAGCACTCACTCAGCTCGAAGATCATTACCAAAAGTACCGCATGTCAGATGCCTTAATGACAGTTTATAAATTAATTTGGGATAATTTCTGCTCATGGTATTTAGAAATGATTAAGCCACCTTATGGTCAACCAATTGACCATGAAACTTACGATAAAACCATCGTTATTTTAGAGAAATTGATGAAAATCTTACATCCGTTTATGCCATTCATCACTGAAGAAATTTGGCATCAAATTACCGAGCGGACGGAAAAAGATTGCATCATTGTGGCAGATTATCCAAAACCTGTACCTTTTGATGAAACCATTTTGAAGGATGCTGATCAAATTTTTGAAGTCGTAACTGCTTTACGAAATACTCGAAATTCAAAAGGAATTTCTCCGAAGCAAGAACTTATTCTGTACATCAAAACGGATGAAAATTCGATTTATGAGAAGTTCAAAATGACTATCAAGAAATTGGCAAATATTTCGGCAATTAGTTATACACCGAAAGCTGTTGAAAAAACAGTTAGCTTCTTGGTAAAGGTAGATGAATTCTTCATTCCAATTGAAGGACAGATAGATACAGAAGCTGAACGCCAAAAAATTGAGAAAGAGCTGAAATATACCAAAGGCTTTTTAAAAGGAGTTGAGAAAAAACTTTCTAATGAGAGATTTGTTAATAATGCCCCTGCAAAAGTCGTTGAAAATGAACGCCAAAAACAAGCCGATGCTCTTGCTAAAATTGAGACTTTGGAGAAAAGCTTAAAGGCATTAGGATAAATGACTTATTTCCCAAAAAATTAAACTATTATTGGTGTCACTTCATTTAAACACCAGTAAAAGTTTAATTTTCAAGTACCTTTATTGGTGTTCGAGTGTAATGATACTAACAAAAACATCATACATAACTCAATAATTCATCCCTAGATTTTGCTTTTCTCTCAAAAAATAAGCAGTTTGAGCATCCGAAAAGACACATTTTAAGTAAAACCAAATATACTTTTATGGATATTTTTGATGTCAAACTCAACGAAAATAATACCTTAGAAAAAGGTTGGTTATTAATTTCCGAACCCTTTTTGCCTGACCCTAATTTTGAACGTACTGTAGTTCTAATTTGTGAACATGAAGAAAAGGGTTCTTTTGGTTTAATAATTAACAAGCCTACTCAAATTCATCTAGACGAGGTTTCTGAAATTAAAAAATCTCCACATTCTCTTTATGTTGGAGGTCCCGTAGACCAAAATAGTCTTCATTTTATCCATATTTTTCCCGATATCGAGGGAAGCATTCCACTCAAAGATGGCGTTTTTTGGGGCGGAAATTATGAGCAAATTCGACTGATGACCGAAGAGGGGATTTTGAATAATACTAACTCTCGTTTTTTTATGGGATATAGTGGTTGGGGAGAAAATCAATTAGAAGAAGAATTAGAACGTAATTCATGGATTATCTCAAATTTTGACTTATCAAAACTCTTCAAAACCAAAGATGAAGAACTTTGGCAACTTATTTTGCGAGAAATGGGTGGAAAATACCGTATGGTTTCGAATTTTCCGATTGACCCCCGCCTGAATTAATTTCGGATTGCTTACCTTTGTAGCCCAAGAGTTAGACGATAAACTATTTATCTATTCATAACTTTTGATTGAGCTTTCGTATCTTACGTAAGTTTTTGAACAACAATACTTTGTACGTTCATAAATTTACGGTTTCGGAATTTCTCTTGAGAGTTCTTGAGAAAAATTTCAAGATAGTATCGAATGAAAACGAACGCATTTAATTACGTAATCCTTACGGAAATTCAAAATCTCGTAAAATTTAGTACCCATGTCGAATCAAGTGCAGGACGCTGTAACGGCAGATGAAAACCAAGCCGTAACCCAAGCAGAAATCGAATCCACAAATGGTGAAACTACCACAGAAAAAACGGTAGAATCTCCTGTTAGTGAAGAAATTAAGAAAGAAGATAACACCGCTATCGATACTCAGACTGAGGAGAAAGAAGAGGAAGTAAAGCCTGATTATTCTTCAATGTCTAAGGAAGAATTGGTAGAGGTCAGTCAGAGTCTCCACGATGTTCAAGATTTTCGAAAAACAGACGAAGTCTTGCGAGAACTGAAAACCGAAATTGACAGTCGAAATCAAGTGCTACGTGAAGAAGCACTGAAAACTTTTGTTGAATCGGGTGGAGAAAAGGAATCTTTCAAGTTTACACAAGATAAACTGACAGATAAATTTTACGAAAATTACAAAGCTCTCAAGGAACGAAAACATAAATATTTCGAAGACCTTGAAAAAACAAAAGCCAAAAACTTGGCTCTTAAACAAGAAATTAGTGTACAAATCAAAGAATTAACAGAACAAGACATCACTAAAGAAGTCTCAGATAAAGTTAAATCTTTACAAGCACAATGGAAGGAAATTGGGGCAGTTCCACAGGCAGATGCTGATAATTTATACAAATCATACAAAGCTTTATTAGACCAGTTCTATGCTAAAAAAAGTATGGAACATGAATTAATTCGCTTAGATCGTGAGAAAAATCTCAAATCGAAGCTAGAGCTTTGTGAAAAAGCAGAAGCCTTAATCGAAGAAGAAAATATCAATGAGGCGGTTTCTAAACTGAATCAGTTGCATCAAGAATATAAAGCAACTGGGCATATCCCTCGTGAAAAACAGGAAGAAGTTTGGCAACGTTTCAAGAAAGCCTCGGATAAAATTTATGATAAAAAGCGAGCTTATGTCGAAGATCTGAAGAAAAAGTTAGAAGAAAACATGAAGGTCAAGCAGGAGCTGTGCCTCAAAATCGAAACATATGCCGATTTTTCTTCTAACCGTATTACAGAATGGAACGACAAGACGAAGGAAGTACTTAATTTACAGAAGTCTTGGGATGAAATTGGTCCTGTTCCTCGTGAGGTTGCTAAAACAATTAACAAACAGTTTTGGGGTAATTTCAAAGCTTTCTTTAATGGTAAACACAAATTTTTTGAGGAGTTAGAAGTTGAACGAAAAGAAAACCTCAAGAAAAAAGAAGCTCTTTGTGATCAAGTAGATGCTATCAAGGATTCCTTCGATTGGAATGAGGTAGCTGATAAGCTCAAAGAATTGCAACGAAATTGGAAAGAAATTGGTCCCGTTCCCGAAGCGCAACGGGAGTCTATTTACCAACGTTTCAAGGCAGCTTGTGATCACTTCTTTGACAGGAAACGAAATCGTAGAGCCGAACAAGATAAAGAGTTTGCCTACAATCAAGATAAGAAAACTAAGATCTCTGCAGAAATTAAGGCTTTGGAAATCAACGATGAAGCGATGACAAGCTTTGAAGAACTACTCAAAAGTTGGTTCAAAGTTGGTTTTGTTCCTCGTGAAGCAATGAGTACTGTTCAAGAGGAATTAACAAGTGCTGCAGAAGTATTTTTAAGTAAGACTTCGCTTCCTGAGAATGAAAAAGATGATAAAATATTTGAGATTCAGAAACAGTTTTTGATGACAGGTGGAGGACGAAATACTGCCAAAAAAGAGCAGGCTATTCGCCGTAAAATCTCAAATATTGAAAATGATATTGCCCTCTGGAAAAATAATTTGGAATTTTTCGCCTCTTCTAAAACGGCTGATCGTTTGAGAGACGAATTCAATACTAAAATTGACAAGGCTACTTCTCAACTTCATAAATTGAAGGCACAATTGCGAGCTTTTGACCAAATTCGTAAGCAAGCTGAAGCCGACCGAAAATCAGCAAAAGCAGAGAAAAAACCTAAAAAAGAAGAGGCTACTGCCTAAACTTTAAAAACTTACCAAGTCTTCAAGATTTGGTAAGTTTTTTTTAACTTTTTAAAACTGAACTCCCCGCAATAAAACCTGTTGTCCAAGCATTTTGAAAATTAAATCCTCCTGTAACTCCATCAATATCAATAATTTCTCCTACAAAAAATATTCCTTCTACTTTTCGGCTTTCCATTGTTTTAGGGTTGATATCTTTTAAACTAACTCCTCCACAGGTTACAAATTCGTTTTTAAAGGTAGATTTTCGATTGATTTTATAACAGTCATTAGTCAGAATTTCAGCCAAGCGATTACTATCTTTTTTACTGAGTTCTTGCCATTTTTTAGCTATTGGAATCTGAGCTTTTTGAAGTAAAAACTCCCAAATTCGGTTGGGTAATTGGAAAGGATTTCGATTTCGAATTTTTCGAGACCCAATTTCAATTTTATTATTTTGCAATTGTTGATAAATAATGTTTGACTTTTGGTCATGAAGCCAAGAAACTCGAAGCTCAAAATGGTAATTTTTTAATGCTAATTCTCTTGCTCCAAATGCAGATAATTTCAGAATAGCAGGACCACTAAATCCTTTATGAGTAACTAAAAGCGCACCGCTTTGTTGCAATTTTGTACCTGAAATTTTGACAGAAACGTTAGGCGCTGAAATCCCTGATAAATTGGTAATCAAATTATTAGATACTTCAAAGGTGAATAAAGATGGAACAGGAGGCTCTATACGATGCCCCAAATCTATCAACCATTGTAACCCCCTTAATTTTGGAGAACCTCCCGTAGCTACAATAATTTTATCAGCTTCAAAAATAGCTTTTTTTTGAGAAATTAAATTAAATGTTTTATTTTCTAAAGCTTGAATTTTTTGAATAGAGATATTCTTCAAAATTTGAATTTGATGCTTTTTAGCTTCCTTCAAAAAACAGTCGATAATTGTTTGTGAATCATTCGAAACAGGGAAAACTCGACCATCTGACTCCGTTTTGAGCGGGATATTTTTAGAGACAAACCAATTTTGAATTTCAGATGTCCCAAATCTTTGGAATGCTTTTTTAAGGAATTGACTACCACGAGGATAGAATTTGGATAAAAGAACAGGATCAGAACAGGAATTTGTTAAATTGCACCGTCCACCACCCGAAATTTTAACTTTGGATAAAAGTTTATTAGACTTCTCAAAAATGGTAATTTGAGCTTTCGGAAAATGTTCTGCACAGATTAAGGCAGAAAAAAAACCTCCTGCTCCCCCACCGATAACGGCTATCTTAGGAATCATTTTTTTACTACTTTTTCTGTTCTTCGACTTCTTTGACGAAAATTTAACGAGAAATATTAATTTTAGTTAGTTTTGGATTTTTCTACCAACTCTAAATCATTGATAATAAGATTATTATATAAAAATATATTAAAGAAAAAATTTTAAGAGAATAAGAGGTTGTTTAAAAATTTTTGAAAAATATCTTGAGGGAATAAACTTTAAATAGTGAAATAGCTTTCATTGCTCAAAATAGCCGATTTCCATAAGGTAGGGTTTGCAAACCTTATGAAAGTTTATATAAATACTTGATAATCATTTTTTTAGTTAAAACTTAAACAACCTCTAAAACAGGTAATTTTACTTCAATAATGGTCTGTTTTTCAGTAGATTCGAGAAGAGTAATCTGTCCCTTCAGTTTTTCAGTAATTTGTTTTGCACAATACAGTTTTAAGCCTGTTAAGTCTTCGTGATTATCAATACGATAGAATAGCTCAAATACCTTATTTTGAACTTCTTTGGGTACGATTATTCCTTTCCATGTAGCACAGATTCGTAAATTTTTAGCTTGTACTTCACCCTTTACTTTAAGTTCAGAAGAATCAAGTAAACTTTCTGCCATATGTTCTAACACATTAATTATCAATTTTTTAAAACATAAAATATCTGTTTTTATCTCTACTTTGGGTAAATGAATCGTTATTTTTAATCCCTTAAATATATCGTTATCTTCAAAATGTTGTAAAATTTCGGATACTAATTGAGAGGGATATACTTTTTCTTCTTTTAATTCCATATTTTTCATGCGATTGATATTCTGCAAATGCGACAAAATATTATCCATTTTTCGAACAATTCGCTCAATCCGCTCAAAAAAGTCCTTAGCGAGTTCATCCTCAACTTCCAGTCTAGCCAAATAAGTTAGCCCTAACAAACTGGCAAGTGGTCCTCGAATATCATGTGAAGCACGATAGACAAATAAATCCAACTCTTTATTTGAAGCTAATAAATCATTATAAGCTTGATTCAAATCTTGAGTACGTTCAAAAACCATTTGTTCTAATGTTGAATTGTTTTCTTCTAATTCGGTATTAGTTTCAGCAATAATCTCGTGCGCTCGTTCTAGTTCGGTCTGTTTTTCTTTGAGGGCATCATGTGCTACATGTAATTTATTATGCATTTTGTCATTTACACGAGTCATTAAGTGTATTTCATCTAATAAATTCTTATAATGAATCAATAAATTTTCATATTCAAAAAATATTTCTTCGGGTAAAACATCATCTTTACGCTTCAAAAATTTCTCAGCATGAGTAATGATAAACCGTTCTCTATCATATAATTGTGATTTCCTAGCCATTCTTTTTATAAAGTCTATCTATTTGTTTTTAGAGTCGTCTTCTGCTGCTAATATAGTAAATCCTGCAGATGTACCAATTCGATCAGCTCCAGCCTGTATGAATTCCTGAACTTGGGTCAAGTTCCGAATCCCTCCTGCGGCTTTTACTCCTACATTCGCTGATACAGACTTTCGCATCAATTGAACATTCTCTAACGTAGCTCCTTTGGAAGCGAACCCTGTCGAAGTTTTGACAAAATCAGCTCCTGCATCTTCACAAATTTGACATGCAGTCACAATTTCTTCAGATGATAAATAAGCCGTTTCCAAAATCACTTTCATTAATGCATTTGCTTGATGTATTTCTTGAGCTAACTGGGCTAATTCTCCTTTAATCCAAATATTTACCCCATTTTTTAATGCCGAAATATTCATAACTACATCCAGTTCAGTTGCTCCATCTTTCAGTGCTGTTTCTACTTCATGCACTTTGACCTGAGTCATCTGATAACCCAATGGAAATCCAATAACAGTAATAATTTCTAAAGGAGTAGTTTTCAAGTCACGAGCTACTTTTTTGACCCAATACGGTGGTATACAAACTCCAGCCAACGGATAATCAATTGCTTTCTGAAGCATATTTTCCAATTCTCTTCCCGTAATTGTTGGGCGCAAATCTGTCTGTTCTAAATAGGGCGCAACTGTATCTTGCATATTTTAAATAATTAATGGATATATCCAGAAAATTTTATTCTTAAAACTCTTTTTAGTAGAAAAATAGTAACTTGCTGTTTGAATATAACTTTGACATAGCCCATCGACCAAAGATACACTTTATCGGTTTCTTATACAATTTCCAAGAAAAATAGGACTTAATGACCTTATTAAACTTGCCTGCTTTCGCTCCTAAACTTCGAAAATCAAACGGTAAGATTTATATTTTTGATACTATTCGGCGAAAATTTGTCCGATTGACACCTGAGGAATGGGTACGACAACACTTTGTTAACTATTTGGTTTTGAGTCAATATCCCAAAAATTTGTTCCAAGTAGAACGTGGTCTAAAATACAACCAGCGACAAAAACGCTCCGATATTTTGGTCTTAGATAGGGATGCACAGCCTTTTTTATTAGTAGAATGTAAGTCGACCCGGATACAAATAAATAGACAAACATTTGAACAAATTAGCATTTATAATCATACTATCCAAGCTAAATATTTAGCATTAACAAACGGCTTACAACACTTTTATGCCCAAGTGGATATCCAAAAACAAGAACTATGCTTTTTGGAAGACTTGCCTCATTTTCCAGATAATTGAAGATTTATCGTTATTTTTTTTAGTTTTATTTCGTACCTTTCGTAGAAACATCAAACCCCAAAAAGAAAGGAATTGCACTTCATTTTTCCTTCCCTTTTTATTTTTTTCAATGGCTCATCTGGTATTTTTTATTAAAATATCCTGATTATTATCTTGAAGTAAACTATCAAATTTTCTCTCCTATAAATTATTTATGGAAAAGCACGAATTCTCGCCTGAAGTCCTCGAAAAAATGCAAGCCCTCGAAGAAAAATACCGTTCGGGCGGACAAAACTTATTGGCTTATCTTGAAGGACTCCTCTATACTGATTATCTGACCTACTGGGATTACATTCGGTTAGATACACTTATGAGCTTACAAAATCCTCGTACTGATTATCCTGATGAACACATCTTTATTATTTATCATCAAATTACAGAATTATATTTTAAGCTGGTTCTCAGTGAGATTGAGCAAATCGTGAAACAAAAAAGCTCATTGAAAGAACGTGAATTTTTGAAACGTCTACGCCGCATTAATCGTTACTTTGGACATTTGGTTAGTTCGTTTGATGTAATGGTAGGAGGAATGGAACGAGAACAATTTATGAAGTTCCGCATGGCTTTATTGCCTGCCAGTGGATTTCAGTCAGTACAATATCGAATGATTGAAATTTGTTGTACTGATTTAATTAATTTAGTTGATAAAGATGCTCGTTCTGAAATTCCACTAGATGCAACTATCGAAGAAGTATTTGAAAACATTTATTGGAAAAAAGGAGCAACTGACTTACAAACAGGAGAAAAATCCTTGACACTCAAGCAATTCGAGAAAAAATATACGAAGCAACTCGTTAAGTTAGCCTATAACTACCGAACTAAGAATTTATGGCGGATTGCAGAGAAGAAATTTAGTCATATTGTTCCAATTGCGGAAGCTTTACGAGAATTAGATGCTTTAGTAAATATTGATTGGCCTCTTTCACATTATGGATCAGCTATTCGATATTTACGGAAAAAAGATAGTTCTGAAGATGCGACAGGAGGAACAAATTGGGAAAAATACTTACCTCCGAAATTTCAGCGCCGTTTATTTTTTCCTGACCTTTGGACAGAAGAAGAAAAAGCAAACTGGGGCAAAAGTTGGGTCGTCAAGCAAATGAAAAAAGTTGATGTTGAGTAGTAAAATCTCATAGAAAAGGGCTTAATAATAAAGACTTGCCAAGCTTTAACTTAGCAAGTCTAAAACTTTGGTTATCAGCATAATCAAGTATTTTACGACTAAAAAGCTTATACTTTATAGCATTATTTTACTTTTTTGGTTGTTCGTTTTCGAGTAGCTGTTTTTTTGGTGGCAGTTTTTCTTTTCGTGGCTTTTTTAGTAGTTGCCTTTTTAGCTTTTGTTTTTGTCGTTTTTTTGGCTTTGGGCTTTGCTGTCTTTTCTTGCTCTTCTGCCATTTTTAAACAATCTGATAAAGTTAACGTTTTTATTTTTTCAAGATCTGCCTTGAGTTCTTTGGACAGTTTGACATTCTGTTTACCAACTGCAATATAGGGACCCCAGCGTCCATTTAAGATTCTAACCTCTTCATTTTCAGGGAATAATTTAATTATTTTTTTCGCATCAGCTTCTCGTTTGGCTTTAATTAGTTCGATTGCTGTAGGTTCATCTACCGTATGCGGATCGTGTTCTTTGAGTGAAACAAATTTTCCATCATGCCGAATGTAGGGTCCAAAACGTCCAATAGCCGCAGTCATTACTTTACCTTCAAATGTTCCCACCTGACGAGGTAATTTGAACAACTCTAAAGCTTCTTCTAAGGTAATTGTTTCCATTAATTGACCTTTACGAAGACTGGCATATTTAGGCTTATTTTCCTCCGAATCATCCTCTTCTGCTTTTTCACCTAATTGAGCAAAAGGACCAAAACGCCCAAGTCGAACACTTACTTGCAGTCCTGTTTTGGGATCATTGCCTAAAACTCGTCCTGTTTTGACTTCACTACGATCAAGTCCCGTTGCATTTTCTACTTTTTCATGAAAAGGACTATAAAAATCCTTAATCATCTTCTCCCAACTTACTTTTCCATGAGCAATTTCATCAAATTCTTTCTCAACCGTAGCCGTAAAAGAATAATCTACGACATTTGGAAAGTGATCAAACAAAAAGTCGTTCACAACCATTGCGGTATCTGTAGGGAATAATTTATTTTTTTCAGAACCAAAAGTTTCGGAATCTGTTTTTTTAGTAATTTTCTGATTTTCAAGGATTAATTTTCGAAAATCTCGTTTCTTACCATCCCGTGATTCTTTAATAACATATCCTCTTTTTTGAATTGTAGAAATTGTAGGCGCATAAGTAGAGGGGCGACCAATTCCCATTTCCTCTAATTTTTTCACCAGACTGGCTTCTGTATAACGAGGTGCTGGACGTGTAAACCGTTCGGTAGCTGTCATTTCATTAAGTGGTAAAGCTTGCCCAACTTCAAGAGGAGGAAGCATTCCCTTAGTATCTTCATCTTCTTCATGGGCTTGATGGTTAGTATCATCTTCAATACCAACTTCGAGATATACTTTCAGAAAACCATCAAACGTAATGACCTCACCCGATGCCATCAGTTTTTGGTCTTTCACTGTCGAAATATCAATTGTAGCTACTGTTTTCTCAATTTCAGCATCTGACATTTGGGAGGCAATCGCTCGTTTCCAAATCAAATCATAAAGTCGTCTCTCATCTACGGTTGTACCTGCTCGATGCTTTGAAAAATCGGTAGGTCGGATGGCTTCATGAGCTTCTTGTGCATCTGATTTTTTAGTCTTATAATGTCTGGTCTTCAGATATTTATCACCATAAGCTGATTTAATTTCACTAGCTGCTTTGTAGATTGCCTCTTCAGATAAATTCAAAGAGTCTGTCCGCATATAAGTAATGTGTCCCGCCTCATAAAGTCGTTGAGCCATAAGCATCGTTTTGGCAACGGGATAACGCAATTTAGCACTAGCTTGCTGTTGTAAGGTAGATGTTGTAAATGGTGGAGCGGGTTTCTTTTTGCGAGGTTTTTTCTCCAATTTTTCGATGGAAAAAACAGCCGTCTTACATTTTTCTAAAAAATCTTTAGCCTCTTCTTCCGTCTTAAACTTTCGAGCTAAAGTTGCCTCTAGTGTTTTTCCATTTTTGAGGTCAAAAACAGCCACGACTTTAAAGGCACTTTGAGGTTTAAAATGTTCGACTTGTCGTTCACGTTCTACGACAAATCGTACCGCTACGGATTGTACTCGACCTGCGGAAAGTCCTGTTTTGATTTTTCGCCACAAAACAGGAGATAATTCGAACCCCACCAGTCTATCTAATACCCGCCTAGCTTGTTGAGCATTTACTAAATCTATATCAATGGAACGGGGATTTTGAATTGCCTTTTGAATGGCAGACTTTGTAATTTCCCGAAAAACAATGCGTTTGGTCTTTTTTTCTTGTAAACCAAGAGCTTCTAATAAATGCCATGAGATGGCTTCTCCTTCACGGTCATCGTCCGTCGCAAGCCAAACGATTTCTGCTTTTTTTGCCCATTTTTTGAGTTCTGAAACGACTTGTTTTTTGTCAGCCGAAATTTCATAAGTCGGCTTAAAGTTATTGTCGATATCGATAGCATTATTGCCTTTGGGTAAGTCCCGAACGTGTCCATAACTAGACATCACTTCGAAGCCCTCTCCTAGATAATTTTTTATAGTTTTTGCCTTTGCAGGTGACTCGACAATTACGAGATTTTTTCCCATCTCTTGTTTTGGATTAATACTGTTTAAGGTCAAATATGAATAATTTTTTTGGCAAAAGCCAAATTCTACCTGTATTCTATCCGTAAAACTCTCCTTTTGCGGAATGTAAAAAAACAGGAAAATACTTTTTTCAAACAAAAAGGAATATTAAAAGATAAAAGAGACAAGAAGCGTTCCAAGTAACACAAAACAATATTTAACTAAGCCTTAAAATACTTGGTATCATCTCATATAAACCCAGTATTGAAGTAACTTATTGAACAAAATAAGAGTATGAAAGATTTTATCGCATTATTTTAGTAAATGTTAAATGGAATATAGTTTACATATATACATAAACTAATATCAAACCTTATTCCATTATGTTCTAAACCAAAATGAAAAATAACAACGTCATTTATAAGTGTCAGGAAAAGGGTTATCAGATTTTTCGGGATAGTCCCCAAAATTATCAACTTAATATTGTTGGAGTTCGGCAATCTCAAACGAAAAATCGTCATTTCTCGGACGAACTTCATGTCTTTTGGTGGCACCGCAAAGAGTTCCAATGTATTGTTTTTGAGGATTTTACTACCATCGCAGGTTATGATTATTTAAATAATTTAGGAACACCCAAAGGACAAGCCATCTTGAAGGGTGGGCAATATCTTGGAGTATGGCAAATTGGTTTACATCGAGGACAATATTCTGCTCTGGTTCAGCGACTTGGCGAAGTTCAAGTATATCGGCATAACGACAAAAACGAGATTTGGCATAAAAAACCAAATACACAACTTTCAGGAATGTTTGATATCAATATTCATCGAGTCAGTCGCTTAGACTCGATTTTAGTGGGGCAATGGGCGGCAAGTTGTCAAGTTTTTGCCAAGAAATCCGATTTCAATTTATTTATGAAATTATGTCAAAATGCTCGTAAAAATTTTGGGAATCGATTTAGTTATACCCTATTAGATTGTACTGAATAATTTTATAATAATGAAGTAACAAAAAAATAAAAATTGTAGTTACTTTGTCATATAAATTTTGATTTATAGTACTAAAGACATTTAAACAAATATGGTAAATATCACAGAAAAAGCAAAGACTCAGCTTCTTCGGCTTCGAGAAGCAGATGGTTACGATACAAATCATAATTTACGAGTCTCTGTAAAGGGAGGAGGATGCTCTGGCTTAATGTATGACTTATCATTCGATGACCAAACTACTGAAACAGATGAAATTTTTGAAGATGCTGGATTCAAAATCTTGGTTGATAAAAAAAGTATGTTGTATTTATTAGGGACTACATTAGATTTCTCAGATGGTCTTAATGGCAAAGGATTTCAATTTATCAATCCAAATGCTAGTCGTACTTGTGGCTGTGGCGAGAGTTTTGCAGTCTAATAAGTTATTTTTTTAAATACTAATCCCAAAAATAACCAACCCGTCAGGTTTTCGAAATCTGACGGGTTTAATATATGATCAATTTATAACAGATACTTATTTTATTCACTTCCAGCCTTATACCGTACTGAAAACTGTGGCTTGTCATTTTGCAAAGAATAAATTCGTCCGATATATTCGCCGACTACTCCAATTACTAACAATAAAATTCCTGAACTAAAAAAAATGGCGACAATGGTTGAAGTATAACCCAGAGGAACATCATAAAATATTTTACGAAAAATATAATACATCCCCGTCATGAAACTAGAAACAGAGAAAAATGTCCCTAACAAAACCAGTAATCGAAGCGGATAAGTTGTAAAATTAAAAAGTAGGTTACTGGTCAATAATAACAATTTTTTGATGGAATATCCTGAACGCCCAAATTCTCGTTTTTCATGCCGAACTAATTCTCGTTCAATAAATTGGGTGTGCCAGTGTAATAAACCATCAATAAACACAAAACTCTGACGATGTTGTCGAACATTATAAATAAGACTAGACTTAATCAGTCGAAAGGCGGTAATATTTCCTGTAGTTTGAAAAATTCTTCTAAAGATTAACTGTACTGCACTACTCCCAAAATTACGAAATAAATTATGCTTTTTACGGTCATAAATTCCATAAATAACATCAGCACCCGTTTGATTTTGTTTTTGAATCAATTTGGTAATCTCTTCAGGTGGAATCTGTAAATCATCATCAATCGTAACCACAAAATCTCCTTTGATTTGATTAAACCCACACATCAGGGCATTATGCTGTCCGAAATTTTTTGCCAAATGAATCGCCGTGACCTGTTCAGGGTAGGCTTTTTTAAGTTTTTCTAATACTTTCCAACTTCCATCCCGACTACAATCATTCACAAACACCATCTCGAACTGAAGCCCCAATTCGGAAAAAGTTTCTTGGGTGCGTTCAAATAATTTTTCGAGTGTTTGCTCACTGTTATAAACAGGTACGACCACCGAATAAAGAGGGGATGTTTTCATAAATTTTGGAATACTTAACTCAATACTTGTTTTTCTACTAAATCTACTAAAAAGGGCTTGACAGGCTTACATTACTGAATATGTGGGCAAAGTTACATTTTCAAAAATTGAAAACCGAATTTACTGAAAAGACGGAAAATATGCTATCTTTGAGTCGGAATAAAAACTTAATTTTAAATACAACTCATTTATACCATGAAAACAATTGTAGTCGTTGGCGCAGGAACAATGGGAAATGGCATTGCTCATATCTTTGCGATGAATAATTTCGAAGTGCATTTGGTTGATATTTCTGCCGATGCTCTCGAAAGAGCCAAAAAAACCATTGAGAAGAACCTTGACCGTCAAGTCAAAAAAGAGCGCATCACTGCTGAAGCTAAAGCTCAAACATTAGCGAATTTGAACACTTCAACAGACATGACGGCAGTCGTTCCTAAAGCGGATTTGGTGATTGAAGCGGCAACAGAAAACTTTGAGTTGAAAATCAAAATTTTCAAGCAGTTAGATGAGTTAGCTCCAGAATCTACGATTTTGGCTACCAACACTTCTTCCATCTCAATTACCAAAATTGCGGCGGCAACCAAGCGAGCTGATAAAGTTATCGGCATGCACTTCTTCAATCCTGTGCCAATTATGAAATTGGTCGAAATCATCAACGGATACTCTACTTCTAAAGAAACTTCCAACACCGTAGTCGAATTAGCGAAAAAGGTAGGAAAAGTTCCTGTAGAAGCCAATGATTATCCAGGATTTGCGGCAAATCGTATTTTGATTCCAATGATTAACGAAGCCATCGAAACCTTATTTGAAGGAGTGGCTGGTGTTCAAGAAATTGACACGGTTATGAAATTGGGAATGGGACATCCAATGGGTCCATTACAGTTAGCTGATTTTATCGGATTAGACGTTTGTTTGGCAATTATGGAGGTTCTTTTCGAAGGCTTCGGAGACCCAAAATACGCTCCTTGTCCATTATTAGTTAATATGGTATCGTCAGGCAACTTGGGCATTAAATCAGGTGCTGGTTTTTATGACTACTCCAATGGTCCTAAGAATGCAGTAGTTGCTTCGCAATTTGCAAGCTAATTCTTCTTGTCCTTTTTTAGTATTTCAATTATATTAGAAATCAATAAGTTAGACCTGTTGAGCCTATAAAAACTTAACAGGTCTAATATATTTAAAAAAATATTTGAGTAGCTTGTAACCTATCATTTTATCAATTTTTGAGTGCCTAAGTTGGTTGCTTATTACAAAATAAAAAACGACTATTAAGTCTTCTGAAAAGGAGGCTAAAACTCAAGAATAA
Source organism: Cytophagales bacterium UBA2561 (assembly GCA_002340355.1). GTDB lineage: Bacteria > Bacteroidota > Bacteroidia > Cytophagales > Thermoflexibacteraceae > UBA2561. Next base: position 229,277 of record DDLX01000028.1, read on the forward strand.
TGACTTATCAAGATTTAGGTTATTACGATAAGCTCGGACAAAATAAAATCGCTCAAAATTTGGAAAACTTTCAACTTGGGCGGATTATTTTAGAACACAAAGAACGGTATATTGTTAAAACTCCTGAAAATGAGTTTGATGCCGAACTCATTGGGAAGCTAAGATTCGCAGCAGAAAGTCGGTATGATTTTCCTGCCGTAGGTGATTGGGTTGCATTTTCCGAATATGATAAAGGTAAAGCCTTAATTCATGAAATTTATCCGCGTCATTCGACTATCGAACGGAAAGCAGTTGGTAAGTCGGGACAGGTTCAAATTATTGCAACTAATATTGATTATGGTTTGATTGTACAATCGGCAACCAGAGATTTTAATCTCAATCGGTTAGAAAGATATTTAACCATTTGCTATACTTCCAATGTAGCACCGATTATTGTGATAAGCAAAACAGATTTGGTGAATAAATCTGAATTAGAATTTATCATCAATCAAATTAATCAGCGAATTCAAAACGTACCAATAATTACTACAAGTCACCAAACTAAAGGATATGATCAATTGAAAAATCATATCCAAATCGGAAAAACGTACTGTTTATTAGGATCTTCAGGAGTTGGAAAATCCACACTTTTGAATAATCTTTCAGGAAAACAACAAATGAAAACCAACCAGATAAGTTCGAGTGTGAACAAAGGAAAACATACGACTAGTCATCGAGAGTTGATTGTGTTGGAAGGCGGAGGTATTTTAATTGATAACCCAGGGATGCGGGAAGTCGGAATTACTGATGCTATGAGTGGACTGGAAATCACATTTGATATTATTTTGGAATATGCTGAGAATTGTCGATTTAAGGATTGTACACACACCCATGAGAAGGGATGTGCAGTACTGGAGGCAGTTCAAAATGGCGAAATTAACGAAGACTTGTATGCCAATTTCCAGAAAATGGAAAGGGAACGCACTTATTTTGAGGCAGATGCCCAAGAGATTCGGCGTAAGGATAAAGCCTTTGGCAAGATGATTAAAAATGTCAAAAAGCACCGAAAAAGGTATAAATACTAACACACTTCATTAAAATTAATCATAATTTCCTTTGCTTTGTTATAGTTAGTTATAGTTAGAAGTAAAGGAATTATGATTACTCTTTAAAAATGGCTTAGCCTTTCATCTAAATATCTTATTTTTAAATTGAGGTAATAAGCTTGTTTTTGAAATCTATAAAAGAAAATTTACCGTAATTAAAACAATTCTTTATGGAAACATTCATCACGATTTTTCAACAAATTTTGTTTTTGGGTGTCATGGGGGGAGCCGTTTATTTTATCACCCAACGAGTCAAGGAAATTCGGAATAATATTTTGTTAGGTAAATCCATTGACCGAACGGATAAGCCCACCGAACGTCGTAATAATATGATACTGATTGCCTTCGGGCAAAAACGAATGTTTGACCGTCCTTTTGTTGGCTTATTGCATTTAATTGTCTATGTAGGTTTTTTGTTGGTTAATGTTGAATTATTGGAAATCTTATTAGATGGTATTTTAGGAACCCACCGCCTATTTGCGCCTTACTTGGGAGGTTTTTATACCTTTTTAATTAACTTTTTTGAACTAACAGCATGGTTAGTAGTCATCGCTTGTTCTTTTTTCTTAATTCGGAGAAATATTATTAAAATCCCTCGTTTTCAGTCCCCTGAAATGAAAGGATGGGCAGAAAAAGATGGGAACTTGATTCTAATATTCGAGATTACATTGATGTTTTTTCTATTTACGATGAACGCCGCCGATACTATTTTACAAACTCGTGGTGCGGAAAGTGTTTATGTAACAGAACATTATTTACAAACGGGTACATTCTTCGGAAGTTTACCTTTTACTTTTTTATATCAAGGATTGGGAACAACGGCATTAATCCTTTTGGAACGTGTGGCTTGGTGGATTCATCTTTTCGGAATTTTAGGATTCACGATTTATGTCACCTATTCAAAGCATCTGCACATTATCTTAGCTTTTCCTAATACTTATTTCGCTAATCTTGAGCCATCTGGGAAACTTAATAATTTAGAATCCGTTCAGAAAGAAGTCCAAATTATGATGAGTGGTGAAGAACCTCCGATGGATGAAAATCCTGAAGAAATTGGCACATTCGGAGCAAAGGATATTCAGGATTTAACTTGGAAAAATTTATTAGATGCTTATACTTGTACCGAGTGTGGACGATGTACTTCGGTTTGTCCAGCCAACTTGACGGGCAAAAAATTATCGCCTCGTAAAATCATGATGGATACTCGTGACCGTATGGAACAAATTGGAAAACAGAAAACTATCGATCCTAATTTTGATGATGAAAAGAATCTCTATGGTGATTATATCACTAAAGAAGAAATACTAGCTTGTACTACTTGTAATGCTTGTACAGAAGCCTGTCCTGTCAATATTGAGCCTGTCGATATTATCATGCAATTACGTAGATATATGGCTCTGGACGAATCAGACTTACCGTCATCTTGGAATACAATGTTAGCAAACACTGAAAACAATTTTGCACCTTGGGCGTTTTCTCCGACTGATCGCTTTAATTGGGCAGAAGAATTACAAACACAAAATTAGTTTTTTTGAACCTATAAGATATTCATCAAAAAAACAAAAATCTTATAGGTTTCAATAGTTCGTAAGTTTTTTATTAATATGGTTTTCTAAAAATTTAAAACCCTTAAAGAGTTAGATAAAACTTATGAGTTATTAAGGTTTAATATTTTTTACTTTATTAAAATATGACTATTTTCCCTCGATTAACTTTATTAGGAGCAGGACCTGGAGATGAAGAATTAATTACCCTAAAAGGTGTAAAAGTATTACAAAATGCAGATGTGGTTTTATACGATGCTTTAGCAAATCCCGCCTTATTAAAATATGTTCCTGAAACGGCTTTACAAATTTTTGTAGGTAAACGTGCGGGACTTCATCATCGCCAACAAAGTGAAATTAATCGCTTGATTGTCAAACTTGCTCGAACACATGGACACGTTGTGCGTTTAAAAGGAGGCGATCCTTTTGTATTCGGGCGAGGACACGAAGAAGCCGACTACGCCCTTACTTATGGACTTGAGGTACAGATAGTTCCTGGTATTAGTAGTGCCTTTGCTGTACCTGCCATGCAAGGGATTCCATTGACCAAACGAGGAATTAATGAAAGTTTTTGGGTCATTACAGGAACAAAACGAGATAAGAAATTGAGTCAAGATATTGAATTGGCAGCTCAGTCTTCGGCTACAATTGTAATTCTGATGGGAATGAAACGACTGCCTAAAATTGTAGATTTATTTAAAAAGCATCGTCCCGAAGATGAACCTATTGGAATTATTCAGAATGGAACTCGACTTGATGAAAAAACAGGATTTGGAACATTATCTAATATTTTAGAAGTGGTAGAAAAACAAAAATTAAGTTCTCCCGCCATAATTGTGGTTGGTAAGGTCGTGGAAGAACGTACTGAATTAATTTTGTCTCAATTACAACAAATAGTTTCTGATTCAGTGATGAAATAAAAACAGAGAAAAACATTCTAAAATATCCCTTCAATTTACTAGAATTAAAATCTTTTATGTTAGAAATTAAGGAACTAACCGTTCGTTATGGAAAAAAAACAATTCTTGAAAATCTCCACTTACAATTACAAGTAGGTCATATTCATGGACTTATAGGACTAAATGGAAGCGGAAAAACTACTTTATTAAACGCCATTTATGGTATGGTTTCTTCTCAATCGGGTGAAATTTTGTACCAAAATAAGCCTTTGCACCGTCAACAAATCGCCTTTTTACCAACTCAAAATTTCTTTTTTAGTCGAATTACAGGAGAGGAATATTTGAAATTTTTTCAAAGTCAAAATCAGACATTTGATATTACAGAATGGAACAAAATTTTTGATTTACCTTTGAAAAATTTGATAGAAAATTATTCGACAGGTATGAAAAAAAAATTGGCACTATTGGCAGTTTTGAGTTTACAACGTCCTATTTTAATTTTAGATGAACCTTCGAACGGCTTAGATTTAGAGAGTAATCAAATTTTGAAAAAAATTATTTTGCGCCTCCAAGAAACAGGCAAAACCATCCTAATTACCTCACATATTTTAGAAATGCTTCATGCCGTTTGTCATGAAATCCACCATCTACACCAACAAAAAATCCAATCTTCTTATTCCCAAAATGAATTTGCACTACTTGAAAATCAAATTTTTGAAGCTCGAAGTAAACAATCTGAACAACTGAAAAAACTTATTTCATAAATTTAGTTTTAATTTTCTTTTCATTTTTTCAAATTCTGTAGATCGGGTGCTTCTTGAAATGAAACTTCTAAATTGCACCCAATTACAAATACCAATTACAACTATTTGCCGATATACGATTTTTCAAAATTTTAACTCATGAAACAACTACAACACCTTGTATTTATCCTTGGAGTTGGACTACATTTATCTGCAACTCCTATCAACTCCTTAACTACTTTTTGTGAACAAGAATTTTTATTTTTTTTCAAAACCCGCTACCATGAGCATACTTTGTGGATTGGTGAAAATCGCTACGGAGAATGTGGAAGTTCGAATCTATGGCAAGTTTTCATACCAAATGATAGTTCAATTGTGGCGAAACGAACAAAAATGAAACGGTTTAATGATTGGATATGGGCAGAAAAATTACAATTGACACTTGAAGAAGAAAAACCACTGCAACTTATAGACCAAGATGATAAAGGATGTGGGTATAAGAACTTGGGAATCAGAGTAAATAACCCTAAATCAAACCCCAAATTAAAGCAACTTTTCGAAGATAATTTTGCTCAAGATTGTGCCTTACAATGGACACAAGCCACAGGGCGAAATGGGATTGATATGCCTAAATTTGAGGGTTTGACAGGTAATTTATTGTATTATTATCCAATGGGATTGTATTTTGATTACCAAATTACGAAAGCTTACCTATTTCCTATCTCAAAATTATTATTAGTTTTTACTCGAAATTCGCGGCGTTGTCTTGGTGGTGACACGATGCACGGCTTTTTAGTTTTTCGGACAGATGCTCAAAATTGAGTCCTTTGAACTTTTTCAAAAACCTAGATATTATGAACTTTTGTGTTTTTGGTTTTTGTTATATTTGTGCTATTTCATTGGTTTAATGTACCAAAACTTATTGCTCAAATTTACCCATCAAGCAGACCCAAAACAAAGGTATTATGAGAAAAAATGTTCGTAAAGATGTGCAAGATAAACGTAAAGCACGTCAGAAAATTGAAAAAATTAGTACGCTTGTCTTGTTATTAATTTTAATAATTTCTCTTATTACCTATTGGTATTTAGATAATGATTATGAAGATTTTATTTCCCATAATGAGATTGATGAGTTGATTGAAAATCAACAATATGACTCAGCTTTACGGGTTTTAAGAAGAGCAATGGATAATCCTGAACTTCGTCATATCAAAGAAGAAGCAGAGCAAAAATATGAACAAATCCGATTACTTGCCAAGGAAGAAAAACCTACCAAAGATTTTAAAGCTTTTGAGCGTAAAATTGAACGTCTGACTCAACAATTAATGTTTGATTCCGTAATTGCTCGGCTGGAGCGCGCTTTACTGGATAGCAATTATTCAGAAGGAGACCGTCAAATTATGAAAAATCGGCTCGCAATTGCTCAACAAGATAAGGAATCACTGGAATCAGGGCGAAAGATTACGATTCCTGTACCATATAGGGTTAAAGCAGGAGAAACACTTAATGGAATTTCTTATCGACATAATATGAAACCTACTGAACTAATGAAAATCAATGATTTAGAATCGAATATGTTGAAGGAAGGACAAGAAATTCAGGTATATGCACGGGTTGATTTTGAAACACATAAGGTCAAATCAGGTGAAAATTTATCTCGTATTGCCATTAAACACAAAACTTCAATTGAGAAAATTAAAAAATTGAACAATATGCAAACTGATGAGGTACAAGCGGGACAAATCTTAAAAGTACGTCTAATTACCTCAGCTGACCAACAAGAATAGAACTTTTTATTGATAAAAAAACTACCAAACTTTAAACTCATGCTTCACGCTAAAAATATTAAAAAACGGTACGAGAACTTACATGTCCTAAAAGGAATTTCTTTAGAATTAGAAACTGAAAAAATTACTTCTATCGTTGGAGCTTCAGGGGCAGGGAAAAGTACCCTTTTACATATTTTAGGAGGTTTAGATCGTCCTGATGACGGACAAATATTGTTTCAGAATCAAGCTTTCACTCAATTTTCTGACCAAAAATTAGCCGAATTTCGAAATAAAAATATTGGTTTTGTTTTTCAATTTCATAATTTATTACCTGAATTCTCAGCATTTGAAAATATCTGCTTACCCGCCTTTATTGGTCGAAAAAAGAGAGCCGAAGTTGAGAAAAAAGCTCAAGAATTACTGAAATTATTAGGTGTTTCGAAACGAAAAAATCACCGTCCTTCCCAACTTTCAGGAGGAGAACAGCAACGTGTTTCAGTAGCAAGAGCCTTAATTAATTCTCCAGCAATTGTTTTCGCCGATGAACCAAGTGGAAATTTGGATTCTCAAAATGCAGAAGAATTACATCAATTATTTTTTCGGCTTCGAGATGAATTAGGACAAACCTTTGTCATTGTTACCCACAATAGTGAACTATCTTATCAGACTGATCGCCGAATTGAACTAGCAGATGGACAAATTTTACACGATTCAAATAATTTAAATTAATTATAATTTTTGTCATTCGATATTTTATTATTAGTTCTTTCAGAGACTTCGTAGAATACAGAAGATAATATCCTTATTATAGGATAAAAAATTGATAATCAAATTTATACTTAAAAGTAATAAAATTAAAACCAAAATTGAGTTGATTTACTTCTCTGATTTTATTAAGTTTAATTTGTGATTTTAGAATAATTCAAAATACAGATCTAAAAATAAACTTATAACATTATAGTAAGTATGAAAAACTACAAAACACCCAACACAAACCTCCCTACAAATTCTCGTCGAGACTTTCTAAATAAGGCGGCTGCTGTGAGTGCTGTCATGGCTTCAGGGAGTCTCATTACTTCGGCATGTGGTAATGCTGAAGAAACCTCCAAACAAGACAAAGGTACAAGTGTGGACATGAGCCAAACTTACGAATGGAGTCTTTCGACATCTTGGCCTCCCAATTTTCCTGTTTTCGGAGAAGGTCTTTCGATGTTTGCCAAGTTAATCGAAGAAATGTCTGCGGGTCGTATGAAAATCAAAGTCTTTGGTGCAGGCGAAAAAGTCCCTCAGCCTGAGCTATTTGATGCGGTGAGTAATGGCGTTATTGAAATGGGACATGGTGCGTCTTATTATTGGGCAGGCAAATCAAAAGCCTTACAACTTTTTGCCTCTGTTCCTTTTGGATTGAATGCACAACAAATTACTTCTTGGGTAAATAACGGAGGTGGTTATGAACTTTGGAAGGAAATTTATGGAAAATTCAATATTGTGCCATTTATAGGTGGTAATACAGGGGTGCAAATGGGAGGTTGGTTTAATAAAGAAATCAACTCCGTAGAAGATCTCAAAGGCTTAAAAATGCGTATACCAGGGCTTGGGGGAGCAGTATTAGCTAAGGCAGGGGGTACGGCGGTTTCGGTTGCAGGGGGTGAAATTTATACTAATTTGGAACGAGGTGTAATTGATGCTACGGAATGGATTGGACCGTATCATGATTATAAACTAGGACTTTATAAAATTGCCAAATATTACTATTCACCCGGATGGCACGAGCCAGGTACTATCCTTGATTTCATTGTCAATAAACAAAAATATGAAGCTTTACCAACTGACCTTCAAGCAATTATTCGGGCAGCCACAGCTCAAACCTCTACTTGGATATTTTCTGAATTTGAAGTTAAAAATAATCAATTCCTAGAAAAAATTAAGGCTGAAAGTAAAGCCGAATTACGTCAATTTCCTGATGAGGTCTTGGCAGATTTACGCACTAAAACGCAAGAAGTCCTTCAAGAACAAGCTCAAAATGACCCTGATTTTCAGAAAGTTTATGAATCCTTCCTTGCTTTCCAGAAAGATGCTAGTGCGTGGGCAGAATTAACCGAAAAACGGTTTTATAATCAGTTACAAAGTTAGTATTTATATTAGTTTAATCAATCTATTTTTATACGCTCATATGAAAAAACTATTCCTCATTGGTTTGCTTTTCTATCATTTCACAACACAGGCCCAAATTCTAAATGTAGAACGTGAACGTTTAGAAAATCACGATTCCGCTAGTATATGGCTTGGTAATCTTGGACTTGGTTTCAATCTACAACAACAACAAACTCGTGTCCTTACATGGACAAACTCCGTAAATATTGCGTATATTACGCCTAAAAACCAATTAATGCTTATTGGTAATTATGAAAATGTCAATGGTGAAGGAGAAGACTTGGTTCAAAATGGATATTTACATACTCGCTTGAATTTAGGCTGGAAAAAGAAGTTTTCTTATGAAATATTTGGACAAGCCCAATTTGATGAAGTTCGTGGAATTAATAACCGACTTTTGACTGGTGCAGGATTACGTTGGCAACCTTTAGCTTATGATCATGATAATACTACTCTTGCCTTCGGACCTGGGATTATGTATGAACATGAAGATTGGACATTCGCAGAGCAAGATTCCATCACGGATTTTATAAAGACAAGTACATATTTGAATATTCAATCAAGTTTAACCGAAAGTGTCGATTTGAATTGGATTGGTTATTATCAGGCTCGTTTTGAAAGTTTGGACAAACCTCGATTAAGTACAGAAATTAGTGTAAATTTCAAGCTAAGTAAATATATTCTATTTAGTACTCAATTTTCACTTTTATATGATGCAGCTCCTCCCGTTCCTACTGATGACCTAATTTATACATGGGACAATGTACTCTCAATTAGTTTGGAGCATAAAACCAAACGCAAAAAACGTCCTCCAACAGAATAAAAATAACCTAAAAATTAATTTCAGCATTACTCTTGAAGACTTGAGCGGTTTTTTAAACTTCTCAGGTCTTTTTTTGGGGCTTTCGTTTTTATCTCAAAAGATTGATTAATTTTGCTTGATTTTAATTCATATTATCCTTACAAAATAAGGTTGAAAAATGTTCTTAGATTAGAATCCTCAAAATCAGAAAACTTAAAATAATTTAATATGATATACGAAAGTTTATTGTTACAAACGGCTTCTCCATTCCAGAATGCAGGGTCAATTTTGATGATGGTCGGTATGTTTGCTGTAATGTATTTTTTCATGATTCGCCCTCAACAAAAAAAACAAAAAGAACAACGTAAGTTTACCGAAGATCTCAAAAAAGGTGATGAGGTCGTCACGCTAGGAGGAATGCACGGTAAAATTGCAGAAATAGATGATAAGACCGTTACCTTAGAAGTAGCTCCTCGTATGAAAATTTTATTTGACCGTACAGCCATATCTCTTGAAAACACCCAAGCACTTACTGAGCCTGAAAAAACAGACAAAAAATAAGTTGTTATTCACTCATTACATAGGAAAGACTTACTGAATTGCTGGCTAAAAAGCACTTTTTTCAGTGAGTCTTTTCTATTTTTGCCTGCCTTTTTAGGGATTTATCCAAGGCAAAGGCATAAACTTTGATGTCATTTATGGAACGAGTATAAATTCACCAGTCAATCCAACCCACACAGTAGATCAATCCGTAAAATTTGTAATTTGTCTAAAGCATTACTATTTTGTGCCTAAAAATCAAAAAAAGTTCCTGCTCTTTAAGTATAATATTATGAAAAAAGCCACTCAAACAGCTTTTCTTTTATTCTTATGGGGAAGTATCTGGTCTTGTATTCCGATTGAAGATCGCCTTAATCCTAATATTTTGGCAGTTCAGTTAGAAGATACCTATTCCGTACAAGATACTATGTTTATTCCTGTGGATTATAGTGATAATGAACAATTAGATTCATTTGTGGTTTCAATTCGGAAAATTGATGGAACAATCCGAAATCCTTGGAATTACCAAAAAATTGATACCATACGAGGAGGCAGGCGTTATAAGGATACGCTCCAAATTCCCATTCCAATTAATGTGGATACGGGACGTTATGAAATTGAATTTGAGTGTTATGATTTTAGCAAAAATATGGCACGAACTTCTGCCTCATTTCTAGTTCAGTCTGACCGCAGAGGTCCTCAAATCCATGAGTTCAAAATAGTTGGACTGTCACAAGACCAAAACGGGAATTATCTCACTTGTCGTTTAGAAGTCATCAATATTGAAGGCTTAGTTACAGATAACACAGGAATAAAACTAATTCGTGCCTCTTTATCCAATTTAATTAGCCCTGCTCGGATTACTGACAGTGATTCCATTTCATTCACTAATCTATTTGAACGGGATTTACGAATTCCTGATACTGTCAAGGACGGTGAAATTTTAACCCTAAAATTGACGGTCATTGATGAAAACAATAACACAGCTAGTCAGGAGGCTCGTTTTTTGATTGGCTGTGACGATAGCCCACCTCAAGTTATTATCGAAAATACATCTCCTGAGATTGGTGCGAATCAAGAAGTTAATTTAGTTGAGGGAACTACCCTCAAGATACAAGACGGTTATATCACAGATAATTCTCAACTTCAGAGACTTGCCGTCACCTTCAATCCTCTAAATGCGGTACGAGATACCGTTTTTTCAATAAATTTAACGAATAATCCTACGGATACGATTTTTCTGAATACACTTCCAAAAACAGCAAACACATTTACTTTGCCTCAAGATGCTTCTTCAGGTGATACATATGAATTGATTTATTTTGCCTTGGACACTGCCCAAAATACAGCCAAACCTATTCGCATTTTGGTAAATGTAATTAAAGATGATATCCCTAGCATTTTTGTAACGAATGCCTATACCAATGATATCGAATTAGATCTTAATGCAGATAGTTTGTTCATTGGAGCAGGAGAAGAGCTTCAAGTTGAAGGAAAAATTGAGGAAGATAAATCCTTACAATATATTCGAATTTATTGGGGACTTAAAGGATTTACGTCTCTTCAACGTGAAATCTTAGGTGAAAATATTACCGAATTACCCTTTGACTTATCTGATTTGCAATCGCTTAACACATTTAGAGTCCCTACTATAATTGATACAGGAAGAGTTTATGAACTTCGGATTGAAGCTAAGGATACCAAAAACGACCCAACTATTGTACAATATTTTTTCCATATACGTTGATAACTTTTCGATTGACTAAGGCGTTTTAAAGATTACTTTTGTAAATAGCAATTTAGTTGAAATATTTAATTCATCTACTCAATATGAAGTTTGCAACGAAAACCATTCATGCGGGAGTGCAGCCAGACCCACTTACGGGGGCAGTTATGACTCCTATTTATCAAACCTCAACCTATGCCCAAGAATCTCCAGGAAAGCATAAGGGGTATGAATATGCTCGCACTCAGAACCCGACTCGTAGTGTCTTAGAGAGTAACTTGGCAGCTCTTGAAAATGGTCAGTTTGGGTTTACCTTTGCTTCTGGATTAGCCGCTACAGATGCCATTATTAAACTTTTAAAAGCGGGAGACGAAGTTATCTGTGGGAATGATCTGTATGGTGGAACCTACCGTATTTTCCGACAAGTTTTTGCGAGATTTAACATCAAGTCACATTTTGTGTCAATGGAAGATCCTCAAAATATTACTAATTTTATTAATGAAAATACCCGTATGATTTGGATAGAAACCCCGACCAATCCACTCATGAACATTGCGGATATTGAAGCTATTACTAAAATTGGCAAGGCACATAAGCTCATGACGGTAGTGGATAATACTTTTGCTACACCATATTTACAAAATCCTTTGGATTTGGGAGCAAGTATAGTCGTACATTCTGTCACTAAATACCTTGGTGGACATTCTGATGTCATTATGGGAGCAGTCATAACAAATGATGAAAAAATAGCCGAAAATATTGGTTTTTTACAAAATTCATGCGGCGCTGTCCCTAGTCCTAATGATGCTTTCTTAGTCCTGAGAGGTATTAAAACCCTTCATTTGCGTATGAAGGCACACTCTGAAAATGCTCGAGCAGTTGCCGAATTCTTACATGAACATCCCAAAGTTGGAAAAGTATATTATCCAGGATTTCCATCACACACAGGACATGAAATTGCTAAAAAACAAATGCGCGATTTTGGTGGAATGTTATCCTTTACTTTAGTTGATGATGACTTACAAAAGTCAATCCAATTAATGGAAAAATTACAACTTTTTACCTTAGCAGAGTCTCTAGGTGGTGTCGAATCACTTTGCGGACATCCCGCCAGCATGACCCATGCCGCCATCCCAAAAGCAGAACGTGAAAAAAATGGACTAAAAGACTCCTTAATTCGACTGAGTATTGGTATTGAAGATAAGGAGGATTTGATTGCTGATCTTGAGCGAGTTTTGGAAGAAATTTAATTTCAGAAATTCCTTTTAATAAAATAGAGAAAACCGATGAAGTTTGAACTTTATCGGTTTTTTTCATTTATTTTGATAGATATTTTTTCACAATCACCACCTTAAAGTCGAAGTTTTTAGGCGGTATAATCATCATGAAATGACACAACAACAAGAACAATTTAGCAACCGTTGGGGAATTATTTTGGCATCCTTAGGAATGGCGATCGGAGCAGGAAATCTTTGGCGTTTTCCTCGTTTGGCAGGACAATATGGCGGTACTTTCCTGATTTTATGGGTATTATTCTTATTAGTTTGGTCAATTCCTTTGCTTTTGGCAGAATTTGGCTTAGGCAAAAAGTATAAAAAAAGTGTCATTGGTTCATATGCTTCAGCAACAGGAGAAAAATTCACATGGGCAGGTTTTTTTATTGCTCTCTGTACACTGGGTATCACTTTTTATTACTCAGTCGTAACGGCTTGGGGCTTGCGTTATTTAGGGTTTTCCTTAAGTAACTTAGGCGCAGAAATTCCTCTTTCACAACAACTAGAATCCGATCCTGCTTATTTACAAAATTTATGGAAAAGTGTCTCAACCGAAAATTTTGGCACTTTAGGATTACATTTTGTTGCCTTGTCATTCGGCGTTTTTATTTTGATAAAAGGAGTACAAAAAGGACTTGAAAGAGCCAATAAAATCCTAATTCCTAGTTTATTTATTCTTCTTTTAATCATCATTTCGATAGCTCTGAATATGGATGGCGGAATCAAGGGTTTAGATTATATGTTTACTGTTCGCCCTGAATTATTCACCCAGCCCAAAGTATGGATTGAAGCCGTTTCTCAGTCAGCTTGGTCAACAGGGGCTGGCTGGGGATTAATGATGACGCTTTCGGCGTATTCCCGTGATAAAGAAGATGTTACTTTAAATACGTTTATTGGTGGCTTTGGAAATAATACTGCCTCCTTGTTGGCTGGTATGGCAATTTTACCTGCCGTGTTTGCCCTTGCGCCTTCTGAAGCCGAAGCCATAAATTTATTAAATGCAGGAAATCAAGCATTAATTTTTACAGTTATTCCCGCCTTATTTGCTCAAGTGTTTGGAGGCGAAGTCTTAGCTGTCATTTTTTTCATGGCGTTTTCAATGGCGGCACTAAGTTCACTATTGGCAATGATGGAAATGCTAATTAAACTCCTAATGGACTGGGGGTTTGAACGAGACGGAGCCACTCTCCGAACAGGCATTTTTTGTTTATTTTTTGGCTTGCCATCCGCTTGGTCATTGGATTTCTTTTCGAATCAGGATTGGGTGTGGGGAGTTGGATTAATTATTTCAGGCATCATTATTGTCTTTGCCGTAGCAAAAATTGGATTTAAAAAGTTCAAAGACGAATATGTTGACCATGATTCTGATTTCAAAATTTCAACCCTTTATTTTTCTACGGTTATGATTATGAATGGCTTATTAGGAATTGGCTTGTTATATTGGTGGTTATCACAAGATTACAGTGCTTCTTGGTTCGATAAAAATGGAAACTGGGACTTATTCGGAACTTATAGTAATGCCTCTACTCTGACGCAATGGCTTTTTGTAATATTACTTGGAATTGTACTAAATCGATTTTTATACCAAAAATTCAAATAGATAAGTTATTGCAACAAATATTATACGAAAATGAAATCAAAATGCTGTTGGCTGTGTCCCCACATCCAACTTAATATACTGATAAATAGTTGCTTGTGGGGACACAAGCAACAGCGATAAAGTAGCGAAAGTCATTTTATTAATATTCTTTGACGTAAACACCAATCGAAAATACTTCAAAATCGTATCTGTTTTAGAGGTTGTTTAAGAATTTTTGAAAAATATCTTCAGGAAATCAAGTTCAACCAGTCAAATAGCTTTCATTGCTCAAAATCGCCGATTTCCATAAAAACTTGATAATCACTTTTTTTACTTAAAATTCAAACAACCTCTTAAGGTGGTCACTGGTCTTCGGAGCACTCTAAAACGAAAGGAACACCAAAAGACGATACGTTTGTTTTTTTTGGTTGCTTCCTCTATCTTGCCTCACAAAAACGTAAACCCAAAAAAAATTTATGAATAATTTAAATGACCCAATGACTGCCGAACAAATTGGGGCGAAAATCGAAATTCTACGCATTGCAAACGGCTTTTCTATTGAGGAGTTTGCCAAAAAAGTCCGCCTCAGCCCCGAAAGTTATACCAAAATAGAGGCTGGAAGAGGACAGCTTGGACCCGCTGTTTTGCTTCGCATTCTCAGAGCGCTTAATACCAACTCAAGCGAATTTTATGATGAATCTGCTAGCTTTATTATCACCAATAGTGAGAGTGAAAATACAACACTTGATGGGGTCAAAGATGGAATCGGGCAATCTGTAGGAAATGTACATTTAAGTTTTAATGTTACCAATACTGTTCACGATAAAGAAATCAAATTATTAAAAGATACAATCCAAAAATTCCAACAAATACTGGATAATTTCATGCAAGAAGTCGTTAGCTCAAAACAAGAAATCTCAAAATCTAATCAGAAAATCAGCCAATTAGAAAGCCAACTTGTCGATTTGAAAAATCAATTAGAAAATAAATAGTTTTTGAAACTACCTCAAGATCAGCCTTGTTAAGTTTTCGAAACTTGGCAAGGCTCTTTCATTTATCTTCCTTATCTAATTTTGATGAATAATCTTTTTCAAAAACTTCTTCTTCGGATAAATTTTCAACGTCACATTTTTCTCCTGTTTCCTGTTCCACTTCTTTTTTAGCTTTCTGAAAAAAACGATTCCATTTTTCGGCTAACCAGTTCTTATTTTTGAGAAATGGGTATTTTTGTCGTAAAAGTTCAATTTGATGG
Source organism: Cytophagales bacterium UBA2561 (assembly GCA_002340355.1). Lineage (GTDB taxonomy): Bacteria > Bacteroidota > Bacteroidia > Cytophagales > Thermoflexibacteraceae > UBA2561. The sequence goes on from DDLX01000028.1 coordinate 244,644, forward strand.
CGAGCGTCTCGGATGGAATTAATCCAACTTCGAGTAATTTTGTAAGGCTGTATTAAAATTTTAAGAATGTGTTTCATTAAGCGAACCATTTGGCTCTCAAAAGCCCGTTTTTCTTTTTTACTCATCTTTAGCTCGATAATTTAGTTTGTAATTAAATTCAAAAACTTCCTCATGAGTTAGCTCAAGATTTATTTTAGTATCATTTTCAAATTCAAACTTATCTTTAGCATATGCAAAAGCCTCGTTCCAAGCAGATTGCAAAAAGAGGTGAGTCAAATATTCATCGGAATTTTCCAAAAAAATCTCTATTTCGGTGCGTAAATCCCAAATGGATTGCGCCCATTCTAAATTCCGATTTTCAGGAATCGTCTTCCAACCAATGACATAAAACATCAGCTTTTGAAGCAATATTAAATATTGTGTTTGTTCGGAAGTGATGAAATCATGAAGGAGAAATTTCAATCCTTTTTCGGCTTCGGTGTAGGCTTTTTCTTCAAAACATTTTTGCATCTGACGCATGATAGCGTATTCATCCGTATAATTGCTCCAATTAATTGATTTCATAGGATTTACATTTTTATTCGAACCCTAAGAATACAAAAACAATTTTAGATTTCTGGCGAAACTATCTCCTCATTTCCTTTTTCCTTCACTTTTTGTTACATTCCGATTTTAAATGCAGTCTTGTATTTTTGATAAATGATTTTGAGATGACCCTAAAAGAAGAAATAGAAGAAAACTTACAAACTAAAGATCCAGAACTTGATTTAGGTTTCGAAGAACTTAACGGCACTGAGCCTGAACTGGAATTATTAAAAAAGTGTAAACATTTGAAATCCCTTGATTTAAGTTTTAACCAAATTCAGGACATTTCTTTTTTGAAATCTTTAACCCAATTAAAATCCCTTCATTTAAGCTATAACCAAATTCAGGATATTTTTTTTTTAGAATCTTTAACCCAATTAAAATCCCTTCATTTAAGCTATAACCAAATTCAGGATATTTCTTTTTTAGAATCTTTAACCCAATTAAAATCCCTTCATTTAAGCTATAACCAAATTCAGGACTATTCCTTTTTAAAATCTTTAACCCAATTACAAATCCTTGATTTAAGCCAAAACCAAATTCAGGACTATTCCTTTTTAAAATCTTTAAACCAATTACAAATCCTTGATTTAAGCCAAAACCAAATTCAGGACTATTCTTTTTTAAAATCTTTAAACCAATTACAAGTCCTTGGTTTAAGCCAAAACCAAATTCAGGATATTTCTTTTTTACAATCTTTAAACCAATTACAAACCCTTGATTTAAGCCAAAACCAAATTCAGGACTATTCTTTTCTAAAATCTTTAAACCAATTACAAACCCTTGATTTAAGCGATAACCAAATTCAGGACTATTCTTTTTTGAAATCTTTAACCCAATTACAAGACCTTTATTTAAGAAGAAACCAAATTCAGGACATTTCTTTTTTGAAATCTTTAACCCAATTACAAGACCTTTATTTAAGAAGAAACCAAATTCAGGACATTTCTTTTTTGAAATCTTTAAACCAATTACAAACCCTTCATTTAAGCCAAAACCAAATTCAGGACATTTCTTTTTTACAACCTTTAAACCAATTACAAACCCTTCATTTAAGCCAAAACCAAATTCAGGACATTTCTTTTTTAAAATCTTTAAACCAATTACAAACCCTTGATTTAAGCGATAACCAAATTCAGGACATTTCTTTTTTAAAATCTTTAAACCAATTACAAACCCTTGATTTAAGCGATAACCAAATTCAGGACATTTCATTAGATTTTCTCAGTTATTTCCCTAAACTCAAAAAATTGTATTTATATGATAATCCCATTCAAAATATTCCAGAAGAAATTTTTAATAAATCTCTTGAAAATATAGGAGACGTTCGCAACTTTTTAGAAGACCAAAAAAAAGCATCAAAACCAAATAAAACCCTGAAAATCATTTTGATAGGAAATGGTTCAGTAGGTAAAATCCAAATTGCCAAATATTGGACAGAAGGCGAAAACTTTGTATTCAATACGCAACATGACTCCACTCATGCCATTGTTTTACTGGACAAAAAATTAGGGGATGTTTGCTTACAAATTTGGGACTTTGCAGGGCAAGATATTTACCATGCAACCCATCGTCTTTTTATGCAAACCAATGCGGTATTTTTCTTGGTCTGGGATTTTGAGAATGAAAATCAGGAATGCCATACATGGGACGGCAAATCGTATAAAAATGAACAGCTACGGTATTGGTTAGAATATGCACGGCATTTTGGCAAAAAAAGCCCCATTGTCGTACTTCAAAACAAGGTGGATACCCCAGAAGACCAAGCCAAACACTACACCCTCAAAGACGAAAAAGCCTTTGAAGCCGAATTTCCGATTTTGAAGTTTTTGCAGGTTTCCGCCCAAAAAGGGACGGGTTTTAAGGCATTAGAAAGTATTTTAGAAACTGCCTTTGAGCAAAACGAAGTCCTTCGCCAACAACTGGCTATTGAAATGCCTACTTCTTGGCTTGAGGTTCGGAAAATTATTTATGGGATACAAAAGAAAGGAATAAAAACTCTCAGTATCAAGGTTTTTGAGAATTTTTGTAATAAACACGGTATCAAAAAATCGACCCAAAGTTTACTCAATTATCTGCACAATGCAGGAGTTTTGTATTATCGACAAGGTTATTTTAATAGTCAAATTATTTTAAATCAATCTTGGACAATTCAGGCAATTTATAAGGTTTTGGACAGAGCAAGCCCTCATTTCGAGTGTTTACAACTCCAAAAAGGTAAAATCACTTATCGGAATATTGAAAAAATTTGGGCAGAAAATGAGGACGATGAATGGGAATTATTTATTGATTTTATGCTTAGTGCGGAGCTTTGTTTTGAAACTACAAAAGATAAAGATGGGTATGTTCCCTTGAAACACCGTAGTTTTGTTATCCCTCAGCTTTTACCCGAAAATCCGAGAGCAGAAGTTTATTTTTATAGGGACGAAATGCCCGAAAACAAACGGCTGGATTATCAGTTTTTGCCAAAGGTTTTTATCCAACGTTTTATTGTGAAGGCAGGTCATTTTTCGGAGGTGGAAGATATGTGGCAAAGGGGTATTTATTTGCAAACTCAAGAAGGTGAGGCAGTTGTCGAATCAAATAATGACCCAAAACAGCCCCAAATTTCGATTTCGGCAAGCAATTTACGTATCATCAAAAAAATCCAAGAAGAACTATCCGTAATTGCGGATGAAGGGAACATCAAAGCCCAAGAATCAGACGGAAAACTAAGCGATACAGAACGTTATTGGCAAAAGAAATTTTTTGGATTAAATGGTTTACACCAGAAAATAAAAACCTCGAAGCCCACTATTCAAAAAGCACTTAAGCATCTGGAAAGAACCGAATATGCTGGTTACATTGCTGAAATGGAGAAAGTTACACCTAAAAATTTACGAGCAACTTTAACTGCTTTAGAAAATACCGTAATTGAAGGAAAAGTAGGCTGGGAACTCCAAGAACGAATGAAGGGGTTTGCCAATAAGGTTAATAGTTTATTGTTAAATAATTGATTTTCAACTCTCTACCCTACTAAAAATGATTTATAAAATATATTAGTATTAAAATTGTTTAACAATCTTCGTTTATCAGGCTGAAAAGTTTGCAAACCCACCGCTACGGAAAAATTAAATTTGATTTAATTTGTGTGAATCAATTACCTTTGTTTGCTATATATCCAAAAAAAAACGCTGAAAATGATGACTCAAACGATAAAGACTGAACCTCAATTTTTTGGGGCAGAAGCTCTAAAAATCCAACATTCTACCCGAAAAGTTCAAGCAGATATTCAGCTTACTTCGTCCAAAAGTGAAAGTAATCGAGTTTTGATAATCAATGCTTTAACAGAAAATAAATCAAAATTAGAAAACCTATCGGCAGCACGAGATACCGTAACAATGCAACGGCTTTTGAGCTCCGAAAGCTCTGAATTGAACGTATTGGATGCAGGCACAACCATGCGATTTCTGACGGCTTTTTGTACCGTAACCAATCGCCAAAACACCACTCTGACAGGAACAAAACGGATGCAAGAACGTCCTATAAAAATTTTGGTAGATGCGCTTCAGAAACTTGGTGCCGAAATCGAATACCTCAATAACGATGGATTCCCTCCTATTTTAATAAAAAACTTTATTTCTCAAAATAATACTATTCAGATTCGAGGTGATATCAGTAGTCAATATATTTCGGCATTGCTGATGATAGCCCCTCTCCTACCCGATGGATTGGTATTGAAACTAACGGGAAAAGTTGGTTCAAAACCTTATATTCAAATGACACTAAATTTGATGCAACATTTTGGGGTTCAATATAAATGGCAAGAAAATCAAATTAAAATTGCACCTCAAAAATATACTTCTTCGAATTATATGGTAGAATCTGATTGGTCTGGAGCCAGTTATTGGTATGCGATAGCTTCAATGGCAGATGATGCTAAAATAAGTTTGTGGGGTTTACGGAAAAAATCACATCAGGGAGATAGGGCTATTGTTCAAATTATGGAAAAATTGGGCGTAAAAACTGAATTTACGAAAACTGGTGTAAATTTGGTCAAAACCCAAGCGGTGAATAGTCTTGAGTGGGATTTTACACATTGTCCTGATTTGGCTCAAACCATTGCAGTTATTGGAGCAATGAAAGGTATTTCACTGAAAATGACAGGATTAGAAAGCTTACGTATCAAAGAAACTGACCGTATTTCGGCAATTGCTCAGGAACTCCAAAAATTTGATATTCAAACGAAAATTATAGGAGACGAAGAATTACATATTTTACCAAACCAAACACCTAAAGCTCCTTTGGAAATGATAAATACCTACAAAGATCATAGAATGGCGATGGCTTTTGCCCCTGCTTCCTTGTTGTTTCCTTTGGAAATCGAACGTCCGAAGGTGGTTGAGAAATCCTACCCAAGTTATTGGGAAGATTTATTAAAAGCAGATTTTCAAATTACAACCATCTGATAACCAAAAAATAAAGCATTGTTCTCCGTAGCGGTGGATTTGCAAACCCACCGCTACGGAAAAATGGCTTTTTAGCCCGATAAACAAAGTATTTTTTGGGATATCTTCTTAAATTTCATTAACTTCCTTTCGTTCACTCAGTTCTCCTTCTATCCAAATTTCGGTTCTAATCACCTCTTGATTTTTATTAAAAAAATACCATTTTCCATGCTTTAAGCCATATCTTAAAGTTCCTTTTTCTAACAGTACACCATTTTCATCATAATTTTCAACCTCTTCTTTTCTTTTAGTAGAAATTCCTGTATTTGCCAAAAATACACCATACACCGTCATTCCAAGAGATAAATATCCTAAAAAATATCTGGAAAGTGCTAAACCTATTGCTGTGTTTATATGATTTTCTTCAGGTCCCCAATTGGCTTCGGTAGGACCCCAAGCCTCTGTACTAATTCCATACGCCTCCCAATTAGTGGGGTACCGATTTAATCCTAATAAAACATCAAAAGGGTCTTTTTGAAATTGCAAATATAATCCAGAAATAACTACAAAAAATACTACAGGAATAAATGTAGAAGCAAATAAGGCTTGCCAGACACTTCTACGATGAATCTGTATAACAAATCCAAAAATTAAGCCTAAAATGATTCCAACACTTACAGCCATAATTTTTTGTTTTTTAGTAATTTAAGATTTTCAAAATTAGAGGAAATAAAGAAATTATGTAAAAGGTGAATCTTTTTCCTTCGCCATATGATTATAAACCATTTTATCCATAAAACTCGGAAACCACTTGTTCAGAAAAACCGTTAATTTGCCTTGTTGAGTCAGAATTAAAATTTTTTTTCGCTTTTTAACAGCCCGAAAAATATGCTCAGCACAAGTTTCAGCACTCATCATTTTTTGTTCATCCCGTGGCGATTCACCTTGCATTGAACCATCCGCCGCCAGTGCCGTATTTCGGATATTGGAAGTCGTAAATCCTGGGCAAGCTGTCAAAACATGTACTCCTTCATGAAGCATTTCGGTACGTAAAACTTCCAAAAATCCTTGTAAGGCAAACTTCGAAGCCGAGTAACCCACACGAGCGGGTAAACCTCGAAAACCCGCAATTGAAGAAATCCCAACGACTGAACCTTTTGCTTCCTTAATGGCAGGTAAGCAGGCTTTTGTAGCGTACAATGCTCCATAAAAATTGATGTCTATCACTTGCTTAACTACTTCTAAATCAACATTTTCAAATAATGCTCGCATCGATATTCCTGCATTATTAATCAAAATATCAATTTGTCCAAAATGGTCAAGTGTGGTTTGTGCCATTCGCTGATTGTCTTCCCATAAACTTACATCTGCCTGAATGGTCAAGACTTTAATATTTTGAGCTTGGAGTTCAGCCTGAGCTTTTTCAAGAGCTTCGATACGCCGTCCCGTAATCACAATTCTTGCTCCAGCCTTTCCGAACACATCCGCCAATGCTTTTCCAATCCCTGAAGTTCCTCCTGTAATAATTACGACTTTATCTTTCATAAATTATGTTTTTTAACTAAATATTACAAAAATAATACGTTTAACACAAAATAAATCAAGTGCAAAGTATAATTTCTTCTAAAAACTAAACTTGACATACCGTCTGAAAATCTGCAAATTCGTAATTCATTCTTTGTTTGACAATATGACCCAAATTAAATCAAAACTTCCATGAATCGAAATTATATCTTTTATTTATTTTTTGCATTAATTAGTTTAAATTGGACGGCGTGCCAAACTAGCAACAAAAATACGGAAAATCCAGATCCTATTCCTGAAAAAAATACGGAGAAAGATTCAATAAATACCTCGAATAATACGCCAAAAAAAATTACGCCTACAGATTTCTCCACGATTACTATCGCTTTTTATAATGTTGAAAATCTGTTTGATACGAAAGATAATCCAGCTATCAATGATGAAGATTTTTTGCCTGACGGACGAAACAAATGGACGGACGAACGCTACCAACTCAAACTCCAAAAATTGGCACAGGCGATAGATTCTTTGGGAGATACGGACGGCGCAGAAATTTTGGGGTTAGCCGAAGTAGAGAACCAAACCGTACTCGAAGACCTCCTCAAAACAGAACGCCTCAAGTCCAAAAATTACGGGATTATTCATTTCGATTCACCCGATAAACGAGGAATTGATGTGGCTATGCTTTATAAAAGGGATGTTTTTAAGCCCATTCTCGAAAAAAACATTCCCATTAGTTTTGCCAATGAACCTGATTTTAAAACTCGTGATATTTTATTGGTTTCAGGTCAATTACGGGGAGAACCTGTTCATTTTATTTGGTCTCATTTTCCTTCTCGGCGTGGTGGTCAGCAAGAAAGTGAACCTTATCGTAAGGCTGTTGGACGACAAATTCGGGTGGTTATTGACGAAATTTTTCGAGAACAACCACAAGCCAAAATTTTGGTTGGTGGAGATTTTAATGATTTGCCTGAAAATGCCAGCGTTAAAACTGAACTCAATGCTAAACCTAATCCTGATTATTCTAAAAAAGAACTATTTAATCCCACTTATGAACTCATGACCCACGGCAAAGGAACATATAATTATCGTGGAAAATGGCAGATGTTAGACCAAATTTTACTATCTGAAGGCTGGATAAATACCCGAACAGGTTTCCAATATATTCAGCGTTCCACAAAGGTTTATGCACCCGATTTTTTAAAGCAACAAACTGATAATCAATATAAAGGAAATCCCGACCGCACTTTTGCAGGAGCAAAATATTTAAAAGGGTATAGTGATCATTTTCCTATTTATGCTCAATTTGGATTTTTGAATAAGGGAGAATAAAATTTTCCGCATCACTTTTCTGTAGTAAAGCCTTACAAACTCTACTACAGAAAATTTAAGCTTTATTTAAAAATCAATTAATGTGTATTTGATTTTGTCCATTTTTCGGCATCATTCAAGCTAATACGTTTTCCATTTCGGAAGGCAATAATAAAAGCTCCTGAAAACCCTCGACCTTTTACTTTTTGAAGAATAGATAAACAAGCTTCTCGACTTGTTTCATTTCCAGCCGTATAACGATAGTTGCCATTTGACTTGTAAAAATCTAATTTTGGTAAACCTTGTAATTTAGTATCTCTCGGATTAAGTTCATTCGAATAAATTCCAATCTGGACTTTATACCGCACTAAATTAGAGTTTTCTTTTCCGATTTTGATGACTTGTTTTTTAGTTACTCTTGGTTTTGGTTTAGAGGTAGTTTTAGGAATAGTTTTTTTCGGTGAGATTGAAGTTTTTGATGGACTCTTCTTTATATTGGAATTTATGTTTTTCAGTCCTATTTCTGGTATTTTTTGGGTGTTATATGATTCCAAATTATCAGATTTATAGTATTGATTATCAGTATTTTTAATTTCTTCCTCTATAATTGAACCTCTAGAAACAGTCGGAGCAGGCAGATTTTGAGTGGTAATTTCTGCTAAAAAAGTATCTGATTTAACATTCCTTTTAGGGGATATTTCTGGAAAATTTTCTCCTGAAATTTCGGGATATAAACGCCCAAAAAGTAAAGCTGTTACAGGACGTTTTTCAATTTTCAAATCAAAAGGCAAATCCCCTCTTTCTTCATAGTCAATACCTTTTTTCCAATTACTTCGAAAAACATTTTTCGGTAAACTTGAAGGAACACCGTACAATTTTGATTTAAAATTTTTATTATTTAAGTGAAGATATGGAATACCACTTTCATCACTCAGAATTTTTACACTTTGATTCAGAATCAAATTTCTAATTTTGGAATATTTTTCGGTGTGTAATCCATAATTTTCACTATGTAAAAAGGTGATTTTTTCGCCCTTATCTGTTAAAAAATACTCAAATTGAGGATATTTTTTGAGGGATGAATCTGAGATCGAAATATTAAAATAATACAAATTTTGAGATTCTTCTGGATACAAAGCACAAAACTGAATTTTAAAACCAATAAACGATTGTTTCGATTGTTTTTTGGTGGGTATTACTTGATTTCTTTCCTCTCCAAAATTATCTAATTTGACTGCTGAAACAGCGATAATCTTACGTCCTGCATGAGCCAAATGAAATAAAACTTGATGAATTACAGCATAAGAATCAAAATATTTTTGAGATGTATCTTTTTGATTATCAGAATTTTCCTTAATATTTGAAATTTTCAAATGCTTTCGGAGCTGTACTAAGTAATCTTCCAGAATTGGGTCAGCCGTATAAGTTAAGTCAGGAAACTCACCCGCTAACTTATCACCTGTCAAGATGTAATTTTCACAATTTGGAAATAGTGTATAAGCTTGTAAAAAGTTCCCTTCGCCAAAAGGATAAAATAATGTAACTGAATCCGAAATCTCAGAAATATGATATTTTTTTGCCCAGTTTCTTATCGGGATTATTTGTTGACGAATGACCTGTTTTCGAAAATGTTCGGTTTGTGCTAAATGACGCTGGTAATAATGACGTTGACGGGCATAAGGAAGGGCTTCATTGGGGATGCCCGCAATAAATTCAGCAGTAGCAGTGAGTGTGGAGTCAATTTGTATTTTATTTTGTTGCCTTACCAATTGGAAATTAAAAAGAGAATTAGAAGCTTCAAAAATTCCTGTGGTTTCAGATTTAGGAGCAATTGAAAAATCTCCACAAGCACTCAAAAAGCAACACACAAAACTCCACGCTACAAAGTCAAATTGTTTTTTAGGTAAATTGGTCTTCATCGTTTGTCGTATTTTACCTTGCTTTTGATAAATTATCCGAACTTTTTCGGTAATATCAAAAGTACAAGTTTAGTTTTTACAGGAAATACGACACAAAAGTACAGGAAATATCCTACTTTGCTGAAAAAGAATTGTAGCTTGAGTCTTTTTTAACATAATTCCAAATATCTCACTACTAAGTTTAGAACGTCAGTTTAAAAATCTACACTCATTCCTGCCCAATATCTTCGTCCTTCTTGTGGAATGAGAGAATTAAAAAAACCTTTACTTCCATGCCATAATCCACTATCATCAAAATATCCTGCCTCATTTCCTGCATTGGCTAAATTAATCCCTGGATGGTAGTATTCAGTATTGAGTAGATTATTAACTCGGGAAAATAAATGAACACCTTTCCCCAGAACATTCCTCAACTTCAGATTAAAATCTAAGACAGTATAACCTGAAATTTCTTTTAAAGGATTAGTTTGTATAGTTTCTCTATTTCCTACTATTCTACCTCGTAAAGAAGTTGAAATTTTATCCTGCCATGTTCCTGAAATTCCAAAGTAAAATTTATGTTTTGCCAAGTCTCCAATAATATCTCGTCCAATATTTATTTCATTCTCATCAAATTTGACTTCTTCCCCTATAACAAATGAATAAAATCCCCAAATTTTGAACTGTAATTTTTCCAAATTCCATAAATATTCCGCATGTATATCTGTGCCATACATCGTTCTAGAGCCTGCGTTTTTCGCTCCTCCTGTAAAGGCTACAATTGTATTTTTGGCATCTACAAACCATGTACTCCAAACAGCTCTAAATTTAGGAGAATGATAGGAAGCCGCAAATTCTACCGTGTAAGAATCTTGAGGTTTTAGTTTTTTATTACTTCCATTAGCCTCCCAAGATCCGTACAAACTTCTCGGCGTAGGTTCTTGATAAGCAGTACCATACAATAGTTTTAAGCCAATTTTATTGAAGTTTCCAACATATCCTAAACGAATGGTTGGAGCTGTTCCATAGAAAGAGTCATTATCCAATCGGAAGCCTGTGTGTAAAAAGTGATGATTAGAGCTAGTTTCGGGTGTTAATCGGAAACGAACTTGTCCATATATCCCCAAACCTTCTGTATAAGCTCGATTTGGAATATGGATTTCGGGTGAAGGTGGCTCAGGGTATGGATACGTATTTACAAATGCAGAATCTGTATTAACAAACTGACCATTAGAACGTTCCCATGCTTTATTTAGATTTCTATAAACGTACCGAAAGCCTGTATTTAAGCGCAAACGTTGTGAAAAATCAAATTGAAAGTCCTGTTTGAAAGAGAGTTCATAATTGAGTGCCTGCCAATAACCAAATCGTACAGCTCGATAAGGATTCCCATCCTGATCTGTCTCTGTAATACTTCGTAATTCCCAAGAATCATTATCAATGTAAGAAAATCGGTATCGAAGTAAAGAAGTTGAGGAAATATTCGCTTGTACTTGTTGAAGATGCCGAATATAAAATCCTCCATTTGACTCTGCCCAATTATTTGCGGCTTGAAATCTATCAGCAGAATAGATATATCCCCAACCATTTTTTTGTTGATAAATTTGCCCTCCGATTTCAGTATTTTTCCAAAAAATTCGAGCATCTAAACTACGATTATTATATGGCACATGAGCATCTCCTCCGAACTCTGAGAAATTGGCAAAATCTCCCCAAAGTCGAGTATCTGCATAATATTTTGACTTTGTCCATTCGTATTTTTCGGCATTAGTCAAGTCATTTTTACCGATATCAAAACGTCCTGTCAGGCTAAAACGAAGTTTACCACGTTTCCCAAATAAGTTTAAATCAGCTTGATGACTTTGATGACTCCCCGTAAAAACTGACCCATGAAATGCAATCCCATTTTCCGTTTTATTTTTAATTGTAATAACATTAATTATTCCCATCATAGCATTTGCACCATACACCGAAGAAGAAGGACCATAAACCACCTCAATTCGTTCGATATTACTAAGAGCATGAGCAGGTAAGATGGCATCATTATCGTTATGATATAGTGTATTATAAATCAGACCATCAATCATTAAAACCCAATTATGCCCCAGATGCGAACGCCATCCACGCCAATAAACCTTTAGGGGCTGATCGCCATAGGTTCGTACAATATCCATCCCTGGTAAGTCTTCAAAAATTTCAAGCATATTGTTATATCCTCTTTCTCGTAAATCATTCTGAGTCAGGATAATAACTGTAGCAGGGGCATCTCGTAAGCGTTCTCGTGTATTAGAGGCTGAGACTACTGACACATCTCTAAATCCCGTAGAATCAGATAGTTCGCCAAGAGGTAAGAGGTAACTTCCCTCCGTTTCTTGGGCATTCATTTTTACAGAAAAATTGAGCAGTATAAAAACAAAACTGAGGAAAAAATATCCATTAAAATACTTCATGATAAGTCAGAGCGATTCAAAAATTAATACTATAAAATTGAGCGGAGAATTATAATAATTCTATGTTTGTGTTGTACTTGAAGCTTAGATGATGTGTTTGATATTGAGCGAAGCAAGATATAGATAAAGTCTAAGATTCGATTGATTTTTTGAAAAAAATAGTCTTCTCAAATTACGTTCTAATTGCAAGTAATTTCATGATTTTTTTAATAATGCTAAATATTATTGTTTTTATTTATCTGAATTTTACCTAAAGATTTACATAGCTCAATATTTTTTTGAGTTCCACTTTTTCGTTTTTCATCAGAATTAAAGTCTATGGCTATGAAATGAGTACAATGATTTATAGCAAAATTATCTCTTGCCTCATCATTTTCAAAATTGCCTATAATTTTCCAGTGAGGTACTTTAGTTTTAAATTTATCAGGTATATATCTTGGTTTTTCCCCAATATGAAGTATGCTAACATTTTTTGATTTTGACTTCAGATACTCCATTACTAATGTATCAACACCTCTAAAATCACCAATAATAAATTTTACTTTATTTTTATTAATTAGTTTTTTTATTGGTTTTAAATATAATTCCTCAAAATCTTCAAATTGAATGTTTCCATTTCCGAAAATATATATTATCATTATTTTATTTGTTTAGTATTATTGTGATTGCATTTATGAATATATTATCATATATTTATTTTTATATGTAATATAAGTATAATAAAAAAAGCCTATCCAATTCTTTCCTTATGAATAGACTTCAAAAAAAAATCAAAATAATATCAAATGTCTTCTGTAAAATTCATGTCTTTTCCGAAAGTTTCTCGCATACTGATTGCTGATAAAATAGCAATCACAAACACAATTGCTCCAACAATCATACTTGATTGAATGAACGTAAAGCCCAAATCAAAATGAAAAACCATACTCGAATGAATAAACGAAAAATCAATTGTATGTGGAATTCTTAGGAAATGAAATAAACCATGTATTGCAATTACTGAACCTCGTACAAAATTAGGGACGGTGGTCGTTACGGTTGCTCGAATATTTGTTCCAAATTGCTCGGCTGAAATAGTCAATAACATCAGCCAAAATCCACCCCCAATCCCAAAGAAAAAGAAGAAACTATAGAAAGAATGTAAGTCCCAACCTGCAATAAAATGATAAACTACTGATGCTGTGGCATCTAAACAAAGAAAGATAATCATCACTTTTATCCTACTTCGCATAAACTGAGAAATCGTTCCACTCAGTAAATCGCCCAAAGCTGCTCCACCATACGAAATCATGACGGCATAACCTACATCTACATCTTGATGGATGCCGAGTTCTCGTCCAAACTCTGGTGAAAGATGAATTAAAATTCCGATAACATACCAAATCGGAACTCCCATCAACACACATCGGGCATATCGAGAAAATAAGTCCCAGTCTTTTTTGTCAAAAGAAACAAAACATCTAAATAGAGCTAAGAAGTTTCCTTGTGTTCCTCTATTTTCAGATTTGACCTTCTCAAACATCTGAGACTCTTGGACACTAATCCGCAAAACCAACAATAAGAGTCCCATTCCACCACCAATATAATAGGCAATGCGCCAATCAAGTGCATCTACTACAAATTTGGCAGCCACCGCCCCAAGCAATCCTAAAGCAGCCACAATCATAGCTCCATATCCTCGTTTTTCTTTAGGCATCACTTCCGTTACCAACGTAATTCCTGCTCCTAGTTCACCTGCTAGTCCAATACCTGCTATGAATCGCCAGAAGATATACATCTCCATCGTCTCTACAAAGCCATTCGCAATATTGGCTATGGAATACGTAAAAATAGACGCAAACAAAACCGACAGCCGTCCTTTCTTATCCCCCATGATGCCCCATAGAATTCCGCCAAGAAGCATTCCTCCCATCTGCCAGTCTAAAAGTTGTGTTCCTTCATTCGTAATTTGTTCGGGAGTAAATCCCAACTCTTTCAAACTTCTTACTCTGACAACAGCAAAAAGTACCAAATCAAAGACATCGACAAAATTGCCGAGTGCCGCTACGATGACGGCAGGGTTCAATATCCGTGAGTCAAGTTTGTTGTTGAGTTGCGTCATGAATTTCTTGGTTTTAAATTCCCTTGAGACGATTTTGTTCTTTATTTCGTTCTGTTATTGTTTTATTAAAACTGCCTTACAAAATGTAAGCCAGTAAACAGAAATAAGCTTCAATGATGGTATAAAGTAGGTTATTTTTTTACTTTATTTCATTTTACTCCAATACATGGAAAGGAATTCTTCTTTCGTATTTTTTTATTTCTGCTCATATAAATTTAACAATTCCCTTGCCACATTTACCGCATGAAGTTCTCCAACTTGTGCTTGTTGCTCTTTTTCGGTAAGTGCCTGCCTAATTTCGGGGTGTTCATAAAACCGTCTTTCGAGTTCAGCTTTGATAGTGCGGTGCATCCGATACGTATTTTGAGATTGTCTTCTAGCCTGAAATCGTCCATTTTCTTGAGTTTTCTCCTTAAAGTTTTGAATCACTTTAAAAATATTTTCCAAGCCTCTATTCTCTAATGCCGAACAAGTCACCACTTTTACAGGCAAACCCGAATCGCTTAACGGAAACCAATGTAAAGCTTTTTGGTACACCACACGAGCCTGACGAGCCTTCATTTGATTATCTCCATCCGCCTTATTAATTGCCAATAAATCAGCATTTTCCATAATACCTTTTTTAATTCCTTGTAATTCATCCCCTGCTCCTGCTAACATCAGTAACAAGAAAAAATCAGTCATATTTCTAACTTCAATTTCAGATTGCCCTACTCCTACTGTCTCCACAATAATAACTTCAAAACCAGTTGCTTCACACAGCAGAATACATTCTGAAGTCATACGAGCCACTCCTCCTAATGCTGCTCCTGCGGGCGAAGGACGAACATAAGCCAAAGGATCATTTGAAAGTGATTCCATACGGGTCTTATCTCCCATAATACTCCCACCTGTTCTTTGACTACTGGGATCAATAGCTAGCACAGCTACTTTTAATCCTTTGTTAGTCAGCATTTTACCAAAAGATTCAATAAAAGAACTTTTTCCTACTCCTGGCACTCCAGTGATACCGATTCGGACGGAGTTCCCTGTGTAGGGTAATATTTTCTCAAATACTTGGTAAGCAAGGTCTTGGTCTTGAGAACGCTTACTTTCAATCAGTGTAATTGCCCGACTTAACATATATCGGTTGCCCTGCAAGATACCTTTCGCATAATCTTCGGGCGTCAGACGTTGAATTTTACGGCGCATAAAATAGGGGTAAAAAATCGTATTATTTTTGCTTCTATCAACTTATCAAAACTTCTAAAAGCTATCGGATGTTTAGCTTTCATAGTATCCAGACAATTGAACAGGTAAATATTAAAAAAAATTTGCATATTTGAGTGAACCGTCCGAAACAGAAAACGACATTTTCGGCTAAATTACTTATTCACAAGGTCTGTATAACTAAAATCGCCATGAATAAAATTTTTAATTGGTCAAATGTTTTTGGAACAATTACCATTTTCCTGACCATCGCTTTCTTACAACAAATTACGGTACGCTCCGAATTTTTGCATGTTTTTGAAAAAGCATTAAGCGACTATAACGTAACGGACTTGGTGTTTTCAAAGCTCCGAAATGAAGATATTGCCTTAGATACTAATATTGTCATTGTGAATACAGGTGGATTAAGGCGTGCCGATATTGCCGCTCAAATCAACCTTATCAACCGACATAACCCGAAGGTAATTGCTATCAATCATATTTTTGAACCTTCCAATGATTTTTTTGGAGATTCTGTTTTAGCCGTAGAGCTTTCTAAAGTCAAAAATTTGGTTTTACTAAGTACTACTGCCCAACCAAAAGAAACGAGTCAGGGATTAGTTTGGGATAGTCTAATCACCTCATACCCAGAAAAATATAAAGATATTGGTATTACAGGTTCAGGGCGAATTATTACGGGTGGACAAGAACAATTCGAGACATGGCGTACCGTTTATCCCAGTCGAAAATTAAGTTCAGGTCAAGAAGAGAAATGCTTTGCGGGACAAGTTGCCCAACTCTTTGACCCAAAACTTGCCCAAAAATTTTATAGTCGAGATAACAAAGAAGAAAATATTCATTTTCGAGGTAATCTTGATAAGTTTATCAAACTTGATGTCGACGATGTATTTGACCAAAACTTTGTTCCTGAGATGATCACAGGAAAGGTCGTTTTGTTTGGTTATTTAGGCGAAAGTTATACTTCTTCTTTTTGGGATGGAGATAAATTTTATACTCCAATGAATGATAACCAAGTGGGGCGAGGAATTCCCGATACTTATGGTGTTATTATTCAAGCCAACATCGTCTCCATGATTTTGAGTGAGGACTATATTGATGAAATTTATGGCATACTCAGTATTTTCATTGCTGTATTAATGTGTTATTTCAATGTGGCTTGGTTTACTGCAATTAGTCAGAGTCGAGCCTATGGCATTTGGTACGATTTAATAACCAAAATTATTCAATTATTTGAAGTCATTATTTTTGTTTGGATTATTATTCAAACTTTTGCAACATTTAATCTTAAATTAGATTTTACGATTGCCATTTTTGCCATTTTACTCTCAGGTGATATCATGGAAATTTACTTGAGTTTAGTAGTTAATGCCGCTCGTGAAGTTCGCATATTCTTTAGACGAGGTCGTCCATAAGCTCACATTTATACCTTAAATAAACTCTGCCTCATGATTCTTTTTTTAAGCCACGAAGCTAGTCGGACAGGTGCGCCCTTGATGTTATGGCAATTCTTGCAATATTTCAAGAAAAATAGTACCATACCATTTGAAATCGGAGTTCTGCAGGATGGCGATTTAGTATCTGAATTTCAAAAAGTTGCACCAACATTCATCGTGCATTCCATAGAATATCCTGCTAAAACTCTTAAACAACATTTGGTCTATAAAGTCAAGAAATCTTTAGGGACTTATAAGACCCAAGTTGCTCAATTCCTGAATTATCTAAAAGTTAAAAAAGTTAAATTAATTTATTCAAATACCTTAGTAAATGGACATTTTTTAGAACAAATTGCAGATGAAGTTGCAAAAATGGGAATTCCTATTTTGGTACATGCTCACGAATTAGAACACGTCATTCGGATTTTTCAACTTTCGGAACAAGTAACAGGAAGCCTAAAATATGGAATACATTTTATTGCTTGCTCGGAAGCAGTTCGTCAAAACTTAATTCAAAATCATTTAATTTCTTCTCAAAAAATTACTACAGTTCATAGTTTTTCTTCATTAAATACTGAAAAATTACTTCAAATAAAATCCCGAAAACAATCTGAAAAACTACCTGATTCTATTAAAATTATGGCTTGTGGTACATTTGATTGGCGAAAGGGTGCCGATTTATTTATGCAGCTTGCCAAGCAATTAGCCTCTAAGGAATTACACTTTGTTTGGGTTGGAGGTGATTCATTATCGCATCAATTGTTTCAAGCTGAACTAACTGAAAAACAAGAATTTATTCAATTGATTTCCCATACTTCAGATATAGAAAATTATTTTGCTGAAGCAGATATTTTTCTATTATTGTCCCGTGAAGAACCTTTAGGACGAGTTGCTTTAGAGGCAGGTTTAATGAAAATCCCTGTTATGTGTTTTGAAAATTCAGGTTTTGCTGAAATTTTAACTCCTGAAACTGGTTTCACTTTTCCACTAGGAAATTTAGATGAAATGGCTAAAAAAATTACATTTCTACAAGAAAATCCTGAAGTACGAAAAAAAATGGGCGAAAATTTATATCAACGTATTCAGCAAAATTTTACGTTAGAGATTTCTGCCCATAAAATCATGAAAATTATTGATTCATTTTTGTAATTTTATCAAAACTATCTCCGCCTTCGGCGACTACTTCGAGATTTAGAAGATGATTTTTTAGGCTTACGAGAATTCTTAGAATTTGACGTTTTTTTTGACTTTTTATCATGAAATGCTCCTTTGAATTTGGGATTGTCTTTCTTTTTTTGAGTATCAATTTCTCGTAACATTTCTTGACGTTCTTCTTTTGGTGTTTCTGTAATTTCTACATTATCAGGAAAATCTTTTATGGTAATCGTCATTCGTATTAATTCCTGAATTTTACGGAGGTGATATTTTTCAGCATCATTACAAAATGAGATGGCTTCTCCTGTTCGGAATGCTCTGCCTGTTCGTCCAATACGATGGACATAATCTTCATGTAATCGAGGTAAATCAAAATTAATGACATGAGAAACTTCCTGAATATCAATGCCTCTTGAACTTACATCGGTTGCTACCAATACCCGAACTGTTCCTGTCTTAAAATCATTCATGGCATTAATTCGCATATTTTGTCCTTTGTTGGCATGAATAATTCGAACTTCATCGGTGAGTTTTCGAGTTAAATATTTGCCGATATTAGTCGCATTCCTTTTTGTTCGAACAAAAACAATCACCCTCGAAAAGTTTTCGTTTTCAAGAAATTTCATCAACAAATTAATTTTTGTACGTGTATTAGGCACAAAGTAAACCGATTGTTCAACTGTCTCAGCAGTAGTGGCTTGAGGAGTAACTTCAATACGTTGCGGAAACTCCAAAAACTCATGAGCCAGCTCAACTACCTTATTGGGCATGGTAGCCGAAAAAAGTAAATTCTGGCGTTTAGTGGGAATGATTTCCAACAATCGACGAACTTGAGGCATAAACCCCATATCCGTCATCTTATCGGCTTCATCTAAGACTAAAATTTTTAATTGCTTCAAAATCAATACTTCCCGAAAGTAAATATCCATTAATCGCCCAGGGGTTGCAGTCAAAATATCAACTCCTTTCTCAATTTCTTCGATTTGTTTTTTAAAGCCCGTCCCACCAAAAACACAAACATGACGTAAGTCCGTATATTTTGCTAACTGAGCAATATGATTATCAATTTGAATTGCAAGTTCACGAGTTGGGGTTAAAATTAAAGCTCTAGGATTTTCCCCTTGTGCATAAGTTAATTTTTTCAAAATAGGTAACACAAAGGCAGCCGTTTTTCCTGTTCCTGTCTGAGCAATACCTAAAATATCGTGTCCTGATAAAATAGAAGGGATCGCTTTAGCTTGAATAGGTGTAGGTTTCTCATAACCAGCTTCTTGTGTAGCCATCAAAAGTTGTTTATTGAGTTTCAAATCAGTAAACTCTTTCTGTGGGGTTTGGGACGACTTTGAGTTTTCGGGCATTTTAGGCAAAAAATCTAATTTTTAAACAGATGACAAAGTTATGGAATAAGCTCCATTTATTCCAACATTGCCACTACTCTGGCAGGGGCAGCGGATGCTCCGACAATTTTTAGGGGAAAAACAGCCACTTTAAATCCAGTATAGGGTAACGCATCTAAATTAACTAATTGTTCGATATGACAATATTCCTTGCGTTGTCCCACCAGATGAGCTTCCCAAAAATACTCAGAATCCCCCGTTTCTTTAGCCTTTTGAATCATATAGGGCAATGGTAAATCCCAACCCCACGAATCAATCCCCATCACTTTAATTCCCTTATCAATCAACCATTCAGTCGCTTCAGAACTCATGCCTGTTCCTTTCTTAGGAAAATCTTTTGTTCCATTAAATTTATCTCGCCCCGTTTTAATCAACACAATCATTCCTTTACTTAATGATAAATGATGTTTAGATAAAAAAATTTCAATATCCTTAACCGTAATTGGCTCAAAATCAGGTTTATGTTTCATATCAATAATAATCCCTTCGCCATAACACCAATCTAAAGGAACTTCATCAATTGTTTTCGCTTTTTCGCCATTCACAGTTGGTGAATAGTGCCAAGGAGCATCAATATGCGTAGTCGAATGTACTCCCATCCGTTTGATGGTATCATCTGCCCACCCTTGGAAGCCTTTCGGAAATAATTTAAATGGTAAACCTAAAAAACGGAGCAACCACTTTGCTTTGGCATGTGGTTTGTGTTTAATTTTGACCTTCATAAACCAAGGGTCATTTTTATTATATTGGATAGGTTTAGATAAGTCTATGATTTTCATGTTTGCTTGTATTGATATCAGAAGTTGTCTAAAAATTTTTAGAAAGTGATTTTTCTAATTTCAAATAGAAAGGTATCAAAAAAATTAACCATTATTCGTATTTTAATTTTATTTTTCATGGTCAAAAATGCCATTAAATCAGGCAAGTTAGGGAATAGAACCGTAAAATTTAATGAAATAATATCTTTACAAATTGATATACTAGCAATATTTTTAATTTCGATTGAGAACCATTTGATAAAATTAAAAATTAATCTTATATTTTGGGTATGTATAAATACAGGCTAATTTTATAAGGTTTTTGAATACCTTATTGATTTAAAAATCATAGTTTTAGCAATTTTCTGTATCTTTGTCGAAAATTTAAATCCATGTCTAAAACCAAAGAAACTAAAACCAGACCCCAAAGCAAATGACAAACCTTGAAAAATTACAAAACTGGTACATCCAACAAATTGATGGAGACTGGGAACATACCTACGGAGTCAAGATTGATACTTTAGATAATCCAGCTTGGTTATTGGAAGTCGATTTAGCTCAAACAAAATACCAAAATTTGAATATAGAATACCAGATTTTTGAGAAGAGTAAGACCGACTGGTATGCCATAAAAATTCAAAATCATAAATTTAAAGCCACAGGTGATCCAACGAAATTGGATATTTTAATCTCGAAATTCTTTGAAGTGATTGAAAATTAACTTACGAAAGTTCCAAAATTCTTATAAATTTATAGGTTTGGAACCTAAGTTATTTAACGCAAAATTGTATAATATTCTATCTCCAGTATAATTTGATATTTAGAAGTACCCGACTGGAAAAATACTTTACTAATACGCTGGCTAAAAACGTTAGCTAACGTTTTGGAAACAAGAAGGAAAGTAATGAATTCTGGAATTCAAAAAATATTAAGCTTGTCAGTTTTTTCACAATTTCTTCCTCAAAATATATAAAAACAATGCCTGTTTGTTTTTTTGACACAAACAGGCACTAATAAATTATATAATAAAACTTACTGTTTTACTATTTTCATTGTTTGGTACAGTTTGTCGTTGCGAATGATTTGAATGAAATACATTCCTGCAGGCTTTCCAGAGAAATCGAAGTGTACTTCATTTCCAATCCTTCGCGGTTCTAAATTCAACAGTTTTCCACTCATCAGAATAACTTTAAATTGATCCTTTGAAGTAAATGGATTATTGGAATCTACCAAAACAACCTTACCACGTGTCGGATTCGGATAAGCTTTAATAGTTGTTGATATGTCATATTCAACTCGTCCATTCTTGGGTGAAAGTACCTTTAAATCACGTCGCAATTTATTGTTATCTGTGCCGTCGGGAGCTAACTGAATACTAATGGCTTTAGTTGATGCACTCAATGTTGCACTTGTCTTGATATTTTGCTCTAAAACAAGTGTTTCATTTGGATTTACATTTGCCACGTAAATACTGTCAATTAATTGACCTGACTTACTTACATCGTAATCAATGGTTCTGATAAAAATATAAAAAGAACCAGAAGGTAATGAAGTTGGATTTAGAATCCCAACTTTTAAGGGCAAATATTCTCCCGCATGAATTGTCGTATCTTCATCTAGAATCTCGGTTTCACTTGATACCAATACCAAATCATTACCTTTTCCTAAGTCCAAATCCGTAACTTTACGAACAATCTCTGATTTTGAGGAATGTCCAAACTTATTGACAGCTTCGACATAAAATTCAAAAACCATATCAGGTTCATAAGGAATTTCGACCTCAGTATTATTGGTTTCAAACAGCGTAATATTACCATTGGCAGTTTTCACTTTGTAGGTAATATCAGTATTATCTGAAATTTGAGACCAGCGTAACAATAATTTACCTTCTTTCCGAACCAAGACCGCTTTAGGAGTTTTTGGCTTTTGTCCGTTTGTTTTTCTCCAATCAAATTTGTAACCACCTGATAAACCAATACTTGACCGTTGATTATTTTCGTCTAAATAACGATAATGCCCTGCTTGAATACCATCGCTAATATTTGAAGTTTCTAAATTGGTTTCGAGACCTGCCAAAATATTGATAGTGTTGCCATGAACAATATTAAATTCAGCAGTAAAATCAGTTCCAGAAATATCTTTACCAGCATGATTTGAGATTTCGTTATTAATCAAGGTTACTGTTCCATTTGCAGAAATCCCGTCTGTATTTGAACTATGAATTTTATTGTTTATCAAGATTAATTCATCGCTTCCTGTTTGGTTAATATTTCCTTGAATTTCAGATTTATAAATCGTTAAAAGTCCATTATTTTCGACTGAAACTGTTCCAATAACCGTAATTCCATCAAAACGAGTTTCTAATGAATTTCCGTAAAGTTTAACCGTTGGAATCCCTGAATCAAGACCATTGATAACGACATCCGAAGCCAGACCTGTTTTTCCTCTTAACCAAACACCAGCAGGAACAGTTACGTTTTCATCATAAGTATCTGGTGTAATCAACAAACGAATCAAGTCAGAATTTATGTCTTTTCGGACTTTATCTGCCATGTCGATAGCCTGTTGGAGTGTATAATTTTCGGGAAAATCCTTGAGGTCAAGTGTTGGCGTAGGACGACTTCCTGAACCTCTGTGATACCATTTTTTCCATAAATTACAATAATTCTCAGCTCCCGCATCAATGATTGAACCGTCAGCATCCCGATACGTATCGTTTGGATAACCTGCATCAATTGCGTCAGGATGTTTTTCGTTGTGGCGTTCTAATGCGGTGCTTCCCGTCAAGGTAATTTCTGGATTAAAACCAATCATCGAAGAGGTGGATAAGGAATAAATATTATCACCTCCATTTCCAGAAATAATATTTGAGAAAATATTTGCCTCAGAATTGGCATCCACTCGAATTCCGTAACCTGTATTATTGGTAATGTTATTATTCATTATCCAAATATCATTGGAATTAATCACCGAAATTCCGTGACTTCTTGAATTATCAACCGTAGAAGCCCCTACAAAAATACGGTTAGAATTTTTAATTAAAATACCATTTCCATTTGCACTTTTGATGATAATATTGGAGATTCCGCCTTTTTTGGTGTTATCCTCAAAAATCAAGTTGCCGTCCAGCTCGAACGTAATGCACTCCCCATTTTGAGTTGAACCAACCAGAAAAACACCATTCGGAATACGAACCGAACCAGTTATTTGAATATCTTTGGAAATGTACAAAATACAATGTCCTTTGTCATCGGCAATTTTACCAGCCGAATCCAATGCCGTCCAGAATTGCATATCTGCCATGTCCAAAACAGGAATTTCACGATTATTCGTAATATCCGTACCAGATGGATTTTCGATATTCAAAAAGAAGGTTTTAGCCGTGTATTTGCCATTTCGGAAGACATAAACCGTAATGGGTTTCATGCCGACTTCATATGCCAAAAGTGTCAATTTATCCGAGCTAATTGCCTTAACTTCAATTTCTTCGGAAGAGACATAAATTTTATCGGTTGGCAAAATTCCACTCAAATTTAAGTCAAAAGTTTTGCCTTTGATGAATTTGGTTTCGCAGTCCGTATTTACCTGAATGTCGGCTAAATTTTTATCGTATTCGGTGGCAAATTCGTAAGTGCCTTGATGATTTCGGAAGGATTCTGTTACATAAAATGCGCCCATGTCAGCCGTTACTTTTTGGCTTCCCGAAAGTGGTTTTAAAGTCAGTCTATTGCCGTACAAAGCCTTTAAAATGGCATACGCTCGTGATAAAGTGAGTTCGGCATTTGGATTGTTCAACGTTAATCTTTGTTGGGCAATACTGACAGGAATCGGAGCAAACCACCGAGCCATTTCATAAAATTCTTCCTCTGTTAAAACTTGATTACCAGATTTTTTAGCATCTGCTTGCATCAATTTGAGACGTGTTTCGAACTCATTTTTGAAGGAATTGAAATTCAATTTGGCGATGCGTTTGACCGTATCTTTATAGCTTATACCATCAAAAGTAAATTCCCGAACCAATTTTACTGTATTTTCCCCTGTACTATTTGGGATGAAGGAGAAATTAACGTTCATTTGCTTACTGTTCGAGATAAAAGGAAGAGTAGTTTCTGCCAATTTACTGTTATCCGCATAAAGCTCTAATTTGACATTGGTTAGGGTGGTATCCGCACAGATTTCTAACCCTAAATCCGTTGTGCCATTTACGTTATCGTTTGAACCATCTATCATTACGATTTTTGTTTTGAAGGATGGAGGATTCGATAATTTTTCTTTCTCAATGACCAATGTATATTCAGCCGTTACATTTTGGGCTAAATTTGGAATACTAAACAAGAGTTTCTGAATTTCCGAATCATAAGACCATTCTGAAACTGCTATTTTTTGATATATTCCATTGATTTTTTGGAGCAAAACTAATTTTTCATTTGCCAAATTATCAATCTGATCAATCACCAATGAAACTTGGTTTGAGCTAAAACCTTTGATGTTTGTAAAACGATAAGTTGGAGATTTCACTTCAAAATCTGTAATATTTTCACGCGCCAAATCCAGTTTGACTTGTGAGGTATCAGAAGCCAAATTATGTATCGTAATCCCTCGCCAACTGCCGACCTCTTGTGAAGGAATCGTTAGCGTATCACCGCCATTGCTGGCAATTTGTGGCTTGGCTTGCAAACCTAAATTAATCGTACTTGCTTCTTTAACGGTTTGGCGATACGGCAAATAACCATCTTTTAAAATCAGTAATTCATGTTCGCCTTGACTGAGTCGGAGTTTTTCCTGTACATCCGAAATATCTCGGACAAACTGACCATTCAGGTAAATTTTTGCGTCTTGATACTCCTCTGACGAGTTTACAGTAACATTATAAAATGCAGTTGTGAAAAAATTGATTTCTTTGACTACTGTAACCGTATCTACTCCCAAAAAACTAACTGCAAAATAATGTTTCCCTTCATTGGCTAAAGTCAAATCAATTAAACTATCCGAAGCCGAATAGTATTTGGTTTCACCATTGTAAGATACTGCAATTTGATTATGATTTTTTGCCGTAGCTTTCAGATTAACAAGAGGTTGTGTTAAAGTTTGTTCTTTGTTTAAGATGAAAACTTTGGGATACGTGATGTTATCTGTAGCCGTAGGAATCATCGGAAGGTTGATTTTTTTGGTATTGACAATTTCTGCATCTGCTACCAAATAAACCGTCTTACTGCCTTCTGCTTCGGCTTTGATGCTGTCGCCAATCGCAATTTCTTCTAACATAGAGAAACTTAGATTTCCTGTTTCGTCTGTTTTGCCTCGGAATGTCCAATTTTTTCCAACTTGTTTCGTGCTGATTTTTACGTTGGAAAGGATGGAGGATATAGCTTTGACATGATATGATGCTATCAGTGCAGGCTTTATATTGGTAAATCGTACATTATCTATTGTGATATGGTGTTCGGAATTAGATAATTTAAATCCAACTTGATTTATTATATCTTTATATCCATTTGGAATTTCAAAATATTGGATATATAACTTTTCTCGTTTTTCTTTTAAAGAAATTGAACCAATATTCTTGTCTCCAATATACACATTTAGGTATTGAGTTTCAGGAGATATAAAATTAGAAAGGAGATTCCCTTTGTCAATAATCTCCATATCAATAACCAAATATTTTTTATTAGGAATATATGATACATTATGCCATGCTTCATTCCCATATAAATGAAAGTGTGCATAAACAAAATCAGAGCCTAAATGCAGTTTGTTATTTTGTAAATTTAATAATGGAATTAACTCTGTGGATATATAACCTCGATGCCCTTGCCAGCCTGGCACTCGCCAAATATTAGCATTATCTCCAATATTAGTATACGAAAAATCACCATTGAAAAATTCTGACGGCTTTTGTGTTTTGTATGTTTGTGTGGTTTTTAAATCAAAATTAATATTTCCTTGAACAATTCTACTATTATTGAAGCCCATAGAATGGCGTTGATTTGAAATCCTACTGCACTTCAAATTACCAATATCTGATGTAAACCAATTATTAGGTATTGAAATTCCATCATAAGTAAAAGCATTAGGGGTTATTGTTGCATAGTACCACATATGAGTATCAGAATGCTCTTCTGCTAATCCTCCATAACCTCCTACATCTAAAGTTTCTTCACATAACTCAAAGTTATTTTTAGGATTATTGTAAAATGGAATCCCATCAAAAGCTCCAAAGTCATTTCCATTATATAAATCAGTTGCATCAAGTGTTATAGCTACAGTACTTGATAACCCATAACCTAAAGCACCACCTAAAAATGATGACTGCCCTAAAAGCCTGCTGGTTGTGCCTCCTACTTGTCCTGAAACTCTAATATATGATTTTGTTTTTGGGTCTAAATAAAACTCATAACTACCATCTTGACGAAAGTAATTATCTGCATACTCTACATTACTGGGTAATTTAATTTGAAATGGAGCAGAACCATATAGTTTATTTTCTATAAATGTAGCCCAGTGGTCGTACATAGGTATCGCAGGGTGAGGGTCTAACGCTGTATAATGGTGAATTTTTTTTATTTGTGCTCCGTTAATATTTGTGCTTTCCAAATGTTCAAATCGTGAAAAAGTATGTAGAGCCACAATATTTCCTCTACTATGACATATGAAATGCCACTTTTGAGGTAAAATATTATGATTTTTAAAGTTTGGAGATGAATTTAGTTTTCCAAAACCTATCAAACTTGCAAATAAATTATCTCCTGCAGCCTCTGCCCAACCATTTATAAACGCATAATCGGACTCTTCAACCCAATTATAAATAAGGATAATTTCATCATTTACATTATTACTACCTTCAATATAATCCCAAAAGCCTGTTTTGTAATTATGCTCAAAAATTGTGGCTTTAATTGTTCCATTGGGATAAGTACCACACCGTTTTCCAATGGCTTTTGCCATTTGTTTTGTCCAAGGAGGCAATGGACTACTACCAATTACATCAGGAGTAAAGCCATGTACAATTACAGTAACACCTGCTTCTGGTTTAGTAATAGAAAAACTATGCACTTCCGAGCCAACAGGTTCTCCTCCAGCTTTAGGTTTGGCTTGTACGACCCAGCGATATTCATAGCCCTCTTCAAATGTGAATAAATTACCTGCCATATCTTGGTAAGACACACTTGTAGAAAGCGTTTTTTGCCCACCTGTAACAACTTTAAATTCTAACTTGCCATTTAGGTCTGTTCCAGAAGGATTTGTTCCGATGGCATATTTTCGGATGTATAAATAATAATCGGCTACATCTGCTAGATTATTTTCATCCCATTTAAAGACCAATTCAGAAGGTAATTGTGCGTAATTATCTTGCAATTGTGTAGTGACGAGCGTAGGAGGATTGATATTAACATGAATAAATCGCCCAATTTCATCCTCCGATACTGTACGTCGATTGTAACTACAGGAACTTCCATTATATTCAGAGATAATGACTTTATTATCTGGTAGGACTTCTTCAACATACGCTACATGTCCCAAGTCACTTACTCCGTGTTCTTTTGCGTTCCATTGAGCAATCGCTCCTTTTATTGGAGTATCATTGACTTTGTAACCAAGTGCTGCTAAGGTTTCATTCCAATCCTTTGCATGACCCAAGGACTTAGTAACACCGTTGCGAGTCATTGTCTTTGTAAAAGGATAGTCTTCTTTATTTAGAGTTAGATTTGTGTAGCCTGCATCCCGATTCATACGCCACCCTACAAAATCTGTACATTGTCCTCTGAGCATGTCCCAAGAAGACCTTTCTTTACAATATCCTCCGTTGCCATCACAGTTATTGAGGCAAGTATCATCTCTATATGGATAATCATTGCCCTCAGCGGAAGGCGGATTTCCTTTGGTTTTAAACAGCGAATTTTTTTCTACATCAGCACAGCGTTCCTCAGTAATGATACCACTTATTTTTGGTGTGTATCTAGCATAAGGACGAATCTCAAACTTATAAGATGTGCCTGGGTCTAAGTTTTTGAGTTGATGGCTTGTTTTGGTAGTTTTTGAAAGTATCGGTATTATTTTACCTGTTCTTTCATTGCGAATATTTATATCTGCGAACACCGCATCACCAAGAGTCCATGAAACAGTTGCAGTATTTTCTGTCACATTTGTTACCGTACCAATTTTTGCATTTTTGTTTGTAGCAATCACACCACAAGGCTCAAGGTATTTGAGTTCTTTTGAAAAGGGCATAGTTGAGCCGAGTCGTTTACTCACTTCCCAGTTACATTCTTTAAAATAGGTAATTTGAAAAGTTCGATTTTCTCGCTCCATTGTCAAATCCGTCTTAAAAATAAGCAACTTGCTTTCTCCCTTTGGAATGGTAATTTGACGAACAGAGGCTAAAACCGTATTTTTATCTTTTAACTGAAAGTGTCCCAAGTTGAGGTCTTGAGTGCCTTCATTTTTAACGGTAGCAAAAATGCGGGTGATTTTTTCACCTACATAAACCGCTTCCACATCTTTGCCATGAAAAGTCAGACTTTCTGTTGTGATGTCGTGAGAACCGACCACACCGCATCCTCTGTTTTCATGTACTTCTACCTTTTTGATAGCGACTTGTATATCGTCAATTTCAACAAATAAAAGATATGAGCCAGGGGAAGAAGTTACGATGCCTTTTAGGGTAACATTTTTCGTTTGCCCTAGCGCAAGGGACATATTTTCTTCATGGATTTTATGCTTAATAGTTTCAGTGGACTCTATTTTTTGCCAAAAGACGGTTACTTTTCGAGTGGCAGTATTTCCCCAACTTGTTGCTAAATTCTGGTAGGTGAGTTGAAATATCATTCTTTTATCACACCCACATTCCATATTCAAATTACCGTTAGGGTGCATATTTGGGTATCGTGTAACAGCAATGTCTCCAATGCACCAATAACAATCAATTAATTCAAAATTGACCGTAGTCCAATCACCCCAACCTACCTCTGTACTATGCGCTCTTACTTTGAGCGTATATTTTCCTATCAGAAGTTGATTAATTTGGAAACTTGTACGCTTGCTGGTACTTGGTGTTACAGGAATACCATTTAAGTTATATTCATATTTATCAACTGTACAACCACTTGCTGAATTGTTTACATTCCAAGTAATATACTCAGCTGGAGCATCTTTTTTGACCCATACTTTATTGTTTGTAATTGACAATTGAACAACTGGCTTGGGACAGGTTATAGATTTATTATAATTAAAAGTCGTATATTTTACATCGGCTTGCAAATGAGATTCTCGATTGACTTCTTTGGTATCAAAGGCTTCGATTTTAAGCTCATAAGTTCCAGATTGTGTAAAAATGGTACTATTACCTTCCGTATCATGGGCAGTTATAGAGAAATCAAAGTAAATTTTTCCATTGGAGATTTCCGCAAAATAATTACCTGATTTGGTGTCGAACGAACGCCAAATATTATTCGTTTTGTTTCGCACATGAACCCGCACTTTCTTGGATTTTCCGTCATCATCCTCTAAATCAAATGAGCCTTTAATGCGATTACCATCTTGATAAGCGGTTAAATTACTGACAATAGGTTTATCTAGGAACAGAATTGATAACTTTAACTGTGATATACGCCTGATTACCGTACTCTCCTTTCTTATTTTTGACTCGCAATTTATACTCGAATGTTTTCCCCACATTTGCCGAGCTTATGGTATTAGAGGAGAAACTAGTACCCAACCTCGAAACATAAGAAGACCAAGACCCACCAACTTGTCTTACGGACATTTCATACCCAGCAATTGCACAATCTCCGCTTGGGGTGCTTGAAGGAGTCCAAGATAGATTAATTTTTTCGCCTACTCGTACTTGCATCGGACTACTTTGGTTAAAGCTAACCGTAGGTACACTGCAGGGTTGTGATATAGTATAGTAAACCCAATTACTCCAGTTGGACATTGTAGTACCATCAAGACAGACACTTCGCACTCGGCATTTCCAGTTCCCTGCTGTTTTGTAAGAGGGATTATAATCTGCATCCAAGCTACTGCCTGAATGTTGGTTTGAACCATCAGTCTTTTGATATTCTATTTTGTATCGGGAAGTTTCATTGACGGGATTCCACGTAAACTGTGGCGCAGTCCCGTTTAATGTTACTTTTAGATTAGAAGGCGGAGTCAAACAAGGAGAAGGTGCAGGCGGATTAAATCGGAGTTTCACGGCAACAGTATTATTATGTTCTTGAGTCTCTGATACCGTATGTTTATAATCAACTACAAATATAATGTAGGCTTCGGTTCCTGTAAAATTATTAGGCAAGTTTACTCCATCGCCTTCACTATTGTAATCGTTTGCATCTAATTGATAGAAGCTGTCATCACTCAAAAAGGTATCGTCACCACTCAGGTAACGGTCTTTTGAAAAATAATAAGCCACATAAACCCTATCGCCATCATAGTTTATTCCTGCATTATAAATGTCACAATCTGTATAAACACGGTCTCCAGGGTCTAAATTAGTCGTTTTATTGACTGTTGCATTTTTCACCTGAAAATCAGGCTTGCCTGTAGGAGTTCTTGACTTGACACTAATTCGAACATATTCTAAATTATTCCTACTACTTGATTCACTCACATCATTATCGGCATCTGCGACAAATAAAATATAATACGTACCCGTTGGGGTCGAAGACGGAATTGTAACAGAAGCTGATTCGGAACTTGAAGAACCTGCACTTAATGACCTGACATAGTCGTCATCCAATTCTTCAGATGGACTAGGTGTCAAATCCTTGGATAAATAATAACGTAAACGAGAAGAAGGAGCTTGTGTACTACCACTATTCTTAATTTTACAATTTAATGAAATATTGTCTCCCTGTTTAGGTGAAGTATTATCTACGCTTTCGCTAATGACGACTAAATCAGGTTTTCCAGACGGTGTTGAAGTAGTACTAGCAGTTACTGTAATTTTAGCCGTATGGTAATAAGTTTTAGGATTTGAATCACTTGATACGCCACCAATGCCTATTGCACAGACCACATCAACCGAACCCGATTTAAAGGAAGAGCTTGCTACAAGGGTGAAATCCCAATATCTATCACCGTAACTCATCGTTTTTTCACTAGCTCTATTGAAATTAGTAGAAAGGCTTCCGCAAATAGACGAGCGGATATTAAACCAACCACCATTTCGGGTCATTAAACTACTACCATCACGTTTACTCAAACGAAATGTAAGCCTATTTCCTGAAGTACGAATATGCTCCAACCTAAACGTATTCCCCTTGTAAGTCAGGTTACGAGGAGAAGGACAGTAAATATCACTAAAACTGTAACTTGATTTTTTTGGACTCACACTGTAAGTTGTTTGCCCCACAATATTCCCACTCCAAAAAATCGACAAGACAAAAACCGAAAAAACGAGCATTTTCCGCCAGCATTGGGGCGGTTGTTTGGGATTTTGAAAAAAAGATTCCATAAGTTCTATTGGATTAGATGTTTGTAAAAATTCAAGAAATGCTTAAAGGTAGGGAGCTTTTCACTAAAAAGTATTAAAAACGAAGAAATTTTGAATTTTTATTTCGTTTTGAAAACGAAATTTAAAAGAAAAGCGCAAATTTTATTTCTCAAAAGGATGTTTCTAAACCAAAAATAATTCAATAATAAAATCTAAATTTGATTTAAATATTGACGAATAGAAATCCAAGAAGACAACTACGGAATTTTCTTTTTTGTACGGAAATGAAAAGGAGAGGTTCAAAAAAAAGCCTCGAAAGGCTTTCTGGAAAAGGAAACTTAAACGAGTTGAGGTTTGTGGGTGAGTTCGTTATTTTTTTGTTTGGCGACCGACTTCTGAATATTGTGTTCCAACTCCTCGACCGTAAAAGTGCGTTGAGGTAATAAATTAAGTTCGGCACCAGCGTCTTTTTCGGCAGGCGGAAGGTCAAAATAAGCCGTAGCAAGGTGTTGATTGGGATGGGTAAAATCTGCTTTTTTGAGGCGTTGCGCTTGAAAACGGTCTTGATGTGCGAGGTCCGTAATTTGAAAATCGATTTTTTCTTGCTGATGTAACTTTTTTGGGAAAAATAATAATTTACCTGCAAACGCTTTGAAATTGGTCGCAATGCCCGAAAATACGCCCTGATATACTTTGTTAGGACTCATTTCGGTATTGCCGACATAAATAATGAATTGTAGTCGTTTTTCTTCGTCTAAGGAAGCTAATTCAATGTATAAATTAGAGGCTCTCAAGGAAACCGAAGTAATGGAAGCATAACGAGTCGTGGTACTCTTCAAAATAGCTCGTCCCGAAGGCAAAATTTGTAAATAATAAACAATGATGTCGTTCTCGTCTGATGCCTTCACAAAAACCTCATAAATCCCAAAGAAATACCTGATTTTGTGATAGATACTTTCATATTTTCGGAGGTCATCCATCGTGAGTTTATTGGCTTCGGTGGCTCGGATTTGGTTCTTGAATTTATTCCGTAAATACATTCGGATAGCGGAGGGAATTTCGGTTTCGTAAGCAGGCTTCAGTTCATGAATTTCGGCAGGAGGTTTAGAAATTTCTTCTTTGGTACGCCTAAACACCACTCTGGAAGCAATCGGATTTCCTTTGTTATCGGATTCAGTAAAAATGCCTAACAAAACTTCACTCTTTTGGCTTAGTCCACCTGCCCCGACAAACATCACCACTTCGGATTTCAAACGATTGGATTCATCAATATTTTCATGTCTAAAGACCTCAATATGAATATTATTTCGGCGTTTGACGGCTTTGCCTGAATAGTGGTGATGAACGCTTTTGAGTCGGACTTGAACTTCACCATTTTCTTGTGGAAAAAAGGAAATCAAGAAACGTAATATAGTCGATTCACTTTCATAAGTATAGCCATAAAAAGTCGTATCGGCATCAAATAACGGTGGTTCGATATATTCAAATAAATTTTTTTTTATCATAAATGTCTCAAAATCAGGAAATCCAATGAATTGAGCTAATGTATTACGATAGGAAATACTGACCGAAGAAGCTAAGACACGTTTTTGAATCGGCAGATAAATACTTTTATAAATGGTGTGCCATTTGATATTTTTTTGAGGTTTTACAGTTTGGTTAATTTCTTGGGCAAGAGTCTTAAAAAAAGGTTCAACGGCTAAATGATGGGCTTCGGGATGGGTTTGTTTAAATTTGGTTTCGACACTTTTGTAGAGAGTCTCCAAAATGGAGATAGGTGTTTTTCGATTCATAATTTTAATTATAGTTTAACATTTTATAAGGAGTGTGTTAGTATTATCTCGAAAACGCAGTAAAATCTTACATTGTAAAATGCCAAATTTAACGACATTACTATCATTTTTGCAAATTTAGATAGATTCAAATATGTTTTATCCTCCATATTTAAACAACAAGATTAATATAAAGTTTTCTGCTCTATACTTACTGGAAATCTGATTTTATCAAAGTTTAACAAATTTCAAAACCATTGAAGAATCTCTAAGAATTCCAATTCAAACCACAAATGAATCAAATTTTTCAATTTTGTATCAATAGAAGTAATTAGGGAAGAGAACAGTTAGAGATTATTAAAAGCTAAATTTACTTTATATTATACATTATTTCGTATTTAAAACATCTTAAACTAGAAATAATATAACTATGGTACTATTTTTCAAAATTCTTTAAACAATCTCTAAATTCGAATTTAATTTGTACTTTCGTTCTAATCCTAAAATTATTTTATGACTTATTGCTGAAGCTAAGTTCAGAGTAAGCTTAAATACTTCCATTTTCAATAAATAAAATTGTATGCAACTTATAGATGGCAAAACCACCTCCCTTAAAATTCAGTCCCAAATCGCCGAAAAAGTTCAGCAAATTCAAGAGCAAGGATATAAAACGCCACATTTGGCAGCAGTACTTGTAGGAAGCGACGGGGCGAGTCAAACGTACGTCAATGGTAAGGTAAAAGCCTGTGAACGAGTAGGTTTTAAATCCACTTTGATTAAATTAGATGAAACAACTTCTGAAGAGGAATTATTACAGACAGTTTCTAAATTAAATCAAGATGTTGATATTGATGGGTTTATTGTACAACTGCCATTACCCAAGCATATCTCTGAAGATAAAATCACGGATGCAATTGAACCTACCAAGGATGTAGATGGATTTCATCCTACAAATGTTGGGAAAATGGTATTAGGAAAACCTACCTTTTTATCAGCAACTCCCTTCGGAATTGTCCAATTATTGGCACACTATAATATCGAAACTTCTGGCAAAAACTGCGTGATTGTAGGTAGAAGTAACATTGTTGGAACTCCAATGAGCTTGTTAATGTCTCGGAATACTCAGGTTGGAAACTGTACGGTTACCTTAACTCATAGCCGTACTAAAAATTTAAAAGAAGAGTGCTTACGAGCTGATATTCTGATAGTTGCTCTAGGCAAGCCTGAATTTATTACGGAAGATATGGTTAAAGATGGAGCAGTCGTGATTGATGTTGGGATTACTCGTGTACCCGATGAAACCAAAAAACGAGGTTACGCCCTAAAAGGTGACGTTAAATTCGATGAAGTTGCCCCAAAATGTTCTTTTATTACTCCTGTTCCTGGAGGTGTAGGACCAATGACGATTACTTCGCTTTTGAAAAACACACTTCAAGCCGCTGAAGGCAAAAAAGTATAAAAAACTATTTAGTAGTCCAGCTCCTTCTAATAAGACAATTAAGATAGTTTTCATGTCATAAAAAAAGAAGCCCTACCAGTTTTTAAGTTTTGGTAGGGCTTCTTTTTTCTAATACAGTATTTTTACTAACGAATACGATCGAAGGAATTTTTCACCAATTTTTCATCTTTCCAAATGAATCGATTCGCCACAAAATTACATATTAAAGCAATGATTATCAGAAAAAAACCTATTCCAAAACTTCCCTGAGAAGGCTCAGCAAATAATTTTTCTCCCTGAAGCAATAGGAACGTAGAAGCGGCTAAGGTCAAGGTCATTAGAATCGTATTTCCCAAATTTAATTTGACCTGTAACATTCGATTTTTGTAACTAAAAATAGAAGTAAATGCTAGTGCTACTGATAAAAATGCTAATCCTGCAAGGTACATTGTGTTTTGTTCGGAAACGGCTTGAGACTGTTTAGTATAAGTCAGATACAATGCCGTTAGCTCGGCTAATTCACCAGTTTCGACATTTTGTTTTGACCAGAGAGGTACAAAAATCATAACTGTCATGCAAATCGCAGCAACTAATAAAAGGACAGATTGGATACGTTGAATCATCTTTCTAAGGTTTTATAATTTGTGATTTTTTGACTTTTTAGGAGCACAGTGTTTGATAGTATTCCACTGGACTATCTTTTTAAACTTTGATTGAAGTATGGGTTTATATATAAATTATAAAAAAATGAATATCAGTTCGTTATAAGAATAAACATAAAACTCAAATGTCAATACACTGCTCAAAATAATTGCCGAAAGTAGATATTTTAAATGAGTTTTGCAACCTAAAGTATTAAGTCATTAAGGTAGTTTTATTTAGATTAAAATTAATAATTTAAAATTTTTAAATACCTGATTTATAATACTTTAATAAACTTAGTCTCTTATGTATTTTACCAAAAAATAAACTTTGTCAAAACAACCATTAATAGCACACAAAACTTATATTCTGGACACACGTAATAAATTCACCACAATAGTATGTTTTTAGTTTTTATTTCAGAATTTTTTGCTAAATTCGGGATTGAAGTATTGTTTTATTTTTTTGTTTTGTTGCATAATTTATTGATTAACAAGAAGGTTTAAGCTCCTTAATCTAATTTTTTTACCTTGAATTTACTTTTTCAGGGAACTTTTTAGGTTTTAAATTTGATGCAAAAAAAATAAAAAAAAGTTTTATTTTAACATTTTTAGGTTCGGAATTTGATTCGATATTTCCTAAGTAAGACAAAGATATTTTTTTATGGTTTAGAAAAAAAATAAGCTGTTTTGTTTTCTAAATTTACAAAAAATATCTTATTATCTATTTGATTATCAATAAATTAAAATAGATATAGGATCAAATAATCACTTGAAATTTTGAAGAAAATATTAATTATCAAACACAGGTAATAAAAAAATAAATATAATTCTTTGAAGAAGAACCTATAAAGTCTGAAAAAATACAATATTATATAATACATTGATTATTAAAGCATTAAGAAATACATCTAACTTAATATTTTATTTCAAAGTATTTTTTTTGAAATAGTCTTACATCAAGCTTACCAGAAAAAAAAAAGGAAATCTATTTTTTAACATTTTTAGGTTCAGAATTTGATACTAATTTGCTGAGGTACAGAGGGTACAACAAACAAAACAAACGAACATCCGTCTGAAAATAGTAACACGCACTTTACAAAAATACTGCTCCTCTACCTCCTGATTTGATGAAATTTTTCCATGAATTTTATCAAGTCAAATAACTATCAAATCTTTAAGTCCTAAAAGTGACTGGAAAACTTCAAGGTATTTATCTTAATACAATTTACTATTTATTACGATAAATTCTGGAAAATATCCATTCTAAGTATATCCTAACACAACAATTTTACTGTACCATTTTTAAGTAACTAAAAAAACAAATTTGTCTTATTTAGAGTAGGATTTCTTTTCCAAAATCCTAAAAATTAATCTTCTATGAAAAATTTATTACAAGTTGTTGTCCATTTAGGTATCACTTTATCGCTCTCGGCAGGGTTGTTTTTAGGGGAAGCAAAAGCCCAAACTACTGCTAAATATGAACCAAAATCTGATATTCACAGAACTGGAATTCAAATTCGAAATGTTCAAGATAGAAGTCAAGCTCTTGCAACCAAAGCCGAAGCACTCCGAAAACAAGGTAATTACCAAGGTGCATTACTTGAATACGATAATGCAATTGCGTTAGATCCCTCTAATTACAAGCTTTGGTTACGGAAAGGTTACATTTACTCAACGCTTAAAGATTGGGCAAATGCCATTATTTCTATTAACAAAGCAGTAGAATTAAAAAATAATTATGTGAAGGGATATTTAATTTTATTAAAGATTCATCTTCAAAATAGAGACATTGATAGTGCAGTTGAAGCCTTGGACAAAGCTTATAAATATGATACGGAGGTCAAAAATAAAATTCGGTATAAAACTCAGATTATTACGCTTTTAAATAAGACGAATAACCTAGAGAAGGCGGGAAAACATCTTCAGCAAATCAAGCAATTGGCAGGTAATCATCCTCGTATTTTGTTTTACGATGCCAAGTATGCTAACTTGAATGGGAAACATCAAAATGCTATTCAGAGTGCTAACAAAGCTCTCGAAATGCTGATGACCAACGATCCACAAAAAACTGCTGTTTTTTATTATGAATTAGGATATGCATATCATCATTTGGGAAAATACAAAGAAGCTCATAAATATTTGCAAAAAGCTAACTATGGAAAATATAAAGCCTTGGTTTTCAAGATGTCTCCTACGTATTATTATAAACAAGCATTAGCTTACTACCAAATATATCAATACAAGAAATGTGATGAATTATTAAATATTGCGCTGAGAATTAAGCCAGATCATACTTCATCACATAATTTGAAAGTAAAACTTGCCAGTAAACAAGTGAACCAAATTGCATTAGCAGAGTCCTTAAAAAAATCTATTGAGGCTGAACGGTTGGACGACAGAAAAGCACAAAAATGGGCACAACTGAGTGAAATTTATTACAAGTCTCAGAACTATTCTCGTGCTTTGAGTGCAGCAAACCAGTCTTTGAAGTTGAGGAATAATCCTTCATTAGCACTTTTAAAAGCAATGACGTATTATGAAATTGAGCAAAACGAGAAAGGAGTAAGTACTATCAAACATATTCTGATGACAGAAGGTAAAAACCAAAACGAAAAAGCTAAATATTTATTTGCTCTAGGGTTGTTTTATGAACGAATAGGCAATCTTAAATTAGCAATTAATAACTATAAGAAGGCTGTTTTTGGTGATTTTCGGTATGTGGCAGCAGAACGTTTGGAGAGCTTAAAGAAAGAAAGCATTTAGTTGATAACCAAGCTTTTGATAGGATTAAATACTTTATCAAAAGCTTGATTTAAGAAATATTTTATCGTAATAAGTAGATTTTACCATACCCCTTCTTAAAAAATTTATCACCTGCCGTGTTCCAAACGCCAAAATTACTACTACTTTTAATATCCACTCGATATAGATATACGCCGTTTGCTAATTTTTCACCATATTCATCTGTTCCATCCCACATAAATTCTGAAATATTATGTCCTACATGAAGATTTCCCAACTCTTCTTGGGTAATTGTTCGAACGACTTTGCCCGAAACAGTCATGATTCGAATACGCAAATCTTCAGGGACTTGCCCCGTAATCGTGAATACAAATTGGGTTTTATCTATGACAGGATTCGGGTAGGGATAAAAGTGAGAAATGGCTGTTTTATTAACTACCTGAAAACTAATCTGATATGGATTTTTTCCTGCATTATTTCCACTTGCATCTGTACCTTGTACTTTAAGCGTATATAATCCGTCAGGCAAGTCTTTGGGTAGATAATCTAATGATAAACGGTTATTATTCTCAGAAATAGACCATGATACAGAATCCGATTTCTCTAAAGCAATGGATTCCATCAGACAAGTTTCACACCGACTTAATTCCATAACGAGATGACTAGGTGCATCAATTAATTTGTTTTTTTGACCATTATCATCCAACGTAACCGCAATTACGGGATTGGGAGCGACAATATCACCATCTAAAATATACCTACCATCAATAGCCACATCCAGCACTGGATTGATTCGGTCAGATTTTACATTCAAGTTAAAGGTAAAAATATTGTTATTAGAATTTTGCTCAGGCTCCCAAAGCGGATTATAAGTTGGCTGGGTTCCACCACTCGAATTATTACCATCTGTGCCAGAATCATTCCCCTCATTAGGCGGATTAACAATAATCACGACTTCGTATTCTCCCTCAAACTCATCGGTTGGAAATTCGATATTGACTAGTGTAGAGTCTCCTGCTTGTGGTGCAGAAATCGTATCATAAATTACGATATTTTCACCTGTCTCTTTATTAGTAATTGTTGTTTTTGTAGTTAATTCATCTTCAGTGTTAGTATTAGAAACATTTCCAACATTTATGCCGACACTAGCTGACTCTCCTCTAGTAACTTCTTGTTCTTTCTGTTGATCATCCTTAGGAATGATGATTAATTCAGGTACTGTTTCATAAAAAACAGTTAACTTTTCTAATGGGAAACCTTCTTCAATGGGTACATTCATCCCTTTATATGTCAACCTTATACGTAAATAGGGATACAAAATCGTTGATACAGAGCTGATATCTAAACCTATACCACTATCTTTAAGATCCGAAAACAAGATATTTTCTGTATTATCTGATTTTATACCTAACACATCAATCTGCCAAGATAGGGAATCAAATCGATTATCAAATTCCCATGAAATATGATGCCATGATTTTGCTCGACCTATTGGTAAAGAGGTCATTGTAGCAGAGGTAGTAGAGATAAACATTAATAATGAATCTATAGAAACTTCCTCTGCAGTCATTCCATCAAATTGATTTTCGACAAATTGATTTTTATCTTTTTGTGTCCAGCCTGTAATATTATCCACAATTATATTTCCAATATTTATAGTAACAGTAGGCTTATATGTAAAAGAAGATAACACCCATGAAACAGGATTATTTGGATCCGCATTCTGATTTCTAACTCGCCAATACCAAACAGTATTATCTTTTTTGAGTGGAAGTCCTAGTCTCCAGTTGGGCATTTTACTGCTAACTTTAGTAACAGATCTCATAAGACTACTATTAAAATTGGCAGTTGTATCTAATTCAAATATGTAGGTTTCTGGGCTGTTATTATCATCATCAGTACGTTGAGTAATTAGATGAACAGTATCTCTAGTCTCAATTGAATATGGAATAGGATAAACCACCACTAATTCCGTTTTAGGAAAATCATAACTAAAGTTTGCCGTATTATTGTCTTCTTTGACTTCATCATGTTTATTGTTAGGATCAATAGTTATGGTAAATTGATTAATTCCAGCTGCAAATTTTGTTACATTATCCTCTTGTTCAATGCCAAAATTGATCGTTTTTCGAGATGAAATAGGTGCAAATTTTTGAATCGGATAGGTTATGTTTGTGCCATTGGGTAGAGTTCGTTGAACTTGAATCTCAACTTCATTCAAATCTGAAATACCAAAGTTAGAAACATCAATTTTTAGAGAAATTCGTTTAGCTTGTGCAACAACTGGTTTGCCATTTGACTCAAATAAACTAATTCGAGTATCGTCGATATAATAATCAGGTTTGTTTTCCTTAAATAGTCGTAAAGCAGGATCACCTTGCAAAATAAATTGTTGGACATTAGCCACCATAATGGGACTTTGTCCTGAGCGTTGCATAGATTTCCGACAAGTTTCCTGAATAATTTCACCTACGGTTTTATTAATGAATTTTTTATCTGAAAGTGTTTCATAAAAATTCGCTGTGTGAGTATATAGAAAAGAGGTATAACCTAACTGGGCGTGTGCCCAAAAAAGAACAGCTCCCTTATCTTTGGTTAGTGTCCATTTTTCGCCAATGGTGTAATATTGCTTGGCACGACTGCCAAATCCATATCGGTATTCATTCTCAAAAATACGTCCTGCATTACATCCATTCATGATTATCATCGGATATTTTCCTTTATTGACAAATCCATAAGAGGGCGTTTGTGGTTCTCCAATATTAAAACTTGAGCCACTAGGACTTGAGTGTCCATAAATTGTAACTAATAGTTTACCTTTATTTATTTGTTCTCGAATATCTACATATTCCCTCGCATTGGTAGTTAATTTATTGATCGTTTCTACGTTACAACCCATATAGTCATCTTTCGCTAATTGAGTGTAATGATTAACATATGACTGAAACTGAGTATGCTCTGCTGCCGTTGTACCTCCGCTTAGGTGCAAAATATCCTTTGCCCAAGGTGTATCGTAGCCCATTGCATCATGTGCTTTTACTTTATCTAAATAATCTAAGACTTCAGTTTTAGCATAATGAGCTACTGATAAACGTCCCGTAGGGATAGCAGGTACATGTTCGGGATAACCAGCCAATCCTGCCGTAATTTCATTATCTGAAGCTGGCGAACCAAGACTTGGCACAAGTGCAGGTTTACTCGACCAGCGTACATTATAAGCAAAAGGAGGCAGATCATCCCAATGAATTTCACCACCAGCAGTATATTCCAACCCTTTTCCTATCAAAAAGAGTGCTTTCGGCTTAGCCCCTTTTTCAAGCATATATTTGGCAAAATTTCGCATGGCTAAGATGGTACGTTGTCCATAACTGAATAGGTCGTATAAGTCTTCAATATCAGACATTTGTACAGTATAATTCCCTCCTTCAGGAGAACTTCGATAATTGGCATATTCTTGGACAGAACTAGTATATTTCTCAATAGGAAGTGTTCGCCAACTTGGAATATCAAAATAAGTAGCATTTTCTTCTCGTAATCCATTATAAACAATCAAATAGGTTGCATTTGGATTAACTGGTTGATAGGTACGTTCGGTGTAGACCTTACCAACTGCGTGAGAATGATTGGATACGTATAGTTTTCGGCTTGAGGTAGTATTTGGAATTAAGAAAACCTTCTTTGTTCCAATAGTTCTCGTTGGCTCAATAATTTTGACAGTATTAGGATCGGTAATATCGTATAGAATAGCACCCGCAGGGAGATTTTCTAATTCAACTTTAGACGTTCCTGTTGGATTAGGTTTGAGATAGAAAAATTTATCTACCTTATTATTTGCACTATACCAAGCGGGTCCACTAACAGTAGATATTCCGTGTACCATGCCGTAATATTTTTCTCCCCAAAATGTTCCTGATAAATTGAAATCTTGTTCATAAAATATTTCGGTTTCGATGGGTGCCCAATCTTCTCGTTGAGCCACACCTGTAGCACTAGTATTAACTTGAAGTGCAACTATCTTAATCTTCAAGTCGGGAGATAACTTACTTATATTTAAGGAGTTGAAAGTATTTTCTAATGTCGCAATCTCATAGTTATTAAAATTTAAATCTCCTAAATGAATACTATTTCCACTTCCATCTTCTGCCGTAACTTTAATATGATGAGGAGTATTTAATAATCCCATTACTCGTACCTTAACTCGTACCTGAGGATTTGTAATTCCTTCTAATTTAAATTCATGAGTGCGTGTATTTCCTACTTGAGTAACTACTCCTACAAACCCTTTACCTTCATTAAAGTGAGATTGAAGTGATGTACCATATTTCCAATATTCTAAACGCGCTTCATTCTTATAAGAAGTGTAAGCACCTCCTCCTGATCCTATACTCTGAATATTAAATCGGCTCTTGAGCAGATTTACAGGATAAACCGCCCCATAAGATACATTATCAAATCCGTATTGTAGTGTACTTGAAAACCAAGCGTTATTTGTTTCCACACTACTACGTAAATACATAGAAGATAGGTGATTATTATGAGAAACTTGTGCAGTTTGTCCTGTATCAGCTAACTTTACTTTCTCTACTCGCTTGCCTAATGTGCCATCTGTCGTATAACTCAAAAAATGGGCTTTTTGAGAGCTGTGGAATGTTATATTTATTGGGATGTCTTCCTTCCTCTTATAAAGAGGTTCATCCATCCGTGTATCGTTATGTTCACTAAAAATACGAATGTAATCACCTGTATCAAATTTACCATCATCTTCACCAATAATCTCAATAGCGGTTTCTTTACCATCAGTAAAGACCTGAATATGACGAGGATCAGTAGTATCAATTGGAAAACCCGAAGCTTTAATTGTACTATAACTTAATACATAGACCATATCTCGGCGATAAACGTAAGCCCAGTTCATGTATATATCCTCGCTTGGTGTGTGAAATTTATAATAAGGTTTTCCATATTGAACCCACTCATTACCATACTGAGCAATTAAGGAATGAATAGGTAAGAACCCAAAGAGAAATAGAACAAATAGAACACTATAGTTAAATAAATATTTCATATTTTGAATG
This sequence comes from Cytophagales bacterium UBA2561, assembly GCA_002340355.1. Taxonomy (GTDB): domain Bacteria; phylum Bacteroidota; class Bacteroidia; order Cytophagales; family Thermoflexibacteraceae; genus UBA2561. Next base: position 287,997 of record DDLX01000028.1, read on the forward strand.
GCTTATTTAGTTTGGTTTTGTTGGATTTTTGGTTAATTGTGTTTTCAGTGAAAAAATATGAGAATAAACTGTACTCACGGCTCCCGATTCAGTATTTTGAGTAAGTGCATAATCAATCACCATATTTCGCAAACGAAAACCCATCCCGAAAGTTGGCGTTAATTCCAAAAACTGCTGATTATCAAAATTTTCTAAAAGTTGAAAATTTTGTAAGCCTAACCGAAAAAAAACCTTATCTTGATAGTTTATCTCTGAACCCATATAAGGTGCAAGTGAGAACACATTCGTATTAATGAGGGTACTTCGCTTACCATCCCATGTAATATTTCCTCCTAAGCTCCATAAGACTGACCAATTTGGGTATTTTAGTTCATAAGCAATATCGGTTAGGATAGAGGGAGGAGCAATTTCAACCGAGCTAGTTGGAACAACCGAACTAGTTGAACCTGTTTGGATAGCTACACTCCGCAGTTCTTCAGTATTAAAGTTCCATTGCGTATAAGTTCCTGAAATATCTCTAGCAGTCAAGCCAAACGAAAATCGGTTTCGTTTTAACTGTAAACCTAAATCTAGTCCTGCCCCCCATGCTTTTCCAAAATTTCCAACAGAACGATGAATAACTTTAATATTTCCACCGATATTCAGAACTTGTTTTCCTAACTTTATTTTTCGAGCATACGAGCCTAAAAAAGCATAGTCTTGATTGGAAAAAGAAGTTACATTTTCGTAATTAATAGAGCCATCAGCTTCAATCAGTTCACGGGTATCAGGAATATTATCTGCACCCAATCGTATAACTGAAAACCCCACCACCGCATTACTATCTATTCGTGCAGCAAATCCTCCAAAATTATATCCTAAACTTCCTGCAAAATATTCAGCGTGCATGATTCCTAATTCAAAATCGGTTTCTAGTTCACTCAAACCTGCTGGATTCCAGTATCCTGCGGTTACATCTGATACGATGGCACTTTGTGTACCTCCCATGCCTGTAGCTCGTGCGCCTGCTCCTAAGTTCAAAAATTCATTAGCATACTTTCGAACTTCCTGACCTAAAACGGAATGAACGAAAAGGAGCAAAATAAAAAAGACAAAATTATTTTTATACATAAAATAAACTATCAAATAAGTTTATTGATTTTTTTAAATAAAATTTCATTTTTCAAAAGCAATTTTACATTATTTTGTTTTTTTAAGGACGTAAAAAATGAAAAGCAAGTTTTATCACAAGGCTTCTCTATCAGGAGCTTTTTGTTCCTAACCATTTATAAGTTTATGACTCTGAAAGAACGTATCTTATTAAAATTGATAGATTGGCTGGCTGGTAAACCGCGCCCTGAATTATTAACAGGTTCACGAAATGAAGCTAATCGAGATGAATGGATTATTCAAAAGCTCCAAAAAATTCCTCCAAAAACTCGAATTTTAGATGTAGGAGCGGGTGAGCTTCCCTATAAAAAATACTGTACACACCTAAATTATGTTGCCCAAGATTTCGGAAAATTTATGCCAAATACCGTAGCCATTCAACCTGATAAATGGAAATATGGAAACTTAGACATTATCTCGGATATTACACAAATTCCATCTGAAGATGCTTCTTTTGAAGTTATTTTATGTACTGAGGTACTCGAACATTTGCCTCAGCCCATTGATGCCATCCGAGAATTCTCACGTTTACTTTGTCCAAAAGGTATTTTACTCCTCACGGCTCCCTTTTCAAGTAATGTTCACTTTGCGCCCTATCATTTTGCTTCAGGATTTAGTCGTTTTTTTTATGAAACACACTTACCAGAATATCAATTACAAATCAAAGAACTTACGCCTAATGGAAATTTATTTGAACATCTTGCTCAAGAACTAGAACAAAGTAGGGTTTTTGCGGAGAAATATACCGATATGCCGTTTTCTATTTTTGAGCGTAGAAGTACTGCTGTTGTTCTTCAACGTCTTGCACAATTAGCTCAACAGGATACAGGTTCTTTTGAAGTAAATTGTTTTGGCTGGTTTGTAGAGGCTCAAAAGACAATTTAGTATACAAAATCTTTTTTGACATAAGATGAACGAGAAATCAAAACAATATTTCCTTAAATATGGACTCCTTTCTATTATTTTTAGTTTTCTTTTTGGGTGGGCTTAGTGTAGTTGGTTGGGGTATTTTCTTTTGGATGTACCAAAAATTTCAGACAAAAGACTTACAAAACCACAAGTTAGAACGGCTCTTAACTGAGCGTTCAAACGAGCTTGAAAGTCAAAAGTTAGAGTTACAATCCAAAAATGAAGATATTACTGCCAGCATTAATTATGCTCGTAGAATTCAAACGGCGATTTTGCCTGATTATCAAACGATACACCAATTCTTACCTGATTCGTTTATCTTTTTTCGACCTCGTGACATCGTCTCAGGAGATTTTTATTGGTTTTCTGCTAAAAACAGTAAAATTATTATCGCAGCCGTTGATTGCACAGGACACGGTGTACCAGGTGCTTTTATGTCTTTGATTTCTAATAACTTACTAAATGAGACAGTAAACCAAAGAGGAATCACAGATACAGGACGAATTTTATATGCTCTTAATTCAGGTATTGAATATGCTCTCAAACAAAGAGAAACTTTCGTACAAGACGGTATGGATTTGAGCTTGTGCGTTATTGATGAAAAAAGAAAATATCTGGAGTATTCAGGAGCAAGAAATCCTTTGTTATGTATTCGGGATAACGAGCTATATCAAATTGATGCTGACCGCAAATCTATTGGAGGACAAAGTCATGAGATTCATGTTCGGTTTCAGAAAAAAAGTATTGAGCTATTTCCTGAAAACCCCACTTGTTTTTACCTGTTTTCCGATGGATTTCAAGATCAATTTGGAGGAGAAAAAGGCAAAAAATTCATGAAAAAACGATTTAAAAAATTACTTTTTAAGAATCACCAAAAAACCATGCCTGAACAACAAAATATTGTAAATCAAGCTTTTGATAATTGGAAAGGGACTTATGATCAAGTTGATGATGTATTGGTGATTGGTTTTCGATTGTAACACAAACTCTTATTTTAAAAATATGACTCAAAGGATTTTTTTTTGAATTACCAGACACCCAAAATAACAGTTTTCGCATCTTTCAAAGAAAATTGAATAAAAGAAAAGAAGCTTTTTTTCAGGAAAAATGTTGTATCTTATCCATGAAAAGTAGCCTTTTCTTCAAACATTTCTTTTGAGTTTATTCTAAAACTTATCTCTAAAAAATTATCATGAACAGGAGAATTATTCTTTTTTTTACTCTATTGAGTATTAGCTTGGTAGGAACTGCCCAAGATTTTGAATTACATAAAACATTAAATGCACACACGGCAGGAATTCACAATATTCGGTTTAGTCCAGATGGGAAAATTTTAGCCAGTTGTGGTTATGATAATAATGCCATTTTGTGGGATGTACAGACAGGCACAAGAATCCACACTCTAAAAGGTCATCGTAGTGGAATTATTGAGGTTTCTTTTAGTCCAAATGGTAAAAAAGTAGCTACCGCCTCAATAGATGGAACAGCAAAAGTTTGGGATGTGGCTACAGGAAGCTTATTTGGAACTTATGCCTGTCAGCCGTACTCACTCAAAGATGGAAATGGAAATATAGCCATTCGCAAGGGGCTTTCGTTTGTCGCCTTTTCACCTGATAATAAGTATATTTGGTTTGCGGGTGAAAGTTCTTATATCATGAAAGCTAGAGTTGATATACCTCGTCAAACCGCAGATACAGTGGCTTTCTTAGGAATTCATGGACGTTATGTAGCCATGATTACGGGAGGCTGTATTTCACCTGATGGAAAAGACGTTTTGGTCAGTTACAATAAGTCAGTTTTGGGATTTGACATGCAAACAGGGCAGTTAAAAAAGCGATTTATGTATAGTCGATTCGTAGATATTAATGATGTGGTAGCGGGACCTAACAATAATCAAATTACGGCATGGTGTTATACGGGAGATGTAGTTACTTGGAACTATAAAACAGAAGAGCGGGTCAAAGTTTTGAAAGTAACAACCCCTAATAATTATAGTTGTGCAACCTTTAGCAAGGATAAAAAATACCTTGTAACAGGAGCTTTCGGAACAATGGCACGAGTCTGGGACTGGCAAAAAGGTGTCGAAGTGGATAAACTAGAAGGACATTCAAAAATTGTACGGACTAGTCGATTTAATCCACAGAAGATGATTATTGCCACAGCTAGCTCAGATAATACTGTTAAACTTTGGAAAGAAAAAGATGAAACTTTTTGGGATCAACCACAAGAAGAACCTATCGAAGAACCAAATGAGGAAATCGCAAAGCAAACTCCAGAAGAACCTATCGAAGAACCAAATAAGGAAATCGCAAAACAAACTCCAGAAGAGCCTATCGAAGACGAGTCAACTATAAAGGAAGAAGATTTAATCGTAGGCAAAAAATTTAACCTTCAAACTATTCAATTCGAACGAGGCAAGGATATTTTTCTGAAAACGGCTTATCCTGAATTAAAAAATTTATTGGAAATTATGAAACAACATCCCCAAACGGAAATTCGGCTAGAAGGACACACAGACAATACAGGTTCAAGATATCTGAACTGGACATTATCTAAAAAACGGGTACAGGCGGTTCAGAAATATCTAATTGATGGGGGTATTGCCAAAAATCGAATTCGGATTAAAGCCTTTGGTCCTGATAATCCCATTGCTCCAAACGATACGGAAGAAAATAAACAAAAAAACAGACGGGTTGAAGTAGTAATTCTAAAAATATAGAAATCACGATAGTTCGTTTTTCAATAGTTCGTAAGCTTTTTGTATAATAAATTTTTAGAACACTGTACTCCACCCTACTAAACATGATTTATAAAGTATATTAGTATTGAAACTATTTAATAATCTTGATTTATAGGGCTAAAAAACCATTTTTCCGTAGCGGTAGGTTTGCAAACCTACCGCTACAGAAAAATCAAATTTGATTTTATCTAAATGATAATCAATGATTTGTAAAATAATAAAATTTTAAGCATGTAAAATCTTAAATACCAATTCCTTCAAAATTTCATCATCTTTCCTATTACTTTGAATGCCTTTGGACTGTAAATCAGCACGCCGCAAAAAACTTATTACCTGAACTACTTTTGAGAGCGGATAATTTCGTCCTGCTCGTAAATAACCATCTATAAAATAAGGGTTTACACCCAATTTTTTAGCTAAATTAGGCTTACTTTTGTCAGCAGAATGATGCATTAGAAGTAATTTACTAAAATACCCAAACAAAAGTGCAATAATTGGAATAACGGGATGGTCTTTAGGATTTTGAGCAAAAAAATGAACAATCTGATTCACTTTTAAAATATTCTTTTGTCCAATGGCATCTTGTAATTCAAACGTATTAAATTCCTTGCTAATTCCCACGTGTTCAGCAATATGGGCTTCAGTGATTTCTGTTCCTTCAGGTAAATTCAACAACAATTTATCTGCTTCATTGACCAATCGACTCAAATTATTTCCAATGTGTTCTGCAAAAATAACAGAGGCTTTTGCACTAATTTTGTAATTTTTCTCCTTAAAAATCTCAACTACTTTAGCTGGTAACTGATTATCATACAATTTTTTGGTATTAACTAAAACCGATGTTTTGGCTAAAGTCTTGGCTAATTTCGTTCGGCTATCAACTTTTTTGTGTTTATGACAGAAGACTAAAACCGTAGTTGGTAATGGCTTTTGACAGTAGGATGTTAATAAATTTTTGGCTGACTCCGTCCGAAGATCCGTAATCTCTTGTGCCTCTTTAACAATCACGACCTGTCGTTGTGCCATCATTGGAAAACGTTTGGCATGGTGCATGATCTGTTTCATATTTGCCTCTTTGCCATAAATAACTGTTTGATTAAATCCTTTTTCAGCAAGTGTAAGTGCATGATTTTCAATATAATTTGCAATTTGGTCAATATAAAATGACTCTTCTCCTTGTAAAAAGTAAATCGGAGCATACTTGCCAGCCTTAAGATCTTTTAGAATAGTTTCAGGTTTTTGTGCCATAATTTTTTGTCATCAAGTCGAATAAAAAAATTCGAGGGCGGTAAAAGTCCGACCTTTTTGGCATTTTTACAAATTCAGCCGACAAGTTCCAAAGTTTTCTAAAAAATTTGGAACTTGTCTAAACTTAGAATTTGCCTTCGTGGTTAAGCTAATATTACATGAAAAACAAATTATGACAAAATCTAAGATTTCTCATAAAATTCATTCAGATAATTTTATTTCTACAGATTTATTTCCACATCCTCAACGATGCCTTAAAATTATCTTATCCACTAAGGTTCAACAAGATTATCATCAAGTATACAAAGGCTTTGATGAAAGTTTATTTAGAGCCTTGACTCCTCCTATACCTAAGGTTAACTTGATAAAATTCGGAGGTACACAAGTAGGAAAAAAAACGCACTTAGTTTTAAATTTTGTATTTTTCAAAGATGAATGGATTTCTATAGTTACAGAGGAAGGTGAAACTGAAGAACAGATTTTTTTTATAGATGAAGGTAAGAAATTACCATTTTTTCTTAGATATTGGCATCATGAACACCGCCTATTAAAAACTCCTGAGAATAAAACCGTGATTCAAGATATTATTCTTTTCAAAACACCCACTTGGCTAACAGATATCTTATTTTATCCTGCTTTATTTTTACAATTTGTTTGGCGAATTCCAATTTATAAGCGTATTTTTAATTAAGTTGAAAACTTAAAAATATATTTTATTATATTCATTTTAATATTTTGATTTTGAGAAAATTATATTTATTTTTAGCTTTGTTTTTTTGTGTTAATTTATTGAAAATTCAAGCACAAAATCCTGTTCTTTTTCAAGAAGGAGACCTCTACGGATATCGAACTTCAGAGGGAAAGGTCATCTTAAAAGCTCAGTTTCCGATAGCCACTGATTTCTATGATTCAGGCATTGCATATGTAGCTGATTCAAAAGGTTGGAAAGTGATAAATGCTAAAGGAAAAGTGTTATTTACTCCCTTTATTTTTGATAATGCTCCTGATGAGTTTTCAAATGGTTTAGCTCGATTTGTTCAAAATTCAAAAATTGGATTTTACAATGATAAAGGAGAAATTATTATTCCTGCTAAATGGACATTTGCTGAATCTTTTGAACATAAAAAAGCACGTGTTTGTATTGGCTGTCAGAAAGTCCAAGATGGAGAACATTATTCGTATAAAAATGGAAAATGGTTCTTCATTGACCAAGAAGGAAAGCAAATTCCGTGATTTCTACCCCACAAAATAGGATTTATGCGTTGTCTTTTTCTGATTTTTGCCTCAAATTTGTCCTCCAGATGCGTGGGATTTCTATTTAGCATCTAAATCGTTTCAAACTGACTGCTAAAGTGGTGGCAAGATGCTAATAGAATAGTTCTGTGTTTAGCGTATCAGACACATTAAACAAAAAAATGCCACCACTTTTTATATGAACTTATGATGGATTTTTAATAAATTAGTATCAAAGTTCATTCCTTTCGGAACTTGACAATCTAAAAAAATACCTAAATTCCATTTTATCATGAAAAAACCAACACTTCGCTTTTTGATTTTTTTTAGTGTGATGGCACTATTTTTTGAGGCGTGTTCTTCTCCTAAAAAATCAAATGAAACTTTCGAAACAACTCCCCAAGATTCAATCAACTCTACCGAAATTCTTACAGAAACGGATGATTTAGACACCTTCCAAGTGCAAGGAAATGCAATTGCCAAAGCTAGTTTTAAAGCATTGAGCGGAAAACTCAAAGGAGCAGTTCAATCGGGCGGAATAGCTTCGGCTATTCAATATTGCAATGTACATGCAATACCTTTAACTGATTCTTTATCAAGAGTTTATAACACAGAAATTCAACGGGTAAGTGACAGAAATCGTAATTCAGTAAATGCACTTTCAGCTTCGGACTCTGTAGTTTTTGCTGATTTTCAAGCCAATCCAAACCAAGATTCGAAAGTTATGAAATATGGTGAAAATATTCTTTTTTATAAACCTATTTTATTGAAACCACTTTGCTTGAATTGTCATGGTGAACTTGGAAAAACACTTCCCGAAGCCAATCAAAAAGTAATTACCGAATTGTATCCTGAAGATAAGGCGGTTGGCTATCAAATTGGGGAGTTGCGGGGAATGTGGAAAATTCGGTTTCGATAGTTTTTACCTACCTAATCAGGCTTCAAAAATCTGGGTTTTGTATCTTTGGGAATGATTTCGCAAATAAATGATACTATTATTGCCCCTGCTACGGCGCAAGGAGTGGGGGCAATTGCCGTAATTCGGATTTCGGGCGAAGAGGCAATTACAAAAACTAATGCTGTTTTTTGGGGTAAAAACCTTGAAAATCAGGCTTCTCATACGATTCATTACGGAACTATTCGAGATGGTGAAGAAATTTTAGATGAAGTTTTAGTTTCAATTTTTCGTGCGCCAAAGTCCTTTACAAAAGAGAATCTTGTTGAAATATCGACACATGGTTCACCCTATATTGTCCGAAAAATCATTCAATTATTTATTCGAAATGGAGTTCGACCTGCTCAGGCGGGTGAATTTACCAAACGAGCTTTTTTGAATGGTCAATTTGATTTAGCTCAGGCTGAGGCAGTTGCTGATTTAATTTCTGCGGAATCAGAGGCAATGCACAAAACGGCTTTGAACCAACTTCGGGGTGGATTTTCCAATATTTTGAAAGAGTTACGGGAAAAATTGATTCATTTTGCTTCCTTAATTGAATTGGAGTTGGATTTTGGGGAAGAAGATGTTGAATTTGCTGACCGTCAGGATTTACGAAACTTAATTCAGGAAATTTTAAAAATCATTACAGAACTAATTTCGTCTTTTGATTTGGGAAATGTCATCAAAAATGGTGTTCCTACGGTCATTGCAGGTAAACCCAATGCAGGAAAATCTACGCTTTTGAATGCCCTTTTGAACGAAGAAAAAGCCATTGTTTCCGAAATTGCAGGCACAACACGGGATTTTATCGAAGATGAATTAGTAATTGAGGGGATTTCATTTCGATTTATTGATACGGCTGGACTTCGGGAAACGACCAACCAAATTGAAAAAATTGGAGTCGAACGTACTCGAAAAAAAATGCAAGAAGCAGCCTTAGTTTTATACCTTTTTGACCTCCAAGAAACGACTTTTGAAGAGTTTGAAAATCAAATTCAAGAACTTAAAAATCAGAACGTCTCATTTTTAGCCATTGGTAACAAAACGGATAGAATTTCAGCCGAAAGGTTACAAAAATTGGCTTCGTATTCAGATACAATTTTGATTTCTGCCAAAGAAAAACAAGGTTTGGAAGCCCTCAAAGCAGAGCTTTTGCGAAAAATCGATGCGGAGTCGTTTCATTCCCAAAATACGATTGTTACGAATATTCGCCACTACGAAAGTTTAGTTCAAACCCAAGAGTCTTTAGAATCTGTTTTACAAGGACTTCATACAGGAATTACAGGCGATTTTTTGGCAATGGATATTCGACACGCCTTACATTATCTCGGTGAAATTACAGGGACTATCACAACAGATGATTTATTAGGTAATATATTTTCAAAATTTTGCATCGGTAAATAAAATATTGATTTTCAGTTTATTAGACTTGCCAAGTTTTTAAAACTTGGCAAGTCTGGAAAATTAATTTTTTTCTGGAGCGACTGTTTCAATTTCCAAACACAACAGCAAATAACGAATCCGTAAGATACTTTGCACAAAATCCCGCCTCAGCACTTCGTTAATGTAATCCACACTGCAAAGCATTTCTAAGGCATTATTTGTCAGCTCATCTTTCAGGTTTTGGAGGTGCTGACGGGTCGGTTGTTCGCTTTCGAGGCAAAAATCTACGAGGTCTGCCGATAATTTCGCCCTCAAAATTAGGTCAAGTTTTGTACCTTTGTCTTCCATTTTTTTAATGGGTTACGCTCGATTCGGTTGTTGTTGTCTAGACTCTCAACCGTTTCGAGCTTTTTTGAAAAATTAGTTTTGACAAAGTTAGTAAATATTGACATAAAAGCGATTATCTACTAACTTTTTTCAAGCCTTTTAATAAATTCTTGACGAATTTCTTCTAATCGACTTAATTCTTCTGTTGTCCAAGGACGCTTTCCTGTTTTTTTCTGGGAAAACCGACCTCTAACTGCGCTAGTCAGTTCTTTTTCAGGATACAACAATGCAATAATTTCCGTATTATTCAGAAACTTTTCTTTGACCCATTCGGGCGTAGGTGTTTTTGCCATTTTTCAAAGGTTTAGTTTCAAAGATACCGAAAAATGATTTTTTGGCGATGGATATTCGACATGCCTTGCATCATCTCGGTGAAATCACAGGTACAATTACTACCGATGATTTGTTGGGAAATATCTTTTCTAAATTTTGTATTGGGAAATAAAATATTGATAATCAATTATTTAATTCATGCTAAAAAACTGATTTAATGGCATAAGTTCTTGTTCTATCCATTTTTCAACTTGTGGAATAGTTTTATTTTCTTCCAACTGAGGAGTAATATCTTGAAGGACATTTTTTGCCAATACAATATATTTTGTATCTCCTTGTTCTACGAATAATTTATAAATTTTACATAACATTATATTTGTTCTCACCAATTCTAAATGGTATAAATCAGGCGATTCCATTACAAGTAGTTCATTGATATTTTTTGCCTTATTTATTGCAATCAATGCCTTTTCTGGCATATTCTGCTGAATTTTTATTTCTCCTATAACAATTAAGACAGTTGCAATTCGAGAGGCATATAATTTTTGATTCTTATCTATGTGTTTATGATATTTTTGGACAAGCATTCCAAAAATATCTAATGCTTCTTCATATTGTTTATTTTGATATTCCAAATTACCTAAACTATAATAGCTATCTAAAAGTACAGTAATATCATCATTGTCATCGCTTTGTTCTACTATTTTATCTCTTACCGTAATTGCCCAACGTAAATAATGTTTTGCAGTATCAAATTGTTCTTTTCCATAACGTGTATATAAGATCCCTAAACTATTAAAAATATGTCCAACTATAGATAAATGGTTTTCAGGGTTTGAACTAAATATTTTTCGTGCTTCATTATAATTTTGTAGAGCTTTTTGGTCATCAATTGTTTCTAAATACAAATCTCCTAATTGTACAAACATTCTTCCTATATCTTCTTGTAAATCTAAGTTTTGATATATTTTTAGGCTTTTATTGTAGTAATGTTCAGTTTGAGCAAAGTCATCATAAGAAAGATATGCACGTCCCAAATAATATGAAATCATGGCAGTCATCTCATCATTTGATTGATTTTCAGTTTGTTGTAATGCTTTTCGATAATACTTTATAACAGTTTGGTTATCAGAAAAATTAGCTTGTAAAAAACGTGCATATTCAAACCAAAATTCAGCATCAGGACAAATTTCAAAGGCTTTTTTATGGTAAGCTTCTGCTTTTTTTAAATCAAGTTCTGCTGTTGCTCCGAAGGCTTTCACAAGATATTTTTGGGCAAGAGGACGAAATTCTTCTTTTTGCTTTGCTCGTATTTTAGCTTCTTCATCAATCAACTCTTGTTCAGGTAGTAAATCTTCAATCTCATGGGATTGATTTTGTTGAATAAGTTCAAAACCTTGCCTGACCTTTGCATCTGTAATTTGTTGTTGTTCAATGAATTCTTTAGCTTGATTTTTTGTATTTTCTAATATTTCAATACGTTTTCTAAGTTTTTTAATTTCATCATTTTGAGACCTATTTTGCTGTATTAATTTATGATTTTCAACTTTTAAATTATCAATAATTTGATTTTCTGCATCTAATTTCTTTTGAATCAATAGAATTTCATTTTCTGATACATCTTTTGTAGTTTCCAATTTTCGTTTTTCCTCAAGCAAATTTTGTATAAACATTTCATGAGTTTCGATGGTATTTTGTTTCACTCTAATTTCATTAGCTCGATTTAAGAGTTCTTGATTTAACTTGATAATTTTTGTCTCATATTCTTCCTGAATATTTTTAGGTTTTGCCAACTTCCAATTTTGTCCTTTTTCTGTGGCTGATAATTCCCAAGGAAATTCATTTTGTTCCTTTCCTTTTCGATACAATGCCCGAAACTTTTTGTATCCTTTTTTGGTTTGGATTTCATTTTGAGCTGTTTCCCAAGATTCTTGAATGGTTTTAAAACTTGCTAAACTTTTATAAAAACTGATGGCTAAATTTTTGGCAATTTCATCCTCAATTTCTGAACGTGTCCCAATCACAGAAATATTTTTCGATTGTAATTCTTGGGTTTGCTTTTTTGTAGAACAGCCATTCAAAAAGACCAATTTTAAGGATTGATGAGAAGCTAAAAACTCCATCAAAGGTTTGGCGTGCGCTGTTTCATTTCCTTGAGAAGATTCAAGTAAAAGTTGAAAATCATTAGCATGACCACCATAATGAAAAATCGTTACTTCATTTTCTCTAAAAACATCAAAAATATCTTTGATTCGGACATTTGCTCGCTCAATAATTTTGCAATTTGTTTTGTCTAAAACTTCCCGAAGTTCGTGCAACTCATCTGATAAGTTTCTCAAATATCGACTTTCATCGGTTTTGTCATTGGCAAAGGCTAAAAAAATAACGGGCTTTTTCATGGTTTTGAAAGTAATAAAAAATTGCATTCTTGCCAAATATTACGGTGATTTTCAGAAGGCAAGGGGTAGACCTTTGAAGCAATTAGTAAAGGATTTCAACAAGGTACAGTCCAAAAAGAAAAAACGGATAAGTTACAGCCGTATCGTATTTCAACAAAATCAAAGCTACCCTCAAACAAGCCTATAAAGAAGGTTTATTACAGATGGATTTGAATGCCAAAGTAGCTACGATTAAATCAGCAGAAACGCATCGAGAGTATTTGACCTTAGCAGAATTAGAACGTTTGGCTCAAACCGAATGTCATAGTCCCCTACTAAAACGAATGGAAGAATATACTTTTACGCCAAAGACTAATTTGGATGAGTACCTCAACTCAATGCTCAATACGCAAATGTTTCACTATCTAAAGGACAAAGAAAACCTGAGTGAGACGGAAATTTTAGCCTTTTTCAATCTCTTTTATGAGCAGGTGGCGTATGTGTACACCCTCCAAAATACTCCTTTGAGTTTGATAAAACACCTGACTGAATTGGAGGTTTCGGCTTCCTTGCTTCCCTTTCTGTTGGAAAAACTGGCTGAATATTTTAATGAATTGTGGAACTATGTGGAGGAATCTTTACGCACTTGTGCCGATTTTATGGATAAGGAAGCCCAACGAAGAAAAGACCGAAAGTTTGACTTCCAACGAGTCCAAAAACATTTGGAAACCCTCCCCAATATTACTGAAAAAATCAACTATTTGGTGGCTATCCGCACGGACTATATGCAACTTTTTCCTGTGATGGAAGAAGATAATTATTACACCTTTGATTATGGTAGTCCTTATGACAAGAGAAGTTCTTTTTATTCTCCTTATTATGAGGCGATAGAGGAATCCAATTTTGAGGAACAATGTCGATTAGAGATTTTGAAATTACAGAACCTATTGGATACCAATAAAACCCATACTGTTCGATTGTCCAAAGGACAATTGCAAAAAGGAGAATATACCAATATGGTACGTTTGTTAATTGCCCTGAATGAAGCCCAAATTATTCAAAATGAGAAGGGAATGAGACCCTCTCAAATTGAGCTAATGCAGGTTTTTGGCGAGTTATTCGATTTAGACTTGGCAAAGAAATACGCCAAACTATTGAATCAAGGTATTTCGACCAGTTCCTTGGAAGCAAATACAAAGATTTTTGACCAACTCAAAACCGTATTTTCTTTGTGGTAAAAAAATTAGAATAAATCGTATGGACTCCCTAGGGAGTCTATAAACCTATCTCCTTTTCAGCCATACATTTGCTTTCATCAAAGTTAGTAAAACCATAAAGACAATGATTATCTTACAATTAGAAAGCACTGAGCTGGAGGCATTGATTGAAGAAGCAGTTCGGAAAGCTCTCATTAAAAACCAGCAGAGAAGTGAGTCATTTCAAGAAACTCAAAAAGTAGAGTTACCGCCACATGATTTAATGAATGTGGAGCAGACGGCTCAATTTTTAAATTTAACCAAAGCCACCATCTATACAAAAGTGAGTCGTGGAGAACTTCCTGTCATGAAGAAAGGAAAACGCCTGTATTTTTCTAAGTTGGAACTATTGAAATATTTGCAATCAGGACGGAAGAAAACACAACAAGAAATAGAAGTAGAGGCAGAGGCATATATTTTAAACCAAAAAAAAGGACTGAACAATGGATTTTGAGACCTCCCATGTGAACAGCCCAAATGCCTTTTTACAGAAAGGATATTACAAAAGTACGGATTTTATCCCTCAAAAACAAGCGTATAAGTCTCCAAAAGACGACTCTATGCTTGAGAATTTAGACCTTGCTCATTTACAGCAAAATCTAAAAATACTGAGTGAAAACAAACACGCTTTTCGTCCTTCCTTATTTGCCATTAAGTCAGCAAATACATGGATAAATGAGGCGAAAACTCGTCCCATTCCCAAAAAACTTTTTGATGTCTTTTGGTATGAAGGAGAAGTATGTTTTTTGTTTGCGGATACCAATGTAGGGAAATCCATTTTAGCCGTACAAATTGCTGAAATTCTGGCAAATGGGTTAATTTTCGAGGACTTTCGGAGTGAAACTGCTCCACAAAAAGTATTGTATTTTGATTTTGAATTATCTGATAAACAGTTTGAGGTCAGGTACTCCGAAAATGGCAAGAATCACTATCGTTTTTCAGAGTATTTTTTGCGTTGTGAGATTGATTCAGATGCCGAAATTCCTGAAAAAATGGATTTTGAAACCTACCTCAAGGAATCTATCGAAATCGCTGTTCTTCAACATGATGTGAAGGTTTTAATTATTGATAACATTACTTTTTTAGGAACAGATAATGAAAAGTCAAAGAATGCACTAGCATTGATGAAACACCTCAAGGCACTAAAAAAGAAGCATCAATTGTCGATTTTGTGCTTGGGACATACGCCTAAACGAGATGGTTATAAACCGATTTCGAGAAACGATTTACAAGGCTCAAAAATGCTCATCAATTTTGTAGATTCTTGTTTTGCGATTGGGGAATCCCAACAGGATAAATCCTTGCGCTATCTCAAACAAATCAAGGCTCGGAATACCGAAATGAGGTACGATTCGGAAAATGTCATTTTGTGTGAAATTGACAAGCAGACGAATTTTTTAGGCTTTTACTTTCGGGGATATGCCTCTGAATTAGAACATCTGAAACAGGTTTCTTTGGAAGATAAAGCAAGTCGAAATCAGGAGATTTTAGAGCTAAAGGCACAAGGACAAAGTTTACAGCAAATTGCTGATGTATTGCACTTATCCAAGACACAAGTTCACCGCATCTTAAAAAGAGAGCGTTCCGTTAATTCCGCTAAGGGAACACCTTAAAAAAGGAGTTCAAACAGTAAAAAGTGGCTTTAAAGTGATAAAAACAGCCTTTTTGAATAGTTTTTATGATGTAGTGTTCCCTAGGGAACGAAGGGAACGGTGTTTCAGAAATCGGAACAATACATTTATGACCCACACTTTTTTAGATGATTTAGCTAAAACGAGACTTTTTATTAAAATCTTGATTATCAATAAAAAGGTAAAAGCGTGTTTCCTAGCGTTCCCCTTTGTTCCCTTGGGTTACACCCCGTTCCCTAGGGAACGATTGAGGGAGATAATGATTGAAAAAATGGGTTTAAAGGGCTTTAAAGGTGCTTTTTAGCTCAAAATAAGTCAAATAAAGATGTTCCTTAACGGAACGAAGTGTTCCCTATCGTTCCCTAGGGAACACTAAAAGACTTTAACTTTAATGATTGAAAATAAGATGAAAACGAGAAATATATTAAATCAGTCTGTTTCCTTTTTTAGAAATGCCTTTGCTACAAAACATCCGCAACAAGTTGATTTGTGGACTTATTTGCAAGGGAGTCAGGACAATCGACCATTTCAAGTACCTGACTGGTGTTTTGGACAAAATCGAATTCCAGCTAAATATTACGGTGATTTTCAGAAGGCAAGGGGCAGACCTTTGAAGCAACTGGTGAAGGGTTTTCAACAACGTACATCCCAAAAAGGCAAAACGGATAAGTTACAGGAATTCAAGAAGTTATTTCCTGCCATAGCGGTCTCAGGGCAATTTATCAGACGTGCCAATGATGCCTTGATTCAGCATTCGGGATTGATTGCTTTGGATTTTGATAATGTGGACGATATGAAAACGATTCGTTCAGAAATTGAGGCATTAGATTTTGTTGCCTATGTGGGTTTATCTATCTCTGGAACAGGATTTTATGTTATTATTCCGATTCCTAAGCATGAGGATAATCAAGGACACCATCAAAGTTATTTTGCGTTGGAAAAATACTTTTGGGACAATTTTCAATTGAAAACAGATAAGTCCTGTAAGGATGTGGCTCGACTTCGTTTTTATTCGGTGGATAAAAAACCTTTTTTTAATCCAGAAGCATTGATTTTTAATGAGTTGTTGGAAAGAAGTATCTTTGAAGATACTTCTAAACCACATCCCAATTCATCCGAAATTTCATACAAAATTTTGTCTAAAATTCCACATGAGATAGAGGATAATTTGGTGGCAAAAAGGTTGAAAAGGGTTCTGGAATCAGTTCAATATAAAATTTCCAATGCTGTAGATGGTGAAAAAAATGGCATTTTATTGACTCAAAGCAAGTTATTAGGAGGCTATGTTTCAGGTGGTTATATGGATTATCAGAGTGCATTCGATTTCTTGGAACATGAAATTTCCAAACGAAATATCAAAAGTATCGGAAAAGCTCGACAGACCATTGAAAACGGATTAAAATACGGACAAAATCAGCCGATTAGTATCCAAAAATCCATACAAAATGAATATTTACCCCAAAAAATTGAGGGAAAAGTTACAGCAAAAACGGTCTTCCTGACGGGAATTCGAGCTTTATTTGAACATCGTAAACAATTGGAAGTGTGTATTTTATATGTCGAATACTTACAATTCTTGAAAAAATCTGAAATGTAAAAACTCAAGGGATTAAACCTTTTTTTGATTCCTCCGCCAATTCAAAAATCAGAATACTATCAAAAATTGCCACAAATTCAGAAGTATGCAAAACAAGCTATTATCCAAGATTTTGGACAGATGACGGAAAGGATTTTTTCACCGACTCAACCTCAAAAAGCACCGAATATTTTAGATAATTTTTCTGAAAAATACAGAGATAAAGCTCTAAAAATCATGGATATATTAGATTTGGAAATGGATGGTATCTTATTTCCCTGTCAAAAAATAGATGAAATAGATTGGGAAACACCTGCTTCAGAAGAATGTCCATTCTAAGAAAGTCGAATTGAATGGGATTTGACACACTTTCTAATTTTTTTAAACTTTTAAAACCTGTGAATTTATTTCAGTTATGAAATCAATGAATGTAAATGTAGGCGAAAATCTGTACAACTATCTACTTGAAATACAGAAAGAAAGACGGGAAGTCGAAGGTCGAAAAACGGCTTTATCAGAAATTTTGTTGGAGTTGGCAGAGCAAGGTCAAATCAATGCTACTCAAAATTTAGTTCAAGGTTCAGCCCAGAATTTTACTCAGAATTCTATCCTAAATGGGGTTCAAAATAGTGTACAAAATTCAAACGTTGTATCGAACTTGGATGTCCACTATTTGGAAATACGAGAGCAAAATCTACTCAAACGGATGTCAGATTTGCAAAAATGGGAAGAGGAGTTGCGTCAAAAAGACCATGAACTGCTTGATTTAGAGCGTCAAAACCTCAAACAAGACCTGACCAACGAATTCAATGGGTTTGATTTTGAATGACTGGATAGGGAAAATGCTGAGTTGAAGCATGAAATTCAAAAATTACGAGTGCAACAGCACTCCTATCTAATTGAAAAGCAACAACAAGGAGACTTAAAAACTCAATAAGCCCTTGATAGACAAGACGAGAAATTGGACAAAATTCTGTATGAAATGCAAGAACTCAAGGGGGTTTTACCGAAGGATTTCTTGACGATGCTTGTTCCCTTGCTTCCAACAATTGCGGAGGAAATAGGAGAGTTATCGAAAACCCTAACGACCAAAAAGCCAACGGCTATCCGTAAAGTTTTGCCAAATCTGGCTAGAAAGATTTGATACAACTAAAACCACAGGCTGAATAGTAACATCTAACTCTATTGAGCCTGTTTTTTCAAAAATGGACATAAAGTTACGATAAAAAAATATACTAACCAAGGGGTATTCCGCACGGTACTCCCCTTTATATCTCCACCAAAATCTTCCTTCTTTGCAACGAACATCAAACCAAAAAATACATAAATTTAAAGTCAGAAGAAAAACAGATTATCCAAATGGTATGTGATGGAAAAACAAACCATGAAATCGCTGAAAATCTTAAATGTTCTTCTCGTACCGTGGAGACAAAACTCAAAATTATTTACCGCCTTTTTGATGTAAAGAACCGTACAGGTCTGATTATCAAAGCTATCAGAAACAACATCGTTTAAACTATTATAAACCTAGTTATCATGAAAAAGAATATTCTCATACTGTCTGCTTGCTTATTTGGAGTGAGCTTGTTTGCCCAAAATAAAAATTTTAGAAGTTTTAGCTTCAAAGCAGATTATGCACAAGTCAATTTTTAGAATCAAAATTAATTCTCCTATGAAATATTTACAAATTTTATTAATTATTACTACACCCCTTTTCTGGAGTTGCTCAATACAACAATCAAATACAATAAACCATATTTCTAGTCAATTACTCAAACCAGACAGTGCAGTAATCGCACTTATGGGAAATGATTTAGTGAGTATGTTATATGAGCCAGATAGTATAAAATGTTATACACTGAACCCATTAGTCCGTCCTGATAGCATGACGAAAACAATCGCAGGGTTTGCAGTCAATGAATACGAGGGCAATGTGGCTGATAATTACATTTCGATTCTCCAATTTCTGATGCAGACTGAGCATAATTATCGACTTGACAGCTTAGAGAAGGAGTGTAAGTTTACGCCTGAAACTGCCTTTTCCTTTTTCAAAGGGAAGGAAAAAGCTGATGTACTGATTGCGATGAATTGCGAAATGTGGGGCTTTTACCACAATCAGAAGTTGAAAACGGAGAGCTTTAAGTGTAAACAAAGCCTAATTGAATTTTTACGCCCTATAGTTACTAAAAATACTGATAGTCAGTAATTTAATAATAAAAATAATTTTATAAATATGAAAAGAATAAGGTTCATTCTATTGTTTTGGAGTGTGAGTTTTATGACCAAGGCCCAAACATTTCACGGAATCATTTTCGCCAATACTTTTGATGCAAAGATTGGGCATAGTGTGAATATCAATTACAACAAAATGCTCACCGAATTTGCAGCGATTGCATCAGCAAATAATATGAAAATTGAACAGCATTACTTCCGTGATTTTGATTACAACAAGGATAAATTAATGGAAACGCTGAACAATATTCAGTTTTCCAGTCAGGACATTGCATTCTTCTACCATACAGGACATGGCGGACGGGCTACCAATGATAAAACGAAGTGGCCTCAACTGGCATTAGGAGACTACGATAGTGATTTTGTATCCCTAAATCGGGTACTCGAAATCTTAAAGCAAAAGTCTACTCGTCCACAACTTATTATTGTCATGTCTCAGAGTTGTAATTCGGAATCTTCTAGCTTGACGGCGAAAGAAAGTATCAGTGGTGGAAATACAGTTCTCGAAAATTCGACAAGCGACAATTACCAAAAGTTATTTAAGAACCTCAAAGGAACAATCATTGTCTCAAGTTCAAGCCCTGGACAATATAGTTACTCTTCAGGGGTAGGAAGTACATTTACCAATGCATGGCTGAAAGAATTACAACATATCGTATCTGGAAATGGCGAAGTAAATTGGAATACACTTTTTGAGCGTACCAAGCAACGGAATGCCGAAATTTTGAAGCACACCGACCCGAACTCATATCCTCAATGGGAAGTCAATGTAACCTCGACATCAGGCGGAGATGACGATGATGATATTACCATCAAAACCAACTCAGAAGTATTTGTCAATGACCTTTTAGGACTGGCAAATACTCGAAATACCGAAATCGAACGCATTCGACTGGTACGTCCATTATTACAAAAGCATTTTGACAATGAGTTTGTGAAGGTGCAAATTTTGGGTAAAAACGGTAAAACGATTGTAGAACGCCAATCTTCTGAGCGATTTCTAAAACGCCTCAGTACTACTCGGCGACTGGTGGGGCTTGCCGTCTTAGAAAAGAAGACAAATTCCAATGGGAAAATCACATTTTTAAAAATTCACGAAATTTATAAACGTTAATTCCAATGAATACAAAATTAATTTTTTCATTACTCATCATCGTACTACTATCTGCTCATGGGAGAGTTATTGCTCAACCAGATGAAGAAGTGCCATTAACGGATGACGATATTAAACAATTTAAAGAGCGGGCGGGTGTAATGATTGATAGTTTCCAAGATTATTTATCAATCATTGGAAGTAAAGAACGTCCTAAAGAAGTCAAAGTATACTATGCTGACGAGACTCTAGAATTGTTTATTCGTAAAGGAGAACGTGTTACTATGGAAGTTTCTTCCACTCGGAGAACTTACCCTACACGTTATCCTCTCAAAACCTATTTACAACGTTTAGCCAATCTCCGTTATGCAAAAGTTGAAATCAAACAGGCAGGTATTTATCATATTAGCAATTTCTATAAAGTGGGGGAGAATAAATACCGTGCGGTAGCATCAATTTTTCAGCAATTTTGTGGGTATAGTCGCTATGGAGACCGTTACGTAAAACGCTACTGTGATGTAACAAAAAAGACGATTGAAATCTACATATATCTTATGGAAACATGGAATGGAGAAAAATACTGGATTGTGAAACTGGGGGATATTAGTGTTGCTGATACCACTCCTGCTTATTAATATCTAACGCTAAGTCATGATGTATAAATTCTATATTTTATTAGCAATTTGGGTGTTTTCTAATTCCATATTTGCCCAAACCCTCAAAGATGGTTTCAATGAGGAATTTTTGAAAATGCGAGTGAAACAATTGGATGAATTCGTGAAGCGGTTCAATTATGAAACCGATATCGAAGGCAACCCAATCGCTGACCGTAACAACGTGCAGAAGCGTAAAGGTTATATTATAAGCCTTTTTGATTACGAATTATTAATCAATAAGAGTAATGATTCTTTGCAAAAATACAATCAATTTCTGGATGCGGTTGCTAATCCAAATGCACCTGTATTTTTGAATTATCACGATAGTAACTGGTATGCCGTAGCGGATTGTAAAGTAAAGTTAAATGGCAAACTCACTAAACTTCGCTTAGTCTTACAAACCGAAAAGGATAAAAAACAGAACAAACATTGGGTCATTCGGAGTGTACGGGCTGATTTTTTATCGCTTCAGCCCAAAAAAGTTGATGATTCTAAGTTCATTTCTCCAGTTAGTCATGAGCTGAACTTCATGGACTTACACAAAATTACTACCGAAGAGCGAGCAAATATTGTTCATTATGCGCCCGAAGATTTTCAAGTAGATGAACGTAATGTCTTTTTTTATCTCATCAAAACGGGACAGTTGCAAATAGAACATGTAGAACGCATTGTTTATCACTTTTTACAGGTGCCAGGATTTATTTTTACGGTTCAACACATTGAACGAGACAGTAATAATGTGGGGTGGCTTACCTCTAATTTAATGCCCCAAACGCTGACACAAAAAAAGACGTATAAGTCAAGTGTATTATCTCTAAATCAGTAAATTATGAAAAATAATAAATGGTTTATTTTAGTGATAGGAGTACTGTCTTTGGCATTAACTTCGGATGAGTTTACACCTTATCAACAACAGCAAATCCGAAAAACAGTGCAACAATATTGTGATGCTATATATAATCATACACATCGTTCATCTGTCAATAAAGACCAATTCTTTTCAAGCATGAAACTGCTTGACCAATACGATAATGATAATCTGATGGTATATGATGATATTGGAATTGCTAATGATAATACGAGTAATGATGCTTCATTTAAAACGTATCAATCTGCTTTAAGAAATAGAAAGTATGCAGTAAAATATGTATCATCTATTGATAAAGCACCTATTGACGGCATTAGTAATCCAAAAATACAAAATTCTGGTAGTCAAGATTATGCACAGATTCTGGTAAAGAAGTCAGTAACCAAGGATGGGGTAACTAAATACTTCCAAGATATTTTTATGGTAGACCCTAAGTCTTTTAAAATTAAATTTATTACCAAACCTGTTTCTAAGCAATATAGTCCACGTAATAGTGCCATTCAGATGTGGCAAAAAGGACTTGCCTACTACAAAACCAAGGACTATAAAAATGCCTATAAATGGTTCGAAAAAAGTGCAAAATTTAATTTTGCCCCCTCACAGTCAGCAGTAGGTGTATTGCATATTCGAGGTAGAGGATGTAAACGTAGCTTCAAAACAGGAATTAGTTGGTTTCGTAAGTCCGCCAGACAAGGCGATGAGTACGCTCAAGATTTATTACTTCATTTTGATGATTATTAATAAATATTTAAATCTATTTAGTTTTTTAATATCTAAACTTATTTAACAATATGAAAAGTTTATTCATTGCATTATCGCTATGTTTCATAGCGACCCTGAATCTTTATGCCCAAAAGCGGAGAAATATTACGTTCAGTCCAATTATTCAAAAATTTGAAAGTGGTGGGTCACTTATCAATAATAGAGAACATATGGTGGATTTACGAGTCCCTATCATTTGGATACCATGGGTGACTCACCGTCCTGAATTAAATAATTATAGAATAGGAGGTAACATGACAGTTTTTAATAAGAATTTACCTCTTGATATTAATTTTGCTTTGACTTGGACAAATCGAGCATATGAAATAAGAACCCGCCGAGAAAAAAATTGGTTAGGTATTTTTCCTGCTATTGAAGACAAAGTAAATGCTACTAAGCATAGTATATTCTCTGTCACTCCTAGTATAGAATTAAGATACAAATTAGGGGACTATGTGGCGGATAAGTATTTTAAGTACTTAGTGTTGGGAATGTCATATGATTATAATTATGCGTACAAACAAAAACAAGGTATCTATAAACCTTTTAGAGCATTATTTAAATATCCCGAAGTAGTCAGTTATAGCAGAAATAATATTGTTGAAGGGGGTTACAGTATCCAACTTGGATATGGAATCAATGGAAGAGGCTCTCAAGAAAATGATACACAAGGTTTTATAGTCACTCGCACCTTTTTTTATCAACTACAGTTGTACAACGTTTTTAATCGCAATTACGAAATTAATGGCATGAAACCATACAAAAACTGGCGTACTTACATCGGATTCATAGGAGCAAAATGGACTTTTGAAATTCCCCAATGGGCAAAAGATGAAATAAAGGATGCCATCCGAGGATAATTAATATTTAACTACAAATCTAATTATCATGAAAAAATTTGTCATTACCTTACTTGTATGTATCACTTTTGGAGTGATGTTTAGTTCGTGTCAAAGCCTGATAGCCAAAAAGAGTCGTAGCCCTCTAAGTGGCGGGAAAAGTAGTATTGAAATTCTGGTTATTGACCGACAAACCGATAAGCCTTTATCTGGTGTAGATGCCAAAATACAAATTCTCCAAGATGGGCAAGTCAAAGAGGGAAAATTTGAGACCGATAATCAAGGTAAAATTTTAATTACAGACCTTAATGGTGATGAGGTAGGACAGGCAACTGTCAAGCATAATGCCTCTAATGGTTTTATCAGCAAAGGCTTTATGATTAAAGCGAAGAAAGGTCAAAAAACACGCTATACTGTTAAATTTAAAGGGCGTGGAAGTATCTTTTAAACAAGAATGGTCATGATATAAAATAAAACTTCATTAAGCTATTTATTTCAAGCATCTATCTTGGTCATAATCTTTAGTTTGCATCTCGGACTCAAACCCATACCAACCCAAGACGAGAATCCCAGAGCAAAATTATTGGAGTTGGTCAATGCCTTACGGCAAGAAGGCTGTACATGTGGCAAAGTATTGGACGATAGTTTTAGGAAAAAAGACTAATTTTGGGTTGTAGCGTTTCACACAAAACGCCTCGCAATGGAGGCGTTTTTTTTATTTCTTTTTCAAAATTTTTTGGATTAATCCAAGCCGATTCTTGACATCGCAAGACGCATAGATATTACTTAGTTTGTTTTCCACCGTGCGATGCGATTTACAAATTTTATCGCCGATTTCTTTGTTGGTTTTGCCTTCCATTACTTGATGGATGATTTCTTTTTCTTCATCAGAGAGGTTTTTCAAGTCGCACATAATCGTTAAAAGTTTAGGCGTTAAAAAATTGATTATGAGCGCAAAATATGTTCGTCAAGGGCTGACCGAAAGGCATACCACACCAACACCCCGAATCTCTACGCAAAGCCGTAATTTTTACTCGTAAACTAATGAAGATTTAAAACTAAAAACCCGTCAGATTTTTGAAAGTCTGACGGGTTTTTGATGAAAATAAATCAGAAAAAATCCGTATATTTGTTTTGAATAAAAAATGCGTTGATGATGAATCCAGAACTCCAAACCGAAGAAATTTCAATAGATATGCCCAGTTATAATCATTCGTTAGTCCAATCAAATTTGGCAGGCTTGTTTTTTGTTAATTATCGTGCAAAATACCATACATTGACACAACCTACCCTAAAATTAGATGACTGGGAGTCTGAACCTGATGTCGCTGTTTTTCCCAAACGATTGGTTACTTGGCATCAAGACCAAATCAAAATTACAGAAATTCCGCTACTCGTGATTGAAATTATTTCACCCAAACAAGGTGGACAAGATTTGATGGAAAAATTCATGAAATATTTTGAACATGATGTCCCTTCGTGTTGGTTAGTCAATCCATTAACAGAAACCATTCATATTTATTCACCTGACTGGACGTACAAACTGTATGGTGTAGGAAGCGATAAAATCAAGGATGAATCCTTAAACGTTGAGATTCCTTTTAAAGAAATTTTTTCCTGATTTTCAATTGTTTAAGTTCTCCAAACGTTTAAAACGCGTGGAGAGCTGGAAGTGATTTTTAGAAAAAATTAAGGCGTTTCCGAACCGTATTCCAATATTTTTCGCCAATGGGAATTGCCTGTTTTCCGATATAAATAGTGCGTCCTTCGATTTCATCAATGTGCGAAAAATTCACAATCCATGAGCGATGCACACGCATCAAATTGGTACTAAATTCACGTTTTTCAAAATCCGATGGGCGTACACTAAATAACAAATGTTCCTTATCCGCAGTCTGGATTTTAATGCCATTTCCTGCCATGCCCTCAACCCACAAAATATCCTTGAGATACAGTTTTTTATGCGTCTGATTTTGGCGTATGAAAATAAATTCATCGCCTCCAACCATTCCAAATAATTCTTGTGTTGATTTATCAGGTTGGGCGGACTTTTTTTCTTGAAAATTATGCAATGCCAAATCAATTGCCCGAAAGATATTTTCGTCCGTATCTCCTTTCAATAAATAGGCAGATGGTCGAGTGGGTTTTGCCCGTTCGTAGAGTTTCGGATGAAGTAGTCCTGTCAAATAAATAATCGGAATTTGATATTTTTTATTGACTTCCGTAGCCGTTTGAATTCCGTCCATTTTACCCGCCAAATCAATATCCATCAAAATCAAATCGGGTTTATTTTCTTGGATGGCTGATAAAACATTTTCGCCCATATCCACATGATTTGTAACTTCATAACCCCACAAATTGAGGTTATAAATCATGTCTTCGGCTTGCAAAAAATCGTCTTCGACCACTAAAATTTTCAGCTTTTCCATTGGAAAGGTTCGTTTTTTAGTGGTGGCACGACTCGAAGTCGTGCCACCACTTTATGCTATAAAAGAGGTTATTACGAATTATTTTGTAGCGGTTTTTAGCGAAAAATAAAATGCCGTTGCTCGTGTCTCACGAGCAATTCTATGATGTAATTTATTGTTCGTGAGACACGAACAATGGCATAGAGTTTATGAATCAAGTCTGTGGTCGCTATTTTATTTTTAACTCAAGAATTTGATTAGTGGTTGTACGACGACTCAGAGTCGTCGTACAACTTTCCATCTTGTGAAATCTAAGCTAATAATTTAGCAGATTGCTCTCTTGTAGTAGTAGAATAAGGAGAATAGTCAAAGTCTATAACATATGCTCTCAAAGCTACTCCTTTAAGGATCTCATCCCCACCTATCCCTATTCTTCCCATAAGGAAATCAAAGCAAGATGAAAAACATAAAGCAAGAAACAAACAACAAATAACTTTTTTCATAAGAATATTAGTTTAATAGATAATATTATTTTCATGCAAAAAAAGAAATTTCTGCTGTACCTTCCAACTGTCGGAGTTGGCGATTTTGGAGTGCAACCAATGTGCTAAATTGGTTCTTAGTACGATGGGCGTGTTCTTTGTAAAGGGTATCAATTTGAGTTCTTTGCTGTTTTATTTTTCGATTGGAGGTAATAAATACTCCAAGAGCAACTACCAACGCAAGAACAGAAATACCACCACCGATTAAAATGTTATTTCGAGCCTGTACTTCTGCTTCTTTTTAAGCATTTTCTGCCTTGAGTTGGGCATTTTCAGCTTCTTTTTCTCGGTTTCATATTTAGCTGTTAACTCGCTTACAATTTCGTTCTTCAATAGTGTATCACGAAGAGTTCTATATTTGATATACGAATTTAGGGCATTCAAATAGTTTCCTCCCAAAGAATCAACTTGATAAACCATTTTATAAGTTTCATGGAGTGCATCTAAATCGTTAATGCTATCGTTCAATGATAAAGCTTCACTAATATATTTTTGTGCGCTATCAAGTTTTCCCATTGTAATATAGGCTTCTGCTAAACCATTAACAGCAATTATTTCTCCTCTGGGATGTTGTGTTAAACGGAAAGTGTCTAGAGCATTTCTAAGATATGGAATTGCTTTTTTAGGTTGAGAAAAAAGTGTATAAGTAAATGCTATATTTGAAAGTGAGTAAGCTAAACTAGTGTATGATTTTATCTCCCTAAGAATTTTAACTGAACGTTGATGGTAATAAATTGCACTATCAGGTTTCACTCGGGCATAGATGTAACCGATTGACCTTAGTGTTATTGCTAAATTCTGAAATTTTTTTGCTTCTTCGAAAATTTCAGCTGCTTTCAAATAATAGCCTATAGATTTATCTTGTTCTACTTCCTTTAAAATCATAGCTATGCTATAATAAGCTGAAGCTAAGTTGTTCTTAGCCTCAGGCTCAATATCTAAGTTTTGCTCAGAAATTTTTCTTAATTTCAAAAAGTAATTCAATGCTTCTTCTTTTCTACCTTGCTTGAACATGGTACCTCCCAAATACAAATAAGACCGCCCCATTGCTACATAATCCTCCAGATATTCGGCACTTTCCATTGCTTTTTGGAGAAAAATAATAGCTGAATCATAAACGCTTCTGTTGTCATATATTCCACCTAATAAATTCATATAATTAGAGTATTGAATACTTTTGTTTTCCACCATTATATCATAATATTGAAGTGCATATTTTAGTGCTTCCTCATTTTTATCCCTTACGAGGTAGTTACGGATGATATAGTTATGTATGTTTTTTTTTGAAGAATCCACATCCGCCTTTTCTAACTCCTGTTTCAAACTATCAATTACATCCTGTTGGGCATAAATATTGCTGGGAGGGGTAAAACAGAATAACAGACTAAAAATCAGGTATAAAAAAGCTTTTTTCATGGCAATCAGGAGTTTGACTGATACAAAAATTATTTTCACGAATCAAGGTGTAAATCCTGAAAAAAGCAATTTTAGCTCACAAAAAATTACGACCTGTAAAAAAGTGGAATAAAAAAAGGGGTAATACGGAAAATGTCGTAACTTTGTTAAAAACTTAATAAATTGTCTAAACTTATGAAAAAGTACAAGTACGTTTTTAACATGATATACCTTGGGATATTACTTACTTCACAAAATCCATGGTATGCAGAATATTATCAGTTTGTGATGAACCTATTTTAAAAATCCCCTAATCTCAAAACTTTTGAGGTTAGGGTATTGATTCATAAATCGGTGTCATAATCCGATTTTTACAAAAGAGCAACATTAAAGTAATTTAGCAGATTGCTCTCTTGTAGTAGTAGAATAAGGAGAATAGCCAAAGTCTATAACATATGCTCTGAGAGCTACTCCTTTAAGGGTCTCATCCCCACCTATCCCTATTCTTCCCATAAGGAAATCAAGAAAAGATGAAAAACATAAAGCAAGAAACAAACAACAAATAACTTTTTTCATAAGAATATTAGTTTAATAGATAATAAAATTATTTTCACGAATCAAGGTGTAAATCCTGAAAAAAGCAATTTTAGCTCACAAAAAATGACGACCTGTAAAAAAGTAGAATAAAAAAAGGGGTATAAAAAGTAAATTTTATTACTTGGTTTGGTCTTGAATTTGGCAGTATTTTTTCATATCTTCGAATAAAAAAGCAATGCAAAAATATCCGATAGGCATTCAGAATTTTAGTGAATTACGGACGAGTAATTATCTGTATATTGATAAAACCCAGCAAATTCACCACCTTCTAAATCAAGGGAAATATTATTTCCTTTCTCGTCCTCGTAGATTTGGCAAAAGTTTATTAATCAGTATATTAGAAGCAATATTTTTAGGTAAAAAAGAACTTTTTGAAGGTCTTTGGATAGCTCCAAAGGAGCATAATAAAATTGATTGGGAAAAACGTCCTGTCATTCGGCTGGACTTTGGAAAAGCAGATTTCAAAACAATTGGCTTGGAGGCTTCCATTCATTTAAAATTGGATAAAATCGCTTCCCAATATGGGCTTCAATTGGAGCAAAAAGATGTGGCAAATAAATTTGAAGAACTCATTGTCAAATTAAGCCAAGAAAAAAAAGTAGCCATTCTAATTGATGAATATGACAAACCGATTATTGAATATTTGGATGCAACGGAATTGGAACAAGCCCAAGAAAATCGAGCAATTTTGAAGCAATTTTATTCGGTCATTAAAGGTTTGGATGCTTATATTCATTTTTTCTTTTTGACGGGCGTTTCTAAGTTCAGTAAGGTGTCGATTTTTTCAGATTTGAATAATCTGGATGACCTTACGATGACTCCTTTGGGCAATTCACTTTTAGGTTACACACAGGCTGAATTGGAGCATTATTTTTCAGAAGAAATTGACCAACTTGCTGACCAAGAATCTGTTGCAAGGAATGAAATATTAACTAAAATTCAGCAATGGTACAATGGATATAGTTGGGATTGGGCTTCAAATGAAACCGTTTACAACCCTTTTTCTATTCTGTGTTTGATGCGTCACCGCCGTTTTGATAACTTTTGGTTTGAGACAGGAACACCTACTTTTTTATTAAAATTACTTCGGGATAAACAACTTTTCGAAATTGATAAAGTTGAAGTAGATGCGGTCAATATTAAAAGCTATCAGATTGAAAATCTGGACATTTATACTGTACTTTTCCAGACAGGATATTTGACGATTGCCCACCGTCCAAATCCGTTTATTTATGAATTAAAATACCCCAATCAAGAAGTAAAAACATCTTTTGAGCAGTATTTACTGAATTATTATGCCGAACAAAATCATACCAGTAGCTTATGTTATCGAATTGCTAAGGCATTTCGTCAAGGTGATTTGGAGGATGTACAAGAATTTTTCCAAACCCTGCTGGCAAATATTCCTTACGATTTATTTGAGGCAAAACAAGAAAAATACTACCAAGCGATTTTTTATTTAGCCTTGAAATTAGTGGGGTATCATATTGAAGCCGAAGTGAAGACCAATCGAGGGCGTATAGATGCAGTAGTTCAAACCGAAGACACCATTTACATCATTGAATTTAAGGTGAATCAATCAGCAGAAGAGGCAATTCAACAAATCTATGACCGAAAATATTATGAAAAATATCAAAACTTAGGTAAAAAAATTGGCTTAATTGGAATGAATTGCTATGACAAAACTATCAAGGAATGGTTAGTTGAATGGCTTGAACAAAATCAGTAATTTGATACATTTTTCTTTTTAGTCATTGTTTAGTTTGAGTTGATTTTTAGGGATTTGTCTCTCATTTGTATCTGAAAATTTTAAGTTATTAAAAATCAATGGGAATTAGGTTTTGTATTGGAAAGTAAATTAATACTTTATATCTATAATTTGCTGGTAATACTTAATGGTACGAGGAATTATATCATTATCAAGCCTATTTTCAGAAACATAAGTAAGCTGAATATTTCCAGTACTCTGACGCAAATTTTTATAATTCTTTTTCAAAGGACGAGCCTTTTGAATATCTAAAAATGTTAATACAATACGGTCATTATCTTCTTCATTTTGAATACGTTGGTGTAATTCAGTATACATTTTTTCAATAATATTCTCAACAACTAAATTTTTACTTTTAAGATGCACCTGAGAAGAGACCTTTTGGAGCATATTCAATTCTCCTTTAAGTCGGTTAAAATACTGTCTCCTACAATTTTAGTACTGAATCCAGTTAAATATTTGAAACTATCTCCAGAACCTGTCGGATCAATAAAAGTAAATTTGCTCATCTCAATAGGAAAAGAAAGTAAAAGTCGTAAAGCTATTTGTTGAATAATATAATTCATTATTATTTTGTTCTCATTGTGAGTAAGTAAGCATAATCCATTTGTATTAGTCGAGGGAAACAAAGCAGGTAATGACGTAATTTCTTGATCTTGGTAAAGATGATGAGTTTTTAGTGTACCAATATTTATTATTTCAGGGAAGATCTCACTATCATATTGATAATCAGAAATATTTAAACTTTCTGTAATTGCTATTTTTAGTTTTTGTATCTCTTCAAGTTTTATTCTTAATAAGTTAGTTATTAAATTATACTTCCAAGTTATAAAGAAATTCTAAAACAGGCTCTCAAACAGATAAACATAAGTAAACTCAAAAATTTAGTTCATCCTATAACCATTTGTACGGCAAGTTTTTAAACGTAATAGGCATTCATTCCCAAATTGAGACATTGGATTTAGAAATGAAGGAATTTCTACTTTTTGGTACCAAAGCAAGTGGAATACTATACTAATTCAAGGGTGCTTTTATCATAGGCAATAGTAGTATCATTCTGATAAAAAAATGAAAAATAGTACTTACCTTTCAAAATGAAAAAAATGTTCTAACGTTGTCTAAACGTGTGTTTATTTCATATTTTTCAACACACTCTCAAACAAATATTATGAAAAATTTAGGACATTTTCTTTTTGTATGGGTTGGACTCTCTTGCTTTACTATCTTGACACTCCAAGCACAAGATTTACGCGGTAGTCTCATTGGACAACCTCAAAATATTTATTATCGTTATCCCCTTGAGTTCACGATAGGAAATCATTCCGTAACAGTGCCTTTTCGCAAAATTCTTCGTACTCCAATCCATCCTGCTGTTAGTTTTGGAACAGAAATCACGATTTGGCGTGCTGATCCTCATCATATTTTTAGTCCTGTCAAACTAGGTTTTTTTTATAATAAATATAGCACTTATGGAGGATATTTAACAGGCGGAATTGCTTATCGATATTTATTCAACTTTGGGCTTTTTATGGATGCGGGAGCTGAAATCGGTTATTTGCATACCATTCGTCCTATTAAAAAGTTACACTTTAAGGATGGAGTTTATGAGAAACAAGCTGATTTTGGAAAACCCAGCTTAATGCTCACATCTTTTTTGAGTTTGGGATATGATTTTTATCCTAAATTACAGTCTCGTTGGGCAGTTTTTTTACGATATAAACCTTTTGGACAATTTCCTTACAATAGTTACAGAGGTAATTTTTATCCACAAGCGATTTTCTCCTTAGGCGTTCGTTATCAGCCTACTTGGGGATTGGGTCCGAATTGTCCGCCAGGAATGTTGCAACCCTCAAGTACTCCAAACCCCAAAAAGAAGAAAAAGAAACCTAGAAGTCGCAAAGCAGTTGGATAAAAATTTTTTTTTATAAAAATTGATTATCGAATGATTGAAAATACACCTGAATACTTTAAAATACAACAGTATCAGCTTGCTCAGAAAGTACAAATACCAAGTAGGAATCAAGGATTTTATCCGAAATCAGATGATTTGATTTTCACATTAGATGTGCAATATCAAGAAAATATAGCATTTACAGCCTTAGATATTTGTACACTTGAAGGAAAACAAGTAGGTGTTTTTAGCCAAAAGTTTGAACCAAAAATAGATTATTTTCCAAGTTTTTTTGGTTTTCGAGAAGCTCCTATTTTGATTCAAATGATTGAATATGTCTCTGAAAAATATGATTTTCAACCTCAGTTAATCATTACTGATGGACACGGAACTGCACACCCTCGCCGTTTTGGAATTGCATGTCATGTTGGTGTAAATTTAAATGTTCCAACTATTGGAATTGCCAAAAAGACATTATTAAAATATCAAGGAGATTTATCATCTGAACGAGGTTCAACACTTCCTATTTTCCTTGAAAATCAAGAGGTTGGAAAAGTTTTACGTTCCCAAAATGGTATTAACCCTATTTTTGTAAGTTCAGGACATTTAGTAAATTTAGCCAATGCCATTAAAATTGCTTTGATTTTGACTCCAAACTATAGACTTCCCGAACCAATTCGGAGAGCTGACCATGAAGCTCGACAGTTCGCCCGACAAAATACATCTACATCAGGAATATAAAGTGGTTTTAAAGTTGTTCACCAATTTGAACTTTAGTTGCATTCCGAGCAGGTAAGAAAGAAGCTAAAAAAGTTAAAATTAACATTAAAAAACCAACCGCTATAAAATCTGACACCAGCATTTTTACAGGGTAAGCAGGTACAAGTGGATTTTGAATCCCCAAGCCAATTAAACCAAATTCCTGTTGCAACCAGCAAAATAAAAACCCAAAAATTAATCCTATTAATGTTCCTGAAAAGGCAATCAAACCACCTTCATAAAGAAAAATTTGAGCAATAAATTTTCGATTAGCACCTTGAGCCTGTAAAACGGCTAAATCTTTTTTCTTTTCAATTACTAACATAGCTAATGAAAAAAAGATATTAAATGAAACAATTACCAAAATAAATGCAAAAGCCACAAAGACAAATAATTTTTCGATTTCGGCAGCACGTAATAACTCCGCTTGTTGTTCCTTGATGGTTTTAATCTCAAAGTTTTGACTTAGTTTTTGCCGAACTTTTTCTTGTGTTTCTGATAATAATTCAGGATTTTTTGTCTTGATTTCCAGTGAAGTACGTTGATTAGGATATTGCATCAAGTCCTCAGCGAACTCTAAAGGAACGAGTACATTATCTTTATCAAATTCTTGGTCAATACTCACAATACTTCGGGGTAAGATGGCGCGGCGAACAAAGGCTTTGGTTGGGTCAAGTTGGATTTTTTCGGATTTTTTGGGATACCAAAACATTAACATATTGGTTTGATCTATTACTGATATTCCCATCAATGCCTGAATTCGGAAACTTAGCATCGCATAACCAACCCGTTCTTCTTTCAATTTCAAGTCCCCAGTAATGAGGTAGGGAGACAGGTCATATTGTGCTGAGAAATTACTACTTACTCCTTTTAGATTAACTGCCATTTGGTTATCTCCATAACGTAAAAGGGCATTGTCTTCAACCACTTCGGTAACAGCTTTTACATTAGGTATCTTTTTTAAAACTTTTAATAATGAATCACTTACAGGAAATGCTTTGCCTTTTTTTGCCGTTATTTTGAGTTCAGAATGGTATGCCGAGTGTAGACGCACAGTCAGTTGTTCTAAGCCATTGAAGACCGAAAGAACAATTACTAACGCCATCGTTCCTAGTGCCACCCCTGCCACTGAAATACCCGAAATAATATTGATAAAACTACTTTTTTGGCGAGAAAAGAAATATCGCCGAGCAATAAAAAATGGAGTCTGTTGCACGTTTGGAGTAAATTTTGAACGTAAAATTAATAAACTTTAAAACCTTGATTTTTGCGCCGAAAATTACAAATAAAAAGTGTATTTTACGGAAAATGTCCATTCGACAATCTTTCTCCTTTAACAACTAAATAGCTGATTTTTAGTAAGATAAAATATGAAAAAAACGTATCGAAAACTATGTTTAATTTTAATTTTTGGAATAGGAATTATTTCGACTTCACGAGGACAAAATATGACATCAATGATGCGAGCATTGGAAAGAGAAAACTTTAAGAAGCTTTATCAAAGAGCAAATAAACTAACTCAGACCGACTCCTTACATGTTGGAGCTTTTTTCATGAAATGTCTCTATTTCAGTCATTTAAATAATAAATCTTTTAATCCTGATAGTGCTTATTTTTATCTACAAAAAACAAAAACAAGTTATCCTTATATTTCACCTCATTTAGAAAAGGAACTACAAGGTTTAGGTATTAATCTTGAAAAAATACAATCTCAGAAAAGTGCTATCGAACGAGCCAAATTCGATTATCGAGAAGCAATTGCCCAACAAAAGAAACACCAAAAAGAACTTTTGCAAACTCTTTCAGCTTCTCGACAACTTTCTTCCCAAGATTTGTATACTGAGCGGTATGCAGTTGCACAAAGACTAAATACTTATGAAGCCTATAAACGTTTCCTTGATAAATACCCAGAATCTTCTCATTATGAGGATGCTATAAAAAATTATCAACGACTTTTTTACCAATATAAAACACAAAGTGAGACAGCTGAAAGTTATGAGAGATTCATCCGAAATTATCCTAAAAATATCTATAAACGAAAAGCTCAAGATAAATTACTGGAAACACTATTAACTGACCATAGTCGTCATGTGTACGAAAAAATTCTTAATAAGTCAGACATCCTACCAAAGGAATACATTCAGAAAATACTAGGTATCTGGTGGTTTTTGGAAAAGGATAAATTGTATTTTATGAAGAAATGTCCTGTTCTCTATAAATCAATTTTTGAGAAATATTTTCGGTATTATTATTTGAATGCTTTCCCAATTTGGCAAGATGGAAAAATTCATATTTTAGATAGTATAGGAACTATTTTTCAAACTTTTCGACATAAAAAGTACATTTGTGAACCAACAATACCTTCACTTATTTTATCTCAAGAAAATTACCTATTGGGAGCATTTGACTATACAGGTCGTTCTATATTGCCCCATAAATTTCATCAAGTAGAAAGATTAGGGAAGGAATTGTTGCAAGTCAAAGAAGGAAATAAATTCGGCGTTTATCATCGCTTTGGTTTTGAATTGATAGAAACCATTTACAGCGAAATTGATTTATTATCAGATATTTATATTCGAGTGAGAGCTGGAGACAAATATGGACTTTATTTAATTAATGGACAAGAACTATTACCCACTAAATTTGATGCTATTGAGGTAATTACTGGAGATACCTTACGTATTGATTCAGACTCTCAAACAGCCATCTTAGATAGAACTAAACTAATTCAATATCGAAAAACATATGATAAAATTGCTTTATTTAGGTGGCATATGCCTAAAATTACTCATCAAAAATATTTACAAATTTCAGAGGGTGGACTATCAGGCATTTATGAAGTAACTGGTAAAAAATTAGTAAGTTTACAAGGAAATAAAATTACAGAAACTCCTCAAGGCTGGGCTATTCACATTGATAAAAAATTGTATTTTTTTGATACATTAGGAAGTTACCAATTTACAACTATTGCAGAAACTCTTTTACCACACTCTAAATTTGTAGCTTTAAAACATAAGACAAAATGGACAGTTTGTTATTATAATGGCAAACCTTTAGTCGAGCCTGAATATGAATCAGTTCAATATCTCGGCAAAGCTGGCTTTTTACTCCAAAAAGAAGATGGATATTATTTTTTACATGAAAGTGGACAATTTAAATTCTTAGGAAAACACAAAAATGTGACAATACGTTATACTGATACACAAAGTAGCTTATGGGATGTTCCAAAAGAAATTACTAAAATTTATTTTATTACAGAAGATAAAAAAGGACGAAAGGGCGTAATTCGCTATAATGGTTCAATAGTTTTACCAAATAAATATTCCTCACTTATTTTTGAAAATAACAAAATTATTGCTGAATCGAATGGTCGAAAGGGACTCTATAATTTAAATGGAGGAGAATTACTTCCTCTTCGTTATCGGGGTATTGTCCATCGTGGGGATGGATATTTTGTTACTTTTATAGGAAAATTTGGATTTTATCACCATAAAAATCATTTAGAGTTTCCACCACAATATGATATAATGCCTCGTAGATGTGGAAATTCGGAGCAACTTTTCATTGTCAAAAAACGAAAATTAGGACTTGTCGGTACACAAAATAATTTACTTGTACCCTTTCAATTTGATGAAATTCAATCATGGACAAGCCAAGTAGTTTTGGTACGTAAAGGAACTACTTGGCATTTTTTCGATCTCAAAACACAAAAACAAAGTGCGCTTACATTTGAAGATTATAAGGTTATTCATTGTTCTGAAAATGAGAAAGTTATACGCATTTTTAAAGATGGAAAATATGGCATTTATAGTAACCAAAAAGGAAAAATAATACCTATTGAATTTTCAGATATTCAGACCATTCCCACAATGCAAATACTGTTTTATTATGCTGAGAAATATCACCAAAAGTCACGAAAATATACCATTTCTTATTTTAATTCAGAAGGAAGATTAGTCTATGAGACCCATGTTCCTGCTAAACTCTATGAAGAAACAGATTGTGAGTAAGATTACTATGAATTACTTTATAATTGTAATAATTCCTTGTATAACTTTCTGATTAACAACTTTCAAAGCATAAAAATACACTCCAGCAGGCATATTATCGGGAGACCATTCAAATTTAGGATTAGTACTTTCAAAAACCCGATTTCCCCATCGGTTAAAAATTTCAATTTTCTGAAAATCAATTACTTGTCGTTCGCAATTATCTAAAACGTTTGGTAATTGGAAAATATCATTTTTCCCATCCCCATTTGGAGTAAGTATATTAGTTGGATGCTGAAAATCAGTTTGAGGAATATCTAGATTTAATTGTATTCTGAGTGTATTTTCTACCTCTGAAAGACATTCTGTTGGGGGTGTTCTTGCTGTAATAAAAATCTGAAAATCAGTATTTTCATTAGCTAGATTACAGGGTGGAGTCCATGATAAATTAGCTGTCGAGTCCGAAGTTGGTGCAAAAATTATCCCCATATCTTCTACTGAGAAATCGTTTCCTTGAATTGTCCAAATTACTGATTTCTGTGATGTATTTTCAGAGTCTGATTTCAACAAAATTTCGGTTTCAAACGGTTTATTTTCGGTTAAGTTGGTTTCAAAAATACCTTCTGAATTCTGAGGTAAATCAAGTTGCCAACTGAACTTTTTGGGAGCTTCAGGTACAACCCGAATTTGAATTTTTATTTCATCTGAAAGAGGATTACCACAAGTCGGTAAATCAGTAGCTTGAAAAGTTAATTGAAGTATTTCCTCTTGATTTTCAATAATTTCACAATTTATTTTACCCTTGAAATCTACGAAATATGGAGCCGTTTTTTGGGTTTCAGAAAATGAAATATTAATATCTGAAAATGGAAAATTTTCGGGTTTTCCTCTTAGAATAACCATGTCTTCATCAATGTCTTGGACTTGAACTTGAAAAGCTAGGTTTTTTCCTTCTGTAATTTCAGTTGTATAAATTCCATCTGAGTTTTTGGGTAAATTGACTGTTATTTTAGGCGATTGATTCAGTTCAGGACGCCCCAAAACTATCCAACGAACTCGTGCCATTTGACTCTTTTCAGGCAAACAATACTTTTTATCTCTCAAAAACAAATCAAACTCAAAAGTTCTAGATTCGAAGTCTTTTCCTCTAATATTGAGGTTCTTACAAGAGGTTTGCCAACTGAAAACTGTACTAAAATTTGTTTTTCCTGAGACTGATAAAAACTTTGCTCCAATCTCTTCAAAATCAAAATTTTGGGCGACAGGTGTCAAAAACAAACTGTCTCCATCAAGATCCTTCCCATTAATTTGAAGTGTAAATTTTTCACCAATAAAAACTGAGTCAGTATAAATTTTTTCCGTCACATCAAAATTTAAATCGGAATTGAAAGTCAGAATAGGAGCCTGATTTTCAGATGGCGTTGGTAGAACTTTAATAAAGACTGATGCTGTATCTATACTAAAATTACAAGCTGAAGTATCTTCTAAAGTCAATTGTAATTGCAGATTTTTCAGATTATTACTACATTCTGTTTGAAGTAAAAAATGGGTTTGTAAAACGGAATCTTTTCGAATTATTTTTGTTTGAATTGGATTTTTAAGTATATCAAAATCAGGCTTTATTTTTAAAAGTGTAGTACTTTGAACCTTATTTGCAAAGCCTAAAAAACTTAATGAATGCCCCGCTAAAATTTCGGTCTTCCAATGCTTTATGGTATCTTCTGACTGAATAATTTGCAAATTAGATCTTTGATGTTCAGGGTAACGTAAAAAAAGACGTATTTTGGCAGTATCCTTTAAATTTTCATTACAGGAATTTACATCAATTTCAAATTGTAAGTCTAAATATTTAGGTAAACTATCAAAGTCTGAAAAATAAGCACAATCTAACTTCCAAGTCCAATCTGTTTGTATTGAATCTAAAGAAATAATTGAGGTGAATTTTGGAGTAATTGTTTTAAAATCAGTTGATAATATCGTATTTTTCATAACTAAGTTGCCTAAACCTGTTGCTCCAATTTTCAAGGAATGTAGTAAGCCTACAGTGGCTGTATCCACATAAAATTGAGAAGCAATTGAGTCTAAATCTGTAAAAAAATAAGGTTCGAAGCTACGCTCTCGATCTGGTAGAATATATAAAATAGTTCGTAAAGTATCTGATTTTCGGCGTAAACAAGTATCTAAATCTGTTGCAATAAATTCTATTGGAATCGGATAAGTACTATCAGGATCGAAAAAGTAATCACAGTTTGGCTTCCATTCAAAGAAGTATTCATTAGTCTTGATAGTATCTTTTTCATTTCTATAGAACTTAACTTTATGTTTGTTTGTATCTAAATCAGATTTAAAACGTATTTCTACACTATCTCCCTCATAATCAAAAGATTTAATAGAAAGTTGATAAGGTACATTGACCCGAATGGAATCAGAATAAATTGAGTCTTTCAAAGAAAAATCATATCGTTTATCTGGTAGATTTGCCCAAGTATTGGATTTTTGATTATTGGAAGTTAAAACTAAATCTAATCTTACGGTATCCGAAAAAATCAAGGTATCACACACAGAATAATCTTGAATTATAATATTTGTTTTCAGACTTTTGTACATTGAATCAATATCCAAAAACCAGCATCTAGGCAACCAATCAATCAACAAAACGACAGAGCTGTCTTTTTTCAAGGAGTCAATAGGAAAAGCAAAATCTTTGGCTGCAAAATTTTCAGTTTCCCATTTAATAAAAATACTATCTCCTTCCGTGTCTTCTAAATCTAAGCGAAATTTATAGGGTTTCGTCAGATATGCAGTATCTGCATAAATAGCTAAAGTATCCGAGATCGGTAAGCGACTTTGTCTAACAATTCTTGGTTTTGTATTAAATTTATGCCTATTACGAATAAAAATTTGTACTTTAACGGTATCTTTTTTTTCAAAACCACAACGTACAAAATCTGTCACAATAATTGGAAAATGAAAACTTAAAGTAGAGTCAGCCACCCCTTTGAATAAGTCACAAGGTACTTCCCAAAATAGTGTATCATGAGCAATTGCAGGATAAGTTCGCACCGAATCAGTAAACGGATTTTGTGGTAAAGAGTCTCTAAAATGACTGAAATTCACATAAATAAGAGAATCTCTATCATCATCTTTCCAACCTACAGGAATCGCAATAGTGTCATTTTGGATTCCTTCAAAAACAAATTCATT
This sequence comes from Cytophagales bacterium UBA2561, assembly GCA_002340355.1. Taxonomy (GTDB): domain Bacteria; phylum Bacteroidota; class Bacteroidia; order Cytophagales; family Thermoflexibacteraceae; genus UBA2561. Next base: position 328,100 of record DDLX01000028.1, read on the forward strand.
AATCGAATTAGTACTATCAGATACGACCGAAACAAAGGGAGGTTGATGTATTTTTTCCTTAACTCGTACAAAAACCGTTACGGTATCCTCATAAGGCTGTCCACAAGTTAAATCCGAAATTACAAAACGATCAGCATAAACACCTCCTGACTTTTCAGGACAATGCGGATAGCTAACACTAAACACATGACTATCAGTATTATTTGGTAAAAGTCCTAGAGTATCAGTAAGTATTGCACCTTGTGGAAACTGCCCTGTTTTGGTTTGAACAGGTAAGGCACGAAGACGTACCGAATCAGCATCTTCATCAGTAACTTTAAGATAAATTCGTTTATCAATTTTATCCATTTCAAAAATAACAGTATCAGAAGAAGAAATAGGAGTAGTACTAGAAATGGTTGAAAAAGCATTAGCCTGTGGAAAATGACGCTCAGTAGTCGTACATTCTTGGACTAAAATTTGAAATTCTCGAACTTTTTGCCCTATTTTTTTGCCCTTTCGAAATTCTTCGCATTTCACTGCAAAAACAAAAAGTCCCCGTTCAACAGGTTTTACGCGAAGTCTTCCTGACGGTTGTAGCTCCAAACTAGGCGCGCCTCGAACTTGCGTATTTACGCTATATCCTTGTAAGGATTTCCACGTAATAGGAGGATTATTGTAAGGTTTCGATTCAGGATTAGGAGCATTATTTAAAAATGTAGCATGTCCTCTGAGTGGATTTACTAACGAAAAACGAAGTTCATCCCCATCAGCATCAGTAGCTTCAAAATCAACAAAATACCATTGATTCAAACATGCATAATCTCCTGTTAATGAACTAAAAACAGGAGAAGAATTAGGAGTAAATTTTCCATTTTGTAACAAAGAAGGAAAATCCAAGGTAACAGCAATTCCCATTTCGCCTGAGTTTTCGATATTATCAATTACTCCATTCCGACAACACCGCTCCCAAGCCATATAATAACCTGACGCTTGAGTATATTTTGTAGTATCAAGTTTGATAATTTTCGAATAAATAATTTCTCGTGTAATAAAATTGCCTAAACGACACCGAATACTGGTATAAGGTAATTCACGGTCAAGAGTCTTTGGGAGAACAAACGTTTCGACTACTTGACTTGTTGCTTCACTAAAAGCATATATTTCTACCTGATTATCAATAACATCTAGTACAGAGTTTACTTTATCGTAATAGACATGAAGCGAGAGCCGAAAAGAATCTTCTGTAATATGTATAAGGTTGATTTCTCCACCAACAATATGCGAAGATTTTCCTGAAAATGAATAAGTTAAGGCAATAAAAAGCACTAAAAAGGTTTTTCGTAACATAAGGATATAAGGCTTAATCTTGGTTTAGATCATTTTTGATAAAAATCTAAGTACAAAGGAAACTGTTTTTGAATATTTTTAGGTTCTAATTAAATCAACTTTGGGATATTTTTACACCAAACTCTTAAAATTCAATGATTGAAATTATCATTTTCAATAAAAAGTACGTATCAATTCATAAGAAATTAAGATACAATAATATTGTTTTTGTTACTTTTGGTTCTAATATAAATTATATACAATAAATAATTGTAAATCAGCTTTTTGTTTGAGTTTTAAATTCAAAATAGTATCACACAAAATCTTAAAATAGTATAATTTTTATTAATTCATTTTTTTATAAAGTTCTATAAAAAGAACGGTATTTTATTATTTTACTTTTAAACTAATCATCATGAAAAAAACAGACATTTACAAGTGGCAGACCCTTCACACACTTTCCCGAAAAGGTTGGTATGCCTGTTGGTTTATTGGACTTTTTTTTATTTCAGGGATTTTGAAGGCACAACAATCGGATTTAGTTATTACTGAATTCGAAAGTACTTCTGCACTCATCAAAGGAACCACAGCTAATCTGAATATTAAAATTCAGAATACAGGTAGTTCGGCTGTTACAGGGGCTTCTTTGGAAGTCACACTTATTAATATTGACGGACGACCAAATGGCTATCGCAAAGTAATTAGCAATTCTTCTGTTTCGACTATTGCAAAAGGTGATTCAAAAACCATAACAGTTAATGTTCCTATTCCTTCAAATGTAACACAAAATCGGTATCGTTTGGAGGTTAAAGTTATCAATTCGGGCGATATAAGTCCTGATAATAATATCATTTATAAGGAAGTAAGTGTTACGGGTGCTTTAGCCAACCTTAACTCTCATCAGGCAGATTATTTCATGGGTGGTGAAGCACAGCCACTTTTAAAAGATGGTAAACCTTGTAATTGTATTGAATTAACCAAGCCCAAAAATAACGAAAGTGGTCGGGCTTATTCGTACCAACGTTTAAATCTCCGAAAGAATCAAGTATTAGAATTTGCTTTCTATTTGGGACTTCGGGATGGGAATGGCGCAGATGGAATTGTTTTAGCTCTACACAATGATGCTCGTGGAAATGCGGCTCATGGGGGTTTTGGTGAAGGTTTAGGTTATGGTAATGCTCATGGCACTTCAGGTGTTTTGCCTTCGATTGGTATCGAGTTAGATACTTGGAAAAATGGAAATCGAAAAGACCCTTCGGCTGATCATATCGCTTTATTAGAAAATGGTGTTTTGAATCATGACAGTAATCCTGATTTACCATTAGTTGAAGTTCCAAATATGGAAGATGGTAAAGAACGATTAATGCGAATGGAATGGAATGCCAGCAAAAAGACCATTACGGTTTATTGGGATAAGGATGCTGATGGCGTTCTGAATGAGAGCGATTTGATTTTTAGTGTTGAGAAGGATTTACCAACCATGCTAGGTACAAGTGACCCATTTTGGGGCGTAACTGCCGCTACGGGTGGAGCTTACAACTTACAATATTTTTGTAATCGAAGCGGTAAATTACTTTATCAGCCTAAGCCTACTTGTGGAGTAGCGGTTGATGATAAAGCAGCTTCAGTATATAATCATTTCAACTTCTGGTGGAATGCAAACAAGCGTCCTGCTCAAGATTGGAAGAATACCGTTGAGATTAATTTAGACAATATTCAAGCCCCTGTCAATTATCGTTGGGTCATGACTTTTCCACATGATGAAAGTGGCAAAGCGGGTACATTTGAAGGTTCAGGAAAAATTACAGGCAATGGTATCCAGTCTTTTGAGATTCCATATCCCGCCAAAGGCGAATGGGGAACAATGAGTAATGATGGTAGAGGACTGTATTCGGCATATGTTGAATTATTTATGGATACACCTTGTGGTAACTACCAATGGACAACAAGCTATTCTGCCCCAAATGAGACTGATTTGAGTGTTAATAAAAAAGGCGTTTCTACAGTTAAAGTAGGAGATACATTAACTTATACAATTCAAATTGCCAATTTAGGACCTCGAAATGCCGTTGAGGGTGTAGTTGTTACTGATGTAATTCCTTCAGGATTTGATTTTATAAAAGCCACAGGAAATCCAACCTTAAACGGGAATAAGTTGACTTGGAATGTTACTGAAGGAATTGGTTACATGAAAAGTAAAACTTATGAAGTAATTGCAATAGCTAAAACCATCGGAATTTATAATACTTCTGCCACTGTGGAAGTTGCTAATCCGATAGACAAAATTACGGATAATAATTCAGATGCTTTAGAAATTACAGTTGAAGCACTTGATAGTAATGCTCCTATAACTTGCTCAAACATTACAGTAGAAAAAGCTGAAGATGGTAAAATTATCATTTCGAATAACAATGAATCAACAGCAACAATTAATTATTCAATTTTTGATGCAAATGGTACGATAACTAAAACAGCTTCGGTAGACGTAAATGCTAAATCAACAACTAATTTTACAGATCGTGCGCCTGCTTTAGGCAAAATCGAATTTACTGTACCTACGGTTCAACAGGATGGAAAATGTTTCGTCCAAAATGGTAACAAAACTATTCAAGTAGGTGAACGAGAAGTTACTTGGATAGAATACGAAGACAAAGTTTATGATGCACGAGACTGGTTTTGGTTTGTTCGAAAAGAACGACAACTTCTTCGTGACCGACTAGGTAAAAATGTACAAGATACAGATAAAGGTGTAAGTCTATCGGACTTGACCACTGTAGTCGATGAGACGGATATGTTCTTGGAAGTTGAGACAGGCAGAATTGGTTATACACACGCTTTAGGTTGGTGTAAAATGGTCAATGGAATGCCTACTGATCCCGAGATTTTGGTATGGGAAATTCGAGGAAATAGCTCGACTACAACTACCATTAATGGTACGATCCCCGCAAAAACAAATATGGCATTTTTCTTAGTGGCTACGGTCAAAAGCAAAAATCCATTAGTTCAGAATAAACATTCTCAAGTACGTTTCCAAGGTAAGACGTTACAATATTCAACTGACAATGGTGCCACTTGGATTGATGTTCCTTCCAAATACTTTGTCTCAACCATTAAAGATTGGAATAAACCTGTTATGGAACAAGCTATTGCAGGATTAGAAAAAAGAAATGGAAAGACACTCTTACGAGTGGGTTTTGAGGATATTACAGGTGGTGGAGACCGAGATTATGAAGACCATGTAGTAACACTTCATATGCACGGAGCCGAAACTTTAAAAACTAAAGTGATTGCAGAAACCAAAACTGTCCCGAACTATGAAGAAGTACCTTGTGGAGATTGTGTAACCACAATTGAAGGATCTGCTGAAGATTGTACGCCTGTTTATGTACCTACTTCTTATAAGGTGGGTGAATTACAAAATAGAATCGTAGCATGGCGAAAAGACCCAACTAATGCGACTATTGTTGACCAAAGTTCACGACCTAAGAAGTTTACTACATTAGGTGGAATTGGTGGCGAAATCACTTTAGACTTCCAAGCTCCTCAGTTGATTGTCAAAGGCAAACCTGACTTACGAGTTCATGAAGCAACTTGGGGTAAAACACCTGCTCAATGGAATAGTTATCCTGAAATTGCTCAAGTTTGGGTATCACAAGATGGAGCTAATTTCTATACAGCAGATAATCCTGCCAAGATTGTCCAAACAGATATCACCCTAGATGGTACAGGACTTTCTTGGTTCCGTTATGTGAAAATTGTGGATATTACGCCAAAAGGTTATGTGAAAAATGGCGACGGTTATGATGTCAATTATGTTTCTTGTTTGAACGGAAGCGCACCTGATTTCTGTACTATCGCAACACCTCAAAATCTTCATGTTACAGATGTGAAACCTTGTTGTGTATATGTTGCTTGGGATGGTGTAGTTGATGCCAAAGGCTATAAAGTAGGTTATAAGGATATCGGTTCACATACTTGGCGTTACATGACTACGGAGACAACAGACTTCCGTGTACAGGGTCTCCCTGGTATGACTTATGAGATTAAGGTTGCCGCACTTTGTGAGAATAACGAGTCTGAATTTTCGGAATTCATCACAGCCGTTTCTTTAGGTGAATTGGCTTGTGATATTCCTGAGAATCCACGAGCTTTCAATGTTACTTACAATAGTGCTACAATACAAACAGATGCAACTCGAAACGCAGTAGGTGGATATGCTATCATTTTCCGAAGAGCAAATACCAATGACGAGTGGTTAGTTATGCAAAGCAATACACCGACCTTCAATTTGGGTGGATTATACAAAGGTTACAAATATGAATATCAAGTCAAGTCGATTTGTGCTGAAGATGGTTCATTATATTCTGCTTGGACAGAAAAAGCCTATTTCAATACTTGTCCTGAAGAAGAGCCTTTCTGTGATGCTTGTGCTTATCCTGTGAATATTACCGCAAGTAATGTAACTATCCACAATGCCACTATCTCTTGGGCAAAAGTCGGAAACGTAGAAGATTACGAAATCGAATATCGATTTGATGGAGCAACTCGTTGGATTCGGCGAATTGTTACAGGAACAGAAGTTGAGTTAGTTGATTTACTTGGTGGTATTCAGTATGACGCACGAGTTCGTACTAAATGTACTGTTACGAAGGCTTCGGTTTGGCAACCAGTTAGATTCAAAACAGAGCCAGATCCATCTTGTCATCCTATTGGACATATCCAAGTATCTGACCGTGTCGAAAACCTACAAGACATCGCCTTAACTGTTACCACAATTCATTGGAGTGGAGACGATTCAGGAAATACACAATATGCCATCAAATACCGAAAGGTAGGGGATAATAAGACCTATAGTTATTCTTCATTTACGAATAGTCTTGAAGTATATGGTTTGCAAGAAGGTGAATATCACTTCTGGGTACGAAATGTTACTTGTCCTACGGGTTGGAAATACATCAAATGGACATTAGTGGATGTCTTTGCTTGTGATATTCCAGTCGTTAAAAGCTTCAATGTACAAGATCCATTCAATGTTACAGCAACTTGGACAAAAGCACTGGGAGCTTATTCATACCTTGCCGAGTACAAACCTACTAGCGCACAATACTGGCAAGTATTCCCTGCTCAAGACACCACTTTGGCAATGACAGACTTATTCTCTGGGACGAAGTATAATTTCCGTGTCAAGAGTGTTTGTAAAGACCCTTGGGTATCTAATTACGCTTACGGACTATTCGAGACAAAAGGAGATGCCGCTTGTCCTAACGTGACCAATTTACGTTTTGAAAGTTTATTACCGTTCTGTATGACAGCTACTTGGGATGAAACTGCAGGAGGAGCCATTGAATATCAAATTCAGTTCCGTAAAGCCAGTGATAAGAAATGGCAAACTCGTTACGTAACGAAAAACTCCATTACCTTGACTAACTTAGACGCAGGTGATGATTACAAATTCCGAGTACGGGCTATCTGCCGTAAAAACGCAAAAAACAAAATCAAGTTAGCCTCTAATTTCTTGACAAAAAACTTTACTGCAGTTGGTAAAGATGCGCTCAATCAAGGTGGATATATTTTGTTGAATGCTGCTACGGGTGCAGGAATTGCTGCTTATCCAAATCCATTTGCGGATGAATTAAAAGTACAATTCGTTCTTGACCAAGCCGTTGAACTTCGCATTTACAATGTAATGGGAACTTTAATTTATGAGCGAGAACTAGAAGGTGCTGACAATTTTGTTTGGAATGCAACTGGTATAGATAAGGGACTGTATATCATTCATGTTTTTTCAGAAGATGGAAAAGTCAATGAAATTACGAAAATGCTCAAACAGTAAAAACTGATATTAGTGGATAACACTTTTGTTAAAAGCTATTAAAACTCGAAAGCTCCGTAAGCAAAATACTTACGGAGCTTTTTGTATTATAGCAGTTTAGTAGAAAAAACTATATGATTTAGTAAACCTCACATTTTAGTATGCAGATGACTACAATTTGAATTATTTTTGTTTTGTTTCTACTAGTTTCTCCAATTCAGAATGTTCTATAATCGTAGTCCAGACAGAAGTTTTTCCATCATCAGCACGTGTCCAAACTGGCACAATTCGTCCATCATGTGCTGAAATATGATTGTAATCTCCAAAGAAAACATCAGGATTGGCAGTAAATGATTTCTCACTAATTTTTACGTTTTTAAATGTCTCTCCGCCATCCGTAGAATATGCCAAATAAACATCAGTTTGCAAATCATCATAATTTCGACGGTCATAAAAAATCGTATATAAATAACCCGTAGTTTGGTCAATAGTCATCCATGTTAAATATTGCTGCCGAGTCGTCTTATCATCATTCACCCGCTTTGATTCCGACCATGTTTTGCCTCCATCTATTGATTTCGCTAACCAAATATCTGTATCATTTTCTCCATTACGTTGATCAGCCCAATTTATATAAACTGTTCCTCGAAACTTACTATTACTCAAATCACAAAATGTAACAGGCATTCCATTAGATCGATTAACGCCATCAATATTAATATCCCAGCCACCTTGCTGCTCCGCCACTATCAAATCCGTGTCTAACCATGTTTTACCCCCATCCAATGATTTATCAAAATAAATCTTAGAATCATACGACCAACTAACATAAATTTCACCTTTTGTTCCTACTGCTGGTACGGCTCCTTCGGTGGTTTGATCTCCATCTAAACAATCTCCTGCAATTTCATTGATTATTAATGGTTTTGACCATGATTTTCCACCATTTTCAGACTTCGAAAATAAAATATTGCTCTCATCTTTAGGATCTTTACTATCATACTTATCAAACTGTGTCCATGTCACATAAATATGATTATTCTGAGGATTTACAACTGCCCATTCCTTATCTTGGTCTTTAGGGGGATTATATCCCATATACGTCCCCTTTGACCACTTTTTGCCTACATTTTTAGACTTCTGACAAACGATACGATCTAAGATTTCTTCACTTTGCCAGTTACGTCCTGTGGGATCAGAGAGGTGAAAATAATAAAAATGTCCCTTTGTATCTGAAATAACTACAGGATCTCCCCAAACGCCATAAGGAGACTTCAGACGAGATTTTGTCCATGTTTTTCCGCCATCTTTGGTATAATAAATTTTATCCAAAATTGCACTTGCTACGATGTGATTTTTATTTTTAAGGCTAATCGCTACACTTGGTTCACAAGGGGTAAGCTTCCCTCCTGTCCCAGCTCCATCGTCAAGCATAATATTTTTAAATTGCCCAAATACGGAATGTGTTCCTAAAATGAACACCCAAAACGCCCAATAATACTTTTGCATTTTTTTGAGTAGAGTTATTATTTAATAAATATAAAGAGTTAGAGAAATTCGTAAGATGTAAATGAATTGTTAAATTATAACAAATGAACAAAACATCATATTTTTATATTTGCATTTTAAAAAAATCCTTTTTAACTTTGTCCTATCAAGTCAAAAATACGAAATTTATGAGGTTTTCAAAATTTTGTAAATTAGATTTGTGGGTTTAAAATTATTGAAACATAGTTCACAAAAAAATGGTCAAAGAAATTTCAGCAGAAGAATTCGTTGAATTGTACAAGACACAAAAAGGCATTATCATAGATGTTCGGACACAAGCAGAATTCGATAACGGATATCTCCAAGATGCCCAAAAAGCGGACTTCCTGAGTGGTGAGTTTACGCAAGTTGCTCAAGACCTCGACCCAAATGAGACTTACTATTTGTACTGTCGATCAGGCAATAGAAGTGGAAGTGCAGCAGGTTATCTTGCCAATAAAGGATTCGAAAATGTGTACAATATTGGCGGATTCGACAGTCTGGATGCTGCGGGTTTTCCCGTAAGTTACGATTAATCAAAAACCTAAAAAGCGACTAATACAGGAAATGATACAGAAAATACTTCGTCTATTTGGTCTGAAATCAGACACACCCGTAAAAAAAATCTCGGCACAGGAATTTGTCGAACTTTATAAGACCCAAAAAGGGACTATTGTTGATGTCCGTACACAATCGGAGTTTGAGAATGGACACCTTAAAAATGCTCAAAAAGCAGATGTTATGAGTGGGGAATTCGCTCGAAAAATGACGCATTTTGATGCTCGAAAAATATACTATGTCTATTGTCGATCAGGTGGACGGAGTGCCAGAGCCTGTAATATGTTAGCTAAAAAAGGCTTCAAGAATATCTACAATATCGGTGGATTTGAAGCCCTTAAGGAAGCGGGATTTACAATCCGTTGAATACCCTAACTCGGGATTTCAAAAAAAAATTGTATCTTTCGCCTTTATATTAGATAGTGAAATTGTATTATGTTTCCTTTTCATTATCCAACAAACAACAAACTTATGAACAAATATATATGCTTACTCGTAGGCATTATTGCGGGTGGAATAGCTGGATTTTTGTTCTGGCAACTAACTGATTACCAAAAACCTATCGCTGAAATTGTTTATTCATGGCAAAATAACGTCATGTATGGTAGTAGTCTAGGCGGATTAGTCGCTAACCTCGTTCGAGAAGGTTTCTTTTTAGAAGAATCGGAGCCTCTGGTAGGTTAGTTTAAACTCAAAACTTAAATAAAAATTTCCATGTGGAAATTTTTTTCACTAAACATATTAAAAAATTATCATAACTTCAATTATTAATTGAATTATAAAACGTTAAACGAAGGAAGTACTATGAAAATCGAACAAATCTATACTGGATGTTTAGCACACGGTGCATATTACATCGAAAGCAATGGTGAAGCTGCAATTGTTGATCCTCTCCGAGAAAGTAAGCCTTACATTGAAAGAGCAGAAAAAGACGGGGCAAAAATTAAGTATATCCTTGAAACTCATTTTCATGCAGATTTCGTTTCAGGACACTTAGACTTAGCTAAGAAAACAGGCGCCGAAATCGTTTTTGGTCCTACGGCTAAACCTGATTATGATATTCTACTCGCTGAAGATGGTCAAGAATTAATACTTGGTAATGTCAAAATCAAAGTTTTACATACGCCTGGTCATACAATGGAAAGCTCCACTTTCTTGTTGATTGATGAAAACGGTAAGGATCACGCTATGTTCTCAGGTGACACCTTGTTTTTAGGCGATGTTGGACGACCTGACCTTGCCGTAAAAACAGACTTAACCAGAGAAGATTTAGCTGCTCATTTGTACGACAGCCTTTATAATAAAATTTTGCCTTTAGCAGATGATGTTATTGTTTATCCTGGTCATGGTGCAGGTTCAGCATGTGGAAAAAATATGAGTAGCGACACCGTAGATACACTCGGTAACCAAAAGAAAACAAACTATGCTTTGCAACCGATGTCCAAAGAAGAATTCGTAGCCAAAGTAACCGATGGTTTGATGCCTCCTCCTCAGTATTTTGGTAAAAATGCCATGATGAACAAATCGGGTTACGACAGTATTGATAACGTATTAGAAAGAGGTAGCCGTGCGCTTTCTGTCGAAGATTTTGAGGCAGCAGCTAATGCTGAGGAAGCTCTCATAATTGATACTCGTTCTCCACAAGAATTTGCTCAAGGATTTATTCCTAATTCTATTTTCTTTGGGATTGATGGTGGTTTCGCTCCTTGGGTCGGTGCATTAATTACTGACTTGAAACAACCTATTTTATTGGTCGCTGAAGCAGGTCGAGAAGAAGAAATTATTACTCGATTGGCTCGTGTAGGTTATGATAATACTATCGGTTATTTAGAAGGTGGATTCCAAGCATGGAAAGACGCTGGTAAAGAAGTTGATTCCGTCCTTTCTGTTCCTGCAGACTCATTGGTAGAAGACATCAAAAATAGTAAAGTAAACTTAGTTGATGTCCGAAAAAGTAGTGAACATGGATCTGAACATGTCCTTGGCTCTCAAAATTTCCCATTAGACTACATCAATGATAAAATGGGTGAGCTAGATAAAAATCAAAATTATCATATTCATTGTGCGGGTGGTTATCGTTCAATGATTACTTGTTCGATTTTGAAATCACGCGGTTTTGAAAATATCACAGATATTCAAGGTGGATTCAAAGCCCTCAAGGAAGCTGGCGCACCTAAATCTGATTATGTTTGCCCTAGCACAATGTTATAAGATTAAAATATAACCAATTAAAAACCTAAATAAACCTATAAGATTTTTAAGCTCTTATAGGTTTTTTGTTTCTATCTTTTTTGTGTATATTTTATCTAACTTCGACCGTTTGTTGTCGCCATTCATAACCTGTTTCTCAAGTAATACAAAACTAGCCTTAAAATTTCCCATAAAAATGCTTAGTAACAAAATTTTTCAATGTATATTCATATAATAATCTTATTATCAATTATTTAAAAATTAATGTTTGTAAAATAATAAGCTTTTTTCAGTTAATGCTAGACAAATTCTTAACTTGTTATTAATTATATTTTTATTGTTTAATAAAATAAGTTTTTTCTCAAAAACTAAGGATGAAGTATTTTGAAGAATAAAGTCTGCTTTCTTCACTTTCAGTTTTCATAATTTTTCAGCTAACTTTGTTGATGATATGATTTCTATACCCTATTAGGCATAAACAAAAATACAGATGGCAGAGCTTCAAATTCCACTCATGGCAGAGCTAGCGGCTGAGAATCAGTCGCCTGAAATTTTATTCTGGGTTGGTTGTGCGGGTGCGTTTGATGACCGTTACAAACGTGTGACATGGGCATTTATCAAAATTTTGAATAAAGTAGGCATCTCCTTTGCAGTTTTGGGAGACGAAGAAGCCTGTACAGGCGATCCCGCCAAACGAGCAGGTAATGAGTTTACCTTTCAGATGCAAGCCGCTACTAATATTGAGCTATTGAATAGTTATGGTATCAAAAAAATTGTGACGGCATGCCCACATTGTTTCAATATTTTGAAAAACGAATATCCTGCTTTAGGTGGAACATACGAAGTAATTCATCATTCTACCTTCTTACAACAATTAATTAATGAGGGTAAAGTACGCCTACAAGGTGGGGGTGAATTCAGAGGAAAAAAGATTACCTATCATGATTCATGTTATTTAGGTCGAGCCAATACTATTTATGAAGCACCTCGCCAAGTTTTAGAAGCTCTTGATGCTGATTTAGTAGAAATGAAACGATCACGCAAAAATGGGCTTTGCTGTGGTGCAGGAGGCGCACAAATGTTCAAAGAAGCCGAAAAAGGTACCAAAGAAATTAATGATGAGCGTGCCCAAGAAGCACTCCAAACGAATGCCGACGTAATTTCAGTCGCTTGCCCATTCTGCTTAACAATGCTATTAGACGGCGTAAAAAATGCAGAAAAAGAAGATCAAGTCCAAGTATTGGATATAGCTGAATTAGTGGAAACCAATCAAGCATAATTCGGCAGATTATTTGGAATGCAAGAAATTTATGTATTTTTGCCTCTATATTAATCTTCTCATATTAAAATGTTATCTATTTTTTTGATTTACAAGGATTTATACTCTAAACTACATTATTCAATTCCCATGAAGAAATTCATTTTTACGCTCTTATGTTCTGCATTGGCGATGTCGCTTTATGCCCAAAAATCATTAACATTAGTCAACAAAGCACTAAATAAGGGAGAGTTTTCCACTGCTAAAACTCTGATTGAGACCGCCTTGAAAGACCCTAAAATCAGTAAAAAACCAAAGGCTTGGCTCACAAAAGCTGTTATTTATGATTCTTTAGCGTTTAGTACTGATGATATTAAACAGAAAAAAGCTTATATCAAGACGGCTATCGAAATGTATAGTAAATTTGCTGAAATGAAAGGAGGAGCTGAAAAAGCTTTTGCAGGAGAACAGTTTGGAAATGGTATTAACCAAGTTTTGGCACGAGGTGGACAGAAAACAACTCCTTACAAAACAATGGGACAGAAATTTTATAATGAAGGTGTAGTTGCTTATCAAGCTGAAGATCATAAGAAGGCACAACAACAATTCTATCTGGCTTCATTAACTAATAAAAAAGATACTGTTGCTCATGAAAATGCTATTCGGATGGCATATCAAAATGACCCTGTAGACTACGAAATGGTTAAGGAAGTATCTAATAGAATGATAACCAATGACTTAAAAAAAGAGTTCGCCTATCAAGCACTTTTAGAAGCTAGTGAAAATATCGATAAGGACAATGTAGGAAAAGTCATTGCAGATGCAAAAAAGGAATTTCCTAATAACCAATTTTTTATGCTCAAAGAAATCAACCACTATATTGCATCAGGTAAAACTGATGAGGCTATCGTAAATCTAGAACAAGCCACTCAAAAAGATCCTGAAAATTATGCCTTGTATTTGAATCTTGGATTATTATATGAACAAACCGAAAAACCTGATTTGGCACTCAAAAACTACAAAAAAGCGTATGAAATCAAGCCCGAGGAATACAATGTTGTGTATAGTCTTGGTGGCTTTCTGTTTAATCAAGGGATAAAAATTAACAATGAAGCAGGAAGTCTAAGTGATAGCGAGTACAAAACAAAAGGAAAGGAATTAGAAGCTCAAGCTGCTGCTAAATTTAAAGAGTCATTGCCTTACTTCGAAGAAGCACTCAAAATCAAAAATGATGAAGAGCAACTTCTGAATGCTTTATATTCCATTTATAAGCAATTCAAGCAAGAAGATAAAGCACAAGAAATCAAAGCTCTAATTGATAAATTATAATTTATTTTGTTTTTTAATTTAATAAAACCGATATAGCAAACATAGTGCTTTATCGGTTTTTTTTAATAAATAGTGATGTATGGAAGTTTTAGGAATTGATATTGGAGGTTCTGGCATCAAAGGAGCCATTGTAGATACGAATATGGGTGGACTCATCTCAGAACGGTACCGTGTTCCCACACCACAACCCGCCACCCCTGAAGCTGTAGCTGAAGTAGTAGCCGATATTATTAAGCATTTTAAGTGGAAAGGAGTAGTAGGTTGTGGATTTCCTGCTCCTATTCGGCATGGAATCGTAAAAACGGTAGCAAATATGCATAAAAGTTGGAAAGGAATTAATATTAATCAGTTTTTTGAGCATTCAATTGGCAACCGATTTTATGTATTGAATGATGCTGATGCAGCTGGATTAGCAGAATTTGAGTTTGGAGCAGGACGAAATCGAAAAGATGTAATATTATTAATTACTGTCGGTACAGGTATTGGAACAGTCATGTTTACAGGTGGGCAACTCCTCCCCAATACAGAATTGGGGCATGTTGATTTCCTTGGAAAAACGCCAGAAAAGTACGTAGCTGATTCGGTACGAACACAGTTAGATATGTCATGGAAAAAATGGGGACTACGATTCGATGAAGTCCTACATTATTTCAATCGTCTTTTTTATCCCGATTTGGTAATTATTGGTGGTGGAATCAGCAAAAAGTTCTCTAAATATGAAAAATATTTTACAGTAAATACTGAAGTTGTACCCGCTCAGTTATTGAATCAAGCAGGAATTATTGGAGCAGCATTAGCCGCTCGGAATGGAGAAATTGCTTATGCACTGAGTTAGTTTAAAACTAAATTATAAATATACCTTATTCGTCATTTTTCATAACATTAGGTAAGATCTAGTGTTATGAAAATGGCATTCACGATTCACTACTTAGTAAATTGACACTTCCTCGAATTAGTATCATTACGCCCTCCTTCCAACAAGGTGCATACCTTGAGAAAACCATTCAATCGGTTCTAAATCAGCAATATCCTAATTTAGAATATTTAATTTTTGATGGAGCAAGTTCAGATGAAACACTTTCTATTTTAAAAAAATACGATGCAGAAATTGATTTTTGGGTTAGTGAACCAGATAATGGACAAAGTCACGCCATAAACAAAGGACTCCAGAAAGCCACAGGTGAAATTGTGACTTGGCTCAATAGCGATGACCAATTTACAGAAGGTACATTAACTAAAATTGGACATTATTTTTCCAAAAATCCAGAGATATATTTGGTACATGGAGCAACATTGCTTTTTGGTGAAAAAATATCAGAAACAAAACGAAGCGCACCTACAAAAGATTTAGAAATTTTATACTTAGCTTGTTTGCCATATCCACAACCTTCGGCTTTTTTTCGGCGTGAAGCAGTCGAAAAATTTGGTTTTTTAAGTCCAAACTTACATTATGGAATGGACTATGATTTTTTTGTACAAATTGCCTTAAATTACCAAATCGAAAAAATAGAGGGTACTTTTTCCAAATATTTGATGCACCCTAGTAGTAAATCCGTATCTCAAAATTCAGGATTTGCGAAAGATTATGCTCAGATTTTTTCAAAAATTTTGCGTTCATTTTCAGCAACACACACACAAGAACTAATTCGGGAAATGACTAATTTAGAATTGTACCATAAAGCTGATGATACGTATCAAGTTTCTAAGAAATATACTAAAAGTGAACTTTACAAAGCTTTTTTATACAATTTAAAATATCAACTTAGTTTTTATTATGAAGATTTAGATTTAGAAACTTGTCGAAAAATTACCAATTTTCTCAAAGATTTTGCTCCTGATTTTGTCGCTGAATTTCCCGAGATTTCACAAATTAATCAACGTTCTAAATGGCTCAACAAACCAATTATGCAATTACTCCGAAAAGTTCGACGATAAAAAGCTTTGTTATTACTCACAAATAATAGAGCTAACAGCAAAGCAAAATCTCTAAATCATCTAAGAGGTTGTTTAAATTTTAAATAAAACATTGATTATCATGTTTTTATATAAATTTCTATAAAGTAGAGTTTGCAAACCCTACTTTATGGAAATCAGCGATTTTGAACAATGAAAGCTATTTCACTAAATAAAGTATATTCCCTAAAGATATTTTTCAAAAATTTTTAAACAACCTCTAACATTAAGAAAGACTATTTTTTAATTAATTGCTGAACATTTTCCTCAAAAATCTGAACAGGATATTTTTGGCGTAACTCTTCGAGCCATTGAGCTTCTAAGTAAGTTTGATAATCAGTAACTACTTTGCCTCTCACTTCCAAAAGCTCTTGATTTCGTGCTTCTTCAATTTTATCAATTTCAATGTAATAAAAGCGTCCATTTTGTTCTAGAGTAAAAGTACCTTTCTGTGTTTTAGGTAAAGCGTCTAAAATAGGATGTTTACCCTGTTCAAATTTTCCTTCGGTTAGTTTTGCTGCCAATGGGTTAGACTCATTTAGTGCTTGTTCAACCAATTTCAGCGATTTATCATAAGCCAAATAACTGACTCCTGCCTCAGTTTCCTTGAGGATTTTTTCACCGATATTTTTCTCTGCAATTCTTTCAGATGCTATTCCTTTATCTGTCAAATATTTTTTCACAATCTTCATGCGTTGCCAAGCTAGGTCATCATCTTCTTTGGACTGGTGTGCGCCTTGTAATTCGATAATTGCATTAGGATTATTTCGTAAATAAACAACTACTTGATTTACAGTTTCTTGCTCTGAACTCCGAAGGATGGTCGAATTCATAGCAAATCCTGTAGGCAAAAATTCTGTTAATTTATCTGGGTGAAAATCTTTTTTTAGCTCTAGCAACAGTTTTTCATAAATGGTTTTATCCGCAAGATCAAAAATTCGTCCGATGGCTGTAGAATTCTGTTGGTAATTATTTCTTCTTGTCTGAAAAAAAGATTTTAAACCTTCCTCATCTGATAGGGCTTTTGTCCATATTCTTTTTTCCATGATTTGGAAAAGTAAAATTCCCTCCTTGTATTCCTTAATTAGGAAGCGATATTCAGGATATTTTTCTGCCAAATGAGCCTCTTCATATTCTAAAATTTGTTGTTTGGAAAATATTTCATACAATCTACGGATATAGGTTTTAGCTGTTCCTGAAGGTTGAACTTGTTGTGATTTCCGAACAAACTCCATAAAATCTTCTAACCTAAATTCTTGATTTTGAATTGAGAACAGAACTGTTTTCAGATCTTCAGCTTTAGGATCATAATTCCAAGAGGCAGTCAATAAATTATCATTAGCCTTATTATCAATCAATCTTCGGACATTTCTTACCTCCGAAAATTGATTCTCTTTTTTGAGTCGCTCAACGAGTAATTTCCGATTCAGTTCAGAGCGAGAATCACGGGAAACTTTTTGACGTAAAACAGGCTCTAATTTCTCGAATTCTTCTAGTCGTTGTCGAGCCACTAAACGAATCAAGTGAAATCCATAATGCGAATGTACAGGTCGAGAGATATCCCCTGACTTTTTGAGTTCAAAAGCCGCTTCTTCAATGGGTTGAAGCATTGTTCCTGCACTAAACCAGTCCAGTTCTCCACCTCTATTTTTAGTAGCTAAATCTTCAGAATACTGGGCTACTGCATCTTCCCATTTTTTACCTTGCAAAATTTCTCGTTCAATAGCCAAAATTCTAGTTTTCGCTTCTGCAACCTGAGAAGAACTTGGATTAGAGGGAGTTCGAATCATTAAATGCGCTACTTTTACTGCTCCATTAGATGGGCGACGCTCATAGGTCTTCAATATATGGTATCCGTAATTGGTACGAAAAATAGGTGAAACTTCTCCTATCGGAATATCATAAGCCATATCTTCGAACTGATAAACCATTTGTAAAGCTGTGAACCATCCTAAGTCGCCTCCATTCTCTTGTGCTGAAGGGTCTTCTGAGAAACTTTTAGCCAGAACATTAAAGTCTTGTCCTTGTATCACTTTTTTACGTATTTCTTTAATTTTTTTAAGTGCTTTGGTCGTATCAGATGGTGAAGCATTTTCAGGAACTCTGACTAGAATATGCGACGCTCGAATTTCTTCTTGGAGACGTTCATAAGCTTGTCGAACAAGTGCATCTGTTACTTTACTTTCGGTAAGGTAAGGTTTAGCAAGCTGTTTTTCATACACTTTGTATTCCTTACGAAAGTCTTCAGAGGCATGATAGTTTTGGGCAAATGCTTCATTGACTTTCAGTTTGAACTTGATAAATAAATCCAAATACTCCCGAATACTTTTTTCGGAATAAGCATCTTTGGTATTGGCATTATTTTTTTCATAAATAAACTTAAATTCTGAAAGTGTAACAATACTTTCCCCAACTTTTAGCAAAATGGGGTCGTTCGGATTAGGCGAACTAGGCGAAGGATTTTGAGAAGGAGACTGAAAACTCGCATTCCAAATCAAGATGTTACAAAGAATAAAATAGGTTAGGATTCTGAATTTCATACATTTTTTCGTTTGAACGAGGTAAAATTAATGACTTTTCCAAGATTTATAACCGTTTTAGAGGTCGGGAAATTCGATTTGGAGGAAATTTGGTATCCTATTTTTAACTAAATGAAAAAATTAGATAAACCTCAAAAACTCTGGAAAGATGATGCATGAAACAGGTTACTGGTATTTTAGCGAAATAATACCAATAACCATAAAACAGACACGACTCAATACGTCACTTGATATTTTAGAGAAACTATACTAACCAAGATTATATTTTAAACAAATTATTACTTTGTTGAGCGCGTCCAGATAGTTGTTCTACCAAGTAAGGAAAACCCAACAAAGCCTCTGATATTCAAAGTTTTGCTATTTTCTAAAGTCATTTTACAACTGTATGTATTACCTGATTTTGGGTCATAGATTTTGCCATCTTCCCATACTACGCCATTATATTCAAAATTAGTAAGGATTTCTAAACCTACAATTTTTCGATTTCGTAGTTTTGGTTTGGGATTTTCTCTATCATAACCATTCGGACTATCTTTACTATATACAATTTTTCCAAAGTATTTCCCAGCTTTCTTATAGATTTCTACCTTGCCATCTTTTTCCTCATTTAACCAAACCCCAAGAATCTTATCCGCTTCCTTATTTTGAGCAAAAATACTGAGAGTAAGGAAAATAAGGTATACTGTGATGATGTGTGCTTTCATTTTTTTGGACTTATTTTTAGAGTGAATAATAATGTCTTTGACGTAAAAGGCTATCATCCAGTAAACTTCAAATTAAAGATTATGTTCTTTTATCAAGAAATCCAAAAAATTTTGATTGCAATGTTTTAAGATTCGGAAAGCCTCCTCAAACCCATAATCACCTCCATAATAAGGATCTTCCACATCTCTTACTCGTCCTGTTTTTTGCTCAAATTCTCGCATCATATGAACTTTGGTTTTATAGGATTTAGATGAATTATTTACTAAATCATTAATATTACGAACATTTGTTCTATCCATACCAATAATGTAATCGAATTCATCAAAATCCGTTTGTTGTAATTTTCTGGCTCTTGAAGTGAGTTCAATGCCATTATCATGAGCCACTTTTTGGGAACGAGGATCAGGTTTATCACCTACGTGCCAGCCTCCAGTTCCTGCAGAATCTACTTGAATTTGTTCTGTCAATTGATTTTTCACCACTAAATCTATAAAGATTCCCTCTGCAAGTGGTGAACGGCAAATATTCCCTAAACAAACAAATAATACTTTAATCATTCTGAATTTATTAAAATCTGTAAAGTTTTTTTAGTATCACATTTTTCATATAAAAACTTGGTTATCAAAATATTGTACATGATGGGCATACAAATAACCTTCTCTTTGAAGCCTGTTATCAAGGTCTTGAAAACGACAAGATGTCGGTAATGCTTGATGTAGTTTTCGAAGTTGAGTCAATAACATTTCCGTAGCAGGTACTTGAACCTGTAAGGTATTCGCAAACGCGCGGAAAAATAATAAAGCGTGATAAGACTCATAAATTCGTCTATCATTTCCTGAGATGGTCACGAGTTTATGAGCATATACTTTTTGTAACATCTTCGAGATGGTACTAGGAGTAGATGCTGTCATCCGATTACTTAGCCATTCCGTAAGGCTGGATGTATGAAAAAGTTGTAAATTATGTGCTACATTAATTTGCTCATCAAAAATTTCCTGAAATAGCTGGGCATAGTTCTCATTTAAGGCATAAATTGTATCTTGAAAGGATTCTCCTGCTAAAGATATCAATCTTTGAGCTTGCTGACAAATAGCACAAGCATTGATAGCTGGCACAGGCGAATTTAAGGCGGTTTGAAGTGTAGTATATCCATCCACAAAAGTGGGATAATCTCTATGAGTTTTCAGTGCTTTATTAAAAAAATCAATCAAAAATGAACGCTTTTCTGTATTGTCATAACCAAATGCTATTTTAGATTTAAAATCAAGTAAATCTACTAACAATGTGGGAAGATGAGAAACAGGAGAGGTCACTTCTTTTAGGGTTACAAATATGGGAGCATCTGCAATCAAACCTACTTCAGCATGTTCCTTAGAAATGAACCAAGTAGAACCAAGCTGACCCGGAAAAGCTATCACAGGGATATTTTTTTGTGCAATAAGTGCTAGTTGATTCTTATTAAATTGATAAACTTCTGAGCTTTGAGGAAATTGACAACAATTAAGTATCAAATCACTATGATCTACAAGAGTTGATAAACGGCTAGTTAGTTGTATTTGAAGTGTTCCCTCAGTTTTTAAGGCTGTATGACTTGTTTGATTACGAATCCTAATTCTATCCGTTTTCATCAAGGTTTCAAAGTATAACTGTTTGTCTGGAGGTTTAAATCCAATAACTTTTAAGCCATTTTGTTGTAAAAGATAAGCGATGGAAATCCCCACACCTCCTAATCCAACAATACCTACTGTCTTTATTTTGTTCATATAATATTTTAATCAAAAGCTGAAGGTAATCAGAATTTTATTTTATACCAACTAATCGTTATTACTCAATATTTTGTCAGTTTTTGAGAATCAACTCTACAGTTAGTTTTCTTTTTCAAAAAACATAACAGCTAAGTATCTAAAAATCAATTTATTATAGATATTATAAATTATCAACATTAAACATATCACAGTACTGCACAAAAACTTTCAGATAACTCCTAGCAAAAACTTGTTTTTTGAATACTATGTTATGTTAAAGTGTAAGTTTAACAACATTTAAGTCCAAATTTTTGCAATCCGCCCATCAAAACAACTACCTTGCTTCTATTCTTCTTTTTAGAGTTAAAAAGTACGAAAACTTAATTTTTACGTACCTTTGGCGAAGTTTTATCTTTTGATGAATAATCGTCAAATCAAATCATCAAAATAGACTATAAATCAAGAACTTATTGAAATATTAGCACTATGTTCGATTTTAAAAAAATAAATAATGGTATCGGATGGGCAATGTTTGCCCTTGCATTTACTGTTTATACCTTAACTGTCGAAGAAACTGCCAGCTTTTGGGATTGTGGTGAGTTTATCGCCGTTTCTTACAAGCTGATGGTACCACATCCACCGGGTGCGCCATTTTTCTTACTAATTGGTCGGATGTTTTCACTGATACCTGATTTGATGGGTAATAAGGAGTTGATTGCATTATTTGTAAACATGATTTCGGTAATTTCAAGTGCTTTTTCAATTATGTTTTTGTATTGGTCAATTGTTTTGATTGGTGCAAAAATATTTACGAATGATGTTCATCGAATAGAAGAGATTCCTGATTATCAAAAAATTGGTTTGATGATAAGTGGAATTATTGGAGGATTGGCTTATACTTTTTCTGATTCGTTTTGGTTTTCGGCAGTTGAAGCAGAGGTTTACGGAATGTCTTCTTTCTTTACTGCATTTGTGGTTTGGGCAATGCTCAAATGGGAAGCTATTAAAGACCCACAACTTGAAAATAAGTGGATGATTTTGATTGCTTACACAGTAGGACTTTCTATCGGAGTTCACTTATTGAACTTAGTAACGATTCCTGCTTTAGCAATGATTTATTTTTATAAAAAACATGAATTTTCTTGGAAAGGATTAGCTCTTGCTTTGTTTGGTGGTCTGGTTGTAGTCGGTATTATTAATACAGGAGTTATCCCTGGGCTTCCTACTATCGCAGGAAAATTTGAAATCATTTTTGTTAATCAACTTGGTTTACCATTTGGTTCAGGTGCATTAGTTTTTGCACTCTTATTTTTGGGCACATTAATCTATGGAATTATATTTTCCATTCAAAGACAGAAGGTTACACTCAATACGGCTTTACTTTCTTTTGCTTTTATCTTAATTGGATATTCGAGTTATTCCATCATTTTAATTCGTTCTAATTATGACCCACCTATTGATGAAAACGATCCCGAAAATATTATGTCATTCGTTTCTTACCTCAAGCGGGAACAATATGGTGACCGTCCTTTACTTTATGGGCGAACTTTTATGTCGGAACGAAAAGGACGAGCGAAACAGGGCGAGCCTATTTATGCAAAAGGAAAAGAGAAATATGAAATCGTAGATTATCGCACAGAGGTCGATTATGAAGATAAAATTTTATTACCTCGAATGTACAGTACAAGCGGTCATCATCCACGATTATATCGGGAATGGTCAGGACTAAGAGAAGGTGAAAAACCCACTTTAATAGATAACTTAAAATATATGTTCAAATACCAGATTGGACATATGTATTTACGCTATTTTCTTTGGAATTTTGCAGGACGTGAAAGCGATGATCGTGATGCTAGTTGGCTTTCACCTTTTGCGCCAAGTTCTGATTTACCCGAAGAAGTTGCCAATAATAAAGCCCGTGATAATTTTTATATGTTGCCTTTATTGCTCGGATTTTTAGGACTTTTATTCCAATGGCAACGAGATGAAAAGCGGTTTTTATTTGTCTTTATGCTTTTTATTTTGACAGGAATAGCGATTGTGGTTTATCTAAATTCACCTCCTGTTGAACCTCGTGAACGAGATTATATTTATGTTGGTTCATTTTATGCTTTTGCGATGTGGATAGGATTTGGAGTACTGGGAATCATGGACTTACTTACTAAAATTATCCAAAATAAGAATTTACAACCCATCATGGCAGGAGCCTTGTGTTTTATTGTTCCCTTAATTATGGGTGTAAAAGGCTGGGATAATCATAACCGTTCTAACCGATTTCATTCGATTGACCAAGCCAAAAATACTTTGCGAAGTTGTGCGCCAAATGCCGTTCTATTTACGGGTGGTGATAACGACACTTTCCCACTTTGGTATGTACAGGATGTCGAAGGATTTCGAACGGATGTTCGGGTGGTGGTTTTGAGTTATTTTAGTACCGATTGGTATGTCAAACAGATGCAAAGACAAGTTTATGACTCTGAGCCTTTACCCATTTCATTCAAATATGAGCAATATCAAACAGGTACAAATGACTTCATTCCATATCTTGAAAATGAACGCGTAAAAGAAGGAATTGACCTCAAAAAATACTTAGGTTTAGTCAAAAAAGGATCAAAGAGTATTGAAGTTCCCCTACAAGGCGGAGGAAAAACCTCACTTTTGCCCTCAAAGCTCATGATTTTGGATGTAGATTCAGCAGAAGTTATCAAAAAAGGAATCATCCCTAAAGGACGTGAAAAAGATGTACTTAGTCAAATCATTATTCGTATGGAAGAAAATTCAGGTGCTTTATACAAAAGTGACTTGATGATTCTGGATATGCTTGCTAATTTTGATTGGGAACGCCCGATTTATTTTAATAATACTTCAGCAAATACTTCAAATCTGAATGTTCGTCCTTATCTCCATCTAGAAGGTATGGCATATCGTTTATTACCTATGTTGGCAGAGGATGGGGGTCGTTTATCAAGTGTCAATACGGAAGTGATGGCACAAAACTTGAAAAAATTCGAGTATCGCGGATTTGAAGACCCTAATGCTTATCATGACGAGGAATACAAAAAATTCGGTGCAAATCTTCGAAGTGCTTACCTAAAATTAGCACGAGATTATTATGCAAAAAAGGAAGATAAAAAAGCAAAAGCTGTTCTGGATACTTGTTTAATGCAAATCCCTGATAAATCAATTCCTTATGACTATTACATTCCACAATTTGTAGAAATGTATCATCAATTAGGCGACGACAAAAAAGCAGAAGAACTGGCGGAAATTGTCAATAAAAGAGCCGTAGAAAATTTGGAATATATTCACGAAAACGGATTAGATAATCTAAGTAATTCGAGCTTAAAAGAACGTAGCTTAATGACTTTGCAACAGTTAATGATAATTTATCGTCGAGCTGAACAACAAGAAAGTCGTATTAATGAATTGGAACAACAATTAAACTTAGATTCATTAAATGACTCAACAAAGACATCAGTACGTCAGAAGTATTTTGCAGATAAGTACAAAGCTTATGAAGCTATCTTCCGTCAATATTATCGTTAATATTTTTTAAATTTTAACAAAAAAAATAATCCCAAGTCTATAGAAATACTTGGGATTATTTTTTGAAACTTTCTATGCTGAAACCCGCACTCCAATAACTAATACATCATCTAATTGAGAAAACGTTTTCCCTTGTTTCCAATTATCAAATATTGTTTCTACAATTTTCCCTTGTTCCTCCATAGGTTTATCAGCAATAGAAAACAATAACTTTTTAAAGCGTCCTGACATAAACTTACGCCTTTTATTTCCACCGAATTGGTCTTGATATCCATCCGAAAAAATATAAAAATTCAAAGCTTCTTCTAAATTAAGTTGGTGTTTCGTAAAAGTAATTTCTGATGTACGGTTCCCTCCTCCAATACCTTGTGCATCACCCCGAACACGTTCTTTCGTATCTCCTTGAACATAAACTAAGGGGTTATGTGCGCCTGAGTACTCAAGATATTTATTTTTTTTGTCAATAACACAGAGGGCAATATCCATTCCATCTCTATTATTTGATTCTTCTTGTTTCAGAGAACGTTGAATTTTTTTATGTAACATATTGAGAATCAAATTTGATTGAGTTACTTTATGCTCATTCACAATATTATTTAAGGCATCATTTGCCATTACGGACATAAAAGCTCCAGGCACCCCATGTCCTGTACAATCTACAGCAGCAATAAGTTGTTTGGTTACGAATTCACTCGTTTTCATAGGGTCTTTTCGTTTCATATCAATATGCTTTTCATGAATTTCAGCATACCAATAAAAATCCCCTGAAACAATATCACGAGGTCGAAAAAAGACAAATGATTCAGGAAAGCTTTTTTGTATTTTTCGAAGTTTAGGTAAAAGAGCAGTCTGAATGCGAGCCGCATAATTAATACTTGCCGTGATTTTTAAATGTTGTAATTCAATTTCTTGATTTTGCTTCTCTAATACATTATTGGTTTGAAGGATTTCCTCTTGTTGAGATTGCAGTTCTGCATTTTGGGCTTCAATTTCTTGCTTTTGAGCTTGTAAAGCATCATTTGCTTTTTGTTTATCAAAATAACCATATATCACAAAACCAAATAAAATTAAACCAAACAAAATGATTCCTAAATAAAATTTTTGTTTCGTTGATTGCTCAGTCAATTCAAGATCTTTCAACTTACGTTTTTGCTCTTCAATTCGGAGAGCTTTAGCCTTTTCTATTCCCTCTAATTCACTTTCACGAAGTGCCAGCCGTTGAATTTCTTTATCTTTTTCAAGCTGTTGAATTTCTTGTTGACGTTTCGTGTTTTGAAGACGTTGTTGTGTTAATTCTAAATTTTTCTTGACTTGTTGGCTTTCAAGCTGTTGTCTTTGTAATTCATTCTGTTTCAGTTCTCTATCTTTTTTTGAAAGCTCCAGTTCTTTCTTTGTCAGAGAAAGCTGTTGTTTCTGTTTATCGTTTTCAAGTTGTTTTTTTCTGTATTCTAACTCACGGGTTTCTTGTAATGCCATCAGCATTTTAAGTTGTTTTTCAGTCTTTTCAGCATGCAGTTCTTTACTGAATTGTTCCTGTAAATCACTTAATTGTTTTTGAGTTAGTTGTTCAGCATATTGTTCGTACTTTTCTCGGTAGGATAGTGCTTTTTCATAATTTTCTTGTACTTTTTCGATTAAGGCAGCTCGCTTATAAGCTATCACCAAACTAATTATATCTTTCGACTTATGAGCATTTTGAAGGGCTTTTTCAGCATAAAATTGAGCTGACTCCGTATTCTGTAATTCAAAGAACGTACCTGCTATGTAATTCGAAGCTTCAGCAATCGCTTTAGGATTTTGTTCTTTTTCTCTGATTTTCAGGGCTTCCAAAAAATATTCAATTGCTTTTCTGTAGTTTTTTTCCTCTTGATAGGTCACTCCGATATTAATTAACATCACAGTATTTGTAATTTTTCCATGTATTTCTTTATCAATTTTCACTGCTTCCTGAAAAACACTCAAAGCTTTCTGGTTTTTCTGAAGAGATTGATATAAAAACCCAACATTATTTAATGATTGTATTATTTTAGTACTATTTTTACTATCTCGGTGAATAGTTAAAATCTCTTCCTGATAATGTAATGCTTCTTTATAATTTTGTGTATTTTTACTTAAATCCGATAGTTTAGAAAGATTTTCTGTTAATTCTAAGGTTTGATTTTTTTGGCGGAAACTAGAATCTAATTGTAAACGATAAATTATGGCACTTTGATAATTTCTTTGAGTTGTTTGGATATAGGCTAACTTTTCAAGTATTTCTATACTAAATTGATTATCCAGTGATTTTGTAAGATATTCTATGGCTTTTGGATAAACTTCCCATTCGAAGTACAAATTGCCTACTTCCTGATAGACTTTAGCAATTGCCTTATTTTCAGGTACTTTCTCGTACTGATTCAGCACTTTTAAATAATATTTTAGTGCCGTTGGCTTATGCTTTTCGGTACGGGCTTTTTCAAGTAAAACTTCAGTATCGGATTGAGCTTGAAGTATTACAGGTAAATAACTCAAACAAAATACAAGTGCAAAAAATTGCCATTTGTACAAAGGAACAAAGAGAGAGTGTAATAACATCTTAGATAACTTGTCATTGTAAAAAGGGTAACTATCGTATCGGTAAAGTTGTATTTAGTGGAATGTAGATAAAAATTTATATTGTTTTGAAAGAGTTTTTTATAAACTTAATTCTCATTTCTTATTCATTAGCAAAGGTATTGATTTTCTGTTTTGAGTGCGAAAAATCTCAAAATGTTCTTAAAAATGAACCATAAAACCAAATTTTTCACTTGATTTATTGATAACTTTAAGACTTTCCTCACTTTTATTCTATACTGATGATTTATAATTTTTTAAAGGTCATTGTTCAAATTTCATTGCGTCTATTTTTTCAAAAGATGCACATTGAAGGCAAAGAAAACCTGCCGTTTCGTAAGCCTTGTATTATTGTTTCTAATCATCCTAATACACTACTTGATCCTTTGGTCATTGCCAATTTGTTACGTCAGCAAATTTATTTTTTAGCGAACGGTTCGCTCTTTGATACACCTTTGAAAAGTAAGTTCATGTATAACTTAAATATGATTCCAATTTATCGTAAACAAGACATGCAAAAATTGGGCAAAAGAATAGGTAATCGAGGAGTATTTTTGCGTTGTTTCGATTTTCTAAGAAATAAAAAAACAATCTTAATTTTTCCTGAAGGCACTAGTTTTAATGAACGTCGTTTACGAGATATCAAAACAGGTGCTGCACGCATTGCTTTTGGAGCAGAAGCCGAACAAGATTTTAATCTTGATTTACAAATTATTCCGATTGGTCTAAATTATACCAATCCGACCCAATTTTTTGGAAATATTTACGTCAAAATTGGAACTCCTATTACCTTAAAACAATATCAAAAACAATATCAAGAAAATCGTAAAAAAGCCATTCAAGAATTGACAACTGAAATCACACAAAATCTTGAAAATAAAATAATTATCACAAAAAATCAAGAAGAAGACGATTTTTTAAAACAAGTCGAAACCATATATAAAACTCGACTTTCTAAGTCACTTCATTTATCTCCTTCAAATGTTAAAGAAGATTTCATTTTAACACAAACGATTGTAGAAAAAATCCAACAATTTACACGTCAAGACTTAGCGTCAAAACAGGAAGAGAATGAAAGAAAAATTATTCAATTAAAAAAATATTTGACTGATTATTTTGAAATTTTAGAAGCTCAAAAAATAGCACATAAAGCAATCGAAAAAGCAGAAATATCGCTCCATTTAACACAACAAATAAGCATCAAACTACTCAAGATTTTGTTAGGATTTCCCTTCTTTTTGTATGGTTTTCTCAATAATTTTATTCCTTACTGGATTCCTGCCAAAGTCGCTGATAAAACAGTCAAAGAAATTGAGTTTCGGAGTTCGGTCGTATTGGTTATTGGGGTAGTTGTATTTTCTACTTTTTACCTTCTTCAATCTGTACTTTTTTATCTTTTTTCGGCTAGCCCATTTTACACTTTTTTGTATGTTTTGAGTCTTATTCCCAGTGGCTTTTTTGCTTTATTCTATCAGACCGAATTAATCAAAGTACTTCATCTATGGAGATTGACGCGTATGCCTAAGTCTATTGCGAGAAAATTACTTATTTCTCAGAAGCAGATTTTCAAAATTTTAGATCAAGTTTGTGCTTAGGATATTGTTTCTTTCTAAGAGGTTTATCATTAATTTCGTAATGAATATTCAAATTTTAAGAACTATTCAACAAACTTTCTCATGTCTATTTTGAAACGTAGTTTATGGTTTATTGGTGTTTTACTTTTATTTTTGACCGAAATAATTGCACTTTATGCCCAAAGAGATGACTTTAATATACAGATTCCGCCTCCCTCCTACCCTATCCAGTTTGTAGAAGACTTTGCAAACCTACTTTCAGATGCCGAAAAACGGATGCTTGAAGTCAAGTTACGCCGTTATGCTGATTCGACTTCCACTCAAATTGGTATTTTTACAACTGTTTCCATAGGTAATATTTCGATAGAAGAGTTTAATTATCAATTAGCTAAGTCCAGAAAACTAGGAAGAAAAGACCAGAATAATGGCATTTGGATAATTATAGCACAAAAAGAAAGAAAAACTCGAATTGGGGTCGGAAATGGAATTCAAGAAATTATTCCATATTATGAAACTCAAACCATTTTAGAAGACGAAATGATTCCTTTTTTTCAAAAGAACCAGTTTTATGAGGGATTAGATAAAGGAACAGAAACTATCTTTACGCGACTGTTAGGGCAATTTCAAACAAACACTAAATCAATAAGTAAAATGCACATTTTTCTCGGACTTGGATTAGGCATACTCGGTATTATTCTCATCGTAGTACTTGCTACCAAAAAAGATGAACCTAATGATTGGCTTCAATTCGAAACAAAAAAACATTCCCAATCAAATTTTAGAGGAGGGGGAGCGAGTGGCTCTTGGTAGTTCATTTTTTAAAACTAAACCTATCAAGGCTTTTAAAACTTGACGGGTTTAGTTTTTAAAGTTTAGTAAGCTCGTTCTTTTCTTCCTTCCATATAATTAACAAATGCTTGATTTACAACCCGATTTCCACCAACCGTAGGATAGTTTCCTGTAAAATACCAATCCCCAAGATGGTTTGGGCATGCTCGGTGCAAATCTTCTACAGTTTGATAAATAACATGAATATCAGCTTTCACATGAGCAGGTCTCACTAATTCGGCAATCATATCCGAAATTTCTTCATCTGTGAATAAATCATATAATTCCTTCACATGATTGGGCATTTTTTGGACATCGCCTCGTAATGATTTTTTACATCTTTCATAAACCTCATCCATTTTATACAACTGCCCTGTTTTTTCAAGTAGTCGTTTCATAGCTCGAAAGGCAATGAACTCTCCCAATTTTGACATATCAATTCCATAACAATCAGGATAACGAATCTGAGGAGCAGAGGAAACCACGACTATTTTTTTGGGTTTGAGTCGTTCTAGCATTGAGATGATACTTTTTTCAAGCGTTGTTCCTCTTACAATAGAGTCATCAATCACCACTACCGTATCCACCCGTTTCCGAACCACTTCGTAAGTCGTATCATACACGTGACTCACCAAATAATCTCTCTGGCTATCTTCGGTAATAAAAGTTCTCAATTTGGCATCTTTAGTAACCAATTTTTCGACACGAGGACGGAAAGTCAGAATACGATGTAATTCTTTATCTGTCAAATGGTTACTACTTTCCTGAATCGCCTTTTTACGTTCTTCGATCAGGTAGGCTTCCATTGCTTTGAGCATCCCCAAAAAAGAAGTTTCTGCCGTATTCGGAATGTATGAAAAAATAGTATTTTCCAAGTCATAATTGACCGATTCTAAAATTCGAGGCACGACATATCTACCTAAATTTTTTCGTTCCCGATAAATATCAGGGTCAGAGCCTCTTGAAAAATAAATTCGTTCAAAACTACATGACTTTCGGGGCAATGACTCCTTAAAAGGTAACTCTTTATAGTTTCCTTGTGGGTCAATGATTAGGGCATGTGCGGGTGTAATTTCTTTAATGTCAGCGTATTCGGCATGCGAAAAAGCAGTTTTGATGGCAGGTTTTTCAGAGGCAACCACAATAACCTCATCATCAGCATAATAATAAGCAGGACGGATTCCAGCAGGATCTCTGGCAATAAAACTTGCACCATGTCCCATAATTCCTGCTAACGTATAGCCTCCATCAAAATCTTTGGAAGAACGTTTAATCACATTCTGAACATCTATTGATTGATGAGTCAATCGGGTAATTTCTTGTTCATCATCAATACCCTCCGATTGGTAATGTCGAATCCACTTATCATTCTCCAAATCCAAAAAATGTCCCACTTTTTCGAGCACTGTCGTCGTATCATTTTTATCTTTGGGATGTTGCCCTACGCTAACCAGTTTCTCGAATAACTCATCGACATTCGTCATATTAAAATTTCCTGCCATCGCCAACGACCGACTTCGCCAATTACTTCGGCGGATGAAGGGATGACAAGCCGCAAGCGAATTTTTTCCATGTGTCCCGTACCGTAAATGTCCTAACAAAATTTCACCCGTAAAAGGTAAATTTTCTTGTACCCATTTCGACTTAAAGTACTTTTTAGGATGTTTGACTTGGGCTTTATTGGCTTTAATCGTCAATTTCTCGAAAATATCATCAATTGGATTTTTGGCAATTGACCGACTTCGGTGTAAATACCGTTTTCCGGGAGCTTGATTAATGGCAACACTTACTAAGCCCACTCCATCCTGTCCTCGGTTATGTTGTTTTTGCATCAATAAATACATCTTATTGACTGCATACATCGGTGTACGATATTTTTCGAGGTAATACGCAAAAGGTTTTCGGAGGCGAACTAGAGCAATGCCACACTCATGTTTGATAAAATCACTCATGGGGAATCCTTAATTTAGGTAAGAGGCAAAGATACAAAACCTTGCTTTTTTTGCATTTGCTTGCTCTTTTTTGTTTGAAATTCCTAGAACAAATTCTCAAGAAATGGTCTTTATTCAATAATATTGAAGGTGATTGTTCTATCCTTCTTTGGATATTTCAGTCAAACGAATGAGATAAAAATAAGCGATAATAAAGTTTAGAGAATAAGATTTCATCATTCTGTCATAGAAGGCGAAAAATCAGGCTGAAAACGAGTGTGCCAATCTTGAAACACCAACAATGCCCAAACATGATTTTGGTCATAGCTTCCACGATTAAAAATAGTACTTTTCAAGGATTGAATGTATTTTAAATCAAAAATCCCTTCCGAAGCAATTCGTTCATCATTCAACCAATCATTTTCAATTTTTTCACGCAAAACTGTCTGGAAACCTTGCATTAAAGGAACATCAAAGCCTTTTTTGGGACGTTTATATAATTCTTTGGGTAAAATATATCGAAAAGCATCTTGTAATATTCGCTTCTTCATCCGATGATTAATTTTATAATCAGAAGACAACGAAAAGGCAAACTCAACTAAATGATGATCTAAAAATGGAACTCGAACTTCTAAGGAATTTGCCATTGAAGCCATATCCACTTTGTGGAGCATATCATTGGACAAAAGGGTCTGAACATCCTTCTGTAAAATCTCATTTAAATCTTTTTCCTGAATTGTTGATAAAATACCATTCTTGAAAGAGTTATATTTTTCAAAGTCAATTCGAGCTTGTATTTCGGGGGTAAAAATAGATTTAGCTTGTTTTTCATTGATAAAAGTACTCAGATACCAATACCGCTCTTGAGCCGACTTATTAGCACTTTCAGAAAATCGATGAAATTGGCGGAATTTATTGGTTAGAAAGGAATTACGAGAACGGGGTAATTTCTCTAAAAGTCCTAAATTATTTTTCAAGATGTTCGCTAAAAATCCACCTTGTCGCACTTTAAACTCCCCTAAATATTTATTGTACCCTGCAAAAAGCTCATCTGCACCATCTCCAGAAAGTGCAACTGTTATTTTCTTACGAGTTCGTTGGCTAAGAATATAAAATGGTATCGCTGAAGAATCCGCAAAAGGTTCTCCTAAAAATGGTAATAACTCAAAAATAGCTTCAAATAAATCGTCATTAGTCAATTTAAAAACCGTATGTTGAGTCCTAAATTTTTTAGCTACGGCTTCGGCATAAGGTGTTTCATCAAAAAAAGAATTATTTTTGTATCCAATTGAGAAAGTTTGTAAATTAGTTGTATATTTTGAAGCCAATGCTGTGATCACAGAAGAATCAATTCCACCACTCAGAAATGTTCCCAAAGGCACATCCGAAATCAGGCGTTTTTGTACCGCATTGTCTAATAAACTAACCAGTTGAGTTTGGGCGTTCTGATAAGAAATCGGTTGAATTTCAGAAGGGACTTCGTAATATTTTTCAATTTTCAGATCTCTACCTTTCAAGGTCATAAAATGAGCAGGCAACAACTTAAATACATTCTGAAAAATCGTCTGAGGAGCAGGTACATAGTGAAATTGAAAATATTGATAAAGTGCTGTTAAATCTACTTTTGGTGACAAGTTAAAACCCTTCAAAGCCGAAAGTTCGGAGGCAAACAAAAATTTATCTTCATCTAAATAATACAAAAATGGTTTAATCCCAAATCGGTCTCTTGCCATAAATAAACTATCCTCTTGTTGGTCATAAATCGCAAAAGCAAAAAAGCCATTCAGACGTTCTAAGCACTTTTCTTTTTCATGGATATAAAGATATAATAAAATCTCTGTATCCGTTTCAGAATTAAAAACAATTCCTTTATTAATTAACTCATTTTTAAGTATTTGATAATTAAATATTTCTCCATTAAAACAAATTGTATAACGCCCTGATCTATCAGTCATAGGTTGTCTTCCATCCATAGATAAATCTAAAATTGAAAGTCGACGATGCCCAAAACCCATTCTATTCTCATTAAAAAGGTAACTCAAATCGGGACCTCGGTGTGTCATTTTATTATTGGCATTTCCCAAATTAATGCCAAATAAACGACCAATTTCATTAAAAGCATAAAAGCCTGTTATTCCACACATGAAACTATAATTCGGTGATGAAGTGTGCCAAAAAATAAAGCAAAAACTTGTAAATCTAATTTTTTTTTTCAATATTGAAACAAATTTTTGCTATTATATTAACTGAAAGATGCCTACGTATAGTTTTGCTGAGGAAAATTATCTAAAAGCGATTTATTTTTTGACTCAAGGAGAGTCCGAAGCGAGTACTTCTGCGGTTGCCGAATATTTACACACTAAACCCGCTTCGGTGAGTGATATGGTCAAAAAGTTAGCCGACAAGGATTTGGTGCATCATGTCCGTTATAAGGGAGCAGGGCTAACTCCCGAAGGCAAAAGGGTTGCTTTGCAAATTATCCGAAAACATCGGCTTTGGGAAGTTTTTTTGGTCGAAAAGCTCAAATTTAATTGGTATCAAGTCCATGAAGTAGCCGAGCAACTGGAACATATAAAATCTCCCTTGTTGATTTCTCGATTGGACGAATTTTTAGGACATCCCACTCATGATCCACATGGTGATCCTATTCCTGATGCTCAAGGCGAACTCCCTGAGAATCACAGAAAAATTCCGCTTTATGAAGCCGAATTAAATAAACGACTGACTGTTATGGGTGTAAAAGATTCTTCGTCCAATTTTTTAAAGTATTTAGACAAAATTGGAATTTATATTGGTGCAAGACTCGAAATATTAGATAAAATTGAGTATGATGGTTCCTCAGAAGTGTTGTTAGATGCCTCTAAAACTGTTTTGATGTCTCGTGAAGTAGCTTATAATATTTTGGTTGAGGATACCCTCCTAACTTCTTCTACATAAAATCCTCCAAAAATTAATAAAACGCTATAAATCCTTATCTTTGTCCTTATGATTTGGGTTAATTAGACATAAATGAAGCAGTTTTTTCTTTGGTTTTTTATTGGAATTAATATATTGATAGTCAATAATTTACAAGCGCAAGAATTGGAAATTGAACAGCGTTTGCTCAGGGATACTGTCAAAACAGGGGAACACTTTCGGTATATTCTGAAAGTTTCCTATCCTATTGATACTGAGTTATTTTTTCCTGACTCAGCAGATACAAAAGCCTACAAACCATTACTTTTTATTGATAAAGTTTATGCACCAACTGTGACTCAGGATTCAATAAGTACAGATAGTGTTACTTATAAATTTGCGTGCCTTTTCGAAACGGATTCGGTACAAGAAATTCGACTACCCATTTATATTTTTAAGGATGGAGATACATTAATAGCTGATACTGAGCCGATTTTGCTTTATTTAGCTCCTTCTTTAAAGAAACCTATTGATAAGGCTGCTCAAGTTCAATTGATTGAAAATATGGAGTGGAGAAAATTACCTTCCCAGTTTAATTACCCATACTTAGTTTTAACTATTTTTGGCGTAATTATTCTCATTGGAGTCATTCTTTGGGCATTTGGTGATAATTTTCAACGCACTTATCGCCTCAAACGTTTGCGCCGTCAATATGACAGATTTATGAGTGAATATGATGAAATCATTGCCTCTGAAAAAGATATTTCTATTACGGAACATGGACTCAGTATTTGGAAAGCTTATTTAGAAGATATTAAAAATCAACCTTTTACGAGCTATACTTCAAAAGAAATTGCTCAAATTATCCCAAATGAAGAGTTAAATATATCACTTAAAAATATTGACCGTGCCATCTACGGAAATTTATTTGATGAGAAAACTGATGAAGCACTCAAAACACTAAAAAACTATGCTTCAAGGATTTATGATGATAAAATAAAAGAAATCAAAGATGCCCGATAGTTTATTCGAAGATATTCTTCAGCTTTTTACGTTAGAATGGTTCTTGCCTGAAACATTTGAGGAATACCATTGGGATAATCCAACGTTTTTATATGTTTTAGTATTATTACCGATTGTATTTTTAGGACGAGAAATAGTCACGTGGCGATATCGTCAACGCTTAGAAATTGCACTTTCTTCAGACCATTTTTCAGATCCTATCACCATTTTACGTCATTTACAAGGCTTCCTTTTTGTTTCTTTTTTGGCATTTATAGTTTTAGCATTGGCACGCCCCCAACGAACCGATGAAAAAGTAGAGCGTGAAACAGAAGGCATTGATATCATTTTGGCACTAGATCTATCCGAATCAATGGAAGCTCGTGATTTACGCCCCAATCGTCTAGAAAAAGTAAAACAAACTGCCTTAGAGTTTATTAATGGACGTTTTCAGGACAGAATTGGAGTCGTCATTTTTGCTGAAGAAGCTTACTCTTTATCTCCTCTAACGACTGATTACGACTTATTACGAGCAAATATTGAGGCAGATGTTCGATTTGGTCGAATTTCTGGTGGTGGTACAGCTATTGGAAGTGCTTTGGGTGTAGCAATTAATCGAATGAAAGGTTCTAAATCTAAGTCTAAAGTCATTATTTTATTGAGTGACGGCGAGAATACCGCAGGAAATCTTGACCCCAAAATGGCAGCTCAACTAGCACAGGATTATAATATTAAAATTCATACGATTGCCGTCGGACGACAAGGACCTGTACAAGTCCCAACTCTTACAGGAATACAATTAGTTCAGAATGCAGTAGATACTTTATTATTACGAGAAATTGCTCAAATTGGAAAGGGGCATTATTTTCAAGCAACCGATAATCGAGCATTAGAAAATATTTTTAAGAAGATTGATACCTACGAAAAAGCTGAAATCAAGGAAACTCGTTTTAAGGACACCAAAGATTATTATCGAATTTATCTGAGTTGGGGAATTATCTGTTTTCTAATTTGGTTGGGATTGAAAAATACGTTCATTTCTAACGCTTTAGAAGATTAATTTTTCACATTTTTCAGCTCGCAGCGAATAAACAAGTATTTAAACTTTTATCATTTATTTGACTTAAATACTTGATACTAATAGACCTTATCACGATTTGTTTTTATGGATTCAAAATCATTCTTGGTTCTATTCTACTATCTGATTACATACATCCTGATAAAAGAAACGTGATAATCGTCATTGATTTGGTATGATTTACGTCTAAAAAACATCATTTTATATTAATCCTGTAATTTTTATGTACAAATTTATCGCTTTTGGGTTTTTGACGATACTACTCGGTACAAGTTGCACAAATCCGCCTTCCGAGCAACCACCTAAAACTAATGCTCCCGAAGGGCTTACACATTTCTTAAAAAAATTTCCTGAGTTAGAGCTACCTTATAAAATGATGACTGACCCCACCAATACGTCCTCTAACCATACCGTCTTAACAGATTTATTGGCAGAAAATTACGAAATTGACACCTTAGAAATAGCTGATTTTGAACTAAATACAAGCATAGGAGAATTAGATTCACTCCGAGAAGATTCCGTAATGATTTCTAAATTTAAGTTTTATGCACTTGGAAAAGTCTATGACAAAGACCATCGAACAGCCCTTTTATATGGGCGTGCCGATGCTGAGACTGAAGAAAATTTCACCGTTTTTTTAGCAACTTACGATGAAACAGGTCACAAGGTAGATGAGGTTATTTTTCATCGCCCTTTACATTTGCTTCCTCCCAGAGATTTACGCCGTATTTCTGAAATTGGAATTGACTCAGTAATCAAATTAGTTCAAATTCATGAAGAACATAAACTGGTTAATGATGATGAGGAATATATGAAACTGGAAAGCCAAACAGCTCATGAGCTTTCATATAGTTTACTAGCAGATGGAAAAATAAAATTAAATGAGGAAAGCGATCGAAAACTGACCGCCAAAGAAATCCAAGAAGCTCGTACAACCGATAGCCTTCGACAGATAGAAACTGAAGCCAATTCTGATAGTAGTCAAAATATTGGAAGTACAAAATAAGGTTCTACCTTTTAAGCCATGCTATAGCATTTTTTTCACTACTAAAATACCTAATTTGGAATGCTGTAGCATTGCTTTCTTCCAATACTTGCTCAATAGATAATTGTGCGATAACTTCTGAACTAACCAAAAAAGCAATCTTTTGAATTCCTGCCTTCGCTAACTTAGGAAAGATGGTATAATTTGTCCAATCTTGCATTTCAATCGTAATTGTATATAGAAAGTCAACTGATTTAATTAGGTGGTAGTTAGGACGATAAATTTGTACTAGCTCGACAAATTGTAACATATCCGTTTTATAATCTTCATCTTCCATATCTTCCGTACTCGGAAACCAAGTATTGGTAATAATTTGATGAGTGGTATTGAGTGTTATTTCTACAAAATTACTTTCATAAAGCTTTGTCATGACAAAATCCTAGATTAAAAATTTCAGATAAACTCTTACCAACAACCTTTTTGAGCATCAAAGACTATCAATACCAAAAATGCTGAATTTGAGTTGCTAAATATAGATAAGAACTAGCTTATTATAAAATTTGTCACCCTACTATCAAATAGAAATATCTTGATATGTTCTAAAACTTCTAGTATTTTATCTTTGATCAGATGTGCATCTATTTTTAACATTTTCATTTCAATTAAGGCTTCGGTTAACAAACCAAAAAGAATACAGTTTTTTGAGATTTTTATTCCAAATGGTTTTAAAAAACATATCATTTAATTAATTTTGAGTGTATTTATATATTACAAATTTTTTATATATAAACTATAAATCACTGAAAATCAATCATAAAATACCAATTTAAATAACATTTAACTTTTATTAAAGAATATTATCTATAAAAACTATATGAAACAATTCACCCAAGTTGCGGACTTACCCAATTTAGAAGTAGCCATTCAGGAAGCAATAACAGTTAAGAAAGCTCCTTTTATTCACCAACATCTAGGCAAAAATAAAACACTAGGTTTAGTATTTATGAATCCCAGTTTACGAACTCGCCTTAGTTCACAAGTTGCAGGGCAAAACTTGGGAATGTCTGTTATCGTTCTGAATATCACTAAGGAAGGTTGGCAACTCGAAACCCAAGACGGGGTAGTAATGAATGGAGATAAAGCAGAACACGTCAAGGATGCTATCGGAGTTATCGGGCAGTATGTCGATATTTTGGGAGTACGTTCTTTTCCAAAATTGGAGAATGCTCAGGAAGATTATTCAGAAAAAATATTATTGGATTTTGTCAAATATGCAGGTGTTCCTGTCGTCAGTTTGGAATCAGCTACACGACATCCCTTACAATCCTTTGCTGATGTTTTGACTATTGAGGAGCATAAAAAAATAGCAAAGCCAAAAGTTGTGTTAACATGGTCACCACATCCAAGAGCTTTGCCCCAAGCCGTTCCCAATTCTTTTGCCGAATGGATGAACGCAATGGATTATGAATTTGTCATTACACACCCCAAAGGCTATGAACTTCATGAAGCCTTTACACAGAATGCCAAAATTGAGTATGACCGTCAGAAAGCCTTTGAAGGAGCTGATTTTATTTATGCTAAAAACTGGTCTTCATTCCATGATTATGGCAAAATCTTGAGCCAAGATGCCACTTGGACAGTTGATCAAAAAAGTATGCAGTGGACTAATCAAGCTCATTTTATGCACTGCTTACCTGTTCGCCGAAATGTCATTGTAACTGATGATGTAATTGATAGTCCTCAATCCTTGATTTTGGAGCAAGCAAAAAATCGGACGATTAGTATGCAGACCATACTCAAAAGAATGTTAGAAAATCTATAAAAAAATTTTATGCGTACCTGTTTTCATAACAAATCCTTTAAAATTGTAAATTAATGAAGGTTTATTTTTTGATTTTCCTTTCTTTCTTAGGGATTTCTTGTTCGAATAATTTCCATAAATCTATTTCGACTAATCAATTTCAGATTCCTAAATTTCAGCATATTTTAGACTCTGCCCAATTAAAAGGAACAATATTAATTTATGATTTTCGACAGAAAAAATATTATTCTAATAATTTCAAAAGTGCTAAAGTAGGTAAAATTCCTGCTTCCACTTTTAAGATTCCAAATTCCATCATAGCACTCGAAACAGGAATTGTTCAAAGTGACAGCACTTGGCTCAAATGGGATGGTATAGAACGAGATATTTCCGTCTGGAATCAGGATTTACGTTTGAGGGATGCTTTTCACTTCTCGTGTGTACCTTGTTATCAGGAAGTTGCTCGAAAAATTGGTACAAAACGTATGACCGAATTTATCGGAAAATTAAATTATGGAACTATCAAATTGGATGCTAACTCAATTGATATTTTTTGGTTGAGAGGTAAATCTCAAATTACACCTTTCCAGCAAATTGATTTTTTAAGGCGGCTCTATACCCAAGAACTTCCTATTTCAAAACGCACTTTTGAATTGATGAAAAGTATCATGGTCATTCAACAAAATGAAGACTGGATATTAAGTGGAAAAACAGGCGCATCAACTCAAAATCAAGTAAATAATGGTTGGTTTGTGGGCTATGTCGAACTAAAAGGTAAAGTTTATTTCTTTGCCACCAACATAGAACCAACTTCCAAATTTGATATGAAATATTTTTTTACGAGCCGAAAAACGGTTACGTTCGAAGCCTTTAAACAAATCGGTATTTATGGATTATCTAATTAATCTATAATAACGTAGAAAGATGTAAAGTCTGTATATTAGAAGGTATTCATAAAATAAATGAAATATTCTACGATTTATTTATTAGTTTTTGGAATTATTTTGTTTGACCAAACTCTAAAACTCAGCGTCCATTTTCAAATGGATTATGGTTATATCGGCGAAATTTCAATAGTAGGAAACTGGTTTAAACTACATTATGTCCTAAACTCGGGGATGGCTTTTGGCTTAGAACTGAACCAAAAGTATGGAAAACTGATTTTAACTTCCTTTCGAATATTAATCGTTTTAGGAATTGGATGGTATTTAAAACGTTTGATTTTCAGGAAATTACATCGCGGATTTATTTTCTCAATTGCTTTAGTTTTGGCGGGAGCTATTGGCAACGTACTGGATAGTATTTTTTATGGCGTTTTCTTGGACAATGCTGTTTTAATAGAACATCCTCCTTTTTTGTATCCTTGGGGACACGGACAAGTGATTGATATGTTTTATCTTGATGTTTGGCAAGGTCAAATCCCAGAAAATTTCCCAATTTGGGGCGGAAGTTATATCGCTTTATTTCCGATTTTTAACCTTGCCGACTTATCAATTTTGGTAGGTATTTTTCAAATCATGCTTTTTCAGCACAAATTCTTTCGTTCCCTCAATTAGTATAAAACATATTTAAAGTTGCATATATCCCTGTTGAATACGCTCATTAATTTTGTACATATTCTCCAATGTTTCACCTAGAAATTTCTGTAAATCATCTGAAATTTCACTATAATCCAAAAACTTGTAATAACTCGCATTTTTCTCAATAAAAAATTCCAAACTATCAGGAGAACGAGTTTTTTGTAAACTAATATCATTGACATAATTTTTGACTTCATTCACATTGAAGGCAATGGAACGAGGAAAATTAGGATTAATAATCAAAAATTCACAAATATGTTTTTGTCTCAAAGGTGGATTATAAAACCGATGATACATATCAAAAGCCTCTAATGCCTTGAGTGTAATTGTCCACTGATAATTTTCGATAGGCTTTGCATTCTGGTCTTTCAAAGCCATATTAATCGAAAAAATATCATATAATTTGCTACTCAAAATACGTGTAATCTGAACAGCACGCTCAAGATGAATTCCTAGATTCATCATTGCATAGACATTATCATGAATTAGTGTATCATACATATTTGCCCGAATCACTGCACAATATCGTATTGCCCTAAAACACAAGTCATAAAGTCCTCTAGTTTGGAAAACATCAATAGGATAATTTTCCATAAAATGATAATATTTATTAATAGATTCCCACAACTCGGCTGAAATACTACTACGAATACTTCGGGTATTTTCTCGCCCTGCACGTACAAAAGAAATGATGGAGTACGGATTTTCTTTATCCAAAGCCACCTTGAATAATACCTCTTCTTCGGAGAGTTTTTTGTCTTCATCCTTATCCACAATGCCCCCCATATTCATAATTGATTTTAGCACAAAATGCTTATTTTGACTCATAGGCGCATCTAAGGTTGAGAAATATTGCACATTTAGATACCGTGCTAGATGTTCGCTACGC
The DNA here is from genome assembly GCA_002340355.1 of Cytophagales bacterium UBA2561. Classification (GTDB taxonomy): domain Bacteria; phylum Bacteroidota; class Bacteroidia; order Cytophagales; family Thermoflexibacteraceae; genus UBA2561. Next base: position 369,726 of record DDLX01000028.1, read on the forward strand.
TCTACGTATCGTCCCATCCAATATAAAGAATTTGCAACTCTGGATAACATAATTTAATCAAATAAAGGTCGTTAATGGGAATAGATCTTAATATAATTTGTCTTTAGGATTATAAACCAATTGATATTCAAATGTTTAGTAAAAAACGTAATTCTAAACTTTATCACAATGAAAATTCCATAGTTAGAAGCTCGTCATCATCTTCAAATATAGGATTTTCTCTCAAAAGAGACTGTTTTTCGGAAAAATACAAAATCAAAATAGTGATTTTCAATTATTTAGCTTTCAACAATCCACGTATCTTTTGAGCCACCACCTTGTGATGAATTAACAATTAAACTACCTCTTTTGAGGGCTACCCGTGAAAGTCCACCTTGCAAAACAAACTGGGTATTTTTACCCAATAATGTAAAGGTTCGCAAATCAATATGACGAGGTTCAAACGTATTTTCATCCTCAATAAATGTAGAATGTACACTAAGCCCCATAATAGGTTGTGCAATATATTCTCTAGGATTATCCTTGATTTTGTCTTTCAATTCTGCTATTTCGGCTTTGCTCAATTGTGTTCCAATACAAACCCCATAGCCCCCTGATTGATCAACAGGTTTAACGACTAAATTGGCTACATTTTCCAGAACATATTTTCTATCATCCTCTCTTTCACATAGATAAGTAGGAACATTTTTGATAATTGGCTCTTCGTTAAGGTAATATTTGATAATATCAGGAACATAACGATATACGGCTTTATCATCCGAAATGCCTGTACCTGGTGCATTGACAATGGTTACATTTCCAGCGCGATAAGCCGACATAATTCCTGCTACACCCAAAACTGACTCTGAATTAAAGGCTAAGGGATCAAGAAAATCATCATCTACACGCCGATAGACCACATCAATTTTCTTAGGTCCGTAGATGGTTTTCATATACAAGAAATTATTCTCCACAAATAAATCTGAGCCTTCCACCAAGTCAATCCCCATGGTTTGTGCTAAAAATGAATGCTCGTAATAAGCTGAATTATAAACCCCTGGAGTCAAAACAACACAATGTGGCTGGTCTTCTGCTTCGGGTGCCACAGATTGCAACATACTCAATAGTTCCTGCGGATATTCGGCAACAGTCCGCACATGATTATACTGAAAAATGTTAGATAGGGTACGTTTCATCGTTACTCGATTCGATAAAACATAACTTACTCCCGATGGACACCGTAAATTATCTTCCAGTACATAAAATTCACCATCCGTATGTTTGATAACATCTGTTCCACAAATATGACAGAAAACCCCACCAACAGGCATAATACTATTCATATCTTCACAATAATTTGCCGAAGAGAAAATTAGTTCAGATGGAACAACCTTATCTTTTAAGATTTTCTTGTCTGTATACACATCTTTCACAAACTCGTTTAAGGCAATGTTTCGTTGAATTACGCCTTCGTGTAATTTATCCCACTCTTCAGCAGGAATAATACGTGGAAATAAGTCGAATGGAAAGATTCGTTCCGTACCTTGCTTATTGTTTTTTGAGTAAACGGCATATGTAATTCCCTGATTTAGAAAAGATAACTTGGCGTACTCATTTAACAATTTGAGATCAGCGACTTCAAGGCTCTGAAAGTGTTCATAAATATTTTGATAATAATCATGCACTTGCCCCTTTGAATTCACCACTTCATCAAAAAGATGATCAGATGTAACGTAACTTGCAAAAACATTTGTCGAGCTATCTTGCATAATGGTGTATGATTTTAGTATTTAATTGGTAACTGTTATCAAAACACAGCAGTTTAGGATGTAAAGATACACACTAACATTTGAAATAAAAAACCTGTATAATTTGATTTTCATATAAAAAAGTAGCACAAAGGGCATTTATTTACCCTATTAAAACTATAAAAACAAATTAAATTTTATTTTTGGGTATAAATATAGCTTAATACTACTTAAATTATTTTTTTTATTTCTATTTCTTGTCAAGATAATTACTTTAACATAAGTCTGAAATCGCAACCTTAATATTAGTTACGAAAATTTTCTTACTCAGAAAGTATGCTTGTAACTTCGGAAATATCTCCGTATTTTTACCCAATAAGTCTGTTAAGAAATGAAATTAGACTATTTTTTAGCAGAAAAAAAGGCAAATTGACTTATTTCTATCTATTTTTACTCCATAAAAGTCTAACACATTTTATTCCTCTGGTCTAAAAATTCTTCTGAGATGACAAATTCCGAATCTACCCATTTGATGGAAATTCGTACTTTCGAACTAGAAACAGAACTAGAACGCTTAAAAACAGAAAATCAGCACTTACGCCAATTAAATGGCATCCATCAAAAGGAGCAGTTATTTCAGGATATGTTTTTATATAACAATGCTATACAACTCATCATTGAACCGAAAACAGGTAAAATCCAAGAGGCAAATTATGCTGCTGTTGCGTTTTATGGTTACTCTTTAGACGAATTTAAAAAACTTAGTATTCATGATCTAAACTTACTTCCAAAAGACAATATACAGAATCATATCCAAGAAGCTCAGAGACGAAAACAAAACTGTTTTCGATTTCGACACCGACTTGCCAATTTAAAAATTCGAGATGTTGAAGTTTATTCAACTCCTGTTTTTTATGCAAATAAGATGTGTTTGTTTTCTATTATCCACGATATTACTGAACAAGAGCAAACCCGAGAACGCCTCCGAGAAAGTGAAGAACGTTATAAAAAATTATCAAATTTGACTTTTGAAGGCATTGTATTAATTCATGAAAATCATACTATTTTTGATGTAAACGCTTCGTTTTTGAGGATGTTTGGTTATAAGCGCACAGAAGTTATAGGAAAGTCTTTTTTGAAATTCATTAATCAAGATTATCATAAAAAAGTAAGCCATAACCTTTTACACCACCGTACTAAGCCTTATGAAATGAATGCTGTACATGCTTCAGGAAAAATTCTTTTTATGGAGCTGGAAAGTAAAAACATTGAAGAAAATGGTGAAGTAACACAAGTTATTGCGCTACGAAATATTACTGAACGAAAAAAAGCACAGCTAGAATTACGCCGTATTTATCAGCACCAACAAACCATTATGGATACTGTGCCGATTGGAATTGGATTCATGACCAAACAGCGTTTTATTTTTGTTAATAATGCACTTACGACTATTTTTGGTTATCGATCTGACGAGTTAATTAATCAAAGCATTAAAAAATTATATGCTAAGAAGAAAACCTATGAATATATTGGGCAAAATGCCTATCCAATGATTTCGCGAGGAAAGACCTTCAAGGATGAGTGCTTGATGATTACAAAACAAGGACAAGTCTTCTGGTGTGAAGTAACGGGTAGAATGGTTTCCAAAGACGAAAACGCCTCAATTTGGACATTTGAAAACGTAAATCGGCGCAAAAAAAATGAAATTGTACTACATCAAACCTATAGTAATCTGAAAGTTTCAGAAAAAGCCATCAAGGATAAAAATGCCGCCCTAACCAAAGCCTACGATGAGCTACGCAATACCCAAAGTCAATTAGTACAATCGGAGAAGATGGCTTCACTCGGACAATTAACCGCAGGAATTGCCCACGAAATGAATAATCCCTTAAATTTCATTTATGCAGGAGCAGATGCCCTGAGTTATAATTTAGAGGATTTTTATAAAATTTATGAAGCTTACCAAAGTATCACTCCTGAGAATATAGTCGAAAAATTAGCTGAAATCGAGATACTTACGGAAGACTACGATAGTGATTTTGATTTTAAGAATGAGTTTTTTTCTGTTTTAAATGATATTCAATCAGGTGCAAGCCGTTTGAGTGAAATCATACAATCATTACGAATCTTTACTCGTAGAGACGAAGCAACCTTGAAAAAATCAGATATTCATGAGAATTTGAATGCAACCTTATTACTCTTGCGCCGAAAGCATGAAGAATGTCAGATTGAAATTATTCGGCATTTCGATGAAACTATTCCTCCGTTAGAATGTTTTTTTGGAAAGCTAAACCAAGCATTTGTAAATATTCTTAATAATGCACTAGAAGCCCAAGCTCAGCAAATCCATATTACTACCTCACTCGAAACTATTGCAGAACGAAAATATGTCCAAATTATCTTTCAGGATAATGGAAATGGTATTGATTATCAATCGTATAAAAAAATATTTGACCCCTTCTTTTCGACTAAAACTAACCATAAAGGTTTGGGGTTATCAATGGTTTATGAGATTATTCAGGAACATGCTGGATTTATTATTGTCAATTCAGAGGAAGCAAAAGGAACACAAATCACCTTACAAGTTCCATATGGCTTAAGCAAAATTTTCAAGAAAGCAAATACTGATAACACTAACAATGAACCTACGTTAAACTTACCTCTGATGCCCTCTGAGGTTTAAAAACGACTTAAACATTAAGACATTATCACGTTCTCTAATTTGGGTCTTTTTGTCGGCTGTGAGACACAACCAACGGCGATTTTAAAGTACTAAAAATAAATCGTGATAAAGTCTATTGTTTAAATTTTAGTAAATAGTTAGCCACAAGCAGAATAAAATGAATTTTAATAAAGAAAAATATCTAGAACGAATTAACTATTCGGGCAATCTTGAACCAAACCTAGATACCTTAAAAAGACTTCAAAAAACACATCTTTTAAATATTCCTTTTGAGAATTTAGACATTCATAACAATACTCCCATTGATTTATCCATTGAAAATCTTTTCAATAAAATCATTAATCAAAATCGAGGTGGGTTCTGCTATGAACTAAATGGTTTGTTTTATGAATTGTTAAATATAATCGGATTTGAGGTAAAGATGATTTCTGCGAGAGTTTTTGACCAAAACAAAGGATATGGAAAAGAATATGATCATTTAGCATCGATTATTAAAATTAACAACATGGAATTTCTCACAGATGTTGGATTTGGGGAATTCACATTTGAGCCATTGAAATTACAATTAGGAACAGTTCAAAAAGACCAACGAGGGAATTTCAAAATTGACAAATTCGAAAATGGATATTTGAAAGTATGTAAAATTGAAAACGAAAAACCAACACCAGAATACATATTTAAGAACGAAGAAAGAGAATTAAAAGAATTTCAAGATATGTGTATTTTTCATCAAACAAGTTCAAATTCTCATTTTACAAGTAAAAAACTAATAACTCTGCCAACTGAAAATGGCAGAATTACAATTTCGGGAGACACACTAAAGCATATAGAATTGGAAACGATCACAGAATTTACTTTAAAAAATGAAGAAGAATATGAGAGAGAACTTTGGAACAGATTCAAAATAAAAATACAACACCAATAATTAATTTAACAATTATCACAACTAATAAGATAAAACCAAATTATAAGATTCAGAAGATTATCATCTCGTTGAATTTCAGATAATTATTTATCTGCATAATCCAATCTCTATTTTTGAAAAACGATTGATACGATTGAGGAATGATCAGTTTGTAAGTATATCACTAACCACAATCAGCAACAAGATCTCAAAAAAAAATTGAGAATTTACCCCTAAAATTTAGTGTACTTAGTCTTTATCAAGAACCAATCTGAGAAATTCTTCAGTTTTGAAAATTTCAAGTGTATAAGCGAACGAAAAGGTATATTTTTTTGTACTCTAGAAACCTTGAATACAATTTTTTCCTAATTATCCTAATCAAAACCTCCTCTCACTATGAGTCAAAGACAATACTCTAAAATATGCCTTTTATTAGCATTAGTTTTCGCTGTCAGTGCTTGTAAGATAACTAAAGATACTGGTCAAAAAAATGAAAATATTCCTCTCCAAAATGGAAAACTTGTTTTTGGATTGCTTCCCACAGATGACAATTATGAACAAGAAAAACATATAAACGGTTTAGTACAGTATTTATCCGAGAAGACGGGGTTAGAAGTTACTTACCGACATGAAATTGATTATTATATTATCGTGGAAGATATGCAAACGGAATTAATTGATATTTCGTTTACAGGACCCTTGGCGTATATTATGGCACATGATGTCGCACACGCCGAAGTGTTAGTTACAACAGCACACCCAGACGGTAAGCTGAATACCTATAAGAGTGTGTTCATTACTCATTCAGACTCTAAGATTAAAACACTTGACCAATACATCAAACAATTTGATAGCCTGAAAACTGCTTTTGTAGATCCTTTTTCAGTAACAGGAAGCGTTATTCCGTCCGCTAAATTAATGGAAGAAGGAATCCGAGTAGGTCAAGGACACCCAAGTGCTATTTTTGAAGGAAGTCATCGTCAGGCAATAGATAGCCTAATAGCCAAGTCGGTTGATGTTGCGGCGGTTAGTGATATGGAGCTAGAGGCAATGATACAGGAGAAAAAAATCAAACGGTCAGATTTTCGTATTCTTTGGGAATCTAATGCTATCCCTCCTGTCCCAATTTTTGTACGTGAAAATATGGACAAAACCCTGAAAACAAAATTGATAGATGCTTTTTTGAGTTTACCTGATGAAAAACCTGATATTCACAAGTCATTTTCAGAGATGTGGGGCAAAGATCTAATATTTGTCAAAGCAAATAATCAAATGTACGAACCCATCAAAGAAATCTCAAAATACATCCATCACCATAAAAAATAAGGAAGCCTGTAGGAATTCAAAATATAACTGAAAATTTGTAAATTCAGGACAATATATTTAACTTAGGAACTTGTAAGTATCACAATAAATCGAACACACAGAAGCAAGAAAAATATGAAAATAGGCGTATTGTTATCAGGTTCAGGTGTTTATGATGGCTCAGAAATTCACGAGTCAGTTTTAACACTTTTAGCCATTGACAAACTTGGTGCTGAAGCGGTATGTGTTGCCCCTAACAAGAATCAACACCACGTACTCAATCACATGACAGGAGAAGAAATAGAACAAACTCGTAATGTTTTGGTAGAATCTGCACGGATTGCACGAGGCAACATATTGAGTTTATCCAATGCTAATCCTGATGAACTCGATGCTTTAGCCATCCCTGGCGGATTTGGCACAGCCAAAAATCATACAAATTGGGCTTTTGAAGGAGCCGATGGAATCATTGATCCCGAAGTACGAGACTTTATTTTGGCTTTTGTTAAAACGGGAAAACCAGTGGCGGCGATGTGTATGGCTCCGACTACGGTCGCTAAAGCTCTTGAAGGAGTAGACATGCCTGCCAAACCTAAATTGACTGTCGGAACTACAGAACAATCTTCTCCTTATGATATTAAAGCTATCAGTGAGGGTATGGAGAAACTTGGCGTAAATCCTATCATGTGTGAAAAAGATAGCTTAGTTACCGATGATATAAATAATATCATTAGTTCGCCCTGTTATATGATGGATGCCACAATTACAGAAATTTCTGAAGGAATTGAAAAGACTATCAATAAATTAGTAGAGATCACTGCTTTAGCTCAAGATGATGAAGCTATTTCTAAGTAATTTTTTTAGCCTAATTGATAATCAGAAAAGCCCTCATAAGACTAGCAATCTATAAGGGCTTTTTTTAATAGGAGATTTTCAATTCTCTATCCTAACGAAATATCTACAATTTCAAATTTGAGTGTACCACGAGGTGCTTTAATTTCCGCCACTTCGCCTACTTTTTTACCCAAAAGTCCTTTTCCAATCGGTGATTTGACCGAAATCTTATTTTTCTTTAGGTCAGCCTCTTCCTCTGATACCAACGTATAACTCATCATCTTTTTATTCATTGGATTCTTAATCTTTACTGTAGAAAGAATCGAAACTTTTGAGGTATCGATTTTGTCCTCATCAATCACTCGGGCATTAGCCACTACCGTTTCTAATTTCGAGATTTTCAATTCTAATAATCCTTGCGCATCCTTAGCCGCATCATACTCCGCATTCTCACTTAAATCGCCCTTATCACGAGCTTCGGCAATTTGTTTTGCCATATCTGAACGTCCTTTAGTCTTTAGGGTATGTAGTTCTTCTTTTAGTTTTTTGTACCCTTCTTTGGTGTAATACGATACATTTGACATAATTCACTATATTTTTAAGTTTGATTTTTTTTGGACGAAACAAAAACAAATACCCCCCTAATTCTTAGGGAAAATCCATTGACTTCATGAAACTGATGGATAATTTTTGCTTCGCAGTAGCCTCTTCTTTCGTTAGTGGGGGGCATCCCAAAAATATTCGGTGTCTTTTCATTCCAAATTCATTCCAAAATGAAGGACATGAAACAGACTGATTACCGTTAAGTACAAAAAAATAACACACAAAAAAAACTTATTTTAAGCCTGATTTGTGAGTTCTTTTCTTGTTTTCAGATTTTATTCAAATTCGAAGATAACCTTTTTTACGAAAAGCTCCAAATGTAGGTTACGGATTTGTGAAGTTTTTTAGTTACTCAAAACTTTTTGCAATAATAAATTTTCGTTAGATATATTTTATAATCCTAAAAATAAGATGAATTATCCTTTCTTTTATTATGTTTCCTCTTTCGAAAAATAGCAGAGAAGTAAAAACTATTTTTCCGTAGCGGTGGGTTTGCAAATGCTCTACCTTACTAAAAATGATTTATAAAATATATTAGTATTGAAACTATTTAACAATCATTGTTTATCGGACTGAAAAGCCGTTTTTCCGTAGCGATGGGTTTGCAAACCCATCGCTATGGAAATAAGTTATAGAAATAAGATTTTCAAAAATTTGATAGGTTTATTTTTTATCCTCATTTTTATTCATAATCATTTCATAGAGATGGGCTTTGAGCCGAATATTTTCATCTTGTAATTCTTGAATTTCGCTTTCTTTTTGGATCAATTCTTTATTTTCAGACAGCAAAATTTCCCCTTCTCCTGCAATAATGTAATTCGTATTAATCTCAGGAAATTTTTGTTTCATCAAAGATAAGACTCGTAAACTCAAGCCACGATTTCGATTTTTAATATTAGAAAGAGTTTGTTTGGATACCCCAATTGCCATAGCCAAATGAATATCTCTCTTGTACTCTGTATAGAGACTTTGTAAATTATCAGTTGTCTCAATGAATCTATTACAAATACCAATTTCGGAAAAATCTATATTTTCAATATTTTTCATCATCTTCTTAACTCAAAAATTTGATAGGTTTATTTTTTATCTTCATTTTTCATAATCATTTCATAGAGATGGGCTTTGAGCCGAATATTTTCATCTTGCAATTCTTGAATTTCACTTTCTTTTTGGGTCAATTCTTTATTTTCAGACAGTAAAATTTCCCCTTCTCCTGAAATAATGTAGTTCATATTAATCTCAGGAAATATTTTCTTTGTTAAAAATAAAGTCCGTAAACTTACTGAACGATTTTGGTTTTTTAAGTTCGAAAAACTCTGTTTCGAAATCCCAATTGCATTTGCAAACGCATTATTATTTTTATATTCTTGATAAATATTTTGCAGTTTTTTGACTACTTCTACATATCTATCACAAACTTCTAACTGAAAATAGTTTTTATCTTGAATTTCTTTTTTCATTTTTGTGCTAAACAAGATTTTCGAAAACTTTACAGGTTTAAATATCTAAAAATCAGTATTTTATTTTTTATCCTCATTTTTATTCATAATCATTTCATAGAGATGGGCTTTGAGCCGAATATTTTCATCTTGTAATTCTTGAATTTCGCTTTCTTTTTGGATCAATTCTTTATTTTCAGACAGTAAAACTTCCCCTTCTCCTGCAATAATATAATTCGTATTAATCTCAGGAAATTTTTGTTTCGTTAAGTATAATACTCGTAAGGTCAAACCACGATTTTGATTCCTGATATTAGAAAGAGATTGTTTGGATACCCCAATTGCTGTAGCAAACTGAATATCCTTTTTGTATTCTTTATAAATGCTTTGTAACTTTTCAATTGCTTCTACGAATCTATCACAAACACCAAGTTCAGAAAAATTTGTTTTTTTTATATTTTCTTCCATTTTTTTTAACAATAAATTCGTTTGTATAATTTTTGAATACTACTTTTGTGAAAGTCAGACTAAAAAAAGATAATTTCAGACCTGCCAAGTCTTTTGAGAGTTGGCAGATCTCACACCGTTAAAACTTAATTTTTCATTTTAACCTACTAAGATAATGGAAACCTTAGCAGAAAACACAAATTTATCTGAAGAATTTCTTTCTTTTTTGGAATTGTATCGTTTAGATAATTATTCAGAGGCTTTGCATAGTGCGCTATATTATTTGGCGGTCGATGGTGAGGCAAATGCGGAAAAACAACAGATTTATCAAGCCTTACATACGATTCGGCACTATATTAACAAACTGGAAATGCAATATTTACCTAAGGAAACGGGCATTCAAAAAAATGGGCTTCATCCCGAAAATAAAAAAGCATAACCATTTCAATAATAATATCTCAATAACTCATAAGTAGGGTTTGCGAACCCTACCTTATGGAAATCGGCGATTTTTGAGCAATGAAAGCTATTTCACTAGTTGAAGTTCATTCCCTCAAGATATTTTTCAAAAATTTTTAAACAACCTCATAATCTCGACTGCCCATTTGTTGTTCTTTATTTTCAATTCAAAAAGTTGTTTGAATCAAAAAAATCCATTAATTTCGTTTTAGTTTTTAAGATCTTTATGGTCGTACCTGAACTCAAAAAAAGGAATAGACTACAACATAATTACAACATAAAAAACACAATATCACAAATTCGGGAAAAGCAGATCCAAGACCTGTATCACCATATTGATAAAACCCTATCTGACCCCAAATAGAATCCTGAAGAAAAAGCCAAAATGCCTGAATCAGATGGATTTATGAACAAATTAAACAATATATTTCGCTAAAAATCAGACCATTTTGTTAAAGAATAAAAAAATCCTATTAGCCGTTACTGCCAGCATTGCCGCATATAAAACGGCTTTTTTAGTGCGACTCTTGGTCAAAGAAGGAGCCGAAGTAAAAATTATCATGACAGAGGCAGCCACAGAATTCATTACACCTTTGACTTTGGCTACTTTGTCCAAAAATCCTGTACTTACTGATTTTCAGAGAAATATGGAAGGCGAATGGAATAATCATGTTGAATTGGGGTTATGGGCAGATGTGCTTTTGGTAGCTCCTGCTACGGCAAATACATTGGCGAAAATGGCAAATGGAATTTGTGATAATCTATTGATTGCTAGTTATTTATCGGCTCGTTGTTCTATTTTTTTTGCACCCGCAATGGATTTAGATATGTTTGTTCACCCCTCTACTACCGAAAACCTAAAAAAATTACAACAGTTTGGTAATCAGATAATTGAGCCTAGCTCGGGAGAGTTAGCCAGTGGACTACACGGAAAAGGGCGGATGGCAGAACCTGAAGAAATAGTAAAAATATTAACTCAATTTTTTGAAAAACAATCTTTGGAAATGATGCAAGATTTTGCGGATAAAAAGATTTTAATTACAGCAGGTGCAACACGGGAAATGATTGATCCTGTACGATTTATCTCCAATCGCTCTACTGGAAAGACAGGTTATGCCCTTGCAGAAGAAGCCGCCCAACGCGGTGCAGACGTAACTTTAGTCAGTGGAAAAACTTGTTTAACTACTTCACATTCAAGAATTCAAAAGCTGGAAGTCATTTCTGCTGAAGATATGTATCAGGCGGTCATGCAAAATTTATCTGACCAAGATATTATTATTCATGCGGCAGCAGTAGCAGATTACACTCCTAAAATAGTTTCGGATAAAAAGTTAAAAAAGGCAGATGACGACCTAAAAATTGAACTCCAACGAACTAAGGACATTGCTCAAAATACAGGTAAATTACTCAAAAACAATCAATTACATATTGGATTTGCATTAGAGACAGATAACGAAATCGAAAATGCCCAACGAAAATTACACAAGAAAAATTTTGATCTCATCATTTTGAATTCTTTACGAGACGAAGGCGCAGGATTTGAACACAGTACCAACAAAATTACAATTATTGATCCCAAAGATATGACCGCCTATCCTTTGCAAAGCAAACAAAACGTCGCCAAAATAATTTTAGATGCCATTCAAGAAAAAATTAATTAGTTTGAATTAAAAATTTATCTTTGATATTGGAAATAACAATACGTTAACAATGTCTGAACGGATTGGTTTTTAGTAAGTTTTAAGGTGTTTTTACGGATTTTAAGGAAAACAAAAGCATTCAAGATACGTTCTTATACTAAAAGTAATCCAATCTTTAGAACAAATTTTAGGAATCGTTTTCACCCTTTTTCAGCGTTTTACCCTAAGCGTTTTCATCCTGATTTTTAGGATAAAAAAGTGATTCAAACGCAGAATATTTCCTAATATCTTACAGTCCTATAGTTTTTGGCACGATTTCGTTAGTTCTAAAAATTGATACCCAAGATTACTTCATGAACAACACTGAAATTCAGGGAGTAGATTGCCTGATTTTTTTGATAACTAATAACATGAAAAATATGCCCATAAAAACAAGCGTCCTCCAAAAATTTGAAGCCTTATCTGACCGTCAACCACTTTTGGTTAATGCTCCAGGGCGGGTGAATATGATTGGAGAACATACCGACTATAATGCTGGATTAGTTTTACCTGTCGCTGTGAATCGTAGTTTAATTTTTGCAATAGCAGAAAATAACGAGGAAGTTTGTCGAGTCTATGCTCAAGACTTGGCAGATGAAGTTGAGTTTAGTGTCGAGAATCCTGAACCACTCAATAAACAGTATAAACAGTGGGCAAATTATGTCATTGGGGTCGTAGGTGAACTTCGGAAGGCAGGATATTTCGCAACTAATTTTGATTGTGTTTTCGGCGGAAATATTCCTATTGGCGCAGGCTTATCTTCTTCGGCAGCACTTACAGCAGGCTTGGCATTTGCATTAAATGAACTCTATGGTTTTGAAATTCCAAAAATGGAATTGGCAAAAATTGCTCAAAAAGCTGAGAATAATTTTGGAGGAGTCGATTGCGGAATTATGGATTTTGTGGCTTCTTTATTTGGTAAGGAAGGACATGCCATTCGTTTAGATTGTCGTTCCTTAGAACATCGTTATATCAAACTTCGCCCAGAGGGCTACCAGTTGGTTTTGTGCGATACGCAAATCAAACGTTCACTCGCAAAATCTGAGTATAATGCTCGGCGTAATGAGTGTAAAAGAGTACTTTCTGAATACAAAAGATTTTATCCTGATATTCAGAGCTTAAGAGATTTGACAATTAATATGGCGTACGATTACAAAAATCAATTGCCTGATACGTTATATCAGCGTTGTCGGTATATTATCAAAGAAAATGTCCGAGTCGAACATGCTTGTGAAGACCTCATTAATGGGGATGTATATGCTTTCGGGGCGCAAATGTATTTATCTCATGAAGGCTTACAATATGATTATGAAGTGAGCTGTCGAGAACTTAATTTTTTGGTTGAGCAAACCAAACGAGACGAAAATGTCGCTGGCGCACGAATGACAGGAGCAGGATTTGGTGGGTGTACGGTGAATGTCGTCCGAGATGATTATCTTGATACGTTTACTGAAAATATGAAACAGGCTTATCGTAAAAAATTTAGTCGAGAGCTACGTGTTTATCCTGTCAAGGTAACAAACGGTATTTCGATCATAGATAATTGAAAATAAATTGTTTGTAAAAAAGTCAAATTTAATTAAGCCCACTAGATTCTTAGAATTTAGTGGGCTTAAAAATTATTATCTTTTAGAAATATTTACGTACCATTTATAATCTGTTTTCAAACCTTATAAAACCAGCTCTAGAGTACTCAATAAAAGGGGAGCCTTTTGAAATCAATACTAGACAAACTCAATAACAGGTTTTAGCTATTTACAACTATAAAAATTCGGTCTTCAAGCTAATTCCTATGAAACTTACGCCAAAAAAGGCTAAGGTATTGGCTCAAAATAATATTACTATTTTTTTGGGAAAAGAAAAAATAAAACCGAAATTTGGAAATTATTTAAGAAATTGAGTTATCTTTAAATATAGCAATACAACTTATATAGTTTTAAACCATATCATTTCATATGAATTCAAAACAAACATTTATTTCCGTTGTTACCGTGCTTTCTCTGATATTAGTGATTGGAGGCTGGTCTTATTACAAGCAGAAAAATCGTTATGATGAGAATAACCTACAATCGTTACACAATGATTTTAGCCGATTGGAAAGCCTTTACAATGCCGAAATAGGCAATACACAGGATAGCGGCTTTATTTATAATGACCCCGAAGCTGTACGAGTTGAGCTTTCAGAAGTAACTCAAGAAATCCGTAAGATTAAACAAGAAATTGCCAAAGATCCCAAAGGTGTACTCAAAGCAATGCCTGCTTTTCTAGATAAAAAACACAAGTTTACACGTCAATTAGATCAGATTACTTCAGAACGTAACCAAGTCACAGGAAACTTTATTATCAGTGCTAAAGAACAAATTGCAAATTATAAGCAAGACTTAGAAAAGGCAATGAAACAAAATACCTACTTGCGTTCACGTCTTAACAAAGCTCTCGCTGATTTTAAAGGTACTAAAGAGGAGCTAGAGCAAATGAAAGCGGAGCGTTCTCGTTTGGATAGTGTATTTCAGGAGCAACAAATTACACGTTCTGAGCTAGATAGTTTAATTCAAGACCGAAATGAATTACGAGCATTATTAGCTAAAAGTCAGCAACTTATTGCCGAACAACAAGCGGAAATTGCGGCTCTTTCTGAAGAAGAACAACAACTTAAGAATTTTGCGGCAACTTATGTTTATAAGGATCGTGAGATTCCATTGGATATGGAAGGTACACACCGAAATCACCAAACCAAACAAATGACAATTACTTTTGATGTAGGAACAAAAGTTTTCGAAGAGGGTGACGCTCAGGTAGTTTATGTTACACTTTATAAAGATGGACAGCCTTCACCACGAATGACCAAGCAGCCAATTACGGTTGTGAATAATAAAGCCAAAGAAACTTTTGAATTTGACCCAAAATTAGAAAAAGGAGACTATTTCTTCCGAGTGACTTATAAAGAAAAACCAATTATGTCTGACTATCAATTCCGTTTATTGGGCTTAGTTGGAGGAGCATAAAATAATTAAATTTAATTATCCCAAAAAGAGAGCATTGTTTTTAGCAATGCTCTCTTTTTTTCGACTTATTCTAAGGTTATTTAAAACGTCTATAGTCTCAGAAATAAGAGAATTCATCTCATGAGTTTTTGTATCATGTTTCAGCACATTTTCTTTAATAGTATAAATAGAAGTCAGTCAAAATTTTGTCAGTTTGTTGTTTGATATATTTCGTTTTAGTCATGTAATGGTTATTCATGTATGAAAAAACTAATAATTTTCTCGACTTTGTGACCAAATATCCACTCAAATTATGATTATGACTTAATGTTCCTGTTTTCCCAAAAATAAAAGGCGGATTCCCTTCAAAACGATGACGTAATGTGCCCTCTCCTGATTGAGGCAAAAGCTCAAAAATATGTTGTAAATCAGCTTCCGTTTTACCATACTCCTTCTTTATTTTCAATAATAATTGAACTATTGAACGAGGTGTAAGTAAATTATATCGTGAAAGCCCCGAACCATCAACCCAATGGGGCGATTCAGATAAGTCTGAGAGAAACTCATTTTTTATTTTTTTGATTATTTTATTAGTATTCAAGGCTTTACTGCCATTTAAGGAATCGGCACAAAGCCATAAGATCTGCTCTGCCCAAAAGTTATCACTCGTTTCCAACATCCATTTACAAAGTACATCCCTTTTCATGGTATAAAGTGTTCTTATCGAATCACGAGTTCGCATTGCACGAGTAACTTGTTCAACTTTTTTACCCAATGCTTCTGAGAGCATTTTAGCAGTTAGTTGAGATGAATTTTTAATTGGAACTTCTTGGTAATGAGCTTTTTCTAATTTATTAGGTAGGTAATATAAAAATTGATTTTGTGCTAAATCTCGCAATATCCAAAACTTCTTTTTATGTTTTTCTTTGGTCTCTCTTTGTAAAGAATCTTGAAAAAATGAAGGATAAACTTTTAATTTTCCTGACTTATTCAGGTAAAATCGAACACTATTATTATACATTGGAAAAACAGATTTTTCTTTGGAATAATAATTATTGTAATCATCCCATGCCCAGCCCGCACCTAAATGTTTATCCTTAAAGTTTGTATCCGAAAAATACAATTTTAGTTTTGTGTATTTTAAAAAATCAAAGGCTTCTTGATCAGGAAATTTTGGATGCAAAAAAGTAGGATTCCCTGTTCCCCAAAAGATAAGAGAATCGCCCTGAATCGTATATTTCAAAGCAGGAATTTTCTTATCCAACAATTTCAAAGCAGCATAAAATGTGAACAGTTTTGTATTTGAAGCAGGTGTAAAATATCTCCGATCATTTTGCTGAACGATGTATTCCTGTTTTTCAACATCATAAATACAAAATCCTGCAAAAGAATTTTTAAAAATAGGTAATTTATCAAGTTGTTTATGAAGTTTTCGGCTATTTCTAACCTTAAATTGGAGATTAGTTATAACAGGAGTTTTCACTCTAGGAATTGCTCTAGATGAATCAATTTGTCCAAAAAGAGAGAAAGACGTTCCAAAAATTGAACTAAAAACAAACCAATACAGTAATCTTATCATAACTAATATCCGTTTTTGATGGATTTCATTTCTTTTAACCACAAAAGTTTTTTTTATTCAAAAACGTTCTTTTTTGTCACTTTCTTGCATTTGTGATATTCATCAAACAAAACCAAATGTAAAAATCTAATTTTTTTGGAAAATGAGTGGCTAATTTGATGGACTTTTACGTTAATACTAATGTAATATTAACAAATCGAATTACAGATGAAATCTTTGATAAACATGAAAAAAAACTTTGCAGGTATCAAGACTTTGGCTTTGATTTTCCTACTGATATGTACTAATTCGGCATTCGCACAAACCTATTATGTAATGAATGTTAAAGGAAAAATCACATTAGTTTCAGGACAAATTCTTGCTAGAGGCTCAAAAATAGATGCCTCTACTCAACTCAAATTTGGAGATGCTACAGCCAAAGCCATCGTTCTCAATTCTCAAAATGGACGAATGATTTTGGATGGTAACAAAAGTAAGAAATCAGGTGATGGAGAATTAATGGCATTTGTCAAAGAAGCTTTATTACCTCTCAAGAGTAATTTACGTCTTAGCACACGAGGCAATAAAGACAGCAAAGAAATTGTAAATTTTAAGGATTACTTTGGTGATGCTGAATATTTGATTATTGGAGATGATTTAGAAATTAATGCTGATCAAAGCAAGTTTCCACTGGGTAATAACAAGATGATGATTGCTTTATATAGTATTGATAATAAGACCATTAAAAAGAAAATAAAAACTGATGGTAACAAATTAATTTTTGATAAAACGAAATTATTTACACATAAGGAACAAACTTATGATCCTTCAAATATTCAAAGTTTTAAATTGTATTATTTTAATAAACAAACAGGTGCATCTTCGGAAGAAGCCAACTTTAAGCCTGTTTTTGTTAGCGAACAAGAGTTTGCTGAGGAAATTAAAACAGTTATTAATTTTTTGAGCGGAATACAAGGACTAAAGGGAGATCAATTACATCAAGAACTTTATCATTATGTACTTGATGTTTATGGTAAAATCAGTTACCCTATTTTTATTGAATGGTCGAAAAAAAATGCAGAATTAAAGTAAGTTTAATGTAACTTTTTGTTTAATTTCACTTATATGTTTTGACAAGGTAAATCTGCCCTGTCAAAACATATAAACGCTCTACTTTCATTTATATATCCAATGCACTACGTAGAAATTACAAAACCTGAACCACAAATTATTGTCGTAACTGTCCAAAAGCCTGAACCAACTATTGAAGAATTTCAAGATTATCTAAGTCGAATGTTAAAAGTGTACCAAAAACATCAAAATATTGTGGTCATTTATGATACCTCAAAGTCTAAATTCTTGAAAGCTGATTTTCGGATTAAGTTGGGGTTATGGCTCAAAAAGCATCGTGAATTGATTAATCAAACCGTTTATGGAGTAGCCTATGTCTTTGATACACCAATTACAATGATGATGATGAAAGGTGTTTTCTTGGTTCAAAAACCAATTTGGCGAAACAAAGTTTTTTCAAAGAAACAAAAGGCATTAGATTGGGCTCATCAATTAATTCAAGAAAATCAATGATAAATTAAATATAATACCAACATCACCCTCAGTAAACACGGGAATACGAACAAGGAGTCATTACTCGCCCAGACTATGAGTTAGTATATGCTTAAACTTCAAAATCCTTACTAAAGTTTGTGAAAAATTTACCTAAATAATATAGACTAAAAGCCATTTTTCCGAATCTCAGCCTCTATTTTATCAACATCAATTTTTGCTCCACAATTACTACAACCCTTTGAACATGAGGCTTTAGAAAAAAAGCTTTGTCGAAAAAGATTCCCTAAATAACCACAAGCTCCTATAAAAATCAATAAAATAATTATGTTTTCTAACATTTAATTAAGATTTACGTGTTTATTTACCTGAGTTCTCAAAGATAAAAAAATAAGCGAATGAAATTCAAAAAAGTAATATTTACCCCATTTCAGTTATGGCATTGGTGGTTTGGTTTTCCAAAACGAAAAGTCAATGATTTGAAATTTCTATTTGCATTTATCGGATTTTTTTTAGCATTTATTTTGTTAATTTATATATTATCTATTGTTGAAAATTATCAGCAATTTCAAAGTATAGAATCAGAAAATATTTATATTTTTTTAGTTCACGGGTTATTTATTTCAGGCATTATCTTTCTTCAATTTTTTGCTTTTCGAATACTTCAAAAAACATCCAATGAACCTTTAACCAGCCATCCTGTACTCAATTGGATAAATTATATTTTATCTATTTACCTTTTTGTTACAGGAATTATTGGGATAATTATCTTAATTGATAGTATTGCTTTAATTATTTTTCTGATTGGGTTTATAGTTATGATTATTATAGTTATGATATTTGTCCTCATTTGGCTACTGACTGTCAGTATGTTTCCAATCAAAAAAGCTACTAGCGAAATCTGGGATAAAGTTTCTTTACCTCTCCAATTTATCAAGTACCAACAAGAATTTTTCGAATCCTTACCCATTTCTGATGAACTAAAAAAAATATTAGTTTTATCTATTTTAGGATTTGTTACATTAACACCTATTATTTTTAGTATTTATGTAATTTGGAAACGAAAAACATTACAAAATGTATAATTTTATTAACTAATTTATTATGTCAAGCCCAATCTTAAAGACGGAAAATTTAACTAAAAAATTTCATGCTAAAAAATCGAATGAAGTCATTGCAATTCAAGAAGTTAATTTAGAAATTCAAAAGGGAGAATGCGTTTTATTAACAGGAGCTTCGGGTTCAGGAAAATCAACTTTATTAGCTATTTTAAGTTGTTTAGCCAAACCTACTTCGGGCAAATATTTTTGCTTAAATGAGCCTGTTTCTAGATGGTCAGAAAAATTCTTAACTCGTTTCCGAAGACAACATATTGGTATCGTATTTCAACACTTTAACTTAGTAAAAGGTTTGAGTGTTGCCCGAAATGTCAGTTTACCACTACTTCCTCAAAATCTATCTTTTGAAGAAATCAAACAAGCTGTTCATCAAGCTACCAAGCAAGTTAATATTTCACATCGGATTGATTTTCAAGTTGATAAACTATCTGGCGGGGAACTACAACGAACGGCTGTTGCCAGAGCATTAGTTAATAATCCAACCTTAATTTTTGCAGACGAGCCAACAGCACATTTAGATAGTAAAAACTCAACACGGATTTTATCCCTTTTTCAAGAACTCAAAAAAGCAGGTAAAACTTTGATTATCACTACTCATGACCCTCGAGTCGAACAACATCCATTAGCTGACCGAAAGTTGACTTTACAAGACGGGAAATTAATTAAAAATACTATCTTATGATTTTATTATAATTGAGACGAATTGAATAATATTTTACCTTCAGATTCTTATATTAGACCTTATTACGAATTTATTTTTACCATTTCACAAACAACCAACAAAGGTGAGACCAACTACTTTTGGGGTTCACAACATAATTCTTACTAATTTCTATTTGCAAAAATATTCATAAAATGGTTTTGCAACCGTTTTTAATCACAAGTCGTTTGGACTTACAGAAAATTTGTTTTCATTTCATCAAAATTCAATGAAAAATATAAAATTATTTCCAGTTTTTCTTGTATCCTATTTGATTTTTCTAAATATAAATACTCAAGCTCAAAACTCTGTCTTAACATCAGGTGAAATCTATAAGTTAGCAATTCCTGAACATGGAATTTATAAAATTGATCGTCAGTTTTTAGTAGAAATGGGTATTGATGTTACTAATCTAGATCCTCAAAATATTCATATTTTTGGAAATTCAGGAGGAATGCTTCCACAACCCAATTCAGAAAATCGTCCTGTAGATTTGATAGAAAATGCTATTCATATTGAAGGTGAAAAAGATGGTTCATTTGATGATGATGACTTTATTTTATTTTATGCCGAAGGCGCAAATCGGTATTTCTATGATGCTGAGAAAAATATTTTTAATTACGAAAATAATCTTTATGAAACCACTAATTTCTACTTTCTAAAAATCGATGATACAACAGGAAAACGAATTCAAATTCGTGAAAATTTAGCTCAAAATGCTCCCACAATTTCAACTTATAATCACTTTGATTTTCATGAAAAAGATATTGAAAAAATTGAGCAAGATATATTTTCAGGACGAGAATGGTTTGGAGAAGAGTTTGGTTTTCAAGAAGAAATGGAATTTGACTTTTCAATCTCAGATATTGTTACTAATTCAGATATTTCGGTTTACTCGGGAATGATCGGACGTTCTACTGATATTACTATTTTCTCATTTTTCTTAAATGACAATCTATTAGGAAGTCATCGAATTTCATCGGTTACCCCTTTAGGGATTGGACGCTATGACTATAAGGGACGATACAATACAGAATTATTTTCGACCAAAACTACAGCTACGGAAATGGATGGAAACCTAAAATTAAAAATTAAATTTGATAAGCAGGGGGTGTCTTCAGCTCAAGGCTATATTGATTTTATTTTAGTAAATACCGAACGAAAACTGAAACTTTATGGAAATGAGACAGCTTTTCGTTCTCTTGAAAGTACAAAAAACCAATTTTCAAATTTTCAAATTTCAGAAGTAAATACTGAGGTTTTTATTTGGGATGTTACCACCCCTCAAAATGCTATTTCACAAAGTTTTAAAAAAATCAATAATTCAGTAAATTTTACTATAAATTCCAAAAACTTACATGAATTTAGAATTTTTCAAACTAATAATTTACCTCGTCCTATTTTTCGTCAAAAAATCGAAAACCAAAATTTACATGGTTTATCGATTCCTGATTTTGTGATTATTTCTCATCCTGATTTTCGAGCTGAAGCTGAGCGACTAGCCGAATTCCGCAAAACTAATGATAATTTAGAAACCGAAGTAGTTACAACAACTGAGATTTACCATGAGTTTTCATCAGGTCGTCAGGATGTAACGGCTATTCGGGATTTTATTCGTTTTTTATATCAAAAATCTAAACAATTAAAATATGTTTTGCTTTTTGGAGATGCCTCCTTTGATTATAAAAATCGAATTCCTAATGCTAATAATTTCGTGCCTGTCTATCAATCTCGTGAATCTTTACATCCCATATATAGTTATGCCTCAGATGATTATTATGGATTTATGGATGAATCAGAAGGTTTTTGGGGTGAACTAAATGACGAAGATGAATATGATTTAGAAATTGGGATTGGACGTTTACCGATTAAATCTGAAATCGAAGCAACCAACGTAGTCAATAAATTGATGCGATACGATAATCCCGAAGCAATGGGTAATTGGCGAAACCAAATTTGTTTTGTAGCGGATGATGCTGACTACAATTTGCACTTTGACGATACGGAAAAACTGACTGACTTAATGACTCAAAAATACGAACATCTCAATCTACAAAAATTATATGTAGATGCCTTTCCACAGGTCTTAGAAAGTGTCGAAAAGCGGTCTCCTGTAATGCGTAATGAACTCAAGCGAATTATCGAAAATGGAACACTATTGGTCAATTTTGTTGGACATGGCTCAGAAACAAGTTGGACTTCTGAACAGATTTTCGATTTTGCTCTAGCAGGTAAATTAAAAAATCCGTATGCTATGCCTCTGATAGTTACGGCAACTTGCGAATTTGGACGCTTTGATTATCATGCGGTTACGGGAGCAGAATATGCTGTTTTAAATCCAAATGGCGGAGCAATTGCATTACTAACCACTACCCGACCCGTCTATTCAAATACGAATGCGTTTTTAACACGCGCATTTTATAATGCTGTTTTTGAGCCAATAAATGGTAAAATGCCTCGTCTAGGAGATGTTTTGCGAATTACCAAAAATAACAGTTTATCAGGCATTCGAAATCGAAATTTTTCACTTTTGGGCGATCCATCCATGCAGCTTGCCTATCCTCAAGAAAATATTAAAATTACTTCAATTAAAACAGAAAGTAATGCTGAAAATACTTTGAAAGCTCTTGATAAAGTGAAAGTTACAGGAGAAATTCAAGAAGATAATCAGTTAGATATTAATTTCGATGGAAAACTAGAAATCTTAGTTTTTGATAAATCGACAACCTATCAAACTTTAGGCGATGAAGATCCTGATGTAAATTTAGTGGCTGATTATCAATTACAAGATCGAAAATTATTTAAAGGAGCGGCAAGTGTCCAAGATGGAAAATTTGAATTTGAATTTGTTGTTCCAAAAGATATTGATTATCAATTAGGTACAGGGAAAATTAGTTTGTATGCTCAGCATCAATCGGAATATCGAGATGCGGGAGGTTTTTCAACCGATTTTCAGGTAGGAGGAACAGCTTCTAATATTATTCCTGATAATAATCCTCCTGAAATTCAATTATTTATGGATTCTACTAATTTTGAATCAGGAGATAGAACAGGAACAAGCCCAAAATTATTAGCTTTTTTCACAGATGAAAGCGGTATTAATCTGACAGGCAATGCATTAGGACATGATATTTTAGCTATTTTAGATGGAGAACAAGTTTTTGTTTTAAATGATTTTTATGAAGCCAACTTGAATACTTATCAAAAAGGAAGTCTTATTTTTCCATTTGAAAATCTTAGCGAAGGTGAACATCATTTAAAAATCCAAGTTTGGGATACACATAATCATTTTTCAGAAGCGGAATTAACTTTTGTGGTTAAACGAGAAGATTTTGCCATACGAGACTTGGTCGTCTATCCCAATCCATTCGTTAATGAAACTCAATTTTCATTTTTACATAACCGAGCTGGTGAAGATTTGAAAATAACTTTAGATATTTATGAACCCACAGGCAAATTAATTCGTCAAGTGAAAAGAACCTTATATGTAAGTGCTGAAAAAATTGAAAATTTGCGTTGGGATGGAACAGATAACTCAGGCAATAAACTTCGTTCAGGATTGTATATCTACCGTCTTAAAGTTCGACCCGATGATACAAATGAGATAAGCTGGAAATCAGGTAAATTATTGATTTTAAAATAGTTAAATTATTATAAGTTCACAACTTAAAACACTTGATAATTAAATGAAGATCATCTTCAGAAAAAGACTCATTTTAGAACAATCCTTAACCAAAAAACAAACTATTTTTGAATGTAGTTTATTTTTTTCACCAAAATTTTTTATCAAAAATTAAGTTTTTTTAGAATTTCATGATAGCTTTGTGTTACTGAACCAAGAATCCATAAAATAAATAGACACCTTTTACGTTTCCAACTGTTTTTGGCAATTCCGTTACCCAAAATTTTGCTTATGAATTAAAATCTACAAGCATCTTACTTAAAACAAGCCGATGAGACTCAAGTATTGTGTCTTTGGATGCTGGTAAATTGAATTTTAGTCACACAAAATAAGCTCTTTTATGTTTCGTAAGTCCTTCTTACTTTTTGCCCTCCTTGTGATAGGCGGAAAATCTTACGCTCAAACTAGTACGTCTGGACAAACTAATGCAGACCGTGCTATCTCTACCTCTGTACCGTTTTTAATGATTGGTCCTGATGCTCGAAGTGCAGCAATGGGTGATGTGGGGGTAGCTACCTCCTCGGATGCAAATGCTATCCATTGGAACCCATCTAAATTAGCCTTTACAGAAAAAGAATTAAGTGCAACTATCTCGTATAGCCCTTGGTTACGAAAGTTAGTTCCTGATATGTCTATCTCATATTTAGCAGGTTATAAACGCCTGAATAGAAGGTCAGTAATAGGTGCTTCAGTGCGTTATTTTGACTTGGGTGAATTGCAATTTACAAATGATAATGGACAGCCTATCCAAGATTTTAATCCCCGTGAAATTGCTTTAGATGCGACTTATGCCATGCAACTTAGTAAAACCTTTGCTATGGGAGTTACGGCACGCTACATTAACTCTAATTTAGCGGGAAATGTAAGCAATAGTAGTGTTCAGGTAAATGCTTCCCCTGGGAATTCTCTGGCAGCAGATATTTCCTTGTATGGCAAAAAAGAAATTACATTAAGTGGTTTACCTTCTGAGCTTGCCTATGGTATGAATCTCTCAAATATTGGTCAAAAAATGACTTATAATGATGCCGATGATGCCGATTTTATTCCCACAAATATGCGACTTGGGGCAGCCCTGACTACTGAGCTAGATGAATTTAATAAATTTACTTTTGCATTAGATTTTAATAAATTATTAGTACCGTCTCCTCCAATTAAAGACGTTAATGGAGAGGTTATTAAAGGACGAGATACCGAAGATTTGAATTTAGTTTCAGGGATATTTGGGTCGTTTTCGGATGCTCCCAATGGCTTTAGTGAGGAGGTTCAAGAGGTGAGCGTGTCAGCAGGAGTTGAGTACTGGTACAATAATATTTTTGCCATTCGTGGCGGCTATTTTTATGAACATGCCGATAAAGGAAATCGAAAATATTTTACCCTAGGAATTGGTTTACGATATAATACTTTTGGGATTGATTTTGCTTATTTAGTTCCTCAAACTCAAGAACATCCTTTAGCGGATACAATGCGATTTTCATTATTATTTGATTTCGCAAAACCAAGTAAAGCCACCGAATCGGATGTTTCAGATACAGAAAATTCGTAAAGAGAAATCTTTTTTGTATTATTAAAAAAATGGTCGCAAAATTTTCTATAATTCTTGCGACCATTTTTCGTGACTTCTTATATACAACACCTAAAAACCTTTAACTCATTTTTCGTATGATTCATGTTGATTCTGAAATTGGGACACTTCGACGATTGATTGTCCACAGTCCAGATGATGGACTTGGTAAAGTAATTCCTTCCAAAGCACAAGATTGGCTATTTGAGGACATTGTTCATCTTCAAACAGTACGTAAACAAGAATATGATTATTACATTAAAATTTTGTTATATTTCTTAGATATTGAAAAAGTCAAGGGTAAGATTAGCGAAATTGATGCTCCCGAAAATCAGCGTCAATTCTATATTCCTGAGCATCCAAAATTCCATAATTCGGATAAAGTTCTTGATATTCAGAAACTTTTGATAGAAGTTTTAGAACAAGATGATCTTCGAAAAGAAATTATTGCCGCCATCGGAGCCATTGAAGGATTGTCTTATGCCAAACGCCAACAATTAAAAACATTAGGTCCCATAGAATTGGCTACTACTTTGATTTCAGGAGCATTACCTGACGAACACATGATTTTTGCACCTGTTCCCAATTTTATTTTTACCCGTGATATTGGGATTACCATTCATAATTTTGTTTTGTTGAATAAACCTGCTAAACAGGCTCGTAGTCGGGAGGCTTTTTTAGCACACACCGTATTTTTATATCATCCTATTTTTGCTGAGAACCGCCAAAATTTGATTGAAATTTCGGATGATGAACATTTCTTTTTGCTTGAAGGAGCAGAACGGAAAAATGCAATTACCACGCTTGAAGGTGGTGATATTATGATGGTTGCGCCAAATAATTTGTTGGTAGGAGTAAGCGAACGAACAACGCCTAATGCAGTCAATAAAATTATTGCGACTTTGTTTGAAAAATCAGTAGTTGATAAAGTTTCCGTTATTAAGATTCCCCCTAAACGGGATTTCATGCATATCGATACCGTATTTACTCAAGTCAAACGAAATGTTTGGGTACTTTATGATAAATTTTCTAAGAAACGGCAGCGACACGATTTATTAGCAAGTTTGTATCAAAAAACGGATGAAGACGAAGTGCGAATTTTACAATTTCAAAAAGGAAAATCACAACCTGTGGAATTTGAAGATCTTGAGGAATTGTTAGATAATGTCAGCCAAGTGGACTTGAAGGCGACCGAACCGACCCAATTTATTTATTCGGGAGGTGGTGAATTTCCATATAGCCAACGAGAACAATGGACGGATTCCTGTAATGTTTTGGCTCTCAAGGAAGGGGTTGTTTTGGGATATGACCGAAATGATAAAACGGCAAAATCTTTTGAAGAAAAAGGTTTTCGGGTAATTCAGGCAAAGGAATTATTGGAAAAATTCGAGAGTGATGAGCTTTCTCCTGAAACCCTGACCGATACCTTGATTTTATTGCCTTCGGCAGAATTGTCCAGAGCCAGAGGAGGTTGGCATTGTATGAGTATGCCGATTTTGCGGGATGCAATCTAAAACTTAATTTATTTACAGAAGTCTTCATTTTGAGAGAAGGCTTCTGTTAAAGCTCATTTTTTTGTGTATTTTTGAAGAAAAAATAGAATTCAACATGATTTTTAAGGTCAAAAATTTAGGTAAAATCAAAGAAGCTGAAGTTGATTTGAATAAAGATTTGATTTTGCTCACGGGACAAAATAATACAGGTAAAACTTATTTGGCGTATGCGATTTATGGTTTTTTACGAAATAACCGTCCTGAAGGAGTTGATTATCATTATAGTATTCATGAAAAAGATGAAAAAATATCAGGCGAAGTAAAAATTGACTTAGACAAATATATTAGTAGTGAACAATTTACAGAACAGTATCTAAAATTAAGAACAGATATCCCTTTAAATGATTTGTTTAGAGCTAATCATAACTTAGGAACTGACCAAATTAGTAAACCTGAAATTGATTATTACATACATAAAGAGGATGAGTTAAGTGAATTTAAACGAAAAATATATGAATCAGAAATTAATAAACATCAAGTTCAAAACATAACATTTCAAAAAAAAGCGTATTCTTATAATTTGACAATCACAATTGATAAGGATAAATCTAAATCATTGAAAGCAGTTGAAGTATATACCAATATTATTATTAGGTTATATTCGTATCCACCGAATATTACATTTTTTCCAGTCGAGAGGTCTGCGATTAATATTTTCAGCAAGGAATTATCATTGAAACAAAATGAGACGTTTGATAACATTTTAACAAAGCCTGAAAATGAACAATTAAAAGAATTAAGAATTTATCGACAGAAAATTAATCGTTATCCAAAGCCAATTCGAGTAATGTTAAAATTTTCTAATGATTTATTGAATTTATCAAAACGTAAAAGTTATTTTTTTTATTTAGCTGATGAATTGGAAAACAATATTTTAGGAGGAAAAATTAGCGTTTCAGAATATGGTGATTTACGTTTTAAGCCTGAAAATTCAGAAATTTCACCTTTGGAAACGCATTTGACGGGTTCAATGATAAAATCTTTGGCTGGAATTTCATTTTATCTTCGGCACATCGCTCAAAAACACGATTGTATTATCATTGACGAACCCGAAATTAATTTGCATCCTGATAATCAACGAAAAATTGCCCGATTTTTTGGACGATTAATCAATGAAGGTTTTAAAGTCATCATCAGTACACATAGCGATTATATTATCAAGGAAATTAATAATTTAGTGATGTTGAGTAAAGAATCCGAAACCCAGAAGGAGTTATTAAAAAAGTACAATTATGCCGAAAATGAACTCATCAAACCTGAAAGAATTGAAGCTCTGCTATTTCGAAAATCAAATGATAATGAGCAAATTACACCCGAAAAAATTGAAGTGGATGCACAAGGATTGTCAGTAGATACGATTGATGAAGAACTTGATAAATTAAATAATGTAGCTGAAAATATTTACTTTCAACTTTTTGAAAACCAATAAAATGGATTGGACTACTGAATTAAAAAATATTATAGATAAACAATTTCATTATCATGGTGAAAAAGGAAACTGCATTATACTTGAAGAGCTGAATGAGGATGCTAAATGTGAAGAAGTTACACTTTATAAAACATCGACTAGAACTTTTACACTTCAATTAGATAAACAAAAGATAATCAAAGAGATAAAAGGTCAGGATAATGCGGTTTCAGATGTACATCTGATGCTTAATGATATTGAAGACTTAAAGAAAAAATGTGATTATGTTGTTTTTTGTCAGAATAGCAAGACATTGTTCGTTTTGCTTATCGAAATGAAATCAAATAAACCTCCAAAAGATTGGTACAGACAAACTTATGCAGGAGAAGCAGTGGTTACATACATTCTTAAAATGTTAGAAAATCTTCTTGATAAACAGCTACTGGTGAATACAGAATTTCGACATATTTTATTCAGTACCAAAAAGCCAAATAGTCCGAAAGGAGGAATCAAGAAGAAAAGTAAGGAATCTAAATCTACATACAAGCCTAAACTTCCGCATAATTTATTATTTCAAGAAAGGTCTTGTAATGATCAATATAAAATTGAAATATTCTTGAAATGAAAAAAATACCACCCTACAATCAGATGTTGATACCTACTTTAAAAGCCTTAAAACTTTTAGGAGGTTCAGGAGCTATTGATGAAATCAATGCCAAAGTATATGAAGTTACAAATTACAGTGCTGAAATTTTGGAAATTTTACACGATGAAAATGGTGTACAAACAGAAGTAGAGTACCGTCTTGCATGGGCAAGGACATATCTTAAAAAGTATGGCTTAATTGAAAATTCTTCTCGTGGAGTTTGGGCATTAATAGATAATGAGTTAGATATTTCCAAACTGAGTGAGACTAAGATTGTCAAATCTGTACAAGCCCAAACTAAGAAAAATAATTCCGATACAAACATAGAAAATCTTGATAAAAAGGAAGTTCTTGAGCAGAAGATGGACGAAAATACAAATTGGCAAGAAGAATTAATATCTGTTTTACTCCAAATTCATCCCTCTGCTTTTGAGCGATTGTGTCAAAGAATCCTACGTGAAAGT
Organism: Cytophagales bacterium UBA2561; assembly: GCA_002340355.1. Classification (GTDB taxonomy): domain Bacteria; phylum Bacteroidota; class Bacteroidia; order Cytophagales; family Thermoflexibacteraceae; genus UBA2561. The sequence goes on from DDLX01000028.1 coordinate 399,043, forward strand.
GGTTTTGTGCAGGTTGAAGTTACAGGGAAATCAGGTGATGGCGGAATTGATGGAAAAGGAGTTATCCGACTAAATGGGCTTTTGAGTCTTCATGTATTTTTCCAATGTAAACGATACAAAGGTTCGGTAGGTGCTGGAGATATGCGGGATTTTAGAGGGGCAGTACAAGGACGGGCTGACAAAGGACTTTTTATTACCACAGGAAATTTTACACGGGCTGCCGTTCAAGAAGCTACGCGAGATGGTGTACCTCCCATTGATTTAATTGATGGTGAAATGCTTTGTGAGAAATTAAAAGAATTTAGCTTGGGGATTGAAACCCAAATTATTGAGCAAGTTATTATTAATCCAGATTGGTTTTTAAAATTTTAAGTCAATTAACACATCCTCCAAGAAATGTCTTTAACTGATATATTTGATCTTTATCCAAAAAAGTCAATTTATCCACTCGTCAAAAGCCTTCAGGTTTGGGTATTTTCCGAAATAATCTTAATTTTAAGGGATTTTCTATTCAACATTTGATAGAAAATTGATTGTCAAGATGTTAAATTCATAAAGGTCATAAGGCAATCTATTAATGTTCTATTGATGTTGCCTAAATATTCACCTGAAAGCTACTTCCTAAAAATTATGAGCGTAGAAATGAAAGTGCTTCCTGTCGGCGAATCCATTAATGAAGTGATTGTCGCAGAGTGGTTCAAAGAAGACGGCGAGTTTGTTGAAGCCGAAGAAATTATTTGCGAAATTGAGTCTGATAAAGCCTCCTTTGAGTTGCCTGCCGAAGCCTCTGGTATCCTCAAAATCGTAGCGCAACAAGAGGCCGTTTTGGGAATCGGAGAAACGATTTGTTTTATTGAACCAAATGGAGAGGGAGGCACACCAACAGACAAACCTGCTGAAGCTGAAACTCCAGTTCAAGAAGCTACAGAAAGCAAAGCCACAGGCGAAGTGCTTGAGATGCGTGTACCTACGGTTGGTGAATCTATCAATGAAGTAACGATTGGTGAATGGTTCAAGGAAGATGGAGACTTTGTTCAGAATGAGGAGATCATCTGCGAAATTGAATCTGATAAGGCGACGTTCGAATTCCCTTCTGAAGCAACAGGTAAATTACAAATCGCAGCACAAACAGGCGATACATTAGCAATTGGAGACCTCATTTGTAAAATTGAAGTCATGACAGGTGATGCACCTTCAACGTCTGTACCAAGCGCAACCCCTGCTGAAACTTCTGCTCCTGTTTCTACGGGTGGTTATGCAAGTGGACACCCTGCCCCTGCCGCCAGTAAAATTTTAGCAGAAAAAGGCATCAATCCTGCAGATGTACAAGGAACAGGAGTCGGTGGACGTATCACGAAAGAAGATGCGCTCAAAGCTCAAAAAACAGCCCCAACTCCGCCACCACCTGCTCCAAAAGCAGAACCTACACCTGCCCCAGAAGTAGCTACTCCAACCAGTGAACGAAATGTTAGCCGTAAGCGAATGACTTCGCTTCGTAGAACGATTGCTAAACGATTGGTTTCTGTGAAGAATGAAACGGCAATGCTCACCACATTCAATGAAGTGGATATGAAGCCCGTTATGGATATGCGAAAACAACATAAAGAAGCCTTCAAAGACAAACACGATATTGGTTTAGGATTTATGTCATTCTTTGTTAAGGCATGTTGTATTGCTTTACAAGAATTCCCCTCTGTCAACGCTCAAATTGATGGCAATCAGATGGTTTACAGTGATTTCTGTGATGTTTCAATCGCAGTGTCTACACCAAAAGGCTTAGTGGTTCCTGTTATTCGAAACGCAGAAAAGTTGAGCTTTGCAGGTGTCGAAAAAGAAATTGTTCGTTTGGCTGTTAAAGCACGAGATGGGAAGTTAAGTATTCCTGAAATGACAGGTGGAACATTTACGATTACCAACGGTGGTATTTTTGGGTCAATGCTTTCAACTCCAATTATCAATGCGCCACAAGCGGCAATTCTAGGGATGCACAATATTGTTCAACGCCCTGTGGTTGTGAATGGTGAAGTAGTGGTTCGTCCAATTATGTATGTTGCCTTATCTTATGACCACCGAATTATTGATGGTCGAGAATCAGTAAGTTTCTTAGTTCGAGTAAAACAGCTTCTAGAAGATCCTGCTCGAATGATGCTGATGGTTTAAATTCAATTTTAAATCATACAGGAGATTATGTTATTCAACCCATAAGGTTTTGAATCTTATGGGTTTGAAATATCTTCCCAATTTTAGATTGATCTAAATCATTTCTCTGAAACGATATTAACTAATATTTTACCCTGTAATCTAGGTTGTTTTGGGTCATTTGAAAAAATAGTAAAAGTAGCGATTTGTTCCCCCTTTTTAACTGATTGAATAATTTCAACTACAATAATTCGACTTTTACCTGTAGGAATTGGCTCTATAATTCCTTTTTTGATAGTGCAATTTTTACTGCCTACAATATCTTCGATTTCAAGCGGTTTTGCTCCATCATTAAAAATTTCAAACTCTGTAGAAACCGTCATATTTGGATAAATATCACCTAGATTTTGATTTTGTTCACTCAAACGAATTTGAGCATAAGGTGCAACATTGACTTTTGAAGTATCTACAACTTGAAGGCTATCCGTACTTTTCTGAAGGTGTTCTTGACTTAAGGAGTCAATAGAAGTAGTATCTTTTTGAAGCTTAATTTCTACTGATTTTTTAGGTATAACTTTCGAACTATATTTTCCCTTCTGTTTAGTTTTTTTTGAATATCTTGATTTACGATTTATCAAATGAATCGACACAGTCATTGGAATAGCCACATTAGGCTCTCCTTTTGTAAACATTGTGACACTTTCTTGTAAATATCCTGACTGAGATTGTTTTGTAGGATCATAAGTCACTACTAAAAAACGAGTTTCTTTTGGTGGTACAATGTGCGTAGAATCAAAAAAAAGTCCGATATGTTCAGGAGTAGTTACCTTGCCTGTAAATACAACAGATTCATCATTAGGGTTATAAACTTCAAACTTTCGACTCACAGGTGTATTCATACCAATCGTCCCAAAATTCAAATATTTTCGTTTAAATAATAATTGTCCTTTCGGATATTTGAATTCATATAATTTATTGGCTGATTTTGGTTCAATAAAGCCCTTAATTGTCAACTCATAAGCTCCTGATTTTCCATTCGTTAGAACTACAAACTTTTTAGAAAAATGACCTGCCCGATATGGAGAATATTTTACCAAAATGGTATCTGAAGCATTCGGCAAAATCGCTTCCGAATTATGTACCGAACTCAGACAGGCACAATCAGACTGTACTTGTCGAATGCGAATGGGTGTTGCTCCTACATTTTTCAAAACAAATGGATACTCAATCTCTTGAATTCCAGATATTTGACCGAAATCATGAAATAATGTTTCAAATTTTAAATTACCCTGTGCTTGTACTGACCAAATACACCAGAAAAAACTAAAAAATAAGCTAATTTTTTTCATCAAAAACTATTTTTTTAAAGATATTAATATACTATTCTGATTATCAATTAAATAAGAAAATTTAGATAATTTCTATTGCCCACAAAAATAGTAAAAATGAAAGTGATGTTTTTTAAAATCGCATGACTAACAATCGTATCAAGCTAACTTGGATTCGTAATATTCCAAAATAAAACCTGTTTATCTTTATAAATAAACAGGTTTAAATTAAATTTTAAAAGTCAGATTTTCAGCTTATTATTACAACTCGAAGGATAGACGACCAAACAAATAACGTCCATTAAATCCAAATTGCTGACTACGACGCGAGTACAAGAATCGTCCACTACTTAGGTTTTCTTCTCGGTTTTCATCAGGATAAATATCTAACAAGTTATTTGCACCTACGGTCAATGAGAATTTCTTATTAAAGGAATAGCTCAAACTCAAATCTGTAATTACTTTACCAGCAAACTCTTGAGTATTTGTTTCGCTATTGGTAGCCTCTTCAACAGCCCCAAAATAAACGTTACGAAGCATAGCACTAAAGTTCCCAATAGAATAATCAAAGGTTAAGTTGAATTTTTCAGTTGGTACAGAATTAGTTAAATAGATTTGGCTAGTGCGATCAAAATAAGTGTCTTCTTTTCCTTCCAAGACGTCACTTGTATTAACTTGCAATAATTCAGGATTTGACATTGTTCCTGCCAAACTAGTTTTTAATTTACTCTTTCCAAATTCTGCTTTGTGAGTAATCACAATATCTACTCCACTTGTTCGGGTATCAATAGCATTGGCAAAGAACGTAGCTTGAGAGGCATTCGCTTCTCGTAATAATTGATAAATTTCTTGGTCTTGAGCAGAACCATTAGCATCTCCTCGGAACGTTCCTGTCAAGACAATACGATCATCAATTTCTACTAAATAACCATCAATCGTAATGGAAAGATTGGCATCAGGAATTTGTCCTGTAATCCCTGCACTAAAACTTCGAGAAGTTTCTTGTTTGAGTTGTTCAATACCCAATAATTTCGCTACACGACTATCATTTGAGAATGTCCCAACTTCATACGGAATACCATCCACAAACAAAGTAGCCGTACTATTAAAATTCAATTGGTGTAAAGATGGCGCACGAAAACCTGTACTAGCTGCTGCACGAACTGCCCAGTTTTCGCCAAGTTTATATCGAGCAGATAATTTACCATTGAATGTAGAACCAAAATCACTGTAATCTTCAAAACGTCCCGCTATACCAACCAATAAATCATCCGTAAAGTCTGCTTCCACATCAGCATACAAAGCAACACTACTTCGGAATTTGCTCAATTCATTATCAGGACGGAAACCTGGGAAAACTTGTGCGCCACCTGGACGTGCGCTTCCATTAGGTCCAAAAACCGTATTGATAGGTCCTGAATTATCTTGAATTAAAATAGAATCTCCTCGCGTAGTAGTGTACCAACTAGCTAATCCATAATTAGTATAAGAAGCTTCTTCACCTGCTGTAATCTGATAATTTTCAAAACGATATTCAGCTCCAAATGCTACATTTAATCCTTTTAATTTTTCAGGAAAATAACGCCGAACATCAAAATTGGTCGTATTTTGTGTAAAGCTAAATCCACCAGAATTAAAGGAAGTTGGCGAAGCTGCCCCCAAAGAAGCATTATTACTATTAGATATAAAATAATCAAAACTATTATAACCATAAACATTACTCAAGTCAATATCCCATTTATTGACTGTGTGTCGCACACCAAAAGCTAATGATTTATCCAAGATATTCGTATTAATTTCAGGTAAAAAGCCATTCGGATAAATATCAGTTACGGTACGCTCTTGATGGGGTAGTCGATAAAAACCAGTTGCCTGACCTCTTCGATAATTCAATCCACCAAAGGCATATAAGGTTGTCTTTTCACTCAAAGGCAATTCCAAATTTCCCATAAAACTAGCATTCCGCAAGGCTGACTGTCCCACTCGCATATTGAAATCACTTCGTTCCAATCCTCTAGCAAGTAGCTCTTGATTTGTAATATCCTCATTGGGATCTCCCACATGATTAGGATTATTATATCCCGCAAAAATTTTTCCCGTAAATTCCTTCATACGATTGGTATGTTGACGGTCATCAAAAGCTCCTGTTAAGTTCAAGAAACCACCTTTTTCACCTAAAGGCATTCCATAATTTACATTAAACTGTAAGTTCTCTCCATCTACACTTCCATCAGCATCAGGAATTTCACTCGAAAAATAAGCTCCTGTTCCTGCATTTACTGATAGCCCTTGTTTCTTTTTCAAGATAATATTGATAACGCCTGCAATAGCATCAGATCCATATTGTGCGGCTGCTCCATCTCGTAAAACTTCAATTTTTTCAATTGCAGCTACAGGAATGGCATTCATATCTGTTCCTACGTTTCCCCGTCCGAATGTTCCATTTACATTCACTAAAGACGTAGTATGCCGTCTTTTGCCATTAATCAAAACTAACACTTGGTCAGGACCTAAAGCACGTAATGAAGCAGGATCAATATGGTCAGTACCATCCGAGATAGTTTGTGTATTTGAAGAAAAAGAAGGTGCAACATAATTCAAAATAGCATTTACAGTTGTCTGTGGACCTTGAGTCGCAATATCTCCAATGTTCAAAATATCTACAGGCGCAACCGTCTCTAATTTAGTACGTCCTGAACCCCGTGAACCTAGTACAACCACTTCATCCAGTAAGGTTGACTCTTCCAATTCTACATTTACTTCATTGGACTCACCTAAAACTACTTCTTTCGAGCCATATCCAACAAATGAAAAGAGCAATATAGTTGAACCTTCAGGCACACGAAGTGTATATTTGCCATCCAAATCCGTAACGGTTCCGATACTTGTGCCTTTTGCTTGTATCGTTGCACCAGCAAGTGCGCCTTCATCTTTGGCGGTTACACGCCCCTCAATGGTGCGTTGAGCTTGTACTACCACAAAAGTGGTAAAGAACAGAAATAGAGTGAGTAAAATTTGTTTGTACATCTGCATTTGTGATTTTGTAGTTATAAAATTAAACACATTAAACTAAATAAATTTAAAAATTGTTTAACAAAAAATTGTACTTTTTAAGAAAAAAAAAATTTATAAAATTGAACATGAATCTATATATATCATATTATCAGGTAGTTAAATTATTTAGCCCAAATACTTTTTTTGCTATTTTTTGGGGAATATGTCTTTTTATGTTAAATGGTCATTCTCTCAAGGCTCAAGTACAATGGGCAAACGAAGTCTTATCTGTTTCGTCTGAAGCCTCTTTAGAGCTTTCTCGACATCAATATCGAGCCGAACAAGTTTTAGGCAAGCCTAATGTTTTACCACAAACGGGCTTACTTCATCCTTGTAGTTGGGTGCCTGAAAAGACAGATCATCAGGCAAAAATTATGGTAAGTTACGAAAACCCGATGAAAATTCAACAAGTGGCAATTGCTCAAAGTTTTTTTGGTGGAGCTATCTCAAAAGTGTGGTTAATGGACAAAAAAAATCAATTTTATCTGGTTTATGATGCCCCTCCAAAACTTCCTCGAAATCCTGGCGGAATGTTGTGGCTTCTCTTCAAGGAACAAACTAAGTTCAAGGTACAAGCCATCAAAATTCAGATGGATGGATCAGATGGTTATGGTCTGACTTGTATTGATGCTATTGGGATTTCGAAGACTACTGAGCGTATTCAACCTCGAATAAATTTAGCAAAAACTCCCTCAGAAGATACCACAAAAGCCCACTTACAAACTGTATTTATTGAAAATATGGGAAATGCTATTAATTCAGAATATGAAGAAATTTTACCTGTTATTTCACCTGATGGCAAAAGATTATACTTTGACCGAAAAAATCATCCTAATAATATCTTAGACAGAAACCAACAAAGAAATGATGATATTTGGTTTGCAGATTTACAAGAAAATGGAAAATTTTCAGAAGCTATCCGAATGCCCAAACCGCTAAATAATACCAGCCACAATTATGTTTGTTCGGTTTCTCCTGACGGTAATACGTTGTTATTGGGAAATAAATATATTGGTGAAACTTGCGTAGCAGGAATTTCAATATCTCATCAAATCGAAAAAGATGGACAAGAAAGCTGGAGTTTTCCTGAGGAAATTCTCATTGATAATTATTATAATTTGAATAAATTTGGTGAATTTTGTTTAGCACATAATCAGAAAGTTTTATTATTAGCCATCGAACGCCATGACTCTAAAGGAGACCGAGATTTATACGTCACTTTTCGAAAACCAGATAATACAACCGATAAAAATAAATGGACAAAACCCCTAAATTTAGGAGATAAAATTAATTCGGCTGCTTCAGAAATAACACCATTTTTGGCAGCAGATGGTAAAACTTTATATTTTTCCTCAAACGGTTTTAGTGGCTATGGAGATGCCGATATGTTCATGACCAGACGATTGGATGATTCATGGACAAATTGGACGGAACCTATTAATTTAGGACTTGAGTTCAATACGAAAGAATGGGATGCCTCTTATTCCATTGATGCGGCAGGTGAATATGCTTATTTTGTGTCTTATTCCAACTCCAAGAGTAAAAGTGCTGACATTTTTCGAGCCAAATTGCCTCGACCTATTAAGCCTGATCCTGTAGTTCTAATTTATGGTAAAGTATTGAATTCCAAAACTAAAAAGCCCATTTCAGCTAAAATTTTCTATGAAACTTTACCCGAAGGAAAAGAGATAGGAACAGCCACTTCTAATCCCGAAACAGGTGATTACAAAATTGTTTTGCCTTTGAATAAAAAATATGGCTTTTGGGCAAATGCTGGAGGTTATTTATCTGAAAATGAAAATATTAACTTAATGGATTCTTCGGGTTATGTTGAGTTGCAAAGAGATTTATACTTGACACCTATCGAAATCGGAAAATATATCCGACTAAATAATATCTTTTTTGCACAAAATAAAGCAGAATTAATTCCTGAATCCTTCCCTGAGTTAAATCGGGTGGCAAAAATGCTCCAAGAAAATCCAAAAATGACTATTGAAATTGCGGGACATACCGACCTTGGTGGAAATCCTGATAAAATGTTCAAACTTTCTGATAAGCGGGTAAAAACGGTCAAAAGATATTTAGAAGAAAAAAATATTACGTCTGGACGAATTCAGGTCAAAGCTTATGGCTTAACACAACCACTTTTCAAAACCAAAAATGCGAAGAATCGCCGTGTCGAATTTAAGATTTTGAGCTACTAAAACCCCAATATTTCCATAGATGAAATAAGTTTTATCTATGGAAATATTTGTTGATCAGAATTCTATACAAATTATTTTTTTAGTTTAACTTCATTAGCTGTTTTGATTTTTCCTGCCAAAATTTCGTTAATATTTCCTGAGAGTTGAAGTTCTTTTTTATTCGAAGAAAGTCTATAATCCTTATTACTATACTTTTTGAATTTACTAGAAGTTCGCATCAAATGAGTATAGGAAGCCCGTTGTAACATATTTTTGGCTTCTTGTTCATGATTGGCATCAAGGGTTTCTAAAACCATCTTTAAGTAAAAATTCTCCGAACGAGTGAGTGTTTTTTTGGTAAAATCATAGATTTCTAAAGGTTCAGGCGGATAATTTCCTTCTTCATGATTCATTTCGGATAAGGCTCGATTCAGGGCATCCGTATCCACAAAGCGAAATTCAATGCCAAATCGGAAATTCTGGGTATCTTTAATTCCCTGAGCATGAGAAATCCCCTGAATATCATTTAAGTGTCTAGCACTCCGAATAAAGGCGGAGTCTAATCCAATTAAAGGCGTTTCTTCGGTGGCATCAATTTTTTTATTAATGAGTTCTTGGCTCTGAGACATATCCAAAATTAGGGCATATTTTCCTGCGCCATCAGGACGAATACTAATCTCCTCACGGACTTCAAAACAGCCCGATAAGCCCAATAAAAAGAAAGCCCAAAAAACAAAATGGAAGGGGTTCATAAATAATTCAGTGAGTTTCATGAGTAATGTTTGAGTTTATATTTTCAGACTATGGATTTCGTACAACCTTGTACTTTTTTACCAGAAATCATTATATTACCAAATGTACAGGGTTTGTGGTAAATATTTTCTATGAATTTGTTTTTTAGAATCGGTTTATACATAATTTTCCATTTGAAAGAAAATGTAAATCTTCCAAAATAAAAATTTGCTTCCTAAAAGATGGACTGGAGTCAAGATACTTGCTTTTAGATTGATTTCTTTTAGAATAAGGCATACCCATAAAATCGTTACTGTAAAATTCTATAAATCAATTTTTTAACTTTCCTTCTTCATCTTATTTACAAAGAATAACAAAACTCACTAAATATCAAATCTAGAAAAAACTGGAACAAACAAACCATTAACCTCATTTTACCTAAAAAACTGACGACAACATGTTAGGACATCATTTTATATTAGATGGTCTAAAAGTAGTAGAATTTACGCAAGCAGTCATGGGACCTGTCTGCGGACTTTTTTTAGCCTCAAATGGCGCAGACGTGACCTTAGTCGAACCACCTGAAGGCAACCCTACACGTTATCTTACTGGTTTTGGAAGTGCTTATTTTCCTTTTTTTAATCGTAATAAGAAAAGTCTGACTCTAGATCTCAAAACTTCTGAGGGGCATAAAGTAGCTCTGAAATTAGTTGAGCAAGCCGATATCTTGATTGAGAATTTTGCACCCGGTACGATGGAACGACTTGGACTAGGTTATGCTAAGGTTTCTGAAATCAATCCCAAGCTGATTTATTGCTCATTAAAAGGTTTTTTGAAAGGCAAATATGAGAACCGTCATGCGATGGATGAGGTCGTACAAATGATGGGCGGATTGGCATACATGACAGGACTCCCCAATCGTCCGCTTCGAGTTGGCACTTCAGCAATTGATATTACGGGAGGAATGTTTGGATATATCGGAATTTTGCAGGCTTTACTCGAACGCCAACAAACAGGCAAAGGCAAGTTTATCCGAAGTTCTCTTTTTGAGACGGTTGCCTTTTTTATGGGACAACACTTGACCTATTCCGTATTGGAAAAATCGCCCTTAGTTCCGATGTCTGTTCGAGTTCCAGCGTGGTCAGTTTATCGTTATTTCGAAACCTTAGATGCCCGAAAAGTCTTCATTGGGATTATCAGTGATCGACATTGGGAACGATTTTGCAAGGCTTTTGGCAAAAAAGATTTTCTCAATAATCCCAAATTTAAAAGTAATACTTTACGAGTTGAAAATCGTAAAACGTTAATTCCTGCCCTCGAAAAATTAATGGTGCAGTACTCAGCTCAAGAAATTTATAGACGATGTGAAAAAGCTCAAGTTCCCTTTGCACCTGTAAATAAACCCGAAGATTTATTAGAGGATGAACACCTTAATGAAAGTGGTTTTTTGGAAGAACTACCTATTTTTGAGGATGTTATGGGAAAATTACCCAAAATTCCATTAGCCTATGGAGATGAGCTTGCCGACCCTGGACAACCTGCGCCCGAAGCTGGGAAGCATACCAACTCTATCTTAACGGAACTAGGTTTAGAAGATGCTCAAATCAATCGTTTGAGAGAACAAGGGGTCATTTAATGTTATTGGATTTCACAAAATAATACCAATCTATATTTTAATAAAAATAAATTTCTTAGAGACAATAGTTCGTAAGTTTTTTGTTAATATGATTTTTTAAAATTACAATTTATTGATAGTCAAGTATTTTCATAGCGTAGGGTTTGTAAACCCCACGCTATGAAAATAAATATTAATTTGCTGTAAATCAACATTTTAAACCCCTAAGAGTTTACAACTCTTGGAGAGTTAGAGAAAACTTACAAACTATTGTAGAGAATTAAGACCACCCATTGAAAATTATAGATTGGTATTGTTATTAATCTACTAAAATTTATCTTTCTCACTAACTCAGAGAATCATATTAAATAAATATCCTGAAATAATAATACAAAGTGTAACTACACTAAAAAAGAGAAAAATTAGTTTTAGGGTCATCACTTTCTTCAAGAGCATTGCTTCTGGCAGTGATAACCCAACCACTCCCATCATAAAAGCAATAGCCGTCCCTAATGGAATTCCTTTTGAAACCAATACCTGAATTACAGGTAATATTCCTGACGCATTAGAGTACATTGGTACGGCTAATATGGTCGCAATAGGAACAGCAAAAAGATTATCTTTTTCCATATATTTCTCAAAAAAACCCGCTGGAACATATCCATGTATTAGACTTCCTATCGCAATACCTATTATAACATAAGGACTAACACTTTTCAGTGTTTTGACCACTTCTACCCAGATAATGGGCATACGTTGTTGAAAAGGTTGTTTTTCGGCTTCAAATTTATTTTGTTCCCTCTGAGCATTTGCCAATATTTTTTTTGTCCATGACGTTAAATAACCCTCCAGCTTTAGATTTTGAAGTATCATGCCCGATATTGTACCTAATAACACACCACTTACTACATATATTACAGTCGTTTTCACACCAAACAAACTAATAAAAAGCCCTATAGCCACTTCATTTATTAAGGGAGAAGTTATTAAAAATGAGAAAGTTACTCCTAAAGGAATACCTCCTCTAACGAATCCTATAAATAGTGGAACCGAAGAACAAGAACAAAAAGGTGTTACCACTCCAAATAAACTCGCCATTAGGTACTCTAAACCATATAATTTATTTCTTGAAAGGAAATTTTGAACCTTATCTATAGGAAAATAACTATTCACCACTCCCATAAAAAAAATGACTACAAAAAGGAGAATTAGAATTTTTATCGTATCATAGATAAAGAAATTCAATGCCTCCGCTAAGTGTTGTCCTTTGTCCAAAGATAAGCCTTCATAAACAAACCAATCTGCCATATTTTGTATCCAGTCAAACATAAAACTAATTTTTGATGATTTAAAATTATATAGTTTATCGTAAATATACGATTAATTTTTTGATACAAAATACTATTTCAGGTACCAAAATAACCCGATAGATACATTTGTAAAAATCACTAATACCTTAGTATTTTATATCTTTTATCGCAAATATACGATTGGATTTGATAATACAAAAAAGTAAGACAAGTAAAAATTTAAACTCTTCAAGCATTTTCAAGTAAAAATCCAGAAAAATATTTTTAATAAATTCATAACCAGCTTTTTACTTAAAACAAGTTATAAATAGCTTGAAGAGCCTAAATTAGTAGAAAAGCTTACTGACAAGTAACGTCGCCAGACGCATCTATTAAGGCATCAGGGGCATCAGGAGCATAAACCTTCACATTAAATTTAATATTATTTCCTTCGTGAGTCATGGTACCACTTTTAGAATAATATTCTTTTCCTTCGGTCAGGCTCATGACTTGTATAAAAGGACAATCCCCACAACCTTTTGTCATTACATCATCATTTACATCTGCTGAACCCGCATCAGGTGAATTCAAAACCACCACCATATACGACCCATCAGTTGCCATGATACTAAAATTATTTCCCTCACAAGGGGCATTCGCCTCATGTTCAGTTCCATTAATGGCAACTTTCTGAGCATAAGCCGTTGAAATCTGAATCATCCCTACCACAAAAAGGGCATACATTGCTTTTACTATCAATTTCATTAAGCAAGAGTTTAAATTTGGACGTTAAATATAGTACTTTTCGCAGGTATCGAAACTACGAATTTTTATTTAATAACGTCAAAATAATTCAAATATTGACCACTTAATAAATCTCAGTAAAGTCTTTCTATACAGCATATGCCTGCATTAATCTATGAGCAAGTACCTCAATATCAGCTTTTCGCACCAATATGTTCAGCCATTTAGTAGGCATGTTTTCTACACCATAATAAATTCCTGCCAAGCCTCCCGTAACCGCACCAGTTGTATCTGTGTCCTCCCCTAAGTTTACGGCTTTTAGAACAGCTTCGGCATAATTTTCGGAGGTCAATAAACACCAAATTGAAGCCTCCAACGTATGTAAAACATATCCTGAGCCACTTATTTCTTCGATGGGTAATTCATCAATGTTTTGTACTAAAAGCCTGTCAAACAATGTGATTTCTGAGGAATCAAAATTTAAATTTGCCTTCGTATTTTCTGAAATAAATTCTCTAATCTTGGTTTTCCATTCAGCATAAGCCTCAAATTTATCCAATCCGTTTATTAATTTTAGAGCATATTCAATATATAGAAAACACGCCCAACAAGAACGGAAATGAGCATGAGTTATTGCTGAAACCTTTGAAATGACTTGGAAACGTTCAGATATTGGCAAGTGTTGAACTTCTAATACCATTGGTAAAATCCGCATCAATGAACCATTTCCGTTTGAACGTTCGGAAGTCCCCCCTGTTTCTATGAGAGGTAGCCCGTTTTTAATCAATAAAATAGCGGTTACGGTCGCATTTCCAATATCAAATATTTCGCCGTGTGGTGTCCAAAAACTTTCGGTGTACCATCGAACAAAGTTATTAGCAATATCCTGTAAATCAAAACTTTTTGAAAGACTTTCTGCTGTACAAAAAAGCATAGAACTATCATCTGACCAAGTACCTTTGGGTTGTTGATGTGTCCCAAATTCCCGCATATCAGTTACGGGATTTTGTTGAATCTTTTGACGACTCAGGAACTCAACAGGTACACCCAAAGCATCACCAACGGCAGTTCCTAGTAAAATCCGTTCAGCTATTGTAGAGGTTAACTTTTGATTCATATCTCTGATTTACAGATTTTTATTTTGTACAGAATCATTAAAAACAGTTTTTAAACGTATGCTTAGCGTACTGCAATACATGAAATTTCGATATTCACATCTTTCGGCAAGCGAGCTACTTCAACGGTTTCACGAGCGGGAGCGGTGTTCTCATCAAAATATGAGCCATATATTTTATTAATCACTTCGAAATTTCCTAAATCCTTGACGAATATGGAACACTTAACTACATTTTCGAAAGTCATTCCTGCACTTTCTAAAACATACTGTAAGTTTTGCATAACCTGATGTGTTTCACTTTGGATCTCATCGGTTATCATTTTACCTGTTGATTGATCAATTGCGATTTGTCCTGACACAAACAAGGTATCTCCTGCTAAAGTAGCCTGACTATAAGGACCTAATGGAGCAGGAGCATTGGGATTGGTGATAATTCGTTTTGCCATTTTTATATTATTTTATTACTTCAAGATTTAACTCAAATATAAGATTTTTATTCTTTTCCCAAAAACTTAAAAACTGATTGGAGTCATTTCTAAATCACTCAAAGGAAAATGATTTAGTTTTTTAGTATCTATATACTAAAAATTAGTAAGACGCTGATTTTTAGAAGTCAGTTCATTCTTTGTTAAAATTTTGTTTTCAAAATTGCTTGAATCTCCATCATTTCATCACGAAATTTTGCAGCCGTAATAAAATCCAAATCTTTAGCAGCTTGTTCCATTTGTTTCTTGAGGTTTTTAACTTGTTTTTCGAGGGCTTCTTTACTGGCATGAGCAATCACAGGATCAGCCAAAATATCTGTTTTTTCAGGTTCAACATAAGCTTTTGCCCCTCCTGCTTGCGAATCAGCGGCTTGGGTTTGTGCCAAAATTTCATCTTTGGATTTCTTGACCGTCTTGGGTATAATTCCGTGTTTTTCATTGTATTCCCGCTGTATTCTACGCCGTCTTTCAGTTTCAGTGATGGCGGTTTTCATCGAATCCGTTACTTTATCAGCATACATCAAAACTTTACCTTCGGTGTTTCGTGCGGCTCGTCCGATAGTCTGAATCAAAGAACGAGTATTTCGCAAAAATCCCTCCTTATCAGCATCCATAATTGCCACCAAAGCCACTTCAGGCAAATCCAACCCTTCTCGTAATAAATTAACTCCAACCAAGACATCAAAAACTCCCAAACGCAATTCTCGTAAAATTTCAACTCGTTCCAAACTTTTAACCTCCGAATGAATATAACGAGTCTTAATATTCAGGTTATCAAGATATTTGGTCAATTCTTCCGCCATTCGTTTGGTCAAAGTTGTAATTAAAACCCGATGTTTTACTTTAATTGCCTCATCAATTTCATCTAATAAATCATCAATTTGATTTAAGGTTGGACGTACCTCAATAACGGGATCAAGTAAGCCAGTCGGGCGGATAATTTGCTCTACAATTACTCCCTCACTTTCTCGAAGTTCATAATCAGCAGGCGTAGCACTGACATAGATAATTTGATTAGTTAGCTCTTCAAATTCCTCAAATTTTAATGGTCGATTATCCATCGCCGAAGGCAACCGAAAGCCATTATCAACTAAAGAACTTTTACGAGAGCGGTCTCCACCCCACATTGCTCGAACTTGTGGGAGTGTAACATGACTTTCATCAATAAACATCAAGTAATCTTCTGGGAAATAGTCCAATAGACAAAAAGGACGAGTTCCTGCTTTTCGTCCATCAAAATACCGAGAATAGTTCTCAATACCTGAACAATACCACAATTCTCGCATCATTTCCAAATCAAATTCTGTTCGTTCCTTGATGCGTTTGGCTTCCAAAAATCTGCCTTCGGATTCAAACAGTCGAATTTGTTGTATCATATCGTCTTGAATTCGATTGATAGAACGATTTAAGGTTTCTTTTCCTGTTACAAACAAATTAGCGGGAAAAATCGTAATCGCTGTTTCTTCAGCAAATCGTTTGCCTGAAAGTGGGTCAATTCGTTGAATGGCTTCAATTTCATCTCCAAAAAACAAAACTCGGTAAGCAAAGTCAGCATAGGCTGGAAAAATATCCACAGTATCGCCCTTGACTCGAAAAACTCCTCTAGTAAATTCGGAAGTCGACCGTTGGTACAATATTTCAACTAAAGAAGTTAGAAAAGGAGCAATCGGGATTCTATCCCCAACTTTTATCGGAATAATCATATTGGCATATTCTTCAGGGTTTCCCATCCCATAAATACAAGATACTGAAGCAATTACAATCACATCTCTTCGACCCGACATTAAGGAAGAAGTCGTATGCAAACGTAATTTTTCAATTTCTTCATTAATCAATAAATCTTTTTCGATAAAGGTATCTGTTGCGGAAATGTAGGCTTCGGGTTGGTAATAATCGTAGTAAGAAATAAAATATTCGACCGCATTATCAGGGAAAAATTGTTTGAATTCACCATAGAGTTGAGCGGCTAAAGTTTTGTTATGCGCCAAAATCAAAGTAGGACAGTTGAGTTGAGCAATCACATTCGCCATTGTGAACGTTTTTCCTGAACCTGTCACCCCTAATAAAGTTTGGGCAGAATCGCCGTTTTGGATCCCTTCTACAAGTTGTTCAATAGCTTGAGGTTGGTCACCTGTTGGGGCAAATTCAGCGGTTAATTGATATTCCATATGAGTCGCGGAGTTAAGCTCACTTTTTAACAAAAAGTTGCGCTACCTTAGTAGAATGAGTTAGAAATCAGAATAAAAAAATATGCTTTTGGAGAGCTAGCATCAAAGGAGAAGCTCTCATTTTTTGGACGAAAACTTCTCCTCTGTAAAGTTAAAGAAATCTTTAATCTATTTCTTAATTATCTGAAATTTGGACTAACGAAAAGAACAGAGCCTTGAATTTTTTTGAGGGAATAAACTTTTGATAATCCAAATAAGTTGTACTAATTCAAGCTTTTTCTGTATTCATTTGGACTCATGGTGGTTTTCTTCTTAAATATTTTGCTGAAATATTGTGAGTATTCAAACCCAAGTGCATAGGCTATTTCGCTGGCACTTTCTTTCGAGTTTAGTAATTGAGTTTTAGCTTTTTCAATAATGTACTGATGAATATGATCTTGTGCGCCTTTGCCTGTCTCCTTCCGAAGAAGATCACTTAAATATTTCGGAGATATATTCATGGTTTCAGCACAATACTGAACTGATGGGATTCCAAACTCTAATTGTTTCTCATCCTTATAATATTCTTTTAATAGTTGCTCAAAATCCGTTACAATATCCTGATTTAAATTTGTTCTGGTATAGAACTGACGGTCATAAAATCGAACACAATAATTGAGTAATAATTCTAAGTTGGAAATAATTAACGTCTGACTATGGGCATCTATACGATGACGATATTCCTTTTCTATTTTCTCTGTGATTTCGGTAATTGTTTTTCTTTCATCATCAGATAAATGTAAGGCTTCATCAGAAGCATATGAGAAAAAAGAATAATCATCTATTTTTTTGCCTAACTCTGATTTTCGGATTAAATCTGGATGAAAGACCAACGTCCAACAGGCTTCATCTTCTGTTTGGTAGTCTTTATTAAACTCTAAAATTTGATTTGGAGCTGTAAAGATCATCGAACATTCCTGAAAATCATACGAGTTTCTGCCATACTTAGAAATCATAAGCGGACAGTTTCCTTTCAAACTAATTTGATATAAATCAAAGGTGTATTTAAAATTTTCAGTTGCAATAGTATTATTATCAAAAGGAAACACGGAAATTAATGGGTGTTTCGGCTTTTCCAAACCCAAAAACTGATGTACTTCTGATATACTATTAACTCGCATCACATCTTTCATTACTCAGTTTTGTTTATTGATATCTACGCTCAACTTCTTTTTTTAGCTCTCTATTAAATGCTTGATACCCTTTTACATAAATCTTAGATAGATAACCACCCAAAAGCCAAGTAGCTCCTTTAGTTAGTTCGTCACTTTGAATAAATCGGGAAGTTTGGTGATTTATTGTTAATATCTTAAAATGATGATTATCACAAATACCCATAGGTCCTTTTTCTGCCCAATAGAATTCCTTGCCCTCCTCTACGCTAATTGTGTGTTCTATCGCATTATAATTTTCTTTCGAGGGGTTTAGTTGAAATTTAGCTGTGATTTTATCACCATCAACTAACTCACCCTCAATATCTATCATAAAAGCAGCCCATTTTTTATATGATTTGGTATCCTTCAAAACATCCCAAACTTGCTCTGCGGGTGCATTGATTATGATATCAGTATAGATTTTTCTGTGAGACCATTTCACTTTTTCTACTTTTATTGACTCTTCCATTTTCTATTTTTGTTTTGTTCATTAACACAGTAACAAAATTAGGAGAAGCTAAAATCGAAAATGTATGCGAATTGCCAATATTTGTATTCTTTTTTCATCTCTCATACCTAACTCATCCAGCTAGGGAGTAACTCTTGATTTTTGTTCTATTTATTCGCAGCGAAACTTATTGCGTCCTCACTCCATTTCGTAGAATTTTTTATGGCATCAAACACATCTTCAGGTCTATCTATAAATTGCCACATTTCTAAATGTTTTTCATTCATAAAATTTTGGTCTACACACCTTTCTAACATTTCTTTCAGAGGATTATAAAATCCATTCGTATTCAAAATTATTATTGGTTTGGTAAATTGTCCTAGTCGCTTTAAGGTGATTGCTTCTAATAATTCTTCTAGTGTACCGCTTCCGCCAGGCAGGGCTACCAATCCATCTACTCCTTCTAAAAGTTTGGCTTTTCGTTCGTGCATTGTTTCAGTCAGCTCAAAATCAGTTACTTTTTTATGTCCCCACTCTACCTCATCCATAAACTTGGGCATAATTCCTTTTATTTTCCCTCCATTTTCTAGTATAGTATCAGCCAATTTTCCCATAAGCCCAACTGCTCCCCCTCCATAGATAACTTCGATTTTATTATCTATAAAAGAGACTGCTAACTTTTCAGTTGCCTTAAAGTACGACTCATCAATTGTTGCACTTGAAGCACAATAAACGCATATTTTCATATTCGTATTTTTTTACTTATCATTAATTCCCAAATATACAGTACTTGTTTATTCTTGAATTATAAAGTACAAATCAAAAAATTAATTTTGTATTTTTTTAAGATATCCACACTTAGAAAATAGTACTTATTAATGAATATTTACGGTAAATTTTACGTTCCTTAACATCATAAACCCGTCAGGCAAACACGTGAGGATTTAGGGGTTTATTTCACTATTGTTGTAATGCAATTTTAATTTAACGTCTGTAAGTACCATCAGGCAAAACTGTTGGCATTTTATAAGTTGGATTTGTCAACAATGAAAATATTGCCGTATCTGTATCCTGAACTTTCTGTTTTGTATTTAATTTCCATTCGTTACCAATTTCATCCAATCGGTTCTCCTGCGCTCCTAACATTGAAGTTAATGCCCAATATAGATATTCAATCGTTTGACAGGAAGCATAGTCACAGGTAGTATCATCATAAGTATACCAAGCATTTGTGGGATATTGATTGGGAATATCCATGAATTGTCCACCTCTTGCCATATCCATTGCATTAGCTAACTCAGAACCAACATTTTGACCAAAGGCTTGAGGATAGGCTTTAGAATGCCCTGCACCATTAATAATATGAAGTACCTCTTCCAAACTAGCATCAAATTCACCTGTTCTTCCATTAGATACAAATTCTGGATGTGTTTCATCATTTCCTAAATCTTGTCCTTCTCTTCCGCTTGGAGGCTCAATATCAAGGTCATTTTCATTTTTCCACATCACCATAAATGCCTTGTTCTCGAGCATCTTATCTAATACAAGTTGGTTATCTACTGTCCCATCTTCATCATTATCAAGATATTGAGCCATCACATTGGCAGCATGTAACAATTTAGTATCTTCTACTCCTGATACAGCATAAATATCAATCCCAAAAACAACCACCTTTCGATTAAAACTTGAAAATCCCTCATCAGAATGGGTAACTATCGTAAAATTTGGGTCATTTCCAGAAGAAATTGCTGATGGATTTGTTTCATCATCTTTTTTACATGAACTAAAAGTAATGATTACTCCTATTACTAAAGCTTTCCAATTATTGATTGTCATACTCTATATATTTAGTGTTTCCTCTTGCTTAACTTGTATCTTCTATATTATGGTTGCCTGTGAAATCTAAAATATGCCTATTGTGAACATATTATTTTTATTATAACTTTTATATATCTGTATTAATCGAAATACTTAATAATAATATTTATCATGTAAAGTTATATTCAAAAGTTAATTCTAAAATTTTTTATACTCCTTTTTAGAAAATAGATATAGAAAATTTATTATATATCCCTCAAAAAAGACCCACTTTTTTTAAAATATTATTATTTTTGGTTTTTCTAAGTTCTAATTCCAACTATTATTCATCATTTCAGGTTATCTTTCGGTATTTAAAGGTTATTTTTCTATGATATCTACCAATCATTAAGCAAAGTTTACTTATGGAATATATTGTCGAGTACAGTACTGAAAATAAATACGAAAATGAGGTTAGAAAAGGACACTTTGAACTCATGGTCAAGCCTTGTATTTCTCGCTATCAAACTCTAAGAAAAATTGATTTTCAGCATAATCTGTGTGGTACAGCTTATTATGGTAAAACTCGGTTTAATTTCGAAAGTCTGCACATTCATACTGAAAATCGTTTTCAACAATTTCGTTTTCAACTACAAGCTAAAGTAGAGAAATCTACTCCTAATTTTTTGTTGGATTCACAACAGTCACCCGATACTGAAAAGGCAATATTAGAAGATAAATGTTTTCAGATTGAACAAGCTCCCTTTTATCGTAATTCAAATCTGACTCAGTTATCTAACAAGCATATTCCGTCCAGTTGGTTGAAGAAAGACCATGAAAAGGTAGGTATTTATTTAAGCAAATTAAATCAAGAAATTCGCCAACATCTCGCTTATCAAACAGGAGTAACTACTCCTCATACCACTGCCCAAGAAGTATTACAAAAAGGAGTAGGAGTTTGTCAGGATTTTAGCCATGTAATGTTAGGCGTTTTACGTCTTCAAAATATTCCTGCTCGTTATGTTTCAGGATATTTAAACTCAAACTCAGAAACCATACAAGCTCAGTTACACGCTTGGGTAGAGGTTTATATTCCTTTTCTGGGCTGGAAGGGATTTGACCCTACTAATCAATTGTTAGAAGACGAAAATTATATTAAAATTGCACATGGAAAAGATTACTCCGATTGCCAACCTATCAAAGGTATCCTTCAAACGAATGGTACCAACGAAACCCAATATCATATTAAAGTGACAGCCTACCCCAATCAAGAGCAATAATAATTTGTAATTTAGCATCCTATTTTAGATATATTCTCTTTATACATATTTTTCATAGTCTCATTACAAAATGACGTATTGTTTAGGAATTAAAGTCCGCTCAGGTTTAGTAGCTATTGCAGATACTCGTATTACTTCGGGGTCGGAAACCACTACTTCCAAAAAAGTATCCGTTCATCAAAAAGGACGAAATAGCTTATTTTTGATGACTTCAGGGTTGCGTTCTATTCGAGATAAAGCCGTTACCTACTTCGAGGAAGTCATGGAAGCCGAGCATTTTGAGTTCGATAAAATGTACAAGGCAGTCAATTTATTTGGTGAACAACTACGGCGTGTAGCCCATGAGGATAAAAGTTATCTGAATGCTTCGGGCTTATTTTTCAACCTCAATGCGATTGTAGGGGGGCAATTGGAAAATGACAAGGAACATAAATTATTTTTATTATATCCAGAAGGAAACTGGATTGAGATTGGAGAGGAAGGCTCTCCCTTTACGATTATTGGAAATTCGGGATATGGTAAGCCAATTTTGCACCGTACCTTGAATTACGAATCGAATTTACGATATGCCTTTAAGTCAGGTTTTCTATCTTTTGATTCAACTCGTGTTAGTGCTAATGATGTCGGTTATCCGATTGATGTAGTTATTTATAAAAACAATTCTTATGAACTAATAGAACGGCGTTTTGATTTGCAAGATACAGGGGATATTATTCCGATGTGGGCTAAAAAATTACAAGAAAGTATGAAAGAAATGCCTGAAGATTGGATGGAATCCTTTATTCAAGATGCAGGATTAGGTGAGCCAACTCAGACTCCGTTACCTCCTATGGATAACAATCATTTTGTTCCAAGTCCACAACCACCTTTTGACCCTAATAATCAAAATATGCCCCCTCAAAACATGAATTTTTAAAGCCAAAAAGCCTCATCAAATTTGTGAATTTGATAAGGCTTTTTTCAATAAAATAACTCTGACCTTACTTTGCTTGAGCATATAATTCAGCTACTTTTTCCCAATTAATAATATTGAAAAAAGCTGAAATATAATCAGGACGACGGTTTTGATAATTTAAGTAATAAGCGTGTTCCCAAACATCCAAGGCAAGGATTGGCGTTCCTTCACATCCAACTCCTTTCATGAGCGGATTGTCTTGGTTAGCTGTAGAACAAACTTCCAAACGTCCATCTTTGACACATAACCAAGCCCAACCAGAACCAAATCGAGTAGCAGCGGCATCGCTAAATTTCGTTTTGAATTCAGCAAAAGAACCAAATGCCGAATCAATAGCTTCAGCCAGTTCACCTGTAGGCTCACCACCTGTAGGCGACAAAATAGTCCAAAATAAGCAGTGATTATAAAAACCTCCTCCATTGTTCTGGACGGCAGGCGATAAATCTCCGCTTAAAATTTCTTCAATGGTTTTATCAGCTAAATCAGTGCCTTCAATAGCCGCATTTAATTTGGCAGTATACCCTGCATGATGTTTTGAGTGATGAATTTCCATCGTAAGCGCATCAAAATGAGGTTCGAGTGCATCATACGCATACGGTAATTTCGGTAATTCAAAAGCCATAAAATTGATTGTTAAGCGTTTATGAAATTCGTTTACAATTAATCTAATTCCAAGTAGAATCAATGGTCAAACGCTCAAAAGCGGGATTTTGTTTTATTTTTATTGTATTCCCTTTTCATATTTTCCTCAATTTTTATTTACCGAGTATCAAAAGCTATTAACGGTATAAAATAAGCCATTCACCGAATGTAAGGATTCTAAGGGATATTTTTTCTGAAAATGATGTTATATTTAATATTCTCTCATACAAATAATCAGAATTTATCTAACAAACCGTAAAGTTTATGCTTTTTAGTAGTTTATTTAGAAATAAAGGAAGGTCAGATACACGAGGCATTTTTTTAGCATTTGTTGTCTTATTAATTACTATTATAAATTTAATGAATGCTATTGCTATCCTTTGGTGAGGATGTAAGCCTTCATGGTATTGCAAAAGGTAAAGCAGTTTATAACTAAAATGTACCTAAATATAACTTTGTATGTTGTCCTTATACTTTAGTTAAAAATCAATTTATACTTTCATGGAGACTTACCAAAATTTTTAATGTTTGGTAAGCCTTTATGAAAATGAATTCCATTTTATTTATTTTATAGATTCTTCTTCTGATCGACACTTCTAACGTATCAAAGTCATTTTTCCTGTTTTCACTAAACTACCTCCTAGAATCCGATAAAAATAGACTCCATTTGGCAAATTTTGAGCTTCAAAAACAAATTGATTTTTACCTAATGAAAAAGTATCCTGAGTCGAATAAACTAATTGTCCATCAGCTCGGAAAACTTTCAATTGAACTAGAGAAGGCTTAGCCAATACAAACGGAATTTGCGTATGTTTTGAGAAAGGATTAGGATAATTAATGACTTTGTGTTTTTCAATACTTTCTTCTTCAGTCGCTGTAGTTGAAACTCGAATTTCGATGACTCGAACCTGCTCACAAGCCCCGTCACTAATTACGACTTGAGTTCTGAAAACTCCCAGTGTAGGTGACACAAATTTAGGATTAGCAATATGCGAATTATCTACAAAACTAACTGGAGTCCAACTATAAGTATAATTTCCAGAACCACCACGAGCAATAGGATTTTCACCCAATGTAATCACTTCATTCGGGAAAGCATAAATGGGCGATTTTCCGACATCAACTTGTAAATCACTAATTTTAACGGGAAAAATGGTAGTCGTATCACCTGTTTCCTCTCCCTCACATCGTACAATTGCTCGAAAATACATATCTCGACTAAGGTTTGCATACGTTGTTGTATTTCGAGAGGTTTCTTCCCCAAAACTTTTAAAATTTATACTATCCAAGGATTCCTGAAATAAATAAGTAATTCCTTCTTTAGGAGTACCTTCTACCCAAATTCTCGCTGCTTGGGATAAACAAGTTACTGAATCTCCTAAAGTTTCAGGTTTTTCGCCCGTATTAGTACAATTTGCAGGACGAAATAAATTACCAAAAGCATCATACTTAACAACAAAAGCATCACTATTCCCTTGACTTTGAATAGTTTGAATATCAGACGAAGGATCAAAATCAGTTGTTCCTGCAAATTTTCCTGCCCACAATATATTTTGTCCTGTTGATGTACTTACGTCAAATCCTCCAACTTCTACTCCGTCAATATCCGAAGTCACTGATCGACTATACATCACTTGTCCATTCGAATTGAGTTTGGCTAAATAGCCACCATAAGCAGGGGACTCTAATAAATTTCCACCAATCCCCACTCTTGTCGACTGGTAAAACTGTCCTGTTGCCAAAACATTATTTTCAGCATCTGCATAAA
This sequence comes from Cytophagales bacterium UBA2561, assembly GCA_002340355.1. Classification (GTDB taxonomy): domain Bacteria; phylum Bacteroidota; class Bacteroidia; order Cytophagales; family Thermoflexibacteraceae; genus UBA2561. Next base: position 423,980 of record DDLX01000028.1, read on the forward strand.
TGCCATGTCCCAAATCTTCATTTGTTCCACCAACACCAATTGCCCAATCATAGGCTAGGTTGGGTGTAAATTGAACAATAAAAGCATCAGATTGCCCCTGACTACTCAGAAGTATATTTTGATTATCCGTACCAAAATTGATCTGATTTTGAAAACTTCCTGTTAAAACTATATTTCCTGAAGTAGTAATGTGTAAGGGATTAACCCCAAGCCGAATTCCTTCTGTTTTTCCCTCAATACGGGCAGCTTGTCGAGTAAAAATACCATTCGAATTATATCGCGCAATGTATATTGATCTATCTTGCCCTGAAGCACTCCGAGGTACTGACCCAAGAAGATTAAAATCAATTGTTCCGATAAATGTTCCTGCGACATAAATAGCATCATTCTGTCCAATGGCTATTCCCATTGCTGAGTTGGGTAAAATATCCATACCATCTGATTTTGAGCCTATTGATAACGCCCATTCTACTTCACCTTCAGTATTATACTTGATAAAAAAGCCGTCATTTTCACCTTTGGCTCGCATCGTAATAGGAAAGCCGCCCGCTTCGAAAGTGATGTTATTTTGGAAAACTCCTGTTACATAGATATTTCCGTGATTGTCCAGTGCTATATCAAAAATTTCTTCGTTACCTGATGTGCCAAATGTCCGAACCCAAATAGGATTTCCAAGCGAGTCATATTTAGCAAAAAAGGCATCTTTTTGTCCATTACTTGAGTGGTTCAAGGAGGTAGAACGAGGATCAAAATCAGTCGTTTCTTCAAAACTTCCACCAACATAAATAAAACCTTGAGCATCGGTTTCGAGTGTTCGTAAGGTATCATTTCCTGTACCACCAATCTGTAAGACGTTTCGATATTCTTGCCGTTCATTATATCGAGCAATAAAAATATCAGTTTTGCCCCGACTTGCCCGTAAATCTTTTGTGTTACTGGGCTGAAAATCAACGGTATCAGAGAAAACCCCTCCGATATAAATCATCCCTCGACTATCCGAACGAATAACACTTGCTCCATCAGTACCTGTTCCACCAACTCCCCTTACGAATTGGGCTTGTAGAGGATTTTGGACAAATCCAAGGATACAAAAAACACAGAATAATCTCCAAATATTAGCCTTCATGTTTTCCCTTTTTCATGTGCTTCACAAACATTAAAACGCACAAAAATACAGGACAGGGCTTTTAATTCCTAATTCTGGTTTTTATCAAACTTGAGCAGTGAACTAAAGAATACCCACAATTTCAATTCAAGTTGTGCTTTTTTCTGATTTATCTCTCAAATTTCTCTTTCATGAAAAATTTGAATTAAATAAAAAATCAGGAAATAGAAAAAGTAGAGGAATAGATGATCAGATATATTAATTTAAAGCAAAATTTCAAAAATTACAGCTTTGTTGACCAATTAGTCCAATCGAAAAAGAGTTGAATATTTAATTAAACTCGAAATCCAATCACTAATACATCATCAATTTGACGATAACCATTTATCCAATTCGTAAAGTGATTCTCTAAGATTTGTTTTTGTTGGGTAAGAGATTGTTCAGAAATATCTAATAATAATTTTTTGAAACGTTTCTTCATCAATTTTTTCCCTTCTTTTCCTCCAAATTGGTCTTGATAACCATCTGAAAAAATATAATATGTGGCTTCTTTATCCAAAGGAATACGATGTTTGGTAAATTTCCGTTCTAGTTGTTCCATTTTACGAACACTTCCTACAGGAAATCTATCTCCTTGAATCTCTATAAGTTCGCCATTTTTGCTCCAAACCAAAGGATTTTTAGCTCCTGCAAATTCAAGGATTTGTTTTTCATAATCAATGACACACAATGCCATATCCATTCCATCCCGATTTGAGGTTTCGGATTGTTTCAGGGACTTGGTGACCTCCCGATGTAATCGGCTTAAAATTTCATTTGCCTCCGTAATATTCAATAAATTCACAATTTCATTCAAGGAATCATTCCCAATTAAAGACATGAAAGCACCGGGTACTCCATGTCCTGTACAATCAATGGCTGAAATAATGACTTTATTGTTTTTTTCAGAAAACCAATAAAAATCCCCCGAAACAATATCGCGTGGGCGGAAAAATACGAAAGCCTCTTCAAATGCTTTTTCAACCTTTGATAATTGCGGTAACATGGCTTCCTGAATCCGCTTGGCATAATTAATACTAGCGGTAACATCTTTATTTTTTTTATCCAATTCTTTATTAGCCCCATCTAATTTATCGTTTGTGGCTTGCAATTTCAAGGCTTGAATTGCCATCCGTTTATTTTTATGATCAAGCTCAGCAGTACGTTCTTTGACTTTTTCCTCAAGATTTTCGTAAAGTGTCGCATTTTGAATTGAAATCAAAATTTGAGATGAAAGAATTTTAAGTACTTGTAATCTATCCGATGTAAACGCCCCCGTAATCAAACGATTTTCGAGGTATAAAATTCCTCCTATTTTTCCTTGGTTAAAAAGTGGCATACAGAGTACTGATTTTGGTTTCATTTTGCGAACATACTGTAAGCCTGTGAATGCCCCTCGATTTGATATATCATTGAGTAACAGTCGTTTTTTTGTCCGAATAACATAATTTACAATTTCACTTGAGAGTAAAGGAGTACTGGTATAGCCATCCACATCATCTACAGGAATAGACTGTAAAACGTTAGTTTGAGTATCATCCGTAGAGGCTTCGGCTTCAATCATCCATCTTTTATTTCGTGGCAAAACCAATAATCCTCGTTGTGCACCAGCATTCTCAATAATAATCCGAATCACTTTCTCAAGGGCTTTTGATAGAACAATTTCACCAGCCAAAGCTTGAGAGGCTTTGATAATACTGAATAAATCCAATGAACCCGCTCCCAAACTACTACTTTCATACGCATTTTCTTCGAAGTCTTCTCGTGAACGGCTTGTCGCTTTCTGGAGATATTGCGAATAATTTTCTTCTAGATTATTTACCTTATGAACTGCTCCCCACATTTGATATTCAAAATGAGCATTCTTGAGATAAATTGAAGCAAATTTGGTTTTGTTTTTAGACATCCAAAACTTAGAAGTCAGTTCATTAGCCAAAGCATTAATCTGCGCATATTCATTCTCTTCGGCAGAGGTGATGGCTTTATCATAAAAATTCATAGCTTCCTCTGTTTTGTCCAAAATACGGGCTTGTTCTGCCTTCACTAAGTAGAATCGGGCGGCAAAATTTTCAGGAGCATGATATGACCAAAACTTTAATTTTTCAAGATTTCTTGCTAGTTCATCTAGAAACTCCTCTTGTTGAGATGGTGCAATTTCATAATATAATGCTGTCAAAATCAGTGATTTATAAAAATATAATTCTACTGTCAGAAACATCCCATTCATCATACCAATCAATTTTTCAGCTTGACAAATATACCGAAATGCAGTACCATAGTCGCCATATAAATACAGCACCATTGCCCTAAGTAACTGGTAATAGCCGACCGAACTTAGGCTGTAACTATTTTGGGCTTTCTCTAAAAACTGAGCTTCATCTATTTCAGGAGTAGCAAATGTGAAACGCTGTTTGGTTTTTCCTGTTAAATTTTGAACAATCAGATCAAATGTTCGCACTCCATCTGCAATCCAGTTATGATTATGTTGGGTTGATAGTTCTAAAATCTTTGGGATACTAACCAAAATTTTATTTAGATTTGTTCCCTGAAAAAACTGCCGAATAAGCTTAAATAACCGAATATAAGCCACATACGGCATCGTATTAGCTACAATAGCTGCTTCTTGAGCCTTATCATTAATAAACTTGCTCAATTTTAAATGTTCGTTCCAAGGGCTGACAAAATTTGCCATCAGATGATAATTCGAGCAAATCATAAACTGATTTTCGTAATGATCACTAAGTTTACAACTCAATTTGGCAAATTGATAACCTTGTTTCATTTCCTTGAAATACGAACAAAGTATCATCCCATAATTGCCATAGGCTCCTGATGCTAAAGATGAATTTCCATACTCCAGTGTAGTTTGTACGGCTTCTAATGTCCAATAAACGTGTAGATCATTATATCCTAATAAATAGCTGACATGCAAGGAATTAATCAGTATTTTTAAGCGGATTTTCTGAATAGTATTGGTCAGAGGAGCTAAATTTGCCAATGATTCTATTGTATGACTTTCGAATAAGGTATCTAATTTTTGCTTTTTCTCCTCAAATAGTTGGGCAAAATTTTCTTGAGGTATTTCATCTCCTATTTCTAATAAAGCTTCCTTACCTACTTCTATTGCCTTCGAATATTTACCTCTTCGGACATATTGTAATAATAAAATATAATAGGTTTCTGCTTTTTCGGCAGGTGTATCCACTCGTTTAATGATCTCTGCGATTTCTACTTCAAAATCTTGATAATTTCCAATTAAATACGTAGTAGTTGCATGAGTTTTATGTAGGTTGAATGTAAGTTCATGATGTGTTTCCCAAGCCTCTTTAGGCAATAATAAAAGTCCTGTTTTTAGATAAGTTTGCGCCGTTCGATAAGCTTGCGTTGTTTTAGCAACTTCACCTGCCTGTAAATTTAACTCAGCCAATACAAGTCTTTCTTTTTGATTATCAATAAAATATCTTCCTTGATTTAACTGATTGACAACATCAAAAATACGCTTACTATTTTTATCCTCAAGCTGGTCAGCATATAATTTCAAGAATAAGTGTCCGATAAATAAATGTAGACGTTTTCGTTTTTGCTCTTCCATTCGCATATAAACAGCCTGATGAATTCGGACATGAGCAAATTTGTAACGTCCTTTATTTTCAAAGATTAATCCAATTGCAAGTGCTTTCAGAAGTTTCAGAGCTGTCTCAATTTCATCCCGTTGATACACTTTTGCTAAAACCCGTAAATTGAAATGATTTCCAATACAAGATCCTAATTCCAATAATTCCTGTACATCGGGTTCAAGTCGATCAATCTTTTTTGCTAATAATTCAACGACATTATCGGTAATATTTAAATCCTGAATACGAGCAATATCCCATTTCCAAGTTCCACGTCCTGCGTGTTTTTCACCGTTTTGGGTTTCAACTTGTCGCACAAAAATCAGTAAATTATCTTCATATAATGAGGTCAAAAATTGATGGACAAAAAAAGCATTCCCTTGTGTTTTACTATAGACCAATTCAATCAAAGACAAGGCATATTTTTCGGAACAATGTAAGGTATCTGTTATAATACTACCAACCGCTTTTTTATCTAAATTTCCGAGTGCTAAGATTTTGCTCCTCAGACCTATATCTCGTAAATCATGAAGTACCTGTTGAAATGGATGTTCGGTATTTACAGCTTTATGACGATAGGCTCCAATAATTAAAAAATACTTTCCTTCGCCTTCCAGTAGTGTCCGAAATAACTCCAAAGAGGCACTATCTGCCCACTGAAATTCATCAATAAAAGCAACAAAAGGATGTTCCTTCCGAGCTACAGTTTCGATAAATTTCTGGAAAGCAACCTTAACTCTATTTTTAGTTGATTCTACCAGTAAACGACTTTTGGGAAGTGATTCTGGGGTGTCTAACAAAAAACGTAAATTTGGAACCACTTCAGTAATAATCGCTAAATCAGCACCTAATTCTTCCTTCAATTTCTTTTTCCAAACCGTCACACTTTGTGTACTTTCTCGTAGAATTTCATCGGTTAAACTCCTAAAAATTTGTATCCAAGCCGAATACGGTACATCTCGATGTAATTTATCAAACTTTCCTGCGGAATAGTATCCTTTTTGAGTCACCACCGCCTGACGAACACGATGCATCAAGCGAGATTTTCCAACTCCTGGTTCTCCTGCCAATATTACCAATTCCTTATTTCCTCGCCGAACACTTTCAAAAGTTTTGGTCAAAACTCGAACTTCTTTATCCCGCCCATAAAGCTTATTAGGAATATGAAACTCATCCGAAATGTCCTCTTCACCTAACTTAAACGGCTCAATTCGACCTTTTTGCTCTAAAGCTGTCAAGCATTTTTGTAAATCGGCTCGTAAACCGAAAGCCGTTCGATAACGATTTTCGGCATTTTTCTCTAATAATTTAGTAATAATCTGAGATAAAATTTCAGGAATCTGAGCATTTAATAGATTAGGGGCGATGGGTGTTCGCGCAATATGAGCATGAATTAACCCCATTCTGTCTGTATCCAAGAAAGGAGGCTGTCGTGTCAGAATTTCATAAAATGTAGCTCCAAGAGCATATAAATCAGCTCCAAACGAAATTTTTTGATCGGTGCGTCCTGTTTGTTCGGGCGCAATATAGCCTAAATTGGTATGTACACGTCCCGAATGATTAATTGCTCCTGTTTTCTCAACTTTGGAAGCATACCCAAAATCAATAATTTGTATGGTATCTTCTTTTTTTCCTACTAGAATGTTTACAGGTGAAAGATTAGCATGAATCAAATTTTCTTGATGAATATCCGTAACTACCTGAGTAATCTCAACTGCTAAGGATAAAAAATCCAATAACATCGTAGAGTTTGGTTTCTCAAAGCGTTTCTTGAGTGTTTGTCCTGCAAAATACTTGAGAAACAGGGCATAACGATTATTAATCCGAGTAAGTTTATAGGCTTTCCGAATACCCATAATTTCAAGATGACGAGTCATTTCGAAATCATTCGTAAGCTTATCCACTTCGGCTGGCTCAGGAAATTCATTACGTAAAATTTTGATGACCACTAAGGTATCATCAAACTCACTCATTTCCTGAAAATAAAGGAGCGATTCGGCACTCTCATGAATTAACTTGGCTGAGGGGCTAAGCATCTGATTTTTAAATAAGTTACTCGATTTATTTTGGTATTGGGTTGCCTTCGTTTTTATTAAAAATTAAATTCAGATAGGCAGTTCATCAAACATTCAAAAACACAACAAATTGTAGTAAATATAATTAAAATTAACTTAATTTAGAACTAGTTGAAATCTTAGTTTAATTTAACAAAAATCATTCTCAAATATAATACTACATACTTTTTAATACATAAGCATCTGAAATACAGGGTAATATTTTTCTAATTGATAGATATATGACAAAATTAATATGAGGTTAATAAAGTATCTGAGTACTTCTTAGATTTGGCACAAGATTCACCCTAAACTTCCAGTAGAAAAAAATACGAAGACGAAATAAATTCAATTTTTTTGGAAAATCCAAATCTAATACCAATTATTTGTCATAAGCAAATCCAACTAAAATTTTGTAGATTTGCCCAATTTCTTTGATATCTTACTATTAATATATATAACTTATAAGATAATTTAACATTCTCTCACTTCTAAAAATTTATTAAATCTATGAAAATTACACCTGAAATTGTTCAAAAAACAGCGCACCTTGCTCGGTTAGAATTGGACAAGACTGCTGAAGCCAAAATGACTTCAGACATGATTGCCATTACCGATTGGATGGATAAACTAAATGAAGTCAATACAGACCAAGTACAACCACTTATCCATATGTCTGAAGAAATGAACGTAATGCGAGTTGACCAAGTCGCTAATGTTTTGCCACATGAAGATGGTCTAAAAAATGCTCCCAAACGAGATTCTGATTATTTTCGAGTTCCTAAAGTTATTGAATAACTAATTGATAATTAAAATTTTATAAATTTTTACTATACTACTTTAGACCCTTTCCTAGTTAATGGGATTTAATCTATTACGTTTTTTTCACATTCAAGTCACACCCGAAGCCCTCCGAAAATATACCAAAAATACCTCTTGGCTTTTTTTTGAAAAAGTGATTCGGATGGGCATTGTGTTTTTTGTGGGTGTCTGGCTGAGTCGATATTTAGGCGAAAATCGGTTTGGAACAATTAGCTATGTATTAAGTGTAGTTGGATTGTTTATGGAACTCGGAAGCTTTGGCACTAAAGACATTTTGGCACGCGACTTTGTGGGCATCGAACCCGAGGAGGAATATGAACTGCTTGGAACAGGATTTATTATTCATCTACTTGGTTTTCTGCTAATTATATTGGGTTTAATAGGTTTTATCGTTATTAATCCTGAATCCGACTTGATAACTAGTCTTATTTTTTTGGTAGGAGCAATGCTAGTATTTCGGGCAATGAATGTATTGGAATATTTTTTTCAAGCCAAAGTAAAAGCCAAGTACATTGCAATAGCTCAACTTACAATGGTGCTTTTTTCGGCAGGATTAAAGGTTTTAGGAATTTATTTACAAAAAGACATTCCTTTTTTTATAAAAATTTATGCCTTAGAATTTGCCATCCCAAATTTAGTATTGATTTTCATTTATAAATCCAAAAAATATCACTTTTCAAAGTGGCGATTTAATAAGAGTTTGTTTTTCAGTCTTTTGAAACAGTCAAAGTCTTACGTTCTAGCAGGAGTTTTTACTTCTATTTATGTTAAAATCGACCAAGTGATGATTACGAATATGCTCAACGAGGCTGAAAATGGAGAGTATGCCAATGCCGTTCGTTTGAGTAATATTTGGCATCTTGTTCCTACAGTAGTTTGTGCTTCTCTAATTCCTGCTATCGTCAATGCAAAAAAAATTGGTGAAGAAAATTATCGTCAAAAGTTTCAATATTTATTTAATTTCTTGACTTGGTTTAGTATTATTTTAGCCATTGCTACAGGTTTTATCGCGGATTGGTTGATTGAAATTCTATTTGCAGGAAAATTTGTGGGTACAGCTGGAGTTCTCAAAATCCATATTTGGAGTGGATTATTTGTAAGTTTAGGGGTAGCCAGTAGTTATTGGTTATTGCAGGAGAAACTCTATCATTTAGCTCTTTATCGGGTTGCTATTGGGTGTTTCTTAAATATTATTTTGAATATATATCTTATTCCTAATCAGGGAATTATAGGAGCTGGACTAGCTACTTTTTTAGCACAAAGTGTAGCAGGATATTTAATTCATTGGATATTTCCAAAAACTCAGAGCTTATTTTATTTACAATCCAAAAGTTTTTTTGTTCCTTTATTATACAGTAAACGATTTTTGACTTCTTACTTCAAAAAATAAACTTTTGAAAGATCACCTTAATACATTTAAATTAATTACGAAATATGCTTTATCAAACGGCAGATTGGTATGCCAAAATATTTGCCCGTCCTATATTTTATAAATTAAACAAACTACTTTTTCATATGGGATTGAGGGGGTTGGGCATACTTAATAATCAACATACAGGAGAAGCGAAATTCCTACAAAACTTTTTACAAGACCTTGAAAAACCAACTGTATTTGATGTTGGGGGGAATGTGGGCAATTACACCGAGAAAATAAAACAAGCTAACCAAAATAGTCAAGTGTATACTTTTGAGCCACATCCTAAAAATTTTGAAAAACTAGCCCAACGTTTCTCGGATTCCAGCATCCGCGCAGTAAATTATGGATGCGGAGCAAGCTCCTCAAAGTTACAACTTTTTGATTATCAAGATAGTGAAGGAAGTTCACACGCAACATTATACCAAGAAGCCTTAGAAGATTTTCAGAATGCTACAACCCAAGCCATTGACGTTGATATCATTCGATTAGATGATTTTATTGTTGAAAACCATATTGAAAAAATTGATCTATTAAAAATTGATACTGAAGGAAATGAACTGGAGGTTTTGAAAGGGGCAATAAATAGTTTAAAAGCCAAAAGGATTCATGCTATTCACTTTGAATTTAATTACATGAACTTAGTAAGTCGGGTATATTTTCGAGACTTTTACAAATTACTTTCTGATTTTCAGTTTTTCAGAATTCTTCCTAACGGACTCTTAAAATTACCCGACTATGATCCCATTTATCATGAATTATTTGCTTTTCAGAACGTAGTTGCTATCCAAAAAACAACTTAATATAGAATATTTGTGGAATTTTTAGTTTTATTATTTTCTCTTTTTTATGTTGTTTTTGTCTTAATCATAACTTATCAAAATACACAATTAAAATCATTTAAAGATACAAATCAAAAACTTCATGCTGTAAAAATTGCCGTAATTATTCCCGTTCGAAATGAAGCTGATAATATTTTAAATTTATTACAAGATTTTGAAAATCAAAGTTTTGACAAGTCATTTTTTGAGATTTTTGTAATTGATGATTTTTCGACTGATCAAACTTTTGAATTAGTAGAAGATTTTGCTCAAAAGTCAAATTTAAATTTGAATGTATTCAAATTAAATCAAAAAAATACTATTTCACCCAAAAAATCAGCTATTACACAAGCCGTAAATTTGACCAATGCCGAGCTAATCTTAACAACTGATGGAGATAGTCGAGTTTCAAGAAAACATCTACAAACCTTCCATGATTTTTATTTAATCACACAGAAACCCAAATTTATTAGTGCGCCAGTTTGTTTTTTTTCGCCTAAATCATTTCTTGAAAAAATACTATTCGTAGAATTCTCTAGTTTGATTGCTACGGGTTCTGCACTGATTCGGTTTGGAAAACCAAGCCTATGCAATGGTGCAAATTTAGCTTTTCAGAAAGCCGCCTTCTTAGCAGTTAATGGTTATCAAGATTTTGATCAAGTTCCATCAGGTGATGATGAGTTCTTACTCAAAAAAATAGCTCAAAAATATCCTGATCAAATCCAATTTCTTAAAAGCAAAAATGCTACTGTTCAAACTCAGCCTCCTGATAATCTACTCTCTTTTTATTTTCAGCGTAAACGTTGGGCAAGCAAATGGAAACTGCATAAAGGCATTTCGGTCAAGATTTTAGCTTTGTTTATTTTCAGTTTCCATTTATTAAACTTGGGTTCAGGAATTGGAATCGTATTTGGGTGGTTCGAAAATCCAGTATGGATCATAGGACATTTCTTGCTAAAATTTTCGGTAGAGTGTGTGTTTTTAATGCCATCTTTGATTTTTTTTAAACAAAGGAAACTATTTTTATATATTATTATTTTACAATTTATTTATTCTCTTTATGCCGTGTTTTTTGGAGTTCTAGCAAATATTGGAGGCTATCAATGGAAGGACAGAAGATTCCATTAGAAATAAGAAACTTACATCAAAACTATACTAAAACTTGAGTGGTATATCTGTTTTGTAAAATTTTCCACTTTTTGGAAAAAAATTTCTTATTCAAAATACGGTTTTTAGACTAGCTATTTATCGTAAAAATCGATAACTTTTGATTTTTATACGTTTTTTGCTGAGGGTAATAACTTTCAAAATATCCTTTTTTAGAAAACTGAAGGGGTAATTTTTAAGCAATACCGAATTTAGCTCGTCTAAAAACCATAACTTAAAAATTGGGAAGTACGTTTTCAATTTTGTAACTTTAACCACACCAAAAACAACTTTTTTGTTAAAACCTTAATCAATAATAAATTAATAAAATCACCACCGTATGTCCTATTATATAGAGCCTGCGCCCATCAAGGATAAGGAAAATCCATTTGAATCTATGATGTTTCGTTTTGACGAAGCGGCGCGTATTATTGGTCTGGATGACGAAGTATATAACGTACTGAAAAGCCCTGCACGTCAGGTAATCGTATCTTTGCCTGTCACAATGGATAATGGCAAAATTGAAGTTTTTACAGGTTATCGAGTCGTCCATTCTACTGTTTTAGGTCCTTCAAAAGGAGGAATCCGCTATGATATGGATGTTACATTAGATGAAGTCAAAGCCCTTGCTGCATGGATGACTTGGAAATGTGCCGTTGTGGATATTCCGTATGGAGGTGCAAAGGGCGGGATCATTTGTAATCCTCGTAAAATGTCCGCAGGGGAATTAGAACGATTGACCAGAGCTTATACCTCAGCCCTAGTTGACGTATTTGGACCTGATAGAGATATCCCTGCTCCCGACATGGGAACAGGACCCCGTGAAATGGCGTGGATAATGGACGAATTTTCTAAAGCCCAAGGCAAAACCGTCAATGCTGTCATTACTGGAAAACCTCTTGTTTTAGGCGGTTCTTTGGGACGAACCGAAGCCACTGGACGAGGTGTTATGATTTCAGCAATGAGTGCAATGTCCAAAATGAATATGAACCCTATCAAATCGACTTGTGCAATACAGGGTTTTGGAAATGTTGGTTCACATGCAGCTATCTTATTGGCTTCCAGAGGTCTCAAGGTTTGTGGCATTAGTGACCATACAGGTGCATTTTGGAATGATAACGGAATTGATGTCGAGGCTGCCGTTCAATATCGGCTAGAGAATAATGGTCTTTTAGAAGGGTTTACAGGAGCAGAGCGTATTTCAAATGATGAATTATTAGAGGCTAAGGTGGACATTTTAGTACCTGCCGCTATCGAGGATGTAATCACCAAAAATAATGCCCATCGTATTAAGGCGAAATTAATTGTTGAAGGGGCAAATGGACCCACAGGAGCCAAAGCTGATAAAATTCTATATGATAATGAAATTACGGTTGTTCCTGATATTTTGGCAAATGCGGGAGGCGTAACAGTCTCTTATTTTGAGTGGATTCAGAACCGTTTGGGTTATAAATGGACAGCCGAACGAGTCAATCGACGAAGCGACCGTATTATGAAAAGTGCTTTTGAGAAAGTACATCAAACTGCCGTGAAATATGACATTTCGTATCGTTTGGCAGCCTATGTAATTGCCATTCAAAAAGTAGCAGATACCTACCGTTATCGGGGTGGATATTAAAATTAATTATCAAGACTTAGATCCTTAGATTTTACTCCAGACCAGCCAAATCTTCAAAAATTGGCTGGTTTTTTTTAACCTCTTGTTTGCCTGATTAAATATACTCCAAATCTTCATATTTCCTGTTATGCTTAGTTTTGAAAACTTTCCTATCAAATAGTGTTTTCTAAACAAAAAAATTGCAATTTTTCTCTTCGAACCTTATGTTTGTAGTCTTTCTAAATTAGTTCAAAAAAAAAATGATTTAAAATGAAAAATTTTAGAAATAATCTCATTTACCTACTTGTGATAATTGGTCTGGTGTGGAGTTGTACTTCGGATAGTGGCGATGACCCTGACCCTACACCAACTACGCCGTCTGTATTTGTTCCAAGCCTAACAGTTTCTGATACTGCTCTTGTCTATACGGGAGATATTATCAAATTATCAGGAAGTTTCGGAACACTTACAAGTAGTTCTGTCTCCAGTAAAATCAATCAAGTTCAGGCACCTGTTACCAACATAAATAGTACTCAGTTGCGTCTTGAAATTCCGAAAGGAATTACATCAAATGATTTTCCGATTTCTCCCGAAGTGTATGATTTAGATATTACACTGAATACGGATGATTCGGCATATACTTTCAAACAGTCTATTCAACTTCAATACCTGAAACACCAACCTCAGATTATTACTAATGAACATAATTTTGTAGTTCCTTTACAGGATTTTATGCTTGGAGCTAAAACCGATAACGACTTGTCAGTAAGTATTTATGATTTTAACACAGAATCTTGGGGACAAGCATACCCAAATACGGTTGAATTTGAAAGTGTAGCTTATACGGAGAATGTTAGGAAGTATTTTTTTGACAACAGTATTGTTTTTATATATCAGGACACTAACGAACAAGCTCCCGATATATGGTTAAGATTTAATGCTACTACCAAAACGTGGACACAGATGACTCCATTCAATGCGCCAACATATAGAAACTCACTAAGCGGGTCTATTCTATTTGGAACAGAGGAAAAATGTTATTACCTAACAGATAGAGGTGAGTTGTATCAATGGGACTTTAATACACCTGATACATGGGCAAAAATAGGCGAATCACCTGAAGCACAAAGGTATAATTTTCAATCCTTGTATGAGGTAAAGAAAGATACCGATGATAGATATATATTCATATCAAAATATCTACAAAATGATGAAGATTATTACTACATCAATGAGTATGTACCTAGTACAGGAGAGTGGAAATCCAAAAGTATCAATTTTATATGGGGGACATCAAGAAAACGAGGTAGTTTTTTCTTGAGTTTAGAAAAGTTACAAGACAAATATTACGTGTGTAATTATTATAAGGCTGGTAATTATTCATTTGATTGGACAGAACCTACAAAAGTATATCAGTACACTCCTATCTCACAAGATTTACAAAGAGTATCAGGCGACTACGAGCGTTTCACGTACCATTACGAATATTACAATAACGAACTATATATCCAACCAGAAGTATTGTATCACCGTTCATTCACTTATTATAAGTACATTCCTAACAATTAACACAACAAAAAGGCATTCACTTCCATAGAAAGATGAATCCCCGTTTGGCGTAGAGTTCAGCATAGCGTCTCTACGCCGTAAAAATATGACGAGTCTCCAACTCGACCCCAGAACGACACCCAAGTACATCAAAAAATACCATTTTTATCATTCTAACATGTCAAATCTGAAGATTTATTACATTTTTAGGCTTAGTCTCCGCTACGCTTAACACTAAGCACAACAGGGGGCGCACCACTTCATCAAAAAGAAAGAACACACAAGGCGATTTTCGAGTTTTTTAGCCTTAGCGAATAAATTTTATAAAAATCTGATAATCAAATTTTTATACAACGTATTCTTGGAAGTCTTGAACCAAGTGGAGACTAAACACGAAAATGATACGAGTCTCTGACTCGACCCATCAACGACAAGTAAGCTCGTCAAAAATAGACCTCTTTTATCATTTTAAGGGGGCGAACCTTTCGTACTTAGTGACACTACCTTCAAAACTAATCCCAATGGGGACAATTTATTAGGCAAGGTTCATTTTTTTAACCTCAAAACCCTATGGATGCCATTCACTTGGTTTTTTGCGCCATGCCTCCAAAGTTTGCAATTGGTCGGCATTAACGATACCTTCGGCAATGGCTTTTTGAATCAAAACCGAATAATTCGAAAGTGTAAAAGTCTGTACATCAGCATTTTTCAAGTTGGTTTCTGATAATTCAAAACCATATGTAAAAATTGCCAACATCCCTAAAACTTCTGCTCCTATGCTCCGTAAAGCATTGACAGCTTTCAAACTACTTCCACCTGTAGAAATTAAATCTTCAATCACTACTACTTTTTGTCCTTCCTCTAATTTTCCTTCGATTTGGTTGGTCATTCCGTGTGCTTTAGGCTTGTCTCGGACATAAATAAAAGGCAAATCAAGTGCATCAGCCAGCAATGCACCGTGTGGAATTCCTGCTGTAGCTACTCCTGCAATAACCTCAGTATCAGGAAATTTTTGACGTAAAACTTCTGCAAATTGAGTTTTAAGAAATCGGCGCACTTCAGGAAAAGAAAGAGCCAAACGATTATCACAATATATCGGTGATTTCCATCCTGAAGCCCATGTAAATGGATTATTTGGGGATAATTTCACTGCTCCAATTTCTAATAACATTCCTGCCACTTTTTCGGCACTTGCTTCCAAATTTGTTTTCATTTTTGAATATTAAATTAAATAAGAAAATGAGTACTCCAAATCCTATAACTTACTTATTATCAATATTTTTTATTAAAAAAATCTTCATTTTTGAATGTCTAATACTTCCTAAAGTAATTTTTGACTAAAAAATGGCTTTTGTCAGGTAGATTACAAAACATCAAAAAAAATTGAACGCATGATAGTACTTTCATGCGTAAATGTACCTTTGTATCGTTCTCTAGTTATTAGATGTTTTCTAATCACTTTTTTATCTCTTAGAATCATACTTTTTCAATACAATTAGTTTAAGTTATTTTCATTAAAATTTAAATCAATAATGACTACCACTTTGGCACAAACTATCTCCCAAGCACATCTTCAGGCAAGCATTTCATATGCCGAATATCGTCAGATGATTGATGAATTATTGGCAGAAGGAAAAACCACAGGGAACAACCATAGTCCTGATATGCTTGGTTATACAAAAATGAATGTACAACGCATGAAGCGACTGGACAAAACAACCAAGATTTCAGAAGAGTTGAAGGCAGCTGTTGAAGCTATCAAGACACCTCAAACTTGGTTAGCTGTGACTGAAGCATGGTGTGGCGATGCAGCACAAAACTTACCTGTATTTGCAAAAGTAGCAGAGTTAAATCCCAATATCGAATTCAAACTCATTCTTCGGGATGAACACCTAGATGTAATTGATGCTCACTTAACAAATGGCGGACGCGCTATTCCAAAAGTTATTTTTGTTAAAAAAGATGCTCTAGAAAACCTAGAAGAATATGCCACTTGGGGACCTCGACCAACAACAGCACAAGAAATTGTAGTACAACGAAAAAGCGAGGGAG
Source organism: Cytophagales bacterium UBA2561 (assembly GCA_002340355.1). Lineage (GTDB taxonomy): Bacteria > Bacteroidota > Bacteroidia > Cytophagales > Thermoflexibacteraceae > UBA2561. The sequence continues at coordinate 440,192 of DDLX01000028.1, forward strand.
TTCCTTATGCTAAATTTTCTGAAGAAATTCACCGATGGTATGCTCGAAATAAATCTCAGAAATTACAAAGCGAATTGCTAGAAATTCTCAAAACTGCTCATCTTTCTTAGAAATAGTTCATCAAAAACACAAGGAGTAGTCAATCAGCTAAAGTGGTACGGCTTTATAACCATGCCACTTTTTTTTGCTCATTTTTTTACTCCTATTTCTTTTTGTACTCTTGGATCAGATGTTTTACACGAGTTTCAAAATCCACATTTTCGTAATTTGCTTCATGATATAAGATCTTGTCAAAAAATCCCTGTATTTCAGGTGGATGCGTAGTTGATTTGCCTGCTTTTAAATCGATATATTTAATTGTTGTCCAAAGTACCGATTTAAGTTTTGTATCTGATTCATCACTCATCAAATATTCCAAGACAGCCATCTTTTCATCGGCAAAAATCACACGGGAATGAATCGTTACTAATTCCCCAGGGAGTGCCGAACGAACATAGGAAATTTTTTGGCTATAGGCAACCCAACCCGCTCGGTAAGCTTGGAAAACATCTGCTAAGTTAAAACCGTATAAATCAGAGATTTCATCTTCACGAGCATTGAAAAAATAATCAAAATATTTAGCATTATTCAGATGACACAAAGGGTCACAATCTTGAAATCGGATTCGAGACTTTGAGGTCGTCTGTTTCACATAATCACGGTTCAAATCAATAGAAAGCATTTGAATTTCAAATTTTTATGACTAATGTTACTTTATTGTATTTTTCCTTTTTTGACAAAGGATAGAACAAAGGAATTAAATATTTTTGGAAAAATCAGTAAAAATTAAAGAGCAACTCCAACGTTTTCCTTAAACTTGTAATCAATCACTAAATCAAATACCAATTCAAATGTCGATGTGGGTTATTTTTCGCAAAGAGATTCAAGCCTTTTTCAATTCAATGGTGGGTTATATAGTACTCAGCATCTTTCTGGTTGGAACAGGACTTTTTACATGGATATTTCCACAAACCAGCCTCCTAAATTATGGTTATGCAGGTTTAGATACTCTTTTTTTCATTACGCCATTTATCTATTTATTTCTGATTCCTGCGATTACGATGCGAGCTTTTGCTGAAGAAAAGCAACAAGGCACTATTGAACTCCTCTTTACTCGTCCTTTAACTGATTATCAGATTATTATCGGAAAATATTTGGCATGTTGGATACTGGTCATTTTTGCCCTTGCTCCTACCCTACTCTATTATTTTTCGATTTATGAGTTAGGGGCTACTCGTGGGAATATTGACTCTGCAGCTACCGCAGGCTCTTATCTGGGACTTATTTTATTGGGTGGAGTTTTTACGGCTATTGGAATTTTAGCCTCTGCCTTAACAGATAACCAAATTATTGCTTTTATTACAGCAGTCTTTTTGTGTTTTATTTTATATGCAGGATTTTCATCATTAGCAAATATCTCAATTTGGTCAAATTACTCATTCATTATCAGTCAATTAAGTCTTGATTTTCATTATAATGCCTTGAGTAAAGGATTGATTGATTCCCGAAATGTGATTTATTTTTTAAGTTATATTATTTTGTTTTTATATCTAACGAAAGTAACTTTAGAAAATCTAAGGAAATAACGTCTTAAAACAGTACGCAGATTTTTATATATTTTTCTGATTATCAGAAGAACAAAATACGTCAACATACAACACACGATTAATTCATATAACTTATATTTTCTAAACTAGAAACTACAATTAATCATTAAATTTATTCCTTAACTACTGAAAAGCATGAGAGATAAAAACACTCCAATTACTCAAATAATGACTCGTAATCCCATTACGATTAGTCCTGATCAATCATTGACGGATGTCAAGATCATCTTTGAGGAAAATAGTTTTCGACATATTCCTGTTTGTGTTGAGGGTCGTCCTGTCGGAATGGTGAGTCGTACAGATTTTATGCTGGTGATGATGGGAGTTCCTTCACCAGGGGAATCAAACGGGAATGCTACCTTCAACTCTTTGATGTTCGAAGCCTTGGATGTCAATCACATTATGACTGAAAACATTATTATGATTGAACCAAATGCTACAATTGGTCGGGTCGGTAAGATTTTCAGTAAAAATCGTTTTCATGCACTACCTGTCGTTGAAAATGATAAATTACTGGGTATCGTAACAACTATTGATATTGTGCGTTTCTTTACGGAAGATTAGAAAATATTAATAAAACAAACCTCTAAAACTAATCAATATTAGAGGTTTATTCCACTGAAAAACAAAAGTTTATACTATTTCAAGTACTTCAAATATTTCACACTCAAAGTAATCTAAGGTATTTCCATTTATATCGGTTGTGACAGGATGTTGTGCCATTGGATTTTTTGGGTGTGGAATCCGTTTTGTCCGTTTTCTTCCTCGAACTTGAATGTTCTGGTCTTGGAGTTGAACAAATTTCTGAGAAAATTTATCTTTATCAAAGTCAAGGATAAACGTCTCTATTTGCGTTTCGAGTACATAATAAGCACTTCCCTGAGCGCAGTAACTTTGTCCACTTTTCGTCCAAGGTTTTAGACGTAACTTACCTTTAATGATTTCACTATCAAGTATTTTACTTTTCTGTTGTTCCTGTGATGTACTACTTATCCAAACTAATGCCATCATTAAAATGAAAGGATAAAACAAGATTTTCATATTATTTTTTTTGATGATAAAAAGATGAAAGTTATAACCTTATATATTAAACTCAGTGAAAAACTTCAATCAACTCCCTTTTCGAAAAACGTCAAAAAACTCCGTAATGGTACGGATATTGTTCATTTAAGTTCAGTAAAACGATTGAAAATGGTCTTCAACTTTTTAAAACATCAGCAACAAGCACTCCAAAAGAATAAATAAAAAGAGAGGGAAACAAACAAAAATCGTACACTATGACGTTGGTAAATTAACGTTTAGAAATAACAGCATATTTTAAGGAAAAGATAGAAATAAGGTGTTCAATAACTGCTAAGCAACAAATTTCGAAAGCAGAGAAAATTCCCTAAAATTTCTTACATTTCCGAAAAATTGACCGCTATCAACAACCATTTGAGCAATCCATAAATGAAAATCCGATTCGTTATTTTATGGTTTTTTTTCCTCTTTTTGGGGGGGAGACCTATTATACTCAAGGCGGATACGATTGTACTGAGTGAACATCAGCAATCGTATGTATTGGGGGAATATGCATGGGTCTATGAAGATAAAACAGGAGAACTAACCCTAGAGGACATTGTATCAGAATCTTATATTACTAAATTCACACCTTCTCAACAAAAAAATCTGAGTTTTGGGTATTCTGAATCTACGATTTGGGTCAAGGTACAGTTGCAAAATCTATTTCCTGCCCGCGATGATTGGCTCTTCGAAATTGGTTATCCTGTTTTAGATGAAGTTACTTTCTATTACAAAGATGACTACGGCTCATGGTATCCTGTTGAGTTAGGCGATCACCGTCCATTTCATCAACGTCCAATGGCACACCGTAATTTTATCGTCCCATTGGATATTTCAGATATGGAATTGAAGACCTATTACATCAAGTGCAAATCACGAACCACACTCAAGTTACCCATGAAACTATATTTCGGGCATTTCTTCCATGAACAAGAAGTTCGTAGCGAAATGTTACACGGGATTTTTTATGGGTTAATGGGAGTTATGGTATTTTATAACCTATTTATTTTCTTTGCTTTACGAGACATCAATTATCTACACTACGTTATTTCAATCTTTGCTTCCACACTTTATTTTACCGCAAAATCTGGACATGCGTATCAGTATCTTTGGCCTAATTCAATTTGGCTCGGCGATCATTTTATTTTGTTAACTATTGGAGCATGGGCAAGTACTTCTGCTATTTTTACCCAAAAATTTCTACATACCAAAAATTATTCTGTCATTCTATCTCGTTTGTTAGATGCCATCAATATTTGTGGGGCTTTAGTTATTGTAGGCACATTTTTCTTAGATTATACGATAGTCGCTATTTTTGGGACTTATCTTCTTCTTTCTGAGACGATTATCATTTTAGCAGTAGCAGGAGTTTGTTGGGTCAAAGGCAATAAAGCGGCACGTTATTTTGTCTTAGCATGGTCAATTTATATGACAGGCACATTATTATTAGCCTTACAAACATTTGCACTTGTCCCTAATAATTTTTTAACAGATAATGCCGCTGAAATTGGAGCGGCACTCGAAGTGATTTTACTTTCTTTAGCACTAAGTGATAAATATGCTTTACTCCGCAAAGAAAAGGAGAAAGCACAAGAGCAACTTATGGAAGCCAAGGACGATGCTTTGATGTTATTAGAAAGTAAAGTTCAGGAACGTACTGCAGAACTTTCTCAACGAAACGAAGAAATTGAAGCTCAAAATGAACAATTACGAGATTTGAACTATGCTTTCCAAAAGCAAAATGAACACATCTCCAGCAGTCTGAATTATGCCAAACGAATTCAACACGTAATGCTTCCCGATCGCACCAAAATAGCCCAAGCATTTTCAGAATCTTTTATTTTATTTCGTCCTCGTGATGTTGTTTCTGGTGATTTTTATTGGATGGTAGAAAGCGAAACAAAAACCCTTATAGCAGCAGTCGACTGTACAGGACACGGCGTACCTGGGAGTTTTATGTCCATGTTAGGCAATAGCATTTTGAGTGAAATCGTGACCGTCAGAGGAATAGATTCACCTGAATTAATTTTAGACTTACTACATCTGGGAGTTCGCCAAACCCTAAAACAAGATACCACTCAAAATCGGGATGGAATGGATTTGGCTTTGTGTGCTGTTACACCAAGCAAAAAATTAATTGAATTTTCAGGTGCAAAAAATCCCTTGATTTATGTCAAAAATGGAGAATTACAAACTATCAAAGGCGATAAGATGCCTATTGGCGGGCGACAACGTGAGAACGAACGTAAGTTCACAAAACATGAAATTTCTTATCAAGATGCTCCTATAGTAATTTATTTATTTTCAGATGGTTATCAAGACCAATTTGGAGGTGAACAAGGACGTAAATTCATGATTAAACGTTTCCGAAAATTATTATTAGACCTTCATACCCAAAGCTTTCCTGTTCAGAAACGCCACCTAGAAGATACCTTCGATAAATGGCGTAATGGAACTCGTCAGATTGATGATGTATTGGTTATTGGACTAAAATTGCAATAACTATTTATCTTTTATCCAGTCAATTGCTTCCTCTAAACTTTGGAAGTGCGGATTCTCTAAATCAGGATTGTTCTCAGCATATTCCTGAGTAGAGAATTCAGTGAATACATCTGAAGAAACCACAAAAGCAATTTTTCTTAAACCTGCTTTTTGCGCTCTTGGTGTCCAATCTTCCACAAACCAGTCATTTAAATCAGAAAATCCTCCTTCCATTTTTGAGGCATCAGCAATCCAACGTGAACTTCCTGTTTCTATCAAACATTGTAGTCCTGTCTCAACCCCTAGTATTATTTCTTCGTGTGTAGAGAACCCTACCCAATGCATGATAATTGCCTTAATTGTCTCTGAATACTCTACTTTTACATAAACTTGATCAAGTTTATTCTTCAATTTTTTATAAATCATAATTGCTTTTTGAATCGTGTTTTAATAATAAATCTAAGTCACTAATCGCTTAGTTTCAAAAGACAAAAATAAACTAAATTTGATAGATTATTTGAACTCAAAGAAAAGGAACAATATTTAAGATTATACTAGATTTTAAAAATCAATTTACTACTTTTAGATTTTTTTATAAATAGAATTAATAAGAAATATAACCTTTTGATTATCAGACAAATATTATAATAACTTATGACAAAAACAGCTCTTATTACAGGTGCAACATCAGGTATTGGACAAGCTACAGCTCAGCTCCTTGCCCAACATCAAATCAATCTTATCATTTGTGGAAGACGGACTGAACGTTTACAGCTTCTAGAAAAAGAACTTTCGAAGAAGGTTAAGGTTCATGCCTTAACATTTGATGTGCGGAATAAAACCGAAGTGTTTGAAAAAATAGCTTCTCTTCCTTCAGAATTTCAAACGATTGATATTCTCATAAATAATGCTGGAAATGCCCACGGACTCGCTCCTTTCCATCAAGCAAGTCTGGGTGACTTTGAGGCAATGTTAGATATTAATGTAAAAGGATTAATTTATGTCACCAAAGCTATTTGTGGGCAAATGGTAGAACGAAAATCAGGACAGATTATTAATCTCGGTTCAGTAGCAGGAAAGGAAGTTTATCCTAATGGAAATGTGTATTGTGCCTCAAAGTTTGCTGTAGATGCACTCAATCAAGCCCTACGAATCGATTTGAATGCATATGGAATTCGAGTAGGATCTGTAAATCCAGGGATGGTAGCTACTGAGTTTTCTGAGGTACGCTTCAAAGGAGATACTGAACGAGCCAAAGGAGTTTATGAAGGTTATAAAGCACTTCTTGCTGAGGATATTGCACGAATTATTTTATTTATGGTTCAGACACCTGCTCACGTAAATATCTCTGATTTGTCTGTTTTTCCAACCGCTCAAGCCTCAGCTACTATTTTAAATAAATCATAGATTGAATTTTATAAAGAAACGTTTTATCAAAAAATATCTTATTTAAGAATATGAAAATTTTAATTATAGGATCAGGAGGAAGAGAACACGCCTTGAGCTGGAAATTAGCACAGAGTCCGCTTTGCAAAAAATTATATGTGGCTTCAGGTAATGCGGGAACCGCACAAGTTGCTGAGAATGTCCCTTTAGATGGCGAAGACTTCGAAGGTCTAGGCAACTTTGTGGTAGCCAATGGAATTGAATTAGTGATTGTAGGTCCCGAAGTCCCACTTGTAGCAGGAATTGCAGATTACTTTGCTGAAAAAGAAGAACTTAAATCCGTGAAACTAATTGCACCTAAAAAAGCAGGTGCCATGCTGGAGGGTAGTAAGGATTTTGCGAAGGAATTCATGAATCAGGCTGGAATTCCTACGGCTTCATCCAAGACATTCACCCAAGAAACCCTCAATGAAGGTTTAGAATATATCCAAAACCATGCTTTACCTGTCGTTTTGAAAGCTGATGGTTTAGCAGCAGGAAAAGGGGTAATTATTGCTGAAACTCACCAAAAAGCAAAAGCAACTTTGCGAGAAATGTTAGAAGATAAAAAGTTTGGACAGGCAAGTACTAAAGTCGTAATTGAACAGTACTTACAAGGTATTGAACTTTCCGTTTTTGTCTTAACTGATGGCAAAGATTACGTCATTTTGCCCGAAGCCAAAGACTACAAACGTATCGGAGAAGGCGATACAGGATTGAATACGGGCGGTATGGGTGCTATTTCACCTGTTCCGTTTGCTCAAGGCGACTTCTTAGCCAAAGTTGAATCTCAGGTCGTATTGCCTACACTAGAAGGATTAAAATCTCAAAATATTGATTTTGTTGGGTTTATATTCATTGGCTTGATGAATGTCGAAGGTAATCCATATGTAATTGAATACAATGTTCGAATGGGAGATCCTGAGGCTGAGGTAGTTATTCCTCGTATCAAATCTGATTTAGTGGAACTACTCGACCTAACAGCTCAAAAACGCCTTTCGGAAGCCACATTAGAAATTGATGAACGAACCGCCACGACTGTCATGTTGGTTTCGGGTGGATATCCTGAAAATTATGAAAAAGGGAAAGAGATGACAGGTTTTGAGAACTTACCTTCCGAAATTATTCCATTTCATGCAGGAACAAAGCTTGAGAATGATAAAACGCTAACAGCTGGAGGACGAGTTATTGCTCTAACTGCTTTAGGAAAAGATATCAAAGAAGCTTTAGAAATTTCTTACTCAGGGGCTGAGGTCATTGATTTCGAAGGGAAATATTTCCGTTCGGATATTGGCTTTGATTTATAATATTAGCCGAAAAACTATTTTTATCATATATTCGTTTTTCCCAGTAAGTGATTTTATTAAACCTATAAGGTTTTAAAAGCCTTATAGGTTTAGCCTTATACCTCCAAATAAAACCAAAATATGCCTTCGAATAGTACTAAAAATCGTATTGAAGAAATTCGTCATTTAGTCGCTGATAGTGATTTAAATTTAGCTTCTCGGCGATTGCTGGATTTTATGACTGACTTCATGACTTCCTCCGATTTATTGCGTCATGCGGTAGATTTACGAGCAAAATATAATGAGTTGATGAGTCGAGATACGCAACCTGAATCCGAAATGGATGCCTTACGGGTTGAATTTATGGAGTTTATCGAATCTTTAGAGAATGAATTTCGAAGGAATGATACCAACTATGACTACTCTGAAACCAAATCTTCTCAAGTCCGAAAAAAATCTGTTTGCCGAGGAAAAGATATTACAAAACGGTACAGCTCTGTTGGTTTTGCACTAACAGATATTCAATTAGACATGAAACAAGGGGAGATCACGGGGATTGTAGGCGAAAATGGGAATGGTAAAACAACTTTGTTACGCATCGTAGCGGGAGATTTAAGTTTAGATAATGGTAAAATTACGTATCCTGCCTTGGAAGTTAAGGAAGATGATTGGTATTCAATTAAACAAAATGTAGCTTTCATTCCTCAACGGCTCAAAAGCTGGCGAGGCTCACTCAAAGATAATTTACATTTTTCGGCAGCTAACCACGGGATTTTTGGGCGTGAAAATGAAGAAATTGTAGAATATATTATTCATCGTTTGGGCTTGACTCGTTACCGAAATTCGGGCTGGTCAGAGATTTCGAGTGGTTATAAATTGCGTTTTGAACTGGCAAAAGCATTAGTCTGGCACCCCAAGTTATTGATTTTAGATGAGCCACTTGCCAATTTAGACATCAATACAAAGTTACTTTTTATGCAAGATTTGCGATTATTGGCAAACTCAGAACGTTATCCTATTTCGATTTTGATGAGTTCTCAACAGCTTCATGAGGTTGAAAGTGTGGTAGATAACATTATTTTTCTAAAAGAAGGAAATCCATTATACAATGGTAAAGTTACTCAATTTGGTGAAGATCGCTTAAGCAATACCTTTGAGTTGGCTGGGGATTTCAGTCGAGTAGAATTGACCAACTTGATGAGTGTGTTTCCTGATGTTGAAATTGAAGAAACGGGGCAATCATTTTTAGTAGATGTCCCTACTGAAACCGAAGGAAATGACATTTTGAGGCATTTACTCCAAACTCGAAAAATAGATTATTTCCGAGATATTAGTCGTTCAACTCGGAAGTTATTTTAAATAACAAAATCATCTTTTCCTTTTGTTATTAGCTTCTTATTCAATCTTAAATATTTAAGAATCAAATCTATATACGAATATGAGCAAACCTAAAAAATAATATTTCAATTTTTTTCAAACAAGCGCAAAGATTTATCCGTTTTAGAAATTTGTTTCCCAATTAAATTCCTTACTTTGCGGTTTATCTATATCTGAATTATTGCCAAATCTTACGGTACAATACTCATTGTTTGATATTTTTTGAGTTATGCAAAAGAAACTTTTACTTCGGAGTCCGTTACTCGAAATTACGATTAATCGCCTTGTCCAACAGGTTATTGAACAACACGAAACCTTTAGTAACTCAGTCATTATCGGCTTGCAGCCACGTGGAAAATATTTTGCAAACCGTCTGAAAAAGAGGTTAGATAGCATCTTGGATATAGAGATTCCAATTGGTTACTTGGATACTACATTTTATAGTGAAGACTTTCGGCGAAAAGCAATCCCCCTAAAAATTGAACGTACTGAAATCCCATTTTTACTTGAAAACAAAAAAGTAATTTTAGTTGATGATGTTCTTTTTACAGGACGTACAGTACGTTCGGCATTAACAGCGATGAGCGAATTTGGGCGACCAGCCAGCGTAGAATTATTGGTTTTAATTGACCGCAAATACAGCCGAAACTTACCAATTCAGCCTGATTATGTTGGTAAATCAGTAAATACCATCCAATCCCAACAAGTCTTGGTAGAGTGGAAAGAACAAGGTTTTAAGAAAGATACTATTTGGTTAGTTACTAAAATTGACGAGTCTGAATGAGTAATCTCCCTGAATACACTAGAAGTCAATTAGCTCTTCGAAATGGACAGGATCATCCTGAAATCTGGTGTGCCTATCATGGTATGATTTATAACGTAACTAAATCTCGATTATGGCGAGACGGCAAACACTACGAACACTGGGCAGGACAAGACCTAACCGAAGAACTTACTGATGCTCCGCATACTTCCTACGTTTTTGATAAGTTTGAAATAATTGGAAAACTGATTTAAGTTTCGGTTTTATCGTCATTTTCACGTAGAGCGGACGATATTTCTATATACTTAAAAAGTACTTTTCAGAGAAAAAAATTGTAATTTGCAATTTTGTGATAAAACATTTCATGAGCTTTCGTTTCATGATGTCGATTATACCTTAACAGTTACCATTTCGATTAAAATTCTAAATCTATGCACTTCAAGGCAGAAATTAAGGACGGTGTCTTAAAAAGTTTACTCATGGCGCAGTTGCGTGCCGCTGGATTTGCCTGTGCCGAAAATAGTAAGAAAGCAGATATCGTTGATGTCAAAGCTGGAGGGACAGGTATGAGTGTACAAGTAACTGGAGATGAAGTCAGTATGAGTAAGCCCTCTTTTTTAGATGACTTTGTTTATAAAAATCCAGCCTCTCGTATTTTATCTATTCTCATCGTAGTGATTGCTATTGGTGCGTTTTTTCTATCTCTTGAGTTATTATTATCCATTCCTATAATTATAGCATTGTATTTTTTTATTTTTTGGAAAACTTACCAAAAGAATAAGGCTGCTTATGAGATAAAAGTAAAATTGTACAAAGTCTTGGCAAAAACAATCATGACCAATATGTACCTCAAGCCTGTTATCCAAAAAAGTAGTGGTGGTGGAAAACCCGCCCCTGCTCCAAGAAAAGCAGGAACTCATCCCGCCATAAAAGTGATTTTTTGGTTAATGGTTTTGTTTTGTGCTAGTGCATATATTGTCAGTAGGGAACTACTTATCTTTGTACCCATTTTAGGTATCATTTATTTTTTGATTAGTTATAAACTCTATCGAGAAGCCAATCCCAAACCTAAAAAAGAAGAACCCAAAGCAGAAAAAAAATAGGATTATTTAATGGCGTACATTCCAGAACACATTGTCCAACAAATTCGGGAAAGTGCTGATATTTTGGAAGTCGTCAGCGACTTTGTTACCCTAAAACAGAAAGGCACAAATTGGTGGGCGTTATCTCCATTTACAGATGAGAAAACGCCTTCTTTTTCAGTCAATCCTTCCAGAAATATCTTCAAATGTTTTAGTACAGGAATTGGGGGCGATGCCGTCAAGTTTGTGATGGAAGTCGAGAAATTGACGTATCCCGAAGCTCTTCGTTATTTGGCTCAAAAGTACCATATTGAGATTGAAGAACAAGAGCTTTCGGATGAAGAAAAAGCAAAAAAAAATCAGCGTGAAAGTCTTTTTATTATAATGGATTTTGCACGAAAGCATTATCAAAATCTATTAAAAAATGATACTGAAGAAGGATTTCCGTTAGGAATGAGTTATTTCAAAGAACGTGGGTTTAGTGTTCAAACTATCGAAAATTTTAGTTTGGGATACAGTAAAAATTCATGGAATTACTTTGAAGATGAGGCTCTTAAAAATAAATTTCAAAAAAACAACCTGATTAAAGCAGGTTTAATTTTAGAAAATAGAGAGAAGAAAACAACATATGACCGTTTTCGAGGTCGGGTAATGTTTCCGATTCGAGATTTGGCTGGGAAAACGATTGCCTTCGGAGCAAGAACCCTCAAAAAAGATGACAATCCAAAGTATCTAAACTCTCCAGAAACACCAATTTATCATAAAAGTGATATTCTTTATGGGATTTATGAAGCAAAAAATCACATTCGAAAAGAGAATAATTGTTTTCTGACTGAAGGTTATACCGATGTTATTTCTTTGCATCAAAACGGTATTCAAAATGTGGTTGCTTCCTCCGGAACTTCCCTGACCGAAAATCAAATCAAACTCATCAAACGATTTACAGAAAATGTAACCGTTTTGTACGATGGAGATAGTGCAGGAATCAAGGCTTCTTTACGAGGAATTGATATGCTTTTGGAGAAAAACTTAAATATAAAAATTGTACTTTTTCCAGATGGTGAGGATCCTGATAGTTATGCCCAAAAGCTCGGACAACATGAATTTTCTGAATTTTTAGCCACCAATCAACAAGATTTTATCACCTTCAAAGCAGAATTTTATTTAAAAAATGTTCAAAATGATCCTTTGAAACGAGCTGAAGCCATTCGTGAGGTTGTTAGTTCGATTTCAAAAGTGCCTGATCGTATCAAAAAAAGTGTCTTTTTCCAGAAATGTGCCGAATTATTTGAAGTTGCTGAAGGAGTTCTGGTAGAAGAAAGTAATCAGATTTTGCGGCGAAAACAACAACGTCAGCAGAAACAAAAAGAACAAGAAAAACGCCGAGCTGACCGCACTAAAAATCTTGAAAAAGTACCAAACGAAAAGCCAAAGGATTCGACTGATTCTTTACCTCCACCCCCCCCTGAAGTAGATATACCTACGGAAGTTGAGAGTGATTTTTGGGCTGATTTACCTCCTAATATTTCGCCCCCCACAGTAGATTTTCCACCTGAAAATTTTGAAACTGAACAGCCAAAAGAAGATTTACAATCAGGAACTTTAGGCGAACTAATTACTAAATGGGAAAAAGAATGTATTCGGTTTTTACTGCTTTATGGACAAAATATTTTGGATGAAAACATTAAAGTTTGGGAGTACCTTTTTGAAGAGACCGAAGAACTTGAGTTTCATACGGACATTTATCGGGAAATCTTAGAAATTTACAAATCAAAACTCGCTGACGGACTCGAAATTGATGTAGAATATTTGATTCGGACAGGTAAGCCCGAAATTGTGGAAGTAGTCAGTGATTTTGCTGTTGAAAAGCATACCATTAGCCAACATTGGTTTGGAAAATATGAAATTTATGTAGCTCACGAAAAAGAGCTTTTACCAGATGGTTTATTCAAACATATTTTAAAACGTAAACATTTGATCATTAAAGAGTTGATAAATGAAAATACCAAGAAATTAGCTCAAAGTCCGTCTCTCGAAGATGAAGAGAAAATTTTGAGAACACATCTCCAACTTCAATCTGTCCAAATCCAACTTGCTCAACAGCTTGGAACTGCTGTACATAATTTAATAATCGAATAATATCAAAAAAATAAAAGTCATGAAATACGAAATCGACACACTTGAGAAACTGGAAAATCTGACGGAATTAGCTTTTGAATTTGTGGCAGGAGAAATTTACCCAAAAGAAGGCGATTTGCCTTTGACCAAATTACAAATCGAAACCCTATTATTTCAAAAATTTGATTATCAATGGCTTAAACAAAATATCCCAATGGTATCTATTAAACATACTAAACTTATCAGTCGCCTACAACGCTTTATTTATGCCCAAATTTCACCTACTTATGAATGTTATGGCGAAGGAATGCAAGTAAAAGTTTCTCGTAATTATTTTAGTTTTCGAAAGCCTGATATTACAATTTCGCTTATCCAAACCGAAGAATTTGAAAAGAGTTCATTAGTTAATCCACTCAGTATTATTGAAGTTTTGTCGCCTTCGACCCAACACAAGGATTTGAACGAGAAAAAAGAGGAATATTTTCAAATCCCCTCCTTAGAAGAGTATATTTTAATAAGCCAAGAAGAATATAAAATTCAGCAGTTTTTACGCTCAGGTAAAACCAAATGGACAATGCGAGTTTATGATGCCCAAAACCAGACTTGTATGATGACTGTTGGAGTGAAAATTGAGATGGATAAATTATATCAAGGAATTTTATAGTATTAGAAATCAATAAATTATAAAAAACGATAAAAATTTGAAATTAGTTTTGTATCTTTGAGAAATTAAAAACAAACCGAACTATGAGTAAACACAAAAACAGCAATGATGCCGTTGGAAATTTCGGAATTTATCAAATTATGGTTGATGAGGTTGTTTACAAAATTGGAAAAGCAGATTTAGATAGAGTCACGAAATCAACCAATACCCCTACTCGTATTCATCAGCAAATCAGGAAACTACGTAAGAAATATGTCAAGCAAAATGTTTTTTATGTGTTGTTAGAAGAGCTTTTAGGTTCGACTACTTCACACGCCAAAAAAGTCGAACAAGCCATCTTAGAAATTGTTATTCTGGATATGGGTTATGTGCCTGATGGAAATTCAAAAAGTTATAAACCTAAAAACTAAAAAGTTATGGAAATCACGATTTCAGGGATGTTTACCACGCCACAAAAGAAGTTTGATTTATCAAGTGCCTACCTCAATTTACTGAAAGAAGAAATCACAAAAAATATCCTTCAAAAAGATGCTTTTAACAACATAAAAGCGCAAGAATTAGAAATTTACATTTGTACAAACGGAACAGATTTAGAAAGTTCAATTCAACAAATTACGAATAAAAATTCGAGTGAATATTTAACATTTCATTTTTGGATTGCCTATTCCAAAGTGGTCAAACAAGTAACTGAGATGTTGTTTGTGGATATGGATTTGGAGGCTTTTACCAATGAGTTTTTTGTTTGTTTGAAAGATGCCTTAACACCTTATCAAATATCTGTTGATGCTTTTGAATTGGCTCAAAATTCAGTCCTTGAAATCCTGCAAAATGATTCAGAAAAATATGTTTATCCTTTTACCGAAAAAGAAGGACAGCTCAGACTAAAAATGCGTGCTATTTTGAAAGAAGCTACTCATTAGACTTACCAAGTTTTCAAAACTTGGCAAGTCTGTCGTGATGCAACCAATTGAAAATGTGATTATTAGTATATTTTTCACCAAAGTAATAAACCTCAAAAAATGGCAACAATGTGCTGATGAAAACCGATAAAAAAATGATAAAGATTTGAAATGAGTTTTGTATCTTTGAAGATTAAGAAAAATTCAAACAAACCCTACAAAGATGCAAACTCAAGTCCTGATTTCCTCTCAAAAATTTTCAAAGAACCCCCTCACTATCTTACTAATCACAACGATTTTAGGCTTGTTTTTTTATGGAATTACGACATTTTGGGTAGCATCCAAAAGTTTAGAAGAGGTTATTGATGATGATGTGGTTTGGCAAGAAGTCAAAGATTTACAAATTCCTGCCGAAACGATGGAAAAAATGATTTCCGAAATTGAGGGAATTAAAGCTAAAACTCGTATCGGAAATCCATGCGCCCAATATGTTTTGGAGGCTACACTTGACGGATGGTATTATTGCCATCATTTACCATCGAAACGTATTTATTTGAACGCAGGACAAACTTGGAAAATTGGGAAAACGTGTATGGAGGATGATACACGTTATCAGGGTGGTTTTCCAGACGAACGATTATTGATGTTTCGAGAATTTGAAGGTACTGCCGAGCAATGTTTACTTGTTGAAAAAGTCAAACTTTATGCGTACTTTTTGAGTACAGAAAATATGAGTCGTACACTTCCTTGATTTTGCCACTGGGAAATAAAATTTATCGCTAAATGGATACTTCAAATTATGCTTTTTGGATAACTTACAAAACAGATAATCGGACTTTGAGCCGTAAATTATTGGCTTTTCATCAACAAAACTTGCAATTAATTAATCAATTGGATATTAAAAATTATTCCGATTCTATCAACAAAATTTTAATAATTGGAATTGCTTATCATCCAGAAACAACGATTCCAGAAGAAAACCACATCAGGTTTATCAAAAAGCAAAAAAAAGTTGAAATTTATTGGAATTTGGACTATGAAATTTTGTTGAGTGCAGATAAGAATCAAACTTTAACACTAATTTTTGAGGCTTATCTCAAGGCTACGGAACATTTTTTAAGTCAGCAACAAGATTTTGATACTCTACAATTTTATTCCGATTTGGAAAACATATTTCGAGAAGCAGGCTATTTGGAAACAGTAGAGACTTCATCAGATTTGTAATGCAACCAATTGAAAATGTGATTATTGGTGTTTTTCACCAAGGCAGTAACCCCACAAAATGGCAACAACGTGCTGATGAAAATTTGAAGTAAATTACGTAACTAAAGCTGAAACCATCAAAAAGAAATTACAAAACAGTAAAAAATTTTAGCATCTAATGTGATTATTGATGTATTTTAGCAAAAAATTTTTTATTCAAATAATTATTTTTCTATTTGTGTATTAGCCATGAAAACCAATCAAATAAGTAAAATAAGAAGCTGTATTGCTCATGATGATATAGCGAATGCAATAAAATTATTGAGTATAATAGCCAAGGATGAAAGACTAGATGAAGTAGTGCTTCAATCTGCTAGAAAATATCGAATTGAGAAAGAAATTCTTGAAGGAGTTATTTCGTATGAAAATGCTTCTATAACTAGAAATCAAATCACTAAAGCCCTGCTAGGAATATGTCGAGAGATAGATGAACACAATATAAAGTTATCTCTAAATGTAGATTTAAAAGAAGGATATTTTCTGCATCAATTTCCAACTGGTCCAATGATTGAAGGCTATTTGATAGATGATAAATTAATTGAAGGATATGCAAGACTAATTCCGCATAGACAAGCAATGGGATATATAAATAAGGCAAATCGTCTGAGGAAAGAAGCTGACCCTGATGACAAATATGTAACTATTTTAGAGCCATATAGTTTGTTATCTCCATTAGAGTGAGTCTAAACCTTTAGATTTTTGGCTTGATGTATTTAATGAAGCTCGATTACATGGTCCTCGTATGTTAGGCGCATTATTATATGTATTACCTGAATCTCAATTGAGTGAGGAACTAAAAACCATCAGAAAAGATTTAATTTTATATCTACGTAACCATAAATAAAATTTACTGTGAAAACTAATAATCAAGACCAACTTCGTTTCCAAGTCAAAAAATTCTTTCTACTTCTAACCCTGTTTACAGTATTACTGTCCTCAAACATTTATGGGCAGGAAGGTGATGTAAATCCACAAGAAATTATTAAGTTACTTGCTAAGTATACATCAACCTCAGAAATTACTACGCAATTTTTAACAAAACAGGGTTATGAACCACCTAAATATATTCAAAAAGAATGGAAACAGTACCCTGCTATTAGAAAAATTGAGATGGCTTATGAGGCAGCTGAAAATGGTCGAAAAGGAAAGGGAGGACAATCTTTCTTAGCGATGTTATCACAGGACTTAGCCCGACAATATCAGGCGATTCGGAGTGAAAAAACGATACAGCCAATGCTTGAGAATCCCCAAACTAAACACAACTTGTCTTTTGTACATCCCAGAAAATATGGTAAAATAAAGTTGCCTAAGAATGTCAGAAGTCAAATATATACGATTACAAAATATACTGATAATGGAGCGATGGGCGGTATAAGAGGAGTTTTAAAAACAAAATTCGACTTATCTGATGATAAAATCTACAAAATACTAAGCCGAAGTAGTTCTACACAAGAGGCACTGGAAAGAGGATTAGCTAAATCGAAAGTCCCACCTTCTCACCAAGAAAGACTCAATAACATTAACAAAGCAATACAGAAAAAATATGGTCATATTAATAGTCCTACTACACAATCCAAACCAATTAAAGACCAACCTAAAAAAGATGTAGTTCAAATCAAGAATGAAAAGCACTTAAAAATCAAAAAATTTGACAATTTTGTAAAGAAGAACTATCCGACAACCCAAGTAAAATTCTCTCGCTCAATACGTATGCGTGGAGGGTTTGGTGGCGTTATTTTTGGAAATACTGTAACAGACAATTCTAAACTTCCTAATATTAAAACTGTTCGATACATCCCGAGTGATACAAATTCTGATGACATCCAAAGAGGAACATTAGAATTCATCTTTGAAAATGGCAAAGAATATTTGGAAACAGATATTTATGCAGAAGATGTAGTGGCAGCCCATAACATCACTACTAATATCAATTATGATATTGATGATGCTATTGGAATGGTAGGTATTTATAACCCCTTAAGATATCCTGATGGGTATAGAAGGTGGGAAGCAATTGTACATCCTGAAATTCTGAATTTTGAACTAGGCTGGACTGCTTTGCTTACTGATGCTTATCCAATAGCATACAATCTGTTATTAGATAAAATAATAAATGATACGACAAACGCATCTCAGAGTTTACGAGAGTGGAATTATGATTCGCCTGAAACATGGAAAATTATGGATGTGCCAATGGAAATTTCAAATAACAACAATGAACTTATCTTACGTAGAAATGATATACCTGATTCGCTTTCTATCTCTGAAATATATTTGACTATGCACGGTTTTGGAGGGTCAGATGAAACAGGAAAAGAATCAAAACTATTTTATCAAGCTATGCCAGCATTGGTTGATGTGACTTATGCCTATTATCGTATGAATGAATTTGCGAGAGTGATGGCATTATTTAGATGGACAACGATAAAGGGAGGCAAACTGATTAACATCCCTCAAAACGTTAATTATATAAAAGACCCAGAATCAATTTTTGTAAAATCAGACGATATTAAATATCTTACACCACAAGATGAGTACAATGCATTTATGGGTTTCAAACAAAAAAAATTGAATGTGGTCTTTAGTAAATTTAAAATCAGAAATAGCCATCAAGTGTTAAATAAATTTAACTCTGACTTAGAGGCATTTAACTCAAAACTAGCTAATGATTGGAAATTATTAGAGAATCCATACCAACATATAACCAAAATATGCAATATGAGTTGGAAGATTCCAAGTTCACTAACTAATATTGAGTACATAAAACTTGAGGAGCATCAAAAAATAATAGATTTGCTAAAGAGTGAAATACAAGTACTTACCCTGATAAAGTGTAGATATTGTGTTTGTGATAATTAAGTAAGTATTTTTTGTTTAATCTTAAAAAAATACAAAATTGATACCTTAGATAATCCTGCGTGGCTGCTGGAAGTGGATTTAGCCGAAACGAAATACCAAAATTTGAGGCTGGAATATCAACTTTTTGAAAAGAGTGAAACCGATTGGTATGCCCTGAAAATTCAAAATCAAAAATTTGAAGCCACAGGCGACCCCACAAAATTAGATTTTTTAATCTCGAAATTCTTTGAAATCATTGAAGGTTAAATCAGTTGATTTTCAGGTTTTAGCCATCCTTTTTCAAGAAATAATTTTTGGGTATCTTCGTAAAATTTTTCGGTATCAAAATGGACTTTTTTCATGCCTCGCAAAGTCGGAATCTCAGTAATACTTTGGAGGTAGAGTTCGGCTTGCATTTGGTAGGCTTCGGTAGTATTGGCTTTTTGGAATTGCTCAAAATCCAGTTTCAGATTATGATACAAAATGCCTTTTTTTCGGGAGAAATATTTTCGCCACTTATCATGATTTCGGTTTTCGGGTGGTACAGCAATAAACACAAATTGATATTGTTTGACCTCTTCGGAATAATCCAAAATTTTGAGATTTCCAGACAAAAATTGCTGAAATTCATTGGTATATAATTTGTCTTTAAACTCGTACAAAGCGGCACAAGTGACATAAAAATCACGAGTTATTTTTGTGGCGTAAATCATTTTTTTAATTCTTTAATTGTCATACGGATTCCCTGGGGGTCGGGCTAATTTTTCATCGTCTTTTCGTTTCAAATTTTCAGGTAACAATGGGTAATTTATAATTCTAATTTGTTCGGCAGATTGACAACGAGGCAATGAACCCGAAACCTGCATAAAATATTGTAAATCTCCGTGAGGCAATCCGCCTGAATAACGTCCTTTTTCTCCATTAATGGTTACTCCGTATTTATAGATTTCACCCTTAAATAAAAAAATCGAATCTCGGTTAGGACAACTCAAACAGGGATAATATTTGGACATAGTGGCTACCAAAACATATTGTTCTGCCCCTTCGTAATAGCGAATCGTATCTTCAAGTTTGCCAATTCGGTCAGGTTTTAAACGTGGTTTACCACTTTTGGTATATTCTACCACATCATCAAATTTTAAACTTGCTATAATTCCGATTACCAAAGCCACAATAACCACCCAAAACTTCCAATTTCGGAAAAATGGATTTTTGAAAGGTTTTGGGTCAGTATTTGGCTGATATTTTTCAGGAGATGGCTCAAAATTACGGACAAATTGAACAGTTCTTGGCATTATTTTATGGTCTGACTCTTAGATACTTGCAATTTCAAAAATAGGCAAAAAATTTAATTTTTTAACCGTATTTCTCAGGAAAGATGAGTATTCCGTACAAAAAACTCAAACCCTAAACAATCCAATCATTTAACAATGACATCTTATTATTTCCTCTTACCAAATGTTCGGCTAATCCATCGAGGAATAATAAAAATACCAATCAAGAGATACGCATAATAAGTGATTAATCGCCATAAAATTCCGACAATCGTTTCAAATCCGCCATTAAAGAATTCACGGAAAAAGATTTCAAAAGAAAGTTCGGCACTTCCTGCACTCCCCGGGGTTGGTGAAAGTAACATGACAATCCACATGATAATCTGACGAGAAAAAATAGTAATATGGTCAGTTAAGTCAATCCCACTAAATGCTGCAATTAAACAATTTAACATCAGGTATCTAGCACTCCAAATGAAAAGAGTAGCAATTCCCGCTTTGAGCCAATAACTCCAACCATAACGCCGTAAAACTTTAGAGGCAAGTATCGTTTCATCCCCACTACGCACCGCCGCATCCTTCCAGCTTCGAGGAAATCCCAAACACGTAACCCAAATTAAAAAACGAGTAATTGAACGTATTCGAAACATATCACCTACAGAAATGAAAGGTCTGCGCCATTTTTTCGGAAATCGAATCGAAATAGCTACCGAAGCCGCCGTGACTAAAAAACGTTTGAAAGCAACAGGACGAACAAATAAACCAAAAGACATCAAAAGGGTATAAAATGCGATTAACCCAACACTAATATTAAAAATCTCTTGTAATGGTAATTCATACCCCAGAAGTACAAAACTTTCGCTACTCGGAAAAAGCTCAATGTCCAAGACAAAAATGACAAAAAAAGAGGCAAATACGAAAAAGCAATTATCCAGTACTGCCGTTAGCATCACATACGCCAAAGAACGCCCAAAACCAATGCCTTCCTGAGCAATAATAAACACCACAATTGCCGTTCCACCTACTACTGAGGGAGTTATGGCGGAGGCAAATTCCCAAAGTAGAATAACATACAGTCCTGAATTCCATGATAATTCTCCACCTGTTAAATGACGGATTCGATAGACATATCCGCCATCCCGTATAATTAATACAATTAATGCTAAAGCAATCCATTCAAGGCGTGCTTTACCTAAATTATCCAAGACAGTATCCAAACTAATACTATCATTTTGGAAAATCATATAGACCATTGCCCCCAAACCGATAAAAATCGGAATTAGGATTTTGCGGGTATCTAAAGATTGTAAGGCTTTTGCCTCGTCTATTTTTTCAGCATCTGAGAACTGCTTTTCAATATTTTTCTCTGTAACTTCGTTTGTATTGTTAAAGGATCGTTCCATACTCTTATTTGTTCTGAATTCAATTAGTTTTCTTTTTAGAAAGATTTTCAGAAACCTTATTTGAAATTTTATTTTCCTGTCTTTTTCACTAACGAATTTATAGGTATTTTTGGGTTTCTGCGCACTTACAAAGCGACTTTGTCAAGGATTTTTTATGGACTTTTCGATAAACTTGACAATTTTGGTTTAGATTTTGCCGATTTGTAAAGCATGATCAAGCCACAAAATAACACCAATTATCCCTGAATTTTGCCTTATCTTTACGCATATTTTTCCTATTGATCAGGAACAATGCCTAATGGATAGGATTTTGAAGAACAACCTTGCAAGCCTATGCCAGATGAACCATTCAAAATACACTCAAAAGTAATAAATAATCAGATACAACAATTTTTGAAAGTGCAAAAAGCATTCGTCGCCATTTCAAAACCAAGAATTAACATGAATAAGTTACGTTGGCTGTTTTTTTTCTGGCTCTTCAGTACATTATTGTTCTTGGAAACACAAGCACAACAAACCCCTGTTGTAGATACTGTCTTTTCGTTAAGCTCACTTCAGGAAGAATTTAATGATTTAAATCATTATCTTCAAATTATTGAGGATACAACAAATGATTTGACGATTGAAGATATTACATCTGAAGACTTCAAATCAAGATTTGTTCCCTATCATCAGGCGGTACAGAATGAAGATGGCAAGCCCCAACCACTCAATCCTGAAAGCGCTTATTGGGGAAAAATTAGCATTAAGAATAGTTTACAAATTGATAAGGAATGGATTTTATTTTTGGGAGTTGCCAACTTTGCGGAGGCTTATTTCCCAAAAAAAGATGGAGGTTGGTTTATTCGTGAGAGTGGGCGTTTAGTGCCTGCTTCCGAAAAAGCAATTAATCTTGGACGAGACTGTGTAATTCCTCTAACTATTTCGCATATTGATGAACCAATTACAATTTATATTCGCCTTAAAAGTCTTGATCATCGTTCGCCATTTTTTCAGGTACATTTACAAACTCGCCGAAAATGGGATTCTGATTTTTTAAATCGTAATTTGTTTCAGGGGATTTTTCAAGGGATTCTTTGGATTTTAATTTTCTACCATTTTGCCACTTACTTAATGGTAAAAGACAGCCCATATTTGTACTACTTTGGATATATGTTAGTTGCTTCAATTTATTATTTATCTGTAAATGGTTTTTTAACTGAAACAATTTGGCAAGAAATTCCTGTAGCCAACGAATACACTTGGATTACGACTAATTATAGTATCATTCCACTTTATTTCCAATTCATGCGAACCTTCTTTAATCTCAAGGAAACTCTTCCTCGTTGGGATAAAATTCTGCATAGTTGGCTTGCATTCAAAATTTTAATTTTACTAATATTCTTGACTGTCGTGGTCGTGACTTTCAACATCGGGACACCCAATTTGATAGCTACTACTATCAATATTTTTGATCCTATTATTTCATTAATTTTTATTATTAGTTTATTGATTTCAAAATTCAAAAAGAAAGAAGCATTAGGGTCAACTTTATACGTAGTCATTGGGGCTTCTATCTTAAATGGATTTATGATTTATAACTATTTAGATGTAGTCTTGCATTATAGTGCAAAAAATGATACCAGTATGATTCAAATGGGAATTTGTTTTGAAATCTTATTTTTTGCCATTGCTTTGGGATATCGTGAAAAAGAAAAAGAACGAGAAAAACAAGCTTATCAATTACAACTAATCAATCAACTTCGTGAAAATGAACGGCTTAAAAGTGAAGCAAATCGGATTTTAGAACAAAAAGTAAAAGAACGAACTGCTGAAATAGGCAAGAAGAATCTTCTGCTTGAACATCAAAAGGAAGAAATTGCGGCATCTAACGAAATGCTTCACAATCAGAAGAATGCCTTACTCCAAAAAAATCGAGAACTAGAGCAACAACAAGAGGAAATTGTAGCTCAACGGGATTATATTGAACATAAAAATGATGAACTAAAAAGTAAGAATCAAAAAATTACGGATAGTATTCGGTATGCCCGAACGATTCAACAAGCCGTTTTACCAACTCATCAACGTTTACATCAATGTCTAGAAGATTACTTCGTGATTTTCAGACCCAAAGACATTGTTTCAGGAGATTTTTATTGGATGCTCAAAAATGAACAATATGTTTTTATGGCAGTAGCCGACTGTACAGGACATGGCGTACCAGGTGCTTTTATGTCTCTGATTTCTAACACATTATTGAGTGAGACAGTCCGAGTAAATGAAATTTATGAACCTCACGAAATTTTAGAAATTTTACACCAAAAAGTAATTATTGCTCTTCGTCAGAGGGAAAAAGCGAATCGGGACGGAATGGATATTTTAATTTGTCGATTAGAATATTTGGATAAGCAAGATGTTTCGGTTGCTTTTTCAGGGGCTAAACGTCCACTTTTTTATACTCAATCTGATAAACCTGAAATTCAAGAGCTTAAAGGTGATAATAAATCCGTAGGTGGAGTTAGACGTAAACCTAAGCCTCCATTTACCAAGAAAACCGTAAAATTACAACGAGGAGAAATTTTGTATCTAACAACCGATGGAATCATTGACCAACACGCTCCCAATTCATGTAAATTTGGTACGTTACGTCTCAAACAAGTCCTTTCAGAATACAAAAATTTGCCACTCACTGAACAAGAAAAAACTTATACTGAAATTTTGGATGATCACCAACAAACAAGTGAACAACGGGATGATATTACGATGATGGGAATTCGTTTATAAATAACACCTCTTACATCTACTATCCTTGATTAGATGTAAGATTTGCTAATTTTTAGTCTTATTTTATAAGGGTTAATCAATTCTTATTATCTTCTAAAAATACAATTTAGGATATTACCGTTGTTGGTCTTTTAGTGAAACGACACCAACAACATCTCTTCTAATGAGGCTGATATCCCAAACTAAAATAAAAATTCTCAAGGTCAATTTCATAGAATTTACAAAATTTAGTAACTAAAACTTTTTGATATTTAGGAATATCATAGGCTGCCTTAACAGTTTGAAGTTTTCGATATGCTGTAGAGATAGAAACACTTAGTGCCTCTGCTACATCCTTAGCACTTAAATAAATAGGAAGTTTTGATTTCATGAGTTAGAAAATTTGACGCTGAAAAAATTATATTTTAAATCATAACATGATGTTAAAGTTAATCAAAAATAGCGTGATAATCAAGTAATTGATAAAACATGACTAAACTTCATGGTCACTTTTTGGAGATAAAAAAAGCATCTCAAAATGATTCGAAATGCTTTTTGTCAATTGTTTACTCATCAGAATTATTCATTCTTTTTCATTGACCACAATCGGTATGGTATCTTTTGAGCATAAATATTTGGCTTGCAAATCATTGAGTTCCATGCGAATTTGATATAAAGCTCCACATATTTATTGCTTTTCTTTATCTGGTTCACCTTCTCCTGCTACATAGTACAAAGCCTGATGTAGTCTTTCAGCATAATTTTCAGATTCATATACTTCCAAGAAGTGTATTAAACCTTGATTTTCAGTTTTCATAAGTATAATCAGATTATAAATTTTACTTTGAACTATTTTCATGTAAATATATAGCCTAAACCTTATTTTATCAAAAATATTCATTATAAAATTAGCTGAAAACTAATATTTTTCTAATTTTGTTAGATAAAAACTAAGTATATATGCGAAATAAATTACTGAGTATCATTCAATTAAATCGAAAAAAGAAAGGGCTTTCACAAAAAGATGTTGCTAAGAAACTGGGAATTTCTGCACCTTCATATTCTAATTTGGAAAATGGTAAGAATGAAATTACTTTAAAACGATTAGATGAAATTTTAGGTGTATTAGGTATTGATGATGAAGATATTATAGATGGTAAGTATTCACAAGAAACAATGGAAGAAATTATTAAAAATCAGAATAGGATTATGGATTTACTAAGTGATAAATAAATTGATTTTATTAAAATAGTACAATTACGAGTTTTTGAGAAATGGCAAGTATACCCTAATAAAATAGCAACAATCCCCCATCCCTCAGATGTAATATTTATATCAATAGAGGTCAAAAAATAAACTATTTCTATTGTAATAATATTATTTAAAGTATGTATTATTATAATTTAACAAAAATTTAGAACCAGAGATCCTTGCAAAAAAGCGTTAAATATAAAATAACAAAGACAAGATTTAAATTTAAAAAGAAATGGAACTATTGACGATGTAAGAGGAGGTGTTAGAATGAACTGTTATTTAACTTATAATCAATATATTGTCTCAATACTTACTACTCTATGTTTGGTACTAGATATACAACCTTACACTGTTGCTTGTGTCTCACAAGTAAGTATTTATGAAAAATGTGTCGGCTGTGAGGACACAGCCAACAGCATTTAACAAGTCTAAAAATTGTTATATTTCTGAAAATCAAATTTTTAGTCGAAAATTAGGCGGTTTCTGCTTCCAGCCCTTCCTGCATTTTTTCGGCATTATCTGCAATACGAAGTTTTTCAATAAAATCGCCAATATTTCCATCCATCACATTCGGCAAATTATAAACACTATGATTG
The DNA here is from genome assembly GCA_002340355.1 of Cytophagales bacterium UBA2561. GTDB lineage: Bacteria > Bacteroidota > Bacteroidia > Cytophagales > Thermoflexibacteraceae > UBA2561. Next base: position 466,365 of record DDLX01000028.1, read on the forward strand.
ATACGGTGGTCAGTAACTCGTCCTTGTGGATAGTTGTATGTCCGAATTTTATCCGAACGGTCTCCACTTCCTACCATTGACCGCCGATGTGCTCCAATTTCTTCTTGGTGTTTTTTAACTTCTAAATCATAAATTCTTGAACGTAAGACTTTTAGTGCCTTATCCAAGTTTTTTAATTGAGACTTTTCATCTTGACATTGTACTACGATTCCTGTTGGTAAGTGAGTTAATCGTACTGCGGAATAAGTCGTATTAACAGATTGTCCCCCCGGTCCTGAAGAACAATACGTATCTTTTCGAACTTCATTCATATCAATCTCAACCTCAACATCATCCATCTCAGGCAAAACTGCCACACTTGCTGCCGAAGTATGTACTCGTCCTTGTGTTTCAGTAGCAGGAACACGTTGAACCCGATGTACTCCCGATTCATATTTTAGCATACCGTACACATCTTCGCCCGATACATTACAGGTAATTTCTTTATATCCACCTGAAGTCCCTTCAGTATAATCCAGTATTTGAGTTTTCCACTTCATAGATTCACAAAAACGCTGATACAAACGATATAAATCACCCGCAAAAATAGCGGCTTCGTCTCCTCCTGTACCCGCTCTAATTTCAAGAATGATATTTTTATCATCATTCGGGTCTTTCGGAATTAATAGCGTTTTGAGCGCTTCTTCAGTCTCTACTTTTTGTGTCTGGAAGTCGTCAAGTTCTTCTTTTGCCATTTCCCGAAAATCAGGATCTTTTTCGGTCTTGAGCAAGTCTTTCGTACTGTCAATATTTTCTAAGACATCTTGGTACTTGAGGTACTCCTTAACGATTTTTTGTAAATCCTTGTATTCCTTGCTGAGCTTGGCATAGACTTTCATATCTGCCATGACTTCAGGGCTAACCATTTGTTCAGAAACTTCATCAAATCGTTTTTTGATGGCTTCGAGTTTATCTATCATTTTGGATCTATGGTTTTAAAAGCAAATAAGTTCAGAGAATATTTTAAAAGTGTAGTTTCTACTTCAAAAACTTGGAATAAAATCCAAACGAAGAACTTTGGGATAAATCCCAAACATTCGATAATGACTTATCCAAAAATTTTTGAGCAAAAAAGAGAAGAAAATACAGTATTCTTTCTCTTCTGAAAAGAGAGGCAAGAAAACGGTGCTAATGAAAAAAGGTAGTAACCCAATTCATTTTTATTGATGGGAATATAAGTTTTAGAAAGTATTCACGCAAAGATATGATTTTATTTTGAAAAAAGATGAAATAGTTGTTATACGAACAAGTTGAGCATTTAAAATATTTATTTGCAAAACAAATAATATTTCAGTAAAATCGCATATATTTTAACGATCAGTCTCTGTAAAAAGAGACTTCTTACTCCTTGTTTTACATTTTATTATTAATCCAAAAAGTATGAAAATTAAAAATCTACTAAGTCTGGTGTGCCTATTGCTCGTTTCGCAGATTGTATTGGCACAAAAAACAGTATCGGGAACGGTTAAAAGCCCCGATGGAGAAGCCTTAATTGGGGTAAATATCGTAGTTAAAGGAACTTCCGAAGGAACAGTAACTGATGTCGATGGAAAATATTCTATCAGTATCTCAGATGAGAATGCGGTACTTGTTTTTAGCTTTGTGGGCTATAAACAACAAGAAATCACAGTAGGTGAACAGACGGCAATTGATGTTATCATGTTAGAGGATGCTTTGCAGTTAGAGGGGCTTTTAGTAGTTGGTTCTCGTTTCCAGCCTCGCTCCGAAGCGAATTCACCTGTTGCTATTGACCGTATTTCCGCCCAAGAATTAGCCGATGCAGGACACAGTGAAATTGATCAGATGATTATGTATAAAGCTCCTTCGTACAACTCTTCTAACCAAACGATTTCGGATGCAACAGCTCATATGAATCCCGCAGATTTGAGAGGGCTTTCACCAAGCCGAACTTTGGTTTTGGTCAATGGAAAACGAAAAAATCCAAGTGCTTTGGTTTACATCAATGATACCCCAGGTAAAGGCGAAGTAGGGGTAGATATGAAAAGTATACCAACTTCTGCCATTGAACGAATTGAAGTTTTACGAGATGGTGCTTCAGCTCAATATGGTTCAGATGCAATTGCGGGGGTAATTAACATTGTGTTAAAAGACAATGTAGAATATGCCGAAATCAGTACATCTGGTGGGGTCACTTCGGAAGGTGATGGTGAACGATTTGAATTAAACGCAAATTATGGCTTCAACATCGGTGAAAAAGGTGGATTCATGAACCTTTCGACTAGTTTTAGTTATCAGGGAAAAACTAACCGTGCAGGAAGTGTAACACAAGATCCTTTGTTTGGTGTTATGAATCCTGGTGATGCAGGTTATGATTGGATTCAAGCCAACCCTGATTTGGGCATGACAGTTGGACAACCTGAAATGCAAAAAAATGATGTGTTTTTCAATATGGAGGTTCCACTTTCAAAAGAAGCTCAATTTTATGGTTTTGGTGGATTGACTAGCCGAAGAGGAAAGAGTTTTGCTTTATATCGCACTCCATATTGGTTCCCAGAGTCTATTTATGGGGATAATGGATTTCAGCCTACTTTCGAGACCGATATCTTAGACCGAACTTTAACTTTCGGAATGAAAGGAACAAGAAATGACTGGAATTTTGATTTAAGTTCAAGCTACGGAAGTAATGAAATTCAATATAACATTGGTAATACTTTGAATGCTGATATGGGGAATTTATCTCCAAGTGATTTTTATGCAGGCGGTTATTTATTTCAACATACCATAAATAATTTAGACATTACTCGTAGTTTCGGGAAAGTAAATTTTGCATTAGGTGCAGAATTCCGAGTAGAGAATTTTGTGGCAATGGCAGGAGAGCCTAATTCTTACGAATATATTGATTCCGATGGTAATCGTTTAACAGGGGGCGCACAGTCTTTCCCTGGTATTCGTCCTTCAAACGAAGTAAATAAATATCGACATAATGTCGGTTTTTATGCTGAAATTGAAAGTGATGTAACCGAAGATTTATTGGTAGGTGTAGCAGGTCGTTTCGAAAATTATAGTGATTTCGGAAATACACTAAACTGGAAGGTGAATGCTCGTCATCAGTTTATGGATGATAAATTAAATATTCGTGCTTCGGTCAGTACAGGATTTCGTGCGCCTTCTTTGCATCAAATTTACTTGTCAAATATTCAAACATTGGTTTCAGGTGGTTCAGTTTCTGACCAAGGAACTTTTAATAATCATAGCCCAATTTTGCGAACTTTTGATGTGCCACAATTGAAACAAGAAGAAGCCTTAAATCTTGGGGTAGGACTCACATTCCAACCGACAGATAAGTTATTATTAACCTTTGATTACTACAACATTCAAGTAGATGACCGTATCGTATTTACGGGTGCGATTAGTAATAATGACCCTACAACTATGATTGGAGGTATTTTGCAGGAATACAATATTACAAGTTTTAAGTTCTTTACCAATGCAATTAATACTGAAACCAATGGTTTTGATATTATTGCTACTTACAGCGATTTGGCTATTGGTAAAGGAGAGTTGAATATTTCTCTTGCGGCTAACTTCAATAAGACTGAAATTGTTGGAGATTTGAAAACTCCTGCTTTGTTGGAAAGTGAAGGTAATGCTTTATTTGACCGAAAAGAACGTTCTCGAATCGAAACTGCTCGACCAAATGATAAAATTATTTTAGGACTAAACTACAAAATTGGTGGATTTACGGCAGTTTTGAATAATACTCGATTTGGTGAAGTCACTTGGAGACATGCTTCTGATGAGGCTAAAGATCAAGTTTTTAGTGCCAAAATTATTACGGATTTGACCTTAAATTATGATTTCAACGATAAATTACGTTTATCTGTTGGTGCAAATAATTTACTAGACGTTTATCCTGATGAATTAGATAGTAAAGGTGATGTTCTTACGGATTTAGGTGGACGTTTCCAATATGCTTGGGAAGTAAATCAATTTGGTTTCAATGGACGTTATATGTTCGCAAAATTGAATGTTAAATTGTAGTCTTATAAAGTAAACCTTATAACACTCACTTCTCGAAGTAAAATTTCAAAATGATCGAAATAGTCCAAACTTTTTAGTTTGGGCTATTTTTGTTCATATCTTAATGTAAGGTTTTTATAATAATAGATAATATTTCATTTTTTTTAACTGTTCCTACGAATCAATAATTTCAGTAAAATATTCCGCATCAATAAAAATATCATCCTCACCAAATTGCTCATAAGGATATTCTAATTGATCCTGAATATTATCTAAACTAATCAAAATAAAACTATATACTACTGGCATTACATAACCTAGAGCTGTCACGTAATGTGAAAAGTTACTAGCGAAATAAGGACCAAAAAGAATCGGGAAAGCAAAAATAAAAACTTTACTATATGCTCTAAGTGTCAGTGGAGTGCGATATTCATAAGCTATTTTCATATTTCCATAGGCAATCATCATTTTACTGATATATTGATTTATACGAGACATTTCAGTAGCTGGAATATTGTAAGCTCGCAATTTCTGAGCATGTTGAGAAATTCCCGAAAATGTCTGATAAATAAGTTGTTCTCTTTCTTTTTCAAAATGAACACCCTGAAAATATATTCTAATTAACTGCATTAATTCGGTCATCATTTCACGATACTCCTCATGTAAATGATGCTGATAATCAGGAGTCCAGTCTCGTAGCCCATAATAAACAGATAAACCATTACCCTTGAGAATCGCATAATTTTTCAATGCTTTTTCTCTTCGAGCAAAAGCGGCACGTAAGGAAAAAACCAGAGGAAAAACGATAGCGATACTAATAATGGTAAGTGGAAAATCAGCCTCTAACTTTAGCTGATGACACAAAACAGTGATAACAAGAGACATACCTGTCACTATCAGCGTTTTAAAATTCATCGCTTTTCTAAAACTGTATAATATGTCCCATATATTTTCAGTAGCGTATTTTGTAGGATGGTAGGCTCGTCCTTTTTTTATCATAAAAATTTGATCTTCAGTAAATTACATTTTAATCAAAATACAAACTTAATATAAATATTGAATATAATATGACTATTATATTAACTTTCAATAAGTTTTTTATTGTTTTATAAGACTTTATTTTATTTAAAATATTTAATTTATATTTTGTTTAATACTGAATACAACAAAAAATATCCTCAAATTTTTGCTCATCAAATTTTGGGGGGTTTCTCTTCATGATTGAAACAAGCAGAACCTAAAAACGTTATGTTAGTCTTAGTGTTTTTATGAACTAAACCAATATCAAGATGGCATATCAATTTGAAACTTTGCAATTACATGCAGGTTATGAAGAAGTTGAAGCTTCGACCATGTCAAGGACTGTTCCTATTTATCAAACTACTTCCTACCAGTTCAAGAATACCGAACACGGAGCGAACTTATTTGCACTCAAAGAATTCGGAAATATTTATACCCGAATTATGAATCCTACCACAGACGTTTTCGAAAAACGATTAGCGGCACTGGAAGGTGGAGCGATGGCTTTAGGAGTTTCTTCTGGACAAGCAGCTCAATTTATTGCCTTAAATAATATTTTGCAAGCAGGCGATAATTTTGTGAGTAGTCCCTATTTATATGGAGGAACATACAATCAGTTCAAGGTGGCTTTTAAACGCTTAGGAATTGAAGTACGATTTGCAGCAAGTGATAAACCTGAAGATCTTGCCAAGTGCATTGATGAAAATACCAAAGCGGTTTATGTCGAAACTATTGGCAACGGAGAATTCAGTGTAGCAGATTTAGATTCTATTAGTCAAATGACTAAAAATCAAGATATTCCACTTTTTGTTGATAATACATTTGGAGCAGGAGGATTTTTGGCTCGTCCCTTGGAACATGGTGCAAATGTCGTTACCGCTTCAGCCACCAAATGGATTGGCGGACATGGAACAAGTATTGGTGGAGTTATCATAGATGGTGGAAATTATAATTGGGGGAATGGTAAGTACCCTCAATTTTCAGAGCCTTCGGAGGGTTATCATGGTTTAAATTTCTGGGAAGTTTTTGGTTCAGAAGGTCCTTTTGGGAATATTGCTTTTGCTATCCGAGCAAGAGTAGAAGGTTTACGAGATTTTGGTCCTGCCCTAAGTCCATTTAACTCATTTTTGTTATTACAAGGGCTTGAAACCTTATCACTCCGAGTTGAGCGTACTGTCAGTAATGCTTTAGAATTAGCAAAATGGCTCGAAAGTCATCCTGAAGTTGAAAGTGTCAATTACCCTGGCTTAGAAAGCAGTCCTTACCACGAATTGGCTAAAAAATATTTGAAAAAAGGTTATGGTGGTGTCATGACTTTTACACTTAAAGGCGGACAAGAACGAGCTGAAAAGTTGGTAAATAGTGTCAAGCTCATCAGTCATTTGGCGAATGTTGGTGATGCCAAAACTTTATTGATTCACCCTGCTTCTACTACACACCAACAGTTAACTGCTGAAGAACAACTTGCCGCAGGAATTTCACCTACAAAATTACGTTTATCCGTTGGTATTGAACATATTGACGATCTCAAAGCTGATTTGACTCAAGCCTTTGAACAAATCGGATAACATTCAATTAAGCATGCAAACCTATAAGGTTTTAAAACCTTATAGGTTTGCAAAAGCATCAGCCTCTACGACAAATACACCCCAAACTCTTCCTCGTTATCCAAAATCACTTCAATGTGTTGTAAAACCGTTGTTGAAAGTGAATAACCTGCAAAATCAACTGAAATTGGAAAGACGGTATGACCTCTATCCACCAAAACCACTGTCTGAAGTTTTTTAATCCGAAAATCTAAAAATGGTTTCATAGAATATGCAAAAGTTCGTCCTGTATAAAGTACATCATCAATCAAAATAATGGTTCGGTTTTCCAACTCGTCTGCCGAAACACTCAGGATAATTTCCTGTTGAGCAGGTTTTTCTTTATCCAATTGAATTTGAATTGACTTAATCGTAATCGGGCAAATTCGAGTTAATTCTTTCTCCAATAGTCGACTCAATAAAACGCCTTGGGGAGCAATTCCTGCTAGTACAATTTCATCTTCTTCAAAATTATTCTCATAAATTTGATACGCAATACGAGTGATTTTTTGCGTAATTTGGGTACGATTTAGAATTTGATTCTTAGGATTTGCCATTAGGTATAATGATTTTCAAATTTAGGGATATCAATAATTGATTTCTTATCTAATCCAAAAAATTACGGTTTTGGAATTAAACGCAATTCTGCTTCTGGATTGAGTATCAAAATATTAAAAGCATTGATTTCTTTACTAGTGCTCAAGTTCAACTCTGTTTCTGTCAATTTTGAAATATTGAAAGTAACTGAATCCAAAGTTGTACTGATTCCTGCAGGATATTTAACTTGTAGAGAATTTCCATTTATTTTCCATGAACCTCCAGGGAAACCATTAATAGATACATTTTTGATAGTCCCTAGTGCTCGAGAGCTGAAAGTTAAGGTCAACTTTGAGACATTTGTTGAATCTACCCGAGCCTGCTCACCATTCGCCCCAAGTGCATAAACTCCCTCGCCTTGCCAAGGCTGACGAATGAGATTACGCTCATTTTCTGTTAGGTTCGGACTTTCAGCATCATCTTTACAAGAGGTCAAAAAAACTCCTGAAAACAATAAACCAATAAGCAATATTCTTATTTTAGTCATGTTTTTATATTTGAGATTAAACAATTTGTTTGCGAATAAATTTTGTTACTATTCTCCAATTCGAGAACGAAAAATCTACTTCATTCGCATGCTGATTTCGTAAATTTTCATCAGCATGGAAAAAAAGTGTTTTCATTCCTGCTCGTTTCCCAAACTGCATATCACTCAAACTGTCTCCAATAATTAATGATTTTTTAAAATCAATAGTTGGAAAGTCAGCTTGGGCTTGATATGCCATTCCAATAGCAGGTTTTCGACAAGGGCTATTCGTTGAGGCTAAATCTGTACAAGCATACACTTTATCAATAATAAACTGATTCTGATGTAAATGAGCCAACATCTGCCGATGAACATTATCTAAATCGGCTTGAGTCATCAATTTTTTTCCAACTCCTTGTTGATTCGTCACAATGACGATTTGTCGAAAAAATGGACGTAATTGTTCCAAACTTTCACGGACATCAGGCAAAAATTTGAATTCGCCAAAATACTTCACATAATCGTTTTCCAACTTATGATTGATTACACCATCTCTATCCAAAAATAGTGTCCACGCATCATCAAATTTTAACTGCATAATTTTTAACTTTATTCAAAAATGGGTTGGACTTTGTCCCCTAGACTAATATTCTTTTCCATTTGGTCAATGTCAATATTAGTATGAATTCCGAGGTAAAAGTAACGATTATCACCTCCTTTTTTCAGTGAATTAGGTAAAGTTTCACTCCGTTTTTGAACAAAGTACGGTAAAAAATTAGCATCATGCTTGCCTGTCAGAGGGTTATAACTCGGACTATCCTTCCTTCGGTTAATTTTCCGTCCTCGAAGTAGTACCTTCCCTATTCGAAAAAATTTGTGAGAACGCCCTTCAGCACTAAACTGTTCTTCCCAAAATGGAATCGGAGATTCAACCTCAATATTAATTCGGAAACGTCTACGAATACTTTCTAAATCATATTGTGGAAACCAACTCTGCACTTGTCGAAGTGTTCCTGTACTAATCAATGTAGGACCAGCGTGTTCTGAATTATATGGAAACCCAATAACTTGATTACGCCGTATGGCTACTCTAAAACCAAAATATTCTGAGAAAAACGATTCTAAATCAGAACGGTCATATAACCAATGAAATACTCCTTTTTGATTAGACGTCTTAAGGGAAATGATCTGTTTGGTTAAGTCGTAGGTAGCTTGGATATGTAGTATTTTAGGACAAGTTTCTGCGGTAATATAATCACCATCTTCATTAAATAAGGCAAATTCTCGGTCATGTATTAATGCTCCACCTGCGGTGATTTGAGATGACTTGATACAAATCCCATTCAATGCCTTAATGGGATAAATCGTAATTTGACTAATTTTATACATTTGTAGTGCGTTTGAATATTAGCAGGGATAATTATAAGGTATAGCCTGCTGTCTTGGCTTAGCAAAAAAAGTAATTTTCAGATTAACTTTGCTGGAATTAAACGTTACAATTTAACGAAATTTTTAAGAACACTGCTTTTTAAGCAGCTCTAAATCAAACAAAATTCATGAAATTTATTATCCGTAAAGCCACTCCAGAGGATGTTCCTGCGATTTTTCAACTCATTGAAGAATTAGCCCTTTATGAAAAAGCTCCCCAAGAGGTCATCAACACTCCTGAAAAAATGCTTGTTGAAGGTTTTGGTGAAAATCCTGCTTACGAGTGTTTAGTAGCCGAATTAGAAACAAATAAGGTTATTGGCATTTCTTTGTATTATTATCGGTATTCAACTTGGAAAGGGAAATCAATTTACCTTGAAGATCTAATTGTAACAGAAAAGTATCGAGGTATCGGGGCGGGAAAGGCTCTATTTGAACGAACAGCTAAAGAGTGCGAAGTTCAAAATCTGCCCTTATTCACATGGCAAGTTTTAGATTGGAATACTCCATCAATTAATTTTTATAAAAAATATGGAGCAAAATTAGATGGCGAGTGGATAAATGGAAAATTAACCTTAGAACAAATTCAAAAAATCTAATCAAAATTCTCAGTTTTTACTCATAAAAAATCCTTCATTTTCAGAAGATGAAGGATTTTTTTACACTAATAATTATACAAAATTAGTCACCCAACACTTGATAACGACTATGAACTCGCTGTACTTCTTTGAGACGAGCTGTATGAATTTTCCGTTCCATTTCTTCTACCCAACGTACTTCACTATACCCACCGTAAGGATGTACATCGTCATAATATTTATATTCCATCCCAAGATTGAGAAACATATCATTAAACTTATCTTCAATCAACAAAAAATTGGCTTGGACATTTTTCTTCAGCTCTGCTACTTCTGGATTTCCAAGCATAATTATTGCCGCAATATCTCGTAAATACTTACGATCATCAGGTTTAATAATACGTTTATTTAGTGATGAATTACGAGAAGAGGCTGAAGCATAGCCTGAAGTTGAGTTTCCACCTGTAGGTCCACTTGGAGAGTTTTGTCCATTTTTAAGAATAATCCGCCAGTTTTGAATATTTTGCTTGTCTTCCTCTGAAAAATCATTAACTGATTTTCCAATATATTCTGCCCATAAACGAGTGTTATTAGGCATTTTTTTGAGCATTTTCCAAATACCTGGTTTTTTATAAGGGTCTTCTTGTAGCCCAACTTCAAGCTGAGCAAACGCTGCCCCCGCCCAAAACAGCATTAAGCTAAATACTAAAACTAATTTTTGTTGAATAGATGTTTGCATTATAGTTATATATTTTGTGGGGTAAGTCTCTGTAATAAGAGAAGTAATTTAATAAAATTTACGTTTTTTTGCGTAAAATTTCTATACTTCTTTCTCAAATAAACGTAGATTCAGTCTAGATCGTTTTGTCATTCAAAGAAAATATTCATAACTCGTAGCATATTTCGATAAAGTAAAGTTAGATTTCGATGAATAAAAACAATTTACAACATAACTTTACATAATTAATCACTTCACTCGTAAACGTTGTCCAACAGATAAACTATTACTTCTTAAACCATTCAATCGCTTCAATATTTTGACCTCTGTTTTATAACGCCGTGCAATCAACCAAAGACTTTCACCTCGCCGAATCGTATGGTATTTTTTGATAGTCTTAGCCTTAATAACCTTACTAGTTTTAGCAGTGTTTGGATAAATAGTTAGTTTCTGACCAATACGAATCTTTTCATTTGTTAAACCATTCCAACGTTTAATATCTCGAATGTAAGCATTGTATTTATCAGATAAATAACTTAAGTTATCTCCATTCTCAACAGTGTATGTAATTTTCTTTGGAAATGTTTTTTTATAAGCCGTCTTCTGGTAACTTTTCTTGTAGGTCACTTTTTGCGACTTGATTTGTGTAGTTTTCGTTGTATTAGCCTTAGCCAATATTTGTTCAGAAGGTTTGTCTAACTTTTTGATAGGCTTTTTCTTGGGGATAATTTTAAAAACCAAACTATCTTTTTGATTTTCTGTCAGATGAAAATAATACGAATTCAATAAAGCATTCGCATACAATCGTCCTTTGACTTGATAGCCTTTAGAAGAAAGGTGTAAACGATCAGGTTGTGCTAACCTGTTTCTTCTCCAATCATTCATTGATAGCGCTCCTCCACCCACATCATAAAAGTTATAAAATGCGCATTTATTTTTTTTAGCCACTCGTTGAACAACTTGGGCATACTCTGCACATTCCCCGATATTTACACCTCTTCGATAAGAGTCTTGTGTACCTGTTATCAAAATACTACTTTTAGGAGAATTATCCCGAATATAATTTACGAGACGTTGCAATTTTTTCTCTTGATAATTCATATCCGTTCGGAAAGGAACTAAATCATTCACTCCCAAATCAACTACTACTAAATCAGGATTAATGGCTCGAATTTGTTGAGGTAATAACTTTTGCTTTAGAATTCCACTTAGTCCTACCCCATTAATTCCAACACTATGATACAAAACTCCTTGGTCATGAACACTTTCTACAGAAACACCATAGCACTCAAAAAAACGTTGAGAAGGTTTATTTTTCTGTATCAGAAATTCTAAATTAGAAGATGCGATAGGAAGCTCTACTTCTACAAATGGTGAGCAAGTTGAATCACTACAATCTATGGTAATGGGTGGATATTCATCCGAAAACTTAACTGCAATATCAAAACTTTCAGGATGCTGTTTACAAAAGATTTTAACTTTCCGAAAATCTTTACGTATTGAGTGCCATTGTTTATGAAATCGAAACTTGAAACTAGCTCCAGAATCTGCTGTTCGAATAGTTGCTCCACTCACTCCTAATGCCAACTGCGGACGACGTTGTACACTCTTGGCTGTTGCCCAGCTTCCTGTATAAGAGGTTGAGTAATCATAAGCGGTATTGGTGTGCAAAATCGAAAGTGGAAAAATCATACCTCGACCACCATCTCCGAAAGCTTTTTGCAATCGATTTCGGATAGTTCCTGTAATTAGATCAAACTGGACATGTGAGTCACCGATATGTAAAATATTTAACCTTCGGCAAGATGTTTCTTCCAATTTACGGAAAAAGGGTTGTATTGCTTCGAAATCATGCCATTGCACATAATTTTGAGCATAATTAATAAAAGGATATTCCGTTTTAGTATCAATATTATCACAGATATATTGAGGCAATCCTGCAGAATCCGCTCGGAAGTAACTTCGTGGAGTAACAGGATTATGTTTTTTTACTGTCTTTTCAAATAATTGAAGATAGTTTTCTTCACAAAACAAACTGTCAGGCACAACTTTTGGCAGTGCAGAGAGCAAACTTTGTGGAGTTTGTGCAGATACATATAACAAATTAAGACAGCAAAAAAGCATCGGAATAATGAATCGTAGCACCAACGAAAAGTGTGGATTTGCGTTCATTCTCATAGGATTTTCTTCGGTTTTTAAAGATAAAGTAAAAGTGGAGAGGGGATTTTTATCCCTTAAGTTATCTACTAAATTGACTAATTTTAATTGTTGAGCCATTATGCCAACTGACAATCTATCCGCAAATGTAAACAATCATGAGGGTTTCACAAATAGAGTTCGAGAACTATTTTTGTTAAAAATCAGCTTAGTTCATTTTTTTTCATCAAAACTGTCAATCATCAGTTACTTTGAATAGCTTTTGAACTTATTTCATCAATCTGTTTTTTGTACGTCATTTTCCATTTTTTTTCTTTAATTACAAGGTATTTTATCTACTAATTTTTTCACAAGTTATCTAAAGCTTTATCCTTCTCAAAGAAGTCATTTGTAAAATAAAAAGCTCTATAAGAAATATATTTTAGATAAAAAAAATATCTTATCCTATAGAGCTTGTTTGTTATTCTGGTGTTAATTTAATTATTATTTTAATAACATAATTAATCAAGCAAAATCGTGAAATATTCAACTTAGACACATAATTTACGTTTTCTATATAGCCTTGTAGTTCGTATGGTTTTATTCTAGTACCTCATAAATTTACTATTATTAATATCATTCACTGAAACTAGGCATAATATTATTTACTATTACAATATCTAATTAGTAGATTTTAAAGATAATCCTCACGATATAGCTCATTATGAACCAATAGTAATTTACACTGAAAATGAGATATAATTAATTGGATTTAAATTTGTTCTTAAATTGTAGAATGTCACAAACTCAGATTTATCCTCATTTTCAAATTCAATTTGAGAACGTAGTATTTCAAACTTGATGCACCATAAACTTTCGTTTCATGATGTTATATTTGACAACTAATTTTTTAACAAAAACAGCAAAAAATGCAGTATCGTTCCGATATTTTATGTAAGTTTGTATAAAACCGAAATGATTATAACTCCTTAAAATTTAAGGTTGAAGCCCTAAATCGAAGAACCAATGAGCAAAGAAAAATCATCCAAAACAAAGATACCTTCCGAAAAATCATCCAATTGGGTCTCTGAAACTCGTGCTTACCGTGAGTCGATGCGAGAACATCATCTCGGCGATTTTGCTAACCTCGAAAGTGACCCTGACTATCACTCACTATTCTTAGAAAGTGATTTAACACTACACGATGAAGAGCTTCGACAAGCAAAATTATATGGGAAGGAAGAGGTAGTTCTTGAAGAAGAACCTCCAAAACTTAAAAAGACTGAACCAGAACTAGCTTCTAATGATGAACTTGAAGCTCCCAAACCAGAAACCAAAGCCAAGCCTAAGAAAGAAGAACCCAAAGATTCTAAGAATAAACCTTTTTCTATAAAGGAAGCCAGTAACAAAACACGGGAAAAACTACGACAAGAATTTGGCGTGGAATATCTTATTGGTGAAACATTAATCCCTGCTATAGGTGCTGTGATTTTAATGTTCAGTCTTGGACTACTTATTAATGAAGGAGTAAAAGCAGGAGTAGTTACAGAGTTTCACCGAATTCTAATTGGAGTAGTGGTATCAGGAGGATTGTTGGCTTTTGCTCATCAACAGTACATTAAACGCCCTAGTCTGAGTAACTTGGCAGCATGGGGAGGTTTTATTGGCTTTTATGTTCTCAATGTTATTTCACACCTCGTTTATGAATTTTATGACACAGATGCCTTTCTATTTATCAATATATTAGTAACTGCAGGTATTTTAATTACGTCACTTCAATTCAAGAACGTAGCCCTATTTTATTTAGCTATTTTAGGGGTATATTATTCTCCTGTGGTGGTAGCAATGCACATTGACTATCTTCACGTTATGTTGTATTTGATTTTCTCCAGTATTTTAATTATGGTTATAGCCTATCGACAAAACTGGAATTATATCAATATTGTACTATTTGCTTGTGTAGTTCTACCAATGATTCATTGGTTATTCACCAAAACTCCTGCGACAGAGGAATTTAGTTTAACTTTCATGATAGTAACAGGAGTTTGTGGCTTGTTCTACGGGATGGTATTATTTTTTGGAGTTCAAAAAGATCGCAAATTAACCAATGCCGAATATGCCATGTACTTCTTAAGCATTGCCATATATTTCGGAATCGTATTGAAAATGATCTACTTTGATGCTAAAATGCCACTCGAAGATTTCGGATTTTTCATGTTTGCCTTTGGGCTTTTCTGTGCAGGAATTACTGGCTTAATGTATTTTCGCCGTCCATTTGATACGATTTTATTTGACGGCACTCAAGTCATTGCTTTGCTGTTAATTACATTTTCCATTCCTATTTTTACTGAGCCTAGTACATGGAATTTTCTCTGGATTATTGAGTCTGTTATTTTGCTTTGGTTAGCACAAAGTACTGATTTGCGATTTGTTCGAAATGCATCAGGCTCAACGGTAGTTTTAGCTATTATTATGTTAGTTCATGATTGGATCGTAACCTACACAGGTACATCTCAAGTATTCTTTTTTAATGCAGCAGTAAAATCAGCAATTTATACGGTATTAGTTTTAGGGATTTCAGTTTATTTAATGATTCGAAACGAAGATAAATATGGTAAAAACGATACCATTCTATTCTTAACTTATGAAGTCTATCGAAATTTATTAGCAGGATTTACCGTATTTGTCATTTGGGGCATTGGAAATATCGAATTAAACTATCACAATCTTACTGATAAAGATCATGCTATCATCCTAAATGGTATCTATAACTCATTATTCTTTGCTGCTTTATGGTTTGTTTCAAAACATTACCAGTTAAATACGAAGAAAGTCATGGAGGGTATTTTGTATTTCTTCATTATATCATATGTACTGGTTGATAGATTATTTATAGTTGATTTGCGAAATGCCTATTTGATGGACGGAGGAGATACTTGGGGATATATGACGCACTATTTATATTTAATTATTTTAGTTGCTATATCTACTTTATTACTCATTGATAATCAGAAAAATACACCAAAATATTTTGAAAAAATTATTTCGGCATTTGCTTCTTTGGGAGTTATTTATTTGACCTTTGAATTCGAACATATTTACGTAACCCTTAATCATATAGAAGGCTTAGGTATTAGTGATCTGCTCAATGATGTATGGCATATTGGTTGGGAGATTTTATGGGCATTATGTGCTGTTACATTAATTTGGTTAGGCATCCGTTATCAGCTTAAACCACTCAGAATGTTAGCTTTAGTCCTATTTGCAGGAATTTTAATTAAGTTCTTTGTAAGAGACTTCCGATTACTTACAACTTTACAACAATTAACTTCAACTATGATTCTAGGCTTATTACTATTAGGTATAGGCAAACAATATGGTAAGAAGTTTTTACGTATGATTAATGATGGTACAGTTCCTGAAAATTTCTTAGAGGATTCAAATAAGGATGAACAAAAAAATACATCCTCATAAAAGAATTCATTAATAAGTAATCAGTGAAAAGACGGTTCTAATTTTTTTATTAGAACCGTCTTTTTTTGTATCATCTCTTCTAAATACTTTCAAAATAAGCAAACATTCAATAAAAATACATTGTATCATTCGGCTTCATAAAGTAGTCAAATTTATCATATATTCTTGATTTTTAAGCTAAAACAATTTGATATTTGTAACAGCCTACAGACGCAATTCTAATAGTTATCAATATTAAAAAACAGAAAAGTTAGTTAAAAATTAGAGCAAAATCAGATTTTTATGAGTACATTTGCAAATGCAAAACCTGAGCTATATTCAAAATGACAAGCTTATTGTAACTTTAGTAATATAAATGAGGCAAAAACATACAAATATTTGATAATCAAAGAATTATATTTATTTTATTTCAAAAAACAAAGTATAAGCTCTTGTTTTCTTAATAATCTCATTATCTTAAAAATTATAGTTTTGTGATATGACAGTCCATCATAAAGTGCAAACTCATAAAGAATTAATAATAAGCTTAGTTGGTCATATTTATTTGATAACCACTTAAAGTTAATACATTCAGAATCTTATAATCTAATCAAAATATAAACAAGATGACTGACTTAACTCAAGAGTTATTTTTCTGAGTTAGGAATCTTTGTTTGTTATATCAAAAACAACCTTAATCCAGAAGCTCGTGATACCCATGTCTCAAAATTGCATCACCGTTTGGAATAACTGTCTCCGCATTATTCGGCAACACGTTGGTGAACAGAGTTTTGAAACATGGTTTAAGCCCATTAAGCCTGTAAAATTAGCTGATTCAATTCTGACTATTCAAGTGCCTAGTCAATTTTTTTATGAATGGCTTGAAGAACATTATGTGCAAATACTACGAAAGGCTATTCATGTAGAATTGGGCAAAAAAGGACGACTGCAGTATTCTATCGTAGTTGATAAGGGCAATCCTTCACAACAGCCCTTCACAATAAACATTCCCAACAAACAAGCTCAAACTCCACAAACTGGAGCTTTGCGTTTACCTGATAACAAAAAAACTCCAGTAACTGAGGAAAAACATAATCCTTTTGTTATCAAACCTATAAAACCAAATGCCCGAAAATCGAACTTAAATGAACGTTATACTTTTAACAATTTTATTGAAGGTGGTTGTAATAAAGTAGCACGTTCAGCAGGAGTTGCTGTAGCTCAAAAACCAGGAATCACTGCATTTAATCCTTTTCTGGTGTATGGTGGTGTTGGATTAGGTAAAACACATTTAGTCCAAGCTATCGGAAATGAGATTTTGCGCCAAGCTCCTCAGAAGTTTGTACTTTATGTTCCTTCAGATACCTTCATTACACAATTTGTAGAAGCTCTACGAACCCGTAGAATGCAAGATTTTACCAATTATTATTTACAAGCTGATGTTTTAATTATTGATGATATTCAGTTTTTAGGAGGAAAAGAACGAACTCAAGAAAATTTCTTTCATATTTTCAATCACTTACACCAGTTAGATAAGCAAATTATAATGACTAGTGATTGTCCTCCAAAACAATTACAAGGTTTACAAGACCGACTTCTATCTCGTTTCAAATGGGGATTAACTACTGATGTTTATGTTCCTACTTATCCTACTAGGCTCACCATTATCAAAAATAAAGTAGAGTCAGAAGGTATTCAGATGTCTCAGAGTGTCATAGAATACATTGCTCGAAATGTCGATACTAATGTTCGAGAATTAGAAGGTGTAGTTATTTCACTAATTGCGAAATCCTCTCTTATTCGACAAGAGATTAATATGGAATTGGTTGATAGTGTTATGTCCTCGATTGTCTCAGACAGCAAAAAATTTGAACAACGCACCTTAAATGCTTCTCATATTCAAGAAGTTATTATTCGTTATTTTAGTCTGAAAGAACAAGATTTGATGTCGAAAAGTCGAAAAAAAGACATCTCAATAGCCCGTCAGATGGCAATGTATTTTTGTCAAGAATATACCGATTTATCTCTTAAAAATATTGGCAAGATTTTTGGTAATAGAGACCATACTACTGTTATTCATGCTGTTAGAACAGTCAAATCAAAAATCAACAGTGAACTGGGCTATAAAGAAACTATTAATCAAATTAAAAGAGAGCTAAAAGTTTTATGATTTTTAAGTTTATAAGAATAATCTGATTAAGATTCAATAAATATCATTCAGATAACTATGAGAAAGTTCTTATTTATTAGTTTTTTATTTGTAGCTTCTTCCGCTTCTGGACAAATCAAAATTGCCAAATTAAAATACAACGGTGGTGGAGATTGGTATTCTAATCCTACGGCACTTCCTAATTTAATTAAATATTGTAATAAAAACCTTCACTTACATTTAACTCCAGAAGAAGATATAGTAGAAGTTGGTTCACCTGAATTATTTTCTTATCCCTTTGTTCATATGACAGGTCATGGGAATGTTGTTTTTTCTGAAGATGAAGCCCTTAATCTTAGAAATTATTTAGTTGCTGGTGGATTTTTACATATTGATGATAACTATGGAATGGACAAATTTGTACGTTTAGAAATGAAAAAAGTATTTCCTGAATTAGAGTTAATTCAACTACCTTTCTCACACGAAATTTATCGTCAAAAATATTCATTTTCAGAAGGATTACCTAAAATTCATGAGCATGATGGGAAACCTGCCCAAGGCTTAGGATTAATTTACGAAGGACGATTAGTTTGTTTTTATAGTTATGAATCAGATTTAGGAGATGGTTGGGAAGACCCCATAATCCACAATGATCCCAAGGAATTGCGTGAAAAAGCCTTAAAAATGGGAGCAAATTTGATTTCATTTGCTTTTACACAAAACTAAGAACAAATTAAAACTTAAATTTGCATTGGCTCAACTAGTTCATATTTCAAATAAACAGGCATCACTATTTTTCTAAGTAGCAAATTATTTCATTTTGAAAGTATTGGAACAAGTTAAACCCATTAAGATTGCCGTATTAGGTGGTGGAAGTTGGGCAACAGCATTAATCAAGATGCTTTCTGAAAATCATGTACAAATTCATTGGTGGTTGCGCTCAGAATCAGATATTCAACATATCAAAACTTATCGACACAACCCTAGTTATCTAAGTTCTGTTCAGATTGATTTACAGAAAGTTACCCCTTTTAATAATCTACGTGACAGCCTAAGAGATGTCCAAATGGTCATTATTGCCATTCCCTCAGCTTTTGTTGCCAAGGCTATCCGAAAACTAGCCCCTGATGATTTAGACAAAAAACTAATCATTTCAGCAGTCAAAGGGATGATTCCCGAAGAGAATGTATTGATTACAGAATATTTCCAACAAAAGTTTGAAGTTCCTGAAGAAAATTTTCTAATTATTGCAGGTCCTTGTCATGCTGAGGAAGTTGCTATGGAACGTCAGTCCTATTTAACTATTGGTGGAAATAAACCCTATTATGCTGAAAGATTTGCTCAATTGCTTCGCTCTCGTTTTGTTCATGCTAGCGTTATCTCTGATGTTTACGGAACGGAGTATTGTGCAGTTATGAAGAATATCATTGCAGTCGCCTGTGGTATTTCTCATGGTCTAAATCATGGAGATAATTTTCAGGCAGTATTGGTTGCTAATGCTTTAGAGGAGATTGAACGATTTATTGATATTGTCGTACCTCATCAAAAAAATTTACGAAATTTGAAAAGCTCTGCTTACTTAGGTGATTTATTGGTTACGACTTATTCCCAATTTAGCCGAAACCGAACCTTTGGGAATATGATAGGACGTGGCTACTCTGTTCGTTCAGCACAAATGGAAATGAACATGATTGCAGAAGGATACTATGCCGTAAAAAGTATCTATAAAATTAATCGGAAATACAAAGTAAATCTACCAATAATCACAGCCGTATATAATATTTTGTACGAACGGATTTCACCTGTAATCGAATTCCAGATTTTAAAAAATTTGATAAAATAGCAACTATCTTCAAAAACGGAATAAATTTTGGGTAGTTATTTTATATAAGACCGTCTGAATCAGCCTTCCTGACCAAAACAGGAAAATTCAAAAACGTTTGTAAAACAGTCTTCCTATTTATGAATTCAACACAATGAGAAAATCAACCTTAATTTTATGGTGGAGCTTTTTGAGTCTTGGACTTTACTTGATAGGTAATTTATCTAGTGGATTTGCCCAAGCCGAGTACCGAATTAGTGGCAAAGTCATTGACGATAAAGGAAAGGAAATTCTCAACGTCAAAGTTTCTGTTAATGATGGGGCTTTTCTGAAACCCATTCAATCCAAAGGATTTTACATTTGGCTAAAAAAAGGAGAAAAACCCGAGAAGGTAAAAATCCAAAGCTCAAGAAATCTGAAAGATTGGAAGTATTTCGATGACAAAAAAGAACTTATTATTTACCTTAATCCTCCAACTACTCATCTCAAAGGTAAAGTATACAGTCATGAAAATAAAGCCTTACATCATACTAAAGTTCACGTTGCGGGCGTACAAAAGGCTGTTTTTACAGATGCAAGTGGGTCATTTTCTTTAGAATTACCCCCCAAACTGACCATAAATGCAAATAGCACAATTACTGTTAATGATAGCATTGTTATTCCTCCTAGTAATTTAACAGTCCGAGATGCTGGAACTTATGTTATTATCAAAGTCCCTAAAGTAGAACCAACAGAACCCGAAGTCATCTTAATACATCAAATCACTCATCAAGTACGTCTTTGGGATGATACCCAAAAACCAATTCCTTATGTTAAAGTAGCAGTAGATGGTAGTGAATATACTACCGATAAAACAGGACATTTCGAATTAATTTTAGACGAAGATAAACAACTTCGGGATAGCGAATTCTTTATTTTAGGATATGAAATACTAAAACTCAATTTTGAAAATAAAGGAGATTATTCCATTAAAGTCCGAAAAATTGAAGAAGCAGAACAAATTGATGAAGAAGGAGAGCAAATTGATAATATTTTCCGTGCTGACTTCAACAAAATTATCAATGAATTAGAATTAGAAAAACAACTTCTTTCTCAAAAAGGAGCAAAGATTCGCCTCGAAATTGAAGGAATCACCAAGAAATTAAATGCAAAACAAGTTTCTGATAATCAGAAAAATATGCTCCAGAGTGATCTACAACGTCTGATTGAAGCCTTAGTCGCTACGGATGTCGCTTATGAAGAAGCACAAGCTAAAACTAAAGAGGTTGTATCAGAGATGGAGCGAGTTATTATGCAAAAAGATTCATTAACTGGACTCGTACAAGAAACGATAAAGGACCTTGAAGAAGAGCGTGAGATTCGCCGTTTTGAATTAGCAATGCTCATTATTCTTGCTTTAATATCAATCATTGGATATCTTACTTTACGAAAAATCCAGCGCGAGAAAAAAATTGTAGAAGAATCGCGAGCAAGATTTGAACAAATTAATGTTATTGGACAAAAAATTTCAGCTACCCTAAATCCTGATACGCTCGTACAAACCGTTCATGAGAATGTCAATCAATTATTAGATGCCTCAGTTTTTGGTGTAGGTATTTATGATAAAGCAGAACAGAAAATCATCTTCAAAAATTTTATTGATGGTGGAGCAATGATACCCTACTTAGAGGAAGATATGAACGATGAACGTAAATTCTCAGTATGGTGTATAGAAAACAGGAAAGAGGTAGTTATAAATGATTTAGCTACTGAATATAATAAATATTTAACTATTCCCGAATATAATGTGCAACCTGATTGGCCACAAGCTTTAATTTATTTGCCTCTTATCACAGAAGATGAAACAATCGGCGTAATTACAGTACAAAGTTTCAAAAAACACGCTTACGAAGGATTTGACACCACTTTGCTCGAAACGTTGGCTTCATTCGTTACAATTGCCCTGAAAAATTCACAGGCTTATCGTGAAATCGAAGATAAAAACAAAAATATCACGGCAAGTATTCGATATGCCAAAACCATTCAACAAGCAATTCTGCCTAGTGATAAGGAACTACAAGAGTCTCTCCATGAATACTTTACGATTTATAAACCAAAAGATATTGTATCAGGTGATTTTTATTGGTTTGTTCATAAACCTGACCAAAATCGTAAATTTCTTGCTGCTGTAGATTGCACAGGACATGGCGTACCTGGGGCATTTATGTCTATGATTGGACATTCTTTACTAGATGAAATTGTCAATGCTGACCAAATTTACGAACCTGCTCGGATTCTTGAAAATTTGAACATTCGAGTACGAGAAGCTCTTAAACAAGACGAAAAAGTGAATGATGATGGAATGGACGTTTGTTTGTGTATGATGGAAAGTATTGATAATAATGCAGTTAAGGTTACTTTTACAGG
Source organism: Cytophagales bacterium UBA2561 (assembly GCA_002340355.1). GTDB lineage: Bacteria > Bacteroidota > Bacteroidia > Cytophagales > Thermoflexibacteraceae > UBA2561. The sequence continues at coordinate 488,744 of DDLX01000028.1, forward strand.
AGCAAAACGCCCATTATATTACATGACGCAAACCTCTGAGAAATTAGTAGCACTCAAAGGAGACCTCAAATCAGTAGGTGGGTTATCTTTACGACAGCGTCATTTCACCAATAAAGAAATCTTATTACGAAAAGGAGATACAATTTACCTCACTTCAGATGGCTTAATTGACCAAAGTGGCATAAATAAACGAAAGTTTGGAACACTTCGATTGATTAAATTGCTAGAGGAAAATGCTCATCTACCCATGCAAAAACAAAAAGCTGTCCTAGAAGAAGAGTTACAAAAACATCAACAAAATACAGAGCAACGAGATGATATTATGGTCATTGGGGTTCGGGTATGATAATCTAAGCATAAAAAATGGAACTTATACATAAGCTCAGGTATTTTTCTAACGTCAGTTTTCTCTTTTTAATAATCAGTGTATCTTGTGCAGGTGGACGTTCCAGTATTGATCCAAGTGCAAGCGAAGGAGAAGGCGATAAGTGCGAAGGGCGAATGAAGCGTTGTAAACTAGAAGCTTGTCATATTCGCCGAATTCATCAACATGAGGGGGCTTGCTTTAAAGGAAAGAAAAAATGGTTTTTGAAGAAATGTTTCTTCTTTAATAAAGACCCCAGAGTTGGACAAGGGTATAAGAAACAACGCCGTGATAAACATCAGCACCCTCATTAGTTAAATAAAAATAAATAAAGATGCTGAATCTGAATAGATTAATCTCTGCGGGATTATATCATGAACTAAACACTACTCAAGCCCACACCATCAAACTAATTAATATTTTCTGTTTGGTGGGAATAAGTGTCACACTAATTTCTATGTTGGTGACAATCAGTCAAGTTCATTTATCTCAGATTAGTTTTGCTGTGATGATTATATTCGCTTTTCGTCTAATCATTCAATTGAATTTCAAAGGTTTATATCGTATTGCATTTCATTCATTCATGGGTTTGGGATTATTAGGTATTACATTAGCTTGTTTATTCAATAATTATGAAACCTATATTTTTTTATACTTTATACCTATTTCGTTAATCGCTATGATGACTTCGGAATATTACCGTTTACGATATGTTTATTTTGCTATTTCTACAGGGTTAATTTTGTTCATTAGTGTTTATTATCAGTGTTTTCAATTTAAACCTTGGGTAACACAAAGCTGGGATTTTATCCAACAACAGCAATATACTAGTCTAGTGCTTAGTAATTTATGTATTTTCTATTTATTGATCTTATTTCGGAAAGCCAGTAGAGAATATGAACAACGTATTGCAAAAGATCATTTTTATACACATGACCTACTAATAAAAAGTCAACATGTCAATCAAGAGTTACAACAATCTCAACAGGAACTAAGACTGAAAGCCAAAAATCTGGAAGAAACCAATCGAAAGTTAGAAGCTACTCAAAAACACCTTAAAAATACGTTAAAAAATCTCAAAAATGCTCAGGCTCAATTAGTACAATCTGAAAAAATGGTTTCACTTGGACAACTCACCGCAGGTATTGCTCACGAATTGAACAATCCTATAAACTTTATTTATTCAGGGACAAAAGCCCTTGAGATTAGTATGACAGATGTAAGTGAAGTCTTGAGCGAATACGAAGCCATTACTCCTGAAAATGTAACTCAGCAATTGGTAAAAATTGATGAATTAAAAGAAGAAATTGAATTTTTAGAGGTTAGAGAGGAATTGCCCTCGATGCTTGAAAATATTAAAAATGGAGCAAACCGCACGGCTGAAATCGTACGAGGATTACAAACTTTTTCTCGTCTTGATGAAAATGACATTAAAGCCGTAGATTTACATCAGAATATTGATTCAACTTTAGTAATTTTAAGGAATCAGTACAAAGAGCGTATTCAAATAGACCGCTGTTATGGTGATTTGCCACCTGTTGAATGTTTACCAGGAAAAATCAATCAGGTCTTTATGAATGTTTTAGCAAATGCTGTACAAGCTATTGAAAATGAAGGCACGATTACCATTGAAACAACCTTTGCAGCACCAATTACAATAGCCAAAACTGAGGTTCCTACCATAAAAATTATGATTCAAGATACTGGCATAGGAATCCCAAGTGAAGTTCAACACAAAATCTTTGACCCTTTTTTTACAACCAAGGACGTAGGAGAAGGAACTGGTTTGGGACTTTCTATTACTCATGGAATTGTTAAAAAACATCATGGTAAAATCGAAGTACAAACTGAACTCGGAAAAGGTACAAAGTTTGTGATTTATTTACCCGTTTATCAAGTAGATGCTAAAAGTGTATTGATGTCATAAATCAAAAAGTATCCATTTAAGCAATCACCGTGAAAAGTGAGCGTTTAGTCGAAAAAAATATTTTACCAAGAATTTTTTCTTATTTTTTAGAGAAATTTGAAAAATTCAATGAATAGTTCAAAATTAGAATCTATGTCACTCGCTAATCAAGGCGGTTTATTTTCCTTACGTACCGTCCGTACTCAATTATATCTAGCGGTGTCGGCTTTTTTTATCATCACAAGTTTGATGGTGTTAGCCGTATATTGGTTCGAACTCAAAGAAGATCGAGTAGAGCGAATGTTTAAAACACTGACTGATTTAAATCTTAAAATCAAGGAAATCAGTAAATTAGAGAAAGATTTTTTTAGTTATGAAACGGAAAATCTGGATTTCTTCGAAACCCAAGAAAGTCGTTTTTTGACTGAACGAAAAATGCTCGTTACGGGCGTTCAAGATTTGCTCTCTTCACTGCGCCATACAGAAGAATTGCACCCTATTGGTATTGCTGATAAGATTGATAGTATCAATGAAGAAATTGTTGGTTTCAATCTCCACTTTGATACTTTGGTTCATCTAATTAAAATGAGAGGTTTTCATGAACATGGCTTAGAAGGACAAATGCTAACTCGCATTCGAGCCGTAGAACATTCTCCATTTGTCACCCCCAAAAAAGTTGCTTTAATTCGAAAAGCAGAGAAAAATTTCTTTTTACGAAAACGCTCTAGATATATTGAAGATGTAAAAACCGAAGTAGAGCATCTTAAAGCTGAACTCGAAACTCAAAATATTGAAATCCAAAAGGTAATACAAGATTTAGATGATTATCTTATTACTTTTCTCAAAATTACGGAAATTGAGCGTACAGTTGGCTTTCATAATCATAGTGGTCTGAAAAGTGAGTTGATTGATTTAACAGATAAAATTGAACGTCAAGTTCAAGAGGTCAATATTAAAGTTTTTATTAAAGCAGAAGATATTAGTCACCAAATCAAAATCATTCTAATTCTAGTCATGTTATTAGGCATTTCACTAAATATTTTATTAGGTTACTTTGTTACACTTCGACTAGGACAACCCATCTTAACGTTATCTGATTCTATTCATCGTGTCACACAATCCGAATTCTCAGAAGATGTAAATATTGCAGAGATACGAACTAGGGATGAAATCGGAATGCTTTCACAGGGTATTTCACTTATGCTTAGCCGTTTACGAGAACATAGAGAAAATTTAAAACGACAAAACGAAATCGTAACTGAAAAAAATGCGATTCTCGAACAACAAAAACGAGAAATTATCTTACAAGCAGAGACATTACAAAACACAGTAAATGAACTAAACGATAAGAATACCGAGCTTAATGAAACATTACAAAAACTAAAAAATGCTCAGGCTCAATTGGTTCAATCTGAAAAGATGGCTGGTCTGGGACTTCTGACTGCAGGAATTGCACATGAAATAAATAATCCTATAAACTTTGTTTATGCAGGAACAAATGCTTTACAAATGAGCATTGAGGATATTTTTGTAGTAGCGAAAGAATATAATTCGCCTGATCTCAAAGATTCATCCAAAGCCATGCAAAAACTTGAAGCTATTGAAAACCTCAAGGATGAGATGGAATTTGAAGAATCTTGTACAGAAGCTCGTGAAATTCTGAATGATATCCAGAAAGGAGCAGAACGCACTGCTGAAATAGTCAAAGGATTACGTACCTTTTCACGACTTGATGAGGATGCTCTTAAACAAGCTGACTTACATGATGGTATCGATGCTACATTAATTATTTTACGAAATCGTTATAAGAATCATATTGAAATCATTAAAAATTATGCCATAGAAATGCCTAAAATTGAATGTTATCCAGGTAAACTCAATCAGGTATTTATGAACCTATTAGCTAACGCAATTCAGGCTATTGATAAGAAAGGTACTATTACAATAACTACTTCAATAACAGGAAGTTTGATTGGAAATTCTGATAAACGCTGGGTACATATCTCAATTAAAGATACAGGTAGTGGTATTCCCAAAGAAAATCTAGAAAAGATTTTTCAACCATTTTTCACCACGAAAGGAGTTGGTAGAGGGACTGGGTTAGGTTTGTCAATTAGTTTTGGGATTATTGAAAGTCATAATGGCAAAATTGATGTAAAATCAAAAGTTGGCGAAGGAACAGAATTCATAGTAAGTATTCCTATACATCCTCAAGAATTCAATAATCGTAACTAATATCATAATTATTTATTACGATAAAATGTCTCCTAATTATACAATAGCTCTGTAAGTTTTTTGTATAACAAATATTTAAAATATTGGTTTTCAAATAATTACATATAATTCTCTTTTCAGTAGATTTCGGATAAAAAAAAACTTGTGAACTATTGATTAAGAACTTGCCAAATTTTGAAAATTTGACAAGTCTAAGATCTAGTGTTACTAGAAGTCAATAAATTCAACCTCAGAATTTGTCTCAGGAGCATAATTTTGATGAATACAATCCATAAATTGATTTACCATATTTGTTGAGCCTAAAACTAAGGGTTCACGTTGGTGCAAGCCTCTAGGCTGGATATCCAAAATACGTTTTATACCATTAGAAGCAATTCCTCCCGCCTGTTCGATAATAAATGCCATTGGATTGCACTCATAAAGAAGACGTAATTTACCATTAGGATCTTGTCGGGTACTAGGATAAATAAAAATACCACCCTTAATCATATTTCTGTGAAAATCAGCAACTAATGAACCAATGTACCGCCCTCTGAATCGTTTTTCATGACAATATCGGACATAATTCCGTACACCATCATTGAAGTCATCAGCATAACCTTCATTAATCGAATAAATTTCACCATCTTCAGGTATAGTAATATTAGGATGTGACAAAATAAATTCGCCTAACGTATGATTATACGTAAAACCATTTACTCCATAACCTGTTGTATACACTAATAAAGTCGAAGCTCCATACATAATATAGCCAGCCGCCACTTGTTCTGTTCCAGCTTGTAGGGCATCTTCGAGGGTAGGACGCGTTCCTACTGGTGTTTTTCTACGATAAATTGAGAAAATAGTCCCAATAGAGACATTCACATCAATATTAGAAGAGCCGTCCAAAGGGTCAATAGCCACCACATATCTTCCGTGCCAATTATTGGTATCAATCAGCTCATCTGATTCCTCAGAAATAACGGCGCAAACTTGTTGTCCTTTAGTTAAAGCTCTGATAAACCGAATGTTAGCTACTACATCTAGCTTCTGCTGTTCTTCTCCCTGTACATTCGTTCCACCAATAAGTCCTTCTAAACCTGAAATTCCTGAGTGTGCAATAGATAAAGTAACTACCTTACCTGCTAATCCTAAATCTCGTAATAATTGTGAAAGCTCTCCTTTGGCATAAGGAAATTCGCGCTGACGCTGAGTAATAAATCTATCCATCGGAATTCCGATAGAAGCTACAAATTGTTCGGCATGTTTAGAGGTGCTATAGTTCTGCATTATTGTTAGCGTATTTATGTTATAGGCGAATTTTCGCCAAAAAATATAGAGCCAAACCAATGGCTGAGTTTTGATTGCTCGTCCGTATTATACTTCTGTTTTATAGTATCATATTGATTATTAGAAGAATAGAAACGTATTTAGTGTGCAAGCTAGTTGATTTCTGATGATCTTTTCAACTATTTAGGTTAGTTGTCAAAATCCTGTAGGGGTTAGTTGCCTCGAAGTTATTCTTATCTGAATTATCCTGTTCGTATCAGTCGTTTATTATCAAAAAGCTATAGTAAAAAATGAATTTTTTGGAATTATGTTTTTCTTAATCAGTTAAAAAACAAAAGCCTACTCCGCTTCAAAGAACGAAATAGGCTTTTCAAATTTTTATTTAATAATTCGCATTCTTCGAAGCATCTTCTTCTCAAATTCCCAGAAAAATCGAAATTGCCCAAAAATTGTTCCCACAACTAAGAGTAAGATTTGATAAGCAGGAAACACAATCACTAAATAAAGTGGCACTTGAATCCAAAGTGAAGTTTCAGGGACAATACCTAAAATATCAAAAATAGGTTTACGAATGAAAGCAATAGAACTACCTGTAATAGAAAAAACTAATAAGATCAATACCAATTGAACATCACTTTCAATTTTCCAGCGTTTCTTCAGTTTTGCAAACATAAATTACAATTGAGTTTCAAATTTTGCACAAAATTAACAAAAAATCTACGTATTTTCTAACATTTTGACAGTAGGCTTTTCAAAATTTCATCTATTTCTCTAAATGTTTACGTTTTGAGAGTTGTGCTTCTAGTTCTTCTTTTTCAGCTTTTTTGGCATCTTCTTGGCGTTTTTTTGCCATACGCCGTTTCAACATTGCTTTTCGAATATCTTCTAAGCTCCCTCTTGGAATAGATTTAATTAAAGTATCTGTATAAACTTCTTTAGGTCTTTTATAAATATCTTCTGAAAATCCTGTTTCTACAATTTTTCCTTGATTCATTACCATAATTCTATCGGCAATAAATTTGACTACAGACAAATCATGGGAAATAAAAATATAGGTTAAATTATATTTTTCTTTTAAAAAGTTTAATAAATTTAAAACTCTAGCCTGTACCGAAACATCTAATGCAGAGACTGATTCATCACAAATAATAAATTTGGGCTTTAAAGCAATAGTTCGAGCAATACAAACTCGTTGTCGTTGTCCCCCAGAAAATTCATGGGGATATCTATTAAAATAAGACTCATGTAATTCAACTGTATCCAAAAGCTCTATTACTCGTTCCCGCCGTTGTTTATCATTATCCAAGACGTTATGAATTCGCATCGGTTCCATGATTGTCTCACCAATAGTAATACGTGGATTCAAAGAAGAATAAGGGTCTTGAAAAATAATTTGAACATCCTTTCGAAGTTCTCGGAGGCGTTTGGCATCCATATTCAAGATATTTTCACCTTGATATAAAATCTGCCCTTGTGCCTCTCGAATCAGACGCATAATACTTCTCCCTACAGTAGTTTTTCCGCAACCCGATTCGCCCACTAACCCAAGTGTTTCTCCAGGATACACCTCAAAATTAATGTTATTCACTGCCTTCTTATGAGCAATGACTTTTCCAAATACATTCTTTTTGGTTGGATAATGTACTTTTAGTCCTTTGATTTCCAATAAAGGAGTTTGTTGAATTAATTCATCGTGTCGTTCCTTGAGTTGTTTGATACTTTGAAAACTTTTCATCAAAGCTTCTCCTACTGACTTAAATTTACTTTCAGAAAACTCAGAAATTTCACCGTTTGCATCAATGACCATAAAATCCGATACCGTGGGTAATATCCTGAGTTTTACATCCATACGAGGACGACAAGCGAGTAAGCCTTTGGTATAAGGGTGCTTTGGTTTAGAAAAAATTTCCCAAACTTCACCTTCTTCTACAATTCTCCCTTTGTACATTACAATCACACGGTCAGCGATTTCACCAATAACCCCCAAATCGTGCGTAATAAATAAGGTAGATGTATTTCGTTCCTCTCGTAATTCTTGAATGACTTGTAAAATATTTTTTTGAACAGTTACGTCCAATGCCGTAGTAGGTTCATCCGCAATGAGCAAAGATGGTCGGCAAGCCAATGCCATTGCAATCATTACCCGTTGTTTTTGCCCTCCTGAAATTTGATGCGGAAAAGCACGAAATATTTTTTTAGGTTCTTCGAGTTTTACTTTCGAAAATAAGGCAAGTGTACGGCTACGCGCTTCACGAATGGAGATGTTTTCGTGTTGTAAGATAGCTTCAATGACCTGACTTCCACAGGTATATACGGGATTTAAGGAAGTCATTGGCTCTTGAAAAATCATGGCAATTTCACTTCCTCGAATGCTTCTCATTTTGGAAGAAGAAATCCTTCGAATATCTACTTTTCCACGCTTTGGTGAATGGAAAATAATATCACCAGATGCAATTCGTCCAGGAGGAGATTGAATCAAACGTAACAATGACAATGCCGTAACCGATTTTCCTGAACCTGATTCTCCCACAATGCCGACTGTTTCTCCCTTGTTAATTTTAAAACTAACTTCCTCTAGGGCTTTATATCGTCCTTGGTCAGTTTCAAATTCAACCGTTAAATCATTGACTTCTATCAGAGGCTGACTATTATAAGTATCGTCTTGGAGTTTTTGGGTTGCCATGATTCTTTAAGATATTCCGTTTGTAAAATTAGCAAAAGTGGATAAACTTGGAAGCGTTTCAAGACGAAAAACCCTGAAAAAAACGAAAAACTCATTTTTTGGAGACAAGGTTGTAGTTTAAACCTAGAAAGTTATCTTTGCACCTTGATTAATAGATATATTTTATGAAGCCCCTTAAATTTCAAGACCTTATTCTTCAAGAAACTGAAGACTATCTGATCATTAATAAACCGCCTCATGTTTCGGCACTCGAAGACCGTGATAAGACCCAACAGACGATTTTAGGATTGGCACGGAACTATTGTGAGACTGCACAACTTTGCCACCGTTTAGATAAAGAAACTTCTGGTATTTTAGCCATTGCCAAAAATCCAACAGCTTATCGACATTTGGCTTTGCAGTTTGAAAAACGAAAGGTCGCTAAAATTTATCATGCTGTCACATGGGGAATCCATGATTTTAAAGGGGTGAAAGTTGAGTTACCAATTCGAATCCTAAATAAAGGAATTGTCAAAATTGATAAATTTGATGGTAAACCTGCGGAAACCATTTTTAATACATTAAAAGCTTATAAGTCAACTTCCTTAGTAGAATGCCGTCCTATCACAGGGCGAATGCACCAAATTCGGATTCATTTGGCATGCTTGAAGGCAAGTATTCTAGCAGATGTACAGTATGGCGGAAAGTTATTTTATTTATCTCAACTCAAGAAGAAACGATTTAATCTAAAGAGAGGAACAGAAGAACAACCCCTTATCAAACGAGTGGCTTTACATGCCCAAGCTCTCGTTTTTGAGGAACTAAATGGAAAAACAATTCAGGTCGAGGCTCCTTATCCCAAGGATATTCGGGCTTTACTTCGACAACTGGAAAATTACCAATAATATTAAAGTATTTTTGTTGGTGTTCTATTTTTCTCAAACACCAACAATTTTACATCCTTTTCTGAATTCCTTCAATGTATTTCTCCACTCTTACCTCTAAAAATCCTCTAAAACCTCAAAAACAAGCCAAATTATCTAAAATAATCTTGCTTTTTAGCCAATTATGTATTATTTATCCTATAGATTTGAAATGAAGTTTCTAAGTTCTCAAAACTTCATCAAAACAAAATCAACATAAGATTTATTTCTAATCCATTTCCACAAAAAAACATTATTAATTAAAAAAACTTACAAGTTGCGCTGTGGATTTCATCTACTAAACAAAAACTTAACTACTTTGATTTTACCATCTAAAAACTACTAAGCCATGTCATCTTTATCTCGAAAAGAGTTTTTGTACGAACGCAAAGGTCCTTGGCCTCAACCATCTCCCGAACATCCACTTGGCGATGCTCCTGCTGTTATTCACCTTCCCAAACAGGAAGTTAAATATTGGCAAAAACACATCGGACGGCGATATGATTGGAATGCACTAACTTATTGGACAAAAGCCCTTTGGCACGCCCTCAATCATAAACATTGGGATGTAATTCCTGATGCGGAATTCGAAGATATGATTTCGAACACTCCATTCAGCAAATTTCTCAGAACTACTGTAGAAATGGACAAGTTCCCTAGTGACGATCCCAATTATGATACTCCTTTTAGGGAAATTTTAACAGAAGATCCTGATACTCAGTTTTTCATTATGGATTTTACGGTGATGAAAGTAATTGAGCCTTTTAAAGGATTGTATGCGGCACCCACTATGACACTTTTCCGACAAGTCAAAAGTAAAAAGACGAAAGAAGTTGTCGCTATTTACATGAATTTCAGTGAGTTATTACTTACTCCTGAAGATGGTGATGCGTGGACATTAGCTAAATATTATGTACTCCAAGCAGCTTCACATCGTCTAGTAGTTTCGACTCATGCCTTGTTACATTTCCCATTTGATTGTATCAATGCCATTACCAAAACTTCCTTGCCAAAAAGTGATACTATTTTCAAATTATTGTATCCTCATTTTGAGCTGACTTTAGTCCTTAACAACGCCGTACTTGAGAGTTCGACTTCGCCTTTGGTGAATAATCAGAAATTCCCATTTAATGCATTAACAGGGCATGAAAATGGATTTCGAGATATGGTAATGTCCGACTACTCAGGGATTAAGCTCAAAGATGATAAGACGTATAACCCTTCTTATCCTCCGTACCAATTCCGACTTGAGCCATTGAAAGTACATTCCGATTATGATACTTTTTTACGGGCATATTATGATGTCTTTTTAGAATTTACGACAGGAGTGGTTGATTATATATTCAAACACCAAAAAACACAATTACCACGTATCAAAGTGTGGGCAAATTACATTTCACAATGGTTACCTGGGTTTCCTGATGGAGATGTGATTCACGATAAAGGAATTTTATCTAAGGCTCTTGCCCTTGTTATGTGGGATTTATCCATAGGACACGCCGCTGACCACTACAACTATTCTTTGCTTTCAGTCAATAAAGTTTTATTTCGAATCCGAGTGGCTCCCCCCTCTTCAAAGGATATTCCTCCTTTTAAACAGAAAGATTTGAACAAATGGCAAGATGTTTTCCGTCAGAAAATGGAACACAAAATGTTCTTCAAGCCAACTAATGTAAGTTTACTTCATAACGTGGATTATAATTTCGAGATTATGGAGTTAGACAGCTTACAACAACGATTCATGCAAGATTTACGAGATGTGGAGCCAAGACTCAAGGCTCAAAACGTTAAAATTTATATTCCTTTCAAGGAAGTTTCACGAAGTATCCAGTATTAAGGTATGATAAACTTCTTTACTTCTGCCTACCAAAACGAGCCTATCTTAGTAAAAAAGGCTCGTTTTCTGGCAATTTCTATGCTCGTAACTTTTACGGCTTCTACCGCAAACCTTATCTTAAATGTTTGGATAGATTATCCTACGGGAATTTATGTTTGTTCTTTCATTAATTTCTGTCACTTTATCTTTTTTGCATTATTGCGATATCGTTCCAGTTTGGTACTTATCGGCAATTTGTTTTGCTTAATGACAGTTATTGCTTTTATTCCAACTATTATGACAAGTGGTGGAGTTTCTTCGGCGGTAGTAGCATGGTTTATTACTACTAAAGTATCTGCTTTTTGGTATGCTGATAAAAAATCAGGGTATTTTTGGGCAGGAGTCTCATTACTATCTATATTTATTATTTATATTATTCAATTATCAGGATATGAATTTGGCTATCAATATCCTGAAAAATATAAACACTTGTTTGCTGGATTTATGCACATAGGCGTTTTGGGATATTATATCCTAGTGGTTTTTGTTTATGAAAAATGGAATGAAGAAGCCAAAAAAATTATTCAGCATAAAGTTCAAGAAGTTGAAAACAAAAATGAAAAATTAGCCTATCAACAAGCCGAGATTAGTGAACGAAACCATGAATTAGAAGAAAAAAACGTAGAAATCCAACAACAAAACGAAGAACTATTTACGATTACAGAACAATTACAGGAGAAAAATGAGACCCTAGTTCAACAAAAACACATCATAGAAATTGCACATCAGAAAATTACGGCTAGTATCAATTATGCAGAACGTATTCAAAAAGCGATTTTACCCCGACATGAGCAAATTGCTTCCATGATTCCAGAATATTTTATCTTTTTCCAACCACGTGATGTAGTGTCTGGAGATTTTTACTGGTGTTCATATGTCAATCTTGAACAACCAAAAGTTGTTTTTGCTACTGCCGATTGTACAGGACACGGCGTACCAGGGGCATTTATGTCTATGGCAGGAGCTAACCTTTTAGAACAAATTGTGAATGACTACAAAATTGTTGATCCTGCTGAAATACTTGGCGCACTACACCAAGGCATTCGCAGTTTGCTTCGTCAAGAAGAAAATCAGAACCAAGATGGTATGGATATTTCGATGAGTGTCATTGACTGGAATGCAAAATCTTTAGCTTATGCAGGAGCTAAACGTCCATTATGCTATGTTCAAAATAATCAAATATGCCAAGTTAAAGGAGATATTTATCCTATTGGTGGTTTTTTACGAAATGCAAAACGTAAATTCCAAACCCATCAACTGAGTTTCATGCAAGAGCCAATTATCGCTTATACTTTTTCAGATGGTTATCCTGACCAAGTCGGAGGAAAACAGGGACGTAAATTTATGATACACCGTTTTCGAACTATGCTTTCTAAAATTGCCAATCAACCCATGAGCTATCAGAAAAATTATGTAACAGAGACATTTAATAGTTGGAAGGGTAAACATCGACAACTGGATGACATCCTAGTCGTTGGGATGCGACTTAGTTAACTCTTATATCACAAAATCAAATATGAAAACAGACCTACCAAATTTTAAGTTTTCATATTTGATAGATCTGTATTTTTCAAAAATCAATTATTTGAAATAGAAATTATCTTGATTCTTTGAAATTATTCAACCACAATCTTAAAAACTCCTAGTGTAAATTTCCCTGCCTCATCTTCAATACGACAATGAATAGCAAAAATCCCCTTACGAAGTCCATCCAATTGAATGGTTTGATACATTTCAGGAACATTCTTTGTAAAATAAAACTTACCTACTTCTCGTCCTCGACTACTCACAACTCGGAGTGTTCCTTTACCATTCAAATACGAGTCAATCTTCAATTGAAGTGTTCCATTTTTAGCCACTGGCGAGGGATATGCCACAATAACAGGACGAACTACAAAGTCTTCTGGCTCAGGGATAATTACTGTATTATCTGAATCAGGAGCATTACCATCTGAATTTGTTTCTTCAACATCAGTGTTATTATCATCACCTGAGCTTGAATTATCTTCTGTTGTTGGTTCATCAGATATACCTGAATTTGTTCCATTTAAATCAGAATTTTCATCTAGATTTTCATCCTCCTCACCTACAGAATTACCTGAATTATTACTGCCCGTATTCGTTCCGTTTCCTGAGCCATTATTTCCCGAACCACCTGAATTATTACCGCCTGTATTCGTTCCGCTTCCTGAACTATTATTCCCTGAACCGCCTGAATTATTACCACCTGTATTCGTTCCACTTCCTGAACTATTATTCCCTGAACCGCCTGAATTATTACCGCCCGTATTCGTTCCGCTTCCTGAGCCATTATTTCCCGAACCACCTGAATTATTACCGCCCGTATTCGTTCCGCTTCCTGAACTATTATTTCCCGAACCACCTGAATTATTACCGCCCGTATTCGTTCCGCTTCCTGAGCCATTATTTCCCGAACCACCTGAATTATTACCGCCTGTATTCGTTCCGCTTCCCGAACTATTATTCCCTGAACCACCTGAATTATTACCGCCCGTATTCGTTCCGTTTCCCGAACTATTATTCCCTGAACCACCTGAATTATTACCACCTGTATTCGTTCCGCTTCCCGAACTATTATTCCCTGAACCACCTGAATTATTACCGCCTGTATTCGTTCCACTTCCTGAACTATTATTCCCTGAACCACCTGAATTATTACCGCCTGTATTCGTTCCGCTTCCCGAACTATTATTCCCTGAACCGCCTGAATTATTACCGCCTGTATTCGTTCCACTTCCTGAACTATTATCTCCTGAACCGCCTGAATTATTACCGCCTGTATTCGTTCCGTTTCCCGAACTATTATTCCCTGAACCGCCTGAGTTATTATTCCCATTTGTACTAGTTGTAGGAGTATCATCAGGATTGTCAATAAAAATAGAACCTGTTAAACGACCATTTGTATTTTGAAATGCTTCACTAATATTAATAGTAATATCTTTACTAGGATTAACCAGCAAGTTACTAGCAATAATAATATAAGAACCATCTGGAGCAAACTCAACACTAGATGCAGGGATGCTAGCATTTGTTCCATCCGATAAAGTAACTGTAATTGATTTTCCGTTAACAGCTTCTAAACCCAATTGAGAGAAAGTAATTTTGATACGTCCAGTAGATTCATTATGGTTATAAGAATAAATGACTGGTGGAGTAGTTGGTATTGGAGAAATCCAAGCACTTAGAGCTGGAAAAGACTGCCCATAACTATCTTGGAAGTTTCCTGTTCCAAATTGGACATGTACCGAAGCTGTTTTATCAAACAAATCAACTAAATCTTTTGAAAAAAGTAAACGGTTATTATCAATGGTTAGACGACTATCAGTTATTGGTAGACTTAAAGTTTGTCCATTATTATAATAAACTTGGATAGTTGATGTACTTATTGGCTGAATGTTTTTATTAAATTGAACAGCAAAAGTTTCAGTACTTGGGTAAAATGTTCCAATTGATAAACTTGGATCAAGAACAGGAGCTACTGCTACAAAATCCCAATTTCCTAATATGATTCCTCCAAAGTCATTATTATCTACATCTTTGAGTGCGCCCTGTTCAATATACACTTGAATATCTGTATCTGTAGAAATATCATCTAAACCTCTAATATACAATTGATTGTTAATAATTTCAATATTAGAGTCAGTAATGTCCATCATCGAAGGATTTCCATCACGATAAACCGTCAGTCTTTTGCCTGCAACTGATGTAACATTTTCTGAAAATTGAATAAAAATAGGAGAATTTGGCATTCGAGTACCATCATCATTGGGTGTTAAACTAACTACTTTAGGCGGGTTAGTAGGGTCATTATTTCCTTTAGAGGTATCTGAAACACCACCAGCAGTATTCACCTTAAATTTCCATTCATCTGCACCAATACCTCCAAATTCATTACCTACTTTATCTGTTACTGCTCCCGACTCAACTTGTACTTCGACTACGGCTCCTGGAAGAAATGTACCTACGTCCAAATTGACAATCCGACCACTCGGAGTAAGTTGAACTTCCACATTCGTTCCAATCACAAATTCGTGTTTTATATTTCCATTTTCTCGAATCGTAATTTTTTTTCCTGTTACTAGTTTCACTTCCTCAGAAAATCGAATTGAAATACCTTCATCTGTAGCCACATTATCACTATTATTTGTTACAGAGTAATTGGCAGCCGTAGGAACTTCAAAATCAGCAGTTACAGCAACTGTATTGGTTTCAACTATGGTCGTTCCTAAGGAAATTTGGGCTTTATTCAAAATCTGATCACCATGTTCTAACTCATTTTTGGTTTTGATGCGAAATAAAATAAACCCTTCATCATCAGAAGCTAAATTAATACCTGAAAAAGTCCAACGTACTTCACCTGTTTGGGTATTGACTGAGGTAAAATAATTTTGATTCTCACTAGTATTTTGTGTTTCAAATGTCAAAACATCTAGTAGTTTAATATCTAAAACATCTGTCACCATTAGGTCAGTAAGAGTTCCTGTAGTCGTATTTTTAAACTGAATTTCGTATTCTAGGAAGTCTGTAAAATTATTACCAATTTCAGTAGGAGCGACACTTGTTGTATTTTGGGCAGTAGCGATACTCGAAATGCCCAACGAAAGAAATAATAAACGTAAAAATTTCATATAATTTTGATGGTTTGTTTAAGGAGCTTACAGTATTTTTTGAATTTTGACATGAAAATAACGTAAATATAACATAGAGAGACTTTGATTATTAAATGCAAAAATTTAGAGAAAGGTTACAATAAGGTAATTTTTCATTCAAAATCTCTGTTTTTAAGAAAAAGCAATTATTCAAAATAAATTTATAACTCTTTCTAGAATTATTTAATAAAAATATTAAATTATATGAAAATTGCACTCTTTTTTGGGTCATTTAATCCGATTCATATCGGACACTTAGCCATTGCCCAAATTGTTGCTGAAAATACCAAAACGGATAAAGTTTGGTTTGTGGTCTCTCCTCAAAATCCTTTTAAGAAAAAAAGCACTTTATTACACGAATTTGATCGCCTAGATTTAGTACAAACAGCTATTAATGATAATCCAAATTTCGGCGTGACTGATATTGAATTTCGGATGCCCAAGCCAAGTTATACCATTGATACTTTAGTTCGTTTACAAGAAAAATATCCTACGTATGAATTTCGATTAATTATTGGAGGAGATAATTTAAAGCAATTCAAGAAATGGAAAAATCATCATAAAATTTTAGAATATTTTGGACTGTTTGTTTATCCTCGTCCAAATATGAAAATGAATTCAGAAATTATAGAACACCCTCATGTAGAGCTTATTCAAGCTCCTTTACTCGATATTTCAGCTACATTTATTCGAAAATCAATCCAAAGCCATCGGTCAATTAAATATCTCGTTCCTGATGAAGTAGAAGCCTTAATTCGCCTGAAAAAATTTTATATTTGAAAAATACTGAATCTGGTTGCATTTCTCCAAGAGAAAAAGTACTTGGAGAACTTGGTTTCGTGAAATAAATCATTTATCTAAAGTAGATTAATTTTAACATTTTCTATTTTTTATACAGAGTGACATCGAATAATTAGAATTCTTCGAAATTTCAGAATAAAGAACTCAGGCATATTGGACATTTTCTTTAGTTATTGTACATATTTTTTTTTACACAAAATGGGACAATGCTTATGATTAATCTCATTTCACTCGAATCATCACAACGATTTGAAAAAGTTTTTTCTATCTTGAAGACTAATTGTGCATTCAAATTCATTAAATGATTATGGGTCAACTAATTTATGAAACTCCTTTTTCTAAGTTTCACCATCACCCAGAAAAACACGGTATAGAATTTACTTGGTTACCTTCCACCACTGAAATGACTGAAGAAGAATATCAAACAAATTGCGTAAAAGCGGCAATTCAAGTTAGATCACTGGGTGAACCAAATGCTTTATTAGATTCTATCGATTTAGATTTTATTATTGCTCCTCATATGCAAGAATGGTCTATTAATGAATTAGTTCCTTACTATATATCTGCAGGAGTAAAAAGAATGGCATTAATAATTCCCACGAACTTCATGACAAACATAAGTGTAGAACAAACCGTAGATGATATTCATGAAGAAAACATTGCTAACCTTTATATTATTCGATATTTTGACAATATAGAACAAGCTTGGGAATGGTTTAAATCTGAGTCAAACTAATTGGACTACATAACTCAACATTATGAAAAAGATAACACTCTATAAAAATCAATTTGTTACTTATTTATTAGATACAGAAAAGCATATCTTTGAAGAATTTTTTCATGTTGCTACAGAAACCATGAATGAGGCTGAATATCGAGCATTAACTATAAAAATGGTTGAATTATTGGCTGAACACGAACCCAAATATATTTTTGCTGATTTTACGGATATGCGATACACGATTTCGGTTGAGCTACAAGCATGGGCAGATAAATTGATTGGAAAGGCAGTAAAAGTACATAATGTAAAAAAATCAGCTTTATTAGTAAGTCAAGATTTCATTGCACAGGTTGCACTTGAGTTACTTGCCGAGGAACAAAATATTAAAAGCAATATTATACTACAATTCTTTGCAGAGGAAAATGAAGCTCGAAGGTGGCTTGAAGACTAGTAATTTTTTTCTAAAAATCAGCACATAATTCATTTTTTATTTCTTTAGATTAACTGATATAGTTTATGAATCGCCATTTGAGCACTCATTCGCAGACTGATGCCCTGTATTTCTTCTAGCTCAAAGTCATGAGGATTAACCCGAATAAGAGGAGCATTATATTTTTGAGATAATTTTTCACTCATTCTTCGCACAGTTGGAATAGCTTTACCAGCCCCAAATTCAATGATTACGTAATTCAACTTTTTAGATTCTAAATCTCTGAGGCGGTAACTATTTTCGACTCCTTGACTTTTTGAGTAATCTGGATTCCAATATCTATCTCCAAATAACAAAATATTAGGACGGGCAGGTCTTCCACAGTCAGGACAAAACGGATAATTAATCGCTAATTTTTGCTCAGTATCTATCTCTATTTGAGGATAATTTGCTGTCCATACTTTTCGCTTACAATCCATACTACACTGCCACATAAAGATAGAACCATGACATTCCTCTATTTTTTCTATATCAAATCCAGTTTTTTGAAAATGTTCATCCACATTTGACGTGAAAACATAATAATCTTTTTTAGCTCTACTTATTTCTAATAATTGATAAAATCCTGAATGTGGCATTGTATTTTTATACTCATTATAACGAATCCCATAAAAATACCATGCTTCATTAGGTTTATTTATAAAATCGTTGTATTGTGTTTTATTTTCTCTTTTTTTCCACAGCCCTTTTTCCCCTCTAAAATCGGGTAAACCTGAATCAACTCCCATACCTGCTCCAGCCGTAATAATCAATATGTCAGCTTTTCGTATATAATTGGCACTTTCTATTAACTCTTGATTGTTCATATTTTCTGATGAAGTATTTTATACTAAAAGATCTGTTACTTTTTTTTAGAGATTGTTTAAATTTTAATTACAAAATGATTATCAAGCTTTTATAGATATCTACATAAGATAGATTTTTATGGAAGTCGGTGATTCTGAGCAATAAGTTACTATTTCAAGTAGTAAAAAGAACCTTTATCTCCACTAGATAAAACCTCTTGACATTATAGTACAATTAAGAAAAAAATTTAATTAAAAACAATTTTGTCATGGTATCAATAGTCCGTAAGTTTTTTGTTAAAAAAATTTTCTAAACACAAAAATTATTGATAATCAAATATTTATGCAGAGTAAAATTTACAAACTCTGCTTAATGTAAATAAATATTAAATTACTGAAAATCAATACTATAATTCTCCAAGAGTTTGAAACTCTTGGAGAGTTGAGTAAAACTTACGGACT
This sequence comes from Cytophagales bacterium UBA2561, assembly GCA_002340355.1. Lineage (GTDB taxonomy): Bacteria > Bacteroidota > Bacteroidia > Cytophagales > Thermoflexibacteraceae > UBA2561. The sequence goes on from DDLX01000028.1 coordinate 507,908, forward strand.
ATTGTAAATTAAGTACGGAAGTTGATTAAAAAAAACAAAGAAAATTATAGAGTGCAAGGAAGTTGCACTCTACAAACCTACCTTTGCGCTCCTCAAGTATTTCTCATTATTCATTTAATATAATTTTTTATAATAATCAATAAGGTGATTCGTATGCTCATATTGTCAATTATGACGATGGTTTTTTGGTTATGTCGGCAGACTTTCGGGTAGCTCCCGTGATGGCAGTGTCTGACAATGGCGAATTTGATGAAACCAATGCTCCCGATGCCGTCAAAGCATGGCTCGAAGAGTCAGTGGAAAACATCAAAGAAGCCAAAAAAGGAAAGAAAAAGCCTCGTAAAACGGCTATCATGGCGTGGATTCAGTATTACAAAGATGCAGGAATGGAAGTTCCTCCGATGCTTCTGAATTTATTGCAAGAAGCTGTCGATGAGACAGGTGCAAACAATGGACGTACAGAAAGAGAAGACCCGATTGACCCAGATTGTACATCTACAACCACTACCAAAGGTCCTTTGTTGCAAACCTCTTGGGGACAGGGATGTGGATATAATGGTATGATTCCAGTAGTAACCAATATATATAACGATTGTAATCGTGCTTCAACTGGATGTGTACCTACTGCAATGGGGCAAATAATGAAGTATTGGCAATATCCAACAAGTTATAATTGGTCAGCTATGCCAAACAGTGCCTCACGTAACTCACCAAGCTCTACTATAGCTCAACTTTTATTAGACATAGGAACTCTAACCAATACTAAGTACAATGTTGATGGTAACGGGTTATCCATTACTCAAAATAAATCCATAGATACAGGATTTATTTGGGCTGGTTATAGTAGTGCAAAACATGATGATACGTATTACTTTAATGATTATTCACGAGTTGTCAATGAGATTAATGCTGGTCGTCCCGTTATTCTGGGAGGAACACATGAAAGTAATGGCAGAATAGGACACGCATGGGTATGTGATGGCTATAAACGTACAATATTTCCATGTTGGGGTTCTACTTTACTTTTTCATATGAACTGGGGTTGGGATGGATATTATAATGGATGGTATCATTACAATAATTGGTATGTAGATAAAATAGACCCAGCTCCTGATAGACATTATCGATTCTGCAAAGAAATTATTTATGACATCCACCCATAAAAATATTTAGGTATTTTAATTTATAAAACTATGAAAAAATTTATTTTAGCAATCTTAATAATAGTACTTAGTTCATGCTCAGATAACAAGTACTTCTATGATGAAGTTCCTACGAATATATATATCATATTCACCAATCAGGAAGGAATCCCTATTGATGAAGAGAGTATGCACAGGTTTATTTTTAATGGATACTTACATCCTAGTAAACACTATCGTCTCATATCATCAGGGGAATATAATATATTAAACTTTCATGCTTACCAAGATAAACTTAGCCATCTTTCTGATTTTGAAATACCTGCTCTAAACTATAAAGGCTCTTTTTCGATGGGTGAGATTGATAATCGAATCTATCTTCAATTTGAAGAACAAACTATCTATCCTGATGAGAATATACCTTATGGTAGTTTTGTAATTCCATTGCCATTATAAAAACTCATCCTTCTGCATTAATTTGATTAATGCAGGGGGATTTTTTTTTTAACCCCTGCCTTTTAACGTATCAAATAAAACTTCTATCAACAGGCTTTATCACGTTTTTTTACAGTTCAAAAAATATGATTTCGGAAATCATCGAAAATAGCTGAATTTCAACTCTCCAAGCGTTTCGAACGCTTGGAGAGTTCAGGCTTAAAAAATAAATCGTGATAAAGTCTATTAAAATAATTTTTCATGAAATATTTAATTTTAATTATTGCTGTGATTACCTTATTCTCATCATGTAAAGATGAGAAATGGTACAATAGTAAAGGACCTACTACTATTCATGTCACATTTACTAATCAAGAAGGGATTCCGATTAATGAGCAGGATATGAAAGGATTTTCTTTTAATGGAAATACATATCCGAATAGAAACTTTAGTCTTGTAGCTTTAGAAGATTATCATATACTAAGTTTTTATGCAGATTGGGAAAAGCTTAATCGTACTGCTGACTTTAGGATGCCAGTATTGGATTATGAAGGTTCATTTTTTATTGGAGAGAATGACAGACAAATATATCTTCAATTTGAAGAACAAATTATATATCCTGATGAAAATGTGCCTTATGGTAGTTTTGTAATTCCATTGCCATTATAAAAATTTATCCTCCTGTATTGATTTGATTAATGCAGGAGGATTTTTTAAACCCTGTCTTTTAACGTATCAAATAAAACCTTTATCAACAATTATCAAAATTTGACGAATTTTGGAGGCTTTATTCAAATCTTTTCAATTTTTGATTATCTTTCAGGCATTAGTTTTTGGGTAGTGTTTCAAAATGTATGATGAAGATTTGTAAAAAAGGCAAGAGGCTTTAAACTTGTAGAATGTGTGAGATACAAGTTCAAGTAAAATGTCCTCATTGCCTGAGTGCAAAGGTGGTTAAAAACGGGAAGAAATCGACGGGTTGTCAAAATTTTCTTCGCCAAGGTTGTCAGAAACAGTTTCAATATGAGTATCTTTATCAAGGAGCTAATCCAGAAGAAAAAGCGAAAATGACTCACTGTTTACTTCATGGAGATGGCTTCGAGATACAGCAAAAGTATGTTCTACGAGTCCTAAAACAGTGATTAAACATCTGATTGAAACAGGTTACTCAAAAACAAGTGGAAACCTTGTCAAAAGAAATACTTTCGTATTCAAATTGATGAAATGTGGTCTTTTGTAAAAAGTAAGCAAAAGAAGGTGTAGATTTTTTATGCAGTTTGTCCTCAAACAGGAGAAATTTTAGCCGTCACGATCGGCAAAAGAAGTGTCAAACAATTGGACTCCCTGATGGCTCAATTGCGTGCCTTACAAATTGAAATTGAGTATTTTTGTACCGCTTTTTAAGCGGATGGATTCAAAGGATTTGAAAGACATTTTCAGGGTTATAAACATATTATCGGAAAGAAATATACCAAATATATTGAAGGATGTAATACTAATACTCGAGCAAAACTTACTCGTTTACAGCGTAGAAGCATCAAGTTTTCTAAAAAATTAGAGTGCTAATAGTATTTATTTCATATATTTATCTATTATCTTAATGAATATCCATCATACATTTGACAACAGAAGCAAAACCTCTTGACATTATAGTACAATTAAGAAAAAATTAAACATAATTCCATTGACTATTTTTTTAGTTTTTCAATCTATTCTTTTAACTTGCCTAGTCTAGAAACATGAAAAAAAATTTTGATTTTGGTTCCTCATATAAAATGCAATAAATTCAGGTAAAATGCTATGAAAAACACCTGACAAAATGTATTTTTGTGAGTTAGGCAAAAACTCAAACTTTAACAGAAGATTTGTAAACGAGACAACACCCGAAATTAAATAAGAATAGAAAGGCAATTCCTAGTATTAAAAATTTTATCTTTGCGCCTTGTTCGGACACGTTGTTAAAACAAACAATATGGGACTATTTGACTTTTTCTCAAGTGATATAGCTATTGATTTAGGTACGGCTAATACACTGATTCTACATAAAGGAAAGATTGTGGTGGATGAACCCTCCATCATTGCGATTGACCAGCGAAATGATAAGATTATCGCTGTAGGGAATGAGGCGATGCAAATGCACGAAAAAACACACCCTAACCTCAAGACTATCCGTCCGTTGCGAGATGGCGTAATTGCCGATTTCCATGCTGCTGAGTATATGATTCGTGGATTGATTAAGATGATTGATAATGGAAAAAGTTCTTTTTTACCTCATTCTCATCGTATGGTGATTTGCATTCCTTCAGGCATCACTGAAGTAGAGAAACGAGCTGTACGAGATTCTGCTGAACATGCTGGGGCGAAAGAAGTATATATGGTACAAGAGCCTCTCGCTGCTGCTATTGGTATTGGTATTGATATTGGAAAACCTATCGGTACAATGATTGTTGATATTGGAGGGGGAACAACAGAAATTGCTGTCATTGCGCTTTCAGGTATTGTCTCTGACCAGTCAGTACGGACTGCAGGAGATATTTTTACCAAAGATATTTTAGATTATATGCGCCGACAACATAATCTTCTGATTGGAGAGCGATCTGCAGAACGGGTCAAAATTGAAGTAGGTGCAGCAATGGCAGAATTGGAAAACCCACCTGATGATTATGAAGTAAAAGGACGAGATTTAATGACAGGTATCCCCAAAGTAGTCAAAATTTCTTACCCTGAAATTGCCTTTGCAATTGATAAATCTATCTCTAAGATTGAAGAGGCTGTCTTAAAAGCTCTTGAAACATCTCCTCCTGAATTATCTGCAGATATTTACGAGAATGGCATTCACCTAACAGGTGGCGGTGCGTTATTGAGAGGATTGGACAAACGTTTGGCAATGAAAACTAAATTACCAATTCACATCGCAGAAGATCCTTTACGTGCCGTTGTACGAGGTACAGGTATTGCCCTTGAACGTATGGATGCCTACAAAGGAATTTTGATGACTTAACACAATACATAACAAGTAAGTACTAATGTAATTTAGTGAAAATAAACAAGTTACTATATATAGGTAATATATTTATTTTTTCATAATAACTGGTCAATGAAGTTTGTTCTAGGAAAGTTGTAAATGCTAAGTTCCTGAAAAATTATGAAGTTATTATTTCGAATCTTACATCGTAGTCGAGTTATCTTGATTTTCATACTGTTACAACTGGTAAGCCTTGCTCTGATGTTTTCACATAATGATTACCAAAGTGCAGGGTTATTCGTTGGGTCGAATCAGTTTTTTGGGAGTATGTACCAATTTTCGGCACGAATGAAAAATTTCATTTCGCTAGAAACACAAAACGAAAAATTACAGTCTGAAAATGCTCGACTTCGAGAGGAGATTAACCAATTGAATATGAAGCGTTTTGATTCTGAATCTGTTGTTCGTCAAGATTATATTCCCGCTAAGGTTGTCAGTAATTCAGTAGGACAGTCCCATAATTATTTGATCTTGAACAAAGGTTCAAAAGATGGTATTCGTCCTCGGATGGGTGTAATTGCGGATAATGGAGTTGTGGGAAAAGTCAAAAGTTGCTCAGAAAATTTTTCGGTTGTGTTTTCAGTTCTAAATCCAAGATTTATCTTCTCAGGAATTGTTCAACGAACAGGACAAGATACTATTAAAAATCAAGGGCTAGCTACTATCTCATGGAAAAATACATTAGATGCTAAAACAGTAGAATTTATTAATCTTCGTAGTGATGTTCCCATCCGAGAAAAAGATACCATCGTAACAGTTGGGTTAGATGGTGTTTTTCCTAATAAATATCCTATTGGAACAGTAAAACGTATTCATAAAACGCAGGGAGATCAACGTAAAATTGAGATTGAACTAAATGCCGATATGGAAACTATTTCTCACGTTTATGTAGTTGATGCCTTACAAAAAAATGAGTTGGATTCTCTGAAAAAAGCAAACATCATTGTTGAAAAAAAATAACCCAATAACAAAGTTCTAATGTCTCTATGAGTTACCAAATACTGATTTTCCATGCTATTAACTCGATATTGTACATCATATTACAAATTCTATTTTTGCATAATGTAATGTTGTTCAATGTCGGATTTTGTTATATTTATATAGCTGTCTTGCTACTTTTGCCTTTTGAAATTAGTACGATTACATTGATGTTATTAGGATTTGCATTGGGTTTAGTGATTGATTTATCGTACAATATGCTTGGAGTTCATATGTTTAGTTGCGTTTTGATGGCATTTATTCGAAATTATTGGATTGCCCGTCTTGAACCAATGGGAGGATATGAAGCCTCAGCTCGTCCTTCTCTAAATATCATGGGGCTAAGTTGGTTTTGGAAATATGCTTTATTACTTATTTTAGTACACCATATTCCTCTTTTTTTATTAGAAGCCTTTAATTCGAATTTGTATTTAGTTGCTCTACTTAAGGCTGGAATCAGCACTGGAATAACTTTTGCCTTCATTCTCATAGTACAATATATCTTACAAATCTTAGCAGGTAAACGTCCTTCGACTCACTAAAACTACTACACACTATGGAATTTATTACAATGATGGAACAAATCTTACCTTATATTTTATTTGTTTTAGGGTTTGTTTTGTTGGTGAAGGGAGCAGATTGGTTAGTAGAAGGCACAGCTTCCATTGCCAAAAAATTTAATATTTCTGATATTATTATTGGACTTACTGTAGTTTCTCTTGGGACTTCAATGCCCGAACTCATTGTTAATTTATTAGCCAGTTTTAGTGGAAGTCCTGATTTAGCCATTGGGAATATTTTAGGGAGTAATGTGGCAAATATTCTATTGATTTTAGGTGTAACGGCAATTATCTCTCCTCTAGTAGTCAATCGAAATACCATGTTAATCGAGATTCCTTTTTCTTTGACTGCTGCCTTACTATTTGGTTTTCTGGCAAATGCAAATCTAAAAGCCGAATTTTTACGTTCAAATCTTAGCGAGAAGGTTGTTACATATGGCTTAGAATTAAATCGAGTAGATGGAATTATTTTACTCATTTTTTTTCTAATGTTTATGCTTTATATCTTCAAATTTGCCCAACAAAGTAATGAGTCTCCTACTGAAGATCATGAAGAAATTGAAATTCTACCCAACTGGAAAGCCATTTTATACATTGTAGTTGGTGGGATTGGATTAGCTCTTGGTGGGGATTGGATTGTAGAAGGAGCTAAAGAAATTGCTAGCCAGATGGGAATCAGTCAGTCAGTAGTTGCATTAACTATTGTAGCTATCGGAACATCTTTACCTGAGTTGGCTGCCTCAGCCGTTGCCGCTTTCAAAAACAAAACTGATATTGCGATAGGAAATGCCGTAGGCTCAAATATTTTTAATGTACTTTGGATTTTAGGACTGAGTGCTACAATAGCTCCGCTTCCTTTCCAAGAGATTAGTAATTTAGATGTCGCAATGATTATTTTTGCAAGTATGCTATTACTCATTGTCTTAGCTATTGGCAAACAATATGAATTTGGAAAGAAAACAGGAATTTTTTTCTTGTTGGTTTATACCACTTATGTAGTGATGTTGGTGAATAGAGAACAGGATATTATTAAAAATAATACGGAACATCATAATCCTCTTGAGATAAAGATGGAATAGTAAAATTAAAACAAATTGATTGGAAAAGTCGACTAACTAACTAACTAGTAGATAAGACAACAAAAGATAAAAGTAAGTATAATAAACATATTGTAACAAGCAAAATTTTACGTGACTTAAAGAGAAACATGAGTATTGGAGTTTTTAGGATGATACGTAAACACTTAATCTTTTCAAAACAAGTTTTAGCTTAGCCCTCAAATGTAACAAAATTGTGGAAATACTTGCCTTTCTTTTCATTCGTTTTGCCTCAATTTATTACGAATGAAATATTAAACCTAAAGTTTATTTTTTAGAAGCTATACTAACCAAATTTTTCCTTGCAGATATAACCGTGCTTTTCCTGAAATAGCTACTCGTTTTCCTTTCAACTCACAAAATAAGTCACCTTTTCGTTCAGAAAGTTGTTGCGCTTTTAGTGTATTATTCTTTAAAATTCCTGCCCAATATGGGGTTAAAGTAGTGTGTGCTGAACCTGTTACAGGGTCTTCATCAATTCCCGATTGAGGAGCAAAAACTCGTGAGACAAAATCAACCTTATCCCCTTTAGCTGAAGCAATTACGGCACGAACTTCGGTAAATTTTGCCAATAATTTTAAATCAGGATTTAAATCTAAAATATCCGATTCATTTTTATAAATCAATAAATAATCTGTTTTTCCTCTCCAAATTTCCAAAGGAACTTTACCCATTGCTTCTGCTAAATTTATTGGTAATTTAACATGAGTAATAGTATCACTTGGAAAATCTAAGGTGAGGAAATTACCTGATTTTTTCACACCCAATTCTCCACTTAGTGAATCAAATTTAATCTCATTTTGAGGTAACTTTTCAATTTCAAAAATAACATAAGCTGTCGCCAAAGTAGCGTGTCCACAAAGAGCTACTTCTGTTTTTGGCGTAAACCATCGAATATGATAACCACTTATCGTTGGAACATAAAAGGCAGTTTCTGCTAAATTGTTTTCACGAGCAATTTTTTGCATTAAGTCATCTGATAACCAATTATCTAAAGGACAAACAGCAGCAGAATTTCCTCCAAAAAGTTCGCTAGTAAAGGCATCTACTTGGTAAATTTTTTGGGTCATTTTTAGCCTATTTTTTTACTATATCCATTCAATTAAAATCTAGAGGTACTCTGGATGATATTCGAAAACTCAAAAGGAGAGACATACTTTCCAACAAAAACCCGAAAATCAGCTCTTCCAAAACGTTCAAGCCGTAAAATTTGGCGATGTTGCCCATCAAAATAATTCCAAATCATTGCTTGTGTTCCACTCGAATCCATAGTCAAATCATACATTAGCCCTTCAGCCTCACTTTCCAGATAATACGCTCTATTCTGGTAAGTAAGTAACTCAAAAGGTACATCTTCTGAAATAATTTGTTCTGCTAAGTTTTCATCCACATCATAAATATTTACTTGTTCAGTAACATAAGATATTAATGTATCTTTCTTTTTCCAAAGATGTAAAAATATTTGCTCATCTTGATGAAATAGTTTAAAGGTCTTTTCTGAACTGCCATCTTTCCGATTAAATTCATACTCTCCCACTATTTTCCATTTTTTTAATTGATAATCAACAAGGTATCCTGTATGTAGACTTTCAATATCAAACAGAGACATCTCAAAACTAGATTTAGAAGCCGTCTCTTGTTGACGTTTAGCTCTACGCTCAAAAATATCAGGTCGAGCATTTGGAGCCGTTGTTTGAAAAGTAGATTTGGTTTGATATTCACTTTTATATTCATCACCTATAGGCAATTTATATTTGATAAGTGTTCGTTGAAGAGCCGAATTAGCGACTTCTGGGAGTTGATTTTCTTTCAGAAACCACCAATATATTACAATGGCAACGGAAATAGGAAAAATACCTGTGATAGCACTAAAAATAAAAAAAAATAAGCTTACATTACGGGTATTTCTTAGGTTTTCAGTTTGGTTCGCATACCGTTCATAAAAGTCAAGTTGAGCGGTATCGGGTAGTTGGCGAACTTTAGCTTTAGTATTTTCAGGCAAACGTTCGGGGGCAAAATCAGGCCAAATGTACTTCTGTGCCAGTGTTTTACAATCTTGTACAAGTCCTGAAACCTTATCCATAATGGTACTCATGGGCAGTTCAATCAGCTAATAATTACGATGTGGAGATAAAAATATATAGAACGATAAAATTAATAAATTCTTAGTAATTTCAGAAATTCCTGAGTGTTTCCACTAAAACTTGATTTTCTGTTTCTGTACCTACCGTAATTCGCAAACAATCCTCACATAATATGACTTTTGAGCGATTTCGGACAATAATTTGCTGCGTAACTAACTGATCATAAATTTTTTGTGCTTCATCAACTTTAATCAATAAAAAGTTAGCATCAGATTCATATATTTTTTGTACAAAATCAAGATTCTCAAGTTTTGAGTGTAGTGATTTACGCTCTTTCAAAACTTGGTTTACCATAGTTTGTTTTTTAAATTCTGACAAATTTTCTAAGACAGTTTCTTGTACAATCTGACTTATGTTATATGGCAATTTTATTTTGTTCAGAAGTTGAATAATAGCCTCGGAAGCAAATGCCATTCCAAGCCGTAATCCTGCTAATCCCCATGCCTTAGAAAAGGTTTGTAAAACCACTAAATTAGGATAATTTTTTAATTCAGAGATCCAAGTAGGTGATGCTGAAAAATCAATATACGCTTCATCTACAATAACAATTCCTGAGAAATTTTCAATAATTTTCTGAATATCTAATGTTTGTAATGAATTTCCTGTAGGATTATTAGGTGAACATAAGAAAATAATTTTGGTGTTTTTATCAACTTCTTTCAAAATTTCATCAGGTCGTAGCTGAAAGTTTTCAGGAGAAAGTGGTGCTTCTCGAATTTCTGTACAATTAGTTTCAGCACTTACTCGGTACATCCCATACGTAGGTGGTGTAATGATAATATTATCTTGGTGTGGCTCACAAAAAATCCGAAATAACAAATCAATCGCTTCGTCACTACCATTACCTAAAAAAATTTGAGTTGGTGATATTTTCTTGATTTCACCAATCTTAACCTTCAGATCTTGTTGATAGGGATCAGGATATCGATTGTATTTTTCAGAGGTAACCGACCCATACGGATTTTCATTGGCATCCAAAAAAATACTAGCTGTACCTGAAAACTCATCTCGTGCCGAAGAGTATGGCGTGAGTGTAGAAATATAGTTTCGTGTGATTCTTTCTAATTCAAATTTCATTTTATAGTAATTAAATCAATACGGTTTTATTAGATAATTTTCTGTTTGTTATTGCTTAATTATTCGGCGAATAATATCGCCCTCATCCGTAGCAATTGTAATGATATACATCCCTGAAGGCAACTGGCGCATATCAAGTCGTTTCTCGTTACGTCCTGTCTCTGTGATATTTATATTAGTCATTTCTTCACCCTTAACTGAAAAAATATGTAAATGTACTTCCCCTAAACTTAATGGAGTTCCAACATAAAAGAAATCTTGGACAGGGTTAGGATATAATTTAATATCTTTGGTTAAGCTGGTATTTTCTGTAGCAGTATTTATAACTCGGACAGAATTGGAATAAGCAGTACAATTATTTTTATCCGTAAATTTTAATACATATACTCCATCTTTTTCGGCTTGATATTTTGAAGAGGTAGCTCCTTCAATTGCCTCATCATAAAAATACCACTGATAATCTGTAATTTCTGCATTTGTTTCATAAAGATACAAGGCTGAACTGTCCGATCGTATATCGGCATAACGTTGAGGTACTCGGTTAATACTGAGTTTATTGGAGGTAACTGAGCAATTACTTCCGTCCGTGACTCGAACATGAAATGTTCCTGCTTCTTTCGCAAAATAGGTATTTCCATTTGCCCCAAAAATCTCAATATTGTCTCGAAACCAACGAACTTCAAGATTATCTCGACTAATTTTAGCTTCTAATTTAGTTATAATATTCACCTCAGGACAGTAAACAATAGCATCCTCTGTACTAATATGTGCTGAGAGTCCTTCACCACAAGCAATATTTAACGTATTTGGTAAACTTCTCAGAACCAAATCTTTGGCTTTCCGATTACTCACCAAACAATGATAAATACCTGCACTTTTATTTTGCACTTCTGAAATTTGATAATTTGGTGAACTTGCACCTATAATTTTTTCATTATTTTTATACCATTGATAACTATTTTCTGTACCCGTTACTGAAACCGAAATTTCAAAAGCCTCATTTACATCAAGATTAAATTCTTGAATCTCGCCAACTGCTGTTTGTGGATTGTAGTCAAAAAGTAAATATTTTCGATCAATAATTGGCTCAAGTGGGGCAAATTGTAATAAATTTTGTCCAACTTTTAACTGTTCTAATTTTTCAAACCGACTCATACTTATTGGTAAGTTTTTCAGTTGGTTATCTGTTAAATCTAAAACTTTTAGTTCAGGCATCTTTCCAATATTTTGAGCAATATTTGTCAATTGGTTTCGGGCAGCATAAAAGATTTCCAATGAGTTTAAGTCGGGTAGAAAACTAGGCAATTCCTGAAGTTCATTATCATTAAGATTCAAGATTTTCAACTCGTCCATATCCTTAAAACTAGAAGGAATTTCTCGAATCTGATTACCATGAGCAAATAAATATTGTAACGTTTTCCATTCATGTACTGAATCAGGTAAATTAGTGAATTTATTTCTCGAAATCCAGAGAGTCCGTAAATGAGGAAGTTGAGTTAAGGCAACAGGTACTTTTCCAGTCAAATTATTTTTGTCTAAGTCCAATAAAACCAATTTTTTCAACTTTCCTAAACCTTTAGGAATTTTACCATCAAGCTGGTTAGCCGATAAATTTAGGCTTCGTAAATTTCTAAAAATCAATGCTGTATCCAAAAAATCAGGTATTACTCCAATCAGATTATTACCACTTAAATTAATTTCGATTAGTTCATTATTCTTAAATACTAGTCCGCCCCATGTAATTACAGGATTTTTAAGCTCCCAAGATCGCAACCAATTTTCACCACCTGTTACACTATAAAATTGTACTAATGCCAAGGAATCTTGTACAGTAATAGGATCAGCAATATTAACTCTCATCTCGTAAGTTTGAAGTACTGTTTCTTGGGCAATTTCATTACGAATTTGACAGTAATAAATTCCTGTATCAGGATAATTCATATTTCGAATCCAATAGATACTGTCGGTTGCACCCTCAATTTTTTGATTTTCTAGAAACCATTGGTAAGTATTGTGTTCTCCAAGAGTTTCGATTGCTAAGGGAACAGCCATTCCTCGTAAAATAGTCGTATCTAATGGTTCACCAATAACTGCCTGAGAATCATACAAAAAAAACTCATTTTCAAGAAAATCCGCAACAGGCTCTAATGAACCAAAATCAAGACGATTGCCAAAAACATTTATACGTACTTCTTCTCCTTCATCAAAATTATCAATGATATACATACTATCAGGAAATGCCCATTTAGTAGGCAGTATTCCTGTTAAGTTATTAGAGGGCATTTTCACTTCGGTAACAGTTCCTTCTTCGCTCAGTGTTATGCCTTCCCATGTATAAACCGAGTCTTCTAATGTCCAAGGTTCAAGCCAGTTTTCTCCATTTGTTTCTTCAAAAATACGAACCAAAATCATCGAATCATTTTCAGAGACAGGGATAGCTGGATTTGGAGCAGAAAAAATACCTGGTGTAATCACATATTTTCCTGAAGAAGTTTGAACGCTTTTCCCCCCTCCATCACCACCACTAATAGAGATAGAATATTTTCCTGCTTTCTGGGAGAGCGTCCCTACTGACTGGGTTCCAAAATAGGAGATTTGATATTTTTGTGCTTGTAGCTGATCAATGATAAGAAACGAACAACACAGAAGAATGACCCTAAAAAATCGCATTTTATTAATTTTTAATCTCTTTTTCAATTCGTTTTGAATCGTTTCTAAGGGATAGAAACTTGATTTTTTGTACGAAAATATCAGACGTAAAGATATTTATTCTGAAATTTAAAACTTCTATTTATAATAAGTTGGTAATCAAATTTAATCCTAAAATCAATTATAACATGACCTTTCAAAAAACCTTTAGTCTTATGGGTGCTTGGCTCTGTATTTTTCCTCTTTTTTCTCAAACTCATGCTCACTTTATCAATGGTCAAAAAATTATTTGCTCGGCAGGTTCACCAAGTATTTCAAAATTTATACCTCCTCCTAAATTTTTTGGCATGGGTCAGTTAGGTCGTTTAGAGCAAACAGCAATATTTGAAGTTGAGTATCAAAACTTCCCTCAAAATGCTCAAAAATCAGTACAATATGCCATTGATATCTGGGCTTCTTTACTTAAAAGTCCTGTTCCAATTCGAGTCAAAGCCATTTGGGATACTTCCCTCGAAAACAATCAGTTAGGTGGAGGAAAAGCTACTACATTTCAAAAAGATTTTCAAGGAGCAATCCGTTCTGAAACATGGTATGCGACTGCTTTAGCTGAAAAACTAGCCCATCAAGAAATCAATGATACCGAAGAGTTTGACCTTGAGATTTCCTTTAATTATTCGGTAAATTGGTATTACGGAACGGATGGAAAACTTTCGACTGACCAATATGATTTGGTTACAACGGCACTTCATGAAATAGCTCATGGTTTGGGAATTGCTTCATTCTCAGAGGTTAAAGATGGAAAAGCTACTTGGGGGAAAGGAACACAAATTCCGATTGTTTATGACCGTTTTTTAGTGGATGAAAATTCCAGTTATTTATTAGAAACTGTTTCGAATGATTCTGAAGATTTTGCCCAAAAACTTACCAATAATTCTCTCTTTTTTGCGAGTAAATTTACTAAAAATCAGGAGGATAATTATCCTAAAATATTTGCTCCTTCAGCCTTTTCCTTAGGTGCAAGTCTTTCACATTTAGACAAAGAAACTTATCCGATTGGGTCAGAAAATTCGTTGATGATTCCTGAAATCGCAAAAGGAGTAGCCATACATTCACCAGGGAAAATAATTCTCAATATGTTGGCAGAAATGGGTTGGGTAGCTACATTTTTGACCCATGAAGCACCTCAACAAATCGAAGATACAAATTCTGATTTTACACTCAAATTAGATATTCAAAGTGATACTACTTTTGATAAAAATACGGTCATGTTGCATTATATTCAGGCAAATTCAGGACAAGAACAAACCTTAAAAATGACTTCTGGTAATGGAAAAACATTTACAGCAAAAATTCCTAATAATTCTCAAATAACTGATTATCAATATTATTTTACAGCTTCTGATCCTCTTCGAAGTTACCGTTTACCCAATAATTCTGAAAAATTTACTTTGCAAGTTATTACAGATGATACTCCACCGATTATTGAACATCAAGTTATAAAAACGGCTTCGATTGGTTCAGAAAATATTCCGATTTTTGCTCAAGTCTCAGATGTTTCAGGAATTTCTAACGTTGAGGTTCAATATTTTGTAAATAATCAAATTCAATCTTTTAAAACCATGATTTTACAAAATGGAATTTATTTTGGAGAAATCCCAATTACACAAGTCACTGAAAATGATAGTATTAGATATCGAATTCGTGCCATAGATAATTCTTCAAATCAAAATGAAGCTTTTTTTCCAATAGATGGTTATGCCCAAATTTCAATTGAGCCTGATCATCAAGTTGTCACGACTTATGAAACCAATTTTGATAATCGTCCCGATGATTTTATTGGAACAGGTTTTTCGATAAATACGGTTTCAGGATTTTCTTCGCCAGCCATTCAGTCCGAACATCCTTATGATCCACAAAAAGAATACATTTATCAGTTAAAAACTCCCATAATTGTCAAAAACACACGTGCTTTTATGCAATTTGATGAGGTTGTTTTGGTCGAAATGGGTTCGGGAAATGCTCAATTTGGAGCGGAAAATTTTTGGGATTATGTGGTAATCGAAGGCTCAAATGATAATGGCAAAACATGGCAATTCTTAACTCCACCTTACGACAGTAGAGCCAATGAAATTTGGAAAAGTGAGTATGAAAATTTGACTGATGATACAGGGGTTTCTTTGGCTCAAGGAAATCAATCTTTATTCCGACGACGTACTATCAATCTGAAAAATACATTCCAATCTGGAGAAGAAATTTTAATTCGTTTTCGATTATTTTCGGATACTGATATTACGGCTTGGGGTTGGGCAATTGATAACCTCGAAATTCAAGGGGAAGTTACAGGAATTGAAGAAAATTTAGTATCTGAAAAAACAACTTTTCAACTTTTTCCTAATCCAACTTCAGATAAATTCCAATTAAATTTTAAATCTACGAAAAGTATCAGAAACTTACATTTAGAAATTCATGATTTTTTAGGAAAAAAAGTACTTTCTAAATCATTTGAAGTTCATTCTCAAAAATTCCAAAAAATGATAGATGTTTCTGTTCTAAAAGGAGGGATTTATTTAGTTACTTTTTTAACAGAAAATGGAAAATTTTACAAAAAAATCATCTTAAAACACTAATATTATTATTTTATGAATGAAAAAACCTATAAGGTTTTTGGATACCTTATAGGTTTAAAAAACTAAAAACCAAACTTTTAGTGAGATGATAAGTATGATTTAACACTTTCTCGTGTAGCATTCATTGCATCTTCGCCCTCTGTCCAGTTAGCAGGACAAACTTCACCATGTTTCTCGTGATGTTGCAACACTTCCACCATTCGTAGTGCCTCGTCAATATTTCGACCCAATGGGAAATCATTAAGAACAGCGTGTTTAATAATACCTTCTTTATCAATTAAGAATGTACCACGCAAAGCAATTGGCGCACCTTCAAAAGCCAATTTACCGTCTTCATCATAGTAATATTCGCCACCCAAAACATCATAATTTGTAGCAATTGTTTTATCTACGTCAGCGACCATCGGGAAAGTTACACTTTCGATACCACCCTCTGCTTTAGGAGTTAATAACCATGCTAAGTGCGTTTCTTCGGTATCGGTAGAGCAACCTACAACCGCCACATTTCGCTTCTCAAACTCTGCTAATTTTTCTTGGAATGCCAAGATTTCAGTTGGGCAAACAAACGTAAAATCTTTAGGGTAAAAGAAGAAAACGACGTGCTTTTTACCTTTGTACTGCTCTAATGAAAAGTTTTCAACGATTTCTTCACCATTGATAACTGCAGGTGCAGAAAATGTAGGGGCGGGCTTATTAATTAATGACATAATTTTTATATTTAAAATATGATTAACAAATATTGTTTTGATACGTTGTAAAATAGTTAAAATTCAGTCATAGAAACTATCACAATGTTTTTTTGTTGCCTTCTTATTAATTGATTTTTTTGGCTTTTTTAACTTCTATAGACACAAAAAACTGACAATCAAAATCTTAAATCGTCTAATTCTTTTTTCTGATAACATTATCAAAAATACTTATGAAAGTTGCTGTTTATCGCAAAGAACATTTTAATGCTGCCCACCGTTTGCATAACCCTAAGTGGTCAGCCGAAAAAAATAAACAAGTTTTCGGAAGATGTAATAATCCAAACTATCATGGACATAATTACGAATTAATTGTCCGAGTCATTGGTGAAATTGATTCGGAGACTGGCTATGTAATAGATATGAAAGAATTGAGTGCGATTATTAAGGAATCTATTACCGAGCGATTTGACCATAAAAACCTAAATTTAGATACAGATGAATTTCGGGAAATCAACCCTACGGCAGAAAACATCGCTGTAGTCATTTGGAATATTTTGAGAGGGCAAATTGCACCAGAATATGACTTACAAATTCGGCTTTATGAAACACCACGTAATTTTGTCGATTATCCCGTTTCTCCAACGATGAATATTTGATCAATATCTAAAAACATTTTTAGGAACACAGCGAACAATTTAGAATCTTTCAAAACAAAATAACTTTATGTTTTTTAACATTTTTTAATATTAAAATATTAAGAAAAACCATAAAAATAAACTCAAGTACTCTTTATTCGTAAAGGAGAGTTTTGCTTTCGAGATTATAAATCCGTAGCTTTCATTCTTTCCTTATGAAATCAATATAATCACCGAAAACAAATGCAAATTATGGAAATGTTCAGCAACTCAGAGTCTGTTTTCTTCTTAAATTTAATGAAGAAACAACTTAGAAATTCATTAGGTGAAGCGATGGGAATCTCACCTGTACGGATGTCCGAAAATTCCAAAGGATACAGTATTGAACTTCCTGTAGAGGATGGTAAAAAAGAGGATTTTAGTATGTATTTGGATGGAGACGTACTCGTGGTTTCTCAAATTAATTCGTGGGGAAACGATCTAGTCAATGGTGCAGGATTCCAAAGCTATATTGCTGTGCCAAACGAAGCCGATGTCCATCAGTTATCTATTGATTGTGTGGCAGGACAACTCAAAATAAGTATGCCACGTAAGGAAGAAGTTCTCTAAGAATCAAATTTTTATCTTCAATATAAAGCCTATCTTTTCATTTGTAAAAAGATGGGTTTTTTATTTTATTCTCATAAATTTTTACGAAAAAGAAGCAAATTGTGCTGAAAAGTTCCGATTTTACCGCTTGTTCTCATAGTTGATTAATTAGATTCCAAACCCCCAACTGCAAGTGATTGATTTTTTATTAGACCAAATTTTTGATAAAATAAAAAGCTCTATGGCTCCTAAACGAGAAAAAGCAGATGAAATCGTACGAAGTAGTGTCCTATGGTCAATGGGACTAGGCTTGATTCCGTTTCCTGTAGCGGATATTGTCGCAGTTACTGCCGTACAAATTGATATGATTAAGGAAGTTTCCTCCGTATATGAAGTAGATTTTTCAGAGAATCAAGTTAAGTCGTGGATTAGTGCCTTATCGGGCAGTATTTTGTCACGTTTAGCCGCCAATGCTCTAAAGCTGATTCCTGTTTATGGTTCAATTATTGGTGGAGTAAGTATGGCAGCATTGTCAGGGGCTTCGACTTATGCTATCGGACAAGTTTTTATCAAACATTTCGAAAGTGGAGGAACATTTTTGGATTTTGATGTAGAAGATTTCAAAGCTTTCTACGAAGAACAATTTGAGAAAGGAAAAGCCTATGCTGAAGACCTTGCCAAAGAGGAAAAAGCGAAACAAAACGAAACAGAAAATACCGAGGAAGATACTAATATTGAAGATGTTGAAGTAGAAGATGCTGAGTTTGTAACTGAAGAAGAACCTACTCCAAATCCTAAGGAGACCGAATCTCAAAAAGAAAAATCTAAGGATACTTCAGCAGTAGATATTTTTGAACGTTTAAAAGAACTTTCCGATTTATATGATAAGGGGATTATTACCAAGGAGGAATTTGATAAACTCAAAAATAATTTGATGCAGAATATGTAATTAGTTTCTTTACATTATAATTTGCTCTTTTTTTTAATAAAATACGAATTGTTAAATAGTTATGAAATAATATGTTGGTATCATTCGAAAACTACCCAAGAAATGCCTAAGAAGCAAAGTTTTGTGGATATTTGGATGAAATGATACCAACAATTTTACGCTATTTTCTAAAAACAAAAGCCTTAAATTTAATATTCCTAATTACACTTAAAAGAATCACCATAGAATTAGACTAATTTGTACTTTAAATTATAATATACTAATTTTTAAAATCAGATATAGCTTAATACAATTCGATATTCAACTTAGTAATTTATTTTATTCTGATTATCAAACCACAAATTTTGTACAATAATGTCTTATTCGCACCAACTTTTATATCAAGGTCAGAGTTTTCGAATATACCTTGATAACCAGAGTATTATCAAAGTTTTACGTTCAAATGCCCCAAATTATTCAACGGCTTTACTTTACCTCCAAAATGAATATGATATTTCGCATGCTTTAGATTTTCAAGGCATCCGACCCGCCTTGCATCTAGGCAATTTCAAGCAAAATCCTGCCCTATTCCTGAAGTACGCCGAAGGACAAAGTTTACAAACATTCTCCCAAGAATTATCACTATCCAATATCCTCCAATTAGGAATTCAATTAGCTGAAAAGCTAAATTATATTCATCAAAAAAATATCATCCACAAAGATATTAATCCTAATAATATTATTATAAACCCTAACAATCAAGAAGTTACGATAATAGATTTTGGTATTGCTTCACGTGTAAGCCAAAAGCAGTATCATTTAGGTAATCCTCAATATCTTGAAGGTACATTACGCTATATTTCTCCAGAACAAACAGGACGAATAAACAAAGTCGTAGATTATCGTACCGATTTGTATTCTTTAGGAATTGTACTATATGAACTATTAATAGGTCATGTTCCTTTCGATTTGGATGATCCAATGGAATTAGTACATGCTCATATTACCACACTTCCTGCTCCAATCCAAAAGATTCGCCCCGACATTCCCCTTCCTCTTTCAAACATTGTCATTAAGTTGTTGGAAAAAAATGCTGAAGATCGTTATCAGACAGCTTTAGGATTAAAACATGATTTAGAAAATTGTTTATTACAACTTCAAGAAAATCAAACAATTAATTATTTTGAATTAGCTAAAAAAGATTATTCAGGAAAATTACAACTTCCTCAGAAACTCTACGGGCGCGAAAAAGAAATACAGGTTTTATTAGATGCCTTCGAACGAGTGAGTCAAGGCGGAAAAGAATGGTTATTAGTCGGAGGATATTCGGGTGTTGGCAAATCGGTTTTAGTCAATGAAATTCATAAGCCCATTACCGAGAAAAGAGGTTATTTCATTAGTGGGAAATTTGACCAATATCAGCGTAATATTCCTTATTTTGCTCTTCGGAAAGCCTTTGCCGAACTAATTCAATATTGGTTATTAGAGGAATATGAAATCGTTCAAAAATGGAAAAGCAAAATTCAAGATGTATTAGGAGACCTTGCCAAAGTAGTTACCGAAGTGATTCCAGAATTAGAATTATTAATTGGTGAACCCGCTCAAATTCCCCTCCTAAAAGGCGAACAATACGCTAATCGTTTTAATTATGTCTTTGGACTATTTATGAATGTCATCTGTTCTGAAGAACATCCTCTGGTTATTTTCATTGATGATTGGCAATGGGCAGATAGTGCTTCTTTGAGCTTATTTAATGTACTATTAGCCGATGAAAATTTAAAAAATGTTTTATTTATTGGAGCATATCGGGATAACGAAGTTGATGATTCTCATGCGTTTATGCAGACACTGCGAAGTATCGAAGAAATGCAAATTACGCCTGTCAGAAATCTGATGCTCAAAAATTTATTGGTAGAACATATAGTAGATTGGGTACAGGATTCTCTTCAAGAAACAAAGACAGAAGTTCTTCTATCGCTTGTGGAATTGATTTATACCAAAACACAAGGCAACGCATTTTTTACCAGTCAATTTCTACAAAATTTATTTGATGAAAACCTACTTTATTTTGACTTTAGACAAGAAAAATGGCAATGGAAAATCGAAGAAATTGAGGCACAAAATATCACGGATAATGTCGTCGATTTAATGACTCAAAAAGTCCGAAAATTACCCTCTGAAACCCAAGAATTATTAAAAATTGGGGCTTGTGTTGGAGCTAGTTTCAATATAGAATTAATTAGTACAGTATCAGGAAAATCGGTAAAACAATGTCAAAAAACAGTAGAACCTGCTTTACTCGAAGGGTTATTGTCAAAAATTGACCCAAAAACATACCGTTTTATTCATGACCGTATTCAACAAGCGACCTATGGCTTACTTTCTACTCAAGAGCAAAAAGAGCGACACTACACTATTGGAAATATCTGGTTAGAAGAAATTTCGGAAGATGAGAAAGAAGCTAAGCTCATTGATATTGTTTCTCAACTCAACTTTGGTCTAGACTTCGTTTGTTCACCTCAAGAAAAAGATAAATTACTAAATTTAAATATCGAAGCAGGACAAAAAGCCAAAAACGCTGTTGCTTATACTTCAGCTTATGAATATTTCTCTATTGCGGGTCAATTATTATCCGATGAAGCTTGGGATAAACACTATAAAAAAACTTTTTCTCTTTTTAAGAACTGGGGAGAGGTCGCATTCTTAATAAATAAAACAGAAAAATCGGCTCAATTACTCGAAACAGCTTTACAGAATGCTCAGGATAAATATGATAAAGTTGCCATTT
This sequence comes from Cytophagales bacterium UBA2561, assembly GCA_002340355.1. Classification (GTDB taxonomy): domain Bacteria; phylum Bacteroidota; class Bacteroidia; order Cytophagales; family Thermoflexibacteraceae; genus UBA2561. The sequence goes on from DDLX01000028.1 coordinate 529,270, forward strand.
ATATCCTTCGAACAGGACAAAAGAATAGTCAAGGAAATTATTTTGATGCCAGTGAAGAAGGCATCCAAGCACTCAACTTATTTGGGTATAACTTACCTTCTATCAGTGATCAAGAATTCTATACCAAGGCAGGAGAAGAAGAGTTTCGGAACTATCTGAATATCATTAACACAGATGTACCTTACTCTAAAATTGAAAGCTTACCATTACTAACAGATAAAGCACATAAAGTTTGCACACAACTTATAGTCATGTTATTGGATGGAGTATTTTTAGGTGTTCCTTATGCTTTCATATTTGTGGCAGCTAAAGGAATTATACTTTCCCTAAAGAATGGACAATCTGGTTATCTTCCTGCTTTATTGGCTAATTTGTGTGTGGCTCATGCAGCCATGAGAGATTATGATGCGGTCAATCAAATAATAATTAAGATTAAGCCTCTTCGAAGTCGCTTCAAAATCAGAGAGTTTGATGCACGTGTTTATCAGCTTTTTGGTTATAATAGTTTGTATTCACAACCCATTCAAGAGGGTGTTAAGAATCATATCATTGCTTTCCAAAAAGGGTTCGAAGTGGGGGACCTTGCTTATAGTGGATACTCTATTATGGTGGCGACATGGCATAGTAGCCCGACTAGTTTAGCGAATATGAAAATACATGCCCTAACTGGAGAGAAATTTTTTAAACGGACAAATAATGATCTTTTACTTTTACCCAATTATGCTGCTCAGGGTTTCTTCCTGAATTTACAAGGACAAACGAACCACCCTCTAACCTTCTCAACCTCCACATTCGATGAACAACAATTTATTGATACCTTCATGGAAATCTCTCAGGCTTGGCTAGCTGTTTATAAACGCCTTAAACTTCAGGTACTCGTCTGTTGGAAGGCATATGACGAAGCTTATCTCCTTGTCCAAGAGCGGACACATTGGTTAGCTTTATTGGGTGGACTGGATGCAGAGTTCAAGTCTGGATATTATGTGTTTACTGCCATTACGGTAAGAGTATTGTATGATATCCAAAAATTATCTCTAGAGGAAGCAAGTTTAATTATACAAGAAGCTATGGACGAACTTGAACGGTTGTATCAAGTCAATCCTAATTTGTTTGAACCAATGTACGCTTTAATCTTAGCACAAAAAGCCGAATTAGATGGTGAGAAATTTGAAGCAATGAATCATTATGACCGTGCCATTCAAACTGCCGTAGATGCTGATCTTTTGATGTATGTAGCTGTTGCCAATGAGTTTGCTATGCGCTTTTATCTCTCAATAGAAAAATTACAAATTGCTCAAATTTATCTTTCAAAAGCTATCAATTATTATCAATTATGGGGAGCTACCGCTAAAGCTAAAGACCTAAAAAGTGAGTACAGTCACTTGTATCAGAGTACAATAGTTCAATCCCAAGCACCTACCAAAACGGCAACATACTACCGACACACTATTTCCCAAGCGACTTATTCTACAACTGGGCAAAATTTAGATGTGAGTACCTTACTCAAAGCTTCACAGACCCTTTCTAAAGAAATTCAATTAGAAAGTTTATTACAAAAAATGCTTCGAATCCTGATTGAGAATGCAGGAGCCGATAAGGGTATCTTGTTGTTATCTGAGAATGACGAGTGGGTTATTCAGGGAGAAATTTATGCCAATGGGAATCAAAAAGTACTACATCAATTCTCCCGTAAAGAGGCTCATAATCTTATTTCAGATACAGTAGTAAATTATGTTATTCATACTAAGAAATTATTTGTAACCGATAAGGCACAACAAGATAATCGACTCACTAATTCATATTATATCCAATCTAATGCTATCCAATCTATCTTGTGTTTGCCTCTCTTAAATCAATATAAACTCACAGGGGTTTTATATCTTGAAAATTCCGTATCTGAGGGGGCATTTTCCAATGAACGTGTAAACTTGCTCACTTCACTAGCTTCACAAATTGCGATTTCGATTGAGAATGCTTTTCTTTATGAAAAGTTAGAGGAAAAAGTCGCCCAACGTACCAGACGATTGGCTCAACAAAATGACATCCTTTTTAAGCAAAATAATATTATTAAATCGGCTCATAAGAAAATCACAGCTAGTATTAATTATGCTGAACGAATCCAAAAAGCTATCCTTCCTGAAACAAGGCGAATTCACAAAATGCTCCCTGAAAATTTTATTTTTTTTAGACCTCGTGATGTCGTGTCAGGTGATTTTTATTGGTGTACTCAGAGTCAAAAAGGGGAAAAGGTCATCTTTGCAACCGCAGATTGTACAGGACATGGCGTACCTGGGGCGTTTATGTCTATGATTGGAACAAATTTATTAACCCAAATTGTTAATGACCATCATATTACTAAACCTGATGTTATTCTTCATCTTCTTGATGAAAGAGTTAGACAATCATTACAACAAGATGCAAACAAGAATCGGGATGGAATGGATATTTCCATTAGTGTAATTGATTGGGAGACCAAAACATTAACTTATTCAGGTGCCAAGCGTCCACTATATTACATTCAGCATGGAGAAATGCACCAAATCAAAGGAAGTCGGTATGCTGTAGGTGGATATCTGAAAGGAATTCAACGAAAATATACCACTCAGGAAATTTGTTTTGCTCATGCTGAAATAACAGCCTATACTTTTTCAGATGGTTTTCCTGACCAAATTGGTGAGAAAAGTAATCGGAAGTTTATGATTAAACATTTTCGAGAATTACTTTTCGAACTTTCTGATCAACCCTTAGAAGTACAAAAACAAGAATTAGCACAAATTTTTGACGAATGGAAAGGCTCTTATTTTCAATTAGATGATGTTTTAGTTGTAGGAATGCGATTAAGCTAATGAGGATATTGTATTAGCTCAAAGAAATAATAAATTAGTTTATTTTATAATAAAAATGATATTAAACTGTCATTATTTGTGTCTTCATAAACAACTTGATAATGTTGACAGATAGTCACTTGTGGAGATACAAGTAACAAAAATAGGTGTCATCTTAATTCATTACTAGTATAAATCCTAAATAACACGTTCAAGGTAATTTTTCTGTAAAAGAAAATCCATAACACAAAATTTATAATTTTATGTTATGGATTTAGATTTCTAATGCAGTAATATATATCCTACATTTACAAAGTACGTTTCACTTCTGTTTCTTCGTAGGCTTCAATGACATCCCCTACTTTAATATCATTATAGTTTTTAATACTGATGCCACACTCATAATTATTTTTGACTTCTGCAACATCATCCTTAAATCGTTTGAGTGCCAAAACTTCTCCACCTGTTTCTCCACCATAAATCACAATTCCATCTCGAATCAGACGTAATTTAGAGGAACGTTTAATAATGCCTTCAGTGACATAACAACCTGCCACCATTCCCACTTTCGAGATTTTGAAAGTATTCCGAACTTCAGCAGTTCCCGTGATTTCTTCCTTGATAGTTGGTGCTAACATGCCTTCCATCGCTGCTTTGACCTCATCAATAGCATTGTAAATAACTGAGTACAAGCGAATTTCAACACTTTCTTTCTCCGCTAATTTTCGAGCGGATGGAGAAGGACGTACTTGGAAACCAATAATAATGGCATCTGAAGCGGTTGCCAATAATACATCCGATTCTGAAATTTGTCCAACAGCTTTCTGGATAATATTTACTTCGACTTCATCTGTTGATAATTTGAGCAATGAATCTGATAGGGCTTCAACAGAACCGTCCACATCACCCTTCAAGATGATATTAAGTTGTTGGAAGTTACCCAGCGCAATTCGTCTACCCAAATCAGTCAAGGTTGTTCGGACAGTAGCTCGAATCCCTTGCTCTCGCAAAATCTGTCCTCTTCGAGTGGCAATATCACGCGCTTCTCGTTCGTTTTGGAGGACATTGAATTTATCACCTGCTTGTGGCGCGCCATTTAAGCCCAAAACCTGTACTGGTGTAGCAGGCATTGCTTTTTTCTGTCGCTTGCCAAGGTGATTGGTCATTGCCTTAACCCGTCCATGATTTGCTCCTGCCAGAATAATATCCCCAATTTTGAGCGTACCTCCTTGAATGAGGATTGTAGAGACATAACCTTTTCCTTTATCTAGGAAGGCTTCAATAACCGTTCCCGTAGCAGGCTTACTTGGGTTAGCTTGTAATTCAAGAACTTCTGCCTCTAATAAAACAGCTTCTAATAAATCTTCAACTCCACTCCCTGTTTTCGCTGAAATTTCTTGGCATTGGTATTTTCCACCCCAATCTTCAACCAAGATATTCATTTGTGAAAGTTCTTCCTTAATTCTATTAGGGTTAGACTCAGGCTTATCAATTTTATTCAATGCAAAAACAATCGGAACGCCTGCTACCTGAGCATGATTAATCGCTTCTTTAGTTTGTGGCATAACACTATCATCAGCCGCAATAACGACAATAACAACATCAGTTACTTTTGCACCACGCGCCCGCATTGCCGTAAACGCTTCGTGTCCTGGAGTATCTAAGAACGTGATAGACTTTCCGCTATCCGTCTTTACTTTATATGCTCCAATGTGCTGCGTAATTCCACCTGCTTCACCTTCAGTAATTTTAGAATCCCGAATATAATCTAGTAAAGAGGTCTTACCATGATCAACATGTCCCATGATGGTCACAATCGGCGCACGATCTTTAAGGTCTTCTTCTTTATCCTCAATTTCTAAATCAACCTTAATCTCTTCTTCTGCTGATGCAAACTCAACTTCATACCCAAATTCATCTGCAATAAAAGTAATCGCTTCGGCATCAAGTCGTTGATTAATTGAGACAAACATCCCCAATGCCAAACATTTCGAGATAACATCATTCACAGAAACTTCCATCAGTACAGCCAAGTCATTTGCCGAAATAAATTCGGTTACTCTCAACTTCTTAGCTTCCTCTTTGCGTTGTAGTGCTTCTCGGCGTTCTCGTTCAAGGCGTTTATCTTTTTTCTGACGGCGGGCAGCTTTTCCTGTTCCTGATTTAGACCCACCACTCAAACGAGCTAGTGTATCCTTAATTTTTTCCTGAATTTCCTTATCCGTAATCTGCTGATTTGCAGGCTGTTTATCTGTCTTTTTTCTACGACGTTGCCTTCTATCTTGATTTCGGTTATTTCCTTGTCCTGCTCTAGTCTGTCCACCTCTGTTATTTTGCCCTCTATTATTATTTTGTCCCTTGTTTCCGTCTTTCTGGTTATTTTTATTGGTAGCAGGCTTGTTTTTATTATCTCCTTTCTGAGTATTGCCCTGTTGTTGATTCTGATTGTTTCCTTGTTTTTGCCCTTGTCCTTGGGTAGCAGGTTTTCGGATACGTTTTCGTTTCCGTCTTCGTCTCCGTCCGCTTCCTTCTTCTTTATTTCCTTGCCCAGATTTCTTCTTTTTTTCTGTAGGCAGCTCAATTTTTCCCAGTACCTTCAAGCCCTGTAACTTCTCTGCTTTTGCCTCAATTACTTGGCTTTTATCTCCTGTTTCTTCGGTGGTTGTAGTCGAAGAATTGACTGGTGATTCTGCTTTCACGACTTTTTCCTTTGGAGTATTTGTCTCAGACTGAGTTCCTTTATCTGATTCATCTTTAGGAAAGGGAGCATTTTTAGACTGATTTCCAAGATTTGGACTATCTGTCTGTGTTTTTCGGCGTTTACGGTCTCTACGACGATTACGTCTTCGCCTCGAAGAGTTTTCCTTCTCTTTCTTGACTTCATTGAGATCAATTTTCCCAACTACTTTCAAGCCTCCGCCTTTGATTTCACCCTTGGCTTTAATAAGCTCTTCTTCACTTTTGGTTTCGGGTGTGGTATTTGTTGTATTTGTTTTGTCCGTCACAAGTAATTGGTCATCGTCGGGATTCTTGGAATCATTCGATTCCTTGTCAGGGTCAGCGATAATAATATTTTCGCTTTTTTTCGAAATGCTGAGATTGGAAGCCTCTTTTTTGGTCGCTATCGAAGCCTCAAATTCTTTTGCCAGAATATTATACTGTTCACGCGTAATGCGAGCATTCGGCTTGCTGTCCACCTCATAGCCTTTGTCGGACAGGTGTCGGGTGATTGTCGAAATTCCGACATTCAGCTTCTTCGCCACATGGCTCAACCTCATCATTTGTTTACTTGACATATAAATAGTCTCCCTTGTCGTTTTTAATTTTCGTTTGTGGTAACTATATCTTTCCCCGTTTTTCAATTGACCCAATGGGGTTTTTCGGTGCTACTCTCTGAAAGATAAAATGATAAAAGTTTCCGTTTTCTTCGGAAACTCCCTAGTTTTCAGCCCTCAAAAAACCAAATAATTTCGATAAATTTGTTCTCATAAAGCCTCTACGGGAAAAATCGAATGCAAAATTAAGATTCTTTCGGCAATAGGACAAATATTATTCGGATTGAATTTTAAAATCTTTTAACAACTTCCTAATTTTATCCTGTTTTTGCCATTTTTTCGGAATTTTTTACCAAACTTTATTAAATAATACCTTTGGCATGACTTTTTTTATCCGATACCAAAGGCAATATATATTTAAATTATTAAGTTTATTCAAATTCCTTTTGTAAAACTTCTAAAATAAAATCAATAGACTCTTCTTCCAAGTCTGTACGGCGTACTAAATCATCTTTACTAACCGAGAGAATACTTTTAGCAGTATCTAATCCAATTTTATAAAACTCTTCAAGCATCCATTCCTCGATAATATCCGAGAATTCTGATAACTCGACATCCTCCTCGTCCTGTTCTACGTCTGTAATTTCTCGGAAAACATCAATCTCAATGCCTACTAATTTCCCTGCTAATCGAATGTTTTGTCCACCACGTCCAATTGCTAAAGAAACTTGATCACGAGGCAAAAATACAGAAGCGCGATTACTTTCATCATCAATCTTAATAGAGCTAATCTTAGCAGGACTCAAAGCACGAGTAATGAATAAGTCCATATTTTCAGTAAAATTAATTACGTCAATATTTTCATTTCGTAATTCCCGAACAATACTGTGAATCCGAACCCCTTTCATCCCTACACAAGCCCCTACAGGATCAATACGGTCATCATAGGACTCCACTGAAACTTTTGCCCGTTCACCTGGTTCTCGAACTACTTTCTTGATGGTGATTACTCCATCAAAAATTTCAGGAACTTCCGCTTCAAAAAGTCGTTCCAAAAACGCAGGAGCCGTTCGTGATAAAATAATCTTAGGATTTCCATTGAGCATTTCTACCCGATGAATAATTGCTCGAATCGTATCTCCTTTCCGAAAACGGTCTTTTGGAATTTGTTCATTTCGAGGTAATGAAAGTTCATTTTCATCATTATCAACTACAATAATCTCACGCCCTAAAACTTGATAAACTTCACCTGTAATGACATCTCCTACACGGTCTTTATATTTTTGGAATAAAATATCTTTTTCCAAATCTTTGACTTTCTGAATCAGTGTCTGGCGAGCCGTTTGTACCGCTCTACGTCCAAAATCTTGAATCTTAACTTCTTCTGCTACCTCCTCTCCTACTTCAAAATCAGGCTCAATCTTTTTTGCCTGTTTTAGTTTTATTTGAAAGTTTTCATCAAAATCCTCAGTATTATCTGCTACGATTTGTCGATACCGCCAAATTTCCAAGTCGCCCTTTTCGACATTGATAATTACATCAAAATTTTCGTCCGAGATAAATCGTTTACGTACCATCGTTCGAAAAACATCCTCCAGAATCCGAATCATAGTCGGACGGTCAATGCGTTTCATCCGAGCAAAATCAGCAAACGAATCAATGAGCGAAGCACTCTGCATAATTTTTAGGATTTATATTTTTTATATTTTTCAGTTTTCATCTTAACATAGCTAATAAGTAGCTAAACAATTGATACTTATTAAATTGATCTTCGAATTTCTTAAAACATTACCTTAACGATTGTCTGTTCAATATCAGAAAATAATATTTCTGTAGGTACTTTTGCCAACTGCATTTTTCTAGCTTTAGGAGTTCCTTTTTTTCGTCTCACCTCTTCCAGAATTTGAATTGAATCTTCATTTACTTCAATTAATTTTCCTATAAGTTGCTGATTTTCTATAGTTTGAATCTCCAAAAAACGATTGATGTTTTTAGCATATTGTCGTTCTAACTTCAAAGGTACTCCGACACCTGCTGAAGCAACTTCTAAAATATACGGTACATCTATCCAATCATTTTCTTCAATCATTGCCCCTAATTTTCGACTTACTTCAGCACATTGGTCAATCGTAATGCCATTATCACCATCCAGTATAATTTGGATTTTGACTTTGCCAGTTTCTGAAATTTGAATTTCGACTGGAAACAAATCAGTTGATAATAATTCCTCAGCTAAAACTTTAGTCAAAGTCGTTTTCAAATTTACTATTGAATTGGTCATCAAAAAACACTTTTTAAAGTAAAATCATCTATTAATAATGGGTATCCAAGATCTCGTATCTTCAAGAAATTATACAGTAACCTCCATCCTACTCTTTGTAAATGATTACAAAAAAAATAGGAGGAAACAATTTCCCCCTATTCAGAATCCCATTTTTGCAAATCTACAAAAACCAGTTTAGAAAACCAAATACTTCTGATTGTCACCTTAAAGAAAAGGGATTACGAAATCCAAACAGCACATAAAAATATTAACACATTATATTACTGGGTGTATCACAGATTATCTACTTTTAAAATACAGTAGAATTACCCTTAAGTTTCAAATTTTTTTCTAAAGTCGTATTTTTGTGTCCCATTTTGATTTTTAGAAAACTTCAAAACTAAATTTAGACCAAAAAATAGAAGAATGTTATACCCTAAGAGCTTTCCAGAAAAAATTGATTTTGAGAGAATTAAAGAATTAGTATGTGAAGAGTGTGCAGGACAATTAGGCATTGCTTTTGTAGAACGAATGCGCTTTTGGACACGTCATGATGTCGTAAAAAAATTATTAGGACAAACTGAGGAGTTTCGCCAAATTTTACTTTCAGGGGATTATTTCCCAACAGGTAATTTTCTAGATGTATCAACGGCACTCCAAAAAGCCAAAGTATTGGGCAATTATCTTTCTGAGGAAGAATTTCAAGATATTCGGTTATCTTTAGAAACTTTAAGAGGATGTCTCAAATTTTTTGAAGAACAGCCTGAAGAAGCCTATACCGAACTTCGAAGATTAACTGAGCAAGTTGAGTTTAATACTTTGATTTTAAAAGAGATAGAAAAAGTCATAGACGAACGAGGAAAAATGCGGGACAATGCTTCTCCTCAATTACGAGAAATTCGGATGCGAATTAGTTCGGCAGAAAGTCGTTTGCGCCGACAACTTGACCAAATCCTGCGAAACCTTAAAAATCAAGGACTTATCGAAGGTGATACAATGCTAACGATTCGGGAAGGGCGAATGGTGATTCCTCTTCGTGCCGAACACAAACGCCGTCTCAAAGGCTTTATTCATGATACTTCAACTTCAGGACAGACTCTTTTTATCGAACCCGAAGAGTCCTTAGAAATTAATAATGAAATTCGAGAACTAAATTCAGAAGAGCGTAGAGAAATTATTAGAATTTTAACTAATTTGACTAATATCTTACGTCCTGAAATTCCTGCCTTAGAGAAAGCTTACCACTTTTTAGGAATGATAGATTTTATTCGGGCAAAAGCTCGATTCGCTTTAAATTTTGATGCCGTTCATCCTGAATTATCTTCAACACCTGCCTTGAATTGGGAAAATGCTCGACATCCATTATTAGAAATCACCTTGAAAAACCAGCACAAAACAATTGCTCCTCTTTATATTAAGCTAGATAATGAAAATAGAATTTTATTGATTTCAGGTCCCAATGCAGGCGGAAAATCAGTTTGCCTGAAAACTGTCGCTCTCTTACAATTTATGTTACAATCAGGCTTATTAGTTCCTGTCAATGAGAACTCAGTTTTTGGCATTTTTGAAACACTTTGCATTGATATTGGAGACGAACAATCTCTTGAAAATGACCTAAGTACATATAGTTCACACCTCAAGAATATGAAACATTCATTGCAATTTGCCAATGAAAAATCATTATGTTTGGTTGATGAATTTGGAACAGGAACAGACCCTGATTTTGGCGGAATTATTGCCGAAGTGATCTTAGAAAAATTAAATGAAAAGAAGACTTATGGAGTTATTACGACCCATTATACCAATCTGAAAATTTTTGCAGAGAAAACCAAGGGAATCATTAATGGGGCAATGCGTTATGATGTTGAAAAATTAGAGCCACTTTTTCAATTAGAAATCGGAAAACCAGGGAGTTCTTTTGCTTTAGAGATTGCTCAAAAAATTGGATTACCTCGTGAAGTAGTCAAACTTTCCAGAGAACGACTTGGACAAGACAAGGTGCAAATGGAAAAGTTATTGAAGAGTCTGGAGCAAGAACGAAAGGCGTTTTATGACAAAAATATGCGTTTGAAAAAGGAAAAAAGAGACCTTGAACAAACCTTAGAAAAGTACAATACTTTAAAAGAGAAATTTGAAACAAAACGTCAGGATTTAATGAATGAGGCTCGACGAGAAGCGAAACAAGTTTTAGCTGAAGCTAATCAGAAAATCGAGCATACGATTCGAGAAATTCGGGAGACCCAAGCTGAAAAAGAGCGCACCAAAACCCTACGCAAAGAACTCCAAGATTTTGATAAAACCATTAAAAAACCTGTTTTTAAGAAAGAACCTAAACCCGAAGTCAAAGTTACGGGAGGAACAATTCAAGTAGGTGATTTTGTAAAACTTAAAGATTCAGAAACCATTGGAGAAGTTTTAGAAATCAAAGGTAAGGATGTCAAAATTCAGATTGGAGCATTACGTTCAAATATCAAATTAAAACGGCTGGTCAAAATAAGTAAAAAGGATTTTACAAAATCAAAAAAAGCGAAATCAGCTCCTTCTACAAAAGGAATTAATTTGACCGTAAAAATGCAAAATTTCACCCATGATTTAGATATTCGTGGACAACGTCCTGAAGAAGTCATTCCCAAATTAGTACAATTTTTAGATGATGCCATTATGTTAGGTGCAGGACAGGTTCGTATTGTTCATGGTAAAGGAACGGGTGTTCTTCGACAAACGGTTCGTAGTCAGTTACGACATTATCGCCAAGTCATTCGAGTTTCAGATGAACATGCTGATCGAGGTGGAGCAGGAGTAACTTTAGTCAGTTTTGATATTTAAATTATTTCCAAAACTCAAAAAAATGGTGAACCGCTCCGTGTCCTTTTCCTAAGGTTTTATCTTTGGCGTAAAAAATGGCGGAAGTAATGTATTCTTTAGCCTTCTGAATTGCCAATTTTGGAGATTCACCATGTGCCAAAAAACTAGCAATCGCAGAAGATAAAGTACATCCTGTTCCATGTGTATTTTTAGTTGAAATTCGTGAGGATTGAAGCATTTCACAAGTCTGACCATCAAATAAAATATCAGTACTTTGGTTCAAGTCTGTAGTATGCTCTGTCCAATGTCCTCCTTTAATTAAAATATATTTTGCACCTAACTGATGAATAATTTTTCCCATTTCAATAATTAATTCTTTCGTAATATTTTGATTATCAGTAGAATTATTTGCTAAAACTTGGGCTTCGGGTAAGTTGGGTGTAACTATTGTTGCCAAGGGCATTAGCCTTTGACAAATAGCCGAAATCGCTTCGTCCTGAATCAGTTTATCGCCACTTGTCGCTATCATTACGGGATCGAGAACAATATTTTTGAGGTGATATTTTTGAATGATTTGAGCCACAATTTCGATAATTTCAACCGAATGTAGCATCCCAATCTTGATGGCATCTGCTCCAATATCACTTAAAACAGCTTCAAGTTGAGCCTCTACAATCTCTGTAGGAATAGGGTGAATTGCTGTTACACCTAGCGTATTCTGAGCGGTGATCGCTGTAATTGTAGATGTTCCAAAGCAACCTAATGCGGAGAATGTTTTTAAATCTGCCTGAATTCCTGCCCCACCACCACTATCAGAACCTGCAATCGTTAATACTTTTTTGTATGTCATAAAATTTTCTTTAAATATGATTAAAATTTAGCATCTTCCTTTTTATAAAAAAATACCTGTATCTAATTTCGCTTGAGTATAAAAAGATTTTCATTTAGAGGCATAAATCAGCTAAGTTAAACCTGATGAATAATAATTTTCGTACCAAGTTGATTTTAACTAATTTTGTATCATAAAGATTTTCCAAACACCAAATTCAAAAAAATATTATGAATACTCTTACACTTTATTATGTCATTGGGGCAATTGTTGTTGTTCACTTTATAGCTGGCATTGCATATTTGATTTATAAAATCAATAAAGCACCTTCTTCATCAAATGATGAACAATCGAAAACTCACTCCTCAAGCAATATTGAATAATTTTCAGTTTAATTTTTTAAGATTTTAAAAATTAAAATACTAAAAATCAATATATTATATTATTTTTTTTCAAAAACAATTTTTTTTTCCTAAAAAGATAAGGGTAAACTTCTCTCTAAGCATCCTACTATTGAAAAGGCAATGAAATATATGCCATTTTCCATCAAAAAAGCGTCAAATTAATCTTATATAATCATAAAGTTTATCTTGTATCATGAAAAAATTATGTTTTTATTTTCTATTCTTTGGAATACTATTTACCGTTTCAGCACAAGATGATGAAGCTTCTGGCTCAGAAAAGAAACCCAATTCATCATCTGATCAACAAGTTCAGACTCTCCTCCAAAATATCCAAAAAATTTCAGGATTTGGAGCATTTGACCTTGAATATGCTCCGATTGATGGCGATATAGGTGTATTTACAGGTGGTAGTGGGGGCATTATTTTGGGTAATATTTATTTGGGTGGATACGGCATGGGTTTGAGTACTTCAACTAAGGTTGATGTTAATAATCAACGCTCTAGATTACACTTTGGTCATGGTGGTTTTTTATTTGGTATTGACCTGATGCCTAAGAATTTAGTTCACTTTACAGCAACTACTAAATTAGGTTGGGGAAGTGTCCGACTTGCAGAAAATAATTTCAATAATACTCCTGATAGTTGGTTTGGAAATCGTTCAGAGAGTGTCTTTGTTATACAACCCTCAGCAGGTATAGAAGTAAATATGACTAAGTTCTTCAAGATTGCTTTAACAGGACAGTATCGTCTTGTGCAAGGTGCAAAAGACTTAGAAGGATTTGATGCCACTAAACTCAGTAATGCTAGTGTAGGTTTAAGCCTCAAATTTGGTTGGTTTGAATAGATTTGTAGAATTTTTTTCTATTTCATTTCATCGAATAATACTATTTTGATTCTCGTACACGACTAAGCCGAATTTCCTTTGGAGTTCGGTTTTTTTGATGTTTTTTATAGAATTTTGAAGAAAGTTTTCAAGATATTTTCTGGAAAAAATTGAATTTATTTGCCACACTTTTCGTATGTTTAATAAAACAAATGACGCTATTTGAACCTTGTATCTAACTCCTAAATTATGCGCCACCCTCTACACTTTTTCTTTTTACTCCTTTCTGGATTTCTTTTTAAAGCTTGTCACGATACGAGTCCTGAGCTGATGCGTCATAAACCTTCACGAGTAGCCTCCTCCTCACGCCATAAAAAAGAGGCGGGTGACATTATCCAAAGTATTCCTAATCCTTTAGAAATCTGTGATTTAATTTGTGCACTCGAAAAAACAAACCGTCCACCATTTTACGTCTCGGAGTCAAATGATATTTCAAAATATCATACCAGCTATAAACAAGCGATCAATTTGGGAATTTATCGCACCAATCTTTTTTATGCCAATCATTATCACAAAACCGAAGATATTTTGCGATATATGAAAGCGATTAATACCCTACAATCCGAACTAGCTTATGCTTCCGAAGCCATGCAAAAACGAGTAAATTCTTTGCAAGAAGCTATCAAGGAGCGTCCTCGAAATATTGACTCGGTAATATTTGTACAAGGTAATTTATTTTTTGAAGATTTTGAAAGTCATTTCCACCAACTTGACCGTACCGAAATTAATGCTTGGGTTGAGCTAGGGAGCTGGATTGAGGGAGTTTATCTAGTAACCTTACACTATGAAAATCAGCCTGATAGTATTTTACGAGATAAAATTGCTGAACAAAAAATTATATTAGCTCAGCTCCTTCGACTCACAGAAATCTACCGCAACCGTCCCGCCTTCGAACAGATGCATCGCAAAATTACTGAGCTTTCAATTTTATATAAACCCGTTTTACCTGACCAATATGGAATTTACACGATTTCTGACGGACAACTTCGTAAGATTTGTTCCAAAATCAAGCATATTCGTGGAGAGGTTATTGGCTAATTTTCGAAAATCCTTATGATGTTTTTGTGTATTTTTGCCCTCCACAAAAGACACAAAAAATGCAAAAATACGAACTGCCTGTCATGGAGGCATTTTACACAATACAAGGCGAAGGGTTTTACAATGGACACCCAGCCTACTTTATCCGTTTGGGTGGATGTGATGTAGGTTGTGTTTGGTGTGATGTCAAAGAATCTTGGGAAGCCAATAATCACCCTAAACTCCCTCTAAACCTATTGATTAGTGAAGCCAAGAAATATCCTTCTCGTTTGGTTGTCGTTACGGGTGGAGAGCCATTGATGTATGATTTAAATGAACTCAGCACTCAATTTCAAAATGAAAATTTTCGAACACACCTTGAAACTTCAGGAGTTTATCCCGTAACAGGAAAATGGGATTGGATTTGTTTCTCTCCTAAAAAATTTAGAAAACCTCACGCTGAAATTTATAATTTAGCACACGAACTAAAAATTATCATCTATCACCCCAGTGATTTTAAATGGGCAGAGACACACGCCCAAAAAGTGAATTCTAATTGTCATCTTTCTTTACAAGTAGAATGGAGCAAAAGCACAAAATTACTTCCAGAAATCATTGATTATGTGAAAGATAACCCCAAATGGAAAATTTCATTACAAACCCATAAATACATGGATATTCCTTAATTAGTTGAATTTTTTCGTAACATTATCTCCCAAAACTAGACTAAATCGATTAATAAACTGTAAAGTTTGACTTTGTCAATGCTAATTTCAAGTTTATCAATGCCCTTAGCAAAGATAAACTCATCTACTAATTGTTTCATTTTTAATGGCTTTCGAGTATTATTATTTCCTACGCCGAATTACAAAAGCACTCACCACGTTTTGCCCAAAAAAGTTTTTTGGGCGTTTCTTACTTAAAACTAAATCAAAAAGTTTTAATTAATGATTATAGCTTTTTGATTTTTGTTTCATCTCTTTGGTTAATACTTATATTCATTTCCTATTTTCCATAAACGTTATTATTAAAGTTAAAAAACATGGGATTAGCTCTAGATGCGGAACACAATTTGATTTCTTACGTGTTAGGGTAAAGAAGATTTTGGTAACTCTTTTAGCTTCAAAATATTCTATAAAATATACTAAGTTATCATTTTGTTTTATTGAAAATAAATCCAAACAATCAACACATTATTACTTTTATCCTATGAACTTGATATTCAAAAAATACCTTTTTTTCGGAATTTTTATTACTCTTTTTCAATCCTTATCGGCACAAATTCCGACTATTTTAGAAGGACAAATTCGAGATTATCGCCTACAACCACTCAAACGGGTAAAGGTAATGATTGATGGATTAAATGGAATTAGTCCAACTTATACGAACTCTGAAGGGAAGTTTTTGATGCAATTGCCCAAGGATACTCAAATTACAAACCAAACCCCGTTTATAGTTAATGGCGTTGAAGTCAATCCCGCCGATGTCATGTATAGCTCATACGATCATTTTGTTCAAATTCATACGCATGCTAATCACAAAAAATTAGAAAAACGAGCTACTCGTCAGCATTTTATGGTACGAGTTCGGGATAAATATAAAGACCCTATTAACCATACTCGTGTTTCTGTAAATGGCACATATTACTATACTGATGATAATGGGGAGTTTATGTTTTTAATTACGACAGAGGGAATTCATCAGGTAGATATCGTCCATCAAGATTCTTTACAACTGAAGCCACGTTTAAAAGTACAACTACCTGAAAAACAAAAAGATAAAGAATATTTCAACCCCGACTTAGACCAACTTAAAGCATCACTACAAAAAAACCGAGATAGTCTTATCAAGTACAATAACTTTTTACAGGATAAACTAGTTGAAATTATGGACAGGAGCCAAAAAAGTGCTTCTTCAAAGGCTGATGCCGAATATATTAGAAAATTACAGGGAACCGTCTTGTTTAATAAGCAAGTACTTCAAGAAATGAATACTAAAAACGAAGATTTGCTTTCTCAGATTGATTCGGTGGTCAGTCAAAAAGATTCAGTTTTACAAGCTGACCAAGCTAAAGCCCAACATATTGTACATATCGAAAAAGAAAAACGAGAAATCCAACAAGCTAAACAAAAGGAAGCCCACGAATTTCAACGCAAATTTTACATTTTAATTTTAATTGTAATTGGTTTATTATTAAGCTTATATGTTTCTTATCAAATTCTCCAAAAGATTAAATCTCAGAATCGAAAAATTCAATTACAAGCAGTAAGTCTTCGTCAAGCGAATGAAAAAATTTCACAAAAAAATCAACAACTCGAAAATAATCGATTAATGCTTACTGACCGTACTGGACAACTTGCAAAGCGTACTGCCGAATTAGAAAATACATTACAAAAACTACGAAATACACAAAGCCAACTCATCCAATCTGAAAAGATGGCTGGTTTGGGCACCCTGACCGCAGGAATTGCTCATGAAATTAATAATCCTGTAGGATTTATCTATGGAGGAGTTGAATCTTTAGAAGAACGATTACCTGAATTATGGCAAATCTCACAAAAATTTGAAGCTTTAAAATCAACGACTCCTGAAACCAAATTGCGGCAACAACTCCAAGAATTAGAGCATCTAAAACAAGAAATGGACTACGAAGATATCAAAACCGATATTGCAGAATCAGTTACTGATATTAAAATTGGTGCAGATCGTACTTTTGAAATTGTCAAGAGTTTACGTACTTTTTCACGACTAGATGAAGGAAAATATAAAACCATTGACATTCATGAAAATATTGAATCTACATTAATTATACTTAAAAATCAATATAAACATCACGTTAAAATCGAAAAAAATTATAGTAATATCCCAAATATTGAGTGTAGTCCTGGATCGATCAACCAAGTGATTATGAATATTTTAGCAAATGCTATTCAAGCCATTAAAGATAATAACAAAGAAAACGGAAATATTATCATATCAACAGGGAAAGTAGAAAATACATCAGATCCCACAATTTTTATTGCCATAAAAGATGACGGACCAGGGATACCTAAAAACGTTAAACATCGTATTTTTGATCCCTTTTTCACAACCAAAGATGTCGGGAAGGGAACAGGGTTAGGACTTTCTATCTCTATGAATATCATCAAGGCGCATCATGGTAAACTTTATGTCGCCACTGAACTAGGAAAAGGAACAGAATTCATGATTCATCTGCCTATCAAACAAAAAGGAATTAGTTAAAGTTAATCTTTACATTGCAAATTTTGCATTTTTTTTGTACCTTAATAAGGTATATCATATACTCGCTCAATCTTAGTACATAGCCCTCAAATTACAAACTTCATTTCTTTAAAAAATACAATAACTTTTATGGATACTTTACAAAATATCAAACCTTTCTCTATTCCTGCGGAGGATAGCATATGCCGAGCTATATTTGATGATGCTCCCGATGCTATTTTTTTTGTAAATCTACAAGCTGAAATTATTGACTGTAATCAGACTGCATTACGTCTATTTGAAGCTCCACATAAGAATAAATTGCTCAGAACAAATATTTTAACTTTGCAAGAAGACAGCGTTACAGAAAAAGATAAAGATTTTTTTTTGGAGGAAATGGCTCAGAAAAGTATTTATGGTGGTGAACGAAAATTTAAAACATTCAACAATAGTTCTTTTGTTGGTTTCCTAGATGCCAGATCTAAACATATTCTAGATGAAGTCTGTATTTTAGTGCGTATTCGAAAAATACAAAAAATAGAGGCAGAAATTGGTTTACAAACCATTATCACAGGCACCTCAAATGTAACGGGAAACCAATTCTTTGAGACTCTCACTAAGGTTCTAGGAGACTTTTTTAACGCAAAATTTGCATTTGTGGGCAAAATTATTCCAAAAACCAAAATGGTAGAAACCTTACATCTCCGAGTAGCTGGCGAAACTCAACCTAATTTTTCTTACGAGCTTAAAGGAACACCATGTGCTAATGTCATAAATGGCAATGGAACAATTAGTTTTTATCCTGAAAATGTTGATTTTTTATTTCCTGAAGATTTGCTCTTAGTACAGATGGGAATTAAAAGCTATTTCGGGTCGCCTGTTTTGGATAAGGCAGGAACACCAATTGGGTTAGTTGTGGTTATGGATAATGAAACGATGGAAGAAATTCCCTATGGACGTTATATATTATCGATTTTTGCTTCTCGAGTAGGAGCTGAAATTCAGCGAATTAATAAAGAAAATGAGCTGAAAGAGAATTACGAAGAATTACAAGCCTTCGAAGAAGAATTACGACAGCAATCAGAAGAATTATTGGTAATTAACGAGCATTTAGAGCAAACTAGTCAAGAGATTGAACGCCAACGAAGTTTATTAGCTCAAAAAAACAAGACCATTAATGCTAGTTTACGTTATGCCAAGCGCATTCAAGAAGGCATTTTGCCTCGTAAAATCTGGATAGAGGAATTCTTTTCCGATGTCTTGATTTTTTATAAACCTTTACAACTGGTTTCAGGTGATTTTTATTGGTTCAGTGAACAAGAAAATAAACAATATTTAGTCGTAGCTGACTGTACGGGGCATGGTGTTCCAGGTGCTTTTATGTCTATGATTGCCAATACATTACTAAATAAAATTATTAAAGATTCTACTTTAAATCTTGATGAAATTCTAGTTCAATTAAATCATGAAATCGCCATAGCCCTAAGGCAAAGAGAAACAGGAAATACAGACGGTTTAGAAATTTCACTTTGTGAATTTGAACCTAATAAAAGACAAACTACATTGCGGTTTGTAGGCTCAAAGCAATATATTTTCATTGTTCAATCAGGAAAATTAGAGCGTATCAAAGGAAATAGAGTTTTGATAGGAGGTGACTTCAAGCATAAAAAAAGTCCATTTGATATCCAAGAAAGAATCCTAAATCAGGGAGATAAAGTATATCTTTTGTCTGATGGATTTATTGACCAAGCTTCTCCAAGTCGGAAAAATTTCTCTATTCAAAAACTCCAAAACCTCATCGAAAAAGTTCATACTGAATCTATGCGAACTCAATGCAAGTACTTCCAAAAAGCCCTCGAACAACACCAGCAAGATGCCAAACAACGAGATGATATTACCTTGGTTGGTGTAACGATTTAAATTCTTTCTTTAGAGAAAATTAAATTGAATATTTTGTATCATTTATCAAAAATCACCTCGTTCAAAAATCATAATAGTGCATTGTTTTCCTTCCAAATTATATTTTTGAACGTATTGATTTTCAGGATTTACTGGACTAATATTATTATCAAAACCTATCCAAATTTCATCTTTTGTGATTAGTAATGCTTCTGCCATGCCATACTCTGGATGACGAGTTTTATAAAATGTATTTTCTAGTTTTTTATTACCCGCATACTTTGAAAATGAATAACTTACGGTCTCATTAGTGGCTAAATCAAGACGAGTAATAAAATAGAAATTACGTTCTAAAATATATAAATATTCTTTTTCATCTTTGATCTCAAACTTAATATCTGCAAAGTCTGGGTTTTTAGAACCTTTTGCTGGAATAGTAAACTTTCGCAAAATCTTTCCTGTTAAATCAGTTTCCAAAATGTAGCGTGAATCACTGACCACTCTAGCAGTACGTTCTTTTGCAAAATATAGTTTTTTATTTCCAAAACAGAACCCTTCAAAGCCTGCATTTCCCCATTTTTCAGGCATTAAATCCTCACCCGTCTGATTTTCATATTCTTTGAAGTTAGGTCTAATTTTTTTGTTTTTGCCAATAATTGAGGAAGATTTTTCAGATAAGACAAAGCAATCATCTCCTTGGAAATCAATCCCTTCCCAATCTTTATCTATTGATGAAAGATTTGCTTTTCCTCTAAACTTGGCTCTTTTGATTTTCTGATGTTGAAGGCGAAAAATACGCTGATTTTCATCATTAACTACAAAAACATTTCCTTGATTATCTTTTGCTAATCCGCTTAATTCGAAGGGATACCAATATTTAGGCTGATACATTGTTTTTAATTGGAGGGAATCCTGTGCCTCTAAATTCTGGACAAAAAAAAAGCTAGCTAAAGCTATAAAAATGATTTTTTGAAATTTCATTCACTATATATTTAAAATTTATTTTTATTCGGTTTTCTTGAAAAAGACACTAAAAGAAAGACTTTGCCTAAAACAGACATTCCGCTCAAATAATTTGAAAAGTCAATAATCAAAACTACTAAAAAACTAACTAAATAAATCTTCTCCTGTTTCGCATTTTTCACACAAAATGAGTTATTGATAATCCCATACAAATGATCGGCTGTAAAACAATACCAAGCATCATGATAAAAACATAATTTAATAGTTCATACCCTTTTTGTATAAAATAACTCATTGAAAAGGCTCAAATAGTATAGATCAATAAAATGAGAAGATTTAATCTAACAACTTTTTGTGTTTCTTTCATGACTTTTCGGAATTTATTGACTAAGATTTTGTTGCCATTTCCATGCCGATTCCATCATATCATCCAAATCATAACGAGGTTTCCAGCCTAGTCTTTCATGGCTTAAGGTGATATCTGAATAAATAGCCGCCACATCTCCCGCTCGTCGTTCACCAATGCGATAATTTAGTTTGATACCTGAAACTCGCTCGAAAGCTTCGATGGCTTCTAAAACTGTCACACCGTTACCTGTTCCCAAATTAATAATTTCAAGATTGGATTTGTTCCGTTTGTCTTTCAGATAGTTCAGAGCTAGAATATGTGCTTCTGCAATATCCGAAACATGAACATAATCTCGTACACAAGAGCCATCACGCGTATCAAAATCATCTCCGAAAACAGTTAATTGTTTGATTTCACCGATAGCCGTTTTAGTAATAACAGGCACTAAATTAGTTGGTGAATTAATCGGATTTTCTCCATTCCAACCCGAAATATGCGCCCCAACAGGGTTAAAATAACGCAATGCAATCAATTGTGTTTGACTCGTTTTAACGAAGTCTGTCAAAATTCGCTCTCCCATTTTTTTCGTTTCGGCATAAGGACTTTCGCATTGATTTAAGGGAGTTTTTTCATTTACGGGTAGTTTCTCCACATTTCCATAAACCGAACAAGAAGATGAAAAAATAAAATGTGAAATAGCAAATTTCTGGCAACAATGTAGAATATTTCCCAAAGATTCCAGATTATTATGGTAATATCGCAAAGGTTGCTCAACAGACTCAGGAACAGACTTCAATGCTGCAAAATGAATGATTCCTGTAATATCTGGATTCTCAATAAAAATTTGCTCTACCTGAGATTTATCACACAAATTAACCGTATAATTCTTAACTGATTTATTCGTAATTTTCTCAATAAGCCGAAATACTTCAGGTGAAGAATTAGAAAAATTATCAACTGAAATCGGTTCATAAATTCCCCCTTCAAGAAGCTCAATAATGGTATGTGAACCCAAATATCCTGCTCCACCTGTAACCAAAATTTTATTTTTTTCCATATTTTTAATCAAATTATGCTCGAATTTTTGAAGACTCGAAAATACACATTTCTTAAAAGAAACTTTTCTTTCAGTCAAACATCATCAACTAATTCCTGTCTATGAAGTAGAGTTTCCTAGGAAACTGCAAAGTAACCCTAAGAAATAGTTTCAATACCAAACTTTAAGATATAAGGTAAATTGAAAACGACAAACAGAAGTATTACCTTTGTTCTGGAATAATATATAAATTCTAAAATGAAATATTAATGAATATATATGGTGATGAAAATCATAAAATATACAATGGTGATATTATAAATACGCTTGAGAATGAAATTCAAGATAGGAGTATTGACTTAATTTTTATAGACCCTCCTTATAACATTGGAAAGAATTTTAATGGTAGAAGAGACAAATGGCAAAATGATGAGGATTACTTGACATGGTGTTACAAATGGATTGATTTAGTCTTGCAAAAGCTAAAGGATACAGGTAGTTTGTACATCATGACATCAACTCAATTTATTCCATACTTTGATATTTATTTGAGAGAAAGAATAAACATTTTATCAAGAATAGTTTGGTCGTATGACAGTTCGGGCGTTCAAGCCAAAAAATATTACGGTTCAATGTATGAACCCATTTTATTTTGTGTCAAAGACAAAAACAAATATACATTTAATTCAGATGAGATTTTGGTTGAAGCTAAAACTGGTTCAAAAAGAAAACTGATAGATTATCGGAAAAATCCACCACAACCCTACAATACAAAAAAAGTACCTGGGAATGTTTGGGATTTTGCCAGAGTAAGATACAGAATGCCAGAATATGAAAATCATCCCACTCAAAAACCCATAAAACTATTAGAGCGAATTATTTTAGCAAGTTCAAACGAAGGAGATACCGTTTTAGACCCTTTTTCGGGTACTTTTACGACTTCTTATGTTGCCAAAAAGTATAATCGAAAGAGCATAGGGATTGAAATAGATCAAGAATTTTCTAAAATTGGAATAAGAAGAGTTTTAGAACAATTTGAGCTAAACGGAGAAGACTTAACCCCAGAGCCAAAAACGTATCAAACTAAAAATTATCCACAGCAAACTTTATTTGAATCAAAAGCATGAAACACTCATTTACGAACAATATATTAAGCATCTTAGCACGACATTTTGGAAGTAATGCTCAACAGATATTCAGAAACAGTGAGCTTATTCAGTACTTGAACATTAAAACAGTTTCAGCTAATCGAGGCTCTAAGTCAAGAGGAAGTTTTGCTAATATTTACGCAATTTATGTTTTGGTAGAGGATTATCTCAATAATAATTTTCATGAACACGGTGATTATGCAGACTATGAAGGAGCAAAATTCTCTTTTTTATTTAAACGTCAAAGAGAATTACCATTTGGTGCTAAACTGCAGAATCATGCACTAAATCACAGAATGAACCAAGAATTCAAAAAGCATTTTGATACCTGTGATTATATTCCAATTATTAAAGTTGTTGATACTCAAAGATACTGGATTAATGAAAATCTCTTAAAAGTAGAAGTGAATGAGAAAGAGTTTAACATTGCAAAAGTAGTAATTGAAATTATAGACAAATATGTTGAAACAAAGAAAAGCGCATTTGATAATTTCATTAAAACAAGTCAGAATCTTAAAACCATCGAAAGCAAAGAACCTGAAAAAATTAAGGAGTTTATTTTGTCACTTTTAGCTCCTAATGTCGATGCACGAATCTTTGAAATAGTCAGTTACTCAATTTTGAAATCTGATTACAAAGAACAAAGTGTATTTTGGGGTTGGTCAATTGATAATATTCAAAAAGAAAACCTAAAGCTTTATAAAACAGGTCGAACAAATGCAAATGATGGAGGAATTGACTTTGTAATGAAACCACTCGGACGATTCTTTCAAGTAACAGAAACCACTGATGTTAAGAAATACTTTTTAGATATTGATAAACTTGAAAAATTTCCTGTAACATTTGTGATAAAATCTTCAGAAACAATTGAAAAATTGACAGCAAAAATCAAAAAAGGAGCAGTAGAACAATACAAAGTCAATAAAGTAGTCGATAAATATATGTCTTGTATTGAAGAGATTATTAATATTAATAGTTTAAAACAATTGCTTGATAAAATTGAACAGAAAGAAAATTTAGGTGGTGTTTTATCCGAAATAGTAAAACAAAGTAAAGTTGAGTTCAATTATGAAAACGAATAAAGGTCTCCTAAAAAATCACATCCCATTTTAAGAAATGAAAAAAACAACAATTCCAGACGGACAAACGCAATATTTCTACACTTCACCAATCGGAATAATCGAAATAACAGCTCAAAATCAGAAAATCATCTCTATTTTTTTTGTTGAGAAAGTTGAGAAATCACAATATTCAAATGAAATCAATAGTCTTAATTCAGAAATCTTACAAAAATGTGCTAATCAATTAGAAGAATATTTTACCCAAAAACGTACTGATTTTGAATTAGATATTGCTCCAAAAGGAACAGAATTTCAGCAAAAAGTTTGGCAAGTTTTACAAAAAATTCCTTATGGAAAAACAGTTTCCTATCTGGAAATTGCTCAAGAATTAGGCGACCCTAAAGCTGTCCGAGCAGTGGGAATGGCAAATGGCAAAAATCCTATTTCAATTGTTGTTCCATGTCATCGGGTGATTGGTTCAAATGGGAATTTGACAGGTTATGCAGGTGGTTTGGAACGAAAACGATTTTTGTTAGATTTGGAGAATCAAAAAAGAACAAGCCAGCTTGATTTATTCTAAAAACCAAATTAAGAAGTCAAAACGGCATTTTGTCAGTCTAAAACTGTCAATTTTACCGAAAAAGAAGAAAATTATACGGAGAAAAATTTCGGAATAAAATTTGACAAAGCGAACCCAAGTAAATTGATTTGAAAGTATCTAAAATATAAACAAAAGCACTATGCAGGAAAAAGGAGCTATCTCAATCCATACCGAGAATATTTTTCCCATTATTAAGAAATTCCTTTATTCTGACCATGAAATTTTTCTTCGTGAATTAGTCTCGAATGCTATTGATGCCACTCAGAAATTGGTCAGCTTGGCTTCGATGGGCGAGTATAATGGCGACTTGGGCGATACAAAAGTAAGTGTCTCCTTCAATAAAGAAGCCAAAACGATTACTGTCAGCGATAACGGAATCGGGATGACAGGCGAAGAAATCAAAAAATATATCAATCAAATTGCGTTTTCGGGGGCAACTGAGTTTGTTGAAAAATACAAAGATAAAGACCCAGAAGACTTGATTGGACACTTTGGACTTGGTTTTTATTCGTCTTTTATGGTTTCTGAAAAAGTGCGAATTATTACTAAATCTTACAAGGATGAAACCGAAGCTGTAGAGTGGGTTTGTGATGGTTCGACAGAATATGAAATCTTGCCTGCTGTCCGAAAAGAACGAGGCACAGACATTATTTTGCACGTTGCCGAAGATTCTGAGGAATTTTTAGATAGTCTTCGTCTGCGTGGAATCCTGAAAAAATACTGTAAGTTTTTACCACACGAAGTCGCTTTAGAAAATGAAGTAATTTCAAATCCTAAACCGCTTTGGACACAATCGCCTAGCGAACTAACGGATGAAGATTATTTGAAATTTTACAAGGAACTTTATCCTGAAGCTCCCGAAGACCCTTTGTTCTGGATTCATTTAAATGTAGATTATCCATTTAATTTGACGGGGGTTTTATATTTCCCAAAAGTCAAAAATGACCTTGTCCCAAGTAAGGAAAAAATTCAATTATATTCTCGACAAGTTTTCATTACTGATGAGGTTAAGGAAATTGTTCCTGAATTTTTGATGCTTTTGCATGGTGTAATTGATTCACCTGATATTCCGTTGAATGTTTCTCGAAGTTACTTACAATCAGATAGTAATGTCAAAAAAATCAATAATTACATTACTAAAAAAGTAGCTGAAAAACTCCAAGCCTTGTTCAAAGAAGACCGTAAAGCCTACGAAGAAAAGTGGGATAATATCGGACTTTTTGTGAAATTCGGTATGATTAGCGAAGATAAATTTTATGACCGTGCCAGTAAAGCCGCTTTATTGACGGACATTGACAATAAAAAATATACCTTCGAAGAGTACAAAGAATTGACTTCAGCAAACCAAACCGATAAAGAGGAACGTTTGATTTGGCTTTATGCAAGTGATGTTGATAAGCAACATACTTACATCAATTCAGCTCAAAAACTTTCGTACAATATTTTGCAATTTGACGGGGTTTTGGATAGCCATTTCATCAACCGTTTGGAGCAAAAAGTAGAAAAGTTAAGCATCCGCCGAGTTGATGCAGAAACGGCTGATAAACTGATAGATAAGGACGAAAAACGAGAATCTATTTTATCGGAAGAAGAAAGCAATAAAGCAAAAGAAATTTTTGAGAAAATTGCTGGAATTCATACGGTGGAAGCGGCTCCTTTGCCTACTGACGAACTGCCTGTTACGGTAACCTTCCCTGAATTTATCCGAAGAATGCAGGAAGTAGCGCAAACAAGTGGTTTTGGGCGATACATGGGAGATGCTCCAAATCAGTACAATGTGACGGTAAATACAAATCATGCCCTGATTGCTAAAATCTTGAAGGAAGAAGACGAAACTCAACGAGAACAATTAGCAAAACAAGCTTTAGATTTGGCTATGCTTTCGCAAAATATGCTTAATGGTAAGGATTTAAGTTCATTTATTGAGCGAAGTATCAGTATGGTCATGTAATTGGTTATCAGTATATTAAAAACTAAAAAAACCTTCAAGTTTTAAATTTTGAAGGTTTTTTTTATGTTAAAATTTATATAGTTTTTAATTAAAATTATTGTTCATTTATTTGTCCCCGCTTTAATGATGTGGTATTTTTAACCAAGGATTCATATTAAATATATCAGGTTCACAGGAAAATTGCGCTTAAACCTACCAAATTTTGAAAAATTAGTAGGTCTGGGATAGAATCTAATTTCTAAAAATATGATTTTAAGTGATTTATAAAATCATTCCTGCGGCAAGGGTTTCATTGGTGAATTCATCGACCAAAATAAGACTTCCTGTATGTCGATTTTTAGCGTATGAATCAAAGAAAAGTGGTTTTGTTGTCCGAATTAATACTCGTCCAATGTCATTCATTCCAATTTCCTTATCATTCTCAACACGATGTAATGTATTGACATTCACTTTATAACGAACATCTTTGACTAAGCACTTTATTTCTTGAGTTGTATGTTTGAGCATATATTTGCCACGTAGTTGTAATTTCTTAGGATTCATCCAACAAAGCATAATATCAAGATCTTGTGAGGCTTTGGGTTGGTTATTTGGCTTGGCAATCATATCGCCTCGACTAATATCAATATCATCGGTCAAGGTCATGACCACTGACATGGGTGCAAAAGCTTCATCCAGTTTTCCTTCATAAGTCTCAATACTTTTGATACGGGATGTAAATCCAGAAGGCAAGGCAATAATTTCATCATTAGGCTTGAAAACACCACCTTCCACTTTTCCTGCATATCCTCTGAAATCGTGATATTTATCTGATTGTGGACGAATAACACGCTGAACAGGAAACCGAGAATTGACATAATCAAGATCTGCTGAAATATGTACCGTTTCTAAAGAATAAAGTAATGTTCCTCCTTTGTACCAAGACATTTTTTCCGATTTGTCCACCACATTATCACCATGTAAGGCACTAATTGGAATATAACGAATATCAGGAATATCTAATTTTGACGAGAAATCTTTAAATTCTTCCTTAACTTTCTCAAAACGGTTTTCTTGATAATCTACCAAGTCCATTTTATTAACACAAACTACGATATGTTTGATTTTCAGTAAGGAAGCAATAAAAGTATGTCGTCGAGTTTGTTCAATTACTCCATTTCGAGCATCTACCAAAATAATTGCCAAGTTTGCGGTCGAGGCTCCTGTGACCATATTTCGAGTATATTGAATATGCCCAGGGGTATCTGCAATAATAAATTTTCGCTTTGGAGTGGCAAAATATCGATATGCCACATCAATCGTAATGCCTTGTTCACGTTCGGCTTTGAGTCCATCAGTCAATAAAGCGAGATTCAAATTTTCATCTCCTCGTTTTTCACTTGAGTCTTTGACCGCCTCTAATTGGTCTTCAAAAATAGATTTGGTATCGTATAATAATCGTCCAATCAGCGTACTTTTGCCATCATCTACACTTCCTGCGGTAGTGAAACGCAACAAGTCCATTTCTTTATATTGATAAGTTTCCATTATATTTAACGTTCAAATATGAGTAGTGATTTTTGTAGTAAAAGTTTAATTTTCAGTATTTTAAATCATGTCAGTTGATAAGAAGAATTACTACTAAAAATACCCTTCTTTTTTGCGGTCTTCCATAGCAGTCTCAGAACGTTTATCGTCGGCTCGTCCACCTCGTTCGGTAATGCGTGACGAAGCCACTTCTTGAATAATTTTTTCAATCGTATCCGCATCTGACTCAACAGCGCCCGTACAAGTCATATCACCAAGTGTTCGATAACGGATTGTTCGTTCTTCATAAACTTCGTTAGCTTGCAAGGTTAAGAATTCCGATTCTGCCAACAAAACTCCATTACGATTGACCACACTTCGTTGATGGCTGTAATAAATAGGAGGTAATTGAATATTTTCGAGGGCAATGTACTGCCAAATATCCATTTCTGTCCAATTACTAATAGGAAATACACGAAACTGTTCTCCTACATTCTTACGTCCATTATAAAGTGACCAAAGTTCTGGACGCTGATTTTTTGGATTCCATTGTCCAAACTCGTCTCGGTGCGAAAAAATCCGCTCTTTGGCTCGTGCTTTTTCTTCATCTCGGCGTGCGCCCCCAAAAGCGGCATCCACTTGCAGTTCTTCCAAAGCATCCAATAAAGTGACTGATTGTAAGCGGTTTCGACTGGCATTAATACCTGTTTCTTCAACTGCTCGACCTTGGTCAATAGAGTCTTGAACGTAACGAACCAACAATTTTACTTGATATTCTTCCGCAAGATTATCTCGGAAAGTGAGCGTTTCAGGAAAATTGTGTCCTGTATCGATATGTAAAATCGGAAAAGGTATTTTGGCAGGAAAAAACGCCTTTCGTGCCAAGTGAACCATCACAATTGAATCTTTTCCACCCGAAAAAAGTAAAACAGGTCGTTCCAGTTGTGAAGCAACTTCTCGAAAAATAAAAATGGATTCTGCTTCTAGTTGTTGCAGATGACTTAATGAATATGAGTGCATAGGTTTTGAAATTGTATCTTAAAATCGTGTTGAGCTTAAAACAAACTCAATTTTTAATGATTTCTTTCTTAAATGATTTCTTGTAATTCGGTCGCCAAAACTACAAGTGGTTTGCTTAAAAACAAAATTAAAAGGGCTTTTTGTTAGAAAAAACAAAATAAAACCCCGTTTTGATTTCAAAAATCATAAAATAAACGCTCTTTTTTGTGAAAATTGTAATTATGCACATTTGTTCATTTTAAATTTGTAATCTTCTAAAACTTCATTCTTTAATTGAAAATGAACTTGTCATCACTATAAAGTTACGTTCTGACCGTATGATTTTGAATTTTATTTTCAATCCTCAATTTCAAATTGTATTTTTGTGCGAATTTTATTGACATAGAGCCTGAATCTGATATTATTTTAAACCATAAATCAAAATTTTAATAAGGTCGTTTTCATAATCGTTTTTTGTGAAGTGGGGTTTGCAAGTAAGTGAGGTTTATTTTTTGAAGTCTGAATCAAAATCTTATATTACTTTTTTCTGAATCTTTTATTTAATCAAATATATTTTACGCCTCATTTTGCTCTCCATTTTTGACAATAAACGTTCAAAATACCTTTAGAATTAGCCTTTAATTTCATGGAAAAAATGGAGCATCAATTACGCAAAAATCCGATTGCGATTATTGGAGTTGGGTCGATTTTTGCCGATGCGAAAAACACTGAAGAATTTTGGAAAAATATTCTCGAATCCAAGGATTGTATCCGAGAAGTTCCAGAATCACGGTGGCGCATTGAAGATTATTATGACCCTGACCCAAAAACTCCCGATAAAACCTATTGTAAAATGGGTGGTTTTGTGCCAGATATCGAATTTAATCCGATGGAATTCGGATTACCCCCTAATATTCTGGAAGTTACCGATGCCAGTCAATTATTAGCCCTCATTGTTGCACGAGAAACCCTCAAAGACGCTGGATATTATAAAACACCTAAGTTTACGGAGGCTTTGCGCCGAAAAACTGGAGTTGTTTTAGGAGTAGGTGGCGGTCAAAAATTAATCACTCCTTTGACGGGGCGTTTGCAGTATCCTGTTTGGGAAAAAGTCCTTTTGAATTCGGGAGTTCCTAAAGAAGATGTTGGCAAAATCGTTGAGAAAATGAAAAAAGCTTACATCCCTTGGGAAGAAAATTCATTCCCTGGTATGTTAGGTAATGTCATCTCGGGACGAGTTGCCAATCGCTTTGATTTAGGAGGTATTAATACGGTAGTTGATGCGGCTTGTGCGGCTTCCTTGAGTGCAATGCAACTCGCTATTGATGAATTACTTACGGGTCGTGCTGATATGGTTATTTCTGGTGGAGTTGATACCGATAACTCACCATTTATGTATCTGAGTTTCAGTAAAACACCTGCTTTTTCGAAGTCAGGAAAAATCAGCCCATATAGCACCGAATCTGATGGAATGTTAATTGGTGAAGGTGTGGGAATGCTGTTACTCAAGCGGTTAGCCGATGCTGAGCGAGATAATGATAGAATTTATGCAGTTATTCGAGGAATTGGCTCTTCGAGTGATGGAAAATATAAAAGTGTTTACGCTCCTCGTGCTTCAGGACAGGCTTTAGCCATGCAAAGGGCTTATGAAGAAGCTGGTTATCAAGCAAATACGGTAGGGTTGATTGAAGGTCATGGAACAGGTACTTCGGTTGGTGATGCCACTGAAATTGAGTCGATGACAGCAGTTTTTAGTGAAAATAATCCTCAAAAAAATCATATTGCGATTGGTAGCGTCAAATCACAAGTTGGACACACCAAGGCTGCCGCAGGTGCCGCAGGAATGATTAAGGCAACTTTAGCTTTACATCATAAAGTTTTACCACCTACGATTAATGTTCCCCAACCTCATCCAAAATCGGAAGACTCTCCTTTTTATGTAAATACGGAGGCTCGACCTTGGATGCGAGCTAATGGTACACCTCGAAGAGCTGGCGTAAGTGCTTTTGGATTTGGTGGAATTAATTTACACTTGACATTAGAAGAGTACAAGAAAGAACATACTCAAAAATACCGCATTCACCCTCTTAAAAGCTCGGTAATTTTGACAGCTTCAAATCGTCAAAGTTTAATGGTAAAAATGACCGATACTTTGCAAAAATTACAAAGCAAAGATGGTGAAAATGCCTATAAAAGTTTACTCGAAAATTCGGCAAAATTAGCCATTTCAGAAAATGATACCCGTCTTGGTTTTTTAACTGAGTCGAAAACAGAAACTGAAAATTTACTTCAAATTTCTTTGAAAATCATTCAGAGTCAGAAGGGTGATGTTATTGAAAATCCATTCAAAGGAATTTATTTTCGAGAAAAATCTTTACCAAAATCAGATAAAGTAGCGGCTTTATTTGCAGGACAGGGTTCGCAATTAGTCAATATGGGTAAAGAAATTGCCCTGAGTTTTCCTGAAGTTCGTAAGGCTTTTTCAGAAATGGATGCTCAGTTTTTGAAGGAAGGCAAAAATCCTTTATCTCAAACTGTTTTCCCAAGACCTGCTTTTGATGATAATACTCGAAAAGTACAAAAATCAGAAATTACCAAAACTGAATTTGCTCAACCTGCAATTGGTGCATTAAGTGCTGGAATGTTCCGAATTTTACAAAAAGCGGGCTTCCAAGCTGACTTCACAGCAGGACATAGTTTTGGCGAATTATCGGCACTTTGGGCGAGTGGAGTTCTGAGTGATACCGACTTTTTCCGACTTGCCAAGGCTCGAGGCGAGTCAATGGCAACTCCTGCTCATACACAAAGTGGAATGTTGGCAGTCAAGGGCGATGCTACGAAAATTATTAATCGAGCAAAAACATTATCAGGAATTACCGTTGCCAACCTTAACTCAGGAACACAAGTAGTTTTAGGAGGAGGTAAAAATGATCTTCAAAATGCTGAGCAAACTCTTAAAAATGAAGGATTTACCGTAATTTCTTTGCGAGTTTCGGCGGCATTTCATACCGAATACGTAGGACACGCTCAAAAACCTTTTGCCGAAGCAGTTCAACGAACTAACTTCAATATCCCAAAAATTCCTGTTTTTTCAAATACAACAGCTCAATCTTATTCGAATAATCCTACGGAAATCAAAACGGCAATTCAAAATCATATCTTGAATCCTGTTTATTTCAAAGCCGAAATTGAAAATATGTATCAGGCTGGCGCACGGATTTTTGTTGAATTTGGAGCAAAGGGTATTTTAACCAATTTGGTCGCTGAGATTCTGAAAGGGAAACCTCATTTGGCGATTGCTCTGAATGGAAACTCTAAAAAGCCTTCTGATAACCAATTACTTGAAGGAATTTTACGCCTCAAAGTTGCAGGTTTGAACCTTTCTGCCGAAGACATTTATCGAGCTGAATCTTTACCCGCCGAAAAACCTGCCAAAATTGCAGTACAAATTTCGGGAAATAACTATGTCAGCAAGAAAACGCAACAAAATTACCAAAAAGCTCTTTCAGATGGGCATACCGTAGCAGGAAATCGGGTGGTTGAAGTAGAAAAAGTCATCGAGAAAGTTGTTGAAAAACCAGTTGAAATTGAAAAGATTGTCGAAGTAGAAAAAGTAGTGGAGAAAGTTGTTGAGAAACCTGTCATTAAAACCGTTGAAAAAATTGTAGAAAAAGTGGTCGAAAAACCTGTCGAAGTTTTCGTCCCAACTGAAAATATCGAACTCATGAACTCAGAACAAAAAGCCCTGACCGAATTGCTCCAACAAGCGATTAACCAATTCGGAAAACAACAAGAGCAAACCAATAAAGTATTTGAGCAATTTATGACTCAACAAACCGAAACAAATCGCTCTTTAATTGATGTGATTGGTAAAGGTATTGACGCTATTGGTGCAACTAAAACGGTTCAACTTCCTGAGAGTCAGATTACTGAAGCCAAGCAAATTCCACAACCTGAACCAAATTCTATTGTAACTCCTACTCCTGAGCCCACACCAGTTGTAGAAGCTCAAGAAATCACTCCACAAACTGAAGAAGTGGTTGATGAGGTCGTTCAAGATCCTGTTATTGAGACAGTTGTTCAGGAAACTCCACAAGAAGTTGTTTCTACACCAACTCCATCTGCTTCACCTTCATCTAATGGAAATGGAGTAAATGTAGATGCCCAACCTTCTTCAAATTCAGGACTTTCGGATGAGCAAATTTCTGCCAGTTTGCTGGAAGTGGTGGCAGACAAAACAGGTTATCCTGCTGAAATGTTGGAGATGGATATGGACATGGAAGCAGATTTGGGTATTGATTCGATTAAACGAGTAGAAATTTTCGGAGCGGTTACGGAAAAACATCCTGAAATTGAAGGAGTTAATCCTCAAGAAATGGGTGAATTACGAACTTTGGAAGAGGTCGTAAATTACGTTAAATCAAAAACAGGTCGTTCGGTTGCTGTACCAATTTCCGAGCCTGCTGCTAAAACTCCTGCTTCTTTGCCTCAAGAACAAACTCCTACGGAGACAGTTGCAACTTCTTCAAATTCAGGACTTTCAGATGAACAGATTTCTGCCAGTTTGTTGGAAGTAGTGGCGGACAAAACGGGTTACCCTGCTGAAATGTTGGAGATGGACATGGACATGGAAGCGGATTTAGGAATTGATTCGATTAAACGAGTAGAAATTTTCGGGGCAGTTACGGAAAAACATCCTGAAATTGAAGGAGTTAATCCTCAAGAAATGGGTGAATTACGAACTTTGGAAGAGGTCGTAAATTACGTTAAGTCAAAAACAGGTGGTTCGGTTTCTACTTCTGTTTCATCATCAGTTGAAACTCCCGCACCAACTCCTTCAAATAGTTCAACAAATGGACATACCAACGGGTTTGCAGTTTCAGATACGGCAAGTTCTTCAAATTCAGGACTTTCAAATGAAGAAATTTCTGCCAGTTTGTTGGAGGTAGTGGCGGACAAAACAGGTTATCCTGCTGAAATGTTGGAGATGGACATGGACATGGAAGCGGATTTAGGAATTGACTCAATTAAACGAGTAGAAATTTTTGGGGCAGTTACGGAAAAACATCCTGAAATTGAGGGAGTTAACCCTCAAGAAATGGGTGAATTGCGAACTTTAGAGGAGGTTGTAATTTATGTCCAGTCCAAAATGGTCGGTGTTGAAAAAAAAAATCCTCAGTTAGCGTAATCACTCCAGAAACAAAGTCAGAAGTAAAGTCGCAAAGACTGATAACCACAGGGTTACATCAAAATATCAAACGGGCTGTCGTACAATCAGAATTTGTACCTCAGCCCGATTTTTATGAGTCAAAATTACCTGAAACTCATCTTAATTTAATTACAGATGATGGTTCAGAATTGACTACTGAAGTTGCTAAATTATTACTCAAAAAAGGTGAAAGGGTAGCTGTTTTAAGTTTACCTGAAAATTTGCGTTTGGCTCGAAACCCATTACCGACTAATGTTCAGCGAATAACCTTAGAAAATGATTCGGATGCAACCATTTTAACGATTTTGCAAAAAATTGGATTAGAGCAAATCGGTAACTTCATTCATTTACATCCTCATTTTTCATTCGAAGATGGAAATTTTGCCAAACACGCTGCCCCTGAAAAATCCATTATTAAAATCGTCTTTTTCTTGGCAAAACACCTCAGCAAATCCCTTCAAAAATTTTCTGAAACTCATCGCTCCGCATGGCTGACAGTCTCTCAAATTGATGGTAATTTTGGTTTATCGAACTCAGGAACAAGCTCAATTTTTAGCTCAGGTTTGAGCGGAATTACCAAGTCTTTAAATTTAGAATGGTCAGGCGTTTTTTGCCGATCATTTGATTTAAGTCCTGAATTTTCGGCAACCGAAGGCGCAAAATATGTTTTTGCTGAGTTGCATGATGCCAACCATGATTTACCCGAATCTGCCCAATCTTTAGAAAGACGAAGCCGATTAATTACCGTGCCAACAGAAGTTCAAGATTCGATTCAGAAATCTACTACAATTTCCTCAGAATCAGTATTTTTAGTAAGTGGTGGAGCAAAAGGAGTAACGGCAGAATGCGTTAAAAAATTAGCACAAACTCATCAGTGCAAATTTATTTTGCTGGGACGTTCCAAACATACAGGCAATGAAGCTGATTGGGCAAAAGGTATTGATAATCCTGCCGAATTGAAAAAAAGAGCCATGTTTGATCTCAAAAATCGAGGTGAAAAACCAACTCCAAAAGTCGTTCAAAAAGCCGTAAATACCGTATTGGCAGAACGAGAAATTACGGAAACTTTAGCCCATATTTCTAAATCTGGTGGAGAAGCTATTTATGTTTCTGCAGACGTTACGGATGCAACCGCTTTACGAAAAGTTTTACCCGAAGCCGTTCAGAAATTAGGCAAAATTACGGGTGTGATTCACGGAGCGGGAGTTTTGGCAGATAAACTCATCGAAAAGAAGACTGAGTGGGATTTTGATATGGTTTACGATGTGAAAATCAAGGGATTAATTGCACTTTTGGAAAATGTGGATGTACCAAATTTAGAGCAGTTGGTTTTATTTTCTTCGGTGGCTGGATTTTATGGAAATTTTGGGCAAACGGATTACTCAATGGCAAACGAAATTCTCAGTAAATCAGCTCATTTGATGCAAAAAAATCATCCAAATTGTCATGCCGTTTCTATCAATTGGGGGGCATGGGATTCAGGAATGGTGAGTCCACAATTGAAAAAAATGTTTGAAAGTCATGGCATTTCTCTGATTCCGACAGAGGGTGGGGCTTGGATGGCAGTCAATGAATTAACAACTGAATATCAATCTAATAGCCAAGTAATTGTAGGAAGTATCTTGCCAATTGGAAGTTCTCTTTTAGGTGAATTAAAAACGCATAAAATTCACCGAAAAATGGTTTTAGAAAATAATCCTTTCTTACAGCATCATTCGATTGGTGGGAATCCTGTCTTACCGATTGTTAATGCAATGGGTTGGATTTCAAATAGTTGTGCCGAGTTATATCCTGATTATCAATTATTTGAAGTACAAAATGCAAAATTGTATAAGGGTTTAGTTTTTGATGGAACTGCTCCTAAAAACTACGTTTTGGAAGCCAAAGAAACGAGAAAAACAGCATCAGAAATTGTATTTGATGCAAAAGTTTATAGTCCTACCGAAAGAGGTTTGCCTCGTTATCATTATGGTGCAAGGGTTGTTTTACGAAAAAATACAGTGGAAAATTCGAATGAGACTCCTGTTTTTAACCACCAAATTGAAACTCCTATTGAAATTGACGGAAAGGAATTGTACGAATCGAAAATTTTATTCCATAATACTCATTTTCAAGGAATTGTACGAGTTTTAAGTTTGAATGAGAAGGGAATTGTTGCCGAATGTCGAAAACCTCAAATCCCTATCGAAGAGCAAGGGCAATTTCCCGTCCGAAGTACGAATGCCTTTTTGAATGATATTCAGTATCAAGCACTTGTCGTTTGGGTTCGGAAACAAATGAATGCTTATAGTTTGCCTCTGAATACAGAAGTGGCACAAATTTATGCACCAATTCCATTTGATGAAACCTTTTTTGTAACGGTTAAGATTGAAGAAGCGACACCATTTAAAGCACGTGCCGAAATTTTGGTATCTGATAAGAATGGAAAACTTTTTATGCACACCAAAGGTGCAGAAGTAACAGTTAGCAAAGAATTAGCTTGGGCTTAAATTTTAGTATTATTTTAAGAAAAACGTCAAGTATTTTAATAGCTTGGCGTTTTCTTTTTTTTAAATATTTTATATAAATTAGCTTCTATTGATATGGTAAGTTTAATATTTCAATCTATTTAATTTTTAAAATTTACAAATATGATACATTATCAGCAAGAAATACTACTTACAAGACCTAAAAATGTATCTTTGGGAGGTACACCTCATGCCAGCATTACAGTAAATAATGAAGATAAATTTGTATTTATAGATTGGCAAGGATTTGTGACAGTTGATTTAGTCAAAGCAGGTTCTGAAGAGTTGTTGAAAACCTTGAAACAAGAATCATTTCGGAAGATACTTGTCAATAATCAAAATTTACAAGGACCCTGGCATAAAGCAAATGAATGGTATGAAAACGATTGGAATCCAAGGGCTATTCAGGCAGGAATGACACACATGGCAGTTATTGTATCTCCTAATATTTTCACGCAACTGTCCCTAAAAGGATACGAAGAAATCAGTAAGGGCTTCGTACTTCGTAGTTTTGATACACAAGTTGAGGCTAGCGAATGGCTTAAAAATCAATAAATTAAGACCTAATTTACTAAATTTATACGTAATATATATTCAAACTAAATACAAAATTAAACTAATCAAAAAATATATCATCTATTTTCTTTTTCAAAAGGTGGTTTCCAATTTTTTGTTTTCATAATTGCTTTCACTTCTTGATATGATAAGGGATAAAAATTATGGCAATCTACTCCAATATCAAAAGACAAAGAAGCTGAATCCTCAGATAATGTGCCATGGGAATGCCCATATAAATGATAAGTTCCCCAATGAGACGCATTCCATTCTCTGATAGCATAATGAAATAATACAATCATTTGTTCGCCACGTTCAAATTCATCATCCTTAACTATCAGTTCATGGTAGTTTTTTATCCACTCGAATCTTGTATGACAGGCTTGAGCTGATTTTTCATGATTTCCATTAATCAAATAAATCTTTCCGTTTAGTCTTTCAAGGATTTTTCGTAATTTGCCCACAGCACAAAGCCCAAAATCTCCTAAATGATACACGTCATCTTCTGGCTTCACTTCTTCATTCCATTTTTGGATTAAAATTTCGTTCATTTCATCGACATCCTTAAAAGGACGCTTGCAAAATTTGATGATATTTTTATGCCCAAAGTGATGATCTGAGGTGAAAAATAAGTTATTCATGGTTTTATCAACTCAATAGTTTGTAAGTTTCCACAGTATAGAGTTTGCAACTCTTATGCTATAAAAGTCATTGAATACCAATAGATTGTGATTTTAGAAAATTATATTAATAAAAAACTTACGAACTATTGTAACTTTTAGGAAGTCAGAAGTAGTAGATTGTTCCGTATGTTAAACAAAAATCAACTGTCGTAGCCGATAGGTTTACCTTCAAAATTAGGTCAAGTTTTGTATCCTTGGTTTTCATTTTTTTAATAAATTATTCTATTAAATAATATAGACAAAAAATAAAATTTTTTATATTGTTTTTCAAATCCAAATATAACTTTTTGTAATATTTTGTATTTATAATGAATAAATTTATTGATTCTGAGCGAGTTAAAAAGGTAAGAAAAAAATTAAAATTAACTCAAAATGAGCTAGGTAAATTAATTGGTATTTCTCAAAAGTCAGTAAGTCATTTAGAATCAGGTAAAACAAAAAACATACCATTAGAGTATTTACTTTTTTTATTCCAAAAAAATATATCCGTATATTGGATAATGGGCTGGTCAGACGAAATGTATATATCAAATCATCAAAAAAGCACTGATAATAAAGTTGAGAGCTGTTCTAATTACCAAGAGTTTGAAAATCAGAAGATAAAAATAGAAGAAATGTCCAAACAGATTGAAGAATTGAAAAAGGACAGAACAGATTTGATGCGTTTACTTACTAGACTCTCTTCAAAAGAGAAGTAAATAATAATAGTCAATAATTTCTATAGAGCTTGTTTAGATTTTAATTAAACAAATGATTATCAAATTTTTATAGAAAATTCCGTAAAGTAGGATTTGCAAACCCTACTCTATGGAAATTGGCAATTTTGAGTAATAAGCTATCTCACTATTTTGAAGTCTTTTCCCTAAATAAATTTTACAATATATTCATAATCAGACTTTTAATAAACAAATTTAAAGTTTAGCTTATATGAGTTTGATTTTATATTAAAAATTTATTTAGCTAATTTATCAAAAAACTCAAAGTGTTTGCCAATAGATTTTTTCCAGTAAGTACGGCTGTGATTTCCTTTCTGAGCAATAAATTCTGCCGAAATACTGTGCTTTTGACAAAGTTGGTAAATTTCTAAATTACGCTTATAAAAGAAATCTTCTGTACCACAGTCGAATAAAAAAGGCTTATTTTTTCCTTTGATATTCAGCAAATTACCTCGAACCGTATATTTTTCCCAAGTTCCTGAATTATATTTTCCCAGATATTTGGCGACTCCAAAACGAGCCGTTTTTGCTGTAAAACTCAAGCCTCCACTTGTGCTAGCTGCACTCCGAAAAAAGTCAGGATTTTTCAGAAACAAATATAAAGCCCCATGACCTCCCATACTTAAACCCGTAATAAATAAATTAGATTTATCAAGTTTATACTTGACAATGGCTTTAGGGGCAAAAGTGTTGAAAAAGAAAGTTTCAAATTGCATTTTTGCATCAAGAGGGCTGTCCAAATACCACGAATCATAAAACCCATTCGGACAAATAATTACCATCTCATATTGATCGGCATAGGCTTGCAAATCTGTAATTTTGCCCCATTGTTTGTAATTTCCAGCCCAACCATGCAACATAAAAACAGCAGGATATTTTTGAGTTTCGGTATAACTTTTTGGTAAATAAACCTGTGCAGTATCGGGATAAGGAATATTAGAACTTTGACAAATGAATAGTTCTTGAGCATTTAAAGAACTCAAAATCAATAACATAAAAATAAGACTTAATGAAATAGTTTTAGAAATCATTTAAAAGGATATTTAGATTAGAGTTTAAGTTAAAAAAATATTTTTTTTGAAAAGATTTAAAAAAATACACTTTTCGGACAACATCTTTTGCATAGTTTTTGTCATTTTGACATTAAAGTCTTTGCTTTGTTGTGTTTTTAAGACAGTTGAAATAAGGCTTTTAAGCTAGAAAATTCGTGTAATTTTAAAAATTGCATATGTTTTCAATAAACGATGATTCTGAAAATTTCTATTAAAAATCGTTTAAAAATAGCTAATTTTAACCTACACGATTTGCAGAATTACTGATTAACTTCAATGATACAAACAAAAGACCTTTTCATCTCTTATGGCAGGCGGGAAAGTTTAGGCTTTGTGGGACGATTGCACCGTTTACTCAAATTGCAAGGCTATGATGGTTGGTTCGATAAAGTAAATATTCCTGATGGAGATGATTATGCGCTCCGAATCAATAACGGTATCGAATCGGCGCACAATTTTGTCTATGTCATGGCTCCACGTAGTCTTACTTCGCCGTATTGTTTGCTCGAAATTGAATATGCCCGAATTTTGGGTAAAAGAGTTATTCCTGTAAATCAGATGGTTATTTTTAATGCTCCTGATTATGAACTTTCTGCGAGTGATAAAGCCGTTTTAAAAACATTTTATGAAACTCATTCTATTTTAGATCCTGAAATCAATACAGCACAAGATGTTTTAGACCGTTCATTAGCTCTGATAGGACGTACCGACTGGCTGGATGGTAAAGAAAATTTATCAGATTCGGACTGTAATGAACTTAGTAATTGGGCACAAACCTATGAAAATCAATGGATTAAACATGACGACTTAAACCACTTAGAAGCCATAGAGTTACCTGAATTCGGTGAAAGCATTGACCCTATTGAGACCGTAGTAGAACATATTGCGCTACTCTTGGACAAACAAAAACATTACGTCTATCAACATACTAAAATTTTACTATACGCCTTACGATGGCAAAATAATGGCTTAGCTACTCGTTACTTATTGGTCGGCAAAAAACGCATGGAAGCCTATAATTGGCTCAGGACTGAATTTATTCCTCCGAAACAACCTCCCTGTCAAGTAACTGATTTACAGGCAGATTATATTTGTGAGAGTCGGAAAAATGCCGAAAACTTGATGACTGACCTTTTTCTGTGTCATGCTGTAGAAAATATAGAAATTCGAAATCAAGTAGCTAAAACACTGGCAAAACAAGGTATCACTTGTTGGACACATGACCGAGATATTGATAAGTCTGAGGAGTATCATGCAGCCATCATTCGAGGAATTGAACAAGCAGATAATTTTGTATTTTTCATCTCAAATCAGTCGGTTCAATCCGAATATTGTTTACATGAATTAGAGAATGCAGAAAAATTAAATAAACGAATCATTCCCATTTTAATTGATAATGTGTCTGAAGTTTCAATTCCTTATAGCATTCGAGATTTGCAGTACATTGATTTTACTGATAATGTCAGAATGGGAGATTTCGAACGGGATTTAGATGATATCTTGAATACGATTCGAAGAGAACAAACTTATTTTTATGAACATAAAGTCTTATTGGTCAGAGCTTTAAAATGGAAAAAAGAAAATAAAGTTCATTCTTTTTTATTACGGGGTTATAATCTGGAAAATGCTCAAACTTGGTTGCGTCTGAATCAAGATCGTGACCAATTTGCACCTACCCAAATTCACAAAGAATTTATTGTGGCAGGTGAAGCCACCAAAGGACAACTCGGTGCCGATGTTTTTATTTCCTATTCGCGGAAGGATAGTGATTTTTCTAGAAAACTAAATACAGCACTCCAAGAAGCCGAAAAAACCACTTGGTTTGATCAAGAAAGTATTAGTTCGGGTGTCGATTTTGAAAAAGAAATTTACAAAGGAATTGATAATGCCGATAATTTTATTTTTGTCATTTCTCCTGACTCAATTATTTCGGAATATTGCGAAAGGGAGGTAAATTATGCCAAATCTAAGAACAAACGCATCATTACGATTTTGTATCGAAATGTCAGTTCTGAGACCATGCCCCAAACTTTACAAGCCATTCAGTGGATTGATTTCAAAAATATTAGCTTTGAGAAGTCTTTCCGAGACTTAGTTCAATCCATTGATATCGACCGTGAACACGCCAATCGGCATACTTTATTTCAGCAACGAGCCGCCGAATGGGAAGATCATCAACGTAGTTCAGACTTTTTATTGAATGAAACCGCTTCTTCGACTGCCGAGATTTGGCTTAAAGAAGCCTTTGGTATTGAAGATGAAAACCTAGATGATTTGGATGATTTTACACCACAAAAGCAACCTATTCCCACTCATCTTCAAGTTGAATATATTCAAGAAAGTCGGTTAGCTATTTTAAAGGCTGAAGCCAAAAATCGACATCGCCGCCGAAGATTACGTACTTTATTAGGCATTTCAGTAGTTAGTTTTGTCATTTCGGCAGGCTTGGGAATGAATGCTTGGCATCAAAACGATTTAGTACGCAAAAAATCTGCGGAAATAGATAAGGCATATGATAGCCTTCTAAAGGTCAAGACAGAAGCCGAAGAGGCTCAAGAGAGAGTCGCTAAAATTTCAGGTAAAGCACATGATTATCAGATTGTTATTAAAGAAACAGAACTAGAAGTTCATAAAGCACTTCGCACTGCTCAATCCGAACGGGATAAAGCCCAAGAACAACTTCAACGCCATAAAAAATTAGTTCAAAGTATTTCATTCTCGGAAACAGAAAATCTGGCAATGGTTTTTGATCATGGACTTTGGGGCTACATTAATCAAAATGGAAATCGAGTTATTCGACCACAATTTAGTAATCCGCGTAACTTTTATCTAGGATATGCCTATGTAAATGATGCTTTTTTCATCAATACCAGAGGAACGAAATTTAAACGTCAAGACGGATTAAGGCGAACTTTTACGGCAATGCGAACTCATCCGAAAGCTAGTAAATTAACTGTTTTAGAATTGCAGAGCCTAAAAATCAAGGCTTTATCTACTAATATTAAGTACTTAAAAGGACTACAGTATTTAGTTCTGTATAATAACGAACTAACTTCACTACCTAGAGAAATTGGA
Organism: Cytophagales bacterium UBA2561; assembly: GCA_002340355.1. Classification (GTDB taxonomy): domain Bacteria; phylum Bacteroidota; class Bacteroidia; order Cytophagales; family Thermoflexibacteraceae; genus UBA2561. The sequence continues at coordinate 572,103 of DDLX01000028.1, forward strand.
CAACTGCAAAGCTTGACAAATTTGTATTTATCACGGAATAAATTGCAGACATTACCTAAAGAGATTGGAAAATTAAAGAATCTTACTTATCTAAATTTAGGAATGAATCGTATTAAAACGCTTCCTACCGAATTGAAGAATTTGAAAAATCTTAAGGAATTAGACTTGCGGGGTAATCATTCTCTTCCGAAAAGCCAAATTCAGAAATTACGAAAGGCTTTACCATATTGTACAATTAAACACTAAATCTAATGTTTTCAACTATCTACAATTATTGCCAGTTTCAATTCCAATCCATTCCTTCAGATATCGAATTACAAACCATTACGAAGAAAGTCTTTCGAGACGGTCAGTTCCAAACCATTTCTGTATTAGACGATTTAAAAATTATTGCTCATCGGGGAGCTTCGGGATACGCTCCTGAAAATACATTAGCCTCAGTACGAAAAGCACTCGAATACCCTGAAGTTGATATTATTGAAATTGATATCCACCTCTCAAAAGATGATGAAATTATAGTTATTCATGATCCTGATTTACAGCGAACTACTAATCAGAAAGGAGAGATCAAAAATCTGATTTTTTCAGAGATTCGTAAAGCAGATGCAGGTAGTTGGTTTGATGAAAAATTCATAGGAGAAAAAGTACCAACTTTACTAGAAATCTTAGAGCTTATTAATGGAAAAAAGACTCTTTTAATTGAAATTAAATCCAATAAGAGAGGAGAAATTTATGATAAAATTGTACAGAAAACAATTACTGAAATTCGGAATTATAAGGCAGAAAAGTGGTGTATAATTCAAGCTTTTGAAACTGAATATTTACACCAAACTCATCAACTTGCACCCGAAATTGAAACTCAAAAACTAATTGAATATCCGCTTTCTATTCCTTTCTGGACTAAGGGTTATGTAGATGTAAGATGGCAAAAAGGAAGCCCTATCTTAGATGGTATTACAGCAGTAAATGCTTACTTCCCATTTTGGGATATATCTCAAATTTCTCAAATTCAAGCCCAGAAGTTACAAACATATGTTTATACAGTAAATGAGATAAATTCTATCAAAAAGATGATTTTAGCAGGTGTAGATGGAATTATTACCAATTTTCCTGACCGAGTCATCTCTTTAAAAAAATAAACAAATTTTCTATCCAATAAAAAAACAATGGACTACTTTAAACGAATTGAAAATCTGCAAGATAAAACCCTTTTTAAAGGTTTTGAAGGCAAGCTATTGCATACCGAAAACATGACACTTAGTTTTTGGGAAATTGAAGAGGGTTCTGTTTTACCACTTCACCACCATCATCATGAACAAGTTACACATGTTTTAGAAGGAAAATTAGAGCTAACAATTAATGGTCAAACTAAAATTTGTACTTCAGGAGAAGTTGCACTAATTCCTTCCAATACGCCACATAGAGGAAAAGCCCTTACCCAATGTCGAGTATTGGATGTCTTTACTCCTTGTCGTGAAGATTATAAAAATTCAGATCAATAAAAATCTGATTCATAATTTAATTTTTCCATAGTAATTCATCAATCTGCTACTATGGAAAAATGTTTTCTTAGAAAAAAACTTCTTGAGCTAACCGAAAAGTATTCGAATGTGCTTCGATAATTGTACTAATTTTTGGAGAGTATCCGCCTCCCATCGTTACAGAAACAGGAATTTTGTTTCGCTGGCAAGTCTCCAAAACAAAACGGTCTCGTGCCTTACACCCTGCTACAGAAAGCCCTAAACGCCCAAGTTTATCGGTTGCCAAAACGTCCACTCCCGCCTGAAAAAAGATAAATTCGGGTTGGAAATCTTCTAATATAGGAAGTAAATGACGCTCTAAAACGGGTAAATAATGATTTTCGTTAGTCCCATCTGCTAAAGGAATATCTAAATCAGATTTTTCTTTCTGAAGCGGATAATTTTTTTCACCATGTATTGAAAAAGTAAATACACGAGGCTCATTTTCAAATATTTGAGCTGTCCCATTACCTTGATGCACATCCAAATCTACTACTAAAATTCGTGAAAAATGATGGTGGTTTAATAAAAAATTGGCACTTACAGCGATATCATTTAACAAACAAAATCCCTCACCCCGATCTGTAAACGCATGGTGTGTCCCACCAGCAATATTCATCGCAATTCCAAACTCTAGGGCAAACAAAGCGGTTTTTATTGTTCCATCCAAAATGGTTATTTCACGTTGAATTAATTCGGGTGACATTGGGAAACCTGTTTTTCGAACTTGGCGGGGTGTCAAAGTACCCGTTTTTAGTTTTTCCCAATAAACTGGACAATGGGTTTCTAAAATAATGGATTCGGCAAGGGGTTCAGGTGCAAAGAAATTTTCGGATGAAACTGTACCTTCATACATTAATTGTTCAGGAATCAACTCATATTTTTCCATTGGGAAACGATGTCCTTTAGGAAGCGAATGTTTATAGCAGGGTTGCCATGCAATTTTTAACATAATTTAAACAATTTTACGTCAGAAAGTTTAATAGTTAGGGCGTGTGCTGAGAATTCGGTAACTTGCCTTTTTGATGTTTATGCACTTAACTCCTTATGTTTCATGGAACGACTAATCATAGTCTCTAACCGTTTACCTCTATCAATTACCCGCAAAGATGGCAATATTTCTGTTACACCGAGTGTGGGTGGATTAGCAACGGGGATGAAATCCTTTTATAAATCCTACGAAAGTCTTTGGGTCGGTTGGTCAGGCATCAACGAAGAAAACCTTTCCAATGAAGATAAAGCCCTGATAACTGATAAGTTAAGCATAGAGAACTGTGTTCCTATCCACTTAACTGAAGATGAAGTAGATAACTACTACTATGGATTTAGTAATAAGACACTTTGGCCTCTTTTTCATTACTTCACACAAAACACGAAATACGTCAATAAATACTGGGATATTTATAAAAAAGTAAATGAAAAGTTTGCAGAGACTATTCTCGAAATCGTTCGCCCAGGAGATAGAATTTGGATACATGACTATCATTTGATGTTATTACCTGAACTTGTTCGTGCCAAATCCCCTAAAGTACTGATTGGTTTTTTCATGCACATTCCATTTCCTTCTTATGAAGTATTTCGGGTTTTGCCTTGGCGAAATGATATTTTGAACGGAATCTTAGGAGCTGATTTAGTTGGTTTTCATACCTATGACTACGAACGTCATTTTATGAGTTGTGTTCGTCGACTGTTGGGACATGAAAGTGTATTTAATTTGATTCGTCTACAAAACCGCACGGTCAAAGTAGATAACTTTCCGATGGGTATTGATTATCAAAAGTTTAAGAAAACGGCTGAAGAACAACAATCCCGTGATATGCGAAGTCGTTCTACTTTCCAACAAGAAATTGACCGTTACTTTTTGGCAATGCCTGAACGCAAATTGATTTTGTCTATTGACCGCCTAGATTACTCTAAAGGAATTGCCCGAAGGCTCGAAGCCTATAATTTGTTTTTGAAGCGTAACCCCGAATATCTCAAGAAAATAACTCTAGTACTTTTGGCTGTTCCATCTCGTGAAGGCATTGACCAATACCAACAAATGCGAGAGGAAGTAGATAAACTAGTAGGGCAAATCAACGGAAAATATGGTGATATTAACTGGATTCCAATTTGGTATTTTTATCGATCATTGCCATTTGATAGTTTGATTTCCTTATATAGTTCCTGTGATATGGCACTAGTTACACCTGTTCGGGATGGAATGAATTTGGTTTCGAAGGAGTACATCGCTTGTCGAACCCAGCAAACAGGAGTATTGATTTTGAGCGAAATGGCAGGAGCTTCTAAGGAAATGGGAGAAGCATTGATTGTCAATCCGCATAACCGAAAAGAGGTAGCCAATGCTATTCGGGAAGCAATTGAGATGCCTGAAGAAGAACAGGTTAAACGGAATAAAGTTTTGCAAGAACGTTTAGAGAGCTATGATGTAATTAAGTGGGCACAAGATTTTATGAATAGCCTAATTAAGATGGAAGAAATTCAAGAAAAGCAACACGTAAAGCGTATTTCTTTAAGAATTGAAGGAAAGATTTTAGAACATTACCAAAATGCTGAGCAACGTCTCTTTTTAATTGATTACGACGGAACACTGGTCAATTTTGTCAAGAATCCTGCGGATGCTAAGCCAGATGAAGAACTATATGCTATTATTAATCAATTAACTACCAATCCCAAAAATACAGTCGTCATTATTAGCGGAAGAGACCAAGAAAGTTTAGGGCAATGGTTTGCCAATACCAAAGTCCATCTAATTGCAGAACATGGTGTTTGGATGCGAAGAGTTGGAAAGGATTGGATTGTGAATGAACCATTAAAAAATGAATGGAAAGAAACAGTACGCCCCAGTATGCAATTTTATGTGGACAGAACCCCTGGTTCTTTTATCGAAGAAAAGCAGTATTCATTGGTTTGGCATTATCGAAAATCTGATCCTGATTTAGGAATGATGCGAGCAGTAGAACTCAAAGACGAATTACGAAATCTTGTCCAGAACTTAAACTTAGAAATTATGGATGGTCGTAAAGTAGTAGAAATCAAACCAATCGGCATTAATAAAGGTCGGGCAGCCATGCGGTTTATTGGTACAACAACTTACGATTTTATTTTAGCCGTTGGAGACGACCGTACAGATGAACACATGTTCGAATATTTACCCCCTGAAGCTCGTACTGTTAAAGTAGGAATGCAAAATACCCAAGCTCGTTATAGTGTTCAAGGAGTCTCGAATGTTCGAGAATTATTAAATAAATTTGACTGATTTGTTGCATAACTTCTAAAAAAAAATTACATTTGGAGACTTATTTGATGACAACCCTATGTTTGTTATAGCCTTGCGATTGAGTAAAAAACGTCACCGAAAATGAAAAGCCTGTTATTAGATAAGTAAAAACCTATAAAGTGTAAATAACTTTATAGGTTTTTTTATTGTTCATTCTTGTTATATCAATCTGTATGCTTATGTGTAGGACAAAGGATAATTTAAAAATTACAATAATCAGGTATTTAACACTCCAAGACTTCTAAACTCTTAGAGCGTTTTTTTATGATTTATTCAACTGTTACCGACTTAGCTAAATTACGGGGTTGGTCAACATTACAACCTCGCATAATTGCAATATGATAAGATAATAATTGGAATGGAATAACAGTTAAAAGTGGAGTTAGAACGTCATAAGTTGCAGGAACTTCAATCACATAATCCGCCATTTTTGGAATCAAATCATCCCCCTCCGTAACAATAGCAATCACTCGTCCTTTGCGCGCCTTCACTTCTTGAATATTTGATACGATTTTTTCATACGAATTGTCTTTAATGGCGATAAATAACACAGGCATTGCCTCGTCAATTAAAGCAATAGGACCATGTTTCATTTCAGCAGCAGGATAACCTTCGGCATGAATGTAAGAGATTTCTTTGAGTTTCAAAGCTCCCTCTAATGCTACAGGGAAATTATAACCACGCCCCAAATATAAGGCATTTTCAGCGTGTTGCATTTCTGAAGCAATATCTTTAATATGGTCATTGAGCTGTAAAATTTTCTCAATTTTGGCTGGAATAGTTTCTAATTCATAGAGTAATTCGGAGAATTGAGTATCCGAAATATTCCCTCTTTTGCGTCCTATCATCAATGCCATCATCGTTAGAACGGTAACTTGAGCGGTAAAGGCTTTCGTACTAGCTACTCCAATTTCGGGACCCGCATGAGTATATGCTCCTTCGTGTGTAGTTCGTGCAATGGAAGAACCAACTACATTACAAACTCCAAAAATAGTTCCACCTTCTTTTTTGGCTAATTCGATAGCAGCTAAGGTATCGGCTGTTTCCCCTGATTGAGAAATAGCAATGAAAGAATCTTTAGCATGAACAATTGGGTTTCGATACCGAAATTCCGAAGCGTATTCTACTTCAACAGGAATTCGAGCCAACTCCTCAAAAATATATTCGGCGACTAATCCCGCATGCCAAGATGTCCCACACCCCAACATAATTATTCGTTGACTATTCAGGAGATGCTCTAAATATTTATTAATTCCTCCAAGTTGTAAATGCCCTGTTTCAGCATTCAACCGCCCTCTCATACAATCATGTACAGAATTAGGTTGCTCATGAATTTCTTTAAGCATAAAAGAATCAAATCCACCTTTCTCAATAGATTCTAATTCCATTTCTAAATGGGTAACATAAGGCGTAGTAGGCTTATTACCTATATCTTTTATTTGCAAACTATTCGGTTTAATAACTGCAATTTCATGATCATTCAAATAAACTACATCTTGTGTATATTCGATAATTGGAGTTGCATCAGAAGCCAAGAAAAATTCCTGACTATTTCGTCCCACACCAATCACCAAAGGGCTACTTTTTCGGGCAGCAATCAACTGCTTTGGATTTTCGGCGGATATCACAATAATCGCATACGCCCCAATCACTTCAGTCAAGGCAATGCGGACAGCTTCTTCAAGCTCACATTGATTATCTATTTGAATTTGTTCAATAAAATGAATGAAAACTTCAGTATCTGTATCACTGATAAACTCATGTCCTCGAAGGATTAATTTTTGTTTCAGAACCGCATAATTTTCAATAATTCCATTGTGAATCATGACAAGTTTCCTATCTGCACTAAAATGAGGATGTGCATTTGTATCATTGGGTTCGCCATGCGTTGCCCAGCGAGTATGCCCAATACCAACTGTACTTTTAACATTGGCATCTCCCATAAATTCCTCTAAATCAGATACCTTTCCTTGTTTTTTATAGACACTTAATGACCCATTCATCAATGCAATTCCCGCACTATCATAACCTCGGTATTCGAGTCGTTTGAGTCCTTTGATAATAATGGGAAACGCCTCTTGTTCCCCGAGATAGCCAACTATTCCGCACATAATTCACTAAATTTGTTAAAGAAAAAATAAAGGTAGTCTTACAGGAGCAAAACTGTCTCTTGTGTTCTTAATAAAACCGTATTTCTCAAAAAAAATTTCGTTTTCTCAGGCAATGTTACTAAGAAAATCACATGCAAATATAAAGATTAAGGCTTTTTAACGTTAACTCAGAAGGGAAACACGCCATTCGCTAAATTGATTTTTTTCCATAAAAAATAAGACCTAAACACCTATTTTCCGTATGTAATGAATGTTTAGGTTGATTTTACTGCCAATACACCTCAAAAATCTATGATATTGCTTCTCGTTTATTGGACTTATGTAACAGTTCTTTTGTTAATATATGGAGTCCTATTTGAACAAATTCTGCAGTCTATTTTTTTTCCAAAAAAGCAATTCCAGAACACTCTTCGTCTTCATATTGCCTATACCTTTTTATCTGGTATCGTATTCGTTTCTATTCTGGCAACATGGTTTTCATTATTTTTTCGGTTAAACATTGAAATAAATGTAATTCTTGCCATAGGCGCAGCTATTGTACTCTTTAAACAAAAAAGACAAATTTTTAATCGTTTCTGGAGGGTTTATCAAGAAGTACGAGAGACTCCTATTTTTTTAAAATGTATTTTTTTATTAGCCATTTTTATAGCTAATTCGGGCAGTTGTATTGATTCTATTTGGAATTTTGATCATGCGATGTACTATGTCCAATATGTCAAATGGATTGAAAATTATGCTGTTGTACCAGGATTAGGAAATCTTTGGGGACAATTTGGTTATAACTCTACTTGGCATATTTTGACCGCTATTTTTAGTTTTTCATTCTTGGGAAATGGATTAAAATTCAATGATTTGAATGGCTTATTTTGGCTTTTTCTGGTAATACGCTCCTTGTATGGTTTGCATGGTATTTTACAAAAAAAAGAACGATTTTCAGACTATTTTGCTGTGTTTATGCCTCTTCCAATTTACATTATGCGCTATTATTTCAATGCTGCCTTTACTGATTTTGCCATTATTTGCCTGATTTTCTTACTCTTGACTCTGACTATTGAAAGTATTGAAAATCAAACTTGGGGTAAAGTCAATTTGCCTAATATTTTGATTGGTATTTTTTGCTTTTTTACTGTTACAGTCAAGTTATCTGCCGCACCAATTATGTGCCTCACTTTTGCGCTTATTGGCTATTTAATTTTAACTAAAAAGTTTATTGCCATCTCAAAAGCGAGTGGTATTATTTTATTACTCCTGATTCCTTGGTTAATAAGGTATTATATTTTGTCAGGTTTTTTAGTTTTTCCATTTCACCAAATCGACTGGTTCAACCCTGATTGGAAAGTAGATATAGGAATGAGCCATTATTTTCAAAAGGAAATAGAAGCTCGTTCCAAAATCCGAAATTTTCAATATGGTATTGAAGAGGTTATTCAATTACCTTATGAAGAATGGATTCCTAAATGGTTCGACCACATGAAATATTACGAACAATATTTGATTGTATTTTTTGTAATAAGTTGGGTCACTTTTAATTTATTTTTTTTATATAAAATATTAAAAACCAAAAAATTATCTCAGAACTTCATACTAATCTTTGGGACATTATGGGCGGGGCTTTTGTTCTGGTTTCTGAAAGCACCTGACCCTCGTTTTGGTTATGCGTGGTTATTTGCCAGTTTATTTTTTGTGGCTTCTTTTATCCTTAAAAATTTACTTTTTCATATTCAAAAAATTCCTCTCATCCTATCCATCATTTTCGGTTTATGGGCAGTAAAAGTATCGTATGATAGTCTTAATGAGCTTTATTATTTCGCTGGAACGCGGTTTGAGTTCAATGAGAAATTTGACGTTTTTCATGATAAGAAACAACATCAGGAAGTCTTAAATATCATCTTTGGAAAAACGCCTAAAACCTATGAAGTCCCTATGAATCAATATCAAATTGGGGGTATTATTTTTTATTTCCCTAAATATCGAGATGTTCATAATAAAATGCTCTGTTGGGATGCTCCTCTACCCTGTTATGCCCATGATTTAACAAATTATATCGAACTTCGAGGAAAAAACTTACAAGAAGGTTTCCGTCTCAAAAGTACCTCTTTATCTAAATAAAACTATGAAAAAAGTTAGCTTATTTTCTTTTTTTATCTGGCTTTCTTTACAGGTAGTGTTGGCACAAGACCTACAATTTACTCAGTTTCATCGTTTGCCTGCTTGGATTAATCCAGCTCTAACAGCAACTTCTGGAGCAGAATTTCAGGTTTCAACCCATAACCGAATTCAATGGCGAGGATTAGATAAAGGCTATACCACTTTATCGGCTGGTTTTGAATATAATCACATCAATAATTTGAGTTTTGGCGTACTTATAGTACAAGATAATATTTTAGGGCAAGCATGGCAAAAATCAGGCAATATGCTACCCTTTGGAAGTGGTTTCTCAACCACAAGCTTAATGCTTACAGGAGCTTATGGTGTATCTCTAGGACGAAAATCGCCTTGGTTTTTGCAGTGGGGTATGGCTGGAATTTTTAATCTGTATAGTCTCGAACAGGAAGTTATCTGGAGTCAAGATATCCAATCAGGTAAAACTTCTACCTTATCTTACCAACGTAATATTTTAGACTTTGGAGGAGGTTTTATGTTTTCTAATCAAAAAGTCTGGTTTGGAATAGCTGGGCATCATTTCATGCAACCTAAAAACGGGTTTAGCTCTGATAATCAATTAGTTATTCCTTTAAAAATTTCTACTCACTTTGGTGGTAAATTTCCACTAGACCACTATGGAGAGGTCTCTTTATTGACCAATGTTCTATACAAAAAACAAGGAAAATCACACCAAGGAGAGTTGAATGCTTCAGTGATGTTTTCGAGAGTTTTATTAGGTATGGCATATCGTGGGTTGCTTGCACCCAGAGCTAGTACCAACGGCGCACTCAATCAAGATGCCTTAGCATTTATGGCAGGATTCCATTTGCAAAACGACCGTAGAAGCCGTCCAAAAAATTTATCTTTAGTCTATAGTTATGACTTAACAGTATCCGAATTACGCCGAAATTCGCAAGGAAGTCATGAAATTTCGTTAATTTATAATTGGACAGTTTCCCAAAATCGAAGCGTACTTTGTCCTACTTTTTAGGCTATTTCTTTAATATTAAGCTTTTTACAAAAACTTACGCCATTACTAAATTAGTATTTTTAACTACTAAGGATGTAGCCTTTTCTACTTCAGGAAGTGATTCATACAATTGACGATAAGATTCAATAACAAAATATTGTGCTTGATAACGATCTTTGATATATGGAAAAGATAAAATATGTTCTACATTAAACGGGAAACGATTTGGCTTCGAGTCTTCCAAACAATAGACTGACTCACCACTAGATGATAAAATACCCGCTCCGTAAATCTTCAATCTTTGCCCTTTTTCCTGAATTAACCCAAATTCAACAGTGTACCAATATAAACGAGCAATCAATTCAATAGCTGTCGGATTTTTGATGAATCGAAGTGCAACTTTACTCAAGCCACTCAAAAAATCACAAAAATCTGAGTTTGTTAGTAAAGGCACATGCCCAAAAACATCATGAAACATATCAGGTTCTTCAAGATAATTTAGTTCTTCTAACTTTCTAAACCACGTAGCTGCAGGAAATTTTCGGTTAGCTAATAATTCAAAGAACGGTTGATTATCAATTAGTCCAGGAACAGCAACAACTTCCCAACCTGTAATCTTTCGGAGTCTAGCGTTCAGTTCATCAAAATTCGGAATTTGCGCTCTTGAAAACTGAATTGACTCTAAACCTTCCAAGTAGGCATTATCTGCTAAATTAGGGAGTAATTTCATCTGACGGTCAAACAATAACTGCCAAACATATTTATCTTCTTTGGTATAATTATCATATATTTGTCTCATAATCAGTTTTTTAAAGTAAAAGTGTAAAAAATAAGTTTTTATATATTTGTTATACTAATAATTTTTATACAAACAATCAAATTTAAAGCTCATTTTTTTACCTAAAACTATTATTTTAAACGAAGCATCCCTAAATTGCGGAAAATATTCGTTCGTTTGTCTATTTATAATCTTCTACGAAAATGTATATTGATTTTGAAAAATTGCCTAGTACGGCAAGAGTATGGATTTATCAAGCTGACCGCTTTTGGAATGCTTCCGAAGAGATTGAGTTACATCAAACTCTACAAAAATTTACAGAAACATGGGACACCCACCAAGAACCTGTTAAAGGCTCTTATTTACTGAAGTTCAATCGTTTTCTGGTTCTAGCTTCTGATGATACTTTCAATGCTCCAAGTGGCTGTTCAATTGATAAGTCGGTTGGGCTAATGCGTGAATTGGGGAAAAAATATCAGATCGATTTCTTTAATCGTACAAATATTATTTTCCGAAAAGGTGATCAATTAGAGGTGGCTAAAATGTCTGAACTAAAAGGAAAAATCTCAACTGGAGAAATTTCTCCTCAAACAGCCATTTTTGACAATTTAATACAAACCAAAAAAGACCTCTTACAGAGTTGGGAGAAGCCTGCTCAAGATACATGGCTGAAACGGTATTTCAAATAGTATCAATCTTTGGAAATTATAAAAATTGAATACTATAATATATTGATTATAAAAGTTTTATAAGTTATTTTTCATATAAAAAACACCAACAAAAGTGCTTGAAAGTAAATTTACTTTGTAAGCATTTTTGTTGGTGTTTCTGCTATTCTACAGTATTTCAAATTCTCTAAGGCTTTTAACGATTCTTTTTGAGAGATTTTGATTTTTTCTCTGCCATTTTAAGAGCTTTGTAAGCATTGATAACTCCGCCTGTTACAGACAACTTTTTAAATGACACTGTCTTTTTATCATCTTCGGCACCAGGAGGAACAACATCTTGCTTACCAAAGTTAGTTGCTGATTTCATAATAATTTCCTTGACCTGAGTAGCCGACAGATTTGGATAATACGACAGAATCAATGCCGCTACACCTGAAGCTACAGGGGCTGCCATACTTGTACCGTTTAAGCTTTTATAGTTATTATCAGGAGTAGTTGCATGAATGGCTACACCTGGGGCAAAAATATCTACATTATTTTGTCCATAGTTGGAAAATTCAGCAGGCATTTCCTTTCCTCCTTTCCATGAACAGGCTCCTACTTCTAGCCAATTTTCAGCATTTTTTTGAGTTTGTCCGATATATTTATTCGGAAAGTTATCAGATTCATCCAAATTCTTACTTTCATTTCCTGCTGCATGAACCAATAAAACCCCCTTAGAAGCCGCATATTGTACAGCTTCATCCACATATTTTTTACCAGGAGAATAGGATTTTCCAAAGCTCATATTAATAATTTTTGCCCCATTATCTACCGCATATCGAATTGCATTTGCCACATCCTTATCCCGTTCATCGCCATTAGGAACAGTACGAATAGGCATAATTTTAACGTTTGTTGCGACTCCCTTAATCCCCAAATCATTCTCACGGTTAGCCGCAATAATTCCTGCGACGTGTGTACCATGCTCAGCATCAGGACCCTCTACTGAATTATTCCCATATCCTTTTTCTGAATAATTTTTATAGTTATCCCCAACAATATCACGAGGATTAAATTCAGTATTATATCCATATTTTACACCTGATTCAAAATAATCAATTGCATTATCAAAATCAGCTACCGAGTAACCAGCTTGTACCATTTTCATCTCAAAGTTTAACGCTTCAGCGATTGTTTCATCTGATGAACGAATTTTCATAAGATATTCCTCCGTTAAGCGCTCTTCTTCAGATAAGTCTAAATAGGCTTTTAAAAGACGTTCGGAATAAGCACATTTTTTTCGCAGAATTTTATAATAATTATAATTTTCTTGTGCTTCCTTATACTTTTTTTCAAATTTAGTCTTAATTTCTTGATAATATTCAAATTCTTCTTTATCCTTCACCTCCAGTTTTGACTTTCCATCATATTTCTGATGCAATTGGACATAAAGCCGAGTCAATTCATAAGTATCTTCATTGACGTGTTTGCCCTCTTTTCCACCAATAAAGTTCCATCCATTAACATCATCTATATAGCCATTTCCATCATCATCTTTACCATTATCAGGGATTTCAGTCTTGTTTACCCAAATTTTTCCTTGTAAGTCTTCGTGTTCAATATCTACTCCCGAATCAATAACTGCCACGATAACCGTTTTTGATTTTTTGTTTTTCAATAAAGTACGATAAGCTTTTTCAGTACTCACCCCAGGAACTTTATTCTCTTCAGGGTCAAGATTAAACCAGTTTTCAGGAGCTTTTTTCGTACTGTCTTCATCTGAATAAGGAGGCGAATAAGGTTCATGAGCAAAAGCCAAACTAGCAGATGCCCACAGTCCAATCGCTAAGAAATGTTTAAAATTCATTGGATTAAATTTATGAACGACTAAATTTGATAAAGGTAATAAAATTGCTTTTGAGAAATCACAATTATCCATCAGAAATTTTGAACTTGGGGTAATTTCAGACTTTCGGTTATCTTCATTGAAGTTTCAAACGTAGAGTACCTTTCCGTTTGAAATAGAAAATACGTAACTTTGAAAATTCTACCCCATGAAAGACATTACCCCATAAAAATAGAGAATGATAACTCATTTTCAGAGTCTTATTTCTTGACCCTCACGAATTGAAGTATTTCGTAAAAAAAACAAAAAAAGTATTTTTTCTTACATTAAAAAAATGAATAAAGAAGCCTTTCCGCTTTTGGCTCGGATAAATAATCCATCCGATTTAAAACAAGTTACTCCCGAAAAATTACCTGATGTCTGTACTGAATTGCGCCAGTTTATTATTGATATTGTCTCAGAACATGGTGGGCATTTAGGAGCAAGCTTAGGAGTTATTGAATTAACTGTCGCTTTGCATTATGTTTTTCAATTTCCTGATGATCAGTTAATTTGGGATGTAGGACACCAAGCCTATGGACATAAAATCCTGACAGAACGTAAAGATATCTTTCATCAAAATCGAAAACTAAACGGATTATCTGGCTTTCCTAATCGAGCGGAAAGTCCATATGATAGTTTTGGTACAGGACATTCTTCTACTTCACTTTCAGCAATATCAGGACTAGCAATGGCTTCTTTTTTGCAAAAAAATTACACTCGTCAACACGTTGCTGTGATTGGTGATGGTGCATTAACAGCAGGAATGGCATTTGAAGCCCTAAACAATTTAGGTACAAAGCCGCTAAATCAGACTAATACACTCATTATTTTGAATGATAACGGAATGTCTATCGATCCAAATATTGGCGCATTACACGACTTTTTTAGAGCTGAAAAATCAAGTTTGAAAGAAAAACAAAAATATAATTTTTTTCAGAATTTAAATATTCCTTATTATGGAATTCATGACGGACACAACCTCTCTAATTTGATTCATAAATTAAAAGAATTACAACAAATTTCAGGAGTAAAGGTACTTCATATTTATACTAAAAAAGGTAAAGGATTTGATGTAGCTGAAGAAGATCAAATTACATGGCATGCCCCTGGTACATTCAACAAAATTAGTGGAGAAATCAATAAACCCGAACTATATAAAAAACCAAGTCCACCAAAATATCAAGATGTTTTTGGGCAGACTTTAACAGAGTTAGCTCTACAAAATTCAAAGATCATTGGAGTAACTCCTGCTATGCTTTCGGGGTCGTCTTTACGAATGATGAAACAACAATTCCCTGAACGAGTTTTTGATGTTGGAATTGCCGAACAACATGCCGTAACTTTTTCGGCTGGACTGGCTGCCCAAGGTTTTTTACCATTTTGTAATTTGTACTCTACATTTTCACAACGAGCTTATGATCAACTTATTCATGATGTTTGTTTACAAAATTTACGGGTTGTTTTTTGCCTTGACCGTGCGGGGTTAGTAGGCGAAGATGGCGCAACTCATCAAGGTGTTTTTGATCTTGTTTTTCTACGATGTATTCCTAACTTGACATTGTTTGCACCTATGAATGAGATAGAGCTTCGGAACATTCTTTTTACGGCTCAATTATCTGAAAAAGAGAGTAAGTTTAAAGGAGCATTAGCCATTCGTTATCCTAGGGGTAAAGGCGTATTATTAGATTGGAAAGCACCATTTCAAAAAATAGCAATCGGAAAAGGTAGACAGATTTCGGAAGGCAAGAAAATAGCTATTTTATCCGTAGGACACATTGGAAATATGGTACAAGATGTATTACAGAACTTACATCGAGAAAATATTCAGATTGCTCATTTTGATATGCGATTTATTAAGCCTCTGGATGAAATATTACTGACTAAAATATTTTTGAACTATTCAAAGATTATTACTATAGAAGATGGAGCCATCTTAGGTGGATTTGGAAGTGCAGTAGCTGAGTTTGCGGTAGATAATCATTTTTCTTCCAAGATTATTCGACTGGGAATTCCAGACCGTTTCATCGAACAAGGTAAAATTCCAGAACTACATCAACTATGCCAAATAGATGAGACTTATTTGGAAGAAGTTATTCGAAAAAATTGGTGATATAAAACAATATTTAAACTATCTCTGGTATAACTTGAGTCAAGACAACCATAGTGAAGCTTTTATAGTATGCTTAGGTGAAATTATATGACAATAACACTAGGTAACAGATTCAGAAAATTAATATAAATCGTCATGAAATCTAATATTTCACTCTTATTTTTCACCTTTCTTTGTGGGACTCTTTTTGCCCAGACATTTGATATTGGCTTAAACCCACATCGTCAAAAATGGCAACAAATCAATACCGATACAACTCGTATTATTTTCCCAGTAGGCTTAGAAAAATCAGCGCAAAATTTGGCGAATTTGATACACTTACAGGCTCGAAATACGACCTCTGTTGGCAAACGATTAATAAAATATCCTATTATTTTACATAACCAGACAGCTATTCCAAATGGATTTGTGGCTACAGCCCCTTTTCGCTCCGAATATTACATGACTCCCCCGCAATTTAGTTTCAGTGGGGCTAATAGTTGGCAAAATTTACTTTCGATTCATGAGTTTCGGCATATTCAGCAAAATTCTAATGCTAAAATAGGAGTAACTAAATTATCTACTTATATTTTTGGAGAATATGGCTGGACGGCACTTATGGGAACAGCTTTGCCAAGATGGTATAAGGAAGGTGATGCCGTTTTAACAGAGACGCTTTTGACCAATGCAGGAAGAGGGCGACAACCATTCTTTGAAAAGGAATATCGTGCTTTATTGCTCAACTCCCAAAAGTACAATTATGAAAAAGCTGCTGCAGGTTCGTATCGAGATTTTGTACCTGATTTTTATCGAATGGGATACTATATGACCACCTTTGCACGACGCAAATTTGGAGAAGATATTTGGACAAAAACTCTAGATAAAGCAAGCCGTTATGATGCTTTTTTTTATCCATTTAGTGTTAATTTAAAAAGACATACTGGTCTGACAACTAAAAAATTATATCGAAATACATTCCAAGAAATGGATAGTTTATGGCGTATTCAAGATAAGAAATTAAAACTTACCGAATCAAGTGCATTGACCCCCAAACAGCCTAGAGTTTATACTGAATATCGTAATCCTCATTTTTGGACAAATGAAAAAATAGTTTCTGAAAAAACCTCTTTTAATCATATTCGAAAATTTGTTGTTTCAAATAAAAATGGAAAAGAAGAGATACTTTTCAACGTAGGTATAAATCCATATTTTAATCGTTCATTGTCCATCGAAAATCAAAAAATGATATGGGCAGAAACCCGATATCATGAACGATGGCGAAATGTTCAGTATTCCGTTTTGATGCTTTATGACCTCGAAAAAAAGATCAAAAGACAACTCACTAAAAAATCCCGATATTTTGCACCAGCACTTTCAAAGGATGCGTCTAAAATTGTAGCCGTTCATGTTTCCGAAAATCAGACCTATTCTTTACATATTTTAGATACAAAAACAGGAAAAATAGTACATCAAATTTCAAATCAGAAAAACGATTTTTATACTTTTCCGACTTGGACAGAATCAGGGGAAATTGTTGTAATTATGCAAAATTCCGAAGGAAATCGACTAGTTAAGATTAACCCTGAAACTCAAAAAGTAACTGATTTAGTTCGGTCAACAAATTTGCAAATTTCGAACCCTGTTGTTTCAGAAAACTATGTCTTTTTTTCGGGTGCATTTACCAAGATCAATAATATTTTTGCCATCCAACTAAATACTCCCAATCATTTATTTCAGGTTACTTCAGTGCGTTTTGGAGCTTTTCAGCCTGCTGTTTCTCCTGATGGGGAAACTTTAGTTTTTAGCGATTTTGATGCCAAAGGTTATTCACTTCAAAAGATGAAAATTGAGGCTCAAAAATGGCAAAAGTTTCATTTATCAGATGCCGTAGAATTAGATTATTTCAAGCCACTCCTAACCGAAGGATATTCTGATATAACGACCAAATTGGAACACAACAAATATGAGGTTTCGAAATTTAAAAAATCACATCGTCTATTCAATTTACATAGTGTGAGTTATTTGCCCTTACATCCTAATTACAGTTTCAAAGTTCATGTTCAAAATTTTTTTAGTACTATTTTAGGCTCAGTAGGAGGAATATATAATGTCAATGAAAAACAGTTTACTTATTTGGCAAATTTTGATTATGGCGAATTTTATCCTGTTTTTAATTTTGGAGTCAGTCATGCAGATAGGTTAAGTTATGTGATGTACCCCAGTTTTGAGAATCCAGAGCAACATACTTGGTCAGAAACTTCGGCATTTTTAGGGATAAAGTTTCCCTTTAATTTGAGTTCAGGAGTATCAACTTCACTTCTACAAATTGCTACGGAATATAAATATTTAAATCTAAGTTATGCCGATAAAATTTTAGATTTAACACGCGGAGGTTATTTAAATACAGCTAATTTTGAATTGATTTTCAATAGGTTACAAGCTAAAGCTAAACGAAACATTTATCCCAAATTTGGAGTCAATTTATATGCTCAAGGACAAACTACTTTTGCCGAAAATTTCAATTCAGGAAGTCGAATTTATCTTGAAGGTGGCTTTTATTTACCAAGTATTTTACCTAATCATGGTTTTTATTTTTCGGGTGGCTATCGGAAGGAAGCCGTTCTAAGTGCTTATCGTTTCCAAGATAATTTTATTTTACCAAGGGGTTATTTGAAGTATTTCTCGAATGAAGTTTATCGACTTTCAGGAAATTATGGAATGCCTTTGGCTTGTCCTGATTGGGCATTAGGAAGTTTGGTTTTCTTACAACGGATCAAACTTTATGGTTTTTATGACTTCTCAAAATATAACAATTTTAATCAGTGGTATTTACAGCGTTCTTTTGGAACAGAGGTTCGATTTGATTTCCGATTTTTGCGCCTTTTAGATATTGACTTAGGAATTCGTTACAGTCGTTTGCTTGATCCCAATCCATTGATTGATAATACAGAAAGTCGTATTGAAATTGTGTTTTTTAGAATAGGAGCATAAAGTCACTATTTTAATAAATATTATTACGTAATTTTTCAAAGTTTGGCGAATTTCCCTCTAAAATATGTGTTGGCTTTTCTGTGTTAAAAGTCTAATTCTGAGGCGTTCTTTTTCTATTTTTTTGATAGCGTATCAAAAAGGAATACCTTTGTTAGATGAAGCAACAATAATTATGATAAAACATTCACAAATAGCATTTTATATAGTAATATTCATATCATTTTTCTTAGAAGGCTCAGTAAGTTTTGCTATTCCCCAACAAAAATATTTCACCTCACAGAAACAAAGATTAGACTCTTCGAAGATAACTCATAAAGTTCTCAAAATGCAAAAATCCTTTGAGAAGGAATTATACCAAAATCCCAAAAATGCCTCTAAAACTGCAGAGCAATTACTTAACTATTTGCCTGAGCTGTCTAAAAATAAAGAATTAGAAACAATTATCCTCCTGATACAATCCGAAAAGCATGCTTATATTACACAAAATCACGACAGTACGATATTTTGGGTACAAAAAGTCATGCCTAATTTAAATCATAATGCAGATTCAGTTTTATTTATCCAAACTTACCGAAGTTTAGCTACGAGTTTTTTTCATAAAAATGAGCTAGATAGTGCCTCATTTTTCTATATCAAGGCAACAAAAATTGCTGAAGCACTAAATTCGGAAAAATACTTAATCAAATTGTACAATAATTTAGCCACAATTTATAGTTTGTTTGCTAAAAATGAAACGGCTCGAAAGTATTATTTGAAAGGTTTAGAACTTGCTCGCAAACGAGGCAATAAAATGGAACAGATCAAAAATATGACAAAGCTGTGTCATTTGTCCAAGATATTTTTAGTCGTAATATTTTATTTTTTGCTCAAAAAGTGCTACTATTGTGTTAGTAATTGTTTTTTAACACTTTTAACTTTTAAATAATGAAAAAAGTATTATTAATTTTTGCTTTCGCCATTGTATTTACTTATCTGCCTGATGGTGGTTGGTTTGATTTTTTCTCTTCTCATCCTATTAATCCTTCGGAGTTTTGGCCTATGTAACGTGAGTTTCGTGATAAAAAATTGATTTATAGGTAATTAAACTAAAAAGAGTATCATTAATGCAAATTTTGCTGTACTATTCAAATAAACAAAATTCATCAGATGATACTCAATACCCTAAAAATCGAAATTTTTGTACAAGCGGACGATTTTTTATCGTGTACATCATTCTCACCTCATTATAACTTATCTCAAAAATGGCACTATTTTACCGATTGCGATTCGTCGAAAAGATGTCCTCATTCATATAAAAACTCCTGTCATTCGTCAAAGTTCCTACTTTTTCATCTTTCCATTCCTTTATGTTTGAGACAAATTTACTAACTTAGGTTTTTCAAATAAAAACACCAATCAAGTAAGTAAAACTACTGCTTATCAGTAATTTAGTTAGTATCTAACACAAAGCTTATGAAACCAATTACAAAGTTGTATTTAAAGATATTTTTATTTGCTGGAGTTTCTTATGGATTCATCACATTAGCTCTTAGTTTAATTGCTGGAGATAAAGATGAGTTCAACTTATGGAGCCTACTTATAACGAGTTTCTTTTTTGGCATAGCGATGTCATTAATATTAGTCTCTGTTCAGAAATACCGATTGAAAAAAAATGGAGTTCAAGAAATTTCTGATAAAAATTTAGGGGTATCTCAGACTGCACATATTAAATCAAATTTAAACAAATCTGAGCTAATCAATAAGCTTAAGACTGACCCAGTAATTAGAAAAATGACAATGACAGAAATTGAAAATGGAATTCTATTACAAACTGGTATGACTTGGAAATCATGGGGTGAGGAAATCAAAATTATTCTGAAAACTGATCAAGAATCTGATTTTGAGTATGAAATTTCAAGTAGCCCTAAATTGAAAACAACGCTAATCGATTACGGAAAGAATCTTGAAAATATCGACCAAGTAAAAAGGGCAATAAAAAGATATTGACAAATGATTCATATGAAATTACTTCATATACAACGTATTAGTTTATACACATATCAAATATATTTTAATTAATTTTTAAAACAATGAGGTATTTAGTATTTTTAATTATGGGGTTATTCACCTTGAATCTTGATGCTCAGGATATTAAACATCAAACTGAGTATGCCAAGAATCTAAAAATCGGAAAATACATTACTTATGAGATTGGCTCTGGTATGAAAGAGGGAACTTACAACTACGCACGTATTGAAAGTTATCCCTTGGAAGTAACTGAAATTTTACCTGAAAAAAGTATGCCTCAAAAACATTCCTTAGTCATGATGAAATTAGGAAGCTCAATGCACGACAAACCAAAACCACATCTTCCTGATAATATGGCATTTCCTGTTTTGTATAAGGAAAATGGGTACGAAGGAAGTCCTGCTATGAAAAAACAGTATGGTTATGTACCCATGAATAGAAAAAATACAGAGAACTTTGTTTTCTTAGATGGAATCATCTACAAAGTAACTATGGAAGGTGAAGGTATCAAAGTATGGTTTATATTTGTCCCTGAAGATTTTGCTGAAAACGCATCAAGCGGAAAGGAAGAAAAAACAGAAGGCAAAAAGAAGAAAATGTCATTTAAAGACCGAATGAATGCTTTGAAAGATAAAGTAGGTTCCGCTATGCTGGATGCAGGAGGCAAAAAATTAGCTGACATGAAAGCAGTTGAAAAAGCAGAAGAATATTTCAAGAAAGCTACTGTTAAGAAAAATGTAGAATATCCAAGTGGGAAAAGTCCAAAGAAGGAGCCGCTTATACCAAAGATATGGATACTAAACGTGATTTGATTTATGGGGCTATCAATAAACAAAGAATGGTGACTTTCACCAATAATACGGGAAAAGACGTCTTCGTTTATATTGGTGATTCCACACAAGCAGGACGATTAGAAGCAGGAGCGAGTGCCAATTATATGTGTGGAATTACGTATTATTATGATTTTGACGGGAAACGATGGTACTATCCAAATCAGGTTAGACGCGTAACTATGCGTGGAGATGGTTCACTATGTGGTAAGACAGTCACTATCAAATAAAATATATTAAAATAAATCTTTTTGGTTGGTTTATATAGTGTGTCTATGACTAGTTTCATATGGCACGCTATTTTATTAATATGAAAACGAATTAAAAATTACATTTTTTACGTTCAATTCAAGTACCATGTTGATAGACAGAGTCATAATATTAAAAATATTTTTATAACTCTTTATCAATCTCTGCTTGAGTTAAACACAATATAGTACTGATTTTAAAATTAGTTTTTAGAATAAGAGCTAAACAACTAACTTTTTTGATTTTTTTTTGGTTTTTTCATTTTTTTTACTTCAGTCCAAAAATAAGCCTACCTCTCTCAAAAAATACCCTAAGTTTTTCTGACAAGGTATTTTTCTAAACTTTTGCTTTTCAAATTCTCCCTACTTCTTGAATATGAAGGGTTTTAGTAAACCCTATTTCTAATTTTTATATAAATTAAGTTCTTAATATTCAGTTAATTATCATTTGCACGGTGTAAATAGAGTTCCGATATTCGTAGTATAATAAATGAAAAAACACAAAGTTTAAACCTTAAAAACACGCTATAACAATGCGACAGGAAAATTATGAAATTCTAAAGCACTTCTATAAAGCCGTGCAACGCAAAGACACTCATGAAATGCTTTCTACTTATGCAGACGATGTTGAGTTTTCAGACCCTGCATTCGGCAACTTACAAGGGCAAGAAACCGAAGCCATGTGGAGAATGCGTTTAGGTCATGATGATGATTCTTTTAAAGTTAATTTTTGCGATATTGAAGCGAACGAAAATGGTGGGAAGGTAACTTGGGAAGCAGAATATACCTATAAAAACAATCCTGTATTCAATCGTATTGAGTCATACATTGAAATAAAAAACGGTAAAATCATCAAACAAGAGGATAAGTTTAGCTTACAACGATGGGCATCTATGGCACTCGGTGCCAAAGGGATTGTATTAGGCTTGACTCCATTCTTGAAGTCTCAGGTTCGTAAGATAAATCGTAAGTCACTCAAAAATTACATGAATCAAAATTATTAAGTATATCCCTAGAAATTAATTCACCTACATTTTGCAATTGATACAAAAATAAACTCTCCAAAGTAGATGCAAAGCCAAACACTTGGAGAGTTTTTATTTGATGTCTTTTTTTCTTATAATCCTGATAAATAATCCATTCCCATCTCAAAGATTCCAAATGTTTTTAGGATAGAAAGTACGACCATAGCCACCAATACCATCCGAATCCAAGGACTTTCTCCTGAACTTTTAACCGCAAACTTGCTGGTCAGATGTGTACCTAAAACTTGTCCAACGGCTAGCCAAATAGCAGGCATCCATTCAATTTGACCTTTATAAATAAAAATACCCATTACAGGGACAGTATAGAGAAAAATAATAATCATTTTGATGGCATTTCCACGAATCAGAGAAAAATGTGCCATCTGGGTTAGAGCTACAATAAGTACTAAACCGATTCCTGCTTGTACAAATCCGCCATAAAGCCCAATGACGAAAAACACAATCATATTTAAAATTTTATTTCCTCTGCTTTGTTGAGGGCGTATTACTTTGGATTTCGGTTTTTTGAGGATAGTAAAAAGCATGAAAATCATCAATGTCCCTACCATATGTTCCATCGTTTTGGCATCCAAATCAACCGCTATCAATGCTCCTGTAACTGCGCCAATTAAGGAAGGGATAACAAAGGGCATACTGGCTTTGAGATCAAGTAATCCGTTCCGATAAAAGGTAATTGTTCCTGCAAAGTTCTGAAAAAGAATACCGAGACGGTTCGTACCATTGGCAATACCCGCAGGCATCCCAAAAAACAACAAAATAGAAAGAGTAAATACGGATGCACCCCCCGCAAGCGTATTAATCACGCCTGCCAAGATTCCTGCAAGTAAATAGAATCCGTATTCTAGGACAAGTTGAATGGTCATTGAGTGTTTGTTTTGTAGTAGAAATCCAAGTTTGTTTGGGCATTATTGAGTACAATTCTTTTCGTTGTTTGTTATGCCAAAATTAAGAACTATTTCCTTGTAAAGTTTAATTTTTTGTAGGTTTTAGTACTACATTTTCGACAGGCACAAACTTTTGTCAGTTCTCTGACAGATTATTAGGCAAATAAGCGTTATTTTTACGCCAGAATGTAAGTATATTTATGAATATACCTTGAATGAGGACAACGATTCTGTAATTCTGTCAGTTCATTTCAAATTTGTATCTTATTTGTTTCATTTTTTTAAACAAAAGGCATAGGTAAAACGTATTAATGCCTACTATTATATTTAGCATTTGAAAATTTCTCTTTAAACACGTTTTCTAAATACGTACACAAAATGGCGAAAGCAGTAACTTTAGACAAAAAAAAATTTAATGAAGTCTTAAATAGTGGTAAAACGGTTTTAGTTGATTTCTGGGCAGAGTGGTGTGGTCCTTGTAAAATGATTGCTCCTACCGTAGAGGAACTTGCTGTAGAATTTGATAATAAAGCTGTGGTAGGTAAAGTAGATGTCGACTCGAATCCTGAGCTATCTGCTCAATATGGTATTCGAAGTATCCCTGCTCTGATGATTTTTAAAGATGGCAAGTTAGTGGATAGAATGGTTGGCGTACAGCCTAAAAGTGTCCTCAAAACAAAATTAGAGGCAAACTTGTAAGTAAAATTTTTATTCTTTATATCTAAACGGCACAATCTCAACATTGTGCCGTTTTTTATTGCCTAATAATACATATCTTGCTAAGATTAATTGTGATAGTAGTTTAATGATTATAATCAATATGATACCCATCAGAAACCAATACTTTATAGAATTATATTAACAAAAATAGATGAATTATAGTTCTATAATAATTTAGAAAAGAATTAATGTGTTATTTTTAGTTTTGATAAGACAATGCAAATAGATGACTTCAATTGGCAAACTTAAAATTTGTGATAATTTCTTTAGAAAATATAAACCTTTACAAAACACCTTGTTAACTAACTTCCCAAAACGTAAACAAAAAACCTAATGCAAGAGATTCCACCATATCAAACCCACAAAAACCTTCGAGTCGTTACTGCTGCTTCACTTTTTGATGGACACGATGCCGCCATTAATTTGATGCGCCGAATTATGCAAGCTTCAGGAGCTGAAATCATTCATCTTGGGCATAATCGGTCTGTAAATGAAATTGTGAACTGTGCTATTCAGGAAGATGCTCAAGCTATTGCCATTACTTCATATCAGGGAGGACATCTCGAATATCTGAAGTATATGTATGATTTATTACATGAAAATGGAGCGGGACACATCAAAATTTTTGCAGGAGGAGGAGGAACAATCTTACCTCAAGAAATAGACGAATTACATCAATACGGCATTGCT
Source organism: Cytophagales bacterium UBA2561 (assembly GCA_002340355.1). Lineage (GTDB taxonomy): Bacteria > Bacteroidota > Bacteroidia > Cytophagales > Thermoflexibacteraceae > UBA2561. The sequence goes on from DDLX01000028.1 coordinate 596,950, forward strand.
CGTGTTTACTCCCCTGACGATGGACGAGAACTAGGATTACAGGGTATGATTAATGATGTATTACAAAAATCGGATTATTCTACCATTCCTGAATCATTTGATTATCAAATCGATAGTCTTACCACTATTAATCATCAATTAATTGGACAACTCATTACGTTAGCCGAGAACTATCCCAATCGAAAACCTGAATTATATGAAAAATTAGCGCAAAAAAATACCGAAAAAGTGATTCCTGTATTAGGCATTACAGGAACAGGTGGAGCGGGAAAATCATCCTTAGTTGATGAGTTAGTTCGCCGATTTTTATTAGGTTTCCCAACCGAAAAAGTAGCCATCATTTCAATTGATCCTTCCAAGCGAAAATCAGGAGGGGCATTGTTAGGTGATAGAATCCGAATGAATTCTATTGATAATCAGCGAGTTTATATGCGTTCTTTAGCCACTCGGCAGGCAAATTTAGCGATGAGTGCACACGTCAAGGATGCCATTCAAATTTGTAAAACAGCAGGATTTGATTTAGTGATTATCGAAACTTCAGGAATTGGGCAATCTGATACGGAAATTACAGAGCATTCAGATGTTTCGCTTTATGTCATGACTTCGGAATATGGGGCAGCTACCCAGCTCGAAAAAATTGATATGATTGACTTTGCAGATATCATTGCTATTAATAAATTTGATAAACGAGGTTCGGAAGATGCTCTTCGAGATGTTCGAAAACAGTATAGACGTAATCGAAATTTATTTACCATACCTGATAAAGAACTGCCTGTTTTTGGTACAATTGCCAGTCAATTTAATGATTCTGGTACAAATGTGCTTTTTTCTGAAATTATCAAAAAAATAAATCAAATAGTTCCAAACTCCGCATTGGAAAAATTTGAAAAACCAGATAGTTGGAATGAGAATCAATCCATAAAAAACTTTGTCATTCCTCCTGATCGTAATCGGTATTTAGCGGAAATTGCTGAAAACTCTGACCGTTATGATGCTTTTGTCAATCAGCAGGTCGAAATTGCCCGACAATTATACGGATTGTATAAAAGTATTACCCTTTTTAAAACCGAAAACCAACTAACTTCAAATATTGGGAATCAACCAAGAACGACCTCTTTCTTTCCCGAACCCATTCAGGCAAAAGATGCCAAGTCAGAGGAGATTAAAGATAAAATACAAGTACTACCTGAGCTTCCTGAAATTACCTCAAAGACTCCTGATTTTCTGAAGGTTTTGATTGAAAAATATCAAGAACTTTTACAAAAATTAGACTATGAGTGTCGACAACTATTGCAATGTTGGTCAGATACTGTAGAACGTTATTCGGCTGATGTTTTTGAGTATCAAGTTCGTCAAAAAACGATTCGAATAGACCTCGTTACGGAATCACTTTCAGGCTCAAGAATTCCGAAAATTACCCTACCAAAATATCAAGACTGGGGTGATATTTTACGTTGGTTAATGACTGAAAATTTAGCGGGTGAATTTCCGTATGCGGCAGGAGTTTTTCCATTAAAAAGAGCTGGCGAAGATCCTGCTCGAATGTTTGCAGGTGAAGGTGGTGCAGAGCGAACCAATAAGCGATTCCACTATGTTTCGGAAGGACTACCAGCTAAACGACTCTCGACTGCATTTGATTCCGTAACATTATATGGTGAAGATCCCGATCATCGTCCTGATATTTATGGTAAAATTGGTAATTCTGGAGTGAGTATCAGTACTTTAGATGAAGCCAAAAAGCTATATTCAGGTTTTGATCTAGTCAGTCCAAAAACTTCGGTTTCGATGACCATTAATGGACCTGCTCCTGTTATTTTGGCATTTTTTATGAATGCTGCCATCGATCAACAGTGTGAGATTTATATTAAAAATCAGGGATTAGAGGCTGAAATTCAACCAAAAATTAAAGCGTTTTTTGCCAAATCAGGAATTCCTCAACCTCAATATTCGGGAGATTTACCAAAAACAAGTGACGGTTTAGGTTTAATGCTTTTGGGGGTTACAGGTGATAAAATTTTACCTAAAGAAACTTATGAAAAAATTAAAACGGATACCATTTCACAGGTTCGAGGAACGGTGCAGGCTGATATTCTAAAGGAAGACCAAGCCCAAAATACTTGCATTTTTTCGACTGAATTTGCCCTGCGAATGATGGGTGATATTCAGTCTTATTTTATAAATAATAATGTTAAAAACTTCTATTCGGTTTCAATTTCGGGGTATCACATTGCGGAAGCAGGAGCAAATCCTATTTCACAATTAGCTTTTACTTTATCGAACGGATTTACATTTGTGGAGTATTATTTGGCAAGGGGAATGCACATTGATGATTTTGCTCCAAATTTATCCTTTTTCTTCTCGAATGGCATTGACCCCGAATATGCTGTAATTGGTCGAGTAGCTCGAAGAATTTGGGCTAAAGCCTTGAAATACAAGTATAATGCGAATGTCCGTTCACAGAAATTGAAATATCATATCCAAACAAGTGGACGGAGTTTGCACGCCCAAGAAATTAATTTCAATGACATTCGGACAACTTTACAAGCACTTTATGCCATTTACGATAATTGTAACTCTCTGCACACCAATGCTTACGATGAGGCAATTACTACTCCAACCGAAGAAAGTGTTCGCCGTGCTTTAGCTATTCAATTAATTATTAATAAGGAATTGGGATTGGCAAAAAATGAAAATCCTTTACAGGGTTCATTTATTATTGAAGAACTAACTGATTTAGTAGAACAAGCCGTTTTGTCAGAATTTCGGCGAATCTCTGAACGTGGTGGTGTGTTGGGAGCAATGGAGCGAATGTACCAACGAAGTAAAATTCAAGAGGAATCTATGCACTATGAAATGCTCAAGCATGAAGGTAAAATTCCAATTATTGGTGTAAATACCTTCCTTGATCCACATGGTTCGCCAACTGTTGTGCCTCAGGAAGTTATTCGAAGCACAACCGAAGAAAAAGAAGAAGCTATTTCATCACTTCGGACATTCCAGAAACAACATCAAACCCTCAGTAGTCAAGCGTTAACACAATTACAAAATATAGCTCTTTCTGATGGAGATACTTTTGCAGAATTGATGGAAACAGTCAAGACGTGTAGCTTAGGACAAATTTCAGAAGCTCTTTATAAAGTAGGTGGGCAATATCGAAGAAATATGTAAACTAAAATAACTTTCACTCTGTTGTAAAAAGGCAGGGTGAAGGATTTTTGTGTTTTTATTCTTCCTTATCATATACTTCAAAATTTGAACTATTATGGAGTTATTATTTGAAAATGAATTCTTAAGCATCTTTTTGTATCAAAATAAACCCAAAATCTTAAAAATCATTTGGACGGCAGACTCCTATAGGATGCAAGATAAGGATTTTAAGTATATCATAAGAAAGTGGAGCGATCTAGTTGAGAAGCATCAAGCATTTGCCACAATAGTGGATACATTGAAATTCCAGTATACAATTATACCAGCAGTGCAAGATTGGTACAATAAAGAAATTACACCCAGAAACTTTAACGCAGGTATGCAGAAAATTGCATTTATCGTACCTGAAGAAATTTTCAGTATGGTCTCAATACAACAAATATTTGATGATCAAGGAGAAATTATTTTTCAGTATTTTGAAAATGAACACAAGGCTAAAAAATGGTTGGAAAATTAATAACTCTACTCATGTATTTAATAAAATTATTAAACTAAAAAATGCCACAAATCTCAGAATAACGCTCCAGAAGATTAAAAGTAAAATCAACTGTATAGTTAAATCTGAAAATTTGTGGCATTTTATCTCACTCAAACAAAGTAACGAATCTGTTTTTTTACTTTCAAGATACTTATTAGTTTAAGCACAAAGCTCCTCAAATGTTTGAGCTAAATGATTAGCAATCATTTCAGCAGAACGTCCTTCAATGTGGTGTCTTTCAATAAAATGGATTAAGTCACCATCTTTAAAAAGAGCAATAGAAGGGGACGAAGGAGGATAAGGGGCAGTATATTCTCGCGCTTGAGCAACAGCTTCCTTGTCCACTCCCGCAAAAACAGTAGCCAAATGATCAGGCTTAGTATCAGCCATTTTCACAGCTACCTTTACACCTGGTCTTGCACTCCCTGCAGCACAACCACATACCGAATTGATAACCAAAAGAGTTGTTCCCTGTCGCTTCATAAGGGCATCTACTTGGTCTGCGGTGGTAATATCTTCAAAGCCTGCTGACATTAAGTCAGCTTTCATTGGATCGGTTAATTCTTTTGGATACATAATGAAATTAAAATTTATTGGAATGTATATCTAATTCTAAAAACAATTTTAAAACAATTGGTAATCAATTTTTTACAGAAATCCAAGCTCCAATTTAGCAGCTTCGGACATCATATCAGGCTCATAAGGTGGGTCAAATGTTAATTCGATAGTTACTTCATTTGCCTCTTCAATTGCTTTTAAGTTGGTTTCTATTTCCGCAGGAATTTCTTCTGCGGCTGGACAAGCTGGTGAAGTCAAAGTCATTTTGACGTAAATATTATTTACTGGAAAAAGTGTTAGCTCATAAATCAACCCTAGTTCCCAAACATCTACAGGAATTTCAGGATCGTAAACTTGCTTAATGGCTCGAACAGCTTTATCACGTAAATTTTCTGCCACCATAGGAATTTTGAATTTAACTCCAGAAAAATTCGATTTGAATTTGTGGAAATCTTAGATAAAAATTAGGTAAATTATAACTGCCGTTCAATCTAATTGTTTATTTCGGTTTGAGTGTGATACGCCAAAGCATACAATTTTAACTGCTTAATCATTGCCATTAATCCATTTGAACGATTCATTGATAACATTTGTCGTAAACCAATTTCATCAATAAAATTCAACTCTACTTCCATGATTTCATTGGGTTTTCGTTCGGAAAGTACCCGAAGCAATAAACTAACTAATCCTTTGACTAAAGTCGAATCACTATCTCCCCAAAAGGCAATTTTTCCATCTTCAAAACGAGGTTTCACCCATACTTTAGACTGGCATCCTTTAATGAGATTTTCATCCAAACGATGCACTTCAGGAAAGGGAGGCAGCTTTTTCCCCAATTCAATAATATAAGTATACTTATCATTTTTATTGTCGAAAAGCTCAAATTCTTCAATAATTTCTGATTGTATTTCGTTGATTGTCATATATTTAAACATTAAAATCAGTTTCTTTATCAGAACTTTAGAAGCGAAATGTAAGGATTTTTTGTATAAAACAGTAGAAGTGGCAAAAGTTCCCTATCCTGTTAAGGTAAATTTACCCATTTTCCTCAAGTATTTGTCTGCTATATTGTAGTTTAGTTAATATTATTCCTTCATTTTTTTTATTCCTCTTTCCTAATTTTCTTTTTGCATCTTGAATGACCCTATTTAGGGAATCAACTTGATGTTTTAAGGTGTCAATTTCAGATTGTAACTGATTCGAAATATCCACTGCACCCAGCTTATTGAGTGATTCCTTAGCTGTTTTAGTATTTTTGAGTTGCGAACTCTTAAATTTCTTAATTTCCTGAGAGGCTTGCAAACCATTCTTAACGGCTGTTATAGTTGCTTTTTCGGCTTCTTGCGTTTTTTTATCAGCTTTCTCACTTTGATTCCAAGCCAAAACACCCGCAACCAAAGCAATGACCACCATAATTCCTGCCATAACTAATGCCCGTTGTGTATTTTTAAGCCTTTTTTGGAGCGTTTTCGAGATTTCTTTTTCTTTTGCTTCTGCCAATTCAATAGCTTGTTGCGTATCCGAAATATAGCTTGTTTGAAGGTCAGTCGGGAAAGGCTGTTTTTGTGTTTCAAGAGCCTTGTTCAACCACTTCTGAGCATTTTCGTAGGCTGTCTTATTCAATAAAAAATCCTCAATTCGTTCATTTTCATGCCATTCCATGGCTCGCTGTTGTAAGATTGTGTGTTGATGAGAGTGTTCACGGTCAAGATCAAGGGTTTGTATCAACTCAGGAAAAACAGTAGCAAAATTTTGGCTTTCAAAATCCAACCAATTAATGACTCGTAACGCTTCAGGCATTGTAGTAGGGTCAGTTTCTCGACACAAAATCGTGATGAAACGTTTGTTCAAACTTTGGGCATATTCCACTTCTCGTTCACAGTATTCGGACTCTACGGCATCAGATGAAATCACAAATAAAAAGCTATCTGCTCCTTCAATTCCCTTAAAAATTTCTTTCTCAAAATCAACTCCCGTACTGATACTTTCTTGGTCGAACCATGTCATTTTACCTGCTTCCTGCAATTTGGTATTCAGGTTTCGGGCAAAATCGCCATCTTTCCGTGAATAGGAAATAAATACATCTGTATGTAATTGTCCTTTGACCGCTTCACTCGAAAGGATAAATTCCTTATGCAACTCTGTCGGGGTATAATCCTGTCGCTTCGCATTCAATCGGAGCCAAGTCTGGGCATTTTCTAAATTATGACCTCGTAATAAAAAAGATTGCTTTTGATTCTCTGATTTCCACTTTAAAGCTCTAGCTAATAATATTTTATGCTCTTCAAAGTAGCTTTCTTCATTTCGTAAAATGTTCAAGATATCATCAATATCTTCGTCATAATCTGTTTGTACCTTGTTATCAGTGAAATCTACATATTGTAAACTTTTGAGGATTTCAGGAATCTCTTTTTCTTCAGTTGGGGCGACTAAAAGTGGAATAATTCGTTTATTAAATTTCTGAGCATGCGCTAATTCCTTCAGACAATAATCTGATTTAACAGAATTGGGCGAGATAAAAAAGAAAAAATTACTTGCCTGCTCAATACCTTCCTCAATTGCTCTTTCAAAGGTTGCTCCTTTTTGGATATCCTTATCATGCGTCCAAGTAGTTATAATAAATCGAGAAACTGAATGGATCACCATATCCCGAATGACTTTATCTTTGGCATCATAACAAATAAAAACATCGGTCTGGCGGTTTTCCGCATTTTTTCGGGCATCACAAATAAAATCACATTGCAAATGAGTTGGAATACAAGGAGGTTGTTTGGGAGGTATAAATTCAGTCAGAAGCCAACGTTCCATCGCTTGGCGTTCCTTGCCGACAGGTAAGTAATTGGTAGAGCGTTGATTAGCATTCCAATGTAACGCTTGTGACAAAATTTTGGAATGAAGATAAACATAGTCTTTTTGCTTTTCAATCAATCGAATGACACTTTCGACTACCGAATCAAAATCATCAACTGACTTGCCAAATCGTGGAAAATCAAAACTCTTTAGATAGTCTAAGTCATCGTGTTTATGCCAAAAATTTTCATACTCCGCCTGCCAATTGAAAAGGTCAGAAATATCTTGCTCAGTCATTTCTTCACGAGCATAAACCCAGTCTGTTCGTCCCAAAAGTTCATGAGTTCGCTTTAATACATCCGCAGTCGTCTTGATATTTTGGTCAGGAACATTGTGAAAATTATAAAAATTAGTCATGACAGCTTGGTCACCTGCCGAAAGGGGAATTTCTTCGGTATCAAAAATAACCATCTGATTAACAGGGATTACTCGTTTTCCTAGTAGCCGAGCGTATTCGATTTCAATAAGGCAATATGGCGAAGTTAGGCAACGGGGAGCCATCACATACACGAAGTTTTGAGCATCTTCAATCCCATTTGAAATCCGTAAGGCATAGTCATCACCATCAGGAATATTAACTTTGTCGAACCACGCATCATAGCCCATGAGTTTGAATTTTTGGTGCATCCGACCCACAAAACCTAAACTCTCTCTACGACCATAAGACACAAATAAATTTTTCATAACCATATGTTGTTTTTTGAGATCCAAAATCAATTTTACAGCTTAATGTATAAAAAAGCAAGCTATTTTAGCTTAAATTTTCCCGAAGTTTTTGGATAGTTTCAATTGATAATCCTGTAGATTGCTTAATTAATTGGTTATCAGTACCTAAATGAATTAAATTCGTAGCTACTTTGATTCGTTCTTCTGCTCTAGCTTTCTTTTCTGCTGTTTCGATCGTATTGTAATAATCCTGATACTGCTTCAGGCTTTCCTCATAAGCCTGACGGTCTTTTTGGGCAAAGTGACTGTACTCGGCTAAATTGAATACCTTTTCAAATAAAAATCTCTGTAGACGCTCAGGAATTTGTTCTAATTCCGAAATATTTTTTAATAAAAATAACCATTTATCGTAATTCGTTTCGAGTTCGTCTTCGGTCTTCTTGAATTTGGGCATTTCCAAATAAATGAACTGTAATTTATCACTGAATTTTCGTTGATTTTCCCAATCATACAAAATGACATCCGATTTGACGTTGTCATGCCCCATCCCTGAAAACTCAAAATCCATAATCGCAATCGTATAAACCGCTTGCCAGTTATAATCCCATTTTCCACCTTTGGACTGTTGTTCAATTGCACGGCTGGCATAAAAAATACTGCGTTCCTTGAAGAAATTCTGCTCAGCTCGTTGCAATTCGACAATAAATTTTTCGCCCTTGTCATTTTCACAATACAAATCGTAAATCGCTTTACGGTCTAAAATGCTATTGCCCAGCCGCTCGGGATTCAGAAAAGTCAGATCAATAATTGTTTGTTTATCCGCCAAAAGCGTATTTAGGAAATCCAATAAAATATCCTTATTTTCTTCTGAGCCAAAGATTTTTTTGAACCCAAAGTCGGTAAATAGATTAATATATCTGCCCATCTTTCATTTTGTTTGCTGTCTTAATACAATAAGCCAAAGATAATTAATTCTTGCTCAGCCGACCCACAAAACCTAAACTCGCTCTACGACCATAAGACACAAATAAATTTTTCATAACCATATATTTTTTTGAAGTTGAAAATTAGTTCTTAGTACTATTCAAATGTTACCTCACAATTCGGAAATCCTTTTCTGATTCTTTCCTTTTCTTCTCCCGAAAAATTATTTGGATTTTTATCGTCCAGATAATTCTCCAAATGCAACTCTTTCAAGTTTTTTAGCTCAAAAAGTGAATCAGGAAAACGTTCCATACCCAAATCACCTAAATATAATTTATTTAGATTAGATAATTTCACTAATATTTTTATTACCTCCTTAACTGAAATTGTATTCCCACCTAAATCTAAAAAAATAAGTTTTGGAATTTACCCATTTCTCAGGGCAAACTTTCCAAGTCATTAAAACTTAAATCTAACGAAGTCAAGTTTTTTAGTTGTCCAATCGAAGGGGTAAGGGAGTCAAGAATAGAATAATTAATTTGTAAAACTTTCAATTTTTGTAGGTCATTTATTTTTTGCGGTAAACTCTGGAAAGTATTGCGTTTACTATAATTTCCGCTCATGATGAGTATTTGCAATTGGGTTTGGTGTAGGATTTCTTTGGGAAAAGTAGCCAGCACTTGCCCTGTTTGAGCGTAGGACAAATCCAGTGCTGTTTTGCTCGAATCCATTTCCGCCAAGCTGTACGCCACAGCATACGAATTGCCATCGGTATCCAGATAATATTCGATATTTTTATCATCCCATACCTTCGCAAAGCCAATATCGGTAAATTGTTCTGCCTTTTTCCATTCTCGGAGTTTTTCGACCCTATCCCCATTTTTATCAATGAAATAAAAGACGTTTTTATGATCTTCATTTTCACCATAAGCCAGTGCATATTTATCGTCATAAAAATAAAAAGTATTAATCAGCTTGTTTGCTTTAGCCAGATTTTCATTGGCTTTTTGTTCATTCTCCTTTGCCAATTTTTTGTGTGTTTCTGCCTCCTTGAGTGCCGTCTCAATAATACTCTTTTGGACTTTGAGTTTCTGTTGTTGGCGAAAAGCTTCCTGTTTGAGGGCATCTACTTTCTGAAAAACAGCCTCAATCCTGTGAGCAATGGTTTTGACGTTCCGTGGACAAATCACCAATGCCGAAACATACCGCTTAATTGCCATTTCATACTTGGCTTTTTGGCTGGCACTATCGGCTTCGTGCATTAATTGGTTATAATATTTGCCATATTGAGCAGAGGCACAGGGAGCTTCATTTTGTGCTTTTATGCTCCCTATCGAAAAAAGAAGATTTTTTGGGATATAATTTTCATAACTATCTTACAATTAAATTTATACATAAAACTGATTTTATTAAATAAGACCATAGAACTCTACCCTACTAAAATTTTATTGATTTACAAATAATTGATTATCAATTAGATTAAATCAAATTTAATTTTTCCGTAGCGTTGGGTTTGCAAACCCAACGCTACGGAAAAATGGCTTTTTAGCCCAATAAACAAAGGTTGTTAAATAATTTCAATACTAATATATTTCATAAATTATTTTTAGTAGGGTAGAGTAAGATCATAGTTAGTTCTCATGTTAATATCTTTGTGGAAATATAATATGATTTTAGTTTTTAATATAATTTAGTCCCTAAAATTTCAGATTTGATGAAACCTTTACGATTGCATTATCTTCAACACGTTCCATTTGAAGACTTAGGCTATATCCAAGAATGGGCTTTGCAAAATGGTCATACGGTTACTTCCACCAAATTCTACGAATCTTTTACCTTGCCAGAAATCACCGAAATAGATGGTTTGATTATTATGGGCGGTCCTATGGGCGTGCAAGACGAAGATAAATATGACTGGCTTATTCCTGAAAAACAATTTGTTAAGGAAGTCATTCAAGCCCAAAAACCAGTATTGGGAATTTGTTTGGGTTCTCAACTAATTACAGAAGTTTTAGGAGCAACAGTTTTTCCGAATCAGGAAAAAGAAATTGGTTGGTTTCCGATTTCTCCGACTGAAATAGCTCAAAAAAATCCTTTTGCTTCAATTTTAGAAGCATCTTTTGACGTTTTTCATTGGCATGGCGATACATTTGATTTACCAAAAAATGCTATCCATTTAATGCGTTCTGAAGGTTGTGAAAATCAGGCTTTTTTGTATCAAAATCGGGTTTTAGGATTGCAATTTCATCTGGAAGTTACGGCTGAATCGGTGCAAAAAATGGTACATCATGGCAAACATGAACTTATTCCTGCAAAATACATTCAAACGGAAAATACCATTTTGGAAACTTCCCAATTCCTTACGGCAAATAATCAAAAAATGGCACAAATCTTAAATGTCTTGTTTGCCCAATAAAAATATTTTAAAACTCAAGAATTAAACCTATAAGGACTTTAAAATTCTCATAGGTTTTCCCTTCTAAAATCACGCTCCGAACAAGTCATTATAGGGTAATTTCGTCAAATAATTCTAATAACAATTCTCGGTATTCGGGTTGTCTTTCGTTCCACACTTTGAAATAATCCGTACTCGTCAGATGATCAATTCCTTCCTTATCCACGCCGTATAGTTTAGCAATTAAAATATCGTTTTCCACCTGAATTTTTAGCCGTGATTTGTCATTTTTAGGTGGTGCGACTTTATCTATTTTTAGCATTTTTGAAAGTTCTGAAAGATTCGAGTTATAAAACAAATTTAATTTTAACGAATTGATAATCAATTTTATATAAACTTCATTCGAAACCAATTCTTCATCTGAAGGCTGAGGCAATGGCAAACGCATCAAAATTGATTTTACAACATTTATATCAACCAAAAATCGGATGATAAAATCAAGAATTAAACTGTTAAAAATCGCTTGCACAAAAAGCACGCGTTCCAAAGGAATTACTTTTATCTTTACTGTGCCATTTTCCGAAATATATTTTTTCGGAATATGTCCAAACATCGAATGTCCAAAAGTATGCTCATTTGGAATAATTCCAGCAATTAAAGTACGTGCATCCGTATTTCGGGCAATTCCTCGAAAAACTAACCGATAAAACTCAGTATTTAAAACGGTCAATTTTTCCAATTCGGATTCATCTTTCAGTTTCAAAAAATCTAAAACGGTCTTCTTTTTGGTTGATTTCTTCATTTTAATTTGGTCATAGATATCGCTTATCAGTCGAGAAACTTCTATTTTACGCAACTTTGCCTCCAAATCCGATTTTTTGACCCAATATTGAGGCGTACCAAAATTATTCTGAAATTGATGAATCATTTTTCCTTCATATAAAATCATCTCGCCTTTTTGTTCTTGGAAAATATCCCTATCCACGCTCATATCTAACTCTCTTCTAAAATCAATAAACTCAGGATTTATTTTCTCAAACTTTTGGTAGGCACTTCGGATAATTTCTAAATCTTTTTGGGCTTTTATCTCGAAAAGAGCATGATAATCAGGTGATAATTCGGCAATCGCAGAAAATGGGTACTGTAAAATTCCATACTTACCATCGTAACAATCAGTTTTGTACAAAATCTCTGTATCGGTTTGCATAAATCGAACAGGAATGGTTAGTAAACGGGGTTCATTTTGCTGAATAGGCGTAAGCATAAACATTGCAAACTTGTAACTTCGATGCACTCTTGGAAAAATTCCTTTACGATTCTCAAACTGATAAAAGAAATATAAATTGTAATTTTCCAAGATATATTTTCGAATATTAGTTGAGCTAGCTTCATAAATCCAAGCCGAAGGCGTAACGTAAGTCATAATCCCATCTTTGGTTAGCATTCTGAGATTTTTTTCGATAAAAAACCGAAATAAATTGTTATCACCTACCCCTGCATTTAGCGGATAATGTTTTTTATAATACTCGTTGGCATAGATAATAAAATCTTTTTTAGAATCGTATTCTTCCTGAACACCAGTATATTCTAAAATATTTTTACGTTCTTCTTTTTTCTCCGATTGCTTCATGGTTCGGTAAGAACTTCGCCAACCCGAAAAGAAATCTTTATCGTCAAATTTGGTTTTATCCCAAGGCGGATTTCCGATAATTAAATCAAAACCTGAATGTCCATTTTGGAAAACTTCGGCAAAGGTAATTTCGTAATGAAAGAAACTGAAAAGCTGAGCCGTTTTTTGTATTTTATTAATTAACTCAGTGTTTTTACCCTCAAAAATATCTTCTTCAAACTTAGAAAGTAGCGTTCCCAACTCACCCAAAATCTGATTTCGCTCTTTTTTATCCTTATAAATGAGTAGTACAAATTTTTCGAAGGTATGAAAATTCATTACCAAGTTAAGGCGTTGTAAATCAGGCTGTAATTCGTGATAGATTTTTTTGGATTGTTGGATTTCTTCGGCGGTATTATCCTTGAGATTGGATAGTTTTTCAAGTTTTTGGATTAATTTTTCAATTTTCTGCTTCAATTCACCCGCCATCAAAGGGTTTTCATCGCCTAATTTTTGGAGTAAATCCCGTTTTCGTGCGCCAATCAAGGCGTTTCCTTGCTGAATATGATGTTCAATGAAACTAAGTGGAGTTCCTAAAACAAAGGTATCCAACCATAAGGAAAGTCGAGTCAATTCAACCGCAAAATCATTTAAATCAACTCCAAAGATGATTTTCTTGAGCAAAATTCGCTTCAAAACTGTGAGTTCATCCAAATTGTAATCTTTTGTCGAAAAAATGTCTTTGATGTTTTTTTCTATCGTAATTTTCTCATTCTCAAAAAATTGTTTCAATTTAGAATCTTTATCATCTTCGAGACGGTCAAGGGCTTTTTGGGTTAAATTTTTCAAAACTTCGACCAAGAAATGACCACTTCCGCAGGCATTATCCATAATTCTCAAATCCAAAATACTCTCTTTGGTCTCTAGAATTTTAGAAATGGATTCTTCGGTCATAAAATCGGTAATACTTTTGGGTGTATAATAGGAAGCGGTTGATTTTCTGGTATTTGACTGGTTGGAAAGAAAAATATTGCCTCGTTCGTAAGTCGATTCTTTGAGAATTTTAATTCTTTTATTTTTTTTAAGTCTGTGATAATCAGGAATATCAAAGTAGCCTTCTTTTTCAGTTTTGCCTTCTTGAAAAATCAAATAATACGTTTTGGCGATAGGTTGACGCAATTCGGTTTCCAAAAGTCCTTCATAAATATTTCCTAAGTGCGTCACGGATAAGGTTTTATAATCTCGAAAAACCTTATTTTTATGATAAAGTAATTGTGTTAAGATTTGGTGTAATTCTTCATCATTGAGAATACACGGTTTTTTGAGCAAAGGAGCTTTATCTTCGGCAAAAAGTCCACCATCTAACAACGGAATTCGCAAATCTAAATTCCCTTTATTCAGGTATTGAAATAACAATTTCAGATGATTCCAACCGACATATTTCGGCTTACCTTTGGCAGTAAAGGAATGATTTTCTAAGTCTCTGAGTATCTTATTCAAAGCGTGCATTTTGTAGGTATATTCCTCATCAAATAATACTTTCTGAAATTTACTTTCGCAATAAGAAATAAAAAGTATTCGATAAGCAAAAACTACCGAATTGGCATAAATCTGACGTAAAGAATATTCATTTTTATGGCGATCAAAAAGGCACTGTCCAATTTTTTCAACGATGGATTCTGTACCATAAATCACCTCTTTCAAATCATTTTCGACTCTAAGAATTGCCTTACGGTTCAATTCAGTGATATCTTCGGCTGTGGCTTCTGAGTCGTCTATCTGATTCATTTTCAGTAGATTATTTTTATAAAAAATGAAGTAAAAATATTCAAAAGCAACCGCATTATCATTTTTTAGAATCCACTCTAAATCTACTTCATAATAAATTTTATCTTGGCGTTGTTCGGTAATGTCATAAAATCGCCAATATTTTCCGTTGGTCAGAAATCCAAAATTTACCCACAAATCATTTTGATAACGAAGAAGCTGAAAATGAGGATTTAATTTGGCAGTTACTTTTTTGGTATCCAGTATTTTCCCATAGGCTTTGGATTCACAAATTGCCAACATATTTTTATTGCTTGCCCGATGATTTTGGTAGGCTTTTCGCTGAATTTCGTCATTTTGATAAAGTGCAAAATCCAGTTTACACTCTTTTCCAAAAATAAGGCGAGGCACTTCATATGTAAATGCATAGCCCAACTCTCTCAAGATAGGTTTGATAAATTCTTCTTTTAATTGTGCTTCTGAAAGTATTTGAATATCAATATTTTGATAGATTTTTTTGATATTTTCAAAAGCCTGTTGGCAAGCCGACTGATGACGTTTTTCAAAATACGGACGCATCTCAAATTCCAAGAAATAAGAATTAAAATACGTATTATCAATAAATTCGGAAAATGGGATTTCGGGCTTCATGGGACTTGATTTTTTGTCAGCCAATTTTCCAAACATACCAAATAAAATAGCGTTTTTTCAATCTCTTATCTAAAAGTCATTGTTATGTTTCCGATGAAGTGAGGTGTCGCTAAGCAATAAAAATTCGACAAACAATTTAAATAATTGTATCTTGTTCATCGTAAAAAGAGTAGGAAGAAATCACAGAAAAAAGAATGCTTCGAAAACGCTTAATGGATGCTTCGATTCGGATAAAAATTATGCTCATCATTATGCTGGTTAGTACCGCATCCTTGATGTTGGCATTTGTTTCGATGTTCGCCTATGATTTTTATACATTCCAAAACAAATTGGAACAAGAAATTGGAAATATTGCCGAACTAATTGGAAATAATAATTCGGCTTCAGTGACTTTCAATATGCCCCAATCGGCTAAAAAAGACATTAATAGCATGTTGCAAGAGGATAAACGCCTTATTGCGGTCGTGATTTTTACACCTGATGGACAAGTTTTTACGGGACAACACCGCCGTTCTGAATTAAATTTTCAGCCTAAGTATGTTTCAGAAAGCGCAAAATTTGACTTTTCAAATGATTTTTTAGAAATTTATAAAGATATTTATGATGAAAAAACTAAGGTCATTACCGTTTACATTCGTGCCGAAATTACAGCTTTATATGACCGTTCGTGGCGGTATGCCAGCGTGTTTGTCTTCATTTTCTTATGTGATTTGATTTTGATTTATATCCTTTCAGTTAGTTTACAAAAAATTATTTCAGAACCCATTTTGGACTTGACCGATACGATGAAAAAAGTATCTTCTGAAAAAGATTATTCTGTTCGAATTGATACTCCTCAAAATGATGAAATCGGTATTTTGATTGATGGGTTTAACGAAATGTTGTCCCAAATCGAAAAGCAAAATCATGCCCTAACCCTTGCCAAAGACCAAGCTGAAAATTCGGCAAAAATCAAAGAACAATTTTTGGCAAATATGAGCCATGAAATTCGAACGCCAATGAATGCCGTAATTGGGATGACAGATTTGCTCTTGGATACACCCTTGCACAAAAGCCAACAGAAATATTTGCAACTCATTCGGAGTAATGCCGATAATTTATTGGTAATTCTAAATGATATTTTAGACTTTTCGAAAGTGGAATCAGGGAAGTTGGTTTTCGAAGAAAAAGTTATTGAATTAGAGTCGATTATACAAAATATTTTAGCAGGTTCAAAGCCTCATTTAGATAAAAAAAGACTCGAATCACGGATTAATATTGCCCAAAATGTACCGCCTTTGTTCATCGGTGACCCCGTCCGATTGAATCAAATTATTTTGAATTTATATACCAATGCCATTAAGTTTACGGAAAAAGGGTTTGTTGAACTTGGTGCAAAGATTTTGCATGAAGATGACGAAAACGTTTTGATTAATTTCTATGTCCGAGATACGGGAATTGGTATTCCTGAAAACAAATTACAAACTATTTTTTCAAGTTTTAGTCAAGCCAGTAGCTCAACCACCCGAAAATATGGCGGAAGTGGTTTGGGACTAACCATTTGTAAACAACTAGTTGAGTTACAAGATGGTACGATTTCAGTAGAAAGCCAAGTAGGAAAAGGAAGTACATTTTCATTTCGTATTTCCTTCAAAAAATTTAGTGATGATGACCTGAAAAACGAAAAACTACCCTTCCCTGAAACGGAAAATATGTCTCAAGAGAACTCCGAACAGGCTCGAATTTTAATTGCTGAAGACAATGAGGTAAATCAAATGTTAGTGATTACTTTGCTTGAGAAATGGAATTATATCCCTGATGTAGCAGAGAATGGAAGAATTGCCCTTGAAAAATTAGAACAAGCAGATTATCAGGTAGTTTTGATGGATGTTCATATGCCTGAATTGGATGGTTATCGAACGACCGAAGCTATTCGTAGAGATTTCCCCGAACCCAAAAAGAGCATCCCAATTATTGCGATGACTGCCTCCGCCCTCAAAGGAGAAGTTGAACGGTGTTTTACGGCGGGCATGAATGATTATATTTCTAAACCTTTTGATAAGAATGTTCTTCGCGAAAAATTGAAAAAATCAATTAACGGAAATTAAACTTTAATTAATGCATTGAATTTATTTTCAGAAAAAGCCTTTAAAATAAAAACTTGCTAAGTTTTTGAAGCTTAGCAAGTCTAAAAATTAGTAAGAATTATTATGTTTTCAAATCCATCCGAATAATTAGGAAGTAGGAATATTTGCTTTTTTACATCCTATAAGTCCAACATATTCCACTTCCTCCTGTTGCTCCTGACAACGATAACGGTGTCGGTAAGTATTCTGGTAATGTAGCTCAAAGATCTCAGGTTGCATTATCCATGGGTGTAGCGTTTTAATACTTTGGTCATCAGTATTTTCCCATTGATTCTTAGGAACATTAAATACTATCCACCCACCTATGTCTATCAAATTAAAAGCATTTATGAAGGCACTTTGAGGCATATGTCCAAAAGCAGAACAACAAATCAACATATCAAAGTTTTTGACTTCTAGTTCTCGAATAGCTTGTTTACTTGGTTGTGCAAAATCTTCTATATAGTATTTGTCATAAACCTTAGGATAATCTCGGTTTGCTGCTTCTGCTGCTTCAGGAATAATATCAATAGCAGTGACAGATTTTGCTCCCATTTCTTTGAGAGAATATCCCACACAACCTGTCCCCGCTCCTACTTCTAAAATAGATAATGGTGCGATTCGATTCCCATCAAGCCCCAAGAGTTTGCTCAATGTGGAAGTAAGTACGGTATGTGATTGGTATTGTAACTTTTCGAAAAGCACATACTCATAAAGCATAGATGTTTTGTAAATTGTTTCGTAATCATGTAACATAATTTTTCGTTCTCGTGTACTTTTCTCCTCTTCTTTAAGAAAAAAGTATTCTTCACCTGCTTGTTCATAAGCTACCTTTTCAGGGAATCGAACTTTGAATCTGTTGAATTGTTCCATAATTAAAAAAAGTAAAATGTATTATTGTTAGAAAGATTGGCATAATAGCGACAACATGACTTCAAAGCCATGTTATCACTTTTTATCCTAATAAAGAGAATTCAAAGTTTGTGGATACCGTTAACTAGTCAATTTGTTAGTAATTTTAAAAGAATCGGTTATGATATATCGGTATCAAATGTAGGTGTAGAGATGCGTATATGTTTACAAGCTTCTTATCGAAGTTGTAGTTGTGTAAATTTTCCTAAATTTATAAATTTTCTTTCAAAAACGAAATTGTTTTATCCACTACTTTTTGTAGGTCTGTGGGTAATTCTGTTTCTTCGAAAGGATGTGTGCCACTAAAGGTATGATCGCCACCTTCTACTAAAAAAAGTTCAGCATCAGGTTTCCATTTCTTAAATTGTTCAGCTTGAGAAGCAGGAACAACTACATCTCCTGTTCCATGACACACCAAAAACGGTTTTTCTAATTTTTGGGCAACATTTTCAATATCAAAACGGCCGAAGTTCTTAATTGTATCCTCATAAAATTGAAAGTACATCGGCATATTTTGTTGAGTTCGCCCATTATAAAAGAAAAGTACGCCCTTGTCTCGCCAGTGTTCGATTCGGTCTTCAGGAATCCATCCTTTGACATTTAAGACCCCCGCCCAAGTTACACCTGCTTTCAAACGCTCATCCTCGAAAGTTTTAGCAACTGAAATTATTCCCCCTCGACTATGTCCAATAATTGCTACTCGACTCAAATCAGCACCAGGTAAAATCGGTCTGCCGTTGAGGTGTCGTAAGACTTCGCTCACATCATCCGCTTCAATCGAAAAATTGTTACTTCCAAAGGCATCCAGATCCACAAAATCAAGGGGAGTCTGTGGAGTAGTACCATTATGTGAAAAATTCATTTTAATAAAGACAAAACCTGCTTGTGCAAAATAATCAGCAATTGTATTGAATGTACCCCAATCTTTGAAGCCTTTGAAGCCATGTACAAAAATAACCACAGGTTTATTTTCAGCAGTATCTTGATAGCGAATATCTATCCCAAAAGCACGATTGCGGTAGTTCGAGTGAAGTATGAGTTCTTTTTTTTCCATGTTTGAAAATTTGAGTGACGAGCTTTGCGTTTGAGTATGGTGGCTAATTACTCGTAATAAAAAAAGAAATAACAAAAACGTTATTTTCAAAGAAAGATAACAAAATTTAATCCTAATTTCTCTTACTTTGGTAATTCTGCCCGAAAAATTTGGATTGGGAAGCAATTTAAGGAAAGATTCTGAGGATTCAGGGGTGGAAGTTTGTGTAATTGCTGGCTATCGGTTTACTTTGTGTTGCCCAATTAACTGACCTAATGGGGGTATTTCTAGCGGTATCCATACAAAAGAACCCTCAGAACCCATCAAAACCCGAAGTTTGACCACTTCTACTTTTTATTACGAGAAAATCTATGAGCAGTATCGTCCGAGAGATTCGCCGTCCTATCGAACAGGAAATGAGCCAGTTCGAGAAAAAATTCAAGAAATATGTTCAATCCGATGTCGGCTTGGTTAATAAAGTGATGCGTTATATTGTTGCCCGAAAAGGCAAACAAATGCGTCCCATGTTTGTCTTATTGGCGGCGGGAACATGTGGTCAAATTACAGAGGCAACTTATCGGGGTGCTGCCCTGATTGAACTATTGCATACTGCCACTCTTTTACATGATGATGTTGTAGATGATGCGAATTATCGAAGGGGTTTTTTTTCAATTAATGCCCTGTGGAAAAATAAAATTGCTGTTTTAGCGGGAGATTACTTATTATCACGAGGGCTTTTATTATCTATTGACAATGAAGATTTCCCTTTATTAAAATTGGTTTCCAAAGCTGTCCGAGAAATGAGTGAAGGAGAAATTTTACAGATGGAAAAGGCTCGAAAACTTGATATTGATGAAGCGGTTTATTTTGATATTATTCGCCGAAAAACTGCCACACTTATCGAAGCCTGCTGTGCTGTGGGAGCTACTTCAGCAAATATGAGTACTGAGATGATTCAAAAATGGGGAGTTTTTGGGGAAAAAATTGGCATTGCTTTTCAGATTAAGGACGATTTATTTGATTATGGAACATTGGATATCGGCAAACCACGAGGGATTGATATCAAAGAAAAGAAAATGACGCTACCTCTGATTTATGCCTTGAATCAAGCCTCAAAATCTGACAAACGTCATATTATTCATCTTATTAAAAACAAAAGTGAAGAAACTCAGAAGGTAAATGAAGTGATTACTTTTGTCAAGGATTCGGGAGGTATTGAATATGCCAATCAGGTCATGCAAAATTACCGTCAGGAAGCCGAGGATTTTTTGACTCATTTCCCTGACTCAGACTACAAAAATTCACTACGTACACTCATACAATATACTATCGAACGAAATAAATAAAGGTGAAATAAGACAAACACACACACTTTAGATGACCAAGTACTCAAAATAGAGAACATGATCATCATTTACCAAAACTATTTTAGTGATAAGGTTTATTGAATTAGATTCAAAAATTCATGTCGATATTTTTGTTCCTCAAATACTCCCCCGTATTCCATAGTTATGCTTTTGCTTGATACATCTTTTATGCCTCTAGAGGAAACGCATAAATGCTGTGCCTCAATCATAACAATCACATTTTGAGTCTCTAGAGTAGTTTGTAAATCATTCAGAATTTGTATTGTTAGACGTTCTTGGACTTGCGGTCTCCGAGCATAATAATTTACTAACCGATTTATTTTTGAAATACCAATCACCTTCTCATTTGGCTGATAAGCTACATGAGCCTGCCCTACAATGGGTAAAAAATGATGCTCACAAATAGAGTTAAGTGTAATATTTTTTTCAATTAATAATTTTTGATAAGCATAATGATTTGGGAAAGTCGAAATTTTAGGCTTTTGACTCGGACTTAAACCTGAAAATAATTCTTTAATGTACATTTTAGCTACTCGATGGGGTGTTCCTTTCAAACTTTTATCTGTCATATCTAGCCCCAATTCTTCCATAATTTTGAAAAAATACTGCTCAATATTTTTCATCTTTTCCTCTTCACCTTTCTCAAACGCATCAGCTCGCAAGGGCGTTTCAATACTAGTAATTAAGTGATTATCACCAATTTCATCTACATCAGTCAAGGAATGGTTTTTTTTCATCAGTTATTATATTAATGTAATATGATGACAAAAATAAGCACAAAAAACAACTAATGCAACACTGTTGCATTGATGATTTTAGCATACAGGAAAAATTTGGTTATATATCCAAACAAAAAAAGATCTTACTTTTATAAACGTACTCCCATGACCGTAATATCATCTCTCTGAGCTTGGGTTTGCATAAAATCTTCTAATTCTTTTTCACAACAGGCTTTTTGGGTGCGGGTATCGTAATGGAGAATATTTTTTAAGAAATTAATGAAACGATTTTTGCCATATTTCTTACCTGTTTCCTCATTTTGATCAATCATTCCGTCAGTACAGAGATACAGCATTTCCTTTTTCTGCACAATTACCTCAGTACTCTGGAAAGGTTTTCGAGCATATTTTGAGCGTCCACCAATGGAGCGATTCGTTCCCTTAATTCGTTGTATTTGACCTGATTGTTCATAAAAAAGAGGGCTTTTTGCTCCTGCAAATACTACTCGCACTTGAGTAGTTGGTTCAGAGGCTTCTGGTGGAATATCTTCCATCATACATAAACAAACATCCATCCCATCATCATTTTTCATTTTTTCTTGGTGAAGTGCTTCTTTGACTTCGAAATGCAAGTTTTCTAAAATTTCGGCAGGATTAAAAATTTTATCTTGTGTAACAATTTTAGTTAATAAAGTGTGTCCAATCATCGACATAAACGCCCCTGGTACCCCATGTCCTGTACAGTCCACAACTGCCAAGAATCGCTTTTCATACTTCTCCACAAACCAATAAAAATCTCCCGAAACAAAATGCTGTGGACGATAAACAATGAAATATTCCTGAAAATGAGGCAATAACTCGTTTTTATCGGGCAAAATCGCATATTGAATACGTTGAGCATATCGTAAGCTATCCAATAATAACTTTTGTTTTTGTTCAATTTTTTCTGATTTTTCTCGTATTTCCGAAATATTACTTCGAACGCGTTCCAACATAAACGTAAAATCGCCAGCTAGCCGTCCAATTTCATCTTTAGAATTAAACTGAGTTAAATTAATATTGGCAGCAAAATCACTAGCAATGACCTCATGAATCGAATTAGATAATTCCGTTACAGGTTGGCTCAGGATTTTAGTAGCATACATTGCAATTAAGATATTAAATAAGATCCCAATTGCAATAATAATCATCAGTGTAATTTGCAGATTTTCCCGAATATGAATAGATTTTGTAAAAACTACATCATCAATCTCATTAATTTGCACTTCAACCTGATAGGCAATTTCGGCAAGGTCTTTTTTCATACCTGCTCTACGATGATCTGTACCAATAACTTGCTCGCTTTCAACAAGCTCCTTAAATGTATTGGCATAATCGTCCACTAGTTTAATGTAATTATCACGAGCCTTAACATTTGCAATTTTAGTCGCAATATCCGCTTTAAATAACTGACTTATTTTTAGTAATTTAGCTAAATAGTTAGTATCTTTTCGTAAGATGTAGTCTTTTTCGTGTCTTCGAATCGTTAATAATAGCACTCGGTCAATCGGATGATTTTTGGCAGAATCCTCAATAGCATGAATGTAATTCCGCATTTTTCCCTCAAGCCCATGATCCTTAAAACCTCTCCGTTTTACTTCTTTGACCAATTGCTCAAAAATGATATCATAACGAGTGAGTCTATCTGCTAAGGAATCAAGTTCTATTTCCACACCAAATCCTTCCTGTTCTTCAAGGTGTTTGAGGGTATCAATTTTACGATTAATTTCAAGGGATAATTCGTGACGGCGTTTTAAATAATCACTTTCTTCGGTTTGATAAAACACACTATTCACTGTTTCATCTGTAAAAAAATTCTTTTCCAGCTTGATAATGAGCTGAATTTTTCGGTCAATGGTCGTCAGGGTAGAAATAATTTCAGCAATGCGTTCCTTTTTGTCATTAAACCAAAGGTTCGTTGCGGTGATAAAAGCACCAATCATAAAAAAAGTGACAAAGGCAAAAATCAATTTTGCTTTGATAGTCCGAAATTCAAATTCCATTTCCTGAGACGATTTATCCTTATTCTCCATCCTACAATTGACATACCGAAAATTGGAAAAAGGGGAATGAAAAGAACCGTTTTTACTTTAAATATTTGTTACTTTTTCAGTCAAAAATTCAAGACAATTTAATTGTCAAATACTGACCAAGTAACTTATTTTTATGCAAAATTATCAGAATGAAATTCCCACATGGCGAATACTGGATTATCATTTTGTAAATCCTAGTCGACCAAAATTAACGTACAATTTATCTAATATTTTAATAATTGCATAAAAAATAGGATAAATAGAAAGGTGGATTGAATAGAATTGAATAGGACAAAGTTCTTACTGCCTGAATAAAGGAAAAGAATTAGATAAATCCTAAGTAGTTTTTAAATTAATCTAATCCACGAATACGATCACCAAATGTATTACTAACATCGTGAAAAGCCCATTTGAGGACTTCAAAATAAACTGTAGTATCGGTATCATAAACTCCTTCAAGGCTATGAATTTTTTGGTGTAAAATATCTAATAATTCTGAGTTACTTCGGCACATTAAATTCATCTCCAAGTCATATCTGCCCGAAGTAATCGCCAAAAAAGAGACCTCTTCAATCTCAAGTAATTTTTTGCAAACCGACTTGAGTTTATCCGCAGGTTTAACTTGTATATCTACTCGTGCATAAGCATGGTATCCCGTTTGCGTAGGATCTGTCCAACCAATGATATGTAAGACTTTTTCTTGAACCATACGATTATAACGATTACGTATCGTATTGACTGCCATGCCCATCTCTTCGGCAATATCCGTAAACGATTTTCGCCCATCTTTGCTCAAATGTGCTAAAATTTCTAAATCTTGTTTATCTAAAGTTGCCGATTCCATCATTATTATAGGAGGGTATTAGTTTCTAGGAGATTCAAAAGTAAACTGAAAATTTTGCATTTCCTGTAAACATTCAAATTATTTTTCATTTATGAAGCACTAACTAAATCAGTTCAATCATGTAATTCCATTTTCAGAAAACGAGCTGTATGACTTTTAGAATACTGAGCTACTTTCTCGGGTGTTCCTTCAACAATAATTTGTCCACCTGCTTCGCCACCTTCATATCCCAAATCAATAATGTGATCAGCTACTTTAATTACATCTAAATTATGTTCAATAACTAAAACAGTATTCCCTTTATGAACTAATTTATTTAAAACATTCAATAAATGTTGGATATCTTGAAAATGTAAGCCTGTTGTCGGTTCATCTAAAATATAAAAAGTTTTCCCTGTATCCCTTTTCGATAATTCCGTAGCTAATTTAACTCGTTGGGCTTCCCCGCCTGATAAAGTAGTGGCGTGCTGTCCAAGTGTAATATAACCTAATCCAACATCATAAAGAGTTTGTACTTTTCGAAGAATTTTAGGATGGTTTTCAAAAAAGTCTAACGCATTTTCAACGGTCATATCCAATACGTCTGAAATGGATTTTCCTTTATAACGCACTTCTAAAGTTTCTCTATTATACCGTTTGCCTTTACAGGTATTGCACTCAACTAAGACATCAGGTAAGAAGTCCATTTCGATAGTTTTTTTGCCACCTCCTTGGCAGTCTTCACATCGTCCACCCTTGACATTAAAGGAAAAACGACCTGGTTTATAACCTCGAATTTTAGCTTCGGGCAAATCACTAAATAATTTACGAATATCGGTAAACATTCCTGTATAAGTCGCAGGATTTGAACGAGGGGTTCGACCAATTGGAGACTGATCTATTTCAATAACCTTATCAATTTTATCTAATCCTGTAATTTCTTTATAGGGTAATGGATTAGCTTTAGAACGATAAAAATGCTTACTCAAAATGGGATATAATGTGCCATGAACCAAAGAAGATTTTCCACTTCCCGAAACTCCCGTTACACAAATCATTTTTCCGAGAGGTAATTTTAAAGTAACATTTTTAAGGTTATTTCCTGTCGTTCCGCTCAATACCATTTCTTCACCTGAACCTTCTCGGCGTTCTTTAGGAATTTCTATTTTCTGCTGATTATTAAGATATTGTGCTGTAGTTCCGTTTAGTTTTAAAAACTCTTCGGGCGTACCAAGTGCTGTAATTCGTCCACCATGAATACCCGCACCATGTCCAATATCAATAATAAAATCAGAAGCCAACATCATATCTTTATCATGCTCGACAACAATAACTGAGTTTCCTAAATCTCGTAAATCTTGTAAGGCACGAATTAATTTTTCATTATCTCTTTGATGTAATCCTATACTTGGTTCATCAAGAATATACAAAACACCAACCAATTGCGTTCCGATTTGAGTGGCTAAACGAATACGTTGAGATTCCCCGCCTGAGAGCGTTTTTACAGGACGATTTAATGTTAAGTATCCCAAACCTACATTTAACAAAAAACGCGTACGTTTACGGATTTCTTTTAAGATTTCTGTTGCTATTCGGAGTTGACGAGTAGTAAGTTTATCGTCCACATTATCAAAGAATTCAGCAAATTTACCAATACTCCAATTACTGATTTCTGAAATATTTTTTCCAGCTACTTTGAAGTGTAGGGCTTGTTGATTCAGTCGTGCGCCCCTACAATCAGGACAAACCTCGACAGAAGTATAACTTTCGGCTTGTTTTTGCGTTTTTTCTGACCCAAAATCTTTACGTTTTTCGAGTAGTGGAATAATACCATCAAAGGTAGCATTCCAATATTGTCCCTCGTATTTTTTAGAAGGAATCAAAATTAAATCTTCTGCCCCAAACAAAATTTCTTGCATAGCTTTTTCAGGAATTTTTTCAACAGGAGTAGAAATTTTTAATTTGTACTTTTTCAAGATTGATTCAATACACTGGAAGGAATAAACATCCCGATATTGTCCTATTGGAATAATTGCCCCCTGACTAATGCTAATGGTTTCATCGGGAATAATAGATTGTCGAGTAATTTTTTCGATTCTCCCCAAACCATTACAAGTTGGACAAGCTCCATATGGTGAATTGAAAGAAAATAAATTTGGAGCAGGTTCATCATAGGCAACTCCCGAAGTTGGACACATCAGAAATTTAGAAAAAGGTTTTAGTTCTCCAGATTCCATTAAGACGAAAATAATGCCTTTACCTTCTTTCAGGGCAGTTTTTACAGATTGTGAAATTCGATAACGATCTTTTTTCTGAATCTTAATACGGTCAATGACCACTTCAATATCATGGACTTTATAACGGTCAAGCTGCATTTTGGGGACTAAATCACGAACTTCGCCATCAATACGGGCTTTAGTGTACCCTTTCTTCCTAATCTGCACAAAAAGTTCCCGATAATGCCCTTTTCGTCCTTTTATTACAGGAGCAAGTAAAATTAATTTTTGATTCGAAAAATTTTTGAAGAGTACATTAATAATTTGGTCTTCCGATTGCCGAATCATTCTTTCGCCTGTCACGTAAGAATAGGCTTCACCCGTCCGAGCAAATAAAAGACGTAAAAAATCATAAATTTCAGTTGTTGTACCAACAGTCGAACGAGGATTTCGAGAGGTAGTTTTTTGCTCAATAGAAATAACAGGACTCAATCCCTCAATTTTATCGACATCAGGACGCTCCATATTGCCCAAAAACGAACGAGCATACGCCGAAAAACTTTCCATATACCGCCGTTGTCCTTCGGCATAAATGGTATCAAAAGCTAAGGAAGACTTTCCACTTCCACTAATACCCGTGATAACCACCAGTTTATTTCTCGGAAAACTGACATCAATATTTTTGAGATTGTGTTCTCGTGCGCCATAAATTTCGATGCGTTCTTCGGAAGCTGTTTCAAGTGTAACTTCTGAAATGGGAGAGTTTTTGTCGATTTCTGACATACGTTTTTAACGTGAATGAAGCGATAGATTTTCGGACTTAAGGAAGCACAAAATTAGGGATTTTGTAAGATTCTTACTCAAAATGCACGAACTCATTTAAAATTTTGATAAAGAAGCAAAACAGGTTTTTGTTTTCTATTCCATCAGCTTGATAATTGCCTCTCTAATAATGCATTAATTTTCTTGAAGTTTTCGATTTCTAATTTTTCAAAACCAACGACCATTTTCCAACCTGCGGATTGGGCTAATAAATCAAATAAAAAGGTAACTTCATATTGATTTTCAGTGATAAAAACACAATCAGCTTGCAAACAACCCACAACTTGAAAAGGTATAATCGAATCCGTCTCTGTTTCAAATTTGGAAATCCCTGACAAAATGAAATTTACTGCAATTTCTCGGTCTTGAACCTCATCCCAAAATAAAAATTCGAAAGTAATTTTTTGCTCTTCAAAATCAAAATGAAATTGCCATAATCCTGTATCATTCAAATAATCAAATAGTTCTGTCATGTTTTTCATTTGCAATTTCCTTCAAGATGTGATTTAGGATTATTACGATTCATTTCCTTCATCAGCTTCTTCTTTCGCTTCTAAAATGAGTTGTTCCAAACGTTCGTCTGAAATTGTATCATATTCTGATTTGTTGTAAATCGAAAGTAAATATACATGAGTTAGTGTTTCGGATATTTGCTTTAACGAAACATCAACTTCTACCTCAACATGAGTGATAACTCGTACTCCACCACTTTTACCTTTTCCTTTGCTTTTGACTGCCAACCGAATTTTATAATTATCATCACCCAGAAAAATACCCAGTTGTGGATTTTCGGCAAGCATTTCTGCTAATTCAGCTAACTCCCGTTTGAGCGAAGGATATTTTTTCAGAAGTGGTTTTGCTTCTTTTCGAAAACTTCGGGTCGTATGAATTTTAACACGCATCTAAAAACTCGGTTAAGGAAATGGATTCTTGTTTGCCTGCTTTGATTGCCTTGACTTCTTGAAAAGCTTCTTTCAGGTTTTGTTTTAATTGTTCATATTGTTTTTCGTAGCACACTAATCGCTGATAATCTTGCCAAAGCGTGATCCATTCCTCCATCGAAATAATAACGGCTTTTTGTTCGCCTTCTGCATTATGAATGTATTGTAAATTTGGAGTCATTTTTATGCTTCTTTTTGTTCTAATAACGCATTGATTTTCTTGAGGTTTTCGATTTCTCGTTCTAATAAGGTGATTTTTTCTTTAAAAAATTCGTTCTCTTGCTTTTATAGTTCAGTTTCCTTATCTTTTTCTTTTAAGATATCTTCTTGTTCTTTATCAGAGTATTGATAAAAATTTCCCATCACTAAGCCAACATGACAATTTTGATTATTACCATTAATCGACATCGTCTCGGGTAAAAATTCTTGAATTGGAATTTGAAGCATTTTTGCAAAAAAAATGACCTGTTCTAAATCTACAGAAGTTTCATTACGCTCTAAGCGTGAATAAGTTGGAGTAGAAACACTTAATATTTCAGCCATTTCTACTTGAGTTAATTTTCGTTCTTGTCGGGCTGATAGTAGTCGATTGCCTACACGCATTTTCATAATCTCAAAATTTGAAAGTTGATTTACGGAATTTGATTTTAAATCCCTAAAGATATGCGGTTAATTTGAGAATTAATACTTTTTTCAATTGTATTCTTCAAATAGAACTGAGGTTTTTTAGAGTCAAGACAACGTAAAAACACGTCAAAATAGCGTAAAGAATTTACCCAATTTTTTGAGGTGATAAATCGTGTTAGACATAACTTTCAAGGAACTGGCTTTGTAGAGTAACATATCAAAAAAGTTACATTTTTATTACAAGCAAATTTAAAAATTCACTTTAAAAATTATCAGAGATGAAAAACATCAAAAGAGACCTCATTATGACATTGGTCGGAACTGTCTTGGGTGGTTTACTGCTCAACTTTGCTTGGGAATACATGAAACACCTTATTGAAGAACCTGACCCACAACTCGAACAAGTGGACAGTCGAATTAAAGAACTCAACAATCAAATGAATCAACTTATCAGCGAAACGCAAAATGTCACAAAAGCCATCAAAGAAAAACCTGATGCTTCTTCTGACTTGGCGTTGAAGTTAGCCGATAAGGTTTCCGAGATAAATGATGTGAGTGAGCAACTGAGCGAAAACTCCAAGAAGGCGGTCAGTTTGGCGAAAACTTTCAAAGACCGACAAGCACCACCTAAAGGTGTTACTGAAATTTGGATTCCTCTGAACTCCAGTCATTATTTTGGAACACACGGGAATATTTCTGTAACGGAAGACAAAGATGATGGCGCATACATCTGGGGTAAAGTAAGTGGGAAGTCTTACCACTCAAGGAAAGTAGGTGTAGTTTTTTCCCATAAAAAAGAAGGGGAAGAAGCAGAAGTCACTTACCTAGGTAAGAAAGAGGGTAAATACGGATTTGCCATACGGTTGTCTAAATCTATAGAGTAGGGGATAGAACAACTTATTTTTATTTAAAAACGAATTTAATTAATTGATTTTCAGATTTAACCCTCCAAGCGTTTCGAAACGCTTGGAGGGTTTTTATTTGGGCTATTTTCTGAATTTTATCCCTTAAAAATATTCCGAAAGACTTCCACCATTTTCAGGCGAATCGAAAAAGTAGGCAAATTGATTTCGCTATTTTCTTGGTCATGAATTTGTTTTTGCCAAGAATTATCGGCTTGTCGGGAATATTGCTCGGCATAAATCTCATGCTGAGAAATAATTAAATATTCTTGCAGGCTTTCAGTCGCTTGGTACTCGGCTAATTTTTCATTGTAATCTACTTTTTCAGTCGAAGGGGAGGTAACTTCTGCCACTAATTCGGGATTGGTGAGTTGTTCTTTGCCATTAAAATTTAACACTCTCAGTTGGCATTATTTCCTGTATTTTTCATCACTTGAAAACAGGCTGCTAGTAGCGTTAACTACCTGTTAAACAATACTTTGAAGCGCATGAACTTCGGAATTGGAATACGAAGGACAAACATCTTTATAAATGGTCTTCTGCCCACCGATTTCAACAGATGTTGGTATCTTTATTAGACCAATATCGTACCCATTTAGACCTGTCTTCGGTACAAGTCGAAGGCTTACTCATTCGATATGAAGTATTAGCTCAAAACGGGTTCAGTATGAATATTTTAACTTGTATACTCTGATTTATTCTTAGAATTGATAAAAAAGTTAGGCTCACTTAATAAACAACTTCCAGGCAATAACTCGAAATATTCGATTTAATTTACACTATTTTAATGCTCATAGAGATTCAAATTCCATGAGTTTTTTAATTTTTTGCAAACTATTAATTATTCGAAAATAGCAATAAAAACTTAGTTAGATGAAAAAATATGATTTTTGGATAGGACTTTGGTTTTTCTTTCAAATGGTCTCGTCTCAACTTTTGGCACAACTTCAATCTCCCTCCGAATTTATAGGATACTCGATTAATAAACGCTATCCTTGGCATTTTCAGGCTGTGAATTATATTAAATATTTAGATCAGATAAGTCCACAAGTCAAAATAGAAAAATATGGAGAAACTTTTGAAGGTCGTCCACTTTATTTGATGTATGTAAGTTCTGATGAAAACATTCAAAATTTAGAAAAAATACGTCAAAATAATTTGAAAAAAGCAGGTCTATTAGAAGAAAATAATGCTCAAAAAATTCCTGCCATTGCGTGGATGGCATATGACATACATGGTAATGAAGCTTCCTGTACTCCTGCAGCACTTGAGACAGTTTATCGCTTGCTTTCATCCAATGAAATCACGAAATCTGAAACGTTAGAAAATACCTTAATTATTTTTGATATTTGTGTTAATCCAGATGGATACAGTCGATATATCAATTGGATACGTCAAGTTACAGGTAAAACTCCTAACCCTTCTTTAGATGCCAGAGAACACGTAGAGCCTTGGGCAAGAGGTCGTTATAATCATTATTTGTTTGATATGAATCGGGATTGGGCATGGCAAAGCCAGATAGAAACAAAGGCTCGTGTTCGTAAATATAATGAGTGGTTGCCCCATATTTACGGTGATTTTCATGAAATGGGGATTAATGCACCTTATTATTTTGCACCTGCTGTCGAACCATATCATGAAGAAATTACGAACTTTCAACGTCAGTTCCAGACCAAGATCGGAAAAAATAATGCGTATCATTTTGATAAAAAAGGTTGGCTTTATTTCACTCGTGAACGATTTGACTTATTGTATCCGAGTTATGGCGATACTTGGCCTCTTTTCAATGGAGCAATTGGCATGACTTACGAACAAGCAGGAAACCATAAAGCTGGTACACAGGTAATTATTGAAACGGGAGATACTTTAACATTAGCCGATCGTATTGAACATCATGTAATGGCAGGACTAGCAACGATTCAAACAGTATCCGAAAATAAGGAAGATTTATTGAAAGGTTTTGAAGATTTTTACCAAAAAAGTCGCTCTAATCCTTCAGGAAAATACAAAAGTTTCATCATTAAAAATACCAATCATCCCGATAAACTTCAGGAACTAACTCAATATCTTGATCGCCAAAAGATTCAATATGGAAAAGTAGATACGGAGCGGAATTTACAGGGATTTAATTATCAAAAAAATAAAACGGAAAGCTTCAAAATTGAGCAAAATGATTTGATTATCAGTACTTATCAGCCTAAATCTACTTTAGTTAAAGTTTTGTTTAATCCCAAAACAACCCTAAAAGATTCGGTAACTTATGATGCAACGGCTTGGGCTTTGCCGTATGCCTTTGGGTTAAAAGCCTATGCCACATCTTTCAAATGGGAGGTGAAACCACAAAAATATAAATTGCCCGAAGCTCAAAATTCCCTCCCTCAAACTCCTGTTTATGGCTTTTTGAAGAAATGGGAAAGCTTTGAAGATGCTAAATTTTTGGCTCAATTATTACAAAGTAAAATTAATGTGCGTTTTGCTACTAAAAAAATTACTTTTAACAATGAAATATTTCCAAAGGGAACATTAGTTATCTTACGAGGTGATAACCAAAATACATCTGAGTTTGAAAAAATTATTCTTCAAACTGCCCAAAAATATAATCGACAATTAACTTTTACGACTACAGGTTTTGCAGATAATCATCCTGACTTAGGCTCACCTGAAATTAAATTGATAAAAAATCCTCGTGTGGCAGTACTTTCTGAAAAAGGGATTTCACCTACAGGATTTGGAAATATTTGGTATTTTATGGAGCAACAATTAGATTATCCAGTTACTGTAATTGGTACAGCATATTTTAATAAAATTAATCTTAGAAAATATGATATCTTAATTTTGCCCGAAATTTATCATTTTACTAACCATACTTATCTCAATAAGATTAAGGAGTGGGTCAAGGATGGTGGAAAGCTGATTACGCTTGGTTCGTCTTGTCAAATCGGAAGTTCATTTAGTTTAGAGACACTTCCCAAAAACGAAGAGGATTCAAATCAAAAACTTAAACAAAACTTTCCAAAATATGAAATGCAAGAACGACAAGAATTAGTCAATTCGATAGCAGGAGCGATTTTCAAAGCAGAAGTTGATAGCTCCCATCCTTTGGCTTATGGCTATGATACTGAGTATTTTACACTCAAAACTTCTTCGGAATCTTATCAATTTTTAGAATATGGTTGGAATGTAGGAATTCTTCGTGAAAATGCTTGGATAGATGGGTTCGTAGGCTATAAATTGAAATCAAAATTAAGTAATACGCCTATCTTTGCAACGGAAAAAGTGGGCAGAGGAACGGTAATTTATTTTATAGATAACCCTATTTTCCGAGCCTCTTGGCAAAATGGACGTTTATTGCTAGCAAATGCCTTGTTTTTTGTAGGAAAATAGATGATTCGATTATAAAAATTTATTGTATATATCAAACTCTCCAACCGTCTAAATCGCTTGGAGAGTTGAAAATCAGTGTTTTAGTTATTTTCCACAATTTTAATTTCTTCTTCGGTTAAGCCATATAATTGATAGACCATTTGGTCAATTTCACTATCTACTTTTTGGATTTCGGATTGAAGGGTTTGAGCTTTTGTTTTTTCAGCTTCGAAGAAATCCATCCATTCGGATTTGTCTGCCAAACTCAACTTAACTTTTGCTTTTTTCAATTCCTTCAAAAATCCCTCAAACTCCAATTCATGCCACTTTTGAAGTTTTTTACTCACTTTATCTAATGAAAATTGTGCTTGAAGGAGTTTTAAAAATTTAGAACTAACCTTTTGTAAATCAGAATTTAATAAAAGTATTTTGTCTGCTCTTTGGATAAAAGGTTGTTGATCTTCAGATGAAATTTTTGGAACTGGTAACGGTTCAAGAGATTGTACACTAATGATTAAATCACCTACTCCTGTTCTTTGTCCTGTTTCGTGAAGCATCCAGTTGCAAAGTTTGGAATTTAAAAAGGTGAGAAGATATTTAACGCTTGAGCCTGTAAGAATGCAGGTCGAATCTAAGTAGGCGTGACCGTTGGAAGCATATGAGAATCGTAATTGTGAACCTATTCTTTTCCAAGCTATTTTTTCTTTTTGTAACTCTTTCCAATATCCTATACTGTCCTGTGTTTCAAACCATTGATGATTTGTTTTTTTTCGACTTCCTTTTTGACCTGTTTGATGTAACCTGCTTCCAAAAGATTGAAGATAGATTTTCACAGCAGGGTAATTTTCAATATTAATATGTAAAGAAGGAAAAGTACATATCAAATAAAAATCAGCAAACTGTGCCTGATAACGCTGAATATCTCTTCCTCTGAATAAAGGTCTAATAATTTCAGCACTTTTACTATCTTCTTGTATCAGCCTTTCTTTAGTTGTTTTATCAATCATAAAGGCTTGGTTAAATCCTGTTTTTATCCCGAAATTAATTTTTATGTCCCAACTTTTTAGAGGGATTCCTTTTTTATGAATCTTATTCTTGATAAACCGTTTTTCAAGTGAAATATTCTCCCACATCTTTTCACTAAGATTTTCCAAAGGAATTTTACACTTCTCAAAATATATAGATATGTCCGTTTTTACTTCAAAATCTTTTTTGATTTTAACGCCAAAATTCTGGTTTGTATTTTTTGATTTCCTGCCTGTTAAAATATTGGTATCCACAGTAGCATCTTCAAAAATTTGATAGCCCGAAAATTCTATCAGTTGCATTTCAAATAGATTTTTTGCCAAAAATTGCCGAAGATTTTTGCCATATTTTGCTTTCATCCATTTACTTGAAGTTATCAAACTTAATAGCCCAGTATGATTCAAAATTTGGATTCCTTTCTCATAAAAAAGAGCGTAAATATCGCCCATTGCATTATAAGATTGGTAATTTGTAAATACACTTGTAATATTTGAATCCATTTTTTGAAGTTGGACATAAGGCGGATTTCCAATGACCACATCAAAGCCTCCTTTTTCAAAGATTTGCGGAAATTCTTTTTCCCAATCAAAGGCTTTTTCTCCTGCTATTTTGGGGTCATCAATCAAGGAATTTCCACATTTAATATTATTGGAAAGTGTGGTTAATTTTCGACCTCTTCGGGCGGTGTGTAACCACAAAGAAAGCTGAGCAATTTCTACGGATTCTTCATTGACATCAACACCAAATAAATTATTTTTCAATATAAAATACTCATAATCAATATTTTTACCTCCTAATTTTAGAATAAGTTCATGTTCATAAATTAAGAATTCATACGCCTGATTCAGAAAAGCACCTGCTCCACAAGCAGGGTCACAGATAGTCAATTCCAAAAGCCAATTTTGATATTTTTCTAATTGTTCAGGGGTTGTTTTCCCGTCTGAAATTTGTAAATCTGTTTTTTTATTTTGACATAATTTCCCAATGGTATTTTCTACGATATACTTGGTAATGTGATTGGGAGTGTAAAAAATTCCGCCACGTTTACGGCGATATTTTTCTAAAGAGGCTTCATAAATTTGCCCTAATTTATTGTAATCAGTAGGCTTCTTAAACAGCATTTTCCACAATTTTAATTTCTTCTTCGGTTAATCCATATAATTGATAGACCATTTGGTCAATTTCGGTATCTACTTTTTGGATTTCGGATTGAAGGGTTTGAGCTTTTGTTTTTTCAGTTTCAAAGAAATCCATCCATTCGGATTTGTCTGCCAAACTCAACTTAACTTTTGCTTTTTTCAATTCTTTCAAAAATCCCTCAAACTCCAATTCATACCACTTTTGAAGTTTTTTACTGACTTTTGCCATTGAAAAAGAGCTTTGTAAGAGTTTTAAGAATTTTGAACTAACTTTTTGGAAATCAGAATTTAATAAAAGTATTTTGTCTGCTTTTTGGATAAAAGGTTGAGTGTCAAAATCATGTTTTGGGAAGGGTAAAAGTCCTATGTGAAATGCTTTTACTTCTGCCAAAGCTTCACCTCGTTCTGGATTAATTGTCCAATAATAAAAATCAACCAAGCGAGAATTCAATATTGCTAATAAACATTTTAATTCTAAAATTGAAGATTGATTCTTTAGTAAAATGTGGGTGTTATTTCTAACAACAAAACCATTGTACAAATAATGACCAAGAATTTTATCACTGGTTTGCCTAAAAATCAACTTTTCTTTGGTCTCAAAAATTTTCTTGTCTCTTGGAGCAGCTAACCATTCTCCGTATTTAATCCAGTAATCATTTTGCCATAATAGTTGATAGCGATGAAATTGACTACCACCCAATAAAGGCAGAAAAGATTCATCAAGTTTATTAGGGCTTGTAAAAGGCTTATTTTTCAATATTTCGGCAGTTTGAGCGGGTTTGCCTTTGCCTTTTTCGTAAGGTTTGACTCCGTTTTTAATCTCATAAAAATCTCCAACTTGGTATGATTGAGCTTTAATTTTAGCCTTTAACGCATAAATTTGTTTGGTCAAAAATAAATTGATGAATTGTTTTTGTCTCAGTGTCTGTTGCGAAAAATCATGAGATAAAATAGTTTCAAGTTCCTGTTTGATGTTTATATTTATTTGATTATCAGTATTTTGTGTTTTTTGAATAATTACAGTATCGCAATCTACGGTTGCATCTATGAACACTTTTTCTAAATGTTGAGTAATTTGATGTACTGAAAAATCATCGCTTAACATAAAATGTCTAAATGTC
This sequence comes from Cytophagales bacterium UBA2561, assembly GCA_002340355.1. Lineage (GTDB taxonomy): Bacteria > Bacteroidota > Bacteroidia > Cytophagales > Thermoflexibacteraceae > UBA2561. The sequence continues at coordinate 633,243 of DDLX01000028.1, forward strand.
AAACCACTTTGAACCAAACGCCACGTATTTGGAGTAATAAAACCTAATAAACCATTTGTTTGCAATAGTGTCGTAAGTGATTGGATATAAAAAGCAACATAGGTATCAGACAAAACTTTATTTAATCCTTGATTTTTTTGTTTTGATATCAGGTACTGAATGTCATCTTTATTAATTTTTGCACCATAAGGCGGATTTCCAATGACCACATCAAAGCCTCCTTTGTCAAATATTTGCGGAAATTCTTTTTCCCAATCAAAGGCTTTTTCTCCTGCTATTTTGGGGTCATCAATCAAGGAATTTCCACATTTAATATTATTGGAAAGTGTGGTTAATTTTCGACCTCTTCGGGCGGTGTGCAACCACAAAGAAAGCTGAGCAATTTCTACGGATTCTTCATTGACATCAACACCAAATAAATTATTTTCCAAAATAGTATGGTCTATATCACTCAATACCAAAGAACTACCTAATAATTTTGCATTTAGTTCGTCAATATAACGGTGTTCGGCACGCAAAAACTCAAGAGCTTGATTGAGAAATGCACCACTTCCACAAGCAGGGTCGCAAATGGTCAATTCTAACAACCAATCTCGGTAAGTTTGGAGTTTGTTTTGTAATTTTTTGAGGATAGTTTTCTTTCGTCCTTTTCGTTCTTTTTCGTAGTCCTCTTCGATGATTTGTAGTTCCGTTTTTTTCTCTTCACAAAGTTTACCAATGGTATTTTCAACAATATATTTAGTGATGTATCTGGGCGTATAAAAAACACCGTCTTTCTTCCGTTTTGTCTTGCTTTTGTTGATAGAAATGCCTTGAATTTGCGCTTGAATTTCCTCAATTTCATTTAGGGAATGCTCAAAAATATGCCCTAAAATAGTGACACTCACTTCACTTTCATAATCGTAAGTGCTGAGTTGGTAGGTGTGTTTATACAAAATGCCATCTTCGACCTTGATGGTATCTAAGATTTCGTCAGGGGCGAAAAGTCCACCATTATAAGGATAAACTTCATCCTTGTAGCCCGTATTCATGTAGGCAAAATACTTTTTGAAACGGTCATAAAGTGGCACTTCGATATCGTACTCTTCCTTCAAATCTGTCCATTTCCGAATGATGGTACGTACCGAATTGGGTGGCAAAAGTCCACGGTCTTCAGAAAAATAAAGAAATAGGAAACGGTCTAGGAGTTTTTGGGTTTTCTTAAATAAAGTCAGTTTATCGTATTTTGAATTTCGTTTGACGATATCTTCAAACATTTCTCTACGAAACTGGGCATAATGAGCATAGAGTTCTTTCGTAATTTTTTCATCTTCGGAAACCGATTCCGTCTTGATTTTCAGAGGAATATCATGCAATAAATTTTGAGCCGAAAGACAAAGCCATAAAATATCAAAGTCCTTTCTTTGGAGTTCGAATAAATTAAATTCCTCAAAATCAACAGCATTATCAATGTAAAAACGGATTTTTTCGAAGTTAGAAGTGATGACATATTTGCATTGAGGCTGATTATTTTTGTAGCCAAATGCCTGAGCTTCAACCTTTCCTAAGTCGGTGGTATTAGTTCCTTTCAGTTCGATGACGGCAAGTGCATTCCCATCTTTAAGAATGGCACCATCTGCTTTTTTTCCTCCCCGTAAGTTTTTAAATTCAGTAGTCAGATTAAATTTGGGGGTAGGATTACGAACATATCCCAAAACTTTTACAAAAAGGTCATCTAAAAAACCTTCTTGATACTGCTCTTCTTTAGAGTTCCGTATATTTTCCTGAGTATCAGGATGATGAAAATGCTCTGCGAAGTGTTCCCATGCTATTTGAATAGCTTTGGAATGTTTTAGTTTCATTTTGCTAAGATATCTGTGTGGTACAGACGATTGAAAGAGACTCATCTTTTCAAAAGTTTAGTTTACAGAAATAACATCAAAGCAAATTTAGTTTTTTAGTTAGAATTTACAAGTAAATTAGTTGGTAAAGTGGAGATAAGTCTAAGACCTGCCAATTTTTCAAGACTTGGTAGGTCTTAAAATGACTATTTCTTTGGGCAATGTTTTAGAGGTTATTTAAAAATTTTAAAAAAATATCTTTAGGGAATAAATTTTATTTAGTGAAATAATTTTCATTGCTCAAAATCGCTGATGTCCATAAAGTAGGATTTACAAACCCTACTTTATGAAAATTTATGTAAAAATTTGATGATCAATGTTTTATTTAAAATTTAAACAACTTCTTAGACAAAACTTAGATTAAAATTTGAGTTTATTCTCCATCTATTTCAATCTGAAATAGAATTGACCGAAGAGGGGGTGTTTTGGTCTTTATTCAAAACGAGTAAAGGAATTTTAGCATGTAAAGTCAGTTTTTGAGTCAAACTATTTCCGAAATTTTTCTCCCAAAAGTTACGTTGTTGTGTTAATAAAACGGTCATATCAATTTGATGTTCTTGAACATAGTTTTCGATACTACGGGCTATATTTCTGCTTTTCAATGATTTGAATGAAATTTTGTCTTGATATTTGGGCAAATCATAAGCATCCTTTAGGACTGCTAATAAACTTTCATCTTCTTTTTGGGTAGTATCTACCAATCGCAAGCATTCGAGGTGAGCGTCAAATAAATGAGCAAACCGCAAAATACGGTCAATCTCTCTGAGGTCAGACTTAACAAAACTAAGTGCGTAAGCCATTCGTTGAATCTCATGTTCTGGGGCATTTTTCGGAACAACCATGAGCGGACAAGTCAATAATTCCTCTACCTTTGCCGTATAGGAATTTTGCCAAAATCCACGTAAACGGTTTTTACCTTCTGTTCCCATAACCACTAAATCCACCTTTTCTTTTTTGGCTAATTGTGTCACTTTTATGGGTGAAAAGTCAGATAAAATCCGCCGTTCAAACTGCAAATTAGGATGGGCATATTGTTTTTCTAAGTCCACTAACTTTGACTCCACTTCTTCTATTGAACTTGCTGAGGTTAAGCCATGAAAAAGTAAAATTCGAGTTTGAGAATCTTTTTTTCCAACTCGTATTGCTTGACGAAGTGCTTTTTGCGATACGTCCGAAAAACTAATAGGAACAAGAATCACAGTCATTTTCAAATATTTACATTTATGATTAACCTTTATAGTTTAGAAATAGCTTCAGACCAATCCATAGGTTTATCGGTTCGTAAAATGAGTAAGGGGACATGTCCGTTTTTCTCAAATAGTTCTTTAGTAAAACTTTTGAGCAAGAGATTGGCTAAAAAAGTTCGTCCTCGTCCAGCAGCAATGATTAAATCCGCATGAATTTCATCGGCACGTTCATAGACTAAATCAGGTGCATTTTCTTCTTCAGCATAAGTTAAAATTGGAGTGATACGCTGTCCTTTTTGGTCAATATTACCAATAAATTCAACGTATTTTTGTTTGGCATTTTCATACATGATTTGCTCATATTCTACTTCGGATTTTCCTGAAGTGGTATAGCCTGAAGGCAAATCATAAATATACTGACAATATAAACTAACGTGTGAGGTAGTATTTGCCAAATCGACTGCTGTTTGCATGGCTCCAATAGACTTCGTTGAAAAGTCTGAACTTACAATCACATTGTCTAAATGATAAGTTTGGCGATAGGGTACAAAAAGCAATGAACAAGGAATTTCAGTAACCATTGTAGCAGGCAGAACCCCTGGATGTGGACGTTGATCAGGTTTTTTACCAATCAACAATAAATCCACTTTTTTGACTTTTACCCAGTGCATAATGCGGTCATATACTTTGCCATCATCACCAATAAATTCTGTTTCGAAATCAGTATAATTCACAAAGTGTTCCTTGACTTTATGTTGCATTTGTGATTCGATCCATTCATCGGCTGAAACTTTATCAGGAGTTGGAAAAGTCTCTAAATCAGGGACAATATGAATGAAATAAAGTTTTGCAGGCTTGATAAGTTTGACGAACCAAGCAGCATATCGAAGTACAGTTTCATCAGTTGGAGTCATGTCCAAACCAATAATAATCTTATTAATATTCATGGGGTGAGGTGGGTTTAAAGGTTAGGGAATAACTAACTTAATTATACGAAAAAAAAAGCTAAAAAGATGCTTTTTGGGCTTCATTTTAGCAGATTCCTTATGACCTTAATAAGTTTTGCATCCCAAAAAAGTTTTTCTGTAAGATAAGCATTTTAGAGCTAAAAAATTCGGTGATATTTTTTTATTTTATTGGGGGTTTCGTTCTTTCGTAAGAGAGGAGTTTTTCAGGAAGATTTAATTAAAACAAATACAATTCTTTAAGATAAACGAAAAAACAAACGAATCGCTGACCTAATTGGATTGTACGTATCAATATTCCAAAAAACACTTTTTTTCATTTTTAATACGACCTTTGTACTTATCCTATTATCAGAGAATTTTTGCAATACTTGACTAGTTGAAAGTATCCCAAAAAATATAAGTTAATTATTAAAAACTAAAAATTTCATGTTCGATTTTTCTACCGTTACAATTGATACTGTGGTGGTGCATCATGTGGGTTGCTCTGCTGAGGATGAGGAAATCCTTCTTTCGGATAATCCGATTGCGATGCCCGACGAAATGATGCAAGAATTATTATTTAATTATTTTTTAAAACCATTTAGGGAAGGGGCATTTTGGAATTTTACACATGAAACTGATTTACAAAATAACAATGTTCACCGTACCGCTTCCGAAATATTTGAAAATCAAGGAAGTTTATATAAAAAATCAATTTATTTCGCTGAGTTGCTTTATGATGCAGCCCATCATCCTAAAATCAAAGGAGGCGAACTCTATACGGTTTATTTCAAGGATTGTGTGGTAGATGGCGAAATTATGGATGCCATCGGATTGTTTAAATCTGAAAATAAAGAAACGTATTTACGGGTCGAACGAGAAGAAAAAGATTTTGAGATGGCTTATGAAAATGGTATCAATATCAAGAAGTTAGACAAAGGATGTTTGATTTTTAATACCGAAAAAGAGCAAGGTTACAAAGTTTGTATTATCGACAAAACAGGTAAAGGTGAAGAGGCGTTATATTGGAAAGATGATTTTTTGGGTGTAAAACTTCGAGAAGATAATTTTTATCATACTCAAACTCATTTGAATATTTGCAAGGGATTTATCGAAGAAGTTTACAACGAAAAAAATGCCGTTGAGCGTCCTGAACAGATTGATTTACAGAAAAAAGCTGTTGAATTTTTCGAAGAGGGTGGTGTTTATGACCCTGAAAAATTTGAGGAAGCAATTTTTGAAGATTCGGATGTAACGGAGGCTTTTCGAGAGTATAAAGAACAATATTTGGACACCCATGAAATCAAGACATTTGAGGAATTTGACATTGCACCTAAAGCCGTAAAAACTGCCAAAAGGCAATTTAAAAATATCATTAAACTGGATAAAAATTTTCGGATTCATGTAGATGGTAATACCGAACGTCTCGAAAAAGGATATGATGAAGAAAAGAAGTTACATTACTACAAATTGTACTTTAGAGAGGAAGAGTAAGCAATCAATCCACTTTGCTGTTGGCTGTGTCCCCACAGCCGACTGATTTTCAAATAGATATAAATTACTTGTGAGACACGAGCAACGGCAGTGTAATTTGATTTCCAGTAAGTTATATTTTTCGAACGAAAGTCCTAATAGAATTAAACTTCTAAAAGGTGAATCATTACAAAATTGAAGAATAGTGTGAAAAATATCTATGAAACGTATCAGTATTTTTCTGAAAAAATTGATGGTCAGATTTCGATTCTCAAACGAAAATATTTCACAGGAGACACAACTATATTCTTGATTACGAAGGAAATACCTTTAGCAAAAATAATTTTTGAATTAAAACTTCACCGATTTTATGGCGAAGGCAAAGCTCTGCAAAATAGAGTACAAATTTATACTACAAAACCTATCCAAGAATTTGAACTAACAAAGCTAAATTTGATACGCAAAATAATTTTCAGCAATGACACAAAATACTTCAACATTACAAAAGGGAATTCACATCAAAATCTTGTTAATCAGCTAATTTTAAAGCTGGAAATCAATCAATCCCTAAGAAATTTAATTTGTAAAATTCAATGTCAAAAAATTTCGAAATCATCTTACCAAACACAAATTGACATTGAATGTCTTCCTGAGTTTTTAGATGCCGAAGCACTCGAAAATTTATGGGATTTTATCTCTAAATGGCAATTGCGATAAGTTATATAATTCACAAAACTTGATTTGATACTCTATTTATGAATGCTATCCAAGAAACACATTTTCAGTTTGAAGGACAAACTGATTTTTATCGAGGAAAAGTTCGAGACGTTTATTTTTTCTCAAATGCCGAACAGAATTCAGAAAAAATGGCAATTGTGGCTTCTGACCGCATTTCTGCCTTTGATTTTATTTTGCCTCGTGCGATTCCCTACAAAGGTCAGATTCTCAATCAAATAGCTTCAAAATTTTTACAAGCTACGCAAGATATTTGTCCCAATTGGTTGGAAAAAGTACCTCATCCCAGTGTGAGTATTGGCAAAAAATGTGAGCCTTATCCCGTTGAAATGGTCATTCGGGGATATTTGGCGGGACACGCTTGGCGAGAATATCAAGCAGGAAAACGAACTCTTTGCGGAGTTGCCTTGCCTGAAAATTTGAAAGAAAATGACCCTTTTCCGAAGCCCATTATTACGCCAGCTACCAAAGCCCAAGAAGGACATGACGAAGATATTTCCAAAGAAGAAATTATTGCTCAAGGGATAGTTTCGGCTTCTGATTACGAAGTTTTGGAAAAATATACATATGCCCTTTTCCAACGAGGGACGGAAATGGCACAAAAACAAGGTTTAATTTTGGTGGATACCAAGTACGAATTTGGAAAATTAGGCGATACGATTTATCTGATTGATGAAATTCATACGCCTGATTCTTCTCGTTATTTTTATGCCGAAGGTTACGAAAAGCGTCAGCAAAAAGGCGAAAAACAAAAGCAATTATCGAAAGAATTTGTTCGTCAATGGCTGATTAGTCAGGGTTTTCAGGGGTTGGAAGGACAACAAATGCCCGAAATTCCTGATGAAATTGTGACTCAAATATCAAATCGGTATATTGAACTGTATGAGACAATTACAGGAGAAAAGTTTGAGAAAATGACCTATGAGGATAGTTTGGAGATGATGCAAAAACGCATTTCGGAAAGTATCTTCTAAAAACCAAGTCAGCTCAATTGAAAATATTTCGAATAAAAACCAATTTTGTGTTCTGCAAGATTGGTTTTTTTTATTGAATCTGTGCTAAGTTTGGATAAATGAAACTTTTGAGTGCTAGTTACAACTACAAATAAGAATTAATGACACTTGCTGAAAAAATTACTGATACTGCGCTTTTTGAGAAAACCGTGATTGATATTTTGCGTGAGCAATACCCCAAATATTGGAATATGATACATGGAGGAATGCAAAAGGAAAAACTGTTTAGTCACCTCTTGATGCTTTTCACAAACTTTCTAATGGAGATTTTGTCCTATTTGAAATAACAACAACAGATGCCAAAGGAATTAAAAATAAACGATTAGATACTAAAGATGGTGATTTAATTAAGGCAGGAATAAAAGCGGAAGAATGGAGAACCAAATATCCAAATTCAAAATATACGGTATGGCTTTGTACTAATATCCAAATTAAAGATAATAAATTTAACAACGTTTTTACTGAGACAGAACTAAAAGCAAAAGAATTAGGATTATACACACGTTATCTTGAATCATCAGCAATAACATCCTTTTTAGAAAATAATCCAGCAGGATAATGGTTAGCCGAAAAATATTTAGGAATAACAGCAGTTAGATTATCGTCACAAAAATTAAAACAAATATGTAACAGAAACCTCTTTAACTATAAAAACGAAATTTGTTTTGATACAAACAAGGCAATAGGAAGAGATAGTGTTTTTAATAGTGTTTTTAAAAGTCCTAACCAATCTAAATATTTGATAATTGGAAAATCAGGAACAGGAAAATCAACATTTGCATATCAGCAGTTAAGAAAGTTTGAAAAGAATGGACAATTTACATTAAGAATAATTCCTCAATTTATTGAAAATTCGATTTCTATCAGAAACGCATTCACAAAACAATTAAAAGAATACCAAGAGAAGCTTAAAATAGAGGATTCCTTTTTTACTCAATTAAGAAATAGTCCAATTATCGGTGTTTTTGATGATGTTAATAATACCTCAAATCCATTAAAACTTATTGAAAAAATACTGATATGGGAAAATAACCCAAGCTTTATTGTTTTAGTACCAATTTGGGTGAATGTTTATAATCAGTTACCCAGCCGTTTAAGGGAGGAAAAAGAAAAACTTATTAATAAAATATACATTGATAAATATTCAATATATGAATCTTTCAACGCAATAAATAAAATATCACAGAAACGTAACTTGGGTTGTAGTCGCTATCAAACGGAGACAATTGCTTTTGAATTATTTTATAGCCCTTTTCTACTTGGTACTTGTGGAAGCTTGAATCAATTAAACAGCGATAACTGGCTACAATGTACTGTAAACCCAATAGAAGAGTATATCAATGAAAAAATCAATGAGATTGAAAAAAGCTAAACATGCCTTATTTTCGGGCGCATTTGCTTGCCTAGATGCCTTCAAAGGCTTACTCATTCGATATGAAATATTAACTCAAAACGGGCTCAGTATGAATATTTTAGCCTGTATACTCCGATTTGTTCTTAGAATTGATAAAAAAGTTAAGCTAACTTAATAAACAATTTTTTAGCTTATAATCAATATATTATCTCAATACTTACTACTCTATACTTGGTACTAAATACGCAACTTACGTTTTTATTTCGGAATGAAAAAATCTCGTTAGGAAAAGTATAAATAAGTACAACTCTATTTTAAAGAATTTCGTTCAAAACTCTGAACTCCTCCTCTGAATTTTAATATTAAATCTTATAATTATACTACTAATTATGCAAACTAAACTTCTATCTTTTCTCTTACTTTTTTTAACAAGTTTTTCTTCTATTTATGCCACTCATATCGTGGGTGGAGAATTGCGATTGGAGCATGTAAGGAACAATACTTACAACATCAATCTGAACTTGTACTTTGATGAAGTCAATGGAAGCCCCATCTTAATTGAGAATAGAGTATTCGTGGAGTCTTTTGATAAACGTACCAATACATTCATTACAAGCTATATTCTACCCATAGCAGTCAACGAAATGGTAGAGTATGAAAATCCAACATGTGAGATTGCTGAGTTAGCGGTACGTCGTCTTTTTTATAGCCTTGAGATAGAATTAGATCCAGATGATTATACTGATATTGAGGGGTATTATATGTCTTGGCAACTATGTTGTCGTAATAGAACCATTACTAATATTGTAGATCCTCTTACAGCTGGTCAAGCTTTTTATACCGAATTCCCACCTTTGACTCGAGCTGGAACTCGTTTTATTAATTCGTCTCCAACTTTACAAATTCCTGTCAATACGTATGCCTGTGTTAATCAACCTTTTACTTTTGATATGTCTGCTACGGATGTAGATGGTGATTCCGTAGCTTATCGTTTGAGTACTCCATTAAATGGTTTTGCGGGTACACTAGGTGGTTCATGGAGAAGACCTGCTCCTTACCCTCTAATTGATTGGGAAACAGGATATAGTCTAGCTCAAGTCATTCAAGGTAGTCCTCCACTTAACATCAATCAGGATGGAGTATTACAAGTAACTTCCTCAGAAATCGGACTCTTTGCTTTTGCAATTACTTATGAAGAGTATCGAGATGATGAACTCATTGGTGTAGTTACACGAGATTATCAAATGTTAGTTATTGATTGCCCAAAAACAGGCACCCCTGTAGCAACTCCTTTAATGCCTGATGGTTCGGGAGTATATAATCAAAAGGACACCATTGAATTCAAGTTAAGTGATGTCAATAAGTGTGTTGATATTGATGTAACAGATACAGAATTAGGATTTCTGACAGGACAGATGATAACAGTTGGAGGTTTTGTAGGAGGCACATTACCTGTTAGTACAGGAGAAATTCGGAGGCTTGGAGATGTTGTACGTATGCGAGCTTGTTTCCCAAATGCCCCCAGCTATTCTCAGCCAAATTGTGTTTATGAAATGCAAGTAATTATTCAAGATCAAAATTGTCCAATTCCTTTACGAGATACGGTCAATCTATTCGTAAAAGTAACCGAAGAAACGGCTTCTCCTCAAATTACGACTTCCTTACCTGATTTTTTGAGAACTAGTCAAACTTATTTCACAACCATTACAGAAGAAAACAATCTCAATTTTCAAGTAATTGGAAATGATGCAGATGGAAATTTATTAGATTTAAATTTAATTAGTGCAAGTGTAAATCCTGCTGGTTTAGGCATGAATTTTTTGGGTATTCAAGGCGCACCAACTCTAACCGATAATTTTTCATGGGATGTACCTTGTGGTACAGTTCCTTTTGGACAAGATTCTCTCATTATAGACCTCAGATTTACCGCAACCGAAATTCCACCTGCTGGTACAGTACCTGATTACTTTCGCTGTGGGGGCGCACAAAGTGATACTATAACAGTTCGTATTTTTGTTCAGAAAAGAACACCTCCTGTTTTTGATGCAGGTGCATTTCAGCTTTGTCCGAGCAGTACCACTACCTTATCGGTTAGTCGAGCCTATACTGCATTTCGTTGGCAGGACTCAGAAGGAAATATTATAGGAAATAGCCGAACAGTTGACATCAATAAGACTGGGTTTTATAGTGTAACCGTCCAAAATGCTGGAGGCTGTGAAGAATTAGGCTGGGCAACTGTAACAGCTCTTCCAGCTCCCGAATTTGAATTTCCAAGTAATTACACTTTTTGCAAGGGCAGTTCTATTCTACTAAAATCACCTGAGAGTCCAAATTTTACCCGTTATGAGTGGTTTCAAGAAGGAGGCAGAAAATTAGCAGATGGGACTACTTGGACAACGGGTCTAGGTGGTAAATTTTACTTACAAATTACAAATGATCTAGGATGCGCTGCCGCCGATACTTTTTTTATTTCCGTAACTCCTGCTCCACTTTTAGCCATTGACGGGAATTTAGCTATTTGTGAAGGAACATCCGAGACAACCCTAACCGCTATCGGTAAAATACAAAACCCTTTTCATAGTGCTGATACACTTGCGTATGAATGGCGTAAAGGTACGATTCTAGTTGGTACAAATGCTGAAATTACAATTGATGAGCTAGGCACTTACACGGCTAAAGTCACCAATTCTAATACAGGATGCTTTACAGAATTACCCGTCACTATTGAAGAAATGGAACTGCTAAAATCGGGTTTACAAGACACTACGTTCTGTGAAGGAGATTCTATGGCAATACTCGTAGGGGCTGATTTAACTCACCCCCGAAAAACTTTATATGAATGGCGGGATATTTCTTTTCATAAAACCCTCGCAGATAAAAGGGTGATTATTGGCAAACAAGGGGTTCTAAAAGTAAATCAGGAAGGAATTTATGAAGTCACGATTATTGACAGTTTAACTAGGTGTTCCATTAAGGATACTGCCAGAGTTAAGTTTAACCCTGTTCCTTTCTTCGACATTATTGGTTATGATGGCGCACGATGTGAGTTAGGAGACACCCTCAGAGTGAATAAAACAAATCTCGCAAAATATCTCATTAAATGGCGAACCCCTAACGGAAAAATTATCGGAAGAGCGGATACATTAGAGGCAATCATTTCAAAAACAGGACTTTATGAGGTAACTATAACGGATACAACAACTAATATGAACTGTTCTTTTACTTCAGCTATTGATGTAAAAATTCACCAAAGTCCTGTTGTGAACCTTAAAGATACTACGGTTTGCGGATATGACTCTATCCCTGCCGTTTTGGTTGGAAGCGATTTTACGCATAGTAAATCGACCCTTTATGAATGGCGAAATATTTCCTTTTATCAAAGCCGAGCGGCAAAAGATTCTATTATTGGGAAAAATGGTACATTCAATACCTTCCAAGAGGGTACTTATGAAGTAACCATAACCGATACTGTAACCCAATGTTCAGTCAAAGATACTGCCCAAGTAACATTCAATCCGATTCCTTCTTTTAACATTATTGGCTATGATGGTACACGGTGTGACCGCCCAGATACCCTCCGATTAGATAAAACTAATCTTGGAAATTATAAAATTAAGTGGGAAACATCAAAAGGAAATATCATCGGCAAAACGGATACTTTACAAGTAGTTGTCTCTAAGACAGGATGGTACAAAGTAACAGCAACTGATACGACTCAAAGTACAGCTTGCTCTTTTACTTCAGCAATTTATGTAACTATTCATCAATCACCAACGGTAATTTTGAGTGATACGACCATTTGTAAGACTGACTCTTTAGCCAAACTTATTCCTACGGATTTGGCACATGGTGAAACTATTTTGTACCGTTGGGCAAGGGCAGCTACTCCTGACTCAATCGTAAGTACTGACCCTATTTTAAGTCTTGATTCAAGTGGTACGTTTATCATTTTTATTGAAGATTCTCTGACAGGTTGTATAGCTTCTGATACCGCAACTATTACGATTAATCATGTTCCGAAACTCAAAATTCTGGGAGCAGATTCGGCACTTTGTTCCCGTACTGATACACTCTTTTTAGCTAATACCAATTATAGTAATATGCCGATTCAATGGCAGGGTGAGGGCATTGTCGGACGGTCGGATTCATTAGCAATCGTGGTGTCGAAGACAGGTTTTTATCGGGTTACTGTCACAGATACTACGGTGCATAATCAATGTGCCATTTCGGATTCTATTTGGGTTGAGATTAATCCAAATCCTGAAATACAAATTCCTAAAGATACCGTTTTATGTTCTCGTCAGCTATTTGAAGTAAGTGCTTTTTTACCCTCTCATGCTTTTGATGCCAAATACGAGTGGAAACGATTGTTTACAGAAAAAGAAGAGGTTTACGATTCCGCCGTTTTGGTAGTTGATTTCGATTCTTTACAAACTTACGATCCTATTTATTACCAAATTATTGTTCGTCATCCCTCTACAGGATGTTGGAGTCGGGATACCTTAAAAATGCAATTTGAACGAAATGTAGGTTCAAAAATTATTACTCCAACTACACGAGTTTGTCAATTTGATAATTTAGAATTTAAATCTGAACAAGCAGGAAAGTGGGCTTGGCGACAAATCGGAAAAGAATGGATCTTAGGAGATTCGAGTCGCATTTTTAATGTTCCATTTGATTCCTTAGGAATTTATGAAGTTCGTCTTTGGGTAACGAACGATAATCGTTGTGGATTTGCTGAAGATTTGATTCGGATTCGAACACTCAAAGCACCTGTTGCTAACCTTCCTGAACAGCTTAAAGCCTGTGAAGATACTGAAATTGAATTAGACGTACTTTTACCTGAACATCGCCCTAGTACTACTTATGAGTGGAAAATTTTATTGGATGAAAATGATACACTTTTACCAAAATCATCTTTTATCACTGTTACTTATGCTTTGTTATCGGATTATGATATTTATCTCGCTCCCGAACAAGGACTCAACCTTGAACTAACCGTTTGAGATACTTTGACAGGATGTGCTACACAAGATACTGTCAGCCTGACATTTGAACGATTTTCACAAGCTAAAGTTATAGAGAAAAATCACGAAATTTGTTTAGATGAATCGGCAAATCTGAGGGGCAGAAATGGCGCAAGATATTACCAATGGCGTACCCGAACTTATCCCGATTCGGTCTTAAGTACTACTAGAAGCTACCGTTTTATCCCCGAGTTTGACGGAACATTTTTTATACAATTGCACACCTTTAATGATTCGATGTGTCCTCCTACAATTTCGGAAGCTAAAATTATTGTTCATCCATTGCCTCCAATTCGAGCGCACGAAACTGATACGGTGCAAATTTGTCTGGGCGAAACCACTATCTTAAAACCTTCAGATACCACAGCAATTTGGAAGCATAACAATTCAGCAGGTTTTATTTCAGTATCACCTAAAGGATCAACACTATACGAGATTACGGCTACTAACCAATATGGTTGCCAACAAACCGATGGAGTTTTTGTAAATGTTAATCCTAATCCACAAGTTCCCGATTTAGCAGATGTAGAATACATTTGCACAGGTGATTTTCGGCGCATTGAAGTCCCTGAGAATTACGCCCGTTATCTCTGGACAAAAGATGGTACATTCCAAGGTGATTCAGCATTTTTAAATGTCTCTGACACGGGAAATTATATTGTCCAAGTTACAAACTGGGCGGGTTGTATGACTGAGAGACAATTCGAGGTATTAGAAATTAAAGCTAATCCCACTGTAGAAATTACAGGCGATTCAACCGTTTGCGCTGATGGTTTAGGAGCAACATTAGAAACTGAAGTAGGCTTCTCATTTTATCGTTGGGGAACACCTAATGACAGTCTTGGAATCTCAGGAAGCAATGATTTCCAAACGGATGAACTAGGTCAGTTTTGGGTTGAAGTAACAGATGAATTTGGTTGTCGAGCCATAGATTCCATTACCGTAACAGATTGCTGTCATGGACGAGTCCTTGGAATGCCAGCTCAACATCCTATAGCTATTTCTCCAAGTGCTTTACTTTTGGAAAATAAATCAATTCCTTTTGACTTTGAAGATGTCACAGAGATTCATATCATTATCTTTAATCGAGTGGGCAATCCTGTTTTTGAAGAGAAACGCTTGAGAGAAAACGTAAACTTTGCAGAGCCTATTCGTTGGGATGGGACGTTTAAGGGCAAATTACAGCCTCAAGGAGTGTATCATGCAACTGTCCATTATACCGATTGCAAAAATGGTCAACGAACTTTTGTTCAAAGTATTATGCTAATGGATGTACGCTGATTTTAGACTTTTTTTTAAAAAAAAAATCTAACCTAATTTTCACTTCCATTAGAAAACCCGTCAGATGTCGAGAATCTGACGGGTTTATTATGATTCATCTAAAAAATCACCTAATAACATTCATCCTCATTCGGAAAATCAGAAGATTTTACATCCTGAATATAATTTTGAACTGCCTCAGTCATAATTCCATCTAAATCAGCATATCGCCGTAAAAAACGAGGACTAAAGGCTTTGGTAATGCCCAACATATCATGAATAACTAAGACTTGTCCATCTACTCCATTACCTGCTCCAATCCCAATAATTGGAATTTGAACGGTTTGAGCGACTTTTGTAGCTAATTTTGCAGGAATTTTTTCCAATACAATCCCAAAGCAACCCGCTTTTTCTAGTAGTATAGCATCTTCAATCAATTTTTCGGCTTCCTCCTCTTCTCTGGCTCGGACGGTGTATGTTCCAAATTTATAAATTGATTGTGGAGTAAGTCCTAAATGCCCCATCACAGGAACACCTGCACTAAGTACGCGTTCTACGGAATCAATAATTTCTGAACCGCCTTCCATCTTCACCGAATGTGCGCCTGATTCCTTCATCACCCGAATAGCAGACGAAAGGGCTTTTCGGGAATTTCCTTGATAAGTTCCAAATGGCATATCTACTACCACTAACGCCCGTTGAACTGCCTTGACTACCGAAGAAGCATGATAAATCATATGGTCAAGACTCATCGGAACGGTAGTTTCATTTCCTGCCATTACATTTGAGGCAGAATCTCCAACTAAAATGATGTCTATTCCTGCGCCATCTAGCATCTGTGCCATCGAATAATCATACCCTGTAAGCATGGCAATCTTTTCTCCCTTTTGTTTCATTTCGAACAAGCGATGGGTCGTAATGCGCTTAAACTGAGTGGAAAATGGTTTATGTACCGACATGTGTATTTTAAGTTAATCATATAGGCTATCAAGTAGCCAAACTTCGGAGTGCAAAATCGGTATTTCGAAGGACTTATGAAAATAGTACTCAAAATATAGATAAATACACCTTAATATATAACTTTATAATCGTTAAATCGCACTCTCAAATATATCACTAAAAACACATTAAAAAGAATAGGGACAGACTGTAAATTATTTTATAATATATTCTGTAACTTTGATAGTCATCAAATTTTTTCTAAAAATATGCTTCAAAAATCACTTATTATTTTCGCACTGTTCTTCTTTCAAAATCTACTTTATGCCCAAACAATGAAAAGTCTAGCAAACCTAGAAGCAGTGCAAAAAGCTTGTCAAGGAGTAATCCAAAGTTTTGCTGATAATGATACTAATACAGCATTTGAACGACTAGATAAGTTTTCGTCTTTGCCACAAGATGAACTATATGATATGAAGTACAAAACGGCTGAGCAGTTTGCTTCACTTTACGATAAATTTGGGAAACCAATTGACACAAAACTAATCAAAGAAGAACTGATACAAAACGTAGCTTATCAATTAGTTTATGTCGTAAAATTAGAAACACATGCTCTGAGAATTCGATTTATATTTTACAATGGGAAGGATGATAGATGGTACTTAACTAGCTTCAAATGGGATGATAAGCTATCTGAAATATTCAAGAATTGATATCCTTTCTGCCACAAAACATAAATTACTCACCAATCGTAATACCTAAAGTTCTAAAGGCAAAGCTATTCGGAATTCTGTACCGATTCCTTCTTGACTTTCAACCTCTATCCGACCTTGGTGTCGTTCGACAATACTTTTCACAATAGCTAATCCCAGTCCTGTTCCTTCATTTACAGGCTTAGTCGTAAAGTAGGTTTCAAAAATTTTTTTCTGAGTCATAGGATTCATTCCAATTCCTGTATCTTGGATTTTGACCCATACAAGTGGTTCATTTTTAGCTTTTTCTGTTGTAATTATAATTTCTCCTTTTTTAGGAATAGCTTGAATTGCATTTGCCAAAAGATTCATAAATACTTGATTAATCTGTCCACCAAAACATGGAATAATGGGTAAGTCAGGGGCATAATTTCGTTGGATTTCAATACGGTGTTTGTACTTATTTTTCAGAATGACGAGGGTTGAGTCAAGACTTTCATGTAAATCCGTGGGTTCAATTTCATCGGTATTTTTACGAGCAAAATTCCGCATACTCCGTACAATATCCAATGTTCGAGTAGTACCTGCTAAGATATCTTGACTTAAACCAGTCAGATCTTCTTTTACTTCTTCGTATTCAATCTCATCCTTAAAATTTCGAATCTCTTGCCAAAGTGGAGAGGCATCAGAAGGCTGTAATTCCAATTGCTCATATTTTTCTAGTAATTCTCTGATTTCTCCCCAATAGATTTCCAATGATTCTGCACCATTATGTGCAAATGAAATAGGATTGTTAATCTCGTGCGCAATACCTGCTACTTGTTCTCCAAGAATAGATAACTTTTCGGCATGAATTAATTTATTTTCTGTAAACGCTAACTTTTGACTGTGTTTCTGGACGATTTCATTAATTTTCTGAAGTCGAATTTGATATTTTTCTTGTTCTTTTTTCTCAATATTAGTAATTTCTGAGATGAGCCCTGTCCATGCAATAAGTTCATTAAGCTCATTATAAATACCTATAGAACGTTCAAAAACATATCGGGTCGTCATATTATCTCTCATCTTCAAATAATACCCACCTTCATAGATTCGATATTCTTCTTGTGCTTGCCGTTTTTGTCTGATTACACGAATCTGATTTTTCTCCGATATTAGATTATTTATAGTCCAACCTTTCAGACGAATTTCTTCTTCAGAATACCCACTCACTTCTTCGATATTATCTGTCAAGAAATGTAATTTCTCATTGGGGTATGTTTGATAGTAAATTACGGCTTGAGCCGCTCGAAGAGTGGTTCTCAATCGGTCATATTGATGCCTTTTGTGTTGTAATGCTTTTTGTAATTCAGTTTGTAACTGTAATAACTGGGTATTTTTATTATTCATTTCTTCTGTCCGTTCTCGAATGATTTTTTCGAGATTCATATTCTTCTGATGTAATAAGTCTTTTTCTTCAAACACCTGTGTCTCTTTTTCAAGTAATTCTTGTGTCTTTTGCTCTAAACTCAGTAGGCTGTGTTTCAAAGTTTCTTCGTTCATCATTAACGAACGATTCATATTTTCAGAATCTACTAGTAATTGTTTAATGCGCCAACTTTTTCGTAAACCAGCTAAGTTTACAGCAATATTAGGAGCTAATTTTTCGAGTAATCCAAGGCTTTTATCCTCCAAGTTTTCAAGCGAATTCAAAATTAGAATTCCTTCAGTTTTTTCATTTACTAGAAGTGGTAAGATATAAATAGATTTGATACAAACCCTTTTTCCACCAATTTGAAGTATATCTTGTACCGTTTCATCTTCCTCTGAAAATAATATATCTTCTTGTTTACGAGCCACTTCTCCTACAACTCCAGTACCAAATGACACCGTTTTAGGTAGTTCCTGAGTATCACTAAAGCAGTACTTTGTTAACAAGTGTAATTCCTGAGCATCTACCTTCGGAATAGCATAGAGAGCCGATTGGAATGCACCAAGATAATCCGTTAGATAACTTAGTAATTGATACGCCCAATCTTCGGCAGACTGATCTGCTTCAAAACGCATCAATTGAGTCATATTTGTTAGTCCTTCATCATAAAATTGAAGATTTTCCCGACTATGCCGTAAGTATTCTTCTTGACTTTTAAGGGCATCTACTGAAAAACCTACTACCAAAAAACGGCTAACATTTCCTTCCGTCTCGAAAAAGGGGATAATAGTTAGACTTATCCATACTGATCTATGTTCACATTTCATACACACTTCCCTTTGTAACAAATCATTCGCTCGAAGGGAACTACTGGTAAATGCTATAAAATCATCCTTAGACTTCGTATCCGTAAAAAGATCCCAAAAATTACAAGTCTCTAAAACTTCAGGCGAAGTATGTAAGATTTTCGAAAAATTAGAATTAAAGGTATGAATTTGTCCACTGGGTATAAACTCCAAAGTAGCAACTACTGCATTAATAGCTTGTGTTCGTTGATGTAGTTCAGAGTGTAATTCATCTAGTTGTGATTTTTGTAAGCGTTGGATTTCAGAAGAAGCTCTTTCCAGTTCAGTCTGTTGGTTTGCCACTTGCTCCACATGTAATAACAACTCTTCCTTTTGGGCTTGAAGCTCTTTATTTTGTAGATCTGTTTCTTTCAATAAAT
The DNA here is from genome assembly GCA_002340355.1 of Cytophagales bacterium UBA2561. GTDB lineage: Bacteria > Bacteroidota > Bacteroidia > Cytophagales > Thermoflexibacteraceae > UBA2561. Next base: position 652,386 of record DDLX01000028.1, read on the forward strand.
CTAATGTCTTCAAATTCAGTTGGTAATGAATATTTACATAATACAGAAAACTACCAATGATATATAATATAGAGAAAATAAAGATAATTTGATAAATCTTATGATTCTCAATAGTTACTTGATAATCAAGATTCAACCATGTATCGAAGAAAGGAAAAAGATAGTAAGAGCCTAGTAATGAAGCTATTGCTAGAAAAGTATAAGTTCGTTCGCTATAATAATCAAAAATTAAGGCAACAAGTGGTACCTGCGCTAAGTAATAGCAACCAATCCAATACATGGGCATAGCATCTACAGGATTTATCCATGAAAGTGCCAAAAGTGGAAATAAAACTGCCACTCCAATATTCACCATTTTTGAGAAACGATGTTGTCCATAATACGACAAAGCAAGACTAATTATGGAAAAGGGGATATATCCCCAGATAACAAACATCGCCCAAGGATGAATTAAAATATAGAGTGCCAATCCAAAAAATACTGCAGAAAGTATATTTTGAAAAGAGAGAATATTATTAATTAGGATAGTTTGTCGTTCCCTATCTGTTTGGGCATATCGACAACCAATCGATAATAATCGTTTGAGGAAGATATGTTTCATCTAATTTTATTGTGTGCTTGGACTTGAAGAATGATTACCCAAAATCATTCCTGAAAAGGGAAATGACTTGTGAAAAATGTAAATTTTATGATGCCCAACAAAGATAATTGTTTACAGAGTATTTCACCAACATATTGTTCAAATGTTTAGTAAAATGAGTAAAATATTTGGATGAAATAAAATTTATTTATGAAATAGGATAAACTAGTATAAAATAAATAACATTAAGTATTTAGTTCATGTAATAATTTGAAAATAAATAGCAACAAAAATATTACCTAAATTTAAATACTCAAGCAAAATCATCTGTTTAATTTGATAACTTATTCGGAGATTAATTCAGCATTTTCTAATAAATAGTATAATTCGTAAGGAGAGTTATTGAGTTTTAGTTTTCCGCGAAAAGTCTTCACATCATCCGTAATAAAAAGATAATTCCGACTTAAATTCAATTCCATTACCGTCTCTCTTCCTGCGCCTCCGCAAAAGAAACAAGATGAAAAAGGTTGCGAAGATAAAACGTACGTATCACCTGTTACATCAGTTGGAACAAGATAGCCTTCGATAACTATCTCTTTGTTATCCAGTTTTTTAATGGCTTCAGAAAATTCAGCTTTGAGTACCCATTTATTATGCAAAGGGCTATAATTTCGACCTTCATTAATCTGAGCGAGTGTTTTCCAATTTACCCGAATTGGTTGGGAAGTTTGGAGATAAGCTTTCTTGATTTCTTTAGAATAAGTACTTTTTGGGGCATTTATAAAACCCAAATGTAAAAATAGGCTAACTCCAAAAAGTACTATTCTTCTCATTTTGATTCTACAATTTTATTTAGGAAGCAAAACCTAGTTTTTGGCGAACTTTCTGCAAAACTTCACGAGCCACAAGACGGGCTTTAGCTTCACCAACTTGCAATTTTTCCTCTAACTCTTGTGGATTATTGATATAAAAATCAAACTTTTCTCGTTCTTTTTCAAATTTTGTCCAGATTAACTCAAATAACTCTTTTTTGGCGTGTCCATAGCCATAATTTCCTCCTAAATAATTCTGACGCATTTGTGCAATTTCTTCAGAAGTTGCCAATAATTGATATAGCTGAAATACATGACATATATCAGGATTTTTAGGAGCTTCGAGCGGAGTAGAATCTGTAACAATACTCATCACTTGTTTTTTGAGCTTTTTCTTAGGTAGAAAAATATCAATATAATTATTATATGATTTACTCATTTTTTGCCCATCTGTTCCTGGCACCGTCATTACAGTTTCATCAATTACGGCTTCTGGTACAACAAAAGTCTCTCCATATTTGTGATTAAAACTACTGGCAGTGTCTCGTGTCATTTCAAGATGTTGTTTTTGATCCTTTCCAACTGGCACAAAATCAGCATCATATAAAATAATATCACAAGCCATCAAAACAGGGTAGGTAAAAAGTCCTGCATTCACATCGGCTAATTTATCGGCTTTATCCTTAAAGGAATGAGCATTTGCCAACATCGGATAAGGGGTAAAACAATTTAAATACCATGCCAGTTCACAGACTTCAGGAATTCGAGACTGTCGATAAAATACATTTTTTTCGGTATCAAATCCACAAGCTAACCATGCTGCCGCTACGGCATTCACGTTTTCGATACGGGTATCTGCTTCTTTGATGGTTGTTAAAGAGTGTAAGTCAGCAATGAAGAAAAAAGCTTCATTTTCAGGGTTTTGAGATAACTTAATGGCAGGTAAAATAGCCCCTAATAAGTTGCCAAGATGGGGCTTGCCTGAGCTTTGAATCCCTGTCAGGATGCGAGCCATAGGAAATATTTAGTTAATAAATTATAAATTAAAATTTTAGATTGTTATTTTAACCAATTTTCAGCTTTTTCTACACTTGGAAAATATGCCGATTGCATACCACTGCCGTCATCACTTAATACTTGTTCAATAGAAACTTGGGCAAAAAGATCGGCACTTACGACTACTCCCATTTTTTTAACTCCGAGTTGATAAATTTCATGTACAAAATATTTATTTGCCCAGTCTTGTAACTCAGGAACAATCGTAAATAAAAAATGCTGTGTATTTGCCAAATAAAACTCAGGGCGTTCTATCTTGATAGTATCTAGTATTTCTATCAATACTGCCTTGAATCCTGTATCTGACATTCTATCAGTTGCAGGTTTCCAAGTAATCGTAATTAAAGATTTTTCTTTGTTATAACTTTTTTTGTAATATTCTGATAGATCCATTTAATATTTTTACATTTAATAAAAATAAGTTACAAATTTTTATTCATTACTTTAGTCAATTTTCAGTATTTTTTATGCTAAAAAGCCTGCTGACTTGATGTTATTATTGTTATCTAGTTCCTATTCAATAAAAACTTGAACAATGATAAATTACAAATTTTCAAGTCGTTGAGCCATCTTTTGACCAATAGTTTCACCAATTGCCAAGGAAGAAGTTGCGGCAGGTGATGGCGCATTACAAACATGTACAGAGGCTTCGTCTTCCAAAATCAAGAAATCATCAATTAACCCCCCTTCATGGTCACAGGCTTGCGCTCGAATTCCTGCACCTCCCATTACGAGATCATCTTGCTGAATTTCAGGAATTAATTTCTGAAGTGCCTTTGTAAATGCCGACTTTGAGAATGAGCGATAATATTCTCCCAGTCCTGTTTTCCAATATTTCAGAGCTACTTTCTGAAATCCACGCCACGTAATAGCTTCTGAGAACTCAGCAAAATTAAAATCTGTTTTGGAATAACCTTCTCGTTTAAAAGCAAAAACTGCATTAGGTCCTGCCTCTACCCCACCCCGTGCCATTCGAGTAAAATGAACACCTAGAAATGGAAAATTAGCATCAGGAACAGGATAAATTAAGTTTTTAACTAAGTATTCTTTGTCTTTGTGGAGTTTATAATACTCTCCCCGAAAAGGGATAATTTTTACATTTAGTTCTGGTTGTGTAAATTGAGCCATTTTATCGGAGTACAATCCTGCACAATTAACGACTAATTTGCTGGTAAAGGTTTCATTCTCAGTAATCACTTCTGCTTGTCGATTAGAAGTTTTGAGTTGAATAACTTTCTCATTTGTCCGAATTTCTACTTCTCTCTTTCGAAGCAACTCAGCATATTTTTCCGCTACTTTTCGATAATCTACAATGCCTGTTTGTGGTACATGAATTCCTTCAATTCCAGCAACATGAGGCTCATATTCTCTCATTTCTTCTGCCGTAATTTTTCGGATACCTTCGAGTTGGTTTTGTTGTCCACGCTCAAAGATCCGATTTAAGGCAGGCAGCTCTTCTTGAGAAGTTGCTACAATAATTTTTCCACAGATATCGAATGGCACGTCATGTTTTTGACAAAATTCCAAAAGAAGATTATACCCATAAATGCAATTTCTAGCTTTGAGACTATTTGGTTTGTAATAAATACCTGAATGAATAACTCCGCTATTGTTTCCTGTTTGATGTTGTGCCAATTTGGATTCTTTCTCAAGAAGCAATAATCGAATTTCAGGGTGATTTTCTGTTAATTGTAAGGCACTTGCCAGACCTACAATTCCACCACCAATTACAATTATATCGTATTTCAAGGGTATTTGTTTTTTTTTTAGTTGGGTTTGAATCCTAATAAGATATTCAAATCTTACGAGTTTAGATTATCAGAATTAAAAAATTAAGCATATTCACATTCTGCAAGCATTTTCCGTTGTCGAGTCCGTTTTTGTTTTTGCCCTTCATATATTTCGTTAAATGCTTGTAATCCTTCCATCGTTAAGGAAGAACGTAATACACTATAAATCAATTCTAAATAATAATCAATTTGTTTTTCAGCAGATTTTTCTTTGAAAAAAACTTCAGCATCAGTGAGCCACGAATTGAACAAGATTAACATTCCATGAATTACCATATCGTAATGCCCTTTAATGCGTTCTTCACGCAAATACCCCTTTGAACGTAGAAAATTAGCAATATCTGTACAGAGCTGTTTCCGTTTATGGAACTGAGCTTTAGAATCACGGCGAACTTCCTCAAATCGACGATTTAATTTGTTAAATTCTAAAAAAACAAAACGGTACTTGTGATAAACTGAAAGCAAAACTCGCATACTTCGGAGCATAAACTCAAAACGATAAACTTCCTTTTTGATATTACCAAATTGTTCGTCTAGTTCATTTTGCATCCGAATATAAAGTGAAAGAATAATATCATCTTTTTTCGGAAAATGATACGTCAAATTACCATAACTAATTCCCAATTTATCGCTGATATTGCGACACGAAACAGAGTTAATTCCTTGATTATTAAACAGGAGCAAAGCTGTTTCAAGTATTTTATCTTTTGTTTTCATGGGTTTTCCGATTTGAGTATCCATTTGCGAACCTTCCCGATAGCAAGTTTCTGCCATATTTTCGATTGACTTGAACTCCTGACTTGTCCAAATATATTTAGTATAATCTAATCCCAAATATATAAAAATAAACACATATTTTGGAAATTGTTTTCCTTTTTTGCTAAAATTGAGAACTATTTGGGTAGATAAGTTAGAAAACTAAGACGTTTTTCTTCGAACATTTCTTGGGCTATTTCTTGCAATTCTAGAGCTGTAATTCGTTCAATTTTTTCGAAGGTTTCGTCCAAAGATTCAACCGTATTTTCATTCAAAATGCTACGTCCCATCATCAGCATTTCACTCAAATTATTTTCTTCGGACATTGCCAATTGTCCCATGACCTGCCGTTTGGTACGTTGCAATTGCATTACCCCAAGTGGTTTATTTTGAAGTTTTTGCAATTCTTTCATCACCAAGTTTTTACATCGTTCCAAAACGTGCTTATCTGTTCCAAAGTAAATCGAAAAAAGTCCTGTATCTTGGTAAGCAATATAATTGGCTTCAACCGAATACACCAACCCAAACTTTTCTCGCAAAGTCATATTCAGGCGTGAAGTCATTCCAACACCACCCAACAAATTAATCAATAAAAAAAGTGGCAATCGTTTGGGGTGCTTCAATGGATAACCTATTGCTCCCATAATTTGGTGAGCTTGCGTAATCGACTTGGTTTCTGTCTTTTCAGAAGACTGATAATTCGTAAAAAGTTTTCGTAGGTGATTGGCTTGGAAAGTTGGTGTTTCAGCAAAATATTTTTCTGCCAATTTCCGAACTTTTGCAAGGGGTAAATTGGTCACGGCTGAAAAAACTAATTTATTGGTATCCAAATTATTACGAATAAAATCAAAAAAATGATTTTGTGTAAAATTTTGAATACTTTTCGAAGTTCCAAGAATATTTTTGCCAAGTGGGTGGTCTCCAAAAATTACCTCATCAAATTGGTCATAAATGGCATCGGCAGGATCATCGAAATACATTGCCATCTCTTCCAAAATTACGCCTCTTTCCTTTCGGATTTCCTTTTCGGGAAAAGTGGAATTAAAAGTAATATCGCTTAATAATTCGATGGCTTTCTCGAAATGAACACTCAAAACCGAAGCATGAAAATAGATTTTTTCTTTGGTGGTATAGGCATTCAAATCGCCACCTACGGCATCCAGTCGGTTCAGGATATGAAAGGCACGACGTTTTTTTGTCCCTTTAAATGCCATGTGTTCCCAAAAGTGTGCAAGTCCTTGTTCATCAGGGGTTTCGTCCCGACTTCCGATGTCTAACACAAAACCACAATGAGCCACTTTGGTATTTTTGACTTGTTTATGAACTACCCTTATCCCATTGGATAAAGTGATTAATTCATAGTTTTTCATATAATTTTTATCAGTAATTAAGTCATCTGTATCGTCTAAGAAGATACGATGTGGAATTTTTTAAATACACCGAAAAGTTTGATTTTCAATGATTTAGTTTTTCGCAAAGGTACGGTTTTTTTAGGCATTTTTTGAGAACTAACTCCTGAAATCCTTTCCGAAAATCTTGAAAAAATAATGAAATTTGTGTATTTCCGTAAAAATATATTTCTTTACTTAAGAGGTTGTTTAAGTTTTAACTAAAAAAATGATTATCAAGTGTTTATATAAACTTCCATAAGGTAGGGTTTGCAAACCCTACCTTATGGAAATCGGCTATTTTGAGCAATGAAAGCTATTTCACTATTTGAAGTTTATTCCCTCAAGATATTTTTCAAAAATTTTTAAACAACCTCTAATTGATTTGATTGAAAATGTCAAAAATTGTTTTTTCTAATCATGCCTTGTTACGAATGGCTACTTATGGATTTTCCACAGAAACCATTATCCAAATTATTGAAAATCCAGAGATGATATTGTCATTTATCAATCATTATTTGAAAAGACGAATGGAAAAAAATACCTCATTCGAGTGATCACAAAAAACTTGAAAATGAAGAAATTAGTCATTACTGTTTACCGAACTTCACGAATAAAAAAATACAGCACATCATGAAAATTCAATATGATTCTGAAACTGATATTTTATTACTCATTTTCTCAAAAAATCCTCCCGTAGAGGCTGATATTTTGGAAGATAATGAGCATTTTATTTGGCACTATGATTCAGAAAATCAGCCTGTTCAACTCGAAATTTTACAAGCCTCGCAACACGTAGAAAATATAAATCAAATGATTTTTGAGGTTGTTCCGAATTCCAGTAAAAAGTGATAACTTGAGGAAATTTTTGAAATTCACTTTCTAAACAACAAACTATGACCCAAGCTCAAAGGAAAGTTCTCGAAGAAGCCTTAAAGCTAAAAATTGAGAAATTAGCCACCTTGTACAAGGAAGAAATCATTACGGCAAACATCAAAGTAAAATTTGAGATGAAAAAACGCATCTCCGAACTGGAACGGGAAATCAAGGAAATCGAAAAAAAATTAGGTAAAACTGAAAAATCGACTGTTGAAAATCAATCCGAAAAATCAGGGCGTATAATTCATGCTAAGAATTATTTTGAGAACATTGAAAATATCGAAAATCTCAACCTTAATTAAATCCTTCAAATCCAAAAATGAAAAATATCCAAGCCGAAAATTATTTTGAACACATCGGTACGATTCAAACGGCTAATTTCTTTTATACCGAAAGAGATACCGAATATTTGTATTTATTGGTCTTAACCAGTAAAAAGGCTGATTTTACAAATACTGAAAATATTCCGTTGGAACGTTATGACGCAACGTTGGAAAAGTGGCAAGTGTATCAAAATCAAACCATTTACAAGGTGTTGGAAGATTTTAAAAATAAATCCTCTATTAGTTTGTTGGTTTATTTTGTCGATAAAAATATTATTGAAGCCAATGATTTGGAAGATGAAGTTGAGCCTTTGACCAAAAATTTTATCTTGATTGCCGATACTTTTTCACTACAATTTTCTGAAAATCAAAATTTTGCAAGACTTTTTGATACCAAAGACCAACAAAAAATCGGAGGGTGTTTGATTCCGATTTGTATCGAATATGCCGAAAATCAACGTAACTTTGCTCAAACTCAAGTTCAGCAGACCTTCAAACGGCTAACAAAGGCATGGGGAACAGAGTTTTACAAGTCGTATGCTCATGTCGAGTTGGATATTCCCAACAAAACACATTTTTTTAGACGGCTCGCAAACATTGCCTACTTCAAAGGCATTAAAGAAAAAGAAACCATGAAAAAGTTTGAAGCACAAGCCAAACGATTTCAGAACCCAACAAGACCCTAATCACTGCATTACAACCCAAATAAAATCCTACTAAAACCATGATCTTTACCTTTTATTCCTACAAAGGCGGCGTTGGTAGAACCCACCTTTTGGCAAATTTGGCGGCGTATTTATGTTATTACAAAAACCGCAAAATCTTGTTGATAGATTGGGATTTGGAGGCACCAGGATTGCATTTTTATTTTGATAAAACGACCCAGCAAATTACCTCTAAAGGATTGATGGATTTGCTCAATAAACATATCGAAGTATTTAAAAATCATGAAAAAGAAACCCTAAACGAAGATGATTTTTTTAATCCATTAGAACAAACCAAAGAAAATTACATCCAAAATCTGAAAAATTCCGAAAATGGTGGCAAAATTGACCTCATGCCTGCCATCGAATATAATGACGGCTATCATACTGAAATTGAGGAATTTGACTGGATAAAAGCCTATGACCAATTTTACATCGGCTCGTATTTACTATGGCTCAAAGAAAAACTCAAACGAAAATATGATTATGTCTTGATTGACAGCCGAACAGGATTTAATGATTATTCGGGCATTTGTAATGTGCTGATGCCAGATATGAATTTTATTTTGGTCGCACCAAATGACCAGAATTTTGAAGGGGCAAAAAAAATGATGCACCGAATTATTAATGCCGAATTTACCCAAAGTGAACGCCGTAAACCCTTTGTTTTGCCGATTTTATCAAGGCTGGACGATAATGCCAATTTTGAAAAAGCAGACGAATGGCGTTCCAAATTTGCCGAGACCTTTGCCTTTGTCATTCCCAAATTGGATGACGATTTGAAGGCATTTACCAAAGAAATTTTGGAGTTACTTTCTGCCCAAACCATACAGCCATACAATAGTGCGTTTAGTTTGGGTGAAAAAGTGTATTTTAATGAAAATGCCAGACCACTTCCACCCAGTTCTAAGTTGGAAAATATCGAAAATATTGCCCTCAATTTTCTGGAAGAAATGAATACGGAAGGTGAAATTAATATCAATAAATTGATTGGTAATAAAATGATTCCCAAATATTTACGACAAATTAAAGAAAATCCAGACGATGATGAAGCACTTTTTCAATTGGGATTAGCTTTTTATGAATTGAAAAACTACAAAGAGGCAGAAAAATATTGGTTAAAAACAGTTGACATTAACCCAAATTATTATAAAGCATGGGGAAATTTAGGAAATTTGTATCAAAACGAATTCAAAGATTATGAAAAAGCAAAAAAATTATATGCTAAAGTGCTTGAAATAAATCCAAATGATGCCATAGCCTACTTCAACTTAGGGAATTTGTATGCCAAAGTTTTTCACGATTACGACAAGTCAGAAGAAGCCTATTTGAAAGCAGTCGAAATTAAACCTGATTTTCACAGAACTTGGTATAATTTGGGACTTTTGTATGTTCATAAAACTAATTTAGATAAAGCAAAAAAATGTTTTAACGAAGTCCTTAAAATCAAATCTGATTCGGCACATACACTATTCAACCTAGCTTGTGTTTCTAGCTTAGAAGAGAATAAACCCGAAGTCTTAAATTATCTCCAAAAAGCCATCGAATTAAATCCAGAATCTAAAAAATATGCTTCAAAAGATACTGATTTTGAATGGCTTTGGGACGATGCGGATTTTTTGGCATTGGTGCAGGCAGACGACTAAACCTATAAGGTTTTCGAAAACCTTATAGGTCTGGAAATGAGTATTTTATCGGTATATTTGTAAAAAAAGAAATAATTATGCAAACAATTCCTTATGCCCAAGTCCAAGTAAATTTGGCGGAAATTATCGGGCAAATTATCTCCAAAAATGAACGGATTAAAGTCGCAGGCGAAACGGGTTCGGTGGTTATCCTTTCCGAATCCGACTGGAATGCGCTTTCCGAAACCTTACGACTTTTACAAGATGAAATTTCATTAAAATCCCTTTTGGAAGGGCATCAAGCTCGACAAGAAGGCAAATCTATTGGCAAACCCGCAACCGAAATTTTCGATGAATTATAAATTATTTTTCCTCAAACAAGCCGAAGAAGATTTACAAGAATTTCGGAAAAAAGACAAAAAAAGTTATTTGAAATGTTTTGATTTAGTGTGGAATACGATGCAAAATCCACATCAAGGAATTGGAAAACCTGAACGTTTGAAGTTCTTTGAAGAGGAAGTGTACAGTCGCCGAGTCAATCAAAAAGACCGTATGATTTATACAATTTACGAAGATGATAAAGAAGTTGATGTTTCTTCATTCAAAGGACATTACGGCGATACATAAACGAGTAAACCTATAAGATTTTAAAAACCTTATAGATTTGGGAATGAGTATTTTAGAACATTTCTTCGACAGGAAGTTCGGTATGCTGATAAAAATCAGGCATTTCTTCAATTGGTTCAAATTGTGTTTTTAACCACCCAAAAAACTGATTGACAGCCTTATCAAATTTTGGATGTTTCCGTTCCAAATCTTCAAAAAAATCAGGGTTATAATAAAATCGTACTCGATGAAAATCCACTTTATCACCAAAATAACTAAAAGTTATGGCTTCAGTATCAGTAGTTTGTAGGCGATATTTGGTTTTCTTATTTTCTGTCCATTCGTTCCAACTGAGTTGCGTATTGGGTAAAGTAATAAACCTTGCATAAATTTCCTCTTTTTCTTGTACCAAAAAATCTAACGCAATGGGCATACGTTCATATTGAATCGAATCATCTAAAAATATAAATCCTTGTTGATGTAGATAATTTTCAATGTCTTGGAGATGTTTTTTTTGTAGATATAAATTAACTTGCTGTCCCATTATTTATCAAGATTATAATTTTCGTAATCAATAAATGTAACTTTAATATCGGTATGTTCTTCAATATCTTCGATGGCTTCTTGTTCTCGTTTTACGGGTGTCCCATCTTGATTTGTTTTTCCAACTTGAATAATCTTTAGGAAATTAAAGGGACGCTTCTTTTTGTAAACACCAACATCTACCACTCAACTTTTTTTGTTATACTTACTATTTGGTGTAAAAATAGGAACTTCTGTTTCTACTCTGACAGGCTTATTTTGATATTCTGCTTCTGCCTTACGCCTTTCTTCATTTTGTACTTCCTGATGCTTTTCTGAACCTTTTTTGCCGTGTTTGTTTGCCATGAGTTTAGATTTTCACAAAAATGCTATTTTTTTGGTAATCAATATTTTATATAAGCATTTTCCGATTTCGGAAAATCTGGATTATGATAAAATTCAGGACTATGAGGCACGGACGAAAATTCTGTTTTCAACCACTCGAAAAACTCATCTACCATCTTTCCAAATGCTGGATTTTTATCTAAGATTTCACCATTTTTGACGTAAGTCGGGCAGTAATAAAAACTAAAAAAGAATAATTCATCTTCCTCCAAATACCCTCCTATTCGAGGCTCAATCACTTCCATGTCCGCACCCGAAACACGGTATTTCATTTTTCCATTTTCTTCCCAAGAATGATAATCCAGATGAGTATCAGGCAACACCGCATAATGCGCCCACCATCCTTCTGCCGTAAAAATTATTGGTGTGTAAACAGGTTCGGGTTTTTCTGTGATTTCATTGGCAACAAACAAAAATCCTCTTTCTCGTAGATGAGCCGTAATTTTATCAATATCTTCTTGTCGAATGTATAAATTAACGCATTTTCCTATCATCATCCTCTAATTTAGAGTTTTCATAATCCACAAAAGTTACTTGAATTCCTGTGTGCTGTTCAATATCCTCAATGGCTTCTTGTTCTCGTTTTACGGGTGTTCCATCTTTATTGGTTCTTCCAATTTGGATAATTTTATGAAATTTCATGCGAAAGGTGTTCTTTAACCATGAAAAAGCACCCACATCGGCAACTCGAATATCTTTTACACCATTCGGAGTCTGAACCGTAACTTCTGTTTTCACAATAATTTCTTTATTTCCTTCATATTCCTTTTCTGTTTTGTGGAATTCTGCTTTTTGTGCTTCTTGGTGTTTTTCAGAACCTTTTTTACCGTTTTTGTTTGCCATGAGTTTAGGCTTTTACAAAGATAGCATCTTATACTGAAAATCGACAAAATAAACAACTAAACCTATAAGGTTTTCGAAAACCTTATAGGTTTAATTATCAGTTATTTATCCTTCAAATTAAACATTTCTTGCAAGCCTTCATATTTAATTTTTAATCTTTCATACTCTTCTTTGGGGACGGATTCGGAAAGTTGTTTTTTAACATCCTCATAATCTTCACGAAGAACATAATCTGTTAATTTTATTGTGCCTTGCATCTCTTCGGATTCACCAATTAAATAATAATAATTAATTCCATTTTCTACTAAGTATTTAGTATGAAGGTAATTTGGCAAAGGGTTGTCTCCTCGCTCTGCATTCCCAATAGCCGCATGCGAAATACCTGCTCCTTTTCCAACTTGTTTTAAAGTCAAACCCAAAAACTTTCGAGCTTTTTTATATCGCTCTCCTATCATTTTTCTACTCTTTACCCTTTAAATTAAACATTTCCTGCAAGCCTTCATATTTAATTTTTAATCTTTCATATTCTTCTTTGGGGACGGATTCGGAAAGTTGTTTTTTGAGGCTTTCGAGTTCTTCTAAAATAGCTTCATATTTTTCCTGAGAGACGTAATCGACTAATTTCACGCCGTCGCCTTCCATTTCTTCGGATTTGCCTGTTAAATAATAATAATTAATTCCATTTTCTACTAAAAATTGTGTGTGTTGATAATTTGCTGGATTTCGTCCTCGTTCTGCATGACCAACGGTAGTATGCGAAATGCCTGCGCCTTTCCCAACTTGTTTTAAGGTCAAACCCAAAAACTTCCGAGCTTTTTTATAACGCTCACCTATCATTTTTCTTAGTAAAAGTTTACTTATTTTTATAAAAACAAATTTTTTTCAGAAATCGTAACATTTTTATTTTGTTACAAACGTAATATTTCATAAGTTTGTAACCAGATATAAAAAGGAAAAAACCAAAACTACCGTCAAATTTCGCCAAAAATTAACATCGGTGACTTTGGTTTTCTGCCTTCAATTTTCACAATTCCAAAACTACGAATTTAGATGTTAAAACGAAAGAAAAATTCGGAAAAAACAGGTTCGGGGCGTAACCGTTGGGGACGAAAAGGGTCTCCCGAACATCAAGAAGAAGTCGAACGTCAAGCCGAAATCCTCCGCGAGTCAGGCAATTATAACCAAATCAACAAAGAATATTTGATAAATACGCCCGAAGGAATTCGCCGTTATCGGTTGGTAGATTTGGCGGGTTTAAGTCATGGGGTACTCAGTCGCATCATCGAAGTTGGAGTCGCTGATGAAGACGGAAATCCCCCGAAATATACCCAAGAAGCTATCGACGATGTTGAAAAAGCGACTGGCATTCGGGCGTTATTTATCGCTTATAAGTCTCGAAAGAAAAAGTAAATCTATTAACCTCTAAATCTCCTTGATAATCAGCTTTTAATAAAATCCATAGGGTAGGGTTTGCAAACCCTACTTAGGGGGAAAAAAGCTATTTTTATCCAAAATTCGTATTTAATCGTTCAAAACCTGCCAAGTCTTGAAGACTTGGCAGGTTTAATTTAAAATTCCAAAAAACTATGAGCCAACAGGTCAATTTTTATTTGCTGGAAAATGATATAATTCACATTTCCAGTTATTTACGAGAAGAAGGATTTGTTTTTTTAAGTCCTGATGTCAAAGACGAATACTTTGAAGTGGTGGACAGTTTAACGACAATGGATGTACTTTCGCCCTATAATAAAAAGCAAATTATCTTGAAGGAAGATTTAGCCCGTTTCCAAAATGGTCGAAATGTTTGTTCGTTCGAATATTCGCCCTCGCCCTTGTTTTTATTTCCCAAAAATGCGTTAGGCAAAGGACGGTTTTACACCGAAGACCTTCCCTTCGAGCAAATTGAGACGGAACACAAGGAAGTTTTTCGAGAAACAGTAGAACGATTTTTTCGTTGGTTCGAACGGCAATTTCCTATCAAAGACGATGATATTTTTTATGGTATCCACACGTCCCAAGCCGTTATCGAAAAAGTTGAATCGGATGGACTACGGATTTTATTAAATAACTCGATAAAAGATTTAGGAGAAGTTCGGTAAAATTACTGTCTATTAAACAAATAAACCTATAAGGTTTTTGAAAACTTTATAGGTTTGGAAATGAGTGTTTTATCGGTATATTTGTAAAAAAAGAAATAGTCATGCAAACGATTCCTTATGCCCAAGTTCAAGTAAATTTGGCGGAAATTATTTCGACAAATGAACGGATTAAAGTGGCAGGTGAAACGGGTTCACAAAAAGACCGTATGATTTATACAATTTACGAAGATGGAAGTTAATGTTTCTTCATTCAAAGGACATTACGGCGATAAATAGACGACCAAACCTATAAGATTTTAAAGAACCTTATAGATTTGAGAAATCTTAAACTTAGTTTCTTCGTCCTTTAAACTTCTTAGGCGACCCCATATACAATTTTTTATTAAGTGGTCCAGGAATGGATGGATGTCGTTTCTTAAAACGAATTTTGCTATTTCGACCAGCAGGCGAAGGATACTTATAACGCCCAAGATGAGCAAATTTATACCCAAACACAAACTCAGTCGTTCCTCCAGCCGCTCCAGCCAGTTCTCCAATTGCAAAGTCACGAGCAATGCCTAAACGATAACGATGTAATTTAAAACCTAAGGCGAATAGTGCTGAGAAATTAGATCGATACATTGCATTAACCCAAAAAGTCTGATTATAAGTATATTGCATCCCTGCATCGAATTGAAAAGGTAATCCTTCAACATAACGTAACATAGCTTGGGGTTCGACATAATGTAACTCATCATAGCTTTTCAAGGTACATTTCAGAGATATTAAATAGTGCCGTGTTAAAGCTAAATTATATTCAGCATTATCCACCGCTCGAATTCCTGTACTTATCATTTGTGGGATCGCAATTCCGATTTGAAATTTATCCTTGAACATATAATTCATGCCTACTGAAAGCTCAAATCCATTATACGCCCCTTCGATATTATCAATTTTGGAATCCCCTTCGTGCCGAATATACAAACCCGAGAAATCCGTTCTACTATGATTATATCCTAGAGAAACTCCAAAAGAAAGAATAGAACTATCTACATATCTTCCAATACGGTGATAAGCGTAACTACTTGTTAATTTATAATTTTGATAAGGACCAATGGCATCCCGCATGATTCGAAAACCTACTCCTGAAGAAAAATCATAAACAGGAATATCCACTGAAGCTAAAGTTGTAACGGGTGCGCCATCAATATCTTGCCACTGAATACGATGAGATAAGTTTACTGACCCGAATCGGTCTAAACCTGCATAGGCAGGATTATAAACAAAAGGGTTATCGAAATATTGACTATACAGTGGGACTTGCTGTGCAAAGACATCTGATAGGCAACAGATAGTAAAAGCAAAAAGAAGTATTTTTTTCATGGAATTTTTCGAAATTTTACTGCACCTGTTTTTGGCAATTTCAATATATTACTTGATATGTTTTAAGAATTTAGCTCTCTTCATCTCTAAGGATTAAAGAGTTTAAGGGTAATATCTCTTTATATATCAATCACCCTTAAATTCATAGGATAGATTTTATTTTTAATTATTAATAACCGTTACTGAGCCTCGAATGACTCGTTCGGTAACTCCAAACTTAATCATGTAAAAATAAACACCGTTTGGCACTTGTGTTCCATCCTCAAGAAACCCTGTCCATGATGTTTCACTATCATTAACATAATTTAGAATTTTCACAAGTTCTGTTCCCCAACGGTTGAAAATCCATACTGTATTTTCAGTATATTTTTCAATTCCTTCGATATATAGATTATCATTTAATCCATCACCATTAGGGGTAATGACTTGTGAAACTCGAATTACAGGCTCATCTTTCACTCTAACAAAAATCGTATCTGTATTACTACACCCTTTTGAATCTGTTCCTTTTACGATATATTTTCGAGAAACTAATGGCTTTACAGTGGGGTTTGCCAAGAATACTTGTGTAGAATCTCCAAACGAATCGTGATAATTCCACACATAACGGCTCGCCCCTTGTGCCTGTAGTTGAATCGATTGTCCGATATTAATTAATGTATCCTTTCCTGCACTTACTTCGGGTAGTGGTAGTACTGAAATAATTTCCGCATTGGTTGTATCACTAAAACAAGTATTACTTACAATTCGGCGATAACGAGCCGTTGTATCGGGAGAAAATGGATAGTAATTAATATCTTTATTACTTGGGACATCCACCCAATTGGCATATACTGTAGTAAAATTATCATCAGCAACCCACTGGTCTTCTAGGTCATAAGTCATTTGCCAACGATAATCAAAAAGTTTCACTCCATCATCAGGAATGGTTGCAGTCAAGGAATCAGGTTGATCATGTAAACAAATTACTTGTCGTCCGCTCGTAATTCGATTATCCTTAATTTTACGTACCACATTAATATAAACCACTTCACTTGTATCAGCGAAACAATTCCGTCCACCAGGTGTTGCAATGGTTACCACTCGTCTGAACCAAGTGGGTTCTCGAAGATCTTCAGGTTCGTAGTCTTTTTCACTCCCTAAACTCGTCCAGTCTGAACCCTCTGTTCGAGACTGCCAAGCATAGTTCCAAGCAGTTAACATGTCAAGATCACCACCTATTGGGGTTGAGCCAACTAAAAGATTCAAGTCTTCACCTAAACAAATGTCCTGATTATCTCGAATTGTATTTTCATCAATCTTATTATACACTTTTACTTCCACAACATTACTCGTATCAGGATTACAACGATTGGCATAGGCTATCCTACGGTAAAAGGTAGTTTTAGTAATACGGTCAGGTTGTAAGAATTTTGAAGTATCTGATCGTGTCCATAAAACTTCATTTGGAGTAGTTCGAGTTGCCGTATCTGTTGTACTTTGCCATTCATAAGAATAACCTCCGCCTCCACCAAGTAATTCTGTAGCTTGGATCAAAGCAACAGTATCTCCTTCACAAATTTCCTGTGAGCCAGCAATCGTATTATTTGAAATCGGCGAAGCTACTTCCAAAGTAATTACATTACTATAATTTGGAGAGCATCCACCCAAAACAGCTCTTCGATAGTAGTAATAGCCTGCTTCTAAAGAATCTAGCCCTAAATTTTGTTTACTCGCAATAGTATCTGAGCCAGCCGCTTGCCAATTAATCGAATCTCCCGAAACTTGCCATTCAAAAGTGAAGTTTCCTTTAGTTGTCTGTGGATTTCCAATTAATGTATCAGGGTCAGTTCCGATACATAATAATTGAGAGGTACCAATTTGATTTTTTCCAAAGTTGAATGTTTTTTCAATCTCAATCACATTGCTCGTATCCGAATAACATTTACTATTGACAATTCTTCGGATGTAGGTCAAAGTATCTGTAAATTCTGTATCATTCAAGCGTAAAGTATCTTGAGTTGAGCGTTCTGACCAATTTAAGCTATCTAACGAACTTTGCCAAACATAGGTATAATCTTCACCACCACCAACAGGATTACTCCCTGAGAAAGTAATCGTATCAGCATTTTCCCAAGTGTTGATAGTCAAACTATCTGAACCATCAACTGCTTTCAACGTAATTGTTTTTTCGGAACGTTCACAAACTTTCGTATTGTTCGCATCAATCACATTATTCTTAATTTCTTCAAACATTGAAATCGTGACAATATTACTGGTATCTCCGCCACATTGTCCCGCAACCACACGGCGATAAAAGGTTTCTTGTGTTACATTTCTAGGAGTAAATTCAGGCAAGGAATCAGTATTATATACTGTATCAGCTCTTGACCATTGGATTTTATCTAATGACTTCTGCCACGCAAATGTAAAATTCTCAACATCCCATGATAAACTATCCAAGTTAAAGGTAGTATCTTTTAAGGTAAGTGCTATTCCATTTGGACAAATTTCTTGGTCATAACTAATCGTGTTTGATTGAACATCAGGAAACACATTAAATCGAACAGTAGCACTTGTATCAGATAGTTCACAGCCTTTTTTCGAGGTAACAACCCTACGGAAAAAGGTCGTATCTGTCAAGCTAGAGGGAGTATAATTTTTACTTTGTCCTTCATCAATCCAAGCTGTATCTTTCGCACTTCTGCTCTGCCATTGATATAGATATGAACTTTGACCTCCACCACCAATCGGAGTCGAAGCTTCTAGTGTAGGTATTGTATCTGTTTTACAAATTGTTTTCTCTTTTGTGGTAATATAGTTACTATCTAATTTAGCAATATAATTAATTTTAACAATTGTACTTGTATCAGGATCACATAAATCTGAGGATACCACCAAACGATACAAAGTAGTATCTTTTATACTTCGAGGCTGATAATTTAATTCATCACCAACTTTATCCCACCTTGTCGTATCTTTTTGAGCAGTTTCCCACTGATACTGAATAGTATTTCCTTTGACTGTTCCCTTATTTCCATAAATAACTGGAAGCTTCAAGGTATCACTTTCGCAAACGGTGACCGTATATTTATCAGTCCGAGAAGTCCCACTTGCAGTCGTAAAATAAGCATCTGCACCTGTAACAATACATTTCTTTACTTTCACTCTGACAGTAATAAACACGTTTTCTACTCCAGTAATCACCTCATTAGTTACCTTAAGAACCCAATCCCCAGAGTCTGCTTCTGATACTAGTTTAATGGATAAGTCTGCAGAATCTTTCTGTCTTATTTGTTCCAGACCATTAAAATACCATGTATAAATATTTCTAGAACCATTTGGCTCTTTAACAGAGTAATAAGCTTCATTCCCCTCATCTACTTCAATTGAATCTAAAACAGGAGAATGCGTAATGGTTGGATTAGAATATGTAACTTTACTAATAATAGGTTCTAATTTTTCTAGGTCTCCAAAATCTAAGTTATTATTTTTTAAATTAATACTTCTTAAAATAGCAGATGAACCCCAAGAAGTAACCAAATCGTCAGGAATAGAATCATAATTATTTTTACTTAAATCTAAAGAAGTTAACTTACTAATTTTTCCAAGAGTTTTAGGAATGATACCTGATAAACTATTACTGTCTAGTTTCAGGGTAGTTAATTCAGATAAAGGTGAAAAGTCTGGAATATCAGTAATTTTATTAATAGAAATATCTAATAGTTTCAACTCTTTTAACTCATTAAATTCTGAAGATACTTTTGATAAGTCTCCTGAGAGTTCCTTTCCTGATGCTACAATTTCAGTAACTCTTCCTTTATCAAGTGTAATCCCACCCCATGGATTACTATGAAGGGTTAAATTGATAGTCGTAAAAACAGACCATCCTTTTCCAAACTTAGTCGAATCTAGTGACGTGGCTGTAGCAAATGCTGCCAGTCCTTTAACATCCTTTTCGGTGTCTGCATCAGCCGTAATTTTAAGTATCTTGGTGAAGTGGAAGTCTCGCAAGCGATCAAGCCAACTTTCTTCTCCTAGAGGGTCGTCATTGGCAAGTCCTAATATCGCTACAAAACAACTCAAAACCAGCCCTGTAGAAATAAAAAATTTACGTCCTTTCATAGTTTATTTCAAATTCACGCACAATATGTTTTCAGATTCATTTTGCCACAAATATCTATAACGAACAATTTGTGGGTATTTGTTGGTAAACGCAAAATCTGCAATCAGATTATATTTATGGAGAGTAGGAGATGGATTTTTTTTAGCAGCCTTTTGCACTTATCTTTGTCTTTTTTAGCTATTTTGAATCTATTTTTCAGAATTTTGCCCTTATAAAGGAGCTTTTAAAACATTGATTAAAATACTCTTGGCACTATTTTTTGCCTTTAGGTCATCATTTTATATCCCTAAAATTCGTTTACCAATTACGTCTCCATAAGAAAAATTGATAAGATAAAGTTCCGCTCCAAGTATTTAACTTGGTAGAAAATTCATAGAAGTCCAAATGAAAATTTGGGAGAAATACAGACAAAGCGCACACAACTAAAACACTTATGAAAATTTATACCGAAGAAATTTTATTACACATCCTCAAAAAAAATAAAACACCCCAAGGTGTTGGAATTCGTCTGAAAGTGCAATCTGCAGATGAAATTATTGATATTTATGAGAAAATCAAAAGCCACCAAATACGTGGCGTATCTGCCTATTACTTTGAACCTACAAATTATAAAAAAGTTACAGTTGCTTTCAAAAAACATTTCCAAATCATACAAGCAGGTGGAGGAATTGTTCAAAAAGAAAATAAAATTCTATTTATTAAACGACTTGGAAAGTGGGATCTTCCTAAAGGAAAATTAGAAAAAGGAGAAACTAAAGCACAGGGGGCTATTCGAGAAGTCGAAGAAGAATGTAATGTTCAAGTTGAAATCATCCAAAAAATAGGCAAAACTTGGCATACTTTTTCCAGAGCAGGAAAAAACCGCTTAAAATGTACCCATTGGTACGCCATGAACTGCTTGGATGATCATCAAATGAAGCCCCAAACTCAGGAAGCTATCGAACAGGTAGCCTGGTTTTCAAGGGATGAGTTAAATACAGCATTTACCAATACCTATGAAACTATCCGATATATTTACCAAAAATATGAGCGAAATAAAAAAGGAAAACAAAACTTTGACAATAAGGCTGTGAAAACACAGCCAATGACGATTTTAACATTACTAAAATAAACCGTAAAAAGGTTTATGAGAATGAGTTGTCAAAGTTCAATGTTCTACCTACTTTTTGAGTAATGCTTTTACCTCTGATTCAGGAACGATATCTTCTTTGAAGATATAAGCTCCTGTTTTGGGAGAGCGTACCGCTCGAATCACCTTGGCATATTTCTCAGCATCTTTACTCTTGAGGGTTGCTACTACTTTCTTAGCCATGATTATTTAATTTCCTTGTGAACAGTATATTTTTTCAAGATGGGATTGTACTTTCGTCTTTCTAGACGCTCAGGTGTGTTCTTACGATTTTTGGTCGTAATATAACGGGAAGTCCCAGGCACTCCCGAAGCCTTATGTTCAGTACATTCTAAAATGACCTGAATACGGTTTCCTTTTCCTTTTTTTGCCATTTTTTAACAACAATTTTAAAGTCTCATAATATAAGTAAGAGACTTGTAATAATTTGGTTAAGAATAAATTAGAAACTTTTGCCTGACTCCTTTAAGACAGTACTAATTCCTTTTTTATTAATAGTACGAAGCACTTTCGTACAGACACGAAGCGTAATCCATCGGTCTTCTTCAGGAATATAAAAACGCTTTTTGTGCAAGTTAGGCTTAAACTTTCGCTTTGTCTTATTTTGAGCGTGCGAAACATTATTCCCTACACGTGTCCGTTTCCCTGATATATCACAAACTTTTGCCATGATTTATATTCGATTTTCTAAATGAAGCGCAAAGGTAATGATTTGACTAAAAAAAACAAAATGAATTTTTTAGAAATAATTCCTAAAAATCCATATTTGAAAGATCGCTTTTTATTTAATTACGCCTCTTTTTTGTAATTCAAAGAAACACTTAGCACATGCCTTCACATCAACAAAAGCATCGTGAGCCTCTTCGAAATCAACGCCAAATAATTTGATATGCAACTCGGATAGACGAGGCCATTTAATTTTACCTCTTTTATAAATACCACAATAATCCGTTGAGGTGAGCATCGTACAGATTTGAGCTTTTTTAAAGAAATTATTAGGAGTTTGAGTACGCAAAAATTCTGCACCTACGATTTTCTCATCAAAATTCATATTATGTGCCACCAAAATCTGGTTTTGATCAATTGCTTCAGCAAACTTAGTCAGCACTTTTCTCAAAGGCTCTCCCTCAGCAATGGCTTTTTCTGTACTAATTTTATGGACAGCTTCGGCTTCTTTTGGAATGGTGAATCCTTCTGGTTTAATGATATAATTTCGGCTATCTAGTTGATTACCAGATTTATCATAAACCAACCATGCAATTTGTACAAGACGGGGCCAATTGTCTAAGTCCGATAAAGGAGCTTTCCATTTTAGAGGCAAACCAGTCGTTTCGGTGTCAAAAAAAAGATACATAATACAGTTTTGTATTTTTAGAGAATTCGGGCAAAGGTAAGAAAAAGAAACCAATTTAATCCTATTTACTTCATGAAGATTAAAGTTCAATTCCAATGAACAAAATGTCATCTCGTTGTTCACTATTACCTTTATGCTCAAGTAAAGTTTTTTTGATGTACTTTTTTTGTGTTTTTAACGGATAATTTACAACTTCTTTTAATAGTTCTTTTATTCTTCTACGGGTAAAACTTTCACGCTGGGGATTGCTTTGGTCAGGGTAACCATCCGAGTAAAAATAAAATTTACTTCCATTATCCGCAGGTAAAACTTTAGTTTCAAAGGCTCTATTATGGGCAAGTCTTTTAGTACCTCCAATCGATTTACGTGTGCCTTTAGTAAAGCCTAGCTCTCCATGTTGATGAAAGTGTAAATCAATTTTTGCTCCTGCAAATAACACATTATCAGTAGAAATAACTAAGACTCCAATATCCATTCCATCTGTATTTTCGGTAGTTTCTTGTTGTAAAATAGTAATAATTTGCTGGTTCAACTCCATCAAAATTTGACTTGGTTCTACAATATGAGAAAGCCGAATAATTCTATCTAAAATAGCACTACCTATCATTGTCATTAAAGCACCTGCTACACCATGTCCTGTACAGTCAGCTAAAGCCAAAATTGTTTTATCACCCTGTTGTTCTACCCACCAAAAATCTCCTGAAACTGTATCTTTTGGCATTGAAAACACAAAATAATCTTCGAAAAAAGTAGTCATTTTATGCTCAGTAGGTAAGATAGCTTTTTGTACCCAATGGGCTGCCTGAATACTTTGTGATACTTTGTAGTTTATTTCTTCTAGTTTTTTATTTTTTCTTGTGAGATTATCTGACTGTACTGAAAGTTCTTCCTGAGTTTGTTGTAGTTCTTCATTCTGACTAATTATCTCATTTTTTTGATATTGAATCCTTTCATTTTTATTTGCTAGTTGTCTATTAATTTGAACACTTCTACGCCATGCTAAAAACACAATAACACCAACTAATAATAATAATAATCCAATTGCAATTCCATACTGTCGTTCTCGTTTAGTTTGTTCAAGGGCTAATTTTTGCTGAGCAATTTGAACATTTTTTTCATGTACCTCATGCAAAACTTCCATTTGTGTTAATTGACGTGAATGCTCTAAACTGACTAAGCTATCTTTTAATTCAATCACAAGTTTTTGATATTCAGATGTTTTCTCAAAATCTTGTTGTTGCTGAAAAAGTTTAACCCAACTTTCATAAACTTCCAATACACGAAGTGGATTTTTTGCATTTTGGGCTATAGTAAGAGATTGTGAATAATATTGGTGCGCTTGATCAAATTTCTCCTGTTGTGTCAATACATCCCCAATATTATCTAATATAGCAGCACTCATATCATCATGTTCCATTTGAGTGCTAATCAAAAGTGCTTTTTCATAAAACAACATTGCCTCAGTAAGCTGATCCATTTGGGAATACGACAGACCAATTAAGTTTAAAGCATATAAAATATTTTTTTCATCTGAATTTTTTTCGGCACCTTCTAATGACTTCTGTGCATAAAAGAGAGCTTTTGGAGAATCTCGTATCAATAAATACGCAATTGACCATTCTTGATAAGCTCGACTCACTACTGTTTGATTTTTCACTTGAGATTGTAGAGCAATAACACGTTGGCTATTTTCTATGATTTTGTCTATTAATTCTTGACGGCGATAAACAGTAGACAATAAATTAAGACTTTCGGCAATGCCATCAGGATATTTTTGTTCCTCATAATATGATAGGGCTTCAAAATGTAACTTTACGGCATTTTCATACTGCCCCAGTTGTGTATAAGCCTCTCCCATCAAATTTTTAATGCGAAAAGAACGTTTTTTATCTTGATATTTATGCAAGATTTCTTGACTAAACCGAAGTGCGGAATCAGGACGGTTAGAAATATAAGACTTAATTTGAGCTATCTCATTCTCAAAAGACTGTCCCCAAATTTGTCCCCAATGAAACACAACAAAAAAGAATATCCAACAACACCTATACATCTGAGTTTTTTGCTTAAATTTTATCCTTGTGTACTGAGAAGTCAGTATCGTTTTTTTAGTAAATCATAGTAACAGAAGATCGTTTGGTTGGTTTTGTGTAAAATTTCATTATAATTTGCTCTTTTTTTGTCTGAATTAATAAAAACCCCTGACAATTGCTAGAAGAGCAAAATTACAACGGTTTTTTTTAGTTTTGTACCTCTAAATTTAAAATTAACAAATCAAACTGAAAAATAATAATGGAATATTATGGTATTTGGGGTACAGTTTACATTTTAGTTATTGTCGGAAATTTTTTATACCAAAAGCTAAAATAAATCCTATAAAACTATTTTCTTAAAGTTAAGAAGAATCAAATGTTAGGTAACAAAACAAATAAACTCAATTATCTACAAACCTATTTATTTTACTCTTAATTCATATTACTTAAATACTTGATACTTTTTAATGTTTCATTTACTCGAATATGCCCTTCTTTCTTTGTGGAGACGGCGCACTAAGTCATTGATGCTCAGTATAATTCATGCTCTTGTTATTGGATTTTACGCATCAGTAGTGTTTTTCACGGCTTCCCTCAAAGAAGAGACTTTAACTGTTTTGGAGGATATTCCCGAACTTTGGGTTCAGAAAATTCAAGGCGGAAGATTAATTCCCCTGAAAACCAATATTTTAGACTCAATGAAAACTTATCGAGGAATCGAGTCAGTCAAAGGGCGAATTTGGGGATATACTTTCGATGCTCCATCTGGTGGCGTTTTTACAATCTGGGGAATTGATTCAGCATTTTCAGATTTAAAATTGGTACAAACCGATTTTGAAGGAAAATTAAAAGAAAATCAAGCATTGGTTGGTAGAGGAATTTTACAAACTCGAAACTTACAAATTGGTGATTATCTGACTATTACCGAAACGGAGGAAGAAATTCAAAGTTTTGAAATTGTAGGTACATTTGTTGCTCAGGCAGATTTATTGACACATGATTTAATTATTTTATCCGAAAAATCGGCTCGAAATTTAATCGGATTAGACTCTACAGAAATTATGGATATCGCTATTCGCATTCGTAATACTGATGAAACAGATAATATTGGGCGTAAAATTGATGAACGCTTTCCACTTTTTCGAGTCGTTACAAAACAACAATTACGCTCTACCTATGAAACCCTATTTGGTTGGCGTGGAGGAATTTTTGTCTATGGTTCAATGACCGCCATTTTTGCTTTTTTAATTCTGGTTTGGGAACGAACCGCAGGCTTAACTGATGATGAACGGAAAGAAATTGGAATTTTAAAGGGTATTGGTTGGGATATTTCTGATATTTTAAAAATGAAACTCTTCGAAGCCTCTGCCATTTCTATGACTGCCACCTTAACAGGAATTTTATTGGCATATGGACATATTTTTTTATTAGATGCTCCTTTACTCAAACCATTTTTAGTAGGTTGGTCAGTGCTTTATCCTGCTTTCGATTTGTATCCTATCGTAAAAATTGGAGATGTATTAACTATTTTTTCACTTTCAATTATTCCCTATTTGACCGCTACATTAATTCCTGCTTGGAGGAGTGCGATTACTGACCCCGCAGAAAGTATGAGATAAGAGGAATACAATATGATAATTTCAAAAATATTTGAGAACCTTGTCATTCATTAAACAAAGCCAATCGAAAATCAATTTGCTAAATATTGTTGTAAAAACTCTTTTTTGAAAGCCCGACCAATGGGAATAGATGTATCGTTTATCACAATTTTACTTCCCATAACTTTCTGAATATTCGTAATATTGATAATATAAGAACGATGTACTCGACAAAATAAATGAGCGGGTAATTTTTCTAACCATTCTTTCAAAGAATATGAAAATAAATAATTGATTTTACCACAAACTTTCGTGTAATCATTATCTGCTTTGATATAATCAATTTCTTGAAAAATCAACTTAATATACTGATGTCCTTCTTTTACCAAGAGCGATTCAGTAGTTGAACTTGCTTGGTTTCTAAGCAAAGTTAAGATTTTATCTGCCTTTTCGACTGCTTGCATGAAACGATCAAAAGAATATGGTTTTAATAAGTAATCTACTACATCAAATTCATAGCCTTTGAGGGCATAATCCGAAAAAGCAGTAGTCAGAATAATCTGAGGACGAGGTGTTAAAGGAATAAATTCCATAAAATCTAAACCTGAAATCTTAGGCAAATGAATATCTAAGAAAATTAAATCTATGACATTGGTTTTCAAAAAACGTGAAGCTTGTAGGGCATCAATAAATGTTCCTTCCAATTGTAATAATCCCGAATCAGTGATATAGCGTTTCAAGATACGCTGGGCAGGAATTTGATCTTCAATAATAATACATTTAATCATTTTTTAGGTTTATTTTTAAAGCTACTTTGTACCAATTATCCGAGTTATCAATTTCTAATTTGTAGTTATCAGGATACAACAATTCTAATCGACTAATGACATTTTTTAAGCCTATGCCTTGATGCAAATGTTGTGTATTGGTTTGAAGTAAAAATGTATTTTGGCATTCGAAGAAAAGTTGATTTTCTTCAATTTTTGTTTTTATAACAATCTGAATATCATTGATTTGACTGGACAAGCTATGTTTGAACGCATTTTCAACAAATACAATCAAAATTAAAGGAGCAATATAATTTTGATAATTCGTATTTTGAATATCTAATTCGACTTTACCCCGCGTTTCCATCTGTAATTTATGTAAATTAACATAATGCTTCAGATATTCTAACTCCTTATTAATCAATACAAAATCTTCTCGACAATCATAAATCATATAACGCAAAACGGTCGAAAGTTCTAAAATAATTTCAGGAGTTTTCGGAGAGTTTTCAAGAGCATACGCATAAATATTGTTCAAGTTATTAAATAAAAAATGTGGATTCACTTGAGATTTTAAAAACTGTAATTGATTTTCAATCATTAGTTTTTTGACTTTTTCTAATTCTTGTTCTTTTGCTGTAATATCCCAAGCAAACTTGAACCCTACCAAAATCAAAATTACAGGCATCACATCAATCAAAGTATAAAACAGATTAAACTTTGTCCCTCTGGTCATAGGGAAATAAATTTGTTCTAATATGTATTCTTCAATTAATATAACTATTAAAATAATAAGCACAATAAAAACAGTAAATTTCCAATATTTTTTTTGGTAATAAAATGGCAAAATACCATAGTTGATAATGGTTGCTCCCACTACATAATTACCCAAAAATAAGACTTCGTGCCAATGTAAATGAGGATCAGATTTGTCAAAAGATTGTCCAATAAATAGAATCAAAACTAAACTGATTTGGTAAGCAATCTCTTTAAAAGGATAGAATTTTGCATTGATTTTCATAGTTACAAAACTGCAAATTAATCTGATTTTATCTTTCGAAAAACGCCCAACGGCTTATTTTTCAAGGTAAGCGACATTCAAAAATGCTAAAATAGTTGTTCATCTTAGATTCTCCGAAACTAAAAGAATTCTTTTGTTCATCCTCTTCATGTCAATTACTTTTGAGCCATTAATAAACCAAAATTCTAGGTCAAATGTCTAAAATTTTTCTCCATTTCATACTGATTATCAGTATTTTTTTGTTTTCAGAAGTTTCGGAAAGTATTGCTCAAGGTTCTCGAAAACCCATTCAAATTTTTGGGAAAGTACTTGAAGCTGAACACCAAAACCCCATTGAATTTGCACCAATTGTTGTGCTGGACAAGACAACAGACCAACAAATTACAGGGATAACCACTGATATTAATGGGAATTTCCAACTAAGTACCACTCATTCTAATTTTTATATTCGAGTAAGTTTTATTGGTTTTAAGACTCAAAAAATTGAGGATTTTAAAATTACGGGTAATCAAATTGATTTAGGTCAAATTTTATTAGAGCCTGATGTGGCTTTGATGGATGAAGTCACGATAACTGCCCAAAAATCCCAAACGGTTTTTAAGTTGGATAAACGAGTTTTCAACGTTGGACAAGATTTATTGAATTCAGGCGGAAGTGCCGTAGATGTCTTGAATAACGTTCCTTCGGTCAGCGTCAGTATTGAAGGCGATATTAGCTTACGAGGGAATGCCAATGTGCAAATTTTGGTGAATGGAAAACCTTCTGTTTTAACTGCTGATGGCTCCCAAGCCTTAGGCACAATTACGGCAGACATGATTGAAAGAGTGGAAGTCATTACCAATCCTTCTGTAAAATATGATGCGGAAGGCACAACTGGAATCATCAATATTGTATTAAAAAAAGAAGAGAAAAAAGGAATAAATGGTTCGGTAACTCTAAATACAGGAACACCCAAAAATCATAGTATTGGAGGAAGTTTTAATTATCGCACTGAAAAAATAAACGTTTTTAGTCAGTTAGGAATTGGGGTGAGAATGTTTCCTGCAGATTATGAAACCCTTAGTATAAATCGTAATAGCCTAAGTACAAGTAGTTTAAAAACGATTGGTGATTCTGAAAAACAGGAACAATTTTATAATTTTTTATTGGGTTTGGATTATCACTTAAATCGTTTTAATGTCTTAACCTTATCGGGACATTATGCCTATGAAATTGAAGATGAAACTTCAGATATGAATTATCTCCTCACAGAAACAGGGCAATCTTCATCAACACGAAGTGAAGTTACAGAAGCCACCAATCCCAAATGGCAATACGAAATGCACTATAAAAAATCTTTTGCTAACCATAAAAAACGTCATTTAATGTGGAGCGCAATGGGTTCATTTTTTGGTAAAAAGAAAGATTCATTTTTTGAAAATGCTAATGCGATCGGTAATTTTAGTGATTTTCAACAGCGTGCAGCTACTGATTTCCAAGAGCTTGAATATACTTTTCAGGTTGATTATGCTCATCCTTTTGCCGAAAAAATGATGCTCGAAGTAGGCGCACGTTATGTCATCAGTGATATTTCAAATGATTATGAAGTAGAAGATTTCGAAAACGAAATTTGGCAGTTTAATTCTAACTTTACAAATATCTTCGAATTTTCCCAAAATGTTTTAGCATCCTATGGTGCGTACTCTTATGAGGGAAAGAAATTGGGTATAAAAATCGGTTTACGAGTCGAAAATACAGATATGCAAACTCTTTTGAAAACCACAGAAGAAACTCATAATCAAGATTATACTAATTTATTCCCCAGTTTACATACTTCTTATAAATTCAAAGATGGCTTGGCATTACAGGCAAGTTACTCACGCCGAATTCATCGTCCCCGACTTTGGGATTTAAATCCATTTTTTACCCTTCGGGATAACTTTAATATTCGGACAGGAAATCCCAATTTATTACCTGAATATACTGATTCCTACGAAGTTACATCTATTCATGAGCTTAGCGATGTATCCTTAAATTTAGCTATTTTTCATCAACGAACTGACCAAGTCATTGAGCATGTAACTACCGTAGATTCTGAAAATATCACCACAACTCAACCTCAAAATATTGGGACAAATTATCGAACAGGTCTTGAGATTAATGCCGAATATACCCCTACAAAAAGTTTATCTTTATCTTCGGATTTTAATTGGGGTTATTTTAATCGAAAAGGAACATTTAATAATACTAATTTTGACCTCAATAGTCAAAACTGGTCTGCCCGACTAAATGCCAAGCTGAACTTAGGTAAAGGTATTAATGCTCAATTGAGTGGAAGATATCGGTCTAAAATAAAAGAATTAACTCAGACTCAACGAGATAATTATTTTATAGATTTCGGAATTCGCAAGAAAGTACTTCAAGGGCGAGGAGTTCTGAATTTAAGTATCCGAGACTTATTTAGTACTCGCCGTGATGCTTCTATCATTGACCTTACAGATTATTACGTTTCAAACAGTCGTAAACGGGGACGATTTATTGTTTTTGGGTTTAGTTATGGCTTTGGCAAAGGGGATGCAATGGAATTTTCAGGGCATAAACAATTCTAAAAACTTCATATAAGTACATTTTTTTTAATTTTTAATATAAAAAAGTTATGGCAAATATTTCTCGTTCAATGAGAGTATTACACCGTTATTTAGGTTTTTTTCTGGCGGGAATTATGGCAGTTTATGCTATTAGTGGTATTGTTTTAATCTTTCGGGATACCGATTTTTTAAGGAGTGAGCGACTCATTCAAAAAACAATTAAGCCTAATTTACCAAAAGAAGAATTAGGTAAGACCTTGCATATCAAGGGTTTTAAGGTTCTAAAAGAAGAGAAAGGAGTCATTCACTTTCGACAAGGAACGTATAATAAAAATACAGGTGTGACCAGTTATACTGCCAAAAAATTACCTTATATTTTGGATAGAATGGCACATTTGCATATAGCGACCTCCAGCCGACCTTTATTTTTCTTAAACATTTTCTTTGGGGTTGCTTTGTTATTTTTTGTGATTTCCGCTTTTTGGATGTTTCTGCCTTCGTCTTCTATTTTTAAGAAAAGTTTATATTAGCAGGAATTATTTTCACTTTAGTAATGCTATTTATTTAAAATTTTATTGAAAATAGCCCTATCAAATTTTAAGAATTTAGTAGGGCTATTTAATTTTATAGCATCTTAAATCACTTAATCTTCACTTTCATAATAGTCATCACTAGGACTTTCATCTTCATGGTCTCCTTCCGAAATTAAAGCCAATAGTTCTTTCACTTCTTCAACCTTTTCTGCTTCTCCTAATTTTTCAAAGGATACAATCAAATTCCGAAAAGTACGACATACAATATCCTCGTGACTACAAGGATCGTAAAATGAGTTTTCTTTTTTTAAATTAAGTTGATTTACATAATTATCAATATCAGAACGAGAAAAAATTAAGCCCCGATTATATGCATTAATATAAAACTGAAATCCTTCATGCTTATAGGTCAGGATAAATAGGTTTGGTAAATTTACTCCTTTGACTGGCAACTTGAGACGCTGAGCAATCAACATATAAATCACACAAAGACTAATCGGATTCCCTTTTTTGGTCTCCAACACATTGTTAATCATCGAGTTATTTACTGCATGAAAATTTGCATTATTCGGACGAAACTTGAGTTTCCCAAAGATGGCATAATTCAATAATTTAATTTGGTCAAAAGGATGAATATTATCTTTGAATTCTAACCATACTTCATAATACAAACGCTCCAATTTATTTTTAATCTCATCTAACTGTAAATCAGGATATTGAAATGTTGCTACCAACCACATTCCTTCTAATAAATCATCAGAGCGATTTTCTGCCCAGTCTGTCAGACGTTCTTTAAGTACTTGGAATTGAATAATATGAATTAGATTCTCTAGACGCTCTTGTACATAAGGTTCAAAACGATTATTCCATTCTTCTTCTAAAAATGGAATAACTTGATCGCCGAGTGCTAAAACTTTTGCCTCAACCATTTCCAAAATATCAGGATCACTATCATCTAGTAAAGAGACCAAGGCTTTGATTTCGGAATCTTTCATCATATCTTTAAGTAATGTTAGTATATTTAGTTAGAATGCTAATTATGAATTAATTATGATTAAGTGTTATTTTCTGTATTAGTAAAAGTTACTTCAATAATTTTTTTGACAGGATACATACATAAAAAAATCCCCAATTTAATACCAGCTAGAATCAAGGTTGGACGTATCTCAAAAGCTTTCTCGATATGAGGCTCTACGAGTGCTTCACTAACAATTATGAACAGAATTCCAACAATAGCAGCAATAAAGATCGCACGGCGTTCGGCATTAGATTTATTTAGGCGTTCGATAGCCTCTTTCACTTCAGCATTTTTTTTAATGACATTTTCATTCGCTTTATTTAGTTTTCTTTGCAAACGATCACTGACAGCAGTCAATAGTTTGACTTCATCTAATAATTTTCCATAATTATCTGTCAAAGTATGATACTCCATTTGGACTTCTTCATGTGTAGTCTTCTCTAAGGATTTTTCGGCTACTGTCTTAGAATATGCCAGAATTTGGTCTTCTTTTTCAAAAACCTGACTGTTGCTTTGTTGTTTACTCATGCCTATTTTGGGGACAACTAAAACACAAAAATAAAATTATTTTTCGGATGTACCATCAGATTGATATTAAATTGATTTTAAAGGCGTTCTTTTTTATGCTTCGGTTTTTTGATACGTCCCCATTTATCACGTTTCGTTTTCTTGACTCTTTTACCTTGCATTTCTCGTTCCATTTGTTCTTCACGAATAGCATTAAATTCCTTGAGACTCATGTAGGTGGGGCAGGTTTTCTTAGCACATGAAGCCAGAATAATAAGCAAACCAAAAGCTAAAAAAAGCTTTCGGAAATCAAACGTATGGCTTGCAAACAATTTCGTTTTATTCATAAATTTTAACGGTATTAGAGGTTGTTTAAAAAAATTTGAAAAATATCTTTAGGGAATAAACTTTATTTAGTGAAATAGCTTTCATTGCTCAAAATCGCTGATGTCCATAAAGTAGGATGTATCAATCCTACTTTATGGACATTTATGTAAAAATTTGATAATCAATATTTTATTTAAAAATTTAAACAACCTCTTAGGGAACGTTTTACTCTTAGAATTTTCTATAAAACGAGAAAAACTAACGAAACGTCTTTAGTTTTTATAATTTCTATTAAGAAATACTCATCATAATTTGTATGAAACTTAGTAGTATTTTATTAATCATATTATTGAACTTCAACCTATTATTTTTAACTATAACATGAATTGATATACAAATTTTCACAAAGAATGAATAGCTTTTTTTACATCAGTATCGTGAAAGGACTATTTATTTTCCTTTTCTGTATAAAAAAAGTAGACCACTAACATGGTGGCAGGTTTATCATAAAGATTTTGCGGATTGTGTGGTGTTCTTCCATCAAAATAAATCGCATCTCCCTTCTCCAAGTCAATACAATCATCACCAATTACATAGGTAGCTTTTCCTTCTAATATATATTTGAACTCAAAGGCATCCGTAATCGTTTTCTCTCGTTTTGCTCCTGGTTGAACGGTTAATAGTACCAATTCAAAACCTACAGACAATAAGCGTTTATTAAAAATCAGTTGATAATCAAAGCCTTCGGATTCCTCTCGTTCCAATGAAACATATTCTTTTTTACGTACAACAAAATACGGTTTAGGAGCTTCCATTGTCACATCTCTAAAAAAATTACTCAAATCTTCTTCTAAGGCTTGGATTAATGTAATCAGAACAGGTAATGAAGGTAAAGTTCTCCCATTTTCAATTTTGGAAACTAATGCCGCACTTACATTCGCTCTCTCGGCTACTGCAGTGAGTACCAATCCTTTATTCTTACGTATTTCTTTAAGTTTTCGCCCAATTCCTAATAAGATATCATCCATCAGATTTTTTCATATTAATTCAACTAAAACTGCAAGATACATTAATTTTTTAGTTGAAGTTAGATTTGAAATAAATAAGGCATATTATGTCACGTTTGAATTTATGCTAAATTTACAGACCATTTAAAAATTTTTAAAATCGATTTTATTACACAAAATTCAATTAATTATATAATTAATTCTTGTGTAATTTTGAGGAATTGGTAAAGAAAAAGCTAAAAACAGCTCTTTTTATCTTATGTTATAAGAACAAGAGCATAAAAAAATCCCATTAGTTTGGGATTTTTTAAATTTCTATAAACAAATGTAACTAAACTGAATTAAGCTTTTGCTTCTTCAGTTTTTGCTTCTTGGTCAGCTGCTCCGTTTTTCTTTGCTTTGATTTTTTGAGCTTGCTCTTTAACATTAGCTACCGTTTTATTGAGTTGCTCTTTGCTTGCTTCTACTTGCTTGCCCACCTTTTTTTGCAACTCAGAACCTTTCTCAGAGAGGTCTTTTTTCAATTTTGCTCCTTTTTCAGAAAGATCCTTTTGTAACTTAGATCCTTTTTCTGATAGTTCAGCTTTTAGTTTAGTGCTTTTTTCAGTAAGCTCTTTCGAAGTTTTATTGAGTTCCTCTTTTGTCTTTTGCGAAATTTCGCCACTTTTTGAGGCAATTTTCTTTCGAGTTTCGCTTCCTTTTTCAGGGGCTAAAAGAATGCCAGCCAAGCCTCCAATAGCCATCCCGATAATGAGGGTTACGAGTTTGTCTGAATTGTTGTTCATAATAATGAATTTTAATTTCTTTCAAAAATACAGATTGAATTACCTGTTACCTCTGTCGCCTCTTGTTCATGGGCAACAACACAAAGGATGATTTCCTGATGCAAGATAATGAAAAAAGCTGTGAAGCCCTCTGTTGTTTCAAAAACTTTTCATCTTTCCTGAAAAACCAACAAATAATTAAATTTAAGCCTTTAAAATATCCATTTTTCAGGAGAATTGCTTGAAACACAACGAATAAGGATTTCAAAGGTTACAACAAAATCATAAAATTAACATTGCATCTCCATATGTAAAGAATTTATATCCTTCCTTAATTGCTTCTTGATAAGCATCCATCACAAACTCATAGCCACCAAAAGCACACGCCATCATTAAAAGCGTAGATTGAGGTTTATGAAAATTGGTAATTAAAGCATTACAAATATGAAATTCATAAGGAGGAAAAATAAATTTGTCTGTCCAACCTTGATTTTCCTTTAGACGTTTTTGAGCTGAAACAGAAGATTCCAAAGCTCGCATCGAAGTTGTTCCAACAGAACAAACCCGTCTTTTCGCATCCAAAGCACGATTCACAACTACTGCCGTCTCAGGAGATACTCTAAAATTTTCCGAATCAGTTTTATGCTTAGTCAAATCCTCTACATCTACATCTCGAAATGTTCCAAGTCCAACATGAAGCGTAATCGGAGCAATATCAATACTCTTAATTTCGAGCCGTTTTACTAAATGAGGTGTAAAGTGCATACCTGCTGTTGGTGCAGCTACTGCTCCTACATTTTCAGCAAAAATAGTTTGATAACGTTCCCGATCTTCTGGCTCAGCTGCCCGAACTTCTTTAGGAAGTGGAGTTTCTCCTAATATCGAAATCAATCGATAGAAATCATCATCTTCACCTGTATATAGAAAGCGAATGGTTCTTCCTCTTGAGGTTGTGTTATCAATTACTTCTGCCACTAAATCACCATCTTCTCCAAAATATAGCTTGTTACCAACCCGAATCTTACGAGCAGGATCAACTAGTACATCCCAGAGGTGTGATTCTTTGTTAAGCTCACGCAATAGGAATACCTCGATTTGTGCGCCCGTTTTTTCCTTACGTCCATAAAGACGAGCAGGGAAAACTTTGGTATCATTGACTACCATGACATCTCCTTCATCGAAATAATCAATCATATCCTTAAAAACACGGTGTTCAATTTGCTGGGTATCTCGATGCAACACCATCAAACGGCATTCGTCTCGGTTTTCAGATGGATATTGGGCAACAGCATCGGTAGGCAAATCAAACTTAAATGCAGAAAGCTTCATGAATGGATTGAGTTAGAACTACTTACACTTCAAACAAACAATGCTACGACTTTATTTAAGTACAAAGACGTAAAATAAAAGACTGCAAAGATACTAATTTTTTTATCCAAAACTACCATTTGGGCATGATAAACTGTTTTTTTTGTTAGTTTACCGATAATACCAAGAACTTTCTCCAAAATTTCTTGGTTCATCTCAAAAAAACTGGAGTGATTTTTGACATGGGTATTACTAAAAATTTAGTAGTTATGATTATATCTTGCTTAATACTCCACTTCACCAAAAGCTAAATTCAGGAGATTAGGTTTCAAAATTTAAAAAAAATTTTACCTAATAAATTCTTTATACGTTTTAATTAGACACAAAATTCATATTTATCGTATTCCAATTATTAGGACTCTCAATTTAAACACACAAACAAACTATGAAATTGCAATTTATTTTATCCCTATCCCTGTTTTTATTGGTAGGCATCCCTAACCAAACAGAAGCTCAAGTTAAGAATGGAGGTGAGCAAAAAGAAATTTATGATCCCCTCAAAAAGCCACATCTCTGGCGAAAATTAGTTGATACTCCTGATAATCAATCGCTTTGGGCTGAATATATGGGTAAGGATTGGAAAGATATGACCGAAGAAGATAAGCGTTATATCAGTCGATGGCGGAAGGCTATTGTAGAAAACAATGCTCCCAAAGTGGATTATGAAAGTTTCGTATCGACCAAATTTAATTCAATGGAAGAACTACTAACATGGGAACGAATGATGATGGAAGAAAGTCATCGAGTTACTGAACTCAAAACTAATATTGCTGCCAATTTTTTGTTGATTGAAGATACATTTGTAGATCTTTTTGAGGAATTAGACCGAGGCTATCGCCGTTATGATCAGGTACATAAAGACGGAAAATATAATCAAATTAAGTGGGTTGAAGATCATGAAAACCGCATTAATTATATCAAAGAACAAGTTGTAGAGGCATACAAGAGAAAATACAAAATGAAGTAGCACTAGATATTTAGGGATGAATATTGGAAATTTCTACTATTTTGATAATCAATAGAATAACCAATTTCAACCAACTACTTAATTATTTTCTGAACAATATAAAAAGATAACACCATCCAATTATAAAAGTGGATGGTGTTATCTTTATTAAAGGATTAATGTCAAAACAGATGGTTAAAATCTTAGTGCAGACTTGGACGTAAAGCCAAACTTTGTAAAACATCTGCTTCTTTTTCGGTCAGAAACTTAACACGCTCATCCACTTCATTATCAGGAAAATAAATCTTTGCCATTTCGACAAAAATAATCCCATGTCGAGCCTCAGACTCCCAAAGTTGATGATAGAATTTCTTTAGTTGTGCATCTTCCAAAGCCTCAGCAACTAATTTAAAACGCTCACAGCCACGCCATTCCAACACCGAAGCCAAAATCAGTCTATCCATAAAACGCCCTTCTCGATCAGTACGACAAAGTTTTAATAAACCATTGACATACAAATCTTTGTCCATATGTTGTTGTAATGAAATATTGCGCCGTTCCATAATGCGATAAACTTGCCGAAAATGTTGCAGCTCCTCAACTGCTGTATCAATCAACTGAGGAATAATTTCAGTCCGATTAGGATATTTCGCCACAAAACTCATTGCCATTGAAGAAGCTTTACGTTCACAATTGGCATGATCTCGAAGAAATTCGTCGAAATCTTCCATAACTGTAGCGACCCATTCAGGGGAAGAGGCACAGGCTAACTTATCAGAAAAATCCATAATTTAGTATTGGGTATCAAGTGATTATATTGTAAGATTTTATTTTTTACAGAAATTTTAAAATCAATTGCAAAATTATTGTAAAGCCATTGTATTCCAAATTTCCCATGCTTTTTCAGCCTGAAGTTCCAACATTTCTAATCCATTTTTCGTCTTTGCTCCCTGTGCTTTTGCCTTTTGCATCAGCATGGTTTCCAATGGATTATAAACCAAATCAAAAATATAATGTGCTGAAGTCAAACATTCATAGGGTAGTTGTGGAAATGTATCTATTTTTGGAGACATTCCAAGCGGGGTTGTATTGATAATAAGTTGATAGTTTTCAATAATTTCAGAGGTTATTTCTTCGTATGTAATCGTATTCAAAGCAGGATTTTTTTGACGAGAAACGTACTGAAATGGAATTTCTAAATCTTCTAAGGCTACTCGCACCGCTTTGGATGCTCCGCCTGTTCCCAAAATTAAAGCAGATAAATTCGTATTTGAAACAAACCCTAAAAGAGAATTTTTAAATCCATAATAATCTGAATTATAACCTGTTAATGTACCATCCTCTTCAAATTTGATCACATTAACAGCTCCAATACGTTCGGTTGCTTCCTCTAAACGATCTAAAAGAGTCATCACATTTTGTTTATGCGGAATGGTTACATTTAATCCTTTTAAGTTTGGGGTTTTCGCAATTAACTGTCGAAATAATTCTTGAAAATTGGCATTGTTTTCTAATTCAAATAAGTCATATTGTGAATCAGTAATTTCCTCTTTTTCAAATTTTTCTGTGAAATATTTTTTTGAAAAAGAGTGTGAAAGCGGAAAGCCAATCAAGCCATATTGGTTCATATTCAAAATTTAGAAGGTGATAAAATCGGTATTAGAATTGTTTGACGAAATATACTACAAAAGCTATATCTTTTATGGAGTATACACCACTCAATATAAAAGTTATTTTTTGAAAATTTTCTCAAACAAAATGAAACTATATCCCGTTCCAAACCGAATACCAAATAAGGCTTTTGCTCAGTAATATAATTTACTGAAAACCAATTTACAAAAATTTTATTAAATACTAAACAAACTTTTTTTATCCTATTTTTTTCTAACAGTATGACAACAGGATATAAACCCGTACAGCGTCTAACACGCACTTATGTTATTGCTTTAAGTAGTTTATTTATCTTAACCATTATTGGACAAATATTAATAGGAAAGTTGCTAAATATCCAATCAAGAGACACAACTATTATTAATATTGCAGGTCGACAACGGATGCTGAGTCAAAATATCGTCAAAAATGCGCTCCTTTTAAGCGACCATACCGACCACATACAGTTCCGAGGACAGCAGGATAAACTCGCTGAATTAGTGCAACTTTGGCAAACTTCACATCATTCCTTACTTCACGGAAATCCTACTGTAAACATCCCATCAGATTATAACAGTCATAAAGTAGGTGCTTTATTTGCCAAACTTGCCCCTCATTATGAACGCATTGCCCAATCCTGTTTATTTCTCCAAGAAATGACATGGGAAAGAAAAGATCAAGTGCAAGAGCTAATAGGAATTATTTTGGCACATGAACCAAACTTTCTGAGTTTGATGAATCAAATCACTTTTCAGTATGAAACCGAGTCACAGGCACGAATTCGTCAGATTCAACTTATTGAAATTATAATTGAGGTCATTATTTTTCTAGTCATCCTATCTCAAGTCATTTTCATATTTCGTCCAATGCACTCGAAAGTCAAAGAACACATCGGAATTATCAAAAGACAAAGACATGAACTATCCGAACATGTCCAAGAACTACGAGCAGCTGAAGAAGAGTTACATCAACAAGCCGAAGAAATGCTTGCTCAACATGAGCAAATCGTAGCTAAAAACCAAAATCTAAACCTAGTGCTTCGAAGAATGAAAAGTAATGAGGAAGTAACCAAAAAAGTACTGCAAAAACTTAAATCTACTACTGAAAAGTACAATGAGAAAAACTTCCAAATGACCCAAAGTATTCGCCAAGCATTGATTATGCAACAAGCTATGTTACCTACTCCAGAAAGGATACAAAGTATTTTTCCTGAATTTTTCATTATTTATCGTCCCAAAGCCATTGTTTCAGGAGATTTTTATTGGGTACACCGAAACCGAAAGCAAGTTTATTGTGCAGTAGTGGACTGTACAGGACATGGTGTACCGGGAGGATTTATGTCAATGTTAGGCAATGCCTATCTTAGTGATATTGTAATGGGAAGAGGACTAGAATCTCCAGCCATTATCTTGGAAGCCATTAGTGTTAAAATTCGTCATACACTCAAACAAGATACTTCCCAAAGTATAAGTGGAATGGATATTGGCATTTTTCGATATGATAAAGCAGAAAGTCTTTTGACATTTGCTGGTTCAAAATTATCTATTTATATTATTCAAGATCAAGAATTTATGATATTGAAAGGAGACCGAAAGTTAGTAGGTGGGAAGACTCCTAAACACAATCGGCTCTTTCAAAACCAAGAAGTCGAACTCACTCCAGATGCTCGTGCTTTTATGACAAGTGACGGACTAATTGACCAAAATAATGAAGATCGTAGAAGTTTCGGCAAACGTGCTTTTATGCGTTTACTTAAACAACATGGCAACCAATCCATGCTCGAAATAAAGGCTATTTTTGAAAATGCTTTAGACACTCATCAAGGAAATGCCGACCAGCGAGATGATATTACAGTAATGGGAATGGTTTTTGAGTAAAAAATCACAAAAAACCTTAAAAAAACCTTACCTTGGAACTTTTATTACATTAAGTCATCATGTAGTATATTTGGCGGCAAATTAATGAGTAAGTATAACTATATTATCGGGGTAGCGGTTCTTATTTTTGTTGGGACAGCCATGTATCAATGGACTGACCTGCAAGTTGAAACTCAAAAAACACACCAAAAAGTAATCCGTGCCACCAAGCAAAATACACTTGCTGAAGCTCATCGTTTGGCACATATCTTAGGGATGTTTCAGGAATTATATACTCAAAAAGTAGTCAAGTCCATGTTAAATCAACAAATTCCCGTCACACACAATTATTTTTTGCCTAAATATGATACCACAGGAGCTATTCCCTTGCCTGCCACTTTTACCATAGAACTCGCCGAAAAAATGAGTCTGCACAATACTAAAATTGAAATGTACAGTCCTTATCCATTTCCTTGGCGAAAACGAAAGTTAACTGACTTTCAGAAAAAAGCTTTTCAATTTTTTGAGCAAAATCCCACTTCTAATGCTCCATTTTACATCTTTGATGATCAACGTGCTACTCTTTTGTATGCTGTCCCCGATCGTTTAGATACAGAAACTTGTGTAAATTGTCATAATCAATATTCCCAAACACCAAAAAAGAATTGGAAGCTGGGAGATATCAGAGGAGCAATTTCTATCAAAGTTCCTTACCAAGAAATACCTGAACTTCAGTCACTTGATCAACAAAGTACAACGAAAAACTCAGTAGTTATCTTTGTTTCTTTGTCTGCAATGATTGTCGTTCTTTTGGCTTTTATGTTACGAAGTCAAGCCATTAACCAAAGTGTACAATCACTTCAAGACCTTATTAATAATATCGAAAAAGGGGAGTTAGATAAAAAAAACCGACAAGTTGAAGGACATAGTTTTAGGGCAATTGCCCAAAGTTTAACGCATTTCATTCAAAGTTATCAGGCTAAAGCCCATTTTGCTCAAGAAATTGGCGAAGGGAATTTTGATGGAGAAATTCATGCAGTAAGTAATAACGATTTATTGGCTTTATCACTATTGGAAATGCGAAATAAGCTTAAAAATTATGTTGAAAAACTGGAAATGAATGAAGCAGAATTACGGCAATATTCTGAAGAATTACAGGCTCAACGAGATAAAATTGAGAAAAGTAATCGGTACCTAATTGCATTAGTGGACGAAATGAAACACAATGAAAAAATCATTGTAGATTCCTTTTCAAAAATCCAGAAGAAACAAGAAGTGATAGAAACGAAAAACAAACAAATTACGAAAAGTATTGAACAAGCCCGCCGTATCCAACAAGCTATTTTGCCCACTGCTCAAGAATTAAAAACAATTTCTAAAGATTATTTTATTCTCTTTTTACCAAAAGATATTGTTTCAGGAGACTTTTTTTGGATTTTTCAGAAACAAAACACCATATTCTTTGCCGTAGCAGATTGTACAGGGCATGGTGTTCCTGGGGGGTTTATGTCAATGTTAGGAGCAGCTTATTTGGATGAAATTGTATTAGGAAAAAATGTGGATGCTCCTGATAAAATTCTAGAATGTCTAGACAATGAAATTCGGCAGTCCCTCAAACAAGAGGAAAATGATAGCCTCATTGGAATGGACATCAGCTTGTGTGTATTCAATAAGAGTGATCGAACCTTAACTTTTTCGGCATCAAAACTACCCATTTACATCCATCAAAATAAGCAATTAAACATCTACAAAGGCAGTCATCGGATGATTGGGGGGCGACTACGTAAAAAGAGGCATATTTTTGAAAAACATACTATTACGCTCGAAAAAAACGCATTAGTTTATATGTTTACTGATGGCTTTATTGACCAAAATAATATCCATCGAGAACGGTTTGGCAAACAGGCATTTCAGAAATTGCTTCAACAAAATTCTTCCCTTCCCTTGTTTCAAATCAAGAAAAATTTAAAAAGTACCCTTCAATTTTATCAAGGGGATGCTTCACAACGGGATGATATCACTGTAACAGGAATGATTTTTGACTGACAAACCAAAAATGCGTATTTTGCGAAAAAGTTGCCGTAGCTTATTACGAGAATGCACAAGTATAATCATATCATTGTTTTAGCCATTTTGGTTTTTATTTCGACTACAATTTATCAGTGGTTGAACTTACGCAAGGAGGCAGTGAAAGCTTCTGATAAAATACTAGATGTTACCAAACAAAATACCCTAGCCGAAGCCAAACACATCGGAAATGCCCTTAAAGTTATTCGAGGATTATACACTAAGCCACTTCTCCGACATGATTCCAGTCAAACAAAAAAATTTGATTCCTTAGATGTCTTAGATATTCATGCTTATTTTTTACCCCAATTCGATTCTGTAGGGCAAGAAATGGACATTTCCCAAACACTTGGTACAGACATCGCTCGTCAAATGAGTTCTGATAGTACCATAGTGGAATTATTTAGCTCCTATCCTTTTCCTTGGCGAAAACGTTCCCTCTCTGTAGCCCAAAGTAAAGCCTTAGTTCATTTCGAAGAATACGCCCAAAAAGATACTTTTTTTCATGTTTTTGACGACCAAAAAGCCATACTTTATTACGTCATCCCTGATAAAATGCAAAACCAAACTTGTGTTAACTGTCATAACTCTTATCCTCAGACTCAAAAAAAGAATTGGAAAATAGGCGAAATAGCTGGAGCCATTTCAGTTACGATACCTTACCAAGAAATTCAGGAAATCGAACGCCTCAAATTGACCGATAAAGTGAGTAATCAGGGAGTCATTCTAATTTCTTTAGGGGCTATTATAGTTGCTCTAACCGCATTTTTCTTACGAACGCGTATAACTGATAAAAGTGTTAAGGAATTGCAAACCGCTATTCGAAGTATTGAAACAGGAAAACTAGAAAAAATTAAGGTACATGGACGAAATCTCACACTTATTGCTCATTCGCTCCAATTATTTATTCGACATTATCAGATTAAAACTGAATTTGCCAAACAAGTTGGTAATGGTAATTTTAATGCTCAAATGCCCTTGATGAATAATACTGATGTATTAGCCTTGTCTTTGGTTGAGATGCAAGAAAAATTGAAACGCTATGTTAGTGAACTCCACTACCAAGCCGAAGAATTACAAACTCAAGGCGATAAGATTCATAAACAGAATAAATATTTATTGGAGTTGACGGATAAGATGATCGAAAATGAAAAAATATTAACAAAATCATTTTTGACCATCAAGGACAAACAAAAAATTATCGAAGAAAAAAATAAACTCATTACTGAAAGTATCAAACAAGCTTTTACCATTCAACAAGCCATTTTACCGACTCAAGAAGAACTTGGAGAAGTATTCAAAGATTTTTTTACAATTTATTGCCCTAAAGACATCGTTTCAGGAGATTTTTTCTGGTTATTTCGAGATAAAAAACGGGTCTATTTTGCTGTCGTAGATTGCACAGGACATGGTGTTCCTGGGGGATTTATGGCAATGTTAGGAATTGCTTATCTTAATGAAATTGTATTAGGAACAGATATCACTTCACCTGATAGAGTACTGGAGGAATTGGATACTGAGGTACGGCAATCCCTACGACAAGAGCAAAATACAAACCTAAGCGGAATGGATATTGCGCTATGCGTTTATGAAAAAAGTAGCCAAAAATTGACTT
Organism: Cytophagales bacterium UBA2561; assembly: GCA_002340355.1. GTDB lineage: Bacteria > Bacteroidota > Bacteroidia > Cytophagales > Thermoflexibacteraceae > UBA2561. The sequence continues at coordinate 696,365 of DDLX01000028.1, forward strand.
TTGCAGGCGCAAATTTACCGATTTATATCCTTGATAATCAAGAAATTAAAATTATTAAAGGTACTCATAAATTAATTGGTGGAAGAGAACGTAAGAAAAAACGCCGTTTCCAAAATCATGAAATCCCACTAGCCAACAATACGCTAATTTATTTAGCAACAGATGGCTTTATTGATCAAAATAATAATCAAGGAAACCGACTAGGAACACCAGCATTTACTGAATTACTCAAAAAAGTAGCCCCCAAAGATGGACAATCTTTATCAGAAGTTCGGACAATACTCCAAGAAGAAGTTCATAATTATCGGGGAGATATGGAACAACGAGACGATATTACGATTGCAGGGATTATTTTTCATTAATACATATTTTTATCTGATTTGATCAACATATCTCATCTAAAAATTACCAAAAATTCATATGCAAATAAAAAACAAAACTAACCAATATTTAACACTTTCAAATAATTTGTAGGAACAAAATTTGTGAGCCAAACCCCATTCTCAGAGCAAAAGAAACGCATGCCATCATGATACATTTTGCTTGATTGGATTTCCAAAATCACCACTTTGCCATGACGTTTCCCCACATTTTGGGCAGTTTCTATATCAACCGATAAATGAACATGATGTCGATTTCGCTTCTCAAGTCCTTCTTTCAAAATAGAATTAAGGTATTTTTGGGCTGTTCCATGAAACAGAATTTCAGGTGGTTCGATAGATTCGTAACCCAATTTTATGGGAATAGAGTGTCCCTGACTGGCTCGAATTCTCGTTTTATCCTCATTAAATGCAAAACGTTGTTTATTATTTTCAGAAACTACTTCTTCCAAATCATCCCATGTAATTTTGGTTTGATGTTTTTGCAATTTTTGAAGTAATTCTTTCACATTTGCCCAGCCATATTCATCTAATTTCAAGCCAATACTTTGGGGCTGATGTCGTAAAATATAACTAAGTTTTTTGCTCAGATGTCGCAGTTGTTGGGAAGTTAATGATTTCATTTTGAAGACAATTTTAAAGTTAGTAATTAAAACATTTATACTTATATAATATATTGAAAATTAGAGTTTTACAATAAAATTACTAAAAAGCCAAGCAAAATTCGGTAATTTTATATTTTCAAATCATTTTAAATCGTTTAATCTACTTTTTTGTGTCTAATTTTATTTCCTCTCCGCCTTTGACGACCCGCGAAACTCGTCTTGAGATTTCACTTTCGGCTCTTCAACATAACTTAGAATATTACCAAAATCAGCTTCCCGCTACTACGAAAGTAATGGCAATGGTCAAAGCAAATGCCTATGGCTTAGGAGATTTTGAAATCACGACTTTTTTAGAAAAAAATGGGGTCGATTATTTCGGTGTAGCCTATTTAGAAGAAGGTATCTTGCTCCGAAATTATGGTATTTCTGTTCCAATTTTAGTAATGAATCCATCAATTCGTGACTTCGAAAAAGCCACTCAGTTTGATTTAGAATTGAATATTGCCAGTTTTGAAATGCTTGATGAATTCGAACGTATTTTAAAGCAAAAAAATCATGATTTTCCACCTATTTCGATCCATTTGAAAGTAGATACAGGAATGCATCGTCTAGGTTTTTTACCTAATGAAATCGAAAAATTAATTTATAAATTGCAGAAAATCAGTTTTATAAATATCAAAGGAGTTTGTTCTCATTTAGCAATGCCTACAAATGAAAGATTTACAATTGAGCAAATTACTTTATTTTATGAAATAGCAGAACGTTTCGAGAAAATTTTTCAAAAAACAATGATTAAACACATTATTAACTCGGCTGGGCTTCCAAAATTTGTAAATTCTGTCGGAGATATGGTACGGCTTGGCATTGGGCTTTATGGTATCGGAAATTTTTTAGAAGCTACCCAAAATCTTAAAACAATTGCTTGTCTCAAAACCAAAATTTCACAAATTAAGATAGTACAAAAAGGAGATACAGTAGGTTACGGACGTAAAGGAAAAATTACAAAATCATATCAAAAAATTGCTATTTTATCAATAGGCTATGCAGATGGTTTTGATCGCCGTTTTGGGAATGGTACAGGAAAAGTACAAGTTTATGGTAAATTTGCTCCTGTCATTGGAAATATTTGTATGGATATGACCATGATTGATATTACAGGTCTAGAAGTAAAAGTTGGGGATGAAGTAATTATTTTTGGTAAAAATTTAACTATTTCGGAACTTGCTCAACAAATTGGTACAATTCCCTATGAAATTCTGACTAATGTACACCCTCGAATTCCTCGTATAGCATCATTAAACCTTTAATTTTTTTAGCCTTAAAAATGGATAATTCCAAGATTTTGATTTAAAAAACTTTGCATAAAAAATCAATTTCTTAAAAACCGATTGGTTTTAGAAAAGTTTATACATTTGTAGGTTTAATTTTTAATTCAAAAAAGTGACAAACTACCTCCAAGGTCGTATTTTCACTCAATTATAAAATCTAAAAAAATAGATGGAATACCGAAGACTCGGAACATCAGGATTACAAGTCAGTGCCTTATCTTTTGGAGCATGGGTAACATTCGGCAAACAAATGGGAATGGATGTTGCTGAAGGCTGTATGAAAATTGCTTATGATAATGGCATTAATTTCTTTGACAATGCCGAAGCCTATGCAGGTGGCGAAGCAGAACGCATCATGGGTGACATTATCCAAAAAATGGGCTGGAAAAGAGATACTTATGTACTTTCTAGTAAAGTGTTTTGGGGTGGAAAATTACCTAACCAAAAAGGACTTAGTCGTAAACACATTACTGAAGCCTGTCATGCTTCTCTGAAACGGCTGAAAGCAGACTACTTAGATTTATATTTTTGTCATCGCCCCGATGCCAATACACCTATCGAAGAAACAGTTCGGACAATGACCGATTTGATTCAACAAGGTAAAATTTTGTACTGGGGAACCTCTGAATGGTCTGCACAAGAAATAATGGAAGCCTACTCAGTAGCTCGTCAATACCATCTGGTTCCACCTACCATGGAACAACCTCAGTATAATATGTTCCACCGTAAAAAGGTAGAATTAGATTTCCAAAAACTTTATCAAGAAATTGGCTTAGGAACAACCACTTGGTCACCTTTGGCATCAGGATTATTGACAGGAAAGTATAACGATGGTACAATTCCAGAAGGTTCGAGAGCTGAACTAGCAGGAATGGGATGGCTCAAAGAGCGGTTAGTTGGTCAGGAAGCTCGTCCTAAAGTCGAGAAAGTCAAGAAATTAACAGTATTAGCAGAAGAATTAGGTACAAACATTATTCATTTGGCAATAGCATGGTGTTTAAAAAACGAAAACGTTAGTAGTGTCATTTTAGGGGCATCAAAAATCTCACAATTAGAAAGTAATTTACAAGCTTTAGAAGTTGTACCTCTATTAACTAATGAGGTTATAGAACAGATCGAAGGCGTTTTGAAAAATAAACCCAAGCGAATCATTTTTTAATCATAATTAGCTTATTATCAATATTTTAACCTTCACAATAGTTCGTAAGTTTTGCCTAGCTCTCAAAGATTTTTAAACTCTTTGAGAGTTGATATATTGATTTTCAATAAATTAGTATTTATTTCCATAGCGTAGGGTTTGCAAACTCTACGCTATGGAAACATTTGAATATCAATATATTATGTTTTTATAAAATTATATTAACAAGAAATTTACGAAATATTAACCTTCATAAGTTTCAATAAATATCTATGAAGTTTTATGATTTATTACTCAGCTTTTGAGCTAATTCCTCTGCACGATAAATACGATCGGTAATTGAAATACCACCCACCCAATTCGTACAAATCCATAAATTTTCACGTTCTAACTCCTTTACTTTTGATTCGATAGGTAAAATATTTTTATCGTATTGTGGAATCGCATTTTGCCATCGGAAAAGACGTTGCAAAACAGGTTTTCCCTCAATTTTATAGATTTCTTGAAGTTCTTCTGTCAATTTGGCTTTAATTTCATTATCCGAAAGCTTCACACTTTCAGCATATTGCATTCCACCAACAAAACTCGTAATCAAAATTTCATCTTCAGGACAACGCTCTTGAAAAACACTTGATGACCAAATCGAACCTGCCGAAAACAAACCTTCTTTCTTTGGATTCAATCCACCAAAACCATTAAACTGAAATTTGGTTTGAGATTTTTTCAGAACCGTATGCACCGCACACATGGCAGGATAGTTTAATTTTCGTAAGTTCTGGGCAAAATTACTGTCCGTATTTTCGTACAAATCTGCAAATTGAAAGGCTGGAATAGCCACCACTAATTTATCAAATTCGAAGGCATCATTTTTGGTTTGAATATGAAATTTTTGATTTGCTTTACGAATTGATCTGACTTTCGTATTATAGCGAATATGTGAAATTTTTTCAGCAATCTTCTGAGGAAGTTCTTGAATTCCATTTCGAAAAGTGACTGATTGTTTACGTTCTGCCGATTTATTTTTGATAAAACCTTTTAGAATAGAACCATATTCTTGCTCAAATCCAAGGAGTTTTGGAAATGTTTTTTCGAGCAGTAATTCGTCTGGATTACCCGCATAAATCCCCGTTACAAATGGATTAAGTGCATAATCAACAATTTCTTGATTAAACCTCCGAGCAAAAAATTGAGCCAATGTTTCGTTAGGGGTTCCTGTACTTTTTCGGTAAAACTCACTAATGATTTGAAATTTAGTTTGCCATGAAAAAAAACTATTGAACACCAAAGAGGGTGGCGAAGCTGGCAATTTTCGATATTTTCCATTTCGAAAAATATAACGAGCTTTACTAACTTCATTTGCTGTAATAATTTCATTTTCAGGGATAAATTGTTGAATAAATTGCAAAGTACTTGCATCACACAAAACTGAATTAGGTCCAAATTCAAATAAATATTTACCTAATCGTTTTGAACGGATATAGCCTCCTACTCGGTCAGAAGCTTCAAGAAGTTGATACGGAACTCCTGCTTTTTCCAGAAAATAAGCTAAGGTAACACCTGAAATTCCCGCCCCAATAATCCCAATCATAACGGAATAATTTTCGGGCAAAGGTAAGTGGGGATTTTGATTCTACCAAATCTTATTTAGGGTTATTCTTTATAAATCGCCTTGAAGATCACATCTGCTAGCCACGCATATTTATTCCCATAGAAATGTACTTCATCTGGAAAAATATGTATTAATTCAATATTTTCAGTGTCTGCTCGATGTAAAATTGGCTCATAAACGTTAATAAAAGAAATTTGATTTTCTTCGCAGAACTGATGTAATGTTTTTGTTAGTTCTTTTAATTCTTCTTGCTCAGGTGTTAAAATTGGAGTTGGCGAAAGAACAACAATAAATATATTTTCTGATTGAAATCTTTGTATAATTTGTTGCATTTTATTTAAAAAATAAGCGGGTGTAAAACCACTGTATACATCATTAATCCCAAATTCCAGAAAAACAAGATCTGGTTTATGCCGAATAACTTGCTGAATACTTTGCAAAGCTTGGTCACTTCGCCTGCCGTTTTGTCCTTCGTTAATAACTTGTATATCAGTATTTTGGTAATGGTTTTTGAGATACCTTTCAAGAGTCATAGGATAAGACATCAAATCAGAATTATCTCCCATAACTTGGAAGCCATGCGTAATACTGTTTCCATAACAAACTATCTTGAGCTTAGATTTTTCGGTAAGTTGATTATCCAAAAACACCCTAATCCTATCTAAAAATAAGTGATGGAACTTTAAAGAAATTACAGCCTGATTTCGGTTGCTTGTAGGGAGTAAGTTTTTTATATTTTTCACACTTTTTACTTTGTTTTTTTTAAAATTATCTTCACAAGAGACTAATAATGATATAAATAAAAGCAAAACAATTTTGAGTGTTATCATAAAGGAAGTTATCAAAATAAGACAAAAATTATCGCTGAGATTGATTGTTTTGTAACCAAGCCTTTCGTATTTGCAGTTGTTTATCTGTAGGATTTGAGTTAAGCTCAAGGGTGAAACTTTCGGTAAATTCTTGAGCTATCAAGTAGGCTTTTAGTTTGAGTTTTTTCCATTCTCCTTGAATTTCCCGCTCAATCACAAGACTTAGCCGATCACCCACTTTACCAGTCTTGCGCAGTGTTTCGATGGTTTCACGAGCATTCCCTCGGTCAATTTCTGTTCCATTAATTTTCAAGATACGGTCTCCTTCCTGATAACCAAGTGTTTCTCCTAGTGCATCCATTTGCGATGCATCTGAAATAACCACATAATCTCCATCCAAAGCCAATTCGACATTTCCCAAACTGAGTAAACTTTGGGTTTCAGTGGGCTTGTAAGTAATTCCCACATAATCAAATATTTGTTCAAATGGTAAAGGATTTGCACCTGAAACAAAACTCCGTAAAAAACCATCCATCACGGGATAAGTTAAATCTGTAATTTTACCAAAAAGTTCCTCATCTTTAAAAGGAATATCCTTGCCGTATTCAATCGCTAAATCCTTCAATAAATCCCGCAAACCATATTCTCCATTTGATAAATGTAATAATTTAAGATCAATACAAAGGGCAATTAATGCTCCTTTTTCATACACATTTTGATACTGGTCGGCATACTTATCTAAGCACCCACTACTAAGTTCAGTAAAAGGTAACTGTTCGTCATAACGTTGTGCACTAAACATCTTATTCCGAATAACTTGCAAATATTTTTCGACAGACATTAATTCCTCACTTACTTGAACATGTCCAGAAAAATATTCTACTACTCCTTCGTAAAGCCACAAATGTTTAGACATTTTAGGATTTAAGAAATCAAAATTATGAATCTCCTCAGAGTGTAAATTGAGTGGAGTTAAAATATGAAAGAACTCATGAGCTGCCACATCTCGAATCGTTTGAGCTAAATAATGTGGAGACATTTCAGGTAAGTAATACATCGAAGAATAGGAATGTTCTAAAGCTCCCATTGCTCCCGATAAGCTTTCACCACGAAACAAGTAAATAATAAAAGCATAGCGTTTTACAGGCAGTTTCCCACCCAAATAATTTTTTTGGGCAATTAAAATATCTTTAATATTGTCAGCGACATATTTTGCTGATAAAACTTCTTTGGGAGAATAAACCGAAACTAAAACTTCTGTACTGCCGACCTGTAAAAGCACGGTATCAGGAACATTATACATCATTGGAGAATCAACTAATTTCCAATAATCTTTAATTAAAAAAACGTCTTTTTCAGAAGTTGAATGAACAGGTTTTAGGGCAGTTGAGCCATAAAATGCAGCAGGCTTTTGGATAGTAACTTCAAACGGAAGTCGTTGTAATCCTTTGAGATAACCAAAAAATCCAAATGTATTTAATACAAAATTTTTATTTTTTTCAATATTCGTACCACTTGGTTCAAAGATGACATTTGGCTTTTGAGTATCGTAGGTATCTTCGACCCAATACGTAATTTTATGTAACATATCTGCCTGACCAATCTTCCATTCATTATCATTTAATTTTTGGAACGGTAATTGATTTCCATATTTATCATAAGCCTTAAATTTGGTTAAAAATCGTCCAAAATTATAAATCGCATATGTCCCTGGGACAATACGAGGCATACAATAAATGACTGTATTTTTGGGACGAAGATGAGCAGGAACAGGAGGTAAGATAGTACTCACAAACAATTTATCATCACGGACTGTTCTCAAATCCAACGAAAATTGGTAGCGATGTTTCGTATCAGGACGATTGTCAACAGAAGTATCAGTTGGCGAAATTTGTCCCTGTGCGAATTGAGGAATGATACAAACCAACAAAATAATTTTTAATAAGAAATGAATCTGTTTCCAAGATATACCCAATATGATATTTCTGAAAAGTGAGTTTTTCATTGATAATAAATAGTTAAGATAGATGAAGTAGTGAAGGTTCGGATAGTTTGGAGGCAATATTCAAACTAAATATTTAAACTATTCGTAAGTAATGTGAATTATAAGTAAAATTAGTCTAAACAAAAAACCATAAAACTTCTAAACGAAGAAGATAAAATATAGTATTAAAATTATTGAGAAAGATAAGAAAAAACTACTGCCTAACCAACTCAAAAGGGTCTTAAATTTCGTCTATTTTACAGATAGGCTTTATGAGAGATGATTTGCATTTTCCAATTAATTTCTCATATTTACCCGTAACTTTTCATTTTAATATAAATATTACAAAGATTAATTCTATGAGTAAAATTAATTGGAAAACAGTTAAAAAATACGAAGATATCACCTATAAGAAAGCAGGGCAAGTTGCTCGAATTGCTTTTAATCGCCCGAATGTTCGGAATGCGTTTCGCCCCAAAACTGTTGCTGAATTATATGAAGCCTTTTTGGATGCACGAGAAGATACTTCTATTGGTGTAGTTTTATTCTCAGCAGAAGGTCCTTCAACTAAAGATGGCGTATATTCTTTTTGTAGTGGTGGCGACCAACGTACACGAGGACATCAGGGCTATGTAGATGCTGATGGAATGCCTCGCTTGAATATTTTGGAAGTACAACGCCTCATTCGGTTTATGCCTAAAGTGGTTATTGCGGTAGTCCCAGGATGGGCAGTTGGTGGTGGACATAGTTTGCATGTCATTTGTGATTTAACTTTGGCAAGTAAGGAACATGCTATCTTCAAACAAACAGATGCTGATGTAACTAGTTTTGATGGGGGCTATGGGTCGGCTTATCTAGCCAAAATGATAGGACAAAAAAAAGCTCGTGAAATTTTCTTTTTAGGGCGAAATTATTCAGCACAAGAAGCCTTTGATATGGGCATGGTCAATGCTGTAATTCCTCATGAGGAACTCGAAGAAACAGCTTACCAATGGGCGCAAGAAATCTTGGAAAAATCACCAACCTCTATCAAAATGCTCAAATTTGCTTTCAACTTAACCGATGATGGTATGGTTGGGCAACAGGTATTTGCAGGAGAAGCCACCCGACTCGCCTATATGACCGAAGAAGCTAAAGAAGGACGAAACGCCTTTTTAGAAAAACGAAAACCTAATTTTAAGGATATTAAGTGGATTCCTTAAATCTAAATTCATCTCAAGTATTTAGTAACATAAAGCAAGTAGATTCAAGCATACACTAATCTTGGATAATTAATCAAAATTTTTCCGACCTTCAAACTCCTAACAAAACACCCCTTACGTCTATTTTTCTTGATTAAACACTATATATTTAATTTATTAAACTTTCTTTTATACCACATCATAAAATTCTCCCTATCATCTTTCAAAAATATTTAGGGTGCTGTTGTTGGTGTTTTAGTGTAATCACACCAACAACATTCTTTCTAACTCAGAAAGTCATTAGAATTATTATCATATTTTTATCATCTTGGATTGAACATTTCGATTTAACCTCTTGGAGATAAAAAATAACGAATTTATTTTTGTTGGTATCTCTTCACTAAAATACCAAACTTAAACACCATAAATAATTCCACAGGACAAGGCTCTTACCCTACCCTGTGGGAAAAGAAATTTATAATTTCTTTAATTGCACAGCAACTTTGGCTTTGGCATTCACCAAAACTTCGAGAGCTTCAGGACAAACTGCAATTTTTTGGGGAGCAATTTGTAAGGAGTCCAAACCCAAATCAACTTTTTCACTTAATTTGCTTTTAACAAGTGCATTATTGACTAAACTCGGAATTTGGTCTAGTTTTTCACCTAATGGAATGACTAAATATTCTTGGAGATTTTCCCGAAAAGTTTCTGTTTCTACCAACCAGCCTGCTGCACTCAAGAGTAGTTCTTCGGAATTCACATCAAAATCCAAGTTGACGATTTTAATGGCTCGATTTTCAAGGTCATAACGAGGTGTCCCTTTCAAATAAATTGTTCCTCTAAAATCACCTCGTATTTTGAGTTGAATCACTAATTGCTGTCCATTTCCTGAAATTCTAGCCTTTTTGATGCGAATCGTTTCTCCTGCTACTTCAATCTTTTTTCCCTTTAAAACTTTGGGTAACAAGGTATTAATTTCGTCATAAGGCAAACGACTCACCACATTTAAGTCACAAACCGAAGGAATATTAGAGCTAACTTTCAGTGGAGGTAATTTATCCGAAATCGCATATTTGGGTTCATCACCAATTAAAGTTTCTGCCATCAGTCCAATTTCAGCATTTAACCGAATATAACCTGCATATCCTTGTATTCTACCGATTTTCAAAGTTTTAGGAACTGGACGAATCCAAATAATAGGTGTTTTTTTGTTCAATTTAATCGGCTTTTGAAGCGACGTCCAAATTTTACTGACGGGCTTTTTTAAATCAACAGCAGTTCGAGCAGCTTTATCAACGGCATCCTCGATAGTACTTTTATTCTTTGTCAAAATATTATCTGCCATCTGTGTCAATTTCAAATCTCCAAAAAATAATTTGGTGTGTGGTTCTTCAATCCAATTATAGCCCAAAAAGGAAGTAGTTGTTTTTAACTGCCAATTTGAAGAAACATTCAGAGCTGTTTTGAAACGCATTCGTACTGCCAAATCTAATTCCTGTGTTTTGATTTTCATATACTTATCCGACTTTTTGGAAATCCGTTTTTTGAATGTTCCCTCAAAGTGAATTCGAACAGGAATTACTGAATATAAATCTCGTCCTCGAACATGAAGCGCAATATTTTCGACTTTCGTAATCGTCAAATCATCAATCATTAATTGATATTTTCCATCTTTTAGTATAACGGGTTTCCCTTTAATTTGAGCAATTTTGCCTTGCAGTTTCTCATTAACCTTGCGTTGAATGTCTTTTTCAAGAAAAATAACAGGCGCACCGATATAAGAAATTTCATCAGCAATAGGGTCATCAAAAGGTAAGGGTGCAGGTTTTTCAGCTTCTTTGCCTGAACACCCCCACAAAAAAATAACTGCCAAAAAAGTAAGGAGCATAGATTTCGAGATTTGCATAATGAATTTTAGTTTGATGAGTTATGAGAATAAAAGTAGCAGTTTTTTCGCCATTTTTTTAAGATATTTGATACGCTAAATAATGTATCTATTTTTCGAAAATATACAAAATGTACAAAAAAAAGTATCCAAGAAAACAATTTGATAAAGATCTTATTTTTGGAGTTCATCCTGTATTAGAAGCTCTCAAAGCTAAAAAAGACATTGATACAGTTTTGTTTCAAAATAATTTACGTCACGACTCAATTTTTGAGATTTTAAGTTTATGTAAAGCCCAACGCATCCCTACGGCTAAAGTCCCTGTTGAAAAACTCAACCGCGTTACTCAAAAAAAACATCAAGGCGTAATTTGCTTTCTTTCACCTATTTCCTTTTCTAATTTGGGCAATTTAATCCCGATGATTTATGAGAAAGGAGAAGTCCCTTTGATTTTAATTTTAGATAGAATTACAGATGTTCGTAATTTTGGAGCCATTGTCCGAACAGCCGAATGTGCGGGAGTTCATGCAATTGTTGTCCCAAATCGAGGCAAAGCTCGTATTGGAAGTGATGCCTTTAAAACTTCGGCAGGAGCTTTGAATCATATCCCTATTTGCCGAGAGCCATCTTTGAAAAATACCATTGATTTTCTCCAAAAAAGTGGATTACAAATCGTGGCTTGTACTGAAAAAACACAAAGCCAAATTTATGATGCTCCACTTCATGAGCCTACAGCAATTGTATTAGGTTCAGAACAAGACGGTATTGCTCCTGAGTTATTAGAATTAGCTGACTTTCAGGTTAAAATACCACTTTTAGGACAGATTGAATCATTGAATGTATCAGTCGCTAACGGTGTAATTTTGTACGAAGCTGTTCGCCAACGCCAACCCTAAAACTCAATAAATAAACCCAAAAGCCTAAAACTAATTTAGGATTATTCTTATCTTTGGTAAATTTTAAAACCCATGCGGTCTTAGAGGACTTCATGAGTTTATACGACTAATCAATACTATGAGAATTACCAAATTTTTATTTCTGGCAGTTTTGACTTCTTCCTTAATATTCATACTCAATGTTCGTTGGGATGTCGGTATGATGTTACCTCCGTTAGGGAAGTTTATGAATCCATTTTATGGATTTTGGCAAAATGCCGAATTATCTCAAATAGGCAATATTCAAACAGAAATCAAAGAAAATCAGCTACTTGCTTCTGCTCAGGTAGTTTATGATGACTTGATGATTCCCCATATTTTTGCTGAAAATGACCAAGATTTATATTATTTACAAGGTTATGTAACAGCCCAGCATCGACTTTGGCAGATGGATTTCCAAACCTATGTTGCTGCAGGACGATTGACCGAAATTATGGGAGAAAAGGTAAAAAACACCAATATTCTGGATATTGACCGCTATCAAAGACGTATTGGACTCAAACACTCAGCTCAAAAATTATGGAAAAAGTTACAAGAAAAACCCAAACAAAAAGTCATTTTAGAAGCCTATGCTAAAGGCGTAAACGATTATATTCAAAGTTTAGCTTATCGAGATTTACCTATCGAATATAAACTTTTTAATTATGAGCCTGAGTCATGGACACCACTTAAAACTTTATTAATTCTCAAGTTAATGGCTCAAAACTTGAGTTTTACAAACGCCGACCTAGAATATACCAATGCTTTGGTTTTTGGGAAGAATTACTTTCAGAGTTTCTACCCTGAATATTTCCCTGAAGAAAAACCAATTGTAGAAAAAGATGGAAATTGGGACTTTGAGCCTATTCCCATCAAAACACTTCAAGATTCTTCCTTTGTTTTGGACGCTATTTATACCGACCCATTAAACTCGCCCAATCCTGACAATGGGAGTAATAATTGGGCAGTTTCAGGAGCTAAAACCAGTAGCGGAAATCCAATGTTATGCAGTGATCCACATTTAGGTTTACATCTGCCTGCCGTTTGGTATGCCACACAATTACAAACTCCTGACCATAACGTTTATGGAGTTAGTTTACCTGGAACACCCTTTGTAGTTATTGGATTTAATGATTCGATTGCTTGGGGAATGACGAATGCTCTTCGTGATGTAGTGGATTGGTACAAAATTGAGTTCAAAGACTCAACTCAAAATCAGTATCAACTGGATGGCGAGTGGAAAACAGCCCAAAAAGTCAAAGAAACGTATCATTTTTATAATCGAAGTAGTTCTTTCACTGAGGAGATTCGACATACAAACTGGGGTCCTGTAGTTTATGATAATAATTTTTCAAAACATAAGGGACAAACAAACTTAGCTTTACGTTGGACAGCTCATGATATTTCGGATGAAATAGGGAGTTTATATGCCTTAAACCGAGCCAAAAACCGAACAGAATTTACTACTGCTATTCAAAATTTTGCGTGTCCAGCTCAGAATTTTGCCTTTGCTTCTACGGATGGTGATATTATGATGCGCGTCCAAGGAAAATTTCCTTTGAAATGGAAAAGTCAAGGAAAATTTGTGATGGATGGTAGTCGTTCGGAAAATGCTTGGCAAGGATACATTCCTCAAAATCATGCTATTGAATCGATTAATCCTACTACAGAATACGTTTTTTCGGCGAATCAACGTCCTGCAGATTTGTCTTATCCCTATTATGTCTTTTCACATCGTTATAAATATTATCGGGATAGACGACTTGCCGAACTATTGGATAGTCTGACGGATGCATCTTTCAAAAACATGGCAATTATCCAAAACGATAATTACAATTTACAGGCGGCAGAAAACCTTGAATTCCTAATGTCCAAATTAGATACAGCTTCGCTCAACGAAAAGGAACAACGTATCTTTGAGAAACTTTCTCAATGGAATTTTTATAACGATTCTAAAAAATTAGCTCCGTCTTATTTCAAAACATGGATAGCTATTTTGCATAAAAAACTAATCTGGGATGAGTGGAATGAGGCACCTGTCAAGGGGCAAGCCATGAAACTACCTAGAACCATTAACTCTTTACGGTTACTTCGCAACAAACCTGATTTTGCCTTTTTGGACATTACCGCCACTAAGAAAAAACGAGAAATGGCAGACGATTTGATTCAGATGGCATTCAAGATGACAGCAGATAGCATTGCTCAATGGAAAAAAAATAGAGAACATAATCTTTCTGAAAAATGGGAAAATTATAAAGAAACTCGTTTGCGTCACCTAATTCCTGCATTAGATGCTTTTTCGAGTGATGTTATGCGAAATGGTGGAGAAAAATCTTCCATAAATGCGATGAGTTCCAGTCATGGACCTTCGTGGAGAATGATTGTCGAATTGGATAAGAAAGGAGTCAAAGCATGGGGTATTTACCCAGGAGGGCAATCTGGAAACCCTGGGAGTCCGTTTTACCTCAACTTAGCAACTGACTGGGAACAAGGCAAATATCGTTCATTATGGTTTATGTCTTCCAAAGATGACAAAACACATCAAATTTTATTGACACAAAAATTCATGAAATAATGCGGTTTATTTGGCATTTTCTTATTTTAGCTATCTTAACTTTTTTATTGGGAAATTATACTTCTCTACCTTGGTGGATTTTTGCTCCTTTAGCCGTTCTCACAGGAGCTATTTTTAGTGGCAGTGGTTGGGTAAAATTTTTAGCTGCTTTTTTGGCAATTGGAAGTGTTTGGGGAGGATATGCTTACTATATTTTTATTTCAGAAAAAGGCGGGCTTGTCTTAAAAGTTGGTCAGTTACTTGGGATAGCTGATGGCAATCCTGCTATTTTAATTTTTATAACTGCCCTTTTGGGAGCAACTCTAGCAGGACTAAGTGTTTGGACTGGGCATTCTTTCCGTCAAATTTTTGAGCGTAAACGAAATGATAATATTCTAAGACGAATTTAACTAATTGTTTAATTATCAACATTTTACAATACAATAATTAATATTAAGTCTTTAAGTTTATATATTGATTTTCAATAAATTAATATTTATTTCCATAGTGTTGGGTTTGCAAACGCCACGTAAGCATTTGATCAATGACATGTTACAATTTTAGAGAATTATATTAATAAAAAATTTACGAACTATTGTAAGATATGAGTCATCTGTTTCTTTGCGAATAATAGCCAAAAAACAATATTTCTTTTTTTTTAAATAATCTCTAAAACTGTCTTGGTATGATCAAGTTCACTAAGCAGTTTTTTGTATTGTAGTAGATTTCAATTTTGATATGTGATAAGCTCTTTAAGTTATAGTTAAAAAGCTGATTATCATTATTTTGTAAAACAGTTTTTGTTAGTGTAGTTTCACTTAAACACCAACAAAGTTACTTAAAAATCATACTAGCTTCAAGACAGTTAGTGGTATTTGAACCACTCTAAAACAGACATGACATCAGCAATCTTATCCTATTTTCCAAAAATTTATAAGCAATCTCTCACAATAGTAGTATTTTTTAAGAAATTCAATAATAAAAATGGTGTTTTCAAGATTTGCAAAGATAGAATGCCAAACTTTTCTGTAATTTTGTGCTAAATTTTGAATAGATTTTATGATGTATTCTCAACTACTTATAGAGTACACCAATTCGAGAAACGAATTTAAAATCAATTATTTATCATTTCATTGCAAATTGATAGTACCATGTTCGGACTGATAAAAAAAAAACAATCTCAAAAAACAAAACCTAAGAAAAGTCCCCTTCGTGAATGGGTGGATGCCATTGTATTTGCCGTAGTTGCAGCAACTTTCATTCGTTGGATTTTTGTCGAGCCGTATGTTGTACCGACCTCTTCCATGGAAAAAGAAATTTTAGTAGGTGACTATTTGTTTGTTAGTAAATTTCATTATGGTGTTCGCACTCCTGAGACCCCCTTACAAGTTCCATTGACTCATCAAAAAATTTGGGTTATTAATTCGAAATCTTATTTGGATTGGGTAGAACTCCCGATGTGGCGATTACCTGCTTTCTCAGAAATCAAACGAAATGATGTTATCGTATTTAACTGGCCTGCTGATCCTGATTATGAACCTACTGACCTAAAGACCAACTATATTAAACGATGTGTAGGAATAGCAGGTGATAAATTTGAAATACGCAATAAAAAGATTTATATCAATGGGAAAGAAACCCAAGACCCCAAGTACCTACAACACGCCTATCTTGCCAAATCCAGTTCTATGATTAATGACCGTGTACTTCAAAAAGCCAATATTACTGAATATCGGAAAAATCCAAATGGAGATGCCATTTACATCAGTGGGGCAACAATTGAAAATATTGCAACCCTTGAAAAGTCGGGTTTATTCGACAAGATTATCAAAAATGAAGAACCTGTCGGACAAAGAACCGACCCTCGTATCTATCCACAAATCGAAAGCTCAACTTGGAATCTAGACAACTTTGGAGAGGTTACCATTCCATCTGAAGGCATGAAAATCAAGGTAGATAGTACGGCATTAGTGATCTATCGAGATATCTTCTTGGACTACGACCGCAATGAAAATGCTGAAATTAAGCAGAATAAATTATTCATTGAGGGTAAGGAAATCACCGAATACACCTTTAAACAAGACTATTATTTTGCGATGGGCGATAATCGAAGCAATTCATTAGATTCTCGTTTTTGGGGATTTGTCCCAAAAGATCATATTTTTGGTAAGGCTCTTTTTATTTGGATGTCAATTAGTCCTGAAGGTGGTTTATTTGATATATTTAATCGCATTCGGTGGGATAGAATTGGGCGAAGTATTGAATAGATAAATCCTTAAATCAGGAAAGGCAGATTATCTTTTTCATCTATTTTGTGGTCTGCCTTTCAGCTAATTTATTGTTCTTCTGCAAAATTTTACTCCAGCTTTGAAACCTAAAACCATATTTTGAGTAAATCTTAGGAAAGATAATAGTGAAACAGGTAGGAATTTCGTCCAAAATACAGTAAATTACGGTTTGCTTCCTAATAATGTTTTTTTGAAAGATTTATTCAAAACTCATTTAGGATTTGGCTCTTCCAACTTGGTGAAATTAGTAAATAAGTTAATTTCATCTATGATGTAAACTGATAATCCTAAATCATGCAACATTTTTACAACATTTTGTCGTTTTTGATTTTAGTTATTTTTAGCCCTTTTTATTTAGATGCTCAGAATTTATCCCAGACTTCAGAAATTATTTTAAAAGTAAATCCTCAAGTCGTAAAGCAATCACCCGAAGCTACCGCCAATTATTTGTTAGAAAAATACGCTTCATATGGCTTAGAAACCGTAGAAGCCAAGTTTCCTATACTATCTTCTCATTCATTTTACGCCCAACAATTAACTCGAATTTATAAAGCACAATTAACCTCAAGTACTTCGTTATCAAAAGCACTGTATCAACTCAATCAAAAACCTGACATCGAATATGCTGAACCTTTAAACACGCAAGCTACTCCTCAAAATGACCCATACTATACCGATGATACGCATTGGAAAAAGCAAGAATGGTATTTTGAAAAGATAAAAATGTATGAATCTTGGGGAATTACGAAGGGAGATCCCAATGTTGTAATTGGGATTATTGATGTAGGATTCCAACTTAATCATCCCGATTTAGAAAATCAGTGGGTAGTAAATGAGATAGAAAAATTTGGAGTAACAGGTATAGATGATGATAAAAATGGTAAGATAGATGACGTGATAGGTTGGGATTTTGGGAATGATGATAATGATGTAAACGGAGATAGAAATACTTCTAATGCTGTGCATGGAACACAAGTAGCAGGAATCGCTTCAGCACAAGCCGATAATCAATTAGGGATAGCTGGAGTAGGATTCCAGAGTCGTTTGATGCCTATAAAAGTTCAAGATAATCAAGGATTTATAACAGATGAAAATCTTTATGAGGCAATGGTTTATGCCGTAGAAAATGGCTGTCAGATTTTAAATATTTCATTGACATCTAAGACAACACAACCTCTACAATGGCAACAAGAAATTATTGACTATGTTGTCAATGAAGGTGTTTTAATTGTTGCAGCCACGGGATCACAACCAGATGCCGAAGTGAATCTTTATCCTGCTTCTTATCAAAATGTTCTGTCAGTTTCAGGAGTGGGCTACTCTGATGAACACATAAAAGGCTACCCATTTAATACAGAAATTGATTTAGTAGCACCTGCCTTAAACATTCCAACCACAGACAGCCCAAATACTTATTTTATGCAATTTAGAGGAACTTCTGCCTCTGCTCCATTGGTGGCTGGTGCGGCTGCCTTAGTCAAAGCAAAATATCCTGCGCTTTCAGGAATGCAAATTGGTGAGTTATTGCGAGTTACGACCGATAGCATTTATCAGCAAAATAACAATCAAGATTATTTTGAAAAATTAGGGAAAGGAAGGCTAAATATTTATCGAGCTTTAACCGAGTTTGATTCCGTAGATTTAGTGCATTCGGTACGTCTAGTTTCTACTGATTACTATACTAAATACGGAAGATATGCTTTTCGAGAGGATACAGTGAAATTAAAGACGGAGTTTGTCAATTTCTTAAAACCTATTAAGAATTTAACAATTAAACTTACTACACAATCACCCTATGTCAAATTTCTGACAGACTCACTTGCTTTTGATAGTTTGAAAACCTTAGAAAAATTAGAAGCAAAATATTTTGATTTTCAACTCCAGCCTGATACACCACCTGAAACTCAAATTAAATTTCGGATTCAATTTAAAGCTGATAATTATACAGATTATCAGTATTTTACTATTAAAACTTCTCCTGAGTATCTCACTAATTTTAATGATAGTAAACTTAAAATAACGGCAACAGCCAACGGAAGGATTGGATATGTAGATGATCAGTTTCAAAAAGGAAACGGTGTTACTTACCAAAATCAACAAGTACTTCAAGAAGCTGGTTTAATTATTGGTTTATCTCCTCTTCGTCTTTCTAGTAGTGTCCGCGAGACTCAACAAAGAATTTCTGACGATTTTGATATCCAACGTAATATCCGATTTACCAAACAAAATTTTTTATATCTCCAATCCGAAGCCTTATTTACGGATAATTTGCAGGAACGTACCAATAAAGTAGGAGTAGATATTCATCAAAAAGTGATTTCACAAACGGCTGGTTTGCATCGAAATTATACCATTATCCAATATGATATTGAGAATAAATCACCTTACTTAATGAATCATTTAAAAATTGGCATTTATGCTGATTGGAATATTGGGATAGGAAAGAATAAGGCAAATTGGGATGAAGAAGGAGAATTTGGGTATATCTTTGAAGATAATGGACAATATTTTGGGATTAAGGCATTTGGGGACTCTCGACATTATATGGCAATTGATAAGAATATGCCTGATAATTTTACTCAAGAAGAATTTTCTATACATGAAAAATACCAAGCCATTAGTCAAGGCATTATCCAGAAAGAAGCAGGATATGAGACAAACGGAAGTGATGTGGCTCAAGTCGTTAGTACAAGTATTAAGCTATTAACCCCAAAAAAAGCAAAATCTGTTTATTTTGTAATAGCAGGAGCAGATAATTTAACAGAACTACGAACAATATTCCAGCTAGCCTCTAACGCATTGGATAGTACAGCTTCCAAGAGTCCTTTACCTAAAATGGACAGCATTTTATGTAACCAAAAACAGCTATACTTGAGTCCAAGTAATGGGACAAAATTCAATTTTTATGCAGCTAATAATTTACGAGAGCCTATTCATACGGGAGATTCTTTGCCTGTCACTTTAGCAGATACCAGTAAAGTATACTACATCTCGTGCATTGATTCAGTCCGAGAGAGTGCTTTTTTGAAATATCAATTTCGAGTATATCTACCAGATATTCAATTTGATATGCCTGATAAATTCAATTTGAAAGATTCTTCCATAATTCACTTTTTTGACCGTAGTCCAAATGTGGTTAGTCGAATCTGGGATTTCGGAGACGGCTCAGAGTTACTCTATGATGTGCCCTATCCTATTCATCGGTTTCGACAATTAGGTTCATATGATGTTTCTTTAACCATTGTAGATACTGCAGGATGTGTCAATCAACTAACTCGACGTCTAAATGTAGTTCATGAGGCTAGAAGCCCTCGTCCAAAAACGCCTGATTTTATGAGTGCTTGTCCTAGTGATACAATCAGAATTATACCTGACAATGGTACGACATTTCGTTTTTTTTCAATAGAATCTCGAAGACGCTCATCGCCTCTTCATGTAGGTTCGGAATTTTCAGTTACCAATGCTGAATTCGATAAGATATTGATCACTAATATTGACTCAACATTTGAAAGTCCAATACAAGTTCTTACTATTGATTGGGGAAAAATAATTCCTGATTTTGAATATGAATCGAAAGCAGACACCCTTTGGAATGCACCCATTCTATTTACTGATAAAAGTAATAGTGACTTACCAATTATTCAACGGATTTGGGATTTTGGAGATGGAACAGTTATTCAAAACGATTCAGTAAATACCATTTCTCATATTTATACCAAAGCGGGAGTTTATCAAGTTCAACTTAAATTGACCAATCAAAGAGGTTGTATAGATAGCATTTCTTATGAAATTATAGCTGGAAGTAAAAGCCCAATTCCTACCATTTCAGATACAATTTTTATTTGTCCAAATGACGCTATCGAGTTAATTCCTCAAGGTGGAACAGACTTTAATTTTTATACCAATTCTTTGGATAATTTTATAACGACAAGCAATAAGCTCATTTTTTATCCACAAGAAAATCAAACTATTTATATCACCAATGTAGATTCTGTTTTAGAGAGTTACCCAGCAAAAACCACTCTTATAATTTATGATTCTTTTTTTGATTTTGACTTTCCAAATCCTTTAAAACGATCTGATTTTAAAGAAGTTAAATTTGAGAATTTGACAAAAAATATTTCTGTATCTCACTGGAACTTTGGAGATGGCAATTTTAGTACGGTTACAAATCCTGTACATCATTACCTTAAACAAGGCACATTCTCTGTCACACTCAATGCCACAGATAGTAATGGCTGTACAGCTCAAATTGAAAAGCAGGTTCAGGTATTTTCCGAAAGTCCTGTGCCTAATATAGATACACTAATTCAGGTCTGTGCCAATACTCCACTAATTCTAAAACCAACTAACGGAAAAACATTTAGTTTTTATGAATCCTCTAATTTAAATACTCCCATATTTACGGGAAATGAATTTAGTTTACCTAAGTTAGTTCATGATAAGACTTATTATATTACCAATACGGATTCTATTTTAGAAAGTAAGCCAATTATTGTTAGGCTACAGTTAAGTGCTGTTCATGCTCATTTTTTAATGAGTACTAAAACAATAAATTTAGAAGATAGTGATTCTCTTCAAGTCCAATCCACTTACAAAAATGCCCAAAGTTGGCACTGGGATTTTGGAAATGGAGAATTTGCCACAGCTCAAACAGCCTCGACCAAATATACACACGGTGGAATTTATTCTATTCAACTTAAAGTCACAGATAGTTTAGGTTGTGAAATGATAGAAACCCAAATTTTAGAAGTAGCTCCCAAATTAATTCCACAAAGTTTAGCTACTCAAACGAAAATCTTTCCAAATCCTTCTACCAATAAATTATGGTTTTTGAAGGTCAAATTCAAGCAACCTAAAACAATTCAAATACAACTTTTTGACCTTTGGGGGCGAGAACTCAAGGATTTTACTACAAAATATTTAGCCATAGAAAAACAAATTCCTTTTGATATGACGGACTACCCAAAAGGAATTTATATTTTAAAATTACAAGTAGATGATGAGACTTTGATTCGAAGAATTGTTTTAGAATGATAAGATTCTTGCAAAACGAACTAAAATTTAATCCTTAAAAAAATATGAAAACGGTTTACGAAAGTCCATTTCAGAAAATCGAACATGATTCCTTTTTGAAATATCTCAAAGTTTCGTGGGCAAATACCCAATTGATGACCGAAGAAAATTATAAGACAGAAATGATAGCTCAAATTAATACCGCAGTCAAGTATCGTCCTGCAGGATATGTTGTAGATTCCAGTGATTTTTATTTTATCATTTCCCCTACCCTACAAAATTGGACAACACAATTATTTCCTAAATTAATGACGGCTGGCGTAAAAAAAGTAGCTTTTTTAGTCAGTGAAACTGTCTTTTCTCAAATTGCTAGTCTTCAGCCTGAAGAAGATATTTCCTCTGGCTTTCAAGTACGATATTTTGATAATTTCGAAGAAGCAAAGAATTGGATAATCATGAATGTTAAACTTTTTTGAGTGAATAAATTACATAATCAAATTAGCAGATTACTTAAAAATAAGTACCTCCAAGTTTTAGGTTTGAGTGGAGGAGTTTGGATTCTTCTCCTCATCATTTTAAATTTTTTTTTCCCTCTCGAAACATCTCTTTCTTATTCGCAAATTATCAAGGCTCAGGATGGAACAGTAATTTATGCCTTTCTAAGTTCTGATGAAAAATGGCGTATGAAAGTTGAAAATGAGGATATTACTCCCGAACTCCAAAAAGCATTTTTGACTAAGGAAGATCAATATTTTGACTATCATTTTGGCATTAATCCAATTGCTATTTTCCGAGCATTAAGCAATAATTTAATCACTGGAAAACGCACTTCGGGAGCTTCCACTATTACCATGCAAGTCGCTCGATTGCTTGAGCCAAAACCTCGAACTTATGCCAATAAAATTTGGGAAATGTTTCGAGCTATTCAATTAGAATGGTATTATTCTAAGAATGAGATTTTTAGAATGTATCTTAATCTTGTACCATATGGAGGAAATATTGAAGGAATTAAGTCTGCTTCTATATTATTTTTTGGCACCACTCCAAATAAATTAAGCATTGCTCAACTCACCGCTTTAGCTGTTATTCCAAACCGTCCAACTTCCTTAGCTTTAGGAAAAAATAACCTCAAAATTGAAAAAGCACGTAATAAATGGTTGAAAATTTTCCAAAATAAAAGCCTTTTCCCTTCTGATAAAATTCAAGATGCCTTAGATGAACCCCTAAATGCTTATCGCCGAAATGCACCTAATTATGCTCCACATTTGGCGTACTATCTTCATAAAAATTTTCCAGATAAAGAAATCATTTCAACTTCTATTCAATTAGATATTCAAACAAAAGCAGAGCAAATTGCTCGAAATTATGTTGCCCGAACTCGCCGTATAGATGTTCATAATTCAGCCGTATTAGTAGTAGAAAATGCCACTCGAAAAATTTTAGCCTATGTCGGTTCTCCTGACTTTTCAGATTTCAAAAATGGAGGACAAGTAAATGGGGTGGAAGCCTACCGTTCTCCTGGTAGTACTTTAAAACCAATTGTTTATGGCTTAGCTTTTGATATGGGATTGGCTACCCCAAAAAAAATAATTTATGATGTCCCTACTGATTTTCAAGGATATGCCCCTGAGAACTATCACCGAAAATTCAACGGAAAAATTACCGTAGAGAACGCTTTGGCTTACTCCTTAAATGTTCCTGCTGTTCGAACACTACAAAAAATCGGAATCGAAGAAATGTTACAAATTTTAGAACAAGCTCAATTTGAATCTATTCAGAAAAACCGAAAGAATTTAGGACTTTCGCTGGCTCTTGGAGGGTGCGGAGTTAACCTTCGTGAAATCGCTGGTTTGTACTCTAGTTTTGCCAATAATGGCATTTATCAACCCTTGCAAGTTTTAGACCTAAAAACATCAGAAACTTTGCAACGTACTATTTTAAGTCCAGAAGCTAATTATATGCTCACCGATATTTTAACTAAAGTAGAACGTCCTGATTTACCGAGTGATTACCAACATAATCCTCGAATTCCTAAAATTGCATGGAAAACAGGAACATCTTACGGCAGACGAGATGGATGGAGCATTGGATTTAATAAAAAATATACAATTGCGGTTTGGGTTGGTAATTTTGATGGGCATGGCTCACCTGAATTGACGGGAGCAACAACAGCAACCCCTCTACTTTTTCGGCTCTTCAATACCATAGATTATAATGCCTCTACAGATTGGTTTTCAAAACCTAAAAAATTACAAACTCGCATGGTTTGTTCTACAAGTGGACAAGTTCCTTCTTCCTTTTGTCAAAATAAAGTTACTGATTTTTTTATTGCTGGAGTTTCTCCAATAAAACCTTGTGAATCACAAAAATATGTATTTGTTAACTTAGAAGAAACAATCAGTTTTGGAAGTGATTGTTTACCCAAAAAGTTGACTTATAAGAAAAAACTATATCCAAATCCAAGTCCCGAGTTGGTTCGATTTTATGAAGAAAATCAGATTGTTTATCAACGTATTCCTCCACAGGATGAGGGATGTACAAAAATTTATCAAGACCATCCCCCTAGTATTATCTCACCTATCGCCGACCGAGAATATTACCGTATTGGTGATGATGAAATTGAACTGCTTTTATCTGCTAATGTGGCTAATGATGTCCAAAAAGTGTACTGGTATATTGATAATAAATTACACCAAATTGCTGATAAAAATGAAAGCGTGTTTTTTCAACCTAAACGAGGCAAAATAAAAATTTCATGTAGTGATGATAAAGGTCGAAATACTAATATCCAAATAATAATTAAATAAATTTCTTTATTTTATTTTAAATCATTTAAATCTATGTACAAAAGACAAAGTAAAAATTAAGACCTCTAAGAAAAGTCTTTTTTTAATTTTTTGCATTAAATTTGATTCCCTAGAAAATACTGATTTGAGGAGGATTTCAAATAAGGATTTTCAAAGTATTTCATAATAAATATGAAGAAAAAACGATTATCGGTACTTTTTGCTTCAGGAATTGGTGTAGTAGGTGTAGTAGTAATCTTAATGATTATTACCATGCAACAGCGAATCTCTGAAATCTATGAAAAGAACCTGATTTACATCACATTAGATGACCGTATCAAACATCAAACAGCCTCGGCACATATTTGGTTTAAAGAGTTACTGGCTGGCGATTCTACAGTAGCTTTCGAAACTGATGTTGTCAATGCTCTCGAGAATACAAGTGGTATTGTCCAAAGTGCTTTGGAGGGCGGACATACTGAAATTGGGGATTTTAAAAAGACCGATGATCACCGTGTACTATATCGATTGCGAGATGTTGAAAAGAGTTTGAAACAACTACAAAAAATTGTGCATCTACGTTATACCCGTCATCAAGATAGTACCTTAAACGCACAAACTCGTAGAGCCATTGACCGAGAATTTGACCGAAGTTATCACACACTCCACGAATCGGCAGATAATCTGACACTTTATATGAATAATAAAATTGCGGAAGATGTCCAAATTATCCGAACCCGTGCTTTTATTACCGTAGTAGTTGTTGGTCTTATTTTTTCATTACTTGGCTTTTTTGTCTATCGTTTGGAATATCAAAATGAACAATATGCCACAGAACAACAAAGTAAGTTAGAAGAAGAATCTCTTTACCTTAAAAGATTATCAGAGTTTATCGAAAAAATTGCGGAAGGAAATTTTTCTACTGAATTTAAAGGCACAAAACATGATATCTTAACCGAGAAATTAGATCAGATGCGCCAAAAATTACAACTTTCGGCAGATGAATCCCAAAGAAGGGCATTTGTTCGAGAGGGACAAAATGAAATCAATCAAATTCTCCGAAATCAATTTATTCAATCTGAAAATGGCTATCTGAAAATTTTACATTTTTTACAAAGCTATCTCAATAGTACTCAAAGTGGATTCTATCTTATTGAGAAAATCCAAGAAGATGAAGTCTTGAATTTAAAAGCATGTATTGCATACAATCGGCAAAAGTTTCTGGAACGTCAACTGCATCCTCATGAAGGACTCACAGGAAGATGTATTCTTGAGAAGAAAACTATTATTTTAAGCGAATTCCCTGAAAACTATCTGAATATCGTCTCGGGTTTGGGAGAAACTCCACCTCAATATCTCATCATTATTCCATTACTTCACAATAATAAAGTTACGGGAGTCATTGAACTAGCTTCTCTCAGTCCCATCACTTCTCATGGAATTGAATTCTTAGAAAATACGGCTGAAACCATTGCTTCTGCCGTAGCAGGTTATCAAGCTACTGCACGAACCAAATCTTTACTCGAACACGCTCAATTACAGGCAGAACAACTTCGAGCGCAAGAAGAAGAAATGCGCCAAAATACCGAAGAACTCTCAGCAACTCAGGAAGAAATGCGTCGCCGTGAAGCTGAATATCTCCGCCAAATCAAGGATTTAACCCAACAGTTACACCAAAAAACTTCCTCATTACAGTAATCTATCTATAAAAAAAGAGAAGATTCGCCTTCTTTTTGTATTAAACTCATTGCAAATTTATTCATATATTTTGTTATCTTTATAACATAATTAGAAAATAAGTAATCGATAAAGTAAATAAATTTGTCATTTACTATTTTCCACATTAAATATTTCTGAGATTCATTTTGGTATGAAAAAAATACCTTGTGCTGTTTTATCTATTCATGCGTCATCTTTAAATAAGACTAACTTAGATAGTTTCTTTAATAAAGAAATATGGTACTTAGAACAAACTGCCTTTTTGATTACTGGGATAACTTCAGAGACGCTTCGTCAGGCTCTTAGATGGTACATTTTAGCCCAGAACTCTAGCTTAGAAATTCAACCTACTATATCAGGTATTCCAATTGAGGCGGGACAACTTTTTTTAGCCCTACAAACAGAAAATGTTTTTGTCAATGAAAACTATTTAGTGGTAGAATCTAAAGAAAATCTAAGCAGAAATACAGAAGAAATGCCTTTATATTTACCTGAAATTCAAGATTATATGAACTTTGTTAAATCGGTCTTCAAAACCAGTCATATTGGTATTTTTATGACAGATGCTCAGGGAAATATTCTCAAAATGAATCAGGGTTTCCTAAATATCACAGGATTTAAAAAACAAGAATTACCAAAAGATAAATTCGTAAAAACACATATCATTAGTATCTATCAAGATCCTAGTATTTCCTTTGTGAAATTCACTCAAGTAACTACTCAAAACTCACAAGTCGAGTGGAATGTCTTAGATAAAATAGGAAATATTAAAAATGTTTTGGTAGATATGAATAAAATTATAACTCAAAAAAATACTATTTTATATCTTTTTTTTGTACGCGACATCACGAAGCTTAAAAAACAACAACGTCTGCTTACTGAAACCGAACAAAATGCTCAAGTTGGTGGCTGGGAATTAGATTTGATGAGTGGTGAACTAAGTTGGACAAAAGAAATTTATAGGATTTATGAAATACCAGAAAATGAAGAAATAAATTTATACAGAGGCTTAAAATATTACAAACCAGAATCATTATCAAGATTCAAGGAAGCACTCCTTAAAGGCATTAAAACAGGTGAGCCATATGATTTAGAGTTATGCCTTATTACCCAAAACAAGACGGAAAAATGGGTACGATCAATGGGAAAATCAGAACAATACCAAGGTAAATTAATTCGATTTTTTGGTACAATTCAAGACATTACACTCAAAAAGTACGCTGAAGAAGAACTATTTCAATCTTATAAAGCATTGAAAGACATTAGGTTTGCCTTAGATGTTGCAAATATTATATCTATTACAGATGCTAAAGGAGTCATTACATATGTAAACACTAATTTTTGTAAAGCAACCGAATACCAGCCAACTGAACTCATTGGCAAAACACATCGTATCCTAAATTCGGGCTATCATCCTAAAGAATTTTTCAAAAATATGTGGGATATGCTCAATGCGGGAAAGGTTTGGCAAGGCGAAATTTGCAATAAAACAAAATCGAATAAAGTTTATTGGGTCTATTCTACTATCGTTCCTTTTTTAGACAAAAACAAGAAACCTATTCAATTTATTTCAATTCGTAAGAATATTACAGCGCGCAAAGAGGCGGAACAAAAATTATTGACGCAATACAAAGAATTACAAAAGACGAATCACGAATTAGATAAATTCGTGTATAGTGCTTCACATGATTTGCGTGCGCCCGTTACTTCAATTTTAGGATTATTAGAAATTGTACGACAAGAATTCCCTGAACCGAGCATTTTCATGTATGTACGAATGATTGAAAAAAGTTTACGAAAAATTGATCAAATCTTACATGAAGTAATGGAATATTCGCAAAATTCACGTACCGAACTGACTATCGAACCCATTTCATTACCTAAATTAGCAAACCAAGTTATCAAATCAGTAAAGCATTTAAAAGAATCTATTCGAATTGATTTTTATATTGAATTGCCTGAGACTATTATTTTGACAGATAAAACTCGCCTTGAGATTGTTTTAAGTCATTTGATTTCTAATGCCATTATTTTTCACGACTTCGAAAAACCTGAGCCTTATATCTTAGTCTCTGGCAATATAAAAGATAATAAATTGACTGTCAATGTGAAAGACAATGGTTTGGGTGTTATGAAAGATGAAAAAGAAAAGATTTTCAAGATGTTTCATCGCTCTTCAGAAAAATCTAAAGGAGCTGGCTTAGGATTGTATATCGTCAAAGAAACACTTGAAAAATTGAATGGTGCGATTTCCGTAGTTACTGAAGAAGAACAAGGGAGTACTTTTACTTGTAAATTCCCTATTCAAATAGCGTAAATTTTGATTTTATGAAGATTAGCTGAAACCAGCTCTAACTCAAGAAGTGGAAGTCGATTCTTGTAGTTCATTCAGACTTTTTGTAAATCCAAACCGCTTGATTGATTCTCGATTATAAGCTTCGGCGGCTTCTTCTGCAGTATTGAAAACCCCTAAGTAAACCCGTTCTCCCTTATCATATAACACTGCACGGTATTTTTTTCCGTCTTTAGAAACTCCCCGAAATCCTGTAGAAGTCTGTTGTTGTCGGCGTAATTCGGACATCGTTGTCCACTCCAAGTTATCTAATCGACAGTCCAACTTATTACAATTAACCATTCTTACAAATAATTTTTTATCTGTCTCATTATGAGCAAGAAATTCACCAGCTAACAGTTTGTGCATATATAGTGTTTTGATGCGTCCAAATTGCGTAAATTGTAGCACGGCATATCCTGCTGAATGTAATCGCCAGCCATCTGCTAACCCTTTTTTTTTGAGGTAACTAAATCCTGCACGGCAGACTTTTACCTTTTTATCTGAATTAATTAATTTAATGTGCATTGTAAAAAGCTAAACGCTATGTATAAATCTTATTCTTTATAGTTCATTAATCTATCTGATAACGCATCTTACAACTTCAAATATATTTCCTTTTTCTAAAAAAAACAAACCCAAAATTGAAAAAGAACCTGAAAATTAGATTTTTAGAACCATTTTACATAATTTTTTTTTCTCTTTTCTATTCCAAGAACAATTCCTTTTATTTTTGGGCTACTTTTGTACACCTTAATTCTAGACAAGCAAGAAATCATTAGTTCTAAACTCGTCTTATTTTATTCCTTAATCTTTTTACAATACCTAATAAACACACACAAAACATGATTATTGGAGTTCCAAAAGAAATCAAAAATAATGAAAATCGGGTAGCCCTTACGCCCAGTGGAGTCGCAGAATTAAAAGCTCATGGACATACGATTTATGTTCAGGCTACTGCAGGTGAAGGAAGTGGCTTTGATGATGAAAGTTACCAGAAAGCAGGTGCCGAAATTTTACCTTCTATTGAAGCAGTTTATGAGATTGCGGAGATGATTATGAAGGTCAAAGAACCTATTGAGCCTGAATATGCACTCATCCGAAAAGACCAATTATTATTTACCTACTTTCATTTTGCTTCGCATGAACCTTTGACTCGTGCTATGATTGAGAGTGAAGCGGTTTGTTTGGCTTACGAAACCGTTGAAGCTCCTGACCACAGTCTGCCTTTATTAGTCCCAATGTCTGAAGTGGCAGGTCGGATGGCAACCCAACAAGGTGCAAAATATTTGGAAAAACCCTTGAAGGGAAGAGGTATTTTATTGGGTGGAGTCCCCGGGGTAAAGCCAGCTAATGTATTAGTGATTGGGGGTGGAATCGTTGGAACTCAGGCGGCAAAAATGGCTGCGGGTTTGGGTGCAAATGTGACCATGATGGATATTAGTTTGACACGTTTACGAGAGCTAGATGATATCATGGATAAAAATGTAACGACCATGATGTCAAGTAAATACAATATCATGGAAGAAATCCAACATTCAGACTTGATTATTGGAGCAGTTTTAATTCCTGGAGCCAAAGCTCCTCATCTGATCACACAGGATATGCTCAAATTAATGCGAAAAGGAACAGTCATGGTGGATGTTGCAGTTGATCAAGGAGGTTGTTTCGAAACAACACGACCAACTACTCATGAAGATCCCATTTATATTATTGATGACGTTACCCATTATAGTGTAGCTAATATGCCAGGGGCAGTTCCTTATACCTCCACGATAGCTTTGACAAATGCGACTTTACCTTATGCCATTCAGTTGGCTAATCAAGGATGGAAACAAGCCTGTAAAAATAACCAAGAATTATTATTAGGTTTAAATATTGTCAATGGAAAAGTAGTTTATGAAGCTGTAGCTGAAGCTTTTGATTTGGTTTATACTGATGTACAAGAAGTTCTATAATCAAAAAAAACCGATAGGGCAAATGCGCTATCGGTTTAAATAAGTTACTGAGTACAGTTTATATGATTTCGATGTTACGCTTTTGGGTTACCTCCTCCTTTAATTTTGGAATCGAAATTTCCAACACGCCTTCCTTATAACTTGCTGAAATATTTTCAACATCTACATTTTTTGGTAAGGCAAAGAGTCGTTCAAGTCGAGTTGTACCAAATTCTCGCCGAATAAATCTGGGTTGATTTTCTTTTTCCTCATTTCTAGATTCTTCTATTTTTTGTTCGGCAATAATGTGCAATTTCCGATTTTCAACATTGAGGCTAAAATCTTCTTTCCGAAAACCTAATGCGGCTATCTGGATTTCGAAGGCTTCCTCATTCTCTAACACATTGACTGCGGGTGTATGTGTTTGTGCATACTTAATTCCCCAATCACGAGTAAGGAAATCATCAAAAAAACCTTCAAATCCGTTGAATGAACGAGGTGAGTAGTTAGAATGACATTTGATAACTTTCATGATATTTTTTCTTTGGTGTGTTTAACATTCAATTTTAAATTCAATTAGAGTTGAACAACAGCCGTACCATTTCGAAAAACAATTTATTTTATGTCAAAATGACACTAAAAAATTTAATATTGAATTTTACACTAAAAAAATATGTCATTATGACATTTATATTCAAAAAATAGTCAGGTTTCCCAGCAAGACAAAATTATGAAGCTTTAAAAAATAATAATATAATTAATTATTAAATTTCAAAGCTTGACAAATCTTCATCTAGTATAGTGATTTGGTATAATCTCCTCAAAAACAAAAAACCTTATTAAGTATGTGTAACTTAACAAGGTTCTAATTTTATAAAAAGGAAGTTTTTTTACAAGGCATCCACTGCTTTGCAAAGTTCTTCAAAGATTGAATCAATTGTTCCAATGCCATCAATAGCAAAATATTTATCCTGAGCCTTATAGAAGTTTGAAACAGGAGCTGTTTTTGTTTCGTACTCTTGAATTCGATTTCGGATAAGGTCTTCATTTTGGTCATCTGCACGACCTGAAGTTTTGCCTCTTTCCAAGATTCGTTGTGTCAACTCTTCTTCGGTTACTTCTAACGCAATCATGCCACTAATTGATAACTCATTGTCAGCCATGATTTTATCAAGTGCCTCAGCCTGAACCGTTGTGCGTGGAAAGCCATCAAAAATAAATCCTTTTGCGTCTTTATTATCAGCAACTTTATTAGCAACCATACCAATAAGCACATCATCAGGAACGAGTTTACCTTCGTTCATATATTTTTTGGCTTCTTGTCCAAGGGGTGTTTCTGCCTTGAGTTCAGCTCGTAATAAATCACCTGTAGAGAGGTGTAGCAAGCCATATTTCTCAATAAGTTTTTCGCTTTGTGTACCTTTTCCTGCGCCTGGAGGGCCAAAGAGAACGATATTTAACATGGTATCGTAATTTTTTGAGTTATGAAATGGGTTAGAAAATATGATTCAGAAATTCGCTTTGAATTTATTTTACTGACCAAATGTACGTAAACTTCAAGAATTAATTGAAAAAAATTCATATTTTGTAATTAATTATAAAAACTTAAATTTATAGTTCATAGCCTTCTATTTAAGTGGTCTGTATGACAAACTTGAAATGTATTAAACTAGGAATTGGAGCTAAATTTTTTTAACATTTTCCATAATAAATGAGTAGGTAAACCCATCACATTGAAATACGAACCTTTAATCTTTTCAATGCCTATCATCCCCAGCATTTCTTGAATTCCATAAGCTCCTGCTTTATCCAAAGGCTGAAATTTTTGTATATATTCCTCAATTTCAATTTCTTCTAACTCTAAAAAATATACTTCAGTATGATCACTTTCGGTCAGTTCTTGGGTCGATGTTAAAAGTGTGATTCCACTTACTACCGTATGTTTTTTCCCAGATAATGCCCGCAACATCGCTAGGGCATGTGGCTCATTTTCAGGTTTTCCTAAAATTTTGTTTTCATGAATAACTACAGTATCTGAAGCAATCAATAATTCATTTTCTTGAAGCTCAGACTGAAAAGCATGAGCCTTTTTTCGAGCCAAAAAAGCAGGCACATCCCAAACTGGCAAATTTTCAGGGTATGTTTCTTCAATATTTTTGAGACGAATTTCGAACTCTAAGCCCAACTCTTGAAGTAACTGTTGACGGCGTGGCGAACCAGAAGCCAAAATTAGACGATACGGAGCAAGATTCATTTAAAGATAATTTATGATAAAAATTTGATTTTCAATAAAATAAATATATTTAGCCCTACCAAGTATTAAAACTGAGTAGGGCTAATATAGGATTAAGTTAAGATATTTATTTTATTAACGTACTAATAAAAGTTCACGATATTTAGCAAAAGGCCAGTCGTTATCTGGTACAACAATCTCTAATTTATCAATTTGATAACGGATTTTCTCAAAAAATGCCCCTTTAACTTCATCACAGTATGCCATTGCAGCATCTTTAGTTTCTAGTTTATTGGCTCGTTTTCGAGCTTCAACCATATCTTGTACAGCTTGACGAAGTGTATTGACGCGTTCAGCAATTGTTCTAATGGCAGAGATAGTATACTCAGTTTCAGACTCTAAGCCTAATTCCTTGAGTCCTTTAGCACTATTGATCAATTTATTTTGATACAGCATTGCCGCAGGAATAATTTGATTGACCGCAAAATTGCCTAAAGCACGAGATTCGATTTGAATTTTCATAATGTAATTTTCAAGCATAATTTCATTACGTGCGTCCAACTCTACATTCGAAAAGACACCATATTTAATAAATAATTGGCGTGATTTTTCAGTACCATATGCCAATTGCGCTCGTGGGCAATCTCGTAAATTAGATAAACCTCGTTTAGCAGCTTCTGTTAACCATTCTTCACTATATCCATTCCCTTCAAATCGAATTGCTTTGGATTCTTTAATGTATTCTCTCAGTACATTCACAATGGCGACTTCCTTCTTTATCCCTTCTATAATCTGCGCATCTACTTCTACTTTAAATTTAAAAAGTTGATCTGCTACAATTGTATTCAAAACAGTCATTGAAGGAGAACAACTAGCACTTCCACCCACGGCACGAAACTCAAATTTATTTCCTGTAAATGCAAAAGGTGAAGTACGATTACGATCGGTATTATCCTTAATAATATCAGGAATTTTGTCAATACCAAGTTTCATATATAAGTTATCACCTTTCTCAATTTTTACAGAAGAATTATGCTCTAATTCATCTAGAACAGAAGTTAATTGAGAACCAATAAACACAGAAATAATCGCAGGTGGTGCTTCATTTGCACCAAGCCGATAATCGTTACCTGCCGAAGCTACACTAGCTCTTAATAAGTCTTCATGCTCATAAACTGCTCGAATTGTATTTACGAAGAAGGTTAAGAACTGTAAATTTTCTTTCGCTCTTGTACTAGGTGCTAACAAATTTACACCTGAATCAGTAGCCAAAGACCAATTATTATGTTTCCCATTTCCGCTAATAGAGGCAAAGGGTTTTTCATGGAAAAGCACCTTCAAATCATGTTTGTCAGCAATCATTTCCATAACATCCATCAACAACAAATTATGGTCAACAGCCAAATTTACATCTTCGAAAACAGGCGCACATTCATATTGCCCGGGAGCCACTTCATTGTGTCGAGTTGTGACGGGAATACCTAACTTAAATGCCTCTTGCTCAAAGTCTTGCATATATGCTTTGATACGAGAAGGAATCGAGCCAAAATAGTGATCATCTAATTGTTGTCCTTTAGCGGGAGCATGTCCGAAAAGGGTTCTTCCTGTCAAAACTAAATCTGGACGAGCATAATACAATGCTTTATCAATGACAAAATATTCCTGTTCCGTACCTAATGTAGCTGTTACTTTCCGAACATCTCTATCAAAATAATGACAAACATCGGTAGCTGCCTTATCTATCAATTGTAAAGCCTTGAGTAAGGGAGTTTTATAATCTAGAGCTTCACCTGTATAAGACACAAAAATAGTTGGGATACAAAGCGTAATACCTGACCCTTTTTCCATTAAAAAAGCAGGAGAAGAAGGATCCCAAGCTGTATAACCTCTGGCTTCGAACGTATTCCGAATACCACCATGTGGAAACGAAGAGGCATCAGGCTCTTGCTGAACTAAAGCCCCTCCCTTAAACTTTTCAATCGTACTTCCATCAGGTTGTTTCTCAAAAAAAGCGTCATGTTTTTCGGCCGTTGAGCCTGTTAAGGGCTGGAACCAATGTGTAAAGTGAGTCGCCCCTCGCTCAATTGCCCAAGCTTTCATCGCACCTGCTACGGCATCGGCTAAAGCTCCATTAATTTTATCTCCTTTATAAATACAAGTTTTCACTTTTTGGTATGCCGAATAAGACATATAACGTTTCATGGCTTCATCACCAAAAACATTCATGCCAAAATAATCGGTCACTCTAGCGGAAAGGTTCGGTACATTTACTGGCTTACGGCTTAGTGCGGACTTCACCGCCTCAAATCGAAGTCTTGACATATGACTAATCTCTTTTAAATTATTGACTATGAGAGAGATACTTGTTATAAAGAAATATTTCGAAGCACTAAAGCTACTTTAAAAAATTTAGTTTATAAAAACTTTCTCTAAAAAATCTCTCTCGACTATTTTTAATATTTTTCTTTTGAAACCCTAAAAATGAGAAATCCTATGGTTTTTTGAAAATTTATATAAAAAAAACACCCTATTAGATAGAAAATTTTTAAATATTTTCGAGGTTAGGGTATTTTTTTGATGATATTTTTGGGTTTTTTAATTTTTATCTCCTAATTTAGCAAAATCAATTAAGGCATTCTCCTTCTCGGAGATAGTCAAGCCCATGACTTTAAGAAACTTAACGTTTTTTTTGGTTACGCATTTTATAAACTTTATTTATAAATAACAATGACAAAGTCGAAATTAGAGTACATCTGGCTCGATGGGTATGCACCTACCCAGACATTAAGAAGTAAAACAAAAATTGTTACTGATTTTAGTGGAAATGTAGAAGATGCACCCATGTGGTCATTCGATGGGTCATCAACTGAGCAAGCTGAGGGTGGTTCTTCGGACTGTCTATTGAAACCTGTGGCAGTATATCCTGATCCAGCTCGTAAAAATGGCTGGTTAGTAATGACCGAAGTTTTGAATGCTAATGGTGAAGCACATAGTACTAACGGACGTGCTACGATCGAAGATGATGACGATGACTTCTGGTTCGGTTTTGAGCAAGAGTACTTTTTGATGGATGCGGAGACAAATATGCCACTCGGCTTTTCAACTAATGGCTTCCCTGAACCACAAGGTCCTTATTATTGTGGAGTAGGTGCCAAGAAAGCGTTTGGTCGAGACATTATCGAAGAGCATCTTGATATTTGCCTTGAAGCTGGTTTAAATGTAGAAGGTATTAATGCTGAAGTAGCGGCTGGACAGTGGGAGTTCCAAGTTTTCTCAAAGGGAGCTGCCGATGCAGGTGACCAAATTTGGGTGGGACGCTATTTATTAGAAAGAACAGCTGAAAAATATGGTCTTTATATTGAATATCATCCAAAACCACTTGGTGACCGTGACTGGAATGGTTCGGGAATGCACGCCAACTTCTCTAACTCTATCTTGCGAACTTGTGGCTCTAAAGAAGTTTATGAGAAAATTTGTCAAGCCTTCGAGCCTGTCGTTAAGGAACATATCGCTGTTTATGGTGCAGATAACGACCAGCGTTTAACAGGTAAGCATGAAACACAGTCTATTGACGAATTCTCTTATGGTGTTTCTGACCGAGGTGCCTCTATCCGAATTCCGATTGCTACAGTTGAAAATGGCTGGAAAGGTTGGTTGGAAGACCGCCGTCCTGCTTCTAATGGTGACCCTTATAAAATTGCAGCACGAATTATCAAAACTGTAAAAGCAGTTGAGTTGTAAGATTTTATTTTTATAACGTATAACTTCAATTTTTTGGAAAAGCCACTCATCAATGGGTGGCTTTTTTAGTATTATCTAATAGGATTTCATTCCATTGGGATTATAATTACAAAAAAGCCGTTACCTTTGTGTAGTTCTCGTTACGTTAAAAACACGTCTGAAAATCCATGAAAATTACAGAGAAACTCGGTGAAATCCTTCACGAAATCGAAGAATTCAAGGTCGAAACCAAAGACCACCTCGAACAATTTCGGACTTCTTTTGTCGGAAGGAAAGGAACTATTGCTCAACTTTTTAGCGAACTCAAAGAAGCCGCCCCTGAAGACCGTAAGTTATTAGGGCAACAGATTAATAAGCTAAAAAATACCGCACAAAATAAATTTCGTGAACTCACTACAGAATTCGAAGCCAAGACGGAATCAGAAGCTGCTACGCAATTAGATTTTACTTTGCCTCCTATTCCTGATACCCTTGGCACAGTACATCCAATTACCCAAGTACGCCAACGAATTGTACAAATCTTTGAACGAATTGGATTTAATGTTTCAGAAGGTCCCGAAATTGAAGATGATTGGCATAATTTTTCGGCTCTTAATTTTCCACCAAACCATCCCGCCAGAGATATGCAGGATACCTTTTTTATTGAAAAAAATCCTGATATAACCTTACGTACGCATACTTCTTCAGTACAAGTTCGAGTAATGGAAACAGAAAAACCACCTATTCGAACACTTTCCCCTGGGCGAGTTTTTCGGAATGAAGCCATTTCTGCTAGAGCGCACTGTATTTTCCATCAAGTCGAAGGACTTTATGTAGATAAAAATGTGAGTTTCAAGGATTTAAAAGAAACCTTATTGTACTTTGCAAAGGAAATGTTCGGTAAAGAAACTAAGATCCGTTTGCGTCCTTCTTATTTTCCATTTACTGAGCCAAGTGCCGAATTAGATATTTATTGGGGTCTGAAAACCGAAGCCGATAAACGCATTACCAAAGGTACAGGTTGGTTAGAAATTGCAGGTTGTGGTATGATTGATCCGAATGTATTGGAAAATTGTAATATTGACCCTGAAACTTACACAGGCTTTGCCTTTGGTATGGGTATCGAACGAATTGCAATGCTAAAATACCAAATTACTGACTTACGGAATTTTACAGAAAATGATGTTCGGTTTTTACGCCAATTCTCAAGCATTAGCATCTAAAAAATACTTTAAATTAATCCTGAGTTGCATTTTTTTCAGTTTCTTCTCTATCTGATTTTTTCGCTTTCGAATAAAAATAGGATTCAGTAGGAATCCGAAAAATGTAACTCTTTCCACTTGTTACAGTAAACATATAATCACCACTATCCAACCAAGGATTATACAATTTGAGTACTCGATACGAAATTCCGTTTTCACTGGCAAAATCTGTTAAATTGATGGTTTTAGTCACCTTTACTTCCTTGTAAGTCAGAGGTTTTTGTTTTTCGTCAGGCTTTATGAAAAAGCCATATTTGTCAGGGTTTTGGAAAATCACCTTTAGGGCAATAATCCGAAAAATGTAGCGATAAGTTTCCCGATTCAAATACAAATCATAGTAATTTTTAGTTTTTTGAGCAGTCAAGGCTTTGTTCAATCCTGCCATTCCCCGATTGTAAGAAGCGGCTGCACACGTCCAATTTCCAAATTTTTTATAGGCTTGTTTGAAATATTTGCAAGCGGCTCGTCCTGCCCGAATAGGGTCTTTACGTTCATCAATTTGTGAAGTAATTTTCAAACCAAATTGCTTGGCAGTTGGTGCAAGAAATTGCCAAAATCCTAATGCTTTTTTGTAAGATAAAGCATATTCGTCTAAATTACTTTCGGCAATTGCCAAATAAAAAAAATCCTCAGAAACACCTTCTTCACGCAACATCGTTTTGATGGAATCTTCCCAACGTCCTGCTCGTTTCATGATTAATAAAGTATTGTAAGGTTTGTAAGCATTAAATTCCAACTCTCGGATAAGTCGCTCTCGAATCTCGTGGTCATGCAAGGGAACAGATTCTCCCGCAAAATTCACAGAATCAGGGACAAATACGGAATAAACAGGGCGAATTTGAGTACTAACCAAACTATCTTGAGGCGGATTATCTTGGGCTTGAGCCTCAAAAATAAATCCACACCCCAAAAAATAAATCAATAAATAACTCAGAAGATGACGTGAAAAAAGCATTCGAAAAAGGGATTTTGGTAATTTGAAATGAATTGGTGATAAATTATCTAACTTATATTTTTATTAATTTGCTTAATTTCTTATAACGTCTTTCATTATACTTTCCCTCTTTGAAGATATCTTGACGATAAATTCTTTTTAACGGATTATTACTTGCAATTTTCGTTAAAATCACTGATTCTGAATCAATTAATCTTATTTCAGAATACATATACCATAGTTCTAAAATTTCTTTCTTAGTTGCCGAATTTGTATCTGTATCATTTATTAAATTGTATTTTTCTTTAAAGTCAGTCGTAGCAATAGCATTGATAATATCTAAAATTTGTTGCATTGTATTTTCTTTGCCAGATAAAAAATCCCATAATTCATTAGCTAATAAAACTTCTGAAGTTGCAAAATACTTTTTACCATCAATAATCGAATCCAAAAAACGATTTTTGTCATAAGCTGTTGGTTGTGTAGAAGTTGG
The DNA here is from genome assembly GCA_002340355.1 of Cytophagales bacterium UBA2561. Lineage (GTDB taxonomy): Bacteria > Bacteroidota > Bacteroidia > Cytophagales > Thermoflexibacteraceae > UBA2561. Next base: position 735,472 of record DDLX01000028.1, read on the forward strand.
GTCAAAAGGGAATCCGATAAAAAATTTGATTTTTTTGTCTGAAAAATGTCGAAATAATGCTGATTTTGCTTCCAGAATTTTTTGTTTTTCACCCCGCATTTCGCCTGCATTTGGTTTGACTGATTTTAATTCAATGCCTACGATTTTATCATCGTCTTCAAAAAAAACATCCATTGTAAAATTATTGGCATCAATTTCATCACCTTCTGAAATAAAAATCAGACTGTTTTCTCGTTCTAAATCAGGAGGCTGGTTTGCATTTTTTAAGTCCGTAATAATATCTGCGATGGCTTCTTTTTGTTGGTTAGTTACTTTCAACAAATTTTCACGAGTTTTTGTAAATTCCTTTTTTTCACCATCACATAAAATATGTGCTATATTTTCAAAGAAAGATTGCCCTAAAGTTGTATTTAGTCCATGTAACCAACTACTTAAAGAAATAAAAAACGGAATATCAGATACATTTCCATCAAATTTATCTTGAAAAGCATTCAGGAATGCTTCATGAAATGGTGCATTTCGATTATTAGTAGAATCCTTTGGAAAACTCTTAAATCTTGAAGATAATGTTTTTACAACTTCAAATGCAATACGTTCTTTTTTTTCGCTGGATAACATAATTACTTTGATTTTAGGTGAAAAATAATTTCAGAATAAGCCGTTTTATTTTTTTCTGTACGGTTTAAAACAGGTCGTTTATACTGGTTAATGATTTGCATATCAGCCTTTTCCGCAATAGTTGGATACATATTATATTTATCATTTGCAACCAAAAAAATATCATAATCTTCTTGTAAAAATGGCTTTGCATTATTTAGAACTCCTGCTAAACCTTCAATATATGAGTTTCTGGCTTCTTTTCCCTGTCCTTTGAAAAGTGAACCGATTTCTAACTCATCATTTCGCTCAAAGTTAAATAAATCATAAGCGTAGGCGTGTTGTTCATGATAATTTATTAGACCAACATACGGAGGACTTGAAAAAATACCTCTAAATTTTTGCTGTTCTAAAATTTGTCCAAATTCTTGATTTTTAGTTTTTACAATAGAAAAAATATCAATATTTTGAGAGTTACCTCGTAAACAAATTTGATGTGTATTTGTACGTAATTTGCTAAACTCTCCCAATCGTTTTAATGTATCTTTTCCATACCGATTCCACCAAGACAAAATCGAAAAAAGAGGTTTACAAATTTTACCATGTTTGCGACAGTAATAAGTTTCGGTTACAGGTTCTTTCAAAGTGGCTAAATCTGCGTGAGTAGTTGCTCGACAAGAACGAATAGTTCGACTTAAAATAATCGTTAAAATTTGTTTTGTAGTTTGATTTTCAACTTTTTGTAATTGCTCGTAAACAAAATCAATTTCATTCTTGACTGACTGCAAATACCATTTTTCTAAAAATGAATTTGATTTATCTTGTCGAATTTTAAATTGGTATCTTTTTCGAATTTGATGAAAAGTTTTAGAAAATTCTTGGACTTTTTCAGTAGTGTAGACTTTTTCATCAATTTCTTTTTTACGAACTTGGATTTTAAATTCAGGAGAGGGAAAATATTTTTTATTGAATACACTTAAAGCATTTACTAAATCTTTCTCAAAAGCTACGTGATTTGATTTTTTGACATAATCTTTTAATAATTTACTAATTTTTTTGAACTCATTATCTAAATCAAAAAAATCGACTTTGGTCAGTTTTGTGTTGGTTATCAAAGAATTAAAAGTAGAAATATCAATTCCGACAGCGTGCATTCCCAATTCATTGGCTTGTACTAGGGTTGTGCCACTTCCAGCAAATGGGTCTAAAATAATATCTCCTTTTTTGAAATAGGTTTCAGTTTTAAATTTATCGGTATGGCTATCCAAAAAATACTCTACCAATTGTGGAATAAATTTGCCTTTGTATGGGTGCAATCTATGAACGTGTTTAGTTGTTTCTTTTTCTTTTAATTGTTCAAATGACAAAGCCCAATTTAAATCTTCTCCTAATTTTTGTTTCCAATCATTTTCTCTTTGTCCTGTAACTTTATAATAATCAATCAATTCCTGTTTGCTTATTGTTACAGAACCATTTTTACTACGTTTTGTAATTCGACCATATTGAATCAAATATGAAATATTAGAAGGTGTTACATTTTTCTGTAAATGTTCACTTGCCCAAATGCTCGCTTCTTTTATGGTAAGTAGTTCTATCATATATGTTTAATTTTACAGGAAATAAAAATATGCTATTTTGTGAAAACTAAAGAAAAGTAAAACTATACTGATTTATAGTTTTTGTAAAACAAATAAAATAATTACAAAAATGAATAATTTATTTATTAAAATATTTGCAGTAGCTTGAATAGCAGGAATTGCGACCGAATTCCCAAATTGTTTATAGGCTTGAACATCAGATACTTTTATCAAAAAATTATCAGGAAATCCTTGTAGTCTTGCCCATTCTCGTGGTGTCATTCTTCGCCAATATTCTCGGTTTACTTCGCCCTTAATTCTGGTAACTGGCGTAAAATCAGATAAACGCTTATCAATCACTAAATTACGTTCTTTTCCCATACCTCCAACTACAATTGCATTTGCACAGCCATTATTAGGAATAATTTCATAACCAAAACCATTTCCTTTACTGGTGTGTCGATTCTTGTGGTCAATTAAAGTTTGTTTGTAAACATTTGATAAATAATATTTTACAGATACTTCTTTTTCTTCTCGAATATCCATAAACGTTATTTTCTCATTGGTTGGTTGGGGGTATTCAAAAGCATCAATATTTTGGTCTTTTCGAAAACCAATAATAAAAATACGCTCTCGATTTTGTGGAACACCAAAATATTTTGCATTGATTATTTCAGGTTCAGGGATATAATAATTTAAATCATCTCGTAAAACGCTTAAAATTGTTTTGAGAGTTTTTCCCTTGTTATGATTTCTTAATCCTTTTACATTTTCAAGGAAAAAAGCTTTTGGTTGTTTTTCTCTCAAAATTCGAGCAATATCAAAAAATAAAGTTCCTCTTGTTTCTTCGAACCCCATACGTCTTCCAGCAATCGAAAATGCTTGACAAGGAAATCCGCCACACAAAATATCATGGTCAGGAATATTTGTCGCATCAATTTTTGTAATATCCCCAAAAGGAACTTCACCAAAATTTAACTCATACGTTTTTTGAGCATATTTGTCTATTTCTGAGGAAAATACACATTTCCCGCCTAAGTTTTGCATGGCGATTCTGAAACCTCCAATCCCAGCAAATAAATCTATAAATGTGAATTTTGTCTTATTATTTTCAGGAAAAGGAATATCGAACTTTAGATTTGATGCTAATGATTTTTGTAAAGATTGTTGCATCGTTTTTTCAAAAAATGCTTTAGCCTTGTGCAGATAATATTTTGAAACTCCATTTTTTCTGTTGTGCAGATAATGAGTCAAATATGCAATATTCTCATCTGGATTTTTAATTGTATCAATTTTAAACTGAGTGCGTATTTCACTATATTTTTCAATTGGCTTCATAATTTTTTATAAAGTGACTACTCAACTTTTTACTAATTGTATTTAACTAATTTTTGAGCCAACAAATGTACAAATTATTCTAAAACGAAGAAGATATTCTAAGCCATTTTTTGCCGTATCCTTTGAGCGCAATCAGGGTATTGCTGGACGTAATTGTATCTGATTCATTTTTACAATTTGTTTACTGCTAAAACACCGATATTTATTCCTCCTCCTTTAATTTTGCAATCGAATTGATTACTTCTTCTAATACCTCTTTTCGAATCTGTTTAATTTCCAATTCTCCTTGAATTATATCTTCATCCTGAATCCCTAAGACTTCCAGAATCTCATCTAAACGTTTTAAAGTAATTTCAGATTTACCATTTTCTAAATTGGAGTAGGCTTGTGGAGAGATACCAACTTTTTCTGCAATTTCTTTTTGTGAAATGCTACTATGCTTTCGCTTATTCTTAATGACTTCCAATAGTTTACTTCTCATAAATCGTTAAATTGAAAAATTTTGATAAAGGTAAAACACCGATATTTATTCCTCCTCCTTTAATTTTGCAATCGAATTGATTACTTCTTCTAATACCTCTTTTCGAATCTGTTTAATTTCCAATTCTCCTTGAATTATATCTTCATCCTGAATGCCTAAGACTTCCAGAATCTCATCTAAACGTTTTAAAGTAATTTCAAATTTGCCATTTTCTAAATTGGAGTAGGCTTGTGGAGAAATGCCAATTTTACCTGCAATTTCTTTTTGTGAAATGCCTTTATATTTTCGCTTATTTCTAATGATTTCCAATAGTTTACTTCTCATAAATCGTTAAATTGAAAATAATAATCAACTTATAATTGAAAAATTTTATCCAAATTTTGATAAATCAACAGAAAGTAGTATTTTTGTTTTCAATTACAATCTATAGTTGATTTATCATGGAAAATACGCCTCACAATCAAGATTTCATCAATTTTTTAAAACTTTATCAATCCGAAGAATTTGCCGAACGCTTGCACCAAGCCTTGTACTATGTGATAGCTGAGGGCGACGTTTATCCAGAAAAACAAGACGTTTGCGAAGCCTTATTTTACATTCGAAGGCAACTTGATAGTTTACAAGCTAAGTATTTACCCCAAAAAGATATTTTACCTAATTACGGTCAGCAAATGAGTTCATAGGACTATCCTAAAAATTTTATATTTACTTTTTTGGCTTTAATTTTTCAACGGAATCTATTACTTCTTCTAACACTTCCTCCCGCATTTGATTTTTCAGATTCGTGTAATCACTTTTGTTATAAATAACAATTTCTAATTCCAATAATTCTCCGATTTGTAACAGTTTATCCAGCGCAATCTCACTTTTATCTAATTCGTAATTACTGTACTGACTGCCTTCAATACCCAATTTATCGGCAATATTTTTCTGAGTCAGCCCCAATTCCTTTCTACGGCTTTTGATGAGTTCTAAGATTTTTTGTTTATTCATTAAATCAAAAATACTAAATGGTTTGTTTACGCTTACTTTTTTGGTTTTAATTTTTCCATAGAATTTATCGCTTCGTTTAGTACTTTTTCCCGAATTTGATTTTCCAAACTCATGTAATCAGTTTTGTCATGAATGGCAATTTCTAAATTCAATAATTCTCCGATTTGTAGCAATTTATCCAGCGCAATTTCACTTTTATCCAGTTCATACCGACTGTATTGACTACCTTCAATACCTAATTTATCAGCCATATCTTTTTGAGTAAACCCTAACTCTTTTCTACGACTTTTAATGAGTTTTAAGATTTTTTGCTTGTTCATTGATTCAAGAATGATAAAAACATCCCAAAATATATTTTGGACAAACCTTTTTGAAATTTTATTCAAATTTTTTTGTAAAAAAAAGCATTAAATTCCCATTTTTGTAGAAATTAAATTTTAATACAAATTTTAATCCAAACCGATTATGACAACATCAACAGATTATGAGGAATTCATCAATTTTTTGAAACTTTATCAATCCGAAGAGTTTGGCGAACGTTTGCACCAAGCCTTGTTTTATGTAATAGCAGAAGGCGAAGTTTATGAAGCCCTCTTTTTCCTTCGAGGAGAACTCAATAAATTACAAACTAAGTATTTGTCTGTTCCAGTTGTTAAATAGTAATTTATTGATAATCAAGTTATTATATATATTTTATAAATTTTCAAAACTTAACAAATCCTAATCTTAGATATATAGGACTTTCGCTTGAAAAATATAACTTACTGGAAATCAAATTATACTGCTGTTGCTCGTGTCTCATGAGCAATTTATATCTATTTGAAAATCAGTCGGCTGTGGGGACACAGCCAACAGCAAAGCGAAAGTCCTAATATAGATTGGTCTAATAAGTTTGATAGCTCTAAAAAAATGACTTGATTTGCCAATAAATTATGCCTCACTAAAAATTTTGATTGATGAATGCCAAAACAATTTTTTTGAAGCATCTGGCACAAACTTCGCCTTTTCCTTTGGGTCTGGAAATTGACCGTGCCAAAGGAATTTATTTGTACGATAAGTCAGGAAAAAGATATACCGATTTAATTTCAGGAGTAGCGGTAAGTAATCTCGGACATGGACATCCCAAAATTATTGAAGCCCTTAAAAATCAAATTGATAAACATCTTTTCACGATGGTTTACGGGGAAAATATCCAAGATACTCCCAATCAATTGGCACAATTATTAACTTCATTTTTACCCCCAAGCCTAAGCACAGTTTATTTAGTTAACTCAGGAGCAGAAGCCAACGAAGGAGCATTGAAACTCGCCAAACGCCATACAGGACGAACCGAATTAGTGGCTTGTCATCGTTCGTATCACGGTGGAACGCATGGTGCATTGAGTGTTTCAGGAAATGAGACTAAAAAAAATGCTTTTCGTCCACTTTTGCCTGATGTAAGATTTATTGAATTTAATGATGAAAATGACCTTTCTCAAATTACGGAAAGAACCGCAGGCGTAATTATCGAAACTATACAAGGTGATGCAGGGGTACGAATTCCATCTTCTAATTATTTGAAAAAATTACGAAAACGATGCGATGAAACAGGAGCGGTTCTGATTTTTGATGAAGTACAAGTTGGGTGCGGACGAACAGGCAAATTATTTGCTTTTGAACATTTTGGCGTAGTGCCTGATATTTTGACATTAGGCAAGGCTTTTGGGGGAGGAATGCCTATTGGAGCTTTTGTTGCTTCTTATGAGATGATGCAAAAATTTACCTTTGACCCTATGTTAGGACACATTACTACTTTTGGAGGGCATCCTGTTTGTTGTGCTTCGGCATTGGCAAGTTTACAGATTTTGACTGAACAAAATTTTTTAATAGATGTTCCTAAAAAAGAACAATTGTTTCATCAATTATTACAACATACAGCGATTCAGGAAATTCGTTCAAAAGGCTTGCTTTTTGCTATAGAAATGGAGAATGCTCAAGTTGTCCAAGAAGTCATCCAAAATTGCCTGAAGCGTGGTATCCTTGGTTTTTATTTCTTATCAACTCCGAATGCTTTTCGGTTAGCTCCACCCCTCATCATTACTGAGACTGAAATTGAAGAAAGTTGTCATCAGATTCAAGAAAGTATTGCCGAAGCAATAAACTGATATTTAACATTTTACTTAAAATAGTATTAAAGTGGTATCGTTAATCTAGTAATAATGAAAATAATACACCATCCTTAAATTTTGGTCTATTTTGTGTGGAGCCATATCCTAAGGTATTATTTTATTAAAAAACGATACCCTTCTGTTCAAAACGTTAAAATCAGCCCTTTGACCAACTTGCCCTGAATCCTTTTCGTACATCAAAAAATTAGAATTATCTTCGTATAGAAATTTGACTATTTAGATATTGAATGTAACAATGCTACAAAATTATTATGTTTTACGAAGTTTTTGGATAATTATTGGGTTATTCTGTCCATTATGGGTCATTGCCAATGAAGCCAATTCTTCAACTGAACCACCTTCCTCTGATACGAAATCTCATTCCAAATCAGAAACTTCTACTAAACGCTGGGCAGATACTACTCCTCCAAGCATATTGAAGTGTGTAGCTGATCAGAGTCTGACTGCAGGAGCGGGGTGTACAGGGGCGACATTACCAAAGTATCTACTTGATCCTACGGATGTTTCAGATGATACGGATGGATATAGTAACTTAACTTTCGTACAATCACCCAAAGAAGGAAAAACACTTATGCCTGGTGTATATGAAGTATTCATTACAGTATCTGACCAAGCTGGTAATTCCTCAAATTGTAGTTTTAAATTAACAGTAGCTTCGGAATGGGCAAAGTCATTAGAAGGTGAAAGAGTAGCCTGTGAAAATCAGGTGATAGAATATTATCATAAGCCTCCACATCGTTTAGGCAGTTCTTATGCTTGGGTAATTACAAATGGAACATTAGTGAGTACTTCAAATGGAGGGAAAAGAGCGCAAGTTCGATGGAATGCAGGTGTTACTTCGGGCAAAGTTGAGATTAAAGAAAGTACTTCAGCACGTTGTGGAAGCACAACATTAGATAGTCATTTAGATGTAACGATAACAAAACTTGCTCCGCCCACTATTACAGGAGACTTTTCTTTAGGATGCCCTACGGCTACTGGAAACTATAATATAGTTGGTGCATCATCGGGATATAATTACGACTGGAAAATTCTAGATGCTTCATTTGTAGCTGGAGCTTCTACTCGATCAGGAGCTTCCGTAACTATTCCTTGGCAAAAACAAGGGCAAGTTATTATGCAAATTGATGAAACATCACCAAGTGGTTGTCTAACTACTCAGTTTGTCACCGTAACACTTGGTGCAGATACACAAAAGCCCATTTATAGCCAAGCTTGCCCTTCGGACATTACACGGGCTACCTCTGGAGCTAGTACAGTTTCGGTTACTTGGACAGAACCCGCAGCCGTAGATAATTGTGGCTCAGTTAATGTTACGAAAAGTCATTCATCAGGAGATAATTTTCCAATTGGCTTTACAACGGTTACCTATGAATTTGAGGATGGAGCGGGTAATACACGAATTTGTCAATTTCAAGTTAGAATAGGCGATTTCGAAAAACCCACAGTGAATAATTGTCCTACTTCTGATTATGTCGTAACTACTTCAAGTTGTAGTCCTATTGTGGTTGATTATTCTTCTGTATTGCCTACTTCTTCGGATTATTCTGATAATTCAGGAACAGTAATTGTTATTCCTGACCCCACTCATCCAAGTGGAGATACTTTTGAGGTTGGTAAATCCCAAACCGTTACTTATCGTTATGAAGATCCTTCAGGAAATTTTAGAAATTGTTCATTCAACGTAGTAGTAAAAGAAACGGAAAAGCCAATATTAAATAGTGGTTCGTGTCCTCCTGATTTTACAGTGAATACGGATGCTGGGAAAAATTATGCAACACTTATCTATACCAATCCTTCAGGTTCAGATAATTGTGGAACTGTACTATTAAGCCGAAAAAAAGGGAAGAAGGGAGATGGAACACAAAGAATTACGATAGGTTCAAATGGTAGAGCAATTCATGAAGTAGAATACGAAATTAAAGACCCTTCGAACAATATAGCAGATGATGTTTGCAGTTTTAGGGTTACGGTAGTAGACAACGAAAAGCCAACTTTAAATTTACCAAGTGATATCTTCCTGACAGCAAATAGTAGTTGTCAAGCTATAGCTACTTATACCGTTTCAGCCACCGATAATCATCAAATTGCTTCGGGATATCCGAAATTAACTTCTGGAAACTCAACTGCTTCAGGACAAGCTTTTTCTTTGGGTTATACGACTATTAGCTATGAAGCTAAGGATAAAAAAGGAAATGTCACCACAGGTTCTTTTCAGGTAATTGTCGAAGATAAAATGCCTCCAAATATACCTACTTTAGCAGATGTTACAGCAGACTCAGATTTAGGAAAATGTGGGGCAATTGTTTCGTGGACATTACCCAGTATTACGGACAACTGTGGCGGAGCTATCCAAATCACGAGGGTTGATGCAAATACCAGCTTGGATTCGGGGGATGAATTTCCCGCAGGTACAACTGAAATTAAATATAAATTTAAGGATGCAAGAGGTAATTTTATTGAGCAAGGATTCAATGTGATTGTAACAGACAAAGAACCTCCTATTTTTACAAAGTGTCCCTCTAACATCACGGTCGAGGCTACAACGAACTGTGATGCCTCAGTAGATTTTAAAGTTGAAACGAGTGACAACTGTACCACAACTTTAACCCAACTCCAAGGTTTTCCATCAGGCTCTGTTTTCCCTGTAGGTACGACAGACATGACTTTTAAGGTTGAAGATCCTTCAGGAAACTTTACAACTTGTCAATTTACAGTTACAGTTATCGATAAAATTCCTCCCTTTGTCAGTGTTCCACCACATATTACTGTAAATGCTACAGATAACTCATGTGGAACAAAAGTACGTTATGTTTTCCCTGAATTTTCAGATAATTGTACTAATAAGTCCGATATGACTGTGGAAATTACGAGCGGTATAGGAGTTGGCATATATCCTGCGAATACCTTAAATCAAACTTTTGACTTTGCAGTGGGAACGACTATTCAAGAGTTCAAAGTAACTGACCAAGCAGGGAATTTCACTAAAAGTAGTTTTTCGATAACTGTAGAAGATGGTGAAACGCCCAGCTTTACGAGCTGTCCAAATGATATTACTGTATTTTTATCTGCCAATTCAAATCAATGTGGAGCAATCGTAAATTATGAAATTCCAAAAGGTACAGATAATTGTGGTTCTACTGTGGGATTTGTAACTGGTTTACCAAGTGGATCAGAATTTCCAACAGGTCGGACGCACGTAGAATATGCAATTATGGATGCTGTAGGAAATGCACTTACTTGTGAATTTGAAGTTCGTGTTCTTGATGCTATTCCTCCAGTTTTAGAATGTCCAGAGGATGTATTTCTAACTGCTGATAAAGACAAATGTAATATCGAATATCGCTATGAAATAAAAGCCTCTGATAATTGTGGAAAGCCTGTCATTACACTCAAAGAAGGCGTCGGAAGTGGCAAGTTATTTCCACTGGGTGAAACAACAGAAGTGATTCAAGCAGTAGATGCCTCAGGAAATGTGAGTGAATGTCGTTTCAAGGTCACTGTTTTTGATGTTGACAAGCCTGTGATGGAATGCCCTGATGATATTACCGTTCCGATTGATATAGGAATGTGTGGAGCAGTAGTTAAATATGTAACTCCTTTTGCCGAAGATTGTCAACCTGTTTCTGTAAAGATGACCGAAGGCTTACCAAGTGGCTCGGTATTTCCTGTTGGTTTTACTACCGTAACATTTACAGCCACTGACCTAGGACGTACCCAAACAAGCTGTTCGTTTATTGTTGAAGTAACTGACGATAAAGCTCCTCAAATCAATTGTCCTTCGGATATAATTGTGGATAATGATCCAGGACAAGAAGGCGCAATTGTCAATTACCCTCACTTTCAGCCTATGGATGGTTGCCAGAGCGGCGTAAAAATTGAACTTCTAGAAGGGAAAGAAAGTGGGGCGTTTTTTCCGATTGGAGAAACTCTCATTCACCATAAAATTATGGATGCTGACAGTAATTTTACCACTTGTACGTTTAAGATAATTGTCGAAAATGCCGTTCGGCTAGAACTTAAACAGCCTAAAGCTGTCTGCTTTCCTGAAACTGTAGATATTACTGATTCCACTTTAGTAGCAGGAAGCTCCCCAGGCAGTACCTTCGGATATTATGCTACGGAAACAGACGCAGCACAAGGCAAAAACCCTCTCCAAAATCCAAAAGAATTAACCACAGGACTTTATTACATCAAAATCACTTCTGACCTCGGCGCAGAAAGAATCGGAGAAGTCCAAGTACATACCGATATTTTACCTGATTCTACCTTAGCCGTTAGTGATCCCATATTTTGTTCAGGTGGAAATGCACAAGTTGTGATATCTAAGGCAGAAAAAAATGTAATTTATCAATTGATTGATTCGACAGGAAAAGCCGTAGGCATACCTGTAGAAGGAAATGGACTTGAAGCTATATTAGAAATTGCACCCGACTCTGCAACAACCTATCACGTCTCAGCGATTACCAAATTTGCTAAGTGTGCTATCCAGTTATCAGACTCAGCGCAGGTTCGTTTTGATAGTCGTTTATCGGGAGACTTACGAGTAACAGGTACAGCAATTTGTGATGGAGATGAAGCCAAAATTCGGTTGTATGCCTCAGATCCTGAAGTAGATTATCAATTACGTCTAGATATAGATAGTACTGATGTAGGGGAAGTGATTTCGGGAACAGGTGAAGCAATTCTATTTCCTGTAAAACCCGCCCAAACCACTCAATATCATGTCTTAGCTGTGCTTAGAGATAATGCTTGCGAAGGTATTTTAATGAATAAACCTATTGTTACGGTCTTGAGCCAAACTAATGATTTTATAACTGTTAGTGACCCTAAAATTTGTCAAAATCAAACAGGTAAAATTGAACTAAGTTATTCTGATCCTTCTCTGAATTATTCCTTAGTTTCTGAGCGAAATCTCAATCAGATTATTCAAAGCAAAATCGGCACAGGTGAAGAATTAACTTTTGAAGTTGCTCCCTTCCGAAATGCAGTATATAGAATCCGCGTCAATTCAATGACCTTAAATTGTGAATATGACATCTTAGATAAGTCCGAAGTCCGCGTACTAGAAGTCCTTGGAAATAATCAAATTACAGAAAGTCAAACTGTTTGTAAAGGAGTTGAGCCTCAGTTACTTTTAGGTACATTTCCTACAGGTGGAGATGGGGAGCCAATTTATCTATGGGAACAAAGTGAAGATGGAAAAACTTGGGAGATAGCTAAAGATAATAATCAATTACCTGACTATCAGCCACGTGGCTTAGTAAAAAGCACTTTTTTTCGAAGACGTGTTTTAACTCAAAATTGTACTGATCATCTCAGCGACCCTATCCAAATCAAAGTCGTCCCTGCACCCGAAGGTGGTGATTTATCAGGAAACACAACTGTCTTCAGAGGGCGAAATAAAGGACGTTTTGTTTTAACAGGACATTCAGGTGAGGTTCTCAAATGGCAATTTTCCAATGACCGTTTTCAGGAAGATATTCGAGACCAAGATCGTCAAACTGACTTTTTTAATTATGAAAATTGGACACAAACAACATGGGTTCGAGTAGTCATTCGAAATCAAACTTGTGGAGAAGTATTTTCAGATACAGCTCAAGTTATCGTGACTGATAAACCCGTACAAAATAGTCCACCCATTCCTGCTGATGACCGCTTCCAAGTTGAGAAAGAACAATTATTAGAAGGAAATATACTCCAGAATGATACCGACCCCAATGCTGATATTTTAATTTTAACTCCATTGCCTATCCAAAATCCAACCAATGGAACACTTCTTTTACGAGAAGATGGAACATTTACTTACACTCCTCAAGTTGGATTTATAGGATTGGATAGTTTTCGTTATGAAGTTTGTGATGATCGATTAGATTCGATACTTTGTCGAGAAGCTGAGGTGGTGATTTCGGTCGAAACAGATGATTCGGATGGGGATGGTATTCCAAATACTATTGAGAAAGGAACAGATCGAACTAATCCTGTAGATACAGATGAAGACGGTACACCCGATTATTTGGATTTGGATTCAGATAATGATGGTATTCCTGACCAAATCGAAGCAGGAAATACCCCACGAAATCCTGTCAATACAGATGATGATAGTTTGCCTGATTATTTGGATTTGGATTCAGACAATGATCTGATCCTAGATGAGTTTGAAGGTTGGATTAACCCAAGCAATCCGCCTGATACAGATGGTGACGGAATCCTTAATTTTAGGGATTTAGATTCAGATGGTGATCAAATTCCTGACCAATATGAAGGTAATCATACAAACATGACCTCACTAAGTGGTACACCAATTGATACAGATAATGATGGAGTTCCTGATTATATGGACTTAGACTCAGATAACGATGAACGTCCTGATAACCAAGAAGCTGGCGTAGACCCAAGGATTCCTCAAGATAAAAATCAGAATGGGGTTCCTGAATTTAGAGAACCATTTGTTACACTCAAGATTTATAATATTTTCACCCCTAATAATGACGGAGATAATGACATCTGGCATATTGATGGTATTACAGAATACAGCACGAATACCGTTCAAATATTCGAACGAGATGGAATGCTGGTTTATCAAGCTAAAGATTACGACAATATCAATACCGTTTGGAGAGGCGAAGGAAATGTAGGCAATACAGGTGAACTTCCTGAAGGGACATACTACTACTATATCAAATTATCAAATGAAAGAGAAACAATTAAACGTAAAGGCTATGTCGTTTTACGGAGAAAAAGATAATAATTCATGAAAAAAATATACTTAATTATAGTGATTATTTCCTTTTTTACTGAAAAATCACTTTGGGCGCAACAGGATATGCTATTAAGTAGATATATGTTTGATGGCATTACAATTAATCCTGCCTATGCGGGTAGTCATGAAGCCTTGAGTGCTACTTTGTTGGTACGTGAACGCTGGGCAGATATTGAAGGCGCACCTTCTACTACAATGTTCTCAGTACACTCTCCACTTGGTCAGTCTATCGCAGGAGGTTTTTTAGTCATTCGGGATAAACTGGGAATCTCTGAGCGATTGGGTTACCACGCAATGGGAGTTTATCGAATAGCATTGAAAAAAGAAACAGATAACACAAAACAAAAAACAACCTTGGCGTTTGGCATACAAGTCGGAACAATTAATTCTCGTTACAACTTTGAAAGTCTTGAAGCCAAAGACCCTTTTGATGTGGTCTTAGCTGACGGGAATCTGAATGCTTCTACCTTCACCTTCGGAGCAGGAACATATTTATATACAACAAAATGGTATATTGGATTATCTGCTCCTCGTATTAGTTTATCTACTTTTGGGCTGGGTGCTGAAGTTGCCGTAGATGATGCCGCTCAAAATATTTTACTTAACGCAGGATATGTCTTTGGATTAACTAATTTTTTGAAGATTAAACCTAACTTCTTATTACGAATTCAGGAGGCAACACCAACTCGTTATAATCTGAATCTGAATTTATTACTAAAAAATCGGATTTGGATTGGTGGATCGTATCGTTCGCAAGATTCCATTAATTTATTAGCTCAATTACAAATAACACCTCAATTGCAATTCGCTTACGCTTATGATGCTTACGCCTTTTCGGAACGGAATAATTTCACCGTAGGTTCACACGAGTTTAGTGTCAATTATCGCTTATCTTTCTTTAAGAAAAAGGTAATAGAACCTAGTTTATTTTAAATTTTGGAAAACTTAATCTTCGTTTTTGGGAAAAATAGACATTCTTTCAGATGCTGATTTTATTTGTTTTAAATTCGTACCTTCGTGGCATTATTTTTATGATACTATCACAAAAACAAACTATAAATCTTAATCAACCAAACTCAAAGATAGATTACATTTGAATTTGAAACAAGACTTAGTTACTCACTTACCAATTCCACAAAAAATACTTTCACCATTCACTATCTTTTCAGAATGAAATCCTAAAACACAGAACGAGTTTTCCCATTTTTAGAGGAGCAGTAAGAGTTAATACATTTAATTACCAGACTCACGATTTTAGACTTTAATAAACCAAACAATAGAAGTAACGATTAAAATCAACTTATTTTCAAGATTTGATATTTACTACTAATAACTACTTGACATCCGTTATCTTTCTTAGAAGATATTGCATTTAAAATATTTTACACTTCGTAAAATGTTAATTTGTACAGTTTGTTATATTTTATTACGGCACGATAAATGTGTCTTATAGCTATGATGACTACGCTCAATTATATCGTCTGTGGATTAATATTAAGTTTATTGTTATTTACCGATGGAATTGCCCAAAATAGTGGGATGACTTCGGGTGGGAGTTTAGTGACCGACAGTTGGAAAAACATCAAGCAAGCTGACCGACTTTTTCGGGAAAAAGCATATCAGGAAGCGGCTCAGATTTATGAACAAATCGCAAAAAAAAAGCCTCAGCCCGAACTCAAACTCCGACTCGGAAAGTGCTATTATTTTTTGAACCACCCCAAAAAGTCAGTCCAATGGTATCAGGATGTTATTGATACTGCTAAATTGCCCGACCCCGTTCATCGTTTGTATTATGCTCAAGCACTAAGCCGACTCAAACAATATGAAAAGGCTAAAATCCATTTCGAAAAATACAGCCAAAGAGCGAATTCATACATTGCCAATATTAATCTAGATACCGCTTTCCATTATCGCCATCAAGGAAATTATATCTTAAAGAAATTTGATAATCTCAACTCTGATGAATCTGATTTTGCACCTGTTTGGTATGGAAATAAAGTTATTTTTGTTTCATCAAGAGACGATTTTATGCCAATTAAGTACATCAATCGAGCCACAGGGCATCATATCTTCAAACTATATGCCGCCGAAATTATTAATGATAAAAATAGCTTAGGTGAAGTTGAGATTGACAAAGTCGAAAAATTTGGCAAGACACTTCGTTCAACGTTCAACCTAGGACCTTTGATTTTTTATGACCAAGGGAACAAAATGATTTTCACTCAAAACAATATGGAAGGTAATAAGAATAAACGAGGCAAAAAGGGCATTTTACATCTAGGATTATACTTTGCTGAAAAAAACGAAAATGGAAACTGGAGCAATATTCAACCTTTTGAGCATAATAGTGTCGAGTATTCTTTGGCGCATCCTGCCATTTCGAAAGATGGCAAAACCTTATATTTTGTTTCTGATATGCCCAACGGAAAGGGAGCTTCCGATATTTATGTAAGTTATCGACAGCAAGATAATACATGGACTCCACCGAAGAATTTAGGCTCACCAATCAACACGGCAGGAAAAGAGATTTTTCCCTATTTATTTAAGGATAAACTCTACTTTTCCTCCGATGGACATGCTGGATTAGGTGGGTTGGAAATTATGCGTTCTCGAATCCTTGATGATGGCTGGACTCCACCTGATAATCTTGGTTTTCCGATTAATACAAATGCAGATGACTTTGCCTTTAGCACTGATGAAACAGGACGCAAGGCATTGTTTACTTCCAACCGAATAGGTGGAAAAGGCGATGATGATATTTATGCCGTAGATATTCTTCAAGAAAATGAATCACTCCGATTTTTGGAAGTAGCAGGCATAATTACCGAAGAAAATCTATTAGATGAAATGGAGTCTCAACCTTTAAAGGATGTATCCATTCAATTTATTAATACCTACGAAAATAAATCAAGTGGAAGTGTTTTAACCGATTCACTTGGACAATTCAAGTTACAATTGGCTTTAGAAACACCTTACTTGATTCGGGCAACCAAACAAGGATTTCAACCACGAGAATATAAAATCAAACCACATCAGGAAAAAGCAATTAGTGCTGATGAACCGTATCGAATGCGCCTCAATTCGATTTTTATCGCTTTATCAATGCAAAATAAAAATCCATTATTGGAAGTGGAATCAACTCCAACCGAAGAAGCATCAATCATTTCACCATCAGAGGCTTATGTTGGAATAGATACGATTGGAGTACTATCTACAACAGCTCCTGATTTTATTGGACAAGTTAATATTGAGGGAAAAACTCCAATATTATATGGCATTCCTGTTGAGGTATATGATAATTCAGGAAATTTATTACGTACTGTAAGAACAGACGAAGAAGGGAAGTTTCGTTTGGATTTAGAGGAGAAAAACTCTTACGTTTTAAAAGCACAATGGGAAAATAATGGACAAAAATATACCACAGACTGCCTCAAATTGGATGTCCAGAAGTTGCCTAAAAATAAAATTACAAACATCACTAACTTATCTCTGATGCCTCTTAGTTTGAATACTAAACGTATTTTTCGCATCAATTATGGGGTTCAGGAATGGGAAGTTACTCCCGAAGTAGAGCAAGAATTAGAGAAAGTGGTCACTTTTATGAAAGCTAATCCTTCAGTTCGGGCAGAAATCAGCGCACACACCGACTCCAGAGGAAAGGCAGATTATAATCAAATGCTTTCATTGGTTAGGGCGCAGGATGCCGTTAAATATTTGATGATGCAAGGAATTGATGGTAATCGTCTGGAAGCCAGAGGATACGGCGAAAAAATAGTACTCAATCATTGCACAGAAGGTGTATTATGTAGTGATGAGGCTCACCGACAAAACCGCCGCATCGAAGTTACAGTAATTGGCATTGAGAATGTTGAGAATGCTGAATTTGACCCTGTTAACTGCGATTATTGCCCTAAAATCATCATTAATTAAAACCAAATAATACTCTAAAAAATGATTTATAAAATATATTTAGCATTGAAATTATTTAACAATCTTTGTTTATTAAGCGGTGGGTTTGCAAACCCACCGCTACGGAAAAATTCAATTTGTTTTAATCCAAATGATAATCAGTAATTTGTAAATCAATAAAATTTTAGTAGGGTAGACTAACCAAATAATACCGTTTTGCTTAACGCTCGTCAGGTTTCAAAATCTGATGAGTTTTCTATTTTTCATCATTGGCTTTTTGCTCATTCCGAACCGCAATAGTCAAAAAATAACTAAACCCACCAATGACTGTACCACAGATCAGGATCATTCCGAAAATAGCCGATGTACCCATTATTTTATACACATATTAAATTCAACATCTTTTTATAATAATTCAAAGTAACGAAATCTGATAATATCTTCTCTCTTTTTTAACCAATTTCAAAGACTTAATTTCTCCAAAAAGACACAAAGTCAAATTATTCCTCTGGCTTTCCTTATGGTTTTTTCTACTTTTGTGGAATGGTACATTATTTGACTTTGTGCCATACCTTATTACTTTTCAGAGCCTATATAAGCAAGTAACTTTTAAACACAACTTTTGAGATGAAATTTTTTATTGATACGGCTAATCTGGACGAAATCGCTGAAGCCCGCGATATGGGTATTTTGGACGGCGTAACTACTAACCCTTCCTTGATGGCAAAAGAGGGTATTTCGGGACATGAAAATATTTTAGCACATTACCAAGCAATTTGCGATTTGGTAGATGACAAAGTAAGTGCTGAAGTTATTGCCACTGATTTTGAGGGAATTATCAAAGAAGGTCAAGAGCTTTCTGCACTTAGTCCTAAGATCGTGGTCAAAGTACCAATGATTCGAGATGGTGTTAAAGCCATAAAATGGTTTTCAGATAATAACATTCGTACCAATTGTACCCTAATTTTTTCGGCAGGACAAGCTCTTTTAGCCGCTAAGGCTGGCGCAACTTACATCTCGCCATTTATTGGACGATTAGATGATATTAGTGCAGACGGATTACAGTTAATTGCTCAATTAATTGCCATTTTTGATAATTATGATTTCCAAACTGAAATCCTTGCTGCTTCGATTCGACACCCAATGCACCTGATTTCTTGTGCTGAAGTAGGCGCACATGTCGCCACTTGTCCACTTAATGTCTTCCAAAGTTTACTCAAACACCCTTTGACTGATATCGGACTCGAAAAGTTTCTTGCTGACCACCAAAAAGCCAACGGATAATTATTCGTAGTTAAGTCATGAATAAGATGGTGGGATTCTTTTTCAATAGCTATTAAAAAGGTTTACAATGAATAAAAATATCCACTCACTTCTATTGAAAAACTTCATTACGACTGGATTCAAATTTCAATATTTCACAATAAAATGGCAGATTCAACATATAACTTAACAGAATTACAAAATCTTTGTTCCCAAGTCAGACGGGATGTTTTGCGAATGACAAACGGTTGTGGCTCAGGACACCCAGGGGGTGCGATAGGCTGTACCGAATATTTTGTCGCCTTGTACAATGCCGTCATGAAACATGATAATTCACACCAAGCAAATGCCTTGGATGAAGATTTATTTTTACTTTCGAATGGACATATTTGTGCTGTTTGGTATAGTATTTTAGCTCGGAATGGCTACTTCGAAGTTGCTGAATTGGCAACGCACCGTCTTATCAATTCTCGATTACAAGGACACCCTTCACCCGCCAAAGGTTTGGAAGGAATCCGAGTTGCTTCAGGGTCATTAGGACAGGGATTATCCGTAGGAATTGGAGCCGCATTAACCAAAAAATTAAATGGCGAAGATCGTCATGTTTACGTTTTGATGGGTGATGGTGAGCAACAAGAAGGACAAGTTTGGGAAGCTGGAATGTTTGCAGCCCATCACAAAGTCGATAATTTGATTGCTACGATTGACTACAATGGCGCACAAATTGACGGCATGACAGACGAGGTTTTATCTTTGATGGACTTAGAAGCCAAATGGAAAGCTTTTGGCTGGGATGTATTAACTGTTGAACAAGGCAATGATTTACAGTGTGTTATTGATGGTTTAGAAGAAGCCAAGTCTCGAACAGGTAAGGGCAAACCTGTTTTGATTTTATTAAAAACCTTGATGGGTTACGGCGTAGATTTTATGCAAGGCGGAAATGCGTGGCATGGAAAAGCTCCCAATGATGACGAATTAGAGAGAGCCTTAGCTCAGTTACCTTCTACGTTGGCTGATTATTAATATTAATTTAGTAAAAAAACAAGCGTAATTATCAAATACTAAGAAATTATAATACGCTTAATTCAACTACTCATCAAAAAGAATTCATGAAAAAGTTTAACTATACCGAAAAAAAAGACACCCGTTCAGGATTTGGTACAGGCTTGACAATTTTGGGTGAACAAAATCCGAATGTAGTCGCATTATGTGCGGATTTGATTGGATCGCTTAAAATGGGAGATTTCCAGAAAAAATTCCCTGAGCGTTTCTTCCAAGTTGGAATTGCAGAGGCAAATATGATGGGCGTAGCCGCAGGTTTAACTATTGGTGGAAAAATTCCTTTTACGGGAACATTTGCCAACTTCTCAACCAGCCGAGTTTATGATCAAATTCGACAATCTATCGCTTATTCTAATACGAATGTCAAAGTTTGCGCTTCGCATTCAGGTTTGACATTGGGCGAAGATGGAGCTACTCATCAAGTTTTGGAAGATATTGGCATGATGAAAATGTTGCCTAATTTCACGGTTATCAATACGTGCGATTATAACCAAACCAAAAATGCCACCATTGCTATTGCTGACCATAAAGGTCCTGTTTATTTACGATTTGGACGACCTAAAATGCCCGTTTTTATGCCCGATGAGCCTTTTGTGATTGGAAAGGCAATTACTCTAAATGAAGGCAAAGATGTAACTATTTTAGCTACAGGTCACATGGTTTGGGAAGCAATTGAGGCAGGATATATCCTTGAAAAACAAGGAATTGATGCTGAAATCATTAATATTCATACAATTAAGCCTCTGGATACTGAAGCTATCCTAAAATCAGTTGAAAAAACCAAATGCGTAGTAACAGCAGAGGAACACCAGATTGCAGGTGGATTGGGCGAGTCTGTTGCGGCTTTATTGGCAACCAATCGTCCTGCACCAATGGAAATTGTTGCCGTAAATGATACTTTTGGAGAAAGCGGAACTCCAGCCGAATTACTCCAAAAATATGACTTGACTGCCGAAAATATTGCTCAGGCAGTACTTCGAGTTCGAGCCAAACTTTAATATCCTTAATATTACCAACTTTAGCTTTGTTATTGTATTTTTAGTAATAACAAAGCTAATTTTCCTATATTCAATACAAAAAGTAATATTTTCAGCCCGAATTATTCCTTTATAGATTTACTTTCTTCAGGATACTCAAAACCATAGAGTTCTGTAATTTTTTTCTTCTTGAGGAATTCTACTTTCATTATCATCCGAATATTTTGATTCGGCAAATCCCCTACGCCTCTTGGTTGTTTCGCAATTTCATCAATCACTTCTAGCCCTTTTACTACTTCTCCGAAAACTGTATATTGCCCATTCAAATGTTGACATCCCATAGCATCTTGTACAATATAAAACTGTGACCCACTTGAACGTCTTTCAGGATTTACACGGTCACCTTGTCGAGCAGCCGATAAAGCTCCCTTCTTGTGCGTTAGTTTTGAATGAAACTCAGCAGGAAGTGTATAACCAGGTCCTCCAGTGCCTGGGTGTCCTTGTCCTGTTTTCGTATTGGGGTCTCCACCCTGAATCATGAAGTTAGGGATAATACGGTGAAAAGTGGTACTGTCATAAAACCCTTCATGAACTAATTTTAAAAAGTTTTTTTTGTGTTCAGGTGTTTCATCATACAATACAACAACCATATCACCAAACTCTGTCGAGACTGTAACGATGGCATCTTTATCCTTATCCCCACACTGCACCAACCAAACTAAACCAAACATTAGAATAAATCTATGAATAATTTTTTGCATGACACTAATTATAATTTAGATTTTATTAAAATTTATAACTTTACAATTTAATTAAGTCAAAACTATTTTCTGACAATTGATAGGCGACACTAAAGTAGTTGTTATTTACTTATTTTTCTGCAACATTGAAGCATAAAATACTCTACATTTGACACTAATAATAATGGCTCAGAAAATAAATAATACAGCAAAATATGTTAATCTTGACAGAGATTAAATAATATTCATTTCACCCAGATTTCATTTTTTATTCAAAAGAACTGGTCTATTCTAATTGGGAAATAGATGAGAAAATAGGAAGGAAATGGAAAACTTTGGCAAAGCAAAATACTTTGTCAAAGTTTTGGGAAAGAAGTAGTTATTTGCCTTTACGCTTGTATTTTCTGTTGAATTTCTCAACACGACCCGCCGCCGAAGTAAACATCCGTTTACCTGTATAGAAAGGGTGCGAAGCTGAACTAACTTCCACTTTGACTAAAGGATAAGAGTTACCATCTTCCCAGTCGATAGTATCAGGAGTTTCTACCGAAGAACGAGTAACAAATTTCGTATCACTTGAAATATCCCAGAAGACTACCTCACGGTACTCAGGGTGAATATCTTTTTTCATAATTTTTGTACAATTTTAGTTCTTAAAGATGCCTTTGAAAATTTAGCGGTGCAAAAATAACCTTTTCTACTTAAAAATAAAAATGTAGATACTGGTTTCTTTTCTCAACAAAAACTCGTATTCTTGTTATCTTATTTTTAAGACAAATTTCTATGATATGACAATGTATTTTGTCCAAAAAAATGAATGTAAAACCTATTTAAAATGCAAACACAAATTAAAATACTTCAACAAACTCGAAGCAATGTTCTAAATATTGTCGAAAATTTATCTATTGAACAATTAAATAAGATTCCTCCCAATTTTTCCAATAATGTGCTTTGGAACTTTGCTCATTTGGTGGTTACCCAGCAACTATTATGTTATAAATTATCAGGATTACCTCTAAAGATTCCTACGGATTGGGTTGATAAATATCGTAAAGGTTCAAAACCCGAAGGCTCACTTACTGCTACAGAAATTATACCTATCAAAGAAAAATTTGTTAATTTGGTAGATATTTTACAAGAAGATTATGAAAATAGAATATTTCAAAACTACCAATCTTATCCAACCAGTTTTGGAATAGAACTAACTAATATTGAAGAAGCCATTCAGTTCAATAATGTGCATGAAGGCTTACACTTGGGCTACATCATGGCATTACGAAAATCAATCTAATCCTACAAATCTATGGAATTTTTAAGAGTTTCATAGATTTAATTATTTAAGAATCAATGGTTAAGAAATCATAAAAAGATTTAGACTAAAATTTAGACCCAAGAAGGCAATGAACGAAAGATTCCGAAAGTGGTATCATTGGTGGTGGCTAGGGTGTTTCTTTTTAGGTGTACTTCAAGAAGGAATAGCACAAAAAAATACTATTTTATCTAAAAAAATATCTATTTCATTGGTTAATATTTCGCCTGAATTAGCCCTAGAAAAAATTAGCCAAGTCGGAAAATTCGATTTTGCCTATGCTTCAGGAGTTTTACCAACAGACTATAAAATCAATTATAAAGCTGAAAATGAGTCTATTAGCTCTATTTTAACCCATATTATTACAGATAAGAGCATTGAATATAAGACATTAGGTTCACAAGTTATTTTTTACCGTACAACTCGACCTGAAACTAAAAAACCTATTCATGTCTTACGGGGATATATCCGAGATATTTTAACAGGTGAACCAATTCCAAATGCTGAAATGTATGATGCCTACTTGCCGATTTCAGCAGTCTCTAATCAAAAAGGGCGTTATGAATTGACTGTTCCAAATCCTGATTACTTATTACGTTTAACTATACAAGCTGAAGAGTATATTTCTAAAAATTTACGAGTACGCATTGCTTCTGATCGAACTTTAAATTTAGCTATGCGCCCAAAACCACTTGATTTAGAAGAACTTAAGCGGTTAGAACCTAAAGTCCCTATACGCCCTTCGATAGAAAATATCGAACTTCTCAAACCCATCGAAACCACTAAAATTACACAAGTATTTGTTGATAAGAAGAAATCAAAAGCAGAGAATATAGAAACCTTACTCAAAAATAAAGCTATTCAACTCGGATTTATACCAGGAGTTGGTACGAATGGAATAGCAAATGGACAAAAATTCAACTGGTTGTCTATCAATATTTTAGCAGGTTATTCAGCAGGTTCACGAGGATTTGATTTTTCAGGATTATTAAATATGAACCGCTTCAATATAAAAGGAATTCAACTTGCAGGGCTAGGAAACTTAGTCGGTGGACGAACTTCAGGATTTCAATTTAGTGGTTTGGCAAATGTAGTTCGTTTACAAACTTCAGGCATGCAACTCGCAGGAATTAGTAATTTCTCAGGTTTAAGTATGCAAGGATTTCAGTTTGCAGGAATTACAAATGTGATACGAGGCAAAATTAAAGGACTACAAATTTCAGCAATCAATAATATGGTAACTGATGGTGGGTCAGGAATTCAGATTTCAGGTGTAAATAATTTTATGCAAGGTAAAATTTCGGGAATTCAACTTGCAGGGCTGAGTAATTCAACAGTTGGAGAAGTATCTGGTTTTCAGCTTGCTGGAGTATTCAATTCAGGATTTAAAAAATTTAGTGGTTCACAAATATCAGGAGCTTTCAATACGGTTTTTGGGCAAATGCGAGGTTGGCAAACTGCAGGAGCTTTCAACTTTGTGAGTCGCTCAGCAAAAGGTGTACAAATTGCTGGAGCCTCCAATTTGGTATTTGGAAAATTGTCAGGAATACAAATTTCACCCATTAATTTGGCAGATACAGTCAAGGGATTTCAGATTGGAGTCATTAATTTGGCTCGAAAATATGAAAAGGGAATTCCAATTGGCTTGCTTAATTTTACGGGATATTATGGTATTGAAACAGGCGCAGAGGAGACAGGAATGTTATTTTTTAAGGCAAAAACAGGTGTAAAACGTCTTTATAACATTGTTTCAGGTGGGCTTGAACCTATCCGAATTGATTTTTGGAAAGCAGGTTATGGTTTTGGGACAGAATTTATTTCAAAGAAACATCTGCAGATGGCATTGGATTATACTTTCTCATACGTTCAGGAAGCACATCTCCAGCCAGACTTTAATTTCTTACATCGTCTAGAGTTAAACGGTTATTATCGTCCACTCAAAATATTGGCTCTTTTTGCAGGTTTTTCACTCAATCAATATAATTACGTCTCAAAAAATCTTGCAGGTGAAATCGTGGAATCTCAACTTACTCCTAAAAGTTCTGTGCTAAATAAGCAGATGTTGAAAAATGGTAAAACCAGTCAAATCTGGTGGGGTTTTCAGGTAGGAATTCGTATTTTTTAGATTTCCTTTTCAGATTTCATCTTCTATTCATATAATTCATAACAAAACAGAGACAAGCCTGAAAACATTTCAAACCCGCACCGTGTTAAAGGAGGGTAAACAAAGTTCAAAATAAAATTTTATTACGTTAAAATATTACTTTAGATTCAAAAATTTACATTTTTAGGAAACCAGAAAGTTAAAATTATTTTTATTTATTGAAACTATTCAAAATATGGCAGACTCTAATAACCCATTAAATGGACATGCTGAAGATAGGCTAACAGCTATGGAAAATCTGGAAGCAATGGGAGACAATCATGTAGGAACTTCATTAGAAACTCCACTCCGACCCGACGCTTTTTTGAGTAATGATACAGATAAAATTGCTCAAATTCAGGAACATTTTGCCAAGATTATGGATATTCTTGGACTTGACCGTACTGACGATAGCCTAAGTGGAACGCCATATAGGGTAGCTAAAATGTATGTCCGCGAAATTTTTGAAGGCTTAAATCCTACTAACAAACCACAAGTCAAAACGTTTGAAAACAAGTACCAATATGGTGAAATGTTGGTAGAAAAAAACATTATCTTACATTCGACTTGCGAGCATCATTTTTTACCGATTTTTGGGCATGCTCACGTAGCTTATATTTCTTCAGGAACAGTCATTGGACTTTCTAAAATTAATCGTATTGTAAGTTATTTTGCAAAGCGTCCGCAAGTACAGGAACGTTTGACTCGTCAGATTTCAGAGGAATTAAAAAAAGTCTTACAAACTGAAGATGTGGCAGTTGTGATTGAGGCTAAGCATTTATGTGTTGCTTCTCGTGGGATTCAGGATGTGAGCAGTACCACCGTGACCGCTGACTATTCAGGAAAATTTCGAGAAAAGACAACCCGAAATGAGTTTTTGGATTATCTCAAAAGTCCATTAACCAAAGAATTGTAGTATAGAAAATCAATTCCTTTTGGCAAAGTTTTATATCAAAGGCATTCTACAAAAGTTTCTAGCCATCTTGATTTTAAACTTTGTCAAATTCTATCATTTTATAAAAGAAAATCCTCAGCTCAAAATCTACGCCCCTATTCGTAATAGGCTTAATAATAGGTGAAACACCTAAAATAATTTACTGATTTTCAGTTTATTACCTAATAATATAAATAAAATTTTCCAAAACAAAAAAACACGGTATAATAGAAAGTCATTGCCACCGACTACTTATTTCCAAACAATATAAAATATAAGTTTATCTTTACTCAAAATATTCTTCATATAATCCTTCTAAGTATTTTTTTCATTTATCATACTCAGTAAAATAATTTCTACGGATTTATGCTCACTCCACTTGAAATCTTTATCTATTTGCCTTTATTATTATTATTTCTAACAGCAATTTATTTGCTTGGACACTTAGCCATAGCCATTTGTAAAATTCGCTTTCAAGAGTTAACTATTGATTTATTTTCTAAATTATTAACAGGTACTTATCTGATTATCACCTTTTTTTCAATTTTGCAAGCTAACGGAATTACCTTTAACCTTATTTTTTTAATCCTATTTGGCGTAGCTTATTGGTATTTATCTCAAAAACCACACTTCTCAAAGCAGAAAATAATAGATTATTTACTTGATTTCCAGATTATTAAATCTTACCGTTTAGGTGTTTACTTTATAATTCTTACTCTTATTTTCAGTTTGCGGGTAGTTTGGTTAATGGATACAGAAACAGGCTTTTTATTTAGTTTATTAGATAATTCTGATAATGATTTTTATGCTCAAGTTGGTGATTTTTTAGGGCTTACAGGTCAAGAAAATCGTTATAAAGTTCTAAATATTTGGACTGAAAAAGCACACGGAATTGCTCCCTATCACTATTTTGAACTTTGGATGCATGCCTTACTAACAGCTCTTTTCCCAGTTTCTACTATGTATATTTATATGATTCTAATGTTTACTTATTTTTTATTTATACTTTTTTTAGGTTATGAAACGCTTTTAAGTTCAATTACTCGAAAATATAACTGGCATTACACTCTTTTATCTTTTATTTTTCTGTTTTCAGCAATTATTTATCTAAATTTCTTTCTGGAGTATCAAAGCCCTATGGTTAATACATACCATTTTATTCACGGTGATCATTCTATTCCATTTATAAATATTAAAGCAATAATACCTGAAATTGTGTGCCTTACCTTCTTAGTTTTACTTCGAAATAAAGCACATCAATTAGCTTTTATTTTTATTTTATCGTTTCCTATTATTTCATTTTTAGCTACACCAGGTGTTTTTGGAGGGCTAACTCTACTCATTTTATGGAATTTCAAATATAATTATTTTAAGATAAATAATAAATTATCTTTAGGTTTGACTCTTTTTGTAGCATTTTTTCTAGTCGGATTTTGGAAATGGAACACTCCAGCACTAGCTACTTTGGAAAGTAATATTGCTATTTCTTTCTTTCTAACTTACAAAGAAAGTTCATTTTTAGCGTTTATTTTTCAATCTTTTAAGGCACTCATTCATATTCCATATCTATATGTACCTTTTTCATTAATATTACCCATCTTATTATGGAGATATCGTTCGACATATGCTCAGAAAGAACTTATTCGAATCGCATTGCCAAGTATTACAATTTTTGGTATTTCATGGTTCGTAAGTCGATTAAATCCTTATGTAGATTGGGGGCAGTTTTTTACAGTGGTGGCATATGCGATGGGAAAACTTGCATTCACAGTTGTACTTTGGGCATTAGCAGAAAAATTTTGTCGTCTTAACCTCAAATATTACATTCCTATAGTACTATGCTTTGGGCTTCTATTTTTTAGAGTAGTTCGCAATGGACAATTAAAAATTCAACCCAAGCCTAAAAGTTCTTACTCTAAAAACTATTTACAACAAATTGATTCATTATTACAACCTTTTGCTTCTGAAAAATTGCTTATTGGTGGGACGTTAGCTGATGTACCTTATTTATTAGAAAGAGGTCAATTTGCTCATAATTTTGTTGGTTATGTGGAGTCTCGTTACATGAATTATATGCGTCAGAATACTCATACAGTTCACTTATCTATGTATGAATTACTAGATTCCTCTCATATTTCAGAAGCACAAAGGCAAGCCTTACAACTAAATCCTGTTGTCTTATATTTCAATGAACAAAAAACAAGGCAAAAATTCACAAATAATACAGAAGGTTTAATAAATTTTATCAAGAAACATAATTTACGTTATCTAATTATTACGCCAGATAAAACGATTCCTCCTGATATACAAGTACTTATTGATCACCAAATCACAGATTCTAAATCAGGAAAGCGTTTTTGTATTTTGAAATCAAATTCTTGAAAATGTACCATCTTATCAAAAAAATAATTGCTTTTATACTTTCTAAGAGAAAGCTTAAATTAGTTTCTTCAAGAGAATTAGAAACTCAAAAATTAATGTTAGGCAAATTACTTAGTAATCAATTAAAAACGCTTCCTATTCAACACTTTCATGAGGCTGAATTCAAAGTTTTCTCACAATGGGGAGATGATGGTATTATTCAATATTTAACACAACATATTGATATTCAACATAAAAGATTTATTGAATTTGGAGTTGAAAATTATACTGAAGCTGTTACACGGTTTTTACTAATTAATAACAATTGGTCAGGTTTAGTAATGGATGGCTCAGCAGAAAATATTCATTTTATTCATCAAGATCCAATTTATTTTTTGTATGATATTCAAGCAAAAAGTCATTTTATTACTCAAGAAAATATCGAAGGCTTATTAAAAAAATACTATTTTCATCAAAAAACTGGATTATTACATATTGATATTGATGGAAATGATTACTATGTTTGGAAAGCAATCTCAACAAATCCTGAAATTGTAATAGTTGAGTATAATGCGATTTTTGGTGCAAAACGAGCGATTACAGTACCTTATGATCCACAGTTTTATCGAACTGCAAAACATCCATCCAATTTATATTTTGGAGCTTCCTTATCTGCCTTATTTCACTTAGCCCAAGAAAAAAATTATGCTTTAATCGGCTGTACTTCAGCAGGAAATAATGCTTTTTTTATCCGAAAAGATAAACTTAAAGAGTGTCCTTTTCCTGAGAAAACACCCTATGAAGCCTTCGTTCCAATCAAGAGCCGAGAGCATCGAGATCCGACTGGTCATCTGACATTTACCCCTCCCGAAATAGGAATTCAAGAAATTAGAGGATTACCTGTTTTTAATGTATTAACTCAAGAAATTGAACTCTTTTAAAGCTATGAAAATAACATTCTTTAAAACAATCTGAACGTTTTACTAATTTTATGGCGAATAGAACTTTATTTATTTTCATCTGATTTGGATATGACTTTTATCAAACAAAACGACCCCAAAGCTGCCGAGCGTAAACGAGACCATATTGAGTTAGCCTTTGAATCTCAGGTGGAAAAATTGCATTTAGATACTCGTTTTTCTT
Source organism: Cytophagales bacterium UBA2561 (assembly GCA_002340355.1). Lineage (GTDB taxonomy): Bacteria > Bacteroidota > Bacteroidia > Cytophagales > Thermoflexibacteraceae > UBA2561. The sequence goes on from DDLX01000028.1 coordinate 765,230, forward strand.
ATGAACCGATACTTATGGCACATCCATCAGGAAATAATTCTTTTTTAACTTTTCTAGGTAAAAAGATGCGTTATCCAATTTGGATTTCAAGTATGACAGGCGGAACTAAATTAGCCAAAAAGATTAATCAGAATTTAGCTAAAATTTGTGGTAAATACGGTTTAGGAATGGGATTAGGCTCATGTCGTGGATTATTATATTCGGATGATTATTTTGTTGATTTTGACGTACGTCATCATTTAGGTGATGCACCATTTTTTGCCAATCTAGGTATTGCCCAAATTGAAGAATCATTAGCTAAAAATGACCTCAAACGTATCAAAAAGTTACTTGAACGCCTACAAGTAGATGGTTTAATTATTCACATAAATCCTTTACAAGAATGGTTACAGCCTGAAGGAGACCATATTACGCGCCCACCAATTGAGACAATTTCCGAATTTTTGGATAAAACCAATATCAAAGTTATTGTCAAAGAAGTAGGACAAGGAATGGGCTATGAAAGCTTAAAAGCCTTACTCCAATTGCCTTTAGAAGCGATAGATTTTGCAGCGCATGGGGGTACAAATTTTTCAATGATCGAATTATTTCGAAGCAATGAAATACATCAAAAAGCCTATCAGAACTTAGCTTTAGTCGGGCATTCTGCAGAAGAAATGACCTTAATGACTAATCAGATTATCAAAGAATTAGGAAATAATATTTCGTGTCAACAAGTGATTATTTCAGGAGGAATACGAGATTTCTTAGATGGTTATTATCTAACTGAGAAAATTAATTTGTCTGCTATTTATGGACAAGCCTCCGCCTTTCTAAAATATGCCACCAAGTCTTATGAGGAACTGGAAAAATATACCGAGTTGCAAGTTCAGGGCTTAGAACTAGCACGACAATTTTTAAAAGTTAAATAATCATTTTTAATTTATAAAATATGATATAATACTTTCACATTTCACTTCCTCATCTAAATATTTTATCCTAAAAACCATTAAAATCTTTTGTTTTTTTTCGTTTGTTTTAAGGTTATTTACGTAGTTTACATCCCATTTTGAGGTAAATCCAAAATCCATTATTATTAACATCTAATCTATTCCGTATGGCATCAGGAGGAACAAAGTATGGCGCATTCTCGGGCGTTTTTACGCCTTCCGTTCTTACTATTCTGGGCGTAATTATGTATCTACGACTGGGCTGGGTCGTTGGCGAAGCAGGACTTTATTGGACGCTTGCCATTATTCTATTATCTCACGTCATTTCTGTTTCTACGGGGCTGAGTGTTTCTTCCATTTCGACTGACAAACGAGTCAAAGCGGGTGGAATTTATTACATCTTGTCCCGAAGTTTAGGCTTACCGATTGGTGGAGCCATTGGGATTACCCTTTTTGTAGGAACAGCCCTAAGCATTGCACTTTATGTCATTGGTTTTTCAGAAAGTTTCATTGATTTCTGGCATTATGGATCAGGTTTTCAGATTACAGACGATACTCTACAAGCCTTAAAACCTATTGATTCAATATACAATCGATTAGCTTCCTTAAAAGGTCAATTATTTTCAGATAAAGCCTCTTTCGTACACGCTCTCAAGAAGTTAAATCATCCTGAAATCCCTGCTTTAATCCCGAAAGTCCTCGAGCAAAGTCAAGCCGTTTCGACTAATGACCTTCGGATAACGGGTACAATTACGATTGTTTCTGTCACGACCATTGCCTTTATTAGTACTTCTTTTGCGATAAAAACCCAATTTTTTATTCTGGCAGCAATTGTTGTATCACTATTTTCCATTTTCTTATCAGCTCCATTTTTGTTTGATTCGATTGGAGAATATGCAACTCAACAGCCCAATTTATTAAAACCTGCCAATTCGGAATCTTTAGCCGAAATTTTCGGAATTTTCTTTCCTGCAGTAACTGGATTTACGGCAGGTGTAGCCATGTCAGGCGACTTGCAAGACCCTAAAAAGGACATTCCCAAAGGAACAATTTTGGCAATAGCCGTAGGATTAGTTGTATATATTGCACTTGCCTTTTTCTTAGCCTTTTTCCTTGAAAATAAAGCGCTTAGGACAAATAGTAATTTATTGAAGGAGATTGCTTTTGGGTCATCTTGGTTTGTTATTGCAGGAATTTGGGGAGCTACTTTATCTTCGGCATTAGGTGGAATTTTGGGCGCACCTCGAATTTTACAAGCCTTGTCCGTTGATAAAATTACACCAAAATTATTTGCCAAAGGAGTCGGTAAAAGTAATGAGCCTCGTAATGCCTTGATTCTCACTTTCGTAATTGCCGAAGCAGGGATTTTAGTGGGAGATTTAAATGTAGTTGCTCGATTGGTTTCGATGTTTTATTTAGCAGCCTATGGTTTTATCAATTTATCATGTGCCTTAGAAAGTTGGGCAAGTTCCGATTTTCGCCCCACTTTTCGTATTCCAAATGCCATTAGTATCATCGGAGCAGTTTCGACTTTCTTTGTAATGGTCTTTTTGGATTTGCCATTTATGATTGCCGCCTCTTTGATTATTGGATTGATTTTCTTCTACTTAACTCGCCGACAATTGTCATTAGGTTTTGGTGATGTTTGGCAAGGGGTCTGGAGTTCCTTGATTCGAAAAGGGCTTCACGATATGGTACAAAAAGAAACCCAACAACGAAACTGGCGACCAAATATCATTTTATTTAGTGGAGCAAAAGACACCCGTCCGCATTTGATTTTATTTGGAAAAGTAATGGCAGGAAGATTAGGATTTTTGACTGCTTTCCAGCTCATTGAAAACGCAGAAACTTCAAAAGTTTTACCCAAATCTCGGCAGTTAGTCCCTGAACCTGAACAAGATGCTTTAGGTTTATTTTTTCGCCGTCAATATTGCCAAACGATTTATGACGGCATCGAAAATATTGCTCGAACGTATGGTTTTTCAGGAATTGAGCCGAATACGATTTTATTAGGTTGGGGCGGAAGAGGCTCTAAAAATCCTATTCGATTTGCCCAATCAGTAGGCTCAATGATTGAGTTAGATTACAATGTTTTATTGTTAAATTATCATTCTCGGAAGCAATTTGGTCAAAATGAACGCATTGATATTTGGTGGCGGGGAGCTGGTGGAAATGCCTATCTGATGCTAATGCTTTTGAAGTTTATTTTATCCGCAGACGAATGGGAAAAAGCAAAAGTCCGTATTTTAATTGCAAATAATGACAATCTTAGACGACACGAGCTTCATAAAAATTGTGAGGCTTTGCGGGAAGAAATGCGAATTGAAGCCGAAATTCGCATTATTAATAATGAAATTGAAAAACGACCTTTCAATGAAATTATTCATGAAGAATCTGAAAATACGGATTTGGTGATGTTGGGAATGCCTCCCGTTATTGAGGGACAAGAAATGGGATTCATTGAACGTACCAATTCCTTAATGCAAGAAATCGATACAAGTGTTTTATTAGTCAAAGAATCTTCTTATTTCTCGAAAGCCGTAGGTGCATCTGAAACTCCTATTTTAATTCAACCCATTGAAAATCAACATATTGAAACGATTAGAAAGCCTTCAAATACGCCATTATCACTACCTAAAGTTACGCCTCCACAACATCCCGATTTAGCCAATTTGATTGCGGAGACTTACCATAAAACCCATCAAATTATTGAAGAATATTGTCAAAATTATTTGCAAAAAATTTATGAAATTACCATTGCTTATACGTTGAGTGTTCGTCAAATAATGACCGAACAATTTGCGAAAATTGAGGCAGATAGTTCTCATTTAGAAAACCGAAACGCACTTTTAATACAGACACAAGTTGAGTTTTTGCAACAAGCTCAACAAAAAATCAATGAATTAAACGGTATTTTGAGTCAAAAAGAACAATGCTTAACGGATGGAAATTTATTCTTAGCTGAAAAGTTTAAAGAATTAATTTCCGAAACTCCTGACAATTTCAAAGTAGAATTTAATGCCGAATTTTTCAATGAAGATAATCAAGAACTACTTTCACACTTTTCGACAAGTAATCAATTGAATGTCAAGTTTTTTCAAGGCAAGGCAAGTTATCAAGTCAAGTACAAAAAGCTAATTTATTTTTATGTTAAAATTCAAGGTGAACAAATTCTTTACGACAATTATCGTCTACTCGAAAACACAGCCTTGAGTCACACAAATAGTATTCGAAGAATTTTTGACACCATTACAAATAGTTTCGATTTATTAGAAAGACAAGCTAATAATCAGGATTTTGAAGAGGTTTTACAAGCTCAAAAAGAAAAACTTAGTTTCTTGATTACCAAAGTTTTAGATGCTCAGTTTGATGCTAATTTTTATCAAACTCAACTACTGACCAATGTGACTCACCAGATGAATTCTTTAGTCAGAAGCTTGGACAATTTGACTGCTAATCAGGAATTGAAGAAGAGCTTGAAACTGAAGAAAACACATCGAAAAATGAGTGAAACGATCAAGAACTTACCTGTTTTATGGACGGAAGTTCAAGGGTATGCCACTCAAATTGCTTATATAAATATTCAAATTTTAGCATTCCGAAAACAATTGCGCTTCGAAATGCAAACCTTAATAGATGCTTTCCAAGCTGTTTTAAGTCGCCAAATTTTATCACCTTTAGATGATTTGGAAAACTACTTAAATCAGATTTCACCGACAGAGGACAGCACTAAACAAGAAAAATCGGCAGAATCTTTAATGCGAAACCATTTTACAAACACGGTTTCCATGCAGGAGGCAATTCAACAATTTTTGCTTCAAGCCAATAAGTTAGCCAAAAATGCCCCAAAAACCACCCAAATTATTACGGAGGAGTCGGTTGCTAACTTGACTTTTGAGCAAAAAGAAAATATCGAAACAACGGAAATTTCTTTATCAAAACTTTTTGATTATCTGATAGATACATATTTTGAACCTCAGTTAGCACAATATGAACGACAACTGAATGAGCGTTTTCAGACAGCTAAAAACACAGTACAAGATATCAGGTGGTTATTGGCATTTAGTTTAGAGCGAGAAGAAACTCGAAATAATTTGCCTGAATTAATTTCGGATGCTCATAAAAAAGCAACAAAAGAAATCAATGAAACCAAAAAATTACAAAAAGATATCTATCGTCAAATTGAACAGATTTTTTCAAATACTTTCGAAAAACTGTCTCCGTATTCTCTTTCTAAATTTGTGGATGTTATCGAAAAGCATGAACGAAATACATCCAAAAACACCATCCAAATCAACAAATTTAGCTCACGTGTCAAAGAAAACGTCCGTGATAGTTTAACTAATTTACGTTACAAACAAAGTGAAGGAGAACTTCAGGTTCGGAAACTAACAGAGCAGTTTACTGGAAATTTAGGAGATAGTTCTATTCTGAATTTGACTGAAGAAGTTTCTCCTGATAGTCAAACTTATCAAACTATTCCTCTGTATTACAAACAGTTATTTATTCACAAACATAACTCTACGGATGAATTTTGGTTTGGACGACAAAGACAACTCCAGAAAGCTGATCGAGCTTATCGCCGATTTTTAGATGGTTACGACAGCACTACTGCCATTATTGGTAAGCCTGATTCAGGCAAATCATTTTTAAGTCATTATATGGTAGGGCGTTATTTCGAACGAGAAAAAATTTATACCATTCAACCACCCGAGGCAGGTTCGACCAACCCAAGAATTTTTGAAAAAGTTCTTGAACAAGCCACCCAAAAGACAGGGAATTATCAAGAAATTTTAGAAAAGTTACCTTCGAATAGTGCTATTATTTTTCATGATATAGAACTTTGGTGGGAACGAACTCCAAACGGTTTAGCTGTTTTAGAGTGTATTTTTGAGATTATCGACCGCTTTGCTAATAAACATTTCTTAGTTTTCAATCTAAATGAATATGCTTTTAGAATGATAAATTTGATGCGAAACTCAGAGAGTTACTTTCTAAACATTATTCGGTGTGATCCTTTTAATGCTCAGGAATTAAAGGAAATTATGTTATTCCGTCATCGTTCTAGTCCATTGATTTTCAAACTAAACGATAAAAATGAGCAAGATATTCCAGAATATGAAATGGCAGGATTATTTATGGCACATTTTTCATATTCGGCTGGAAATATTGGTACAGCACTTCGTTCGTGGCTTCGACATATTGAAAAAGCAAGTGAAGATACACTCTTAATTCGGAAGCCTATATCACCTAAAAATACAACTCTTTTACGCACTCTAAGTTCAGACGATTGTCTAATAATTTTGCAGTTCTTACTACACAAACGCCTGACTACCAAAAAAATACAATGTATTTTTCAGGATAAAGCAACTCTAAGTTTGAAAAATATTGGAATGCTAAAACGTATTGGAATTATACAAAACTTTAAAAATGAAGTATTAATTCTAAATCCTTATTTAGTTCCACACTTAATTACGGAACTTATACGGCGTAATATTTTAGAATAAAATCAAATTTATTTTTGAAGTAAATTTTGGAGATAAGAAATTCGTTTTTTTCCAATAAAAATCTTTAGAAGTAGTACCAATGATGACGGTTGAAAGCCAAGAAAGGAAATCATTTTGCGCCAAAATCGAAAGCCTAGTTTCAAGTCATTTTCTAAATAGGCATGAATGGCACAAAAACGATAGGAATGTCCTTGTAATAAGGCTTTTTCTTGAGATGTAAAATTCACATTTTCAAGTAGATAGTCCATAGCTTGAATTCGTCCTGTGATGGCTTTTTGGTTATCAGCTAAAGAACGTTCAGAATGACCCGAGACTGTAATCGTAATTTCATCAATTAGATAAATTTTATGATTTTTTAGATTTTGAATGTTAAATATCCAGTCTTCACACATATTAAATTCAGGCAAAAATAAATATTGGAGCAAAGGCAAACGTTTAAAACAAATCAGAACTCCTAAAATATTGCCACTCAGTAAGAAACTATAATCATAAGCACCTTCTTTCAGATGCTGATGGTCGGCAAGTTCAAGCTGATTTTGAGTTTTAGTTTGGTACTTTGTTGTCCAAAAACGATAGTTCGAAAATTGGACTATTCGTTGGTATAAAACTTCTAAATGATTGGGGTGCATAAAATCGTCTGAATCAAAAAAAAGAAGATATTCACCTTGTGCTTTTTGCATTCCAAAATTACGAGCAACCGAACGCTCTTCATTTTTTTTTCGAAAAAAACGAAGTCGTTTATCATGTTCAAATTTTTGTGGAATAATTTGAGGTGTTTTATCTGTACTTCCATCATCAACCAAAATCAATTCAAAGTTAATAAAACTCTGATTTAGAATTGATTCTATCGTATGAGGCAAAAATTTAAGTCGGTTATAAGTCGGTACAATCACCGAAAAAAAAGGTTGATTTTCTTTTTTCACAAAATTTGAAAGGCTATTTTAGACCAAATTTTTATACAAATAAATATATCCTATTTTTTTAAGTGGTTGATTTTTAATTCTAAAACTCCATGGCAAAAATTGGCAAAAAAATTGGGTTTTATATTTAGAGAACGAACCTTCAAAAATGCCGTACACATAAAAAGACTATTTTAAATTTATGCTTGCAAAGTTCAAAAATTATATCTTCGAAAACCAATTATTTACGTCTGAGGATAAACTCATTCTGGCGTTAAGTGGTGGCATAGATTCAGTAGTATTACTACACCTCTTGCATCGGGCTGGTTACCAGATCTTAACCGCACATTGTAATTTCAATTTGCGTGGTGAAGAATCCGATTTAGACGAAGAACTTGCCTGTAAATTAACGATGGACTTCCAAATTCCGTTTTTTTGTCGGCATTTTGATACAAAAAATTATGCAAAAGCACATCATTTATCCATTCAGGTAGCAGCAAGACGACTACGTTATAATTGGTTCGAGCGACTACGAAAAGCTAATGACTACCAATGGATCGTAACAGCTCATCATGCAGATGATAATGCTGAAACTATTTTGTACCATCTCACGAAAGGAACAGGAGTGGCTGGATTACATGGAATTCTACCTAAAAATAAAAAAATAGTACGTCCATTACTTTTTGCAACTAAAACAGAAATTTTAACATATGCCCAAAGGCATCAATTGACATGGCGAGAAGATGCTTCGAATGCCTCTGACAAATACAATCGGAATCATCTTCGTTTGAATGTCATTCCTGAGTTACGGAAAATTAATCCAAACTTTGAAAAAACCTTACTTCAATCTACTGAAAAGGTTTTAGCAGTAGAACGTGTTTTTCGGAATCAACTACACACGCTTGAAAAAAAATTAGTGCATCAAACTTCGGAAGCAATTTTTCTGAATTTTCGCCCCTTACTACATCTTCAAGAGCCCCTTATTCAACTTTTCTATTTGCTTGAAAAATACCAATTTAGTTATCTTCAAGTCAAAACTATTTTTGGGCTTTTAGAAGAAGAAGCAGGTAAAAAATTTGAATCCGAAAATTACATTTTAGTTAAAGATCGTGACTTTTTAGTTATTACTCTCCAAAAACAAGAAAACACAATTAATTATCAAATTAAAGCTGAACAAACTTGCTTAAATACTGATAATCATAATTTTATATTTCAAAAATTTCCTAGAAAAGATAACTTAAAAATTCCAAACTCTTCAGAAATTGCCTATTTAGATGCTGGAAAACTAATCTTTCCTTTGACTTTACGAAAATGGAAAGCAGGAGATCGTTTTCAACCTCTAGGAATGAAAGGAATGAAAAAAATAAGCGATTTCTTAAATGAACAAAAAATTCCTGTTAACTTAAAAAATAATGTTTGGGTGCTTTGTTCTAAAGCAGAAATCGTTTGGGTAGTTGGCTTTCGATTATCCGAAAAAGTGAAAATTACTACAAAAAGTACTCAGATTTTTCGAATTGAAAAACAAAACATTAAAATATAAGTAAATTATAAAATTAATTTTCAAAGAAAAACTTAAACTTTTTTGAATTATTTTAGTCTAATTTACTGTTCTTCCCTCTTTCTTTGACTGAACATAAGACAATTGTGCTAAAATATGCCGTTTTTGCGTTAAGTATAAATTACGGAGAAATTAAACATTTATAATATGATGTTCAGAACACAACTTCAAAAATATTACATCAAAATAATTTTCATTTGTTCAGTTATTTGTATTAACATCTCTAATCTTCAGGCTTCCCACATTTTAATTCCTATGGATGAAACCCAAACAAACCACTTAAAAGCCTATGGCATAACATTTTGGGTCTTACAAAAAGAAATCGTAGCCGAGTGGTTATTGAATTATCGTGGTGGTAGTTTTATGTTCAAATATTTGACACCATTAGAAAGTGAGTTGAAAATCAGAGGTGTAAGTTATGAAGTCATTTCTGATACCAAAGCTCTAAGTATCAAGGAGGAAATTAGTCGAGCAGATGCCAATATGGACGTGATGCGTTTGGAAGTTCCACCCAAAGTTGCCGTGTACTCTCCAAAAAGCAAACAACCTTGGGATGATGCTGTTACCTTAGTTTTGACATATGCCGAAATTCCATATCATGTTGTTTTCGATGACGAAGTCATGGGAGATGAATTACCCAAATATGACTGGTTACACCTTCATCATGAGGACTTTACAGGGCAATATGGTAAGTTTTTTCGGAGCAATGGGCATACGGCTTGGTATCAAGAACAGCAACGATCATTTGAAGAGTCAGCAAAAAAGCATGGTTTTAATAAGGTTTCACAGCTCAAATTGGCAGTAGTCAAGAAGATCCGAAAATTTTGTGCGGGTGGAGGTTTTTTATTTGCAATGTGTTCAGCAACAGATACTTATGATATTGCTATTGCTGCAGAAGGATTGGATATTTGTGATTATATGTATGATGGCGATCCACCTGATCCTTCAGCAAATAGTAAATTAGATTTCTCAAATACATTTGCCTTCAAAGATTTTCGGTTGGTCATGAATGCCTATGAATACGAATATTCTACAATTGATAATGGATTTCAAGAACGAGGACTTCGAGAACATAACGACTATTTTGAACTATTTCGATTTTCAGCAAAGTGGGATCCTATTCCGACTATGTTGACCCAAAATCATACCCAACAAATTAAAGGATTTATGGGACAAACTACAGGATTTAAAAAGCGATTAATTAAACCTACGGTTTTGATTATGGGTGAAACAAAATCCATTCAGGAAGCTCGTTATATTCATGGAATTCATGGAAAGGGATTTTGGACATTTTATGGTGGACATGACCCTGAAGATTATCAGCATTTTGTTGGTGAACAACCTACAGACTTAAATTTGCATCCTAATTCACCAGGATATCGATTGATTCTCAATAATATACTATTTCCTGCTGCTAAGAAAAAGAAACGAAAGACTTGAGCTTCAATTGATAATAACACATTGAAATTTTATCATAATTTTGCATTAAACTAATAATTATATGAAATCTTTAGGTTTGAAAATAGGCTTTTTTGCCTATTTTTTTAGTTTAATTTTTTCGACAAATGCCCAAACTGAACGCCAAAAATATTGGGTGTTTTTTACGCAAAAAGACGCTGTAAATTATGATTATCGACAACATCTAAGCGCAAAAACGATTCAAAACCGAATAGCCCAAAATTTGAGTTTAGTACAATTCACCGATATTCCACTAACCCCAAAATACATCCAAATGGTCGCTCAAGAAACACAATTAGCCTACCAATCTAAGTGGTTGAATGCGGTTTCGGTTTTAGCCACCCCTACCGAAATTGAACAAATCCAAAAATTTCATTTTGTAAATAGCATTTCTCAATTAAATCATAGCTTAAAAGTTAGCAAATTTGCTCCAAACTTTGAGCCTAATGAAAAAGACAAATTTGGAAATGCTATTGCTGAAATGAGTCCCCAAAGTTTTATTAAAGCAGGCTTAAATGGTAAAGGAATTACCATCGGCGTAATTGATGCAGGATTTTATGGTGCAAAATGGAATAATTATTTAAAACATTTATTTAAACAAAATAAAATACTAGGAATCAAAGATTTAGTAAATCCTAAACATACAAAATATTTTACACAACAACAATCCCCATCGGATGATCATGGAGTAACTGTTTTACAAATGATTGCAGGAAAAGTGCCTGATAAAAAACAAGATGGTTTTGCAACTGAATCCCAATTTTATCTAGCCCGTACTGATGATGGAAATCGGGAATTTCGAGGAGAAGAAGATTATTGGATAAGTGCAATGGAGTGGATGGATAGCTTAGGTGTTCGATTAATTAATACTTCTTTGGGATATTCTTTGGATTTTGATGATCCAAACGAAAATTATAAACCCGAAGAAATGAATGGTAAAACCAGTAAAATTACCCAAATGGCACAACTTGCCAGCAAGGAAAAAGGTATTTTGGTTATTGTATCGGCTGGAAATGAAGGACTTGGAAGCTGGAAAGTTTTATCTGCTCCTGCGGATGCCCAAGGTGTTTTGTCAGTAGGAGCTACAACTTCACGCCAAATGAAGGCGAGTTACAGCAGTAAAGGCACAGAAATTTTGCCGTATCTCAAGCCCGAAGTTGCCTGTTTTTCGATGTCAGGAACGTCCTTTTCTGCTCCGATTATTACGGGATTTGCGGCGTGCTTAATGCAAAGAGATTCAACGGCTTCTGCCTCCGAAATTAAACACCTTATTGAGCAATCTTCTCATCTTTATCCCTTTGGAAATAATTATATCGGTTATGGAATTCCTAATGCTCAAAAAGCACTTCAAGTTACTGAAAATCAAAGTAGTATAAACTCAGATTCTATTCAAGTTATCGAAAAATTTGAAGTCATTCCTAACCCTGACATTTCAGCTACAAATGTAATTTTATTTCACAAAAAAGATACGTTTCGAGTGGTGAAACAAGAGCGTAAAAATATCGGTAAAAAACCAATATGGATAACTCGCCCCAAAGATGTTCGGCGAACTACCTTAGTTTATGGAAATAAAGTGACAGAAATTTTGTGGCAAGACTAAACCTATATATTCATAGTCTTTTTCTGAAATAATTCTTTATTTTATTAAATTTTATCTTTTAATTATTTAATTCCATAAAAACAAAACCTTGTAGTTCTCTAATGAGTCACTTAAATTATAAATAATTTTATTTAATGTACTACAACAGGTTAAATATGGGGTTTTAACAATTGGTTTTCCAAAATTTCAAAGAATGTTTTGTACTTTTGAAGCATTACAAAGGTTTGCTAATAAACTGATTATCATAAAAATACCTTTTTCAAATTCTTTATTTTCATGAAAATTTCTCATTCCTCTTTTCTGATTATTTTTTCCGTATTTTGGATTTATCTAGGGATTGGTATTTCAAATATCCAAGCTCTTCCTCCCTCCCACTCCACTTATGGTGATAGCTTTCGATTTACGGAGAATCGTCAACAGTGGAATTCGAATGTACTTTTTCGAGCAGAAATACCCAATGGGTATCTTTTTCTCCAAAAAAATAGCTTTCAATATAGTTTCTATGATGGAGATGCTGTACGTCAATTTCATCATCCACATTCCAAAAAATCTAAGCGATTTGGGACACAAAATCGTTTTGCGCGTACTGAAAATCTTCCACCTTTAGAAGAAGATGAAATTCGCGCGCATGGCGTAAAAGTCTCGTTAGTAGGAAGTAATGAGAATTTTGAAGTACATACCGAGGAAATGGGTAGAGAACACAAAAACTATTTTTTGGGTAATGATTTTCTAGAGCATGCTCAAAATGTTCGTTCATTTGGAAAGGTTCATTTTCAGGAAATTTACCCTAGTACGGATATGGTTTTTTATACTCAAGATCGTCATTTAAAATATGATTTTATAGTACGAAAAGGAGCGAATCCTGCCCAGATTCAACTCAAATACGAACATGCTTCGGCTGTATTTTTGCGAGATGGAAATCTAATTATCCAAACTTCCATTAATGAATTCATGGAACAAAAACCCTACTGTTATCAAATGATTGATGGCAAAAAAATGGAAGTAAAAGCTCGTTTTATACTGAAAGACAATATTTTAAGTTTTGAATTTCCAGAAGGTTACAATAAAAACTATACCCTAATTATTGACCCCACTTTAGTCTTTGCTACCTTTTCGGGAGCAGCCTCGGATAATTGGGGATTTACAGCCACTTTCGATGAAGATGGGAATACCTATACTGGTGGAGTAATATTTGGTGCTGATTTTCCAACAACGACTGGTGCATTCAATGTCAATTTTAATGCTTTGCTGGATGTAGTTATTCACAAGTATAATGAAGATGGAACAGAATTATTATATGGAACTTTTCTGGGAGGAGGAAATGCTGAAATGCCACACAGTTTAATTGTGGATAAGGATAATCGCTTAGTAATTATGGGTTCTACAGGTTCATCAGATTTTCCAACAACACTAGATTGCTTCCAAGCAGATTTTCGAGGTGGAAACGGCATCTCTACAGGACTAAGCATAGATTACTTCAATGGAGCGGATATTTTTAGTGCTGTACTCAATAGCACAGGTAATCAATTGGAAGCCGCTACTTATCTCGGTGGTACGGGAGTAGATGGTGTAATGACAGTCGAATCTGATCCCTTGGTATTCAATTATGGAGATCAAGCACGAGGTGATGTCGGCACCGATTCGGAGGGAAATATTTACATTGTATCCTCTACTTATTCGGCTGATTTTCCCGTTCAAAATGCTATACAATCCCGTCTAGCAGGCAAACAAGATGCCATTTTAGTAAAACTCTCCTCCGATCTTCGCACCATGATTTGGGGAACATACTTTGGTGGTTCTGAACATGATGCAGGATTCTCGATGAGTATTACAGATACTGATGAAGTTTACATTACAGGCTCAACTACCAGTACAGACCTACAAACTTCAAGTACAGCACTACGTAGAAACCCACAAGGAAAAGAAGGATTTGTGTTACGAGTCGGTGAAAATGGAAGTTATTTGAATAGTACCTATCTCGGAACCAGTAACTCTGATATGAGTTATTTGATAGATAATGATATTGAAGGCAATGTATATGTTTTTGGACTCACATTTGGGAACTATCCTATACAAAACTCCACACTTTCGAATATTGGACGAGGACAATTTATCCATAAAATGAGTCCTAATCTTGGACGAACCCTATATTCAACACGCTTTGGTAGTTCTGATCTAAATCATTTTGATAAGCCTAATTTGTCACCAACTGCCCTAAAAATCTCAGAATGTGGTCATGTTTATTTATCAGGTTGGGGAGGACATACCAACAATAACACAGGATACGCAGGTTTTGAGATGGAAGGACAAAGTACCTTTAGTTTACCAGTTACTTCGGATGCTCTGCGACAAGTATCAGATGGAAGTGATTTCTATGTCATGATTTTAAATGAGGATGCCAGTAATTTGATTTATGGCTCTTATTTAGGGGGTTATAATTCAGATAATACCAAGTTTGCTGACCACGACCATGTGGATGGTGGTACCAGTCGCTTTGCAAGAGATGGCACAATTTATCAAGCTGTTTGTGCTTGTCGAGCCAATCCTGTACCAACTACTCCAGGTGTTTGGGCAAATGTGAACGGAGCAGCAGAAAATAATGGCTGTAATATGTATGCTCTCAAATTTGATATTAATGAAATGCGAACCCGATTTACTCCTATTGATAACCAAGATATTGAAGCACGTCAAGGCTGTGCACCACTTTATATCAAATTTGATAATCATACCATTAATGCTGACCGATATCTTTGGACTTTTGGGGAAATGGGAACTTCTACTGAATTTGAGCCTGAACTAACCTTTATCACTCCTGGGGTTTATCCTGTAACCTTGACTGCTTTCAATGGAGACTTATGTATTTCTAAAATAACCAAAGATACAATTCGAGTATTTGGCAATCCATATGAAATTACACCTGATACCGTAATCTGTGAAGGGGAGAGCTTACAGCTACAAGCCACAGGGGGAGAACGCTATTTCTGGAGTCCATCTACTTATCTAAATAATCGTCGTATAGCTAATCCTATCGCCACCCCTCTCCTAACAACTACTTATGAAGTACAAATCGTCACTCATCAGGGATGTACTTATGATACTACCGTAACTGTAGAGGTTAATGGACGTATTGATCTAGATTTTAAGACTATTTACAAAGAAGCTTGTCCTGCCTCACCTATTTTAGGTTTTAAAAACCGTTCTTTAAATGCACATACATACTTTTGGGATTTTGGGAATGGAAAAACTTTTGAAGGGCAAAATCCACCAGATGTAACTTATGAAGAAGGTAAGTACATCATTGAGCTAAGAGCCAAAAGTGAATCTTGTGAAGTTTTAGATACTTTTCATATTGAGGTCATTTCCGATGGGGTATTAGCTGATTTCG
Organism: Cytophagales bacterium UBA2561; assembly: GCA_002340355.1. Classification (GTDB taxonomy): domain Bacteria; phylum Bacteroidota; class Bacteroidia; order Cytophagales; family Thermoflexibacteraceae; genus UBA2561. The sequence goes on from DDLX01000028.1 coordinate 780,566, forward strand.
AATCCGAATTAATACAACTCTGTGAAGATTACCCCACAGTACAACTTACTAATTTATCCAAAAATGCAGATATTTATTTTTGGGACTTTGGGAATGGAAATACTTTTCAAGGCGAAAATCCTCCTAATTTTAAGTATAATCAAAAAGGTGACTTTGTTATCACTTTAACCAGTCAAAATACTGATTGTGAAGATATTAAAAAAGATACTATCACCATTCAAACTGAATTGATTTCAGACTTTATCGCAAATATTCGGCTATCCGATAACCAACTCATTTGTGAAACTAATCCTGTTCAATTGGAAGCCTTTGGTGGAGTAAAATACGAATGGAGTCCTACTGAAACATTAAATAATCCCAACATTTCAAATCCAGTAGCCAACCCTAAAGAAACTACCGATTACAAGGTAACTATTTATAGCCCAATAGGTTGTGGAGTAGATACAACCATTCGGATCGAAGTAGCCCCTGAAATTCAGTTAGATTTCGGAGTGCAGTCTAGTTTAAAATGTGGTGAAAAGGCTAATCTGAATTTCGAAAATAATTCTACAAATGCCGATGTCTTTATATGGAATATGGGCAATGGACAAACTTTTGAAGGGCAAAGTCCACCCGCAGACTTTTTTTATGAAAAATCAGGGATTTATACGGTTACTTTGGAAGCCCAAAATAGAGCCTGTTCGATTCAACAAGAGCTCGCTGTCACCGTCAGTAATGTAATTCCACCAAATGTAATTACACCAAATGGTGATGGCAAAAATGATCTTTTTGATATTGGAGTTCTTGAATCAGGCTGGAAATTAACTATTTATGACCGATGGGGGAAAGAAGTATATCAATCTGACAGTTATCAAAATGACTGGGGAAATTCAGCAAGCAATACCATCTATTTTTATCGACTAACTTCACCTAAAGATGAAACCTGTACAGGATGGCTCCAGATTTTTAAATAAGTAAGATTCTATTCCTGATATTTTTAATTCGTATTATAAACCAGTATTTTTTTATACAGTCAGAAAAATAGACGCAACCTATCTATTATTTTAGAGTCTTTGAAAATATACAATTGACTTATTTTGTGAAATCAGCCTGAAATGATGGCAAAATTTAGTTTAATTTTTTTCTAATAATTCTCAAAGAAATGATTCGAAGACTACTTTTATTTACCTTGTTCTTAGGTTGTTTATCTCCTCTTTTGGCTCAGGATGAAGAACCAAAAACGTTACTCGGTACAGTTACTAAAGTTTCTGGGTTTGGTGGATTTAATATCGAATTTGGTAATATCGATGGCAACTTTACGGTTTTATCTGGTGGTGGTGGTGGAATTTTATTAAATCGGTCAATTTTCTTAGGAGGCTACGGAACAGGAGCAAGTAATGACATTAAGATTGACCTTAACGGTATAGATACCCGATTGGATTTTGGACATGGTGGTTTTTGGTTAGGTTATGATGCTTTTCCCAGCAAATTAGTTCACTTGACGACTGCCGTAAAATTGGGTTGGGGAAATGCTCGTTTTCGTCCAGAAGCCAGTTTTCCCTCTATGGGAACATTTGATACTTCATTTTCTGAAAGTATTTTTGTTATACAGCCCCAATTAGGTGCAGAACTAAATATTACTCGATTTTTCAAAATTGCTTTAACAGGAAATTATCGTTTCGTACAAGGACTCAACACAGACGGAGTAGATGAAGATCTATTAAATTCCTTTTCTACAGAACTGGCTTTTAAGTTTGGTTGGTTTGATTAGTTGAATCGTGGCACGTCTTTTTATCGTGCCACAAACTTCCTCATTTTCATTTCTTATTTACAAATTCAAATCCGTAATTTTTGGCTTTCTTAGCATATTTGTCCATCGCCAAATAAATCATATCTTGCATACGCTCACGAACTTTATATTGTTGTAATTTTCGATTCGTACGCCCTTCGGGATATGTTCGATTAGACAGAAAAATATAAACAATATCATTTTCGGGATCTGCCCAAACACAAGTTCCTGTAAATCCTCGATGTCCGAAAGAGCTTTTAGAAGCATAATAAGAAGCGGGTCTTCCTGAACTTTTACTGGGTTTATCCCAGCCTAACCCTCTTCGATTAGAAGTTACTTGTTGACGAGTGAAATCAGGGACAGTTGTTTTATGCTGAAAATATTGCAATCCGCCGTAGTTTCCTTTCTGTAAAAGCATTTGCATCAAAATCGCTAAGTCGTTTGCTGTACCAAAAACTCCTGCATGACCAGCCACTCCTCCACGTAATGCCGCATCGGGATCATGAACAACTCCTTGTAATTCTGTTTTTCGATAATAAGTATCTTTTTCTGTCGGAACAATCTGATTTTTAGCTATTTTATTCAGAGGTAAATACCCTGTCCAAGCCATTCCCAAAGATTGATAAAACGTTTGTTCAACAAAAGTATTCAGGGACATTCCTGTTTGATATTCGACCAATTTCTGTAAAATATGAAATCCTAAATCACTATATAAATACCCATAGCTCCCATCTCTATTTTTATTTCGGCGCAATTTATGACCTAAAATTCGTTCCCACGTATGTTCTTCGATATCACTGCGAACATAAAGATTATCCATCACTTTAATTCCAAAATTTTCAGAACATTCTGAGGCATAGAAGTCAGGGCGGAACTGCCCTTTACTCAAAGAGTAATACCAAAAAGGCATGGATTGAACCACCCCTGCTTGATGTAACATCAAATCCCGAATCGTAATATTTTGTTTGTTTGTTCCCTTTAAATCAGGAAGATACTTTGAAACTTTATCATTCAAATCTTTAATAATACCTTGGTCATACAGTTTCATGACTGCTTGTGTGGTCGAGACCACTTTTGTAACTGAAGCCAAATCATAAACTGAATTTGGGCGAACGAATTGCTTCTTTTGGTAGGTATGATACCCATAATCTTCATCCAAAACAACCGTTCCATTTTTAGCAACCAAAACTTGACACCCTGGCATAGCACCCACTGTCATTGCATAATCTGCAATGACATCAATTTGTTTCAAAATTTGGTGGTTTAATCCAACCCCTTCTGAAATGTTAGAATATTTCAAACGCCCCAATTCAGGGATTTCAAACCCTGTTCCAACAGGTAATTTTTCAGAAGCCGTAATTGGTAATTTTGCTTTTGTCCCAACTGCTCCAAATAAAACTTGCGGAACAATTTTTCGCATCATTTTATCGTCATCATAAGCACAAACCAACCAATCCGAATTATCAAAATATTTTAAACTATATGGGTTACCAAAAACCACGACTACGACCTTCGTTTTTTGTTGTAGTTTTTTGATGAAATTTCGTGAAGTCGCACTAATACCAAAAGATTTGCCTCGTTTATTCGTATGGATGTTATGTAAACTTACAACAACTACGTCATTATCAGCTACCTCATTTAAAATCTTAGTATAAGAATATTCATACGCATTCTTATTCTGAATTACGTGGTGGTCAAATTTAGCATACTTTGATAAAATTTCCTGAAATCCATTTTTTTGCTGAATTCCAATCGCTACTGAACCAAATTTCAAACTATCTAATTTCCTGAAAGGCAACACTTTATTTTTATTTTTAACCACCGTAACAGCCTCTCGAAAAATCCGCTCTTTCATTAATTTGGCTTCATGATTATTCAAATCTTCGTATAAGTTCTTCAATTTGATAGGTTTGTAATCATATAAACCTGCAAAGTATTTCGCTCGCAAGATTTTCAAAACTCGCTGATTAATATCATTCCATGTTAATTTACCATTTTTGAGTGCCTTTTGAATCGCCATTTTCCCCTTCGAAACACTCATTGGAATTAATAACATATCATTTCCTGCAAGAATAGCTTTAATTTCAGCTTCTCCTGGGTTATTGCTATTTGCAACTCCTTTCATTCCAAGCCCATCCGTGAAAATCAGTCCTTTATATTTCAAAGAATCAATTAATAATTCTTTAACAACCTTTGGAGATAATGAAGTTGGCGTTCCCGAATTATCTAAAGAGGGTACATTCAAATGAGCTATCATCATACTCATTACACCATCTTTAATTAATTTTTTAAATGGATATAATTCAATTTCATCTAATCGTTGAGTACCATGTCCCAAAAAAGGCAAAGTATAATGAGAGTCTTTGTCTGTATCGCCATGTCCAGGGAAGTGTTTAGCATTGGCAATCAATCCATTATCTTGCATTCCTCGCGCATAAGCTGAAGCTTTTTCGGCTACATTTTCTTTACTTTCGCCAAAAGATCGAGTACCAATGACAGGATTTTTAGGATTACTATTTACATCGACAACAGGAGCAAAATTGATGTGCATTCCTAACCGTTTAGATTGTCGGGCAATTTCCTTTCCAAAATCATAAATTGTTGATTCATCGTCAATTGCTCCTAAAACCATTGCACGAGGATAACGTACCACACTATCTAACCGCATGGCTAAGCCCCACTCTGCATCTGAGGCAATCAATAGAGGAATTCGGGAAAGTTTTTGATAGCGATTTGTTAACATAGCCTGTCGGATAGGGGCACCTTGCATCATAATCATTCCGCCTATATGATGTTGTTTAATGAGATATTCAGTTGCTTTAGCATGAGCTTCCCCCTTATTTGAGTAACCTGCAATCATGAAAAGCTGTCCAATTTTTTCCGCTTCCGTCATTGTTTTTAGGACACTATCTGCCCATAAATCTCGTTTCTTGACGTATTCCAGATGTTTTTTTCGTTCTGCTTCGGATTGTTTTTGTGGTTCATCACCTTGGTCGGGTTCTTCGGGTTTGATACAGGCTGAGGAAGCCGAAAGTAAAAACACAGAAAAAAGTAGGGTCGCAAATTGATACATCATGAAGACTTGGAAATTTTAAATTTTAGCAAATTTTGTCTCTTATTATTTGTACCTTTCACCAGAAAGATGTCCGAAAAAATCAGGTAAATACTCGAATTTTGACTTCTTTAGGAAATTGGTATGTGAATTTTTGTGCAAAAATGAACATTTTTCAAAAATCTTACTGCAAAAAATGCAACCGAAATCTGTGCCAAGACTGTTAAAACACATCAAAAATTGTTAAAAATGAAGTTGCCAAGTTTAAGCAAATTAGCTCGTCATAAGCAATTTGACTATCAGCCCCGTTATTATGACCCCATCAAGGAAGAAGTTCAGGCTCGTGCCGAACGCATTCGCCGAAACATAACACAGGAAAAGACGGGTATCTATCAGGCTGACAGCTCGAAGATTAGAGAAGCTTTTCAACAAAGTCGCCGAAAGGATAAACAAACAGATATGTTACAATTAATGTTCGTAGTCGCTTTTAGTTTGTTAGTTTGGGGATATTTTGAATTTGGAAATATGATCTTATTACCTGCCATAGGATTAATGACTGGTTATGTCTGGTTACGAATTCGTAAAAGATAATTAAAAAAATAATGTTAAAAAGTTACTAATCAAAAATCTATGATAGCTGTTATTCAACGAGTAACCGAAGCAAGTGTTGAAATCGAAAATCAAGTCAAAGGTAAAATTGAACGAGGTTTTACCATCTTGTTAGGTATTGAGTCGGAAGATAATTTGGAAGATATTGAGTGGCTAAGTAACAAAATTATTGGCTTGCGAATTTTTGATGATGAGGATGGAAAAATGAACTATTCTCTAACTCAAATTCAAGGTAATATTTTGCTAATCAGTCAGTTTACCTTACATGCTTCAACCAAAAAGGGAAATCGTCCTTCATTTATACAAGCTGCTAAACCTGATACTGCTATTCCTCTTTATGAAAAAATGATTCAAACATTAAATGCCAAGTTAGGAAAATCAATCGAAACAGGTGAGTTCGGAGCTGATATGAAAATCCATCTAGTCAATGACGGACCTGTAACCATTATTATAGACTCGAAAAATCGGAAATAATTTCATAAAACTTACATTTTAATTTTATTTTAGAATTTAACAAAAAATTAAATTTTTTATGACTATCGAAGAAGCCCAAAAAGTAGTAGATAACTGGATTAATACCACAGGTGTCCGTTATTACAACGAATTAACAAATATGGCAATACTAACTGAGGAAGTTGGTGAAGTTGCTCGGATTATGGCACGACAGTACGGCGAACAATCTTTTAAAAAATCTGATGAGAAAGTTAATTTAGCGGATGAAATGGCGGACGTATTGTTTGTTTTAATTTGTTTAGCTAATCAAACAGGCGTAAACCTAACTGAAGCTCTAAAAACCAATTTGGAAAAGAAAACCAAACGAGATAGTGAGCGACATAAAAATAATGAAAAACTAAAAAGCTAAATTTTAACGTTATTTTTATATGCGAATCTTACACGGAATCAGTACATTTGTACCTTTATTTTTTGCCATTTTTGTAGTTCTTATGCACATAGGAATTATTCCTTTAATCAATTTGCCTCATGCAGTTCCACTTATCGTAGCAGGTGTTTTTTTTATTGGTATTATCTTAACTTTGCGAAGTATTTACGGACAAAAAAAAGTTTCAGATGAAAAAAAAGCATTATGGACAATGTTAATGATTGTCCTAAATGTTATAATTTTACCCATTTTTTGGCTGATTTATATTCGTCCAGCCAAACCGAAAAAACGAAAACATAAGCCACGAAAAAAATAGAAATCTGTTAAGATAGACTTACATAATATGCTAAAATTCAGTTATTTCAAACGAACTCTTCAATTTCGATTTCAAGCAGGCACTTCACGAGGAGTTTTAACCCAACACCCCATTTATATTCTTAAAGTTTTTGATTCGGAAAATCCAGCAATTTATGGGTTAGGTGAAGCTAGTCCACTAAAAGGATTAAGTATTGATGACCATCCTGATTTTGAAAAATATGTTAAGCGAGTTTGCCAGAGTTTCACAGAAAAAAAGTTTAAAAATAGAAAAGAAATCACTTCTTTAATTTTAGACAAATTCACTAAAAAATTACCCGCATTACGATTTGGTTTAGAAACTGCTCTTTTGGATTTGAAAAACGGAGGAAAACGAATTTTGTTCCCTAATGATTTTCGGCTCAAGAATCAACCTATTCCTATTAATGGACTAATTTGGATGGGAGCAGAAGAATTTATGCAACGCCAAATTGAACAAAAATTGGAAGATGGATTTTCATGTATCAAAATGAAAATTGGGGCAATTGATTTCGAAACAGAATTAAAATTATTACAAAATATTCGAGCTAAATTTTCAGCTGATAAAATTACGTTGCGAGTCGATGCTAATGGTGCATTTACGCCCTCTGAAGCACTTAATAAGTTGAAAAAATTAGCTGAATTTGACTTACATTCGATTGAACAACCTATTCAAGCGGGACAACTTTTAGCACTTAAAAACTTATGTAAAAATACACCTTTACCAATTGCTTTGGACGAAGAATTGATTGGCATTGAAACATCCGAAGAGATGCAAGAGTTATTAGAATATATTGAGCCTCAGTTCATTATATTAAAACCAACGTTGGTAGGTGGTTTGGAAAAATCCCGTCAATGGATAGAGTTAGCCGAATCATTAAATATTGGTTGGTGGATGACTTCTGCTCTTGAATCAAATATTGGACTGAATGCAATTAGCCAGTTTACGGCTGAATTTTCTCCAACTCTGCCACAGGGTTTAGGAACAGGACAACTTTATGAAAATAATTATGAGTCACCTTTGATGGTCAAAAACGGGCAAATTTGGTACGATTTAATGAAAAAATGGAAATTATAAAGTAATAAATAGTATGTATTGATTCGTAGCGATTTCTCAAACATACACACTATTAACTTATTTACAAATTATCTTATCAATATGTTATTTTGCTAATTTTTTAATTAATCGCTCAATATAGGGTTTCATGTCATCTTCAGTATTGATTTTTAATGCAATCTCAGCATATTTTTGAGCTTCTTCAAGTTGTTGCTTATGCCATAAAACGTGAGCCATCGTAATATTAGTAACTACATTACTCTCTAATTTTAACGCTCGATACGCCCAATTGTGTGCTATTTCAATGTTTTCTTTAAACTCTTTATTCTCAGCTAGTTCGAAGGCTCGTTTGGCAAGTTCCTGCCAATCATTTGCATGATACTTTTCTACCCAATTTTTAAGGATTTGGAAATATTTTTCAGTGTCTTTGTTGTAATTGTAATAAAATAAATCAATGAAATTAAAATAATAATTATCTTCATATTCTTTGCTTTGAACGCCTTCTAAAGCTTGAATGTATATCATTTTTAATTTTTGAAGTTTCGTTTTATCTTGTTGAATCGTAACTTGGGTCAATTCTTCTTCCAAAACGGTGAGCATATATTTGGTGAAATCTGTAGAATATTTTTGGAGAAATTTGTCCGTATTTTGGAGCATATACTGAAAGCCCTTGGCATCAATATCATGCACAAATAATTTGATAAGTTGCCAATTATAGTGTTTTTCCCAATCTTCAATTGCAATCTCATTTAAGTATTGATTTGCAACTATTTCTGCTGTTTCGTAATGATTAGCTTGCATTAATGCTTGTAAGTATTGTGCCGTAATTTCCCGATTTTGTGGTGTTTCTTGATAGGCTTTTTGGAGTTTTTTAATGGCTTCGTCGGCTTGTGTCATGGCTAACATTGCCTTCCCGAAACGAAGTAAGTCATTTGGTTCAGTTGCTCCAGTTTGATGTCCAATAATTTCGCCATTGGGTGCAAAAAAATATAAAGTAGGGAAGACTTCTACACCAATTTGATGGACTAATTCTAGTTCATCTTGTTCAGCATTAATACGAAATGAAATGAAGTTTTGATTATAATATTCTGCCACTTTCGAATCGGTAAATACCTTCGTTTTCATATACTGGCAAGGTGCACCCCAAGAAGTGTAAAAATTGACAAAAATGGGTTTATTTTCTTGTTGAGCTTTTAGCAGAATTTCTTTCCAATTCCCTTCTAAAAATTGAACTTGTGTCGCATTCAGGAAATGTGAGATTCCCCAAAAAACAAGAACAAAAAGAAAACGACTTGAAAGACAGGCAAAATATTTCATGATTTGACGGAATTAAGTGCTTTCCATAAATCATCACAAAACCAATGCCCTTTTAATATTTTATGCCTTTAAAATAGCTCAAAGGTATTTTAAAGGCGGTAAGTGTCCAAATTTTATCGTCTAAATAAACTCAAAGTAATATCAAACAGTATAAATCAGTATCACCAACCAATTAGACAGAATCTCTTAAAATTTGGCGAAAATCGGATGTTATATAATATTGAAAATACGTTTTAATAAACAGGCAGATAGCCTCGTAATTGACAAGGAAACAGTAATTTTGTATGGTGCATGAAATGACTATAAAAATTCATTATTAATAAATATATAAGTGTCTTAAAAAATGGACATAAAACAAATAGAAAACAAAACTTTTCTGCCAGAAATTCAATTTGGATAACGAAGACAATAAATCGAAAAGATCAATAAATTATGACAACAGAAGAATGGGAAAGAATTATCATTACTTCACATTATATGGCAGGTGTGAAAATTCAAAATTATCTGAAAAAAGGAGATGTTCAGGAAGCTCAGAAAGGGTTAGAGTTGCTTTTGAGACATCAAAAAGATTGGCAACAAATGGAATTAGAATGGAAACTTCGAGATTTGATGTTTCATATTTTGATGGGAATGTTAGTACCTCAAAAACGAACTGTCAAATGGAGTATTCAATTGGATAATTTACGTACAGAAATCGAAAATCATCGCTATGAAATTCCAATCATGGACGATAATTATGTCAAAAGTATTTGGCAAAAAGTGTTTCATGATGCCAAAGAAAACGCTGAAATCATGTTAAATAAATCTTTGAAAATCAATTTATTAACATGGCATGAGGTTTTTGAAGAAGAATATTCATACCGAACAAAAAAGCAAAGAACAACAGCACGATGAATGACCGCAAAGCCTTGTGGAGTCAGTTGCAAAGATTGATGATGCACATTCTAAAATTTATGATTCAACCCCTAAAACGTTCCCGAAGTTGGGTGCTTTCCATAAAAAGCGCGCGAAAAGAAATCAATGGAATTTTAGCTCGAAGACCAAGCCTAAAAAATACTATTTTAGAAATTTGGGCTGTTGTTTTCAAGAAAGCCAAACGAGAAGCTGAAAAAGAAACTGGAGAAAATTGCGACATTGAAGAACTCGACTGGGATACAACTTTCAATCAGAAATTTGATTTAGATGATGACCCAGATAATGATGATAAACCCAAAAAATAATTTTATAAATATTTAAAAGCCAAGAAAATATGACTGATTTACAATGGGAAGAAGTGATTACAACTTCGTATTATTTGGCAACTGTCGAAATTAAAAAAAAGATGGAAGCAGGCAAAAATGAAGAAGCCTATCACGGTTTAAATCAATTGATTGCTTACCAAAAAAAAAGTGAACAACGAGAAGTTTTATGGAAATTGCGGGATTTGATGACACACGTGTTGTTAGGAATTTCTGTACCTCAAAAACGAACACTAAAATGGAATCTTGAGCTGTTTCAGATGCGAAATGAGTTTGAAGATAACCGAGAAGATGTAGATTTTTTGGATGATAATTATATCAAAAGTATTTGGAATCGTGCTTTTCAAATTGCAAAGGAAAATGTAGAAATTTTGGCAAATAAAACTCTGGAAATCAATTTAA
>DDLX01000045.1 GCA_002340355.1 Cytophagales bacterium UBA2561
CCTTTCTGAAACTTTTTTTTAAACCCTGAATCTTTCTCCAGAACTTTACCACAAACTCAGCTCCTCAATCCCTATCTCCCCCTTTTTGCGGATGCAAAGGTAACAAAAAGAACCCCTAACATCCAAATTATCTACACAAAAAAATAAAATAATCCATAATTAAATGAATATCAAATGATTATAACAACAAAAACCAATAACCAAACACCATCCTAATTAAAATATGCGGTATTTTATATACCTCAAACAACATATTAAAGGTTTTTAAATCAACTGAACTATCTTTTCCACCTTATTAAAACTTAATGGTTTTGAAATAAATGCTTTTACATTTGGATATACTTTAGCCTTTTCTTTATCGCGTTCATCAATCGAAGAAGTTAAAATAATGATTTCAATAGGCACCTGTTGTGCCTGACAAGCCTCTAAAAAATCCCAGCCTGTAAGTTCTGGCATATTTAAATCTAACAGCACTAAATCAGGAAGAGGCTTATTTTCAAGCTGATGAAGTGCCTCAGATGCCCACTCAAAAACAGTCATCTTTAAATTTCCTACAGCATCAGAAAGTCGTTTTTGTGTGATGATATTATTAATTGGGTCATCATCCACAATTAGTAAATGTTTGATAGCCATTGTTGTTACATTTTTTTCCTACGGTATCATTAATATAATGCATTTCTTCATCTAGCTCTTGTGCTAACTGAAAAACTTGTTTTAAAATATTCTCTTTCAACATATTATCTACTTGAGGTGTGTTTAGTAAATCTATTAATCCTAATATATTCGCTAAAGGCTTCCGAAGTTTATGTGATGTAATAAAAGCTACCTCAGCTAAATTCTTATTTTTTTCCATCAAATCAATAATTAAACGTTGATGATCAGCTTCAGCTTTCTTGCGTTGAGAGATTTCAGTACTTACACCTACAAAGTGAAGTAATTGACCTTGTTCAAAAATCGGGGTAACTTCTAACGAAATCCAATACCCTTCTCCGTTCTTTCGATAATTATAGACTTCTTCCCTCACTAGCTGTTTCTGGCGTAGTTTTTTAGAAATGCGTTTAGTAGTTGCAGAACAAGTCTTTTCTCCATGTAAAATTCCTCCTGGTTTTTTCCCTCGAACTTCAGATAATGTATGTCCATTTAATTTTACAAAGCCATCGTTTACCCACTCAATTTCTCCACTAGAATTTGTAATGACAACTGCGTTCGTTGTATATTTTGCTAATAATGATAATTTGTAAAGCTCACTTTCTCGCTGTTTAGTCCATGAAATATCTTGAAGAGTTCCTAATAACTTTTGCACTTTTTTACCTAATTGGATAGGTTGACATGTTATTTTAACCCATTTTTTATTTTCTGCCATGGTTACTAGTTGAAGTTCTAAATCAAAAGACTTACCATCAGAAATTGCACTATTAAAAGCTTCATTCAAGATAGATGAAGATTCAGAAGTATAAAAACGCATCAGGTTTTCAGGATTCGCTTCAAAATCAGATGCAACTTCATAAATTTCATAAACTTCTGTCGTCCACGTTTTTTTTCCTGTGGTTAAGTCGAATTCCCAACCACCAATTTGTCCTGACTTTTGCATCTGTGAAACCAACTGCTGATAATGTTGGGTTTGGCTAAGATTTCGAATACCATGAAGTTGATAGGAAATTTGAAGGGATGATTCAATATAATACTGCCAGTTTAACTCTACATCTAGCACTTTCCCAGTAGGTTGGATTAACTTTGTTTCAATAGGATAAGATCGAAGTTTTCCTTGACAAATAGCTTGATAAGATTTACAAACACTACCTAAGTGATGCTGGGTGAAAACAGTCAGAATAGATTCTCCAATTAACTCAGATGGTGAATCATATCCATACATCCGACTATATTCTGTATTTAGTTTAATGTAAATACCATCCTCATCTGTTAGAGCTACTCCCATTTCCATTTTTTCCATCAATTCAAAGAAATGAGCAATCTCAGTAAGCGTTTTGACGTTTGGCATCATATTTCTAATGTATTTTTCCTTAAAAATAGCCGTTTGTTAAAAATTATCTATCTAACAATCAAGATATTTTACTTTTTTTAAAAAGTCTTGCTTATTAGCAATTGACGAGCTATTCAGGAAAGAAGTTTTTACTTTTTTCAAGTTTCTTCATTTATTCAAAGGTTTTTATTTAGTCTATTTTTTTTAATGGAATATAATTTCTAATATTATCTCATTAACTTCTGGAAATCAGACTATTACATATTTGATTCTAACTGCTATAGAATTGATTAAGCTCAATAGCAGTTAGTAAGTTATTTTTCAGGTGTTTAGCTCCTAAACAATCAAGAGAATTTCAGATTTTTTAAATACTCAACAAAAAGTCGTACTCCATAACCAGTAGCACTTTTTCCTTTTGCAAATTCAGAATCGCCAAATGCCATACCTGCAATATCCAAATGTGCCCATTTTGGATGTTTATTCGTAAAAGTTTGTATAAACTTTGCTGCTGTCAATGCTCCTGCGGCAGGTACTCCTGGATAATTTTTAATATCTGCCAGATCTGAATTTAATGCTTTTCGGTAAGAATCCCAAATTGGCATTTGCCATACTTTTTCTCCTATTTGTTCGCCCAATTGCATCAGCATCTGAGCTGTTTCTTGATTATTTGAACAAAGTAATCCTGCTTCATAGCCTAAACTGACAATACTTGCTCCTGTCAAAGTTGCTATATCGATCAAAACATCAGGATTATAATTCTTACTCAAATAGGAAAGCCCATCAGCCAAAATTAATCTGCCTTCTGCATCTGTATTCACAACTTCGATGGTCAAACCAGCATGAGAATCAATTATATCCCCTGGGCGGACTGACCTAGCATCTACATTATTATCGGTGGCAGGAACAATACCAATCAAATGAATCGGTAATTTCAGACGAGCAACTGCCTCCACAATTCCGAAAACCGTTGCACCACCTCCCATATCGCACTTCATGTGATACATTCCCTCAGAAGGTTTCATAGATAAACCACCAGTATCGTAAGTAATTCCTTTACCAACCAATCCCACCACAGGGATTTTGGTATTATCCAAAGATTCAGGTTTATACTCTGTAATTGTAAATGTAGGAGGTACCTGACTACCTTGATTTACAGCCAACAAAGCATGGAGAGCATTTTTCTCAATTTCTTCTTTTTGTAAAACAGTAACCTTATAACCATATTTTTTACCTGACTTTTGCGCCGATTTTGCTAAAGTTTGAGCATCTATTTTATTTGCAGGTAAATCCACTAATTCCATCACTCGTAATTGGGCTTGGGTGACAATTTCACTCTCTAATTTGACTTTTTCAGCCTCCTGAATTTGATCTTCAGAAATAATAACATTAAGTTCAGAAGGAAATTTTAATTCATCCTCCTTTCGGTCATTTTTCAACTGTCCCAAATCATAACCTGCTAAAATCGAAGCTGAAATTGCTCCATCAATAATCTCGACAAATGAACTATTTTTAAGATTAGATAAATTTGAAAACTGACATAAATCCAAACTCAAAGAATTCGGAAGTTTCTCTTTATTTTGAAAGAAAAAACTTCGGAAAGTATCCCGAATTGTTTTTGCATTTGATTTTTCACCAAAACCCAATAAAATGAATCGCTCAAATGTGGTGGTGTTTTGAGGATAAAGCATTAAAGTTTGCTTGGTTTCAGCTTCAAAATCCTGTGTAATTAATCCTTCTGATACTCCTGAAACTTCAGCTATTTTTTGAAGTGCATCTGATGTTTCAGATTTTGAAATCGGGATAATTACAGTTTGAGTTTTATCAGAAAATGACGTTAAAAATTGAATATTCAAAATTGATATGATTTTAAGATTTGAAAAATTTTAACTGCAAAAATAATTTAACCCTCATTGGACACAAAACCAATGAGGGCTAATTCTCAAATAAGTTCAAATAAATAAAAAGTAATAAACTAATTATTCTTTCCTCAACATCCTTTTACGTTTTTTATCGGCTTTTCTCCTGCGGTACTCCTGAAATCTACGGATGGCAAGCGTCATTTGACGCTCTAATTCAAGACGTTGGCGGTCATTATCCCGCATTTTTTTCTGTAAATGAATGAGTTGTTTTTCAGGATTTGGAAACATGAGCCTTTGAATACTATCTGCAAACATCAACGCATGCCGTACTTTGGTAAATACTCCTTTCAAACGATATACCCTTGTAATTTGATTCAAACGCAACAAACGCAAAGCAGGGGCATTTGCTAAAAATTCACTTTGTTTAATTAGAAGCATTAAGATAGGAAGCGCAATAATCAAAATATCAATCCAGTTCTTTTTAGCATAATCTTGTTTATCATCTGTAACTGAAATCATTACGATAAATTCAGCAGCAAAAATCATCCAAATTACAGATTGACAGATATCTAATACTAAATCAATATCTTCAAAATGTGCCGCTACACTTGATTTCATTTTCATCTCAATATATAAAAGTGGAATAATCAATAAAGCAACAATAATCATAGGCAAACTAAACTTCAGACGCAAATTATCAAATAAAGCATCATCGGCTTTACTCCATTTCCAACGTGGCAACCAAATCAAATTTCGAGTCGTGATATGCCTTTTTCCTAACCGAAGCGGCGGAACTAAAGCATATAACAAACCTTTCATCTTTCGTTTTTTAGATAAGTTATCCTCACGCCTCGCTAAAAACAAAATGGCAAAAAATTCCCCCATAAAAATAATATGAGAGCCGATATATAAGATCAAAGCCCACTGTTGTAATTGTGTTGAGACAGGATGCGCTGTTTCGGTAACTCCCACTCCCAAAAAAATGAGCGATAATAATGACAACCACCACATAGGTTTAGCTGTAGTATCTACAAAGCGTTGTAGAGGAGTTCGTCTTTTTACTTTTAAATTAATGGCGGGTGGCTCATCTTCAGCCTCAGCTTCGGCAAGAATATCTTTTATTTTGGTATCATAACTACTAAGTCGCTCAAAATCTTCAATCAAATCACTAATCTTTTCCGTAAAATACGGGTCATTATATTGTTCAATTTTTTCTAGAATTTGGACTTTAGTATATTTTGGGGACGTATTTTGTTCGTTTTCCAAGATACTTCATGTTTAAAAATTTGAAGAACAAGTAAAATAACTCTAAAAAAATTAAAATCTTTTTGATTACAAAAATAAACACTGATTTGTCACCTCTTGTTCCTCTAATTTTTATTACATTTCATCTTTCGATACAAAAATATTTATTTTAAACCCAAATTAGTTTTAGTTAGTTAATCCTTCAGTATTTAAAATCCTCAAAATATATAAGTTACCTTAATCCTTAAAATCACGCAAAAATGACGTATCAAAAACTCCAAAATATCACACTACCTGAAATTTTAAAACTCGAAAAGCGTTATCGTATTAACTTTATTAATAGTATCACAGGCTATAAAGCCGCTAGTTTAATTGCAACCACTAATGAGAATGGGGCAGAAAATATTGCTATCTTCAGTTCTATGGTACATATTGGTGCTAATCCTCCATTAATTGGTTTTGTTATGCGTCCTTTAACTATTCCACGTCAAACGTATTCTAATATTAAGAAAACAGGTTTTTATACACTCAATCAAGTACATACTGATATCGTTTGGCAAGCTCATCAAACATCTGCTAAATATGCCGAAGAGGTTTCTGAATTTTCAGCTACTGATCTTACACCTTGGTACTCAGATAATTTTCCAGCTCCTTATTTAGCAGAATCTCATGTAAAAATGGGATTAAAATTTGTCGAAGAACAACACATTCGAGTAAATGGAACAATATTAATTATTGGAGAAATTCAAGAATTATTTTATCCTGAGAATATCATTTCAAAAGATGGCTCAGCCGATTTAAATGCTATCGAAACCGTAGCCATTACAGGATTAGATACCTATCATTTACCTCAAAAGTTGAAACGATTTTCATATGCTCGTCCACATGAACCCAGCATCGAAATTTGATTTTATTTTTCCATTTCTATATCATAAATTTGCTTAAAAATCTGATTATCATGGAAATAAAATTACATCAATTTGATCTTGAATTGCAACATACTTTTACAATATCTCGTGAGTCCATTGATATACAACCTACTTTAATTGTAGAAATTCAGGAAGGTGACTTGAGTGGATATGGTGAAGCCACAACTAACCCATACTATAAGGTTACGATTACTGATCTCAAAAATACCCTTGAACAAATCCGAAAAAAATTAGCCTATTACCAACTTCAAACTCCTGAGCAGTTTTGGACAGATTTTGCTCCTTACTTCAAAGATAATTCCTTTGCACTATGTGCCTTAGATATGGCAATTCACGATTTGTATGGCAGACAACAAGGTAAACCACTTTATGAACTTTGGAACTTAAATCCTGCAAATATCCCTTTAACGAATTATACCATTGGCATTGATTCGATTCCGAAAATGGTCGAAAAGATGCAAGAGAAACCTTGGGAATTATACAAGATTAAACTTGGAACAGATTACGATTTAGACATTGTTCGAGAACTACGAAAATACACCAATAGTACTTTTCGGATTGATGCCAATTGTGCTTGGGATGCTGAAACTACCATTCGAAATTCTCAAGAACTCAAAAAGTTAGGGGTTGAATTTATTGAACAACCCCTGCCCGCTCACAACTGGGAAGAAATGAAAGAAGTATTCGAAAAATCAGCCTTACCCATTATTGCCGATGAAAGTTGTATTGAAGAAAAAGACGTAGCACGTTGTTTCGGTTTTTTTCATGGGATAAATATTAAGCTACCAAAGTGTGGTGGCTTAACTCCTGCTCGCCGTATGATTCAAATGGCTCAGAAGTTAGACTTAAAAGTTATGGTTGGTTGTATGACCGAATCTTTGGTTGGAATTTCGGCTATTGCTCACCTTTCACCTTTACTAGACTTTGTGGATATGGATGGTGCAATGTTACTCAAAAATCAAATCGCAAACGGAGTAAATATTACATCCGAAAAAGTTATATTCCCTGATATTAATGGTACAGGAGTAACATTATATAAACCCATACATTAAAATAATTCTAAATAAATCAAGGCTTTTTATACGTTTTGGCTTGGAATCTTGCTTGTTCCTTTGTTGTTTTGAAACATCTTCCGAAAATAAGATACCGTTAAAACGAATCTTTGTGCTTTTTTATCATTCTTTCCTTATTGTATTACTAATACAATTAATAGTTATAAGGAAAATTTCCTTTTCATTAAATTTAGTAAGCTCATGGCTCGAAAAATTAGATTTCAAAATCGGAATCGTTCGCTGTTTTTTCCTACGGTTCGTAAACGGGTAGATGCCTATTTCAAAGAAAACAACATCCCCAAGCACGCCAATGGTGAAATGTATTTTAAGACTGTTTTCTTTGTTGGTATTGCAATTGTACTTTATGCTTTAATTCTTTCAGGTCAATTCAGTGCGTGGCAAATGTTCGTATTGGCAGGTTTATTAGGTGCTTTTCAGGCATTTATTGGCTTTAATGTAACCCATGATGCTATTCATGGAGCTTACTCTTCCAATAAATGGCTCAACAAAAGTTTAGGTTTGTTATTTAATGTAATTGGTGGCAATGCTTATGTTTGGAGTATTACACATAATGTGGTACATCACACTTATACCAATATTCCACACCACGATGAAGATTTAGAAGTGGCTCCAGGGTTGGTACGTCTTTCACCTGAAGAAAAATTGACCAAAATAATGCGTTATCAACATTTGTATGCTTTTCCTTTGTATGGTTTAGCTTCTTTATCTTGGGTTTTACGAAAAGATTATTTGAAATTTTTCAAATCAAAAATTGGACAAACTGATAATACCAATCATCCTTCTGTCGAGTACTTTAATTTATTCTTTTTCAAGGCAATACATTACGTCTTGTTTATCGTAATTCCATTAGTAATTTTACCGATTACATGGTGGCAATTCGTAATTGGATTCTTATTCATGCACTTGATTTTTGGAATGGTTTTAGGCTTAGTTTTTCAATTGGCACACGTAGTTGAGCATCTTTCTTTTCCAATGCCTGACGAAGAAACCTATAGTTTAGATGATGCTTGGGCTGATCACCAAATGCGAACTACTGCTAATTTCGCTCGTAAAAGTCGCTTAGCCAATTTCTTGTGTGGTGGTTTGAATTTCCAAATTGAGCATCATTTATTTCCTAATATTTGCCATGTTCACTATTTCAAAATTTCAAATATCGTTAGAGAAACAGCTCTTGAATTTGATTTGCCTTATACGGAAAATGAAACTTATTGGAGTGCCTTAATGTCGCATTACCGAATGTTAAAACGATTTGGGGAAGAATCTTGGATAGATATTGAAAAAAATAACTCTAAAGAAAAACTGGCTGTTGCTTAACTTTTTGAGTAATCAATCATTCTTTCAAATACACATTAAAACGGGTTTGGTTCTTCATGAGCTAAATCCGTTTAATTTTTTAATCCAATTCAAAAACAAAAAACCTCATAACGTTCTGAACGCTATGAGGTTTTATTTGAAATTATTTTGTTTAAAACAAATAATCTAAAGTAGTTTTAGGCAACTTCCTCTGCTTTTTCAGCTTTAGGAGCTTCTTTACCTTCGTCCATTGCTCGTTTTTTAGCTTCTTGCTCTCGAAGTTTACGCTCGTCTCTATCCTTTTTGCGTTCTGCAACACCTTCCTCAATCGCATTCGCTACGGCATTAACCAATAGCTGAACCGATTTGAAAGCATCATCATTCGCAGGAATTGGAAAATCAACCAAGTTCGGGTCTGAATTTGTATCCACAATCGCAAAAACAGGAATATTCAATCGTTGTGCTTCTTTGATAGCAATGTGTTCTCGCTTGATATCAACGACAAACAAAGCGGCAGGAAGACGAGTTTGGTCAGAAATTCCGCCCAAAAGTCGCTCTAATTTTTCTTTCTCACGAGTCTTCATCAGACGTTCTCGCTTCGCCAAGTTTTTGAAGGCTTCGCTACCCATCATCTTTTCGATACCCGCTAATTTTTTGAGCGATTTTCGAATCGTAGCGAAGTTAGTCAGCATACCACCTAACCAACGTTCTGTAACATAAGGCATTTTAATTCGTTCAGCCTCAGTTGCTACAATTTCTTGTGCTTGCTTTTTGGTTGCCACAAACAAGATTTTTCGTCCTGACTTAGAAATTTTCTTGAGGGCTTCCGAAGCACGATTCAAGCAAACCAATGTTTTATTCAAATCAATGACATGAATGCCATTGCGCTCCATAAAAATATAGGGTGCCATTGCAGGATGCCACTTACGAGTCATGTGTCCAAAATGAACTCCTGCTTCTAATAAATCTTTATATTCAATCTGTTGAGCCATGAAATTACAATTAAAGTATGAGTGAAAGCGTGGAAAAAATTAACGTTTACTGAACTGGAACTTACGGCGAGCTTTACGATGTCCGTATTTTTTCCGTTCAACCATTCGTGAATCACGAGTCAAGAAACCTTCTGCTTTCAAAGCAGGTCGGTGTTCAGGATTAATTTGGCATAATGCTCGTGCAATCGCCAACCGAATTGCTTCGGCTTGTCCTGAAGAACCTCCACCCATTACATTGACTTTGATGTCATAGTTTGAGGTTTCACCCACAGTAGCAAGAGGTTGCTGAACAATAATTCTGTCCACCTCTGAAGGAAAATAATCAGCAAATTCCTTCTTATTTACGGTAATTTCACCTGCCCCTGCTTGAATGTAGATACGTGCAACGGCGGTTTTTCTTCTGCCAATGGTATTAATTACTTCCATGAGTCTTGTTCAATCAATTTGGGTTGTTGTGCTTCGTGTGGATGCTCCGCTCCTCCGTACACATGAAGATTTTTAATGATTTTGCGTCCGAGTCGATTTTTGGGTAACATTCCCCGTACCGCTCGTTCCACTAACAAGGCAGAAGATTTGGCTTTCAACTGGGCAGGAGTCAAAGTACGCTGACCACCAGGATATCCTGTGTGTCGGTGCAATTCTCGTGCTGTCCATTTGTTGCCTGTCATCTGTACTTCATCCGCATTGATGATGATGACATTATCTCCACAATCCACGTTAGGTGTAAAGTTCGGCTTGTGCTTCCCACGTAATAAGCGGGCTGCTTCACTCGCCAAACGCCCAAGGACTGCAGAACGGGCATCTAAAATGACCCATTCTTTAGCGACGGTTGCCTTGTTCGCCGAGATAGTTTTATAACTTAAAGTGTCCATTGAAAAAAGGCTAAAAAATTAATTTTCTGGAAATGAAGCGCAAAGGTAAGGCTTTTTTAGATATTTTCCAATTTTAGTAGGGTAGAGTAGATTTTTCCTAAAACACTAGCAACACAAATTAACCTTTCATCTCACTCCGTATTTTTTTGATTTCTTCTTCGGATAAACCTGTACTTTGGCTAATAATCTCATTTTCAATTCCTAATCGAATTAGATTTTGAGCTACTTCGACAACTTTATGCTGTATTGCTTCCTCTTTGGCAGTTTCGATAGCACTCGCAAAATCTCGGTATTCCTTCAAACTACTTTCATAAGCCAGACGGTCTTTTTTATTAAATTTTGCAATTTCTGCCTGTTCAAAAAGATGCTCAAAAATTTTGGTTTGTAAACCGATTGGGATTTTATCCAGTCTATGCAGATTTTTCAGAATGAAAAGCCATTTATCAAAATTGGTTTCTAATTCGTCTTCGGTTTTGTCGAATTTGGGGACTTCCAAATACAAAAAAGTCAATTTATCATAAAAAATTTCACACGTTTCTCTGTCCATCAATTGGACATAATGTGCCAATTTTTCCTTGTTTTTAGGACATTCATCAAACATAAAATCCATCACACCCACCGTATAAACACCTTTGAGTTCGTACATCCAGTCTTTTCCTCGAACTGCCTGTTCCTGAATAGCATAGGTAGCGTAATATAACGTTCGGTCTTTGAAAAACTTTTGTTTGACCCGTTGCACTTCGACAATAAATTTTTCACCTTTGTCATTTTCGCAATACAAATCAAAAACCGCTTTTCGGTCTAATTCGGAATAGCCTGAATGTTCATTTTTGAGGTAGGTAATTTCGGTAATGGTTTCTAAATCCGTAAAAAGGACATTCAAAAAATCCATCATTAGGGCTTTGTTCATTTCTGTCCCAAAGATTTTTTTGAAGCCAAAATCGGTAAAAAGATTTACATATCGTTCTTGAAATGCCATGATTCAACTGCCTGATTTTTATCGCTAATTTTTCTTCTAAAGTTACGAAATTTTTAGGCTGTTTTCAAAATTTCTTTTTTGGGTAATGAGGCGAATAAATGCGATACATCAGAAGTTTTTAGAGTTGCAGTTTGTATAAACCTCGTTCATTGAATTGATACAAAATGGTAAGATTATAAATTTATTTCATCAAATGCCCTTTTTTCACATGAAAAACATTGTGAAAATCCTAATTCTTCAAGTAAAGTACTTTCAAATTTTAACTCAGGATTATATAAAACCCGATAATATTTATGTAACAAATCAATTATAGGTTGCTTAAATTTAACATTGTAACTGTGTAAAAACTCTCTCAACTCTTTTTCCTCCAGTCCTGTATCATTATTGTATATTTTATACTTAGAGTTTGACAGATAAGTATATTTTTGAAATCTTCTTATTGCTGTTTTTTTTGGTTCAGAACTTTCTCGAAAGAATCTGCCTGTCTCTCGTAAAATATCATCAATTTCAGCTTCTAAATCCAAAAGGCTAATATCTCTAAATATTGTAATTCCTGAGTTTCTTTCCAATACATGAGGTAAGTCGGATAAAAATAAATTAAATTTTGATTTTAAACGAAGTTCAAATATTTCTTTTTTGTCATTTAGTAAATGTTGATTTGCCTGAAACCATAACCTAAACTCTTCTTCTTTAGATTTTCCTTTGACTCTAATTTGTTGAGGAACTTTGTAATTTCTAAAATCTGAGTTTAGTGCTTCACAATCTCGATACTGATGGTAACGTGGATTCTTAACAGGAATGAGATATTGACTGGTAGAAGCCTGTACTTTTTTATAGAATCTGATAAAAGCCTCTGTATTTTCCAGTAAATCTTTATACAACAACAAACGTTTCTTTTCGAAATCACTTAGAAAATATATTGGCTTTTTGTAAACTATACCCTTAATTTCGTATTTTTCAATAAATTCTTTTGATTGTTTTAATTCAATAATTCCTTTTGAATTGGCATTCGTAATAAAGACTTTCATAAGATTAAATTTGGGTTTAATAATAATTTTTCTAAAAATATCGAAAAAAAACACGCTCAAAAGCCCATTTTTTGTTTATTTTTATCGTTATTTGATTTAAACAAAGCGTTAAACGGTTTTTATAACCTCAACATCTCAAAAATGATGGAACACAATAATCTAATGCAAAAGGTAGGGAGTCGATTGAAGGTATTACGAACTGAACGAGGATTGACCCAAGAAGCCGTTGCCGAACAACTCAATATTTCGTTATCTGCTTATGCCCGCATGGAAAGAGGTGAAATTGAAATGACTATACAACGCTTGGAAGCCGTAGCCAATTTATTCGGAAAAAATATCATTGATATGTTGGAACTGACAGGTATGAAAGCCAGTCATAATTATTCGAATAATCATTTTGAAAATAATCAAGTTTATCAAGGGAATCTTCAATTTCCTGCCGTCTCCCAAGAAGCTCATGAACTCCTCAAAAAACAAGTCGAAACCTTAGATATTGCCGTGCAACGCTTAGTCCGCAAACTCGAACAGATGGAAGGGAAATTGAAGAGTTCGTAACAACAAAAGGGAAAAATTTAGTATTTTTGAGAAAAAGGAGTTAAAAATGAATGAAGCAAAATTTTGGAAAATCATTGGTTTATTTGATGTGAAGCAGACTGATTCGCTGGCAATTATGAAAAATGCTATTCAAGTTTTGAGCGAATTAGAAATTACTAAAATTGAGGCTTTTACTGATATTTTGGCTGAAAAATTATTTGTGCTGGATGCCGAAAAATACACTCAAAATTTAGACAAACCTATTTCCGTAGATGACTTTTTATACGTTCGTTGTTTTGTCGTGGCAAATGGCGAAGCGTATTATCAGGAGATTTTGCAGAATCCTGAAAAATTAGAAGATAGTGCTTTTGAACCATTGCTTTCGTTGCCAGACCTTGCCTTCGAACAAAAAACAAATCAAGAATTTTTGTACATCACCAAAGTAAGTTATGAAACTTACAGTAACGCAGAAGGTTGGAAAGAGGCAGGCATTATTTCACCACTACACGCACTATTAAATGACTAATGTTTATGGAAAAAGAACACGGAAATTTAACTTCTAATCCTGCTGACCATCATCTCTACGAAATTATTGATAAGGTGGATGATGATGTCTTTAAATATGGCATTTCTGGCAAAAAACTCCGAGCTGACGGTTCTTCTCCCAGAGCCAAAAAACAAGTTTGAATTTAGCGGTAAATTGGAAACGTTTTCGGTCTAATATTTTGCTCACGAAAATCAAGGGACGTATGTTAGCCAGAAAAATAGAAGATGAACACATTGAGGCTTATGAAAAAAAACATGGACATCGCCCAAGAGGAAATCCGCCACCACGTAAATAAATGATGAACCAAAGCAATTTTTCAGAAACAGATTTTTGGAAATTGATTGAGCAAAGTCAAAATAAAGACATTTCGCAAGCCGATTTTTTAGTAAATAAATTATCAAATTATTCAGAAACGGATATTATTCAATTTGAGCGAATTTTACGACAAAAATTATTGGATTTGTGGCACGAAAATATAATTGCGGTTTGTAAAATTATGCTGGGTTATATTTCGGACGATACGTTTTTATATTTTCGTTGTGCCTTGATTTTGGAAGGAAAAAACGTTTTTGAAATTGCTTTACAAAATTCTGATAATCTGGTCAATAAGATTAAAATTCAGGTTTTTATTGAAAATGAAAGTTTACTTTATGTTTCTACCCAAGCATTTATCAATAAAACAGGAAAAATTGAAGAGGACGAAACATTTCCACGCTACCAAAGCCAAGATTTAGATTACGATTTCGGGAATTTTCCAATACAAGGAAAACCAATTTTAGAAGATGATTTTTTGATCTATTTTCCTCGTTTGAGGAAAGAAAAATCAAACTATAAAAAACCACAAAATGCCCCTTCCTTCTCCGATACCAAAACCTAAATTCAAAATCCTTTTGTAATTTTCGATTAGTAGTTTTTCAAACATCCTTAAAATATATTTCCGATTTATCCCTTAAATCCAAGAAAACAAGCTCTATTTCTATCAAAAAAGCCTACCTTTGCGGTTCGATTTTTGGGATGGACGTGTTCCATCAGATTAAATCATAAAATCACCATGTTAAAAATTAGACTTGCCCGAGGTGGGCGCAAAAAAAATCCGATTTATCGAATTGTAGTAGCAGAATCTACTTCGCCTCGAGACGGACGATTTGTTGAAAAAATTGGGCAATATAACCCCAATACCAATCCTGCTTCTATTGTTTTAGATGATGAGGTAGCTTTAAAGTGGTTACTTGATGGCGCACAGCCAACTAACACAATGCGTGCTATTTTGTCATATCGTGGAGTTATGCTTCGAAAACACCTTCAAGTTGGTGTAAATAAGGGCGCAATCACTCAAGAAGAGGCGGATAAGCGTTTTGAAGATTGGAAAGCACAAAAAGAGCAAAAAATCCAGTCCAAAAAAGACCAATTGGCGCAAAGCAAAGACGAGCAAGAGAAAGCAAAAATGGCTGCCGAAATCAAAATTAAAGAAGACCGTGCGGCTACATTACAAAAACAAGCGGAAGCAAACAAACCTAAACCAGAAGAAACGGAAGCTCCTGCCGAAGAAGCAAGTGCGGAATAATAAAATTGAAATCTTTTTATTAAGTTTCTTAAAAACTTGGTCAGTTTTAAAAATTGACCAAGTTTTTTGTTTTATACTTCGTTTTCAGCATCTTCGGCTCGTTCAACCAAAGACTTTGGTAATGATTTCTTAGTTTTTGCTCCCAATTCCTTCAAGTTTTCTACTCTCCTAATCAAATTTCCTTTTCCTGTATGTAATTTATTCATTGCTCCCCGATATTGTGTTTGAGCCTGTTCCATTTTATGCCCCACTTCAATCAAATCTGCTACTAATCCAACAAATTTATCATATAATGCTCCACTTTTTTCTGCAATCTCACGAGCATTTTTATTTTGCATTTCATGTTGCCAAAGAATGGATATCATTTTCAGAACCACAATTAAATTAACGGGACCTACAGGCAATACTTTTCGTTCATAAGCATATTGCCATAATTCTTTATTAGTCTGTAAGCCAGTTAAATAAGCGGATTCAATCGGAATAAACATTAATACAAAATCTAAACTATTTAGTTCAGGAAGATTTTGGTAATTTTTGGACGCAAGACTATTAATGTGCATTTTCAAGGAACGAACATGAGCTTTTGCCGCATCTTTCTGTACTTGAGCATTTTCTGAATTACAAAATTCTTCATATGCCACCAGAGAAACTTTTGAGTCAATCACGATGTATCTATTTTTAGGATATCGTATTAGTACATCAGGTTGGAATAATTTTCCATTTGTATCTCGAAATGATTTTTGTACAAAAAACTCCTGATTGAGAGTTAATCCTGACTGTTCCAAAAGAGATTCTAAAACCATTTCTCCCCAGTTTCCACGCATTTTAGCTTGTCCTTTGAGGGCATTCGTCAATTTATTGGCTTCATTACTGAGTTCATAGTTGAGTTCTACCAAGTTCTTTAATTCTTTTTCTAAAGAAAAACGTTCTTTTGCCTCATTTTCATACATAGATTGAACCTTAGTTTCGAAGTCTTTGAGCCGATCTTGAAGTGGGTTCAGAATTTGAGCAAGCTCATTTTTATTTTGAAAAATGAACCGTTCTGACTTTTCATCAAATATTTTTTCGGCTAATAATTCAAATTGATAGGAAAATTGTTTTTGAAGTTGTTGAACTTTTGTATCTGAATCTTGTTCTTTTTCGACCAACCGATGCCTTAGTTCGGTAAACTTGGCACGCTCTTCGGCAAGATTTTCAGTTAATTCTATAATTTTTTGTCGCTGATTATCAGTTGTTTTCTTGCTTTCTTGAAATTCTGTGGTCAATAAATTCAATTTTTCTTGCATTTGGGAACGATAATTTCCATCTCGCTGTTGAGCCTTTAGACGCATAAAATTGAGGTATAACCACATAAGTAGTGCGCCAATAACTATTCCAAAAACTAAATAAAGGCTATGTTCCATTCTTGTTTATTCAAATTTATATAAAAACTTACATTCTCATGAGTTAACACTCAAACTAAATCATCTAAAAAACCAAAATCATCAAACTTATGAATCAATTTTTTTTCAGCTCTGACCAATCACCACCAAAATTTAAGGAACTCTATTCGGTGGCAGTGTTATCCTATTCATTTCATAACCCACCTCCTATTTTATCGCCCTAGTGATGTATAGTGGTTGGACTACGTAATTTTCGTAGAAAACAATTTCATGGTTAAGGTTTTTCCATTTTTCATCTTCAAAAATGATAGAAAAATGGGGTTGGCTTGGTCTTTGTCTTTAATTATCGAAAAACGCACAACTAATAGTCCATTTCCTACATCAAAGTAATTCATTCTATGGTAATCAATCAATATTTATTAATCTTAATAATACTAAACTGATATTAATTTTAAAACAAAACGACGTTTTGAAAATCTAATCAATATCATTTGAAAGTAACATTACATTTGCTCTACTGCCCTTAAATTTTGTACTAAAATGTCAGTGACCAAAAATATTATTTTGGGACTACTTATCGTATGGTTTTTTCAGCCTTACACTATCTCTGCAATAGATGATGAAATAAATAATAGTCCTGAATACCCTGTTTATCGCTTTGACAAAATGAAAAAGTGGTATCAATATTACAGCGAAAAACTGGGAATTACGGTTACCCCCAAAGATAACCGTTTATTATTACAAGAAATTGTCAGTTGGATGGGGACTCCCTATCATTATGGACATAGTTCCAAAACAGGCACAGATTGCTCAGGATTCGTAGGACAAGTATATCAAAAAGCATATTCCATTTTCCTACCCCGAAGTGCCGCCGCTATCTTCAAAGAAAAAACAATGATTAAAGTTCCTTCTACTGATTTACAGTTAGGGGACTTACTATTTTTCGGAACAGGTAGTGGTCGAGTATCACATATCGGCATTTATCTCAAAGAAGGTAAATTTGTACATGCCAGTTCACTTCGACGAAGAGGTGTCATAGTAGCACGACTAGACTCGCACTATCATCAGCAACGCTTTGTAGGAGCGGGACGTTACCATCAGCCAAATCCCATGCTTGATTTTCAACCTAAAAACTATTTAGTTGATCAACTTCCTGTGGCACAAGTTTCATTTTTGTCAATTGATTCGATAGACTATTCTTTACCACCACTTCGAACTATTGAAATTGTTACAACAGCTGATCCTAAACTCATTTCGGAGACAACCCCAGATATAACTTTAGAAACCCAAATTATAACAGCTTCAATTTCAGAGACTGTAGTTATAAATCCAGCTAATACTCTGAAAATCAAACAAGAAGAGAGTACTACAATAACTTCTGAGCCTATTTCTAAGATTATTTCAAAAGTAACTCCAGAAAAAGTTTTAGAAGAATGTCATCAGGAAGAGGAAATTGCTGTTATTCCAACTCCTAAAAAAATAATTCTTTTAGAAACAGAGAAAATATCACAAAATTCAGTTCAAAATGTTTTTACACGAGGACGATTAGTTCGATAATTTTTCATAAAAAGACATTATTTTTCAATGCTCTAAATCGTGAAGACTTAGAGCATCTTTTTTGATTTCTCATTTTGTTTTTCCAGTACTAATCATCACAAATGGACTCCAATATCTTGGCTTACTAAACTGCTTAATTTTTCGTAATTCTCGTTTAGCTTCTAAAAATGACAAACGTAAATTTCCTGTTTCTAACCATTTAGAATACATCAATTGCATCAGTTTATTCGTAGCATAATCATCTACCTTGAATAGAGTCATTACAAAATTCTCTACTCCTGCTGCCAAAAATGCTCGCTGTAAACCTGCAACACCATCTCCAACTTTCACATCACCTCTCCCTGTTTCACAAGCACTTAACACTGCCAATTCTGTACCATCCAAATTTAAATCTTTAGCTTCATAAGCTGTCAAAATTCCAGGGGCAACATTATAACTATATACATTTCCTTCTGCCATCAAATCACCTGCATTCTGCAATAGGACTCCTGACCTCAAAAGTGGATTATTTTTGGTTTTTTCGTCTGTTAAAACTGTTTCATCAGAAGTTTCGGTTTCGTCATTTGCAAAAAAACCATGTGTCGCAATATGAATTACTTTAGGACTTCGAATATTTTCTAGAGAATCTTCATGAGCCTGTAAGTTCAATAGTGTCAAGGGTTTATGATCACTTTTATTAAATAAATTACTAATTGTTTCGATTTCATCCTGTGTCCCTGGTAATTGTGTAATTTGGCGATTTGAAATAATAACCCACTCTTCAGGTTTATCATGTAACTCATGATAAAAAACAGGATTGCCAATAAAAACAAACTCATGTGAACGCTGAATTTTTGGACGTATATATGTTCCTGCTTTTTGTTTTTTTTCCAGATTCACTAAATCTTTTGTTGTGCCAACCTGAATAATATTCATTTTATCAATCAAGTAAGTTTCTTTGTCTTTTAACATTGATTCAAGATTGATTTGATTATATACCCCTTCAGTAGAGAGATAAATTTTAAGATTATCTTGGTCAGGGAGTAATGTATCAATTGCTTGCCAATACCGCTTGTAGGATTTACGATCTTTAACTCCAAATCGGATATTATTTCGATAATATTTAAGATAGTTTGCCTCCATTTTATTTCCATCCTCAAAAGGAATAAATTGAGGTGCTTTTAGGCGTTGTTCAGGCATAATTAGAAGTGCGGCATAAATCACTGAATCTGTAAAAACTTTCCCAAAATGACGATACCGAATTAATTCAATAGCCACCTCACCTTCACGTAAATTATCACGTACTTGATTCCATGTGATTTCCTCTTGTTTTTCACTAATATTCAAGCGACTATACAAATCTTTTTCTAAGGTTTCAATGTCTTTTTGCATCTGCTTGAGGTCAATTCCAAGTTCTCGTTGTTCTTCCGAATTCAAGCCTAATAATTTGACATACTCTCGTTTGTCAGCCTGCCATTTTTCGTAATCTATTCGAAGTAAACTATCCGACTCAACTTGCTTTCGGATACGACTCAAAGAAGCATTTAAAAGCAGGGTTTTAGTCATCAATTTATTGTTGTAAATATGGCTGATAAATTCTGGGTTTTCTTTACTCATTTCGACCATCAAACCCGTATAAAACTCGAAGTCTCCCTTAATTTTTGACCAATATTTATATTTTTCATCATCGGTATAAATAGGAAACTTTTCCGCAATATCAGCCTTGTACAATTCAAGTGATTTATCAATATATTTTTTGGATTTTTTATATTCTTTCGATACATAATACAATTTTGCAGACTTACTCAAAGACTTGGCATATTCAGAATGCGTTTTTCCTAACACCTTCTTATAAATCTTTTGTGATTTCTCATAAAAAAATTGTGCAGACTTGAAATTCTCCTGTCGTAACTCCACATCACCCAATAAAATATTGATGTCCGCCGTATTTCGGTTATTTTCAGTACCAAGCGTTCCTGTCCAAATTCGTTCTGCAATTTTGAGCTGGGAAAAAGCTTTATCTAACTGGTTTTGAGTAACATAAAAACGGGCTAAACCCAACAAAGCATCCGCATAAATAGGGGTATTTTTACCTAAGTTATTGGCAATAATTTCTTCTGATTCAAGCAGTAATTTTTCAACTCCTTTTTTATCATCCCCTTTAAAAAACTTAACTAAAGCCAATTTTTCTAAAGCAATTGCTACCTGAATATGATTTCGGGTATAATTTGTTTCTAAAATTTTCACACCTCGATTCAATTCAATTTCGGCTTCCTCGTAAGCTCCTTTTGCTTCGTATAATTCTGCCAAAATCATAATACTTTCGACTGTTCGGACAGAGTTTCTCCCAAAAGATTTTTCAGCAATATCAAGAGCTTGGGTAATGTACTCTTCTGCCTCACCGTATTTTCCCGTAATGGTTTTCAGGCGGGCATATTGATTATATGTATTTATCAAAAAACGAGAGTTTTTTCCATATCGTTCTGAACGAGCCCTCACTGCTTTACTCAAAATTCGTTCAGCAGCATCCAGCTCGTCCATTTTTAAATACAAATAAGCCAATTCATCTTGCGCCGAAGATCCCGCAATAATTTTATCATACTTTCGCTGAATTTTGGTAAAGGCTTTATTTGCCTCTTCAAAAAGTCCCATCGTAACGTAATAATTTGCAGAAGTTTGCAATGCCTGAGCATACTCCAAAGCATAAGCATCGGGGTCACGCTGAGCTTCAAAGATTTTTAGGGAACTTCTTAGGAGCGTATCCGCATCGTTATAGTTCCCTTGAAGCATATCAAAACGTACTTTTCGCTCCAAGAAATGAGCATATTTCGGATGATTTGAACCATATAATTTTTTACTCAAAACAAAAGCTGTTTCAGTTTTTAACCGAACAGAATCATACTTTTCTACCGCCTCGTAATAATTGGATAATTGTTCTAAATAAATCAGGTATTTTGGATGGTCTTTGGTGAGATATTTTGATAATTCACTATAAAATGAGGCTTGGTAAATTTCCTCAACCTTCTGAAATTGGTTGGTGTAATTTTGGTAATATTTTGCCTCCAACATTTTGGCTTCTTGATAGCCTTTGGAATTTTTACCATAAATTAACTTATTGGTTTCCAATAGTTTTCTTAAAATTTCTTTTGCCTCTTCATCATGTCCTCCCAAAATA
Organism: Cytophagales bacterium UBA2561; assembly: GCA_002340355.1. GTDB lineage: Bacteria > Bacteroidota > Bacteroidia > Cytophagales > Thermoflexibacteraceae > UBA2561. The sequence goes on from DDLX01000045.1 coordinate 20,990, forward strand.
ACAGCCAACTCATAAGCCCATTTCAATACTCGAATTCGTTCAACATGATTTAGGGGAATATCCTTGGAATTATTGACCAATTCCATTAAGTCGTCAAAAATTTCACTTGATAAATCAGTCGTAATTTTTTGTTCTACATCACTTAGTTTCCTCCAAAAAAGTAACTTTCCTCTCCATTTTCCAAGTTTAAGCGTAACATTTTTCAATGCATTATTCAGATTTGCACCACCCAAAGCATAATCTATAAAATCTCGCTCATTATCAAGACGTTGGGCATTTCGATTTTGAATATTTTCATAACCATAATATTTTTCAGCATTTTCGGAATAATCCCAAAGTTCATCATTTCGTTTACGGATAAACATAAAATCCATATAAAAATCAATCAAATCTTGGTGCATCCGCAAATAATCCTTATGAACAGTAGTCAAAATTCGTTCGGCTCGATACAGATTTTTTTCCATCGTTCGGCGAATATCCGTAACATCTTTGGCACTATCCAAGTCCATCAAATTCTCAACATGCTTATTCCGAATAAAGGCAACTTCTCGATTATTCAAATTATCATCAATCCAAGTGTACGCCTCATTCAGATATTTTCGAGTTTTTTCATAATCCCCTTTTCTACGCCAAACATCCGCCCGAAGTGTCATAATTTGAGCATATTGATTTTGATAACGTCGTAATTCTACCCCCGATAATTTTCGAGTAACATAGTCATTTATAACTTCATCGTAATATTTAATTTCATTATTTTCGTTGTTCAAAAGTTTCTTTTGGAGACGTAACCATTCGGGGACAACAGCTTCAAATTTTTCAGCGTGTCCCCTATCATAAGCAATTTTTGCCTTGATACTCAGGATTTTGATGGGAATAATTCTGTCTTGAAATTTTTTAGAAAATTTGCCTCTATCCGAAACGGAGACTCCTAAAATTTGTAGTGCCGAATCTAAATATTTTTCAGCTTTATTGGTATGAGAATAATTCAAATACAATTGCGCTGCATCCAAATAGGCATTTCCAACAGGCAGAGGATTTTTGGAATTAAGGATTTTTTTATTTTCGAGGCATTCATTCAAGAGGGTTTCAAAGCGGGGATAATTTCCAATAGCTTCTGCATATTTTGCCAGATACATCTGGAGCAAAACCGTGCTTCTATCTTCTTCGGATTTGCTTTTTAATCGATTAATCGCTCGATCACACAATTCATAAGCTTTTTGATAGTCACCATCATCGTAATATCTCTCGGAAATATCTAGGGTTTTCTGGTATTTTTGGGCATATAACAAATTGATACTCAAGAGAAAAAATAGTACCCACAAATTACGAATATTTTTCGTTTTCATCAGATTCTTAGTTTTGGAAATTTCACGATTCTATCTTATTCAAAGATAAAATAATTTTGAAATGTTGAGTTATTCGACACCAATTCAAACAGAAAAGGAACAAAAACATTGCCGTGGCTTTTTTGTTCCTTTTTTGAAAGTTCTAAAAATGTGCGAAATCTCGCAAAAATTCACCAAATTCTAAAAAACGACTCTTAAAAAATAGCTTTTGCTTTTTCAAGGGCTTTTTCCAAACCATTTATATCCCGACCTGCCGCCGTTGCAAAAAATGGTTGTCCACCGCCTCCGCCTTTGATTTCTTTGGCAAGATCCCGAATAATTTGACTGGCATTCAAGTTCTTAGATTCTACCAATTTATCAGAAATTAATAACGCTAAATGTGGACGACCTTGAATTTCTGTTCCTAAAAGCATCGCCAAATTATCAAATTGGTTTCGCAACTGAAAAGCAATTTGTTTCATGGCATCTGCCGAAGGTAAATTGACTTTCTGAACCAAACACAAATGGTCATCTTTTTGCTCAATTAAATCCATTAATTCTGACTTTGTTCGAGCAATTTCTTGACGATGCAAAGCCTCAATTTCTTTCGAAAGTTGATTTTTTTCTTTGGCTAATTTTTCAATTGCCTTGGTTAAGTTTTTCGGATTTTTGAGCAAATTTTTCAAATCCACAATTAATTTAAACTGTTTATTAACTAATTTTTCTGCTCCCTCTCCTGTAACCGCTTCAATTCGCCGAATTCCTGCCGCAATCGAAGATTCAGAAGTAATTTTAAGCAACCCAATTTCTCCTGTTGCCTCAACATGTGTTCCACCACAAAGTTCAACTGAATAATCTTTATCAAAAACAATTGTTCGTACAAAATCACCGTATTTTTCACCAAAAAGAGCCATTGCTCCCATTTCTTTTGCCTCATCAATCGGGATATTTCGATACTCATTCAAGGAAATATTTTCTCGAATTTTTTGATTGACAATTTGCTCAATTTCAGATAATTGTTCGTCTGTAATTTTGGAAGGATGTGAAAAATCAAATCGTAAATATTCCGAGTTTACCAATGAGCCCCGTTGCTCTACGTGATTTCCCAAAACTTGACGTAAAGCAGCATGAAGTAAGTGAGTAGCAGAGTGATTATTTTCCGTAGATTTTCGTTTCCGAAGATTGATTTTACTTTCAAAATTAGCCGTCAAATTTTTCGGTAATCTTTTGGCAAAATGAATGATTAAATCATTTTCTTTTTTTGTATCAATGATTTCAACTTTTTCATTTTCAGAAACTAATAAGCCTTTATCTCCAATTTGTCCACCTGCTTCGGCATAAAAAGGAGTTTTATCCAAAACTAACTGGAAGAGTGTTTTTTTCTTCTCTTTGATTTCCCGATAACGCAAAATTTTGGAAGTCGTTTCGGTAAAATCGTAGCCTATAAATTCGGGTTCATCACCTTCTTGTACAAAAATCCAGTCTCCTTTTTCGGAAGTTTGGGCTTTTCTCGCACGTGTTTTTTGCGCTTCCATTGCCTTATCAAAGCCTTTTTGGTCGATTTTCAGATTATTTTCCCGTGCAATTAATTGGGTTAAATCTAATGGAAAACCAAACGTATCATACAATTCAAAAGCTGTTTCACCATCAATTGTATCTGATTTTAGGTTTGATTTAATTTCCTCAAAAAGTTTCAAACCTTTCTCCAAAGTCCGTAAAAAAGAAGTTTCTTCTTCTTTAATGACATTTCGAATAAAATCTTGTTGGGCTTCGAGTTCAGGAAAAATATTGGCAAATTGTTCGGCGATAATGTCCAATAATCGATAAAAAAACGGTTCATTGAACCCTAAAAACGTAAACCCATATCGAACGGCACGGCGTAAAATTCGGCGAATGACATAACCAGCTCCCGTATTTGAAGGCAATTGACCGTCTGCAATCGCAAAGGAAACCGCCCGAATATGGTCGGCTAAAACCCGCATTGCCATCGTAATTTTTTCGTTCGAATTGTATTTTTTACCTGATGCTTTTTCGATAAATTCGATTAAAGGCGTAAAAACATCCGTATCGTAATTCGAGTTTTTGCCCTGTACAACCATTGCCAAACGTTCAAAACCCATTCCTGTATCAACGTGTTTATCAGGGAGTTGTTCCAAAGAACGGTCAGCTTTTCGATTAAATTGAATAAAAACTAAATTCCAAATTTCAATAACTAAAGGATGGTCTTGATTGACTAAATCGGCTCCAGCTATTTCTTGAATTTCAGCTTCGTCTCGAATATCAATATGAATTTCGGAACAAGGACCACAAGGACCCGTCTCGCCCATTTCCCAAAAATTATCCTTTTTTGAGCCGTACAAAATACGGTCTTCGGAGACGTGTTGTTTCCAAAAATCTTTGGCTTCCTCGTCTGACTCCAGATTTTCATTTTTATCCCCTCCGAAAACCGTCACATAAAGTCGGTCTTTTGGCAATCCGTACACTTCGGTTAGTAATTCCCAACCCCATGCAATTGCCTCCTTTTTGAAATAATCGCCAAACGACCAATTGCCCAACATTTCGAACATGGTATGATGATAGGTATCCGCCCCTACATCGTCAAGGTCGTTGTGCTTGCCTGACACCCGCAGACATTTTTGAGAATTGGCAACTCGCTTATTTTCAGCGATTTTGTTGCCTAAAAAATAATCTTTAAACTGATTCATGCCCGCATTGGTAAACATCAAAGAGGGGTCATTTTTGAGAACCAAAGGCGCAGAATGAACATATTGGTGGGCTTTCTCTTGAAAAAAATCAAGGAATTGTTGTCGAATTTCGTTGGATGTCATACGGATTTGAAGTTTGGAAAACCTTGCCAAATCTCAAGGATTTTTGCGCCACACTTCAGGCAAACAAGGTGTTTTTAAACTATTTTTTGAGAGGCAAAGGTACAATTTTTAGAGGAATTGTATTGTTGTAAATCGGCTTCGGAAAAATGACTTTTTTTCATGCTTATTTTTTTGACAAATTTTTAAACCAATTTGTATTTTGGTATACATCTGACAGTTTCAATTTTACGCCCACAGTCATAACACAAGTTTGGTCTGCTGAATCGTACACTTTTAGAATCCAGTCGGTTTTGCCTTTTCTTAAAAACTGCTCAATTTTATAGGTGTCTTGCGAAATCAAAAGGTATTCTTCGAGGCTTTCTAAACTTTGGTAATAGGCTTTTTTTTCGGTACGGTCTTTCTTTTGAGTCGAAGGAGATAAAATTTCAATGATGGATTTTGGATTGGTCAGATGTCCGTTATCATCATAAATTTCATTACTGGCTACGGTTATTGCCAAATCAGGCACATAAAAATAACCCATATATTTTCTTGAAATTTCAATATCATTGACATAAGGATAGTACTGACTTAGGTTAACTTCTTGATAAATCAAGCTCGCCAAACTACCTAATATTTTTTTGTGATCGTAAGATGATTTCGGCATATCAAATTGGGTTTGAAATGAATTTAAATTAAATTGTTCGCTGAGGACGTATAAAATGATTTCGGAAGAAATCGGATTTTCGCCTTCCTTCGGAATAATCAACCCATCCATAAATTCGATTTTACCTTCGATTTTATCCTGAAATAATTCAGCTTCTTCTAAGGTAAATCTTTGAGGAGTAATATTTGACGTAATGGCATTCAACATCATTCAATTCTATTGATTTTGAGAAGTTTATAATATACGAAGATACAAAAATAACTTTATATTACTACTCTGTAAACCAATTTGTATTTTGGTACACATCTGAAAGTTTCAATTTTACGCCTACGGTCATAATGCAAGTTTGATCTGCCGAATCATAGACTTTTACAATCCAGTCGGTTTTGCCTTTTCTTAAAAACTGCTCAATTTTATAGGTGTCTTGCGAAATCAAAAGGTATTCTTCGAGACTTTCTAAACTTTGGTAATAGGCTTTTTTTTCAGTACGGTCTTTCTTTTGGGTCGAAGGAGATAAAATTTCAATAATGGACTTGGGATTGGTCAGATGTCCATTATCATCATAAATCCGACTATCTTGTAAGGTAATCGCCAAGTCAGGCATATAAAAATAACCCGTATATTTTCTTGAGATTTCAATATCATTGACATAATAACCATAAGTAGAATGATTGATTTGTTGAGACAATAAAAAATTCAATTGACGTAAAATTTCTTTGTGATTATACGATGATTTAGGCATATCAAATTGGTTTTGAAATGAATCTAAATTAAATTGTTCACTTAGGATGTATAAAATGACCTCTGGCGGAATGGGATTTTTGCCTTCCTTTGGGATAATCAACCCATCCATAAATTCGATTTTGCCTTCGATTTTATCTTGCACTAATTCAGCTTCTTCTAAGGTAAATTTTTGGGGAGTAATATTTGACGTAATGACATTTAACATCATTCAATTCTATTGAGTTTGATACGTGTATAATTCGCTCAATCTAAGGACATTTCATTAAAAAGCAAATGGGTTTCGAGGATTTTTGATGAAAAAGGGGGGCATGTGTGGATCAAAGTTATTGGATTGTAAAAGAATAAGGTTTTTGATAAATTTGGTTTGCTTTTGAGTCGGGAGACTCATTTCATGGTTACGCCTGAGTCTCGCAAGCTAAGACTTGGACAAACGAGTTTAATTCCTTTTGACTTTTACCGATTTTTTCACGGTTCAACTAATAATTCTTAAAAATAATGTCTCAAATAGATAATAAAATATTAAAACTTATTGAGGAAAGCCTAAGTGAATTTGAGTCTTCCAAAGGAAGCATTGCCAACAGAATAAAAAAACTAAAAAGAGCTGCTGAATTAGGCGAATATACAAATACCACAGCATGGTGTGAACTTCAATTAGGCAATCCAAAATATACTGCTGTTGCACAAGAATATATTGATTATTTTATTGAATATTCTGAGACAAAAGATGAAAAACATCTCACTAAATTAGAAAATACTAAATCTAAATTTAAAAGGCTTGGTTTTATATTATCGGAAGATAACGCTAATGAAATTAGCCAAGAGCTAACAATGAAAGCTCATAAATCATTTGGAGGACTCGAAAACATTGAATTTATAGAGGAAATATACAATGACTTAATTCGAAAAAAAGCGGGTAATGATGGAACTCATTATAAGTCTAACTTGGGTAAACATTTAGCTTTTATCAAAAGTGGCGCACATCGAAAAGCAACTTTTATTTTTAACCAAATCGCCTTCAAAAATGTCCCAAGAACAAGTTTTGATTATTTAAAATCCGCAGTAGATGATAGACTTTTGGATTTGAACCCTGAATTAGCAGAACAATTAATGGTAATTTTTAAGTCTGTATCATCTAATTCTAAAGAAGAACTATCTCAGTCTTTGACAACATGTAGAAGAATTATAGAAAAGTTTGCTGACATTGTGTTTCCTCCAAGAGACGAACTACATAAAGGGCGGAAAGTAGGTAATACCCAGTATATGAATAGATTATGGGCATTTATTGATTTGGTAATAGAAAGTGACTCTAATAAAAAATTAGCTCAAAGTCATTTAGAATATTTAGGAAAATATTTAGAAGCAACTCATAAAATATCAAATAAGGGAGTTCATGCTAATTTGACAAGAATAGAGGCAATAAAAGCAGTTTTTCATCTGTATTTAATATTTGCAGATTTACTTGAACATTTAGATATAGAAGTTAAATCTGATGGAAAAATAGATATTAATAAGGCTACACTTGATGAACTAGAGGCATTAGGCGGTATATCACGAGCAACTGCAAAAGAAATAGTCAAAGCTCGCATTAATTTAGGTGCATTGGATAAAGATAAACTTTTGTCTCTAAAAGGCATTGGTAATAAAACAATTTTAAAATTAAACGAACATTTTAAAATATTGATGTGATTTTTGCCCCCATTTGCCGTAGTATTAAGCTTAGCGTCACGAAATCGTAAACATACTACAAATCTTCAGATTCAAGGTTCGGATATTCAGCCAATTCGCATCAAACAGGATTTTCATATTTTTGATTCCCTTAAAAATCAGCTTTAAAACTTGTAAATTTGTGCATTCCATAAAAAAATAAATCAAATATTCATGGAACTCTCAGACCAAAAGTTAAAAGAGGTTATCAAAGCTCTTTTACTGGAATTGCTGGCTGAAAATCGGGCATTATTTTACGAAATCGTCAAGGAAATCATCATCAAAGTCTTTGAAAATGAAGGTATGAAAAACACAATGGCAGAAGTCGAAGATCATAATTAATCCATTGATATAGAGGGAGTTTACGCCATTTTAGACGAAAATTTAGCCCAAGAATAATTATGAAACTGGATATTTGCCGAAGTTTTACCAAAGACACCCGAAAGGTAAAAGATAAAGTTTTAAATAAGCGTCTAAAAGCAAAGTTAGACGAAATCAAAGAAGCAGTCGAAAATACTGAAGCTGACGAACTTCCTGAAATTAAAGAAATGCTCAAAATGGAAGGTTCGGAAAACGCCTATCGAATTAAGGTCGGATAAATTAATTGAAGAAGAAAAAAGGATGAAGATAACCGATTTTTTTCATTCAAACGCTTTTTACATCACAAGAATATTTATCGAAAATTTCCCTAAAAATTAAATTGGAAAACAACACCAAAATTTTGGCATTCATAAGCAAAAATTTTATCTTTACCATTAATAATTTATTTGGAATACTTCAAAATGATTGATAAAGAAGATATTAATAATTTAGTAAAAGTTAGCACATTTGCAAGAAAAGCAGAGTTTTCAACAAAGTATGCTTACGACCTAATCAAAGAACAAAAAATAGACATTGTTTTAATTGATGGGGTTAAATTTGTGGATTTGCGAAACTTACCTGAAAAAATTAAAGCACGAATAAAAAATTAAACTTTATTTTTTTTGATTTTTACTTAATAGTTGTATAAGTTTGTAATAATATAACTTTAAACCTGTGTTTATACAAAAACTTTTTCCAAATCATGAAAAATTCCAGTCAAAATCCAACTATTTCTTCTTCTTCGTGCCTCAAGGATACCGAAGCACTTTTGTCATTTACCGATGAACTATTAGAGTTTTGTACGCCCGAAGAAATTATCGAATTGTTGGATAGTTTACCTGCTATTTTAACTCATGTACAAGTAGGTGTTAGTAGTTATGAGATAAGTATATTGGAACATATCAAAAGGTATTTTTGGAATATTTATAAACTACAAATCCAAAAAAAACACGAAACTGAAAAAGAACAATTACTAATGGAATTCGAAGACAAACTCCACACATTTACGAAAAGTTCAAGAAGCAGAAATTCCACAACGAAGCATGAAGGAAAATAATAAGTCTTGAAAAATTGTAAAACTGGTATATTCAATAGACTCAAACAGAAAAATCAATTTTTAAGGCATGATATAAGATATGTCAAAACATTCAGAACAAGTTAATTTAAAACACCATTAATATTTTAATACAAATAATACTTCTTTGATTTGGCTTGGAATTGTTTTGCACCAGCATACCAGAGATATTTAATATCTTGAAAACGAAAATTCCGACTAAATAATGTCCGAATTTTATCCGAACCACAACTCAAGTCAAACATTCGCAAGCGGTCAGCCGTGATATTGGTGAACGGGTTTTTATGCGGGTACATTTCATGATTGACTTGCATGACATAAAACTGAATTTCAGAGAGTTTAGCATGACGATAATCCGTGATACAAACTTGTACGCCGTGGATCATCATTCCTTTTTTAGAACCATAAAAAGGCTTGTAGGAAATAGGTCGAAAGTGAATTCCTCTGAGATTTAGGGCATTTAACTTTTTGGCAAATTTCACAGGATCAATCCATTCAGCAGCAAAAGTTTCAAATGGCAACGTATAACCCACTCCAATCGAAAAGGCAGAAACTTCACCTAAAATTCCTGAAATCGGATAAAAATGAGCTGAATGACTATGCGGAACATGAGGAGAAGTAGGTACCCAAGGCAAACCTGTTTCTTGAAAAGTCATATCTCTACTCCAGCCTTGCATTTTGATTACGGCTAGCTTACATTGTTTTCCATTTTTAAGCATTTTTTCACCATTCAATAATTTGGCTAACTCGCCACACGTCAAGCCATACCGATAGGGAATTTTATACTGACTAATGAAAGAAATGAACTTATCTTCAGGTAAATAGCCTTCTACAATTTTACCACCCAACGGATTCGGACGATCTAAAATAACAACCTCTTTACCATTTTCGGCGGCAGCTTCCATCACCAAACCCATCGTACTGATATAAGTGTAAGACCGTGAACCAATATCTTGAATATCATAAACCAAAACATCTATATTTTTAAGCATCCAAGAAGCAGGTTTTCGGTAATTGCCATATAATGAATACACCTTTAATCCTGTTTTTGTATCCGTAGAACTGCTCACATCATCACCAGCCGAAATATTTCCTCGAAGTCCATGTTCAGGAGCAAAAAGGGCAACCAAATTAACATTTTTAGCTTCATGTAAAATATCAATCGTAGAGCTATATTTTTCGTCAATACCCGTTGGATTGGTGATTAACCCAACTCGTTTCCCTGCTAAAATTCGAAAATTTTGATCTCTTAAAACTCTTAGCCCTGTCCGAACTTTGGGAATCAAGGTTTGTGCATGAGAGGTTTGTATAAAAAAAACAATGTTTAAAAATAAAATTAATATCCTCATTATCAATATTTTATGTTTTTATTAATTATTAATATTTATATCATTTTGAATTACTATGACTCTATTTTTGACAAAACACGGAAAAAATGAAGTAAAAATGGATGTAAAAAATGGTAAAAACAATGTAAAATCTTTATTCAATTTTTAGGAAGGAAAGTACGTATTAAACATAACTTTCAGAGAGTTATGAAGTTAAACAGATTGTTTACATTCCAAAGCAAGAAAATATATCTTTTTAGACAGTTATGTTTCTTAGTTTTGGGATGTTTTCTTTATTTTTTTCAGGGGTTGATAACAAATGGAAAATGTGTTACTCGGTTGTAAATCCGTATGAGTTTGGAGGGCATAATCTAGCTTGAAATTCCACCAATGAAATCCTACTCCAAATGTATTTAGGAATGGTTTTGTTGAAACTCCTGTTCGAGCAATAATTTTTGGCGTAATGGCGTATTCGATTCCTGCTTGAATAGAGGGTTCAAAATCAATATCTTTAGTAGTTTGTAAGTTGATAATCAGATTTTTATTTGGAAAATAGGAAGCCCCTACTTTCATAATTGTCGGATGGCGTTCGTCTTGAAAGTCAGCCAATTTTGCCCGATTCAGATTGTAAATGTGCGCGCCAATGGCAAAGTCTTTTCGGAGCAACATTTTTCCACCCATTTCAGCTACCCAAGTACGTTGTGTTCCTAAAGATTCAGCAGAAACTTGCAAATAATTGATTTTAAAGCCAATACTTGCCGTTCTGATTTTATGTCCAATCCCAAAACCCAAAAGAGTCTCTTGATACAAGTCGCCTCCAAAACGAGCTAGACTAATTCCAGCTACACCGTATTGAATTGGGATAATTGCTCCAAAGTATATGGTATTTAGCTCAGGTAGGAAAAATTGATTTTGATATCCTGTAAAAAAGGCTTTTTCTTCCGTCCAAGCCAATGCTCCAATATTATTTAGTATTGAAAACTCATCAGATAGTATAACGTCTGCCTTACTTAAAGCATCGGAACGTCCACCTGAAAAACCATTAAATACTTGAGCAAAAACTTGGAAATGAATAAAGAAAAATACGAGAGGAAGGAGACTTCGCACGGTAATTTGTAATAAATGAGGTTGTTAGAAAGAATATATTGCGAAAACTTAAAAAAATAAAAAAGTAGCGAGGACGGGAGTTGAACCCGTGACCTCAGGGTTATGAATCCTGCGCTCTAACCAACTGAGCTACCTCGCCATGACTCCTATAAGGAATTTTGCGATGCAAAGGTAGTGTGTTTTTTTATTATATCAAAATAGAAATCAAAAAACATACTACTTTTTTTATGATGATAAAAAGTAAATTTTAATATAGAATTTTATGAAATAGTTTGGTCTAAAAATTGTGAGTATATTAACAAACTGATTCGATAAGAACAGTAGGCTGTATCTGATTCGTAGTCTTTTTTAAAAGCCCACACCTTCAACTTATTACTTATTCTAAGTTTTATTTAAACATCAGTTAAAATCAGAAACATATGGGTTGGTTTTCCTTAAAATCATGGTGTACTCCTAAGAGCCTCTCTCGAACTCAGCAAAATGCCCAACAGAAATTTTCGGCTTTCGAAGAAATTAAATACCTAAAAACCAGAGACAAAATCAAATCTCATAATCTACGTTCGGGAGAAGTTATTTTAGAGATTTGTTGGATTCAAACTCGTTTTTTTTCAATGAATGATTTGATAATTAATTTTTTTAGGAGTATGGGTATCCGTACTGAAGAAACAGCTTTTGATAATCGCCGCATTAATTTTGAAAAGCAACGTCTTTCCAAGGAAGAAGCTCTTGATAAGATTTTTTATGGATTGAAAAGTAAGCCTAATTTTACATTAATTGATTATCCAATTTCGGCTGAAAAAGCACAGGAATATACTCAAGAGGTGATAGATTTCTTTGATGAACCTCGTTTTTATGGTTATGAATCAAAGATTTATCAAAAATCTTTGGATCTATCAGATTTGTGGAAATCAGGGGGCTTTTTGATTGTAGATAATGAAAAAGTAGGCATTTTTTGGGTGAATGACTTGTACGATTGGATTGAGCCTGAATTTTCTCCTTTGTTTAGTTCATTTATTGGCTAAAAGAATATTACTAATAGTTCGTAAGTTTTGTCTAACCTTCTAATATTTTACAATATTTATTATAAATAAATTACAATTTTAGAAAATCATATTGACAGAAAACTTACGAACTGTTGAATTTTAGGATCTATAAAATTTCTAATACTTCTTCTTGAGTTACTTCACTCGGTGCAAACAATAACTCTGAGTCTAATTGCTCTTCGAATAGTTCAAAAAATGCTTTGTGTGAATCGAAAAGTGGATTTCCATCTAATGGAACAGGCTCATAACTTGCATCTTCCTGCATCTGATAAGTATTGTAATTATCTTTTAAGTTGTATTGCAAAATAGTAACCGCTTGTTTTCGACAATCCTCATCTGTTAATAAAAAGAGAGACTCAATACGGCGATCAAAGCTACGTACCATTGCATCTGCACTACCACTAAAAATCTTAGGCTCTCCGTTGCTGTGGAAGTAATAAATTCGAGAATGTTCTAAAAAATTACCAACCATCGAATACACCTCAATATTTTCACTCAACCCTTTTCGTCCAGGGCGCAGGGAACAAATTCCGCGTACAATTAACTTCACTGGCACACCAGCTTGAGAAGCTTCATACAAGGCATCAATTAACTTGGTATCTTGTAATGAATTGACTTTGAATACAATGCCTGAAGGTAATCCTTTTTGGGCATTTTTGATTTCGGTCTGAATTAAGGCAAGCATTCCACTTCGCATATTTTCGGGAGCGGTCAAAAGCAAATTATAATTGTGCAGTTGTGAATGTCCTGTAATTACGTTGAAAAACTCTGAAACATCATCAGCATATTCTTCACTGGTACTTAGAAGCCCCAAATCAGTATATAATTTGGCTGTACTTTCGTTATAATTTCCTGTGGACATATGCACATAACGGCGTACACGATCTTCTTCTTTTCGGACAACTAGCATTAATTTGGTGTGTGTTTTTAGATTACTTACACCATAAATGACAAAACAACCTGCACGCTGTAATTTGTTAGCTTCCAAGATATTATTTTCCTCATCAAAACGAGCTTTAACCTCAAAAAGTACAGAGACGTGTTTACCATTTTCTGCGGCTCGTAAAAGTGCTGCTGTAACTCTAGAGTCTTTAGCAAGCCGATAAATCGTAATTTTAATCGCTAAAACATTTGGATCATCTGCAGACTGTTCCAATAATTGAAGTACAGGTTCAAAACTATGATACGGGTGATGTAATAAAATATCACGGCGTTTAATTTCCTGAAAGATATCTTCAAACTTATCAGTCTCAAATCCAATTGGTGGAATATTATCAGGGATTCTGGGCAAGGTATGCAAGAATTCCTTATGAAATGCAATTTCCATTAGTCCTGTGAAATCCAGTAAACTGGTGTATGCAAAGACATTATCTTCAGTCAAATTCCATCGTTCGACAAGGGTTTTAAGCATCCATTTTGAACAAGTTTTTTCAACCTCCAATCGAACTACTCGCCCTGTTCTACGGGTACGTAACTTGCGCTTCATTTCCTCCAAAAAATTCATATCGGAGTCATCCTCATCTAAGGCAAATTCGCCATCCCGTGTAATTCGGAACAAGTTGATAGATAAAATCTCAACATTCCGAAACAACTTAGAAATATGCTCTCGTACTGTTTCTTCAATCGGTACAAAGATAATTTCGTCATCTCTTTCTAAAGTAAAAAAACGGGGTAGATTTTGGGGGATTTGAACAAAAGATAATTTTTTATCCCGTTTTTTAGAAGTTTCGCTTTTCGTTACTACTCCAAAAACTAACATCTTATTCATTAAGATTGGAAAAGGATGGTAATTATCATAAACCATCGGTGTTAGCATTGGGAAAATGGTGCGCTTAAAGTAATCAGCAATCGTATTTTTTTCGTCAGGATTAAGGTCATTGACTTTTAAAATACGAAATCCATTCTCGGCAAATTGAGGAATCAATTCTTGGTTATAGTATTTACGTTGTTCACGTGTAAATTCATGAATTTCTTCAAACAATTTATCCCGAAAGGGTTGTTCACGTAAACCCGAAAAGTCAATACGTTGCTTGTTGTAATCTAAGTAATTATAAAGACTACCGACCCGTACCATCAAAAATTCATCTAGATTAGAAGCAGTAATAGCCAGAAACTTTAATCGCTCAAAGATAGTGCGCTCCTCTTTTTTGGCTTGGTCAAGTACTCTATAATTAAATTGTAACCAACTCAAATCCCGACTGATATAATTACTTTTATTGATGAGTTGGGCGATTTTTTCTTTAGCGACCATAGTTATTTTTGGTTTGTATTTCTTATGAATAGCTTCATCTAATAAGGTAAAGAAGAACTTTGGCAATAAAGCCTCCTTTTTTCGTACACTTAATTCAAATAGGTATTTAAGAATTTAGATTCGGGCTAAGTTATACTTTTTGTCCAAAATGACAAGTTTTTTTATTCAAAATTCAACACTTGAAATCATTTACTAATGCGTAGTAAGGTGATTCCTCATAAGAAAAATACTGGCGACGAGAATGCCTACAAAAGGTTGATAGAAAATGTTAATTTTCATAGAATTTTACATAGGAGTAGATGTAAGATTTTCGGAACTCATATTTTTTTTGCAACTTTAACACATTAACACCAACACAAATAAAGGCAAGCTCACATTCAGGCAGTATATTTGTTCGCCTAGAGGCGGATGTTACATCTTATAAAATGGTTATGAACCAGACACAACTTCACGCCCTTTTTCGTTTTTTTGGTATGCCTTTACTTCGTTTGCCTTTCTCAAGCGTGTGGATGCTACTACTCATCACTTTGATTTTCAATTCATTACAATTTTCCTATGCTCAAAGTAGTGATTTTGTATTTGATAGAATCAATGTAGAAAATGGTCTCTCCAACAACTCAGTACGTTGCATTTTAAAGGATTCAAGGGGACTAATGTGGTTTGGTACAGATGAAGGGCTAAATCGATACGATGGGTATAAAATTACAGTTTTTCGACATGATCCTGAAAATCCAAGTAGTATTTCAGATAATTTTATTCGAACATTATACGAAGACAGTATAGGTAATATTTGGGCAGGAACAAATAAAGGGCTAAACGTTTTTAATCCTATTAGTCAGGAATTTAATACTTATACTCATGAACATCATGGTTTAGCTGATGATGAAGTTTACGCTATTTTAGGCGATAGAAAAGGCACAATCTGGATAGGAACCAAACGAGGTGTTTCAAGATTAAAGCCTAATAATCAGTATTTTGATAGTTTTCAAGTTAATCACAATGGAACGGAAAATACAGTTTATTCTCTGTATGAAATGAAGTCAGGAAAGATTTTGGCTGGAACATCATATACAGGGCTTCGAGTCTATGATCCACTCACCGATAAATTTGATGCTTTTTCAGGATATCCTGTGAGTTATCAACGTGATGTTATTCGAGCAATTTATGAAGACTCACATGGAAATTTATGGCTGGGAACCAATGCAGGATTACGGCGAAAAACTGCAGGGCAAGACGATTTCAGAACGTTTATTTACGATGAGCATCATCACCAATTGACTGATAATCATATCACAAGTATCACCGAAGATTTGCACGGAAATTTGTGGATAGGAACAGAAAACGGAGGGGTAAATCTACTCATTACGCCTGTTTTTGATTATTATTCCTTTATTGCTTATCAAAGTAAATTTAATGATGAACGAAGTATTAGCAGTGATGCCATTAGTCAGTTATATACTGATGTACAATCAGGTATGGTTTGGATTGGTACATTAGAAGGAGGAATAAGTATCTATGATCCAGGGAAATATCGTTTCAAATTACTAAGACACGAAGTAAATAAAGATAATTCATTAAATGACAATTTCATACGGGCAATTTATGAAGATTCGAAAGGAATTATTTGGATAGGAACACGAGAAGGATTGAATCGTTTTGACCGTACCCAAGATACTTTTTCTTTTTTCCGAAAGTCGCAAAGTCCTAATTCGATTAGTGATAACCAAATTACAGCAATTACCCAAACTAAAGATGGTAGTTTATGGGTAGGAACAACTAACGGCTTGAATCAATTTGATAAAGCAAAAAATTCATTTAAACGATATTGGTATAAATTTAATGATTCAACTGCACTAAGTGACAATCATATCGTTAGTTTATTTGAGGATAATGAGGGTTTTCTATGGATTGGGACGTTATCAGGAGGAGTGAACAAATTCGATTTTTCAACAAATCAATTTACTCAGTATTTAAACCAAGAAAATAACTCTAATTCATTGAGTGATAACGTTGTTCGTTCGATATGTGAAGATAATAAAGGAAATATATGGATTGCAACTGCAGGAGGAGGACTCAATAAATTTAACAAAAAAACGGGTCAGTTTACAGTTTATAAACATAATCCATCTGACCACAATTCTTTGGCTCATAATAGTGTCAAGTATTTGTATTTTTCAGAGAAATCAGGATTATGGGTTGGAACACATAGCGGATTGAGTTTATTAGATATTACAACTCAAAAATTTGAGCATTATAATACAGCAAATAGCCTTCTACCAAATAATAATGTGCATGGTATTTTGGAAGATGAGGCTTCTAGGTTGTGGATAAGCACCAATAAAGGTATTTCTCAATTCAATCCTGAGACACATGAGTTCAAGAATTATGATGTCTTTGATAATTTGCAAGGTGATGAATTCAATAATGGAGCCTGTTTCAAAACTCCTGAAACGGGACAGATGTACTTTGGTGGTAATAATGGCTTGAATACATTTTTTCCTAAGAAAATCACAAAAAATCAATATATATCAAGAGTTATTTTAACCCATTTCTCAACCAAAAATAATCGCTCAAAAGAATATTCTAATCGGATTTTAGGACAATTATTAGAAGGAAATCAAGAAATTAATCTAGAACATACAGAGAACACATTTTTATTTGAATTGGCTTCATTGAGCTATCGACACCCTGAAAAAAATCAATTCCAGATTCGTTTAGAAGGACATGATTCGGAATGGAGAACAACCTCCAACCGAAATATTATTTATCGAAATTTGCCTGTCGGAAGATATGTTTTTCATGCCAAAGGCTCTAATAATGATGGGATTTGGGGACGACCCATTGAACCAATCATCATTGTGATTGAACCACCATTTTGGAAACATTGGTTATTTTATGTTTTTGCGTTTGTATTAGGAGCGTTATTGGTGATGTTTATAATTAATAAAGGTTATCAATGGAAACTTCACAAAGAGAAAGAGCGAAATCGTGAGTTAGAGATAAAAGTTAAGGAAAAAACCAAACACATCGAAACACAAAATGAAGAATTAAGACGAGTCAATAATTCATTAGAGCAACAGAAAGAGGAAATTTTGACACAAAAACAAGAAATTGAAACGAAAAATTTATATCTTAATGAAGCTAATGAACAGGTAACAGCCCAAAAGAATCGTGCTGAAAAATCATATAATAACCTCAAGATTATCAGTCAGATCGGACAAAAAATCACAGCTGAGTTGCATCATGATTTAGTAGTAGATACGGTTTTTGAAAATATCAAAAAGTTGATGGATGTTGATATGTTTCGGATAGGTATTTATGATACGGAGGCAGATTCGGTAAGTTTTAAAGGATTTACGGGAGATTCTAAAATGCTTCCTTATGGATATACTTCGGTCAAAGGCAGACATAAATTATCGGTTTGGTGTATTACGCACAATGAAGAAATATTCATGAATCATTTTGACAAAGAATATAAGCAATATTCTTCGCAACCTTTTAATATAAACATAGAGCATCCAGGATCAATTATTTATGTGCCTTTACGAGTTGAAAATGAGGTAATTGGGGTTTTGACAGTACAAAGTAAAAAAGAAGACGCTTATACTGAAGAACATTTAACGATTCTAAGTGCTTTGGCTAATTACACTTCCATTGCTTTGGATAATGCAATTACTTACGAACAATTACAAGAAGCTCAAAAATTACTTGCTGAGCGAAATGAAAGTATTGTAAGTAGTATTCGATATGCTGAACGAATTCAAGAGGCTATTTTACCCCGTCCGACTGCTATGTCTGAGAAACTACGTGAACACTTCATTATTTTCAAACCTAAAGACATTGTTTCAGGGGATTTTTATTGGGTACGTCAAGTTCGGACTAAACTATATGTAGCTGTTGCTGACTGTACAGGACATGGAGTACCAGGGGCATTTATGTCTATGATTGGTACGACTTTATTGAATGAGATTGTCGGACAAAAAACCATTTACGATCCTGCTGAAATTTTGGAAGAATTGCACATTGGAATACGAGAATCGTTAAAGCAAAAAAACAATGTAAATACTGATGGCATGGATATTTTACTATGTATGTTTGAGAAAAATAGTTCTGTACTTACATTTGCTTCAGCCAAAAGACCACTTTATCAGGTTCATAATCATAAATTAATTGAAATCCGTGGAGATCGTAAAGCCATTGGTGGACGACAAAAAGAGGAACGGAGAGTTTTCACGGATGTTGAGGTTAGACCTGTAAAGGGAGATATGATTTATCTTACTTCAGATGGTTATGTTGATCAAAATGGGACAACTAAACATAAATTTGGTTCGTTTCGACTCAAGCAATTATTACAGGATATTTATCATCTTCCATGTAAAGTACAGAAGACAGAGCTTCTTAAAGTACTAAAGAACCATCAAGAAGGTAAACCTCAGCGAGATGATATTACCATTTTAGGTATTCGGCTTCAGTCAGATAATTAATCTAAATTCTGAAGAGGCAATAGTATTCTCTTTCGAATACTTTAACTTAACAAGTACATCAAGTTTTTAAAGGGTATTACAACCTGACCAATTCAAAATGCGAAGTAAAACGGATGTGTTTTTTAGATTAAAAATAAAATCCAAAACTTAATGCACTCAGAACTTGAGTTTGTTTAATATCAGCAATAGGAGCTGTTCCATCAGCCAATGAATAAGGTTGATAAACTTGTTCTGAATTTCTAAAAATCAAAGTGAAATCAATGTACTTTTGAGCTTTTCGAATGCCCAAGCCTCCCGTAAAATACCATTTTTCACGGTTAATATTATCAACTTTTTGAGCAATAGGATCATCAAAATAAGCCATTCCGCCCCGCAAACGCAAATGATCAAAACGTAATTCTAAGCCTGTCCGAAAATTGATGACAGTTCCATATAAATTTTCAATCGTTTCATTATCACCACTAAATGAAAAAGTGGGTTTGGAATCAAACAAGAAAATACTAGAGTAATTTAGCAATTCAATATCCGTTGACCAAAATCCTCGTTTTCCAAAAAAGACCGCCAAACCTGCCTGAATTCGCATAGGAGTCAAGAGTGAATATTCTGACTCAATTAAGGAAGTTTCTTCGGCTTCATTGTCCAAAACGAAAACACGATTCCTAAATTCATCATCAAAAGGGTAATTATTGTAGTCAACTGTTAAATCAGCAGAATAGGAATCGGAAATTCGGAATAAAGTTGGTGAGGTGACATTAATTGCTAAGTTTAAATAAGGAATTGGTTTATAAATAAAGCCTGTTGAAATATTAAATCCTGTACCATTTTGGGTATAGGTTTCATTCAACGTAAATTGATTTAATTCAAAGCCATTTCCTGTTACAATTTCACTGTATTTCTTCTCCTGACGATAGTTAAATGAGCGTATTCCTAAGGCAAATCCAAAGAACAATTTATCTCGATAATTTCCACCATAAGAAATATTCCATTGATTCATGGCTCCCGTTTGCGAAACGGTTTCCTCTTGCCGAGTAGGAGAAACAGTAATAAATGAGGTATATGAATTCCCACCTCTATCACCTTCAGTAGTTGGAATAATTAAATATGTCGAATACGCCAATCCATCGAGTGTCGTAATTCCATTTATACTTTCGTCATTCAAATCGTCCCAAGGCGTGATTTGATCGTTACGTTCTAAAAAATAATCAATTAAAGAATTATTTGAATTAATACCTGAATAGGTGAATCGTTGCTGAAAATTCTCTACTCGACTAAAAGTTATTGCAAACGCTCCACTTCGTAAGTTTTGAGTCGCTCCCTTATTATTTACGAAAACAACACCCATTTGAGCCAAATTAGGATTAATTTTGACATCTAATGTTTTTTCATTTAAGAAGTCTGCATTAGCAACTCCTACCGAGAAGGCAGGCGTAAAACTAATTTCGTTCTTACGACAAAATCCTAATCCTGCGGGATTTGACCAAGCCGAAGAAATATCGCCACCTAATGCGGTATTTGCTCCTCCAACTCCCTGAAAACGAGCTGTTCCGATCAATTGATTTTGAGAATATCGTAAAGCATCCTGATAATACCCAAAGGCATTAGGATTAATTTGTGCTGTAACTAAGAATGGGAAATTTAGAAAAACAAAAAGGCTAATACTGAAATAAAAACTTAGAAATTTCATAGATTCAAAACTTCATTTTGGAGGATTCTTCATTCTAATTTTAAAAGTAGGGTTTCCATATCAAAATAAATACTATCAATCGTATTTTTTCTTCTTTTGTGTGACATGAAAATCCGAAGGGATTCTAAACAATATGAATCTTTTATGAAAAAGAAGTTTTAGCATTCTTAGGAATTATCTTCGAATTCTTCTAAAAAAGCGTTTCGAAAATCTGGATTTCGTTTGGCAAATTCAAACACAAATTGACGTAAATCGGTCTCTGATAGTTCCTGAATCTTACTTTTTAGTATTTTGCCTTCCTCGCTGATAGTAAACTGCTCCTGATTAGCTCGGATATCCAATAAAACCGCCACTACGTGCTTACAAACTCCTCCCCAATCATACGGACAGTCACAGTGATGATGCACGCCACCCTCACGAATAGCCACATAAGTATTATAAATTTCTGCCCCTTCAACTTCTGCAACCCACTCATTTTCATCAATTAGTTTGATGGATAAAATATGTCCATATTCGTAATAATCATGTCCTCGCCTGAGCATTTCGGGATTAATTACTTTCTCGAAATTGGGAAATGGTATCATTTAAAATCAGCAAATTTGTACAATAATGAAATAAGCAGAAAGGTCTCAAAAATAAGTGAGATTTGCAAACTTTTCTTCATCGAAAAGATCGAAGAAGACGACTATTTTTCAGGTATTTTTGAATAAATTCAATAGAAGATTAAGTAAGTACATTCGAAAATTATTGAATATCACAGTGATTCTTTTATAATATTTATAATATTGAATTTTTGAAAAATTTGCGGATTATTGCTCTTTATAGATTATAATAACACAAATAGATATAGAACAATATAAAAGATGAAAATTGGCAAGAAATTTAATCAATTATCAGTTAGTGAATATAAATACTATATTGATAATTATAAGAAATATACGGATTTTAATACGTTAGGACTTTATAGATCTATTAGTGAAAATCAAAAACTAAGTACTACAGATAAAATCGAAATTCGTGACTATGCAAATGAGACATTTGCTAAAACATTCTATTTCTATCAATTAAAAGATCCAAAAACATATTTTGAGCTGATAACTCTTGGTAAAAAACTAACAAAAGGCGATGAAAATCAGATTTGGAAAGATATAAGGCTAAATCAACAAAGAATATTAGATGAAAAAAGAATCAAACACCGAAATTTTGGTAATTATGCAAAACATAATTGTGGATATGATAACTGCCCAATGAATGGAGTCATGATAAAACAAGGCTCTGAATTAGCAGAATGCCAAATATGGTTCGATTCTGATAAAAATAAGTTTTCTAAACAAGAAAAATCAATCCGAACCAAGAAGAACCGCAAATCAAAGCACCAAATTATTCGAGAAGCATTAGAGAATGAATAAAATTTTTAAAATCTAATCATCAACAAAAACACTAATAAATTACATTATCCACCTATGATTTGTACTTTTTATGGTTTATTTTGTCCAATCTGAGACAAAACAGAAACAACAATATACCAAATGATAATTAAGGGAATGGCTAACACCTGAAAAACAACCACCAATAAAACAGCTCCAATAATTAAAATAAATCGAAACTTATTAGCCTCCCAATCTAAACTTTTAAATTTCAAGGCTAAAAGAGGTAATTCAGCAACCAAAAGTAAGGACATTACTGCCGAAATTGTCACTAAAATCCAAGTTTGTCGTAACCAATTGGCTGCGTCAGGCTCGTACAAAAAAATAAAGGGCAATGCCCCAATAAATAAGGCATTGGCAGGCGTAGGAAGTCCAATAAAACTATCCGTTTGGCGGGTATCAATATTAAATTTTGCCAGTCGCAATCCCGAAAATAAAGGAATCAGCAACGCCGAAAAAGCCCAAATTTCGTTTAGAGGTAAAATCAAATGATATAAAACAAAAGCTGGTAAAACCCCAAAAGTGACCATATCTGCCAGAGAGTCAAGTTCTTTACCCATATCACCCATTACTTTGAGAAGTCGAGCAAGCATACCATCAAAGAAATCGAATATTGCTCCCAAACCCATCCAATAAACGGCTTGAATTAAATCACCTTCAAAACAATGAATAATCCCGATACACCCGCACAAAATATTTCCGCAAGTAATCAGATTTGGGATGTGCTTTTTCATATTAATTTATTTTATAGTTGCAAATGAATATGATCATCATGTCGAACCGAATGGCATCCATGAAATCGAATTTTAGAATATTTCGACAATTTGAGTCGAGTTTTTAAATGAGGCTCAAGAAATATTTTACGTACTGCTGGATTTTTAATCATCAATTTAAGTAAATATCTATTTGCCTGATAATCAAATTTGTAATCGTTTTTTTTATTCGTAAATTTACTCAATAAGTTATACATCCAATAACCTTTCTCGGCACAATATTTCGGTTGATTAAGCTCTCCTTTTTTTGGTTTTTCACAATAACCATAGCCCAGCCATGTAGGAGTTTCGGATAAAAAAATGTGATTTTGAGAATTTTTGTAGATGAAAGCTATATCTAATTTTTCACCATCATCATGACTCAAATGTGGAAGTAAGGGAAAATTATCCAAAAATGGAAAGTTGGCATCTAAATAAATCAGTTGAACTTCAGGATATTGACTTTGCATTTGTTGGCTTACCTGAACAATTGTCGTTTTTAATTTTGGTGTAACGTAGTGCCGATTGGTCAAAATAAACAACCAATGTGCAGGTTTTAGAGGTATTTCTGAAGTAGCTAAAATAGGCAATGGAGTACGTCCAAACTGCTGGGCAATGGGTGGAATAATCCATAAACTGGATACTACCATGAATCCCAAAAATAATCCAAAACGTGACAATCTTTGAGTTATTTTCGATTTAATACTTTTTGAAATTTGAACACCAAAAGGTTTATAAATCAGATAAATAACTCCTCCAACTTGTGATAAGATAGTCAATACCACAAAAAGAACGATAGTTCTGACTATACGAAGTAATAATTTCAAGAATGGTCATAATTTTTAGAATAAAAAGACTATTTTCTCTTTAATTTTTTTAATAAAATGCGTCCTCTGGCTTGGATAGAAGCTGAACCCGTTTGCATTTTATCCTCAATAACTAATTGAATTTCAGGGATTAATTCAGAGTTTTTCAAAGCTAAATCGGCAAGAGCTTGTAAACAATTGACTCGTACAAAAGTCTTTTTTTCGGTATCTAATCGCTTTAAAAGTAACTCAATTACTTCACTTAATTCTTTTTCTTTGAAGTCCGAGTAACCCAACAATAAAGTGGTATACATTCGAACTTCGGAGGGGTCTTCTTCAAAATTAGTTTTAATTTTGTGCTGGTATTTTTTTGTAAATAAATGGGCTTTTTTCCGAGCTAACTTCTCAATAGCATACGCCGAACGCATCCGAATAATGGCGACTTCGTGATAAATTCCATTGAAAACTTCTTCAAAAAAAAACTCATTTTCGAGTACTTCCTGAATAACTTCGGGAGTTCTTCCAATAGTTCGCAAATCTCCGTCCATTAATTTTTGCAAAAGTACAGGCATAATTTTAATCAATTGATTTTTAAAGATTTATTTATTTTTAAGTTGTTGAATAGAAGGAGGAATAGGTAATTCAGGATTGAGTCTTTCGTCAGAAATTGGTGTACCATAAACCATTTTGGTCGGCACAACTCCTGCCCAAATTGGTAAATCATAATCAGACTTATCATCCGCAACTCCTGCAGCACGAACTTTCGCTGAAGCCTCTTCAATTTGAATGGCTATAATCTTCGTAATCTTTAATTCTTTGGCGTTTGGTGGACGAGCTTCTTCCCAACGATTCGAAACAAAATTATCCATAATTTTATGTAACGCTTTGTTCTTTTCTTCCAAATCTACGATTTCGTGAGCAGTCCCAAAAATCACCACCGACCGATAATTTACAGAATGATGAAAAGCCGAACGTGCCATGACCAAACCATCCAGCAATGTAATATTTACACAAAGCTTTACACCATTTTGAGCATATGCCATCATCCGATTTTTGGATGAGCCATGAATCAAAAGTCTATCACCATCACGAGCATAAACCGTTGGAATAATGTAAGGTTGTTCATCAATCGTAAAGGCAATTTGACAAATAAAGGCTTCGTCCAAAATAGCATGGATTTCAGCTTTGTTATAAACGCCTCGTTTAGCTCCTCGTACCACCTTATTTCGTGGATTTTTCGGGAAATCAGTAGAATTTTGCATTATCTATTGTGTTTTCATAAAGCTACGAATTTTCTGAATAATTGTTTAGTGTGGTTATTTCTGAGCTAAAATAGGCTGATGCTTCGGAATATTTAGTAGTATTTTCTTCATTAATCGCCGAATATTGTACGTAAATCGGTGGGCGCGCCATGTACTGGAACTTGTCAAAAATGCCCATGTAAAACCATCTGCTTGATGAATTAAAACGGCACTTGTTCCTGGTAAACTTCCCGTTCGTAACCATCTGACTTCATTGCAATTACGCCATCCGAAGGCTTTTCCAAAAAAATCATCATTTTGGGCAGTCATCCACTGGATAGATTCTTTTGATAAAATATCAGGTATGTTTTCATTTTCATCAATCGCTAAACTCAATCGAACCAAATCGGAGGCAGAAGCAACCCAACCACCTGCTGCTCCAATAGCTTCAATATTATTTCCACCGTAAACTCTCGAAATTGTATCTCTAGGGTTATAAATAGAAGGTTTTTTGGGGGCATCATCATAATCGTAATGTATAACCTCATATTTTCCCCGCTTTTCGACCAAATTTTTACTGAGGTGCATCTGAATTTCAAGGGGCTTCAAAATCGCTTCTTGAACATATTTTTCGTAAGGCATTCCTGTTTTTTGCTCAATAATTTTTCCGAGAAGGCTATATCCAAAGTTCGAATAATCAAAGAGTTGCCCAGGTTCAAAAAACTTATTTTGTGATAGCATAAATTGCATCGTTGTTTCGAAAGACGGCGGTGAAGATGTATTCATTGCTTCAGCGATTTTGGTCGGAATAAACATGGGATCAGTCCGAAAACGATTCCACCAACCTCCTGTATGTGCCAGTAAATGATGCACTTCCATTCTCAAAATTTCGGGACGTTGAATCACATTCGTAAAGATGGTATCGTTTAATATTCCTTTTTCACCAAAAACTTTATCATGCAAATTTAATTTTCCATCCTCACAGAGTTTGAGAATTGCCGTAGCCGTTATTAATTTAGAAATACTAGCCGTCCGAAACTGGTGAAATGGTTGAACTGCTTGTTTTGTTTTACGGTCAGTTACGCCATATCCTTTTGCAAAAACTAATTCACCATCCTTAGCCACAGCGACCGAAACACCCGCTAAATTCCACTCTTCCATAAATTTATGAATGGATCTATCAACTTGAGGATAAGCAGTATAATCTTTATTATGAGTAAGTTGAGCTGCAAAAAGTGTGTCTGTTTTAGGCTTTTCGGGAGCAGCTTGAAGAGATGAAGTTTCCTTTTTTTGAAAACTCATTAACCAAAATAATACAGGTAGTGCCACAAAAAAAGCAATACTACCAAAGGTTGTTTGTTTAAGTTTCATGCATTACGAGGGTTTAGTATCCAAAAATCCTAATGGAATTTATTCAAAAGGATTAATTAGTTCGACCCCGCAAAAATATAAAACCCAAACTCTAAAAAACAAATCTTAACATGTAAAACCTTAATCGTAAAATAAACTCATTATTAACTTTATTCGATCTTAAAACCAATGACCAATATATCATCAATTTGGCGAGTATCTCCTTTCCATTCTTCGATAGTGCGCTCAGTAATTTTAGCTTGTTGAGCAAATGGTTTGGAATGAATATCAAGAAGTAATTTTCTGAATTGTTTTTTACTAAATTTTTTGCCTTCTACTCCACCAAATTGGTCAGGATAGCCATCAGAAGCTAAGTAAAAGACGGTTGGTTGATCAATATCAATAGTGTGTCGCTCATAATCACCATACTTGAGTTGTAATCTTGACGACTGTCTTCCTCCAATACTTTTCCGACTGCCTTTAATCTCAAAAATCTGATTATCTTGGACGTAAAAAAGTGGGTTTTTAGCCCCCGCAAAATCCACCTTTTTCTTGTGATGTTGAATGGTACAAATCACCACATCCATTCCGTCTCGATTTTCGGTTTCGTCTTGTCGAAGCGTAGAACGTACTCCGATATTCAACTCTCGTAAAATTTTATCTGGTTCTGTATATTGCTGTAATTTAATAATTTGGTTTAATAAAGCATCTCCTACCATGGACATAAATGCGCCTGGAACTCCATGTCCTGTACAGTCAGCCGCTACAATAATAGTCGTCAAATTTTCATCATCTGCCAAACTGGTTAACCAATAAAAATCTCCTGAAACAATATCTCTTGGACGGAAAAAAATGAAAGATTCTGGTAAATACATTTTGACCATATCGATATCAGGCAACATTGAACGCTGAATTCGCTTGGCATATGTGATACTGGCTGTAATATCTTGATTTTTCTTTTCAACGAGGGCTTTTTGTAAGCCAAGTTCTGTATTAGCTGCTTGGAAAGCATCATTTGACTCTCGAAGTTGTTTTTCTTGTTCTTGTAGTTGTAAGTTTTTTGTTCGAAGTTGCTTTTCTTGCTCTTGTAACTGTAAGTTTTTGGCTCTAAACTTTCGTATGAAAACATAAGCAATAAAAACTAATCCCGTTAATGAAAGAGAAACCGTAAGAAAAATAATGAAGTTTTTGCGAGATTTAGCTTCAATAATTTCTTTTTGTTCCTCAATTTCTTGCTTTTCCTTTTCAATAATTTTCAATTGCTCTTGAGCCACATCATGTAATGAATCTTTTTCTTGAATCACTTTTCGCATCTTATCAATGACATAGTTCGTTTTGTTCTGAGCCTCTTGATAAGTACGGTCATTTTCTTCAAGAGCCTTTTCTAAGAAAGTAAGTTCAGCTTGAAGACTTTTACGTACTTCAGAAGTTAAATTTCTATCCGTATCTAACTGTTTACCAATTTTTTCAATTTCTTCAATAATATGTTCTCGACTCTCAATTAAAGCCTCTTTTTCCCGTTCCAATTCTTCAGTAATACGGTGAAAATCGTCTGTATAGTCCGTTGTAATTGGAATGACAGTTTCTTTAGGAGTATCATCTTCTGAAATACGGGCAGTAGTTTGTTTTCCTTCTTGTATAAATAAATTATAAATTAAACTATTTTTATCATATTCTGACTTGATGATTGTATAATCTGTTATTTCATAAGAGTCAGTAGATTTTGTTCCCATATTTACTGCAAAAGAACCATCTTTTTTTGTGGTATAAATTTGACCATTTATTCTTACTTCTAAGTCAGGTATCGGCTTAAAATTTTGGTCAGAAACTAAAACTTCATTTACTTGATTAGGAAGATGGTCAGGTTTTTTGATAATAACATATGTATCTCCATCATGCCACTCTACCCAATCAGGATCAATGGGCATTTTATTAACAATAAATCTGGCACTACGAGGGACTTTGTATTCGTCAGGCAAGGAAATATTAAATTTTCCTAATTGTATATTTTCTTTATAATCAGTATTTTCTAATTTTAAAATTACTTCTCCACTTCGAAGAGGTCTTCCATTTTCTTGTACTAAACCCCGAAGCAAATTATTGGCATTAGTCACGATAACACGCAGAGATTTTTTGGAGGCTTCATAGCTCCAATCTTTGAGTTTAAAGCCTTTCTTCTTGACCGTAATACTTTTTGGGAGGTCTCCTTTAGAAAGATAGACTTTAAATTTTCCTTGAGCCGTTGAAGCTAAAAAACGCCGTCCATTAATACTCACTTTTGCACCATTAACAGGTTTTCCATCAGTTGTTACAATAAGCCCGTCAATAGCAACTTCTTGAGCATAGAGTAATCTTGTGAAAGTACAATTGAGTAGAATTAAGACAAGAGTATAAGCAAAATATTTTTTCATGTTTCTTGACAGTTTTAGAGGGCATGGTTTTTAAAAGGGATTAAACATTAGTTAATATGTTGTTGTACAATTTTTTTTGATGTAATATATGCGAAAATATTGCCAGTTTTGTCAAGCTAAGTAACATTAAATTTTTGAGCTTTTTGTTTCTACTAATAATTAAATAAATTGATAAAAATTTAAATCTTATCCTAAAGTTATTCGATCCAAATGTCCATTGTCTCGGTAACTCTTTCATTACCAAGTATATCTGTTGCTCTAATATTAATACTATGTAGTCCTTTTTTGAATGATTTCAAGGGTTCAGAAAATAACCATTCTTTTCCACCATCAATTGAATAATACATTTTATCCGTACCAATAAGCTCATCGGTAGCAGCAAGATAAAGTTTGGCATGAGCCGAATAAATTGGCACGACCCTTCCATCTTCTAAAGTTTTTGAGCCAATGGGTTTAATACTCCAATGAGTATGGATAACAGGAGCCTGATTATCAACCACTACGGTAAAATCAGCTTCATTTTCATTGCCTACATTATCTCGGGCAAAATAATTTACGGTATAGATTCCATCACTCGGAAAATGAAAGGGTTCAGAATAATCTTGTTCCAATTCGCCATTCATCAAATAGCCAATTTTTTCAATACCTGATTCGGTATCTTTAGCTTTTAAATTGACTAAAGTAGTACTTTGTACAAATAACGTATCCCGTGTATAAAATTGTGAACCTTGAAAAGTATGCGAAACCTGAGGCGAAGATAAATCCAAGAAAACTGTCCCATAACGATCATTAACTTGGGTTCGACTCGTATTTTGAACACGGTCAATTGCTCGATACGAAATCACATGAATGCCTTGTCGTTTATCCAACCGAAAAGGCTTGGTATATTCTTCTTCTTTTTTGCCGTCAATTGCATACATAATTTTTTGTACTCCAGCTCTATTGTCTTCGGCAGTTAATTTAACTTTGGTACGTTGTGAAATAAAAATACGCCCTCGATTTTGATGCTGATCTCCTTCAACTTCGACCATTACCGTAGGAGGTGTTTTATCCAAAAAAAATTCATACGTATTTTCACTTTCGATATTCATCAAATTATCTTCGGCAAAATATTTCATAGTATAACTACCTTCCTCTAACCAACGTAGCGTGATTGGTGAAGTGTATCTTTTTTCTTCCCCATCATTAAATTTATATTTTACGTTTTTGACCCCCGCATGACTATCTTTAGTTTCGAGCAATAAAGATACTCTTCCAGAAAGAATATCCTCAAGACGATCAGTGCCATTCACTACTATGGAAGTTTGAGGTGCTGTATAATCTACCGCAAAGGAATAACTTTGAGGTTGTTCTACATTTCCTGTTTTATCTACAGCATAAAAATGAACATCATAATCTCCTGCTTCTTCAAAACGAAGCAATTCAGTGTATTCGGTGTAAGGTGAGCCATTAATTGAATAGTATATTTGAGCTACGCCTGACATTTCATCGGTTGCTGAGGCTTCAATCATTAATCCCTGTCCGTAATAATCCTTATTATTTTTGGTAAATGCCTTTTGGCTTTGTAATTCTACTTTCGTTTTCGGAGCAATTCCATCGACATGGACAGCAAAAGCTACTTCCTCTTCTTGGATGTGGTGCATATAATCAAGGTGACGAATATAGTGAATGCCATGTCCATCCCACTTCATCGGATTCGAATATTTTTGCATATTTTCAGTACGAGTTTCGCTCATCCGATAACCTTGGGCAGTAGGTGAAGCTGAAATATTCACATAAACAGGGAGATCTAAATTCCAATAAATTCGACCAGTACTATCCTGAAATGTTAGTTTTTTATGTTTACCTTGCTCTTGAGCGGAAAGTGGTAAAATAATACACCATAAACATATTCCCCACCATATGGCTATCAATTGTTGTACAGGTTTTTGAATTTTCATCATTTTGTGTTTGTATAGTTACTGTTTTGTTTGGGTGCATCAGAAGACAATAATTCACTATTAGTTGCATTTTGTTGCTCCTTTATTTTCAAGCAAATTCATTGCCTATCTCTTCAATTTACCCAATTTTTCCACTAGGTGGTCGAAATAATATATTTAAAAGTGGAATTTTAGCAACTTTCTAAAAGTTTATACGTATGGGGCAATTTCTATTTAAGTCAGGAATATATTTTACTGTTTAAATATTTTGATTTAGATATCAAATAGTCAAAACCTATCTAAACAATATATTTTTAAAAAATAATTTTCGAGGTATTTTTTTGGTAGAATCAAGCGGAAAAGAAAACAAAATTTAACGTTTTTGATAGAGTTGTTGTTTGGTTTTGCGCTCGAAAATCTATTTCTTTGCACGTGATTTTAAAATTAACTAAAATAAACTGTGTACGATGTCAGAACTTGCTGAAAAAGTAAAAGAAATCATTGTAGATAAGTTAGGCGTTGAAGATTCTGAGGTTACGCCAGAGGCAAGCTTTACAAACGATTTAGGGGCGGACTCTTTGGATACGGTCGAACTTATCATGGAATTTGAGAAAGAATTTGATGTTTCGATTCCAGACGAAGACGCCGAAAAAATCTCTACTGTAGGCGATGCGATTACTTACATTGAAAAGAAAAAATCGTAACCGATTCGGAGCATTTTTGCATACGATTTTCGCAGAAGTCGTTTCTATCCAGAAGCGACTTTTTTTATTTTCCTATCTCCTAACATTTTTCTACACCACCTGTTTTCTAAGAAAAACAGTCATATCATGGTGCAAAAACTTTCTCTCAAAATTATTCTGTTTTTGTTATTGGCTTGGATATTCCTTCCACAAGATTTGATGGCACAATGTGCCATGTGTCGGGCATCAGTTGAAAGTAATCTTTTGACGGAAGGTCGACAAATGGGGGCAGGACTCAATCAGGGCATTTTGTATTTGATGATTATGCCATATCTTATCCTGAGTATAATAGGATATTTATGGTATAAAAATAGTCGAAAAGGTGGCTCACAAAAGCAATATCAAATTTTTGAGTAATTTTAAATTACTGATAATCCAAAAAATCATCTTTGACAAAGATATTAGGCTTTGCCAAAGATTTTGGTGATTTATCAACGTTTCTTTAGCTCATATCTCAGATTAATCCCTGTTATTTTTTCGATATTTTTCGGGAGATAAACCATGGTGCTTTTTGAATAATCGGCTAAATGAGCTTAAATTATCCATTCCAATTTGTTCACTAATTTCCGAAATTGAAACACTTGTTTCAAGTAATAATTCACGAGCTTTTTCCAATCGTTTTTTAGTAATATATTGGTGTGGTGTAATTCCAAAAGCTGTTTTAAAATGACGTAAAAAGTGGTGTTCCGATAAGCAAGCTTCTCCCGCTAATTTTTGCAAAGACAGTTTTGTATCAAACGACTCGTCAATGAATGTTTTGGCATTTTGCAAACGCTGATACAACACAATTTTGGTCGAAACCTTATTTACAGGAATTTTATTCAAAATCTCCAAGGCTTGTGGATACTCTCGTAATAATTCATCAATCATTGCCTCAATACGATGTGGATTTTCGGTGTTTCCCTCCGCATCTCGACGCAAAGTTAAATTCCAAAAAATTCCCTTAACTAATGGCTCTGAGAAATATGATTTTTCAAAGAATTTAAAGTCTAACTTTTGAGGTTGTACCACTCTCCCAAGCGAACCTCTAGCATGTATTTTTTTAGGCTTCAAAACTTCTTTTTGATATCGCTCTGCCAAAAAAGTAGCATACGAATTTCCGTATTTTTTAGAAGTTGCTTTAACCGCTTCGAGAGGTAAGGCTTCGGTATTAATGAAACTTTGCATAATTTAGGGAGTTTTGGATGATGTTAATTTGATGCTGTTGGATGACGAGGTATCGAATAACCAAGATTCAAATAAACATTCTGTGTTATTTTTATGTGTTTTTATGATGCTTGAATTTTGGATACTCAAAGCAAAATATATCAGTAGTATTAATTAATTTGACTTTACAAAAGTTATCTTTTTCTCGCTTGTCATGAAAAAACCTTTGTAATTGTCTAAAATATTCCCAAAGCTGTACCAAAATTAAAATTTAGCAGATACTAATCTGATAATCAGAAAAATATATTGATTTGTTAAAAAGGAAAAAAGAGGAAATCCGTTCGGTAGTGTGCAAACAAGTGTTCGAAAGTGAACATTTTTAGTTTGCCAAATTTGTGTTTTTGTCCAGTTCTCGGAACAATTCAAGGAGTTCGGCAAGGTTCAACGTCTCAGGTTTTTCGTGTTGATAGGTTTTTCTCAAAAGCTCTTGACAGGCTTCGGTGATGGGAACAGACTCATAAAAATTATCACGAGCAAAATGGACAAACTTGAGAACTTTTAAGCCGTCAAAATTCTGCCAAAATCGTTTTTCGAATGTTGCTAATTTAGTCGATTGGCGATTAGTTTCTATGAGTGATTTTTCAAAAGGAATTTGGGTTAAATAGGCTTGAATTGAAGGAGGGAATTGACTTATAATTTCTTTGATTTGGGTGCCATCTGCTTGAAAAAATTGAGGAACATTTTGACAGAAAATTTTCAAATCCTCGAAAACCTGAAAATTGTACGAAAATAATATTTTTTCAGAATTATCAAGCCATGATTTTTGAGCTTTTCCCGTACCAAAAGGAACTCTATCCGAAGTACGAGGTGAAGGAAAAACGGCTGTTGAATTTAATTCTCGAAAGCCTCCCAATAAAGCCACTTTATGTAAAAAATAAAAATCTTCGCCTGCTTTTCGCCGATTCATTCCACCCGAAAGAGCATAAGTAGAAGCCCGAATCGCCATACTCGAACCCACCGTATGGAACGGCGAAGGAAATCCCGCAAATCGCAAACCAGCCACATAATACCGCAAAAAAAGTTCGTAATTCTGAATTCCTATTACAATTTCTTCAGCAAAATGAGTAGTACGATGTTCAAAATGAATGGCTACGGATTGGGTTTTAGAGTCGGCAAAAATTCGAAGTAATTCCGACAAATAATTGGGAGCAACTTCACAATCTGCATCCAAACAAACAATACCTTCATTGGTCTGAATTTGTGAAAATCGAAATAAAGCCTCATCCATTCCAATTTTCCGAGCCAATCCTACACCTGCCTGTTTTCGAGGTAAGTTTTCAGCAAAAATAAAATAAAAATGAAGTTTTTTTGATAAATTTTTGTCTAAAAATTGCTTGGCATTTTGATAAGTTTCTTGGTTTCGTTTCAGA
Source organism: Cytophagales bacterium UBA2561 (assembly GCA_002340355.1). Taxonomy (GTDB): domain Bacteria; phylum Bacteroidota; class Bacteroidia; order Cytophagales; family Thermoflexibacteraceae; genus UBA2561. Next base: position 54,794 of record DDLX01000045.1, read on the forward strand.
ACAGATTCAGGTGCATTTTCAGATGCATTCAAAACCGTAATTATTTCTACTGTTTTATTTTCAGGCAATGAACACGCTAAAAGAGACCGAAAAACACCTATCAAATCAGGTTCATTAAAGCAAGGAATTACAACAATTAATCCACAATCAGGACGGACTTTTTCCGTAATTTTAGGAGGTTGAAAAGCGTATTTTTGAGTGTAAAAGGAAGCAATTTCAGCGAATGATTTTGGCATTTTTCTTACGAGTTAGCAAATAATTTTTGTGCATTTTCAGAGGTAATTTGAGCTACTTTTTCTAAAGAAACCTCTTTTACATCAGCTACTTTTTGAGCAATTAAAGGAATGTAAGAAGTTTCATTTCGTTTGCCACGATACGGCTTTGGAGCAAGATATGGGCTATCCGTTTCTAAAATAAGATGTTGTAAATCAATATTTTCAATTACTTCTGCTACTCCTCCATTTTTGAAAGTTACTACTCCTCCAATTCCTAATTTGAAATTCATTGCGATCAATTTCTGGGCTTCTTCTTCTGTTCCCGTAAAACAATGTAAAACGCCAAATAAATTATCCTCTTTGAGTTCTTCCAAAAGGGCAATTGTTTGGGGCATAGCATTTCGGGAATGAATGACCAAAGGGATTTGATACTTTTTTGCAAGGTTTGCCTGAATTCGGAAGGCTTCTTTTTGTTGTTCTAAAAACGTTTTATCCCAATACAAATCTAAACCCATTTCACCTACGGCAGTAAATTTTCGTTTTGCCAACCAATCTTCAACAATATAAAGTTCTTTTTCAAAATCTGCCTTGACTGAACACGGATGTAATCCCATCATTGAAAAGCAATTTTTAGGATATTTTTCTTCAATTTCTAACATGCCATCAATAGATGTATGGTCAATGTTGGGCATATAAATTTTTTCAACCTTTGCTTCGAAGGTTCGTTCCAACATTTCGGGCAAATCGTTTCGAAATTTGGAAGAATAAATATGGGCGTGTGTATCAGCAAATTTCATGTTTAGGCGTAATTGGGTCTCGTGAGATTTTAATAAATTGAAAACCTGCCCAATCATAAAACTAAGCAGGTCTAGATATAAATTTTTGAAAATTTAAAATTATAAAACGTGTTTTTCGGCATGATAAGAAGACCGTACCAAAGGCGCAGATTCCACATAACGCAATCCCCGTCTTAGCCCTTCTTCTTTGTACTCAGCAAAAAGGTCGGGGTGAATATATTCGGCTACTTCAAGGTGCATTTTAGTCGGTTGCAAGTACTGCCCCAATGTTAAAACATCTACACCAGCTATCGCCAAATCATCCATTGCCTCAAAAACATCCTCTTTCGTTTCGCCTAAACCAAGCATAATTCCTGTCTTGGTTGTTTTTCCATAAACTTTGATTCGGCGTAATTCTTCAACACTTCGGGCATATTTTGCTTGTGGGCGAACTCTTCGATACAATCGTTTAACTGTTTCCACATTATGCGAAACAACCTCTTGCCCTCCCGAAATCATACGTTCCAAAGCATCCCAATTTCCACGAGTATCGGGAATGAGGGTTTCAATAGTCGTTTTAGGCGATAATTCCTTGATAGCTCGTACTGTCTGATACCAAATTTCAGCTCCTTTATCCTTGAGTTCATCTCGATTCACGGATGTAATTACGGCGTGTTTAACCTGCATTAATTTAACTGCTTCAGCTACTCGGCGAGGTTCATCCTTGTCGTATTCAGGGGGTCGTCCCGTAGCTACAGCACAAAAAGAGCAACTTCGGGTACAGACATTTCCCAAAATCATAAAGGTCGCTGTCCCTGCTCCCCAACATTCTCCCATATTTGGGCAATTCCCGCTCTCGCAAATGGTGTGTAATTTATGATTATCGACCAATTTACGGACTTTGGCATATTCTTTCCCAACAGGTAACTTGACTCTCAACCATTTAGGTTTTCGGATGCGAGTACGTATTTCCTTTTTTGGGGCAATTTTATTTTCTGGCTTATTCGCTAAAACAGGCAAGTCTATCATCGAATTTTTGGGGTCTTTTTTAGGCTAAATAAAATGGAATTGAAAATACAAAAAACGTAATAAGAAACTGAAAGCAAAACTCAACAATCAGTCGAAAAGTTTTCAATTTTCTTAGGAGCGACTTCAATGCCAAAAACCTTTCTATTCTCGAACGAATTTTCGACATAGAAAGGCTTTAAAGAGTTCACTTCTTTAATTCAAAAAATGAACGAAAAATCCTAAAATCGCTTAGTTTAGCTTAACGAATTTACATGCTTGGCGAGTTTTGATTTTTTATTCGCCGCATTATTTTTATGAATGATATTTTTCTTCGCTAATTTATCCAGCATCGAAGCAACTTTATTATAAAGTTCTTGCGCTTCATTTTTTTCGGTAGTTTCCCGTAACTTTCGCATATAAGTTCGAGTTGATTTGAGTTGGTAACGATTAAGTTCCCGCTTTTTAGCACTAGACCGAATGCGTTTTTTTGTCGATTTATGATTTGCCATTTTACTAAAAAATGTATTTGCTTAAACGAAATTTGAACTGAGAAGTGTCTAGCAGTTGCTTGGTTATCAGATAATATTATTTCAGATTTGTCTGATTTTTTTGACACATTCCTGTATTTGGGTCTGCAAAAGTCAGAAAAAAAAGCGACAAGACCAAGAAATTTCCATAAATTTCATATTTAATGTGTTTCCAATTGTTGGACTGTTTGTTTTTGATTATACTCGTGCTTTGTCAATTTTATCTATCTTTATATTATCCAAATACATTCAAACTTAATTACGATTATGGGACTATTTCAAGGATTAATGGGTAATGCCTCTGAAGTATCTATTGACGATATAATTGAAGAATTTGCCCCAATGTTTATTGAAGATGAAGAGGTGGAAAAGGCATTCAAAGTAATCCGAGATATGTTTATTTTCACGAATAAACGATTACTTTTAATTGATAAACAGGGACTAACAGGGTCAAAGACGGAATACTTATCTATTCCCTATAAAAATATTCGTTTGTTTTCAAGGGAGAGTGCAGGTTTTTTGGATGAAGACGCTGAACTCAAAATATGGGTAGCGGGATTATCAACACCCATCGAAAAATCCTTTGGTTCAAACTCTAGTATTCAGGAGGTTTACCAAATTTTAAGTAAGTATGTACTTTAATGGTGTTAACGGATTCCTTAAATTCTAAGTAACAACTGATTATCAATACTTTTATTTATACAAACTTGATGATCAGTTTCTATTTATTTAAAGTCATAAACGTGAAAAACTGCTAGATTTATGTCTAAACTTCAACCTATCGTATGGCAGTTATTGGCTTTATACATAATTATTATCATGACCTTAATCCTTAGAATTCATGTTGAAGCTACAGGCTACACTAGTCCTGATTCACATTTTTATTTACGCGCCACAGAAAACTATCTGAACAACAAGGGTTTTGTTATTCCTTCTGAATATCCTTTCAATGATGATTCGCCTGAATCGTTTATGGCAACTTGGGCAATTGGTTATCCTTCTTACATTAGCCTTATAAGCAAACTAACAGGCGGATCTGTTTTTTGGTCTTCCAAAATAACTAATTGTATTTTTTTAGCCTTCATTTTCATTTTGTTGTATCGTTGGTATGGTGTAAATAGTTTTTTTCCTGCTTTATATTTTTGTTCCTTCAGTAAATTGGAAATCTACTCCTATACATGGTCAGAAGGTACATTTTTATTTTTTTTATTATGGTTTTTATTTTTATTAGAACATATTTTAGAAAACAAAAGCATCTCTCTTTTTAAGATTATTTTACTGATTTTCAGCTTAATAAGTTTAGTTTGGATTCGATATGCAGGATTAATTTATTTTTTTTATACTACGATTATTTTTATTATCTTACTAACACAACAAAAGTATCAAAAAGTAATAATCTTATTTGTCATTTTATTGATTTCGAGTAGTTTAGTTCTGATTTATTTATGGTATAACTATTATCATACAGGTGGTTTTTTTGGCGAACAACCTCGAATTTTTCCTGAGATGGAATCATGGATAGATTATTTGACCTTATTCGCAAAAGGTTTTTTTAATGAGTTATTTATTATTCGTTATTTTTATGGAAAATTAGATATATTATTTTTTGGATTACTTTTCATACAATTGAGAGTTATATATCTTATTATCAGTACTTATCCTATAGTTCATTACGAATTACTAAATACTACAAAAAATAAATTACTAGTGTCATGTGGATTATTTTATTTGATTTTTATATTTATACTCAGAAAATTATCTCCTTTTGATGCTTTTGACTATCGAATATTAGCTCCTTTCTCAACCCCGATTTATATAGCAACACTTGCTCATTTACAAGATATAATTCACAACAAAAAACTAAAAACCACTATAATCATTTTTTTTATCTTATCTTTACTAATGAATCTTCCTAAAAAAGTCATTTTACAGTGGATAGTTTCACAAGTTATATCTTAATTAACTACTGAATTTATTTAAAAAACTACTCTATATATCATTATTATAATTATGTCCATTTTCTTTGTCCTAGGTCTATCATATTATTTACCTATGTTGATTTTAAGTTTAGAATAATATTTTTTAGAGTCAGATATATTAAAAACTACCACAAGAAACATATTCTACCTTAGATAAATATTCCTTATTCTGATATAAGAAATATCCATCACTAACGGAATTGTAATAGCTATAATAAGTAATTAAATTGTATAAATATTTTCTATCTTCAAACATAAAACTTAGAAATTTATAGTCAATAATTAATCTCAAAACACTAGTAGTACTATAAAATATTTATAATCAATATATTAGTAGAAAAAAATCTATGATTCAGGGTAGAAAAAAAGTTTTTTTATAAATTTTTTATTTTTTTTTCGGTGTTTTCTTGTGAGAACCAAAAATTTGTTGTTCTTTTGCACCCGCAAACAAGGCAGAAGATGCTTGTTTAAGTAACAAAATAAGGGGAGATTCCAGAGCGGTCAAATGGGACGGACTGTAAATCCGTTGCTTCGGCTTCGCAGGTTCGAATCCTGCTCTCCCCACTCAAAACAGTATTAGATAATTTTTTGTAAGTTGTTTTTAGTACGTTTTAATTTTTTTACATATCTTTGAACATTCGTTCATTTTTAGCTTAATTTAATAAGCGGGAGTAGCTCAGTTGGTAGAGCGGCAGCCTTCCAAGCTGCAGGTCGCGGGTTCGAGCCTCGTCTCCCGCTCTTTTTTTATCTAAAATCGTGATTATTGTAAAGTTCTGCTGTACTTGCAATAAGCCGACGTAGCTCAGGGGTAGAGCGTTTCCTTGGTAAGGAAGAGGTCGTGGGTTCAATTCCCATCGTTGGCTCTATTCCTGGGATGCTGGACTGGTTTTATAACATAGTTTGAGAATCTAATTTTTTGTAGTAATGGCTAAAGAAACCTTTGACCGTTCAAAACCACACTTGAACATAGGCACTATCGGTCACGTTGACCACGGTAAGACTACTTTGACCGCCGCTATTTCGAAAGTATTGGCGGAGAAAGGATTAGCAGAAATGCGTGACTTTTCTTCGATTGACAATGCTCCTGAAGAAAAAGAACGTGGGATTACTATCAACACTTCGCACGTAGAATACCAAACTTCTAATCGTCACTACGCTCACGTAGATTGTCCTGGACACGCTGATTATGTAAAAAACATGGTAACAGGTGCTGCTCAGATGGACGGTGCGATTCTTGTAGTAGCTGCAACAGATGGCGCAATGCCTCAAACTAAAGAGCATATCCTATTAGCTCGTCAAGTTGGCGTTCCTGCAATTGTTGTTTTCCTTAATAAAGCCGATATGGTAGATGATGAGGAAATGTTAGAACTCGTGGAAATGGAAGTTTCAGAAGAGCTCGAAGCTCGAGGATATGAAGACTGTCCTATCATTACAGGTTCTGCTTTAGGTGCTTTAAATGGTGAAGCAGAATGGGTGGCTACAGTAGAAGAGTTAATGGAAAATGTAGATGAGCATATTCCTATTCCAGAACGTGATACTGAGAAAGACTTCTTGATGCCAATTGAGGACGTATTCTCAATTACAGGTCGTGGTACGGTAGCAACTGGTCGAATTGAGAAAGGTATCATCAACTCAGGAGATGCTGTTGAAATCATCGGTATGGGTGCTGAGAAGTTAACTTCTACTATTACAGGGGTAGAAATGTTCCGTAAGATTCTTGACCGAGGTGAGGCAGGTGATAACGTTGGTTTGTTACTTCGAGGTATTGACAAAGAAGCTATCCGAAGAGGAATGGTAATTTGTAAACCTGGTTCTGTAACTCCACACACTGAATTTACAGCAGAAGTTTACGTATTATCAAAAGAAGAAGGCGGACGACATACACCATTCTTTAAAGGATACAATCCTCAGTTCTATTTCCGAACTACTGATGTAACTGGTACTATTGATTTGCCTGAAAATGTAGAAATGGTTATGCCTGGTGATAACATTACAATTACTGTTAAGTTGCAGAAGGAAATTGCCATGGAAGATGGTTTACGATTTGCAATTCGAGAAGGTGGTCGTACTGTTGGTGCAGGGCAAGTAACTAAAATCTTGAAATAAGAATTACTCTCTCTGATATATAAAAAAACCTATCTTTTCAGATAGGTTTTTTTATTTAGTTTATTTCTGGCGTTGCATAATCATTTGAGCAAATTCGGTCAAGAGAATTCGCTTTTCAGGAGCAAGAGTCATTTTTTCTAAACAAGTAAATGCTTTATCAAAATACGATTGTATTTTTTGCTCAGTTACCTCTTTGATTCCAAGTTGATTATAAATTTGTGTTACTATTTCGACCTTTTCGGATGGATTAAAAGTGGTTAAGCTCAGCCATTTCTCCAATTCAATCTTCAAGTTCCCTTCGGCTCGTTTTTGAGCATTAATTAACAAAAACGTCTTTTTATTGGAAATAATATCACCGCCAACTTGCTTCCCAAAAGTTTCTGTCTCCCCATACACATCCAAAAAATCATCCTTAATCTGAAAACCCAATCCCATCGCAATTCCAAAATCACGAATAAGTATTTCATTTTCTAAATCTGCTCCTGCTAATATTGCACCAGTTTGTAAAGCAAATCCTAATAGCACAGAAGTTTTTTGTCGAATCATATCTAAATAATCAGCTTCTGAAACCTCTTCTTGTGTTTCAAAGTTCATATCTTTCTGTTGCCCCTCACAAACTTCTGTGGCACATTGATTAAATAGAGTAAAAACTTTCTTAAAATATTGACTTTCAACATCTGCAAATAGCTCATATGCCTTGACCAGCATTACGTCTCCTGATAAAATAGCCGTATTTGCATCCCACTTTTCATGAACCGTTACCTTGCCTCTTCGTAAAGGAGCATTATCCATGATGTCATCATGCATCAATGTAAAATTATGAAAAACTTCAACCCCGACAGCAGGAGTAACAACTCTTTCCCAATCATCTTGGAAAGTATAGTAGCCTAAAATTGTCAGTAATGGACGTATTCTTTTCCCTCCCAATTGCATTAAATAGCGAAGTGGCTCATAAAGTTCAGGGGGATTTTCACCAAAGTATAAAGAGTTGATTTTCTGTTCAATTTGTGTAGTTACGGTAGGAAAATATAGAGCCATAAACGAGGTAATTTGATTAAGGTTAGTTGAGTCACTTTGATAAAATTTAAAACTTTATCAAAGTGATGTTATTTTTTTATAAAAAAACGTGATAATGCTCTACCTTTTCACCTAGTAATAATTTCTCAATAACTTTCGGATAGTGAGCATGTTCTAAAATATGTACACGACGAGCAATTGTTTTGGGAGTATCATCAAAGATAACAGGACAAGCAGCTTGAAAAATGATTTCACCATCATCATAATCCTCATTTACGTAATGAATTGTCATGCCTGTTTTCGCTTCATCAAATCGCTTGATAGCTTGGTGAACTTTCATACCATACATCCCTTTTCCACCATATTTTGGTAATAAGGAGGGATGAATATTAACCACTCGCTGAGGATAAGTTTCTATGATATGTTTAGGCATTAACCACAAAAATCCTGCTAATACAATAAATGTAACCCCTTCATTTTTAAGTTGTTGTAGAACTTCATTAGTTTCAGAAAATGCCTTTCTTGAAAAAACATGAACTTTCACACCAAGGTCTTCGGCTTTGTCCAGTACGGGTACATGGGTTTTATTTGACCACACTGAACACTCTATTTGCTTAGGATATTTTTCTTGGAAATAAGTAATGATTCGAACGGCATTTGTTCCGTTCCCAGAGGCGAAAATAGCGATCTTATGATTTTCCACAGTAATTTGAGTTTGTTTCTAAGATAATTTCAGAATAATGCCACAGAAAAAATTCCGCTTATCATTAAAATCTTATAATATGAACTAATTTGATGGTAATCTTGGGAAACTCTAGCTTGATTTAGTTTATAAATACTCCAAACTAAGCTTATTTCAGTCAAAATAATATATCCCAAAAACAAATTCGGACTCAATTGCCACTCTGAAAAAAATAGCCCTGAAAAAATCAGAGCAATACCCAATATACCTATCCAAAATACAGTGATTCGTTTGGTATTTGGAATTCCAAGAACTATTGGCAATGTTTCACATCCGCCTTGCCTATCACCTTCGTAATCTTCAAGGTCTTTAATAATTTCACGGACTAGATTGGTAAGAAAAGCAAAAAAGCTGAAAAATGCAATTTTTGAATAAATTTGTGCATACGAGATAATCAAAATTCCTATTGCAGAAGCCGTACAAAAGGCGACTGTTAAGTTTCCAAAGAATGGAATTTTCTTAAAATAGCGAGCATAAAGCCATAAAATCAAACTATAAAATATGGGGAAAAATCGTAACTCAGGAACTTGAAGCGGGATAAACATCAAACCAAAAGCAACACTACATAACCCAAAATAAAAAATTAATGCCTGAAATTCAGTTATTTTTGTACCAATTAGTCGTTTTTCAGGCTTATTAATTTGGTCAATTTCTTGATCATAAAAATCATTAATTACATAACCTGCCCCTGCCACTAAAAGCACCCAACTTAAAGGCAAAAAAAAGTTCTCTAATGAAAATCGGTCAGTAGAAATAGGAATAGTATAAAATACTAAAAAAACTTGGGTTAATCCCATAATAATCAAATTTGGAAACCGAATTAATCGAAAATAATTAAATAATAACATCAGGACAAAACATACTTTATAGAGTTTAAAATCTAATCTTCTAAATGTAATTTTTAATATAAATCATAAAAAGTCATATAGCATCTAAAATACTGAAAATAAGATACGTTATTTAAATATAATTCATTTAAATATTAAAAATATGAGAAATTTAATTTTAGCTATCATTTTAATAGCACATCAAGTGACTTTTGCCCAAACTTACAAGATAGTGGATACAGGAGTAACCACTCATTATAGTACTGATGCTATTATTTCCGCAACTTCTTCTGGTGATGCTTTTCACGGGCAAGATGCTTCCTACAAAGGAAACCATCCTTCTTATACGAATAACGGCGATGGCACAATTACCGACAACATAACGGGACTCATGTGGGAAGAGGATATGGGTGAAAAGATTTCTTATACTGATGCTCTTACCAAAGCCAAAAACTCAACGCTTGGTGGGCATACCGATTGGCGTGTACCGACTATCAAAGAACTATACTCTTTGGCAAATTTCACAGGACGGTGTATGGGAGATGATGTGATAGATAAATTTATTGATACAGATTATTTCAAACAACCGATTGGGGATGAAAGCATTGGTGAACGACAAATTGATGCTCAAACTTGGTCAAGTACCGTTTATACAAGTACGACTATGGGAGGCGATACCACAATTTTTGGGTATAATTTTGTCGATGGTAGGTTGAAAGGTTATCCTAAGTATGACAAAAGAACAGGAGTAGCTAGAACAATGTACTTTAGGTTAGTTCGAGGAAATACGGCGTATGGAGTGAATAATTTTGTAGATAATGGCGATGGGACAATTACGGACAAAGCTACGGGATTGATGTGGCAACAAGCCGATGATGGTACAACTCGAAACTGGGAAAATGCTTTATCTTATGCTGAAGATTTGACTTTGGCAGGTCATAATGATTGGCGACTTCCAAACGCAAAAGAGTTGCATAGTATTGTTGATTATTCTCGCAGCCCTGATGCTACCAATTCCCCAGCAATTGATCCTTTATTTTCGTGTACTTCCTTCAATAATCCCGAAGGAAATTCTACTTATGGCTATTATTGGACGGGATCACCTTTGATGGATGGAACTCAGCCGTATTCCGATGCAGTGTATATTTGTTTCGGTGAAGCACAAGGACAAATGACTTTTCCACCAACAAATACACCAGCAATTTACGACACACACGGTGCAGGAGCCAGTCGAAACGACCCTAAAGAAAAAGCAAGCGGTACAACTTATCCGACATATTGGGGACCCCAAGGAGATATTATTTATGTCAATAACTATGTAAGAGCAGTGAGGACGGCTACGGTTTCGATACAAGGAAGTATTCAACCCAGTAATTCGGGAAATATCAAAGGTATTGGAACATATAATTTCGGAGCTACCGTAGAATTGATGGCTACCCCAGAAACAGGATATAATTTTCTGAATTGGACAGAAAACGGAACGGAAGTTTCGAAGGAAGCGACTTACTCATTTGCCGCTACCGATAATCGTACTTTAGTAGCTAATTTCGAAGAAGAAAAAAAGCCTACTTTTGAAATTTTGGCTACTGTAACTCCAACTAATTCAGGAACAATTAGCGGTACAGGAACTTACAATTCGGGAGAAACTGTAAAACTAATGGCTACTTCAAAAGCTGGTTTTGATTTTGTAAATTGGACGGAGGACGGAACAGAAATTTCAACTGATTCTACCTATTCCTTTACAGTTGATAAAAATCGGACTTTAGCTGCCAATTTTAAAGAAAAACCTGCTCCTACTTTTGAAATTTCAGCTACCGCAAATCCAAATAATGGTGGAACAATCAACGGCACAGGAACTTACAATTTGGGAGAAACGATAAAATTAATGGCTACTTCAAAAGCTGGTTTTGATTTTATAAATTGGATAGAAAACGGAACACAAGTTTCAACTGATTCTACCTACTCTTTTACAGTGGATAAAAATCGGACTTTAGTTGCCAATTTCAAAGAAAGACCTCTTCCTACTTTTGAAATTTCAGCTACTGCAAATCCAAATAATGGTGGAACAATCAAAGGTACAGGAACATACAATTTAAGCGAAACCATTGAACTTATTGCAACACCAGAATCAGGATTTAATTTTGTGAATTGGACTGAGGACGGAACAGAAGTTTCGACTGATTCTACTTACTCCTTTGTGGTGGATAAAAACCGAACTTTGGAGGCTAATTTTGCCACACCAACAGGAATCACAGTTTTGGATATTGATAACTCCTTTGAAGTTTATCCAAATCCAACTCGTGAGCTTATCAATATTAAACTTTCTGATTTTTCAATCAAACAATCTTCTGATATTCAGTTATTTTTAATTGATAATACAGGTCGTATTAGTGAATTAGAATTGATAAATTTTGGTTCAAATCAAATTCAAACTAAAATCCAAAATCAACCAAGTGGAATATATTACCTTCGGTTGATGGTCGATAAAAAAACCCTTAAAACATTCAAAATTATGGTAAATGAATAAGGTGTAATTTTACAAAAATAGCCCTCTCAAGTTTTCAAAGTTTGAGAGGACTATAATAAGAATTTGATTTTCAATATTGATAATAAGGGCTAATCATAAAATAAACAACTACTCCTGTTGTAGCAACATACAACCAAATCGGATAAGACCATTTGACCAATTTTTTATGACGGGAAATTTGGTTTGACCATGCAAAATAAAAGGCAAAAAGTACCAATGGCACAACCACAATTGACAGTAAAATATGACTCAATAAAAGTCCCAAATAAACAGGACGAAGTATTCCTACTTTAACCAGCTCATTTGCACTTAATATTCCATCTCCATCAATATCACCAAAAACGGTATGTCCTCCCTGAAAATGATAGGTCACATAGGAAATTAAAAAGATAGCAGACAGCACAAATGCTGAAGCCATAAACGTTCGATGCCATGCAATATTTTTAGTTTTGATAGTGTATAATGCCATCAATAAACAAAACACGGTGGCTGAATTAATTATTGCAATTAAATGTGGTAGGAATGAAACATCTAAATCCCCTAATTTGCCTGTTTGTGGAAAAAATAACAACACTGCTACCAATACAGGTACGACCACTGAAATAATACCAATGATACGGGTGAATTTTGTATCATTTTGATTGATTGATATTTCCATATTCTAATTAAATTATACTTATGAATTTTGCTCATATTCCTGAAGCAGAATCTTTATTTCGACAATTAATCTATCAACCTCCTCCCGATTTGTTCCATCATAAAACCCTCGAATTCGCTGGTCTTTATCTACCAAAATCAGGCGTTTATCATGATCAAAATCAAATGAACCATCTTCATTCATTCGTACCGCTACAAAATATCCGCACTTGGATTGTTGATAAATTTCTTGGGAACTGCCCGTTAAGAATTTCCAAATATTAGGATTTGCCCCATAATATTCTCCAAACTCTTTCAAAACTGAAGGAGAATCAAACTCAGGATCAATCGAATATGAGATTAGTTGAACATCATCTCGGTCTTTGAAATCTTCCTGAACTCGAACTAATTCGTTAGACATGGCAGGACAAATACCATTCGGACAACGGGTTAAAATAAAATTCGCTACATAAATCTTATCTTCCAAATCAGCATCCGAAAATAAATTACTATCTTGGTCAAGTAATTCAAAAGGAGGAATTCGATGAAGGGTATCTTTCTCGTTTGTTTGATTAGAAACACAATCCACTGATTTCGGATTATAAACAGGTAGTTCATATTTATTTTCTCCAAAAACCACTAAAAATGAGTAAATAAAAACAGGCAAACCTATCATAAGTGTAAGCAAACCTGCTTTGAATATTCTTTGATTTCTCATAAAAATAATGGATTTTTAAGCAAATAATAATGGTGAAATAGACGAGAATAAACTTTCACTTTGTCCAAATCGAGCTTCCATAATTGAGCTTCCTTCAATCATCAATGCAATGATGAGCCAAACTAAAAAAACTAAAGGAATCAAAATAGACTGAATTAATGATTTGGCTTCGTGTCCTAAGTGCATAAATTCGGAAACAATAAAAAAGGCTTTGGCTATGGTCATTACTAAGAATGAAATATTGAGAATCGTTCGACTGATTTCATCGGGCCAAAGCAAGGCAAAGGCAAACTCAAATAGTGTGATAATTGATAAAATTAGTGTCACTCGTAAAATATTCTTGTTTTCTGCCTTTTCGAGTTCTTCAGGTGATAATTCTTCTGTATGTGCCATTTATTTAAAGGTTAAAGTGATTTCAGATTTTGATAGAATTAAATGAGATAAAAAAGTGTAAAAACAAAGACCCAAACCAAATCGACAAAGTGCCAGTACAAACCTACCTTTTCGACCATTTCATAATGTCCAACTTTCTCATAAACACCAACAGCGACATTATAAAAAATAATAATATTAATAATTACGCCACTTGTTACGTGTAAACCATGAAAACCCGTAATGAAGAAAAATAGGGCAGCAAATAACGGAGGACCATATTGATTTTGAGTTAGATTTGCTCCGAAAAAAGTGGTTCCCTCCGCAACAGCACTTCCGTGATGTGTTCCATGAATAAAATGTGACCATTCCCACGCTTGACATCCTAAAAATGCAATTCCACCAATAATCGTCCAAAGCATCCATTTCTCGACTTCAGCTTGTGATTTTCGACTACCTGCCTTTACTGCTAAAACCATTGTAACACTACTGATAATCAGAATAAATGTCATAATTCCTACAAAGACTAAGGGGTATTCGCCTGATACAAATGGCAGAGATGAATACACCTTATCAGGAATCGGCCAGACTTCGGGACTAAAAGTATATTCCGAACGTACTCCCTCATAGGCGGGGTGCATAAATCGAATCATGCCATAAGACACTAATAAAGCTGAAAATGTAAACGCATCGGATAGTAGAAAGAACCACATCATAAGTTTGCCATAACTGGCTTTCATGGGTTCATTTCCGCCATCCCAAACGGATTGTTTTTGAGAAACTGCTACTGTAGCCATATCGTTTTGTGTTTAAGTATATGTATTTCAAGGTCTTTGTGTTATTGGGTTATAAATTTCTAACCGCATTAGCAGTTTATTTGTTTTTGATAAATTGAATGCCAAACTTTATTATGGTTTTCTTTGTATGTTTTTCAAGCCTAAAATTTTGAATTCTGAATACTCATCCTGAAGTGTTATTATTAAAAATAATTGTTTAATCTTAAAATATAGTTGGTATATTATTTATCTATTAGATACGAATCTTATTTTTGTTGATATCGTTTCACTAAAACATAAAGACACCATCAACCATCAGGTTTAAATGTCGTAATACTCGCCACTTTTGGGGGTGTATAAAGTAATTCGTAGTGATCTTATCGTTTCTATTTCAAAAATGTAACTTTTCAAGTTCTGTAATTTAGGAAGTTACTAAACTAGTATGATTTCCTATATTTTGGCTTTCATTCAAAAAGTTGAACATAAAATCATTTATTTTTTATAAATTTATACGACAAATTGGACTAAAATTTGAGCCGTATTTTCCAAATTCTAAGTTGCCTCATTTCATGAAACTTCAAGATAAATTACAAGAATTAGCAAACGAAACCGCTTCGGCAGAAGAATTGGCTTCTGACCGTATCCAGATTATTGTTTTTCGTTTAGGCGAAGAAGAATATGCTCTTGAGATTGATAAAGTAAAGGAAGTAGTTTTAACACCACCCATGACTAAAGTACCTCTACAACCTGATTATATTGCGGGTGTTGCCAATATTCGAGGTAACATTCTAGCTATGGTTGATTTAGCCCAGAAATTCGATAGAGGTGTGGCTTCCCGACATTCCAACGGAGAAGAAAGTTATTCTCTAGTCCTTGAAAATAAAGATTATCAAATGGCAATTTTGGTACATCAAATCCCTGATACAATAAGTGTAGCTCAAGATGAAATTGATGATTCACCGAATATTGTACAAGAATTTAGTGGAAACTACATCAAAGGCGTAATTCGACAAGAAGAACGCTTGATTATTTTATTGGATGTATTTCGAGCTATTGAAGAGGAAGTCCCCGAATTGCTCCATCATGTCGAACCTTAATTTGTTAGATATGATTTAGAAGTTTTAAACAACCTCTAAAGGCATAAATATCTATTTTTTTAGTCAATTATCAACACTCCCTAAATTCAACACCTATTAATTTATAGACTTATCAGGTCTTAGGAGCTTGGTAAGTCTTCTCCTAAAGTATATTGGTGTGACACATTATTTTATTATCTAATAAAACAAATAACAATATAATTTACTCAAATTAAATTTAATAGTACAATTTTTTGTTGCATTATATTAATATAACAAATAATCATCAGTTAGTTATATACTCTGACAAATAATGTTAAAAACATTGGAATAATGTGATTTTTTTTAAAAAAAACATGCTAGAATAGAGGAAGTTAAAAAAACTATTATTTTACTTAAAAAAAAGATAATATTATTTCTTTTGAACAAAAAACCATACAAACAACTGATTATCAATATAATTTAGCTATTATCTTATCATTAAAATTACCTTCCTAATTAAAAAAAAGAATATTTTTTCTCTAATAACGAAACATTTTCTACCGATATGTTGCTAGGGGTGCAATTATTAATAATTTACAATTTTTCTTAACAACTCTAATTATGGAAAACAGCCGTATTGTTGCCTTTGAAGCCCTAGGTGGTGAAAGAGGTAAGTTTCTCAGCCATGCTAATAATGAAGTTTGGTTACAAAACGGATACCAAGGAGATGGTGAAGCATTCATCATCGAGACTCGTCCTAATGGTCGTGTTGCTCTAGCCTGTCTAGGTGGTGAGCAAGGAAAGTACTTATCGCACGCTTTTGATAAGCTATGGTTACAAAATGGCGTTCAAGGCGAAGGTGAAGAGTGGCTTCTGCACGACAAAGGAAACGGAAACATTGCACTAGAAGCCCTAGGTGGTGAAAGTGGTAAGTTTCTTAGCCATGCCTTTGATAAGATGTGGTTACAAAATGGTTATCAAGGAGAAGGAGAATTGTGGGCAGAGGTCGCTCGTACTGTTGCCTTTGAAGCCTTAGGTGGTGAAAAAGGTAAATTTCTCAGTCACGCAAACAATGAAGTTTGGTTGCAAAATGGGTACCAAGGAGACGGTGAAGCGTTTATCGTTCAAACTCGTCCTAATGGTCGCGTAGCTCTAGCCTGTATGGGTGGTGAGCAAGGAAAATATTTATCACACGCTTTTGATAAGCTATGGTTACAAAATGGCGTTCAAGGCGAAGGTGAAGAATGGATTCTACACGTTAAAGGTAACGGAAATATCGCTTTAGAAGCCCTAGGTGGTGAAAGTGGTAAATACCTCAGCCATGCTTTTGATAAGATGTGGTTACAGAATGGTTACCAAGGGGAAGGAGAATTATGGAAGGAAATAATTAAGTAAAATCTAATTATTTCTGCTGGTACAAGAAACAACACTTGTACCAGCTCCTTCCCCTATTGTGCTAAACTTTTAGTACAAAATATATTTAACAAATCTTACTTAAAGAATATCATTCTATCATCCATTCAGATACCTGCGACATAAATAAAACCACTCCTCATATATATTAAAATAAAAACTCATCTAACTTTGAAAGTTAAATGAGTTTTTTTATTAAAATTTTTTCAAAGATTTAGGCATTCTTCAGAGCTTCATTTAGTTTCGGAACTACTTCAAAAGCATCTCCGATAACTCCGTAATCTGCCGATTTGAAAAATGCAGCTTCGGCATCCTTATTAATCACCAAAATAGTTTTAGAAGAACTTACACCTGCCAAGTGCTGAATTGCCCCTGAAATACCAATGGCTACATACAAATTAGGCGCAACATTAATTCCTGTTTGCCCAACGTGTTCATGATGAGGTCGCCAATCCATATCCGAAACAGGCTTAGAACATCCTGTCGCCGCATGTAATGTTTCAGCTAAGTCCTCTACAATGTTCCAATTATCAGCAGATTTCAAACCTCGTCCACCTGCTACAACAATATCGGCATCTGTTAATAATAAGTCTCCTTCCTGTTTTTGGACTTCCTTAACCGTGATTCTACTTGTTTCTGGACTAAAATCAAGTGTATCAACTATTGCCTCGCTGTCTGTTGCTTGCAATTCAACCGCATTTTTCTTGATGGTAACAACCTTTTTAGCATTAGTCAAAGTTACTTCTGCAAAGGCTTTACCCGAAAATACTCCTTTTTTGATAGCAAAACCGTTGTCAAAATTTGGGAGTTCAATGGCATTCGTACCAATAGAAGCATCAATTTTGACAGTTAACAAAGCAGCAGCCAAATCTGTAGTAATGCCTTTGGGTAAAATAACAGTATCTGCATTGGTTATTTCTACAACTTTGTTCAATAAGTTGGCAATAGTACTGGCAGAGATCTCTGTTAAGGAGGTCTGTAAAACTTTAGATGCACCATAATTTCCCAATTTTGATAGGTCATCTGAAACAGATCCAGAAACAGCAATTGCTTCTGTTCCAAATTGTTCGGCAACTTTAGAAGCATAAGCAACTGCTTCCAAAGAAGTTTTTTTCGGTGAACCGTTATCCAGTTCAATATATGCTAAAACTGCCATGAGTTTTGAAAATCAATTTTGAAATCTTAAAAATAAAATGTTGTGAGTTTTGAAAAAATTGTTCTTAAAGTAATGAACAACCACCTAAAAATCAGACTTACAAGACTTTAGCTTCCTCTTTCAAGAGTCGGACTAGTTCACCCAAATTGTCAGCATCAACTATTTGACAAGCACTTCGAGCAGGTGGAGTTGAATAATTTCCCGTTTGAGTAGGCAGATCAACCTCAACAGGTGCAACTACTTTTAAAGGTTTTCGGCGTGCCATCATAATTCCTCTCATATTAGGAATTTTCCATTCTGCAATAGGCTCTTGACAACCCGCTATAAAGGGGAACTGCGCTTCTACAACCTCTTTACCACCGTCAATTTCCCGTTGCATTACTGCTTTGTCTCCTTCAACATCTAATTTTGTACAAGGCACAACACACGGTAATCCTAATAAAGAAGCTACCATTCCATGTACAACTCCTCCATTATAATCACTTGATTCTCTCCCCATTAAAATCAAATCATAGTCACCGTTTTTGGCTACTTCTGCAATTTGTTTGGCTACAAAGAAGGAATCCGTAGGCTGAGCATCCACTCGGATAGCATCATCACCACCAATAGCCAATGCTTTTCGAATAGATGGCTCAGTTGATTTATCACCAACATTCAGAATTGTTAATTTGCCTTTGGTTTGGGTCTTGATTTCTACGGCTCGTGCCAAAGCAAAATCATCATAAGGACCAATTACGCAACTTACTCCGTTTAACTCAGGAGCATCAGACGTAAAATTCAGCTTGGCATTTGTATCTGGCACATGGCTGATACACATTAATATTTTCATGAGTTTATCGGTGTTTTGAAAGGCAGATTTGCCTTTGATAAAAAATTAAATATTTGACTTACGAATATTATGCACGCATAACATACCCTACAAAGATAAATTTTGTTTGGCATTTTTCCAAGTGGTCTTCATTTATTTTTTTCCTAATTTTCGGTAAATTTTATCCATGAAAAAAGCCGACTCAGATTAATTGAATCGGCTTTTTTACGTTAAATATCCAAATTTAGGCGGACGTAGTTTCTCGAAAAATTGCAATATGTTCTCGAAGTTCCAACGATTTATTAATATCGTCTGTCGTCCGAACTATTTCTGTTAACTCTTCTAATTCTTTTAAAACTTTAGCTTCAATCTCAGCTTCGTTTACGTCAATATCTGTTAGAGAATGTTTAATACTTTTAGAAGTGTTTTTATCTTGTAAAACCTGTAATTCACGAGCAATACTATTGAGTTTTCTACGACTTTTTTCTCGGAAACGAATTTTATCTAATTGCTCTAAAATTTTCTGATAATACTTGGTTCGATTTTCGACTACTTCCAAATTTTGGAACGAAGCATTAATCAAATTTTCTGCCATTTCAATATTTTCTGCTCCTAAATTGGGCAAATAGTCTCCTCGTAAAAAATAGATCTTATTTCCATCATTATTATCATATGAATAAACAACTTCGTTCTCAATTTTAGCAGCTTCAAAGTGGTCTCGTTGATGATAAGCACTTTTGAAGACCTCAATTAATTTACTTCGTAGAGCTGTTCGTAAATAACGGTCTTCCTGCAAATAATCCCGATTTTGTTGTTGTAATTTCCCTATTTTATCCGTAGGCGTAACTGATAAGGTTGGAGGTGTAACAGTCGTTCGTTTCAACATTTTTCTTCGAGATCCTTCCTTAATGGTATTAGATTGTTGGTCGTAAACTGTTTGTAAATATTCTAAGAATTCTCCAAATTCACCTTCAGGAAAATATTGACTCTTAATCTCAAATAATCTTCCATCGTTGGTTTGTACCATACAAACGGAATTACGTTCGTATTTTCTATCTCGTCCATGATTTTGATTACTAATCAAGACTGTTTCTTCACTTAATTTATGGTGTTTTCTTCGGCGTTTCTTTTGATTATCTCGTTCAATAAGTTTTACTTTTTTGATTTCAGACATATAAATTCGAACGCCAGTCTCGCTAATTCCTGTTCTGAGTTCAAGGTATTGTTCTGTTAAAGATAAACCACGAATTTGTTTAGCAAAGATTTCGGAAATCATGGGAACTAATACAAAAAAAGCGGCAATCAAAAATCCAAACTTAAAAAAGCCATACGTCCACATACTGCACCATGCTAGAGAAATGCCAGTAATTAATTGTCCTAGAAAATTGCGGTGCATCGGTACGACGCGCTCTAATTCATAGATTACTTCGGGTGTTTTCACGAATACTCAATGGTTAAGAGTTGTTAGATGGACGGTAATTGTAAGTTGAAATCTACAGTAAAACTTTCGGAATTGCAAGTTGTTATAGAAAAGCAATGAAAAAATTAGAAATTTTGAGATAGTTGAAATTCTTAAATTGAGAACGCCGAAAACTTACCGAAAATTACATCTAACATTACACAAACCTTACATAGAGTTAAATGTATCTCTTCATTAGAACGAATTTAGTACAGTAGAAGGTTACGCTCCAAAACGTTAAAAGCGGTTAAAGTATCATACCGCCAAAATCAGAGTTCTTTTTGCCTAAATAGTCAGGGTCAAAAGCTAAAGTACAGCGTTCATTTCGCAAACCATCTAACTGAGCAAAGATATCCAGTTCACGCACTTTTTTTTCAAATCGAATTTTACTGTGTAGTCGCATATCTTTACGTAATTTCGCTTCCATAAATCGACGAACATCCTCAGTATTCTCTAATAAAAGCCCTGGTACTTGTAGTGGTCTTCCTCGTGCATCTTGAGCTACCATCGTGAAATAACATGTATTAGTATGCTTAATTACACCAGAGGCAATATCCTCCGCTTCTACCCTCACTCCTACCACTAAAGAAGTATTGCCCACATAATTAACCGAGGCTTTCAAATGTACTAGTTCACCTGACTCAATGGCTTGAAAAAAATCGACCTGATCAACCGAAGCCGTAACACAATAACTACCGGCATGTTTAGCAGAACAAGCGAATGCAGTTTTATCCATTAGGGAAAGTAAAATCCCTGCATGAATGCGCCCTTTAAAGTTCGCATACGAAGGAATCATTAATTCAGTAATACAAATGCGTGATTGACTACTGGGTTTGTAGGTTTGGTCCATAAATGTAAATTTTGGAGTTTACTATAAATGATATTTTGGGTTTACGTAATGAATCTACCGAATGTTTAATTTCAAAGTTACTCTTTTTTTTGATAATTTTACCTTCATTTAAAATCCAAAAAACATGCGTAAAAACACACTTTTAGTATGCTGTTGGCTAGTTACTTTTTCGGTAATCGCTCAACAAAGAATCACCTTTGATGCCATCTTCCGACAGGGTATTTTTCATCAAAAATCCATTTATGGCGTAAACTGGATGAAAACAGGTAGTTTTTATTCTTCACAAGAGGGGAATGATATTGTTAAATATGATGTCCAAACAGGACAGAAAGTAGAAACCATTTTAAAAGGAAGCGACCTTAGTCCTCAAATTCAATTTGATGGATACTCTTTTAGTGATGATGAACAAAAAATTCTACTCACTACTGAAACCGAATCTATCTATCGGTATTCATTTAAAGCATTTTATTATGTTTATGACCTGAAAACCAAAAAATTAACTAAGATTTCACAAGGTGGAAAACAATCTTATGCTACTTTCTCGCCTAGTGGCTCTCAAGTTGCTTTCGTACGAGATAACAACCTCTTTTTAGTCAATTTAAAAGATAATTCTGAACAACAATTGACTTCAGACGGAAAGTTTAATCATATTATCAATGGTTCAACGGATTGGGTTTATGAAGAGGAATTCGGGTTTGCTCCTGCCTTTTTCTGGTCTCCTGATGGTTCAAAAATTGCCTTTTATACTTTTGATGAATCTAAAGTCCCTGAGTACAATATGCAAGTTTGGGATGATTCAAAATTGTATCCCATTGATTATCGTTTTAAATATCCAAAGGCAGGAGAAACTAACTCCACTGTAAAAATTTCAGTTTATCATTTAGCTGATAACAAAACCGTTTCTATGGATATTGGTACCAAAACCGACATTTATATCCCTCGTATTAATTGGACAACGGACTCTAATTTATTGGCTATCAGACGAATGAATCGACTTCAAAACAAAATGGAGTTACTTCATACTAATGCAACAACAGGAAGAAGTACAGTAATTTTGACCGAAGAAGATACGGATGGTTACGTTGATGTTGAATATTCAGACGACCTGACGTACTTGAAAGACGGTAAACACTTTATTTATTCAGATGAAACAACAACAGGATTTAAACACCTTTCTTTGTATACAATGGACGGCAAAAAAGTTCGTCAAATCACTTCAGGAAATTGGGAAGTAAAAACACTTGTTGGCGTTCAAGAGAATGGCAAAAAAACACAAATTTTCTATACCTCTACTGAAGTTTCGCCATTAGAAAGTCATTTTTATCAAATTGATTTACAGGGTAAGAAGAAAGAAAAACTGACTGATAAAATAGGTACAAACCGAATTAATATGAGTCGGGATTTTGCCTATTATATGGTTTATCATAGTAATACCAACACACCTTTAAATGTAAGTTTGTTTGAAACCAAGAAGAATAAGCTAATTAAGGTACTAGAGGATAATAAAAAATTAGCTCAAAATGCCGAAAAATATCAGTTTGCCCAAAAAGAACTATTTGATTTTCAAACGAAAGACGGCACAAAACTCTATGGTTTTATGCTCAAGCCTAGTGATTTTGATGCTTCAAAAAAATATCCTGTTTTGATGTATATGTATGGAGGTCCTTCTTCGCAGAGTGTTCAAAATTCATGGGGCGGACGACATTTTGCTTGGCATCAAATGCTCACACAACAAGGTTATATTGTTGTTTGTGTTGATAATCGAGGTACAGACGCACGGGGTGAAAAGTTCAAAAAATCAACATACGCTAATCTTGGAAAATACGAAGTACAAGACCAAGTAGATACCTATAATTATTTATCAAAATTGAATTATATCGATGCTAGTCGTGTAGGCGTATGGGGTTGGAGTTACGGCGGATATATGAGTTCACTTTGTATGACACTTGGGGCAGATTTCTTTAAGGCAGGGATTGCGGTTGCTCCCGTTTCAAATTGGCGATTTTATGATACGATTTATACCGAACGATTTTTACAACGTCCACAGGATAATGCTTCAGGATATGATGATTATTCTCCTGTTGCTCATGTTAATAAATTAAAGGGAAAATATCTTCTGATTCATGGAACAGGTGATGATAATGTTCATTTTCAGAATTCCATCGCCTTACAAAATGCACTTATTCAAGCAGGCAAACAATTTCAATCATTCTATTATCCAAATCGAAATCATAGCATTTATGGCGGAAATACCCGAGAGCATTTGTATAAAATGTTAAATGATTTTATCTTAAAAAATTTATAATTTTCACGATTTAGTATTGTACTCTAATAGTTGGCTGTGGAAGTACAGCCAACTAATTTTAAAGTAGATTCTTGTAAATTTGTACTGAGTCTAAAATCTGATTTTAAGCTCAATATCTTATCATTTCAAAATACCAATTTCTAAATTAGACCGAATATGCCTTTGCTAAATTATGCCGAACGAATGGAAAAACTAAAAGTTTCTGAAGTTCGGGAAATCATTAAATTCATCATGCAGCCAGGAATTATTTCCTTTGCGGGAGGTATTCCAGACGGGCGACTCTTTCCGATGGAAGCCGTAGCTGATATCTCTCAAAAAGTACTAAATGAATGCGGTGCAGAATCTTTACAATATGCTTCTTCGGAAGGCTATATTCCTTTGCGTGAGCAAATTAAGCAACGAATGGCAAAATATGGCATTCAGTCTGAGGTCGAAAATATTTTGTTGTTGAATGGCGCACAACAAGGCATTGAGTTTAGTGGACGAATTCTTTTGGATCAAGGCGATATCGTTTTGTGTGAAAGTCCAACTTATTTGGGAGCCTTGAATGCCTATAAAACATATCAATGTGATTTTAAGGAAGTTCCATGTGATGAGGACGGTATTATCCCAGAAGAATTGGAAAAAATATTGAAAACTATTCCAAATATTAAAATGATTTATACCGTTCCCGATTATCAAAATCCAACGGGACGACAATGGACTTTAGAGCGCCGTCAGCAATTCATGGAAGTGGTCAATCGACATCATTTACCAGTAGTCGAAGATAGTCCTTATTATGAATTACGTTATGATGGTGAATCTTTGCCACCACTCAAAGCTTTAGATACCAAAGGATTAGTCATTTATTTGGGATCATTTTCAAAGATTTTTTGCCCAGGACTACGAATGGGTTGGGTTTGTGCCGATCGTAATATTTTGCAAAACTTTATTCTTGCCAAGCAATCTTGTGATTTACAGGGGAATACATTTGCTGAGCGTCAAGTTAGTTTTTATTTACGTGATTACGACATTCAGGCGCATATTGAGGAAGTTCGTAAAACTTACAAGTATCGCCGTGATGTTATGCAGGAAATGATTGAAAGCGAATTTCCAAAAAATATCAAAAACACAGCTCCTAAAGGAGGAACATTCATTTGGGTTGAATTGCCAACAGATGTAAATGCTCGTGAAGTCTTGCAAGAGGCTGTCAAAAAGAATGTTGCTTTCATCCCTGGGGGATCATTTTATCCTGAAAGCAACACCGAAAATGCCATGCGGTTAAGTTTTGTCAGTATGGATGAGCAAGAAATTCGGAAAGGAATGAAACTTTTAGGTCAAGTTTTAAAGACATTTATCTAAAAACATACTTATCAAGTTTTTGAACTGATCTTTCAACTTTTATCATAAAAAAACCTCCAAGAATCTAAATTCTTAGAGGTTTAAATACTTGATTATGAGTTAAATAAAACTCATAATAAATCAATTTTATTCAGTAACTACTGAAAAAGCAACATCTTTTTTGACTTCTTTGTGCAAGTTCAAGGTAGCCGTATAATCACCCAACATCTTGACTTCAGTTGGGAATGAAATTTTCTTTCTATCGACCTCAAATCCTTTTTCAGCAAGAGCTTCTGAGATTTGTAGTGAAGTAACCGCACCGAAAATCTTACCACTTTCACCCGCTTTTGTACGGATTTCGAGTTTCAAATCTCCGATAGAGTTCGCCAAATCTTGAGCTTGTGTTCGGATTTTTTCGGCTTTATGAGCAATTTGCTTCAATTTTTCGTCACGTGCTTTTTTGTTCGAATTTGAAGCAAGAACCGCATATCCTTGCGGAATCAAGTAGTTTCGTCCGTAGCCCGGCTTTACGGTTACGATATCGTCCTTATAGCCGAGTCCTGTGATATCTTTTGTGAGAATGATTTCCATTTTTTCGTAATGATTTGAAAATGAACTAAATCGGCTTTTATTTCAAGGAATCTGTAGCATAAGGCAACAAAGCCAAGTGTCTGGCTCGTTTGATAGCTTGAGCTACTTTTTTCTGATATTTTACGCTTGTGCCTGTAACTCGTCGAGGTAAGATTTTACCTTGTTCATTGACGAATTTCAATAAAAAGTTCGGGTCTTTATAATCCACGTACTTAATGCCGTGTTTCTTGAAGCGACAATATTTTTTTGTCTGCTGTTGGCGATTGATGGGTTCGTTTACGAGTGTCATGCGGCTTTTTCTTCTTTAGATTTTTCGGATTTTTTCTTATTGAATTCTCCTCGGCGACGGCGTTCGCTGTAATCCAAGGCGTGTTTATCCAGCGTAACAGTTAGGAAACGTAACACACGTTCATCTCTTCGGAACTCGGTTTCGAGATAATTGACAATCGTAGGATTGGCTTTGTACTCAAAAAGGGCATAATAACCTGTCGATTTGTGGTCAATTTCGTAGGCTAATTTCTTGATACCCCAATTTTCCTCATGATAAATCTCCGAGTCATCGCTATGATTCGCCACAACTTCACGAAATTTATCGACTGTTTCCTTTATCTGCTCATCAGATAAAACGGGAGTTAGAATGAAAACAGTTTCGTAATTTCTGATTTCCATAAAAAAGTTAAACTATTTTTGAATTTTTAGAGCGCAAAGGTACGATTTTTTGAATAATTGTCCAAGTGTAGGAGTGCTTTTTTCTCAATTCTGTAAGAACGACAATTCAAAGAAGATGATTGACTTTTTCATTGAAAATAACGTAATTAGAAATGTCAAATGATTAAAAAATCAAAATGTTATGGCATACAATGAATTCACA
This sequence comes from Cytophagales bacterium UBA2561, assembly GCA_002340355.1. Classification (GTDB taxonomy): domain Bacteria; phylum Bacteroidota; class Bacteroidia; order Cytophagales; family Thermoflexibacteraceae; genus UBA2561. Next base: position 80,851 of record DDLX01000045.1, read on the forward strand.
TTAGAAGTCATAGAAGAAACTTTTGAACTCAAAAAAAACCAATTTCTTATTTCAAAATATCACACCGATAAATCCTACCTCATGGCTTTTAGAAACCTTACAAAAGGCTAAATTGATGCCTGCCAAAAGTAAAAAAGCCCGTTCTGAATTATTGATTACGCCTGTTTTATTGACTTTGGCGGAACAAAATTCCAATAAAATCACCATTTTTTCAGGCGAAAATCTGGAAGGCGATTCTGAAAAAGGCTTAAATCGTGAATGCGATTACATTTTGAGTAAAAGTTTGCGGAGTTTTAGCCTGAAAGCTCCTGTTTTTGCTTTGGTTGAGGCAAAACAAAATATTATCGAAAATAGTATGGGGCAGTGTGTTGCTCAAATGCTTGGCGCACAATTTTTTAATCAAAAAAAGAAGACTTCCATTCCTGTAATTTATGGTTGTGTGAGTAATGGTGAAATTTGGCAGTTTTTGCGTTTGGAAAATAAAAACTTAACCACTGACACCGATAAATATTATCTCAATAATTTGCCTGAATTGTTGGGAGTTTTGCAGGTGATGGTGGATGATTCTCCTTGAAACCTCACTTTTTATTACATGGGATTTCCCATCGACAAATATCACGTAATTTCATTCTCACTCCTAAATCATTTGGTTTTCGGGGTGGAATATCACAAATTAAAGAATGAGCCTGATTACGAGTAGGTTGGTGAATGACAGCTAACGGTTTTGTTCCTGCCACAATTTTACGTACTTTTCCAACATTAAATGATACTACCCCAAAATCATCGGGATTTTTAGGTAATCCTGTTCTTCTTTTTATTTGTTGTTTAACCTCTTCTTTAGTTATTTCAGCAGAAGAATACTTACTCCAATTGACTGATAAACCATCCTTATTTGTTGGTTTTGGGTCAAAAGCAACAGGTCTTAGTTTTCTCTTTTCATCTAATTCTTCGAAGTCAATATTACAAAAATGAATACGTAAAAATACGATATCATCATCTGGAATTTCTTCTATTGGAAATTTTTCTGGTTGATTCATAAAAATCTGCTATTCAATGGGTTGTGGTAATAATTTAAAGTTTATATCTTCAATATCAAATTGTCCTTCTGATAATTGCTGTTTGGTATTATCAGTATAAAATAATCCACTTTTCCCATCTTGATTAATGTAAATTAGAATGCGAAACTTGTCATTTTCCCAAAGAATATCAATTCCACTTTTCGGGGCATGACTTATTTTAGGCATTAAAATTACTTTTTGCTGTTCATCTAATATCCATGTAGCATATTTAATTAAAAAATTAACAGCTTCAATCCAAGTAGCCTTATCGTAAGCAGGACTTTCATTATCATCCCAATCCTCCTCTAAATCAAGAATATATTTTGAGTCTAAGATGATGTTTTCTAGTTGCTTGAGTTTATTGGGAACACTAAAGGTACAATTTTCATCAATTACAATATCGTAATTATCACTATTAGAAGAAGGCGATACAATAAACTCATTTAAATTAAAATCATCTAAGCCACGTTCTTGATATATTCTAGATAGAGAAATACTGTAATCTTTATGTTTTTGCCATATCGATAAGTCTATTGTCTTCTTGGGCTGGGTATACCAATTTTGGAGATACTTTTCCATAATATCTATTATTTTATATCAATAAAATTTAATTCAGTTTGTAACTTTAAAATCTCTAATTGCTTTTCAGCTTTGTCAATCTGTTCCTTTAGTTTTTTCAAATCATCTGTATCAAGTGCAAAGTACATTTGTTTAGATTCTTCATTTTGACGATATGTTATTTTCATATTATGCAAAACAATAACTCCAGAAAGAGTTTCATTTTCTAAAATCACAGGTCGAATATCATTATTGAAATCTATATCCAAAAAAACATTGTCGTTATCATTAATTAATTCAAAAATTTTGTTGGTAGAATTTAATTCGGTATTCATTTGAGATAAAAAATTCATGACAGAAGATACCATATTTTCAACGGAATATTCTAGATCATTCATCTCCCTAAATGACTGATTTAAAACATCTGCAAACTCTTCATCATCTAATTTTAAACCTTTTTGAGCATTTGATAAACTATGCAAAATCAAAACAATATCTTGTAATTTTGCTTCAGGAAGCTCAATTTTAGAAGATAAGTGTTTGACTAATGAAGAAGGCAATAACCCAACATCTGTAGATTTAATTTCCGCAACAATTTGTGCTTTCAATTCATCTGACAATCCAACATAACTCTCAAACTTCTCCTTATGTTCTTGAGGAATTTGTAACTTCATTATATTATAAATATTTGATTTGCAACCGTTTAACGAATATAAGAAATAATTGTTTAAAATCCAATGATTGAGCGAACTTAAAATTATAAGTTAGTTTAATTAAAAATACAAGCAACTTCCAACACAAATAAAAAAACGAGAACTATTTGTATGCTTTGGGATTTATCACTTATTTTGATTTATTTATAAAGATAAAATTACTAATCAAACAGAAAATTCATAAGATTACAGATTAGATAATGAACGATATTCATACTGTACTAAAAAAGTATTGGGGCTATGACCAATTTCGACCTTTACAAGAAGACATTATTCGTTCGATTTTGGAAGGAGACGATACTTTAGCATTAATGCCCACAGGAGGCGGAAAATCAATTTGTTTCCAAGTACCAGCTATGGCAAAAGAAGGGATTTGTATTGTCGTTTCGCCATTAATTGCCTTGATGAAAGACCAAGTACAACAACTCAAAAAACGCCGAATTAATGCAGTCGCTTTGTATTCTGGAATGAGCCACCGTGAAATTGACATTACTTTAGATAATTGTGTTTACGGTAATGTTCGTTTTCTGTATATCTCTCCCGAACGTCTCCAGACAGAAATCCTTCAAGAACGAGCTAAAAAAATGAATATCAACTTATTAGCTATTGATGAAGCCCATTGTATTTCGCAGTGGGGTTATGATTTCCGCCCACCTTATTTACAAATCAATGAATTTCGAAAATTACTAGGGAACGTTCCTTGTGTTGCACTGACCGCCACAGCGACAGAAATTGTTAAAGAAGATATCCAAGAGAAACTAGCATTTCAAAATCCTAATGTCTTTCAGAAAAGTTTTGCTCGTTCTAATTTATCCTATTCAGCTTTCGAAGTCCCTGATAAAGAACGAAAAATGACGGACATTCTCCAAAAGGTACACGGTACAGCAATTGTTTATGTGAATTCAAGACGAAAGACAAAAGAAATTGCTGATTACCTCCAGAAACAACGAATCTCAGCCGATTTTTATCATGCAGGGCTCACGAATGAGCAACGTAGTCGTAAGCAAAATGACTGGATTACAAACAAAATTCGGGTCATTGTTGCCACCAATGCCTTCGGAATGGGGATTGATAAACCTGATGTTCGGGTAGTAATTCATTTGGATTTACCCCAAACTTTAGAGGCTTATTATCAGGAAGCAGGACGGGCAGGACGAGATGAAAAAAAAGCCTACGCCGTTGCTTTGTTTTATAGAAAAGATTTGGATGAATTAAAAAAACGTACAGCACAATGTTATCCTGATTTACAAATAGTCCGAAATGTATATCAGCGATTAGCGAATTATTTTCGGTTAGCCGTAGGAAGCCATACAATGAAAAGTTTTGACTTCGAATTGCGAGAATTTTGTAAGACCTACAAACTGGATTATATCAGTACTTTTTATGCCTTGAAATTACTTGAAAAACAGGGATTTATTCAATTTTCAGAATCCTTTTTTAATCCTTCCAAACTACAAATTAGGGTTAGTAAATCAGAGCTTTATACTTTTCAAATCGAAAATGCCAAACTTGACCCTTTCATCAAACTACTTTTACGAAATTATGGAGGAATGATTTTTACAAATTTTGTGCAGATTTCAGAACTACAATTAGCCCGACAATATAAAACGCAAGTTCAGAACATCAAAAAAATTCTAAATTATCTATCTCAAAATCAAATTATTAACTATTCAATTCAAAAAGATATTCCTCAAATTACCTTCACTTCGGAACGAGTCAATGCCGAAAATTTATTATTAAATTTAGAAGAAATTGAGCAGGCAAAAAAACGAGATTTTGAAAAAACGGAGGCTGTTGCTCAATATGTTTCGGATGTTCGAATATGTCGAACTAAATTATTACTTAGTTATTTTGGTGAAACTAATTATGAAACTTGTGGAGTTTGTGATAATTGCTTGAAAAACAACCGAAAACAAAGTAAAAAACCTTCAGAAAGCAAGGAAACCAAGATTTTGACAGCCTTGAAATATACGGCATTGGGAGCAGATGAATTATTGGAAACATTGAATCTAACTCATTTTGCAAAAGAAGACTATTTAGATGCAATTCGTTCCCTTCTTGAAATAGGACAAATTCGATATAATAATAATGGAGATTTAGAAGTTGCGAAATGATGAATACTAAATTTCGTTTTAGAAAATATTTTTACCAAAAATTTGTTAATCAGATATTTATAGGCTACTAAAATTATTTTTTGTATTTTTGTATGAGGTTGATAACAGAGAAAAATATGGCAAAAAATAATAAGTCAAAAGAAACTAAAAGCTGGTCAGAAGCCGAAATCGTTCTAAAGTTCAACCTCAAAAGGATAAGAGCTTACCAAACTGATTTGATGAAAGAGTGGCTCGATGTAGAGCCTCCTCAATTCAATGAATTTGAACAACAACTATTTGACCGAAAACTGAATGAGGCTCTTCAAAAAATAGAAGGTTGGTCAGAAGAAGACCTCAAAATGAAATTTCTGGCGCATATACTGGAACTGGGACATCTACATGATCAAAAGAATGTCATTGGTTTTTTTGATAAAATCATTTCTGCCGAAGTTGAAGGAACTTTTTTACGGGTCAAATCGGATTTTATGTTGGCAAAAGGATTCATGAATTTACACCAAAATCCGTATTTTCATTTTCAAGAATACAAACCTAACTTGAACCCCACTGGTGAACCAATGGCACAACTTTTAGAGGCATTCTTGATAGGACAAGCTAAAAATGAAAAATCAATTCCCTTGTATGGGGTTGAGATCATTGGCGAACGGTGGCGTTTTGTAATTATGGAAGCCAAAGAATATTGTATTTCACACTCCTTTTCGGCAGTCCAAGAAAACGATTTATTAAAAATTATTGCCATCTTACGGAAGTTTAAGCATCTCCTTTTCACCCGATTGATGGATTAGAATCTGTAAAAATACTATCAGAGTAATGAGTGGATTTACCAAAGAAGTCATGATTGAATTGGCACAAGAAAAGCCAATTATAGAAAATATCAAACATAATTAATTGATAATCAATATTTTAATTATCTACAGATTTTACTCTCTTGGAGAATTAGGCAAGATTTACGAACGATTGTTTCAGAAAAAGAGAAAATCACTAATCACTCAGATGACGTTCCAAATTCAATAAAAACTGCATCGACGAATTTTGCAAGGATCGGAGGTGAAAGGCAAACTGCAAGCGAATCGTTTCGGAAGCCATTTCTTCGGTTTCAAGGCGATCAAGAAAGATTTGACTTTCTTCCAATTGATGCGAAATGCCGTCATAAAACTCATCACAAATGGCAAGTAATGATTTTGAGAAGGCAGTTGGCGCAATGTTTTGTTCGCATTTTTTTGCATCTTTGTTTTTGGACTTGTGCAGTACAATGCAAGGATTAGAGAAGTCTATCTTGTCCAAAAGGCGAGTATCACTCTTGACCAGATATTCGATTAGTTTTATCTTTTGCTCCAGTTGTTCATAGTGTTCTTGATTCGTCATGGGGGCAGGTTTTTAGTATTTTAAATATTTTGAAAAAATAAAAAAGCTATTTGTTTAAGAGGTTGTTTAAATTTTAAATAAAGCTTTGATTATCAAGTTTTTATAGGAATCAACAATTTTGAGCAATGAAAGCTATTTCACTAAATAAAGTTTATTTCCTAAAGATATTTCTCAAAAATTTTTAAACAACCTCTTAGACATTCGGCAAAATCTCGAAACGAATGCTCTGCCTTTTGATGATTCAAAATTAATAAAAACTCATATATGAGTCAAAAATAAAACCTAATAAATTATACTTTTATTAAAATCACTTGAAAATAATCAATAAAAAATGAGTAAAATACCATATTTATACAAATTGGCTCGTTTAAAGCTTGGTTTTACTCAGAAAAATATTGCCAAAAAAGCAGGGATTAGTAAATCTTTAGTAGGGCATATTGAATCAGGAGTAACGAATAATCCAA
>DDLX01000029.1 GCA_002340355.1 Cytophagales bacterium UBA2561
GGAAGACGCAATTATGAATTGACGAACCACCTTGGAAATGTTCTGGCGGTGATTTCGGATAAAAAAATACTTAACGGAACGACCTTTGAAACTGATATAGTTTCGGCTAACGACTATTATCCTTTTGGGATGACTATCGCTTCCAGAACTTTCCAGACTGAGGAATATCGCTTTGGATTCCAAGGACAAGAAACAGAAAAAGAATTATTTGGGGGACATGGCTCATTTTTTAAGTATCGTATCTCTGATAAACGACTCGGACGGTTTTTCTCCACTGACCCATTATCCTCAAGTTTTCCTTGGAATAGTTCCTATGCCTTCTCAGAAAACAAAGTTATTCAATTTATTGAATTAGAAGGAGCAGAAGTACATCCGTCAGATGCTCAGACACTTTCAAAGAAAATAACAGGACATAGCGTCAAAGTATATACAAGTTATACTGTTAGTGATAATGTAGTGACAACAACTTTTAGACTGGGTCCGTATGAGAATGACTACAAAGAGGCAGCTGTAGTGAGTGGAGAGCCCTATGATGTGGGAAATATTTCATTTCAATTAGATGGAAGAGAACCTAAAGGCATAAATGCTAAAATATTTAGTAGCCCTGGCCAGGAGCATACCGTAGTTGCTTTATTCTCTAAACATATTGCAAATGATGCAGGGACAAAGTGGGAAGATGAAAGAATGGAAGGGTATGGCAAAGTATTTAGACATTTAGTCTGGCAGGGTTTATTGACAGCAGAAGTAGGGGCTGGCAATGCCAAAGAAATAGGAGATGCGTTTGAACGGAATCATGGCGGAAAAGAGCGTAATGGCTCTCCTATTCTTGACGGCACCGAAAACTATGATGGCATGAGTTGGGGTGATTTGATTAATAATCGGTATGGACGTAAATTTTATAAAAGTTTTGTAGAATCTAAAACCATTAAAAATACGGATGTAACTACCGAACAAGGCCTATTAAATTTCTTGAACTATATTAGTAAAAAAACAACAGACTTTTATAATAAGCGAGAAAATAAAAACATCAAACCGTATAAATTTAATGCAAATTCTCCTGAATTTAAAACGTTATTAGATGCAATGGAATAGTATAGTTTTTAGCATAATTTTATGCTGTGTGTCCTGTGTGCCACCCAAAGAGCCCAGCCCATTGGTGGTTACAGGCTATCATCTCATCGGAGATGATAGTATTTCTTTGAATGAATCTTTAGAGACTCTGCGGATAAAGTTTGGAGATTTTGGATGTACTCACCCTGAAGATATTTGTCATATTCAAGATACCGTCCTCTTGAATGGTAAATTCGTTCCTATTTTTCTAAAAGTATATAAATCTGCTGAAAGATTTAGGGGAATCCGAACAGATATTGTGGTTGAGGATACCTTATGTTTTTCAAAGTTTAGAGCATGGAAAAAGTGGCATTGGAGTTATGGATGGTACTGTTACTATGAAGGAGACTATGAAATCAGTTATCGGTTTCGTAGAACGAGAGATTCGACTTTAAAGTTTATGTTTTCAGCAGGTCTCCGTTAGTACTGTAAAATGCCCCGTTTGGCTTTTAGGTTTGCATTGAATTAAGATATATATTTTTTCCTACCCGTTGGGCTTAGGTCTCGAAAAAGGTGTCCCTTTTTATCAAAAAGAAGGAACCTTGGTGCGTATCTTTGTACCAACAGCGGGTTTTGAGCCAAGACTCTTTAACACATTGATACATAAAAGTTCGTGGCGTAGCCTAGTCTTGGGTATGATTTCGTATTATTAAAAGGTAGCCATGAAGCCGTTAGGCTTTATGGACTCCGTTTGGAAGAAATTACACCTTATAATCCTACCCTTTCAAAACCCTATTTTTTAATACTGTTTCACATTTAACTTTTCCTCGCCGTTATCTCCGATAAAAAAATCTTAAATGGAAGTACTTTTGAAGCCGATATAGTTTCTGCAAATGATTATTATCCTTTCGGGATGACCATTGTTTCCAGAACTTTCCAGACTGAGGAATATCGGTTTGGATTTAATGGAATGGAGAAGGATACGAAAATTAATGCCCAAATCTATCACGCGGAGTTCTGGAAATATGATGCCCGTACTGCTAGAAGATGGAATGTTGACCCCAAAACGAATCCTTCGATGAGTACTTACAATGCATTTGCGGGAAACCCCATCTTTTATCAAGACCCATTAGGGGACTCTGTCCAAATTTGGTTTAATAAAGCCGAAAATAGTTTGTATTTGATTGACTATGATCATTATGATAAAAATCTAGAAACGAGAATAGTCACCTATGATCAGTACATAGAGGCTGGGGCAAGAGATGAAAGTGGAAAACTTTTGTATAATCAAAAATTAGTTATAAGGGGAGATGTAATTTCTGGAGGAGATCTTTGGCCCAATGGGATACTAAATAGAGATTTTACCCGAAATCCAAACGCAAAACCTACTCCTAATGGTCATTACGACCTACTCTCTAACCGTAAAGGTAAGGCTTATTGGTTTGACTTGGACTACATTGATGGAGATGAAGACAGCCCGAACAGGTACAATGACGAGATAGATTCCGATAATCCTGAAATTGATGGTAGATTTTCAATCAGACTTCATATGGGAATGCATAGTAATGGGTGTGTAACATATTGTTTAAAAACATATCGTACTAAAACAAATTATTACGCTAAACATAAAGTTACTAAAAAATGGGCTTTATTTACAAAGATCATCGAAAATACTAGCTCTAAGGAAATTAAAGCAATTTCCTATAACTGGAGAAATAGGCAACCATGGTATTCTGGAAAAAAGCATAAACTCAAAAGGTATGGAACTGTTTTTGTCACTGGCACAGATAATATGCCAACTATCGAGCCACTTGACTACTTTAAAGATTTCGATCCCTTTTTTTATGGATATTAATTAAAAAAAAAGTTGATGAAGTGTAAACGTATCATTATCATAACATTAATAATCATAACAGGATGTTGCACACAAGGCGATTTTGATAAGGATGACCAAATCTGTGAGGAAATGGGAATAAGATATTATCAGGGGTTGTCCTATGCTTCTACCTGCAAGTATTGTCGCTATGTGAAAGAAGCAACCCATAAAGATAAACATGCCTTGAAAAAGTTATTTTTAATGGATTTTCAAGGGGGATATTCCTATGATCATGGAACTATTTTAATTACAATACTTGATAAAACAGGTGAAGAATTTTTCATTCAGGTATTACAAGAAGAAATGCCAAAAAGACAAATGCTTGTGCGAAATTATCTCTTATTTGGATTAGATCATGTAGACAATCCAAAATATCACATGAAACCTTTTTATGAAGTATTTCCTCTCTTAGGTGATTTTTTATGTGAGAAGTTAATACGTATGGTTTGTGTCCTTCTTCTGAAGTCCCTTAAGGTTCAAAACATGAGAGAGATTACATAGATTTGGAAAGCCCCATTCGTATAGTGTTGATTGTATCGTCACTAAGCCTTAAATATGTTCTATGTCCCCATCTGGTGCAAGCATTCTGCTCAATGCTGTCAATTTAAGGATTTAGAAAGCTCTTTTCTTAGAAAAATGAAATTTTCTATAAGAGCTTTTTCCCCGTCTGGCGCAAGCATCTTTGCTTGTGCCGTTTATTTCTAAAGCCTCTGG
>DDLX01000039.1 GCA_002340355.1 Cytophagales bacterium UBA2561
GAATTGAGATTGGATTTTGTGGCGGATTTTGCTGTACTAAAATGTCATGAAAGAATGAGGATTTTGCCTTATTTCCAAAGTCAATTTCGTGTGCTTTTTGCGGAATTGAGATTGGATTTTGTTGTGCTAAAATGTCATGAAAGAATGAAGATTTTGCCTTATTTCCAAAGTCAATTTCGTGTGTTTTTTGTAGAATTGAGATTGGATTTTGTGGCGGATTTTGTTGAGCTAAAAGATCATCAAAGAAATTAGTCTTTGATTCTTCCCCAAATTCCAAATCAAGCAAAAATAATTCTTCAAGAGTAGGAACTGGAGGTAAAGTTTGAATTGGTTCTTCTTTGGATTCAGGTTGAGCGGCTTTTGGCTCAGGTTCTTCAGGGGCTTTATCTTGTTGTTTTTCAGGTTCTACTGGAGGTGGCTCAGTCTCTTTTTCAGGATTTTCTAATTTATCAAAGGCATTAGTTTCCTCTTCTTTAAGAACTTCAGTCAGATCTGTGACAGTAGTATTTGGGTTATAATTTTGGACTAAAATTTTTTGTAGCAAGTCCCTATCTGCTACGTGAACCGAAGCTGAGCGAATATTTTTTTGAGAAGTATCCAGCTTAGCTGTTAGCACTCGAACTGCTTGAAAATAAGGATAATTACGTTGTAATTCCGCTAAAGATAAGTGGTGTTCTGTACTAACTGCCCCGGGATTCTTGACCAGTTGTAAAAGCTCCTGTCTATCCAAAAGTATGCCTATTTTGTGGTGATTTACGAAGTTTAAAAAACAAAAAAATGGTTATTTTTTAGAAAAAACAAAATTTTGGTTCAAATTTTACTCGAAAATTTCTTACCAATCAGCTACAGTTTGATTAAAGATATTCTGAATAATTTGTTCAAAAATTTCATCAATAAGCTCATTTTCAACATCTGATAGGCTCGCATTGGCATCAAAATCAGCAAACTGAGAAAAGGATTTATCAAAATCTTTATCGTCTTGTACAGTATTGGTATATTGAACTTGAATATTTATAGTAAGTCTTTGTTGACCAGCTACTTCAGTAAATAACTCATTAGGATCAGCATTATTGTTTGAAGTTGGTGCAACAGGCGTGACCGCATACCCAATAATTGCGCCTTCAATCATTAAATGCCCGTTATCAGGAACAACTGCCAATCGTGTGTTTCGTTGATAATAATCTCGTAAACGCTCCGTAAAATCGACCTCAATATTCGCAGGACCTGCGGGAACATCTAGGAAAAAATTTTGAACTGAAATTGTTTTAGCTGATTCAGGTAAAACACCACCCCTAAATGAAAATCTTGGTGGAGCAGAACATCCAAATAATAAAGCTAATAGACAAAAATAAATAAGACCTTTGAATATGCTCATTTTTCTAAAAAAATCGAATAGTATTTTCGGGCAAAGCTAAGCAAAATAAATGCTATCTTTTTAAAGGTTGAAGATTAAAAATAGCAAGAATCATATAATTAATGTGTGAAGCTTATAAAAGTTATCTTATAAAGATGAAAATCACTATAAGTATGGAGCTTTTCTTAGATATTATCAAAGAGAAACTTAACTTCTTGAAAATCGAATATTATCATTAGACTTATTGAGGAAAGTCATCTGTTTTCCATTGTTTTAGTATCTGGATTAGTGCTGTCTTCTGCTCAGAACCTCCAAAGGGCATAAATCCTTGATCGGATGGGTCTCGTTGAATTCTATCTAAAATTAAATTTATGTCATTTTTGGTATTCGTATAAAGTGTATAATTCGTTTGGTTACCTCCATTAAGATGACAAGATTTACAATGTTCTTCAATCAAAGGTTTGACTTGTGTGGCAAATGAAACGCCTGTAACTTCTTCAGGGATAGGAATATCATTGTCTTTATCATCATCAGAACAACTTGCAACTAATGTTAAGGTTATTAAACTACCTGCAAGACAGAAATATTTAAAATAGTTATTCATAATAGAGTAAGATTTTAGGAATAGATTCATGCCTAAGAACAAAACTTAACAAATTTTGTTTTGCTTTTCTATTCAGAATTATGTAGAGTCTTTAAATATGTTTATTTGATATAATAAACTGAAAATGATTTTTTTATGAAGTTCAAAACACTGGATTATTCTTTAGAATGTGTGTTGAAACATTCATTTTGAAAATGACATAAAAAGACAAAAATCCCTTCATAATTTTTAAAAATTATGAAGGGATTTAATCAAACTATAAATAATTATTGAGCATTAGTTTTGTAAAGCATCAGGAATGCCATCGCCATCTTCGTCACCATCTTTTCCAATTTCTAGGTTAGTAGGTGTGACATCATTCAGAATTTGCTTTAATTTTTTGCTAATCTCTTGACTATTCATTTCTCCTGTATCATAGATTTGTTGCAAATCAATCAGATGCATTGCAAGTTTTAATTGCATATCTGCTGCGGATTGTTCCATTTCCATCTCACTAATTTTCAGCATATTATCTACTTCTTGGTCTACATTTCCTTGTACTAATGATTCGACAGCTTCGACCATTCGATTGAGGATACGATAAACTGCTCCTGTTGAAAAACCACCTAAAATTGCTAGGGTAGGTCTGACAAAAGCTTCACTGCTAGAAATAGCAGTCATTTGGGAAGTATCAAAATTTAATAATTCGGATAAAATCATACCCGAAACAATTCCTAGTACAAAACGAGTCCAGTAAGTAGGTTCATATTTAGGATCAAATGTTCCTTGTGATAGGTATTTATTCGCTTGGAATAAGGCATAAAACGCTCCACCAATGGCGGAAGCAGATAGGATAAAGAGTAAATTAAGCAATAATTCAAATCCGCTTGATTCAAATAATCCCTTTGTAATGGATAATTTATTTACTTGGTCAGACAAGCTGACTGTAATCAAGGTTAGTAAGGCAATAAATGTTGCTAGCATCATGCGCCGAATAAAAGGAACGGGACCTAAAAAACTAAAGATACTTTTCTTGGTCTCTTCCAAAGAGAGCATAACAATTGTCTTTGGAGTTGCGGGAGCGATTTCTTTAGTTAAATGGTCATGAATAGTTGCCAAGTGTTTAATTTCCTTGGTTTCAATTAATTCTTCTTCCTGTGTTTTCTTTCTTACAGGTATTCCATCCTCTTTAATTCCTGCGCGAGGATCATGGTTTTCAGCTATCGTCTCAAGTCTTCGGATTAATCCAGGTGGAACATGAATCCCATTTTGAAAGGCATATTTCGACATTTCCATACACTCCTTAATGAGTTGCTCCTTCATAGTTGCTTGAGAGTAATCGAAATTATGTAAGATGTTGTTGTGTAGTTGTGTAGATTTTTTCGTTGTCATAATTATTAGTTAAAACTGTGAGTTAGAGAGTGAATTTAAAAATTGTTTGAATGAATAATTTTTTGAAAAAAATTATCCTAAAGTTAAGATTTTATTTAGAAAATTCGAAGAGAAATCTATTTTTATTGCTTTTTTTCAAAAATTGTTGCAAAATATATATTTACGAAAATTAATCGAATGTATTTTTTATCCTAAATCCAAAACAGTATAAAGAATTTAATCCTCTACAAGAGAATCAAGATAAAATTTGTTATTTTCCATACTTTTAAGAAAATATATTGTAGTTTTCCGTTTGTTTTGGTGGTCATTCAAAAATTGTTATAATCGTTAGTTGAGCATCAAACAAATCAAATCTAAATTTATCACCCCATGAATTCGAATAATTTATTCTCAGAATTTCCGAAACCAACTAAAGCTGAGTGGAAAACAAAGGTTATCAAAGACTTACGAGGAGCAGATTTTGACGAAAAATTAGTTTGGAATACTGCCGAAGATATTATGCTTGAGCCTCTCTATGACCAAACAGATACTGAAAATTTAGACTATTTACAAAATTACTTAGCAGGAAAATCTGAAGCTCCTGCAGAAGAAATGCCTTACCGACATTGGAAAAGCCGTCAGAAAATTGCTGTATCAGTAGGAGGTGAAAAGATGGCTAATCAAACGGCTTTATTTGCTTTGGAACAGGATAGTGAAGAAGTCGTTTTTGTGCTTGATGACCCACAAAAAATTGATTTTGAAACCGTAATGCAAAAAATTGAATTAGCATTTTGTACGGTTTCATGGGAAGTTCCAACAAAAAATACTTTAGGATTCCTCGAAAATTATCTCCAATTTTTAGCTAAAAAATCGATTGATTTAGAAAAAGTTACAGGAAATTTAGAAATTAATGGCTCGGCTGTTTCTATGGATTTAATTTTAGAATTAATAGCCAAAACCAATGTTTTGCCTCAGTTTCGTCCTGTGATGCTTTCAAGTGTAGAAGAAATTTCTATCACAGATGAACTTACGGAACTTTGTTGGCAAACGGTCACTATTCTGGAAAAAGCAACTGCTCAAGAATTAGATATTAATACAGTACTAAATAGCTTGACATTCAATTTATTATGTCGGGTGAACTATTTTGAAGAAATTGCTAAATTAAGAGCATTACGCTTTTTATTAACTGAAATTGCTCAAAGATATGTTGAAAATTATTCTGCCGAGTCGGTGTATATTGTAGCTCAAAGTAAAATTCGTACAGATGAAATGGCACAAGAAGATCCTTACCAAAATATGCTTTCGAATACTACTGAGGCGATGTCTGCAATTATTGGCGGTTGTAATTCCTTAGGTGTTCTACCTCATAATCAAGGTATTGAAGATATTTCTGCTTTCTCAGAGCGTATCGCCCGAAATGTTTCTAATTTACTACGAGAAGAATCTTACTTTGATAGTGTAATTGACCCTGCTTCAGGTTCATATTATATCGAAAAATTAACCGATAGATTTATGGAAACTACTTGGGAAAAACTTCAAAAAAAGAGTTAAGATCATGATATAATTAGGGAATTATTTAGGGGTCGTTTTTATAGAATTTTTGATATGATAATTCCGAAATAATTCCCAATTTTTTCGATTACACTTGATAGACACATCTAAGATATCTCCAATTACGGGAACTAATCCTGCCAAAAAATCAATTAAAATATTAAATAACATTTGTCCAACCAATCTTGAGGGAATGTTATGACGAGACATTTCTATGACCATGACTAAGGAGATAATCCACGTAAGTATATCACCCACAACAGGAACTAAACCAAGTAAAGGGTCAAGCCCGAAACGGATTTTTGTGCCTGGAATAACAAAAGCATCATCCAATAAACGAGTTAGGTTTTCCACCCATTTAAGTTGAGGGACATTTGAGGAAATAGAGGATTCTTGCATATACTTAGGATTCAAAATTGGATAGAATAGAGGCTATAATTTTTAAGTCTTCGAAGATTTATCGGAATAAAAGCAAGATACGAATTTTGCACGATTTGTGTGGTATAAAAAAATAGAACCTTATTTCAAACCAATTTTATAGACAAAAAGATAGATAAGAACACAGATGAAAAGTACTATAAAGTTTGCGTTCACTCAAACAAAAAACAAACCTACACTTCACCTATTACAATTGAAGTTCGTAAATCCTCAGTATCCTACTTTTTTGGTATTCTTTTTCTTTTGTTTTTTTAAACTAGGATTTTCAGAGGTTTATGCCCAAAGTAATCCCTTAGATTCTATATCTCATACAACTGCCTTTCAAATTACACACCCAGAAGAAGGAGAGGTGACATTAGAAGACATTCGTGAGAATCAATTATTTCGAGAAAATGCCGTTAGAGAACATAATGCTTTGATTTTCACAGTAATCGTATGTTTTTTATTGGCTATTGCATTAATGTTTATAGGACAATTATATCGTCAGAAAAGGTTAGAAAATAAGAAATTGCAAGCTGAAATAGATGAATATCAAGCAACTTCGGGTAAGAAGATTCGGTATTTAGAACAAGCTCATGACCAACTTATCATCGAACACGCCGTACTTGAAGAGCGGTATGCGAACCAAGAAGAACAACTCAAACAAGCCAAAGATGAGGCTGAAATAGCTCAAATTGAGTTTGAACGTTTCTTGAGTAATTCATCGTATTATTTTACGGGACCTTTGAGTTCTCTGAAGGGATTAATTCAGGTGGCACATTTAGTCAAATCTTCCGAAAAATTATATCAACTGAACGAGCTTTTTGATAAAATGGATATTACGCTAAATCTTATTGATGGTTTAATTCAAAAACTTCTAATGTTAGAGCGTATTAAATCACGTAAATTAGCCGTTCGAAGAGTTAACTTTGAAAGATTACTTAATGAGTTAAAAAAGCACTTTACTAAACAAATTGCCGTTACTCAAATTGATTATAGTTATAAGATAGATACTTCTCAAACCGTCATGTTTTCAGAGGCAATACTACGGATTATCCTTGAAAACTTGATTGAAAACTCCATTCAGTTTAGTTCACGTCAGCACCATCCTTACGTATTTATTCATATCGAAACAAATGATGACGAACTTTGCCTAAAAGTTTCAGATAACGGAGCAGGTATTCCAACAACTTATATTAACCGTATTTTTAATATGTATTATCGTGCTAGTGAACTTTCAAAAGGTTGTGGGCTAGGGCTTTATGTAGTAAGAGCAGCAGTTGATAAATTTAAAGGCTCTATTGATGTAGAAAGCACATCTGGAAAGTTTACTGAATTTACAATACGACTTCCACTTTACGGTACAACAAAATGAATCTAAATAAGGTTGACTTTATTTTTATTTTTTAGTATTATTATATTGTACTTAATTATTCCATCTAGCTAGTTGATTATCAGAATATTGTATTTTTTAGATAAAACGCTTACTTCCATAGGAAAATGCTACTTATATAAAATTAACATACTGATATTCAATGTTTTAGTTTTATCCAAAAAATACCTTACTTATTCTATTTTATGAAATTAGTACTTTCATAATTTTAATTTTATTTTTAACTTCGTGGTTTAGTAGGTAATTAATATAGTATTAAAGTGATTTTGAAACGGCTCATGGTGAAGGCTTATAGAATTTGTTGTTAGAGAACTAATCAAATTCTATAATATTGTTAATAATTACATGAGTATTTTGGACCATAAGAACCTAATAAAGGAAGACAGACAAAAAAATTACTTTTCTGATTTCTGGACGCTGTTTTAACCATTTTTTTTCAATAAATTTAGCCCGCCAAAGTTGTCTAAAGAAATGTTCTAGAAAATGTAAAGACAGTGTTAATTTTCGGCACAATATTTATTGATAAATAATACGAAATGATGACAAAGTTTGGGAATTTTCTAAGAACCTTTTTTGTTTGATAGGGTTTTCTAGTTTAGGATTTCTAACAAAATTTTTCAATTTTTTAATATCAATAATTTGAAAACTAATTTGCCTTTAAAATTTTATCCATACTCCATAAATGATTCTGTTATGAAGAAGCTATATGTTGTAGTTTTTGCGTTAGCCTTTTTATTTCGTTGCGGAGACGCACAGCCTGAAAGAAAACCCGAGGAAGGAGGAGCAAACGGAGGTGAGCAGTCAGTTGTTACACCTATTTCAGGAGAAATCATCATTGATATTCTCCAATCTATTCCCTCCCCATTAGAGATTTCGCTTTTAATTAAGGAAATCGGAACGGAATACAATCGAGGTGATCTCAGTGACCACACCTTCGTGACGAATTATAATACGAGTTTTAAACAGGCACTGAATTTAGGGGTATATAGTACTGACTTGGGTTATGCGAATTTGTACGGAAAAAATCAAGATGTCATTGATTACTTGAATTCGGTAAAGAAGTTAGCCGATAACCTAAATATTGGGCAATTTTTCGATTATAATACGATTAAGCAATTAGCCCAAAGTAGCAATAATCTAGATTCTTTATTGCAGATGACTCAGCAGAACTTTGAGAAAATCAATGTTCATTTGCAAGAGCAACGCCGTGAAAATTTGAGTATTTTGATTTTGACAGGAGGTTGGGTAGAAGCCCTGTACCTCAGTACATTAGTTTATGACAAAACTCAAGATAAGCAACTACGGGAGAAAATTGGGGAGCAGAAAGTTGCTTTAGAGCAGATTCTATTAGTTTTAGATATTTATAAAACTAAGCCTAATTTTAGTAGCTTGATTAAGGACTTAAAAGAATTATCTAAGATTTATGCTCGTGTTAAAATCACGATTACAAAAGGTGAACCTATCATGATTGAAGAAAATGGTGAACTGATTATTAAACAAGGTAGTAAGAGTGAAGTAGAGATTGATGAAAAAGACCTTGAAAGCATTGCAAGTTTACTCAAATCTATTCGAAATAAAATCATTAAATAATTAGGTATTTAATGATTTGTTGAGAACCTCAAATACATTTGTATTTGAGGTTTTTTTGGGGATTAAATTTTTTTATTATTAATGGTTCGTAAGTTTTATTTGATACTAAAATGATCACAAACTGTGGTTGATTGTATCCTTATATTCAATATAATACCTTGAAAAATAGTTGTTTATGAGAATATAAGTAACAACAATTAAATGCAATTTTTAATTCATTATAGTATTAAAAAGGTATATCAAAATATAAATTGGATTAAACAAATCCTAAAAGATAATTCCTGCTACAGTAATATCATCTCGTTGAGAGGCTTCCCTCTGGTGTTCTTCGAGACCCTTATATAAATTCTTATGGATTTGAGCTAAAGGTAAAGTTGAATTTTGACGTATCAGTTCGAAAAATCGAGGAGTACCAAACCGTTCTAATTTCGGATTACTTTGGTCAATAAAACCATCAGTAAACATATAAACTAAAGCTCCTTCATTTAAGGAAACTTTTAAATTACTAAATGGTTTATTATGACGTTTTCGCTTGTATCCACCTACCATTCGTTTATTACCTTTATAAACTTCTAAGGTTTCATTTTGATACACATAAATTGGCAGTTTTGAGCCTGAGAAAGTAAGTTCTTGTTTCTCTTTTTCGAATCGAACGAAACTAATATCCATTCCACTCAATCCATTGGTTTCGTCTTGTCGAAGAGATTGTCGGATTTCAATATCCAATTTTTCCAAAATGAGGTTAGGTGTGTCGATATTTTTCCCAAGTACGATTTCATCTAAGAAAGTTGTTCCTAACATGGACATAAATCCTCCTGGTACACCGTGTCCTGTACAGTCCGCTATGACTACAAAAACATACTTTTGGTTTTCGAATGCCCAATAGAAATCACCTGAAACAATATCTTTGGGGCGAAATAAAATGAAAAAATCCTGAAGAATCTGACGTAATTCCTGTATTTGGGGTAGGATTGCTTTTTGGATACGTAGGGCTTGTTGAATACTTTTTGTAATCTGCTGATTTTTCGTTTCGATAATTTTTTGTTTCTTTTGAACCTGTAAAAAAGCATTTGAAATCTCCTGATGATGCCTTTCCATTTCAGTATTCACTTTAGTTAAGTGCTGATTCTTCTCTTTGATTTCAACTTGCTTTTGTTGAAGTTCTTCAGATTGTTGGCGAAGTTTTTCTTCATTGATATGAAGTTCTTGAATATACCTTTCAAGCTGTGTTTGTTGCTTAAAAATGGTCTTAAAAAATGTGAAAACTTTTTGTACTGCAGGGCGGAAAACAAAAAAACCTTCAAAAACTAGTACGACTAGCGTAATTAAAGCTAATATGAGCTCAATATTTTTAGAGTATTCTACCTTGTTATGTGACTCTGCTTCATATTGAAATGTGATATCGTTCATTAATCGCAAAAATTCTTGCTCATGAGATAAAATCGTATTGATTCCTTTCTGAACCTCAATACTATCGTCACAATAAAGTTTCTCGATGCGTTTTGCTGATAATTGGATGGCGTTATAAAAAGGACTCATTTCTTCAAACAAAGCCTTGATTTTGGGACTATTATAGTTTGCAGGTATTCGCATCTCAGAATTACCATACTGAAGAGCATGATGGGATTTTTGCCATAAGTTGAATACTTTTCGAAACTCCTTTTGGCGTTCTTGAAAAGCCATGTCATACCGACATTGCCCTAATAACAGGGCATTTTTGGTAATATTTTGACTTAACATCCGTTGTCGTCCCGAAATATTAATGACTATCGCATCTGCCGACTGAGCGTTTAGTGTGCGCCTTGCCAGCCATTGCCCAGTTATCGTTAATAACGCAATGAAAGTGAGGGCAACTCCATAGATGCGAGTTAGTCGTCGGGCTGGATTTTTATGTTTTTTAGACATATTCCGTTTTGCTCTCATTTACTTTTTTAGGAACTAATACAAAATGAATCACAAAAAAAGTACCTAATTTATGAGTAAATCTACTAAAATTTTACCAACTTACAGAGTTGTTATTTTATAAAAATAATGAGTATTAATTATTAAGAGATTCTCTAGAAGGTTATGTTTTTTAAAAGTTAAAATTTTGATAAATAGGAAGATATGAATTTAAAACATCTGAAAAAAGTATTGTTTTTTCTAACAATTCTTTCATTTCCAGAGCTAGGAGTGGCTCAGGATATTTTTTTTACTAAAACAGGCTCAGTTACCTTTTTCTCGTCTGCACCATTGGAAGATATTGAAGCTAAAACCCAAAAAGCGGTTTCATTTTTAAATCTCAAGACAGGCGAAGTTCAGTTCAAAATACCCATGACTAGTTTTCAGTTTAAAAAATCATTGATGCAAGAACATTTTAATGAGAATTATGTTGAATCTGATGAATTTCCGTATGCCACCTTAAAAGGAAAAATAATCAATATATCAACAT
The DNA here is from genome assembly GCA_002340355.1 of Cytophagales bacterium UBA2561. Taxonomy (GTDB): domain Bacteria; phylum Bacteroidota; class Bacteroidia; order Cytophagales; family Thermoflexibacteraceae; genus UBA2561. The sequence goes on from DDLX01000039.1 coordinate 10,691, forward strand.
TTGTTCATGTTCAAAATAAAAGCCAATTATTTGATTTTGAAGGAAAAATAACTATTCATGGTGTAACTAAAAAATTAAAAACGACTTGCTCTTTAATTCCTCATAATGAAAATATTATAGGTAAGTCCAAGTTTCAAATTCGAGTAGCTGACCATGATATTAAAATTCCTAAATTAGTTTTTCAGAACATTGCCGAAGTGGTAGATGTAACTGTCGATGTTGAGTACTTACGCTATCAGAAGTAACGATTTTTTATTGGTTTTTGATTCTTTTTTTTGTCGAATTCCTTCGAAAATTATCACAAATAATTGCAGTAGCAATACCTGCATTCAAGGATTCAGCGTTTCCGAATTTAGGAATTGTCAAACGGTGTGAAATCCACTTTTCAAGCAATGGAGGAATTCCTTTAGACTCGTTCCCAATCACTAAGATTCCTTGTGAAATGGCTTTTGTTTGATGAATATTTTCCCCTTTTAGAAATGTACCAAAAATTGGAATGGAAGCTTTTTGTGATTGTGCAAGGAAATTTTCTAAGTCCGTATAAAAAGGTTTGACTCGTAGAAATGACCCCATTGATCCCGAAATTACTTTTGGATTGTACCAGTCAACACTTGTCTTCGAACAAATAATTTTAGAAATACCATACCAGTCAGCAATACGAATAATTGTTCCTAAATTACCAGGATCTCGAATATCGGCAAGCACTAAAACCAATTCGTTATTGATCTTTAAGGGTTTATTTTCAGGAATCTGAACAACAGCTAAAGCCATTTCATTGCTTTTGAATGTACTAATTTTGGCAAGTTGTGGCGCAGCAATTTTCTCAGTAAAAACAGAAAAAGGTAGTTTGTTAAAATAATCGTTATATTGGTTTTCAAACTTTTCGGTATAGAAAAGCATTTCAATCTGAAAATTTGAATCCAGCAACTCCACTACACTTTTAGCCCCTTCGACTAAAAATAAATTTTCTTGAAGGCGATATTTTTTTTGATGCAATGAACGAACTTTTTTGGCTGTCTTAGAGGTCATTTTTTAATGGAATAATATATTAAACTTTTATGTTTATTTCTCAATTCTTTTTCTAATTACATTGAACTTATCAAAATCAGGGTGATGCCAGAATTTTTCTACTCCGATTCGATTTATAAGTTGAATTTCAGAGGAATAAATAGGATAAATTCCTGCTAGATTTATAGAATAATCTGTTCCGATATCAATTCCTAAAAACTGTTCTTTTTCAAGAATATCGGGAGCAAAGATCCAAAAAGCATCCATATTCGACTCCATAGAAATTCTTTCTCTAAAGTTAATGGCATCACCATAAGTAAATGGACAATCTCCTCGTAATTGACTGGCTAATAGCGTAATGGCTTTTATCCAAGCTACATCTTCTGATTTGACAGAAATTATTAGTTCGGGTCTTTCATTTTTTGGTTCGTCATACTCTATGAGAGATAAACCATAAGTGATTCCTGTTATCATTCCCTTCTTAGGGATGTTTTCATAGATAATACTTGTCATGCTTTCAACACCATCTATGCCAGATTCATGAGTGGATAGTGTGGGTTGTACTTGAAAAATATTGTTTAAGTATTCTAAATATCTTTCAATAGGTGTGTCTTTGATGTTTTTTTGCTTCATAGGCTATTATCTTTAGATAAAAAATAATTTGTATTTACCTGATAATCAGATAATTGTTTGTAAATATAAAATATGCTTTTTCTAATAAAAAGCTGAAATTAATACTTCCTTTTCAATAATTTTATCATACCATTCTTTTCGTATTTCCTTAGTATTAAGGTCGTTATTTATCCGTTTTAAAAAGTCAGAAAAATCTTCATTCATCGTCAGTTTATTGATAGTTTCCCAATCAAGATTTTCACTTACTTTTGAAGGAAAAAGAATTTCACAGTTTTCAGGATTTTTAATATTCAATTTAATCACTCCAATTCCAAACGAACTTGAAAGTCGTTTCAGCTCATTTAATAATTCATCATCTTCTGATATTTCAACTGTGACTAAATAACTTTCATTTGCCCAAGTTGAATTAGATACAGTTTGAAAGAATACTTCTCGTAGATTAGCTAGCGTAATTTTTCTTTTCAACTCAAAGGAGTAGATTTTTATGGTAGAATATCCTGTTGTATTACTTAATTCATTGACTTCAGGTTTCCAATCTTCTAGAGGGAAATAGCAACCTACCATATCAGGATGTACCCATTTTCCAAACTCTTTTTTATTTGATTTAGAATGATTTATTGTTTTGGTGTAACATCTTAAATGAGAGAAGGCAAAGTATGTTAGGATCGGATGAAGATCCTTCTCTAGATAATTTATTTTTTTTAATTCTTTCTGCTCAATGACAAGTTCATTTTTATCAATGATGGTTTCGACACTCTGAGCAGACCTTAAATAAATTTTTTTAGGTTTAGTATTTGTTTTTATAAAAGGAGTATTTTTATCATGTTTCATAGAAGAATACATCTGGGCATCTAAAGTCTTCCAAGGTGTTTTTCCAGAACTATTTAATTCCTTGTCGTACTCTTTTTGAATGGCATATTCCCAGATTTCTGCCATTCTCATTGGTACTTGAGTTTCTAGTAATACTTTTTCAGCTAATTCAAGAAAAGTCATGTAATATTTAGTTTTTCTTTAAAGTTTTATCTAATTAAACCTATAAGATTCTCGAAATCTTATAGGTGTTTGTATCAAAATTAAATAGGGGTATTTATATCAAAAGCTTCCAAATAATCAGCGACTTTACGAACAAAATTCCCACCTAAAGCACCATCAATAATACGATGATCGTAAGAATGTGACAAAAACATCAAATGTCGAATTGCAATAAAATCACCTTGTTCAGTTTCGATAACAGCAGGTTTTTTCTTGACTGTTCCAAGTGAGAGAATAGCCGTCTGAGGTTGCATAATAATCGGAGTACCCAACATATTACCAAATGAGCCAATGTTTGAAACAGTGTAGGTTCCACCTTGTAATTCATCGGGACGGAGTGTATTTTTTCTAGCTCTTTCAGCAAGATCTTGGATAGCATGTGCCATGCCTGTCAAATTGAGTCGGTCAGCATTCCGAATAACAGGAACAATTAAATTTCCAGAGGGCAAAGCAACCGCTAAACCAAGATTAATCTCCTTTTTGAGTAAGATTTTATCCCCATCTACTGAGGAATTTACCATTGGAAAATCACGTAAGGCTTTAGCTACAGACATCATAAAAATGGCTGTATAAGTCAGATTAATTCCTTCTTTAGTCCGAAATTCTTGAATGATTTTTTTGCGCCAGTTCACAATATTCGTAACATCAGCTTCCACAAAAGAAGTTACATGCGCTGAAGTTCGCTTTGATTCGAGCATTCGTTCCGCAATCATTTTTCGCATTCTGTCCATCTGAATAATCTCGGCTTCATCCGTAAAGGTAGAAGTTGTGGAAGCAACAGATGTAGACTGAGAGGCAGGAGGAGGGGAGGGAGCAGTTTCTGGGACAGGGGTGGGTTGAGGAGTAATTTGAGGTTGAGAAGGGGCTGGAATAGATGGTGAAGGATGAGAAGTAGAAATTTTACCTTCTTTTTTCTGGTCAATATACTTAAAAAGATCGCTTTTGGTTAATCTACCATCTTTGCCTGAACCTGGGATAGTATCCAATTCGGTACGAGAGATATGTTCTTTCCGAGCGATATTCAAGACTAAAGGGGAATAAAATCGATTACTTTCAGGAATAGCTGTAGTAGATGATATCAAGACATTACTTTGTACTGTAGGTTGGACGGTTTCCGCAGGTACAATAACAGGTTCAGGAGTCTGGGAGACAGCATCATTTGTAGAAATAGATTCCGTTTGTTCAGCTTCGGTATTAATAATGGCAATCGGTTGTCCAACTTGCACTACTTCACCGACTTCTGCCAAAATTTCCTTGAGAATTCCCGATTCGATGGCAGGAATTTCAGTATCCACTTTATCAGTAGCTACTTCCAAAACTGATTCATCTTCTTCGATGGTATCCCCTGGTTGTTTGAGCCAATTTAAAATAGTGCCTTCCATGACACTTTCCCCCATTTTGGGCATGAGCATTTCGACCAAAGCCATAATTTTTAATGTGTTTTTAATATGTGAGAATGTTTATTTAGAAAAGATTTTTCGTGTTATTCCAGTTAACTATAATCTATTGACACAAAAATACGTTATCCCTTGAAAAAACCTGAAAAAAAATGATTTAGTTTGTTATTTTACGAAGTAAATAAATGAAAATATACAAAACACTAAATATTGGCGAGTTTCACACCAATTATTGTGAAGATTTCTTAATTGAAGAGCAAATCGTAACAAATGAAAAATTAATTGCAGTTTTGGATGGGTGTACGATGGGAACAGAATCTGTTTTTGCATCTATACTTTTTGGAAAAATAGCAAGAAATATAGCAAAAAGAAAATTTTATGAGGAATTTATTATAAAAGATGCAGTTGGGTTAAAGGATAAATTAAAAGAAGTCGTAAGGACTTTAATTCATGAAGTTCGAACTTTGAAAAATCAACTCGGATTAGAAACAAATGAACTATTATCAACCTTGCTTATTGGAATTGTAAATATCAAAGAATCAAAAGCGGAATTTCTAATTATTGGTGATGGACTAATTTGTAAGGATGGAAAGTATTTTGAGTATGAGCAAAATAATACACCTGATTATTTGGGCTATCATTTGACAGATGACTTTGATGATTGGTATGATAATCAAGAACAAAAATTAACTATTTCTAACTTTAAGGATTTGTCTATCTGTACGGATGGAATTTTCACATTCAAAAATTTTAAAGATAAAACGAAGCAAAAATCTGAAGATGAAATTATTGAGTATTTATTAGTTGATAATAATGGAACTGAATTTACTAATTTCCTGAATAGAAAAATTAGGATATTACAGAAAGAATGGAATCATGTAGTAACAGACGATTTAGCCATAATTAGAATTATAAAATAATATTATTAATAAATTATTTTGTTATTCAGATAAATAACTTGTAAGTTTTTTTTAATCATTGAAGTTTTTTGAAGAATCTCTAATATAAGTTGGATCAAAAATCTCTTTTGGAATTTTTTTTGTGTCAAAAAAATTGGTTTTATTGCTTAGATACACTATATTCAAACCCAATTAAAGTAAACGTTGCAAAAAACAAATGGAATGACGGCTACTGGAACAACATCGGCTCAGCCCATTTTGGCATGGATAAATGAAGAATTACCGCCATTATCATGGAATATTATTGCTATGAAAATGATGCGGCAATTTCTTCAACATAAAATCATGCCCAGTCAGGTCAATGACCACACCGAACTCCCCGACGAACTGGTCGAGGATATTCGTGAAACCATTAAATCGTTGTATAATCAAGAATTACCCCAATATTAAATATGAAAACCCTACGAGGCTACTTTGATTATGAGAAGGGCTTGTACAATGCCTGTGATGAACCTCTGGTTTTTCATTGCCATCACTATGCTAGTTTTCTTCTCTTCTCGCTAGAAAGCGCACGGGAATACGTTGATATTTACCCACTAATGCACGATGCAGCACAAGAAATTAGTTATACACAATTTTCTAAATTTTTTACAAAAAATCCTGACTTAACCCTTGAGGAAAAGCTTGAGGCGATAGCGGATTATCATGCGTTTTCGGGGTATGGTAAGTTAGAATTTGAGAAAGTTACCATAGATGAAATTCTTGTAAAGTCACCACATAATTTTTTTTCGGTAGGTTGGCTCGAAAAGTTTGGTACGAAACGTCCTGATGATTATCCTGGTGCCTCTTTGATGACTACAGGTTTTTTATCTGGAATTGCCGATTTAATTTTTGAGAAGCCATTGGGGAGTTATCAAACCGAACAGCTCACTTGTTTAAGTAAAGGTGATGATATTTCTTCCTTCAAAATTACACCTCGTGCCATCCGTGCCAACTTAGAACTTACGCCTTCAATGGGTGATATTGCCGAAGATGGACTAAAGGTAATAAATCATCCTGATTCCAATGTTAATTACGAAGGAATCTTAAAAGCTTTTACCGAAATGCCTTTTGATAGTGAGGCAGATACAGGCTTGAAAAATGCCTTTGGTGTAGTCTTATCCCGAATTTATGGCAATTATTTTAGTGCTGTATCTTATCGATTCCTCTATGAAATGGAAAAAGTGGCAGGAGAAGAAGGTGTAAAAATTGCTGAAGAATTATTGATTGAAGCAGGACATGTCTGTTCTTCCTTTACACTTGGAGGAATCATGACTTCGCCCGAATGGTACGCAATGATTAAACCAACCTTAGAGACTCAAAAAGATTGGGTACATGCTTCGGTGGCTTGCTTAAATGCTTTAGGATTTGGTTATCACGAGATTACAGAATTTATCCCTAACGAGAAATTAGTTGTTCGAATTCATAATGCTTATGAAAGTAATTATTTTGTAGCTCGATATGGGCAAAGCGAACGCCCAATCTTCTTTTTGCAGATTGGTGGTTTAGCAGCATTGATGAACTTGGTATATGTTGGAAAAATTGAAGAAAAACCTTCGATAACGGCTGAATTTTACGATAGTTTCTACAAATCCAAGGAACGATTCAAAGGAGTCCAGACCAAATCCAGAGCGCACCAAGATGCCTTTGATGAAATTATGGTAGTGAAAGCATAGCATCAAATTTAGATAGAATTGAAGCCATGACTTTCAAGCTCAAACGAACGAAAACTTGTCGTAATCATCTCAAAAAATGGTATGAATTACCTGTTCCAGTTCAAGAAAGTCTAATTACTGAGTTTGAGTTTTTGGGCAACCCCGAAATCAATGATATGCGGGAATTTTTGCCTAATTCTTTGGTTTTATTTCGTTTACGAAGTTATTCCTTCCAAGTTGAGGTATCAGGAGGATATGGGGGGTATGAAATTTTTGCTATTTTTCCCAAAGAAAATCCTGAAGTCGAAAATTTAATTGAAGAAACACTAAATACTTGGCTTCAAAAATTATAACTTATTTATATTTTAGTCAAAAAACTACTTCGATTTTATCCAAAACGGAGTAGTTTTTTTATTTACTTTACTTTTCGAATAACGACAAAAATCGAAGTAGCTAAAAAAGGAATCGAAGTTGAGTTTCCTTTGAAAATGTATTTCAATAAAACATCCTTTAATTTTCCTTCGGGTAATACGTCCATTGGTGCTGTGATATATTGCATTGAAATAACCTCAAAACCAACCGATTGTAATAATTTTTTGATACGAGATTGGGTATAAATTCGAGCATTGGCAAACCGTTCATGAATCGGACGAGGCAACCACGAAAAAAACGGTACTCGATTCCAAGGTAAAAGTGGTAATTTTGCGCCGTGTGTTTCAAAAACCCACCATTTATTAGGAACACTAATCGCTCCTAATCCATTTGGTTTGAGCAAATGATACATATTTTGAACTCCTGCCTTTTCATCTTCAAAATGTTCAATCACTTCAAAAGAAATCAAACGATCAAATTGTTTGTCAGGCGGATTTTCTTCCAAGTTAATTAACTGAAATGCCGTATTTTGAGCTTCTTCCTTCTGATTTTTTAAATTTTCAAAAGCAATTTGATTTTCTGTAAAAATATCCAAACCTGTGGCAAATTTCATTTCGGGAGCAAGTAAAAAAAGAGAAGCTCCATTTCCACATCCGACATCAGCAAGAGTATAATTTTCTCCACAAAAATCAGGGATTTGTTGAGTTAAAGCAATGCGTTTCAGTACGATACGGTCAGTAGCATCGGCAGGTCGTCCAAGATAATGTCCTTGTTGGAAACGGTGTTCATCAATCCGAGTCATGGCGTTATTTTATCCAAAAATTTTTAAATAGTAAAATTAGAAAATGATACGCAAAACTTTAAGTCTGGAGGTTAAATTCTGTTTGGGAATAGGTTTGTTTTTACGCTTTGAGATGAATTTTTCGCACTATTTGCCAAAAAATTTAAGTTTTAACTAACTTGCTGGTTTAAATATCATACTAAGATGGTGAGGCTAAAAAAACTTATTAAAAGAATTTGAAAGCCTTACTATTCAAAAACAACTTTAAAAACGCATGTATTTTATGAAGAAAATTACATTACTAGGGTGGCTGTTGGTAAGCTTACTTCTACCTGAAATTTTATCGGCACAAACCGATAATGTGAACAAATCTCGCTTTAAGCAATTAGATGAGGTTTTGCCCACTCCGAACACCTACCGAACAGGGTCAGGCGCACCGGGACATGAATATTGGCAACAAGTCGCTGATTATGAAATTGAAGCCGAAATTAACGATGAAAATCAACGACTTACAGGTTATGAAAAAATTACCTATACCAATAATTCGCCTGATGTTTTGAATTATCTTTGGTTACAACTTGACCAAAATATGCGTGCCAAAGATTCGGACACCTACAAAACAACGGCTCTTGGAATGCCTGAACAAATTACGGCGAAAAGGTTACAAAGAACTTTGGGTTATCCTGATTATGATGGTGGTCATAAAATACAGAGTGTTAAGGATAAAGATGGCAATGAATTGGCTTACACCATCAATAAAACGATGATGCGGGTTGATATTCCTAAACCATTGAAAACGGGAGAATCTATTGTTTTGCAAATCAAATGGTATTACAATATTAATGACCGTGACTTGATGGGCGGACGTGGTGGATTTAATTACTTCGAAGGAGATGGAAATTATATTTACACCATTACTCAATGGTTTCCACGTATGGCGGTTTATGACGATGTAAATGGTTGGCAACACAAACAGTTTTTGGGACGAGGCGAGTTTGCTTTGCCTTTCGGCGATTACAAAGTAAAAATTACTGTACCGTCTGATCATATTGTTGCCTCGACTGGAACACTCCAAAATCCAAAAGAAGTTTTGACCGAAGAGCAACAAAAATTATATGAAGAAGCTAAAACCGCTAAAAATCCTGTGGTGATTGTATCGCAAAAAGAAGCAGAAAAAAAGGAAAAGTCGAAAGCAAAAGACAAAAAAACATGGATTTATCATGCGGATAATGTACGGGATTTTGCCTTTGGCAGTTCTCGAAAATTCATCTGGGATGCAATGGGTGTTCAACTCGAAGGCAAAGACGAGCCTGTAATGGCAATGTCTTATTATGCAAAGGAAGCTAACCCACTTTGGGGAAAATATTCGACTGAAGTTGTGGCGCATTCGCTTCGAGTTTATTCAAAATATACGATTACGTATCCTTATCCCGTAGCCATTTCGGTCGAGGGGAATAACGGTATGGAATATCCGATGATTTGCTTTAACTATGGTCGCCCAGAGGCAGATGGAACATATTCGGCACGTACTCGAAACGGTATGATTAGTGTAATTATTCATGAAGTTGGGCATAACTTTTTCCCAATGATTATCAACTCGGATGAACGTCAGTGGACTTGGATGGATGAAGGTTTGAATACATTTGTACAGTACTTGACGGAACAAGAATGGGAACGGAATTATCCTTCTCGAAGAGGTCCTGCTTATAAAATTGTACCGTACATGGCAGGTGATAAAAACAATATTACTCCCATTATGACCAATTCCGAATCTATTTATCAATTTGGAAATAATGCTTACGCCAAACCTGCAACGGCATTGAATATTTTACGAGAGACAGTTATGGGTCGAGAACTTTTTGACCATGCGTTCAAGGAATATGCACGGCGTTGGGCATTTAAACACCCACAACCTGCCGATTTTTTCCGAACAATGGAAGATGCTTCAGGGGTTGATTTGGATTGGTTCTGGAGAGGTTGGTTTTATACCACTGACCACACCGATATTGCTTTAAAAGATGTCAAAATGATTGAAATTGATACTAAAAATCCTGATATTGAGAAGGTTAAAGACCAAAAAGCACGAGATGAAGCCATGACCTTTTGGGGAGATATGCAGAATAAAAAAGCTATCGAAAAAACCCATACGGAAACCAAATCTCAGCTCAAGGACTTTTATACGACTTACGATGAGTTGGACGTAACACCCGAAGACCGTGAGGCTTATCAAGCATATTTGCAGTCAATTGGTAAGGAGGAAAAAGATTTGATTAAAACAGGAATGTATTTTTATGAATTATCGCTTAAAAATGCAGGTGGTTTGGTAATGCCTGTTATTGTCAAACTAACTTATGAAGATGGTTCTGAGGAAGTTAAACGTTTTCCTGCGGAAATTTGGCGATTCCGTGATAATATTTTGAAGGTGATTCCGACTACCAAAAAAGTAGCTCAATTTGAAGTTGATCCTTATTTAGAAACGGCTGATACAGATAGAGAAAATAATTATTTTCCCGCTCGAATGGTGCCTTCTAAATTTGAAATTTTCAAACGAAAAGCGTTACCGAGAGGTAGTACAGGACATCCTAATCCAATGCAAACAGCCAAAAAACGAAAAAAATAATTTCTTGATTTTTCATATTTTAGCTGAAGAGAACCCTTTCTAATCTCAAAATTAGAAAGGGTTTTTTGTGAAAATTGGATATACTGATAAAACTTATAAAATATACAGTAGCAATGATAATTTATAGTAATTAACATAAATTTACTTCCCTAATTCTCCTGCAAAGTTCTACCTTAACTAATATTTCTCATTTCCATCGTCTATTTTTGTGCGTTTGATTAAACACCCCAAACTAATTACTCCTTTTTATGAAAAAATGTATTCTTATTTTGGTAGCAAGTGTATGGTTCGTTTTTCCATCTATTGCTCAAGACGATACAACCATTGTCGAGTTAGGCGAGGTTGTTGTCGAAGAAAATCGTTTTCAAATCCCTTTTTCGGAAACCTCTCGAAATATTACGCTCATTACTCAAGAAAGGCTTCAACAAAGCCCTGTCCTAAGTTTAACAGAAATGTTGAATTATGTAGGAGGAGTTGATGTCCGAAATAATGGAGCTGCAGGTACTTCAGCCGATATCAGTATCCGAGGAGGGACATTTGAACAAACCTTAGTTTTGCTGAATGGTGTAAAAATGAATGATCCTCAGAGTGGACATCATGCCTTTGCTATTCCGATTGATTTTATGAATATCTCACAAATTGAAGTTCTCAAAGGTGCGGCAGCTCGTACTTATGGACAAAATGCACTAGCAGGTGTAGTTAATATCCGAACTGAAATTGCCGATTCTCGTAAAGTTTATCTTCGAGCCTATGGTGGTGATTTTGGAACTTATGGCATAGGTGCTGGAGTGAGTTTACCAAGTGACAAATATGCTCAACAGGTTTATTTTGCTCGTGATGCTTCGGATGGTGCTGTTTCAAATACTGATTATACAACTTATAATCTTTTTTATCAATCTGCTTTAAGAACTCGGCACGGAGACCTTGAATTAATTGCAACTCATAGTCAACGTCATTTTGGGGCAAATGGCTTTTATACACCTAGAGGACAAAATCAATATGAGGAGGTGCAAACAAGTCTTATTAGTTTAGACTATAATCTTGAATTAGGAGATTGGAACGTAACGCCTCGTTTGTATTGGCGGAGAAATGAAGATATGTACGTATTCCTTCGCGAAAAACCTTCGGTATTTAGAAACTTACATACAACGCAGGTAGCAGGTGCTGAACTTCATGCTTCTGTAAAAACGAAACTGGGAACAACAGGCTTGGGTATCGAAAATCGGAATGAATACCTTGAAGGCAATCGCTTAGGAACAGCTAACCGAAGTAATTTTGGACTATTTGCTGAACAATTTACTAGCCTTACGGATAAACTAGATCTTACTTTAGGAATATATGCTAACTATTTCTCAGATTATGGTTGGCAAGCATTCCCTGGAGCAGACATTGGTTATCAAGTTTCAGACAAATGGCGTTTATATGCTAGTGTAGGGCGAGCTTTTCGTATCCCAACCTATACTGATTTAAGATATTCTAGCCCAGATACTTTTGGAAATGAAGACCTTAAACCCGAAGAAAGTTGGAGTTACGAAGGTGGGCTTAAATTTTTAGAAAATGGAGTTTCTGTTAATATAAATTACTATCTTAGAGAAGATAAAAATGTGATTGATTATTTATTTTATCCTACCACCGAGTTTTGGATTGCTGAAAATATCCATCGTATCACAACCCAAGGCATAGAAGTAAATACTGGTCTGGATTTTCAGAAATTAATTAATCCCCGTTTTTTCTTGAATCAATTCGAAATTAGCTATAATTATATGGATGCTGATGTTGCTGAATTAGCAGAAGCAACCCAAACACGTTACACATTGAACAATTTTCAACATCAATTAATTTTAGGGTTAAATCATAAAATTGTTGGAAAATTGACACACCAGATTCAAGTTCGATATTTAGACCGTGTAACTATGACAGATTATTGGATATTGGATAGTCGGTTAGCATGGCAAAAAGATAATAAATCAATTTTTGTAGAGGCGAGTAACATTACCAACACAGAATATCAAACTTTATTTGCGCCAATGCCTAAGCGTTGGTTTCGTGCTGGTGTAAACTGGAATTTTGGATTTTAAATATTAAACGCTTTTTACCAAAAAATAACAAACCCATTAAATTTCAAATGTTTAATGGGTTTGTTATTTCTATATCCTAGAAAAGTACAATTTTTATGCGATACCTTATTTCAACTGGCAACAAGATTTAGCTGACTTTTTTAATTGACAGCATGACTTCCCTGAAGCACTCTCTTGTTTCAAAAATACCTTATCTGCCTGAATGAATCGACCTGTTTCTGCAGTAGCTTGAGTCTCTTTACCTGAATCATAAAGTAATTTATAAGCCTCTTTTGTACTAAGGTCTGGATTCACTGACTTCATCATTCCCAATAAACCTGCTACGTAAGGTGTTGCCATCGAAGTTCCATTGAAGGAGGCATATTTATTATTTGGAATAGTTGAATAGACATTGACACCTGGTGCCGCAATTCCCATTTCTAAATCTGTAATATAGTTTGAGAATTTGGCTCGATTAAGTTCTTCGTCCACTGCCGAAACACTAATTACACCTCGAACATTTGCAGGTGAAAAATCCTTTGCATTTTTGTTGCTATTTCCAGCCGCGACGACAATGATAGCTCCTGACTTTTCCGCATATTTTACGACTTCTTCGTAAGCTTTTTGTACCAAATCATTAGAAGGACCTCCTAAAGACATTGAAATAACGTCAGCTCCTACGTCAGCTGCCTTAATCATTCCTTCCAAAATATCTTTTTGTGTTCCCCAACCCTCATCACTCAAGACTTTAATACTTGTAACTTCCACGAAATCACTGTTTGGTGAGTAAGAAGCGATACCTTTGGCATTGTTAGAAACAGCTGCTGCAATACCTGCACAATGTGTGCCGTGTCCTTGTTTATCCGAATCGTATTTGGTGTCTGTAGAAATATAATTTTGGTTCAAATCTTCGTGTGTGCCATCTACACCTGTATCCAAAATTGCGATTTTGGCTTTTTTAGTAGGCTTTAATTTTCCTGATTGAATTAAACTATATAATTCAGTTACATTCATTTGTTTATGTCCCCAGACTTTATCTAAATCAGGGTCATTTACGCCCAAATTTGGCTTTTGTCCTTCGATAATATCAGCTTCTTGAGGTAAATCTAATTTCATGACTTCATTGCGTTCTACCCAATCCGTCATATTTAAGGCATTTAATTGCTGAATTACGTCATCCAAATTATCATAATTAGAAACATTTAAAGTATAATATTCCTCCAAATTCGAATACTCAGGATGTTGTAAATCAGGAAAAGCTAATTTGATTTCAGGATTATATTCTGATAAACCTTCTTGAATAGCATTCAAATCGGATACATTTTTGATATCAAATAATAATTCTGCATTCTTATCTACCTCGATATTTTCGGCAAATATCAAACTTTTAATATCATCAAAATCAGAGTTATACGAAACTCGCATAAAGTCAGCCCAGAAAAATTTGAAAACACCTCCGATAATTAAAACACCCACCAATAAGGTTTTTGGCATTTTCAAGAATCGGTTTACAAACATAATAAATAGACCAAATATCATCAAATCACGAGGCAGTAACAAGATGATTTTGAAGAAGATACTACCGTCATCTAGCAATAACGTCATTGCATACGTCAAGACCGATAGCCAAAATCCCGCCGTAAACAACTTGGGCGGTAAAGACGAAACCGAAGCACGAGACTTGATGAAATACCATCCGCCCGCAAAAACTAAAGCTCCGATGTACGCCACGACATACAATAAATCCATAAGCGATTAATTTTTAAGAGTGTGAAAATGAAAATTCTTGAATTGATGTATCTTAGGTTTTAACGCAATCCGAATGCCGAAAGTTTATAGCACCGAATAAACGACAAAATGGCAGGAGATGTCCGAAAATCAAGTGACTAAAGATAAGAAAATAAATCCAAAACCCAAACTACGTTTTAGCCTTTGTTGCACACCGTGTTTATTTTTCATTCTTTCGCAATAATTCGGATAGAAAACCCTCTAAATATGTCAAAATTAGCTTTATGACGCAATCGTTTTTTGAATGCCCAGTCAAATTGAATCAGTTTTTTGCTCATCGTTTTACTTGAATCATGTTGTAAACCCAAAAATACGAAAATCAACTGTCAAATGATATTTTCAATTACACACAACGGCTCGGCTAAATACAGTAGCCGAAGGATAGAGGCTATTGACATCTTAGCCTTTGTTGGCAGTAGTTTTTATTTGAAATTTAGATAATTTATCAAATTTGATGTGTTGGCTTTCGTTCTCTTGAGAATCATATAGTAGTTCTCCCATTATTGGTCGGTACAGAAGCTGTTTAAGCTTTGGAATAATCATTATCTGACCTGTCGTTTGCTTCTCAGATTCCTTTGTGATATACCGAATAGGATTGTATTGAGAATCCGCATTTTCACTTCGTGAGAAGGCATCAATAACATCATCACAAGATTTTGCTTTTATTAACCTTTGTTCTACTATAGCCTTTCTAATCTCTGAGCTTTTTCTACTAATTTGACAAATATTATTTTGATAACCAGCATATCTCAAAAGCACACCATGATTACTTCTTACTACCTGATTTTCGGATTTGAGTACTTTTTTAATTAAGTAATCATATTTTGCTGTAGTTTTTCCATCTGAAGTTAATTCTAATGCTCCTTCAAGGCAAAAACAGTCCGATTCATTAAAAACTAAGATGTGTCCTGTAACTTGATTAGTCACAAGAAAATTTATTGCATCATCTGGCTTAGAGTAAGATAATGCTTGTCTAATTTTTTTGCCTACTGGAGAATAGTACATTTCTCCATTTTTCTCTTTTTTACGAGCAAGAGTAATTTCATTCTTATCTTCACTCATCACCAAAGAAGCCAACAGGATTCCCATTCCATGCTCATTAATTCCCTCTGAGTATTTTGTTGATGTATCCCATATATACATTTTTTTTGGCTCATCTAAATTTGTTCTAATTTTTACAATTGCATGATAGTTTCTGTCACGGTTTTTAAATCCCACCCACCCAAGATTATCAATATATTTTGCGCCAATTGTACACATTCTTTTTCGCTTTTATGTTTGTTTAATTACTGTTAACGTCCAAATATACGAATGTCGTTTATTTTACTATTATAAACCTCGTTTATCCAATTTTTAAAAACTCTTCAAAAATGTTTTTTGTATTGAAAATCAAGTAGTTAAAAGGTGTTTGCTACATCAGAAACAAGAGACTTTTTTTGTTCTCAATTTTGGGGAATATTATGCTTTTCTTTCGATTAATTTTTTCAATTCTTCTTTGCTTGGTAAAACGGTTTGATATTTACTGGCAAAAATCTGTTCATGGTGATTATTCTAATTTTGTTAGTAAATCTCCTCTTCTAAAAGTTGCCGCTAATCTTCTTGGGTCTATATCTGCAATTCCTTCTGGAAACAATTCTAACAAAGCGGCATCTATTGTGTCAATAGCCTTTTCATATATTTTAGCTCTATTTTCTTCCCAATACTTCTTAACTTGTTCAAAGTTAATGTGGGTTAACTGGGATATTTTTATATTATATTCATGTATTAACAATTTTGAACAAATCATAGCAACAAAATAATTACTATATGGTATATGCTTATGTTTTATAATTAATCCGTGTTTTTTTCGATTACTATCACAATATCTAAATACTAATACAGCCAATATTAATTGTGAACCATTTATATCTTTAAAAACTTCATCGTAGAATTTTCCAAATAATTCTCTTTTTTTATATTTAGCAAGATGTGGCTTCGATTTCCATGTCGTAAAAATTGCTTCTGCTGCAACTGAGGAAGGAATTGTTTTAGATGCAGACAAAGAACTGCCTGTCCCTTTTTTTGTTATATATTCATAATTAAGCTGTTTTATAGCTACTGCTAAGTTTTTCTGTTTACTGTCGTTTGCTCGCAAATCTCTCAAATCAACAGGTGTCTGACTGTTAGTCGCAATTGTAATGTCGGTAGTCAGTGTAGTTGCCTTATCATCTTCAGATACTTCGTATAATCTTATTAAAACCGTTGTTTTTGAAAAATCAATATCAGGCTTTTCCTCAATAACATGAAGAATTGTTTTTGATGTTTGACCACCATTAATAATTTGTAAATTCTTAATATTTAATTGCCAGTTTTCGTTCATAAGTGCATTGTGAGAGAATTTACTACAAAGCATAGTTATTCCATTATTAAAGAAGTAAAAATTATTTCTTCTTTCTTGATTTAGTAATGTTTCCTGAATGCTTTGATTAACTCTATTTTTATTAACTCCTAAGAATTTTCTAATGTTTTTTTCAAGCAAGCTATCTCCGTATCGTTGCATCAGTTTACCAATTTCAGAAACACTCGCTTTTCCCACAAGAACCCTTTTGAAATCAAAATTCTCAATTACAGCCTTACCCGACAATGATATACTGTCATTAATAGGTTTTGTCGATTGCAGTTGTTTCGCTATATCTTCATGATTGTAGTGAGAAAATGATACTTGGTTTTTAGGAAATTCTGCATTAGATATGTGTAAATCACCTTCATTTTGCCATTCTTCTCCATTGTTTAATAAAATACATTTTACTGTTGGAATATAGCCATCCATAATTAATGACCTAATTTCCTCGATTTTCGGTTTTATTAATTCATTTAACTCAATATTCTTTTGTGGATTAAATAAAATACCCACAGAATTAACTACTTTCAATACTGCATTATCAGGGAAATTATATTTTTTTTCCAAGTTAAAATGATATTTACTTTGAAATAATACAACAGTAAATTCACAATCTGTTGTGTCTCCAATATAAAGACCATCAATTCCTGCATCACCTCCCCCCTCAGTTACAGAACTATACGCTTCTGAAATATCCATTTCAAGAGAAGAAGCTATGCCTAAAATTAAAAATGATTTGGATATTTGTTGTCTTTCATCTTTCATGTTCTCAAACCATTCTGGTTTGTCTGTAACTATTTTTCTTATACGTTGGTCTATAATATGTTTATTAATATCCATACCTTTTAATTTATTTAGTATTTATAAAACTCACTATATCACCCAAATAGGACTTCCGTTCTGCCGTTGGCTGTGTCTCCACAGCCGACTGATCTCCAAGTAGATATATATTGCTCATGAGACACGAACAATGACAGTATAATTTGATTTTCAGCAAGTTATATTATTTGAAGCAAAAGTCCTACTAAATATACATATTGTAGATATTTTTCCATTATGAAGTGGGAATATCCAATTTTTTAGAAGCTCTTCAAAAATGTCATTTTGGTATTGTAAACCACGTTTTAACGGAAATTTAAGGCAATTTTTGGAAAAACTCCGTAACTTATGTCAAAATTAAAGTTTTATTTTAACCCTTGTTTCATTTCCTGAAATACCTGAAAATATGAAAAAATTAATTTTAGTGATGTTGTTTTTTGTAGGCTTTACCATCCAAACCAATGCTCAATCCGAAGCCCAAGGACTACATCAAATTGATTCGGCACTGCATAAATGTTTGGAATTAAATAACTCTTCTTTTGGTGCAATTGAGTGCGAATTAGAGCGTTACCGAAAATGGAGCGAAGAACTTGACCGAACTTATGATGAACTCATGAGCCAAGTTTCGGATGAGGAGCGTAAGATGTTAATTGAACAACAAGTAACTTGGGCGAAATACCGTGATTTACAGTTTAAGATGAATGAAGAATTTTATGGAAAGAGAGGCAGTATTTGGATGCCTGTCATTGCTTCTGCAAAAGGAAACCTAGTTAAGAATCGAGTTATTGAATTACAAGCTTACTTAAATTTGCTAAAAAGTGAGAAAAAATAAAAATATACAATATCTATAATTTTTTTACAATCCTCATGAATCCCTGTATTTTATGAGGATTAATTATTTGATAATTAGATAAATATGAAAATTCAAATTAAATTTCAAAATCAGTTTTATCAAGTCGATTTATCAAAGCCATTACCTATTGCGATTCCACTAATTCCCAACCAAACTAATGTTAATTGTTATTATGCTGATTCTCCAACATCGGAAATTATTCGGGCTGGTGATTTTGTAGGAAGTGTGGCAGAAGGTGGCTCAGTTAATTATAATAAACTTCAAATGACACCACATGGAAATGGCACGCATACGGAATGTTATGGGCATATTTCAGCCAATAAAATGACAATTCGAAAATCATTATCTACCTTTCATTTTTTAGCTTGTTTGATTTCGGTCGTACCTAAAGAAATGCCAAATAAAGATAAAATAGTTACGTGTTCTGAAGTTAAAGAAAAACTAGAACAGCATTTGATAAATAAGACTGAAAATCAAGAACTTTCTGCTGTTATTCTACGAACATTGCCTAATCCTGAGAGTAAAAAAATGCAACAATATTCGGGACAAAATCCTCCTTATCTTGCGCCCGAAATAGGAACATTTCTACATGAAAAAAACATTTCCCATTTATTAGTAGATTTGCCTTCTGTAGATAAAGAAAATGATGGAGGAGCTTTAAGAATGCACAAAAATTTCTGGAATTTTCCTGAAAATCCTCGAAAAAACACTACAATTACCGAATTAATTTATGTTCCAAATAATATTCCAGACGGTACTTATTTATTAAACTTACAGATTCTGAATCTTCAATCTGATGCTTCACCAAGTTATCCTGTTTTATACTCACTTTATTCTTCTTAGAATTATTGGATTATTGAAATGAAATTTTGAACATTTACCGATATTAGTCATTTTATATACTATATGAGTCAAAAGTAGATGAAATATTTAGGTTGGTTACTTTGGTTATTGCCTTGTGGACTTTGGGCGCAAGAAATTGCTGTAGATTCCTTACAAAAACTTGAAAATGAACGAATTGCAAATCAAAAACGTATCCAAGAAATTGATAAAATTCTAATAGAAACTCGTCAAAAACATCGGGACAATGAAGCAGAACTTCGAGCTTTAACAACTCAAACCCAAAACGTTCAACAATTAACGGCTACAATTACGAAGGAAATTGAACTATTGGGAAATAAAATTATTACAACCGAGACCGAAATTATGCGATTAGAAGCCACACTCAAAGAATATACTGACGAATATAAGGCAATGGTCTATATGGCTTCTAAAACAAATAATAAGGTTGAGAAACTATCTTTTTTATTCTCTTCTGAATCCGTCCAACAATTAATGGCGCGAATGGAATATTTTGATCAATATGCCGAATCTCGTAAAAAACAAATTGAAGCTATCAAGAAAATTCGGGATGATCTGCGTGCTGAAAAAGCTGACCTTGAGGAGCAAAAACAAGCAAAGCAAGAACTCTTACGTCAAAAAAATACTGAAAGACAACGACTTAGTGATATGAGAAGTGAGCGTTCGGGCATGCTTAAAAAGTTACGTGATAAAGAACAACAATTAATGCTTAATTTGGAAAAACAGAAACAAATTGATAGTAAATTGGCAGAAGTGTTAACTTCAGCTGTAGAGGTCAGTATGAACACGCCTGTCATTCGAAGGAATTCCGAAACTCAAATTAATAAAGCTAGTTTTGCTCAAAATAAATCAATTTTATTATGGCCTGTCAAACAAGGCTTTGTGAGCCGAAAATTTGGGAAACAACCGCATCCTATTGAACCAAAAATTACGGTTGATAATTTAGGAATTGACATTCGGACACCTACTAATGAAATAATTCAAACTATTTTTATGGGAACGGTAGTTATTGTGTACAAAGTACCGGGAGACATAGGACAAACCATTATGATTCAGCATGATAGTAATTATTTTACAGTTTATAAGAATGTGAAAAATGTACTGGTCAAACAAGGACAAAATGTTAAATTACGACAACACATTGGACAGGTTCAGGAAAATGCTGACGGCATTTCAGAACTTCAATTTCAAATTTGGCAGCAAAAAGCTCGGTTAAATCCGATTGATTGGCTTTCAAGTTATTGATTTAAATTTTTTTAAATACAATAGTTCGTAAGTTTTGCCTAACTCTCAAAGATTTTTAAACTCTTTGAGAGTTAATATATTGATCTTCAATGAATCAGTGTTTATTTCCATAGCGTAG
>DDLX01000038.1 GCA_002340355.1 Cytophagales bacterium UBA2561
GGGTGGTCGTGAACGTAATTTCGTGTTTAATGCGTTTTTCAATTAATTTCATCACCCGATTCCCTGACCCATCATACCGATAATTAATCGTCATAAAATCAGTTCCTTTTTTCCGAATCACTTGCGCCACTTTGCCATACACCGTCCACTTTATCGTGTCTTGTACGCCATTCTCTTCGGATAATTTCAAGTTGCCAATTTCATCGTATTCGTAGGCAATGTTTAAACTCCCATTCACACGGTCTAACTGATTGGCTTTGCCATAGGTATAATTGATACTGCCTCCATCTCGATTTAATTGTTGTAAATTCCCATCCGCATCGTAGCTGTAATCCGTCCCAAAAGCAGGGCTGTTTGCACTCTTAATTCGATTCAATTGGTCATAGGTATATTCCGCTACATTTTCTCCGCCTTTGGTTTTCAGGTCGGTGAGCATCGCGCCAATATTGCCATTGTAAAGCGAAGTGGTTGGCGCAGTCGTGGTACTGGCTCCCTGAATCGACCGATAATCCCCCGCAAAATAATTCAACTGATAGGCAAAGGCATCTTGGGAGACATTTTCATTAATCCCACTTTGGGCATCTTTGCCAATGTCTTGTCCACCCAAGGTATTCACCCCCTTAATCCAGCCCTGTAAATTATAATAATAATCCAATCCTTGGACATTAAATTCACCCAATTCCACCCGTGCCAAAGGGCCATGCGCATAGTAATGGTATTTGGCATCCGTATTCCAGATTTTTCCGTCTCGTGAGGTTTGCACACGGGTAATTCGGTTATCGGCATCATAAAAATAACGGTGGGCAAATTGGTCTTTTCGCAAATTGTCTTTCCAAGCTTTGGTATCGTCTTTTTGGCCTACGAACTGGTCTTTGTCCCAAAATTGGAAGTGCTTATCAAAGAATTTTTGATACCACACACAATTCACATTCCCCGAAATCAAATCATATTCATAGTGAATAAACTTAGGACGTTTGAGTCCAGGTAAGATTTGGGCTAACTGCTTGACGTTCCCATGTTCATCGTAGGAGTAAAGTGTCCGCGCTCCTGTCGTAAAAGTCGGAACGGGGGAAAATTTAGAGTCCATTCGTATAATTCATAAATATATTTTTATTTACTCCTTTTATTTTCAAAATTTCTAAAATTTTGATTGGATAAGATTTGACTTTGAGAAAAAAAACTTCTTTTGGTTTTCTAAAAAAGTTGGGTACCATTAGAAAACCATATGGTCCAGGTTCTGTAAACTCATCACGGTGAATAGAATATATACAGCGAATTTTAACACTTAATATCTTATATCTTAATAGACCATCTGAATGACAGTATGATATATTATCATGTTTTAAATTATTGTTGTATATATAATAATTTGCTGTATTTAGTGTATCAAGTAACTTTTCATGCTTCAAATATAAGTTATATGGAATTTGAATAGAGTCTAAATGTTTAATTAAGTTTTGTTCATGTTCATGAACGAAATCATAAACTCCCTTTTTGTAAGTCTCAAAGGACACTACTGAGTCATATTCTATTAATACATTTGAGCGGATATATCCATGGCAACCATCAGAAGTAAAGCCAAAAGACAAGCTTGATGAGTCTGACTCATATAGTAAAACCACCTCTTTTACAAAAGAAGAGTCAATTTGATGTATTTGAGTATATCCTTCTGTGATTACAAAAAAAAGGACAAAGTATAAAATAGAGTACTTATTAGTCTTCTGAAATAGTACGTCTATTATCAGCATCATTAATGATTGTTTTTGCATTTTCTTTGGTTGTATATACGCTTCCCTCTTGATTACTAGATAGTCCTACATCCTCATATCCATACCCCTCTTGCTTATGACTATGTAGATTTGCCATATTGTGTCCAATTCCATGTGCAATAGCAGATGAAGTTGAGAGCCCTATATTCAACCCTCCGCTATTATAAACCCACTTTTGTTTCTTCTCATTCCATTTAAATAACGAAGTAATCACGTAAGTAATGTTATCTCTCCCAATAGTTGCTTTTTCCAATACAAGTTTAGGAGAAGTAATTTTTCCTGTTTTATATAATTCTAGCTGTTTTTTGTTGTTGGTATGTGTTTGTAATGCTTGGTGTTGTAGTGCACCAGGGCTTTTGGGCAGACCATCTACAAAACCATTTTCGGATTGTGGTCCAGCTAAGATTACACCGCTTCCTTGACGGTTTTTAGAGTGTTTTTCAAGGGCATCTTTAGCGGTTAGATTATCGTCCATATGTATATCTATCATAAATACAACTTCTACCTCATAGTAGTTGACTTTTCCTGCTTTCTTCATTTCCTTCACCTGTGCTTTAGTCAAAAATTTTCCTTCTGACTCTGGAGTAGGAAGAGATGCCATATATAAAGTCATCGTTTTATTTAATGCTTTTTCAATTTGTTTCTCAGATGCTGTTGGAATTTTGTTACGTCCTTCTGTAACTACATAATAATCTTGAGTTACAGTAATTTTAGCTTTACCAGGTTCGCCATCTTTAGTATTCGGATCTGAAGTTTTAGTTACTTTTAATTCTTCTAATCCATCCAAGTCAATTGCCCAGATTGGTTTATTGCCTGCAAATTGATAAGGGGTATACCAAGGATAATCAGGAGCTAGGGGGTCAGTTGATAAGAACCGTCCAATTCGACTATCAGAGATTCGCATTCCATAATCTTGAATTCCTTCGCCAAAGTCTTTATCGTTTTCTTTACCATTGAACCCAAACCGATACTCCTCAGATTGAAAAGTTCTGGAAGCGATAGTCATCCCAAAAGGATAGTAATCATTGGTGGCAACGACATCGGCTTCAAAGGTATTTCCATTTAAGATTTTTT
>DDLX01000010.1 GCA_002340355.1 Cytophagales bacterium UBA2561
GATTGTCAGGATACTTCTACTCCATTAATTTCTAAGATTGATTTGAAAGATTGTCAGGATACTTCAACTCCATTAATTTCTAAGATTGATTTGAATGATTGTAAGCATAATTCTAATTCACCAATAAATTATACACCTCCTGTTGTCATAACAAAATTTAATGATTGTATTGAAACTCCTACTTTTTCTGACCCTATAGCAATACTCAATGACTGTTCTGAGACACCTACCTTTACTGAATTTATGGTTACAGATTGTGAGACTCCAATTGATCCAATTAGTGGTTCAGATTTTATGATCTCAGAATGTGTAAATTCACAAGAAACAGTAACCATAGACTTAGCTGAGTGTACAGACAAGCATACTATACAAGAGGTTGTAAGATTAGCTGATTGTGGAACAATGCCAATCCTTCCAGATGTAACTATTTCTGATTGTGAAGTTATTGCAGTAGAAATATCAGAATGTGAGGTGCTGCAAGCAATTAATAATCAAAATAATAAAAAAGAAATCACAGTTTATCCAAATCCAAACCAAGGTATTTTTACGGTGAAATTTGACATCTTATCTGCTGATGTTCCTCAAATGCAATTCAAAGTTCTTGATATGTTAGGTAAGGTGATTTATACCAAACAAATTTATAATGTAAATGCAGGACATGAAGAACAAGTACAGTTATATAACTTGGCTAGAGGAATGTACATTATCGAAATTTCATCCCCTGAATATCAATATATTGTGAAGTTTGTAGTTGAGGAGTAGTAAGGATGATTATTAAATCAGGTAGTCTTAAATCCAACCTCATCAGATAGTTCAAACACTTGGTGAGGTTTTTTACTTATTTAATTGATCTAGTATAATTGAAGAAAATATCATTTTATTAGTTTTAAATTCTTCTAATGAACCTAAATTAGTTGATGATCAGTTTATTACATAAAGCTCTATTAAAAAAGGAGTTCTTCTATTTTTTTGTTTTGTGAAACAGAGGAATGCTGTTCTAAAGTTTTCTTGTTATATAATTATTTTAAGACTCTATTCAGAAAACTGAAAGAGAAATTAGTAGCTTTTAGAGGTTGTTTAAAAATTTTTGAAAAATATCTTTAGGGCGCACACTTTATTTAGTGAAATAGCTTTCATTGCTCAAAATTGCTGATGTCCATAAAGTAGGGTTTGCAAACTCTACTTTATGTAAAAAAAATGATAATCAATGTTTTATTTTAAATTTAAACAACCTCTTAAAGTTTAGTCTAAAGAAAACATTTTTCATCGATTTTGGGATTGTCTCTAATTCCCTTCATTCTATTTTTTCAACAAAAAAATTTTGATATTTGTACTCACCAATTTATAAATATTTGATAAATAATTATTTGTATATTTTTTCTGCATTTAGTTACCATTTCAATTTTTACAAATCTATTTCCAAAAGTCTCCTCTACGAATGGATATTTCAATTAATAAATCCTTGAAAATCAAACGACAAAACCACAAGAAATCTCTTGCTATTCTCATTGATCCTGACAAAATGAGTCTTGACCGCATGCAAGTTTTATTAGAAACTACGACTCATTTTCTACCTGATTTTTGGTTGGTTGGTGGTAGTTTATTACTTGAAAATCAGCTAATTGAAGTAGTAAAATTACTCAAAGCTAAAACTGAGATTCCTGTTTTGTTATTTCCTGGCAATTATTTACAAATTACATCTCAAGCAGATGGGATTTTGTTTTTATCTTTACTTTCAGGTCGAAATCCCGAATTTTTAATTGGACAACATATTATAGCCGCACCCATGCTCCGAAGAATGCAAGCCAAAAGAAATTTCGAAATCTTGCCTACAGCTTACATTTTAGTGGATTGTGGCAATCGTACTTCTGTTCAGTACATTAGCAATACACAACCTATCCCATATATAAAGAATGATTTGGCAGTGAGTACCGCCATCGCAGGTGAAATGCTGGGTTTTAAATGGATTTATTTGGAAGGCGGAAGTGGTGCAAAAAAACCTATTTCGGAATCCATGATTCGGGAAGTTTGTCAAAATACAGCCTTACCTTTATGGGTAGGAGGTGGAATCAAGACCGTTTCACAATTACAACGTACCTTTGAGGCTGGAGCGGATGTAGCGGTTTTGGGAACAATCCTTGAAAAAGATCCCTTGAAATGGCAAGATTTTTATCGTACCGCTCAAACTGCAAACCAAAAATCAAATCCTCATGTCTGAATTCTTAAAATACGGTACTGTTTTCTTGACAGGAATGTTCAAGTTTGCAATTGCTCCTCTTGTGGCAGCAGGCTTAGAACTCTCTTTTTTACCTTCTTTTTTACTAACTTTTGGTGGCATGACTACGACCGTCTTGGTTTTAGGATTTGTAGGTACAAAAATTCGTCCTTGGGTCTTAAATACTTTTTTCCCAAATCGTAGGGTTTTTACACCTCGCAATCGGCAGATTGTTAAAATCTGGCGCAAATATGGCATTGTTGGCGTGGCTTTTTTGACTCCTATTTTTTTTAGTCCTGTTATCGGAATGATGATTGCGTTAGCATTTGGAGAAAAACGTTACCGTATTATTACCACTATGTTGATAAGTGCTTTTAGTTGGGCATTAATTTTATCAGGCGTAATTTCTTTTTTCGGAGCGAAAGTTATGGAACAATTTTTTAGTTAAGAACTATATCATAACTTTAGATAAACTCGAAAAATCTAGATAAGAATTAAAAATTTAAACTCATCAGACTTTAAAAACCTGACGAGTTTACCATTTTCTAGATTTAAATATTTACATGGAAAGCGTATAGAAAAATTGCTCTTTTATAATTTTCCCATCTTTCACTTCATAAACACAAATCTCTTCTGATTGCTCCCGTTCTCGTCCCTTATACTTTACGTCCATCATCATGCGGACAGAAAAGAAATTGCCTGCTACAATAGGTTTACCAACTTCTCCGCCGTAGGATTCCTCAATCATTTCATTAAAAGTCTTACCTTTTTCGATAATTTTGTCAATACCTTTTACGTAAGGTGTTGGTGCAGCAGGATTTTCAATACTTTCAGCATCAGGAGAATATAACTCTTCAAGTGCCTGAGCAAACGCTCCCTGTTGGCATAATTCAACTAAACGATTTGCAATTTCTTGGGTAGTCATGATACAAAAATTTTAGAACGATAAAAATTTGGATTA
Source organism: Cytophagales bacterium UBA2561 (assembly GCA_002340355.1). Classification (GTDB taxonomy): domain Bacteria; phylum Bacteroidota; class Bacteroidia; order Cytophagales; family Thermoflexibacteraceae; genus UBA2561. The sequence continues at coordinate 3,177 of DDLX01000010.1, forward strand.
TAGAAATCAAAAGTAAAAATTCATTTTCTATAAAAGCTCAAAAAACACTTAACTAAAATTGTTATTTTAACTACTCAATAAATTGCAAAATCAGAACATAAAAAACTACGGCTAAAAATTTAACTATTTTCTGATATCTCTTGCTCTTCCGTAACTTCTGAATTATTTGGTTCAAGATAATAGGAATTGATTTGTGTTTTTCCTTCTTCAGTTTTTTCTAATTCAAAAATGCGGGCATTCTTTCGAAGTTCCAACATCTCAGGAGTATCCAATAGTTTAGCATATGATTCCAAACTTTCGGAGTGGCTTACCGTAGCAAAAAGTTGTACTTTATGTTCTTCACAAGTTCTTATAATTATTTGCCAAAATTCAGTTAATTTCTCAGATGGAAAAAAAGTATCAATCTCATCAATCATTAATCTTTTTTCTGAATTTACGACAATTTCAATCCAAATTCGAGTTAGTTTAATGACGCTATGCCCTAACATTGCCAACGGAATCACGGCATCCATATCACTTTGTGTAGCAACTAATAATGGATAATCAGTAAAAGTAGTTGAGACTTCTAAATATTCCAAATTTGGTACTAACAGCCGTAATACTGAAATTAACTGTCGTTTTAATGGACGCTTATTTTGAATATGCTTGGAATACAGCTCAGTAATATTATTTTCATAAACATTTGCATAATAAACCAATGGAATATCTCGTAAGGTCGAAGTTGGTTTTAGATAGATTTTATCTGTTTTATGAGCAATTCGCAGACTAATTGGGGCATTTTCTGGGCTTGATTTAGGATCTTGACTATTTTTGAGCGTAATTTTTTTATCCTTCAAAAAGGAAAAAGTAATTGGTTTCTCTGTATTTTTATTTTGAAAATAAGCTAAGTAATTAGTCGAACTTGGCGCAAATTGAAACCGATAGATTAAAGCCGTATATAAATTTTCTCCAAAAGTCTTTGTATTATCATCAAACAGAAGCGCCTCTAAAATAGTCGTTTTTCCAATATGATTTTCACCTGTAATCAGGTTAAATTGTCCGATATCTTCCAGTTCAAAAGCCTCAAATGCCTTAAAATTTTCTACTCTTAAATATGTTAAATGTTTTTTGTTCACTTCGTTGTTCATGAGTCTGTCTATTAATAGAATATGAAGTTAAAAGGTATAAAATCGGATACCTTCTTAAATAAAAGTTCACCTGAACCTAAACTAAGATAGCGAGGTGAACTTTTCGTACACCACAAAATCAAAATCAAAATGATGTTTCTCATCAGCTAAGTGCGCTTGTCGTTTTATTTCTCGCCAATCATCCGAGAGTTGAGGAAAGAACGCATCTCCGTCAATTTCGGTATGCACTTCTGTAATGTAAAGTCGATGAGTATGAGGTAAGAGTATACGATAGATCTCTTCTCCTCCAATAATAAACAACTCATTTTCAGTATTTTGCTTAGCTATTTGGAGAGCCTCTTGGGGAGAGTTCACGACTAAACATCCTTCTAATTGATATTCAAGATTTCGAGTAATTACAATTGAGACACGGTTTGGTAAAGGTCGCCCAATAGATTCATAAGTTTTGCGTCCCATGATAATATGATGCCCTGAAGTGAGTTTCTTGAAATGTTTCAGGTCTTTGGGTAAGTGCCATAATAATTGATTATTCCGTCCAATGGCGTTATTGCGGGATTTAGCAACAATGAGGGATATTTTCATGCTCAAAAATAATTGAAAATCCTTCAAAATAACCCTTACTTTATCGTTTAATATAAAAATTAGCACAAAAAAAAGATGATACTGCTCTATGACAATATCATCTTTCATCAATAGGGTTACTTGAAGATTGAAAAACAAAACTCTCAAAAAAAGTTTGTTAGTGATTTTCTGAAAATGCTTATAACTTTTTGCTCAGTTATGTAGGAGACCCTAACATATTCAGAAACGTTGCAAGCCTAATTTAATTTTTTTTAAGAAAAATAAAATTTTGTTTTCTACATACCACAAAGCTGTACCTCTCTCTTAATCTTGAAACTACTTCATTTGCTTTGGAAGATGGCAAAATTTTACAAAAAATTAAAATATAAACATATCGCTTCACGAAGTTTTTGGAGTAGTTTTACCTCATCAAAACAAACTACATATTTAATTATCCTAATGGTAATAAGTGTATAAACTTATCATCATAAAGTTAAACTTTTTATAGTGCATTACCAAAGATTGAAAAGGATTAACTCACATACTAACCTCTTCATTTTTGGTATTAACTCAAGAAAATTCGCTTACACTCACTCTAACACAAAGACTTAAATTCATGAAACTTAAAAAGGTTGTTCACAAACTACTTGCCTCTTATTTATTGTTTATTGGAATCTCGGGTGCTATTGCACTAGTAGGAATTTGGTTTTATCAGAAATCAGAAAGTTTACACTTTATAATGAACCAAATCATTGATTTACAATTAGATACTAAAACTGCTATCGACTACGACCGCCAATTTATTATCTATGAGACTATCAATCCACTTTTTTATGAAACAGGTGATAGCCCTTATTTGCAGAAACATGAACAGGTTTTTCGCAAGTTTGAGGAAAGTATGAGCTTACTTCAGTCAAATCAGGTAGCAACTCAATTTGCTTTAGCACAAAGTGTAGATTCTATTGGTATCAACTTAGCAATTTATGACTCCTTATACCACATCATGATCACTAAAATTCAAGAGCGTGGTTTTAAAGATTACGGAGTAGTCGGAAATATGCGAAAGTATGTACACAAACTTGAAGAGAATCAACAACTTGATATTCCATTAGCCGATATATTGACACTCCGAAGACATGAAAAAGATTATATCATTCGAAATGATTTAGCATATGTTCAAAAATTAGAAAATAAAATAATTGAATTACAAAAACGATCTATTTCCAAAGAATCTAAGATATTATTACAAAATTATCTTGAAAATTTTCAAAAAGTAGTCATGTATGACCAACTAATTGGCATGAAAAGCACTACTGGACTGAGTCTTGCACTCAAGGAACAAGCTGATACTTTAGAGGAAATTTTACATCGAATTGTAGAAGATGGATATCAGAAACAGCAAAAAATGCTAGAAGCAACAACTGATCGTCTTCTACAAGTTATTGTTTTAATTATTTTAACTGCTATAATATTTAGTTATTTGATTGCCAGAAATTTAACTAAACCTTTACGGCGTTTATCTTTTACAATTGACCAACTTATTGAAAGTAATTTTGACTCTAAGACTTCTTTAATTCAAACCGATGCAAAGGATGAAGTTGGAAAATTGACTAATAACTTTAATCTGATGATCTACAAATTACGTCAGAATATTAAAGAATTAAATAAAAAACATACCGTATTAGAACAGAAAAATCTGCTTTTAGAAGATACAAACAAAAAATTAACACAGTCAGAAAACCAGTTACGTGAGTCAAATTTGGTCAAAAATAAATTCTTTTCGATTATTTCACACGATTTACGGGGTCCTTTCAATACCCTCAAAGGTTTCTTAACCATTTTAAGCGAACATGCTGATGGTTTTTCACCTCAAGAAATTAAAACCTTAACTAAGGACATGAGTGCATCAGTGAATAATTTATATGAATTAACCGATAATTTATTGCAATGGTCTTTGGCACAGACTGAGGGAATGAAGGTTGATATGGAGAAAGTTTCAATATATCACATTGCTAAGAAAAATTGTAGATTATATGAACACAAAGCTATTGAGAAAGTAATTAATTTGGAAAACCTGACTAAGAAAGAAATGTTTGTTTGGGCAGATAAAAATATTGTTGATTTTGTAATTAGAAATTTGATTTTCAATGCTTTAAAATTTACAGAAGAAGGAGGAAGTATTCGAATAATATCTGAAATTATTCGGAATGAAATTCATATTACAGTAGCGGATTCAGGAATTGGTATCTCCGAAGATAACCTTGAGAAGTTGTTTAAATTAGATGAAAAATTCACCACACGTGGGACTCGCTCAGAAAAAGGATCGGGGTTGGGCTTATTACTTTGTAAAGAATTTTTAGAATATATTGAAGGTTATATTCATGTGAGTAGTGAATTAGGTAAGGGAACAGAGTTTACGTTCACGCTTCCAATTTATGAACCAGAAAAAATTGAGATTCTTGGTAAGAAACAGCCTGAAAAGAGCATAGCGTAATTTTCACACTTATTTTTGACCAAAATAGCTGAATTTAGGAGCTTTCTGAGTGGAGATGAGCAACTTAATGACTAAAGTCATAGCTTAGAATAGGGGTTTGGTGTACCTTTACTTTTTAAGAATAACTCAAAAAATATGGACACCGAAACGATGACCGAGCAACAATACTGTTATCATTGTGGGAATCCTTGTCCTGATGATTCTATCAAGACTGAGGAAAAGCAATTTTGCTGTACTGGATGCAAGACAGTATGGGAAATACTGAATTCCAATGACTTAGCAGACTATTATTCGCTCGAAAATAAACCGGGGATTCGTCCCGATGTCCCCGATATTCAAGATAAGTTTGCCTATCTTGATAATGCCGAAATTGCAACTAAGTTAATTCAGTTCAAAGAAAATGGCATTTCAGTAATTACCTTTTTTGTTCCACAAATTCATTGTAGTTCTTGTATTTGGTTGCTCGAAAATCTGTACAAACTAAGTGAATATGTTGTTGGTTCACGAGTAAACTTTTTCAAGAAAGAAGTCAAAATTACCTTTCATTCTGACCAACTTTCTCTCCGAAACTTGGTCGAGTTGCTTGTTACGATTGGGTATGAACCACGGATTACTTTAGAAGATTATGAAAATACCAATAAACGTAAATCAAAGACAGATAAAAAGTTAATCAAAAAACTTGGTATTACGGGTTTTTGTTTTGGGAATATGATGCTTTTTAGTTTTCCTGAGTATCTGTCATTTATGGGATTAGCATCGGAATACAAAGTCGTTTTTGGTTATTTGAACTTACTGTTAAGTTTACCTATTGTGTTTTATGGAGCAACGGATTATTTGAATTCTGCTTATAAAATCCTTCGTAGTCAACGAGTTAATATTGATGTTCCGATTTCATTAGGTATTGTTACTTTATTTTTGGTAAGTGTGGTTGATATTTTTTCGAGGACAGGAGCAGGCTATTTGGATTCTTTGGGCGGACTGATTTTCTTTTTGTTAATTGGGCGATTTTTTCAATCTAAAACTTACGAAACTCTTTCCTTTGATCGTGATTACAAATCTTATTTTCCTATTTCTGTGACCCGAATCCGAAAAGATTACGAGGAAGCAATTCCTGTTAAGTCAGTGGAAGTAGGAGACCGTATTGTTATTCGTAATCAGGAACTTATCCCTGTTGATGCAATTTTGATAAACGGTACAGGACAAATCGACTATAGTTTTGTTACAGGCGAATCTGATATTATTGATAAACAGTCAGGCGATAACTTGTTTGCGGGTGGACGGCAAATGGGACAGCGTGTTGAAATTGAGGTAATTAAACCTTTTTCACAAGGATATTTAACGAGCCTTTGGAATGATGCCGCCTTCAACCCCGAAAACCAAACTCAACTAACGACTTTGGTTGATAAAATTAGCAAATATTTTACGCTTGCCATTATAGTCATTGCTGCACTGAGTTTAGTAGGACATTTGCTGTTAGATACGGGGCTGGCAATCAAAGCATTTACTTCGGTTTTAATTATTGCTTGCCCATGTGCTTTAGCATTAGCAACTCCATTTACATTTAGTAGTGTTTTACGAATCGCTGGATTAAACAAATTATTTCTGAAAAATACGGACGTAGTAGAACGAATGGCAAGTATTGATACCTTAATCTTTGACAAAACAGGAACATTGACCCAAACAGATAAAACGACCATTATTTACGAAGGAAAAGCCTTAGATGAAACAGAAAAACATCTATTAAAAACCTTAGTGAGTAATTCAACTCACACCTTGAGCCGACAACTTTATCACTCTGACTATCTAAAAAATATTCCTGAAAAAAAGATTCAAGTATCTGATTTCGAAGAATTTACAGGAAGAGGCGTAACAGCTAAAATCAATGGTCGATTAATTGAAATAGGAAAACTTTCCTTTATTGCTCCTGGACATGGCGAACCACAAAGTACACAGGGTTCAAATGTCTTTGTTTCGATTGATGGAGAGTATCGAGGCAAATTTATCCTAAAAAATAATTATCGCAAAGGCATCCGAGAAACAATTGAAAACTTACGTCAACAGTTTGATTTGTATGTTCTTTCGGGTGATAACGAAAAAGAAAAACCATTTTTAAGCAAAGTTTTTGGGGATGCTTCGAAACTTGTGTTTAATTGTTCTCCTCACGATAAGCCTATATTTACCAGAAAACTCAAAGATGAAGGGAAAAAAGTCATGATGATTGGAGATGGCTTAAATGATGCAGGAAGCTTACAGGAAAGTAACGTAGGCATTGCTTTAACCGATGATATTACTGCATTTACACCTGCAGGAGATGGAATTTTGCACGGCTCAAAACTAACTGATATTGAACGGTTTATTAAACTTTCGAAGGGAGCTGTTCGGACAATTCGAGCAGGATTTGTAGTATCTTTATTTTATAATATTATTGGGTTAAGTTTTGCGGTTCAAGGACTTTTATCACCTGTTATTTCAGCAATTTTAATGCCCTTAAGTTCCATTTCGATTATTCTTTTCACAACTACTTCTATTGCTTTAATTGCTAAATCTATCGGTTTGAAGATTTAAAACCTCCTAAAATATCACAAAAAAAAGTTGTCTATATTATTTTACAGACAACTTTTTTCATAAAGAAATAAATTCGTAATAAGATCTAAATTATTTCTCTTATCGTCCTTTTTTGACTAATTTCGAACAGTTATTTTTGAACAAAAATTCTTGTAAAATAAGTACAACGACTTCATCTTTGGTTGAGGCATTTCCCAAAGCTTTATTCGTCAAAGTTACTCCTTCGGGAGCCACCGACTCCGCAATTAATTCTCCATTTGCTTTCCAAGTAAATTTATAATTATCAACAATTACTTGTTTATCTAATTCGGGCGCACCTTTAAAAATATAATTAGTCAAAGACGTAATATAACTTTTTCCTGCGGGAACAGTAGTCTTTGCGACATAATCGCCTGTCGGAGCTGAAAACACTTCGCATAGACAAGCTCCTCGAAACTTTTGGTCTTCGATGTTAAAGAAGGTAAAGTGTTGAATTTTCCAAACCTCACCGTATTTATGGAATAACATCGAAACCGTTTCCGTTCCTTTTGACCAAACGGTTCCGTCCTTGGTAAATTCATAATATACTTCATAAACCATAACAGCATTATTACCTCGGATTTGCGTTTTAATGATGTCTTTTACTTCATAAACAATTCCAAAGTTTTCGGTGCGAGAAACCTTATTCAGATAAGCGGCAAACATCCCGAAAGTCCCATTATCGGTAGTAATTGAACCATTCACACGAGCCGTAATATTGGTTGAGGTCAAATTATCAGCAACATGTTTAAGTACTTCATCTCTTTTCTTGGTTTTAGGCAAGGACGAGTAGGCTTTGGCAAAGGCATAAAGTGTTTTTTTCAATTCCTCTTCATCTTCACGACTTTTAGACGGCTGTCCCTGAGCAAACTGAGAAGTACTTACAATAAAAAAAGAAAGTAACGACAATAAAGAAAAAGTCCTCAATTTCATAAACATCGGATTTTTAGGTGATTAATTTTGTTTAAGTGGAATAATCAATAGTTCTCGGCTGGGCAATACAACTAAATTGATAGGAAATATTTAACGCCAAAAGTAGCGAATTCAGTGGGATAAAAAAATTCCTACTTTTGGTTTTTCTTTTTTTTGAATTACGATATAAATTCAACAGTGTATTTTCTATATTAAATAGTATCTAATTTAGAAAAAAGCTTTATAATATCTTGAATTAGTTTTATAGTCATTTTAATATTTAATAATTAAAGATAATGATTTCTTCTTATACCCAAATTCGAGTAGGTGGTGTCCCTGAACATTTCAATTTACCTTGGCATCTTGCCATTGAAAATCAAAAATTTGAGAACCAAAAGATTACACTTCAATGGCAAGATTTTCCTGATGGAACGGGAGCCATGTGTAAAGCCTTACGCCATCAGGAAATTGATATCGCAGTCATTCTGACCGAAGGGATAATTACTGATATTGCAAATGGAAATCCGAGCAAAATTCTACAATATTATGTTCTTTCGCCTTTGCTCTGGGGCATTCATGTTCCCGCCGATTCATCATATCAAAAAATTGAAGACTTAGAGGGTAAAATACACGCAATTAGTCGATTAGGATCAGGTTCTCATTTGATGGCTTATGTCAATGCCCATCAACAAAATTGGAATCTGACAGATCTGAAATTCGAAATCATTAACAATTTAATAGGCGCACGAAAAGCCTTGAAAAATCACCAAGCCGATGCCTTTCTTTGGGAAAAATACACCACTCAACCTTTTGTAGATAATGGCGAATTTAGACGAGTGGGAGTTTGTCCGACTCCTTGGGCATGCTTTGTTTTGGCAGTTAGAAATGACGTTTTAGAAGAAAAACCAGAAGCTATTAAGGCAGTGCAACAAGTTATTAATCAATCTTGTGCTGAAATAACTCAAATACCGAATTTAGTCGAAGTAATTAGTCAAAGATACCAGTTAAAGCCAAAAAATGTAGTGGAGTGGTTGAAGCTAACTCAATGGGAAATTCAACCTAATCTTGACCCCAAAAGCCTTGAAGATGTAACCAATTACTTGAAAATGTTAGATCTAATTCAGGATGATTTTGCAATTGAGAACCTGCTTATTAAATAAGCAAGACTAACCTAAATTTGTTTATATATTAACTAATATAATTTAATATTTATTACAATTACCTCTTTTTAAGGTATTGTTAATGTATAAAAAATTTTATTAGTTGATATCATGCTTACTTTTATGTTAAATCTGATTATTTAAACTATTTTTTCTATCCAAAATGATTAAATAAAATTCAGTTGGTGTTGAATATATGTTTTGGCTAATAATACCAATTTCCGAGCATTAGGTACTCGGATACGAGCTTCTAAGATTTTTTCAGGTGTACTTTTTCGGATTTTATGAAATAATTTAACATAGTAAATATAAGCTAAATAAACTCCTAAACGAGCTGATCGTGGAAGTTCTAAAATTCCTTCTTGATAAGCAAAGTCAAAATCTTTTTGAATATCTGCCTCAATTTTTACTTTAGCGTCATGATCAAATGCTGAGAATTGAACATTAGGAAAATAGACACGCCCTCGTTCATAATAGTCACTTTTCATGTCTCGAAGAAAATTTACTTTCTGAAATGCAGCACCTAAACTTTGAGCTGGGTTCTTCAATTTTTGATACATCGTCTCATCTCCTTCACAAAACACTCGTAAACACATCAAACCAACAACTTCTGCTGAACCATAAATATACTGCTGATAATCAGATGAGTTACAAGTCTCTAAATCTAAATCTGCTTTCATACTTTTGAGAAAAGCCTTAATAAGTTCATCTTCAATTTGATATTTTCGCACCGTTAATTGAAACGCTTGTAAAATTGGATTCATGCTAATTCCCTCTGCAATAGCCCGCCAAGTTTCGTCTTCAAATTGTTGAAAAAGAGTCTTTTGGTCGTAATCATGAAAGGTATCTACAATCTCATCTGCATAACGTACGAAACCATAAATAGCGTAAATTGGAGCATGTAATTTCTGGTGTAAAATGCGGATGCCCAATGAGAAAGAAGTACTATAATGCTGAGTAATTAATTTACTGCATTGGAATGCTGTCGTATTAAATAGTGCAAGCATGAGTAAGTGTTTATGATTAAGGTTCGGAATGTATGAGATAAACTTTGTTGAACAATTTTTGTTTTTGATTTAACAAAGTTCCCAGAAAAACAGCATTAAAAATTCTTTTTTATTCTAAAACTTACATACTAAAAAAAGTCAAATACTGGATAACTATTTATGAAATCTAACAATTTGATTTTACAAATAATTAACTTATATTATAAATCAAATCATGTATGAAATTTTCATTGATTTTTTTAAAATTTCAATGAAAAAATCAGTTTAATTAATATTTCTTTCGAAAGAAACCTTTACCTTTGCCCACCAAAATAGATAACATCTTAAAGTTAAACTAAAAAAATAGAGAAAACATGAAAAAAGTAGATGTATTACGTAGCTTAACCGCAAATCGTGTGGCTTCATTCTTTAGCTATGTTGCCAATCAATCCAAAAAATTGGTACTATTTATTCAGTGTTTGCGTACCAAAATATAACCTAATTTACAAGTTATTATTTCCTAAACTTGTAAGGTGTCAAAATCTTATAAGTTTAGATATTAAGATAGCTAAAACTAAATTTTACTGTTTAGTATTTCTCATAGATTATCTATCTCAATTCCAATTTTTTGCATTAAGATACTAGCATTAAAGCTTCGACAAATTCCTTCCGAAATCTTATAATCAAACTGCAATTCTTCAGCATTTATTTGGGAATTAAAACTAAAATTTCTAACCATATGAGGCATACTATTCGTCTGTTTCCCAAGTTGCAAGTCATGTGTAGAAATAAATCCTGAAACTCCATGATTTTGGAGTTGCTTGATAAGAGCTTTTGCCCCTCGATGTCGGTCATCAGAATTTGTACCCTTCAAAATTTCATCCAAAAAGTAGCAAACAATTTCTCCTGACTCAACTAACTCTAATAACTGTCGAATACGCTTTAGTTCAGCATAAAAAGAAGAAGTACTTTCACTCAAAGAATCTTGGGTTCTCATGCTTGTAAATAACTGAAAAGGAGTTACTTGTAATTTGTCAGCACATACAGGCGCACCAGCTGAAGCCAATACCATATTTAAACCAACCGTTCGTAAAAAGGTACTTTTCCCAGACATATTTGAACCTGTAATTAAATTACATACTCTTTTATGAGTCATTTTAAAATCGTTAGCCACTCGTTGTTTTAAAGGAAAAATTAAGGGATGTGCCAAATTTTTTGCCTCAAAATAGTACGGTATTTCGGTAATTTCTGGAAAGTGAAATTCTTCTTGAGCGAATGCAATTCCCCCAAAACTATTCAAAGCATCAATTTCAGCAATGGCCTCAAACCACTTCGGAAACTGATCTTCATACTTTACTTTGAGTTGTTCAAAACGGCGTATTTGATGTAGTTCCCACAAGAAAGGGATATTAAAAAAAAGATAAAAATAAGGATTTTCACGGAAGGAAAGGTTTTCAATAGTTCGATATAATTCTTTGATAACCAATGAGGCACAGTTTCTTTTAGATGTATTTTCTTCAAGTAAAGACTTTCGAAGCTGAATAAGATGCGAACTTTTGAAATCCGTTTTTTCAACTATTTCTGCCAAAAAAACAAAGGCTTGAATTTCAGTTAAATATCGTATTGTTTTTTGTGTTATATCAGTAATTTTTTGAAAATATTTTCCTAAAATCATACTATTTATAATAAAAACTACAACTGGTATAATAATTGAAAATCCAAAAAATAATCCTATTAAACTTAATACTAGTGAGATAGGTAATAAAAAACTAAGGATAATTAATTTTATATCTTTAAAGGTAAGGTCTTTAGAAATGAATGGGTTGGTATATTTTTGTACTTTTTCAAGATTTTGAAAATGTTTTCCATAAGCTTCAAATTGATGTCGAAAATCAGTATTTTGAGCTAATTCAATAACGGCTTCTTGGCGCAAAAGAATGGTTATTTTGGAAGCGGGTTGCTTCAAAAACTCAGCCAATTTTTCCTGTCCTGAAATCGTAGAACTTCGGCAAAGCCATTGAAAGAGGGAATTTTTTCCAAAAATATCTAAGTCCGAAGTATAAGGGTGTTCGGCATTTATAAATATACTTCCATCTGATTGAAAAGTAGAAAAATCACCTTCTAAACGCTTGATTTCTTGTTCATTAATTTGTCTTAAAATCTGAAATTGTCGAAATTTAAATTTAATCGTTTGATGATGCTTGATAGAAAATACGAAAACAGATAGTCCTAAAACTCCTAAGCCTGCCATTTCATAAAATGCTCGATTATTGGCTAATATAACAACTCCTATTAAAATCAAGACAAACCAAGTTATCCGAAAAAAAGATAAGCGTTGATCTAACTTCCGAAAATGAATTTCTTGAGCTTTAAACTCTTGAATTCGCTTCTGGAAAAATAAAATTATTTCAGTTCTATTCATTTATTATAAATCCTCCTTTTAATAATTTGTATTAATAATATTTCCGAAAAATACAGCATTCCAAAATAGTTTAGTCGTTCCATACCAAAATGCTCGAAAATTCGGATTTTCAGCAAAAGAAATGACGTTTCCTTTTCCATAAGAAGAAACATTCAAAATAGTTGATTTTTGTATTATTTTAAGATTTTGGTTTGAGATATAACCACTTAATAAAGGTTTTTCTGTAAAATGGAAGGGACTACTATATGGATTAGAAGAAAGTCCCATAATTAGCGCATCTTTTTTAAAAATCGGTATTTTTGAACGTGAATAACCAAAAAATAAAGGATGAGTCAAATCTGCTTTTCCTTCAAAAATTGCTCCACCAATACGTTGAGATCCTTTATTTTGCTTCTTGCTTTCATAAGGAAGTGTCAAAGTAGAATTATTATTTTTCTGCATTTTAAAAGTAACATGATTAAACCTATTGATATCTCCCCAGCGTACTGCTTCCTTAAAAAGCAACATACTCCCTCCCTTCCGTAACCAGTCTCGAAGACGTTCTTTGCTACCTGAAGAAATCATTCCATAATTTCCGTGTACTAAAATAATAGTTGTATAATGCTGAAAATCAACTTTGCTAAGATGTTGAATATCAATACAAATAATTGGAATGTCAAATAGTTGATCACCTAAGAACCAGATTTCTCCCGCATCATATGCCCGAACTCCTTCACCTACAATAAGTAAAATAGAAGGTTTGTTCAGATTTTTAAATTGATTACTTCCTAAACTAATTCCTTCTAAACTTTTCCCTGACGAAACGCCCCAAATTTTAACACCTTTACATTTTAAACTAATTTGGCGCAAAATTTTTGAAACGGAATCAGCACCAATAGCTTGATTTATACAAGGAATCAAAATAGTTCCTTTTTTAAATATTCGTTTTTTATTTTGCACTATAAGTGTAAAATCTTGTAACGCAACTTTAGTAAGTAAATTATAATTCTGTACTTGATATAAAAATTTTGGTGCGTCATAAGCGTTCCATTCTATCAAATAGGCATAATTTTTTTCACTTTCTGTAAGTTGGCTTTTTGGAAATTTTACATTATCAATAAATTGATTTTCAGAAGGTTGATAATAATTTTTTCGTATTTCAGCATAAGGAATATCAAAGGCTAAAGGCATACACCAAGCAGAAACATCATAAAATAAACTATCCTGAAATTGTATCCGTTTTTCAAATAATGATTGAATAAGCCGATATTGAGGCTGTTTTAAAGGAACAATGTAAGATTTATGAGATTTAAATATTTTTTTATTAATAGTATTATTTTGAGTTGATTCATAAACTTTAATTTGATGTTGACGCAATAATTTCACCAGATGCAAGGTTTTCACTTCATCGTTTTCATCTCCAAAAATATAGGCTTTAGTGGAATTTTCTTGAGCTTCTTGTAGAGCATTTTGATAGAAATCTCGTTGATAAATCAGTAATTCTTTTCGTAAATTTAGCCCTGCTTCTAGTGTTGAGAGCATTACTGTAAATTGATTTCGGATAGAAAAAGGAAAAGTTAAGATACCATTATTTGTTTCTTGAGCATAGCCTTGAACACCTGCTTGTTCAAATAAAATTCCAACTCCACCTTGAATATCAGGGTAAGTAGAACCTTTTCCGTAATAAAAATCATCAAAATTTTCCTTAGAATAATACAAACTTCCAATACGGTCTAAAAAGTGAGCATGATAATTTGCAATATGTTCTGTAAGTTCTTGATTTTTAATTGGAGTTAGTGGATTTGTCCTACTAGGAACTCCTGGTTGGAAAAAGAAAGTTGAGTTTTTTCCCATTTCGTGATGGTCAGTCAAAATATTAGGTTTCCACTGATGGTATTTTTTTATTCTTGCTTGGGATTCAATAAGTTGTAAGGGTATCCAATCTCGATTCAAATCAAACCAGTAATGATTAGTTCTTCCTTTAGGAAAAGGTTGGTTAAATTCTCGACTAATAGGATCTGTAACCGTGTTCTTATGACGGTTCATATTGACCCAACTTGTGAAACGATTGAATCCATCAGGATTATAACAAGGTTCGAGTAAAATAATAGTATTTCGTAATAACTTTTCAATAGATTGACCTTGTGCAGTTGCCAAATAATATGCTGAAATTAATGCCGAATTGGTGGCACTCGCTTCATCTCCGTGTACGCCATATCCTGTCCAAACAACCAAGGGCATCTTATCAATTACTAAATTTTTAGCTAAACTAGGATTACTTAATTTCAAGTGTTCTTTTTGTATTTTATCAATATTTTTGTGATTCTCAGGATGAGTAATTGTTAATAAAATCAAAGGTTTTTGTTCGTAAGTTTTTCCATATTTTTCAATTTTTATACGTTCAGAAGCTCTTGATAAAACTTGTAAATAATACCAAACTTGTTCATAATTGGCATGTTGTTCTCCTACTTCAAATCCTAAGACCTCTTTAGGAGTAGGGATATTAGAGTCATATTCCAGACTATCAGGTAGATAATAATTTAAGTCTTGAGATTGGAGAGAAAAGGACATTAAAAAAAAGATAAGAATAAAGTAATTTGAGTAGTATTGTTTGAGCATTTGTTTGAGATTTGGTTAGGGATTTGTAAAAAGTAGCGTAATTTATAACTCAAAAAAATAACTCTCCAAAAATTTGAAGAGTTATCCGTAAGAATCAGAAATGAATTAATTTTTAGTCTATTATTAATACTAATTAATACTATCGATTTTAATATCAAAAACTAAGGTTTTGCCTGCCATTTGATGATTCGCATCTAGTGTTACTGTCGTCTCACCGACTTCCACTAAGGTTACAGGTACATCTTGCCCTTGAATATTAGCCATCAATTGAGTGCCTATTTCGAGAGGCATATCGGCAGGAAGCTGTGTCTTTTGAACAGGAAAGATATATTCTTTATGGGCAGGTCCATAAGCCTTCTCAGGAGGTAGCGTTACAGTTTTCTCCTCACCGACTGCCATTCCAACAACCGCTTCGTCAAATCCTCGAATCATTTGCCCTGCGCCAACCGTAAATCCTAACGGTTCATTACGTGGATAAGACGAATCAAACACCTCGCCATCTTCAAATTTACCCGTGTAATGCACCTTTATAGCATCTCCTTTTTTGACTTGCATAATGTCTATAAATTTATAATGAAAATAAAATTTGGGCGAAGGTACGAGATTGTCCTAGCGATTCCTATTTTAGAAAGGAAAAATCCGAAAATTTACGGTAGTTATTAACGAATTTGGTTTTCAGTTGTTTTGCTTTAAGAAAAAGTGATTTTTTAGATGTAACTTTTTTCATATCTTGCGGAAATAATACTCAACTCTAATGTTAGATTTTGGCTATTAAAACTAGAAAATGAACTTATAGTTTTGTAAAATCTCAATAAAATCAATAGTTATTTAAGGTTATGAAATCGCATAAACTTTCCCGTTTTTATGTTGATGAAGATGGAAACTTACAGAAAAGATATTATCCCTTAGAAAAAACATGGACTAGACTAAGTCATGTTTTTCCTCGTTTACCTTTTGAGCATGCTTTAATGATGTTAGGCTTGGCACGGGGATTTTTATATCTTAATTACTTGATGTCTGCCGCAACAATCGTGATGCTTATTATATTTAGTTTCTTTAAAAGTGTGGTAATCTTAGATTTAGCTGAGGTTGAGTTTCTTTCTAAGCTTCCTCGATTTACAGGATTCTATCTGGTTTTTGGGGTTATTTTTGGCATTATCATTAATTTTATACTCAGTCTTTATATCAAAGTTATGAAACACCGAAATCCTGTCATTCCCAAACAATCGTAATCTTCATTATCTCACTTCAAAATTCTTGACATAAATTTGTTCATCAGCAGTGACTTGCACCTTATAATTTCCTGGAGGAGCTTGACTCAAATTGACTCGTTCACGATAACCTGCAATTTTACTGTAATACGACTCGAAGATAGTATCTCCAGAATGATTTAAAATAATCATTTCCAGATTATTAATATCATATTTATTAAGCTCTATCGTATAACGTCCTGCCTTCATTGAAGGAATAATGTGAAGTAACTGTTCTACAGGTATACTAATTGACTGTTGTTGATTTCTTTGATAACGACTAGCGTAAGATTCTTCCGAATTTTGATTAATTTTTCCAGAGTAGGTAATTACTACCCCTGAAGGAGTTGGCGCACTGAAAATTTGTGGTGCAGTCGATTCAATCCGTAAACGATAATTCGTTCCTACGGGAATATCACTGGGAACTTTAATATTAAATACTCTATTTGAATTACTTATACTACTCAAGGTACGAGTTCCTGTCTCAAAGTCTCCTTCTGGATTCGATAATATTAAATGAAATTTATTATTTTTAGCAAAAACTTCACCTGCATTAAATCGAACTTCCAAAACTTCACCTCTTCGAATTCGAGGACGAAGTGAAGAGATAATTTTCATTAAACCTTTGATATTGAATTCACGAACTACTGATTTGGCAGGTGCAAAAATATCATTCCCTTTTTGGCTTGCTTCAATTTTAACCCAACCCGTTCCTGTCAGATCTACCTTATTATCCTGAATAGTCGCATTTCCTGCCAAAATTTTAAAATCAACAGGAAGTCCTGAATTACTATTGGCATTAAGTTCAAAGGGTTCTTGTCCAAAAGTTTTTGCTTCAATTGCTTGAAAATAAATATCTTGTGTCCTTTTTTTAATTTCAAAAGTAATTTCGGTATCCGTAGATTGATATAACTCATTTCCATCTTGGAAAGCTCGAAGAGTTACTTTTCCCTCTTCTTTGCTCAGAATCAGTTTATTATTTTCAATTTTTGCCACTCCTTCAACCTCAAAACGAACAGGCAAACCACTGCTTGAGCTAACTTCCAATGGAATTGGTGGAGCATCAATTTTGATATTATCCAAGCCATGAATCTGGATAGATTGAGTCGCCTTTTTCGACTCAAAAGTTTTCGTTAAACTAGCTGAGGCATAAGCATCATTTCCTTTAGCTGTAGCCGTTATTTTAATTATTCCTGTTCCAACTAACTGAATTTCATTATTTTCTAATAATTCTGCTGCTCCTTCAACCAATAAATGAACAGGTAAGCCACTTGTCGATTTGACATTAATTTTGAAATTAGGTGCATTGAAGATTTTATCTTCAAGATCATCCATCACAATATTTTGTTGAGCCAATGTATTTCCATCTTTAACCATAATTTTAAATTCCTTGTCAAAAGTCATCTTTTTATTATCTACTACCCGTACTTTGACCGTATGAGATGGATTTTTTTTGGCATTTAATCGACTTTTTGCCAGTACTAATTCATTATTTTCATTGATTTTAAATAAACCATTTTCGTTATTTAACAATTGAAAAGTATGCGTATCTTCAATATCAGTATCCTTAACAATCAACCTTCCAATTAAGGTATTTTTATCTGAATTATCTTTTATCTGATTGTTTGTCAATGAAATATCTGACGGAGGAACTCCTTTGGTTTTTTTAATTTCAGTCTCAAATTCAAAATCTTCAGTTTCTCTCTTTTTAGTATCATGCTCATTATTCAGATAAAAACGTTTAATGACCTCTGGAGCAGAGTTAAATTCTTCATTTCCAGATTGATATATTTTTACAGTAATCTCATTTCTTATATTATTATTTCTATGAATGGAATCATTTTCACTATGCCATGAATGAATGGGGATGATAGTATTTCCTTCTACTTTGGCAGATCCTGAAACGATCTCAAATTTTATAGGAAGTCCTGAAGTAGCTGAGGCTTGAATTTCAAAGGGAGCATAATCTAAATTCTGTGTAATTTCTTTAGCAAAAATAATACTTTGTGAACGTTTCTGAACATGAAATGAAAGTTCAACTGGTTTAATAGATTTATAGAATTCATTTCCTTCATGAGAAATTTTGAGAGCAATTTTTCCTGCTTTCTGAGGTAAAATAAGTTCACCTTGTTTAATTTTTGCTTCTCCTAAAATCACCTCAATTTTTGGGTTCAAACCAGAAGATAATTTGGCATTAATCTTCACCTTTTCATCTCGAACACTCACATTCTTAATAGGGTCAATTTGCAAAATTTGATCGGCTTTTTCGATTTCAAAATCGGTTATCCAAGAATTTCCTTTTTCATCTGAAACTAAAAGTTTAACTTTTTCTAAACCAACGATTTCAAGTTCATTTGTTCCAATTAATTTGGCACTTCCTGATAAGATTTCCCATGCTAATCTAAGACCTGCTTGAGAAGTTTCAGCTAATTTAAAACGTTGTCCGAAATAGCAATTTTCAAATTGCAAAATTTCAGGATCTAGTTCAGTTTTATTTTCCAAAATTTTAGCATTAGGCAGATTTTTGTCTGGAACTTCGTCACGTGTTTCAAGCGATTCTTCACCTCTCATTAGTCCTGTTTCTATAGAACTCTCTGAAATAGTATCTAAATTAGATTTTTCAGGATTATCTTCAATAAGTTCTACGTGTACTTTTTCTTCTAAAACCGTATCTTTTGATTTGTTTTCTGAATGAAAAATATAAGCTATATCATCAATATAAATTTGATTAAATTCCTTCAATGATTCTATCCGAATCTCATCAATTTTTCTCCAGTCTTTAAAATTAACTTTTTGATATTCAGTACAAACAGCTACCTTTTTCTCATACTTTTTTTCCCCATTCTGCCAGCCTGAAATAACCGCCTTGAATTTTCCCCAAGGTCGTTTTATCCATAAAGATAAGATATGGAACTGTTCATCTCGGATTCTTAAATATCCCGAAGTTCCTTTGGATTCATTGGCTTGCCAAGCTCGTTGTCCACTTCGGGCGTGTCCCTCTGAGGTTGGTGAAGCAATTTCAAAATGATGCCCATTTAGTTGAAATTTTGAGCTATGTAATTTCACGTGTTCAAAATCCAAAAAAAGCTCTTCATCTTCATTTTTTGGTACATTTATAGGATTATCTAAATTAGTATTTTGTGGAGAATGTACTTCGGAAATTTGTGCATTATTAACCTCTTCTATATGCGTAACTTCAGCAACTTCCTTGCTTGTATTTTCCATTGGAAAAAAGGAATATTCAATTTCATCAATATAAAGTTGATTGAATGCTTTAAGTGATTGTATTTTAAGATGGGTAATTTTATAGGGACGAAGTGTAATTTCAGAAAATTCAGACTTGACTTTTACTTGTTTAGAGAATAGTAAATTTTTTCCATCATATCCTGAAATAATTGCCTTAAAATGACCCCAAGGTCGCTTGATTTTCAAAGATTTAACTTCAATTTTTCCATTTTCAACCTTTAAACTACCTGTTGTACCTTTTTCATTACTACACTCCCAGCTTTTAAATCCATCAGAGGCATTCCCTCTGGAGATTTGAGAAGTAATTAAGAAGTGATGGTTATTTTCAGTAAACTTTTGTTGAACCTGTTCGAAGTTTAAGATAAAAGTAGGTATATTTTTATTTTTTGGCTCAGACTTAGATATAGGAAGTTGAAACTCAAAATTTTTGACATAAATCTGATTGTACTTTTTTAAGGATTCAATTGTGATTCGATTAATAGGTTTGGCTTTTAGTTTAATTTTTTTGGATATACCATCCACATTAATTTTTTGAGAGAAAACTTTTTTATCTCCTAAAAATCCAATTACTCGTCCGTCAAATTTTCCCCAAGGACGATGTACCTCAAAAGCTAAAGGCATAAATGTTCCAGAATCAATTTCAATGCTTCCCCAATTTGCTTCTCGGTCATTTGTAACTAAATATTTTGTGCCTTTATAGTCTGATACTTCCGAGTGAAAAGTGAATACTCGGTCTTTGTGATGTAACTGATTCTTTTTGGCATAATCAAAAGTAAACTGCTCATTTTGAGCCAGAACAATTTGTGCCATAAAAAGAAACACAAAAAATAAAATCAGATATAAAACGCCAAAAAAGGCGGTACGTTTATAATCGAAAAATTTATCCATGATACTTCCCTGATTTTGTGTGATTTAGTATGATTGGTGAATCTTCATAGAAAGTTTTTGCAAAAAAAAAGCCAATCGTATTTTCTGATTTTTCTTTTTTTCGAAGTCTGAATTTCTGTTTTAAAAAATAAGATATTTTTTATGATTAAATCTCTTTTCTTAAAATCCGTTTATTTTTTTATAAAATATTGTTTATGAGTATATTATGCTATAAAATAAAAAACTAAAAAGTCCGTAAATTTACAAAAGTCTGTCAACACCTTATATCCAAAAGCGTTTTTGAGAGTGTAATTCATCAATAAAAAAATTTGATAACACTCTTTTAAAATTTTCAATAATCATGGAAAATACAAACATTGAAAAAAACACCGCAGGACATCGCCTTCAAGTTTATCTTTCATTTGGGCTTTCAAGTAGTATGACGTTAGGTGGAATCTGGATGTTACCTTGTGGAGTTTGGGAGCGGGCATTTCTGTTTTTGGGTGTGCTATTTACGATTGGAGCTTGCCTAAATTTGGCAAAAACTATTCGGGATGATCACGAGGCACAAAAATTAATTAATCGAATTCATAAAGCAAAGACAGAACGAATTCTAAAGGATTATGAGGAATAAGACAAATCTATCTAATAAAAACTTGATTAGTGATCCTTTGACAAAGTTTAAAACTTTGTCAAAGGTATACGTACTTTAGAGTACATTTTTATTGGCTCGACTAATCATATCAATTTTAATGATATTGGTAGTAACCCTCTCACTATCAGGAACTCGGCTTCGTGTACTTACATAAACTTCTCCTTCTGCCAAGTCATCATTTTCAAGCATAATTCGCTCTACTTCCTCAAAAATTTCATCCATAGATGCCCCTAACTTTTCATAATAATATCCCTTTACTCCCCAAACTAAATTGAGCATCGTCAAAATATGTCGGTTACGAGTGAAAACAATAATTTGGGCTTTAGGGCGACGGCTAGCTAATTGTAAGGCGGTATAGCCTGTTTTGGTCAAAGCAACTAAAGCTAAAGCCTCTGTATCCTCAGCGAGTTTACAGGCATGAGTCAGCAAACGAGAACTAATAAAATCGGGTCTTTCTCGCTTAACTTTATTGTACCGATTATAAATAGCATTGTAATTTTTCTCCACATGATTAATTGTTCTAACCATGCTTTGTACTGTTTGGACAGGGTACTTTCCGCTTGCCGTTTCAGCACTCAACATCAAAGCATCTGCACCATCCATTACTGCATTGGCAACGTCATTAGTTTCGGCACGAGTCGGACGTTGATTATGAATCATACTTTCCATCATTTGCGTAGCAATAATGACAGGTTTGGCGGCTTTATGACATTTTTGAACTAAACTTTTTTGAACTAGTGGTACTTCTTCCATCGGAATCTCTACCCCCAAATCTCCTCGTGCTACCATAATAGCATCTGTCACCTCAATAATTTCATCAATATGCCTGAGGGCATGCGGACGTTCGATTTTAGCTACAATTCGAGAATCTTTACCTGCTTCTTGAATCAATTGGCGCAACTCCATAACATCTACTGCTGTATTCACAAAAGATAAAGCAATCCAATCAATTTCATTTTCAAGTCCAAATTGCAAATCAATACGGTCTTTATCGGTCAAAGAATGAGCCGTAATTTTGGTATCAGGCAAGTTGATGCCTTTTCGAGGTTTGATAAATCCACCATAAATCACTTTGGTATGTACCTCATTTCCAATAATTTTAGTCGTAATTAGTTCAATATTTCCATCATCTATCAAAATTTGCTCTCCTTGTTTGACATCTTTCGAAAGGTCAAAAGTAGAAACAAGACGTTGTCGTGTACCAACTGTATTTTTTTCATAAGCAATGATGAGTTCTTCTCCTTTCTCGACTTCTATGCCTCGATTTTCGATATCGCCAAGTCGAATTTTAGGTCCTTGTAAATCTTGTAAAATGCTTGCATTGAAATTAAATCGGTCATTCAACTCACGAATATATTTGATAACTTGCAAGTGTTGTTCATGTGTGCCATGTGAAAAATTTAACCGAAAAACATTGACACCTGCGACCATCAATTCCAATAAAAGTTCTTTGGTATTACTGGCAGGACCTGCGGTAGCAACGATTTTGGTACGTTTAGACACCGTTAAATTGGTATTCATAATTTTGGAGTTAAAATAGGGTTATGAATTAAGGTATAATTATTGAAATACTAATTTTTATATGAAATTAAACATATTTTTCTGAAATTCTCTGGATGTGTGTGGCTCTTTTGGGTTTAAGAAATACTTTTTAATTATGATTTTTTTTTCAGATGGTTAATTGACAGGTATATTTATTTCTGAGGCTTATGTAGTCTTCAAACGCTAAACTTAGACTTTAATTCTTGGAAATAAGGAAAAATGAAGATGAATTTGTAATGAATTTCTAATCATTACTTCTATTTTGAAAAAATAAAACCTACAATGTATAGACTAAATAATTTGTAATTCTTGCCTGACTCTCCAAAAATTTTAAACTCTTATAAAGTTAAAATATTGATTTTCAGAAAACTGATATTTATTTTCGTAGTGTAGGGTTTGCAAATACTACATTGTATAAGTAATTGATTATCAGAAAATTACAATTTTAGAAATATAACAACATGAACCTAAGATAATTTATAGCGCATCAAAATAAAAATAATGCAAACCACTGAATACAATAGGGTTAAGGGTAAACCAATTTTAAAAAAATCTTTTGCTGTATAACTACCTGGACCATAAACCATCCAGTTAGTTTGATAACTAATTGGAGTAGTAAAAGCTGCTGAGGCGGCAAATGCAATCGCTACGTAAAAAGGTTTTCCTGAAAGCATTCCTAAGTCGGGGTTCTGTGCTAGTGAATAGGCAATAGGAAAAACAATAGATACTGCCGCTACATTGGTAATGAAAGTGGTTAAAATGACGGTCAAAATGAATAACCCAATCAGAATCCCTTCTTTCCCAAATGGCAGAAATAATTGAATAAAACCCTTCGCCACCATTTCTGCTGCTCCTGTCTTGATGAGTGCATCACCAAGTGTTAAGGCAGAAACTAATATCAAAATTAAATCTACATCAATTGTACTAGAAATATCTTTGAATGAATATAAGTTGAGGGTTAAAAATAAGCCTAACATCAATAAAAGTGCTGTAAATAAGGAGGTTAATCCGAGTAAAGCTGTACTAATAATAATCACCAGTCCAATCAATAAAATCTTAATCTTTTTTGGATTAAAATGATTAGTGTCATGTTCTTGAAGTGTGGAAATAACATATAAATCACGAGAGACATCTGCATTTTTAAAAAACGATTCTTTAACTGATAAGAGTAATAAATCCCCATGATCAAGAAACCACTCTTCAGGTTTACCTGTGATTTTTTCTCCATTTCGATGGATAGCTACCAGCTCCGCATCGTAACTTTCTCGAAATTTACTATCCTTGACGGTTTGACCTGCTAAAGACGAACTCCCTGGGATTACAGCTTCAACCATTTCGGTATTATCATCGTCAGAAGGCAGACGTAAACCGATTCCTGCATGAATCAAATCCATAATCGTCTCAGGTTTACCCATAAAAAATAGGGAATCATTTTCTTCCAAAATTTCATCCGGAGAAACAGGAGATATGATTTCTCGATTGCGGTGCAACTCAATCAGATAAATACCCTGTAAGTTATTTAAGCCTGCTTCTTTAATAGTCATTCCTTCCAGTCGAGGAGACCCCACAACCGTCTCAACCAGATATTCGGGGGCAATGGCTTTGACATCATCAAAAGCTTCTTTATTTTCAGGTAATTTCGGATAAGCATAGATAGATAAATAAGAAATGCCAACGGCTGAAACCAATAAACCAAGATAAAAGAAATCCTCGAACATTAAGGAAGGTATCTGATTACTTTCCATAAAGCCATTTAAAACTAAATTAGTTGAAGTCCCTAATTCGGTAATCATTCCCCCCATAATGGTGGCGTAGGATAGTGGAATCAGTAATTTAGAGGGGTGTGTTCCGAATCGTTTACACCAACTATATACATAAGGAGTCATCACTGCAACCACAGGGGTATTATTCAGGAAGGAAGAGAGAATTGCCACGTAAGAACTCATTTGTACCAAAAAAGAACGTGGTGATTTGGCATATCTAAAAACTTTATCTAACAACGCCTCTACGTTCACATTTTTACGAAGAGCCGAAGTAATTAAAACCAATAAAATAATTTTAATAATTTGTTGATTACTTATAGAAGCTAATAGTTCGTCAGGCGTGACGATTTGTAAAACCATCAAGACCAAAATACCTAGAAAGAAGGTCAAGGCAGGGCGTACCCACTCCTTAAACAAACCAACTATTACAATTAGAACTACAAATAATACAATCCATTGATTTACAAATTCAGGTAATAACATTCTTTGATTGGTGCAATTAGGTTTATATTCTGGACAACAAAAGTACGTAGAATGACTTGATTTCTACTTGGTGTGGTAAAATGTTGTAAAAATTTCCGCAAAATATGGTTTATACATCTAAAATATGTCCTCTATCTCGTATCTTTGTTGATTAACATTTCAGAACTTACAAGGCAATATTTATGAAACGTACACATCAAAAAATTGCTGATTTGGTGTCTAAAAATCCTGAGACCGCTTCAGCTTTACATTTTTTGGGAATTCACTTTTATCATTATACCGAACAAACTCTTGCTGAAGTCTGCCGAGAACGTGGCTTAGACCCCAACTTGGTGATTCGTAAGTTTAACGAGGTAGCTCAGTTTCCCGTGCCTAATTTGCAAAATTTAATTGAGTATACTCCTGATGTGATTGTTGAGTTTTTACGTCATAATCACTTTGTGTTTATGAAAAAACGCCTACCTTATGTCTCAGATTTAGTTAAAAATATTTCGCCCCAACATTCTGAAACATTACATGAACTTCAGTTAATTTTTCCTCTTTTTCTTGAGGAGTTTATTCAGCATATTTACGAAGAGGAAGATTTACAGTTTTCTTATATCTTAAAATTATACAATTTTGATACGAAAGGAATAGCAGATGAATTTTTGTATGAACAACTAGAAAAACACTCTGTTGGAAGATTCCAAGAAGAACATGTGCATGAAGTAGGATTAGGAGGAATTCGAGAATTAACCCATAATTTTGCTATTTCACCTCAAGCTGACTTACATGAAAAAGTACTTTTAACTACACTCAAAAACTTTGATATTGAATTGACGCAACATGCCCGACTTGAAGATGAAGTTTTATTTCCAAAAGCGAAAGTCTTAGAACGTCGCGTATTGGATATGGTTCTAAAAATTGCCTAATTTATTTTGTGTTTTTTTAAGCCTTGTGATTTTGCTAGAGTTATACAAAAATAACACTATTCGAAACTCAAATAGGGTTCTAGCTTTTGAATAGTTTTCTCATCTAATGCTCTGATTTTTTTTAAATCTTCCACACTCGAATAGTTACCGTGTTGCTTACGGTAATTGATCAAAATTTTAGCTTTGTATTTGATATATGGATGTTTTTTGAGTTCCTCAAAAGGAGCTGAATTAATCATAACTTTTTGAAAATTAGAATTTTCTAATTTTGCGAATTTTAATAATTCGGTACGAACTTCAGGTTTAAGTCCATAAACTTCTTTGAGTTGTTGAAGCGAGTGAAAACCACCTAATTTATCTCGAAACGTAATAATTCGCTGTGATAAAACTACGCCAATACCTCGCACTTTTCGGAGTCTAGAGGTATCGACTTGATTCAAATCAAAAGACGAAAGAGGATCTTTTTTTGAAGGATATAAACTTGTATTTTTCAAAGATTTACCATTTTTATATTTGGGGGTATTTTCTAAGTTTTGAACTAAATCTGCTTCGATATCATACTTTTCAGGAAGTACAATATAGGGCTCTAGTTTAAGATACAACCAGTTGGGGAAGCCATAAATCTTTTGTAAATCGGACTTGTATTTGAAACTTCCTCCTTTATGTTTATATTTTTCGATACGTTCAGCAAGATAATCTTTAAGTCCGAGTTTCTTCCACTCTGTTACTCCAATTTTATTTGGGTTAAAATCGAAAGGCTCAAATACAAATTTGGCATCAGCTTTTGTTTTTGATTCGTAATTTGACTTTTTATAATTATATTCTCCAGTATATTCAAAAGTAGAATTTTCTGCTTGTTTTTGCTCAATTTCGGCTAGAACTTTTTGGGTGAGTTCATAATCTTGTTGAAGCTCTTCGGGTGTGGAGGCAGTTTGCGGAAGCAGACGAAGCACTGTAGGAATTAGTAATAAAAATGCACCTATAAAAATTAAAATGACAAAGCCATTGGTCTCTCTGGCTGAAAATGTGAAAAAGTAATCCTGAATAAGGCGGTAAATCCTTTTCATGGTCGTGTTGATTTTTGTAAGACTGAATACTGATTTTCAGTAAAATAAATTTTTGATGGACTCAAATATAAAATTTATTTCGATAACAGGCTAACTTTTAGAAGTTAAATACTGAGCTTGTCTAGGATAATTGTAAACAGCTCATCATTTTGTTAGTTTTGAATTTTTCCCAAACTACTTGATGATGAGCTTATTAGCCAAAGATACGTTAAAAAAAGAAATTTTACCGTTTTTGCCTTTTCCAAAACATGGAAAACGTTTTTCAGAAACCCTTTTATTAGGCATTTTCAACTTGATTTTGTATCGCTTAGAAACAGGTTGTCAATAGCGAAAAATACCTATAAATACTTTTACCTCAAGTAATTATAATTATAGAACGGTATTTTATCATTTTACTCTGCCTCCAAAATGGTGCTCAAAATTAGACGTGTGGCAGAAGATTTGGTTGAATTTACTTCGTACTGATTGAAAGAAATTAAATTTATATACTATTTAGTTAGATGGCTTTAAAGCTTTGGTGCTAAGGTATGATAAAACCGCCCACAATTGACTTAATTTCAATAATGTTAGATGAGTTATTAATAAATACAATCAAGTATTCTTTCAACTTATAAAAACCGTATCCGAAAACCCAACGTGAAAGTGATTTACGTCATCAAACAGGTTTTTCCTGAAGTTGATTTAGAATATTTATTTACAGGAAAGGGAACGATGTTTTTAGGTGAGACCGAAGAAGTGAAGCAACTGAAACAAAAAATAGAATCCCTCGAATTAAAAATCGAAGTTTACAAGGAAATTATTGCCAATAAATAAAATATCCTCTTGATTTTCAGCAAAATTAATCTTATTTCTATTAAATTATTTATTGAAGCTAATATAAGCTAAATTTCTTATGCTGGACTGATTAAATATTGAAATATTACTAATTTATACTACTTTAGAAGCTCATCTGAAATAATTTCCCCGAATCATTTCTGTCATGAAGCTCTAAAATCACATCTTTTGATAAATCTTGGCTTGGAGGAATATTATCTTTAACTGCCGAGAAAAGATATTGAATATCGTATGTTTCGGCAATTTCTCGAACTACATCAATTAATCTGGATTTGACTCCATTATCATCCCCTCCGACTACATCATCATGATAAACAAATCGAAAATGTGATTGATCTCGATAGTTTATCAGAATAGCTAAATCAAAAGCTACACATAAAATTTTATAATAAGTATTTCCATCATCTTTGGCAAAGTTTGGAAATTCAGGCTTGAAGTCTATGTTATTATTCTTATTAAGTGATATACTAATAATGGCTTGCTCATTTAAGATTCGTTTGACAATTTCTAAGAAATCCTTACGAATATTCATATATAAATCACATTGTGCCGTATTATCAATGATATTTTTTAATTTGTCAATAATTTCTTCAAGTTTTTCAGCTTGATTATCAGCTAATTCCTCTCTTTTTCTTCTAACTTCCTCAATTGCTTCCAGTTGAAGTTGAAAACGTGATAATTCCTTTTCAACTTCAATTAATTTTTTCTGATAAACTGAGTATTTTTTGAATAAGGAAGTATCTTGGATGAGGTTTCGATACTGCTCTTTTTGTGTATTTAAGCTCAAAAGCTTTTTGTTAATTTGTTTTGCTTGTTGTTGTTTTTCAACAAGAGTTTCCTTAATTTGCTCGTTTCGTTCTTGTGTGATTTGATGATTAAATTGAACTAAATCATCATAAGATTTCGCTAATTGCTCTGGAAAATGAATTTGAACTTGTGCAAATAACCTTGATACCTTATCTAAATCAAATGCAAATTCATCTCGAATAGAATTTTCTAATTTAGAAATATCGTATTCCAAATTATACAATTGTGTATTTAATACAGCTATTTTTTTCTCTATATCTCCAACTAATTTTGTGATTGTATTTTTATCCTGATTATAAAAGTTTAAACTGCTTAATTCTTTTTCTAACTTTTCTTTTTCTAATTCTGCATTTTGAATTTGTCCCACTAATAAATCTTTATCAGTAACTTTTATATCAAAGTCTTTTTCTTGTTCTTTGATTGTATTTTTCTTCTTATTAATCTCTTCTTCTAATTCATATTTTTCTTTTAACAGATTGCCATCAAATCCTAATAAGTTAAACAATAAAGGTTTCCACTGTTTATCTTTATTTCGTGCAAATTTTCGTAGTTGAAAAACCGTATTCATTTTAGGGTCATAATCTGATTGACTGCGCAACGAATAATTCACCAAACGCCGATAAGTTTCGTGATGAGACTTGTAAAAATCTAATTTTAATAATTCGTTTAGTTTCTTCTGTGCATTCAGAAAAGAAGATGGATATTCATCAAAATTTTGATACAAAATAAATTCCTCGGATGTAGTATTATTAATTTTAAAGGCAATTTTTGTGTTTTGGGAAACGCTTCTTCTTATAATTAAATATCTGCCATCATTAAGTAAAATTTCTAAATAGAATGTATAGTCCTTAAATTTTTCCTTACTGGATTCCTTATAAAAAAAATACTTTTTAGTTACTTTTTTCAGAAGCATAAAATCAAGTAATTCTCCCAATTTAGATTTTCCTAAATTATGAGATTTATCAGCCATATTTTTAGCGTCTCCCAAAACCACATTTAATAAATGTCCTTTACGAGTCCCAAAGGAAATACTTTGAAAAGGTTTATTGCTATATAATTTACTCAATTTCATCGGATTGAAAAGCTATTAGATTTTGTGAGAACTTTTAGTTTTTTGTCAATTGAAAAGAATCAGATAAGGGTAAATATTGAATTTTATCCAATAAATACAAAAAATTCAGGGCATAGGGAAAAACATCTTTCGCATTTTTTCCAAGAATGGACACGACAATTCCAAGTAACTCATCATATTTCAATAAGTCATTTTGAGTCAATTTATCAATGATAACTGCGCTAACATTAATTACCGATAAATCTAAATTCAAATATTTATGTGCTGTAATCATTTTTCTCGTCCAATATCACATTGATAATACATAAAATGAAATAATGCAGGAATTGTATTTCTATATCTTTTTAGTTTTTCAGGTTCTTTTTCCATCAAGTATTTCGTCAGAAAATCAAAAACCTCTTTAAAATCACCAAAATTGTCCCTTTTTGTTTCAATGACTCGTTTAAGTTCTGCGGCGGTTTCTTCATAATATTCGGCATATTCTAAATTTCTATGGTTTTCTAAAAAATCTAAAATTTGCGTTCTATAACGGGTTAAATCATATTCAAGGACGTTATCATAATACGATTTATCTAAATTATTAATTCGGTTTTTCTCTTCTATTTCTGGTCGTTCTAAAATACTATCAAATTTTTTTTTGTTTTTCAATAACGTGCTATGAAAAATAATAATCACCTCACGAATATCTTTATCATAGAATTCAAAAGGCATTGTAAATTTATCCAAACCATATTTTTTTACAATACCTTGTCCTAACCAGCGATGAATTGTCTCTTTCCCAATAATATCAGCACTAAAATGTATTGTCTAGCTTTTTCTCGGTTATCGGTTTCTTTTCGGTTTGTAAATATCAAATAATAATCAATTTCCCCATTCTTTTTTAATTCTTGAATTTTTGGGATTTCTTTGTTAATGATACTTGTTTTATTGCCATGAAATCCGTTATCTGAACAACTGGCTTCATAATTATCAGTATGCTTTGCCTAAATAATGAACTTACCAGACCATTGTTCTGAATCTGAGGGATAGCGATTCGCAGTTCCTTCAAAACGTCCATCACGTCCGCGATCTTTTCCTTTTGAAAAACTAACTGCGCCAGTCCCTAACACTTTTTGGCACAATTCATTTACAAGTGCTTCAAAATCATCTGGTGATAAATTTTCTAAACGATAATCCATATTATACTGATTTATAGAATTTTATGTAAAATATAAAAGTACTCATATTTCAAAAATAATTCAAAGATAGATGCACAGTTTATTTTGAGTTATTAAAAAAAGCCTTCCACAGTGTCAAACTAATTTACAAATCTGACGCTATGAAAGGCTAATTATTTATCTGAAAACCAAGCCTGAATATTTGATATGATTTTAAATCATTTCTTCGATCGCCAAGCCTAAATCAGTTACTTGATAAATCCGCATGGTTTGTTTCCAAAGGAAGGCATCGGCTAAAATTTCAATACGTCCATCGGTTTCGGTGATGGATTTAATATGAACTTCCAACTGCATATCACGGTCAGGAGCTAAAATTTGTCCTCGATATTTCCAAACCGTTTTGGTATTTGGGGTATGTGTAAATCGAGCATTTTTGAATTTTGCTCCTAATTTTTGTTGAATGGCATATGCCTGCATTGCCTGTAAAATCGCCTCAACTCCTAAAGAACCGGGCATCACAGGGTCTTGGTAAAAATGACAAGTGAAATACCAATCCGAACGCCGAACAATTTTCGAAGCATGAACATATCCTTTACCGTATTCACCACCATTGTCGACAATGGCAACTTTATCAATCAAATCAAGGTGGTTTTCGGATAGTCGAAAATGTGATTTTTTGGGTAAATTAGATTGATAGAATAATTTTTTAGGTAATCCCAACCCCAAATCAAACCGCTTCGAATTCGTGATTTTATTTTGTTCTAACCACGTTTCAATATGTTGTCCTTCATCCAAACCAGCTTGGTTTGCTAAGGCTTCGGGAGGGAAATATCCAAAGGATGCCCAACCTGTATAAAATTCTTCGCCATCACAACTAACGGCAAAAGTAAACTTCTGAATGATTGTTCCACCTAAGAAAACTGCCGAAGTCATAACACATTTATTGACAATGGTTTTTCCTCGTAAATCAGGCAATTTAGTTAGATTTCCTTCCCCGTCTAAATTTCTGAAATACATACTTTTATCGGCATATTTCAAAGTGCTTCCCAAGTATGCAGACATCAAGCCACAAGGTTGCAAAGCAATTTCCATCAAAACCGAATAGGGTAGGGTAGGAGCAGCATTTTCGGTAAAGAACCACGCATCAGCAGGCACATCGTATTCTGCTGTAATTTTACCATCGGGTTTATAAGCACAACGTTCTCCTTCCAATTCCGTAATCCGTGAAATGAATTGTAATTTGGTATTGGGTTGTCGAGAAACGGTTCTTCCTTCATAAACCTCAAATTCTTTTCCGAAAGATTTGGCTAATGAACCCAAAGCAAATTCCGTAATATGACTTTCATCTAAAATGGTATTTTTAGAAGATTCAGGAATATAAACTCCATTGAAAGTATCTGGTTTCTTTTCTAAATACTTAGGATCATTTTTTTCTCGTAAAAGTAAACCTAAATTCTCGAAATGAACGGCAATTTTTCCATCAAAAATAATTTCTAAATCTGCTACTACGTAGGGTCTTGGTACAAGTCCAATTTCCTTTACTTCCATTCGGTAAACTAAAACTCCATGAACAGCAGGAACTTCTTTTCGACAACGTACTTTTTGCGGTAGGTCAGTAACTGCTTGAAAACGTGCATCATCTGTAAGGCGTTGTAAGCCCAAATACAACATGAAAAATCGTAAAAGTTGTCCGCCACCTTCAGCCTGAAGTGAGCCAGCCAAAACTTCATCATCCCGAAAATGACAAGGAAAATACCAATCATCAGGCTTTAAATCTTTTTCTGCTTCGATAAGTCCAAGTCCCCAAGCTCCGCCTTTTGGTTCAAGTTTGGTAATTCGGTCAAGCATCAAAATTTCTTCGGGTGGCATTCGTAAGGAAGGATTTTTACCTTGTGAAATGTAATCTTCACCAAAACATTTATCAATATCTCCACGAACTAAATGTAACAAATCATTTCTATCGAAACTTGTTTTTGTACAATCCAGTAAGGGAGTGAAATTTTGTTTGATAGCGTTTTGTTTGGCTTCAACTTCTTCTTTGGTATAAACAACTCCCTGCCCTTCTGCCAATTCATCATCTGAGAAAAATCCTGCACATCCTCCTCTCATTATCAGTACTAAACGGTCTTCTACGTAACAATTATAGGAGAAGAAAAACAATAAATTTCGTCCACTTCGAGCAAAAGAATTGATACTAATATCGTAACGTAATGTTTGTCCTTCGTAAGGTAAATCGTCAAGGAAGGTCATGGTACAGTCTAAAAGTCGATAAACCAATTCACCTTTTGCCTGAAAGTCAATACCCATATAACTAATCAACATCAAATCACATTGCCCTGACTCAACGGATACTGCCCAAGGAATCTGCCCATCAGTTGCAAACCATGAACCATAAGGAATATCATATTCGGTAGTCATTTTTGAAGGTTTAAATTCGTGTGTTTTCGCCTCCAAATTGGTAATTCGACTCACTAATAAATAAGGATCTTTGGGCAACATGACACGTCGCTCATAAGTATCAATGATGCTATATTCTTCGCCAAAAACTTTAGCAATTTTTCTATAGGCAAATTCCCTCAAATCGGCTTCATTCCAGATTATATTTTTGTCTTTCAGTCGATTAGGGTCATCATAATTTTGTAATTTCAATCCATTTTCGCCAATTTTTTCAGTCGAAATAGGAGTTTCTTTTGTGGGAGTAAACGCCATATTTTTAGATTCAGATTTCTGATTTATGTTCTCTTCTTGAAACTTCTGGGAGACCTCATTAATTTTTGGAGTAGGTAAAATTTCAGATGGTTGGACTTTGAATTTTTCCAGATTTTCAGGGGTTAAAACTGCTTCAATCCGTTTACCGCCTAAAGTAATTTTTTGATATAATTTTCGATTTGAAACATTAGTTAAATGATTTTCGGACTCGAAAAATGGAACTAAATTAACCTCTTTACCATGACTCACTAAACGAGATATTGCCGAAAGTAAGTTTTTTAAGTCACTGAATTTCTTACGATTAGCAGGAATTGCTAAACTTGGTTTTCCTTCCAAAATCCGTTCAATCCAACGAGCGCAATATCCCCCTGGTCCATGTTCAATAAAAATTCGTCCACCATCATCATAAACTTTTTGTACTTGTTTGACGAAATCTACACCATGAAAACAAACTTGGGTAGAATTTTCGGCAATCGTCTTTCTATCCAAGTTTAGAGGCGCATAATCCTGACCGCCATAAAAGTCAATATTTGGTGTTTTTTCAACAGGCAAATCATGCAATTTCATCAGCAAATCGTATTCACTTTTGACAAAATCATGATGCGTTACATTATTGATAATCACCTCTCTAATTCGGAATCCAGCAGATTTTAATAGTTTTTTACAAGTTTCACCATCACCTGAAACCACACATTCAACAGGAGTATTTACAAAGGTCAAATAAGCTCGTTCCCAAATTTTTGTAATATTTGAATTATGCAATTCCAAGACTTCCCGAATATTTTCGACAGGCTCAAAAACCGTGAAACTTCGCCAACGCTTTTTGACCTCTTCGGCAGACATTTTCCAATGATTTTGAAGGGTTTTTAGTTCTCCGCCAACATGGTGATTAAAAATAGGAGATTCATGGAAGATTTGGCGGATATTTCGAGCATTCCAAACCTCTAAACCATACCACATTCCGCTTGCCTCTCCCATACTATAACCCATTGCCATTGAGGGTTTTATATTCAAAACCTCATCAAAAAGTTTGCTATAAATAGCTGAAAAAGATGTTCCAATAGACATCTGTGAAACCGTATCAAATTCAGGAATCTTTAAGGAATCATCAACTACTTTTGGGTATAAAACTTTATGAGGCAAAACGGTCTCATAATCGGGAATCATTTTTTCAAAAATTTCCATGATTTCGGGAAACAATTGAAACAAATCTTTGCCCATATTTGGATAAGCTGCTGTAGAACCAGGGTAAACATTAACTACTTTTGCACTATTTCCTAATGGGTTGGGTGTAAAATAACTGCCTGATGGAGTTTGACAAGGCTTGTTTGTCTGGAAACTTTGTGAAACCTTTTTTGGTATTATTTTGAGTTCTTTAGCTAATTTTTCAATCGTATTGGCTACAATAACCACCGTAAATTTTGGCTTATTTTTTCCCTTAAAACTTTGATAAAGTTCTTGGGACAAAGCCAATAAATTTACCTTCGATTTAGCATTAGAAAAATCAGCAACTTTATTTTTTAAATGATTTAGATTTTCAATAATTTCATTTTCCGAATCTCCCGAAATTAAGAACATTTTTTCAGCTACATTCTGCAAGAAAAAATGACTTTTAGGCTGATTTTTTCCTATTCTATTTTGGAGAATTTCCGTGTGATTTTCAGGATTAGCTACGTTAATAGTTGGTTCGGAAAGTAGCAAATGAACTGCTGTTCCATCCGTACCAAAAGCATTGACTCCTGCCGTTCTTTTCTGATATTTTTCAACAATCCAAGGACGAGATTCGGCAGGAAAATAGAAGGGTGATTTTTCAAATAACTCAATGTTTTTTGGATTTTCCCGTTTTGGAATGGCGGGAATAAAACGGTGATAAATACAAAGAGCGGTTTTGATTAAAGAAGCCATTCCAGCAGCAGATTCGGTATGTCCAATGTTACTTTTTACACTTCCTACTGCGGTTGTTTTTTGCTCAGACCTTGAATTATAACCTTTTATAATTCCTTGTATCTCAGTTGAGTCATTGATTGAATTTCCGTTTCCTGCAACTTCTAAAATGCCAATATCTTCAGCCGAAAGTTTATTTTTTTGGAGAATTTCCGAACAGTTTTTTGCAATTTTTTCACTTGAAATTGGAGGAAGTAATTCTTTTTTAGAAGGAATGTTTTTCAAAAAGTTATCTGATTGCACAAATTGCATATCATCAATAACGGCATACACCTTTGAAATTGATTTTTCAGCTTCTTCGGCTCGTTTAAGAACAATTGCTCCAGCTCCTTCGCCTACGGTTCGACCTCCTGCATTTTGAAGATAACTCAAGGAAAAATTGCCATTTCGGACAGGAGTCAATTTATTTCGAGAAATAGTATTTTCAAAACCACCTGCCAAATCAACTGCACCGATTACAACCGCTTCAACTTCTCCATTTCCGAGTAAATTTCGAGCAATTTCTAAGGCTTTAAAAGTAGAATTTTCACCAGAAGAAATCGTAAAAGAAGCCCCTGTGAAATCCCATAAAGATGAAATTCGGGCGGTCATAATGTTGCCGATAAAACTGGTGTGTTGTCCTGCTGAACTTTTCTTCTCGGTATGTTCATAAATCAGGTTTTTTGCCAGTTCTTGGAGTTGTTTTTTCTTGTCAGGTGAAAGCTCTAAATTTGCATTTTTCAAAGCCTGTTCTACCTGCCAACTCATATCCCAACGTCCTAAATAGTGATGAATTGCCAGTTCGGATTCCATTGCGATAATTACGGCAACATTAGCACTTTTTTTAGATTTGGGATCAAAACCTGCATCTTTCAAGGCATTATCAGCAACCTTGAGCATCAAAGTTTGTTGAGGCTCTAATTTTTCGGCTTCTTTGGGCTGAATTTTGAAACGTAATAAATCTATCTCAAAATCAGTGATATATGCTCCTTTGGGTGGTTCACCATTTTCAAAACCATAGGATTTCAAAAGTTCATGATTAGACTCCATTCCCATCCATCTTTTAGGAGGAAGTGGAATAAATTCCTGTCGTCCTTCGTGAATTGTCAGGTAAAATTCATTCAAACTTCGACAATTCCCAAAGTGGGCATCCATCCCAATAATTGCCATTTTAGTAGACTGATTATCTGATTTTTGCGGAGTAATTGGATTGGATTTTGGGTTTTGTTCCAGTACTAAATGGGCATTTGTTCCACCAAAGCCAAAGGCATTTACACCCGCCAACTTTAAAGGATTTCCACTATCATCAACCCATTTTTTACCTCGAAGAATATCCTTCCAAGGAGTGGGTTGTTGGATAATTTTATCGGAATTAATGACCCCATTTTTGGAAGAAATTGTTTCAGAAAGTTTGATTGTAGGCGGAATTAAGTCATTTTCCATACTCAAAATCACCTTGATAATTCCTGCCATTCCTGCGGTGGTCAAGAGGTGTCCCATATTGGATTTTGCTGACCCAATTCGGGGAGCATCTTTGCCAAAAAACTGCTCAATCGTATTGATTTCTGTTACGTCCCCAAGTGGTGTTCCTGTGGCATGGCACTCCAAATAATCCACATTTTGAGGCTGAATTTCAGTATTTTGATAAGCCCGTTCCAGAGCCAAAATTTGCCCTTTGGGATTTGGACTTAATAAAAATTTCCCCCGTCCATCATTCGATAAACCGATACCCGAAATGCAAGCATAAATTTTGTCACCGTCTCGTTTGGCATCCTCGTAACGTTTGAGCAATAACATTCCTGCTCCTTCGGACGAAATCAAGCCTTTGGAATTATTATCAAATGGCGCACTTTTCTCATTATCAGGAGCATAAGCATGGAAAATTGAGAATCCCATATGAATAAATAAGGGATCGGCTCCACTAACTGCTCCTGCCAACATCAAATCAGAATTGCCGTTTAGGAGCTCATCACAAGCCAATTTGACGGCATAAAGTGAAGAGGCACAAGCCGCATCTAAGGAAAAATGATTGCCTCCTAATCCGAGGGCTTGGGTTACAATTCCAGTCGGTGAACTGGACAACAAGGGATGATGTTGAGTGGCACGTTTGGGGTGGGCAATGGCAGGTAATTTGAAATCCGATTTATCCAATAATTGAGACAAAACAGGGCTAACCGTATCGGTATAAAATCGAGCAAAAAGGTCGTGACTGGAACGGGTTGGGAAAGATAAATTTCCAACAATAACCCCACATTTTCGGAGTAGTTCGGGATGGTTCAGATAATTTCCATCAGCAAGAGCTTCACGAGAAACATAGAGCGTCCATTTATACAAATCATCCAGACTTTGAAGGGTTTGCGGACTTATTTTATATCCTTTGGCATCAAAATCAAAGTCCCGAATATAACCCCCTCGAAGTGAATAACACTTATCAGGTTTTCCTTTTTCGGTGTCATAAAACAGGGCAGGGTCAGCTCCGAAATCCTCTGCCGTAGAAACAGAAGTTACGTCTTTTCGAGCAGTTAGATTTTCCCAAAAGGCTTGCGGGGTCTGGGCTTCAGGAAATAGTCCCGCCAGTCCAATGATGGCAATTTTCTCTTTCATAAATTAAAGGCTTGCATCCGTTTTCCCGTCCGTAATATATTGTGTGGGGAAAAGTATCGTAAAGTATTCGATTCAAATTTTGCGAAATTAGGAAAAATTTGGGTAGTAATAGAACTTGTATCGAAGTGGAGAATTTTGTGAATATGGAAATATTCGATACCATTTTGCTCTTCGGTTTCAGCCGTTACATAGAAAACAGATTTTAGTTTGCTTGCTAATTTTTTTGAAATATCGTAATATGTTCAATAAACCAAGCTATCTATAAGTTTTTCAGTATCAAGGTATTTAATTTAAAGCTTTGTTTGTTGTGATAATCTTCATAAGTAGTCTCACAAGTATTTCGTAAATAGGTGTTTACTTCTCTTGGTGCAGAAAGGCTTTGTTCCTTATCCATAATATTTAATGATTCTATCTCTCAATAAATCAATTGTCTTTCGTGTATTTTGGGTTAATTCTTCTTCCTTCAAAAATAATTTTTCAAATGGATAATCGAAATATTTACAGATTTGGGCTAGTTGCTCAATAGTATATTTATGCTCACATTTGGCAGATTCGATATTTCCAATTAATCCGTAGCTAATATTTAAAATATCACTTAGTCTTGCTTGAGACAAATGGTTATTATTACGTAACTTTCTAACAATATGTATTACATCTAATTGAAATTCTGTTTTTTTCATTAGTTCAAGAATATTTTACAAAATTTAGAGTGAGTATAAGAAGTTATTTAAATTTTAACTAGTTGGTTGATTATTAGTGCTTTATGAAAAGAGCTTGCTATTGGCTGTGTCCTCACAGCCGACTCTAAACTTCTGAGAGTGAGTCGTTCGTGAAGATACGAACAACAGCAAAAATGATATTTCAAAATTTTTAAACAACCTCTAAAACACTTATACTATGTGAGTATTATTTTGTTTAAATAGTGTACTTGATTTGTTATTATCTCCAAAAAGTTTACCTAAACTTTTAATGAGGGGGTCTAAAACAGATTTAAAAATTGAGACACAAACCCTTGAGGATGAGTTAGAAAAAATCAATTCAAAATGTCGCTAAAACTGTGTGTCAAGATGGAATTGTTTGCTATGTTGTTGGAAATCGAAGAGTAAAAGGAATACAAATTTCATTAGATTATTTCACGATAGAAACCTTTGAAAAAGAAGGATTTAAACATATCAATACATTTGTTCGAAATATTCCTAATAAACGAATGCCAAGCAAGACAAGTCCCAGCAATCAAAAAGGAAAAAATGTTTCGACAATGCTTCATGAGTTCATCGTGATTTTGCAAAAAGTGAAATAGGATATTTTCATTTCTTTATTTAATTTGTCTCATCAATACCTGAAAAAATTTCGTTTTCCGTCCTTTTTTCCGAACTTTGACTACCCAAAAAAAGCTGTAAACTTATGAAAATATTAAAATTTGGTGGTACGTCTGTCGGGTCAGTAGAGCGTATTTATGCCGTTAGAGATCTGATTGTCAATGATGAACCTAAAATTGTAGTCTTATCGGCGATGTCAGGAACAACCAATGCACTCGTAGGGATTGGAGATGCATTATATGCCAAAACTCCCGATAAGGCAAAGCAATTAATTCAAGAATTGGAAACCAAATATCGAGGAGTAATTGAAGAATTATTCCAACAAGATGAGTTTAAACAAAAAGCCAACCGTCTGATTGACAATCAGTTTGATATTATTCGAGGATTGTGCGAATATTTATTTAATGAACGAAAGGAACGCCGTTTGTTAGCACAAGGCGAAATAATTTCGACTCACTTGATGCAATATCACCTCGAAGAAAGTGGTGTAAATTCAGTTTTATTGGATTCTTTGGAATTCATGCGAATTGATGTACACGATGAACCTGATCTGGAGTACTCTTCTGAAAAACTAACCAAAATTCTAGAGCAATATGCTGATACTAAGCTGTTTATTGCACAAGGTTATATTTGTTTGAATTCCTTTGGTGAAGTTGATAACTTGAAACGTGGCGGAAGTGATTATACTGCTTCACTAATTGGAGCAGCCATTCAAGCGGATGAAATCCAAATTTGGACGGATATTGACGGAATGCACAATAATGACCCTCGAATCGTGGATAAAACCCGACCAATTGCAGAACTTTCTTTCGAAGAAGCGGCAGAATTGGCATATTTTGGAGCAAAAATTTTACATCCTGCTTGCGTAAAACCTGCCCAAAGTAAAAATATTCCCGTTCGTATTTTGAACACTATGAAACCACATTTGCAAGGAACATTGATTACGTCTAAAGTTTCAGGGAGAGAGGTGAAAGCCATTGCCGCCAAAGACAATATTATTGCCATCAAAATTAAGTCAGGGCGGATGCTCATGGCATATGGATTTTTACGAAAATTATTTGAAGTTTTTGAAAAATACCGTAAGTCTGTCGATACAGTAACTACCTCAGAAGTAGCAGTTTCTGTAACGATTGATGATGATAAAAATCTGGATAAAATTGTGGCAGAACTACAAGAGTTCAGTACGGTAGAGATTGATAGAGACCTCAGTACGATTTGTATTGTAGGGGACTTGATGGAAGATACATATGGTTATGCTCGAAAAATATTCCAACCTTTTGAGGATATTCCAATTCGTATGATTTCGTATGGTGGAAGTAAAAATAATGTGACTTTATTGGTGAAGACAGAATATAAACATACGGTGTTAAATTTATTAAATAAATCACTTTTTAATTTGTAAAAATACAAAAACATTTTTAGGAGTAAACCCATCAGGTTTTCAAAACTTGATGGGTTTAATAAAAATAAGATTTTCTTTTTTATTGATTAATTTCAGAAATAGGTGTTTGTCGAACCATTCGTGCAACATGCAAGATTACGGTCAAAATGGTAACATGAGTAGTTATAAATCCCGCCAGAATAAAGGGGCGTATATTCAATTCAACAGCATACGAAAATGAATCTAACCAGCTTTGTAATATCCACCATGCCAGAGGAATAGCAGCAATTGTTCCGACTGAAACCAACACCAAAAATTCTTGTGAAAGCAAAATTACTAAGGATTTATTGCAAGCCCCTAAGGCTTTACGAATCCCAACTTCCCTTCTTCGTTGTTCAGTGATAAATGAAGTTAATCCGAAAAGTCCCATACTAGCCACCAAAACTGAAATTAAGGCAAATCCTCCTGAAATTTCACTAAGACGCTGTTCTTTGGTATAGAGTTCAGCTAGGTTGTCTTTCAAAAAAAAGTACTCGGGTAGGGCTTTGGTATAACTTGACCAAACTTGTCGAACTTGCTGAATTGCTTCCGTAGTTTGATTTTCATTTATTTTGATAACCACATATTTGGTCATGAACTTACGGCGGTCGAGTGTACAGTTGAATAAAAATGGCGTAATTTCGTGGTGTAGCGATAAAAAGTGAAAATTTTCGACTACTCCTACAATTTTTTCTTGAGAATGTCCTGTACCTAATCGTTTCCCTATGGCTTCTTGAGGTGTCCAACCTTTAAATCTGACATAGGCTTCATTAACAATAACAGCTCCTCTCAAGGGATCAGATTTTGGGCAATAGGACTGATTTAAATCAGCTTCCCACGTCAAATCAAGATGAGCCTCTGTAAAGCTATTTCCTGCTAATAGTTTGATATTAAAGGTTTTAATAAAATCTTCTCGAACAATAATTGAGGGAATAAATGTAAATTCTTTTTCCTTTTTAGTTCGATATTCATGAGTTTGAGAAGCACGCCCTAAAATAGTTTCCATTGCTGTTACTGAAGTAATAGCTTTAGAATCTAATAAGTCAGATTTAAAACTGTCGTAATTATATAAAATATCCCTTGCCCAATTGACAGGTAAGATTAGGACTTGTTCTTTATCGAAACCTAAACGAGCATCTTGTAAAAAAAGTAATTGACGATTAATTACGGAAGTGCTAATTAGTAAGAAAACGGAAATTACAAATTGTAAAACGACTAAGAAACGGCGAATAAATTGGTTGTTTTGACCAATAGGAAAAGCTCCTTTGAAAACAGTTGAAGCTTGGAAATGTGATAAATGGATTGCAGGATAAATACCTGATAATAAACCTGTTATAAATGCTGTTAATGTTAAGATACAACTAACTTCTATCGGCTCAATAATACCCTTACGGAGGGGATTACCTGATAAATCACTCAGAAATGGCAGTGCCAATTCAACCATAATAAAGGCAGGTAAAACTGCCAATAAACTCACTAAAAGAGATTCGACTAGAAATTGAGCCATCAAATCTTGACGACTTGCTCCGATTGCTCTTCGTACAATGATTTCCTGCGCTCGAAGCGAAGAACGAACTGTAGCCAGATTTATAAAATTAATTATAGCAATAATTAGGACAAAAACAGACATTATTTTGAAAATCCAAACATAATCGGCATCCCCATTTGCTTGTAGTTCATAGTCCAAATTAGAATATAAATGGATTCTTTCTAATTCCTGAAGTTCCAAACGCACTAAATCCCGAAGTGCTTCTGGAAAATAAGTTTTGACAAAGTCAGGTAGTTTTTGTTCAAATTCTGCTTGGAAATTGGCACCATTATCTGTCAAAAGAAAATATGTCCAACACGGATTCCACACCCAATTCTTATTATGTCTCGTTAAGCCTTTATAGATAGTTGGAAAGGAACAAATAAAATCAAAACTAATGTGCGAATGAAGAGGCAAAGGTTCAAACACGCCCGTAACCTCAAGCTCAATATCATTCCATAGTTTAATTTTTTTACCAATAACGTCCTCATTTTTAAAGTATTTTCGAGCAATTTTTGGTGTAATGATTACGGAATTAGGGCGACTTAAAGCCGTTTTAGAATCCCCTGATTGAAGTGGAAAATCGAAGATTTCGAGAAAGGTTTTATCCGCAAAGAAGAGCTTTTTTTCGTTATATTTCTTACCTGACTCGGGGTTTGAGAGCAAAATAAAAGGAGCTTGAAAATTAAATAAACGAACCGATTTTTCGATATATTCAGGAAATTCTTTCTCCAAAGCCGAAGCCACAGGAAAGGGAACACTTGCTGAATGTTCACCAATACCATCTCTTTTAATAACCTCTGTTAAACGAACAATACGATCAGAATGCTGGTGAAAAGTATCGTAATTGGTTTCATGTAAAATCAAAAGAAATAAGACAGCAAAACAACCTAATCCTAATGCCAACCCAAAAATACTGATGAGTGCATAAAATCGGTGTTTGAGTAAATTTCGTAGCGTTATGGTGAAATAATTGTTAAACAATTTCTTCGATAAACTTTAATTTTAAATTAAAAAATAGTTAAAAAGCAAGACGGTTAATATTTTCGGTAACGATTTGACCATCATATAGGTGCAAAACCCGTTGGGCATAATCTGCATTTCGTTGTGAGTGTGTAACTAAGATAATAGTTGTGCCGTTTTCGTTTAGTCGGCTGAAAATATCCATAACTTCCCGTCCCTTTGCCGAGTCTAAATTACCTGTTGGTTCGTCAGCTAACAAAATTTTGGGGTTGGTAACAATCGCTCTAGCAACTGCCACCCGTTGTTGTTGTCCTCCTGAAAGTTGCTGAGGGTAAGCCCGTTGTTTATGTGCAATTTGTAATTGTTCCATGACCTGATGCACTCGAATTCGGCGGTTATTTTTGGGGATATTCAAATATGCTAAAGGCAATTCAATATTTTCAAAAATGGAAAGTTCTTCAATTAAATTAAAACTCTGAAACACAAAACCCAAATAACGTTTTCGGAGATTAGCCTTCTCACGGTCAGACATTTGAGCCGTATTTCGTCCGAAAAAAAAGAGGTCTCCTCTAGTGGCTTTGTCTAATAGGGCTAAAATATTAAGTAAACTTGATTTACCACACCCTGATGGTCCTGTAATTGCTACAAATTCACCTGCTTGAATTTCCAAATTAATATTATCTAAGGCAACCGTCTCGACATTAAGACTCCGATAGACTTTTTGTAAATTAACGGCTTTTATCATGGTATTTTATAGAAATTTTCAAGGGATTATCAACAGAAATACAGTAAATTAG
Organism: Cytophagales bacterium UBA2561; assembly: GCA_002340355.1. Lineage (GTDB taxonomy): Bacteria > Bacteroidota > Bacteroidia > Cytophagales > Thermoflexibacteraceae > UBA2561. The sequence goes on from DDLX01000010.1 coordinate 46,937, forward strand.
GCGTACTATGGCTATAGTCAAGGATTAGACCTATTTAAATAAAAACTTGATTATCAATTTTTTAAATAATAAATTATACTTTAGCTTTGCCGAAAAATGTACGAATATAAACTGAAAGGTGTACATTTTCGGACATTCCGAAAGTAGAAAATTCAAAAAATCGCAAGATTCGCCAAATTTTTTATGTATCATAATCGAATTTACTCTAAGTCTTTGAATCTTATTTTGGGCTAAAGTTTCTATTATTTTCAGATATTACGCCCCCAATAAAAAAAGATACTATTTTCTCAGTATCATTTTTCTTATCTTTTTAATTATAAATTAATGACTATAGAAGAATTAATCAATCCCAACTTGGTGGATATCGAAAATCCATCTATTAACTTAACTTCAAGTATCCGTAGAGATTGGACAACTGAGGAGATTTCTTCGATTTATCATTCTCCTGTTTTAGAGTTAATGTACCAAGCCGCAACGGTGCATCGTCAATTTCATGACCCACAAGAAGTACAGGTTTGTACTTTACTTTCTGTCAAAACAGGAGGCTGTGCTGAAGATTGTGCTTATTGTCCTCAAGCAGCTCGTTATCAGACAAATAGCCCTGTACATAAGTTGCTTCCAGTTGAGACAGTACTAAAACATGCCCGAACCGCTAAAGATAACGGTAGTACTCGGTTTTGTATGGGAGCAGCTTGGCGAAGCGTCCGAGATAATCGAGACTTTGATAAAGTACTGGAAATGGTCAAAGGCGTAAGTAATGTTGGTTTGGAAGTTTGTTGTACACTTGGAATGCTGACCTCCGAACAAGCGCAAAAGCTCAAAGAGGCGGGGTTATATGCTTACAATCACAATTTGGATACTGATGAAAGCCATTATTCGGAGATTATTTCGACTCGAACTTATGACGATCGTTTGGAGACCTTAGAAAATGTTCGTCAAGCAAAAATCTCGGTTTGTTCGGGTGGAATTATTGGGCTAGGAGAGACTGACGATAATCGAATTGGAATGCTTCACACCCTTGCAACCTTGCCTGAACATCCTGAATCTGTGCCTGTTAATGCCTTGGTAGCAGTGGAAGGAACACCTCTTGAAAACCAAAAAAGAGTTTCGGTTTGGGAAATGGTGCGAATGATTGCTACGGCACGAATTATAATGCCTAAAGCAATGGTTCGGCTTTCGGCTGGACGGCTCGAAATGAGCTTTGAAGAGCAAGCTTTATGTTTCTTGGCAGGGGCAAATTCGATTTTTGCAGGGGATACTCTACTTACTACTCCCAATCCTGAAGAAGATCAAGATAAACAAATGTTCCAAGTCTTGAATCTCAAGCCTCGAAAATCACATAAACATCATCATTAACTTATCTCAACCCCTAAGGTTTACAAAAACCTTAGGGGTTTCTACTTTAAAAAAACAAAGTCATGACTCAAGATTTACGCTTTCCAATTGGTGAATTCATTTTTCCAACTGCATTTTCTGCAATTGATACAGAGAAATATATTTCTACTATTGAAGAACTTCCAGAAAAGCTAACTAATTTAGTATCTGATTTATCTGATAATCAATTAGATATTTCTTATCGTTCTCAAGGATGGACAATTCGACAAGTAGTACATCATTTGGTAGATAGTCACATGAATTCATATATTCGTTTCAAATTGGCTCTGACCGAAGAGAATCCAACTATTCGTCCCTATTTTGAAAATCATTGGGCAGAACTTCCAGATACTTTTGAAACTCCAATTGAAGTTTCTTTACAGTTGCTAAAAAACTTGCATCAACGTTGGATAATTCTCTTAAAATCAATTTCTAAGAAAGATTTAAACCGTGTTTTTACGCATCCCGAGATGAATACTACCATTACACTTTGGCAAAATATAGCTCTGTATGCATGGCATAGCGAGCATCATTTGGCACATGTCAAACAGGCATTAAAAACAATAGAATAAAATGATTGGGGAGTTAGCTATTTTATGGAAAAGCCTAACTAATTCTTATAAAGTTAATGAGAAAATTTCAGAAGAAGTATTCGCGAAAATTCTGCAAAATTATCAAGAATTTCATCGGTATTATCACAATTTAGAACATATCTCAGAATTACTTTGTTGGAGTCAAAAATTTGAAAATAAGCTAAATAATTCTGAAACAGTTCAATTTTCAATTTGGTTTCATGATATAATTTATAAATCACATCGTAAAGATAATGAAGTTCGAAGTGCTGATTTTGCTAAGTTACAATTGAAAAAAATGCAAATTCCTAAAAAAATTATCAAAATGGTGTGTGAATATATTTTAGCTACGAAATCACATCAAGCTCCAAATGATATCGATCTGCAATATTTTTTGGATTTTGATTTGGCAATTTTAGGAGCATCTCCTTTGAAATATGAAAAATACCAAAAAGCAGTTCGGAAAGAATACAGTTTTGTTCCTGACTTTTTGTATAGGAAAGCTCGTAAAAAAGTACTTCAAAATTTTTTAGGTCGTTCTCAGATTTTTTTTCAATTAACTGATTTAGAAGAAATTGCCCGTAAAAATATTCAAAATGAATTGAATGGGTGAATTTAAGACTGGAGCAAGCTTTGATATAATTGAATATGTTGGTTTATAAAATGGTCTAGATTGTATTTTTGAATGGCATCTTCTCGAATTTTTTGAGGATTAAATTGAATTTTATCGCTCAGAATTTGTTGAATAGCTCTTCGTAAGTATTTGATATTCATTTTTTTCACTCGAATTCCATTTTCAGAATTGACTAAATCCAATCCTCCCCAAGTCTCAAATGAAATCACAGGTAAACCACAGCAAAGTGCCTCGATAGTGGTCTGTCCAAAAGCCTCCTGCAAGGAGGGAGTGACAAAAAAATCTCCTGCCGAATAAGCCAATGCCATTAATTTCTCATCTGAAATATAGTCTGTAAAACGGATGTAAGGAATATGTTGGAAAGCCTTATTTTTTTGACCTATTGCCAATAAATAAGGGGGATTTTCTAATCCTGAGACAGCCTCAATTAATAACTGCAATCCTTTAAACTGATTATCCAAACTAGCAGAAACAAAAACTAAAACAGGAATATCAGAAGGTAGGTCAAATAGAGTTCGACAGAAAAATTTATCATATGGTTTAAAAACTTTAGTATCTAAACCTAAAGGAATAAGGTGATGTTTAAATGATTTTAAAATTTGACTTTGCTCTGATAACTTTTTCATTGTTTGAGTTGTAGCCAATACCTCTATATACTGATTTTCAATATTTTGTATTTTTGTCTTTGTGTTTTTATTTAATAATATATCTAAATTAGTCTTCTCTGGATGAATAAAATTAGTCAATTGTTTAGCTTGATAATCTGTTCCGATTGAATAAAAAAAGCCTCCCGTAAAAGGGTGCATATCATGTAATGTCCATAGAATTGGCTTTTGATTCTTGCTAAAAAAGGAAGGATAATCTAAAAAATCATTGACCCAATGTAAGTGTAGAATATCAGCTTGTTGGTATAAGGGATGCGAAGTTATATCATGTAAGGTTTCTGGAAAAGTAAATCCATAGCCAAGTGAATATCCTTTGAGTTGAAGACCTTGTTGGTCATGAAAAGAATGAGGACTTTGTAGCTTTAGTTTGATACGAAGGCGGTCTTGGAGCGTAAATTTTTGAGGCAAAGAAGGCTGAAAGATATATTTCCGTCTTTTGGTATTATTAAAATTATCTAAGGTTAATAAATCTGATTCATAACCCCTGTCTAATAATCCATAATGTAGTCTTCGAACGGCATTAGCTCCCCCTCTATCAAATCGACTAATATGCAAAATTTTCATAAATAAAATATAGAAAAAGAAGAATACCTTTGACAAACTTTTTTATTCTATCAAAGGTACTTTGTCAGTTTTATTTTTTAATTCTAATAGGTTTACCCCACATAAACATCGAAAAGCCTTCTTCGACTTCCTCTACTTCAAGTGTGACTTTTTTGCCACTGACTTTTAGGTTTTCAGGCAAATTAATGGGTCTCCATTCTTCGCCATTATCTCCTTCAATTCCCCAAAAACCTGTTCCTAAATCTTGATAAATAACCGTTCCTTTTATTTTCATGACGTTTCAAATTTATGTTTTAAACTAAAAAAATTGATTTAAAATAATTAAACCTATGAAATTTCAAAAACTCCATAGGTTTATATAAGACGTAGTAAATTGAAATTAGTCTGAACTTAGAATGCTCAATAAACGTAAAATCTCAACATAAAGCCAAACTAGTGTGACCATTAAACCCATTGCGGCAAACCATTCCATATATTTCGGAACACCTGCCTGTGAATATTGGTCAATCAAATCAAAATCCAGAATTAAGTTTAATGCGGCAACTCCAATTATTACCAAACTAAAGCCGATTCCAATCCAACCCAATTGGTGCATATATGGAATTTCTAAACCTACCATTCGTAACACCATGATACTTAAATAAGTGATAAAAATAGCGAAAGTTGCTCCGATAATAACTGATTTCAATTTTTCGGTTGGCTTGATAATTCCCCACTTGTAAAGTCCAAGCATGACAAATAAAATTCCGAGTGTTAGACCAATTGCCTGAGTTCCAATACCAGGAACATATGTTTCGGCAAAAAGAGTAATTGTTCCTAACAGAATTCCTTCTATAACTGCGTAAATGGGGGCAGTAATCGGAGCCCAGTGAGGTTTAAATTGGGTGAGCAAGACCATTAGAAAGGCACTAATCGAACCAATGCCAAGAAGAGGTAATAATAATGCTCCACCGCCTGCGATGATTTGTAACCAAGCGAATCCACCGCCACCTAGTAAACAGAAGAACATGATATACGACTTATTAACTGTACCATTTACAGTCATTAACTTGCCCGAAGATTGTGCTTGAGCATTTTTGAGGAATCGGGATTCCTTCAGCATCGGATTTGAGGAAGTCTTTCTCATAGTAATACGAATTGTGATAGTTTGATTTTGAGATGTACTCTAATAGAAAAAAACGTTTTTTCATCCCTATTTCATCTCTTTTTTGGGATATAACTGCTAATTTTTGTGATTTGTACAACGTACTTTCAGACAATTAAGTTATAGTAAAAAGTCGTAAAATCCAAAATATTTGTAAGAAATAGATTTTTATCGAAAACTTTTTTGACTATAATATAAAAAAATAAGTACTCTACCCTACTAAAAATGATTTATAAAATATAAGTCTTCAATAATAAAAAGTAGTAACTAAAAGAAGACTAAAATCGTACCGCAAAACTTTTTTTCTAAAAAGATATTAAAAGATTCGAGTTTATCCCAATTTTTTTGTTTTTATTAAGTCTAGATTCCGTAAAAATTTTAGATACTTTGGACACTCAAAACAGTTACTTGTTTATGACTTTAACCCCAAAAATTTTGTTTGTGATAGAAATGGGATAAAGTCTAAATAAGGGAGCGTAAAGTTTATAGATTTAGAAAAGTAAGATACGTTTGTGATTTACTAAAAAAGGTATCTTTTTTGTTCATAGAAAGTTTAATTACCCGATTCTTAAAAAAACTGATTTGGAGAAGCTCACCAATAAATTTCTGAACCGATTCATACAGCAATTTCTGGGTGTTTGCAAATATATTATAATTTGCACTACACTTCTGGTCTGGATTTCTCATTTACACGCTCAAAATATTGGTAAAGTATTTACACACAGTTATTTACCTCAAGACTACAATGCAGAAACTCAGAATTGGTGTATTTTGCAAGATTCACACGGGATTATTTATGTAGCTAATGGTTCTTGTGTGTTGCGTTATGATGGAGTAAGCTGGGAACAGATTTTTTTACCTAATGGGGCTGGTGCTATTTCTTTAGCTATTTCACCCAAAGGAAAAATTTACGTGGGAGGAATTGGAGAATTTGGATATTTACAGCCTAATGATAAGGGCAAGATTGAATATATCTCACTCAAGTCAAAAATTGATAATTCATCTCATAAATTTGGTTACATTCGGACAATTCTGGTGCGAAGTGAGAGAGATGTGATCTTTAAAGGAGATACTCATTTCTTTCATCTGAAAGATGGTCAGATTAGAACATGGAAAGACTTGCCAAATTTGTATCATCGAAGTTTTTTAGTAGATAAAGAAATCTATGTTCGCCAACAAGGAATAGGTTTAAGTCGGTTTACGGGAGAAGAATTTGTGACAGTACGAGGAGGTGAGTTTTTCGCAGACAAAACAATTTCAGTTATTTTGCCTCATATTTCTGGCAATAAATTAATTGGAACAAGAAATGCTGGATTTTATTTGATGAATCTGAAAGATAATACAGGTGAAATAACACTTTTTGAATCTGAAATTAGCCAACTTCAAATTGAGCCTTATCATGGTAGATTACTCCAAAATGGAAACTATATCTTTTGTGGATTAAATGGAGGTGTTTTCATTACGGACACTAAAGGAAAAATTCTTCAAGTTTTATCCGAAGATATTGATTTGAAAGCTACACCATATTATGCCTTTGAAGACCAACAGGGGGCAGTATGGCTGGGGTTATCTAAGGGAATTCTTCGAGCAGAAATTAACAAGGCAATTACTTTTTTTGGGGAAGAAGTTGGACTTAGAGGAATGGTAAATGCTATTTTAGAAGTTGGGAAACGAGTTTATGTTGGGACAGGAGAGGGATTCTATTATATTGAAAATAGTCAAGTACATCAAATTCCAAATGCTACTGAACAAACATGGTTCATTAAAAAAATTAAACTTTATAATGGCGATTCAACTATTATTTTTGGTGAAAGAAAATATATTTATGAATTACGTCCAGATGGTAAACCGAAAATCATTCATGAATTTGCTGATGGGTATTCTGCCCTTAATGCTACAGTATCTCAGAAGCACCCTGATATAGTTTGGATAGCTCATCGAGAAGGAATCGGGAAATTAGTATTAGGCTCACAAATTCGTTACCAAGAGGTAGCAAAGACTTTTGAAACCAGACATATTCTTGAAGACTGGAAAGGAAATTTGTGGCTTTGTTCCTATCAAAATGGAATTATCAAAGTAGATTTTTCCGAATCCCATGATTTAGATTCTATACAATTAACGGAATATAATATAGAAGATGGTTTACCTTCATTACGATATCCTTTCGTTTTTGAAGCAAATAAGCATATTTTGTTCGGATTTCCTGAGGGTTTGTATGAATTCAATTCTAAGATGAATCGTTTTGAACCTTCAGATTTTTTGGGCAAAGATCTCCGACAACGAAGTATTTTTTATGCTATAGAAGATCAAAATCAAAATGTGTGGATAACAGGAATGAATAATCGTGAATCCCCCTTGGGTGTTGCTAAGTTAGTTGATCAAAATCGTTATAAATGGTATGATACACCTCTTCGCCGTATTCCACAGATGTTAGAAAATAAGATATTTTTGGGAAATGAGAAGGATCAAATAATTTGGGTAGGAGGCTCTGAAGGGCTATTTCGATACGAAATCCAAGAAGAAGAAACGGACTTATTGAATGATTTTTATGCCCTAATTAGTAAAATTACGTTAAATGAAGATTCTGTCATTTTTCATGGGACGCACCTTGAAAAAATTGCCGAAAATACCTTTCGAGTTGTAGCAAATCAGCCCCAGAATCGACAACCAATTTTTGAACATTATCAAAATTCGTTAACTTTCCAATATACGGCTACTTCCTATGATTATCCTGAAGGCAATTTTTATGAACATTATTTAGAAGGTTATGATGAACACTGGTCTTCTTGGAGTTCGGAAAGTAAAAAAGAATATACCAATTTGCCAGCAGGAAAATTTATATTTCGAGTTAGAGCCAAAAATATTTATGGGAAAGAAAGTTATGAGACGTATTATGCTTTTGAGATTCGTCCACCTTGGTATTTAACTAATGTAGCCTATTTATTCTATGTTTTTGGAGTGATTATTAGCATTTGGTTATCTATTGTATTCTATACCAAACGGTTACGGCGTGATAAAGAAAAATTGGAGTTCATTGTAGAAGCTCGGACTTCTGAAGTGAAACGGAAAAATGACGTTTTAGAACAACAAAAAGAAGAGCTTGAACAACAGAAAGCACAGCTTGGTAAAGCACTTAATAACATTTCGGCATTACATGATATAGGACAAAAAATTACGGCTTCCTTAGAATTGGAACAATTGGTACAAACCATTTATACCAATGTGAATACGCTAGGAGATGCAACTATTTTTGGAATTGGATCATATAATCCAAGTTTAGAATGTATTGAATTTAAAGGATATATTGAGGATGGGCAAAAACACTCCTATACATCTGAGTCTCTGAATGATAAACGTAAATTTTCGGTTTGGTGTTTTCTGAACCAAAAAGAGGTAATTATTAATGATTTAAAAGAAGGTTATCAAAAATATCTGAATATTAAGCATTATACTCCTCCTACAGATGCTCCTCAGTCATTGATTTATGTACCTTTGGTCATTGATAAAAATCCTGTTGGTGTTTTGACCTTACAAAGTTATACACAAAATGCATATAAGAATTTGGATATTACGGTTTTACGTTCTTTAGCTTCCTATGTAGCGATTGCCTTAGAAAATGCAAAATCTTACGAAGTGATTAAAGAAAATAATGTTAAAATTACAGACAGTATTCGGTATGCAAAGACGATTCAAAATGCCATTTTACCCAGTGAATCCGAAATGTACGAAGCCTTCGACGACTATTTTGTGATTTTTCGTCCAAAAGATATTGTCTCAGGAGATTTTTTCTGGATTTCACATACACCAAAACGAACCTTAATTGCAGTAGTTGATTGTACAGGACATGGAGTACCGGGGGCTTTTATGAGTATGGTCGGAAATGATTTATTAACTGAAATTGTAAATCAAGAAACGAAAGCTGTCCCTTTCTTGATGCTTGAGAAGTTAAATAAGCGTATTCAGGAAGCACTTCGCCAAAAACGAGGCTTTAATAACGATGGCATGGATGTTTGTTTGTGTTTGCTAGAAAACCAAAGAGAAGAGACTGTACAAGTCTCATTTACAGGCGCAAAGCGTCCTTTGTACTATTTTGATATTGACCAAAAGGAACTTGCTCAATTGCGAGGTGATAAAAAGTCAGTGGGAGGTATACAACGAAAAAAGAGAAATTTTACAAATCAAACTATTTTTCTTCAAAAAGGAGACTTACTATATCTTTCTACGGATGGTATTGTTGATCAGCCCAATCTTGAAGGTCAAAAATTTGGAACGCCTTATTTTAAATCGCTTTTAGCTGAAAATGCAATAGAATCCCTTGAAAATCAGCGAAAAATACTTGAAATGGCATTAGCTACACATATGGGAAATGCACCACAACGTGATGATATGACGGTTATCGGAATTCAACTTTAAATTGATTTAATAATTTGCTCTTTTTTCGATTTTATTTATCTATGTTTATTGAAATAGTATCAGATAAAACTTACAAATGCTAAGGCAAATGTGGAGAGACTAAAGTCTTAAAAAGGAAGTCGTTCAAAGATCATAACCAATGCTATACCTGCTGATGCTCCTGACAAAATTAAATTCCATTCTCTGTCAATGACCCTAAGCCCCGAAATCAAACCATAAGAAATAGTTAGAATGACTAATACAATAAAGACCTGTCCCAATTCTAATCCTATATTAAAAGCAAAAAGAGGTACTAAAAGTTCATCCGAACCACCCAAAAGAGCCGATAAGAAATTAGAAAATCCCATTCCATGAATTAACCCAAATCCCATTGCTGTAATATAACGGTTGATTTGCTGTCCCCGAATTTCTGACTTTTGGAAAAAATTTTGAAGACAAGTCAAGAAAATAGTTACAGGAATCAAAAATTCGATCCACTCGGCATTTCGAGGAATAATATCCAATGTGGCTAAACCCAAAGTTATCGAATGTCCAATAGTGAATGCAGTTACTAAAATTAATACATTTTTCCAATGCTTGAGTTGATAAACTGCACACAATGCTGTAATGAATAAAATATGATCATATCCCTGAATATCAGAAATATGAGAAAATCCCATTTGGAGATATAGTTCAAATTCAGACATTTTCGTAAAGATTTTTATGTGAAACTTCCCTTAAATTACATTGACTTCTCGTTCTAATTGAATTCCAAATTTCTCAAAAACAAATCGCTGAACTTTCTTAGAAAAATCTAAAATTTCTTTTCCTGTAGCTTGACCATGATTCACCAGTACTAAGGCTTGCTTTTCATATGTTCCTGTATTTCCAAAATGTTTCCCTTTAATGCCTGTTTGTTCAATTAACCAGCCAGCAGGTATTTTAGTTTTTGACTCTGAAACGGCATAGCCAATAATACTTGGAAATTGATTTTTTAGGCTTTCAAACTGAGTATTTGGAATTGTCGGATTTTTGAAAAAACTTCCCGAATTTCCAATTTTTGCAGGGTCTGGTAGTTTATTTTGTCGAATCTCAATTATGGCATTACTTATCGTCTTGAGTGAAATATCTTGATCATAACTTTCTAATTTTGATTGAATTGCACCATAAGAAATCGTGAATTTTGGATTTTTGGATAATCGTAAAACAACCGAAGTAATGATAAATTTTCCTTTTAATTCTTGCTTGAAAATACTATTTCGATAACCAAATTTACAATCTGAGCTTGTAAAAGTTTGACATTTTCCTGTGGCTATTTCTATGGCTTCTAAGCTCTCAAAAACGTCCTTTAGCTCCACGCCATATGCTCCAATATTTTGAATGGGAGCAGCTCCAATTGTTCCAGGGATAAGGGATAAATTTTCTAAGCCTCCAAGTTCTTTTTCGATAGTATAACATACTGCAGAATGCCAATTTACTCCCGCACCGAATCTTAGAAGAACACAATCTTGAGTTTCTTGAATTTTTTCAATACCCTGAATATCCATCTGTAAAACTAGCCCCTCAAAATCTTGAGTCAATAACAAATTGCTTCCTCCACCCAAAATTAGAAAAGGTATATCTTTGAAGGTGGGATTTTGCAAAATGTTTTGAATATCATCAAGATGTCGTATTTGACAAAAGAATTTTGCTTTTGCTTCAACTCCGAAAGTATTCAGTAATTTTAGTGAAACGTGAGATTGTATATGGGGCTTCGTCATCCTTATTTTGTAAAATAAACTTAAACCTATAGAAATGTGAAAGTCTTATAGGTTTAAGCGTAGAGTAAATTTATTTTTGAATTAATGGCGAATGATTTCGTCTGCAAACTCCTGATAGTCAATTCCATCAAATGTACCTGAACTCATCAATAAAACATTTCGATTTGGTTGGGCTTCTGTCAAAATAAATTGACGTAATTCGTCTGAATTTGTAAAAATTCGGAGGTTATCCTGAGCAAATGCTTCTCGAATATCGGCTTCCGTAATTGGATCTAAGCGTTTATGCTCTAATGTTTTAGGGTTAAAATAAACAATTGGAATATCAGCATTATATAAAGCTTCTTCGTAATTTGGCAAAAAATCCTTATTTAAGCTACTGAATGTATGCAATTCTGTACAAGCAATTAACTTTCGATTAGGATACTGCATTTTCACGGATTTAACGGTAGCTTTCACTTTCGAAGGAGCATGTGCAAAATCCTTGAAAACCAGTTGATTATCTGTCTTAGCGATACACTCCATTCGTTTAGCTGCTCCTTTGTAGGATGTAATGGCTTTGTAGAACATATCATCGGTAATGCCTAATTTTTTACAAATTGCCATTGCCCCACTTAAATTCTGCATATTGTGTTCTCCAAAAACCTGCAACGCTACTTCGCCTTGGTTGGTTTTCAGATATGTTGTGCCATTTCGAATCTTATGTGGATGAGTTCCGTACTTGATTCGCATCACATCCTCATCAGCCACCATTTCGGAAACCGTCATTGCGAGATTATCTTCCTCACAATAAATGATAGAATGTCCTTTAATGGAAGAATTTGCGAGATTTTCGAATTGCTTTAGATAATCGTCGAAATCAGGATAAACATTAATATGATCCCAAGCAATTCCCGTAATTAACACAATATGATGCTGATAATGAAGGAATTTTGGAGTCAAATCCAGAGGCGAAGTAGTATATTCATCTCCTTCAATGATAATCGTAGGGGCTTCTTGAGAAAGCCGTACTGTAGTTTCAAAGCCGTCTAAATAAGCACCTAATAAATAATCAAATTTTCGATTATAATAATTTAGGATATGCATTACCATTGCTGTGACGGTAGTTTTACCATGACTTCCTGTAATAACCACTCGTTGCTTATGCCTCGAATGTTGATAAATATATTCAGGATAGGAATAGACCCGAATCCCTAATTCTTTGGCTTTCAACAATTCAGGGTTATCTTTTCGGGCGTGCATCCCGAGAATGACCGCATCGGTTTGCGCTGTGATTTTCTCAGGAAACCAACCAATTTCTGGTGGTAATAGGTCATATTGTTGGAGTTGGCTACGGGCAGGGTCGTAGATTTCGTCATCAGACCCTGTAATTTGATAGCCTTCTTGCTTTAGGGCAATCGCTAAATTGTGCATGACACTTCCCCCAATGGCAATAAAATGAATAGTCATCTGAATCCGTTTTGCGCTCTTCTTGTCGAACTATCTTTATGGAATTAATCAAAACTAATAGCTTCAACTATCGAAATTTAACTCAGCATTAAATATGATTAATTGTTGCTTTAAAATAAAATTGGTGTCAAAATTACAACTTTTGTAACCCGTATCAAATTTTAACGTTTGCTAATCTCAATTGCAAACCTGAAATTTATCCTAATAAAGGAATTTTCTTTTGACTTTATTCTTAAAAACGATTTTTTTGTGATTTTTCAATGTGATTTTATTAGAAAAAAAAGCCAAATGAGTATATTTACGAAGCTTGAAAAGGCGTATACCAATAAAACACTTACTTAACTCTAAAAACTTGATGATATCACAAATCTTGACCAAATTTGCCGATTATTATGTCGTGCCAGTTTGTTTTGTCTCTGCCCTTTTATTTTTTATCAAGAATGCTGACCCTTATGCTGACGAAGAAGAAATGGCTGATGCCCTTGATGAACATATTCGCCGAAATTATTATGCGTATGCGACCCTCCAAACCATTTTTTACGTTTGGGTTTATTTCTTAGTTTTCTGAATTTTTCAATTTTATCCTCCACGTTCTTAAGTTTATATTTATTATTCTGTTTTAGCGATGGCATTTCTATGAAGTTCCATCGTTTTCTTTTATAGCTTTTTGTTTTAGATAAGTCTGTTATTTTTTTAGATTTAAAAATAATTATTTTCATTTTTATTAAAATGAACTGATTTAGAATGCTGTCTAAAGTGTGAAATGTTTGCTAGATAGTTTTTTATTAAATCCTTGATTCACATTTATATAAAATACTAAAAGTATGGTGTTCCTTGGTGGAATTTTGTAATTTTAAGTAATTGGTGTAAAGATTGAAGTAGAAGATAACATAAACCACAAAAAACAACCTCCAGAATGGCTTCTAAAAAAACGCAAATTTATATTTTTATTGGGGCAATGGTCAATGCTTTATTGATGATTGTTTTAACTTTATTTAGTTTGTCGCAAGCCTACACCCTAGATGATGAAGTCCTCTTAATTAAATTGACTTCAGGATTTAAAAATCTGATTCTCAAGGCTCATGAAAAGCCTCCTCGTGAAAGATTCCTATTTATTAGCGTAACTTGGGAAAAACAATTCATTGATAAATTGGATAAGAACGGATTCCCTATTGGAAATGATGTCATTACTAATCGACAGTCTTTAGGCGAATTATTACATACTCTAAACCGAAACCCTGATAATCACAAGCTAGCCATATTAGATGTGTTTTTTGTGGATTCATCGGCGAATGATTCTTTACTGAAAGCAGAGTTAGAACGAGTGAAAAATTGTGTCGTTTCGATGCATAAAAAAGAGAATGGCTTGGCAGACTCATCTCGTTTTAAAACACCAAATCCAGGACTTTCAGATATGGAAACCAATAATGATATGGTGTTAAAATACCATCTTGTACAAGGCAATAATTTGAAAACAACTCCGCTACGTATGTATGAAATGATTTATAACACGAAATTGGAAGACCTTGGTTTGTATGATAAATTAGATGGACATTACATCTTAAATGCTTTTATTTTGGATTATGCCGTTCGGCGATATGACTTATTAGAAGCTCCTGATGATCAGCGTTATCCTATGATTTACTTATCAGAGTTTTTGACACTTCCACCTGAGTTACAAGATGAATTTACGAAAGATAAAATTATAATTATTGGTGATTTTGAAGGGGCAGATAAACACGAAACTATTTATGGCGATATGCCTGGACCCCTTATTTTATTAAATGCTTTCCTAGCACTAGAAAGTGGAGATAATCGAATTTCACCATTGTTTATTTTGTTATTATTTATTTCCTTTTCGATAATTTCAATTAAAGTAATTTGGGTACGAGACCCCATTACCTTGTATCTCGAAAAGCGGTTTGGTGGGCAGAGTTTAGTAATTGAAATGTTTGCTGATACGATGTTTTATATGTTGTATTTTGCCTCAGTTTCAGTTGTGAGTTACTTTAGTTTTGGGATTCACTTGGCGATTTTGTTTTTAGCAATGTATGTGTATGGATTAGAAACGTTAATTGGGTTTGTAGAGAAACGTTTTCGAATCTCTTCTAAAACAAGTGATGAAGAATTGGTAAAATAAGGTAATGTATAATTAAACATTAATATGAAAAAATTTAACGAAGTATTTAGAATAGAACAAAATAGTTCTCCTGTTTCAGATAGTATTATCCAAGAATACGAAGATAAAGTTCCTCAATTTTTAATTAATTTATGGAAATCGAACGGATTCGGAAAATATAATAATGGGTTGATAGAATTAATAAATCCGAAGGACTTCGAATCTACCTTATGGACTTGGTTAGGACGAGAGGTAGAAAATTATGTACCATTCGCAATCACTGGTTTTGGTGAATTATTCTATTATCGAAAACTGACAGAAATGGACGAAGATGTATGTATGATAGATATTCAATATCGAAACGTAGAAACAATTGTTTGGAATCTTGAATCATTCTTTGAGGATTTTCTGACTGACGAAGAGAACAGGAAAGAATGGTTAAGAGAAACGTTATTTGAAAAAGCAATTACAGAGCAAGGTAATCTTATTGAAAATGAAATATTTACATTTACTCCTATTTTAGCACTAGGTGGCGGTATGGAAACTAAATACTTAGAAAAAGGAAATGCACAAGTTTATCAAGATGTGGTATTTCAAATGACAATGTAAAAAGTAGTAAGGCATAATTGTTATTTACATGACTTTACAATAGTTCGTGAGCTTTGCCTAACCCTCCAAGAGCTTTAAACTTTTGGAGGGTTAAAAATTGATTTTCAATAAATTAATGCTTGTTTCCATAGTATAGGATTTGCAAATCCTACGTTATAAAAGTTATTGATTATCAATAATTTTTGTATTTAGAAAATTATGTTAATAAAAAACTTACAAACTATTGACCTTAATAAGTTCTAATCCATATTGATGGTTTACTTTTTCTAATTTATCTCAATAAGTAAAATATAAATTTTTTACTATAGAGTAATAGCTGAAAAACAAAAAATCCTACTAAATTTTAAAAACTTAGTAGGACTCTATTGGATTAAAAATCAATGCAACTTAAATCTTATCTTCTTGATTTTCTTTTTGAATACGATGAATTTCCCGCATAGTAGGCTCTACTTCTTCACGAGTGGGAAAAGAAAGAGACGTACCTTGCCAGAGAGCTTTGGGCGCACGGAAAATCCACGTTTTGACTCGGCGAATATCATTAACACACGTGATAATAACAGGGAAAATTAATAAATTAAAAAATGTACCTAATGCCACACCATAGGCTACCGAAATCGCCATTGGAACAAGAAACTGTGCTTGAAAACTTTTTTCCAAAATCAAGGGATATAATCCTGAAGCGGTTGTTAAGGAAGTTAAAATAATGGCTCGAAAACGGGCTACACCTGCATTATGTGCAGCTTCCATAACTGTCATTCCATTGCGTAGATTCTGATTGTATTTATCTAATAAGACTACTGTATCATTGATAATCACCCCTGATAAAGCCAACATCCCCCAAACACTTAATAAAGAAACTGATTTTCCTTCAATACCATGTCCTAAAATGGCACAGCCCAATCCAATTGGCACCATCGTCAGAAAAATAATCATAGCTTGTGAGAATGAACGGAATGCTAGAGATAATAATACAAACATGGTTACCAACATGATAGGCAAAATTTGCTGGAATGACTTTTGTGCTTTTTCACTACGACGTTGTTGTCCTCCATACGAGACCGAAATACTGGGATAATCTGACTGAATTTGAGGTAAAATTTTCGTCTGTATTTCTTCCATAATAGGAGCTGTAGGTTCGTCAGGATCTTTGACTTCTGCCGAAACTTCGATTTCTTTAAAACCATTATAGTGCTTAATATCAACTACACCTCGAATAGTTTCGTATGTAACTAACTCTAATAGTGGATATTCTCCTGTTGGCGTCTTGACTTTCATATTTTCGAGCTGTCCAATGCTCAGACGGTTTTCTTCAGGATAGCGCACCCAAACCCGTACTTCATCTGTGCCTTTTTGGAGGCGTTGTACTTCTTCTCCAAAGAATCCCTGTCGAATTTGTTTGGTGATTTCGCTATGAGTTAGTCCCAAGAAATACGCTTTCGGTTTTAGCTCAATTTCCATTTCACGCCGCCCTAGTGTTTGATTATCGTCAATATCTTTAAGGACAGGAAGTTCACTAAGTGCTTTTTTGAGTGCAACACGAGCGGCTTCAAGTTCAGCAGGATTTTTACTTAATAACTTGACAGATACAGGTTTACCAAATCGACCTTCTCTTCCTACGGAAAGTTTTTGAGCTTCAGGGATGTGTCCAATTTTATCCCGAACACGGTTAGCAATTTCAAAAGAAGAAACACCTCTTCCTTCCATATCTAACATCAAAATACCCAACTGTCCTGCGTGTCGTCCTTGTTCACCTTCGGTATATCCAATATCTCGGAAAATAAAAGAAATAAAATTTCGTCCTGTGTCTAATTCTGAAAATCCAAGTTTATATTTGAGTAAATCTATACCTTCTAAAGACTCTGGTGTATTAAATTCTTTCTTTAATTCTTGATTGACTTCCCAAACTTTCTTTTCGAAATCTAATAAATACTTTTCTACCTTATCTTCACGAGTTCCTGCCGTAAACGCAATATTGACATCAAAACTATCAAAAGGAATGGCAGGAAAAAAGGTTGATTTGATAAAACCACCTGCTAATAAACCCTGAATTAAAATCAAAAAAGCAATCGGAACTGTCCAATAAATTCCTCTATATTTTAGAAAATGAGTCAATAGACGAGAATAAACCCCAAATCGGATTTTATCAATAATTTCGTTTAATTTTTCACGAGTACTTTTGGTTTCTTCAATTTCAAAAGCTCCGTCTTCTTCTCCATTATTTTTACGAGGTTTTCGGCGAGATAAAACATGATGACTTCCTAAATGAGAAGGTAAAACAAAAAAGGCATCAATTAAAGAAATAGCTAAACAAAGCATGACAACAATACCCATTTCTTCCAAAAATTCGAAGCCTTCGATAACCAATAAAGGCATAAATGCAACAATCGTACTTAAGACCGAAGTGAATACAGCAGGCATGACTTCCATTGTGCCATCTACTGCTGCATCCATTGGTTTTTTGCCTCGTTCAAAGTGGGTATAAATATTTTCAGCGATTACAATTCCATCATCTACTAAAATTCCAACTACCAAAATCATTCCAAAAAGAGAGATCATGTTAATCGTAATTCCTATTAATGAACCTATGGCAAACATTCCAAAAAATGAGAAGGGAATTCCAAAGGCAACCCAAGCTGAAAGTCGTAAACTTAGAAATAAACCCAAACAGAATAAAACTAATATCAAACCGACTGCCCCGTTGGACTGAAGCATTGCTAACCTTTGTTTCAATAAATTTAGAAAATCGAAGGTAATCTCTAGTTTTACTTCTTCATTTTGCTCATTAAATTTTTCAACGTATTGGGTACAGAAGTTAGAAATTTCTTCAATATCTTCCTCAGGCAATTTCATGACTCGGAAATAAACCGAACGTTTACCATTCATATATGATTCGTTTGGTGTGTCCGAAAATTGTTCTGTAACCTTAGCAATATCTTTGATTTTCAATGTACTACCATCATTATTAGAACGTAAAATAATATTTCCGATACGTTCAGCCTCTTTAGTCTTGGCACGGGAGCGAATCAAAATTTCTTCTTCTGTAGAAAGAATTGATCCTGCCGAAATATCCCGATTATTCAGTCGAATTGCTGTTGCTACTTGGTCAAAAGTCAGATTATAACGTAATAATTCGTCTTCCTTTATCTCTACTGAAATCTCAACTGTTGGATAGCCATAAATACTTACTTTGGAAGCATCACCTGCTAATAAGTCATCTTCTATTTTTTCGGCATATTCTTTCATCTTGAACAAGCTAACTTCCTCATTGGCTGTCATTCCAATCCAAAGCACCATACTACGCGGCTTATTTTTATAAATAACTGGACGTTCGGCATTTACAGGAAAAGAGCTAATTCTATCAACGGCATTTTTAACTTCGGTAGCCACTTCTTCTAGGTCATAATTTTTGAAGACTTCGACTTGAATATTGGCAACATTTTCACCAGAAGTAGAAGTAATTTCATCCACACCTTCGAGTCCTTTAAGAGCTTCTTCGATTTTGATGGTGACACCTTCTTCCATCTCTTCAGGTGAAGCCCCTGGCATCACAACTGAGACCGATACCGAACTGGGTTCTCGTTCTGGGAAAAAGGATTTTTTAAGTGTAATAAAATAGGCTACCAGCCCGAAAATGATGACCGTAACAATGATGGCATTTGCCCAAATCGGATATTTAACAAAGTGTTCTACAATTTTTTTCATGCCGTTCTTTTAGTATGGAGTAGTGAGTAATGAGATATTCCATAGCATTAGGGTTATAAACCTGACACTATAAAATTGATAATCAGTAAATTTTAGTTTGGTTTTATTTTTTTTAATATTTCAGTAGTATTGATAGAGGAGTTTCAATATGTAGCATTCACTACTCACTACTTTTTTGCAAGCTGTCTTTTTTTGCTTGTTCTTTTGCCTTTTGTTTGGCAATACGTTCGGCTTCAGCGGCAGTACTCAGGGGAGCAACTTTTGTATCAGATTTGATACCCGCCAGAGGCTCAGTAACAATTTCAGTATTAGGTGTTAATCCTGAAAAAATAACAGTTTCTTCATCTGATTTATGAATTTGAATTCGTTTTTTGGTTAATAGACTATCTTTCAAAACGTAGAGTTTTGTTCTATCGACTAAGGCACTGCGAGAAATTTCCATACCTTCAGGAATCGTTGTTCCATTAATTTCGACTTCTAAGTATAGTCCATCATAAATCTTATATTGATTGGGTGAAATATTGATGAAAACATCTAAGGCTTGTGTTTGCGGATTAACCAAATCACCAATACGAATGACGCTGCCTTGCCATGTCTGTTGCCCATTTTCTGATTGAACTTTGACTGATTTTCCAATATTAACCCATTGAATATTAGAGGTTTCGATAGGAACTTTGAGTTCTAATTTATCCGTTCGGATAATTTTAGCAATACGTCCACCTGGATTCGCATAAGATCCCATTTCTAAAAATACTTCAGCAATTGTTCCTGAAAATGGCGCACGATAAACATATTTTTTGAGGCGTTCTTCAATGCTTTGAATGTTGTAATAATTCGTAAAAATATTTTTGGTAGCTAGATATGTTTTTTCCTTACTATTCTTAACTTTGGGAAGCTCAGGCAAAGGTTTTTGGACATCAATTGCTTCAAAATAACTTTGCCAAGCAGCATAGCTTTCAGAGAAATCAATTTTGAAATCGGCTAAAATTGTAGCAATATCTCGCATAAAACTACTTTTTTGAGCTTGTAAACTTAATTTAGCTTCCTTATCGTCAACTCGGAATAAAACGGCTCCTGCGCTAAATTTTTCTCCAGCCTTGAGCCTTATATTTCCAGCTAACATTCTCCCTGATACTTCAGACATTACATCTAAAGGTTGTGCTGAACCTACACGTCCATAAGCCTTAACTTTGGTATTAATCGTCTGATAAGCCACCTTTTCAGTCTGGACATATTTTACTGTGATTTCTGCTTTTTGTTTTTTGGGTGATTTTTTCTGTTCCTGTAAAAAAATATTTGCACCTATTGCAATTCCTATGATGATTATTGAAGCAATCACAATGACAATTGTTTTACCTTGATTTTTATCCATTTTCTCAATAATTAAGGCTAAGATTTGCTAAGAGTTATGACAACTCAAGTAATGATTTGAGTGTTTGATGTTTTTCTATCGAATTCTTTTCTCAAAAAAAGATAACCTATTTTGATATCGGTCAATTTTTTCAAAAATCATAATAGTGTTACCATATTGTTTTGATAAAAAGCTCATGAAAGTGGAAGCTTTTTTCAGAAGAATATTGATATAAAAATTCTGGAAAGAAATATTTTTTGAAAGTTATTTTCCTACTTAAATTAAGATAAAACAAAGAAACATTTTCTGTTAAAAAAAAACAATAAAGTCGAAATAGAATCACAAGAATAGGCTAAATGAGAAATGAAAAAGCGGATTTTAGTCAAAGACTGAAATCATTTTATTCATTCGTTATTTTTAACAAATTAGAATTTAACCATTGTAAGAAAAACCCGTATAATCCCATAAGTCGAATTGATTGAATGTTTAAATTACAAAAAACACCCATGAACAAGTTAGTAAAAGTAAGCCATGACAGAAAAATTGCTGGCGTATGTGAAGGTTTAGGAGACTATTTTAATATTGATTCTACATTGGTGCGTATCGGATTCGCGATAGCTACAATTTTCTGGGGAACAGGAATCCCAATTTATATTGCATTAGCATTGATTATGCCTAATGATTATGAAGTTTAGACTTGCCTGTCACTCCTTATGATATCATTTCATGATATTATTAAGTGTTTTGATTTCTAGATATTACTACTGCTCCAAGTACTTTCGAGATGCTTGGAGTATTTTTTATGGATAAATTTGTGGAGGACTTTTCAGAGTAAAATTATCTTAAATCCTAAAAAAATTAAAAAACGTTGAAAACGGTTCAAGTTTCTGAGATTAGATTTGGCTTTTGAATGGGAATTCGCCTAAATTTGCGACCTCAAAAATTTAAGAATCAAATGGCGATTATTACAAAGATTAGAAACCGTGCGGGTTTATCTATTGGATTGATTGCGCTAGCATTGTTGGCGTTTTTAGCAACTGACCTTCTGTCAGGCAGTTCAAAGCTTTTCGGGAATAAGGATGTAGTTGGTGAGATTGCAGGAGAAGAAATTGAATATCCCGATTTTCAAAATAAAGTTGAAGAACTAAAAGTGCGTTATGCTCAAAGTCTTGGGCGACAACCCAACGAAAGCGAAATGCCTTTTGTTCGCCGTGAGGCATGGAATGAAATGGTTTATGGGCAGGCATTTCAGAAAGATTTTGAGAAATTAGGTATCCGAATCACACCTGAGGAATTGGTTGATATGATTCAAGGAAATAATATTGAACCTCGATTTGCTCAACGTTTCTTCAATCCTGAAACAGGTGAAATTGATAGAAATCAAATTGTAGGTTATATCAAAACCCTCCAAAGTAATCCTCAGCAATATTATCAACAATATGTTGACTTTATTCTTTTTGAGCAATCTTTAAAAACTACTCGCCCACGTGATAAGTACACTAAGTTATTTGAATTATCGACTTATGTAACAAAAGCAGAAGCAAAACGTGAGTACGAAGATGCAAATACCAATTTAACGTTAGAATACGCTTTTGTTCCTTATACTGTAATTCCAAATGAAGAAGCAAAGCCTTCTGAAGCACAATTGAAAGCTTATTACGATGAACACAAAAAGGATTTTGATCGTAAAGCACAAGTTTCGCTTGAATATGTTGCTTTTCCTTTGAATGCCTCATCTTCTGACTCTGCGTTATTACGTCAAGAGCTAGAGGCATTAGCTACACAATTTGCTCAAGTTCCTTTCGAAGAAGATACAACTTTTGTAGCGTCTAATTCGGATACTCGAAATAACTTTAATGCATACTTCCCTTCTGAGTTGCCTGATGAGTTGGTAAACGAACAATATGAAAAAGGAAAAGTAGTGGGCCCTCTCTTAAAAGACAACACCTATATTTTGTATAAGATGAATGGGATCATTGAAAATGCAAAACCGCATGTTAAGGCTCGTCATATTTTATTTGAAGTACGCCAAGGAACAAGCGAGGAAGATAAGGCAAAAATCAAAGCGGATGCTCAGGATATTTTGAAGCGGTTACAAGAAGGAGCAGACTTTGGTTTTATGGCAAACCAATATAGTGCAGATAAATCGAATAATACTAAAGGTGGTGATTTAGGCTGGTTTACAGAAGGTGCAATGGTAAAACCATTTAATGACGCAGTGATGAATGCTACTACAACAGGATTGATTCCAAGATTAATTGAAACTGATTTTGGTTTTCATATCATCCGAGTTGATGCCACTAAAACGAGTTCACAGTATGGAGTAGCAACTATTGTTAGAAAAATTATAGCGAGTGAAAAAACACGAGAAGGTGCATATCAACTGGCAGGAGACTTTGCTCAATGTCAACAAGCGACTGAATATGTAGATAAGGTCAAGGAAAATAACAAGATTAGTCTTCAGGCTCTGAGTATTGAGCAAACGGATAATAATATAAATAATTTAACTGGTAATGGAGTGCGGGAGATTATTCGATGGGCATTTAATGAAGAAACTTCTTTAGGAAGTGTGTCTGAGGTGTTTGAGTTGGAAGATCAATATATTGTAGCTATGTTGAGTGAACGACAGACTGAGGGCATTGCACCATTAGAGAAAGTTCGACAAGAAATTTTGCCCAAGGTTCGTAATGAACTAAAAGCCAAGATGATTATTGAGAAAATTAATGGTAAAAAAATTGACCAAGTACAGTCTATTTATCCAAAGGCAATTGTGGAAACGAGTGATAACGTGAATTTCAAAAATACCATGCTTCGAGGAGTTGGTGGAGTTTCCTCTATTATTGGAAAAGCCTTTACGATGAAAAAGGGAGAGGTTTCTGCCCCCTTCGAAGAAGGAGCAGGTATCATCATTATTAAAGTAGAAGATAAAACCGATCCTGTTGTTGTTGAAGATTTTGATACGTATGGTACTCGATTAGCAATGCCACGTAGCGCACAAATGGAAGTTCAGTTACTTCGAGCCATTAAGAAGGTAGCTGAGGTGAAAGACAATACCGCAAAATATTTCTAATAGAAAGTTATTAATAATACAAAAGCCTTCAAAGAGATTTTTTTCTTTGAAGGCTTTTTTGTGGATAAACTTGGTAATAAAATTATTCTGTAGTTGTTCCTTTTTCTTCCCGAATAACTTTCATACGGGCTTCAATTTTGGTTTTATCAGCCGTCTTCAAAGCTTTTCGAATTTTATTATAAGGTAATGCTCCTAATAAACTTTTATCCTTAATCATTGCTTGTGATTTTTCCTGAATGGCTTTAGTCTCTTTTGCAACTTCTGCCAAAATAGCATCATAGGCTTTTTGTTCTTCTTCAGTAGCTGGATTTCCTGTTCCTTGTTTAATTTCATTGTATCGTTTAGTGGTCAAGTGTTCATTGTTTTTGACCATATCATTAAGTTTAAGATTTAATGATTTTTTCATGGCATCCACTGAATCCATAACCATTACATACCCTTCTAATTCTTTATCAGAAATTTGTTCTTGTGCTGAAACCTGAGTAATGATACCAAATACAACGAAAAGTGAAATTCCAACTCGGAAGATAAATTGTTTAACTTGCATATTAAAAAATGATTTAAATTAATAAAATAAAAATAAGTAATTTTAAGATAAAACGTTATATTTTCATATTTGGATATTGTTTATATACAAATTAACATTTTATTGAGTAAAATAAGAAATAGCGAAATAAAATCTTATTAAAAATAATTAATTTATTTGGTGTTATACTTTAAGAGCTAAGTATTTTATTAAAATATAGTTAGTTTAATTAAAAGTGGCTAAAATAAAAAAAAACGGCGTGTTATTTGCGGATATTTCAGCAGTTTCTTAGCTTTACTACGTGAAATTAAGATAAACATGAGAGAATATCCCGTCCTTTTCGTGGCACATGGTTCGTTACAGGAAGCTGTCGAGAATCCCAAAATCGAACAGATGTTTCGCCACTTTCGGGAAGCTTACATTCCGATTAAGCCCAAAGCCGTAGTAGTGATCTCTTCACAATGGCAGAATACAGACATTACGCTCACGGCGGATGATGTCTTATCACCTATTGATGAGGGATTTGCACCTGATTTATATTTAAATTCCTATAAGGCTAAAGGAAACTTAAAATTGTGTGATAAAATCTGTGATATTTTTGTAGACAACCGAATGTCTATTCGTGAAAAACGTCTTCGAGGATTAGATCATGGCGCACTAATTCCAATGCAGTTTATGTTTCCAGAGGCGGATGTACCTGTTATTCAGCTTTCTTTAGCCTACAAATTAAACCCAGAATATCATATCCGAGTGGCGGAAATTTTGCGGTCACTCAAACGAAGTTTTGGAATTTTGTTTATAGCTAGTGGCGGAGTGATCGGAAATACCAAAACTTTTGAGCCAAATAGTGTGAAGCGTCCTGAGCCTTGGGTTAAAGATTTTGAGTCTTTGGTGTGTGAAATTTTATTACAGGGTACACCCGAAGAACACATTACCAAATTAAGCCGTCTGTTTTATCATGAATGTTATCCGAAAGCTCATCCTACTTCCGAATATTTTATGCCCTTGCTCATGGCGGCGGTGATTGGTGGCGATGCCGAAAAAATTTATGAAGGTTATCAACAAAAAAATTACTCGATGCTTTCATTTCGGTTTGATTAATCTTCAATTTTCCTAGAAATTTCCTACATTCGACTTTGCTTTTGGCAATATACTCAAGATGTAGGATTGAATAATATGCTTCGGAAACTTATTCCTAAACGCCCTTCTAAAACTAAACAACTTCCTGATAATGAATTTGATCTGATTCGACTATATCGGGAGACAGGGGATATGCGTTATTTGGGAAAACTATATGAACCCTACACCAACTTAGTATTGGGAGTATGTCTTAAATACCTTAAAAATCGGGAAGATAGCAAGGATGCTGTGATGCAAATTTTTGAAAAATTGGTACAAGATTTACGTAAACACGAAGTACAACATTTCAAAAGTTGGCTTTATCAAGTTACTAGAAATCACTGCTTGATGGAATTACGGCGTAAAAAATTGCCAATGAGTGATACTGATTCTAAGATTTTGGGTAATCTTATGGAATTGAGCGAAAACCCGCATCTTACTGATGAAACTGAAGAAAAAGAGCAACAATTGCAATTATTGGGAAAAACGATTCAGGAATTACCAAAAGAACAAAGGCTTTGTATTGAATTATTTTATCTCAAACAATATTCATATCGACAGGTTGCCGAACAAACAGGTTACGAACTCAAAAAAGTAAAAAGCTATATCCAAAATGGAAAACGTAAACTGAAAATTCGTATGACAAAGTAAAACTTTAAATTCATATTCTATTGATTATCAAATAATAAACAAAAAAATCTAATGTAAAGTATATGCAATCCACACCAAACCATACCAATTCTGAAAAAAATATCACTTCTGAACAGCTTGAAAAATATCTTTCGGGTAGCTTATCGAATGCTGAAGAACACCATTTGGAAGCCCAAAGTTTAGAGGATGAATTTTTGGCAGATGCTTTGGAAGGGTTGGCAATGTTGGATACTGAAACTCGTCAGAATGCCCAAAGTGACCTTCAAAATCAGCTTGCGAAACGAACCCAAAAAGCGGTTATAGAACCTCGTAAAAAACGAATTTTTGTCTTCCAAAATCAGCGTTGGGCAGCAGGTATCATTTTATTAATCTCTTTTTCACTTATCTTTGCTGTGTACAATATTAATTTTTCGGATGAGATAGTTTCACAGACTGAAAAAAGTACTCAAGAAATGCCTAATGATTTGCCTTCTTCCGAAGATAATGGAGTCATTGCGGAAAGTGATGAAATGGAAATTCTAGAAGAAATCGAAGCCACTCAATCCAAAAATTTAGATGAAAATCATCCTGAAAATTTTGCTCAAAATATCCCTCCAAAGCCGATTCAAGAAACTCGTCAAAATGAAATAATCGAGGAAACAGCATATGATAAAACAGATGAAAATATAGCTGTTGTAAAAATTGATCAAAATCATCCCGAAGAAATAGCTGATGAGGAAATAAAATTAGTGCAAAATATAGATAATCAGAAAGATAATATAGTTCTAAATTTAGACAGAGAGTCGACAGATAGTCAAGAGACAGTTAAGAAAGAAGCAAGAAAACAAGATATTACTTTTGCTGATAAAGCTCCTTTAGAGGAAAATTTTGCAGATGATTTTAGTAAAAATGTAGCGGATAATGCTGGTTTTATGAGTGATGATGAATTCCTTGAAACCCCCGAAAAGGAAGAAAGTACTAAACTTGCTCGAAGTTCCAGTAAGATAAATGAAAATAAGGCTGAAAAAACTAATTTTGGAGCTTTATTAAAGGATGGTATTTCAAAAATATCTTTCGAAAAATATGTCTCTGACAACCTAAAATATCCCAAAGAAGCTCAAAAAAATACTATTTCTGGAGTGGTTAAAATTACCTTTTTTATTCAACCTAATGGAAAGATAATAAATCCTGAAGTTATCCAAAAATTAGGATATGGTTGTGATAAAGAAGCGTTACGTCTTGTGCAAAGTTATCCGCATTGGCAAGCCGACACAAAAAACGGAAAGCGTATTAGAACTTATCAAGAAACTGAAATTGCTTTTCCTGTAAAAAAATAGTAAAAGTATTGTACTTTCACTAAAAAAACACACCTTGTAAATTAAAACTTGCCCACTTCCATGTCTAAAAAATATTTACTCTTTATTTTTATATATTTCTATTTATCAATAATTTATGCCCAAAAACCTCAACAATTAATGCCTGAAAGAACACGAGTTTTATTTGTTTTAGATGCTTCAGGAAGTATGAATACCAAATGGGACGGCGATTTGAGGATTGCGATTGCCAAAGAAAAATTAAGCGATTTGATTGATTCAATGAAAATAAATGGCAATGTAGAATTTGCATTACGGGTTTATGGGCATCAATTTCATCATAAATTCAAAAATTGTAAAGATTCTAAACTGGAAGTTTCTTTTCAACGTCATAATCACAGTATTTTAAATCGTAAGTTACAGGCAATCAAGCCACAAGGAACAACACCAATTGCGTATTCTTTGGAACAAGCAACCAAAGATTTTCCTAATTCTTCACAATATCGAAACGTTATTATTTTGATTACAGACGGATTAGAATCCTGTGATGGAGACCCCTGTGCCATTGCTTTGGGATTGCAGAAAAAAGGGATATTTCTAAAACCTTTTATTATTGGCTTGGGGGTGGGTCTAGATTTCAAAAAGGCATTTGAGTGTATTGGCGTACCTTATGACTCCAAAAGTGGCGATGATTTTCGGAATATTTTAGGAGACGTAATTCATCAAAGTATTGGTCGAACGACAGTTACGGTAGATTTATTAAATGAAAAAAATCAAGCTATAGAAACAAATCTGAATATGACTTTTCGAAATGCTGTCACTGAAAAAACGATTTACGATTTGGTGCATTACAAAGACAAACGAGGATTGCCTGATACTTTGGATATTGATGCTTTGATTACTTATGATTTGAAAATCAGTACAATACCCCCTGTTTACAAAAGTGGAATTGTTTTGAAAGGTGGACGACACAATACTATTAGGGTTAAAAGTCCTACAGGAAAATTACATTTGAGAATGCGAGCTTCGGTAGAGTATGCTAATCATTTGTATGCCATTATTCGAAGAACAAATCAACTTAAAACACTTCATAATCAGGAAGTTGGAAAAATAGAGCGTTATTTGACAGGAAAATATGATTTGGAAATTCCAACGATTCCGCGAACTTATTTTAAAGGAGTCACTATTCAACAAGGAAAAACCAAAATATTAGAGATTCCAGAACCGGGCTTGTTGAATGTCAGGGACTTTTACGAAGGATATGCTCATTTTTACCAATTGAAAAAAGGAAAAGCTACTTTGGTACATCAATTGGATTGGAACGGACGGGTTTCCAACAAATTATTTGCCTTTCAACCAGGGAAATATAAACTCGTTTATCGGGCAAAAAATGCCAAAGGAAGTAATTATACGGTAGTTAAAAAATTTACGATCCGCTCAGGTGCAACTTCTGAAGTGAATATTTTTCGATAAATCTTTAGAATCAAAAATAGATAACAAAATAGTATTTTCATCATATTTTAACTTAGAAATGTAGTCGTTCACTTTGTGACTAATTTGTATTTAAGTAAATCAATTTGGCACGTGTGTTGAGTCTATTATTCTCCTGAATGAGTCAATCATCTATTATCGACATATTAATCAATTTAATATACAGCTATTCAGAGAGTTACATATATCTCAGAAACTGATTTTCAGACTAATCATTCAATACATGACTGACACTTTGACCGACTTTTTGTCGGTTCAGATGTAAAATCACCAAATAACCATGACAAATTTTAATATTGATACAACTTTAGAATTAGTGACGGATAACGAACGAGAAGAATTTATTCCAGTAATTCCAGAAGACGATATTGAGAATAATGATGAGACCTATCCCGATGAGTTGCCAATTCTGCCGATTCGTAATGCGGTATTATTCCCAGGAGTTATTATGCCAATTACGGTAGGACGGCAACGTTCAATTCGATTAATTAAACAAGCTCATCAGGATAATAAGATTATAGGAGTAATTACCCAGAAAAATATCCATTCAGATGAACCCGAACCTGATGAACTATATCAAGTTGGCGTAGTTGCTAAGATACTGAAACTACTTACCTTACCTGATGGAAACACGACAATTATTATTCAAGGTCGTCAAAAATTTGAGTTAGTCGATATATTTGAACATGACCCTTATTACAAAGCCCAAGTAAATTATTTAACAGATAAAGTGCCTCCACAAGACTCACGAGAAAGTACTGCCTTAATGGAGTCTTTGAAGGAAGCTGCTCAGAAAATATTACAACTTAATCCTGAAATACCTCAAGAAGCAGAAGTAGCTTTAGAGAATATTGATAGTCTTAATTTTTTAATTCATTTTCTTTGTTCCAATATTCAGGCAGATATTACTGAAAAACAAACACTTCTGGAGTATACAAACGCCAAAATAAGAGCAAATAAGTTGCTTGAACATATGCTCCAAGAAATCCAGCTTTTGGAGCTTAAACAGGAAATTAATTCCAAAGCTCATTCTGATATTGACCGTCAACAACGTGATTTTTTCTTGCGTCAACAAATGAAAGTTTTGCAAGATGAATTGGGAGATGGTTCACTGGAGAAAGATCTAGAAGAAATTCGGAAAAAAGGAGCTAAAAAGAAGTGGTCAGAAGAAGTTGCACAGCATTTTGATAAAGAACTTTCTAAGATTGCTCGTCTCAACCCGATGTCTCCCGATTATGGAACAGCATTAGGATATATTGAGTTCTTAACTGACTTGCCTTGGAATGAATATACCAAAGATAATTATGACCTTACAAGAGCATTAAATATCTTAGATAAAGCACATTATGGCTTGCAAAAACCCAAAGAACGAATTTTGGAATATTTGGCAGTTTTGCAACTCAAAAACGATATGAAAGCTCCTATTTTGTGTTTTTATGGACCTCCAGGGGTGGGTAAAACATCGCTTGGAAAGTCTATTGCTAAGTCCTTAAAACGGAAATATGTTCGAATGTCATTAGGAGGTTTACATGATGAAGCCGAAATTCGGGGACATCGTAAAACTTATATTGGGGCGATGGCAGGGCGGATTATGCAAAATATCAAAAAGGCGGGCTCTTCTAATCCTGTTTTTATTTTAGATGAGATAGATAAAGTGGGTAGCGATTTCCGAGGAGATCCTGCTTCAGCCTTACTCGAAGTACTTGATCCTGAACAAAATAAAGATTTTGATGATAATTATCTCGAAGTGAGCTATGACCTTTCTAAGGTTCTGTTCGTGGCTACGGCAAATACTTTAGATACGATTCATCCTGCCTTACGGGACAGAATGGAAATGATTGATATTAATGGCTATACATTAGAAGAAAAAATTGAGATTGCGAAAAAACATTTAATTCCTAAACTCCGAAAAGAACACGGCTTGACGGCTCGACAAGTAGCTTTTAATCCTACTGCCATTTCTTATCTTATTGATAATTACACTCGTGAGTCAGGAGTACGGAATTTGAATCAGAAGTTAGCCAAAGTCATTCGAAATGTTGCTAAATCAGTAGTCATAGGTGAGTCATATAATAAACGTCTAAAAGTTAGCGACATTGAACGAATTTTAGGCATACCTACTTTTGACAAAGAGATTTATGAAGATAACGAAGAAGACGCAGGGGTAGTTACGGGGTTAGCTTGGACACAAACAGGAGGTGAAATTTTGTTTATTGAAGCAAACCTTAGCCGTGGAAAAGGCAACTTGATTCTATCAGGACAATTAGGTGATGTGATGAAAGAGTCAGCTACGGCAGCACTTTCCTATCTCAAGTCGCAATCGGATAACTTAGGAATTGATTATCGTATTTTTTCTAATTATGATTTGCATATTCACGTACCTGCGGGAGCTGTTCCAAAAGATGGACCCTCAGCAGGAATTACTATGTTTACGGCTTTGGCTTCAATTTATACGCAACGCAAAGTAAAAACTAAGTTGGCAATGACAGGAGAAATTACCTTACGGGGGCGAGTTTTACCTGTAGGAGGAATCAAAGAGAAAATCCTAGCGGCACGCCGTGCGGGAATTACAGAATTGATTTTATCAGAGCGTAATCGAAAAGATATCTTAGAAATTGAAAATCAATATATTGATGGATTGAGATTTCATTATGTCAAACGAGCCTCAGAAGTTTTAGATATTGCTCTGCTGCCTGAAACTGTAGCGCATCCTATCCATTTCAATATAAAGGCATAAATCTCATTTTAATATACGTGTTTATAAAAAAGCTAAAACCCATCAGACTTCTCAAATCTGATGGGTTTGTCATTTTTAAGATTTGAATATTTGAAAAATAGGATGAAGTTATTGGCATCATTTAAATACTAATCAAAACTATTTTTACAATATAATGATAATCAGGTTTTTAATTAAAAATTAAACCATTTATAAGCATATATTGATAATGAATATTAATTTTCTCTAAAATTACCTTATCTAACTTTGAGAGATAATCCTAACTCTTTTTAATTCGGAGTGAGTAATATAAATTGCAAAAAATAATAAGAAAAATTCAACCAATTACTACTGCTTTGCGTTCGGACAAATAGTACAACGTACTTACCAATAATTCTGCACTCAAAAATAGCCCTAATTTTATTTCCTAAATTTATTTTCAGGATAAATCAACTAAAATTCTAAATCCTGAAAAATTTCAAGTAACTCAAACCTTATATTTTACGTTTATTAGATTAAACATTTGTTTATCAAACGTTTAAATTTACAAAAACATCTAAGTAAACCATAACGAACATGAGTAAGAAAACACTTTATATTATTAGGCATGGGCAGACTGAACAGAATCGCCAAAAGATGGTACAAGGCAGTGGAGTCAACTCTAATCTAAATGACTACGGAAGACAACAAGCGCAAGCTTTTTATGAGTACTATCATGATGTACCATTTGACAAAATTTATACCTCTGAACTCAAACGTACTCACCAGACAGTAATGCCTTTTATTAATCAAGGGATTTGTTGGGAGAAACATAGCGGGTTTAATGAGATGAGTTGGGGACATCGTGAGGGGCGACCTATTACTCCAAAAGATGATGAGGAGTATTATGCCACACTCGAAGCATGGAAATCAGGAGAAATTGATCGAAGATTTGATGGAGGAGAAAGCCCCCTTGAAATGACTGAACGACAACGAGTTGCCTTAAATCATGTAATGAGTTATCCCGAAGAAAAGAATGTACTAATTTGTATGCACGGACGTGCTATGCGTTCATTTATGTGCCTATTAGCAGGAATTTCAGTTTCAAATATGTATCAGTTCTCACATGGAAATACAGCTCTTTATCAAGTTGAATTTGATACCGAATCACTTCATTTTCAGTTTATTAAAAAAAATGATATTACTCATCTAAATCGGCTAAATAACCCAAATCCTGAATTTAATTTATATCAAAAAGTAACGATATAACCTACAACCATGATAGTTTAACTTTTCTTCTCAGATTTAACCCTTGAATTTGGCAAACTGCTTTCGAAATCGGATATTTGACTTTGATGGAGATTTTCTGATTTAAATTATCAATCTCTCCTAATTCTAACTCAATTTTGAAGCATCTCCCATGAATTTTTGCCAACGTTTTTGCTTTCTATTTTTGTTCTATAGTGGTTTTATATTATTTACTTACGCTCAAAATCATAATGCCACTCTTCAAGGAAAATTAATCAATCCACAGAATCAACCTATTATAGGAGTTCATATTTTCCTCAAAACCAACCTTCAACAAGGTACGTACTCTGATAGCACAGGTTTTTTTGAACTCAAAATTCCTGTAGGAGAACATCAAATTCAGATTTCACATATTTCTTATTTGAAAGAGGAAAAAACAATTTCCTTACAATCTGGAGAAGTCCAAATTTTAAATCTTACTTTAATTCCTAAATCTCGAACACTGGATGAAGTAGCCATTGAAAGTGATACTGAAGAAGAGCGTCACGAAGTTTCAATGATGCGTTTAGACCCCCTAAAAATAAAAGAAATACCTGTTCCTTTTGGCGATTTTTCACAAGCTATTTCGATGGTTGGATTAGGAATTAGTAGTAATAATGAACTATCAGCAAGTTACTCAGTACGAGGTGGAAATTTTGATGAAAATTTGGTTTATGTCAATAATATGCAAATTTATCGTCCGTTTTTGATTCGGGCAGGACAACAAGAAGGGCTAAGTTTCATCAATCCCGATTTTGTACAGGAGGTAGAGTTTTCGGCGGGAGGATGGCAACCTAAATTTGGTGATAAACTTTCTTCAGTCTTGAATATTACTTATAAAACGCCTCAAAAATTTGATGCTTCGGCTACGGTGGGTTTATTAGGTGGGCGTGCTTTTTTGGAAGGAACAACCAAAAATCAACGAATTGGCTGGCTCCTAGGTTTTCGGAATAAATCAGCTCGTTATTTATTTTCAACTTTGGAAACTGATGGTGAATACCTACCCCAATTTTCTGATTTTCAAGGACTTTTAAATTTTGATCTAACCTCAAAAAATCGCAAGATTTTAGGATTGAATACAAATCTATCAGTTTTATTATCTTATGCCCGAAATCGTTATTTGGTACGTCCACAAAGTCGTGAAACCGATTATGGAACATTTAATCGGGTTGTTCGGCTGTATGTTGAGTTTTATGGACAGGAAAAATTAAACTTTGATACTCAACAAATTGGCTTAAAATTTTCTCATGATTTTTCGGAAAAACTAACATCTAATTTGATTTTTTCTGCTCTACAAACGGCTGAACGAGAATATGTAGATACTGAGGGAGCTTATGCCCTTTGTGATGTAGATACTGATATCAATTCTAGAGATTTTAACAAATGTGCGGTAGTACGGGGAGCAGGAACATTAGGGAATTATGCGCGTAATGCCTTAGATGCCGAGATTTTTGCACTCGAAAGTCGAAATAATTGGAAAATGACAGATAATCAGCATATTGAGTTTGGTTTACGCTGGACAACTGAAGGTATTAATGACGAAATTCAACAATATAATTTTGAAGATTCTTCGGACTATGTGAAAATTACAGAACGCTTATTTACTGATTTAACCTTAAATTCTCAGCGATTTTCAGGATATGCCCAACACTCACTTTTTTGGGGTAAACATACCTTGACCTATGGTACACGGTTAGGCTATTGGAATATTAATGAACAGTGGATTTTTAGTCCTCGTGTGCAGTATGCTTTTGCTCCTGAGTGGCAACGAGATATTATTTTCAATTTAGCTGTGGGAGTTTTTCAACAACCTCCATTTTATAGAGAATTACGGAACTTTCAAGGAAATCTGAACCGAAATTTACGGGCGCAGACTTCTTATCATTTTATTGCTGGAGCAGATTATAATTTTGAAATGTGGGGAAGACCTTTTAAAATTATTTCGGAAGCCTATTACAAAAAATTAGAGAATGTTATTCCTTATGATATTGACAATGTGAGAATTCGATATTATGCTAGAAATAACGCCATTGCTTATGTAACAGGATTAGATTTTCGATGGAGTGGCGAATTTGTCAAAGATACAGAATCGTGGTTTAGTTTGAGTTTGCTTTCTACACAAGAAAATTGGACAAATGACGAAAGAGGTTGGGTACGGCGACCTACTGATCAACGAGCCACTTTAGCCATTTATTACGAAGATTATATCCCATCAAAACCAAATTTGCGAATGAGTTTGCGAATAATGTATGGTACAGGCTTGCCGTTTGGACCTCCTAATCAACCTCAATATCGTTCTGTATTATCAGGAGATACTTACCGCCGCGTAGATATTGGATTTTCTAAATATATAGAGCCAAAAATACCCAAAAAGGCATTTGAGTCACTACGATTAAGTGTGGAAATTCTGAATATTTTAGGAGCAAATAACGTCATTTCTTATCTCTGGATTTCTGATTTCTTAGAAAATCAATATGCCGTCCCGAATGGACTCTCACAACGCTTTTTTAACTTCAAAATTACAGGAGATTTTTGAAAATAAATGAATAAAACTAGACTTCTGTTTTCCAAAATGCAGCTTATTTAAATAGAGATTATTACGAAGCATTTTGTGCGCCAAGAAAATCGCTGATGTGACTGTGTTTAAATATCCATAATGATAGCTGATAGTATCTTTATTGATGTTTTAGGAAACGACACCAACCAAAAGTAAGTTTGTAATAAAGATTTCAATAAAATAGTTTCTTATTCTGATTGTGTGAACATATGTTTCTTTTCTGTTTCCTAGACCTAGTTTAAGATGGAAATAATACACAAACTGTATGATATAAAAAAACAACAAAAAAACACCGATTACTTTTCCTAATCGCCTTTATCTCGTATATTTGTTTCCTGAAATTTTTTCCTATATAAACAGTAAAACCCAAATCCCGAAATTGGTATGACAACCATTATTGTTACTGCGATTGTTGCCTTTACGCTGGTCATCGCCTTTTTGGTCGTCTTGTTGCTTTATGCACAAGCGAAACTTGTTCAGAGTGGTGATGTTAAAATTATCGTAAATGGTGATGAAGCAAACCCAATTATTGCGGCAGCAGGAAGTACGCTACTTTCTACCCTTGCAAACCAAAAAGTATTTTTGCCTTCAGCGTGTGGAGGTGGTGGTACTTGTGCAATGTGTACCTGTAAGGTTCTTGAAGGTGGTGGAGATGTATTGCCCACCGAAGTAGGACATTTGACCCGAAAAGAGCAACAAGAAAAAGTTCGCCTTTCTTGCCAAGTAAAGGTTAAGGAAGATATGATCATTGAAATTCCCGAAGAAATCTTTGGTATTAAAAAATGGGACTGCGAGGTGGTTTCTAACTACAATGTGGCTACATTTATCAAAGAATTTGTCGTAAAACTTCCTGAAGGCGAAACACTTGATTTTGAGTCAGGTGGATATGTACAGATTGACGTACCCGCCATCGAGTGTGACTTTAGTACTATTGATATTGCTCCATTCCCTGATGACCCCGCAGGCAAGAATAAATACAAAGATGAGTGGGATCAATATGGTATGTGGGATTTGAAAATGAAAAATCCTGATCCTATTTTCCGTGCTTATTCGATGGCGAACCACCCTGCTGAAGGGAATATTGTCATGTTGAATATTCGAATTGCAACGCCACCTTGGGATAGAGCTAACAATAAATGGATGGACGTAAATCCAGGGATTTGTTCGTCATATGTCTTTACGCGGAAACCTGGTGATAAAGTAACTGTGTCGGGTCCTTATGGTGAATTCTTTATTAAGGATACAGATGCAGAGATGATTTATGTTGGTGGTGGGGCAGGAATGGCACCTTTACGTTCACACATTTTCCACTTATTTCATACTTTGAAATCGGGACGAAAAGTAAGTTATTGGTATGGTGGACGGTCACGCCGAGAGTTGTTTTACACCGAACACTTCCGAAAAATTGAGAAAGAATTTCCAAATTTCAGATATTATATTGCACTTTCAGCTCCAGTAGAAGAAGATAACTGGAAAGTGAAAGAAGATCTGGATGCTGAAGGAGATGGTTTTGTAGGATTCATTCACCAAGTATTGATTGATAATTACTTAGGGAAACATGAGGAGCCAGAAGAAATTGAGTTTTATTTCTGTGGTCCTCCAATGATGAATGATGCTGTTGTTAAAATGTGTGATGATTTTGGTATTCCACCTGAAAATGTCATGTTTGATGATTTCGGTGGATAATTCGGGGAATATATAAAAAACTTATTTCTAAAAAACCCAAAGGTATATTGCCTTTGGGTTTTATGTTTAAAAAAATTTGTTTCTTACTTAAATTAATAAAAATAGAAGTTTTAAATATTACTTTTCAGCATAAACATTGATACTAAACAAGCCTTTATCTTCGGTTTTAAAATCTTTGATTTCGTCAGGAGTAAAATATTTAGCTAATATTTCACTTGGTAAACCTAGTTTTCGGCTTTTTTGAATCTGAATATTTTTGAAGCCTGCTTTCTTGACAAACCCAAGATATTCATTGATGTCAATTGCTGTAGCTACACATCCTGCAAATTGAGAAGCATCTTCTCGAAGTCCTTCAGGTAAGTCACTTTTCACAACCATATCCGAAACACTGAAATGCCCTCCTTTTTTGAGAATTCGGTATGTTTCAGCAAACGCTTTTTCCTTATTAGGTACAAGATTCAGGACACAATTACTGATAATTACGTCAGCCACTTCGTCTGAAAGGGGTAAACTTTCGATTTCGCCATGATAAAATTCGACATTTTTGAAGCCTAACTTTTCAGCATTTTGTTGAGCTTTTTTTACCATTTCATCCGTAAAGTCAACTCCAATTACTTTTGCTGATTCACCAACAATTGCTCGTGCAATAAAACAATCATTTCCTGCTCCTGAACCTAAATCAACAACCGTATCACCTTCTTGGATTTGTGCCAATTCTGTAGGCAATCCACATCCTAATCCCAAATTGGCATCTTGTAGATAACCGTCTAAATTTTCATAATTTTCAGAAAAATCAACAATGTCATCCGAATTACAGGTAGAGGAGCCACAACAAGAGTTTTGAGGTTTAACAGCTATCTCGCTATACTTTTGGCGGATAATTTCTTTTTGTGTTTCAGCATTCATGAGATTTAAAAATTTAAGAATTGGAAAAACAAGAGTAAGATTTTAAGTATATCTCCATTTTTTAGCAATTTCTACTAATGAAAGCATGATAGGAACTTCTATCAAAACCCCAACCACAGTAGCTAAGGAGGCTCCTGAGTTCAAGCCAAATAATGAAATGGCTACAGCAACTGCTAATTCAAAAAAGTTACTTGCTCCAATCATTGCAGATGGCGCACAAGTTTGATAATTCAAACCCAAAAATTTTCCAGCAAACCAAGCTAGGAAAAAAATGAAATAAGTTTGTATTGTTAAAGGAATTGAAATTAAAAGAATATGCAAGGGATTGGCTACAATTTTATCTCCTTGGAAAGCAAATAATAGTACCAATGTTCCAAGTAAAGCCATGACAGAAACAGGCTTTAGTTGAGGTAAGAAAACGGTTTTAAACCAAACTTCTCCTTTATATTGAATTAAAAACCGATTTGATAAATAACCGATTATCAGAGGAATAACGACAAAAATAACAACCGAAGTGAATAAAACTTCGTAAGGAATGGCAATACTATGAAGTCCCAATAAAACTTCGACAATTGGAATAAATGCGATCAGTAGAACCAAATCATTTATTGAAACTTGAACTAAGGTATAATTGGCATCCCCACCACTCAAATACGACCAAACAAAAACCATTGCAGTACAAGGTGCTGCTCCTAATAGAATGGCACCTGCCAAATAAGCTTGAGCATCTGTAGGGCTTAATATTGCCTGATAAATCTGGGAAAAAAAAAGCCATGCAAAAAAAGCCATTGTGAAAGGTTTTATTAACCAGTTGATTATAAGAGTAATAGATAGACCTTTCTTGTTTTGTGTTACGTTCTTAATAGATGAAAAATCAATTTGTGCCATCATAGGATAGATCATTAACCAGATTAAAATTGCTACAGGGATATTAACCGTAAATATTGTCCAATGATTAATAATTTCGATGCTATCACCCAAAAAATTGCCCAATAAAATACCCATAATAATGCAAAGGATAACCCAGAAACTTAGATATTTTTCAAAGAAAGCAATCCCTTGCTTTGGTGTTTTTTGTGTCATGATTCGAATGAATTATTTGTTTATTTATAGAAACTGATGAAATCTGAATAAATAGAAGATTTTACCAAAAGAGTTTTTTATTTAGCTTTTTCAGCTTCTAAAATTAATTTATTCTTAACATAATCCATCACAAAAAACATTTCTCGTCCAATTTGACGACAACGTTCTAAATATTTTTCAGCCTCTTGAGGAGTATTATCAAAATGCTTGGGATCATCATAAGGAATTGCAAAACGAGCATCCGCTCCTAAAACTATTGGGCAAGACGCATCTGCTTCAGAACATACCATGACTGCCGCAAATTCTTTTTTGGGATTATGAGCATTATCATATTTTTTAGAGAAAAGTAAAGAAAAACCACTTTTTGGAGCAAAAGAACCATGATAATGAGGATTTTCTTTGGTGCCTCCGTTTATTTTCTCGATTTTAAAACCAACGTCTCGTAGGGCTGTGACAGCTCTCGGATTAAAGGCGGTCGCTTCTGTTCCTCCCGAAAAACCCTGAATCCCTTGAACTCCATAATAGTGGGCGGCAGTTTTTAGCCAAATATGTCCTAAGTGGCTTCGGCGTGAGTTATGGGTACAAATAACAACTAATTTAGCTTGTTTATTAGATAAATGTCTTTGAACAATGTAATCGCCAATTTTTTGAAGTTGGTGCTGGCGTTTTTCATCAATTTGGGAAAATTCTTGAGGCAAATCTTGCACATATTTTCCCAGTTTAGGATATAATTTTGGTGTTTTCATGATTTGGAAACTGACTAAAAATAAAGCAAAAAATGACATGGAAACGATAAGAAAAGTACGATTTTTTAGATTTTTCATTTGTTTTTGTGAGAATAGAATATTGAATAATGTTTTATGACGCAAACATACGTCATTATAAATAAAAAAACAATGTTTATATCTATGGAAATGTAGAATTTTTCGTGAAGGATGAAGTATAATAAAGTACATATTAGAAACCAATTTCTTTAATCAAATTTATGTACTTTTCTTTGTTTATATCAAATAAATCTAGTAGTAATAAATCCATTTCCATATGTTGGTAAAAATGAGCTTTTCGATAACAAAGTTCAAAACATTTTTGATACATTTTTTGTGCTTCTTCGAGCTGATTTTTGCATAAAAAGACGTGTCCTAAGTATCGGAAAATAGCCTCATACTGGGTATCATTTTCAATGGCTTCACTAAATACTCTTTCAGCATTTTCAAAGTCTCCCTTGATCCAATGAAGTAAGCCATTTGCCAAAGTAAAATAACGAGGAAAAGCCTGTTGATCAGTTATTTTTTGTAAGAATATTTCTGATTTTTCAAAATCATGTTGATAAAAATAAACTAAACTTTTGACCAAAAAGATGTTTGGATATTCATTATCTTCAGAAGTAATATTTTCACAAGCCTCAAAGACCTTTTCGTATTTTTGTAACTCAAAATAAATGAAAGCAATATGAATCCATTCTTCATTAGGTTCTTCGGTTTCGGTCAGTGCTTCTTGAAAGTGATTTACGGCTTTCTCAAAGGCTTGCATTCTCATGTAAGTTCTTGCTAAAAAAACATGAGTTTCATTTCCTTTAGGTTCAAGTTCTAAGGATTTTAGATAATATTCAACTGCTTTTTGATAGTTTTTCATACTATCAAAAGTATAGCCATATCCAAAATGAACTTCATAACTTTCAGAATTAATTTGATCTGCTTTTTCTAAACACCGCAAAGCTTTGTCATATTTCTTGAGACTATTATAATTGCTATTCAGGGCTAACCATGCGTATAAATTCTCAGGCATTTTTTGAATCACCTTTTTCCAAAATTCAATGGCGTTTTCGGTGTCTTCTTCTTGTTGATAAAGATGTGCCAAACCCAATCGAATCTTAATATCATCAGGGCTGATTTTATGTGCTTTTTGTAGGCAATCAATGGCTTTTTCGGAAGATTTGAGTTCGATATAAACGGAGCTTAAATGTGTCCAAACCTCTTCTTGTTCGGGGAATAATTCAGCAGATTTTCGGAGAGCAATTTCAGCCTCTTCATAACGTTGATCATCTTGACAAACCACCCCCAAATTGAACCAAGCAGGAGCAAAGTCAGGAGCAATTTCGAGAGCTTTTCGGTAATAATAAACGGCTCTTGGAGTATCTTCTGCTTCATCATATAAATTTCCAAGATTAAACCATGTATGATATTTATCTTTTTTGAGATATAAGGCTTTCCAATAAAATTTACGGGCTTCTTGGGGTTGATCTTGTTGACGATAGATAATGCCTAAAATATTCCAGCATTCATGATCTTTAGCATCTATCTGTACGGCTTTCTCAAAACATGGCTTTGCTTCTTTGAAATTGCCCATATCATAGTATGCTTTTCCTAAATAAAACCATGCCCAAAAATAACTATCATCTTCACGCGTAACTTGTTGTAAATGAGCAATAGCTTCATGTTTTTTTTCTAAATCAAGTAGTACCCGACCTAAGAAAAAACGAGCTTCTAATAGTTTAGGAAAAATTTCGAGAGCTTGCCGAAGATTTTCAATAGATTTTCCCAGTTCATCATTCTTATAACAAAACTTCCCAACACTTAACCAGTATTCAGCATCAGATTTTCGGCGATTGTAATCCTCCATATCCAATTGAATGAGTTGGTCGTTGGGAATTATACTTGTATTTCCTAATTTTTGATATTCCTGTTCTTCTTGCTCCATAAATAATTTCTAATATAGGGGGCTTGTTTGATGAAAATGATAAATTTTTGAATTATCAATCAGATAAAATTCCAAATCGATTAAATCTCAAAGAGACAGTTGGTTTAGACCAAAACTACTTTCTTTTCCCAAAGAAATGCTGAAAGTAACTCTAAAAATACTAGTTTTTAAGCAATTTTACTAACATTTGAAAATCTTTTATCAAAGGCAAATTTTGAGTGTGATAATTTTAAACTTAATGATGAAAATATCGTTCTTGTATCACCTTGAGGTGATGAAAGGGATGCCCTGCTATAATAAACCCGATTTCTAAGACAGAAAGTTCAACTTCAGAAGCTATTCCAGAATAAGTAAAAGACTGTGGATCAAAACTTTCAAACAAAAAAATAGTGGCTTGACGAATCACCTGAAATTCTATCATTAACTTATCGAAGTCAAAAGTCTTTTCAGTATGTTGGGCGTAAGTATCCTCTTCAAATCCCATTAATGGCGTCTGGTCATTTCGAGCGAATCGTAATGCTCGGTAAGACATAACTCGTTCTACGTCAATGCAATGTCGTATAATTTGATTAATTGTCCATTTATGAGGGGCATAGGCATAATTTTGGAACTTAGCCATTTGTGCTTCATCTTTCTCAAAGGGGGAAATTGCTAAAGCTTCCAATAAATCTAAATTTGGTGCAATGTGGATATAACGGCGGAAATACTCTGGTAAATTTCTCTGAAGAGGTTTTTTCATTAAAGTTAAATAATTTATTAATTTTTATTTAAAAAATAACAATTCTAGACCTGTTAAGTTTTGATAAACTAACAGATCTATTTTGTGTAATATTATTATTTGATTGATAATCAGTATGATGGTGTTTTGATTTTAGAGATATTCTATAACGTAAATCCCATTCGGACTACCCAAGGACTATTATAGGGAGAACGCACCTCGTCATAAGCAATATTGTATAATACAGTTAAGTTTAATCCTCCCATACGACTAAATGGTTGGTTGTATCCTCCTCCAATAAAAACGCCTGGTACCCAAGTTCTACGGCGTTCATATCCATAATCTGTCACATGCTCATAAGCATAACTCAGTGCCTCTGTTTCAAGGTGGGCAAACATAGTAGGAGCAAAAAAGTACCGACCAAAAAGTCGCCCACCATAGATTGAAGTTTGGTATTCTTCAACGGTATAAGTATAACGAATTCCCCGCACCAGAGTGGTATATGTTCCT
This sequence comes from Cytophagales bacterium UBA2561, assembly GCA_002340355.1. Lineage (GTDB taxonomy): Bacteria > Bacteroidota > Bacteroidia > Cytophagales > Thermoflexibacteraceae > UBA2561. The sequence goes on from DDLX01000010.1 coordinate 89,557, forward strand.
GCACGTTGTCGATAATATTGATATGTTATTCCTGTTCCAACTTGTATCTGGTCAGTTACTTGCATTCCTACAATGGGTGAAACATCAATAATGGTAATATCTCCAATATCTAATTGAAAATTACCGCCAAAAAATAATTTTTCTTTCCACTCTGCGGACGTAGATTGTTCTTTTTTTTCTGACTTATTATTGTCATTGTCAGTATGTTCAGGGAAGGTTTCTTGAGCAAATCCAGAAGGGAAGACTCCGAAGAAGAAACCCATTAGAATAACTAATAAATATTTTTTATGATATATCATAGATTTTAAGTTTAGACTACTAAAAAGTCATGAAATTATTCTATTATCTATAGTACTCGTTATACTTTTATGTTTCAATCAATAGGACATCAAAAATACCTAAAATGTTGGTTAGACAACAAAAAAAAGTTAGAACTGAGAAATAAATATTTGAAGTTCTGTAACAATTTTGTAACTTTGTATTTACTCAATCATAACACCAAACTCTATTATTTTATCTCCTTTTTAGGAAGAGTAAGTATTATGAAAGCAAAATCAAATCAACTGCCTAACCTTTGGCACGACCAATTACAAGGTGTTTTTCAGGATTTTATGTTGTATTATTCTAAGATGCAAACTTTTCAAGATCCTGAAGATTTGCATCAACTTCGGATTTCATTGCGAAAAATGCAGGTACTGATTTTATTTTTAAAGAACCATAATACAAAAAAAAATGAGCTTTTAGAATTTTTTTTGAATCAAATTAAGGCACTTGCACGAGTTACAGGTAAATTACGCGACTATGATGTAATGGTTATTTATTTGCAAACTGCCTTTAAACCGAAGGATTTCCAAGCAAAAGTTCAACCTTTACTTCAAATTTTACGGCGAGAACAAATTATTGAACAACAGCGACTTTTGTTACAATTGCCTAACTTATATAATGCTAGTTTCCAGAAGTCTTGGCAAAAAATTACTAAGCCAAAACAACTAAAAAGATGGGTTCGAAATACTGAAATTGAAAGTGATTTTAAAGAATTGATTCAAAAATTCAAAAAACGTCATCAAACTTATCTCAAGAATAAGAAAAAAAGAGGAGCAACTGATTGTGAGACAGTAAGTTCATTGCACAAGCTCCGATTACAAAGTAAAAAGTTACGTTATGCGTATACCTATTTGGCATTTGCTTTAGAAGAAAACTCTGAGAAAAAAGTTAAGAAATATAAAAAAATGCAAAATCACTTCGGTGAAATTAATGATTTATACAATTTGCATGAATGTTTAGTTCGTTTGGAACATGATTATCCATATGTCAAATTGGTTGCCCAACCGTTAATTCAGGTGGTGCAGCAAGATTTGACACAAGCTCTTGAAAATGTGAAAATAAAATAGCCATACAACGCATAAATTTAGCATGATGGATAGCAGGGGAGAATTGAATGATGATGAGTGCTAGAATTTAGGGTAAAAATTTAACAAATCCTTTTTTGAGAAAGCGTATTGACATTGTCGATACGTTTTCTTCATTTTTAATAAGAATTTAGGGTTTAGGTTATAACTTTGAGGCTTGGAGTATGGCTAACCTTTTGCCGAGTTCGGAGTTTGATAATCAAATTTGATACCGAACATCCTAAAAGATAAAACTCAAAACTTTTCGTTCATGTCTGGACACGAATACTATTTAGCAGGGATTAAGCAATTTGATGAACAAAAATACGAAGAAGCCCTCCGAAACTTTACCCGTGCGCTCCTTGCCGAACCGAACAAAACGGCATATTTATTTGCCAAAGCGCGTACTAATTGTCGATTAGAGAAATATCTAGAAGCCCTTACCAATTTTGACGAAGCCCTACTTAATGAGCCTCGTAATGCTATGATTTATAGTGAGAAAGGAGTGGCTTTACTTCACCTTAATCGACTAGAGGAGTCCTTAAAATATATGAACCAAGCCCAAGAAATTGAGCCTGATAATCCGTATCGTTATTCGAGTCGGGCATATGTTCGGGCAAGAGCTGGGGATGTATTTGGTGCTTTGGAAGATTATGAAATTGCGGTTCGTCTTGACCCCAAAGATGCTATTGCCCTGAATAATTTAGGAATGCTCGAAATGCAAATTGGTTATAATAAAGATGCTCAAAAACACTTCAAGCACGCCGATTCGATTGCTGAAGAAAAAGGAATGAACAAGCCTTTTGAAAAAGTACGAGAAGACGCACGAAAAAATATTCAACCACTCTCGAAGGAAGATGCACAAGAACTAGTAAATAAAAAAGCTTCACGAAATGTACAAACCAAAAATCCTGCAAAAGATATACAAAGGACATCTCAAGAAGAAACACCCAAATCAAAAAATACAATTACTACCGAAGTAAAACAAAATTCATTTGTTGATTATTGGAAAGTAATTCTAGGGGTTTTTGTCTCAAAGGAAGGTTTTCAGGATTTCTTGAATTTTGTCAAAGAACTTTTTGGTTTTAATAAAAAAAGCTGATTATTAGTTATTTATGAATATTTAAGTTTTAAAATTATGAACAAAAGTCACTCCAGTCGTGGACTTCAAATAGCAGGTCTTATACTTTTTTTGTGGCTCAGTTTGTTGATTTTCAATTTATTTTTTATCAGATGGGACTTTCAAAATTTTTGGGTATATGGATTAATTTTCTTGCAAACCCATCTTTATACAGGGCTTTTCATTACGGCACATGATGCCATGCACGGTACAATTGTACCCACTAATCGAAAGTTAAATGATTTCATGGGACAAATTTGCACCCTTTTCTTTGCCTTCAATTCGTACAAAATTTTATATCAAAAACACCATTTACATCATCGTTTTTCGGGAACTCCCCAAGACCCTGATTGGCATCACGGAAATTTCTGGATTTGGTATTTTAATTTTGCTAAGGAGTATGTGACATGGCAACAAATTTTATTGATGGCATTGACTTACAATGTTTTAAAGTTATTTTTGCCTTATGAAAATTTGATTGCATTTTGGATGTTGCCTGCCATTCTTTCTACTTTCCAATTATTTTATTTTGGAACATATTTACCTCACCGAAATCTGCCTGATAACCGACATCGGTCTCGAAGTTTACCTAAAAATCATATTTGGGCGTTTTTAAGTTGTTATTTTTTTGGATATCATTACGAACATCACGATTCGCCAAATACGCCTTGGTGGAAATTATACCAACACAAAAAAGGTGATTAGACTTTTAATTTTCTTAAAATAATGCAAAAATATATTTTCAGTTTTTTTTTATTTGTTTTTAGCTTCACACTTTCAGCACAAGACCTAAAACGAGTTCAGAAAACATTAGACACCCTTTGTCATGAAACATTTTTTGGAAGAGGTTATTTACAACAGGGAGATAAAAAAGCCAGTCAATATTTAGCGCAACGTTTTAAAGAAGTTGGTGTAAAACCTTTTCAAGAAACCTATTTCCAACCTTTTGAAATGGCAATCAATACTTTTCCTGAAACTCCTACTTTACAAATTGGAAAAACAAAATTAATGATTGGTAAAGATTTTATTATCAATGCTTTATCAAGTTCTGGTTTTGGTTCAGGAAAAATTTACCAATTAGACGAGCGAATTTTTACAGAAAATAAAAACCAGTCTTCAAATGAATTTTTAGGACAATTTCTAAATACGAATTTAAGAGATAAAGTTTTAGTTTTTGATGGAGATTTAGAAAGTAAATTTTCAGAAATGCCCCGTTCTTTTTTCAAAAAAATGGCAGAAGCTAAGGCACATATCAAACTAAAAACAAAACTTACGGCATCGGTTGCTACGCAATGTTATCCCGATTTTTATCCCCCAATTTTTGAGGTTCTGAGAACCAAGTTTCCTAAAAAAGTTCAAAAAATAATTTTTTCAGTTCGCTCTGAATTTATTTCTAATTATGGCTCACAAAATGTGATTGGTTATTTGGATGGAACTCGTCATTCTGATTCTGTGTTAGTAATTACGGCACATTATGACCACTTAGGAGGTCAGGGAAAAACAGTCTATTTTGCAGGTGCAAATGATAATGCAAGTGGTGTTTCGATGTTATTAGAATTTGCTGAATATTACAAAAAAAATCCATTAAAGTACAAAGTGGTTTTTCTACTTTTTGGAGCAGAAGAAGCAGGATTAATTGGATCAAAGTTTTACACTGAAAATCCTATTTTTCCACTATCAAACATCAAATTTTTAGTCAATTTGGATTTGGTTGGAACAGGAGATGAAGGGGCAACAGTTGTTAATGCCAGTATTCATCAAAAAGAGTTTAAAATTCTTACAAAAATCAATGAAAATCAGCAACTTTTACCCAAAATTCAGATGCGAGGTCGTGCTGCTAATTCTGATCATTATTTTTTTTCACAACAAGGTGTACCTGCGTTTTTTATTTATACATTGGGAGGAATTCAGGCATATCATGATATTTACGACCAATCGGGAACTTTACCATTAACTAAATATACCGAATTATTTCAACTTATTCGGCAATTTTTAGAACAACTTTAGTCCTATCCTTCGATAAAAACAAAGAAAAACTCTCCAGAAACGTGAAAAATTTTGGAGAGTTACAAATTCAAATTAGAGAATTAACTACAACTTTTCTGTAAACCAATTACTTGCTTCCTGCACGGCTTCTTGTACTTCTGCCTCTTGGTCATAATAATTAAATTGATGAAATGGAGAATCCAAATCTGTTTTCATCCAGTGTAACTTTTTATCAGGATTAGAAATTTTATCGAAATAATTTTTGGTATATTGTGGTAAAACTGCCCCATCTGAATGAATCATCAAAGTAGGTTGTGTCAATTTTTCAGCCGTTGGCATGGGGTCAGTAGTAAGCCAATCTTCCCAGCTCATCACCGCAAATTTATCGGCACTCCATTGAGGAATTGCTCCCCGTTCAGGATTCAAATAATAATCATAATTTCCATACATTGCTGCCGTTTCATCAGTTTCTGAAATATTTGGAATATAGTCAATTATGCCTGTTTCAGCATACTTTTTCTTTGCTGATTTTGCTTGTTCAATTTTAGCATTTACACCTTCTTCCCCACCATAAAATAATTTTACAGCTTCGGCATCATGCAACCAAGAAGCGGTAGTTGCTATGGCTTTAATTCGAGGTTCTTCGGCAGAAGCCATTAAGGTATACATTGCTCCTGCACATACTCCAAATGCTCCAATTTGAGTTCTAGAAATCTCAGGTAAGTTTTCTAAAAAAGTAACCGCATTTTTAATATCTGTTTTTTTCAATTCAGGACTTTCATAAAAACGAGGTTCGCCTTCACTCTCTCCAAAATTTCGGAAATCGAATGCAAAAGTAATGAAGCCTTTTTCAGCAAATTTTTGAGCATAAAGCCCAGCCATTTGTTCTTTAACCGTAGTCCAGCTTCCTGAAACAATGATTGCAGGATAAGATTTCCCTTCTTCATAGTTTGTAGGATAGTACAAGTTTCCTACTAAGGTCAAGCCTTCACTCTTGAATGTGATTTTTTTCATATTTTTGTTTTTTAAAGGATTATCTATTTTCTTTTGAGTTAGTTTTTCTAACAAACCAAAGCCACGAGCCGCCACAACAGGATTGAAAATTTCGACATATTCCTCAATCAAACCTGCCTTATTAAATTTGAAAGTAGAGTAATAATCATTTTGGTAATATCCTATACCATTTTTCAATTTGATTTCTCCTTTGTACTTTACAAATACGATATTAGGATTTTCCGTGTAGTAGATTTCCTCAATTGGAAATTTCATCCCATCAAAATTTGGAAAAACAGGTGTCCAATAGGCTCGAATCTCCTCTTTTCCAGTTGCTCCTTCTGGAAATATCCCTGAATGATAAGGATTTATGTGTTTTGCATTTTCAGCAAATAGATTAACTAAGGCATTCACATCTTCCTCTTGCAGAGCTTTGAAAAATTGACGGACGATATTTTTATTTTGTTCACCTACTGAAATGGATTCAGAAGTTGAATCTTCAAGACTGAGATGTTTTATAGCTAATTGAGGTAAATTTGAATTCCCTGTTTGATACTTAAAGTTGAATTTCATACTCGAAATTATCCATTTATCTACTTGATTTTTAAGTAGTTCAAAATCATAGGAGCCAACTACTGTCCAGAGATTACCTTTATCATTCTGTAGAAAATGAGTTGCTGTTCCGTAGCAAAATACTTGAGCCGATTTACCTTCGATCTTGCTTGTAAAGTTGCCTAATTGATGGTGTGTATGTTCAAATTTCGGTAAGATTCCTTTCCAATTTTGGATAATTTCTTCGGAGGAAAGCTCACCCGCAGGCATACCTGTCATCGAAGAATAATCTAAATGTACTTTTGGAGCAAAACAATTTTTGACCATCTTCCAATCAGCTTGGTCAGTGGCTACAAATAATTTTGTAACCACATTAGTTACTTCATTCATAGTTTGAGCGTTTGTAGAAATACTTGAAAATGAAAGGCACATTCCCCATAAAATAGACCAATAAAATCTGGAGTAAATGACTTTTTTTGAGATATTCATCGGATTTACTTTTGTGTTTTTTGTAAGTTTTTACAAAGGTAAATCCGCGATAATCAAGTAGATTGCTGAAAACAAAGGAAGAAGTATGAATTTCAAAGATGAGCTAAAAATATCTTATGATTGGATACTGTTTCGGTAAGTGAGTGGTGTAAGTTGGGTATGTTTCTTGAAAAAGGCACTAAAATTATTTGGCGAATCAAAATGTAAGGTGTATGCAATTTCTTTTACACTCCATTCTGTTTGTGCCAAGTAACTTTTTGCCAATTGTAAAATATGTTGTTGGATATGATGGGAGGCTGTTTTGCCTGTAATTTCCTTTACCATAGCATTGAGATGATTGGGATGGATATGTAATTTTTCGGCGTAATAACGAGGCGAATGGTGATTGGCAAACTTTTCGGCGGGAGCATTTGGATAAAAACTGGTTTGAATAGATGTCTGAAAACGAGTCAATAACTTTAAATCAGCAGTACGAATTTGGTGTTGGACATCATCTAAATCGACTTGTTGATAAAAATATCGTTTGACATGGTGAAGTAACAAAAGTACATAAACTTCGATAAATTGAAAATTATCAGAATGTGAACCGTGATACTCTTGATAAATATTCTCGTAAATTGTTAAAAGCTTATTTACGTCTTCTTTTTGGACTTCGAAGGGAATGGTTTTATCAAGTTTTAAGAAAGGAAAATCAGTTAATAAATCTGTAAAATGGCGTGATTTGGCTAAAAAATCGGTTGAAAACATCACATAAAATCCTTCCCAATTGGGCAGAATATCCCATGAAAGTATCTGGAATGGCGAATTAAAAAAAATTGTAGCACCATCTGGAAAATCCGTATGATGTCCTGACACGACTTTGCCCTCTCCCTCGGCTTTAATCGCAATGGCATAAAACTCATGCCGAAAAGGAAGCATTTTTTTTACTACTGTAGGCATATTTTCTGAAAAACTCCGAATATCAAAATTGGGATAACGAGGCTTAGAAATTTGAATTGCTCGACAATACTCAGTAATGGTGCGGAAATGCTTCATTAAGGCTACTATTATGGAAAATATTTTAATTGAAAAATCATGTATTTTTCTTGGAAGATGGATAAAATTGATGTTCTGCATCTAAAAATACAACATAAAAAACATTTCCATCTACGTAACCCACTGCTCTAGGTTTTTGTCCACCTATTTTCATAATAACTGCCCAATTTAAATCAACATCAGGAAATGGATTCTCAAATTCCGATTTTTTTGGAAACTCTCTATAAACTTTTATAAAACCTTGTTTTTCAGCTTCAATACGGTTGCAATTACAAATCTGTCCACATTTATCCATCAACGAAGCTAATAAATTCTGTGCCTGCCATTCGGCATAATTTTGACCTTGTTGATTACCACGATAATCCTTAAAACTGAATAGCATTAAGGGAGCTTCATCTTTTACGTGTCGCTCTTGTCGTGAATTTGCACTTCGTGTTTTTTGGGATTTTTGTGGCTTAAAACGGTCACGATTTTTCTTCTTTGTCATATAAATAGCTGATTATAAAGTTATTGATATCTCCTAAAAAGGGAATAGCTCCATACTTTCCTAATAGATAATTTTTTTCGAAAGAAGCGTCATTTCTTATTTTGGTTTGGTTGATTGCATATTCAACTAATGAATATAAATCCGTAGCCCCCTGTTTGTCTTTTTCTGTAAACCAAATTTGGTCTCGTCTAAAAATCTCTTTTTTGAGTAGACTTGTGTCATGCGAGGCAAATATAAGTTGTGCTTTTTGATTTGCTTTAGAATGAAAGAATTTAATCAGCTCAATAGTCAATAAAGTATGTAAGCGAGCATCTAACTCATCAATAATCAGAATTTTATCATTCTCAATAGTATCAATCCAAATACCAAAAAGATTAAATAATTTTTGTGTTCCTTTTGATTGTAAGCCTAAATCGACCGCTACAAAATCTAATTTTTCATTCGTATCATTAAATTTTTGGTGTAAAAATTTAATATTAACAGACTTAGCTTCTACACTTGCATTTTGAAGATTATCCATTTTCTGTTTAATATTCTGAAAATCTTGGATAATCTCTTGCACTTCAGCAGGCATATCAGCAGGTAAATTCAATAATTTATCAAAAATACTGTCCTCTTCCAAAACTTCAATATCCTCAAAACCTATTTTGATAGATTTAAAAAACTCTACTAATTGTGTTTTAAATTTTGGTTCTTTTTGGAGTTTTTCAATTGTAAATCCAATGTAGTTATCATCATCAATTCCTGAAATAATCCTAATTGTGCTATGAAAATAACTTAAAATTTGTGTAGCAATTTTACCATTGAGTTGTGCCACAGTTGATAAAAATAAAGCATTTGGTCGTGTGTTATTTTCTAATCCTTTACCTTCTTTGAAAGAAACTTTATTCGTATCAATTTCTTGGAACTCACGTGTAAATAACCGAGCTTCTTTAGATGAAGTATGTTTTAAGGAAAACAACCACTCCGCTTGCACTTGTTTTTTATCTACCTCAAAACCATAACGATAGCGTCTTTTCCCGATAAAAAATGTAATTTCAAAAGACGAAGGTTCTTCTTCCATCTCTTTAGAAAATAGGAAAGGCATAATCTCAATCTCATCAGCAATTTGGCGATTATTTGATGAGTTTAAGATAAAATGTCTTACAAAACGCAATGCAGATAAAAAGTTACTTTTACCACTACCATTTGCACCATATAAAACACTGGATTTCAGTAATTTATTTTTTTCTGTGGGGTCTAAGACTGTATGTTGCTCGTCATGTTCTTTGATAGTATGACCAATCATGCTAAATGTCATCTCTTCTTTGAAAGACAAGAAATTACCCACCTTAAATTCAACCAGCATGCTACTTCGTTTTTATTCTGTAAAACAAAAATCAGAACCAAAAGTATATATTTTGAGAAATAAACTCAAATTTTGATCTTATTTTTATAAATAATAACTTTTTGATATCTAAAAAGGTTTACAGGTGAGAGCTTCTTTCTTTAAGAATAAACTCCAAATAGAATATTTAGAAAATCTTTCGTTTTCTGAACCATCTATCATTGATAGAAACACCTATAGAAATTTTAAAATATCGTTCTCGTATCAAGTTGGCATCAGTTGTTCCTCGTTCTCCCAGATTAATTCCCAAATTAAAACTAGATAGAGTAGGGGAGACAGGTAAGGAAATACCTGCCGTAATGCCTTTGTCTTCAATTTGAGTACTTCCTTGTAAGATGGGGGTTTGGATAGCATAAAATCCAGCTTGGTAAGTTACTCGTTTGAAAAATGAAGAAACAGAATTTGCATCAGGAATCCATAAAATACCTGCTCGAACTTCTTGTAAATCGCCTAAACTTTCAGTAGTAAAACCTTCATATTCAGACCATTTTTGTTGTTTTAGATTAATAGCAAAAGCATAATGTCGAGTTTTACTTACACTGATCCCAAAAGTATAAGCCGCAGGTAATTTAAGTACACTTTTAGTATCATATAATAAAGTATCTGAAGTTAAAACGGCTTCTCGGTAGGCATCCTTCCGCTCAATGGCTTGAAATCGAGTGGTATTTAAATCAGTGGCTAAATCGGTAGTTATTCCCAAATTGACTCCTGTACCGTTTTCTAATTCATAGCGATATACCATACCTAAACGATATGAGAAATCAGAGAAATTGATTCGGTTCAAAACGTCAATAATGTACAAACTTTGTCCATCATCCAATAAAGATTCTGAATCGTTCCGAATAGAGCCAAAATTATAATTGATTTGTGCGCCTACCGAAAATCCTTTGAATGGCTCATAGCCAATTGAACCATAAACTTGTGTGATACCTCCTGTTCCCTTGTATCGATATTCTAAAAATGTAGTAGTTTCTGGAATAATTTCCCGTTGTAAATCAATATAGTTAACTGTACTATATGGTTGAAGTCCAGCCCCAATACTTATTTTCTTAGCAATAGGAAAAGCAAAACCTAAATAATTTAAGTTTCCCGCTCGATAGTCTTCAGAAGCCTCTTTTGTGGCTAAATAACGCTGTTCATAAGAAATAGCAGCATCAAAAACGGTTAAGCGATTATGAGTTAATAAGGCGGGATTACTTAAATTAAGATTGGAAGGCATCCCAAGACTAACACCTATTCCTCCCATATTACGTTGATAAATAGAAGTTTGTGAGTGGAGATCTCCTAGTCCAATTCGAGAATAAGGTAAATTGTTCGTTTGAGAGAAAATAGGAGCAGAGCATAAAATTATATAAAAAAATAGACTCGAAAATAGAGTGATTTTTTGAACCATGAGTTTATAGGGGCTTAATAAAATCTTAGAAATCAAAATCTTTTAGTGTGAATTCTTCAAATTATGAAGTAAAATTTGGTGTAATCCGAATAAAACCAGATTAGGCGATGCAAATATGGGAGCTTTTATTTGTTTCGCCAAAAATTTGGCATCTCCACCACAAATTGTGACTTGGAAATCACCAAATTTTTGACCATAATTTTTCAATATTCCCTCAATTTCTTCCATCATGCCATTGACTACACCACTCAAAATAGCAGATTCTGTAGTTTGTCCAATTAATGGAATTTCAGGAGTATTTGAGTTACTCGAAAATGGAATTTCAGGAAGTTTACCTGTAAAATGAGCTAAGGCTTGAAATCTCATTTGTAAACCTAACGAAATATTTCCACCATAATATTTGCCGTATTTATCAATGAAGTCATAGGTTAAACAGGTTCCTGCATCCAATATCAAATGATTTTGGGATGGTTCAGAAAAATAAGCCCCGATAGCTCCCGCAATACGGTCAGTGCCTAAAGTTTGGGGAGTCTTGTACAAATTTTGAACGGGTAAGGATGTTTGATGTGTCAAAAAAAGAATCGAAAATTGACTTGCTAGTGGGCTTAAAAACTCCTGAGCAATACCCCGAACATCTGAAATTAAGATATGTTTAGGAGAATATTTTGTCAATATATTGGAAATTTTTTGAGGTTTAATTTGCTCAAAGTGAATCAGTTGTTGATTTTCAAAAACACCAACTTTCACCAATGTATTACCGACATCTAAAACTAAATTCATGCTTGGGAAATGATTTCGTAATTTTTCAATTGAGATAAGCTATTCCAAAGATGAAAAATATTCCTTGAATGTTGCATGAAAATAAAAAGCGAGAGATTTATCAAATTATTCTTCATCGAATTTTGGACTCTAGGAGGGATATTTTAGATAAAATTTTTGTGAAACGTAATTGAGTCGTTGATATTTTCAGTTTTGATGAGATGAGCAATATCAAAGTACAGTCTTTTTGTATTTATCATTGGATGTACTAACCTTGTAATTTGGGTATGGTAGGCAACCACTAAAACGAAAATTTTGTTGGTACTTTAAACGAATATCTAAAAATTAAAGAAAATGGGAAGTATGGCAAAAAACAATTTTCTAATAAAGACTTTAGTATTTAGTCTTTTAGCAATTACATCTTGTAAAAAAGACGATGACTTGAGTAATCCAACATCAACAGCTATTATAAAAGAAATAGCTAACGACTTGCAAGGTTACAGGATTGCATTTGGTGACACAAGAGAAATTTATATGATGAACCCAGATGGGTCGAATGTTGAAAAACTGGCAAATGCTGGACCTATTTCTGGTTATGTGTCTTGGGGACCAAATGTCGAATATGTGTATTATACCAGTGCCAAAGGACCAGCAGGAACGGCTTGGGAAGCTTGGCGAGTAAATGTTCAAACCAAAGAAGAAACTAAAATTTCCAATTTCGGATTAGATGTACGCTCGCTTGGCGTATCTCCTGACAATCAAACTATGGCAATTTCTGTAATGACAGGCAATTCAAACATAGGTAACAACAATGATGATCTAACTCAATTTTCAACCAACTTATATACTGTGCCTATGTCTGTCATAGAATCTAAAATTATGGCAAACCAGCAAATAACAATGAGTGATTTAACTGCGATACAAAGTTCGCCCAATATTGATCAATTTTGGTATGAAGAATTGAGTTGGAACCACGATGCGACTAATCCTACATTAGCTTATACTAAAACGTGGCGTTATGATGAGGATGATGTGTCTTATACGCACGCATACACAATTAAACCAGATGGCAGTGCTAATACCTTAATTTCAGAACATAAAGACCAACCTGTTTGGAGCATTGATAATAGTAAAATTTCTTTTTTAGACCTCAGTTATTATGATTTTAGTGATGGAAGAATAAAGCAAATAGTCGTTTCGGGAATAAACAATGAGGTTTCAGGAGGATCCCTATCTCCTCTTGGTGGAAAATATGTGATCTTTGAGATAGGTGACGAAAACCGTAAAAGTGGTATCGCAAAGACAAGTGAAATTTCCAATCAGGGAACACAGTTACCTACAAATGTTGATGTTTACGAACCACGTTGGTCACCAAAACCACTTAATTAAAATAGAATTTTAAACTCTTGGAGAGTTGTAAATCAGTTCGTTCTGATAAAGCTCAAAATTACCATTTTTAGCCCTGTAAAAAAATGTGATAAGATCTAATGAAAAAAATAATTGCAGCATACTGTTTAATCTTTTTAGCAATTGGGTTTATTTTATCGTGATCAAATGAAGGAAACTATGTGATTCGGGGACAACTTGTACAAATGGTGGCTACGACTGAAGGGCGTTTTTTGGAATAGAAATTTCTGAGAAATATACCAAGATTGCTAAAAAACGAGTGCTACTGGTGTAATAAAATATTTCTTTGAAAAGATGAATAGTACTTGTATATTTGGTATTTGATTTAAGCCTAAAATAAATGAATAAAATCAGAGAATTATTTGATGATACTAAACTTGTCCAAAGAATCCAAAATAGACTACCTTATCTTTTTCAGCTTGCCGAACTAGATAGCACAAGGGGAGGAAGAATTGGAATGGAGGTAGGTTCAATAAGGGAAAGAATTATTGTAGCTCTATTAATCCATAAGTTTGGACAACAATATGTTAAAACTGAATTTCCGATTACAGAACCTGAAATCGATGTTGCTATTGAAAATGAAGCTTACTCTATTAAAACAATTACGAATAAAAAACTTGGAGGAGGTGTAAAACTAATCTGGACAGTAGATACCCAGAAAGCACATCAGTTCAGGAATAGCTATCAACCGAGTTGTGGAATGATACTTATACATATTAATTGGACAAATGGTGGTGGATTTTACTATTTCTCTCAAACTGTTCAACAAGAGGTTTTACAAGAAATAGGTCGAGAGAACTATATCAAACTTCCAAAGATAGGAACAAATCCTAGAGGAGTTGAGATGACAAGTCTTGCATTACAGACCTTAGGACAACATGAAAAAAAATTATTCATCCCCATTAATTGGGCGAAAACAAATATTGATTATAATCCATTTAAAAAATGGGTCGAACATTGGCAAGAAAAATAATTTCACTAATGAAAAAAAAAAACGGAACATCAACAAGCTCATTTGGAACAAATGGTAGAGAAAATCACAATTCTACCAAATTTTATACATCTCGACTTTATGAAGGAATAGATTTAGATAATTCAATAAATCAAAATGAAAATCCTTTACCAGAACATATTATAAATAGAATGATATGTAGTTCAGCAGAACACATGAAAGAATTACCCGATAATTCTATTCACTTGATGATTACTTCACCTCCATATAATGTTTCGAAAGAATATGATGAAGATTTATCATTAAGTGAGTATTTAAATATGTTACAAAAAGTATTTGAAGAAACTTATCGAGTCTTGGTAACAGGAGGACGTGCCTGCATAAATATCGCCAATTTGGGACGAAAACCCTACATTCCTCTCTCAGATTATATTTCGAGGATGATGATTGAAATTGGTTATAATATGCGTGGTGAGATTATTTGGAATAAGTCTGCAAGTGCAGGGTCTTCTACAGCTTGGGGAAGTTGGATGTCAGCTTCAAATCCGACACTTCGAGATGTTCACGAATATATTTTAATATTTTCTAAAGGAGATTATAAAAGAAATTTAAAGAAAAAGGAAAAAGAATATAAGAAGAATACCATAAGTCGGGATAATTTTATGGCATGGACAAAATCTATCTGGGAAATGAACACAGAAAGTGCTAAAAAAATAGGGCACCCTGCACCGTTCCCTGTCGAATTACCACGAAGATTAATTGAACTTTATTCTTTTACAAATGACATTATATTGGATCCATTCATGGGTAGTGGAACTACGGCACTAGCGGCATTGAAGTTAGAACGAAATTTTGTAGGGTATGATGTAAGTGAGGAGTACATTCAGCTAGCTCAAAAAAGAATAGCTATTCATCTAAATCAAATCAAATTCATCTAAATACAATAAATTACTTATTTCGTTTTTTAAAATTTCCATCCTCATCTACTTTGACTTGTAAAATATCTTGTAACATTTCGTATTTATTTTGAAGGTCTTCAAATTCGTTGTTAAGTTTTTCATGTTCGGTTTGTAATGATTCATGTTCTGATTTGCTGATAGTTTCCAATAATTCGCCTTTGATTTCATCTGATAAACCAACTAAATAAAATGGATTAATGCCATTTTCAATTAAATATTGTACATAATCCCAATTAGGGTTTTTCAACTTCTCCAGTTCAATATTTCCTACAGAACTGTGGGTCAATCCTACTTTTTTGGCAATAGCATTTTGAGAAAGTCCCAATAACTCACGAGCTTTTTTGAATCGCTCTCCTAACATTTACTTATTTCGTTTTTTAAAATTTCCATCCTCATCTACTTTGACTTGTAAAATATCTTGTAACATTTCGTATTTATTTTGAAGGTCTTCAAATTCGCTTTTAAGTTTTTCATGTTCGGTTTGTAATGATTGATGTTCTGATTTGCTGATAGTTTCCAATAATTCACCTTTGATTTCATCTGATAAACCAACCAAAAAGTAAGGATTAATTCCCTGCTTAATCAAAAAGGTGGTGTATTTATGATTTGGACTTTCTGTTTTATCTAATTCTACTTTATTAATTGAAGTATTTTTAATGCCTGACGAACGTTCTGCTTGTCTCAAACTAAGCCCAAGCTTTTTACGAGCTTTCCGATACCGTTCACCAATTGATTTAAACATAGAATAAATAGTACTTTATCTTGAAAATTATAATCGCATCAATATTTCCGCAAATAAATGCGTCAAAATATTCGCATTTTCAATAATGAATTTGCTACCTTTGAAATATCGAAAGGCACAAAATCCACTTCGA
>DDLX01000007.1 GCA_002340355.1 Cytophagales bacterium UBA2561
AACAAGGGGTTAATCCGTATTTTTTGATAGGAAAATCCGAAGAAATTACAGGGCAAAAAGCTGATATTGCCCCTGAAGAATACGAAACACTAAAAAATGAGTTGGACGAATTAAAAACAGCCTATCAAAAATTAGAAGACAAACAAGAAATGATAGAACAAATGTTGAAATTGCTCAAAATTGATATTGATGAAACGGGCAATTTTCGTAAAAAAGAAGATTAGTCCTATATCACATTTTATTATATGACAAAATTTAGTATGCTTGGAGACAAATTTAAGCAAGCTCGTGAACATTTGGGTTTTTCTCGAAGTGCGATTGCTAAAAAAGTAAATGTTGCTCATAGTACTGTCGGAAGGATAGAACTAAATAGGTTAGAGAATCCAAACTGGAAATATGTACAATATTTAATTGAGCAAGGAATTAATCCATATTTTTTAATAGGAAAATCCAAAGAAATTGCAGGACAAAAAGCTGATTTTACTCCCGAAGAACATGAAGCTCTCAAACAAGAATTAGTCGAATTGAAAGCATCTCACCAAAAATTGGAAGAAAAACAGGAATGGACGGAACAAATGTTGAAATTGCTCAAAATTGATACAGAAGAGTTGGAAAACTTCCGTCAAAAAGACGAATAAAATATGATTAAATCAATTGGAGAGCGTTATAAATCGGCTCGAAAATTTCTCGGCGTTACATTAAAGGAGATATATCAACAAACAGGTGTTTCGAGTAGTATTATTAGCCGAATTGAAAGCATCTCATCAAAAACTGGAAGAAAAACAGGAATAGAAAAATAATTATATTAATATCAGACATTAATATGGTTTTATTCTTACATTTTTTAGTTTTTCAGGTTTTTGATATAAGTCTCTTCTTGAATATCCCCCTTGTTCATGAACATCAATCAAAGTTCCATCCTCATCATAATTTAATAACAAAATTTTGTTCCCATTCAGACTGCATAACATTTCTATGTTTGGACAGCCTCCATTGCACCCCCCATAACCATTAAATAAATAATGTATTTCTTCTTTAATATTTACTATTACAACTTCCAAAAATATAAAATTAAGATAATTTTTATTTCTATTATGGATATGACATTTTTTTGCAGGAGAAATAAAATGACCAAGCAACTCACCCTCCTTGAAAAAGAAAAACTCTTGTTTTGTTGTTGGATGAAGGAAATCCTTTGATGAAAATAGTCCTTTTCCTATCTCAAGCTTACCATTTTCATAATGAGTTACAATATGTAACTCATAATTTTCATATTGAACAGATGTTGTATCTGTGAAAGCATTTCCGTATATATATGTATGTTGTATACAAAAAAGAATAAACATAATATATCTCATCACTAATGATTTAATTCAAGCTCCCCTTGTGGGGTCGCCAATTGAGAATTTCCTTGTAACTCAAACATAACTCCTCTCCTAAAAGCATTTCTTGCTTGTCTCATAGAACCATATGATTGAGAACCATTAGGTAATGATGGCCATTCATACCTCAATTGTCTATTATCCAAAACTCCTCGAAAACCAACTGAATTATGTGCTCTCTCTTTGATATCATCTAAAACACCTCTTCTTTGTATCAAATAAACAGCCATTGCATCTTGACTTTCAGGTTTAAAATCATCAACTCCAACCCCCCTTTTAGCAGATAACCATGTTCCATACAAAAACATATATGCCCCAGCTGCTGTTGAAGTTCGAATGTTCCCATTCTCATCCTTTGTTCCCCAAGGAGACTCAATCTTATCATTTGGATGTTCTGCATACTTTTGATCAAAATTTTGCCCATCCCCAAAAGTCCCCCCTCCATATTGACTATCATAAGCAGTTGGATTATTTGCTCCATCCCATGCCTTATTCTCTGCCACCCTAATCATATACAAAAAACCTCTTAAATTTAATCCCTCATTGGTTATCATAGTGTTACGATAAGATGTTGGAGTATTTAAAATTAAATCACGCACTCTGCCACTTTTCACCAACTCAGTATACCTTTTCGGTTTTTTTTCTCTTGCTCTTCTAAGCTTTTCCACAGCTTCGTCTGTGACCACATAAACCATATTATTATTATTGTCTGATGGCGATAAAAGCACTCCATTTGGAGCATAAATATATTCTAATCCTTCCAACTCAATATCGTCAATCACTCTATTCTCAGAAAAGGCATAAACAGAGTTCCAAGGATGGTCTTTGGCAAGTGGATCAATGGAGAAAAACCGTCCAAGTCGATTATCGGAGATACGATATTTAAAAAATGAACCATTTCCGTCAAAAAGTTCTTTTTCTGACTCTAAGGCTTAGTGACACTACGTTCAACACTATGCCGAACGAGGGAATAACCATTAACCTTCCAGTTTTGATTTTCCTTAGTAAAAGAAATTCTAATTGTATAGGATTCAAATATGATATTTACGATGGTTCTTTTATTTCCAACTTGGATGCTAAAGTCTCCTTTGAAAAAAGCGGTATGTGAAGTAAACTTCTTTGAACGCATGTTAGAGATATGTTTAGATAGTTTGAGACATGCTTTTAAGGTATCACATTTCGTATTGATAGTATCTTGAGATAAACAATCTTGACTGAGAAGTGATTTAATATAAGAAACCCTTCCAGCATCTATGGCTGATTGAAACTTAACAGCCAATTCTAAACATTCATTCTCTACACATTCCTGACGAGCACAAGTTGATAAGATAATCGTTATGAGTAATATAAAAAAATATTTATCAATGATCTTCATTTATAATTACTAATTTTATTTACCAAAATAATCTAAGTAAGGTTTAGCTTCTATTTGTTTTTTTCCTTTTAATACAGTAGAGCCAGGCTGATTTGCAGCAGAATTTGACAAGTCGTTTGGAGTAACTGTCTTAGCATCATCATACATCAAGCTAAGTGGTCCCTTTATATCAATCTCCTGTGTGCCATCAATATTTGGAAAACCCGCTTGAAGACTTTTTTGAGAAAAAGATGAACAATTATTGTTACAAGCGTTATACCCTTCTTGTTGACGAATTTGTTGAAGAGCTACAGTTTTAACTTTTTGAGTCAACTGGGTAGTCTCAAAATGTGTCTTCCCCTTAGGAGAAACAAGCATTATAACTTGGTCAGCAGGGCGACCTTCTCCATTTTCACTAACATATCCTGGAATACCACTTACACTAACATCTATTTGGGTCAAATCCTCAACTTTAAGGACTCTTTTGTTATAGTTAGGTATCACATTGTCTTGTAATTCAGTATCTCTTACTTGCGCTTCTGGCCATAAATCGAAATACGTAACAGTTCCATTAGGAACAGGTTTATATCCTCTTCCATCACGTGCTTCAACATATTTATAGTTAGTTACGGCAATCCCTGCATGTCCAGTTTCTCCATCTTTAGATTTCCAAACTAATAAATACACCTCCAATCCTTCCAACTCAACCCCATCAATCACTCTATTCTCAGAAAAGGCATAAGTAGAATTCCAAGGAAATTTGGAAGCCAATGGGTCGATGGCAAAAAAACGAGCTACTGTTTCTTTTGGAAGAGTATCTTCCTGTAAAACAATACCCTGTTCATCAAAAAGATAATATTTATTTTCATCTGGAGCAATTCCCAAAGTAGATACTTTTGATAATGTATCCTGATTTGGAATCAATAACATATGTTGTCTTCTTTCCCAAGGAGTTTTTAATGTTTCTCCTTCATAGCCAAACATTTCATAGGGATTGTTACTATTTGGACTTTGTGCAAAACCTTGTTCTAAAAAACATAACATCAATAAAAGAAATAATAATTTAATTTTCATAGTTTTATTGTTTTGATGGTGTGACCGAGTTCATCCAATCTTCATATTTTTTCTCTCCAAGTTCACCAGCACCTAACTCAATTAGTTTTTTTTCATAAATATCATATTGTGTGTCAGCCAACTTAAATTCTGTTGAGTTTACCATTCCATTTATGATAAGCTTTCTGGCTCGCTTTGCCACACGATTTTTTTTAATGGTATATGCAATTACATTTGGAGGAAAATATTTAATAGACAAATCAGCGCATTTGTCTGTAAAATTATCTGATTTACCTGTTCTATTTTCATATCCCAATGCCAATTGAGTTAATAAAAAAGCAATAGCTTCTTTTTGGGTCAATTCAGACAGATATGCTCCACTTTTGATAGCTTGGGCTTGAATTCCTAATCCTGTCATCATCAATCCATCTGTAGGTAATTGCCCACTAGTAAGCTCCACATTTGCCCATTGTCCTTCTTCATCGATGTGTCGAATCCAAGCATGTGAAGGTCCCAAAGTCAATCTTGCTTCTACTCCAATATCTTGAGCGACACACATATACAACAAAGGTAACGATAAACAATTTCCTTTTTTTGTTTCCAATAGTTTAGAAACAAACATACTTGAAAAGTCCTTTTTGCCAAAAAAATCATCAAAATTATAAATACAAGGTCGGTTCTGATTTTCAGGCACTTTTTGAGTCATCCATTCAAAAATTGCCCAATTTCCAGCCGTTTTATACTGATTTAATTTTGTTCTGTTAATCATAGTTTGACATTGTAAACCAATCTTTTGAATTTTGGATTGAAAATCAGTGAATTTCCTTGTATTTCCATACCAAGCATTCTCGACAATAAAAATGGCTTTCTGAGTATTTAGGGGAGTTTTTCCTTCCAACATATTTTTCAACTCCAAATAAGCCTTCTCATAATGTTGGATATAATCATTTGCTCTAATTATCTTAGGTGAGATAACACAAAGCAAGAATAAAAATAAAAAATATTTTTTCATGATTAAAAGACGCTATGTTTTTCCTCAAATTTAAATAAATAAAATTGATTCCTAATCTATCTAGGAATTTTGTTTTATACAATTTAATCAAAAAAAAATCATATTTATTACATAAAGCCCATTTTGTATCTCTTCGATTTGCTGCAAATTTCGGAGTTTTCGCATCAAATTGGGGTAGAGGGTTAATTTTTTATCACGATTGTATAAACCCAAAACCAACCCAACTAATGCCCTTTGCCAGACATTTTCCCGAAATTCATTCAAAAAATCCAAAAGTAAATCGACTCGTTCGGGGTCAAATTTTTGGACAAGGCTCAGGGTTAAAGCCCCCACCAACATCGCTTTTTCATGGTCAGGATATTTGTCATTTTTCGCAACATCCCGCACCTCTTTGATAATTTCAGGATTTAATTGTGGTTCAATCAGCACCCTATCAAACAAAATATGACTGCGATTTTGGAGGTTTTTATCTAATCTCTTTTCGATTTCTTCCCGAAGAAGCATCGCATCTCGATGAAGTTCATCTGACTGACTTTCAGAAGATTCAAGATTTAGATTTTTGACTTGCTCTTGAAAAAGTTTTAAAAATGCAGATAAATTTTGCTCTGAAACAGGTTCAGATAGAGGAATAAATTGTTTTTCGAGATATTCTTCTGGAACATCAGAAAATTTAGCGGTAAGGTCTTTTTCTATTTTTCGGAGTAGTTTCGAAAATGCGTGAATAATCTGGTTTTGTTCTTCTTTGTCGTTTGCCGTTCCATTGAGTGATTTTTTCTGAAAATCGGTATGACGAAATTGCAATTGAAAAATTTCATCTTCAAAATCTTCCTGAAAATCAGTTTTTTGGGCTAAATCTTCCAATTTCTCAAATGCCTCCTCAAAGGCTTGATTCAGTAGGAGTTTTCTTATTTCTCGGACTTGATTTTGAATGTTAGTTGGCTTCACGTTTTATCTGGGTTCAACTATTTTGCAGTAATTTTGGTGGTGGCACAATCTCAAACTATGCCACTATTTTCGTTTTCAAGTGGGAAAATACAAAATTTTTAAACACAAGTAGTCTAGTAAGAGCAGTTTACACTAAAAATCACTTTTAAAATCCGTAGCAGTGGATTTGCAAACCCACCGCTATGGAAAAATGGCTTTTCAGCTCGATAAACAAAAATTGGTAAATAATTTAAATATTAATATATTTTATTAAATTATTTTTAGTAGGGTAGAGTAACAAATACCGAAATGGTCTAACTTGAACTGATGTAAATTTCAAAAATACAATGTGAATACAATGTGACTTTATAGGCTTTATGTCACTATTTTTGAACCATGTTTGTAAAAAATTAGGAGATGAATCTCGCTAAGATTTTACATTACTAAACTCTCCAAAAAATCATGATTAAATATAATAATATTAATAAAATCACAAAACTTCATTCGTATTTTTAGTATTCGGTTTGATTCACATCAAAGAAAATTTTGGTTTGATTTCCAAAAATCTTAGTGAAGCCTTTCACATCTTCGCCCGTCCAAGCTTTGTTCATTTCGCCATATTGCCCAAACTTTGAAGTCATTAAGTCATGTTCGGATTTAATTCCTTCTAATTCAAAGTGATAAGGCTTTAAAATCACAAAAACTTCTCCTGTAACATTGGCTTGTGAATCTTCTAAGAATGTTTCGATATTTCGCATTACAGGGTCGAGATATTGTCCTTCATGCAACATCATACCGTACCAATTTGCCATTTGTTCTTTCCAATAGGCTTGCCATTTAGTCAATGTATGTTTTTCGAGTAAATGATGCGCTTTGATGATGATAAGTGGTGCAGCAGCCTCAAAGCCAACTCGTCCTTTAATTCCAATAATGGTATCGCCCACGTGTGTATCTCGACCAATTCCGTATGCGGAAGCCATCTGATTTAGGGCGACAATGGCATCAGGTTTTGAATCAAAATCCTTTCCGTTAATGCCTACTAATTCTCCTTTTTCAAATTTTAATGTTACTTTTTCAAGATTTTCTTTCGAAACTTGAGTTGGGTAAGCTTCTTCAGGTAAATTTTGATGAGAAGTTAAAGTTTCTGCACCGCCAACACTCGTTCCCCAAATTCCTTGATTAATGGAATATTTGGCTTTTGTCCAATCGGCTTCAATGCCTTTTTGTTTTAAATAATCAATTTCGGCTTGACGTGAAAGTTGTTGCTCTCGAATTGGCGTAATAATTTGTATTTCAGGAGCTAAAATTTGAAAAACTAAATCAAACCGTACTTGATCATTACCAGCACCAGTTGAACCGTGAGCGATGTAAGTTGCGCCAACTTTTTTTGCATATTTAACAATAGCTAATGCCTGAAAAACGCGCTCTGCACTCACAGAAAGCGGATAAGTATTGTTTCGCAAGACATTTCCATAGACCATATAACGAATACACTTTTGATAATAATTATCAATTTCGTCAATGGTTGTATGTTCTTTTACGCCCAAGTTATAAGCTTTTTCCTTGATATCTTGTAACTCTTGGGTCGAAAAACCACCTGTATTGACAATTGCCGAATAAACATCCAATCCACGATCTTCATTCAGATATTTGACACAATAAGAGGTATCTAAACCACCACTAAAGGCTAAAACAACTCGTTCTTTCATAGATTTTAGATTTGTATTTTAAAAAGAAAAGAAATTAGTTTTATTATTTGTCGTTATCTGTTTTAGAGAAACGACTTTTTAAGAGGTTATAATTTACGAAGGTGCATTCCCATTTTTACGGCGCAATAAAATAAACTTTTTCAGGCGCATCCAACGGGCATAAACCGAAGGTTTAAATTTACGTTCTTTTCGGCGTGAAACAATTTTTGAGGGGGTGTTTTTTGCTTTTTGTTTGCTTGCTTTAGGATCAAAAAGCATAGCGGTACAAAGACAGTGCTTACGTTTTGTCCGAATCTGAATGTCATAATTAATACAGCTTTGACACCCTTTCCAAAATTCCTCATCATCAGTTAGTTCCGAAAAAGTAACTGGTTTATAGCCCAATTCTGAATTAATTTTCATGACGGGTAAGCTGGTAGTTAATCCAAATAATTTAGCATTAGGATAGCGTTTACGGGATAATTCAAAGGCTTTTTCCTTAATTTTTTTTGCCAAGCCTGCTTTTCGGAAATTAGGATTGACAATTAAGCCTGAATTCGCCGTATATTTGCCATGTCCCCACGTTTCAATATAACAAAACCCAGCAAGTTCGAGGGTATGTTTTTCAATTGCGATAATGGCTTTGCCTTCCCGCATTTTTTGTTTGATATATTCAGGTGAACGCTTGGCGATACCTGTCCCGCGTTGTTTGGCGGCACTTTCAATCATGTCACAAATAGTGGGAGCATAATCGAAATATTGCTCATTTGCCGCAAGAACTTCGAAATCCATAACAATTGGAAATTGTATTTTTTTTAGATGAACCTTCTGAAATAGGTCGTTTAATAAATAGAAAAGATTTAGAGTCATTGCCAAACTAAATTAAGAAGGTAAACTCTTGAAAATTAGAAGAAACTTGATACTAAATTGATCAAAAAGATGCTAGAAAAATAAAAACATACATCGCCCCTATGGGCGTGGAAAAACACGCGGAGTGCGGACTATAGTACAAGGAAGGCAGGAAAGTAATGCGTTTATCATGGCTCAAAAGTAGGTGAAAGATTCTGAATTTTTCAATCTGGCAGACTTTTTTTTGGGAAAATTACAAATAAATTGATAGCTTTTTAGCAACTTCTTAATTTTTACGATTATATCCAATTCAATAAATTATGTTTACAACTGAATTGATTCAACAATTTAAGGAGCTAGAAACTCCCTTTTATTTTTATGATACTGACCTGTTAGACAGCACATTAGCTGAGGTCAAAAAATATGCTCAGCGTTATGACTTTACGGTACATTATGCTGTGAAGGCAAATACAAATTCTGAAATTATGTCCCGAATTGCTAAGGAAGGATTGGGAGCAGACTGTGTGAGTGGAAACGAAGTTACTCAAGCTTTAGCGGTTGGTTTTCAAGCAGATGATATTGTTTTTGCGGGAGTCGGAAAATCAGATAAAGAAATTTTGACGGCTTTGGAAGCGGATATTTTTTGTTTCAATTCGGAATCTGTACAAGAACTGGAAGTGATTCAAGAATTGGCACAAAGGGTTGAGAAAGTGGCTCGCATTGCCCTACGACTTAATCCAAATGTAAAAGCTAATACGCATAAATACATTACTACGGGGCTGGAGGAAAATAAATTTGGCATTAGTTTGAGTCAATTACCTGAAGTTTTGCAAGTCTTAGAAAAGTGCAAAAATTTAGAATTAGTTGGTATTCATTTTCATATTGGTTCACAAATTTTAGATCTAGAGAATTTTCGGAATTTGTGTCAACGATTGAATGAAATTCAAGATACTTTTGAGGAAAAAAATCTTCCTTTAAAGCATATTAACGTAGGAGGTGGATTGGGAATTGATTACCGAAGTCCTAATTCAAATCCGATGTCAAATTTTGAAGCCTATTTCCAACTTTTTGCAGAAAATATTCAACGTCGACCAAATCAGAAAATTCATTTTGAGTTGGGACGTTCTATTGTAGGGCAGTGTGGTAGTCTGATAACCAAAGTTTTATATTTGAAAGAAGGACTCAAAAAGAAATTTGTGATTACGGATGCAGGTATGAATGATTTGATTCGTCCATCTTTATATCAAGCCTATCACAAAATTGAAAATATTACTTCTACGGCAGAAACCGCAGAGACGTATGATGTAGTAGGTCCTGTTTGTGAATCAACGGACTGTTTTGATAAAAATGTTTCTTTGAAACAAACCCAACGGGGTGATTTATTGGCAATTCGTTCGGCAGGAGCTTACGGGGAGGTGATGATTTCGAATTATAATCTTCGAGATAGAGCCAAGTCGTATTGTAAAGATTGGTTATTAAATCAATAAAATCTAATTTAGGAAAATAAAACTTGCCAAATTTTGGAAAATTGGCAAGTTTAACTATTATCTATAACGTCTTAAACCGTTCAAATGCTTGTTTTTCAAGTGATTCTCGATGGTTAGGGTGAGCAATTTCAATAAGAGCTTTGGCTCGTTGGCGGAGATTTTTGCCAAATAAATTAGCAATACCATATTCCGTAATGACATAATGCACGTGTGCCCGTGTTGTCACTACACCAGCTCCTTGATTCAGAAACGGCACGATTCGGGAAACCCCTTTTCGAGTCGTTGAAGGCAAAGCAATGATAGGCTTTCCACCTTCTGAAAGTGAAGCTCCTCGAATAAAATCCATTTGTCCACCTACTCCTGAAAATTGAACTGTTCCAATAGAATCAGCACAAACTTGTCCTGTAACATCAATCTCAATAGCACTATTGATGGCGGTTACTTTTGGATTACTACTAATAATGGAGGTATTATTAACATAAGCTACATCATAAGCATGTACAGCAGGATTATTATCCACAAAATCATATAGACGGCGTGTACCCATAATAAAGGTAGCAATCAAGCGATTAGGATGTTTTTTCTTGAATTTATTGGTAATCACTCCTTTTTCAAATAGGGGTAAAATCCCGTCGGAGAACATTTCGCTGTGTACTCCTAAATCCTTATGATTTCCAAGACATTGCAAAACGGCATCAGGAATTGCACCTATACCCATTTGGAGTGTAGAGCCATCTTCAATAATTTCAGCTACGTGTTCCCCAATTTTCTTTTCAACATCCGAAATTCGGGAAGCATAACTGACTTCGGGCAGTTCTTGATGACAACCCACTAAAGTATCAATCTTACTGATATGCAATAGACCATCTCCAAATACACGAGGCATACGTGGATTGACTTGGGCAATGACATGCTTGGCACATTGTACTGCGGCAACAGTAGCATCTACCGAAACACCAAGTGAGCAATAACCATGTGAATCAGGTGGAGAAACATGAATTAACGCCACATCTAAGGGCAACATGTTACGGCGAAAGAGCAACGGAATTTCGCTCAAAAAAACAGGAATGTAAGACCCGTTTTCACCATTGACTGCCTTACGAATATTGCCTGATACAAAGAGGGAGTTGATTTGAAAACTATCCTTGTATTTGGGATCGGCATATTCCGCATTTCCAAGACTACTAATGCCTGTGATTTCGACATTTCTGAGTTCATCAGCACGTTCGACTAATTTTTGGAGCAGAAGCAAGGGTGTTGCACCTGTTCCATGTACAAAAACACGGTCGCCTGATTGAACGACTTTGAGGGCATCCTCAGCAGATTTATATTGAACTTGAGACATGTAGCGTTTATTTTTGAGGTTTCAAACTAAACGAATACCCGAAATTACGGTATCCTACTTAAAAAAATAGCATCTTCTATTTTCTTTAACAAGAAAAAACTATTTTCGTCAGAAAATCTGAGAGAAAGTACTACCTTTCGAGAAAGAAAATCAAGAAAACTAAAGGTCTTATCAATTTTATCTGAAACTCCTAACCCTATGAATGCTTTAATTATAGAAGATACTAAAAATTGGGGGAAACGCTTACAACGTACATTACATCGTATGGGTTATGAATATGTAGAATATGTTATTAATCCTGAAGATGCGACTCTTTTGCTTAATCAAGATTCATGGGATTTAATCGTCTCAGTACTAAAATTTCATAAAAAATTTCAATTTGTAAATCCAAGTTCAAATGAATCTCATTCTGATTGGTTAAGGCAATTACGACAGTTGTATCGTCCACATGGCTGTCCAATTATTTTGATAAAAGAAACGAATGACCCAAAACCATATACAGATATGTTGGCAAAGTTGCCAAGTCAAATTTTAGTACGGATAGATTATACGGAAGAATATTTACGACAAGCGATTCAAATTGCTGAAAATCGTTGTAACAAAATTGACTGGCTGCATCCCCCTTTCAAAAACTTTTATCAGGACTCGATACTCCAGAAATACATTTTTATTGCTGTGGGAAATAAATTATTAAAGTACAATCCTGATGATATTTTTTACTTACATGCTAAGGAAGGATACATTTATATCTATATGGAGGATAAGAAACCCGTTCAAATAATCAAGCAAACAATGAGCAAAATCATTGATGATTTGCCAAAAGATCAGTTCTTCATGCCTCATCGTGGATTTTATGTTAATGTTAAGAAAATAGCCTCTATTGATCCTCGGAGTCGTTTAATTGTTTTAGAGAGTGGACTAGAAATTCCTATTAATAAAGAGACACGTGATTCGATGAAAGAAAATCTGAAAATTTGGTAAAAAATATGCCATAGTAAGTTTTTCTAATAAATCAATTTTAATTTTTACCCTCTAAATATGACACTTCACCCCCCTAAATTTAGCACTTCAGCGTATTCTATATAACTTCTATAACTAAAATATATATGTGTAAAAACTTATGAAAAATGAAAAATTTAACATTTACGAGTTAATACAGTTTTGTATACTATTTTAAATATAATTCATTGATTATAAGATATTTATGGTTACTTTTTTTTATTTAGTTAGTTTCATATTAGAAACTGTAAAAAGTAAAAAAATAGAAAATCATGCTTTTTAACAGTATTTTTGAATTAAAAACTTTTAATACAAAATTAAATTTCTGTTTCGAGATATTTTTTTTACCTCAATTTTAGCAAAATAAGCTTATTTTTTACTATCCTTGATATTTAATAACTTGATTATCAAAAAAATAACAATATTGATATATATAATAAATAGTAAATTGTGTTTTTTACTTTTTTGTTTCGCCAAATTTCATTTGGTAATTACGAAATAGCAACTTACCTTTGAAGTGTTCAGTTGATAATCAATCAGATAAGAGATGATTTATCAATCTGATTCGTAGAGAGTAAAGAGCAAACCAACCTCTCAACCAGCCATCCACAGAGCGAGACCAGCGTTTAACCAGTTATGTTGTGTTAGTTCATGTAAACTCGATGTGCGTTTTCTTTCAAGTCCCATGTCGAGTTTATTTTTTTTAAGTGTATTGTATTCATTTATTTTATATAGATAAATGCTTTTTCGTATGCGATTCCCAAGTTTTACCAAATGGCTTTGAATTTTTTTCGGCAAAAAAGCTAATTCATCTAATCTAATTATTTATGTCGAACAAGTTATACACCAGTACATTAAACGTACTAGGACGGATATAACCTCAAAAAAGGTTTATCCGTCTTTTTTTAGCTTTAAGCCTGACACTTTCTCATTTGTTTGAAAAACACAGGCTTAAAACTAAAAAAAGCTATTTTATTGATGTCTTGAAGCTTCCATCATTTCAATAAACTCATCAAATAAATAATGTGAATCATGTGGACCTGGTGAAGACTCAGGATGATATTGCACCGAAAACGCATTTTTACCTCGTAATCGAATCCCTTCTACCGTACCATCATTCAAATTGATGTGGGTCAAAATAATATTTTCATTCTGCTCGACATCTTCTCGATTAACGGCAAATCCGTGATTTTGTGAAGTAATTTCACAACGTCCTGTGATTAAGTTTTTAACGGGATGATTCAATCCACGATGCCCATTGTGCATTTTGTAAGTAGAAACTCCAGCAGCTAAACACATGATTTGATGCCCTAAACAAATTCCGAAAATTGGTAAATCCTTTTCAATGATTTTCTGTACATTTTTGACCGCATAGTCAAGAGCCTCAGGGTCACCTGGGCCATTTGAAATAAAATAGCCATCAGGTTGCCATTTTTGCAAGTCTTCAAAGGAAGTATCTGCGGGGAAAACTTTACAATAACACCCTCGATTTGCTAAATTTTTCAAAATACTTGACTTAATGCCAACATCCAACACAGCTACCTTGTAAGGTGCATCCGCATTGCCTTCGAAATAAGGCTGAGCAGTTGTCACGAATGATGCTAATTCCAAACCTTTCATGCTTGGTACTTGACGAAGTTTTTCAGTTAATTCCTCTTCTGAAAATTCCGTTGAAATGATCGCATTCATTGCGCCCTGATGTCGAATATGGCGTACTAAATGTCGTGTATCGATATCACTAATACCAATGATTCCTGCACGATCAAGATATTTTTGAAGTGAATCATCAGCACGATTCCGAGAATATAAATTTGAAAAAGCCTTGACGACCAGCCCTCTAATTTTGATATCTCCTGACTCTACTTCTTCATGGCTGATGCCATAATTTCCGATGTGTGAGGTGGTATTCACAACAATTTGGGCATAATATGAAGGATCAGTATAAATTTCCTGATATCCTGTCATGCCTGTATTGAAACAAATTTCACCTGCTGCTGTACCCACTCGTCCGATAGATTTGCCTTTAAAAACCGTTCCATCTTCGAGCATCAAAACGGCTTCTTGCGGTTGGGAATATGCCATAAAAATTCGTTTAATGGTTTTGCTTCCTGCTTCTTCTCTTGCCAAAAATCGCACAAAGGTAGGAGGGATTTTTGGGTTTGTCAAATTTTATGGGAGGGATTTCTATTTAATTTTGCCTCACTCTATGTTAAATAAGTACTAAAAAATAAATAATCGTTAGCTCAAGATGATTAAAATCAGAGTCTAACGATTGCTTAATTTTTACTGATAAATCTCTATTTGTTTTAGAGAAGAATTAGCATTATTTAATTTGGAAATTTGCCTGCTCGAAAAGTATTATTGGAAAAGTCAGTTTTATCAAATTTAAAGTCATCTTTGCGCTCCGCAAAGTGTTTAGCATTGTTATGTTGGAATAAACATTTTTTTAGTTTAATAGGATTTTTAGGGGCATAGATATTAAAAAATAAACCCATGAAATCACCTTTAGATTGGTTACGTTTGAAATGACAATCTTGAAAAATAACGTTTTCGCATTCTCGTAAACTGATCATCTCAAATTCTTCGTTATCCATAAAATCACATCCATTAAATTGGACATCTTGACAATTAGTTAAACTCATAATTCCATAAGTACAGTTCCGAATGGTGGTGTTTTCGGCAGTAATACCGACAACGTAGTCAGCTGTAATTCCTTCAGTACCACTTCCATAAAAAATACAATCTTTAAAGGAAAAGTCACCACCACCAGCTATTTTAATTACTCCACCTGTACAGTAGCCTTTTTCAGGTCCATGACCTGCTTCAATGTTTTCCAAAGAAATGTTTGTACAACCTTGAAATACCAATACATTTCCATATTGTGGGCGTGTAATAATTTCTGCTGGACGACTTCCAATACCTTTGATAGTCAGATTTTTAATATCATGAATAATGACTTCATTGCCATCGTGCTGATTGTTATAGCTATAATAGTCACTAGTTGAAATTTGTTCGGAAACGCTGGATAAATCATAAGTACCTGATTTCAGATTAATGGTACGGTCAGGACCGATTGCATCTAATAAGTCTTGTACATTATCTACCGTAATTTCCTTGTTTTGTGCTATCAATGTGGAAAGGAAACTGACACAAAACATGCCTAAGAATAGGTATTTTTTCATCATGAATTATTGATTAGTTTGGATTACAAAATTACGTGTTTAAAAATGATGTAAGTGATTATTTCTAAAAAAATAGAACTTATATTTTAAAGCCAATAACAGTGATGTCATCTCTTTGCTCAGCCTGCCCTTGATGCATATGGAGAATTTCACGTAATAATTCTTTTTGTTCGTGCATAGGTAGGTCGGCATGGTCAACCAATAACTCTTTTAAGACATTTGTGCCTATTTTAGGTTTGTCTGTTCCGTTTTGGTCAACTAAACCATCAGACATTAAATAAATAATACTGCCTTTTGGCAAAGTAATTTTGGTATTCGTAAATGGTTTTTTCTTTTTCCGTCTTTTTCGTCCTCCACCAATAGAACGAACATCTCCTTTGAGCATTTGAATTTCAGCTTGGTTAGCTTCTATATAGAATAAGGGACGTTTTGCCCCTGTAAATTGAATTTTAGTCGATTGATTATTTTGATGCTCTAAGAGACATAAAACGACATCCATGCCATCATCATTAATTTTTTGTTCCTGTTTCAATGCAACTCGAATCCGTGAGTCTAGTTCTTCCAAAATAGCACGTGGTTCATGGATTTTAGTATCACTCACAATTTCATTCAGTATTGTATTACCAATCAAGGACATAAATGCACCTGATACCCCATGTCCTGTACAATCCACTGCAGCGATAAGGTATTTTTGTTCTGAAATTTTATAAAACCAATAAAAATCACCTGAAACAATATCTTTAGGACGATATAAAATAAAATATTCCTTTAGTTCTCTGTCCATCAATTCTTTAGCTGGTAGAATAGCCCGTTGAATCGTCTCTGCATATCGAATGCTATCTGTTATTTTGTCATTTTTAACTGTAATTTCCCGATTTAATAATTTCAGGTTTTCTGCTTGAACAGTTACTTCTTCATTTTTCTGTTCTAATTGCTGATTTTTAGAACTCATTTCACTATTTAACTGTTCAATTTCTTCATTTCGTGAAAGTAATTCATTATTAAGATTTTCTAGTAAAACTTTTTGTCGTTTGATTTTGTGTCTATCCCGATAAATCATAACTGTTAAAATAACCATAGCTAAAGTAATTGCAACAATGACCATCAATCGATTTCGGATTGTATCCCGTTCTTTCTCAGCTGCTTCACGAAATGCTTGTGCTTCTTTTCGAAGGATCTCTGCTTCAGCAAGTTCATTAAGGCGTTTATTCATCAAGGAATCTTTTTCGGATAGCACCATTTCGATTTCAGCAATTAAGCTTTGTGTATCATTTTTGGCATCCTGATAGGCGGAGTCACTTTCGTAAAGCAATTCTTCAAGATATGAGAGATATCGCTCCAATCCTGCCCGTTTAATAGAATCTACATCACCTGATTCTAGTTGTTTAGCAATGTGCCGAATTTCATCATTGATTCGGGATCTTCGACTTTTCTCTCGTAAGATTTCACGTTGAAAAGAGTTAATGTTTTTATCAAACTCTTCGATTCCTGTATAGCGTTGAATAGTTACTTTCTCAGTACTTGAACGTTGTACATGAACTTCAATAATGTGTTTACCATCTTTTTCGGTAAGTTCAAAGGCATTGACCATAAAATCAGTACCATCATCATTTGGAATTTTGACAGCTAATTTTCCTGATTTATTCAAGGTGTAATCCTCCTCATCTATAGAGATTTTAATGCCATGTAGAGTAGGTTGTTCGGAGTATACGTTTTGAGTTGGTGCATTAGCTAAGGCATGAGCAATAGGACGTTTTTGAGTATCTATACGCTTGATATACACGAACTTATCAATATTACTGTATGTATAGTCGGAGGAAGGAATTAAATAACCATTGACTAATAATTTGGTATTTGATTTAATTTTGAAATTAGCAGGTAAATTGATGGTAAAATAACCTTGTCCATTAGTATATACAGGACGAATCTTACTTCCTAAAATAGATACTTCAGCTCGTGCAATAGATTTTAACCGTGCATCAACTACTTGCCCTTCTAATAAATTGAGTGGAGCTTTCAAGATAACAATGAGCTCATGATTAGAATAACTCCAACGTAATAAATGATAATGTTTTTTTGAGGCGGTTACTTTTTGAGGTTTTGCTCCTTTTGGAAGTTGAAAAACAAATGCGCCTTCATGATTCGTTGTCAACTCTTGCCCATCTACTACAACATCGACTGATTTGATGGGAAATCCACCTTCATTTACTACTTGCCCATATATAAATTCCTGTTGTTGAGCGACTAAGATAAATTGAGATAAGATGAAAAGACAAATAAAAAGTAGTAGTTTTTTCATGGAATCAAAGTTCTGTCTTACGGTTCAAGATAGGTAGTATGTTTTTTTGGTATTTTTTAGATGTACATAATGACACCAAATAAGTAATTTTGGTTCAATCATCTTATCAAAAAAAATAGTTTATTCGCTTTAAACACATTTTTATCTTAGATGTTCAAGGAGTTATAAATTGTGATGATAGAAAGCGAAACTAGAGTAAATAAACAGAAAAATAATATTAAAAAGAAATTCGTCAAAAAATAATTATGATGTGTTTGGATGATCTTGACTGTTTGTTTGATAGGATTACTTTAGACCAATTTTAGGATATATTAATGGAGTGTTGTTGTTTGAATTGTGCAAATACAAGAAAGTTTTCAAAACGAATTATCACTTTCTTAACGTAAGGCAATAGCTTTTTTGTCTATTCCAATTACAAAAAATATCATAAAAATGATCGATGGGGAACGATGCTTTTGTTTGTTACGAAACAGATGGGCTTGCCTGAAAAAATGGAAACTATACTTTACCATCAATTTTTGTTCTAAAATTCTCATAATTAACGAACCATTAACGACATTCTTGCAGGTGAAATTCGTACATTTGAAAGAGTTGTAATTCAACAATTTCCTACTCTATTAACTTAGATACCATGAATCATACTTCGAGTTTTCGCTTCCGTTTTATATTGGTTTTTAGCTTTTTTGTGGGATTTTTTGGCAAAATGTCTTTGGCTTCCGCTCAAGTTAGGCAAACCGCAGAGGTGCTTGATTTTTTTTGGGTAGTGGACGGGCAAGAAATTCGAGGTACGAATGGAACACCTCGTCTGAGCCCTCAACAAGGAACTTTGACCCTCAAAATACGCTTTAAAACTTCTTCGAATGATACAATAGAACAGCAAAATATCAATAGATTGCCTTTAAAGTATATTTGGTACGAGTTTATTGCACCTCGTCCTGTAATTACGGATATCTTTCGAGCCAATGAAGGAAAAACAAAAACTCAAAAACTTGAAAATCAAGATTTTTATCAAGGACAAACTACCAAAGAAGGAATTAATGCAGGAATGTGGGTTGTCCGAATTCTGTATCGAAACAAACCGCTTATATATCGTGGAAAAGTTTTTCAGCCTAAAGTCATTATTCAATAATAAAAAAATTAAATAAATCATTATTTTGCTAATTTTCCCAGAAAAAGCCTACTTCAAATCTCTCTAAGCCGATGGAAGAATTTAAA
Organism: Cytophagales bacterium UBA2561; assembly: GCA_002340355.1. Classification (GTDB taxonomy): domain Bacteria; phylum Bacteroidota; class Bacteroidia; order Cytophagales; family Thermoflexibacteraceae; genus UBA2561. The sequence continues at coordinate 18,790 of DDLX01000007.1, forward strand.
TCAAGTGGAAATTTTAATCGAGACCGACTAGATGAGGCGGTACAATCTGCTCAATTATTACTTTCACATGCCTCCGAGAAAGGGATGGATGTGGAGAAGGAAATCATTGAAACACTTGTTCAGTCGAAGCATCTTCATGAGACAGGAAGTTGGAATCCTGAAACCGAGACGGAATTTTGGTTAGCATTTAATGCAATGACGCGAGCCGTAAAGCCTGTCACGATTGCAGGAATTCGGGCTTCGATGCCAATGCCTGTTCGCCCTACTTTTTGGCATAAAATATTTCATATCAAAGCAGGACTTCATACTTCTTTAGCGCGGAAAGCAGTTCGAAAATATACATGGTGGGGATTGTTTTGGGTTGTAGTTATGTTGATTATTCAGGTATATTCTCTGATTGGTTCGACTTTAGTAGATAATATTCATGAGACAGAAGCTAAATTTAACCAATTAGTAGAAGAACAAAATGTTCTAGCACAAGTAGATTCAGACTCTAAAAAAGCCATTATCGATCAACAAAAATTAGGTGAAGAAATTAATGCTCGTGCCGTAGAAATTGTCAGCACAACTGAATTATTGGTACAATGGCAAAAACCTGTTTATGAGTTGGCTTTGGTTGATACGAGTTTTTATAATTTGAGTGCTTTACAAGAGACTTCGGATGATTTATTTGCGCCTGCCATTAGTCGAGAAAAAATTGATACTTTGAAACGAGTAGAGCAGGTAGCAAAATATCCTATTTTGATTATGCAACGCTATATTCTTCCACTATTATACGGATTGTTAGGAGCTTATGCCTTTGTTTTACGGAAATTAACTGAAGAAACTCGCCATTTAACTTATACGTTAGAATCAGATATTAAATATTTTCTGAGAATAGTTTTAGGTGCAATTGCAGGATTAATTATTGGATTTTTCTTTGTTTCAAACGACACTCCAGCAGGGCTTTCAATGGCTTCATTATCGCCCCTAACTTTGGCTTTTTTGGGTGGATATAGCGTTGAATTTTTATTTACAGTTATTGACCGTGCCATTTCTACCTTGACTCAACAAACTGAAAACAAAAAAGATACAAATGATTAAATATTTGTATCTTTTGAACTTAACCTTCATAGAATTTAGAACCTTATGAAGGGTAAACTGGAAAAATAATATTATAAAATATATTGGCTTAAATCTTTGTTTTGTACAAGATTTTCCAAACGTTCTCTAACCATCTGACGAGTAATCACAATTTTGGCATTTGCTCCGATGACATCAGGCACATCAAATAAAAATTCATTGAGTAAATGACTCATAACCGTATGTAATCGCCGTGCGCCAATATTTTCGACTTCCGAATTGATGCGGAATGCAATGGCTGCCATTTCTTCAAGGGCATCATCCTGGAAAGTCAACTCAACTTTTTCTGATTTCAAAAGAGCCTCGTATTGTTTAGTTAAGGCATTTTTTGGTGTTTTCAGAATTTTATAGAAATCATCTTTAGTTAAACTATTTAATTCAACACGAATTGGGAAACGCCCTTGTAGTTCAGGAATTAAATCAGAAGGTTTTGAGACATGAAATGCCCCTGCTGCTACAAACAAAATATGTTCTGTATTAATAATTCCGTGCTTTGTACTTACTGTTGAGCCTTCGACAATTGGTAATAAATCTCGCTGAACACCTTCACGACTGACATCAGGACCTCCACCTTTGGAACTTCCTGCAATTTTATCAATTTCATCAATAAAAATAATGCCTAAATCTTGGGCTTTTTGGATGGCAGTTTCTTTGACTTCATCCATATCAATTAACTTAGCAGACTCCTCTTCTAACAAAATTTTTCGAGCCTCGGCAATTGTAACCTTTCGCTTTTTGACTTTTTTGGGCATCATTCCTGAAATCATTTCCTGAATATTCATCATGGAAACCTCATCAATAGCCCCTCCACCTACTACACCAACATTTGACCCTGAGTTTTCAAGTGAAATCTCAATTTTTCGGTCTTCAAGCTCTCCATTTCGGATTTTCTGACGGAAACGTTCTCGTGTACGTTCATTAAGTTCGGCATCACTTGAAGGAATTTGAGTCTCATCGCCCACTGTTCCTGAAGAATTAGCACCTTTCAAAGGTGGAATCAAAGCATTTAGGATAATTTCCTCAACAATTTCCTCGGCTTTAACTCGAACTTCTTCTTTCTTCTGGGCTTTAACCATATTTACCGAATGTTCCACTAAATCACGAACCATACTTTCGACATCCCGCCCGACATAACCAACTTCGGTAAATTTTGAGGCTTCCACTTTGGTAAAAGGAGCATCCGCAATCTTAGCCAGACGGCGAGCAATTTCTGTTTTCCCGACCCCTGTTGCTCCAATCATCAGGATATTATTTGGCACAATTTCGTTACGGATTTCAGGCTCAGCATTCATTCGTCGCCAACGATTTCGGAGTGCAATCGCTACGTTTCGTTTGGCTTCGTTTTGCCCAATAATGTACTTATCAAGTTCCGTAACAATTTGTACGGGGGTAAGATATTTTTCGTTTTCTAACATTCTACTTTGTGTCTGATGAATGGTAAAATGTCCCACAAGGGGGCGTTATTTTTTAGTTTATAATTTACGGATATCTTCAATAGATAGACCTGTAATCGTTTCAATTTGAGAAAGTTCTATGCCAGCTTCTTTCATATTTCGAGCTACGTTTTGTTTAGTTTTTAATTCACCTTCCCTTAATCCTTCCCTTAATTCTTCCCTTAATTCTTCCCTTAATCCTTCCTTTAAGCCCTCTTTTAGCCCTTCGGCTTTACCTTCTGCTCGCCCTTCCTTTAATCCCTCTTTCAACCCCTCTTCTAAGCCTAATTTTTTGGCACTGGCAATTTGAGAATTTACATCACGAATAAATTTCATTTTTTCCTCGTATTGTTCATGCTCTTTAATATCAAACATTCGTTCAGAGATTTCTATAGCCTTAATTACTTCTGGGTTTCGCAAAGTTTTTGGCATTCGACTTTTTTCCAACTCATAAGCTCGGTTCAGAAAGGTAATCCAACGGTCTAATCCTGTTCGTAATTCTTGATAATCTTTTTGAAATTTTGGTAATTCAATAAAGTGCATTTCAAACAAATCCGCAAAGCATTCTTTATTCCTTCTGTTTATTCGTCCTTTGTCTCTGTCTCGATTAAATATTTCAAAAACAGAGTGATAATCATCAAAATTCCAATATTCAAAGTCTAAAAAGTTGATGCTAATTGTTTTTTCTAAACGAGAGTAACTTTGTCCTTCATTAAGTTGTGAACTAAATAATTTTGACCAATAGTACAAGGCGCGCCTATCAAAGTCTAAATCAAAATTAATTTGCATCTCAACATTTATCCATTTACCTCGTAAGGTCTTAGCTTTAATATCCAGAATTGTATTTTTGTCCTTCATATATTGGGCAAAATTGTACGGATTCAACAAAGTTAAATCGGCTATTTGGTCAGCTTCCGAAACGACAGCATTAACCAAAGAAATCAATAAATCTTTGTTCTCTTCACTTCCAAACAGTTTTTTGAAAGCAAAATCAACTTTTGGATTAATTCTACCCATTTGTTTTGATAATTATTTACGTAAACTCAGAATATTCAGTTCTGTTTGTTTATGTTTATTAAAATCATATATCAACTTAAAATCCATACAAATCTGTTATCAACTTATTATTTTCATTTTCATACTCCAAATTATATTGACCACTCATTTGTATTTCTTGTAAAATTTTAACACTATTCTTATTTATTTTATTTAACTCATTTTTAGGGGGAATAAGTATAGGAATTTTCTTTATGTAATTTGAAGAATTATTTGTAGATGGATTGATAGTTCTAATTAATTGGTTACAAGTTGGAGAATTAAAAAAACACAACAAAAAATAAATTAGTGTTTTATCTTTTGGAAATACTCCTACGATAGATTGGTCAAATAGTCGATTCTCAATTAATGCACCCGTGATAGAAGTTGAGCTGACCATTGGTACAGCAATTCCTTTTCTAAAATAAAATGATGAGTTTTGAAACCTTGCTTTTTTATTTTTTTTGTAAAACTCAACGTCTTTTTTTGTCCATTTCATAAACCAATTATCAGGCTTATAATATTTCTTATTTCCTCCTTTGACGATTGGCACAAATTCCTTATCTTGATTAAGTCCATTCGTCATATCAGAATTACACTCAAATTCTATTTTTGTCAAGTCAACGGTTTCATATCGCTTAGAATTCCGAATTTTTTTATGTCTAACTTTTAAAAACTCCTTGTCATTTCCTGAATAAAATCCTGTAATACAATCACATAAATCGCCAATGGTTTGAATAGCATTTTGAATTTGTAAATGTATTTTTGTATTTCCTGTCGTTAAAAAAGCGTGATCTTGATTTGCTAAAACATCACTTTGTTTCAATACTATTTTTTTTATGTGTTTTAGGTCTTTATGATTTAGCTCTCCAACAGATTGATAACCTTTAATTACTTTAAGTTCATTTTCAGCACATGATTTTGAATCAGTACATTTTTCCAACGCAATGATTGACAAATTTGCATATCCAAAATTTACATTTGGAAAATAAGAAGACGGAAAAAGTGCAATTTCCTTAATTTTTGTTTTAGTCAAAATATATTTCCGCAATTCTTTATGTCGATGCAAATTCAAATAAGTGTCAGGAATAATAAATACTAACCGTCCGCCTTCCTTGAGTGCCACAATGCTTTTATACAGAAAAAGGGAATAACTTTCTTTCGTATAAAAACCATGATAAATTTTCTTTAACTTTTTTCGTTCAGAAACTGTTCGCCATGCCCCGTAAGGAGGATTAGCAATCACAGCATCATATTTACCGCCCATTGAGCAAAATAATTCTAAATCAATATCAACTAAAGTATCTGTTTGCTTTATTTTTATATTTTGATGAGTAGCATACTTATTTGATAAAATTTGAAACGAATCGTGATTTAGTTCAAAAGCCTCTATTTTAATATCATTAAATTGGTTTAAAATGTGGTCAATAAAAATACCATTTCCTGCACATGGTTCAAAAACGGTTTCTGTACCTTTTAAATTTAAAAGTTGAATCATATAATCCGTTATTGGCTCTGACTTTGTGTAATAAGCTTGATATATTTTATTTTCTGTGATTGTCATTATTGATAAAATACTGAAATAAGCTGTTTCTTCATTTTCTCAAACGAAAATCCGACCAAAGCGAAATGGTCTGCCAAAATCCCAAATTGAAACCAAGATGAAAAGTCAATTCATTCGATAAGACAACGATAAGACAAAATGACGTGAAAATTTGTCAGGTTTATTCTTTCCAAAAGGTAATTTCCGCAAATGTTTCGTTCATTAAGCCATAGCGTTGTAGCCTTTTTAGTTTTGAAGGTGGACTTGTTAATTTGACTTGTAACAAATGTTCTCCTACGGCAATTTTATGAATCGGAATCACTGTTAATAAACCAATTTCCTTTGTTTTGGGGTGTTGATGAAGTCGCCACTGTACTGAGTCCTGTGGCTTTTTATCAATTTCGAGGCGGTAAACTTGAGAAAGGCACTGGAGCTGTTGTTTTCCTTGTTTTTGAGTCATATTGTCAAGGTCAATTTTGCCACAATTTAAGTCTTTGATACGTTCAAAAATTTTATGATGGACTACAAAAACCCGTAAGAATTTTCCTGATACGAATTCAGATTGAATACTTGCCGAGCCAATTAACTCTTTTTTAGAACGTAAATTATCATAATGATTTGGTGAATGAATACACGTAACCGTATTGTTTCGAAGGTATTTTTTGTAGTTTATAAAATCTTCATTTTCAGGATGTGTGGTGGCAGTAAAAATTAACGCAACCGCAGCATAAATCAAAATGACAACCGACAATTTCCATGATTTAATATTGGTAACAAGGGTATAGTAAGCACTTCGATAAATCGGTGAGAGTGATAACCATGAAAAAACGGTATAAATTGGAAGGTAAAATCGTGCAAACCATTTAATTTTTTTGAGTTTGCCAAGAGTCAGAAAATCAAGAACATATAATAAAGCTATGCCTAGTGAAATAATTGATCCAATACGTAAAATCAAAAATGGAGTTGCTCCGATTTGTTCTACTAAACTGGAATGAGGAATCAAAATAAGTAAGGTAACAAATATTCCTAAAAGTACTAAGACAAATAAAAACGACAATGCAAAAACTAAACTTGAAAGGGTTTCGAGTAAAACCACAAAATCAACTGTATTGGCTATTTTTTTTAGTTTATTTTGAAAAATAGGCTGATAATCTTCTAATTTTTCCTGCTGGATGCCCTTTGGAAAAACATAACTCAGGCATACACTTGCTACCCAAAAACCTCGAATGATGAGGTGTAAAATAAATCCTACAATTAACCCATTAACGGCAATGGTTAAGATTCGAGCAATAATCAAAGATTCAAAATAACCTGATTGTTGGAGTAACAAAATTCCCCAAATATGCAGTAAATCAGGGATTTGTAACAACGAAAAAACAATTCCACCTGAAATAAATAGTTCAGGCTCCCAGCTATTATTTTGGATATTTTCCAGCCGCTTGGGTTTTTGGTTCATGTGCACTCATGGTTTTAGAGGTAGAAGCAATTGGTAAGTCTATCCAAAATTCTGTGCCAATATTTTCCTCGCTTTGAAAACTCAATCTTCCCCCATGTTCTTTGATAATGCCATAACTAATTGCCAAACCCAAACCCGTGCCTTCACCGACTGGTTTAGTGGTATAAAATGGCTCAAAAATATGACTTTGTACAGATTTAGGAATTCCTTTACCTGTATCTTTTATGGCTACTCGTACCATTGATTGAGAAGGTGTATTAACTTGAGAAGTAGCAATGGTTAATTTTCCTTTGTTTGGAGTGGCTTGTAAAGCATTGAGAATGATATTCATAAAAACTTGATTGAGTTTTCCTGCAAAGCATTCTACCTTTGGAATTTCTTGATATTGTCTAATGATTTCTACACGATTATTCCAGTGATTGGTAAGCATCGTCAATACACTATCTAAATTTTTATGTAAATCAATATATTTAATACTATTTTCGTCTAGTCGAGAAAATAATCGTAGAGCTTTAACAATTTTATTGGTGCGCTTGGCGCTTGATTTTAATCCTTGTACTAGTTCCCGAAGATCGTCTAATGCACCTTCATAGTCCATTTCTTCTTTTATATTATCAATTTCGGCTAATTTTTTAGTCGAATTTTCAGGAGTAATTTCCTCATAATGAGTATTTAGAATAATCATTTCGGATAAACAACGCTCTAAAGCGTAAGCACTAGCGTTAATAAAGCTAATTGGATTATTTAGTTCATGTGCAATTCCTGCCGTCAAAACACCTAAGGAAGTCATCTTTTCAGATTGTACCAGTTGGGCTTCTTTGGCTTGGAGTTCGTGTAAGGCATGTTTAAGTTCGTGTTCGTGTTGTTGGAGTGCTTTATTTTTTTGAGCTAATTGAGCAGTACGTTTTTCGACTTTAGCTTCTAGTAATTTATTCTGTTCCCGAATCATCTTTTCATTCTGTTGCATGGCTCGTAATCTTTCTTGGTCAGCTTTTTCTCGTTCCTGTCTCAAAGTTTTGATTTTCAAAGAAATTGCCCAAGATAGAACTAATATTTCCCATAAAGTACCAATTTTAATGGCGTGAAATGTAAAAGTATTGTGAGGTAAAACACCTGCATCTTGTAGGAATGTAATCATAATCCCTACTAAAAAAGGAAGCCATGCTAATAAAAATAGTTTAGCAGGCTCATATCCAAGATTATAAACTACAATAGAGACCACAATAATTTGAATCAGAGTCAGAAATAATGCGGTATCTATCAAAAAATAGGCTAACGAAATGATTCCTAGTAAATTAGCGATGACGCCAAGAGCATATAAACCTACTAATCCATAAAAAACACAATGTAAAATAGGAGCATTTTTTTTTGTGTTGAGGAAAGAGGAGACAAAAGGCATAACCAAAATAAAAAATACGAACTTAGAAGGTTCTAAATAGTTTAATATCGGAAAATTTGCCCAAAACCATTCGAAAAGTAGGTTTTCCCAAGCTCCATTGGTGATTAAAACACCAACTACATAAAGCGCATAATAAAAAAAAATACGTAGTTGAATAATGCTCCGAACTACTAAAGCCACTACGCCTGATAAAATTAAGATGCCGAAAAAAATCCCTTGCAAAAAATCTCGTGAATGGTAATATTCGAATAAATGTTTCCATGAAGCTAAACGCAAAGCTAATCGCCAGATTCCTGAAGAATGGACTCGTAAGTAGTGTATTTCAGCTTCGGGATGCAACTCAAAAATAGGGTGACCAACTCGAATAGGACGCTTGGAAAGTGGTTGGAGCGGGTGAATATTTTGTTGGGCAGTCTGACTATCAGGTAAAATGGCAAAGAAATCAAGAGTATCAGCCGAGGAAAGCGTATGAGATTGTAAAACCCAGTCCCATCGTTTAGAAGATTGAGTTTGAATTCGAATCCAAATCGGATAAGGACACCCTCCGAACTCAAGAATTTCTTCCGTACCTAATTGAAAAAGAGGAACTTTAGTCTCTAGAATATCTTTCAATGCGGTGGTTTCTGAGGAATCTATCCAGTAGGTAATTGATTTGCCAATAAAATCCATATCGGTTTGCTCCGAAAGCGTCAGTACAGCTTGTGCATTGAGTTTTGTAAGCCCACCAAAAATAACTATTAAACTGATAATCAAGCATTTCATACGCCTCTCACATTTGGCATTTGGATATCGTAAGATACGAATTTTTTCTTAAGATTATGTTTTTTTAGTATTAAAAGTTGGTACTTTAATTCCTTTTTTTTAACAAAAGAATAGCTTCCAAGATTGGAACTATTTTGTTAGTTATACAGGTAATCTATTCTTTATTTGAGAGGTAGGCAAAAATTTTTTTGGAGAATGATATGAAATTTTGTGAGATACAATAGAGTAATAATTAATGAGCATAAAATTTTGTATATTGATTGTCAGATGTTTAATAAAAATTATTTACTAACTCAAGAAACCTTGTAAAATCCAAATGCCATAACTAATACACAGAATTGAGGAGAGAATAATGAAAACTTGTTGAATTTTTTGGGTAAACTGACTTTCCCTATAAAATGGCAAACTCAAAATACCTACTGCTAAAAGCATTCCTATAATTGAGCCAATGCCAAAAATACCGAGGTACAACATACTTGCCCAAACTCCTTGTATTTTACTCATAACCACTAAAATAAGTGTACCACTTCCTGCCAAACCGTGTATCAAACCAACTCCATATGCCAAGCCATGATGAGAATGATGAGCTTGATTTTCAGAATGAAAATGCGTTGTTTTTTGACGATAAAAAAGACGATAAACTCCTAAAATAATGAGCATAATTCCAACTAATGCCTCTAACTTTTCCAAGATTTCATCTAAAAAAGTAGCCTGTCCCACAATCAAAATAAATCCAACTAATAAGATAGTTGTACTATGTCCCAATCCCCAAAAAATACCATCTCTGGCGGCACTTGTCCAAGTTTTTCGCTTGGTGACAATATTACTGACTGCAATTAAGTGGTCGGCTTCAAAGGCATGTCCTAATCCTACTAAACCCGCCAATAAAAAAGGTAGAATAGTTTCCATATTTGCAATTTTGATTTAGTGACTGTATTGTGATAAGTGATTTAGATTTAAGGCAGGATTTTGGCTTAACAAATTCGAGGAAGCTGTTCACCAATAGGCATATTAACAACTCTTTTGCCTCCGATTCGGCTTTGCATCACAACCTTTTTAGGATGATTTCCTATGACCTCACCAATGATTTGGGCATCTTTACCGTTTTGATCCTTTCGTAATTCGGTTAGAAAATCATCCGCAATTTCATTAGCTACAATTGCCAAAAATAAACCCTCATTGGCAACATAAAGCGGGTCTAACCCCAACATTTCGCATGCCCCAGCCACCTGATTCAAGATAGGTAAGTTTCGTTCCCACAGGCTTACGCCAAGTTCTCGTTGTTGAGCAATTTCATTCAAAACTGTAGCGACTCCACCCCGTGTAGGGTCTCGAAGTAGATGAATTTTTTTACCAAATTTATCTAATAAATTCTTGATAGAATGATTTAAATTGGTGGTATCGCTGGTAATAGTTGTTTCAAATTCTAATCCTTCTCGGATGGATAAAATCGCTATGCCGTGTGTAGCAATGTTTCCACTTAGAATAATTTTATCTCCTTCATTGACTCGTGTAATGTCAATTTTGGCGTTTGGATGGACTTGCCCAATACCCGCAGTATTAATAAAAATTTTATCGCCCTTGCCTCTCTCAACTACTTTAGTATCACCTGTAATAATTTGAACATCAGCTAAATGACAAGCTATTCGAATAGAATTCAAAATATCCCAAAATTCGGTCATTGGCAATCCTTCTTCCAAAATAAAACTCAATGACAAATATTTGGGAACTGCTCCACACATTGCCAAATCATTGACCGTCCCATTCACTGCTAATTCGCCAATATTACTATCAGGAAAAAAAATAGGTGAAATAACAAAACTATCGGTAGAAAAAGCGGTTTCTCCTTTTAGTTCGAAGGTAGCTCCGTCATGGCGTTGTGCTAATTTTTCATTTTCAAACAAACTAAAAACTCCTGCCTCTAATAAAATATTAGTTAACCTTCCACCACTTCCGTGTCCAAGTGTAATGTTATCAAAATCCAGTTGAGGCATTGGGCATTGTAAATGCAATAGTTTGTTCATCATGATTTTTGAGGTGTTATTGGTTTGTTTTTCAAATTTTTATAAACTGTCTTTTTAGCAATTGGTCGGTGATAAAGTTGCCAAAAATGAAAATAAAAAGAGAACAAAAGTAATGAAAACTTATCAAAATATTGGTGAAGTGTTTTTAGATAATAGAACATAAAAAATCCATAGTAATAAGTTTTGATAATTTACTACTATGGATTTGAAGGAAAAAAGAAGGAGATTTTTTGATAGGGGTAGGAGTGAAGTTTACTGGATAAAAATTTCGATTAATTCAGACATGGTACTATTTCCAAGTTCGTCTGTAACTCGAATCTTAAAGCTTTTCAAGCCCTTTTGAGATAATTTCAAAGGTCCTGCATAGATTTGTTCAGGTCGTCCGTCTAACGAAAAGAAAATATTTTCTACTCCTAATTGAGCATCAGTTGCTGCCAAAAAAATCGTTGTTCCTCGTGGATAAGCAGGAATGATTTTTTCGCCCTGTTGTAAACTACTCACGGGGTTGGTACTGAATGAGTATTGAATTTCAGGTCCTTGATTATCACCAACGATAAAAAATTCATCCGTGACTCGGTTATTTACATTATCTAAGGCATAATAATCAATTTTATGATACCCATCTTTTTCTAAAGAAAACGGGTCCATATAAGTCTCACCTCGTCCGTCATTAAGTTTATAACCTGTCTTTTTCACGCCTGAATCTGTATCTGAAGATTCAAGAATGATTTTTGTTTTTTGATTAATAAACATGGTATCCCGTGTGAAAACATTAGGTCCCTCAAAGCGATGGCTAATTTCAGGAACTGATAAATCCAGATACATATTCCCGTAAGCATCATTGGTTTCTGCCATTCCTTTATTTTTCACTTTGTCCAATGCTGTAAACTTGATAATGTGTTTTCCTTCACTTTTGACCAATGGGAAAGGTTCACGATATAAACGTTCTGTTCCTGCATCAATGGAATAATAAATACGGTCTAAACCAGCTTTATTATCTTCTGCTCTAAGGCTCATTTTTGTTCGGCTGGAAATATAAACTCGTCCACGACTTTGGTGCTGGTCTCCTTTGACTTCTGCCGTAATTTGAGGCGAACTCTTATCTAAGAAAAACTGATAAACTTGGGTTTCCTCTTGATTTTTAACGTTATCTATCGCATAGTACGATAATTCATAGTCACCTTCTGCAAGAGTTTGAAGTCCAATAGGTTGACTATACGTTTTCCAGTCACCACCATTGATACTATATAAAATTTTGGCTACTCCTGCCGAAGAATCTTCCGAAGTTAAAAGGATACTTGCGCGAGGTGATAAAATATCTTTCATACGATCACCCTCAAGACTTAAAGTAGTAATCGGAGCTTCTAAATCGACTGTAAATTCTAAAGTTTTAGGAGTTTCAGCATTGCCAACCCTATCCGTACCATAAAATCGCAAGGTATATAACAAATTGTCTTCCAACAAGAAGGGAGCTTGGTAAAGTTCATAATCTGTTCCATTAATGGATTGATATGTTCCCGAAACTCCTGATAATTGATCTTCGGTAATTGCTGTTATCGTTAAACCTTTTCCATAAAAATCTCGTCCTCGAAACGTATATTTTGGAGCATTTTCCAATAAAACTTGAGTATTTGGGGGCAAACCATCTGCATAAACAGGAAATTCAACACTTTCACGGGGGTTAGCATCTTCGTGTTTAATATAATGAACTCCATGATTTTCCCATTTCATTGGATTCGAATAAGCTTCCATCTCAGTTCGTTTAACATTACTAAGCATAGTTCCTCCCGAACCGTCAGGATTAGGAGACATTCGCATATAAACAGGTAGATGTTCTTGCCAAAATACCCTTCCAATACTATCAACAAAAAAAGTAGGTTCATGAACAGGCTTGTCAGGAGCAGTAGTATATCCACTTTTATTAACTGTAGGAGTTGAAGAAAAGTTAGCAGACTCAATTTGACGTTCTAAGCTATCAGCCAAAGCCCGAAGCTGTTGGATATAAGCTTTGAGGCGAACCTTATGTTCACCGCCTTGTGCTTGAACATGATGAAGAGAGAGTAAACAAAAGATGCTTACAATAAAAATCCGTTTCATAGGTTTTTATAAATTTCAATGAGGGTAAAAATGTTGCAGTTGTGTGTGTTTTATATGTTTGTTTGAAAAAAGATACTTTTTGTCAAAAGTAAACCAAAAACCTTAAAACTAAACTAAAAAATAGGCTTTCATTTGGTCAATGATATAACTTTGTTGGCTTTCGGTAAGTTCATAAAAGAAAGGCAATCGTACTAAACAATCTGAAAAATAATCCGCATAAGGCAACTCCCGTTTGTCATGTTTAGATTCATAAAAAGGGCTTTTATGTAGGCTCAAATAATGAAAAACAGCATGAATACCAACTGATTTTAAATAATTTAGAAACTTTTTACGTTCATCTGCCGAAGGTAAAACCACATAAAACATATGTGCATTATTGACTCCACCTTTAGGAATCTTGGGGATGGAAAAAAATTCTTGTTCGGCAAGTGGCTGTAAGGCTTTAAAATACCGTTCCCAAATGGCTTTTCTTTGGTTTTGAATATCTTCCAAATTTTCGAGTTGAGCATACAAAAAGGCAGCAATCACTTCTGAGGGTAAAAATGATGAGCCAATATCAACCCAACCATATTTATCGACCTCGCCCCGAAAGAAAGCCGAACGATTTGTTCCTTTTTCTCGGATAATTTCTGCTCTACCCAAAAATCGTTCATCATTAATAACCAACATACCACCCTCTCCTGAAATAATATTTTTGGTTTCGTGAAATGAAAACGCACCCAAATGTCCAATCGAACCCAACGGACGATCATTGTAAGTTGAATCAATTGCTTGAGCCGCATCCTCAATCATAAAAATGCCGTGTCGGTCAGCAATTTGGCGGATTTTTTCAGGGTCGCAAGCGTTGCCTGCATAATGTACCAAAACGATTGCTTTGGTTTTTGGGGTAATTAATTTTTCGATTTGGTCAGCATCCATATTGGGATGGTCGGGACGGCTATCGGCGAAGACAATTTTTGCACCTCGTAAAACAAAAGCATTAGAAGTCGAAACAAAGGTATAAGACGGCATAATGACCTCATCATCAGGCTGAATATTGGTCAAAATGGCGGACATTTCCAGCGCATCTGTGCAGGAGGTGGTCAATAAACATTTGCGAAAACCGTATTTTTCTTCGAAAAATTGATGACATTTTTTCGTGAATATGCCATCGCCTGAAATGTGTCCATTGGCAACAGCTTGGGCGATGTAGGTGGTCTCTGCACCCGTCATGTATGGTTTATTGAATGGAATTTTCATGAGTTGTCTAAAAAAATTATTTCAAATAAAATAAATACAAAAGTAAAGGAAGTCTTCATTTAAGACCCCTTTTGTGTTTTTTTGGGCAGGATTTTTAGGAAAAATAATTTGGTTTGTTTTTTTGTTAAAATCAAATTTGATGACCTGGAATTGATTTTTGGAAGATGCTTATAAGCAAATTAAATGCCAATCTGATTAATATCTGATTTTTGGAGTTATACCAATCTGTAAAATAAAACAGGACACTTTGTAAAAAGGAGCAGTTTCCTAATAATCAAAATGCAGCCGTCTCACAATCCAAATTACAGATTGGCATTAAGCCTAACCAAATATGAGGTTTCTGTACTAAAATTGTAAGTATCTTTGTTTATCGGCTGTAAACACTATTTTTAACTAAAGTTAAAAATATAAGTTAAGAATAAAAAAAGTCTTTTTGCCTCAAAATAAAGGTTGAAAATTTTGCTACAGAAACCCTGTTACACATTTTGTAATAACCATAAATTTGACTATATTTGTTTTGTAATAAATTTATTTTTTTCTCTCTTAAATTTTAGATTTATGAGCAAAACTATCCAATCCAAAGAAGAAGTCTTGAAGGACTTTCAGGCACTTTTGCTGGAGCAAAAAAATCGTTTGGCACGCATTGCAACCAAGGAAGAGGTTGCACAGAAAGAAGCACGGAAAGAACTTGTAGAACTTGCTTCTCAACACAGTGCGGACAGTATTATCAAAGGTTTGGCAGATTTGCAACTAAACTTTGATGCTTCGGTAGAAGATTTGGCAGAAACACTCAAAGCAGAACTCCAGAAGTTGACTCAACTCAAAACGGCTTTTGAAGTGGAAACTAACAACCTGCAAACCACTCACAACACTAAGATTGCTGCTGATGCGTTGTACATTCTCAAAAAAGAACAAGAAGTAGCAGAGAAAGCATTTTTGGAAGAAAAAGCGGCAAAAATAAAAACATTGGAAGAGGAAATTGCCAAAAGAAAAAAGGAGTGGGAGAGAGAACAGCGAGAACACGAGATTTTTATTGACGAAAGAAGCGAGAACCTGCTCAGAGAGCGTGAAAAAGAATTGGCTGATTATACCTACAATTTGGAGCGTGAACTCAAAATAGAACAAGATGAGTACCAAGAACGCAAAAAGGTGCTAAACCGAGAACTACGTACTACCGAAAAAGTTAAAAATAAAGATTGGGACAAAAGACAAAAAACGCTCAATGCCCAACAAAATGAATTTATGAAGTACAAAGAAGCAGTGGATAGCTTCGACACAAAACTTGAAGAAGGAACCAAGAAAGCTAAAGAAAAAGCGATTCAGGCAACTAGCAAAGAGGCAAAGAACAAAGCCGAACTATTACAGAGGGAGTTTGAGGGGCAAATCAAAGTTTATGAACTGCAAATAAAAACGCTGGAATCAAGTATCGAAAAAAATGATGCGGACATTGAGCAACTTTCTACAGAACTCAAAGATACACTTGCACAAGTCCAAAGTCTTTCGGTTAAAGCCTTAGAAAAGAAGTAAAATAGCCCTTAGCCCCAGAACATAGGGATTTTGAGATTGTCAAAAGCTCAGGGGTTTGTAAAACAAAAAAATATAATAGACATTATCACGATTTATTTTGTAGTGCCAAACTCTCCAAACATTTCAAACGCTTGGAGAGTTGAAAATCAGTTTGTTTCAAGATTTTTTGAACATTGAATTTCTGCACCTGTATATTATCATGATAATCTCTAATTTATCACTCATAAACTTAAAAAACGTGGCAAAAAAAATTTCTAACCGTAGTACCAAAGCAGAAATTATCAAAAGTTATAACGAGCTTTTGGTAGAAAAGCAAACTGTTGAGAAAAGTTTGCGGGCTTCTGAGCAGAGTCTAGCAAAAGTCAAAAAAGAACTTGCAAACGAAAGGGGTAAAAAATCGGGCGTAGAAACCGAAATCAAAGAAGTGGTGGAAGTGGTGAATGAGGCTGTAAAAACAGATACCGCCGAAGGAATTATCACCAGTTTGGAACGTATTCAGTTTGGGGCAAATACAGCTATTAGCACTATTTCCGCCAAAATGTCGGCAGAAGCAGAACGCTTGGTAGAAATACAAAAAGAGATTGCCGAAAAGAAAGAAGAACTTACCAAACTCTATGATATCAAGGTCAAGAATGGGATGCTGAATGATTTGATTACGGAGTACGAAACCAGTAAAGAGGCTTTCGAAGAAACCATGAAAAAGGAGAAAGAGGAGTTTCAAACAGATTTTGAGGGCAGACAAAAATCTTGGCAAAAAGAACAAACAGTCTATCAGCGAAATCTGAATGAACGCAATGATAAAGCGCAGACAACTTATGAGCGAGAAATGGAACAGTATGAGTATGAATTAGAACATGGACGCAATTTGCAAGACGATGAATATGAACAAAAATCGAAGGCACTTGAGGAAGAATTGCAAGAGTTGAAGGAGAGCAAACAAGAAGAATGGAAGGAAAAAGAAAAGGAAGTGAAAGAAAAGGAAAAGGAGTTTGTGGAGTACAAAGAAAAGTATGGAAAACTGGAAGAAAAATTGGAGCAGGCAATCAAGCGAGCTGAACACGAAGGAAAAGCAATTATTGAGAAAGATGCCAAAAACAAAGCCAACTTATTAGAAAAAGAAACTGAAGGACAAAAGAGAGTGTTAGAAATGCGGATTCAAACACTCGAAAAATCTATTCAGAATCAAGAAAGTAGAAAAGCTAGTTTGGCAAAACAACTTGAGACTGCTTTGAGACAAGCCCAAGAATTGGCAGTCAAAGCGATTGAGGGGGCTGCAAATTCTCAGGGTTTTGATGCTGTTCGTGAGATTGCTCTGGAGCAGGCAAAAGGACAAACAAAAGGTAAATAACGTGAATTTCGTGTTATATAATCCAATTATCAAGTATTAACTTTTCGAATTTAGACCTGCCAAGCTCTTAAAACTTATGGCAGGTCTAAATTCGTTTTTTTTCTGAAAGTCAATTATTTAAAGTCAAATTAGTGATAGTTTTAGGCGAAATTCACGTTATTGACGGAAGTGGATTCAGGAAAACCGAACCGATATTCTGATTGCCGATGAATTAATGGAGATGAGCATTCCGAAAAATAAAATTGTCTTGGGGTTGCTTTCGCCCGAAACCCGTAAAGATTCGGAATTTGCTACCGTCTAACAATGAAATAAATACTGTATCTTTGGCTAAAACGATTTGCAAATAGTTCAAAATTATGTCATTAAAATCAAATCATTTCTATTGATAAAAACGTGTTGGGGGATACGCTTGTGTTTGTCGGAACACGAGTCCCTGTCGAAAGTTTTTTTTGCACTTGGAAAAAGGACTGTCAATGGATGAATTTTTAGCTGATTTTCCGAGTGTGTGCCGTGAACAGTTGATGACGTTGAAGAAACTACTTCCTAAATTAATACAGACATTATCCCAACCACTTGAAGTTGGCATTACGATAGTCCAAGAAAATTAGCCCTCTCCATGTCAAAATAACTTTGTTAAAATCAAATTTTAGCTCCGAAAAGTGATTTTTTGAAGGTATTTTTGAGCAAATCCAATTCATATGTGATTTGTATCTAATCTTTGAAGCTAAACCGAATACCGACATGGAAAAAATTAATACCAAACTGATTTGTTTATCCTTTTTTTGGAGTGTGTTTTTGTGTTTTTCTCAAGTGATTTATGCCCAAACTGCCCTCTTAGGCCCTAGTGGACAAGATTATGAGGCATTAAAAGCTCTTTATGAAGCAATCGATGGAGATAATTGGAAAAACAATACAGGTTGGGATTTATCAGGAAATGTATCTGTAACTAGTAATTGGGTTGGAGTTACCGTTAGGAACGGGAGAGTTGTGAGTATGAGCCTTTCTCATAATCGGCTTTCGGGAGATATTCCCCCTGAAATTGGGAATTTAACTAATTTGAGATGGTTATACCTTGGTAATAATCAGTTGACAACTTTACCTCTCCGAAAGGTGTAACCGACAAAAATTATATTACTGATTATCAGGAATTAGAGTACCGAGTACGTTTCCAAAATATTCGTAGAAATCAAAAAAGAAAACTGTACTTACCGTTCATCCGTGTTATCAGATCGTTTGACAGGAGTGGAATCAAATTTAGAACTTTCTGGTTTTAGACTTTATCCAAATCTAGTCAAAAACACTTTACATCTTAAATTTTGATCCTCACAAATGGGAAAGATTTCTGTCAAAATTTTGGATGTCTTAGGCAAAGAAATTAAACTATTTTCAGCAGAAAAAATAAGTCAAAGTTTCCAAACATCTATTTCTTTAGCTCAACTTTCAAAAGAAACCCATTACCTTCAAATTCAAGTAGCTAATCAAACAAGACTACACAAATTTGTGAAATTGTAAGATGAATTTAGATTTCTTGTAATCCTGTCAAGCGATCAAAACTTGACAGGATTATTTTTATGAATTACAAACTCCATTGTAATTGAATACCAAAGGCAGTATTAGCTCGTTTGAAGGTATTTTGTACACGAGGTGTATTGACCGAGCGTTCAAAATAAAATTGCAAATTTAATTTATCATTAACAACATAAGCCACCGTAGGCTTGATTTGAAGATTCTGATTTCCAGCTGTTACTGTAGTACTTTGTTCTTCGTCTTCAGTAATTTTTCGTTGTGCTGTTTTGGTATCTCGGAAAGTCATTGCCAAACGTGCTGTTAGGTCATTTTTCAAAACGTGTTGTTTACCTCCAAGTCGAAAGGGAATTTTAAAGCCTGCCTTTGTCCAACCTACATCTAATGTAAAATCCGTATTCTTCAATTCAGTGATTTGAGCATTCGACAGATTCAAAGCTACATCCCGTTGTTTATTGACTCGCATACTCAGGTCAATATTACTTTTAGTACGAACTCGAACTCCAATTAGCGGAGCAAATTTTTCCGTAATGGTTACCTGACTCATAATAAAAACAGGAGCTAATGCTTCGGTAGTTGGATCAATCTCATTGGCTTGTGGAATATTTTGTTCCGAAATTCCAAAACTCAAATAGTCATAGCCATAAAGCATAGAAGAAGAATAATTTCCGACATCATATTCAGAAGAGTAACCATGTTGAATTTGAATGGTACGGAAGATTTTTTTCAAGGCTTCTATTTTTGATAAACCGTTGTAAGTCAGTTTCCAATTGGGTAATGGAATATTAGGAAAAGCGTTCAATTTTTGAGTTTCAACATCCCGACCTGTGTAGGCTGCCAAAAATGCAGGAATTAATACATCCTGAGCATTTCGATCAAATTCACCATTGGTACTATTGGCATCTAATCGGCGTTTGATGATATTCCGATTTCGAATAAACTCATCAAAAATAGGGGAATTATTTGCTGAATTATCTGACTTAAAGAGAGTGGAAACTCCAATAAACGAGATTCGATACGAGCCACTTCGAGTAGGAGATTCTGAAGTAAATGTATCTTCATCAGGATTATAACGGAAAATTTCAGAATAATTTCCTGAAACAGATTTTTTGGCTTCGATTTGCAATTTAAAATCCTTAATTGGCTCAAGTGTAGCTCGAATGCTAAGGGTTTTGGTACGATTCTGCAAAAACGGATTATTTTGTACTGAGCTTGTTCCAAGCCAGCCATTTCGTGCCATGCGTTCCTTTACAGCAGGATCTTGACTCCCAAAAACAAAGCCCCATCCAGGACTTTCAAAATTTTGATCCATCCCAAAGTAACGAGGTGAAGTCAATAAACCTGGTAAAATTGTTCCGTTTTGAGTGGTGTAATTAAAATTGACTTTTCGTACCATCATGAGCATTCTAATAAGATTTCGGGTAATATCATTACCTGATTTTTCAGCAGTTTTCTGGGCAGTTTTTCGTTCCTTGACACTTCTGGAAACATCCTTCAAAGTCTCTTGCATTTTCTTGACCCGTTGAGCGATTCGTTCGGTTCGTTCATTGACTTTGAGTTCTTCTTGCTGAATTAAACTATCCTTTTGGGTCTGGGCTTTACGGAGACTATCTGCCGTTTTACGTTTCTGACGTTTGGCTTCGAAACGGTCGATCTTACGTTGTTTTTTACGGCGTAATCTGACTTTTGCTGAGTCAATTCTACTTAGCTTTCTATCTGAAATAAGAATAGTTAATTTATCATCTAACTTAGCAATTTTTTCATCAATTTTATCCAGCTTTTCCAGATGTCGTTTTCGCTTCCTTTCCGAGACATAAGCCGTATCGGTTTGTTGGGCTTTTTTCTCCTCTCGAAATTGCTTCTTAATACGTACCATTTTACTCTGTTTCAGTTTGATACGGGATTGAATTCTACGTTGTCGAGCTTCTCCAGCAACGGGTGGATTTTTGCCTTTTTTAGGATTATTAATACTTTTCAAAAAGACACTTTTATTATACAACCTTTGAAAATCTAATTGTCCTGTAATGGTTGTATTATTATTATTTTGAGCTGTATTTCCCAAAGAATCAGCCACCCCTAAAGCTCCTGCTGTCCAGAGATAACCAGCCGAATATTTGATATCAGCTCGTATCCAATCAGTCAAAGGAAATAGAGCAAAGGGGAGTTTGTAATTAACTGCTAAATTTTGCTCAAAATTCTTAATTCGTCCCAAATTTCGAAGGTTGGTTCGAATGGAATCTCGTTTTTCATCTGTATCAATTGCGCCTGCAGGTTCGTCAATAATTGCATGGGCTTTTGCTGTATAATCAATGCCTAAATTTTTCGTCAAAGCCCATCGAATATTATAATTTCGGTTGAAAGTATAAGACTTTTCGTATGTAGGTAAGATTCCGAACGTTTCTAAATCAGCATTCCGCAATTGTGTTTTGATATAACGCCTATCAATATCACCCCGCACTGTTACATTGCTTGGTAAAGGATTGAAATTGAATTGTTTGATAAACTTCAAATAGGGGGTATCGAACATAATTGATTTTTTGAATGGCTCGATAGGCTTCATTGAGTTAGTAAAGCTATAAGCCAAACCATATCGGATATGACGTAAATAATATTCATGTGTCCGAATATCTTGCGCTCGTGTGTCGGTATAGGAATAATTTAGGCTAAGATTTTCGATACTCCAAGGATAAATTTTTGCTCCTTTTTTGACCTTCATTTTACGGACATTCGTAAAGTTAATGCTTCGACGAATCATATCATCTCGAACCAGTGCCGTAAAATCATTTACTTTTTTGGAGGCAGGAAATGTGCCATCTGCTTCTTTTAGTGTCATATCGGGATCAAGTGGATTAAAATAGGGAGTGGACATATTTCGTTCATAACTGACATACATCGGTAAACTCAACCCTAATTTATGCAAAAAAATCTTATCTAATTGAATATTTGATGAAATGTCATAACTCAAATCATGCGCCCGTGTTCGTTGTGAAATTTTATCCTGAATGCCTCCAAAAAATGGGGTGGAATATCGAATAGCTGCGCTTACACTCGCTAAATCAGCAAGTTGCATATCTAACTGAGCATTTGCTGCCCAACCTGATTGTTTATTAAAGCCTGTGGCTCGTAACTCATTTGCCCAAACACAAACGGACTTAGGTTGTTTGTCATCTGACTCAGGATTTCGAATGCCAATCATCATGGTTTGAATGTTACTCAAATCAGGATTCCCAACCACTGTAATTTGAAACTGGTTTATAGAAGAAATATACGGCACTTTCAAAGAAAGATTACGTTGATTTCTTTCTTTTTTTATATTTATTAAATCTTTTAATGCTACATCAATTTGATTCTCAGAAGGCCAAATTTGATTCGGGTCAGTTGTACCATCTGGAGTCATCTTCAGAGGAACTTCAACTTCATAATAGTTTTGCTTAAAATCTGTCCCTATTCGTAAAAATGCAACCATTTCACCATCGTTTGCATTATCACTTGAAGCATGGAGAAACATTTTAAGACGTTCATAATTAATCAAATCTAAGGTTACATTTTTGAAAATAGCCCTTGTATCCCTATCTTTTAATTGGTTGACACATAGCTGAATAGATTGTTCATTTCTGCGAGCATTTGTCCCAGAAGCTACGTCAATATCTCGAATAACATCAGGTGGTAAGTCATAATTTCCTCCTGCATCAATGCCATTTGATTCAATATCAATCGAAGAAACTGTGAACTGAGGATCATAGGGTTCAGTAGGCATATTCAGACCAGGTTCTTTTAAATCTCCAATGAACGGTCTCCATTGTGTCCCTACAAATTGGAAACCGACCATTCGTAAAACAACGGGCTGTTGCCAATCAGTCATGTACATTCGGATAAATCGGATGGTTTTAAAATCTTCGATAGCTCCAACTTTCCGCTCAAATTCTCGAATTGGGATGCGAAATTGATACCAGTTAATATCATCGCCACTTTCGTTATAAGTAACTTTATTGACGATATATTTATGGGCTAAATCTAGGTTAGGACGTAAATCAACTTTATATTCATAATAACCATCTAAATCATTTAGGGTGTTATCTTGATTTAAATCTTCATTATTAGGTAAATTAGTTGAAGATTCTACTGAGTTTAAAGGTGAGTTTTTATCTGAACCGTTGAAATATTTATAGCGGTCGATTACTTTTAAATCTTCACTATCACTATCACCTCCCAAATAATATTTAAAATTATCACCTGATGGATCTTCCTCAATCTTAGTATATACTTCATTGGGAATATTTCCTCGAATTCGATTCAAGTAATCTGCAAAAAGCTCTTTTTCTTGTTCATCATTTAAGCCATCATATCCCACATCTTGCCGAGTTTGTGCGCCATTATTAGCATCAAAAGCATTAGTCAAAAACTGTCGTGTTGAGACAATACCCCAAGGTGTAAGTGTGGTATCCGTTACATTTTCATTAGGTGGCAAACCATTTTCAAAGCCATGTCGTCCATCTGGAATAACGTCTTCGGAAATATTTCCTAAGTTGAAATATAGCTCCCCGCCTGTCGTGTTATTTTCTTGATATTCCCGTCCATTTACCTTTGTAACTACCTGACCATTAGAACCTTTTATAAATGGGTCAAGTAGCCAAAATTCGATATATTGTACATTAATATTATCGAAATCGGTATCATAGGTGATGGCTCTAGTAACTGCCCCAAAATTTTCACGAGGATTTGATAAGAGTCCTTCACTGGTCAAATCAGTAGTGTAATTATACATCCCCCGTTCTTCAGGAAAAAAGGCAAGGTTGAATGCTTGTTCAGGTTGATTAATCAAGGCGGCATCGCGTCCCCGATAGATTTCATCATATGGAATTGCTCGAACGTAATGATTCGCTTGGTCGGTTGCTGAAATATTGCTAGGTCTTCCAGCTCCTGTTAAGCCCGTTGCGTCAGTATTGAAAACAGTATTATCAATAGTGTACCAAGCCATTCTTGCCCGCTTGTAATTATAGCTTAATTTATCGGTTAAGTCATTGCTTAAAAATCGATTGGGAGTGCTTCCTAAACTCCAATTTAATGGTTGACGAGTTAAATCATAAGGAATTTCGGCAGCCTCAAAATCATCAATATAAGTTGTTCCACCATCTTTACGAATTTGACGATTAGTTCCAGGTATAATTTGGGCAAATTCTCCTTTGAATACCACGTTTGAAGGAGCTTTAGTATTTACACCCGGTATTTTATCGACCAATCTGGTAAGGAATCCTGATTCTGATTGATAATCAACTCCGAAGCCCCACATCGTATTCCTAACAGGTTCATTCCCAATACTCAAACGAGTAATATTTGGGCGTTCATTAAGGTGCAAAAGTGTCCCTGTAAATCTTGTATTTTTATTCAAACGATATTCGGCATCAAAACCAAATAAATTCCGAGTCTGGAAGTTGAATAAATCAGCGCGTTCATATTGGATAATAATATCTTTTCCCGAACTCAGAACGCCTTGATTTATAATAGTTACACGACCAAAAGAATAATCTACCGTATAATCTGCTCCTTCACTCAAGACAGTGCTTCCCGCTCGAACCAAAACTGAATTTGGTGAGATATTAATTCCTGGGAGTTGAATTTGATTGGAAGTATTTGCTTGATAACTTCCCTTCAAAAAGAATTTACTTTTACTGGTTAATAGCTGGGCATCAGCTTGTGTTTGACGATACAATTCATCAAAAACATATTGATTAATTAATTGTAATTCAGTTTGAGGATTAAATTGACTTTGCAAAAATCGTCCGAAAGGCTCAAGTCGAGGAAAAATAATGCGTCCATTTTGGGCATCTACCGTTAAACCATCTACAAAATCAAAATTACCATCAGGCTGAGGATCTCCATTCTGATTTAATAAATCAAATCCAAAAATTTGTACTAAAGGTACATTCTTCGTTTTGATACCTTCTTGTAAATTAGGATTATCAATACCTGTGGCATCGTCTCGATAAATCACTCGTAACTGAAAATTCTCACGTCCTAACTGATTGGTATTGAGAGGATAAATGTTTTTCATCATCAAATCCCAAGTTGGTAAATCAGTTCGGATAGTTGAAGGCTTGAGCATTTTTAATAAGATTGCATCCGAATCTTTATAACCTTGATAATTTTCAGTCATTTCCCCAACCTTATAAACTTGTCCATTATAAGTAAACTCGTAGGAAACGGCTACAATTTCATCATTTCGAATTGGTGTTTTGAGAGAAATATATCCTAAGTTTCGATGAAAAGTATATTCTTGTTCACTCAACTTTCTTGCACTTCGTAACACCTCATAATCTGTTCCTTTTTGTAACCCAAAAGCAGGTTGTTCCAAAGTTTGCCCTACCGTATTGACATCCCGAAGCGTGCTATCTGATCGTAGATTATCAAAGACATCATTCGCACTATTTTGAGATACGCCACCTCTTCCTTGTCCAATGATAGGATTATTAGTTCGGTAAGGATTACCTTCACCTAAATCCATGACTGCCAAGACATTGCGAAGTGTTTGCGTATTATTGTTTCGGTTCGTTACATAGACTTCAACCCGATTGATAACGATCCCTGAAGTAATGATAGGCGAAGTTCGAAGGGCATTTTCATAAATATCTCGGAAAAAATTCCCTAAGAAGAAATGTTGATTGTATTCATACTGGTCAGCTCGAACCTCGAATTCTCGCCCCTTTGCCCCACCTTTAATAGTCAGAGTTTCGGTTGTACCCCGTTGACTGGAAACTACGGCGTTAATCCATAATTTTCCAAATCGTAAACGAGATTGAATTCCCATCAAATTTTGTGAACCCGAAATCAAACTATTACTTGTTTGAAGGCTCACATTCCCAAATCGAAGTTCTTGTAAAATATCTTCTTCTTTGGCTTCATACCCAATTTTGAAAAGATTCTCAAATTGAAAAGTGTTTTTGGTATCCCAATTAATATTTACAGGAATGAACTCCCCAATATTTCCGACCAAATTGAGGCTAATTTGTTGGTCAAAATGTAGACCTCCCGTTCGTTGTTGAGCAATCGGAATAGAAGGATTCCAGTTGCGCTGCCATTTTCCTCCAAAATCAAGGGTAATATTACCTTGTGGCTGAATATTGATTTCATCACTTCCCAGAAGTCCTTCTAAAAATTTAGGTACTTTAACTGTTGGAATGATTCCTCCTGAATTTACGGCTTCGTCTCCACCTGTTCCATTTAGAACATTCCAGTAATCATTTTTCTGTTTTTCGAGCGAAATACGATTGTAATTTTCTAGTGAAATTTCGGAGGAAGGACGAAAATCAAAGTTGCCAATTTTTTCCGAAAAAATAAGCCCACCATTTAAATTAGGTTTTACATCCATTTGATAATTAGAAGGATACCCAATTTTTAGGGGAGATTTGGGTTGTGAAAGTCCATACTTTCCAAAGGGATCTCCATAGCGGTCTCCTTTCGTAAAAGTCTTCCAAAGTGGACGCTTCTTTTTGGTCGTATCCTCCTCGCTACTATCAAAAGGATGTGGAGGCAATTTAGGATGTAATTTGGTAAGTAGTTGTTCAAGTTCTTGTTGGGTAATGGTTTCAGGCTCAGCAGAAGAGAGTGAACCCAACAAAATAATAGCTCCAAATAGCAGAAGCCCTGAAAGGTTTTTGCCTTGATTGTTCGTCAGCATACGTTTGATAAACTAATGACATGTTATCGCTTTATTGGGCGAAATCACTTTTGTTAAACTTCGACCAAAAGAACGATAATGAGATTCAAAAAATGCGATTTTCTATGGGAAATTTACTGAAAAACTAAATATCCATTTTGAGTAAGTTCTAAAATAGTTGTTTTAATTTGATTGAACATTATAGCCAATAAATTGGAAATCAGTTTTTTAATATTTCTTGGGTAAGTATTTTTTCATAAGCAGTTTCAGCAACTTACATTCTTTTAGATAAATCTTGTGTGTGACTATTGATGTGGGTGTTTTCTTAGTTTTTTGAAATTTATAGACTGGCAAAAGTAACCGAAAAAAAAAGGAAATGACGAATTTTAAAGTAGAATTTTTGGAGAGGCACTATTTTCATATCTAAAAGTTAAAGGATTGTATTAGGCTTCAAATACGCAAGAGATATTAACTTTAAAATTTTGGAATTTTTGTTTTATCATGAAAAACCCTATTTTAAAGTTTGAATTTTTAGAAGAGATTTTATAAATTTCGACCTTGTAAATTGCTAAGTCATGAATCTATAGGAGGAATTTAGTCTCTTCCTCTATTGGGTTCTACTATCAAACATTGGACTATCCATAGACCCATGATCGTATCTGCCAATAAACCGTTTCAGTTAGTTTATGCCTTATTTCAGCATCAATATTTGGGATTTTTATTTGAATCTTTTGTGATTCAACTCAATGAAGACCGTAAGATGACGCTCCAGTATCAAAATATCTCGGCACAAAATGCTAGTGAATTTGCCACAGGCATGGCAGAACGAGACTATAAAATCATTGGACTCATGGATTCTATTCAGCCTACTGTTATTGCTAATCGATTTAGTACCAAGAAGATGAAGCCAGATGATTTCTTTCTGAAAGTCTATGATACAGATACAGGAGATAAAAAATTACAAGAAACCATTCATCAATATATTGAGGCAAAACGTGCCAAAATCTTACCTCAACTTCGTGGAAAGTTATTATTCGTGATGGAACGCGATGGTAATCCTGCAGGGAGACGCTTGATTGTTGAGCCAGAACCAGCCTCTTTATTATTTCATTTTCGGCGTAATCATGAAAGTACGCTGTATTTTCCTACCATGAAGCATCATGGTGAAAAAGTGGAATTCCAAAATAAGTCAATGTCTTCGATGCTTATTTGTACTGAACCTGCTTGGTTAATGGTCAATAATAAAATTTATACCTTCGAAGGAGAAATTAGTGGAGGGAAATTACGTCCTTTTTTACGCAAAAAAAATATTATTATTTCTAAAAAAATTGAGGATACTTATTTTCGTAAATTTGTTGCACCATTAGTAGAGACCTGCAATGTTTACGCTAAAGGCTTTGATATTCAATTACTTGAATTTGAACCAGCTCCTATATTAAGTTTTGCAGAGTGGGTAGGAGGAGATTCGGACTTAGCTGAAGTAATTACAGATGATACACCTCATATTGTTTTCAAATTATTATTCCGATACGATAAATACGAATTTCCAGCCGAAAACCCTAAGAAATACTCTGTAGAAATTACACAAAATGGGGAAACTTATGCTTTTTATAAAATTCGTAGGGAGACTACTCAAGAAGAGCAAATTCAAGAATTTCTCCAATCACTTGGTTTGCCTCTAAAAAATGGAAAAACAGTTCTGAAAAAAAATGAATCTTTTGAATGGTTAAATAAAAATACTGAAAAAATACAAAAAGAAAGTTTTATTATTCAGCAAAGTAAGAATGATTCGAAACGCTACTTCTTGGGTAAATCCATGATTAATCTACAAGTAAGTGAAAATCGAGACTGGTTTGATGTTTATGCCAAAGTAATGTTTGGAAAGTATGAAATCCCGTTTATTAAATTACGTAAAATGATTCTGAATGGGAAACGAGAATTTACCTTACCAAATGGCGAGATTGCTGTAATTCCTGAAGCTTGGTTTACACAATATGCTGATATCTTTACTCTAATGAGTGAAGAAAATCAGGCGCATCATCTTGAGAAACACCATCTAGCTCTTTTACAAGAATTAGAAAATGGGAATTATGCACAAATACGTATGAATCGAAAATTAGAGAAACTACGTGATTTTGAGCAAATTGAAGATATTCCATTACCTCAGAAATTTAATGGAGAATTGCGTCCGTATCAAAAAGCAGGTTATAATTGGCTACAATTTTTGAATGCGTATCATTTTGGAGGTTGTTTGGCGGATGATATGGGATTGGGAAAAACTGTTCAAACATTAGCCCTTTTACAAGACCAAAAAGAAAAAGAAGCTAAGTCAGCCACACTTTTGGTAATGCCTACTTCCTTGTTATATAATTGGGAAATGGAAGCTCGAAAGTTTACTCCCGAACTTAAAATATTGAATTATACAGGAACAAATCGACTCAAAAATACCGAAAATTTTAATAATTACGATGTTGTTATTACGTCCTATGGTATTGTTCGAATTGATATTTCTATCTTAGAAAAATACTATTTTAATTATATAATTTTAGATGAATCGCAAGCGATAAAAAATCCTAATTCAAATATCTCGAAAGCTGTCCGACAACTTAATTCTGAATTTCGATTGATTTTGACGGGAACCCCTATCGAAAATGGAACTACAGATTTATGGTCACAAATGAATTTTATCAATCCGGGACTTTTGGGTAACCTCACTTTTTTCAAAAATCATTTCCAGACTCCCATCGAAAAACGGCGTGAAATTGATAAAATGCAACGGCTTCATGCTATGATTAAACCGTTTATTTTGAGGCGTAAAAAATCCCAAGTGGCTACGGAATTACCTGAAAAAGTGGAGAATATCCATTATTCCCAAATGACTGAATCTCAGAAAGAACTCTATGAAGAAGTCAAATCTTATTATCGGAATAAAATCCTGAATCATATCGAAGAAAATGGGGTAAATAAATCGCAAATTATGCTTTTACAGGGTTTGGTTCGGTTACGTCAAATTGCGAATCATCCTCGAATGCAAGATGAAAATTCAGAGGCTGATTCGGGCAAAATGGATGATATTATTCGGATGCTTGAAGCTGGTGTAAGTGAAAATCATAAAATATTAGTATTCAGTCAGTTTGTAAAACATTTAAGCTTATTGAGAACGGAAATTGAGGCTCGAAATATTCGATATGCTTATCTGGATGGAAGTACCAAAAATCGCAAAGAACAGGTTCATTTATTTCAAAAAAATGCAGATATTCCTATCTTTTTAATCTCTTTAAAAGCAGGCGGGGTTGGTCTCAATCTAACAGCTGCCGATTATGTTTTTATTCTTGATCCTTGGTGGAATCCTGCGGTTGAAGCTCAAGCTATCGACCGAGCGCATCGTATTGGACAAGAAAATAAAGTATTGATTTACAAGTTTATAGCTCAAAATACAGTTGAAGAAAAGATTCTACGATTACAACAAAATAAAATCCGATTAGCGGATGAACTCATTAATTCTGAAGATGGTTTCGTCAAAAGCCTGAGTAAGGAAGATATTGAAGATTTATTAATGTAGAACATAATATTTCGAACCAAAACCCCTATGAATAGGATGCGTTTTTATAAAGAAACTTACTTCAAAATATCATGGAAAAAGAACTGACAAAACAAGACATTTTAGATTTATTGGCACGACAAGCTATTGAGTTTGATCGTAGAATGAAAGCATCTGAAGAAAAAGACGATCGTCGTCAAATACAATTTGAAAAAACAAAGAAAGATTTTGATCGCCGAATGAAAGAACTTTCTCGCCAGATTGGAGATTTATCGCATACTTGGGGGCGTTTTGCTGAGGAACAAATTAAACCCCACGCCATTAAAATGTTTCAAGAAAGAGGTATTGATATTCATTATAAATCTCAGCATGTGGAGTTTGAAATTGAAGGTAAAAAATATGTTGAAATTGATTTATTATTAATAAATGAAGAAACAGCAGTAATTATTGAAATCAAAAATACGTTGCGTCAAAGAGATGTTGGGAAACACTTGGAGCGCATGGAAAAGATTCATCAAAATGCACCTAATCAATTGAAAAGTAAGCGATTAATTGGAGCAGTTGCCAGTAATATAGTGAGTTTGGAAGTAGAAAACTATGCTATACAGGCAGGATTTTTTGTGATTAAGTCTTTGGGAGAAGTAGCAGGAATTAGCAACTCAGTGAATTTTGAACCAAAAATCTGGCAATCTTAAACGATTCATTATTAAGAATTTTCCGAATAGAATTGTGGTGGTAATTACTCTACTAAAAATGATTTATAAAATATATTAGTATTGAAATTATTTAATAATCTTTATGTATAGGGCTAAAAAACCATTTTTCCATAGCGGTGGGTTTGCAAATCCACCGCTATGGAAAAATTAAGTTTGATTTAATATAACTGATAATCAATGATTTGCAAATCAATAAAATTTTAGTAGGGTAGAGTGGGTGGTAATTCAACTTTAAACAATATTTCAGGACAAATAAAAATAGAATGTGGATCTTTCATCTCTTCTTGATTAAGTAATTCCAGACGTTCCAGCCACTCAAAATATAAACTTAGCCCTATTGCTTTTCGAATATCCATTTCTTCGTGCCAAATCCGATAAGTCCCTAATTTTCCGTCTGTTCGATAATAAAAACCCTGAACAGGATGGGTTAAAATAAGTCTCATTTCATCCAAATCTGAGAAACCCTCAATTTCTGAAATGGTTTCTCCTGTATCCGAAATTTTTACCTGTAAATTTGCTCCTGTGGCTTGAGTTTGAAATTCGAAATGAGTATAAATTCCATTTTTTTGTTCAAATTTTGTTTCGAATTTGCCAAAATACCAAGGCATCCTCCAGAGATAAAGCGGGATTTGATGCCAAATTGAGCCTAAAATCGTTCCAAAAAACCAAACCACATCTTCGCCCGTTTCTGAGTCAGTGACATAAACCCGATAATTGGTTTGTGGAAATCGAAATTTCAGAAATGACATAAAGTTCTCAAAATAAAAGGCTTCGTCCAAAAATGGAACAACACTTAATAAGGCTTGTTTTTTTCCTTGAATCTCAAATTCAGGAATTTCAAATCTTGGATGAATGTACGGACGCAACCGTTTGGCAGGTAAAGCATAATTTATCAATGCAAAATTACTTAGAATTGACGCTACAGTCCAGCGATTTTGTCGAATGGGTTGGTTAATACGTTGGTTTAGTTTTTGACGGTAATTCATCTGTAATAGGTTGTTCAAAAAATTTTGGAAATATTATTTTTTGTTGTTATTCGTATCGTCACAAACGATTTATTTTCAAAAGTTTAAGGGTTAGATGTGAGAATACAGCCAGTAGTAAACCATATTTTATAAAATAATAATAATCAGGATTTTAATTAAAGTTTAAACAACTTCTAAAATAGAATTTAGGATTTTCTAAGTCGTTTTGGCATAACATTTACCTGGTAATGTCTTGACTAATCCTTTGAATTCCATCGCTAAAAGAATCCCTGCCAATTCCGAAGATAAAATACCCGTTTGCCAACTCAATAAATCAATATGAATATTTTCATGTTGTGTGAGAGTCTCAAAAACTAACTTTTCTTTTCCTTCTAGCTTGGGTAGGATGTTTTTGTTAGGTCGCACTTGGTCAGTATCCCAATTCATCAATTCTTCTAAATCTTTGGCAGAAGTAATCAAATGTGCTTTATGCCTCTTTATCAGATTATTACACCCTTCGGAAGTTCCTGAATAGACACTACCAGGGACAGCACAAACCTCCCGATTGTAGGACTCTGCAATATTTGCAGTAATCAATGCACCACCCTTAGACTTTGCTTCCACAATTAAAGTAACATCTGCTAAACCTGCAATAATTCGATTTCGCTCAGGAAACCGTAAGGCTTCAGGTGTCGTACCAAATTGATTTTCAGTTAATAAACCACCATTTTGAATAATTTGTGAAGCTACTTTTTGATGATCTGACGGATAAATACGGTCAGTTCCTGTTGCCATTACGGCAATATTCGGAATACCATATTTGATAGCTGAACGATGAGCCTGAACATCAATCCCATAAGCCAATCCACTAATTATCAATAAATTATCTTTTTTTAAATCACAAATTAGTCTATCCGTAAATTGTTTACCGTAACTTGTGGCTTGTCGAGTTCCTACAATGGCAAGTGTTTTACGAAGATTTAAATTAGCTGTCCCACGATAAAATAACAAAATAGGGGCATCTTTGGTATCTCGTAAGCGTTCGGGATAATTCTTGTCAGTATAAAATAAAATTTTGGTATGGTATTTTTTGGTTTGCTCAATAATTTCTTGAGCCTGCTTGAAAGGTTTGGTAGCTATAATTTGCTGCGCTGTTTTTGTACCTATTCCACTGATTCTTAATAAGCTATACTTGTCTGCTTGAAAGATTTCCTGTGCCGAACCAAAATGTTTTAATAAATTTTTGGCAGTAATGTGTCCAACATTAGGCAGTAAACTTAGGGCAACTTGATAAATTTTTTCAGAGTGGTTTGCTGACATAATATAAAGGTTGATTAATGAATTGTAAAATTGATTACCAAGCCGCAAAAACTTGGTAATCCGATAAAAACTTACACACCTAAAGACTTCAAAAAAGCATTGGCTTTAGGTTCACGTTCTAAAAAGTTTTTCAATTGCTCATTTTCATCTATTGAGCCACCTTGTGAAAGCAATGTTTCACGGTATTTTTTTCCAATTTTAGGATTCAAAATGCCTTGTTCCTCAAAAACTGAGAAAATATCCTGAGCATAAACTAATGCCCACAAATAACCATAATAACTTGCAGCATAACCATTTAAATGCCCAAAACCTGCCTCAAAGTGTGTACCTTCGAGGTATTTATAAAGTGTAGTCTCGTTTTGGAGTTTTCGTAATATATCCGTAGTCGTTTCCTCACCTTCAGGATCAAAACGATCATGTAAAGTAAGGTCGTATCTACCGTAAAAAATTTGTTGAGTGTGAAACAGTCCTGAACCTACGTTTTTTGCTGCTAACATTTTGTCAAATAATGATTTAGGTAGCACTTCACCTGTGTCATAATGCTTGGCAAAATCCTGTAGGGTTTCATAATTCCACGTCCAATTTTCAAATAACTGTGAAGGAACTTCTACAAAATCTCGAACAGTGCTTGTTCCTGCATAACTTGCTAAAGAAGAAGTAGTTAAAAGCTCATGCAAGCCATGTCCAAATTCGTGGAACATCGTTTCTACGTCTGAATGTTTCAATAAACTAGGCTTCTCATCTGTAGGTCTTGGAAAATTACATACTAAACTCAAAAGTGGCTTTTGGTAACCTTGTTCAGTTTGTCGTCCCGAAATCATCGGAAAGCAAGCAGCGTGTCCGTACTTCCCTTCTCTCGGAAATAAATCTAAATAAAACCGTCCTGTAATTTCCTGATTTTCAACTACTTCAAATAGCCGAGCTTCTTTATGCCAAACAGATGGATTTTCAACCTCTTGAATTTTCACCCCAAACAACGTTTCTGTAATTCGGAACATCCCTTCTAAGACAGCATTTAACTCAAAATATTGTTTAACTTCTTCTGAATCAATACTATATTTTTCTTTTCGTAAAATTTCGGCATAAAAACTGGACTCCCAACTATGAATTTCCTGAGCGTCAGGGTCAGTTTTCTGTTTTTTGATTTCTAATAATTCAGTATAATCTGCTTCGGCTTTGGGTCGTACTTTTTGATATAAATCTTCCTCAAAATCCCAAACTGTTTGGGCATTTTTGGTCATTAAATCATCGGTTTGGTATTCGGCAAAAGTGTTAAATCCTAATAAATTAGCTTTTTTATGACGTAATGTTAAGATTTTTCTCAATACTTCCAGATTAGTGTCCGATGCTTTATTTAAAAACTTGATATACAATTTTTTACGTGCGGATTCCGATTTCGAAAACTGCATAAATGGACGATAAGATGGATAATCTGTAGAAATTTTATAGGTATTATTTTCAGTCCGATGTGCTTTTTTGAAATCTTCAGGTAAACCTTGAATTTCAGCTTCAGAAACCTCTAAAAAATCTTGTGAATCATTGATATTTTTATAGAAAATATTGCCTAGTTCAGTCAGTTCATCTTGAATTTTTTGCAATTCTAGTCGTTTTTCGGCAGGTAAAGCAAATCCATTTTTTTCAAAACTCCGTACCGTTTCTCGCACCAATTTTTCGTAAACTCCTGTCAAATTTTTTGCCTCTTCAGTTTGCGAAAAAACTTTAACTGCTTCATACAAATCTTCGTCTAAGGCTAATTTATTAGAAAATAATCCTAATTTTTGATAAGTTTCTAATCCTGTTTGTCGAATTTTTTCATCAGGAGATACGGAAGCCACCAAAAAAACACATCCTCCAACTTTGCCTAATTGATGCCCAAGTGCATCATAAGCTTGCATTGTGTTTTGAAAAGTACGCTCATTTTTAGGGAGTTGCTTTATTTTTTCAAGTGATTTAGTGGCGGTCTCAATGGCTTTGGTAACGGCATCTTCCAAGTGTTGAGAAGTAACTTTGCCGAATTCAATGATGGTATTAAATTCTGAAAAAATTGGATTTTTAATCATAATTTATTAGCGATTAATGAGATGTGTTTTTTAGTTATAATTTGGGAGAATTGATATTTAGTTCAATTGATAATCAGTTTTTATTCCGAAAACCCCCAATTAAATCCTGTACCATTATGTGTAATTGAAATTTTAGCGGGTTCTTTTTCATCGGCTACTCGAATTAATCCTGTGTATTGTCCTTTTAAATCGGTAGGTTCTCCTAAAATTTCAGTTACTTTTTTGTGCGTTTGTTTTTCAACTTGCATTCGAATGATTTTTAATAAATTGTTTATTTCATTGACAGGGAACCATCCTCGTTTTTGATTAACCATAACCACTAGCGTATCTCCTGA
The DNA here is from genome assembly GCA_002340355.1 of Cytophagales bacterium UBA2561. Taxonomy (GTDB): domain Bacteria; phylum Bacteroidota; class Bacteroidia; order Cytophagales; family Thermoflexibacteraceae; genus UBA2561. The sequence goes on from DDLX01000007.1 coordinate 53,890, forward strand.
AGCCATAATTGCTTGACCATTATACATGACTGAATCAGCTAAATCTAATTGTAAATCAGTACATTGAACTCCTGTACTATTACTAATCTGAATTTTGCTAATTACTCCAAGAGAGGAGATATCGGTTGGATACCAGCCCAAATTTTTATCGTAAAAAATGTTGATCTTTTCGCCTGTTTCGAGTGTACCAGTGCCTTGAGCGGTTAAGGAATCTAATTGTTCTAAAGACATGGAAACACAGTTAGTATGCAACATTCCTGAAATATTTCGAGCTACTTCGGAGTTTAATGTTTCGATAATTTGGAATTTTTCGGGTGTTCCTGTAAAAACTACCTGCATATTAGTTCCATTTTGCAATTTGACGGTAGCGATATAGTGGTCATTTTCAGGCTCAATACCAATAGAATCTACTTTTTGGTTAAATCGTTTGAGAACCTCTTTGGCAACAATACGCCGAATTTCTCGTTCTTTTTCTTCACTTTTTTCACATCCTAAAAGAAAAATACTTAGGATAAAAATTATTCCGTAAATCGTTGCTTGTTTTGTCATGTTCAATGTAATGATTTGAGTTTATTATGTTCGGCTTTTGTGAAAATTAACATGAGTCAACAAAAATACAAGAATCACTCATGTCGCTCAAAAACCATTTGATAAAAAACGTTAAGAAACAAACTCCTACGAATTAGGATTGAGTTTTGCCCCTCTAAGAAAATCTTGAATCGAAAGACGTTTTCGTCCTTGCCATTGGAGCGTTTCAATTTCTACAAAACCATCCGAAGTATAAAACCGCAAAAAAGTTTTATTATCTGTTTCCCAACTACCTGCTTGTTTATCAGAAGGTTGTTGAGTGGCTTTGACTGCATAAATTTTACATATTTTATCCTGCAAGGTTGTCCAAGCAACAGGGTAGGGGGAAAGTCCACGTATAAAATCTCGCACTTTTTCGGCAGGTTGATCAAAATTAATTTCACAGGTCTCTCGGAAAATTTTAGGTGCTTTTTTAGCTAAATTTTCAGGAGTTACTTGCTGAGGAAAAGTTTGATAATTTTCAGATTCAATGATTTGACAAGTTTCTAAAACTAATTTTGCGCCTTTCTGTCGTAATCGTTCATAAAGTGTCCCTACGGTATCTTCATGAGTAATAGGCTCTTTTTTTTGCAAAATAATTTCACCCGTATCTATCTGATGCTGAAGGAAAAAAGTAGTTATACCTGTCTCTTTTTCACCGTTCATAATTGCCCAATTGATAGGGGCGGCTCCCCGATAATCTGGTAAAAAAGAAGCATGTAAGTTAAACGTACCTATTTGAGGCATATCCCAGACTAATTCGGGTAACATTCGAAATGCGACTACCACCTGTAAATTAGCTTGATAACTTCGTAATTCCTCCAAAAATTCAGGACTTTTGAGGTTGGTTGGTTGTAAGATGGGAATATTATGTTTTAAGGCACATTCTTTTATTGCCGATTGGCGAAGTTTTTTGCCACGCCCTGCGGGTTTGTCGGGAGCAGTCATGACAGCAACAATATTATATTGATTTTGTAGTAAAATCTCCAAAGAGGGAACAGCGAATTCGGGCGTTCCCATAAAAATAATTCGTAAATTTTTCATTTAGCAAAAATACAGAAAAATGGTATCTGAAACATAAAACATTGACTTTTGCTTTTCTTTGTTAATATAAATCGAAAAGTATTAATTGTTAATTTATTTTCAATAAAACTGATTCCAAACGTATTGTCCTTCAAAAACTCTTCACTCATTTAAGACTAAAAAATTATGAATTCACGACTCTTGATGCTGTTTTTTATTTTTAATTTATTGAATTTCAATCTTTTTTCACAAGATGAACAGCGTTGTCCACACGTTTCGCATTCACACAATTCGGTTCGAAATCAAACACTTTATCAGAAATTCTTAGACTTTAGAAGGTCTAAAATGAATGCTCGAGTCTCTGAGAAAGAGTACATTATTCCAATTATTGTTCATGTAATGCACCTTGGAGAGCCGATTGGTGAAGGAACAAATATTAGTGCGGAACAAATTCAATCTCAGATTGATGTATTGAATGAGGACTTTAATCGGAGAAATCTTGATCAAGAAAATACCCTAACGGAATTTGAAGCAATTGCAGGACAATTAGCGATTCGGTTCGAATTGGCTGATCTTGATATGACAGGAAATCGCTTGCCCGAAAAAGGCATCCAAAGGCTTCGAGTCTATAAAGGGCAATGGAGTGTCCAAACTTTGACGGATAGTTTACTGCCTGCCACAACTTGGGACAATACCCGCTATTACAATATTTGGACAGTTAAAAATATTCAGGGATTTCTTGGATTTGCACAATTCCCTGATTCTTCAGGCTTAGTAGGTTTAGATGAAACTTATAATACACCTGCTTCTGATGGGATGATAGTTGATTATGATCATTTTGGTTCGTATCTTAAATTTCCTGCACCTCAACTATCTAATGCTCAGCCTTTTCATCTTGGACGAACGGTAACCCACGAAATGGGACATGCTCTAGGACTAATTCATACATGGGGAGATGTCAATGATTGTAATGGCAGTGATTTTTGTGCGGATACCCCTGAAATTCCTTCCAGTTCAAAAGGGTGTGAATTAGACCGTAGAGGATGCAATTCGTTGGCGATGGTACAGAATTATATGGACTATTCGTATGATGATTGTATGAATATTTTTACTCAGTGTCAGGTGGAACGCATGAAGTGGATACTTGAAAATAGTCCTCGTAGAAAAGAACTTACTCAGGCTGCCAGTATTGTTCTTTCATCTGAGGAAGAAAAAGAAATTGGAGCGATGATTAATATTTTCCCAAATCCAACTGATAATCAATTATATATTCAAGCAAAAGGAATTAGAATTCAGGAATATGAACTACTCAATTTATTAGGACAGAAGGTACTTTCAAATCAGGGTTTTTCCGAAAGAATTCAGCTTCCCAAACTATTAGAAGGAATTTATATCCTGAAATTAAAAACGAATCAAGGGATACTTTATCGGAAAATTAGTATTCAACACTAAAAATTTGGAATCAACTATAGGAACACAATTAATCCTAGTCTACTAAAAATGATTTATAAAATATATTAGTATTAAAATTATTTAACAATCTTTGTTTATCGGGCTGAAAAGAGTGGGTTTGTAAATCCACCCCTACGGAAAAATTTAATTTAAGAGGTTGTTTATTTTTTAAATAAAATATTGATTATCAATTTTTTACATAAATTTTTATAAAGTAGGATTTGCAAACCCTACTTTATGTACATCAGCGATTTTGAGTAATGAAAGCTATTTCACTAAATAAAGTTTAGTCCTTAAAGATATTTTTTACTCAAGTCGTTTAGTTGGTCTCGTACCAGATACAATACATGAGAAATCTCTTGTTTTTGTTCGTCGGGGATACCTTCCGCCATTAGATAATATAAGGCTTGATGCAAGAATTCACTATATTCATTTTCTTCGTATATCCTTAAAAAAGAAATGAAATCTTCGTTAAGGGGTTCTATCTGAGTTGGAATTTTTGTTGCCGTTTTCATTGGTTTGTGATTTTAAATTTTGTGGTTCAATCAATAGCCTTGTTCCTAAAAAATAGTCTCTATTTCAGAAATAGGATTGTTTTAACCTATTTTTAGGTGTTATATTTTGATGTTTTCGTATATTTTAATAGTACAAAGAAGATTAATTTTTTAGAAAAATACAAATTAATTAGAAATTCTAAATTATTAGAGTTTTTGATAAACCTATTTTTTTATGAAGCTAAATGAAAGAATTGAAATAATTCAAAAATATTTTAAATTGAATTCCAGTCAATTAGCAAAAAAAGCTAACGTAACTCCTCAAACAATTATAAATATCAGAGAAGGAGTCACAACTAATCCAAAAATGAATGTTCTTGTAAATATTTCTAATGAATTAAAGATTAATCCAACTTGGTTAATAACAGGTTCTGGAAGTATGATACTTGATGAACCAGAGTCAGATTGTGAAAAAAAACTAAGAAGATATGAAGAAGAATTGTCTGTTCTCCGTGAAGAGGTTAAAATTCTAAATAAGATGCAAGCTGTTTTATACAAAAAGATTGATTTTTTGACGAAAAACAACTCAAAAAAAGAGTAAAAGAATACTTTTTTATTTCAAAAACAGAATTGTTTTAACTCACTTCAGGTATTATATTTTGATATCTTCGTATATTTTAACAATACAAAGAAAATAAATAATTTAGTTTTTCCAAATTATTTAGGAATATTTTTAATAAAATCCAATTTAATTATGGCAATAAGTGATAAAATGCAAGCAATTGCAGACCATTTTCGTATGAGTGACACCAAATTAGGAAGAATAGGGGAAGTAAATCCTCAAACAATAAAAAATATTCGAACTGGTTCGGTTAAAAACCCACAAATAGGCTCTTTATTAAAAATATCAAATCAATTAGGGATTAATATAAAATGGCTTTTTGAAGATGAAGAAAATATGTTTCCTTCACCTTCTTCTGACTGTGAAGAACAAATACAGGAATTACAAGACCAATTATCTTTAATGAAGACGAAATTAGAAGCAATGGAAAAGATGAATGAGGCTTTAAATCTTGAGATACAAATACTTAAAAGAGCAAAATAACTCTTCCTACAAAATGTTTTTTAATTATGAGTATATCTAAACGCTTTGAAGAAATTCGAGCTTTTCATAATCTAAATACCAATTCATTAGCTAATAAAGTAGGTGTTTCACGACAAACAATTGATAATCTTATTAAAGGAAAAATTGAGAATCCTAAAATAAGTATCATCAGAAATCTTGCAAATAAACTTGACATAAATCCAACTTGGTTAATAACGGGTTCTGGAAATATGATACTTGATGAACCAGAGTCAGATTGTGAAAAAAAACTAAAAAGATATGAAGAAGAATTGTCTGTTCTCCGTGAAGAGGTTAAAATTCTAAATAAGATGCAAGCTGTTTTATACAAAAAGATTGATTTTTTGACAAAAAATAGCTCAAAGAAGGAGTAAAAGAATATTTTTTTATTTCAAAAATAGAATTGTTTTAACTCACTTCAGGTATTATATTTTGATATCTTCGTGTACTTTAACGATATAAATATAGCGCAAAAATTATTGCAAGCAATATTTATATTAAAATAAGTTGCTATTTTTTGTTTTTTTAACATTTGAAAAGTATGAAAATATGGAGCTAAAAGATAGAATAGAGCAGTTAAAGAAATATCTTAATATCCGAAGTAACAATGAGTTAGCTACTAAAGTAGGCATAACTAGACAAACTTTAGATAAAGTTACGAATGGTGATACAAAAGATCCGCGAAGTAGTTTCTTTATACGGTTTAGCGAAGCATTTGGAGTTAGTTTAGAATGGATGATAACAGGTAAAGGGAATATGATGTCAGAGGTTTCTGAGTCAGATTGTCAAAAACAAGTTAATAAATTAGAGAAAGAATTACACGAGATTGAATTAGAAGCCAATATTTCAAAAAAAGAAATATCTGTTTTAAAAAATATGATAAGTATTCTAAATGAAAAGATTGATTTTTTGACAAAAAATAGCTCAAAAAAGGAATAAAAGAATCTGATTATCAATATACTGTAAAATTAGTTTTGTTGGTGTTGTTTTACTTAAATATCAACAAAAGTACTTGAAAGTCATTTCTGTAGAATTAAGCATAAAGTGAAAAAACCTGATGGATTTAGCAAAGGCTGTGAAGATAGGGCAGACTACAAATAATTTTAAGAAAGCCCCTAATTTTAGCTCAAAAACCAGTACCTTGAAAACTTGAAAATCATTTTATGGAATGAAAGAAGAAACTAGCCTCCCCATTTTACTCGAATCGTTTGAATCAAAAACAAAAAATCTTAGTCAAAAGCGATTCACAGTTTCGGATATTGCTTCGATGACAGGACATAACTTGTCGGACGCTCAGGCAATTGCTACACAAATGATGGAAAAATATCATTGTCGCATTGTACTGACCGAAGCCAATAATTTGATTTATGACTTCGGCGAAACACTAATACCTCGTTCCCAAAAGACAAAAGCTGAGAAATGGCGTAATTTTCGGAAAAAAGTAACTAAACGTTTTAAAAGTGCTATCAAAATTGGGATGCAATATACTTTTGTGCTTCATTTTTTTGCCTCTCCTATTTATCTGATTTTGTGGTTAGCAACTGCACCCAAAGGACTTGATGCTCCCAAACGAAAACCATTTATTAAATCCCTGATGGATTATGCGTTTGGAATAGAAGAAAAAGAAGAAAAATTAGCTTCTGAACAAGAAATTGCTTCGTATTTGCGCCAAAATAAAGGGCTACTAACGGTATCCGAAATCGTTAAATTGAGTGGGAAAACCCGTACTGAAGCCGAAGAATTAATTACTGAATATCTGATTCGGTTTGAGGGAGAAGCTGAAGTATTGAATAACGGTGTACTTTATGGTAATTTTGATAAATTAAGACAAGGAATTAATCAAGAAGGAGATAAAATTCCTTTGCCGATTTGGCAAGAAGAATTACCCGAATTGAAATTTACAGGTAATAGTCGGCGAAGAAATATCTTTTTTACGTGGGTGGTAGGACAGTCATGGCTTGGGAATTTAATGTTTCTGACAATTATGTATGCCAGTATGGGATTTATGGACTTGATTCTTTTGCCTCTTTATGGGATTAGCTTTTTAGCCAGTTCGATTTTTCTGGGAGTTCCTTTGTATCGCCTATCGAAGTGGAAAAAGAAAAAAGCAAGCCGAAAATTAGAACGGATTCGGCGTATAATTTTACAACAAGTTTTTGAGACTCCTCGTCAGTTGACAGTTGAAGAAATAGATCATAAGGTTCAAGCTCATTTAGAATTATATTCGAACTCGGATAAAGCATTGATTCATCAGGAAATAGAAAAAATATTGATTGAGCTAGAAGCCGTGCCGAATGCCTCAGAGGATGGAAAAGTTCATTTTAAATTTCCCAAACTAGAATCTGAATTATTAGAAATCAATAAGTTACGAAGTAAACGCAAACGCTTGGATGGTGATGGACAAGTTTTTATGGAGGTCAAGCATTAATCTAGCCCTGTCATAATCTTAAAAAATTTGACAGGACTAAAGAGAAGTTTGAATTATGTTTTCATTTCACAATTTCAATGACCTCTGGAATTGGGTCATAAAGTACGCCATTGTACCAAAGTTTTCGATTAATGAAATAACATTCACTAGCTTCCCATTCAGTACGGAGAGTATCTGTAATTTGTTCATTCAGTTGGAGATAGGCAATATTTTCACCTTTTTGAATACCATCTTGATCACTGGTAATGCCTTCTTTACCACCATAAGTACGAACTCTTAGTCGGTAAGGAGATGTTTTCGTAGTTAATGAGATTCCTCTTGGAGAGTCCAGAAGAGGGTTATAAACTTCCTGAATGCGCCCATTAATATCGTGACGTAACCTCATAGGTTCAAAGGGAAAATAGCTCTCTGTATCTGAGCTTAACAAATCTTCTCCTTTTTGATTGAGGAAAGATAATTGTAGTCCTACACGTAAATTATAACAATCTATGGGTCCAGGTTCTTCCATCTCTTTATCCTCTTTGCATCCTACAATAAGTAGGAATAATAATACATAAACAATTTTGATCATTTTAAGGTCTGTTAAGGATGGATATTAATAATTATTTTATTATTGTGATTATAAGAAGTGATATATAAAAACTTTCCAAACCTGATTTCAGATTTGGAAAGTCAGAGTTTCATTTCACAATTTCAATGACCTCTGGAATTGGGTCATAAAGTACGCCATT
>DDLX01000006.1 GCA_002340355.1 Cytophagales bacterium UBA2561
CGTCACGATATTAATGGGCGCACTCAGGAAGTTTATAACCCTCTTCTGGACTCTCCAAGAGGAATCTCATTAACTACGAAAACATCTCCTTACCGACTAAGAGTTCGTACTTATGGCGGTAAAGAAGGTATTACCAGTGATCAAGATGGTATTCAAAAAGGTGAAAATATTGCCTATCTCAAATTGAATGACCAAATTACGGATACTATACGTACCGAATGGGAAGCTAATGAATGTTATTTCGTTAATCGAAAACTTTGGTATAATGGCGTACTTTATGACCCAATTCCAGAGGTCATTGAAATTGTGAAATGAAACTCTGACTTTCCAAATCTGAAATCAGGTTTGGAAAGTTTTTATATATCACTTCTTATAATCACAATAATAAAATGATTATTAATATTCGTCCCTAATAACCTATGAAGTATATATTTTTCATAAGTCTCGTGTTTTTAATTAGTTGCAAAGAAGAAAAGGTCACTCCTTCTATGCTTTGTATGAGTATTGACGTAGGACTAAATATCTCCATCAAGAACGGACAAGGAGAAGACTTGTTAAGCTCAGTTACAAAGAGCTATTTTCCCTTTGAACCCATGAAATTATACTATGATATTAATGGGCGCACTCAGGAAGTTTATAATCCTCTTATGGACTCTCCAAGAAACATCTCACTGATTACCGAAACCTCTCCTTACCGACTATCAGTTAGTACCTACGACGGTAAAGAAGGTATTACCAGTGATCAAGATGGTATTCAAAAAGGTGAAAATATTGCCTATCTCAAATTGAATGACCAAATTACGGACACTATCCGTACCGAATGGGAAGCAGGAGAATGTTATTTTGTTAATCGAAAACTTTGGTACAATGGCGTACTTTATGACCCAATTCCAGAGGTCATTGAAATTGTGAAATGAAAATCAGGCTATCCTTTCAAAGAGGGGTAGCCTTACACATAACAACTTGCTTTTTTATGAAAAAGGGGATGATTTATTATTTCCAAGTACAGAAAATTACTTTCCCTTTGGGAAAATCAGGTAGTGTTGTAGAATGTATGATGACTGTAAATGAATAATAATTTAAAGTCTTGCTTTCACTAAAGTAAATAATCTTTAGTGAAAGTATTTTTGATAAAATAGAATCATGAAATATCTAGCTATACTCTTCAATATATTATTTATTAACTCTTTACATGCTCAAGACCATTTTCAGATTAAAACCTCTTATGGAATTTCTGTAGAAGGTATCTGGACGGGTATATATCCAATGGCAGATTACGGTAACCCCTTTAATTGGGCAGTGCGCACACCTTTACGGACAGAAAAAAATCGGTTATTTTTACAATTTAATCCTGGGTGGGTTTCAAGAGGTACAGTCACACGAGGCTATCAAGCACAACCTGTCACAAAATTTGAAGCAAGATACCAACTAGAATATATTGAGGTGCCTCTGCATTTTGGGTATCATTTCTTAACAAAAAATAATATCAAAATCTATGCTTTTGCAGGTGGTGGAGTGAGTTATTCAATGTATGGTAATTATCAACGGCAGATTAACGGAGAAGTTATTGAGTATTATGACTTTCCAGAAAATAAAGCACCCTTTGCATGGGCTTCATTATCTAGTCATCAGTTTATTATTCGATATCACTCTCTTCGAAGGTGGGAATGGAGTATTCACGGAGGGTTGGGAACAGAATTCAAACTCAAAAATCAACGGTGTTTTGCGGAAGCACACTATAATCGAGCATTATCCAGCACTTTTGTAGGTACATCTACACGGAATTATTATCATGGTTTTCGTCTCGGCACATTTTTTGGACAAAAAAATAAAGAAAAATAATGAGATTATATATATACACCCTATTTATCTTCTTGTTTGTGTCTAATTTACATGGACAAGACAGCCTAAAATCAAAGTTTCATTATGGTTTAACAATTGGTGGACATATCAGTAATGTTATCAATAGTCCTCACCCCAGCCATCGGTTAGATTGGAGTTTTGGAATACCTTTACGTTTAGAACGTCCACATTTCTTTTTACAATTTACACCTGCTTGGATCTCTAAAGGAGGTACAGGCAAATTAGAAAATGGCGATTCGGGTGATAAAGAAATCTTTCAGTATGAATACCTAGAATTACCTCTGACGATGGGTATTTATTTATATCAATCACTAAAGACTCGAACATATATATATACAGGCATGGCAATGAGTCGTTTTTTATTTGGACGTTATACCACTGTTCGAAATAATGTGAATAAGCATATTTATTTTCCTCATGAAACCATAATTGTTTATGCTGATATTAAATCTACGGATGGTACTGAGGAACTACGAGCTGTACCTGTACTAGTTCGGAAACGAGAATATGGGGTTGTAGGTGGATTTGGAATGGAATTTCAGGGGAAAAACCGTCCTTGGCTTGTTGAATTTAATTATCATCAGGCATTAAATAGTACCCTAAGTTTATTTGAACACCCTTATCGAAATCAGTATTTTGGGTTACGAATAGGAACATTTTTCAAATAATTTAGCACGATATTTTTCTACAATAGAATGGTTTTATAGTGTATCATAGGCTACAGATAAAAATCAAACTATAAATCGTTTCAGCCTTAATTTGAATCGAACAGATTTTTACGAAAAATAAAATAACATTCAACGAATGAAAAATTGGAAAGCAACAAAAATCAGATTTCATGAATCGAAAACTTTGGTATAATGGCGTACTTTATGACCCAATTCCAGAAGTCATTGAAATTGTGAATTGCTCTTCTAAATGATAGTCGTAAACAATTCGTAGCAATACATTAAAAAACATTCTTCCATAGTGATAAATTTCACATACCATTCAAATGATATGTGGAATATGCTTTTGTACGAAAAAATTACAGCCTATGAAAAAATTATGTGTTTTTTGGATAGTGTGGTTGTTTTCTTTTTCAGTTTATGCTCAAGATTCTATGCATCATATTTCAGCTAAAAACATCATTTATGCGGAAATGTGGGGCAACACGTATCATTATTCTTTAAACTATGAGCGTATTATTTTACAACCGAGATATTTTAAAATGAGCATTCGAACGGGTATTGGTATGCTCCCTGCTGTAGGTTTTTATGAAGGACGTAACTATAACGCAATTGATTTTTCACTCCCGATCGAATTAAATGTAATGGTGGGCAAAAAATCTAACTATTTGGATATTGGTATTGGATATGCCTATGACTATACACATGGTTTCCAGACTCGTATTGCTATGTTTATTGGTTGGAATGATAGTATTTTAATTGCAAATGGTATAGATCCAAGCCTTCCTTTTCATGTTCCTCGAGATCCACCACCACCACTTGATATTTGGGATGTTCATCGCTTAACATACCGAGTAAGTTATCGCCATCAAAGTCCTCAATCAGGGTGGTTTTGGCGTATTGGTATCGGAAATTCTTATTTTATAAGTGATAAACACTATTACATCAACTATGATACAATGCGTTTTTATGCACTAGGATTTGGGAGAAGTTTTTAATTAAAAATTCATCCTTAAAAATATTTAAAATGCAAAAGATTATTTTAGTAAGTCT
>DDLX01000035.1 GCA_002340355.1 Cytophagales bacterium UBA2561
CTTTTAATCGTACCATAGTGGAATAAAAAGTAAGAGACCTGCCAAGTTTTGAAAACTTGGCAGGTCTTTTTTTATCAAGAAAAGTCTGTATTTTTGGGCAAATCATTCGATATTCCCGATGGCAAAAGATTTTTATCACGACACAGTCAAACAGGCACTACAAACCGATGGTTGGCAAATTACACATGACCCTTACTTAGTCGAACTGGGCAAACTACGAGGTTTTATTGACCTTGGTGCCGAAACTTTGGGCGCACAAAAAGACACCCAAAAAATTGCGGTTGAAATCAAAAATTTCATCGGACTTTCTGACCTCAATGAGTTCAAAAATGCCTTGGGACAATACTTATTGTATCAATTGGCACTTTCCAAGAAAGAACCTGACCGAGTCTTATTTTTGGCAGTTCCCAAGTCTTTTTATCAGGATTTCTTTCAAGATGCCTTTCTTCGGGAAGTAGTCGAACTTTATCACCTCAAAATCGTTGTTTTTGATGAACTTAGCTCCCAAATAGACCAATGGAATGCCTAAAAGAATACCGCCTTTTGATTCGGGAAGCCCTCCAAGAAGTGGCGCAAATGATTCCCACCGATGAACACCTTGAAACGGAAATCATTTTTGATGACCAAGGCGGACATTATTTAGTGGTTTTAGTCGGCTGGGTCGGTACAAAGCGTTCTTATGCCCCCATTTTACACCTTGACTTGAAACCCACTGCCAAAGTGTACCTCCAACATGACGGCACTGACCTTGAGTTTGCGCTTCGGCTGGTCGAGAAAGGAATTCCAAAATCGGATATAGTGATTGCCTATCGTGCGCCTCATCAACGGCAGTTTTTACCCGATTTTGCATTGGCATAAATTTGCTTTATTCGTTCCCATCGCCTATCTTTAGGGCAGTTCTTTGAAAATAAACGCATAATCGTACCATAGTGGAATTAAGCGGATGAAAAATTCCTGTGAGGTTTTGAAAACTTTACAGAAATTTTTTATTTTTAGTAGGCTGATAATCAGTGATTTTGTATCAAAGTCCCAAAATGGGTTTTTGGTCAATTGACTTTTGTAGGGAAGGAATTTTGATGGCAGTTCTTTGAAATTTTTGGCACAATCGTACCATAGTGGAATTAAGCACACAAAAAATCCCTATAAGGTTTTGAAAAACTTTACAGGGATTTTTGTTTTTATTTATTTGATAATCAAATATTTATCTTGTGGATTTGATGTCATATTTTAGCTGAGTGTATCATATTTTCTTGGATATTGTCGGTCGCTTGTAAGATGTGGACTAAGGGAATATCCTCCTCGTTTTTATACTCAAAAAGCTGATTCATTTTTACAATACCTGCCAAGGGAACGCCGTGTATATTATTGAGAAAACAGCGTTTGATATGCCACGCCCAAGGGGTATCAGGATACTCAAACCGAACTTGATAACCATATTGCTGAGCGGCTTGGACATAAGGTTTCATTTCCCAAAGCTGGCGATTGACATTATCAATGATGAGGCGGGTGTATCGTTTTTGTTGCATCAACATCTTGGCTTGTTGTTGGGTCTGACGATGATATTCAGTCAGTCGCTCAGGGTCAAAGGTATATTTGCCATTTTGATAAAATAAATCATCGGTACTCAGGACACAAGTATTTTTGGGGTCTTTGGCTTGGAGTCCTTGGGCTTTAGTCGATTTTCCACTACCGGGGAGTCCCCGCATCAAAATCAATTCGTAGTCGTGTTCCTTTAGGTCTGTTCTCATTCGCATCAAGCACTGAGGCAAAGTGTGCATCTTCATCTCTGTAGTTGTTTATGTAGTTTTTGTAATTTATCTCTCAATTCCCTCATATACTTCTCATCCTCAAGGGTTTCTTCTCCAAGACAGGCTTCCAGTTTTTGTAGTATGGCGGAACTCTCCATATGATGTTGTAACCATTGTTCCAAATCTTCCAATAAACGAGCATCCTCATAACGATATTTAGCACGAAGCAAATCAATGTGACTATACACTCGATACACCTTCAGATACGTCTTGACTGTATTAGGAGCTTTTCCCAATTTTTGGGCGGTTTTACTGATAACCTCTCGACAGGCTTTATACACTTGATGGGTATGTTTAGCACACGCATACTCCATGAGATACTGGGTTTTGTATTTCCCATATCTTACCTTTGGAGGTAAATCATTAACTTTAATTTCTGAATTTGAGGTAGTTAAGGTAAGCTGTTCAATCAGATGCTTTAACTCCCGAATATTCCCTGAAAAATCATAATCCAGTAATTTTTGCAAAGCTTTTTTATGGAAAAAGATACGCTTAGCTTTCGGATACATCTTTCGGTAGTGTTTCATAAAATAGGTAATAAAGGCTTTGAGTTCCTGCTCTGAACACTCTCGCAAAGGCGGAAGCTCTAAGGTTACTACCGTCAATCGATAGTACAAATCCTCCCGAAACTTCCCTTGTTCCACCATTTCTTCCAAATTCCGATTGGTCGCCGCAATGATATTAACCTTGACTTTAATTTCGGTATTACTTCCGACCTTCATCACTTTTCGTTCCTGCAAAACCCGCAACAAAGCCACTTGCATTTTAGGCGAGATATCCCCAATCTCATCTAAGAAAATCGTTCCTCCATTGGCTTCCTCAAAATATCCTTTTCGGTCTTGTGTCGCATCTGTAAATGCCCCTTTGATGTGTCCGAAGAGTTCACTTTCAAGCAGGCTTTCAGTCACAGCAGCACAATTGATGGTCACAAATTTTCCTTTTGCTCCTGAACATTCATAGATGTGTCGGGCTAAAACTTCCTTCCCTACACCTGTTTCACCCAAAATCAGAAAATCTACCTTTTGGTGACTGGCAATTCCTTCTGCTTTATCAAATACTGATTTAGTCACGGAGCCATGAGGCAACAAAGTTTCTTCATCTACCTTTCTTTTTCGTACCACGCTCAAGACATCTTGATAAGCAACCTGTGTTACATCGTACCTAACCACTTTTACACTTTCTGTAAAATTTGTCCCTTGCCGTTGAGGTACTGAAAAAACTAAACCACTCTCAAAATTAGCTAAATTCTGATGTGCTAAAATAAAGGCGGTCTGCATCGCTGCTGTTCCTGTCCCACACAGAAAATAAACTTCATGACTTTGGAAACGAGAATGTTGCAAAAATTTTTGGACAAAATCATAGACTTCCTTTAAATCTACAATATCTTTTAATCCTGTATAGACCAATTCCACATCAGCAACTACTCTCATTTTATCCCCATATTCTTCTTGTAGTTCATGGTGAGGAATCACCGAACGCACCTCCGTAAAGTCTGCTTTGAGTTTTTGAGCCATTGCCATCCCTTTTCGAGCCACTTGAGTCGTGGCTTTGGGTGGTTCGCTATGAAATAAAATATGATTCTCAAAATAGAAATCACGGTTTGAGACTTGCTTAAAGTACGTTTCGTACAGTTGATAATGAGGACCCGTTGTTTCAACCTCTAGACTATTACCTTTAAAATCATTGAAGGTTGCTAACCATGAAAGCAGTATTTTTGCCATTGTTTTCGTGAATATTCTGGTGAATTAACAAAGTTGCTATAGAATTTAGACTACTTCTTTTATTTAATTAAATTATTAGAAATGTGTGGAAATACAAAGGGTTAAATCATTATTTGTAACTTGATTATTCGATACCAAAATCACACCCAAAAACACAAAATACTGATTATCAATTATTTAATCAAGTTTATATAAATAAAAACATCAAGTTTTGAAAATACCAATCAAAATTTGATGTCTTTTTTAGCTATTCTACTACTTGCAGCATTATCAATATTTTCTAAAGTGTATATGCTGAAAAATACGCTGAGTAGTCACTGTTCCATCCTCGTTTTGTTGTTCAATAGACTTCCGTTCAGTAGTCGCATAAACAGGTATTAATCCAATATTTTTACAAAATGTGACGGTTTCATACGTTGCTCCAAAGTCACCTTGTATTAGTACTATATCCTGATTTTCAGCCGTATTTGCCAGATACTCAAAAATAGGCTTTAAGTGTTCCTTTACGACCAATTCGGACGTGGGGGGTATATTGCTCCAAATATTTTGCAAATTATCAGGTAAATATTTTATCTCCGATATACCCAAACTTCTGTAGGCATCTTGTTTCTGTACTTCAGTCAGGCGGTGGGAAAATAAAAGAAATAGGTTTTTCATTTTATTATTTTATTGGTCTGTATTTTTAATTTAACTTATCAGCTACCGTTCTCGCCAGTAAGACTTGGCTTCAAAGCTTCAAGATGCGCCGAAAATTAGTATAAAGGTCTTCCAATTCCATAATTAAGGCTTCGGGGGTGGCTGGATTTGGGCGAAAACCTGCATGATTAATATCATTTCTAAATCCTGCATTACCCACTAATTTGTCGTAATATGGATAAATTTCTGAATAGTGGACTTGCACATAGTCAAACATCTTTTTGGTAAGCTGGATTTTATCTTTCCAATCATCAATTTTTTTCCCTTTTTTATCCAAAACAAAGTTTCCCGATTCGTCTTTTCTATATCTTTCGACACCCCGTAAAGCTAATCCTGTTTTATCTCGGGAAGGGTAATGATAAATTTTATCTGTCTCACCAACTGCCAACAGTAACCAAGTCATGAGTGTTTCCTGTAACAAAGTGTAGCCTTGCGGAATCAATTTGTATTTAATGCACCACTCCACAGCAATAAAGCCATTTTTTACTTCTTCATTCTGAAAACCCGCCAACCGTTCCCCAATTTTCTCCAAAATTTTGATGACTTGAGCTTGATTCACATTTGGGATTTGTTTCGCCTCCTCAATATTATGCTGTAAGCCTTGGTAGTCAAACTCAAACAGAATCGCCTTACCTCGTGAAGTCCGAATAATTCGAACTAGCTCTTCTAGTTGCTCTGCTAACGCTTTATAGGATGCACCAACCGTACTAAAATTGTCACTATCTCCGAGATTGATAAACTCATTAGATACATTGGTTAAATTCTGTAACTCAATAAACGAAGTCAAATCTATAATTGGTGAGTGAATATCGTTTGGTGTACCCTTCGCACGGGCTTCCGCTTGCCCTTTTTCAAAATTACCATACACGATTTGAGTCACTTCCAACTTGGGGTTGAATACCTTGAGGTAATTCGCTAAAATGACTCCTAATATTGGAATGTATCGAAAACTGTGTGTAATATCTAGGTGAAGTTTAAATGTCGTTTCGGGTGGTTCTTGGGCAATTATTTCGCTAAGCCTCGATTCAATACAGTTAAAGATTTGCCATATTTCTGTTTCGTTATCACCATCTGGAATATCAATCGTATCAATATTAAGCTCAATTTTTCCTTGTTCCTTTAGACCATTTAAGACTGAGGCAAGTCCTTTGCCTTCACCACCTTTAAAGTCAGGTATACCACTTGGAAACCCTTGTACTTTGTTGAGCCAATTGTAGTTTTTAGCATCTTTGGTAAGAGCCACCAAAAAAAAATCTTGTGTGTCCCAGTTCTTGCACCATTGTTTAACAATGTACTCTTGGACATACGCCATTTTTTTATCAGAGGTATGACCTCCAAAATAATAGGTACTTGCTTTGTAAGGGCTTGTCCCTAAAAAAGAAATAAAAATATTTCGGATCATGTTTATTGTGGTTTTTAGTTATCTATTTTAGTGCCAAATTTCTTCTGCAATGGCTTCTAATTCACGGACTTTGATGAATTCAGATTTTTGAATAATATTTGGGCTTTGAATTTTTTTATGGTCTAAAGCTTTGTTAATTTTAGGTTTCATCTCTTTAGTATGTCGGTATTTTTCAGGACAGTTATCGAATGCTTCTTCTGCTATATCACGATTGCCTCCAAGTTTTTTGCTCAAATTTGCAATACTTTTTTCTCTAACTGTTTGCGTAACCTCCTGAATAATTTTTTCTACTTCTTCTATCGGAATTTTAGGATAAAGATTGTGAATGTGTTTGGCATTGATAAAATACCCTTCAATGTCATTGTATTCTGTGATAAAAACATATAACTTAGCAAGTTTATTATTATTCTTATATTTTTCTAACTCAGCTTTTCGTTTTCCAAATTCCCCGTCACTATCTTGATGAATAATGACTTTCTGAATATGCTCATACTTTCTTGCCATTTCTGCCATGCCAAGTGCTATATCTACCTTAGCACAAGTCCTATAGGATATAATTTCGGTTTCCTCCATATTGAATCCAGAAGCCTCAAGAAGTAATTCGAACATTTTAGTATCTGTGTCTTCAGTGGCTACAATGCACCTCTTTTGATGTTGTTTTATAACATTGACGAATATTTTTTTATCGGTCAAAGTCGTTGCTTCATCATAAAATCCTTTCCAGTATTTTTCATAATCTTCCTCAATGTCGCCATTTTCACCAATTGGAATACGTTGAATCAGCTCATTATTTTCGGCAGTATCAATTTTATTAAAATAATAGATTTTGACATCCTCATGTGTAAGTTTCTGTTTAGCAATTAAATACTGAAGATTACGCATCAAATATTCTGAATGGGTTTCCAGCATTACTTGCACTCCTTTTTGGGAAGTTTCGAAAAACATTTCTGCCAACCTTGACTGAAACTTTGGATGCAAATTCGTTTCAGGTTCTTCAATACTGATAATTTCACCTTCTTGTACAGTGGCACAGACCAAAATAATTGGTATCAATTGCGAAATTCCAAAACCCATATCTGCCAAATTTCGCATCTTTTCTGTTTCTCTATCTACTAACCAAATACGGAATGTACCTCCCGCATCTTCTACGTTAGAGATACTTAGATAATCATAACCAACCTCAAATTCTTTAAACCATTTTCTGATAAAATTCTCACCCTTTTCATCTATTCTCCAAAATCGGCGGATAGCTTTTTGGTAATTTTCTTCTAATTCTTGGAGGGCAAAAATTCGTCTTTGTTCGGCTCGAAAAGCAGGTAAATGGGTAATGCGTTGGTGATAAAAATGAAGTAATCCGTTAAATTTGCTTGCAAGAAAAGGAGAGATTTCATCTATTTTTTCGGAACTCTCACCCTCTAAACTTTGCAGATATGAATATATTCTATCTATAAACTCGTCTTCTTTTTGTTCCTCGTCTTTTTGTCCTAGCTCCTCTTCTTTCATATCAAACTCTTTGTTTATTTTTTCAATTTCAGCGTCTTTTTTCTCTCTTAATTTTTGTACTGTAACCTGTTTTTTCTTCTCTTCTATTTGTGAAAGGTCATCTTCTAATTTATCTCCTTTTTGTTCTAATTCATTTCTTTTTTGTTCTAATTCTGAAATCAAATCTTCTTCTTTAGCTTCCAAAAGCTGTTTTTTTACATTTTCAATTTCCTTACTATTCTCTAAAACCTGATTATTTAAGCATTTAATTATCTCAGTCGTCTCCTGAATATCTTTTTCAATGTCTTGTTTTTCCTTATCGTCAAGTGTTACTTCTACTTCACTTATTTTTTTCTTGCGTTCCTTTCGTAGTTTTTCTTCAGCATCATTATCATTAAAGTCTATTATTTCCTGTAACTTATCTCCTAGGTCTTCTACAATTTCTTTTTCTAAATTACGAACATATTGAGTTATCACCTCTTCCCATACAACACTTTCATCCATTGATTCAATTTCTTGTTTGATTCCAAATTCAAACCAAATCATATCAAGTTCTTTTACATCATAGGTGTTATCTCTTTTTTTAGTTACTCCTGTCTTCATGATTTCAACAATAACTTTTCCATTATCCTGAAAGATAAACCGCCTCAAAATCCCTTCTTTTTGATTTTCATCACCCTCAAATTCATAGGTTAATGAAATTCCATCGCCAAAGAAGAGCGTAAACGCTAATTCGTCTTTTTCAGGATCATTTTGTACTGATTTGAAAGAACCTAATTTATGGTCTCTATCTGTGAAATCTAATTTCAAGAGCTGATATCGCTCCCAATTATCCTGTAAAAGTAATAGAGCTTTGAAAAACGAACTTTTCCCCGAACTATTTGCACCCGTGATAAGATTAATATAACTTAAATCAATTCGGTTATCTTCCTGATTTTCAGTGAATGGAAATACTCGGAAATTGCTGATTTTAATTCCTGTCAGTTTCATCATTTTATTTTATGTTTAGCCAAGTCAATTTGACAAACCCCAAAGGCATTCCTTGCTCAAGGGCTTTACGAGATTTTGGAAAAGGAACATCTTTCGAATATCTTTTTCTACGGACTTGTGATTTAATATTTTCCCAAGTTCTTGAATCCAGAAGGTCTTTTGTCCAACGTCCCGTAATAAAATCCCATCCCGAACCAGCACCGACTCGCAACAGGCAACTTTTAGAAGTATCAAATCCATCTGCCAATTGGTAGAGTTCATCCAGTTTATCCTGATAGTCATGAATAAACTCATGCAGATGAGTGTTTTCTTCTTGGTCATCCCAAAATTCAAACTCCTTATCCAACAAAGCCAAGGTGTACTCATTGATAATTTCAAATAACTTTTTGGGATGTAATAAATCCGTACGTCTCAGATTTCTTTGATTATTTTCAATTTGTTTTTGAGGAATTTGTATCCTGCCTGTGGTAGTTTGCAAATTGATACATTCCAAAAATGTGCTGACAGGTTGTTTAATATTCCACGAATTGCCATATAGATTAACGGTTTGGGTTTTACGCAAAATTGTTTTCTCCTCATCTGTATCAAAATCAGATATTTGTAACATTCGAAATAAATCCTCACTGGGATCTCGACCCAAATAATGACGTTGAATATCACTATCAGCGTAAGAAAGTTTTCGTCCTCGTCTTCTCCCTAAATTATCTTCTCTCCGAAAAAACTCTCGTTGGTCATTTTGGTCATTCATCATTAAATACTTCAAAATTGCTGTCCGAATGCTTCCTTTAATCGAAGAACCTGCCAAAATCGGCGTACCTAGTCCCGTCCGTAAAAGGGGCTTAATTTCATTTCCAATTTTACGAGAATAATCAAAGGTCAGATAAGCTAACTCTTCAATATCCACGTATTGAGAAATAAAATCTAGTAACCCCTCAATACGCTGACTTCCTATTCTTGCCGAATAACCTGCTAAAGCCTGCTCCCCTCCTTCCACTAAAATTTCACGAAAGATATCATCTTGCCTTACCACATAAACCGTATCGCCCTCATGAAAAAAGTCCAGATTCTTTTGCCATGTTTCTTCTCTACTCGTTCCGATATGGACGGGGGTTAAAATCTCCAATTTGATGTTATGATGGCTCATGATTTAGTCAATTTTGATAGGAATAAACAAACTTTTCCCCACTCGATAAATGGGATGGTTTATTTCTTTAGGTGTATTTTCAGGTTTTAAATCCACAATTTTACCTTTCGAGTTTTCATCTGTTCGAAAAATTCCACCTTCTCGCAACATATAAATGGACTTTTTGCGATAGGTCAAATACGGCTCAGTTGTAATCCACCCCCCTCGTTTGAGGAGTTCGTATTTAGGAGTATCTCCTTGAAGCATATTTTCCAAAACAATTTGATTCTCAGGACAAAATAGCGACAAATTGACGGCATAATCTGAGTCTTCGGTAGATAACTTTACTTCATCCATTTCCCACTCAAAAAGTCCATTTCCTACATGCCTATCTGTACCAATGCCTTCATCTTGGAGAAAATCTAAGGCACTTTCGACTTTGTCTTTAGCGATATCATCCTCAAATTTTATGAGGCAAAATAGTCCTGAATTTCCTTGAAAAGAGACCCGCTCAATGTAATAAATTTGAGTATTCTCATCCTTGTTTTTATCCTCTCTTTTAGGAATTCTTGGCACTTGATTTCGGGCGAAAACCTCACTTTCTTGAAGTTTCTTGGTATCAAAAGCCATTCTATCCGCAGTCTTCTCGAAATAAAATACACCTTCAATATTATCAGGATTTGGACGAAATCCAGTTCCCTTCTTCAGAATTTCCTGAAAACTGGCATAATCCAAGTACTGAATTTTCTTGAAGGGTTTATTTTCCGCATAACTTTGAGGTAACATTGTACCTAAAGGTTTCGGAAAAAAATACGTCACTGAACTAGCCGTATCAGGTTGATAAAATGGGAATAAACTTGATAAGGTAAAACCCAATTTTTCAGATTTTTTATCCAAATCTTTAGGAACTCCCAAACCCAAAACTGCCCATGCCGAAAGTATTGCCGAATACAAACTATCGGAATGCAATGTACTTTCCGAAGACGCATAATCCTGCCGTACTGTGCCGATATGCAAGGGAGTCCGAAAATGAAAACGTATCACTTTATAAGTCATCCGAACTGGGTAATTTAAGGTTGAGAAAAAATTTCTTCTTTAAACTCAGTTAAACTTTTGCGAGTAACTTCTGAAGTTTTTTTAATAGCAATTTTACTATCCTCTAGCTGGTACTCTTTTTCAAATTTTTCCAAACGAATAAAGGAGATTTGTCCGTAGCCCCGTGTTCCACTTCCACCGAGATAATCGTTTTCAAGCAATTCCAAGCCGTCAAGAAAAGTTTTGACGTAATCGGTTTCTGAAAATGACGCACCTTCCCAAATATTCAGAATAAAATTAAGTTCAAACTCAGCACCTGCGGGAATCCGTTCTTGTTGGCGAGGATTGGAAGCTACCCCTTTAATTCTATCGATTGTATTCTCAAACTTAACTTCTGTGAATAAATTATCCGTAAACTTTGCCAGTTTGATTGCCCAATCCTGCGTTAAATAGGCATCCCGAACAATTATTTTTGAAGGCGTATTTGGTAATCCTTTTTGTCGATTTTCACTTCCACCAAATAGATTAGCTACAATTTTTCCATTATTTTTGGAACTTCCATCCAGATTTTCGCCCCGTACTTGCTCCAATAAACACCGTACTTTACCCTTGATAGAACTCCCAGGAAGATACGGTTCTTTGGTATCCTTTCGTTTAATAATCGGATTATCCACCCCTCCAATTTCAACTGTTTCCTTGCTATCGCCAATATGCAATCCTGTCTCAAGCCGAATAATAGCAGTGATAAAAATTTTCTTGATGATTCTTTCCATGATTTTTAGTAAATTTTAGGTGTTACTCCTTTCCTCCAAATGCCTTATGATAAGCCACAATTGCCTCAACAAACTTGACAAAATTCGTGAAGTGTTCCTCTTTTCCCGAAGCATACACTTTATCAATTAACAGATTTAACACCTTCTCAAATTCGATAATCCGATTCTCTCGGCTCGATCTAAGAACTCGTGCTTTAGCATATGCTAATTTGGGTTTTAACATATAAAAATCCGACTGATGTGTTCCAAAACCTTGGGCTTGGATGCGTCGAATTTCGCCAAAAAAGTTTCGGAGCTGACTGGTTGTTAGCGACTTCCAACCTGCCCGAACACCTAAATATTTTCGGCTATCAGTCTGAGGGTCAATAAGATGTTTTCCGAAGGCTTCTGCAAAATCAACCGCTTCCTTCGATAATCCAGTATCTGAAAGCATCCATTCAGGGTCTAGCTCCAAATATTCTCCAGATTTATCTGCACCATTAAATTTATAAAGTGGTATTTTGACCATATATCTTAATATGTTTAATTTAATTCGATTTATTTTTCATGCGTAATTCTAATTCTGCCCACCGACTGGCAAGACAAAGTATATCTATGGCTCTTTCGGATTTGATAGAGACATTGACGCAATTTTCTTCCCAATCGACTTTGAGACTAAAAACGTTCTTATGATTTCCAAAAACATCTTTGAGAAATTCAAAGGACCTACGAGATTTCGGTTTACTGACTTTTTCCAAACGAGCAAATTGATAAGCAGAAAGCCATTTCCAATCATGTAACCCTTTATTTTTAAGGTCTCGGAAATGAAAAATTTTATAGACTAAGGATTTCGAAAATTGGGTTTCAGGATTTTGCAGCCACTCCATCATATAATTTTTGAGCTGATGAATTTGCTCGAATTCATCCCAACTGACCACTTCATCAAAAATACAAATGGCATTTTTCTTAGCAGAAATATAATTAGTTTTCTCCTCTCCGAATTTTTTGGCTTTTCCTTCAGCACTGCCTGCCATATCTGCACCTTTCGAGATAGGAAATTTTCCACCCATCATTGCTATACCTGCCGAAAGTGTTGGCTTGCCCCGCGTAAAAGCCTCAAAATCATTTCGGATTTCTTGGGCAAATTCCAAAATCATATCCCAACGCCCGATGGCAAAAACATCATCTCCACCCGAATACAAAATATTGACCCATTCTTCGTATTTTTTCTGATTGCGAATCGTGTTCAAATAGCCCGCAAAGAAATTTTCAAGATGTGCCGAAACCATCGCATACGCAGGAAAATTTTGGAGATCATTTTTTTTCATCTCATCGGCAAATAATCCACCTAAGCCATCGACATCCATTCGTAAAATGCCCAACCGATGAAACCCCGTACCTTTCTCTTTTTCTTGAGTAATACCCGTCAATTCCTCGTAGTCTTTCTCAACTTCTTCCATCCCCTTCCTCTTGAGTGCTTGCTGATTGCCACCGTAAAACGTGAAGCCATAAGATGCATCCTGACCTTTCAAGGTATCCAAAAAATTAGTATCATTGATTTTACGAACTAAGGAACGGCGAATAGAATAGAAATTCCCTGTATCAAGATATTCATTTACAAAATCTTCATTATCCCTAACATACGAGAACATACCAAGATTAATAGGATTAATAGCATGCTTCTGAGCATTTTTGCTAAGCCTTTTTTGTCCATTATAGGTCACATAAAATGTGGTGTCTTTCAACTTTTTACCTAACTCCACTTGCTTTTTCACGTCCTCAGTAACCCAAACATGAGGTTTCTCATCGTCTTGATGTGTAAGCGAATGTAATTCAGAATTCGCATCCTTAATCAAGTCTCCTGTTACAGCACAGACTTTTTTTCCTGTATCTACTTGTTCACCAATTTCAGCCGTATCAAATCCATCTTCATCTTTTGACTCGAAAAAATCATCGAATTTTTTAAAAAATAAATTTTGATATTTTCGAAATTTCTTCTGAGCTGTTTTATTTCCGAGTTCAACCCATAAATCCGCGATCAAAATGAGGTCTGCCTCCAATTCGCCAGAAAGAGCTTGAATTTTTGCGTTATCTGCTTCAATAATTTTGTCAAGTTGTGTTCTCCCTGCATCAGATAATGGCTTGCCCAAATCATTACGTCTGTACTTCAACTTTTCCTTTATACGTTTAATATTTTGTGTTAAAGACGCAATTTCTTGCTGTTTTTTGGTTAAAATTTTTGATTTGGTGTATTCAGTAACCATAACCTTGTTTTCCTTATCATACCCAAATTCCACAAAATCCATCAAGACATAAAGTCGTTCCTTATTTTCCTCATACACTTTTCGTTCGACTTCTTTTTCTAGTTTTTCAATTGCATTCTTTACATTTTTCAGATTTGGTAAAAGTAAATACGCCTTTCCGCCACTGGCATAAATCGTGTGTCCGATACTGCTGGAAATGGAGGCTTTTTGATGAGTATCTTGGAGAACCCGTTGAATCAAACTATCCATCAATAACTGCAAATAAAACGAACGCCCTTTCAGACTTTTAGAGGCTTTACTTGAGGCAATATTATAAATAAAACCCTGAATGCCAGAAATATCAATACACAACATCAGAAAAGGCAACTCTCTTTTTTCTGTCTTTTTTTGAACTTCAAAATCATGTAAACATTGAGCAAATGCCGAACGTAATTTTAAAAACTCAAAAGCATTGATGTAATTCTGCGTTTGGTTAATAGGTACAAAACTCAAATACTTTTTGCAGAGAAAAAACAAGCTTTCTAATGAACCTTTTGGAATATTTTGATAGGCTTCCGTAAACTCATTTCGCAGTTTGGCAAGTGTACCCTTGGGAGCAATAGTAGGACAGAACATACCAGAGCCTAAACCCAACGGTTTGAGGTCAAAAAAATGAAAGGATTTCTCTACATAAATTTGCTCAAAAATATTTCCCAAATAAGGAGTCCGTGCATCATCAGGCGGTTCCAAATGTCCGCCTAAAAAATCGGACACCATTTTCATCTCCACTTTATAAGCGGAGCCCCTTTCAAATTTATCCCCCAAATCAAAATCAGGGAAAATCACTTGAATACCCTCGGTGAGACTTTGAATATAAATCCTGCAATTCTGATTTTTATCTGTACCCATCATGTTACATTATTGAGCGGTTATTTCAAGAATCTATAAAAAAAATAAGCCAAAAAATAGTTGATTGATAATCAGTATATTATGTTTTTTCATAGCGCAATTTTCAAATTTATCCATCAAAATTTGACATTTTTTTACCACCAAAAATAATTCAAAACAAAAATCCTTGGCGACTACTGATTTTTTACTCCTGAAAGCTAACCATAAAAATTAAGACTTCAAAACATTTGCGCCAGTTTTCTTCATTTTTTGTACTCCAATATTTGCCACAAAAATCAAAAGGACATTTTGTCACTTTGATTTTTTGCGCCTCTTATATAAGAAAATAACAATATGATTATATTTTCATGTTTTTAAAATTCATTTTTCCTTAAAAATTCTAAAGAAAAAGATTGTTCGTTCTTTCTCTAGTTTTATTTTTTTTGTGTTGGAATGATTTAGACAAATTATTAGAATTAATTAGACACTTTTTTAGAATGATTTGGACACTTTTTACCGAAACCACTAGCGAATTAATTAGACATTTTTAGTTTAGGTTATTTTCTATTTGTAAAAATTGTACTTTTTCGATTTACTACCAAAATTAGAGGGTGTTTTTCAGACAAAAAGAGAGCAAAATTTAGACAAGTAAGGAAAAGATAAGTAAGGAAAAGAATTGATTTTGAGGAATTTAGAGACAAAAGGACATACTTCACCCGATTCAGAAATTGGGGGAAATTTTGAAGGAGAAATTTAAACAAGAAGAGAAATACAAAATGAAAACCCTATTCCAAATACGATTCTAATTTGGCTAATAAGTTTTTCTTGAAGTGTTTCACAAACCAAAATTCATCCATAGATAACTCCTTAGAAGTTTGCTCATATACCTCTTCGACCAATTCCTTGGGATTGAAAATACGTAATTTGGCAAATGGAATTACTTCAATCATCCCCACCACTTTGGCAAACTTCGGAGCTTCATATTGCCAAACCAAATCATCAAAATTCAGTCGATTTTGAAGGGCTTTTTCCATCTTTTGCATCACTTCCGAACGCTCAGCATCCCTAGATTGAAATATATTCGGCAACTCTATTTCTACTTCAGGAATTTCCTCATCAACTGTATTTTTCAAAGTCTCTTCCATAAAAGACGAAATTTCTTTCTCCCTTTCAGAAAGATTTTCATGCTCCTTAGTTTCCTCTTTTCTTTGAGAAGAAGGCGAAACTTTCTGACCTAATTTCATCTTGGACAATACCGATGAAATAGAAGCAGGAGACGAAGGAATAATTGGCTCAGAAACGGGAAGAGATGGCGGAGGAGGAGAATACGTCTCTGGAGGGGGAGTTCCCCACGTCTTTTCTACTTTTTTCGCAGTTTTCAGAGACGCAAAAAAACCTTGATAGGCTTCTTCAAAAGCACCCGTCAAACGAATCCAAAAACGTTCTTCCTGACGATGAGACCCCTTTTTATCCAAAACATATTTCTGAATTAGGCGATTTTGCTTTAATTCATTGAGGTTGTTATAAATCGTCTGGCGACAAAAGCCCGTTGCCCTTGCCCAATCCGATTTATTCCAACACGCATTCAAGCCTTTATACCGAATTTTGTGTATAAATAGCATGAAATATTGGCTCACTTTTAAGCCTAATTCCTTGGCAACCTTCGGAATATAAACGATTTTTTGGACGGGACTATAGCGAGAATCGCCTGAAATGTAATTTTTATAGGCTTCCTCATAATCATAATACAACTTAATGAACCAATCTGCCAACCGATACCGACACGGTTGAGGCGTATAATTGTATTTTTCGGCAAATGCCTTCGACTTGTGTTTGGTGATTTTTTCCAGCAAAGGAAATCCATCCTTCCCCAAATTCAAGCGAATTTTCTGGAGTTTTTGTAAGGTTTTTTGGATGGTACTGGGCTGAAAACCCAACTTTTCGCCTAACATTCGGCAACCTTCTGCCCCACCCCGAAAATTGCCACCTAAAAGCAATATCGCACAACAAACCAAATAATCTTGGAAATTGAATGCCGATTCTCCTGAAAATTGATACAAGCCTGTTTCTTCGGTATTGATTTCCTTAATGACCGATAAATAACATGAAAAATACTCCGATTGAGGATATCGAATGTCGTAATATGGTGTTTGCATAGGGCTTATCTGTTTTAAAGTGATAATCCCATATCTAAAAGAAGGTACCCAAAAGGCGAATTTCTGAGGAAGAGAAGAACAAAGATATTTTCAGCAAAAAACTTAGGCAAATAAGACCTACTTTACGAAATTTTGTTATCTTTGCACTTGTTGAAGTTTTTAGAAATTCCCTTTTCCTTTCGGGTGCCGTTTGCAAAAATTCCACAATTCGCAAACGGTTTTTCTTTTTTATATGGTCTAAGTGCTTATGTTATCAAATATTTTTTCTCTGGCTGGATATTTTTTCTCTGGCTGGTATTTAACTGCCAAAAGTACACTTTTTTTCTGAAAATGAAACCTTCCTTCCCAAAAATATTTCTTCCATTAGGCAATTTTCTTTTAGAACGATGTTTCAGAGCGATGAGAAAAACTACTTTTTTGACCAAAAATTTGCAGAAGTCTGACGCATCCCCTATCTTGAGGGCAGTTCTTTGAAAATACGGCATCATCGTACCATAGTGGAATTAAGATGTCCCTGCCGAATGGCACAGATTTTTTAGTTGTTGTCTTTTAATCGTACCATAGTGGAATTGAAAAACCCCCGTTCTGATTTTTAGAAATCAGAAACGGGGGTTTTCTTTTTTGACGAGGGAACGGTTTAAGGAATGATTTTTTTGAGTTTTTGGAGCATTTTTTCGATGCGCTCAATGTCGGTAGGTTGGGAGATTTGCAAGACCTTTTCAGCAATTTGTTGTTTTAGTTTTTGCGTTTGTTGTTGTTGCTTTTTCTTACGGGCAGTGTTTTTTGGGGTTGTTTTTGGAGTGGTTTTAACAGACTCTTTTTTCGGTTTTTTAGAAATTTGTTCCCTGACTTTTGTCACCTCTTCGGCGGTGTGGAGTGGGGGCAAGGTGCTGGAGTCTTGTTTGCCAATGAACTGGATATCCGATTTTTTGACCTTACATTCTCCTGCCAAAATTTGTTTTTTCAGGTCGGGATTTGACTCCCCAATGTGATCTAAGCCTTTGGCAAACTCGGCATCTCGTTTTATCGTGTTTTTAGAAACTTGATATTCTTCCCCCAATTGTTGTGCTGTGGAAATCAAAAGCCTATTTTGGGACTTTGATTTTCTGTCTCCTCCTTTTGCCTGTTTTTCAGTATTATAGCGTACTCCTCGTAAGTATGAAATTTGCTTTGGGTTCAAATTTCGCCGTCCGAGTTGGTTCTCAATCATCCACGTTTTGACGGCACTCAAATCGGCAAATGACTTCGAAACGGTCTCAAATTTCAAGCCGTGTTTTTGACAAATTCGATACCGATTGTGTCCATCTATCAAAATATGTTTTCCTTCAGGATTTGTCCATAATAATAAGGATTCACGGCATCCTTCGGCTAAAATATTGGCTTCGAGTTGGGCAAATTCTTCCTGACCCAAAGGCGGAATAAAATCCCGTAATTCGGACAAAATTGTCACTTCGACCTCCACCGAAGCCACCGACTTGACCAAACTCTGTATCATCAAATTTTTTTTCTTGCTCATATTCTTGCTTATGCCGTTTTTTTCTACTTGGAATCTAATTCTAATCGAGTTAAAACCTCTTCGGCTAACTTTTGATAGTCGGTTGCACCGTTACTGTGGGGCGCATACGTGAAAATATCTTGTCCTACGGCAGGACATTCTGCCAGTGCAATATTTTTACGAATGACGGTATTCAATAATTTTTTGCCGTATTCCTTACCCAAAGATTCCGCAATCGACTGGCTCAAAACAGTGCGTTCGGTCATCGTCAAAAATAATCCTAACAGGCGTAAATTCGGATTGATAAATCCTGTTTGAACAGTTTTCAAAAGGTCAATAATTGTATGTAAACCTTGGGTCGCTAAAAATTGACTTTGGACAGGAATCAGTACATGGGTCGAAGCAAAACACGCATTAAATGTCAGCAGTGCCAAACTTGGCGGGCAATCAATCAAAATAAAATCATACGATTCTCGAGTGGGGTCTAAAACTGACTTCAGACGATAATACCCTTCGGGATGGGTCAGCAATTTACTTTCGGCTTCTGCCAAATTGAGTTCGGCAGGAATGAGGGAAAAATTTTCCGCAATCGAAATGATGTGCAAAGGTTTGTTCTCAATAATCGAGGCATAAATCGAAGATTCGGGTTGAAATTGTCCCAAACTTTGGCTCAAATTTGCCTGTGGGTCAAAGTCAATCAATAATACCCGATAGTTTTTTAATTGCAGTGCCTTGCCTAAATTAATGGTGGTAGTGGTTTTCCCTGTACCGCCTTTATGATTTATTATTGTAATCACTTTCGTCATGCGTCCACTTGATTGGTTTACCTCCTTTTATGTCCGATTTTTCAAGTCAAAGCTACTCATTTTTTTTATCAATTTTGCTCCAAGAAATAGCACTTGGTCATGGAAGAATCAATGAATGTTGTATATTTAGATGTTGAGACCAATTAATCAAACATGAAAATCACCGTAGATGAAACAAAAGTAATTGAAAACTATCCATACCTTGAGGTGGAAACAGGACAAACACAAGACGGCGGACAATCTATCAACACAAAATCATAGTCCAATTTCCGAAGAGCATTTTTGAGTCTTGTTACTTTAGGCATATCCCCAAACAAGACACTTTCGACCATCGACAAACCTTCAAATTCAGCAGGAGAAATTTCTAACTTGTCCAGATATGAATATACAGGAATACGTTTGTTATTCAAAAACACATCCGCCAAAGAAGTTTTAGGTTCTTCAATGCCACATAGTAGGGTTAGGTTAGATTGTGCATCCATGTCCAACAACAAGCACCCGATACCCCTACAAGCTCAACGCCCTACCTAAATTTAACGCAGTGGTCGTTTTTCCCGTACCGCCTTTGTGGTTGGAGATAGCGATTATATTCATATAAGAGGTTAAACTTTTACAATTCAAGATTTTAGAAATCGTAATATAGCGCAAAAAGAGGGGCATAGGCAAATTTTTAGCGCAAAAAACAGAGGTACGGTTCATTTTCCTGAAAAATCAGTAAGTTTGGTCGGATTGTTTTTTAGAAATCATTTACCAACACAGAGCCAAACCGATATGAATTATCAGGACAAACTTGACGAATTATTTTGCGATAACTTAGGATATGATTTTATAGGTCAAACCATAGCGAAACCCCAAATTGAGGATAAAGAAAACATCCTTTCTATCGAAATCGGGTACGAAGCTCCTGATAAAAATATTCAGGTGATTGTAGTCGAGTGCGAAGACCGAGTAAACATCTTCCAAAAAGAGCTTATCCGACATTACAAACGAGACGGAAAATATACCGATGCCCATTTTTTATTTGTCTCGCATCAGGGTAAAGTCTTTGATTTGTATAATGTCAGCACCTCCAAAAAACTAAAGCCCATTACCTACAACGAGGCAAACCGAAAAACCAAACTTTTCGAGGAAAAAATACAGCTTTTCAATGTCGAAACGGCGGAGGATTCCATCGACCTCAAAATACAAATCGAACAGGCTTTTGACATCCAAGAGAAAATTACCAAAGCGTTCTATGAAAAATTCCGCAAAATTCATCAAAAATTGACCGAATCCATTACAGGAATCCATCTCGAAAATGACCGCCGTTGGTATGCTTCCGTTTTGCTTAATCGCCTGATGTTCATTTTCTTTCTCCAAAAGCATGGCGCAATCCAAGATAATACGAATTTCATGCTCGACAAATTCGACCAAATCGAAGAGAACGAAGAAGATTTTTTCCACGATTTTCTACTTCCCTTATTCTTTTTGGGATTTGCCAAGCAAAATAATGACCCTGATAAACAAGAATTTACCCAAAGATTTGGCGAAATTATTTACCTCAATGGCGGATTGTTTCAGCCTCACGAACTTGAACTCAAATACGACTACGACCAACATAAAATCCAAGCCGATGACACCGTTTTACACGAAATTTTGAAGTTTCTAAATGGCTATAATTGGTATTTGGATAACCGCCCCAACGAAGACGAAAGCGGTATCAGTCCGCATATTTTGGGCTTTATTTTCGAGAAATACATCAATCAAAAGGCATTTGGCGCATATTACACCCCTCCCGAAATCACCAAATATTTGTGTCGTCAGAGTATCCAAAAAGTCATTTTTGATAAAGTCAAGGCGGAATTTGGGAGCTTTTTTATCGAAGAAAGCCCGTATATTTCGCAGGAAATCAAGGATTTAGGCAAAGGAACGGATTATCTGGATTTTGACCACCTTATTCGTCAGCTTACACCCGAAGTTGCCGAAAAATTGATTTTTGAGATGTTGCCCAATCTCAAGCTCATTGACCCGTCTTGTGGTTCAGGGGCGTTTTTGATTGCGATGCTGGACGAAATGCACCAAATTTATGACCGCATTTGTCATAAAATTCCACAACTCGACAGCCCCAAACTCCAAAAATGGATACAAGATATTGAGGAAAAACACAGCCTCAGTTATTACCTAAAACGCCAAATTATCACTCAAAATATTTATGGCGTGGACATCATGCAGGAAGCCGTTGAAATTGCTCAATTACGGTTGTTCTTGGATTTGGTTTCTAATGTCAAGCCCGAACAAATCGAACCCCTCCCTAATATTGATTTTAATATCGTCACGGGTAATTCACTCATCGGACTTTTGCGGGTGGATGAACATGAATTTAATACTTTGGGCGGTGGGCAAATGAGTCTTGATTTTGGCAAATCGTACCGAGAGTATGTCAATGAAAAAGAACAAAAAATTGACACCTACAAAAAAACACGATATGCCGATAATGACATACTTATAAGCCTCAAAAAAGACATTTACAACTCACAACATGAGGCTCGGAAAAACCTCAACCAAATGCTTCGAGACCAATTCCAAAAACGCAAAATCTGGTACAAACAAGCCACTTGGGACGAGGCAAAATCCAAACTCGGAAAACCCACCAAACGCTCCCTTAGCACACAAGACATCGAAAAACTCCAGCCCTTTCATTGGGGATACGAATTTTCCGAAGTCTTCCGTCAAAAAAATGGCTTTGATGCTATCATTACCAATCCGCCGTGGGAAATTGTAAAACCCAATGCCAAAGAGTTTTTTGCCCCTTTTTCCGAAGAAATTTCAGCCAAAAAAATGACCATCAACGCATTTAAAAAAGTCGAAAAAAAATTGATGCAAAATCCCGAAATCAAAACGCTATGGCTTCAACATCAAAGTTCTTTTTTTTATCAAAGTGATTGGTTTCGGAATGCCCCACAATTCAAAAATCAAATTTCAGTCGTCAATGGTCGAAAACAAGGCACAGACATTAATTTGTACAAATTATTTACCGAACAATGTTATAATTTACTGAATGACAAGGGGTTTTGTGGCATTGTCATTCCTTCGGGGATTTATACCGACTTGGGAACAAAACAACTCCGAAAACTGCTTTTTGAACAAACACAAATTACGGGTTTGTTCTGTTTTGAGAATCGAAAAGAAATTTTTGAAGGTGTACACCGTAGTTTTAAATTTGTGGTGTTGGGGTTTGAAAAAGGCAAACAAACCACCGATTTTCCTGCCCAATTTATGCGTCATGATGTTGCCGAATTAGAGCAGTTTCCAAATAAAAAAAGCGTCCGAATAGATAGAAAATTAATTCAAAAATTATCCCCTGATTCGCTTTCGATTCCTGAATTTAAAAATGATTTGGATTTTCAGATTTCTGAAAAAATGATTCAATTTCCACTTTTGGGCGAAAAATTAGATGATAAATGGAATCTCAAATTAGGAAATGAATTTCACATGACGAACGATAGTCATTTGTTCCAAACTGAAAATAAGGCTGGATTTTTACGGCTTTTTGAGGGCAAAATGATACATCAATTCCGTAGTGATTTTGCCGAACCTCGTTATTTTATTGATGAAAATGAAGGCAGAAAATCCGTTTTAGGAGCAAGAAATGAAGATGAAGGGCAAGTTTTAGATTATCAAAAATATCGCTTAGGTTTTCGGGATATTGCCAGAAATACGGATGCAAGAACATTTATTGCTACAATTTTACCTAAACATGTATTTGCAGGAAATACAATTAATTTGACCAAAGGTAACTACGAAAATATCCATTTGGTGTATTTATCGGGATTACTCAATTCGTTTTTATGTGATTATCAAATTCGGCAAAAAGTAACAGCACATTGCAACTTGTTTTATACGTATCAAAATTTTATTCCTCGCTTACAAAAAGAGGATAACTATTTCTCTGAAATTGTGGGTTTATCGGCGGTTTTGGTGTGTTATGATTCGGAGGGGAATTTATTGGAGGCATATCGGGATTTATGGGAGGATATGGGATATGAATTATTAGGTTTCAATTTTGAAGACTTGGTAAGTCTGTCCAAGTCAGCACTTCGGGCGAAATTAGATGCCTTGGTTGCCAAATTGTATAATTTGGAAATCAAGGAATTAGAATATATTTTGAGTACGTTTCCTTTGGTCGAAGAGGGTCAAAAAGAGTTGGTTTTGCAGGAATTTTCGGCATGAAAGGGGTAAAAATTTTGTATCTTGAAGTTTATTCGAGACTGTCCAAAAAGTTATCCATAACGTAGGGTTTGCACACCCTACGTTATGGATAAAATTGATTTTCAAATACTTAAAAACCTTATTTTTTGAATAAAATTTCAAAAATAGACTTTCTGGACAACCTCGAATTGACTATTAGAAAACAAGCAAATGGGAAAATATATCAATTTATTTACGGATTTTGGGTTCAAAAAAATCTTTGGTTCGGAGGAGAACAAGGATATTTTATTGGACTTTCTGAATACGCTTTTGGCGGATAAACGAACCATCACGGATTTGCAGTTTTTGAATACCGAACGCTTAGGCAGTAATATTTTGGAGCGCAAAGCGATTTTTGATTTGTATTGCGAAAATGATAAGGGCGAAAAATTTATTGTGGAATTGCAGAGGGGGAAGCAGGAATTTTTCAAGGAGCGGAGTATTTTTTATGCCAGCCGAGCCATCGAAGAGCAATCGCAACGGGGCAAATGGGATTATAATTGGAATGCGGTTTATACGATTGCGATAATGGATTTTGAATTTTCGGGCATGGGACACGATAATGTAAAATCGGATGTGATTTTGTATGATACTGATAATCAGATGAAATTCACGGATAAATTGCGATTTATTTATTTGGAAATGCCTAAATTCAACAAAACGGAGGCGGAATTAGAAACGAATTTTGATAAGTGGCTGTATTTGCTGAAAAATATTTCGGAATTGGATACCGTCCCACAGCGTTTGCAGGAAATTTGGTTCAAACGAGTATTCAATTTGGCAGAAATCACGAATTATGCGCCCCAAGACCGCCAAGAGTACGAGGAAAGCCTCAAGGAATACCGAGATTATTACAATACGATTGCTACGGCAGAAAAAGATGTGAAAATTGAGATTGCTAAAAATGCGATTTTGGAAGGCTCAACGGATGAGTTTATCGGCAAAATTACGGGGCTTTCATTAGCATTTATCCAAGAATTACGAGAAAACATAAATAATTCTGAATCAAATGGATAAAGACACTTTAGAACTAAAAGCATACCGAGATTATCACAATACGATTGCTACGGCAGAAAAAGATGTGAAAATTGAGATTGCAGAAAAATTGCTCAAGCGTAATATGCCATTAGAATTTATTGCAGAAGATACGAGATTATCGCAAGAAATAATCCAAGAACTGGAAGAAAAACTAAATACTTCTAAATCGCATGGATAAATAATTCTAAATCAGATGGATGAAGGTAACATTTTAATTGATAATACGCCCGATAATCAGCTGATTGACAAAGTAAATGAGTTGCTCGAAATCAGCGAATTTAGCGGTATGGCGGTTGGTTTTTTCTATTTGTCAGGTTTTGAAGCAATCCAAAAGAACCTGCAAAGTGTGAAGAATTTACGCTTAATTATTGGCAGTCGGACAAATAAGGCAACCGTTGAGGAAATGACCAAAGGGCATTTGCAACGTAGCTTGATGCAAGACGAATTGAGAAGACAAAAACGCCCTCGTCGGGATGAACTGGCAAAAATGAAAGCCAGTACAGCTTCTGAATATGGTGATGATTTGCAATACATGGAGCAAACTACTGAAAATGAGCAAGGTTTAAAGGCACTTTGGCAATTGATTCAGGAAAAGCGCATCAATATTCGGATTTATACGAAAGGTACTTTACACTCAAAGGCGTATTTATTTACGATTCCGAATCAACGGCACTCCAAAGGCGAGGCAATCGTAGGTAGTTCAAATTTGTCTATCAGTGGTTTACGTAATAATTCGGAGTTAAATATCAGCATTTATCACGGCAAAGATTATAAAGAAATCGAAGCATGGTTTGAAAAATTATGGAAAGAAAGCCAAGATTATAACGAGGCTTTTTTAGAAACGATGCAAGAAAGTTGGTTCAAAAAAGAAGTAACGCCTTACGAGATTTACATCAAAACGCTATATAATTTAGTCCGTGAGCGCATCGACATCCCCGAAAAAACGCTTCTAACGGGCTTTGATACCGAAAATTTATACCCTTTTCAGAAAGATGCCTACAATCGGGCATTGGATTTATTGGAAAGTACTACCAAACCACATCACGGTATTTTTATCTCGGATGTCGTGGGCTTGGGAAAATCCTACATTGCGATTGCCTTGATGTCGTATTATTGGTCGGTTCATCAGAAAGGGACACTGATTGTTTGCCCTGCTTCTTTGCGCCAAATGTGGGAAGATTACAAAGAAAAATACCATTTGCGTTGTAAAATTATTTCGAGTTCAGAACTTCGTTTGGATGAAAACGAAAAAAATCCATACACCGAAAATCCTGAATATCAAGGTTATGGAGTCGTAGTGATTGACGAATCGCACCACTTTCGGAACGATGACATCCAACGTTATCAGGTGATTGAGCCCTTTTTGCAGGGCAAAAAAGTCATTTTATTGACCGCCACGCCTCAAAATAATTCGGTTTGGGATGTCTATCACCAAATCAAATTATTTCATCCGAGCGATGTTACGGATTTGAATATTTCGCCGAATCATCTGAAAGAATATTTCAAAAAGTATGAGGAAAACGAGGAGAAAATCACCGAGTTATTACAACAGTTTTTGATTCGTAGAACTCGAAATGACATTAAAAAGAATCCCAAATATGCCGAATGGGTCAAGGAACACCGTTTTCCAAAACGAAAATTACACACCCTGAATTATAACATTGAGTCCATTTATCAAGCCACTTCTCGCCCCATTTATGAGGAGTTAATCGCTAAATTATTCCCTTTAGATGAGGTCATTGAGACGGGTTCAGCCCAAGAGTTAGAAGGACGTTTTCAGTATTCGATTTATAATTTGACCAAATATATCAAGCCCAAACTTCGGAGAGAAAGGCAATATGTGGGTTTATCAAATTTGGGAAAATTAGTACGAGGCTTACTCAAAACCTTATTATTCAAACGTTTAGAAAGTTCGGTTTATTCGTTTTATAAATCCATTGAACGGATGCTCAAACGACATGAGAGCATTTTGACCATGCTGGAAAGCGATTCTATCAGGACAGGCGATGCACGCACCTTACAACTTTATCTGGAAAGTGATGACCAAGCGACTAGACTAAAGTATGAAGTTCGATTACAAGCCTATCCTACGACAGATTTCCAAAAAGAAAAACTAAAAAAAGCGATTGAAGCCGATAAAGCCATCCTAGGGGAGGTTTTGGATTTGGTCGAACCCTTGTATAAAAATCCCAAAAGAGATGCCAAACTAAAATGCTTGATTAAAAATGTGGTTTCCAAGCACCCAAAAGAGAAAATTTTAATTTTTTCAGAATTTACCGATACCGTAGATTATGTACACCGAGAATTGAAAAAACATTGCCCCAATTCAGTCGAAATCAAAAAAATATCTTCTGCCAATTCCCGACAAGAAAAAGTGGATATTGTGCGTAGATTTTCGCCTACTTCTCAAAATTATACCATTACACATGGCTCTGAAATTCAATATTTAATCACTTCGGATGTCCTTTCGGAAGGTCAAAATTTACAGGATGCATACTTATTGGTCAATTACGATTTTCATTGGAATCCCGTTCGATTAATCCAGCGTATTGGTCGTGTGGATAGGATTGGAAGTACCACCGAACAAATTGAAATTTATAACTTCTTGCCGGATACCAATATTGAACAGGAACTAGGATTGCAAGAGCGTGTCCAAAGGCGTATCAATCAAATTACCAAAATTTATGGGATTGATGGTAAGGTATTAAGCGAACATGAAGACCTAAATGAAAATAGCTTATTTGCGATTTATTCGGCTCAGGATGAACGTGTTTTGGATGGTGAAGACAATATGAATACTGTCTTTGATAAAGCGGAACAAACATTGGAAGCTCTTAAAGCCAAGCAACCGAAAGAATATCAACGAATTATTAATCTCAAAGACGGGATTCGTTGTATGACATCAGGCAATCAAAAAGGTATTTTTGTGTTTTTGCAGTCAGGTAATTTGCAAAAACTATACTTCCATGATGGCGAAAAAATGACGGATAATGTGGCAGAAGTTTTGGAGTTAATTGAAGCCAATCCCAAAATGCCAAAAGCTAAAAAACTCAAGCCTGAAATTTATAACAAACGCCTAAAGGTGGTTTATGAACAGTTCAAACAGGTGCTTTTGGAACGAAAAGAAGAAAAGGAATCCGCTCGAATTGATAACATTCAAGTACATTTTAGAAAGCGGTTGCAAGAGGTGTATGGATTGTTTAGCAATGCTAATGACCGTAAACGAGCCGATGAATTGAGTCAGATTTTGAGTCGTGAAATACCCCGTTATGCGATTACGGCACTTAAGTCCCTTAAAAAACGTCTTGGAAAAGAAAATACAAACTTGATACATGAATTAAGTACCATCATTACCACCAATCGTGTCCGTGATTTTCAGAATAACACACTGGAAAGTGAACAAATGATTATTCGGACAATTTGTAGTGAATTAATAGATGAATGAGATTCGTTCGTAACGTCCGTGCGCCAGCACCAAGCCAACCTCATGGATACATCGGATTTCAATCCCTGAATTGACCCCAACGGCAACAATCTGAATATCATCCCCCGAATTAAAGAGCTTGTCATACTTTGATATTTTGAAATTCGAGCTATCAAGTTCCTTTTGCTGAATTGGCAGTAGGCTTTCACCTGAGTTTTCACGCAGGCTTGTTTTTGGGTATTAGCAAATTGCCAGAGGTGTATTTTAGACATGAAGTATTGTGATAATGTTTAATTATCACAATACTTAGCGCAAAACTTTAAACCTAAATGCAAAAACTTCGTACACCAAAATAACGTACTAAATAATCTCCATCAAATCCCTTTTTTAAATCGGTAAAATCAATATGACCACTCTTAAAATTCATTCTGATAATTTTCAAAACCACCAATTATCATCAGAAATCGCTTCCGACCTACAAGCCAAAGCCAAAATCTTCCTCCAAAACGAACTCGCCCAAAATACCCATAAAGCCTACCGCACCGACCTGAAACAATACAAAAATTATTGCGACAAACTACAAGTCTCCTACGACTCCGAAACCGCCGTCCTCAGCTACCTAACTGAAATCGCAGAAAAATTCAAGGTCGCCACCATCCAACGAAAACTCGCCGCCATTCGGAAAGTATTTCGTCAAATGGAGCTTCAACCTAATCCTGCACAAACCGAAAACGTCAAAAAATTACTCAAAGGCATCAGCAATACCAAGGGCGTAAAACCCAAAATGGCAAAAGCACTCCCCCTTGATAAACTCCAACAACTCGAAAACATGGACACCCATTCGCCCATCACCATACGTGACAAAGCCCTCTTGCTGGTCGGATTTTGTGGTGCATTTCGTGTTTCTGAATTAGTCGGATTGCGAAAAGCAGATATTCAATTTACCAAACAAGGCGCAACCCTCTACCTCCGAAAATCCAAAACTGACCAAAGCGGAGAAGGGCAGTACAAAGCTCTCATCTTTGGACGAAATCGAGACCTCTGTCCTGTTCGGGCGTTGGAAGAATGGTTAAAATGTGCTTCAGAAAATATTCCTCAAGATGAGGCAAAAAATAAGTTAAAAGAAAAGATAGGTGATAGTTCAAATCATAATTCAGATGATTTTGTCTTTTTTAGTTTTAATCATAAATTACAAATCAATCGAATTCAACAAGGAAACCAGAAAGGAAAACCCAAACCACTTTCGCCTCAAGCCGTCACCCAAAAAATGAAAAAATATTTCGGTAAAGACTATTCCCCCCATTCTTTACGCGCTGGATTCGTGACCACTGCCATCGAAAACGGTGCCTCCACAGAAGCCGTCATGAATCAAACGGGACACAAAAACGCCAATATGGTCCGAAGATACACCAGACATACCGATATTTATACCAATAATGCCGTCAAAGATTTACCTATTTAAATTCATTTAAACTTCTGAAAAAACTTCAAAACGGACAAAAATATGCCCATTTTAAATTCTAAATGGGAAAGCAGTTTTTTGTAATATGAATATATTCTCATATACTTATTATTTCATATTAAAGTTTTCAGCCATTTTTTCCTAAATTTGGGCGTAATTCTTATCCGATTAATCCCATAAAATGATGCGTTTTCGATTAACCCTGCAAGTCCGCCAACAGCCCTGCGTCCTGTCCATGAATTACCAATCTGCACTCCAAGCGTGGATTTATCGGTGCATTTCCGAATCCAATGCCGATTTTGCTACTTTTCTCCATGACAAAGGCTATCAATACGGCAAACGCTCCTACAAACCTTTTACCTTTTCGCCCCTCCAAATTCGATACTACGACACCCATCAGGATTTGCTCAAAATTAAATCCGAGACCGTTCACCTGAACATTTCCATGTATGTCGATGAGGTCGCCGAGAACTTCGTCAAAGGGGTTTTCTTAGACCAAATCTTCGAACTCACTACGGACGGCTGGAATGTCGCCTGTTTTGAGGTTACGAGTGTACAGATTGAAGACCGTCCCCGTTTTCAGCCCACCATGCGCTTTCGTACCAAAAGCCCGATATGCCTTTCCCGACCCGAATATCGAGGCGATAAATTCCTCCCCCAGTATATGCACCCCTACGCCGAGGATTATCCCGCTTATTTTCTGGCGAATCTTGCTCAAACTTATCGAAGCACCCATCCACAGTTGTCGGAAGCCGAACAGGAGACATTCTTGTCCAAGCCCGTCTCCTTCCGTGTGTTATCCAACCCCCAACGCCCTCATTCGAAGAAACCCCGAAGTAAGCTCATTACCCTAAAGCCACATACCAAAAATCCCATTAAGGTACGAGGGTATTTTTATGAATTTGAACTTACCGCCCCCACCGACCTGATACAGTGTGGCTATTATGCGGGATTTGGCGAAAAAACTGCCAGTGGATTTGGCTACTGCCAGCCGATTTTTCGCTAATTGCATAGGAGCAGTCCTTTTGTACACCCCACATTTTTTTACAAAGTACATCTTTAAAACTAAAAAACACCTCATTTTGCCCGAAAATGCGCCAAGCACCACGCTTGAGTATCACAGAGTTAGCCCAAAAGTGCGGTCGTTGACCATTTTTTGCCCTTTTTCAAATGTGAATTTTTGTTACGAA
>DDLX01000036.1 GCA_002340355.1 Cytophagales bacterium UBA2561
GACACGATAAAATGGACGGTGTATGGGAAAGTCGCCCAAGTGATTCGGAAAAAGGGAACGGATTTTATGACGATTAATTACCGTTATGACGGTTCAGGCAATCGGGTGATGAAATTAATTGAAAAACGCATGAGTGGGAGTATTGAATTTACCACAACACATTATGTGCGGGATGCGACAGGAAATATCATGGCGACCTACACCAATCGAAAAGTACAAGAGTTACATATTTATGGCAGTTCTCGGTTGGGAGCATATAATATTCCTTATGAACCTCATCCTACTGACCCCAATAAACAAATTCAAAAAGATGATTTTCATAAACTTATTCTCGGAAGAAGATACTATGAATTGACCAATCACTTATGGAATGTCCTCGCCGTTATCTCCGATAAAAAAATACTCAACGGAAATACGTTTGAAGCTGATGTCGTTGCTACGAATGACTACTATCCCTATGGAATGACTATTACTTCAAGAACTTTCCAAACTGAGAAATACAGGTTTGCATTCAATGGACAACAAAGGGATACAGAAATTGATGCCCAAATCTACCATGCTGAGCACTGGAAATATGATGCCCGTACCGCTAGAAGATGGAATAAAGATCCCGTCTTTGTACCATTTGAATCCCCTTATGCCACTTTCAGAGGGAATCCGATTCTTTTCAATGACCCTAATGGAGATATTCCTATACTGCCTATCATAGGCAGAATGGCAATTGGCGGACTTGTTGGTGGAAGTTCGGAACTCGTAGCACAATTCCTATTTAATTACATTAAAGAAAAAGATGTTACTAAAGCATGGAGTGCGGTAGATATTGCAGATATTGGCACAGCTACCATAGAGGGAGCAATGACAGGAGGATATGCCAAATTTGCTAAGGCAGCAAGAATAACTTGTACTGTTGCGACAATTGCAGCCTCTCAGTTTATTCAATCTTCAGTAGATTTGTTGAACTTTCAAGATGGATTTGTTATTGCAAATAATAAAGAAGGGACTACAAAATCTATAGATAAGGCCAAATTTGATACAACACTAGGGGCTGGTGTAGCTCTAACTATTTATCTGGCTTCAGAATTTGCTTCTTTAATTGTGCCTAGGCGACTAGTGGATATGGCACAAAAAGGCATAGATAATGTAATAGAGGATCTTGCTTCCAATTCGCGAAAAATATCTTCTAAAGGAAGTAAGCGAATAACTGTAACAGAAGCTGGAGAGTATTATGGACGAGTAGCTCCAGGTCTAAGACAAGCT
This sequence comes from Cytophagales bacterium UBA2561, assembly GCA_002340355.1. Taxonomy (GTDB): domain Bacteria; phylum Bacteroidota; class Bacteroidia; order Cytophagales; family Thermoflexibacteraceae; genus UBA2561. The sequence continues at coordinate 1,258 of DDLX01000036.1, forward strand.
CACGCCAAACTAGCAAACAAACAGAGGTTAGCAAAATTACATAGTATTTTCAAGTATGTGACAGATGATGTAAGGGATTTCGGAACATATATGGGAAGTGTAGCCTTTGCGGGTGCGGCGGGTACTGTTACAAAAGGATTTCAAGACCTTAAACCTGGAGTTAAAGAGTCATATGGAGCAGTTAACTATAATGTTACAGAAAACATATATCAAGGAGGTTGGTACGTGAAGCATGAAAATGGGGAAGAGTCTTATTATACAGTTACAACAAGTAGCGCACAAGGTTTGACTGACTGGTTAGCTGAAAAAGGAAAAAAATATGGGGGAACAGCAGATGTCTATCAAGACTAAAAAAAGACCTTTTATAGAATCAACGTTTATGTATGTGTTGGTGTTATTGGTTATTTTTTCGATTCAATATGCACATTGGTTCTGGGTATTACCATTTATAGTACAATATTTTATTGGATACCTTGCTTTTATATTTCACCTAGGTAGAATAGTTTTTTATATCAAAGATGCTTTCCTGTCTAAGAAATATAAACAGATTTTATTTTTTATTTTGCTTTTGCCTCTCCCCCTGATTATTCCTGAGAAGCATTTTAGTTATTTATGGAATGATGCTCCAAACACAACTGTACTAACTAATGCAATTATCGTAGAATTTGATGCAGAGTTAGAATCATTTTACTATAGATACGAGTATGGTTATGTAACACATACTGGATCTATCAAGCTTGACGAAATGTCAAATACTACCCTAGGTGATTCAATACAGATTCAATATCTCAAAGCCTTTCCACATAAATCAAGAATATATTCTTCTGAATAAGATATCTTTAATGCAAGTGATTCGGAAAAAGGGAATGGATTTTATGACCATTAATTATCGGTATGATGGGTCAGGGAATCGGGTGATGAAATTAATTGAAAAACGGATGAGTGGGACTATTGAATTTACCACCACCCATTACATTCGAGATGCGACAGGGAATATCATGGCGACCTACACCAATCGACAAGTACAAGAAATTCATCTCTACGGAAGTTCTCGGTTGGGAACGTACAAAATCCCTTATGAACCCGATCCAACAGATTCTAAAAAACAAGTTCAAGTCAATGATTTTCACAAACTTATTCTTGGCAGACGTAATTATGAATTGAGTAATCATTTAGGAAATGTCCTCGCCGTCATCTCTGATAAAAAAATACTCTTAGATTCTGTCTTTCAAACTGATATAGTTTCTGCAAATGATTATTATCCCTTTGGGATGACTATACAAAGTCGAAGTTTTAAATTAGAGGAGTATCGATTCGGGTTCAATGGTAAAGAAAATGATAATGACTTTGGAACAGGTCATGTCGATTTTGGTGCAAGAATTTATGATGCTGAAACGGGACGGTGGCTTTCCAGAGACCCACATGAAGCCAAATACCCAAGTTTAACACCCTATAATTTTGTAGCCAATATGCCTCTTTCTGCTATTGACCCTGATGGGAAAGATATTATCATATTAGCAGACAAAGATGGCGCAGGAGGTACAGGTCATCGGGCTATTCTAATTGGTAACCAAAAAGATGGATGGATATATATGTCAAAAGATGGTTTTCAAGATAGTCCATTTAACTCAAAACCAAAGTTTTCAATTGTTCATTTTAATAAACTTGAAGACTTTGTCATGAGTGACCATAATTTTGTGTTGAAAGAAGGATATATTCATAGTGCTGATATAAATAGTGAAGGTGAAAATGGAGAAGATAAGAGATACATTATTGATGGTACAATGTACAAACGAGACAAAGAAGGTAAAAAAATACAACGTTATGATAATGCCTTCTATATTGATACAGATGAAAATAGTAATTCAGTTATGGTAGATGCTGCAGAAAAATCCTTGGATAAACCATATTGTTTAGGTTCAGCAGATTGTTCAGATGTGGCAACTGCGGCGTTAAGTGTAGGTATTGATAGAAATGGTAATCCGTTAAAAACAGGTGATTATAGTCCACAAGGTGAACCGATGCCTGAGAATAGTATAAATGCTGTAGGAAGAGCATGGATTAAATCTGAGAACCTTCTCAAAAAAGAACAACTAATACTATTACGTGATTATAAAGTAAGGATGTTCTTTATGTACGTTGAGGCACAAAAAGATTTTCCCAATAATAAATATGATAACATTAGAAAAGAAAATAGTGAAGTAGGTTATGACAGGGACGAGATGTTAGTACCTCATGAAGCAAATAAATGGTAGTCAAAAAAGCTAGAATGATTCGTTGTTTGAGCGTGAATTTCGTCTGTTCTTAAAATCAATAAACTTTAACTCTTACAAACACAACTAGAAAGAAATACAAAACAGTCTCATTTACACCATAAAGTTTCCAAGTATCTTAGTAGAACATTAGAATATTAAACTTATATGTTAAACATGAAAAAACTAATTATATGTATATTATTATGTGGTATAGGATATGGTTTTGTCAAATGGAATATTAACAATACCTATAGTCATGATAACATTTGGAGTTATTCTCAACGAGGACTTGCCCAAAAATACCATACTTTTGTTTGTGATTACAATATTAAAAATATTGATGAAGGGATACTAGATAGCTTTAAAAAATATAATTATGATCCTATTTTGGACACTTTGACATTTTATATTGAAAAAGGATACAAATACGAACCTAAATACTTGTTTTGGACTCAAGTAACTGAAATTCCCCAGTTTATTTTGATGTCTCCATTTTTTAATAATTGTCAAAATACTTATAAATATGATGAGAATATTGGAGATATAAATTATCCCAATATTGCTTTTAGACAAAATGCTAATAATAAATATAATAATATTAGAGGAAATTCAAGACATCGGAACAAAATAATATCAATTTACAATAATGATATTCCAAATACTATCGAATTACATGTTTATTTTTCATACAAGAGATCTTTATCATTACCCCCATCATATTTAGGAGTTATTACACTGCAAAAACAAAAAACATCTCTATTTACATTTGATACAAAATTAGAGTATTACTTTTTGTTTCCTCCATTGTATGTTCCGCTTTATTGTCCTTAAGAGGGGAGAATTCCTAATTCGAGATGTCCTCCCCTCTGGCGCAAGTATTTTGCTTATGCCGTTTATTTCTAAAGCCTCTGGCTGTTAGATTTACCTCATAAAAAAAGCGATTGATTGAAGTATCAATTTGAGGAGAAATAAAGAGACTAAAATTGAGGAATTTCATATCTACAGCTCTTCTCGACTCGGTACACTCAAAACGCAATATGATACCATTACAAATCAGTTGCAAAACGACCAAGGTAAACTCATTTTAGGTTCTCGTAATTACGAATTGACCAACCATCTTGGTAATGTCCTTGCCGTCATCTCGGATAAGAAAATCCTTAACGGAACTACTTTTGAAGCTGACATCGTTTCTGTTAATGACTATTATCCCTTCGGAATGACCATTGCCTCGAGGAGTTTTCGGTCTGAAACTTATCGCTTTGGGTTTAACGGAAAAGAAAATGATAAAGACTTTGGTGAAGGAATTCAAGACTATGGAATGCGAATCTCTGATCGTCGAATTGGACGATTCTTATCGACTGACCCACTAGCTCCTGAGTATCCTTGGTATACCCCTTATCAATTTGCAGGCAATAAACCAATCTGGGCAATTGACTTGGATGGTTTAGAAGAATTAATATATACAGAAAATTTTCCTGAAGATTCCCCCGTATTCGAAGTAATAAATAGTTCCGAATATTTAAAAGAAAATTTAATTACATCAATTTCAAAACCTGAAATCAAAAATATAAAAATATATTTTATGGCATTACCAAATGAAGAATTTGAAGAAGGTACTGAGAATGCCTCAACATTGCCCCTTGATGAATTAGCTCGATTTAATATTGAAATTGATAAAGCAAGAAAAAAAGCGCAAGCAGATATTGCAGATTATAAAAGAAAGTATGGTAAGACTTTAGCTATCTCTGATGTATTAGACTTAACAAAGGAGAAGATAAAGGCTTATGACGAAAATACTAAAATTTTGAAAGCTCTTGGTATGACTGCCTCACAGGTTGTGTCAGAAACTCAAAAAGGCAATAAATTACTTGCGGTAATTGTAGATCAAGATGTTTTAGAGAATGCTGAATCTGGATTTATGCCTGAAGAGTTGATAAGAATCACAAATAGCGTTGCTCATGAAATTGATGCTCATGTGAAAAATAAAATAGCAAATGTTGAACTCTCACAACTTGAGGAACATCTTACTTACTATGGAATTGATGAAACGTCAAGAAATACAAATGCCATGAGTAAAAAAGTATATGAGGCGTATGTGAATCACTATAAAAAGAAAAACCGTGATTTTGAAAAAGAGGGAGCCTATATTAAACCTAAGCATTATATTAAGGGAACTCCTGCTCGAAAAAATTACGATGAAATCAAACGAATTGTAATTGAATCAGAGAAAAAATGATACTATTATGATAAAATGTAGTATGTATATTTTGCTGGTATCTTTAATGATGGATATGCACATTGAAGTTACAAAATGTTGGCATTTATACGAAACAAGCAACTTCTTAAAAGTAATTGTGTGTATCAGTTTCCAGGAAATCTATATCCTGATAGTCTCAACTTCCACATATCCAAAGGAATCATTTCTGGAAAAAGAAATAATGATATTTGGATGATAAAAGCAGATATTATTGTGAAAGGAAAAAAAATCAACACAGAAGGAAAATTTTATCCATACGAGAGGTGTTCAACTTTTAAGTATCCATAATCTCTGTTGCCCCCGTTCGGCAGGGAACTTGAAATTATCCGAAGAGAATGGCGTACAAGACGGGAAAGTCGCCCAAGTGATTCGAATCAAAGGCGCAGATTTTATGACGATTAATTACCGTTATGATGGATCAGGCAATCGGGTGATGAAATTAATTGAAAAACGCATTAAACACGAAATTACGTTCACGACCACCCATTACATTCGGGATGCGACAGGGAATATCATGGCGACCTACACCAATCGAAAAGTACAAGAGTTACATATTTATGGCAGTACTCGTTTGGGAGCATATAATATTCCTTATGAACCTGACCCCACGGATCCCAATAAACAAATTCAAAAAGAGGATTTTCACAAACTTATCCT
>DDLX01000032.1 GCA_002340355.1 Cytophagales bacterium UBA2561
AATATCGATTTGGCTTCCAAGGGCAAGAATTTGATAAAGAAACCGATTGGAATCATTTTAAATTACGATTTAACGACCCAGAAACAGCACGCTGGCTATCCATAGATCCATACAACCAATTTGCATCTCCGTATGTTTCCATGGGCAATAACCCAATCAACGGCACTGATCCCGATGGAGGATTATTTTTTGGATCATTTGGTTCCACTATTGCTCAACGAAAGGCAGCCAGAGCATATGCTAAGAAACATGGAGGCAAAGTTAAATGGTGGTTATTTAATGATATTCATGTTATTACTGATAAAATAGTGCAGGAAGCTCCAGTAAAGGATGTATACGAAGGAGGTATGGGCATTGTTAAAGAAATTCAATATTTTACTAAGGGTGGAGGACTTGGAAAATCAAAATTATTATCAGAGTCCAAAAATCATGAAACAGGAGAAACTGATGTATTTGAAATATTAGGTGCAATGGCACATGACTGGGTAGGTAAACCTGCATCAGACATTTTTACAAGAAATGATGTAGGACAAACTGCAAATGTTGGTGGCTTGGTTGAATCGCATTTGTATAAGTCTTTGGCAGGTCGAGATGGAAGATTCTGGAGAAGAGGAATATCAATAAGAAGCAATGGGAGATTTGCAAGAACAAATGGGTTACCCTCAATATCAAACATAGGCTCAAGGCAATTTCATATTAGAGTTCCTTCAAATTACGTTGCTGGTGCACATAATTTTCTCAGACGTACAGGTCAAGGGGCTGCCTACATATCAATGGCTAGCATACTATATAAAACAACCTATGAAGATACGTATAAATATGAGGGAATGACTGATTTGGGTTTTGCAGGATTAGCCACATATGGAGGAGTTAAAGGGATCACAGCAAATATGGCATATATTGGAGCAAAACAATACGGAGCTCATATTCATGCTTGGTGGAAGAATGAAACAATTGATGATGATGAAGCAGGTACCCGCACCAGTGAAGCTATTGAAAGTGGAGGGGACAAAATCGCTAAAACTATACTTGATATTGTAGATTAAAATAAATTTAGAAACTTTCATATGAACAATCGTAAAGAATTAAGTTTCGTTTTATTAGGTCTTTCATGCCTAATATTTGGGGTTTTATATATCGTCTTTTTAGTCCATAAGTTTGAGACTATGTATAGAGTAGGTGGTCACATAATTAATTTTATTGGTGCTGGATTAATATTATATGTAGCAGCAAAGCATATAAATATACATATATATGCAATAATGGTAGTTATTACAGGCTTGTTATTTTCATTAATAGGGGTATTCGGAAATTATTCATATCGGAAAAAATATTTACAAGATTCTCATAAAAATAAGGCTATTCTTGTACGGTTAAAATTAGAACATAGTAATGGTGGTTCTAAAGCTGTCATTGTTTATCTATATGGTAAAGATAGTATCTATCAAAAGCTCAATGTAGAAGAGACTCAAAAGAGGGGTCTCCGAGTTGGAGACACTATTAACATTATTCATTCCAAAGAAAAACTTGATATTTTTAAGCCAATTTGGTAATTCCCCATTCAACGTAGAGTACCTAAACTGGGACTCAAAACCGTACAATACGATTATGACCACCGTTGAAAAAGAAAACCAAGACCCAACCACTACCCACTATGTCAGGGATGCCATTGGAAAGATCTTAGCTACCTACCAAAATACTAAAGTTCAGGAGTTTATAATTTATGGTAGTACTCGTTTGGGAACATACACCCCTAAAACGGATGATAAAAATAAACTCATTCTTGGCTATCGGAATTACGAACTGACTAATCATTTGGGAAATGTGTTAGCCGTCATCTCTGACAAAAAAATACTGTTAGACTCTGTCTTCCAAGCCGATGTCGTTTCTGCTAATGATTATTATCCCTTCGGAATGACTATTGCTTCCAGAACTTTCCAGACTGAGGAGTATCGGTTCGGATTCCAGCGACAAGAGATGGATAGAGAAATGAGTGAAGGAGCAGTCTCATTTAGATATCGTGGATATGATGGGCGTACAGGGCGTTTTTCGTCAATTGATCCTTTAAGTGCAAAATATCCATATTACAGTACATACATTTTCTCAGGTAATCGTGTGATAGACATGATTGAACTGGAAGGACTTGAACCTATTTCACCTGATGAATCGAAACAATACTTGGATATTAAAATTGTTGAAGCTAAAAGTGTGTATATACCATCAATTGAGTTGGGACCTCCTGCTGGAAGACAAAAAAATAAATATACTGTATCAAGAATAAATGGAGATCCACGTGAGAAGATTACTGTCTCCTTTGATGCTGCTGACGGAATTGGAGGAATGATAGGAGCAGGAATAGCAGGGGGGATATATACACCAGATATTACGGTAATTAGTGAAGCCTTGGACTCCAGATGGGACGACGATAGACGAATGGAAACAGTAACAGGACTATTTGCAAAACATATATCTACATTTGCAGGTAGTAGTGCAAAACATCATGTTACTGACGGGTGGGGCAAGGTTTTTCGCCATATGGTTTGGCAAGGTATCATTACTATACAATACGGAAGAGAAACAGCAGAGAATGTTGGTAATGCCTTTGAAAGAGGATTTAGCGGTTTACATGGCGATACTGCAAATGAACAGGACTGGAGCTTTGTTGATATACTTAATAATGAGTATGCAAGGCAATATGCCGAAGAGTTTCAAAAAAAGCATGGAGAATTGAAAACGAAGAAAAATATTGTTAAATTCTTGAATTTTATGGCTGATAAAACCGTAGAAGCCTATAATAAGGCGCATGCTAAGGATAAAAATCGTAAAAAAGCAAAACGTTTTAGGTTCAAAGGTAACGAAAAAGAAGTAAGACGCTTAACAGATGCTTTGGGTGTGTACAAATAATCGGATAGTTATTGTTCTAATAACTATAATTATTGGTTTAATGATGCTAGGAGACGAATGGTTTTTGCAAGATGATACGTATCCAAGAGTGGATATAGATTATGATATACTATATCCTGATTGCGAAGTATACTTAGGGATGTCCTTACATGAACTCAGACAGTATTTTTCATTAAAATATAGAGGTACTGGGATGGGTTATGAGGACTATATTGCTGGGAAGACAATCACATATTATGGAAATAAAGTAACCATAACATCTATTTTCAATTTCAAAAATAATCAACTAGTGGAGGTTATAAGTAGGTTTGATGGAGATACGACTTTAGCGAGTACTTATTTCAGAAAAAGTAGGTATGTGAATCATAATAGCAAAACATTGAATGGCTTTATCTACAAAGATAATTTGGTGGAGATTTATGGGCATAACACTCATTACAATTCAAAATTCCATTGGGTTTATACAAGGATTTCAGAAGTCCATCCTGCCTATTCCAATACGGAATAGGTATTGAATTTGGATATAAATGGAGGTTCCCCCGTTCGGCTTAGCTCCCGAAAAAGGCGCACCTTTTCATCAAAAAGAAAGAACACGGAAAGTCCCCCGTCTAGCCCCGTCTGGCGCAAGCATCTTTGCTTGTGCTGTTTATTTCTAAAGCCTCTGGCTTAACCCAAGTACCACGGGAGTTTAAACATTGCCTACGAATACGATGAAATTGGCAACTTGAAATTATCCGAAGAGAATGGCGTACAAGACACGATAAAATGGACGGTGTATGGCAAAGTCGCCCAAGTGATTCGGAAAAAGGGAATGGATTTTATGACCATTAATTACCGTTATGATGGAGTAGGGAATCGGGTGATGAAATTAATTGAAAAACGGATGAGTGGGACTATTGAATTTACCACAACACATTATGTGCGGGATGCGACAGGAAATATCATGGCGACTTATAAAAACTCCCAAGTACAAGAACTTCATTTGTACGGAAGTTCTCGTTTGGGGACGTACAAAATCCCCTATGAGCCTGACCCCAACGATAACACTAAACAAATTCAAAAAGATGATTTTCATAAACTTATCCTTGGCAGACGATACTATGAATTGACCAATCATTTAGGGAATGTTTTAGCAGTGATTTCGGATAAAAAAATACTCAATGGTACTTCCTTCGAAGCCGATGTCGTTGCTACGAATGATTATTATCCTTTCGGGATGACTATTCAAAGTCGTACCTTTGCTAGTGAGGAATACCGATTCGGGTTCAACGGTAAAGAAAACGATACGGATTTTGGGGAAGGCATTCAGGATTATGGAGCAAGGATTTATGATGAGCGGAATGCTCGTTTCCTATCTACTGACCCTTTAATGGCTGAATTCCTTTGGAGTACTCCATATTCCTTTGCTGCTAATAATCCCATTTTCTTAATTGATAAAAATGGAGAAAATGCGGAAGAACCTAACCAAGAACAAAGTGCAATGAGTTTGTCTGAGTACATAGAGCAATTAAAAAATCTGAAGGTTCAGACATTATCCGCTTTCAATAGGGTACATCCTGATCAGGTTCAAAAGATGTATTTATATTCCAAAAAGTGGGGGTGGCTAGATATGAAACATTTTAGTCGTTCAGCCGAAGCTACAGATTATCCCTTTTTTACAGGACATGGGGTGTTAGGTCTTGGAGAAACATACGAAGTAGCTCAACAATTAGAAATTGCAGATGTTACTTCGGCATGGGATTATGAAGACCTAACATCTAATCTTATAGGTGTTTATTTTGAAACATATTTAGAATCAGATGAAGCAAAAGGTAAAGATTTTCTAACTAATCTAGAAAATTACTTACGAGAACTTGGTTTTGATACTAATCCGACTACAGATGCTCCGAACTGGCAACAAATGCCTGCTGATATGCACACAGAAAGTGAACTTCCAACAAAAAGAAATTATGACCCTAGCCATACTACTGAGGAACGAACTTCAGATTTGGATAAAAAAATTCTAAGTACATGACAAAAAAA